>CADCCZ010000013.1 GCA_902800045.1 uncultured Bacteroidia bacterium | reverse complement strand
CCGTCGTGGTCAACTATTTCTACCACGAGGAAATCAGGCTGACGCGATAGCATGACTTCGATTTCAATTATATTGCCGCATACGTACAATACTGCCGTACCTCGGTAACTATGTGGCACGACATCTCAAGTCGGGTGATGTAGCCGTCGAACTTACTGCGCATATTAGGTCCAACAAAACCGCAAGCAGCGCGCAGCTCGCGTGTTATCATGCTGCAGTTCTCCTGCAAGGTAGCGAGGATGATTCCCTCAACGCTGCATTCGTCGAATTTTGTGCTTTGGCTTCGGCGCCAGTTGTACAGGTCGGGCCACCACTCGCGACTGACAAAACCTGCCTTGCCAGCGAAGAACTTGCCATACACGCAGTCGCCTTCCCTTACGGCATCGCCTTTCCATTGCCAGAGCGGCCATTCCCAGCTGCCGTCGTCGAATTGTGTAAAACGGCAGTCCTCGTCCATTAGGCTTTCGGCACTGTATCCGCGCACACCACTTTCCAGCAAAGGCAGAAATCCGACCTGCTGTATGCGTTCCAGCAGTTCGGGGCAGGAGTGAATAATCATTGCCGCCCGTTCCTCGCTGTTTTCCCTATTGTTTACGAAATATTCTGTAAAAGCACTCATTGCGTATCTGCTTTTCTTTTTTCGCGGTAAAGGTAGTGAAATTTAGAATTACGATTGTAAATTTTCGGAGAGTTTTGATTCAACTCGAACTTTTATTCTCCTTTACTTTCTTTTATTCTCTTTTATTCTCTTTTATTCTCTTTTATTCTTCTCTCCTAATGTAAACTGTGATATTGCATATAAGGGGCAGATAACTACTTGGCGAACTATGATTCTTTAGTATATCTTACAAGTTGTTGATTTTCAATTATAAAGATATAAAAAATGAAAAAATCCAAGGAAATAATTTTGCTAAAATCGAAAAAATCCAAGGAAATAATTTGCTGAAAAATGAAAAAATCCAAGGAAATAATTTTTTCTGTCTTCGCGCGTGGGAACTAAAAAGCAAGTCTTTGAAACGAAAATGCCGCAAGGGTACGAATCACAGCTGTAATACTCTGTTAACTCCTTATTCCTTTGTAAATATGTAAACTGCCACTGTCGGCAGAATGACCAACAGCACTAGTCCAACCTCTACAAGTGCATACGAACCGAAATAATCAACCAGTGTCTGGAATTTCAAAACTACATCAACCAGAATGACCAAAAGGGCAAACCAGCAGATGAAGAATATTGACGAATACTTGATTTTTCGTTTTTTCAGTTTCATTGTAATCAGAATTGCGTTTGAAAATATTTGGTGAACCTTGATTCCTTAGCAATCTTTATTCTCCTTTTACTCTCTTTTATTCTTCTTTATTCTCTTTTATTCTTTTCCGAATGCAAAAGTACTAAAATACAGAGAATAATTTTGGAAATATTTTTGTAAGTTGTTTGTAATAAAGTTGTTAAATGTGCTTTTGCTTTCACATCAACTTCCTTTTTCCCATTATCCGCAAAAAGCCGTCCCACCAGCGGGAGGGGAGCAACCAGTGGAAAAACACTATGCTTGTCGCTAGGCGTCCTATGCGGTAGCGCACTCGGGGACAGCGGGCATTGGCGGCACGGCAAATGGCTTTCCGAACTACCGAAGGTTCCGACAGACTTGACGATTCGTACATATTTCGCAAGTTCTGCGCCATCATCGTGCCAGTGTCGGCGTATGCTGTGCCTTCAGATGTCTCTTTTAGGTGGTCGGCGGCTATTATGCCCCAGTTGGTCTTGATTGCGCCAGGTTCGATAATGACCACATCGATGCCGAATGGCTTGACTTCCATGCGAAGCGCGTCGCTCAATGCCTCGACAGCATATTTCGACACATGGTACCAGCCTCCATAGTAGAATACCGTCTTGCCTGCCACCGATGAAATGTTTATAATGCGTCCGCTATGCTGTTCGCGCATAGTCGGCAAGACAAGTTGGCAAAGTCGTGCCAATCCGAAAATGTTGACTTCTAATTGGTTGCGTGCATCGTCGATGGGGACATTCTCCACGGCACCAAAGTAGCCGTAGCCTGCATTGTTGATGAGAATATCGATGCGCCCTTCGCGGTCGAGGATAGCTTGTACGCCCTGCACCATAGACTGTTCGTCGGTGACATCCATGCTCAGCGGTTCAGCACCATATTGGCGAAGCGGCTCCATCCGCTCCACGCGTCGTGCGGCTGCATACACCTTGTGTCCCTGTTTTGCAAGTGCTTCGGCAGTGTCGTATCCTATGCCGCTGCTAGCGCCAGTCAGGAGAATGACCTTTTGCTTTGTGTTAGTTTTCATGTTTGTTTTCGGTAAACATTTCACTTCTGAGCAAGAATCTTCTCAGCCATCCGTTTCCCTGCATCGTAAGCCATCTGCAGGTCATTCTCCCAATTTTCGTCGCGGTATTGGCGTTTGGCGGGTTCCGAGAATCCTGCCAGCTCGAATTTGGCATAGTCCTTGACCTGATATGTGTTATAGGCAGTCAGTTTTTCTGGCTGTCCGAGGGCTTGTGCTATGCAGTGTTCCATTGTGCCGTAGCCATTGCAGTTGTTGCGTTCCTTTGTGCCGTTCTGGGTTTCGACCAACAATACGGGCATACGCTTTGGCGCTGTGATGCTATAGTCGTTGTACGACAGCCACGGGAAAGCCAGCCTTTCCAAAAAGGCACGCATCTGACCAGTAACTTCTCCGAAATAGTTGGGCGAGCCAAGCACCAATCCGTCGGCATTGGCAATTCCGTCCAGAATTGGCGTGAGCGCGTCCTTGAACTTGCACACATTTGATACCTTGCCCTTTATCTTGCAGGCCATGCACGACATACAACCTTTGTAGTCGAGGGCGTAGAGGCGTATTGTTTTTACTTCTATTTCATTGCTTGCTGAAGTCGCTCCTTCGGCAAACTTGCTGAGCATTGAGGCGGTGTTGAATGTTTTGCGCGGGCCTCCGTCGATGATGATAATTTTCTTCATTTTGTTTTAGTAAATCTGTTGCGAAAATACGAAAAAAAAAAAGTACGATTACAGAATACTTGATTTTATGATTTTGCTTGTATTAAACTGCAACTTCGATACGCAATATGCTCTGTCCTTTCGGATTTGCAACCTTTAGCTCACTGCCAAAGGCAGTAATCCGAAAGGTTTTCTTAGTCTTTAATTGTCTTAATATTACTTCTTTTTTCATCTATCTCCTTCATCAGTCTATCTGTTTCAAGTAGGATATTGATGATTTTTCGGTAATGAGTAATATCATCGTATGACATTTCACGGCCTTTGCGGTCTTTCAGCCATTTCTGTGCAGGTTGGTAGCCGCCAATATAGAACTGCCATGCTAATTCAGGAACATCCGAGAAGCATTGCTCTTTGTTTATCCATACGCAGTTTCCCTTGTATTCTAGTTTGTCGATAATGTTGCTTCCTGGCGTGTTGAACTGTGCGTATTTTGACGATGGAACATCTTCCATAAGGTGCAAACGTCGGAGTTGGCTGCCAAATTCTGCCATTTTGTGGAATTCTTCTGCATTTTCGGGGTAAGGTATGCGGGGAAAATCTATCTTTAGAAATTCCTTGTACTTTGTCCGGTATGTAGGAGAATGTAGTACTGCGTAGATATAGTCGAAGATTTCTTCTGGTGAGGTTTCTTCGCCTATTACGGTGTTAATATTACCCCATATTTCTTTGTCAAGATTCGCCTCTTGGATTTCTCCATCTTCGCTGTAAAGGTAGAGAGGGCAAATGCACATTGAGTCTGAAGAACTATCAAGAGCGTGGAGATCAACCAAAATATTGGTAACAAAAACATATCCTAGACTTAATTGTCTATTATGTTTTGTTATTAATAACCCCAGATTTTTCTTAAACAAGTGCTGCATTAGTTTTTTTCGTGAGTCTCCTCTAACAATTATTTGACTTACTCTTTCATGTGGGTAATATGCGTATCTGCTATCAAAAGGTCGGTAAAGCACTCTTTGAATACTGTCATAATCCAATTTAAAGAGAGAACGTTTTGCATCAATCGACCAATCATCAGTCTCATTAAAATCGTATTTGCGTGTAATATCATCTCGATTCAGTGACTGCATATCATGTAACATAGTAATTGCATCTTGTTTGGTAATATGAACAAGCAAATTGTCTTTCCTAAATTTTATTCCGCTTCCATTTACTTTTAGTAGTTCGTTTATTTTAAACCCTTTTTCATACTCATCTTGTGCTGAAAAATCTTTTTGAACAAAGAAATAATATGGTGTTTCTGGATTGAGTTCTGCCCATTTTACGCTATTCAAATTGTTTCCCTTCAAGAATCCATATTTGTATTCGCGTCCACCCGACAAATCGCAATGATGAACTTTGCAACCATCTGTTTTTTGTGGCTTTTTTACAAAGATATTTATACTCACTCCTTGCATGATGTCAAAAACATTTTCGTCCTTGGAACCATCTGTGGCTGTTTCCTTTTTTCTGCTATTGCCATGTAGGTCAAGTACATATATTTTGTCGAAAGTATTCATCAGTTCTTTGCGCATTTGGCGGTGGATGATGCCGTCAAGAAACGAGTTGTTGCAAATAAATGCGAGTATGCCTTCCCCGTTTCTATTTATGTATTCTTGTCCGAGGCGTATAAACTTTATATAGTCGTCGCTAAGCGGTTGTATGTTGCGTTCGTTCAGGTTGCGCTTATAACTGTCAAGAAGATGAGTGATGTAGTCGCTATTGTTTGTACTGCTGACTGAATACGGTGGATTTCCAATCATTACCATCACGGGGCAGTCGCGCTTGATGTAGCTGGCTTCGTTGCTCTCGTTGCTTATAGCCGCAGCGAAAAGCGTACCAGTTTCTGAGTTGAATTCTTCAAGGCTATTGGTCAGATAGACCCGCAAACGTTGGTCACTTTGCGGTGTATAGCCAGTCTCCTTTAGTTCCATGTTTAATTTCAGATGTGCAATGGTATATGGAGCCATCATTAGTTCGAATCCGTTGAGGCGAGGTAGCAGATGCTTGTCAACATAGCTGTTCCATACACCCCTTTGTCCGTCCATATTGGCATAAATCTGTCTGATTACAGCAGCAAGAAATGTTCCAGTGCCAGTGGCTGGGTCAAGAATTTGTACGCGGTGCATCTTCTTCTTGATTGTTTTTGTCTCACCCTTTTTCCCTGAATATGAGTCGTTGAAAACATCATGGTCTATCGTTGAATTGTCAGCCAATCCCATAGGCAATCCAAAATCTTGTTTCAAAATGTCATCAACTGCACGGACAATGAAATCGACTGCTGGCTGTGGTGTATAATATACTCCACGGCTTTTTTTCATTCTGGGGTCGTATTCACCAAGGAAGTCCTCATAGAAATGCATTAATGGGTCGGTCTGCTGGGTTGATTGCTTGAAATCTTTCATTACCTTTGTCATGTCGGTAACTAAGAACGCCTCGACCAAATCGTCAACAATCCATGCAATACGGCTATCGACATTAAATCCTGCAATATCGTTGAATATTCTTCGAAGAAAAGGGTTGCTTTTTGGAATAAGCATATTGGCTTCCATACGGGAAAAATCTTCGGGTGTCTTGTCGTTCAGACGAGCAGAGAATAATCCGTATGCAATTGTTTGTGCGTATATGTCGGCAAATGTTTTTTCGTTCAAATCATGAATGAGAAGATCTTGAAACACCTTCATCTGATTGGCGAGTTCCGATGTTTTGACCTTGTCGTTTTCCAATGCATTTTCGATAACATCTGCAAGCAGGCGAGCTTTGCTGGCCATCACTTTTGCCAGACGGGCTGGAGATGTAATGCGTTGTGGTGTAGCATTGGTAAGTCGGTTGATAAGTTCTAGAAACTTGTCTGTTAAATCCTTGTTAAGTACAATTTTTTCTCCTCGCACATCTGCCAAGCGTACAGCATCGACAAATTCTCCGTTTTCATATAAATGAAAATCGAGATAATCGGTGAATATAATGTGGTCTAGCGATGCACGATACCTTTCAAACTGTTCCTTATGTTCTTTCTTGCCGTCAAGGTCAGTATCTTGCAAATCTTTTGCTTCGATGAATGCAAGAGGTGCGTCACCCTTCAAAATAATGAAGTCAGGTGCTCCGCATTCGGAACGAGCAGGTTCATTGACAATAGTATAACTTTTGGGCAGCAATCCTATCATTAGGTTCTGCAATGCTGGGCGGTAGGCATGTTCGCGGGCAACTCCAGTCGAATAGCATTTGTTTATTTCTGATATGTATTGATTTAGTATTTCGTGCATATTCACATAGTTTAATATGTGGCAAATATACGCATGTTTTGGCATATTTAACTAATCTTAATGACAATTTTTCCATTTCGTCGCATCTGTTTGCACATCAATCCACTTAAACCTCATCATTTCTAATTCTTCCCTCGTGCGAGTAGGTGAGAAGAAAGCAGAAAAGGTGGCGGTGTGGTAAAAACTCGTGCAGAAAAGTGTCAGCATTCGGCAAAAAGTCGTGCAGAAAAATGTATGATTTCGTTTGAAAGTCGTGCAGAAAAGTGTATCTTTGCGGCGAAAAGTCGTGCAGAAAAATGTCAATACTATGGAGAGAATAGGATATAACTTATTGATACAGTGGAAGAATAGTAAAAATAGGAAGCCTTTGATTGTAAATGGTGCCAGACAGGTTGGAAAAACATGGCTACTAAATGAGTTCGCAAAGCGTGAATACAAGAAGAAGGTTATGTTTAGTCTCGACCGTCACGAAAAGGCTCGAGAGGTTTTCGTCAATGGCGGAAGCGTGGAACAATTGTTGCGAGCGTTGTCGGCGTTGTCGAATGTTGACATTACCCCAAACGATACATTGATAATTCTTGATGAGATTCAAGAATGTCCGCAGGCACTTACTGCCTTGAAATACTTTTGTGAGGATGCGCCCGACATACATATAGCGGTTGCAGGTTCGCTTCTTGGAATATCGTTGCATAAGCAAAGTTCTTTTCCTGTGGGCAAAGTGGACATTATCAGGTTGTATCCGATGAACTTTGAGGAATTTCTTCGTGCAGTCGGTCGTGAGCAGATGGCCGATGAGCTTTTGCGTGGCGACTGGTCGGTTATTAATCTTCTGGAAAAGGAATACATCGACTTGTTGCGGCAATACTATTATGTGGGCGGAATGCCGGCTGCGGTATTGGCGTATTTGGACAATGGAGGATTGAAAGATGTCCGACAAGTTCAAAAAAAGATTCTCGCCGACTATGAACACGACTTTTCCAAGTATGCTCCACAGAACGAAGTGCCGCGTATCCGTATGGTATGGCAGAGCATTCCGTCGCAATTGGCTAAGAAAAACAAGAAATTTATATATGGAGCCTTGAAGAAAGGAGCTAGGGCAGCGGCTTTCGAAGTAGCAATACAATGGCTGGTCGATGCTGGTCTTGTGTATAAGGTTTGCCGTACAACAGCGGTAAAAATGCCATTGAAGTTTTACGAGGATGCCAATGCTTTCAAGTTGTTTTTGCTGGATGTCGGTCTGATGGGGGCTATGGTTGATGCACCCGCATCGGCTGTACTTGTTGGCAATGAAATTTTTAGCGAATACAAGGGCGCATTTACCGAATTGTTCGTAGCGGCACAATTGATGGGGACAGGATTGCCCGTATTTTACCATAGCGCAGAAGATTCGAGGGTAGAACTTGATTTCGTTGTGCAAATAGGTTCTACGGTTTATCCAGTGGAGGCAAAGTCGGAAGAAAACCTGCAGTCAAAATCGATGAAGACATTTATACAGAACCATCCTGATTTGCGTGGCATACGCCTGTCGATGAAACCGCGTATAAGTCAAGATTGGTTGGAATGTATCCCATTGTATGCTTTCTGTGAGGAATTTAAGCGGATGCAAGGCGAAGAAATGTGACTTGTCGCAGAGGTAGTCTTCTGTCAGTTTTTTTTGAGAGAGGGTTTTAGCGTCCCGCGCAGGAATTTACTTTCCAAGATTTATCCTTCGTGAAAAAGTTCTATTTTTGTGCAACTAAATGTAATGTGTGATTTTAATACATCGAATCTTGATTTGTTTTCGCAGAAGGGCGCACTTGTCGCCAAAGATGTAACGCCTTGGCAGACATTCTCCGGCAAGGGAATGAAATTCCATTTGCAGTCATACGACTGGAACGGTTGCGCTTGCCTTTCGTACCTCACAATGAGGGCTTTTCTTGGTGTGATGAAGATGGAAACCCTAATCTGCACGCCATACGCGAAAGACCTTCCGCTTTATTCATACGACCTAATAAGCGCTTTCGGAAAACGGATTTTGATTGTGGAGGTTTACGATACGCAACTGAATCCTGTCGATTTGTCGGCAATGCAAGCCGTAAAAGATACTTACCGCGATTTGAAGGACAAGCCTCTGAAGCCAGCGTGGTACGACAATCTTCGTCTTCCGCCCAGTACCGCCAAGGTTGGGGCAGCGTCGCGACTGTCGGCATTAGTCTCCGAAATGACATCTGCATACATCGATATGTTTCCCACTGCCAGCAATGTGGATTCTGCCGCCAAGACCACTCGAAACCGCATATATGTTGAAGGGCTAATCAGCAATGGCGGACCAGCCTTCGACACCATCAGTAAGATGCTTGGCGTTGAAGCTGCAAAGACGCTCTTCCGCCATTATATTTTCGGAACGGAATAATACGGTCTTGTAATATCTTCCATTGTTTTCCGCTAAATTATGCGTTGTCACAATTTTTGCGTTGCTCCATTTCATTCCGCAGCAAAAATATGCGCCAACGCTTCAAAACACATACATTTTTCTCATCTCCAGAGCTACGTCGGTCGGAAAGAATTACGCCTCGAACTGCTGACGATGCTTCATGATCGTCGGCAGGTTCTTAGATGCCCATGCCGTCAGTTCCTGCACAATAGGCACCAGTTCCTTGCCCATCGGCGAGAGGCTGTACTCCACGCGAGGCGGAATCTCCGGATAAACTTTGCGGACGATGAGGTCATCCGCTTCGAGCGTGCGCAACGTACTACTTAATACGCGCGTGCTGATATCAGGAATGACGCGA
>CADCCZ010000012.1 GCA_902800045.1 uncultured Bacteroidia bacterium | reverse complement strand
GTAAGCAACAACCTCTGGCTCCTCGGTCGGCATATCGCTGCAGTTGGCAACGATAATCTCCGATGCGGTGCGAGTGCCGTCGTAGTCGACCTGCACGAGACGGTAATAGTTGTCGCCGCCATGTACGCCGAAGTCGGTGTAGCTGTAGTCGAGACGTTCGATGCTGTTGCCTGCGCCTGCGATGCGAGCTATCTCAACAAAGTTGATTGCATCGTCGGAACGTTCGAGCGAGAAGTAGTCGTTGTTCTTTTCGGAAGCGGTTGCCCATGCGAGTTCAACCGAATTGCCGTTGCATTCGGCGTCGAACGACAGCAGTTCGATTGGAAGCAGAGTGCTACGGTCGGTAGAGCCCAAAGTTACAATTTGCGGCTCGTCGGCTCTCAGGCTTACGCGCGGAATATTTGCAACTACCGACATCCTTTGGTGGTTGCTAGAGATTGTACCATGTTCGTTGCTTATGTTCTTCCAGCATCCGCCTGTATACATTGCTGCATATACCATATCGGAGCTGTAGACGTTGGGCGTACCGAAGTGTGCACTTGCGTTTGCAGCATCGACGGTAAGCGTTGCCTCGAGGTCGACATCGGTGTTAACCTTCCAGTATTCGTAATTGCTTACATGGTCGAGCTGTGGACCGTTGCCCGGACACATATCTGCGACATTCCACCAGCGTGGATACTCGTCGATGGTAAAGCCGAGCGTTCCGTTGCCGTTGTTGGCGCTCTTCTGGTAGAAGGTTACCGATATGGTCTTTTCCTTTGGAAGTTCGGAACTTACGCTACCGAGTACATCGGGTTGTCCCGAAGCGTGGCTACCTGTCGGGAATGTGAAATTCTCATTCAATTCGCCGACTGTCTTTTCTACTCTTCCTGATACGAAACTTCTGTGGTTTGACACAACTGCTGTTGAATTAGCATTGAATTTCACAGCTTCGATTTCCAATATACCTGAAGTGAATGTTGCTTCGCCGTTGATTTCAACATTGCCCCTTGGACGGATATTTCCACCCAAATTATTGAACTCAACATTTTTGAACTCAACATTATTGGTGATTATCTGGTCGCCGCCGTCGGACGATGGTCCGCAGAAAACAACGGTTCCTGAAGCACTAAGCGTTCCGATATTATCGAGGTTACCAGCAATATTCAAGGTCTTGCCTTCGGGAATTGTGAGCGAGGCACCGCTGGCTATTGTAATGTTCTTGGCTTCTGCCGTATTCGAAAGTTGAGATGTAGTATTGCTTATGCAATTGCCAGAACCAATATATACGTTCTTCGTGGTTGAAGGCGGCAGTGTTGCTATCTTATAGCCGCTTTCGTATACATACCAGTTGGAAGTTGTATTCCAGTCTGCAGGACTTGCTGCTCCGCCCTTCCATATATAGTCGTACGAAGACAAAGAAGCATCAGGCGTTTGGAATGAAACATCGAAATCTTTTGCCGAAGCGCACTTCGAAGGATAAGACGAGGTGCTTGGCGTAAAGGTTAGGGTTGTAGATGTCACGCTGGCAGCCGTATAGTACGAACCCTCTATGGTTCCTCCTGCCGGAGCCGACCATGAGCCTTCCAAAACAACATTACCGTCGGTTGTGGTAGGCAGAGGAAGCGGATTGCCCTGGCAAACATTCGATGCAAGTGTAAATTCCACCTTCGGCTCCCATATTGCGTACAGGTAATCGGTCTGTAAGTACAAGTCGGCAGCAACCTTGGTTACTTCGTTGGTATAAGCTGCCTCGCTATAGTACTTGCTATCTGCTGTATTGTAATACAGGAAGTTTGGCGTACATACGGCAACAGTAGTCGGCACCTCACCCGAAGCTACTCTCTGCTTGTACCATCCCTTGAAATTATAGCCAGTGCGGGTCGGGACAGGAGGAAGAACAGCATCGTTGATAGCGAGGGTATGAGGTTCGCTGTCGCCGCCATCTACACGTGCGGTACCGTCATAGTTGTCGAACCACTGGATGAAGTTGTAAGTCGGCTTTTGTATATCCTCTACATACTCGGCACGGAGCTTTACTGTATAGGTGGCATGATATTCAGTATGTATATTATCGGGAGCTGTCGTACTAATAGGATCAGTGGCTGGTATATTATTTTCAGGGTTACCCTCTTGGTACCACTCGGTAATTACCTTTTTTGAATTATCCTTGAGCACGGTGAACTTTTCGCCCGGTAAAATACGCGAGTTAGGGATATCTATATATTCACTTCTTTCTGCATTCCATTGCTGCATTACCCAGTGCGAGAATTCCATGTTGTCGGCTGAGTGGGAACAAGCGTGAGCGGCTATGGCATCTACATTGTCCTGATACAAACGGGAATCGCCAGGTGCCGAGTTTCCACCATTGGCATCATATACAATATTAATACCATCGGCGCCACCAAGTATTGCACGCCATTTGCCGTAAAGTTCGTACTTCTTGGTAATCCAGAAACGGTTGCGAAGGTTACCGTCAGAGTCTATGCTATCGGAATTCCAAGGCTCCTCTCCCAAGTGACCCCATTTGTCCATAAGGTCGGTAAAGTCACGATTCTTGTCATATGATGTCGTGTTATCATCGTTCAGCACAGTAGCCTCATTGAATGGATTAGTGCAAGCTTCGTTGGTAAACCAACCGATAAACTGATAGTTATCGCCATCGCTATGTCCAGTAGGAGCACTTACAGTTTTTCCGTAGTCGATACGGAAATTCATTGCCTGATCTTCCGAACCCCAGTTAAGGTCGGACACAGCATCGGCATTTGGATGCAGGAATACACGGTACTGTATCTGGCGCCACTTGGCA
Source organism: uncultured Bacteroidia bacterium (assembly GCA_902800045.1). Classification (GTDB taxonomy): domain Bacteria; phylum Bacteroidota; class Bacteroidia; order Bacteroidales; family ML635J-15; genus Bact-19. The sequence goes on along the minus strand of CADCCZ010000012.1, from coordinate 31,892 downwards.
TAAACTTTAATACCGCCAACAGTCATCTTACTCCATATATATGGTGCAGTACAGCCTTCGTCGATATACCAGCCTTCGAAAACATAACCACGCTCCTGAGCATTAGGCTCATAATTCTTATACTCGTCGTCAATGGTCTTGCCCTGCCCTATTTCAGGACTTTCGTGAAGCAATTGCGAACTTCTATTTTGAATAGTATTATTGTTACCATTTACATAGTTGCCATCGAAATAGGAAATTGAAAATTGCTGACGATTGTAAACGAAATTAATATGATACAACGTGTTGGAATTACTACCTGTTGTCCATCGTGTATCGTTAGTCCAATTTTCTCCTCTTTTTACATCAAAGTCAAAACCTGTATAAGCTGGAGCATTTTGTCCTGAAGACGTATTACCACTGGAACGACTGACAACAACAGCATCTTCATAATAGGTTCTGCCATTATATGTACGTGTCGTACGTCCGCTATAATCCTCGTCTGCAATAGTCTCAAACCAAATATGATACCTCCAGTTATAATATTTATCAGGGAAACGAACAACCACATAGTTGCCGTCTGCATCGTTTGTAGCCCCAAGTATATTTTCATTCATAACCGTTATGATACCTTTTACTGTACCTGTACCATCAGCAATTGGATTCGGTTTTAACTTGGTTCCAACCATCATCACATAGCTTACTGCTTCTTTACCATCAGCACCTATAATATCATTGTAGCTAGGCCATATTTCAGTAATATTCTGACCATAGTATGCAGTTATTGTAAAATAATGGTATGTATAAGTCGTATTTCCAAATCTAAAATTTTCTGTTTGGTCTTCATAGCCCCGTGCAGATGGATGATTATTACTTGAGCTATTCCAAGAGACAAGGTCATTTAAAGTTCTACCATTATATGAATTATTGGCGTAGGTATATGGTTTAGTATTACTATGAGAATCCCTATACAAGTAGAACCTAAAATTGTAAGTTATACGATAATAATAAAGGTTAAGCACAGCATCGCCTTCGGGAGTAATTGTAACCTGCTTGCCTACACAAGAGTCTGCCAGGCAGAAGCCAGTATAATGACCGTTACTAACCTCGTATGGACGACCAGCAGGAGGAGTTACAATATGCGAACCTACACCCTCGACATAATCTTCATCCCCATTATCAACAAATGTATATGGAATAGGCTGGTCTACTTCACCATTTTCATTCACGTATGAGTCTGCCACCTCGAAACCATCACGGTTCAAGTTCTGTGTCCACATAATCACAGTATAAGGAGCCGTGGAATTTTTAGTCCACTTTGCATAAAGGTGAGTGAGGTTGTCAAGAGTGCTTCCGAATACAAATCTTTCTCCTCCAGGTTCTCCATATTCTTCAGTTGGTGCGTCCGTATACCAGCCATCGAAAGTATAGCCTTTTCGCTGCATATTCAGTGTAGGTTCCACCGTATTTTCACCAGCTCTAATAAAGTCGGCAGCCTTATAGGTTGCGCCCTTGCCGTTCTCGTGGAAAATAAGCCAGTGTCCATTTGATACATTAACCGAAAAGTCAACATCTCCAGTTATTACAACAGCAGTATCTAATGGGTAATTATGATTTTCGGGGTCAGGATTCTGATTATGGCGATAAACATTGTTACCACCTTCTTTTACCTTCCAACCATCGAAATGCTGAGTATTTACGCCAGGAGTAAAAGAAGTATTTATCCTATAGCTCCATGTGGGAGCAGTAGCAGCGTCGGCACGGTACAGGAATTCGTCGGTATTAATAATAGCATTGTGGTCGTCGCGATAGGTTACTATGTACGACTTGAACAACATGGCATAGAAATGAATCTCTGTTCCATCTGCCAAGTTTTCTTCCAACTTAGCGCTTATAATGTTACGTACTCCAGTAAAATTAAGAGAATCGGAAATATTTGCATTGGTGTACGAAGCGTTGTTGGTCCAGCCCATACACAACTCGCCAGTACGCGGTGTGCCTAAACCTGGGTTATATACAACGCGGTTGAAGAATTCGGAGCCTTGCTCGAGGTCGAATTTCTTCACGTATATTGTCACTTCTGTATGGTCGGCTCTATGCAGCACCACCTTCAACCTGTTATATTCGGGAGCCTGTGCCACGATATATACCGAGAAAGAGTGTGCCGGGAAGGTAATTTTACCGTTTTCGGAAGCTACGGTTGCTACGAACTCGAGTCCGTTGGCGCCCTCGTGGTAAATATCGAGCAGCTGTCCGTCAGCAAAGTCGGGATTTTCCATGGTTACCATTGCAGGCTGCTCTGGTTCGGGCTGCCACTCGCGACCATCCTTGGTAATGTCGATGTCGTAGGCACAATAGAGCTGCTTGCCGTTTGGCGATGTACGCTCAACCGGAGTTGCACTCACCGAAGCATCGTCGACACCACGCACCTCCAAATGCAAAGCATCACCCGAAGCACTGGCTATCGTAGTAGATGACTGCGCCCATGCGCCCGCGTATAAAAAAACAAATGCTGCCAAAAACAACACTTGCTTTGCCACGTGATTAACACTAGTTTTCACACAACCCAAAATCCTTGCATTTTCTCTGCAAGCGGCTGATTCGCCAAACAAACGACTTTTACCCATAACAATAATACAACAACATATATACGAGAAAAAGGACCTAAATAAAACACTAACAAATAGGCTAACTTTTTCTTATTTTTCGAGCGCAAAAATATTTTTTTTGCTACATACAGCACAACTATATTTCGAATAATATACCAATAGGTAATATTACCTACTTGTATCGTAAAATGGGTTATACGAATAACAGGTTAGTGGGACACGAAAAATACATTTTTTGAGGGCGAACAGCTCAAAATCACAGACGAAGCTCGGATAAATTTCCGACGAAGTGAATTTTAACATATCAACAAAAGATATACTGCTGATTACTAGACAATAGCGTAAAAAGACTTATAAATCGGGTAAAAATACCTACTAAAAGAAGGTGGGTAATTTACACGAATATTGCTCGCAGGGCTCGCTAAAAAAGACAAGAAAACGACAACTAGAACTACATAAAACGACAAGGGTTCCTCGCGTGGCTCGGAAAGAAAAGAGAAGAAACGACAACAAGGACAACATGAGACAACAATTAACAACAAATAGGGTTCCTCGCAGGGCTCGGAACGAATATATTTTACCACGAATCTCACGAATTTACACGAATGGATTCCTCGCAGGGCTCGGAAAAAAGAGGATAAAACGACAACAAGGACAACATGAGACAACAATTAACAACAAATAGGGTTCCTCGCGGGGCTCGGAAAGAAGAGAAGAAACGACAACTAGGACAACAATAAACAACAAGGGACAACAAGAGGGTTCCTCGCAGGGCTCGGAAAAAAGAGAAGAAACGACAACAAGGACAACATGAGACAACAATTAACGACAAATAGGGTTCCTCGCGAGGCTCGGAAAGAAGTTGTTCGTAAAATACCGCACGTTTGTTTTTGCCCAAGTTTAACGCCCTTAAGGTTTTTAAGGACCTTAGGGCGAGGGGGCAAATAACATTACGGCTATTGGTGAGCGATACAAAGAACCAGCAATACACTCTCCTCGTCATCGCGGAAGCTAGTCGTAGCACGCGATACGGAACGTGGAGCGTTGCGGAGACTGCTATCCGCGATCTCACGATATCCACACCACTATGGTTCCTCGCAAGGCTCGGAACAAAAAAAAAGTTGTCCAATGTTGTCATGGTTGTCGTAAAAAACGCACGTTTTTGTGGTTAGGCAGGCACACCAACCATACAAAAACTGTGACAGCGCGGAAGAAATTCGAAAATCGTCATTCGTAAATAGTAAATATTATTGTATCTTTGCGCCTGCAAATTTTCAGAAAAAATTCAAACTCAAATTATTGATTAATAAAAGTTTATAACATGACAAAAGAAAAAATATTTTCGAAGCAGTGGTTCTTTTCCTACTTTTTGGTATTCATCGGCAGCCTGCTGTTTGCTGTCGGCGATGTGATGTTCGTCAACCCCTACCTCATGGCTCCAGGCGGAACCTACGGTCTGTCGAACGTCCTTAATGCCATTTGGCCTTGGAAGATAAGCTTGTACGCAATCTGCATGGACGTTCCGCTGCTCATAATCGGCACGCTGATTCTTGGTCCGAAGTTCGGAGTGAAGACAATTGTCTCGACAATCCTCATCTTCTGCTTCACCTTCCTGCTCGAAATGTTCTGGGGCTACTCACCTATTATACATGACGGTCCGATAATGGCGGCTCCTATCGACGGCATCAGCATGGTCGAAATCGCCAACAACGGCGGCTGGTTCATCCCCGACTATTTCCTCAACACAGTTGTTGCCGGCATCATCTACGGTCTTGCTATCGGTCTGGTATTCAAGTCGGGTGCAACATCTGGCGGCAGCGACATCATCTCGATGATATTGCATAAGTACACCAAGATTTCACTTGGCACACTGGTACTTATCGTCGACAGCTGCATCACGCTTACTTCGCTCTTCCTCGGCGACTTCCGCCTGCCAATCTACTCGATAATCCTTATCTTCATCGAGAGCAAGGTAATCGACATAGTAGTAGAAGGTGTAAAGAGCTACAAGACAATCTTCATCGTCAGCGACAAATATGAGGAAGTTCGCCAGATGATTATCAACGACCTCGAACGCGGTGGCACCTGCATGAAGGGTATCGGAATGTACAACGGCAAGGAGCGTAACTTTATCTACACAACCGTTTCGCGCCGCGAGTTCACCCACCTCAAGGAACAAATCTACGACATCGACCCCAACGCTTTCATCAATGTAATCGACAGTAACGAGATTCTCGGAAACGGATTCAAGGCGATAAAGGAATAACAGGAATCATTAATAAAAAACGTAGAGACGCAAGGCCTTGTGTCTCTACGTTTTTTTATCGGGTATCACATAATATATTTTCCTTACATTTGCAGAAAATTAATCGACCATGACCAAACTGCACGAACTGTTCTGGACATTCTTCAAGATAGGCGCTTTCACCATCGGGGGCGGATACGCGATGATTCCGCTCATGGAGCAGGAAATCGTCGACAGACGCAAGTGGCTCGGCAGGGAGGAATTCATGGACACCATGTCGCTGGCACAGTCGATGCCTGGTGTCTTCGCCGTAAACATGGCGACAAACGTAGGATTCCGCACACGCGGTCTTGCAGGGGCCATCGTAGCCATCGTGGGCAACGTGCTAATGCCAATCATTATGATTATTGCTATCGCCATGTTTTTCCGCCAGTTTAGCGACAACCTGGTGGTTGAAAGCATTTTCAAGGGCATTCGTCCAGCCGTAGTAGCCCTCATCGCTGCTCCAGTTTTCAAGATGGCAAAGACAGCAAAAATTTCGTGGAGCAACTTCTGGATCCCCGTGGTTGCCGCGTTGCTGATATGGCTTCTAGGAGTGTCGCCGGTGATAATAATCCTTGTCGCTGGAATTGGCGGATTCGTTTATGGCAAAATCAAAAGCAGAAAGGAGGCTAAAAAATGATTTTCTGGCAACTTTTCTACACTTTTCTCAAGATTGGCATCTTCACCTTTGGCGGAGGCTATGCCATGGTGGCGCTCATACAGAACGAAGTTGTGGTCGAAAACCAGTGGATGACTTCGCAGGAATTCACCGACGTGCTTGCAATCAGTCAGGCGACACCCGGACCTCTTGGCATAAACACAGCAACCTACGCAGGATACACGGCGGTCGTAAATGCAGGATACCCCGAATATATGGGCGTGTTAGGCGCATTTTTGGCATCGTTTTCGGTAATTTTGCTTCCGTTCCTGCTGATGCTTATTATAACAAAGGTGCTTCTGAAACACAAGGACAACCCTACTTTAGCCAATATTTTCCTGATTTTGCGCAAGGTCGTGGTAGGTTTGATTGCTGCATCGGCTCTGCTGCTTACATCTACCGAGAATTTTGGCTCGCCAACCGAATCGACATTCAGGTTTGTGCTTAGCATATTAATTTTTATAGGTGTATTCGTAGCATCATACAAATTCAAGAAAAGTCCAATATTGCTGATTCTCATCTGCGGAGCGATTGGTTTTTTGGCATACGGGTTGCCGGAAATGGTTTGAGTGGCCAATGGCTAGAAGGCTTAAAGGCATGTGGGGGCAACTGCATTCTGCTAGCCTATCTGCCTTTTAGCCCAATAAATATTGCTACTCAAAAAATCTAACTTTAAGAACATTTTCGGAAGAAAATTCAGTTTTTCCGCATTATTATTCCATTTTTCCCTGCAATTTTGCGGACAAATGGGCTTAATAATTTCCTCCACAATTTATATAACAATAAAATATTCAAAAAGTTATCGAAAACCATATATACAATGCAAAAAAATCATTTTTTTTCATAAATTTTGTAATCATTGTTGTAATTTCGCGACATAAATTTTAACCTAAAAAACTACTTTTTATGAGCGGACTATTTGGAGTCGTTTCGAGAGAAGCCTGTATAACAGACCTTTTCTACGGAACAGACTATCATTCCCACATGGGAACAAAGCGTGCTGGTATCAGCACAGTCGAAGAAAGCGGTAAATTCCACCGTAACATCCACAGCATCCAGAACTCCTATTTCAGGACAAAGTTCACCGACGACCTGCATGAAATGCTGGGCAACCTCGGCATCGGTGTAATCAGCGACACCGAATCGCAGCCTATAGTTGTGAACTCGCACCTCGGACGTTTTGCGATTGTCACCGTGTCGAAAATCAACAACATCCCCGAACTGGAGAAAAAGTGCCTTTCGGTAAACCAGCAGTTCACCGAAATGAGCATGGGTACAACCAACCCCACCGAACTTGTTGCGCTGCTAATCACCCAGGGCAAGGACTTTACCGACGGCATACAGAATGTTTACCGCCACATCAAGGGAAGCTGCAGCATGCTGATTCTCACCACCGATGGAGTTATCGCTGCTCGTGACTTATATGGTCGCACACCTTTGACAATAGGTCGCAAAGGCTCAAGCTACGCAATTGCATCCGAAAGCCACAGCTACCTCAACCTCGACTACAACACAACCCGCTTCATTGGTCCGGGCGAAATTGTAAAGGTTACACCAAACGGAATCGAACAGCTTCTCGCACCTAACAACAAGATGCAGATTTGCTCGTTCCTGTGGATTTACTACGGTTTCCCATGCGTAGAATACGAAGGCATCAACGCCGAGGAAGTTCGCTACAAACTCGGACATGCTATGGGGCAAAAGGACGACATAAAGGCAGACTTCGTTTCTGCAATTCCAGATTCGGGCATCGGAATGGCACTCGGTTATGCCGAAGGTGCTGGCATACCTTACAAGCGTGGCGTTGCAAAATATACTCCGACCTGGTCGCGTAGCTTTATGCCTGTAAACCAAGAGACAAGAAATCTTGTCGCAAAGATGAAGCTCATCCCCAACCGCAAGGTTCTCGAAGGCAAGGAAGCCGTTTTCTGCGACGATTCGATAGTTCGTGGAACACAACTCCGCGACAATGTGAAGATGTTGTACGACTGTGGCGTTAAGCGTGTACATGTACGTATAAGCTGCCCACCGTTGGTTCACGGATGCGAATTCCTGAATTTCTCGGCATCGAAAACCGATATGGAACTCATAGCACGTCGCTGCATAGAGGAACTCGAAGGTGGACAGATTCGCAACCTCGAAGCATACAAGGACGAGACTTCGCCTCAGTACGCCAAGATGGTCGAGATGATTCGCCAGCGCGTTGGTGTCGATACGCTTAAGTTCAATACCTTGCAGACCGTTTGCGATGCTGTTGGTCTTCCACGCGAACAGCTCTGCCTGCATTGCTTCGACGGTGCATCGTACGGATACTAGGAAATAAACAACTAACATAATGTTCGGGGCGAATAATCGTTCCGAACGTTGTCACAGTTTTTTACTTTGTAGATGTTCCCTTACCTCAACATTGCAAAAGCCTTGCATTTGTTTTGCACTGTCTTCGGTTTCTGGAACATTGTATTGCTGTGCTGCAAAAATGTGCGCCAACGCTTCCTTTTATGCTTGATTTTCTACAGAACCATGACCCCTAACGGGGTCCTTACGCGCTAACGCTCCGAAAACGAACACTCTGTTCTACTGACATGTAACCTCTACGAGGTTGGTCTAACCAATTCATCATGACTTTTTGAAAATTACGGGTAACATGGAGGGAGCAGGTGTGGAGCAGGTATGGAGCAGGTATGGAGCAGGTATAGAGAAGACCTAGATAAGGCGCTGAAAATCAAGAAAAAAGAAGAAATACCAATCAACAAACCATTCATAATCAAGATGATACATATAATCAATACTTGATGAGGAGAGGTGAATGGTATGGGCAATCAATGAATTCGTTGTCACAGTTTTTTACTTTGTAGATGTTCCCTTACCTCAACATTGCAAAAGCCTTGCATTTGTTTTGCACTGTCTTCGGTTTCTGGAACATTGTATGCTATCGCGACAAAAACATGCGCCAACGCTCCAATATGCACATGCCATTCTAATAGGAACCTATATACAAATTGACTAAAGAATGTACTACTAAACTGTCATTCCGCGAGTTAGAACAATAACGCGATACGGAACGGGGAGCGTTATATTGTTCAACTATGCGGAATCTCCTGTAGAAACGTTTTCAATTGGAGATTACTCACTTTGTTTCGTGATGGAGATTCCGCATAAACGAACTCACAAGCAACGTACCTTATGCTGTTCGTTCTGTTTTGCGGAATGACACAGAGGGTATATAACAAAAGCACTTTGCGTCAACAGGTATATAGCTACCTTTTTTAATTAAATCCATATATGTTATCTTTGTGACTTTAAATTTGCCATGCTCGAAAACCTTGGACTATTCGGACTATTTCTCGGCTGCCTGCTGTCGGCGACGATAATACCGTTTTCGTCGGAAGCATTGGTATCGGGAGCGTCGTTGTTGGGCTACAACGTGTGGATTATAGTCATCGTGGCAAGCTTAGGCAACACCATCGGCGGAATGATTAGCTTCGGTATGGGATGGCTGTGCAAATGGGAATGGCTGGAGAAATATTTCAGGGTAAAGCGCGAAAAACTGGAAAAGGTGCATAGCCGTGTGGAAAAATACGGATGCGCCGCCGCTCTGCTCACTTGGCTGCCGATAGTTGGCGACATAATTGCCATTGCTATGGGACTACTACGTACCAATCCGTACATTACCGCAGTGCTTATGTTCGTTGGGAAATTTGTACGTTATCTGGCTGTGGTCGGGATAATGAATTGGGCATTCTTGTAGCACGTTTTTTTCCATTCGTTTGGACTATCGGCAATAATAATTTAACTTTGCGCAAAATTTATACAGACAATGAAAAACAAAAGGGTAATAGTACCGATCGCAATAATACTGGGCGTCATACTTCTTGACCAAATTCTCAAGATCTGGGTAAAAACCCACATGATGATTGGCGAAGAAATACATATTTTCGGCGACCGCGTAATGCTTAAGTTTGTCGAAAATCCAGGAATGGCATTCGGTATGGAATTCGGTGGCAACTGGGGCAAACTTGCACTTAGTATTTTCAGGATTCTTGCCGTCGGCGGACTTATCTGGTATCTAGTGACGTTGGTAAAGAAGAAAAGCAACCTGTTCATAATATCATGCATCTCGCTGATAATTGCAGGTGCCGCAGGAAACCTCATCGACTGTGCATTCTACGGCATGATGTTCAACGAAAGTTTCGGACAAGTGGCACAGATTTTCCCCGACGGTGGCGGTTATGCGGGATTCCTAGCAGGAAATGTGGTGGATATGTTCTACTGCCCCATTATAAGATGGGGAACCCCACCCGACGAATCCATTTTCTTCCGCCCGATATTCAACCTCGCCGACTCCGCCATCACAATCTCGGTTTTCCTGATGATAATATTCTACAAGAAACTTATCCCAGCAAAGGACGAGAAAACCGAAGACGGCACCGAAAAGCATGCTGAGACAAAGACGGAATAATTTTTGCAACATTGTCAAAAAAAATTGCCATGTCGAAACCGAAAAAAATATCAAAAAGCGCAATAGTTGCCGAACCCAAGGAAATCAAACCGTTGGCGACTCCAAAGGCTAAAATCGGATTTGTACCGATAATTATCCTTGCGGTTGTTTCGCTTGCCCTGTACATCAACACTTTGCGCAACGACTATGCTCTCGACGACTCGATGGTGCTCATCCGCAATTCGTTCACACAGGAAGGCGTTTCTGGCATCGGCGACATATTCAAGTACGACACTTTTACTGGCTTCTGGGTGTTCAACGACAGCACTCGCACGGTGGAACAGATTGTAAAAGAAAAGAAACTCCTTGCCGGTGGGCGTTACCGTCCGCTGTCGCTTGCGACTTTCGCCCTCGAAATAGAGCTTTTCGGCAAGGACTTCTACGACGAAAACGAGGTTTACGTCGGTCAGGGCTGCCCAGCCATCAATCACGCCATGAACGCAATATACTATGCGCTCACGGTGGTTCTGCTCTACCTTATTTTGGTAAGGCTGTTCCCACGCAAGGACGACTCGTGGTGGTTCTCGATTCCGTTCATTGCCGCACTGCTGTTTGCATTCCATCCTATTCATACCGAAGTCGTAGCCAATGTAAAAGGTCGCGACGAGATTCTCACATTGCTCGGTTCGCTGGCGGCCTTGTGGTGGTCGATAAAGTACATCGACAGCAGAAAAATGTACTACCTAATACTTTCGGGACTTGCACTACTGTGCGGACTTTTCTCGAAGGAAAACGCAATAGTGTTCCTTGCCATCGTTCCGCTGACTTTATACTACTTCACAAACGCCAAATGGAAAGAAATCGGCAAGGTGATGATACCGCTTGCAGTGGCTTCGGTGGCATTTCTGGCAGTGCGCGGAATGGTGCTAGGCTGGGAGCATACAGAGCAAACCAAGGAACTCATGAACGACCCGTTCATCAACATGAGTTTCTCCGAAAGGTACGGCACTATATTCGTAACTCTGTTGATGTACATAAAGTTATTGTTCGTACCACATCCGCTAACCTACGACTACTACCCGTGGCAAATTCCAAAGACCGAACTTTCGGACGGACTTGCTCTGCTGTCACTGGTAATATACTTAGCATTAGGCATTTACGCAATTTATGGAATGATAAAGAAAAAGGATATCGCCTCGTATTCGATTCTTTTCTTCCTGATTCCGCTGGCACCGGTCTGCAACATTTTCTTCGCAGTCGGCACACTGATGAACGAACGTTTTGTTTTCATCTCGTCCATTGGATTTTGTCTGCTCGTTGCGTGGTTCTTTGCCGAAGTGCTACCTAAAATCACAAAAAATGTAGCTGCAGCAAAATACTTTACCGCCGTTGTCGGAATAATAGTATTGTGCCTTTTCTCGCTTAAAGTTGTGTCGCGCAATGCCGACTGGGAAAACGACACCGTACTTTTTACCACCGATGTGGAAGTCTCGTCGATGTCGGCAAAGGGCAACTGCGCCGCTGGAGGCCGTCTGCTCGAACGCGCACAGTCGAAAGCAGTGAAGGACGACAAGGAACTTCACGACGCACTTTGCGAAAAAGCAATCAAGTACCTCAAGAAATCGAATGAAATTTACGCAAGCGACGGCAAAAAGAACTCGAAAAAGCACAGTTCTACTGCCGTTTACAGCGACGCCATGAACCTTTTGGGCAACTCCTATTTCGAAATTGGCGACATTGCCAAAGCACTGGATTCGTACACAAAAATCATTGCCTTATATCCGCAGCACGACATTGCAAACGGCAACATACATGTGGTACTGATGCAGACACCCGGAATGCTCCGCAATAAACTTACCACATCGACGGTTCCCGAACTTCTCGAGGTGCTTGGCACCCTTATACAAGTAAAGCCCGAATGCGGTGAAGCCTATTATGTGCTTGGCGTTATGTATGGCCGCGAACTCGGCAACATGGATGCTTCGATACAATGCTTCGAGAAAGCCGAGACTTGCAAATTCGAGAAAAACGCATCGTACTACAAGGACTTGGGCGTGGCATACGGAATTTCGGGCAACTACGCAAAATCAATCACCGCCCTCGAAAAGGCCATCGAGCTTGACCCCGACGACGACCTAACATACACCAACCTCGGCTACACCTACATGAATCTGGGCGACAATGCCAAGGGACAGGAATATATAAGCAAGGGCGAAATGCTAAAACAGAAAAAGGCAAATGATAAAAAATAAGAAAATAGTGGTTGTGCTTCCTGCATACAACGCAGGACAGACGCTCGAACAGACATACAACGAGATTCCGTTCGACATTGTGGACGACGTTATCCTTGTCGACGATTTCAGCCGCGACAATACCGTGGAAGTGGGCAAAAAACTTGGTATCAAGAACATAATAGTCCACGAGAAAAACAAGGGCTACGGCGGCAACCAGAAGTCGTGCTACAACAAGGCTCTGGAACTTGGAGCCGACATTGTGATAATGCTCCACCCCGACTACCAGTACACACCGAAACTGATTGAATCGATGTCGTACATTATCGCCAACGATGTTTATCCTGTGGTGCTTGGTTCGCGAATACTAGGTCGTGGCGCACGCAAGGGCGGAATGCCGCTATACAAGTACTGGTTCAACCGAATGCTTACCTTCACGCAGAATCTGCTTATGCACCAGAAACTGTCGGAATACCACACTGGCTACCGCGCCTTTTCTGCCGATGTGCTTCGTGCAATCAACTACAACATCAATTCCGACGATTTTGTCTTCGACAACCAGATGCTTGCACAGATTTTCTACGCCGGCTACGAAATTGCCGAAGTCACCTGCCCCACCAAGTATTTCAAGGAAGCCAGCTCAATAAATTTCAGACGCAGCTGCAAATACGGCTTCGGCGTTATACACACTTCGTTCCTGTATTTTTTCAATAAGATACACTTGTGCAAGAGCAAGATTTTCAAGGGCTAACAGGCTGGCAGAAGACCTGTCCAACAGAAGACCAGGCTAACAGACAAAAGGCTAGAAATGCAGTTGCCCCCCACATGCCTTAAGGTCTTTAACGGCCTTAATGGCCTTAACGCTGGGGGGCAAGACTACAAGACTGTGAGCCTGTGAGCCTGCAAGACAGCAAGACTGTTAGCCCCAGAAATCATTATCCCAAATCATAGATTATTTAGCCCATACGCCATATCTGTTTGTATTAATATAAATAGGTGCATATTTTTGCGTTGCACTAATACAAAATACACCTTATGACAACAAAGCTAACATATCTTAAAACAATAATACGGCAGTCCCTATTCCGCAGGGGGACGGTAAAAATGACTACTGGAAAATGATAAAATAACAAATTAAAATTATAAAGGTATGAAAAGAAAATTATTAATATCACTACTCGTTGGGATGATGGGGGTGATGGCATTAAGCGGATGCGAAAAAAATTCATCTTGTGACGGAGGAACTCAAGGTCATTTGTTAGTACTTGACAAACCATATAAAACAAACTTTGGTCCTCATTTCAAAGACATTAAAGTAACTGCATATTTTTATGATACAGATGAAAATATGTATTATATAATAGGCAAAGTACCCAGAAAAATACCTTATCAATCATTAGTCCAAGCAAAACTTAGAGGATATCCAGATGTAGCACCAAAAACAGAAGGTCCAGTCACTGCTGATTACACTGGAGAAACATATTTTTATGATTTAGAATGTATCTGTATTGAATAAAAAAATATATATATGAAAAGATTTTTAATATTAATAATATGCACTATAATTAATGCGCTTTTGTATTCACAGAACCATTATTATGCTGACGGGCAACAGATTTCTTGGTCCACAGATTCTGCATCAGCAAATATTATAGTCAAGAATATGGAAGACTATTCTCAAATAGTCAATAACCTAAAGGATATATTTACCAATTCAAATGATGAAATCATAGGTGATGATGAAGATGACAATATTATCATCAATAGCAATTCCTTAAAAACATTGAACATAGGCATGCTGATTTCTTCAATATCAGTCAAAAGCGATGACATAGCTTTTTTTACATTTTCGAAGATTGTTAATGGAAAACACTTATGGTTGCGTAATGATATGTATGTCAGGTTAAGCGACACTACAAAATTTCAGCAATACATTACAGGATTGTTTAACACTTATGAAGTCTTGTCATATAATTACGAAGGAAGTGGAGAATATAAAATGGTGTGCAATAATGAAAGTAAAATGATGCAACTGGCAAACAGATTGCACGATAGCACATGGACTATATATTCAACCCCAGATTTTTATAGTGATATTACTTTAAGTTCAAATGATCCGCATTATAGCGAACAATGGGGAATAAAAAATACTGGTCAAGGAGGGGGAACTGCCGGTGCTGATGTGAATGTAGAAAAGGCATGGAATTTTTTGCAATCTGCCATTGGGACAATAGGACTTTCTTATAAAGTTGCTGTAATCGACGATGGGGTTGAAGACCATGAGGATTTGTACAACAATGGAATAAGTAAAGTGCTTACAGGATATACGGCAAATGGAATAGGAAATGGAAGTCCTAAATCAAGACACAAACATGGACAAGCATGTGCAGGAATTATTTCTGCAACTAAAGATAATGGTATAGGAATTACCGGGGTTTCTCCTAACGCATATATTGTTCCCATTAGAATTTATAAAAATTCTATGATCTGCATACCTAATGGGCCTATTTGGGATTGCCATCTTGATTGTTATAGTATGGCAAAAATTGCAGATGCAATAAAAAGATCATGGCATGATTATGATGCTTGCGTATTAAATAATTCATGGAATTGTAATAAAAATGATATGATTACTTATGCCTTTCAAGAGGCATTGACTAGTGGTAGAAATGGCAATGGGTGTATTATTGTCGCTTCTTCTGGTAATGATTATAATGATACTGTTTCGTATCCATCAAACTCTAAACCATTAGTTATATCAGTAGGTGCAATTACAAAAACGGGGAATCGGGTATCCTTCTCTAATTATGGACAAGAATTAAGTGTTGTCGCACCAGGAAAAGGCATCTACACAATAGATAGGATGGGACGCAAAGGCGAAAATACAGGAAATTACTGGACTGATTTTGAAGGCACATCAGCCGCATGTCCTTTTGTTTCTGGTATTGCGACATTAATACTTTCTGCGAATCCAACTCTAACAGTAACTCAAGTAAAAAACATAATAGAACAAACAGCACAAAGGATCGGTGGATATAATTATATTGAACAAAATGATGGAATCCACAATAATGGCACTTGGCATGAAGAAATGGGTTATGGTCTTGTAGATGCCCACAAAGCAGTAATGCAAGCCTATTTCTACGATTATACGATAAACGGAACCAATACCTCGTTGTCTCCTTGCGAAGAATATACATTTTCGCTAAGCAACAGCACTATACCAAGCGGAGTTTCATTTTCGTGGGATGTAAGCAACAACTTGGAGATTGTTTCAGAACAAGGGGATAGTATAACGGTTCGCCCTATCGGTTACGGTGCTTGCTGGATAAAAGCAAACTTCACCCACGAGGGATGCACTGTTACAAAAACAAAGAACAAAACTATAACATCTGGATATACATCAACCATATATAAAAACTACACTGCCAGTGGGACAACACCGATTACGATAGACGCCGATGCGGTCATCTCAGGACCGTTTACGATAAGCAGTGGTAGTACAGTAACAATATCAACAACCGTTCATTGCTCTCCGACAGCGGAATTTTTCATTCAGCCCGGTGGCAAGCTCGTAGTAGATGGCGGAACTATCACAAACCTATGTCCAGACAAAATGTGGCGAAGCATTCGTGTAGTTGGAAATAGTAGTCTGCGACAACTTGCACAAAACCAGGGGACATTAGAGATAAAAAACGGCTCAGTAATATCAAACGCAAAAGACGCAATAAGCACATGGGATGGTGAAGACTACTACACGACTGGCGGCATAGTAAAATGCACCAACTCTACATTCCACAACAACCGTAGAAGTGTTGAGTTCATGGCATACACAAACCATACATCTGCGGGTGCAGAAACCAGCAACGTAAGTTTCTTCAAGGATTGCGACTTCATAATCGATGGCGACAACATATTTGAGGAATCGGGTGCAACCTACAGCGATATGATAACGATGTGGGGCGTAAACGGGATTGATATACTCGGGTGTAATTTTGATGACCAGCGCACTGGCTCGCCGACAAGAGGCAATGCCATAACACTTGCAAGCGCAGGAGCAAACATTAGTACGCTATGTCCACCACCAAACGGATCTACATTGTATGTGCCATGCGAATGCCAGGGAGAAGTCCGCAACACATTCGATGGATTTGTAAAAGGCATAAATGCTGAAAATACTGGGACAAACTACCCATTCTCTGTATTCAAGGCAAACTTCGACAACTGTCGGTATTCAGTGTACTCAAGCGCTGTTAACAATTACAGCACCACAATGTCCGACTTCGATCTGCCCGTTTTAGGTCAAGGCATGTTTTCTTATGGAATATATTCGACGGATTGCAGTGGATATACCATAGAAGCAAATGACTTTTATGCAGATAACAATGTAAATCTTTTTACCTGCGGAACTCATGTACAAAACTCTGGCAGTGATGTAAACACAATATACAGGAATACTTATGACAAGCTCATGTATGGCGTCTATTCAAGCAATAACCCTGCGCTACAGATTCAATGCAATGAATTTACCAATGGTTCTGTGACTGATATACTTGCCTCGGGAAGCATAGGAGCATCGCAAGGCTTATCGACCAAGAGTGCCGGCAATAAGTTTACATCGGGAATTACAAATTTTTCATCGAACAATACGCTTACATACTATCATAGCGGAATAAACAGTGCATCGAATGAATACTGTCCATACAATTCAACCGCATCCGTTACGAAAGTCCCCAATATTACAGTAAACAACTGTGAGCCTACGATATGCATAAATCCTTCCCTACCAGATCCTGGCATTATTAAGTCTGCGTCTCCAAGCGACGACATCACTATCTACAATTCGCTACAGCAGTTTTACGAATCGCGACTGACAGAATATACCGCCGCTGGATATGGATTCCTGCTTGAAAACTTCGACGAAAACGATGCCGATATTGTTGCAATTGCAAGACTAAAACAGGATACTCTTATCTCACTAAGCCGTACAATGGCCGAAATTGCAAACCGCAATCTCAACGCAATACTGGCCGACAGCGTTCTCGACCGCGAGTCGCTAAACGGCTGGTATAACCGCATAAACACCACTACGGCAAAATACTCGCTCGCAAACAGCTACTTCGAGACTGGCGAATATGCTCTTGCCCGTCAGGAACTTGCAGCAATACCCCAGCATTTTGCACTTAGCGCAGACGAACTAGCCGAGTACGACAATTTCTGCGACTACAACGCTCTGCGCGAATCAGTTTTCTCATCGGGACGCAACTATGCACAGCTTACCGACGACGAGATTGCCGAACTTGAGGCGATAGCCGACCTCAATACTGGTGTTTCGTCGACCTACGCAAATTCGGTACTATGCTTCTTCTACGGCATCTGCCGCGAAATAGATGAAGCAGAAATTGACGATACTCCAATGAACAACAAGAACGCTGTTGCGAATGTTGAGGAAAACGAAACCGAATCGCTTGCAGTATATGTTTATCCTAATCCTGCCGACGATGAACTGAACATTCTCATCAGTTCGCTTCCAGAGGGCATTACAACAATTGAATTCCACGATGTTGCAGGTCGTCTGATATTGTCGCAAGAAATTGCTTCAACCAATGCAAGCATCAACATTTCGTCGCTAAAACAGGGTGTTTACATGTACCGCATAGTAAACGATGACAATGTAATTGCACGCGACAGGATTGTTAAGGAATAATGTTCTTTTAGACGGCGGATGTTTTCTCATCTGCCGTCTTCTTTATATTGAATTTTTAAATAGATTTGCATTATGGCAATATTTAATTCACATATAGGACGGCAGATAGTTTCGTCGACCAAGGCTGGATTTCTTCTTTGTACCGATGGCAATGCAAATCTGCTTATCAACGGCAATGAACTACAAGTTTCTCGTGGCTTATTGTGTTTAATCAGTCCATTTCTTTTTATCGAAATTGTTTCAGAATCAGAAGATTGCAAATGGGAAACAATATACGACGATAAAGATATTTTCCAATCGACATCAATTTATATATTTTATGCGACACCAGAAAACAACTTGTTCAAGAAGCCTTGCATTCAACTCGATGAAAAGCAGATAGAGGAATTTATGTTTTTTGTGGACAAGATAAAGGCCAAGCAGAGTATTATTGACAGCAAACCTAAGGAAGACGATTCCGCTATGCTTCGCCATAATATTATTTTGCTGGAACAGGCCGCAGGAATTGAATTCATATCAATTTATCTCCAGAACAGATCTTGTTCACCACGAGACATGACAAAAATTGAAATTGCCGTTTTCAACTTTTTCGATTTGCTTCTCCAGAACTATACAACACACCGCGATGTTGAATGGTATGCCAAACAGGCAAACCTTTCTACTGCCTATTTTTCGCAAACTATACGTCAGCAAATAGGTTTCACTCCTTCTCTTATGATAAAACAGATAGTAGTTGCCAATGCCAAGATGCTGCTTGCTCAACCCGGGCTGTCGATAAAAGAAGTAGCTGTAAAGCTTAATTTCGCCAACCAATTCGCATTCCTCAAGTATTTCAAGAGCGGCACGGGGATGTCGCCAAGCGAGTACAGAAAACGGGAGGGGATGTGTTGTTAGTTGAAAGTTGAGAGTTGAGAGTTACCAGTTGTCCAGCAGAAGACCAGGCTAGCAGAAGACCAGGCTATATGTCGGCAAGACTGCAAGACTGTGAGACTGCTAGCCTGTAAGCCTGCTAGGCAGCAAGACTGCTAGACTGTGAGCCTGTAAGCCTGCTAGCCTGCAAGACTGTTAGCTTATACTTCCGTAATCCACCTTATTCTTATTCAACTCTTTCAAAGCCTTTACCAGCAGCTGATTTTCCTGTTTTTCGAGAGCTGGGTCATCATCTAGGATTTCGTTGGCGATGTCGCGCACATACTGTATAAGTTGTCCATCTTGACTAAGGCTTGCCATCTTGAGGTCGAAAGCGAAACCGCTCTGCTGCTTGCCTTCCATATCGCCAGGACCACGCAACTTGAGGTCGGTCTCCGAAATTTCAAATCCATCGGTGCTGTTTACCATAGTGGATATGCGGCTGTAGGCATTTTCGGACAACTTGTTCTTGGTCATAAGTATGCAGTACGACTGCGCGCTGCCACGTCCTACCCTGCCACGCAACTGGTGCAGCTGCGACAAACCGAACCTCTCGGCACTCTCGATTACCATTACCGTGGCATTGGGCACATCTACCCCAACTTCTATCACCGTCGTGGCAACCATAATCTGCGCGTTGTTCTTTTCGAAAAGGTTCATTCCCAATTCCTTCTGGTCTGGTTTCATACGTCCATGCACAACTGCCACATGATATTGCGGAATAGGGAACTCGCGCGTAATGCGGTCGTAGCCGTCCTCCAAATCCTTCAAATCGGTATTTTCCGACTCCGAAATAAGCGGATAAACCACATACACCTGATGCCCCTCCTCTATCTGCTTGCGCATAAAGCCATAGACCTGGAGTCTGTAGGCATCTGTAAAATGTTTGGTTATAATCTTCGACCTGCCCTTCGGCAACTCGTCGATAACCGACACATCCAAGTCACCATAGAGCGTCATGGCCAGTGTACGAGGAATAGGCGTAGCCGTCATAACAAGGATATGCGGCGCGAGTTCGTTTTTCTTCCACAACTTGGCACGCTGCTCCACTCCAAAGCGGTGTTGCTCGTCGATTACAGCCATGCCGAGATTCTTGAACACAACGGTTTCCTCGATAAGAGCGTGCGTTCCGACCAAAATATTGAGGCTTCCATCGCGAAGTCCACGGTCAATCTCGGTACGCTCGCGCTGCTTGGTGGAGCCGGTAAGCAAGCGAATAGTCACACCAATGCCGTCGAGCATCTTCGACAACGAACGGTAATGCTGCTGGGCAAGCACCTCGGTTGGCACCATCAAGCAAGCTTGATAGCCATTGTCCACCGCCATAAGCATAGTAAGCAATGCCACAAGCGTCTTTCCACTGCCCACATCGCCCTGAAGCAGACGGTTCATCTGGCGACCGCTGCACACGTCGGCACGGATTTCCTGAAGCACACGAGTCTGCGCTCCCGTCATCTTGAAAGGGATTTTCTTGTGGAAACATTCTTTCAGATAATTGTCCTTGCTGCGGTCGAAAACAAAGCCACGCACTGTGCTGTGACGATGCAACTTTGCCTTCTGTATGTTGAGCTGTATTACAAAAAGCTCCTCGAACTTAATACGATACTGAGCCTGACGAAGCATTTCGGCATTTTCGGGAAAATGCAACTGGCACAAGGTCTTTTCGAGGCTCAACAACTTGTATTTTTCGATTATATAACGCGGCAAAGTTTCGGGAACCCGGCCATGTATCTCGGGCAAAAGCGTAGCAATGAGCGTCTGGAAAGTCTTGGAATTGATATAGTTGTTCTTCGACTGCTCGGTTGTGCTGTACTGCGGGGCGAGTGTTACCTGGGGCTTGCTCTGCCACTTCGACAGTTCTTCCATTTCGGGATGGACAATGTTGATACGCCCGCTGAACTCGCTCGGCTTGCCGAACAGAATATAGGTTTTGTCCCTGTTTACACTCTTGCTTATCCAGTCGATTCCCTGAAACCACACAACTTCTACCACACCAGTATTGTCGGTGAATGTTCCCACAAGTTTCTTCTTGTTTGCACCGATTTTCTGCAGTTCCAAACTTATGAATTTACCTTTTATCTGAATATACGGCAAATCCTTGTTGAGTTCGGCAATCGAATAGAACCGGCTACGGTCGACATAGCGGTACGGGAAATAGTAAAGCAAGTCGCGGAACGTACGTATGCCGAATTCCTTCTTGAAGATTTCGGCACGCTTGGGTCCAACGCCCTTCAAATAGGTAATGTCAGTATCTAGAAATTCCGGTACCATCGCCTTTTAATTAGCAGTAAAAGCAAAAAAACTTATGCAGGTTGCACCTATTTTTCTAACTTTGCCACTGCAAAAATAATAATTTTGAAACTGCCAGGCAACATATCGTATCTGATAAGGTCGAAGGAAAACGAAAAACTTCCCGACGTGTTCAACGAGTTCATACTCGACTCGATGTTCCAGATGAGCAGTTTTATCGACTGCTGCGAGTACCGCGTAAATATGCTAGCCGACAATACCGAACTGAACGTCACTGACTTCGGCACGGGGGAAAGTGGACTCCGCAAAGTAAAGCGAATTGCCCGGAAATCATCTACTGAACCTCGATATGGCGGTGTTATACAAAAGATTATAGACTCGTTTGCCATCGGAACCGCACTCGAACTTGGTACTTCTGTCGGCGTTGGAACAATGTTTCTTGCAAAGGCAAATCCAAAGGTAAAAGTAACAACCGTCGATGGCTGCCCCGAAACATGCGAGTTCGCCAAAAATGAATTCGCAAAGCGAAAAATCGGCAATGTTGAATTTATAAACGATAATTTCGACCATCTTTTCGACAGTGATGCGCTGAAAGAGCAGAAATTCGATCTTTTTTACCTCGACGGCAACCACACATACGAAGCCACACTGAAGTATTTCGACAATATCGTTAAGAAACATTGCGGGCAGAAATCAATCATCGTCGTCGACGACATCAACTGGAGCCGCGACATGTTCCATGCCTGGAAGGAAATTTCGTCGCGTACGCCCGAATCGCTCCGGCTGAACCTTTTCCGCATGGGCATAGTATTTTCGGGCTACGACTTGCCAAAGGCAGAAATCACAGCAGAAATATACAAGGAGGGGATGTAAAGGGTACAAAAAAAGCGGTGCTATTCATTGCACCGCCACAAATTATCAATTGTCAATTATCAATTGTCCATTATCCATTGTCAATTATCAATTGTCAATTGTCCATTGTCTAGAACAATTTCTTGAATCCCATTATTTCGCGCATTTCGCGAACTGTCTTGATGGCATTTTCGCGAGCCTTTTCGGCGCCACGCATAACGGTGCGCTTTAGGAATTCGTTGTCGGAATCTATTTCCTTGATGCGTTCGCTGATAGGCTTAATTATCGCGACAATGTCCTCTGCAAGCTGCTTCTTCATATCGCCGTAGCGAATTTCGCAGGTATTGTATTTTTCGGTAAAGTATGCCACAGTGTCGGGTGTAGAAACAGCCTTCATTATTGTGAAAAGGTTCTGTATCGGTTCGGGCATAGGCGAATTCGGCTCGGTTGGACCGCTATCGGTAACTGCCTTCATGACCTTCTTGCGGATAACCTTCTCGTCGTCGGCAAGGAAAATGCCGTTGCCTTCCGACTTGCCCATCTTGCCGGAGCCATCGAGACCAGGAATCTTGATAAGTTCGCCGCCAAAGTTGTATGCCTGCGGTTCCTTGAAATACTCAACATTGAACATAGTATTGAAACGGCGAGCGAACTTGCGCGTCATCTCGAGGTGCTGCTCCTGGTCCTTGCCTACAG
This sequence comes from uncultured Bacteroidia bacterium, assembly GCA_902800045.1. Lineage (GTDB taxonomy): Bacteria > Bacteroidota > Bacteroidia > Bacteroidales > ML635J-15 > Bact-19. The sequence continues at coordinate 9,276 of CADCCZ010000012.1, read as the reverse complement.
GAACCTTGTCGGCATGATGCATAAGTATGTCGGCGGCCATCAGCACGGGATAGGTCAATAGTCCTGCGTTTACGTTTTCGGGCTGCTTGCGTGCCTTCTCCTTGAACGAAGAAGTACGGCAGAGCTCACCCAAGTAGGCGTTCATATTGAGCAGAAGGTACATCTCGCAAATTTCGGGAACATCGCTCTGTATGTAAACCGTCGATTTTTCGGGGTCGATGCCACTAGCAAGGTATTCGACCAGCACCTGACGCACATTGCGGTGCATTTCCTCGGTGGCAGGATGTGTGGTAAGCGCATGATAGTCGGCAATGAAGAAATAGCAGTTGTTGCCTTCCTGCATCCTTACGAAGTTCCTTACTGCACCCAGGTAGTTACCCAAATGAAGATTTCCCGTTGACCTGATTCCACTTAATACTGTATCCATAGTTGTAATTTAGTTATTGTTATGATAAAGACCGATAATCTCGCCTATCCTTAATGTCATTCCACAAAGCAGAACGAACAGGCGTAGGTACGAGCCTTGTGAGTTCGCTTATGCGGAATCTCCCATTAGTACACAAGGGAGATTGCTCGCATGCTTCGCGAGGTTGCAAGCAACGTTTCGGATAGTCGTCTTCACACAGCTCCACGTTCCGTATCGCTGGTTCAGTCAGACTTCCGAAATGACAGCCTCTTTTAGCATATAAATCAGTCATAAATAATATCGTTTTCTATTTCTTTGGCGAAAGTATCTCGTTGTATCTCTTTTCGTCCTTCAAGATTTTAATCGCTTCCTTTACTTCCTCGTCGTAGTTGATGCTGAACATTATGCTGCCCTTCTCGTAGAAGTAACGCGGCATTATATAGCTTACAATCCATTCCTTAACCTCTTCCTTGTAGCGTTCCAAGTCCCTGTCCTTGTCCTGCTTCAACTTAGAGAGCAATGTTTCGATGTCCTTCGAGATGTTGTCGTAGTACTTTTCGGTCTTGGCGACCTCAATCAAATCCTCGACGCTTTCTTCCGAGAATGACTTATACTCAAACTTCTCGCGCACGAGAAAATCCTTGAAATCCTTGTAGTCGTCATCGGAGAAGACAAACTTTGAAGGATCGTCGCCAATGGACTCGTGCTTGCTGCGATACCAAACCGAATACTTGAAAAACATATCGCTGAGCATCAGCTGAGTAAGGAGTGTATTGGTAATGCTGTCGTCAACAACCACATCGGGAGTAATGCCGCCACCGTCGTAAACCTCGCGCTTGTTCTTGGTGTAGAACTTCGAAATGAGCGAATCGGGAACATGACCAACGCTTCCATCCTCGTTGCGATGCGAATAGTCGAGAGCCTGAATGCATCGTCCGCTCGGAGTGTAATATTTTGCCGTAGTGACCTTGAGCATTCCGTTGTAGCTGAGGTTACGTGTTGTCTGCACAAGTCCCTTGCCGAAAGTGCGGTGGCCTACAACCACTCCCCTATCCAAATCCTGGATGCTTCCCGACACAATTTCGGATGCCGAAGCCGACATTTCGTTGACGAGAACGACAATCTTTATATCGCGGTCAACTGGCTTGGCGGTTGTCTTGTACGACTTGTCCCATTCCGAAACTTTGCCCTTGGTGCTAACAATTTCCTGACCTGCATCGATAAAAAGGTTGCAAATCTTTACAGCTTCGATGAGCAGTCCGCCAGGATTGGAACGCAAATCGAGTACCAACGACTTGATATTGTCGGACTTCTTCATGCTTTCGAGGGCATCCTGAACCTCCTTGGCGGCAGTATTTGTGAAACTGTTGAGTGCGATATAGCCGACACCCTCGTCAATGATTCCATAGTATGGTACCGATGGAAGTTTTATCTCTTCGCGAGTAACCTGAATTTCGATCGGGTTGTCGCTGAACATACGCTGAAGCTTAAGCTTTACCTTGGTATTAGGCTCGCCACGCAGAAGTTCCGAAACGCCATCTGACGGCTTACCTTTCATCGAATGACCGTCGACTTCGAGAATCTTGTCGCCGGCGATAATTCCAGCCTTTGCGGCAGGAGAATTTTCGTACGGGTCGGTAATCATCACATAGTCGCCATCCTGACGAATAAGCGCACCTATTCCGCCATACTGACCAGTGGTTATGAGCTTAATGTCTTCGATCTGGTTTTCGGGAATATAAACCGTATACGGGTCAAGTCCTTCGAGCATCTTGTCGATGGCGGTCTTGATGAGTTTTTCCGGTTCTATCGGATCGACATAATACAGATAAAGTTCCTTGTACAGCGAATGGAATATGTCGAGATTCTTTACGCTCTCGAAATTATAGTCGGTAGTGCCTTCGTCCTTCGACTGAGCCTGCATGGTATTTGCCGACACAAGCATTGCAACAGCGAGAACGAGCAGCATTATGATATTTTCAATTCTTCTCATATACCTCGTTAAAAATTTTTTGTAAAGATATTACAATTATTCTTTCCACGTCCGCATAATCGCGAATAATATTTGTCTGCATCACAAACGCGATGTCGATGCAAATATTGCTCTCGGCGCAGTATTTCCTCATTTCCGAAAGATTTTTTCTGATAGCCTCGCGCATACGGCGTTTCATGAGGTTGCGATCGACAGCATGGCGGAAATATTTCTTTGGCGCCGACACAAAAATGCGCACCCCGCCTTGCGACGAGGTGGCTGTGTATTTAATGTATGTATGCCTGACGTATTCGACGTTTGCCTTTTTGCCCTTGCGAAAAAGATTTTCGATGTCGGCCTTATGCTTCAGCATAGAACTTCTGCCGAGCGTCTGGCGAGAGAAATCGTTGCGAGTTTCCTCGTTAACGGCAACTGGAGAAGTATCGGCATCGGCTGGCATTTCGGCAATTATTTTCCGTTCTGTGCCTTGATAAACTTTTCGAGAGCCGCCGGCATAGAAGGATTGTCGGGTGTTGGTGCCTTAATGTCGAGACGATATCCAAGCTTTTCGACGGTTTCGGCAGTTGTAGGACCAAAAGCTCCGATGAAAACATTTTCTTCTTCCTGGTTGAAATTCGGGAAGTTCTGCTTGAGCGACATTACTCCTGCCGGGCTGAAGAACAGCACGATGTCGTGACCGAGGTTTTCCATGTCGGACATATTGGAACTTACTGTACGGTAAAGCACTGCAATGTCGTATGCGATGTTGGCTTCGGCGAGCTTTTCGGGAATGTCCTGCTTGTGGACATCGCTCAGCGGAACAAGATACTTGTCCTCCGGGAACTTCTGAATCTGCTGCATGAGGTTTGCCAAAGTTCCGTTTCCATAGAAAATTTTGCGCTTGCGGTAAGTTACATACTTCTGCAAGTAGAAAGCAATGGATTCCGAAATGCAGAAATACTTGCGGTTGTCGTTTACCGGAACTCTAAGTTCGTCGCACATCCTAAAATAGTGGTCAACACCATGACGGCTATTGAAAACAACCGACATATAGTCGGCAAGATTTATTTTCTGGGTGCGGAAATCCTTTGACGGAATGCCTTCAACCTTGACGAAAGGACGAAAATCTATCTTAACGTTGTATTTTTTTGCAATATCATAATAAGGAGACTTGTCTGTTTCAGGCTTAGGCTGCGACACGAGAACGCTTTTTATTTTCATCGTAAAATCCTATAAATTAAATTCTTACAACTAAAACTCTCGAAACTACAATACCAACTTGAGAACTATCAAAATTGGTAAAATTTCGAGCGTGCAAAAATACAAAATTGAGTGATGATTCAAAAAATTATTTTTCAACAAATGAAAAAATATTGTTATATATTGCAATATTACCAAGGATACGAATATTGCTATGGCAATCCATATTAGAACTTTTGCCGTTGCTGCAGGGACAAACGGGCACACAGAGAAAATAGGCAGAAACAATATACTCATCAGTCTTTCTGTATCGAGAATTGCTGTGTTATAGCTTTTTGCAAATTCGGGCAAACGGAACAAAAAGCCTGCGAATAGGTTAATCAGGCCACGAAAATGGTTGTAGACTGTAAACGACAGCAACACTACAAGCATTACTATCCATTCGCGCCCGTGCACCATACTTACACTTGTCAAGTCCGAATAGCATATTGCCGCAAAGCCCATTGCCGAAATCGACAACAAGGAAATAACTATCGTAACTGCTTCGATTGACGACACTTCGGTGACACGAGTTACTGGTCGTCCCGAAAAATTGTCGACAAACATTCGATACATCATAAGTTTGTAGTAATCGGGATACAGCGACTTTGCCACAATAAACAACACTACAATAATAGTAGCAATAATAAGAATGATGGCAGCATTCCAGTCGACGTATCTCCCGACAACAGGCATCAACTCGTCCATAACGGCCTACTTTTCTATCAGGAAGGAGCTTTCGCCTATCATCTTGCCGTCCATATAGAGGCTTACACCGTACTTGCCCACAGTGAGCTGTTCGGTTACCTTATGATAAATTGAAACGTCGAGCGACTGGTTTTCGTAGGTTATGTTTCGCGAATCGGAGTACGATAGCTGGCTGTCGCCTGCGGCAAAAGTTCCGCCCGACGAAATGTAGTAGCCATCGGGACGCTTGATGCGCAAATAAACGGTCTTTTGTCCGCTCGAAGCCAACTTGTTGGCCGAAAGCGTGAAGGTTATCTTCAATTTTTCGATCTTGCCCGACTTGTTGGTTTCCTTGTCGCGTCCGTTGAGGAAAATCACGCTTATGTGCGAAGCATTCACTACGCTTGCATCCTCGATAGTGGTGAGCAATTCGGTGTTACGGTCGACAAGTTCATCGTTTTCGGAACGATAGCGGTCGTTTTCTGTTCTTACCATCTCATTTTCGGCAGTTAGCTGCTGGTTCAAGGTGTTGAGGCTATCGATTTGGAAAACATAGTGCTTCATTATGCTGCGCAGGGTGCCGAGTTCCTCCTCGTATTTCTTCTTCATGCCCGCAGCCCAGTTCTTGGTCTTGTCGAGTTCCTCTATAAGTTTCACAATTTCCTGCTTGCGACCGTTGATTTCGGCGTTGAGGCTGTCGTTGGTGGTCTCAAGTCCGTTGTACTGATCCAAAAGGTTCGAGAATTCGGCCTTGATCTTATCGCGCTCGTTGGTAGTTTCGGTATTTACCACAACAATCTGGTCTTTTTCCTTCGAAGTCTTGTACAAAAGGTAACCAAGGACAATCACTGCTACCAGCATCAAAGAAACCAATGCGATAAGCACTTTTGTTGTTATATCATTCTTTTCCATTTTCGACAAAATTTAGGTCGCAAAAATAAGCATTATTTACGATTGTGGATTGAAGATTTGCGAATGAAAACAATGAATAAATTAACAATTCAATTAACAATGGCGGAAAGTCGAGAGAAAACGACAACAAGAACAACAATAAGGTTCCTCGCAGGGCTCGGAACGGAAAAGAGGAAACGACAACAAGAACAACAAGGGACAACAAAGGACAACAAATAGGGTTCCTCGCATGGCTCGGAACGAAAAAAAAGGTTGTCAAAGGTTGTCAAAAGTTGTCTGGGTTGTCGTAAAAAAAGGAAACGACAACTAGAACAACATCGGACAACAAAGGGTTTCCTCGCATGGCTCGGAAAAAAAGTTGTCAAAGGTTGTCAAATGTTGTCACAGTTGTCGTAAAAAAAATAAAAACGACAACTAGAACAACATAGGACAACAAGAGGTTCCTCGCGAGGCTCGGAAAAAAGGTTGTCAAAGGTTGTCAAATGTTGTCATGGTTGTCGTAAAAAAAATAAAAACGACAACTAGAACAACATCGGACAACAAAGGGTTTCCTCGCATGGCTCGGAAAAAAGGTTGTCAAAGGTTGTCAAAAGTTGTCTGGGTTGTCGTAAAAAGGCTGAAAGGATAACAGAAGACCTGTCTGGCTGTCTGGCGGAAGACCAGTCTGTTAGCCTGTTAGCCTGCGAGCCTGTTAGTCCGTTAGCCTGCGTCCCTTCTTTACCACGCATAAAACACCGCAAACCACACAGCCACGAATTCCACCAGGGTCAGATTTCCCTTTATGGTAAACATTATGTCGCTGTTGTAGACGGATGTTCCCTTGTACACTTTGCCATCGCGGATGGTGGCGAGGATGTCGCTGTTGTAGACCGATGTGCCTTTGTATATTTTGCCGTCGCGGATGGTCATGACTATATCGCTGTTGTACACCGAATTGCCCGAATACACCTTGCCGTCCCTTATCGTGTAGATGACATCGCTGCTATACACCGAGTTGGCCTTGTAAATCTTGCCGTCGCGGACTGTGCATACGACATCGCTACTATACACCGAATTTTTCTTGTACACCTTGCCGCTGGCTACGTTGCAGATTACATCGCTACTGTAGACGCTGGTCCCTTTGTACACCTTTATAGGATCTATGGCATTCGCCGAAAACGAAACCACTATTGCCATTATCATAAAAAACGCTTTCATAGGCCAATGTTTTGTTGTAGTGCAAAGATAACAAAATTAAGAAAACGACAACTAAAACAACATAAAACAACAAGATGGTTCCTCGCTGGCTCGGAACGGAAAGAAGAAAACGACAACTAGAACAACAAAAGACAACAAGGGACAACAAATGGGGTTCCTCGCATAGCTCGGAACGGAAAAAGGAAACGACAACTAGAACAACATTAAACAACAAGGGACAACAAGAGGTTCCTCGCGAGGCTCGGAACGGAAAAAAGAAAACGACAACTAGAACAACAAAAGACAACAAAGGACAACAAATGGGGTTCCTCGCATAGCTCGGAACGAATATATTTTACCACGAATGACACGAACCTTTAGCTCGGCGTAGCCAATTTGCACGAATGGGTTCCTCGCGGGGCTCGGAACGAAAAAAGGAAACGACAACAAGGACAACATTAAACAACAAGGGACAACAAGGTTCCTCGCATAGCTCGGAACGAAGATTTTTTACCACGAACCTTTAGCTCGGCGTAGCCAATGACACGAACCTTTAGCACGGCGTAGCCAATTACACGAACCTTTAGCTCGGCGTAGCCAATCTGCACGAAAGGGATCCAACGCTACGCTCGGAACGAAAAAAAAACAAGTTGTCCAAAAATGTCATGGTTGTCGTAAAAAAAAAAGAAAACGACAACTAGAACAACAAATAACAACAATCCACCGTCATTCCGTTAATCCGTAAATCCGTTATGCCGTTTCCATCGCTACGACGATATTTTTTACCATACACAGTAAAAAAAACAATATTTTTTTACTATAAAAAGTAAAATTATTATATTTGCATTGTTTTAATTTTTTATCACTATGACACACGAAGATATCATACCATTTATTAATAGACTGAATGCTAGAATCACGAATATAAGTCTTGACTTCAAAAGGTATCTATACAATCGCATCGACTGGAACGACAGGCTCATAGGTATAAAAGGGTTTCGCGGGGTTGGGAAAACAACCTTGATTCTTCAGCACATAAAGGAATGCTTTTCTGATAATCTCCAACAAGTATTTTATGCGTCATTGGACGATTTGTGGTTTCGTAAGCATTCTATAATGGAACTTGCCGAGTACCTTTACAACCACGACTATAAATATTTATATCTTGACGAAGTACACAAGTATCCAGATTGGGCATTATCAATAAAGAACATATACGACACATACCCATCCATAAATATAGTTTACACAGGCTCTTCGCTGCTCGAAATTGACAACTCGAAGGCAGACCTTTCACGGCGCCAGACATTTTATTCAATGGAAGGAATGTCGTTTCGCGAGTACCTTGAATATATGGGAGTTATAAAAATTATGCCTATCTGTCTCGAAGAACTTATAAAGTCACATCAGGATATAGCGACAAATTTAACCTCAAAGACAAAGGTTCTAGTGCATTTCGACAAATACCTAAGATATGGCTATTACCCATTTTGCAAAAATACCTCCTCCGAAATAACCTATTACGAGAAATTAAAGGAGGTTATTAATCTGGTAGTAGAAAGCGATTTACTCGCAGTAGAAAATATATCATACCCTACAGTACTGAAAATCAAGCAGCTGCTATCTACCATAGCACCCAACGTTCCATTGGTACCAAATATTTCGAAATTGAGCGAGCAACTAGAAACAAAATCTCCACAATGCCTAAGACTTCTGTTTCTTCTTGACAGGGCGCGAATTGTGAGAATTTTCACAAAACTTCAAAAAAGTTACAAGCATCTGGCGAAACCGGAAAAAATTTTTCTTGACAATAGCAATTTACTTTATGCAATTTCAGATTATGTCGACATAGGCACCTGTCGAGAGACATTTGTTGCAAGCCAATTATCGGTTGACAATAAAATAACCATGCCCGGCAAGGGAGATTTTCTTGTCAATGGCAAACACCTTTTCGAAGTTGGTGGCAAAGGAAAAGATTTTTCACAGATTGCCAACATATCCAATAGTTATCTTGCTGTTGCAGATGTCGAAGTAGGCTTCGGCAATCGCATTCCGCTGTGGATGCTAGGAATAACATACTAGGATTACTAAAACTTTTTACCACTACGACTACAAGTTGTCCAAAGTTGTCATGGTTGTCGTAAAAAAAAGAAAACGGCAACATAAACAATGCTTCGACCCTTCGACTACGCTCACTTCGGCTGTCGCTCAGTACGGAGCAGGGAGCGAAGCTCATCACACCGCATAGGACAACATGGTTTTTCGCAAGGCTCAAAACAAAATGTTTTACCTCGAACCTTTAGCTCGGCGTAGCCAATGTTTTACCACGAATAACACGAACCTTTAGCTCGGCGTAGCCAATCTGCACGACAAGGTTCCATCGCTGCGCTCGGAACGGGAGAAAACAAGTTGTTCAAGGTTGTCAGGGTTGTCGTAAAAAAAAGAAAACGACAACTAAAACAACAGGGGACAACAAAAGGTTAGTCGCGGGGCTCGCAAAAAAAGTTGTCAAAGGTTGTCTGGCGTTGTCATGGTTGTCGTAAAAAACCGCACGTTATGTTATTGCCCATTTTAACGACCTTAAGGTTCTTAAGGACCTTAAGGCGAAGTGGGCAAATAACATTGCGTTTATTGTTGTTTTACAACCTTGCGGTTGATGACGAAATCGGCGGTGCCAACCCTAACCGTATAGGTTGCATCGGGCAAATTGCCAAAATGCAATACAGTCTGGTAGCTGTTCTGCGGTGCACCGACCTCCTCGGTATATACGAGGCGGCCAAGCATGTCGTAAACATCGATGCGGGCGGGACGGTCGCCGAAGTTCTCCAGTTCGACCGTGAGGTCGCCGCTGAACGGGTTGGGGTAAGCAAGCACTTCGGGTTCG
>CADCCZ010000011.1 GCA_902800045.1 uncultured Bacteroidia bacterium | reverse complement strand
CAGCCTAAGACGGGCTGCAAACGAATACCTTATAAACAAATATTTTCCAGAACACAACACACCAGTCTCCCTCGGTCTCGACATCCACGTCCCCTACGGATTCTGCGACACCGCCATCACTACCGCCTACAATCCCGACTTCATATCCTACCAGTGGAGTACAGGCGAGACTGATTCTGTTATCCATGTAAACCGTAGCGGCAGATATACCGTAACCGTAACAAATAGCTTCGGAGTTACTAGCACAGACGACATAAACGTATATTTCCCAGAACACAACCAGTTGCAGGATACTACAATATGCGTAGGCAATACCATATTATGGAACATCAAAATGCGACAGGACGAATATGCTTTCCAATGGTACAAGGACGGGGAACAATATGGAGATGCTAGCAACCAGATTGAGATATCGGAGGCAGGGGCATATTCGTGTATAATTACCGATAGTTTAGGGTGTACATTCCAAACGGACACAGCGCATATTACAATCGATAATTATCCGAATACGGCGGGATTCGGTGGTTCAGATGGATGGCCATCCATCTCAACGGATACGACGCTATGCTATGGCAACCGCCTGCACATTGCATCGGGATACGAGGAAACCGCCTCGGCAATATGGCAAGACGGCAACACCGACCTCGAATACTACCTGACACAGCCTGGCACATACACCGTTACCACTACAAACACACGCGGTTGTACTGCAACAAATAGCATAAACGTAAGCCTGCGCGGTCAGGTGCCAACACCCGATTTCAGCATCGAGGGACACTGCCAGAACGCAGAGGTTACTGCCACAAACCTAAGCTACTCGACAATTGGCGACATAACACTCTACAAATGGTTCGCCAACGACAGCCTCATCGGCACTTCCGAAAACATTAGCCACAGCTTCGAACAGCACGGCACTCAGTCGCTACGCCTATACCTCGAAACTTCCGACCAATGCTTCAACGATACAACAATATTTGTTTACATCGACCCGCAGCCACAACCCGATTTCTCGCCAAAATCATTCTGCCAGAATGCAGAAACTGAAATCAATACCCACCATGCTATTGCCGAAGGCGAAATTGTATCGACCTTGTGGACAATCGAAGGCGAAAACCTTTATGGCGACAACATAAGCAAATCGTTTGCCGGCACCGACCTCGTACCAGTAACAATCACCGCCGAAAGTGCCGTTGGATGCTCGGGAAGCCGAACATACGAGGTTGTCGTAAGGCAAACAGAAATACCAGCAATGGACATTTCGGGACTTTGCCTCGGCAGCGGAACCGCATTCACAAACGAAACGCCGTTCAGCAACACCAATCCGCAGATTGCCTGGGAATGGGACTTCGGCGACAACACAGGAATTTCGACAAGAAAAAATCCAACACACTACTACTCCACAACCGGCAACTACAACATTTCGATGTCGGTAACTTTCGCCAACCACTGCACGACAAGCATCGACACCACAATAAGCATCTACTCGCAGCCGACAGCCAATATTACAACAGCAAACGGCTGCGTTGGCGGTCAGACCGAAATGCTTGCCGACATCAGTACCGACGACAATATATATAATTATAGGTGGAACATCGGCGACATATACGAATCGAGCGAGGCACAACCGATATTTGTAGCCGACTCGGCAGGCGTATTCCCCGTAAGCCTAGAGATAACCACCGAACATTTGTGCAAGGCAGAGGCAAGCGGCACACTCAACATACACGGACACCTGAACGTTTCATTCACACAATCGCGCGACTGGGGCGGCAATCCGATGTACGTGCAGTTCGAAAACACTTCGGAAGGCGCAACGTCGTACCACTGGGACTTTGGTGGAGCAGGCGAAAGCAACCAGACAAATCCATACTTCATTTTCACAGAGCCTGGCACATATAACGTAAGTCTCACAGGCACAAACGAATATGGTTGCAGCAGCCGATTTGTTGCACCGACTATCACCGTGGTTGAGCCTATAGTGGACATAATGCTGATGAACCTAAGCGCCAAGGAAGAAAATGGTTTTGCCAGAATATCGCTGATTGTCGTCAACATGGGCACGCTGCCTGTGGAAGAACTTGTCCTCGAGCTAAAGGTAAACAACCAGATATACCGCGAAACTATCGGACATATCGCTCAGGGCGAGGTTGTTCCGCACACTTTCGGCACAATGATTCCTGTACTGCATAGCACCGACATTGCCAACACCATCTGCGTGGAGGCTCTTGTGCCCGACACCGAAGGCCATTCCGACATCGACCTTAGCAACAACAGCATCTGCGTCAGCGGTTCCGATAACCTTTCAGTAGGCAACCCCTATCCTATTCCTGCAAGCGAGCAAATCACCTGCGACATATACACCAAGGTGGCAACCGACCTCGACATTGCAATATTCAGCATCTACGGCAAACTTGTAAAGCACGAGACCATAAGCCAGCACAAGGGCTATCTGAAATATGTTGCAAACGTATCGGAACTGTCGTCCGGAATGTATTTCATCAGGGTAATCGGTGGTGACGAAAGAATCACAAATAAATTTGAGGTAAGGTAAAAGGCTGCGCCAGTTTTTATGGCTTCGCCGTTTCAAAGCCTTCGGCGTTTCTAAGTTTCAGGTTTCAATGCCTACGGCGTTTCTATGGCTTCGCCGTTTCTGGTTTAACTTCGTTGAGGGCTTCGCCGTTCAGGGGCTGACGCCGTTTCTAAGTTTAACTTCGTTGAGGGCTTCGCCGTTCTCGCTACGCTGTTTCTATGGCTACGGCGTTTCAGGTTTCATGTGCTGCGCACGTTTCAATGGCTGACGCCAGTTTCAAGTTTATAGCGCTAACGCGCGTTTCAAGGGCTGACGCCGTTTCAATGCCTACGGCGTTTAACTTCGTTGAGGGCTTCGCCGTTCTCGCTACGCTGTTTTTATGGCTTCGCCGTTTCAAGTGCTGCGCACGTTTGGCTTACGCCGAGCTAAAGGTTAACTTCGTTGAGGGCTTCGCCGTTCAAGTTTCAGGGTTCTAGCGCTAACGCGCGTTTCAAGGTTACTTGTTCAACGTTCAATGTTTAAGGTTCAAGGGGTTGAAGATTTGAAGATTTGATAATTTGATGTTATTATTTGTTACAATGCTATCAATTATCCTTATATATAAAACCATCTTATATGCGAAATTTTTCGCAACGAAAATTTTCGCATAGAGTTTTGTATTGATAAATAATGTATTATATTTGCGAAAAATTTCGCAATGAAAAATTTCGCAATAGAAAATAATCCATTCAAATTCGGGAGCGTAGTCGATGACGACTTCTTTACAGACAGAATTAACGAACTGTCGTACATAAAGGGTATAATGAACAGCGAGAACCATCTGATACTCATTAGTCCACGTCGTTACGGCAAAAGCAGCCTTGTTCTCAAATGCGTGAAGCAAATTTCACGACCATACATAATGCTAAACCTACAAAGCATAACCGACACCGACGATTTTGCTGTAAAAATCCTAAAGGCGGTATTCAAACTTTACCCGAAGGAAAAACTGAAGCATCTTATTGCCAACTTCCACATCGTCCCGACAATAACCTCGAACATACAGACAGGCAACATTGAAGTTTCGTTCAACCCAAGCTCTAACAGCACGGTTATGCTCGAAGATGCAATATCGTTACTGGAAAACGTTAGCTCAAAAAACAAGCGTCTGATTGTAATACTAGATGAGTTCCAAGAGATTGGAAATATAGGCAAGGGCTTGGACAAGAAAATGCGAGCAATAATGCAGTTGCAGAAAAACATAAACTATATATTCCTCGGCAGCCAGGAATCGATGATGGAACAGATTTTCGAAAGAAAAAAATCACCTTTCTACCATTTCGGTCAACTTATGCGACTGGGGAAAATTCCGCAGCATGACTTCGAGGAATACCTTGCCAAAAGGCTTTCACCAATTACAAAAAAATGCAAGGAGCTAATATCCGAAATTATCCAAGTTACAAAATGCCATCCCTATTATACTCAACAACTTGCATTTCAGGTCTGGGACTTGGCATACCGCGAAAAGATCTCGGAAAATCTAGTCGAAACCGCAATAAACAGAATTCTGCTACTTCACGATTTCGACTATGAGCGGCTGTGGATAAATTTCAACAAAACCGACAAGCGCATCTTGCTGATGGTATGTTCCGGCGAAAATCCTCTTGCCAACAAGCAGATTGCCACAAGCACATCGTTCAGCGCAATAAAGCGGCTTATGCATAGCGGGTACATAATAAAGGATGAAAACTACGAAATAGAAGACCCGTTTTTCAGAAGGTGGATTATCAATTACACCAAATAATTTGTCATGCGAAAAATTTCGTTGCGAAAATTTTCGCATAATATTAATCATTGTATATCAATTGTTTATTATTCATTTTATACAGACGCAATGCATTGCGTCCCTACAGATTTGGACATTATTAATTTTCAACTTTCAATTGAAATATATTTTTCCGTCAATCTTCTCAAATTTTTCGGCATCCGACCTTCTCATTTCCACCTTTCCATCGTTCCAAACCGATGGCCAGCCACCAATTATGTGTCCTAAATACACAATCTTTATCGGATGCAAACCTTTTGCTAAGGCAATAGACTTGTCGTTGCGAGAGAAACGCTTCACCTCGCCCGAATTATCAATTAGCTTAACACCATCGAGCCAAAATTCCTCGTTGTCGGTGGAAAAATAGTACACGCCATCCTCATCGATTTGGATGTAGCCTTCGGCAATGGACGCATAATTGTCGTAACCATTGAGCGGCTCTCCAAAATTCGTCACGCTGCGGATGTCAACCAGCTTGGAAATCACAGTATCGCGTTCCGCCTTGCCTGTAGCCTTTTCCAACTCGGAAACATTGAGGAACATTCCTGCAACATTGTGCATGCGCAATCCTGGCTTCACGTCGGCTACTTCCTCGGCAGGCGTATACTGTTGCTTCTCGACGGTAATCTCGCGCACACGGCTCAACTTTCCCGACGGCAAGACCGAAGCAATCTTCAGCAGGGTATTTTCTTTAATTACTATAGGTGCAACATATTCGGTAGACTTTGCCGTCAAGTCGGAACCATCGGTAGAATATACCATCTTCACAGGACGCGAAGTCGTGAACTCCAGCACAGCAGAATCAACAAATGCTACAAAGTTGCAAGAACCATTTGGCTGTTCAGGCAGCGGAATATGGTATGTTGCATTATGCATGTCGAGGCGGACATACGTGTTGTTGAGGCGACGGCAGAAATCGGCATAATCCTTCTTCTCAAGTGGCGACCATGCAACTTCGGCAAGCGCCATCACGCGCGGATAGTAGCGGTATTCGCGCAGGGTATCATTATATAGGTATTCTGCCCAAAGGTTACACTGCACACCGCGAACATGGTTACCCAAGTCCAGTTTTGCCAAGGTATCGGGAATAGGATTGTAGGCGTAGGTCTTCTCCATGCGCGAGTCGCCACCGATAGTCACAGGCTCTATCTTGCTATCGCCCTGATAGTAATCAATGTACATACCGCCGTTGTAAGGCGTCATCACCACATCGTGACCTTTCTGTGCAGCGGCAATTCCACCGTCCTCGCCACGCCACGACATCACTGTTGCCGACGGATTTATCTCACCGTCAAGGATTTCGTCCCAGCCGATAATCTTGCGTCCGTGCTTTGCGAGCATAGCCTCGACGCGCTTTACAACATAGCTCTGCAGGCAGTCTTCGGGCGAATGATGCGGATTCTGGTCAAGGTGCTCTTCCTTTATTCGAGCCTGACACAGAGGACATTTCTTCCAGAAAACCTTCGGGCATTCGTCGCCGCCGATGTGGAAATATTCGCTCGGGAAAATCTCTACCAGCTCATCGATGACGCCTTGCAGAAATTCAAATGTCGATTCCTTTCCAGGACACATAACGATATCTTCGACGCCCCACACGATGCGCGGAGTAACCGTATCGTTGTTGCACGACAGCCACGGGTAGGCCGAAATGGCTGCAAGCTCGTGACCAGGAACCTCGAGTTCGGGAATTACGGTTATAAAACGTTCGGCAGCATACTCAACAATCTCGCGAGCCTGCTCCTGAGTGTAGAAACCGCCGTACTCGTAGCCTTCGCCCTCGATGCGTGTTGCACCAGCCTTGGTGAGTTCGGGGTATTTCTTTATTTCGATGCGCCAGCCTTGGTCATCAGTTAGATGCCAGTGCATAGTGTTGATTTTATACATCGCCCAGATGTCAATTTGCTTCTTAATAAACTCAACATCAACGAAATGCCTCGACGGATCGAGATGTACGCCACGATAGGCAAAACGTGGTTCGTCGGAAATTTCAACGTATGGCATACTCCATTCAATGTTTTTTACCACTTCGGACGACTCTATTTCGGCAGGAAGAAGCTGCATAACGGTCTGCATTGCATAGAAAAGTCCAGCTGCAGACGAAGCCGTAGCCGACACACCGTTTTCACAGACCAAAAGTTTGTAACCTTCGTGGACAATCGGAGCATTAGCGTCAAGGTTAAGTGCGATGACATTATTTTCTCCGTTTTCCTCAACATTGAAACCGAAACCAGTCGAAAGTCTCAACTTTTTTGCAAAAAACTCAGCGATATTTCTTGCCGAATCGCAGTTGGACACAATGGTTGTTTTATTGTCAATCAGAAATTTCTTGGTAGTGTCAACCGACATTTCCTTCGGCACAGGGATAATGTTTATGCCTTCGTTATAAGGCTTAGTCTCGTAGTTCTTATTACACGATGCCAAAATCGCAGCAACGACAATTATCAGAATGCAAATATTACGTTTCATAGCAATATATTTGGTCAAAACTTTCAACTTTCAACTGCTTTTATTCCACTTCTATCATCAGCCCCTTCAAATATTCGCCTTCGGGATGATAAATGCTTACTGGATGGTCGATGGCGTGCGGTAGCTGGCGAACGATGCGTACATTCCTATGTGCATTTGCTGCTGCAGTGAAAACCATAGTCTTGAAATCGTCCTTGCTTACCGCCTGCGAGCACGAGAATGTGAAAATCAGTCCGCCTGGCTTAATCTTTTCGATTGCCTTCTGGTTGATGTTCTTGTAACCTTTCAATCCCTGCTGCAAACTGCGGTGATTCTTGGCAAAAGCAGGTGGGTCAAGTATGATGATGTCAAAATTGTTATCGATAGTGCCAAGATAATCAAGGACATCCTTTGCAACACCTTTGTGCGGTGCATTGGTGAAATTCAGTTCCACATTGCGTTCGCACAATGCAATGGCTTTCTTTGAAATGTCAACGGTTTCTACATAGCTTGCACCGCCACGCAATGCCGACAGCGAAAATCCGCCCGTGTAACCAAAGGTATTGAGCACGCGCTTTCCCGACGAAAGTTCGCCAACCAGTTTGCGGTTTTCGCGCTGGTCGACGAAAAAGCCAGTCTTCTGTCCTTCGTAGAAGTTGATTATCATACGGTTGCCACTTTCGCAAATTTCGCGTTCCTCAATGGATTCGCCCCAGATGAACGAATCGGTAGTTTGGATATGCGGGATTGTTGCGCTACTCTTGTCGAAGATGGATATCACTTTGTCGCCCAATAACTTGCAAACAATTTTAGCAAACTGCGGAAACAACCTGTACATTCCAACCGAATGAGCCTGAAACACAACTACACCATTGTAGAAATCGGCTATCAGTCCGGGCATAAAATCGCCCTCGCCGTTCACAAGGCGGAAAACATTGGTGTCGGGCGAATCGAAAAAGCCAAAATTGCGGCGGTAGTTTATTGCCGATTCGAATCTTTTTGTCCAGAATGCCTCATCGATTGCACTACGTTCAAAATCAAAGACTTTTGCAATTATGCTATCATCCTGATAATGCGCGGTAGCCAGATAGTTACCATCTGACGAGAATATTTCCACAAGGTCGCCTTCCTGCGGGTCGCCTTGCATTTTGGCAATTGCACCCGAGAACACCCAGGGATGGCGGCGCATCAGCGACTTCTCCTTGTCGCGCTTAAGTATAAGTTTTGGAAATGTGGTCATAAGTCCAGTGTTTACGCGCTCTGAGCTTTGCAAAAGAAGTGTTTTCTACTTAATTTCCGTATCAACCTGAGGCAAACCCTTTATTGCATTGTACTCGAAGCCCATGCGCTTGCCGGTCTGCATCTTCGACTTGTTGATGCGCTCCTTCATGTAATCGACATTTACAATCTTCACATCGTTGTACGGTGGAACCAGCAGGTCGAACTTGAGCACGTATGCAATAGCCGACTCAACTAACTGATGCAGACTTTCGTAGTCAATCTTATTCTTGCCGAAAGCCGGATAGCCAAAGCCCAGTTCGCGACGACCTTCAACGAAGAAAGTGCTCTCGTTGTTGATGAACATACGGCCAATCAGATAGCCAAGGTCCTCGTCTCTGTTGTACTTGAACGAATCGGCGAGGAAGTTGTACATGTTGATTATTCCCGAATATGTAACCAACGGACGGTCAATATAATAGCTATCCTTCCAAATTTCGTGGTTACGCGGGAACTCGAAAATGTTGGAGTGCATATTGAATATCAGCAGGTCGCCTGCAACCTTGATTTCGGTCTCGAACAGACCGCGGTCGCGGTATTCGAGCTTTATTCTGTCGTCGGCATCCTTCAGGATTCCATTGTATTCGATTACAATGTCGTGCAACACCTTTTTCAGTATAGTAAATGCTTCCTTGGTATTGTCGTACACAACCTGTTTCAGTTGCGACTTCTCAAGCATTGTCTTTATTATTCCGTCGCGTACTTCTGTATTTCTTTCCATACGATGTTTTTAGTTTCTAAGTTTTTATGGCTGCGCCGTTTGATGGGCTACGCACGTTTCTAAGTTTATGTGGCTGCGCCGTTTGATGGGCTGCGCCTGTTTATAATTGTTTTTAAAGTTGTTTTATAATTTTAAGATACAATATTTGATGATGCAATTATTTTATCTACGATGACAATGTCATAATTTCCGCACCCAATTGCCGTGTATATGACAATGCATGTTCTGGTGTACTTACACTAAGTATGAAATTGGCGATACTATCAATGTCAACAAAAACGGAATCCAAGATTTTTACTTTGTATTCCTTCATATCTTTTCCGCAATAGCCTGCTCTAACTTTGTTATAAACTCCTCTACAGAATGTAGTCTTTCAGGAGAAGTGCGTTGCACCTGTCCATCACCATAACCCATTTGGGATTTTGGCTGTATCTTTTGTGAAGTCAAAACACTATCCATTTTTATAATATTTATTGATGCAAAGATAAACAAAATATCTTATAAACTATATTAAGTTTGTTCCTTATATTTGATTTTTGTTGTATGGACAAATTTTACATCACAATTTGTGATGACATATTGTTTCTATACCTATGTGCAATTGAGATCTTACTCTATGATTTTGCAAACCGAACAACGACCCAAAATACCTTACATAAATTCCGAAAGGATGGAAAATGCATCATATTTTACTATTATTAGGAAATTTATGATTTTTTTCTGCGATAATTTTTGGGGGAGAAAAGTGTGGATTACTGCTATTGTAGCGAACTAAAGGCTGTTGCTTAGAGCAACGAGATGAGGATTGCAAATCCTTATATTCAAGCCATCGGGATTACAAATCCCGAAGGACGGGCTAAAAGTTGCAAATCCAGAAGGACGAGGAGGACAGAGGACTGATTCTGGGGTCAAAAGCTTGAAGGCTCGAAGACTTTTAGCCTTTGAGCCTTCAATCCCATTTTTTGCATCTTGTCGTTAGTTAATTGTCAATTATCAATTGTTAATTGTCAATTGTTTTAGTATGCCTTTGCGAACAGCACTCTTCTCTTCGATGGCTTTCCAGAGTAAACGCAAACGCCTTCTTCTTCCTCGGCATCGAGCGGAATACAGCGGATAGTAGCCTTGGTTTCCTCCTTGATTTTTGCCTCGGTCTCGGCAGTGCCGTCCCAGTGTGCAGAAATGAAGCCCGGAGTTTCCTCGATTACACGCTTGAACTCGTCCCAAGTGTCAACCTTATAGGTGTTGGCAGCACGGAAATCGTATGCCTTCTTGTAGATGTTCTTCTGAATGTCCTCGAGCAAGTTCTTGATGTGGTCGATAATGCCCTCATCTGCAACATTTTCCTTGGTGAGAGTATCGCGGCGTGCAACTTCCCAAGTGTGGTTTTCGTAGTCGTTAGGACCAATGGCGAGACGAACAGGAACACCCTTCATTTCCCATTCGGCAAACTTGAATCCCGGGCGCTGAGTGTCGCGGTCGTCGTACTTGTAGCTAATGCCAGCAGCCTTCAGCTTAGCGCAAAGTTCGTGTACGCGTTCCGAAATCATATTGAGTTGCTCATCAGTCTTGTAGATAGGAACGATAACCACCTGAATTGGAGCTAGGTGCGGAGGCAATACGAGCCCGTTGTCATCCGAGTGAGCCATAATGAGCGCACCCATCAGACGGGTAGAAACGCCCCACGAAGTTGCCCAGACATATTCGGGTTTGTTTTCCTTATTGAGGAAAGTTACATCGAAAGCCTTTGCGAAATTCTGTGCAAGGAAGTGCGAAGTACCAGCCTGCAATGCCTTTCCGTCCTGCATGAGAGCCTCGATGCAGAAAGTTTCCTCGGCACCGGCAAAGCGCTCGCTGTCGGTCTTGCGACCTATCACAACGGGAACGCCAAGGTAATTCTCAACAAAATCGGCATATACATGAACCATCTTGTCGGCTTCTTCCATAGCCTCCTCCTTGGTTGCGTGTGCGGTATGACCTTCCTGCCACAAGAATTCGGCAGTACGCAGGAACAGACGGGTACGCATTTCCCAACGAACCACATTTGCCCACTGGTTCACAAGGATAGGCAGGTCGCGGTACGACTTAACCCAGTTGCGGTAGGTGTTCCAGATGATGGTTTCGGAAGTCGGACGGACAATGAGTTCCTCCTCGAGCTTTGCCTCGGGGTCAACTTCTACAGCAGTTTTGTCGGCATTGGTGCGCAGGCGGTAATGAGTTACAACTGCACATTCCTTTGCAAAACCTTCAACATGGTCGGCTTCACGGCTGAAGAACGACTTTGGAATAAACAGCGGAAAATATGCGTTGGTGTGACCTGTTTCCTTGAACATGCGGTCCAAAATGTCGTGCATTTTTTCCCATATCGAATAACCGTAAGGCTTGATAACCATACAACCTCTAACTGCGGACTGTTCCGCCAAATCTGCCTGAACAACAAGCTCATTGTACCACTGAGAATAATTCTCCGATCTCTTCGTCAACTTTGCCATTTCTATCTTGGTATAAAATTTGCTATTACGTTAATAAATGTATTAAAATTGTTATTATTTTTGGAGTTACAAAATTAGCAAAAATTTTTCACTATGAAACATTTGTTTTACATATTGACCCTAGTGCTCCTCACCCTAGCATCTTGCGACGCAAGTCTTTACACCACAAAGATTTACGATGATGCCTACTATTCAAAAAGCAAGGAAGAGGTGATACCTTCGAAGACTGTTACCGTCAACAACGAAAGCAATGCAGAAGCGCCGAAAGGAGAATATAATGCCGACGATGGCTACTATCACAACGACGATGGCACGGTCACATACTATTCAGACAACGATTATTATTCGGATTCGAATGACAGTTATGGCGGTAGCGACAGCTACTACGATGGCAATGGCAACTACATCGAGAACAACTATTACTACATAGGCGACGACTACTATTACACCTCGCACTTCCGCAGGTTCGGTACTTACTACACGCCTGTGTATTACTACGACCCATACTGGGATCCGTGGTACACGCCATACTATTCGTACAGCTACTACTACGACCCATATTTCTACTCGTGGTATTACTCGCCATACTACTACACTCCGTATTACCACCACTACGGATACGGTTACGGATACTACAGTCCGTACTACAGCCACTACTACGATTATTCGTACTGGCACCACCACTATCATGGTCACGGACACAACCATGGTCATGGCCACAAGCCAAACGACGACAATGTCTTCGGCTCGACCTATTACGGACACCACGGTTCGATGGGCGGATACGGCAGCGGTGCAGGCAGTGGCCGCATAATAACCAATGGTAACGACAACAACGGCGGTTCGTCGGTAAGCAAAGCCCCGGCAACTGCAGCTACTACTGGCAGGGTTGCTTCTGGTTCGTCGGACAACAGAACGACAAACAACACACCCGACAGCCCATCAAGAATAGCCAACGATGGCACAACCATCAATGCAAACCCGAACAACAACGCTTCGAGAATAGACACAAACGGTTCGAGCGCAACAAAGGAACCAGCAAACAACACATCTGGCAGAGTTGATTCTGGATCAACCGCTACCAAAGAACCTAGCAACAGAGTCAACAACTCATCATCCGACAGCAGAGTTAACACTAATAACAACACTAACGTCAGCAAGGAGCCTGCAAGCAACAGCGACTCTAACAGCCGAGTAAATTCGTCGAGCAGCAACCGCAGCTACAACAAGCCTAGCAGTTCGAGTTCGAGCAACTACAACTCATCGTCGAGACCATCGAACAGCAGTTCGTCAAGTTCAAGCAGACCTTCATCGAGCAGCAGTTCGAGCAGCTCACGTTCATACAATAGCAGCTCATCGTCAAAGCCTTCGAGCAGCAGTTCGAGCAGCTCGAGTACAAGGTCATACAACAGCAGCTCGTCGAGCAGCAGACCATCATCAAGCGGAAGCTACAACTCGTCGAGCAGTTCGAGCAGCCGCAGCTATTCACCATCGAGTTCATCGTCGAGCAGTTCGAGCCGCAGCTACTCACCATCATCAAGCAGCAGTTCCCGCTCAAGCAGCAGCTACAGCGGAAGTTCGCACAGCTCAAGTTCATCACATAGTTCAAGC
Organism: uncultured Bacteroidia bacterium; assembly: GCA_902800045.1. GTDB lineage: Bacteria > Bacteroidota > Bacteroidia > Bacteroidales > ML635J-15 > Bact-19. Next base: position 10,710 of record CADCCZ010000011.1, on the reverse strand, counting down.
TCGTCACATTCGAGCAGTTCATCGTCACACTCAAGTTCAAGGAGATAAGTCATGAAAAAGTTAGTATTTAGCATATTTGCATTATTGCTTTGCGCAGCAGCAATAGCACAGAGCGAATCGGACGCATTAAGGTATTCATTCTATATGCCTAGCGGCACAGCACGTGCCAACGGAATGGCAGGATCATTCGGAGCGATAGGCGCCGACCCGTCGACTATAGGATTCAATCCGGCAGGCATGGGCGTTTACAAATCGACACAGCTTTCGTTTTCGCCAAGTTTCAAGATCAACAACACCGAGTCGTCGTACCTCGGAAGCAGCAACCGCGATTTCAGCGCAAACTACTTCGACATCAACGAAGCCTCGTTCGTGCAGGCAATCGAACGTAAGAACGACAACATAGGCCTCACCTACTTTATCTGGGGATTTTCGTACAACAAGCTCAACAAATTCTCGGAAAATGTAAGCATCAGCGGAATAAACGACCATGGTTCGCTTACCGACTGGTTTGCTGCTAGAGCCAATGGCACCAATTACCAGACTCTTGGCGACAACGACCCGTTCTATAGCTACCTCGCATGGGAAAACTACCTTATCGACCCCAATGGCGACAACGAGCACTACATCAGCGCATACAACCAATACGGAGAAAGACAGAGCCAAAGACTGACAAAGAAAGGTTCGCTCGGCGAATACAACATATCTATTGCATTCAACTTCATGCACAAGTTTTATGTTGGTGCCGACCTTGGCATTCAATCAGTAAACTATAAGCAGACCGTAATTTCATACGAAAGCCGCGAAGGAGTAACTTCCGGTCCCAAGAATTTCACATTCGTAGACTACGTAACATCATCGGGTGCCGGCGTAAACTTCAAGCTCGGCATTTTGTACCAACCAATCGAGCAGTTGAGATTCGGTGCTGCAATACACACCCCAACATCATTAAGCATGAAAGACTACTATAGCACATCATGCAAAATGCAGGGATGGATTCCACGTGATACAACAGGAGTCCTTGCAGATTCCACATTATCGAAAGACTCGCCAGAAGGCAAATTCGAGTACAACATACTATCTCCGTTTAGAGCCAATGCTAGCATCTGCTACATACCGAACGAGAATATTCTCATCAACTTCGACTACGACCTTGCAAACTACAATGCAATAAAGATGCGTAGCGACGAATACGACTTTTCTAACGAAACACAGAATATTATAAACAGCTACAAAGTTGGACATTGCTTTAAGCTGGGTGCAGAATACAGATTGGGAGCATTGAACTTCAGACTTGGCGGAGCATACTACACAAGTCCGTACAAGAGTTCCACTCCAAACAAAAACTCCGACACATGGCTAGCAAGTGCTGGTCTCGGATTCCGCACCAACAACTTCTTCTTCGACATTGCCTACTCGTATCTGGCAAACACCTACGTTTACTACATGTACGAAGGACTTGTTACCAGCGATGCCAGCAAAATCAAGTTCAACAGACATCAGATTTCATTCACTATCGGATGCAAATTCTAATATGATTACCGCATTATAAATAAAGCGACCGAAATTTCGGTCGCTTTTTGTTTTATACAACATATCTTGACGTTTTTTATATTACCTTTGCACGAATAATGAAACGCACGACCGACATATCATATACCTATATAATTATATTGCTACTGGCAACTGCAATGCTTGTGTTAGGTTCGTGCAAATCCACAAAATTTGTCGGCGACGACGAATATCTCCTTGTCAAAAACAAGATAAGTTGCGACGAAAAATCGATAGACGAAGACGAGCTTATGCTCACCTTAAGCCAGAAAAGCAACAAAAAAATTCTTGGACTCGTTCCATTCAACCTCTACGTCTACAACTTCATGAAGAGCGGAAAGGAGCGCAACTGGAAGAACAAACTTGCCAACTCGATAGGTGAAGAACCCGTCATTTATGCCAACGAAGCAAAGCTCAAAAGCATCGAAAACCTGAAATCGTACATGGCAAGCCAGTCGTACTATCGTGCGAACATTAGTGTAAACGAACGTTTCTCGAACAAAAAGAAAGCAAAGGTGAAATACACTATCGAATCGGGGCCATCGTACAAAATTGCATCTATCGACTACAATATAAACAACGAATCCATAAAAGAACTTTTCTTCTCCGACACCATCAACTCGCTTATAAAGCGCGGTCACAGTTTCAATACCGACACACTAAAGGCCGAGCGCGAACGTATAACACGATTTTTCAAGCTAAACGGCTACTACTACTTCTCGGTAAACAATGTCCATTTCTTTGCCGACACACTTCGTGGCGACTGTACTGCCGATATCACAATAAGCTTGCAAAATACCGACGATGCCACCGATGCCTTCCAAAGCCAGACAATTAGGACGGTAAACATATACACCAACTACGACCTTACCAAAAAGAACGATACAGTAGGAAAAAAGACCAATATGTTCGTAAAGGACGGCATTAAGTTCACCTACGACGGCAAGATGACTCACCGCACATCGGTACTGCTGCAGTCGTGCTTCTTCAAGCCCGATGAAAAATACAGCATCCAAAACGTGGAGGACACATACAGCCACCTGTCGAGCCTAAAGCAGTTCCGCCTCATCAACATCAAACTTGTGCCGCCAAGCGTCGAAGAGACCTTGCTCGAAAGCATCAGCAAACGCTACCTCGATGCAAACATCTACCTCGCCCCCATGAAACGGCAGTCGTTCAACGTGGAACTCGAAGGCAGCAACACTTCGGGCAACATAGGTATGTCGGGAGTATTGTCGTACAAAAACCGAAACATCTTCCGTGGCGCACAGATTTTCTCGGCAAAAGCCAACATCTCGTTCCAGACATCGGCATTGCTCGACACAACCACAAACGAAGAGATAAAGTCGAAATTCTTCAATACCCTCGAATATGGCGGCGAAATAAAAATTATATTTCCAAAATTGCTGCTGCCGTTCTTCAACAACATCGAATTTATCAAGCGCCACGACCCCAAAACTCAGCTGAGCCTGTCGTACAACTACCAGAACCGTCCCGACTACACCCGAACTATTGCCAATATCAACTTCGGATACAGCTGGATAGATTACAAAAACAAAAACATAACCCACTACATAAATCCTATAGAACTATACTGGGTAAAAATTCTCGACTTCAGCGAAGACTTCAGGCGAAGAATACAGAACCTTTACATAAAATATTCGTACGAAGACCAGTTCCTTTGGGTTTTCAGCTACGACATGGTATTCAACAACCAGAACGTAAATAAAAATCGCAACTGGTCGTATTTCTGGCTAAACCTCGAAACTTGCGGAAATCTTCTTGATGGAATTTATGCAGCCAGTGGAATACAAAAGGACGAGGAATCGTACAAGTTTATTGGCGTAGAATTTGCCCAATACGTAAAGGCTGACCTCGACTACAGGTTCTACAACATAATCGACGAAAAAAACAGCATAGTTTACCGTGCATTCTTCGGAATAGGACTCGCATACGGAAATTCAAAAACAGGTATGCCTTTCGTAAAACGATACTTCATAGGCGGTGCGAACGACATCAGGGCATGGCAGGTACGAACAATCGGACCTGGATCTTATTCAAACATCTACCGCAACTACGACCAGATTGCCGATATGAAGCTTATGTTTAACATGGAATATCGTTTCCCGATTTTCTCGATTATACAAGGTGCACTCTTCGTCGATGCAGGAAATATCTGGGCCATAGACAAGAATGACAACCGAGGTGGTGCTCTGTTCAGATTTACAGAATTTTACAAGCAGATTGCCCTCGGCACCGGTTTTGGCTTCAGGTTTGACCTGAAATTCCTAGTTCTCAGGTTCGACATCGGAATTCCAGTCTACAACCCGTCCATTAGCGACGACCCGCAATGGTTCGAATCGTTCCGACCATTCAAGATTAACAAGTTCACCCTCAATTTTGGTATCGGATATCCGTTCTAGGGGCAAGCCCGTTATTATGGCTTACGCCGTTCTGTGCCTGGGGCGGTTCTAATTGTTTCTAAGTTTGAATGGCTTCGCCGTTTCTATGGGCTGCGCCCGTTTAACTTCGTTGAGGGCTTCGCCGTTCTATGACTGACGCCGTTTCTATGTTTAACTTCGTTGAGGGCTTCGCCGTTCTATGGCTAAAGCCGTTTATGTGCCTGCGGTGTTTATGGGTTGGTCTTACAGGCTTGCGGTCTTACAGGCTTACAGTCTTGTGGTCTGTTAGTCTGTTAGCCTGTTAGCCTTCTCGTCTTTTAGCCTTTTGGCCCCATTATCCATTGTCAATTTAATTTAAATTCGTAAAACCTAAATCGTAAATAAAATTGTATTTTTGCAAAAAATATATTTGTATGAACATAGCAGTTTGTGTAAAACCAGTTCCCGACTCGAAATATTACGACCAGATTAAGATAGATCCGGTAACAAAGACTTGGGACCGTTCGGGAATCCCTACAGTAATAAGCGACCTCGACAAGCATGCTCTCGAAGCCGCAATTTCAATCAAGGAAAAGCATGGCGGTAAAGTTGCCGTTTTCACAATGGCGCCTCCAACAATGAAGGACACCATAATGCAAGCCCTCGGCATGGGTGCCGACGAAGCCTACCTCATTAGCGACCGCGCTTTTGCAGGCTCCGACACTCTGGCGACATCCAACATACTGGCTGCAGCAATCAGAAAAGCAGGCGACTTCAACCTTGTAATCACAGGCAACGAAAGTGACGATGGCAGTACTGCACAAGTATCGCCACAGCTTGGTGAATGGCTCGACATGCCTCACGTGATGAATGTAATTAAACTCGAATGCAACGGCAATAGCATCAATGTCACCGCAAAACAAGACGGCGGCAGCATCGAGTACGAAATCGGACTTCCTGCTGTAGTTGGCGTTACACGAAAGGTTAACAAACCACGTCTGGTAAGCATAATGGGAATAATGAAGGCAAAGCAAAAGCCTTTCAACGTTTTTACTGCCAACGACATCACTCCAGACCCCAATTTTATCGGTCTGAAAGGCTCTCCGACACAGCCTGGTGGTATTGCTTCACCCGAAATGGGCCGCAAGTCGGAAAAAATTGAGGGTACTCCCGAAGAAATTGCAAAACGCATTGTTGACGAACTCTATAAAGCAGGGATAAAGTAATGGAAATTCAAGAAAAGAAGAATATATATGTAGGCGTACAAACTACACAAGTTCGAGACATAAGAGACTTTATGATGGAAATCAATTCGTACAAAAACATATTGGTATTCGCCGAAGTAAACGACGATAAGGTTTGCGACAATTCGCTTGAGCTAATTGGAGAAGCTAACCGACTGAAAGCTATGCGCAACAACGACAGCCTTGTGATAGCTGCGCTAATTGGCAACAATGTAAAGAAACACGCTCCTACCCTTTTCGGATATGGTGCCGACAAAGTTGTTGCTTTCGACAACCCAAAACTGGAAATCTACCGTTCCGACCTGTACGGCGAAGCATTGGCTGCAATAGTCAGAAACTATCATCCAGAGATTGTGCTTGTTGGCGCAACAGCACTCGGAAGCGAACTTGCACCGACAACCGCAGCAAAACTACGCACAGGACTTGCAGCGCACTGCACAGCTCTCAAGATTCTCGAAAACGGACAGTTTACTCAGGTTGTTCCCGCTTTTGGTGGCAAGGTCCTTGGCGACATTTACATTCCCAACCATCGTCCACAAATTGCATCGATAAAGGCTGGCATAACAAAGAAACTCGAATACAAGGAAAAGAGTGGCGTTGTTGAGGATTTCTCGTGCGAACTGAAAGGCTTCGACAGAATGAAAGTCGTGAAGGTTGAGAAAGACACCGAAACAAAGAAATCGCTTAATGATGCCGACTGCATAGTTGTTGGTGGTTTTGGAATCGGTTCGAAGGAAGAATGGACAAAACTCGAAGAACTTGCAAGGCTTCTCGGTGGAGCTAATGGTTGCACACGTCCTGTACTCGACGCCGGATGGATTGACAACGAAAAAGCCATGATAGGTACCAGCGGCGTAGCTGTAAGACCTAAAGCATATCTTGGCATCGCTGTTTCGGGCGCAGCTCACCACACCTGCGGAATCAAGGATTCGGGACTTATCATTAGTATCAACAAAGACGAACACGCACCTATATTTGCATGCTCCGACTATAAGGTTGTCGCCGACTACAAGAAGATTGTCGATGCCTTGATCGAAGAATTAAAGAATAGGAAATAAACAGCGATCGTAATTTCCACACAAAAAAAGAATTGCCCACATTTGTGAGCAATTCTTTTTTTATTCGATACTGTGACTAGTATATCACAGTCACAGTTCCCTTATAAGCATCGGTACGCTGATACAAGTCAACTATGTACAGATAAGTACCTGCCGGCACGAAATGGCCTCTGTAACGACCATCCCATGGCTCGTCGTTGCCAGTACCCTTATACATCATCTGACCCCAGCGGTTGAATACATATACTGTAGCCTCCGGGAACATATCGATGTTCTCGATTATCCATTCATCGTTAATACCATCGCCGTTAGGAGTGAATACGTCAGGTATCTTGATACATGCACCAGCCATATCGGTGAGTGTTATCGACGCAACCTGATATGTACACTTGTTGGCATCTACTACGCTTATAGTATACATACCTTCGCGTAATCCTGTAAGCAATGGTTCCTCAGAATAGTACGAATCCCATCCGTACATATATGGCTTTGTACCACCTGTTGCTGTTATTTCAATCGAACCATCGTTGTTGCCGAAGCACGAAGGCATAGTCAAGTTATACGACGATTCGAATTCTTCAGGTTCTACAAGCTGGATAACATTGCCCGATACACATCCGTTTGCATCGGAAACCTCCATCATGTAAGTACCTGGGAACAATCCAGTCATATATGTTCCAGCGAAAGTAACATCATCGAGGCGAACCGAGAAGTTATATGGTTCGACACCACCCACGGCATTCAGAGCAATTGAACCATCATTCTTGCCGTGACACGATATTGTCTTCACATTAGATTCGAGTCGCAGTTCTTCTGGCTGGTCGATATCTACAGAACCTGTTACAGTACACATATTTGCATCGGTCAACGTTATTGTATACCTACCTGCTCTAAGTCCGCTTATAACCTCAGTGGTTTCGCCATTACTCCATGCATATACATAAGGTGGTTCACCACGAACAGCAATAGCCGAGGCCGAACCATTTCCAACACCGAAACATGTTGCATCGGTTGAACGCATCTGCATTGCAAGGTCGTTGAACTGCTCGAGGTTGATGCTTGCATTAGCAGTACATCCCCAGTTGTCGGTTATGGTTACATAATATGCACCAGCAGGCAGATCCGAAGCTATCATTCCAGTAGCACCGCTAGCACTCCAATTGTACGAGAACGGAGCTACACCAGATTCTGCTATGGCCTGGATGCTTCCTGCACTTTCGTTAATTCCACAACCAGGAGCATGTACTACATCGATATGCGCATTAATTGTTCCGTACGAATCGACAAAGGTCGATCCTGTTACCGAACATCCATTAAAGTCGCTCACGGTAAGATTGTATGTACCAGGCATTACATTCGACAAACGAACACCAGAATAAGTTTGTCCTGAATTGTTTGTCCACGAATATACATACTGGCCTGTACCGCCGCTTACACTTGCTACTACAGTACCACCGACTCCACCGCAGTTTGCGCCAGTACTACTTACCGAAGCTTCAAGTATAGGATACTGGGTTATTTCGACAGACGATGTTGCTGTACATCCGTGATTATCGGTTACTGTTACAGAATAGTTGCCTGCAACAAGATTTTGTGCTGTAGGAGCGGTTTGTACAGGAGATGTATTCCATGCATAGCTGTATACCGGTGTACCACCTGTTACCGTTACCATTGCCGAGCCACTTGACTCGCCGTAGCAAGCTACATTGGTCACATTGGTATTTGCAAACGATGCTACAAGTGGAGCACTCTGACCATTGATAGTTACCGAAGCAACTGCCGAACATCCATGAGTATCGGTTACCGTTACAAAATAGTTGCCGGCAGCCAAGTTGTTTACAGAAATTGTCGACTGTGCCGGTACGGTATTCCATGAATAAGTGTATGAAGGAGAACCGCCAGTAGCCGTTACAGATGCAGAACCCGTTGTTTGTCCGTAGCACTGGACATCAACGGTATTTTCGGAACTTATAATAGCAGAAAGCGGAGCCGATTGTCCAGAAATTGTAACAGAAGAAACTGAAGTACAACCATGGTTATCGGTTACTGTAACCTCGTATTCTCCCGCAAGCAAGTTGGTAGCCGTACGTGTTGTCTGTGCTGGGGTTGTATTCCATAAATAAGAGTATGGTGTTGTACCGCCAACAGCTGTTACCGTAGCCGAACCTGTTGCTTGTCCGTAGCAATTAACAGCATGAATGTTTGCATTAGAGAACGAAGATACTAATTGTGACGATTGTCCATTGATAGAAACTGGCTTCGTGAGAGTACATCCATTAGCATCTGTGATTGTTACCGAATAGTTACCGGCTACAAGGTTTGATGCTGTTGCAGTAGTCTGAACAGGCGAAGTGTTCCACGAATACTCGTAAGGTGTAGTACCGCCGTTTACTGTTATAGTTGCAGAACCTGTTGCTTCGCCATAGCAAGCCACATGGGTTACATTATACGTTGCAAACGATGCGGTAAGTGCTGCAGACGGCTGAGCAATGGTTATTGCCGATGTAGAAGTACATCCCTTAGCATCGGTTACTGTCACTGAATATCCGCCAGCAGCAAGGTTTATTGCCCTCTGCGTTGTCTGACGAGGAGTTGTGCTCCAAATAAATGTGTATCCTGGAGTTCCTCCTGTTACCGAAACCGATGCATAACCAGTATGCTGTCCGTAGCAAGCTACATTAAGAACACCAGTATCAGGAATTTCGGTCTGCAACAATTGTGGTTGCGGTATTACAACTTCGAAATCAGAAGTACATCCATTGACATCGCTTATAGTGTAGTTGTATGTACCAGCAGGTTCTACAATCTGACCTATGCCTTCATAAGGAGCAACACCACCCTGAGCTCCGATAGTTACTACCGAAGTCTGTCCGTTACACATTATTTCGCTAGCCGAAACAGTGTGTACAAGTGGCTGCGGAACTACTGCATGACCAATTATCTGCGAGGTGTTACCGCAAGCATCAGATACATAGATTGTAACATCGGTATTTTCAGTTATCATAGTTGCATTTCCTGCAACAGGGACCTGAGTTATAACAAGTTCATTTACTGGAGTACAGTTATCTGTCGACATTGCCCTTACAACCGATGTGAAATCTGGAAGCGGGAACTGGCAGTTCTGTCCCTGACCGACATTAAGTGTAGGCTGTACACCTGAAATCAGAGGTAAGATAGTATCGTTAATAGTTATTGTCTGCGAACAAGTCTGCGTATTGCCAGCAACATCAGCAATCTGGTAAGTTCTGGTTATAACTTCCGGGCAAGTATTGCCATCGGAAGTTTGCGACAACAGAGCAAAACTTGATTCGTTTATTCCATTAACATCGTATGCCGAACCACCATCTGCAGCAAATTGTGCGTAAGTTGCGTAAGCTGGTGGCACATCGTCAATACATGCGATATTACCTATAGCACTTGGGCAGCTAATTGTAGGCGGTTCAATATCGGTAACATTTACACTGAATTCACAATTATTTGTTACACCATATATATCTGTAACCGTCCACGTTACTGTTGTCACACCGATATTGAAACGCTGTCCATTAAGAGTTTCGTTAGAACCATTGACAACGGTTGTTGCTCCGCTAAGAGTATAAACCACAGATGCTATTCCTGAATTATCGTTTACAGTTACATTCCACGAATTGTCGGTATGCTGGTAGTATGTCTGACCAAGTGTTGTATTGACATTTATTGTACCAGAGTTGCTGGTTATACTTGCACAGCTGATGCCGTCCGGGTCGGTCGGGTCGAACGGGTCAACAGGGTCGATAGAGTCGCAACCAATGCATGGTGGCTCGTCGTCGGTTACAACTACCGTGAACTCGCAGGTCGAGGCAACTCCGCTGACATCGGTTACTGTCCATGTTACCAGCGTAGTGCCTATTTCGAAACGCTGTCCGTTGAGTGTCGTGTTTGGTGCGGTGATTGCCGTGGTTGCTCCGCTCAGGCTGTACTCTATTGAGGCAACCCCTACATTGTCGTTGGCTGTGATGTTCCAGGTGTTGTCACCATGTACATAGTAGTCGAGGTGGTCGCTCGTGCCAACGGTCACTGTCGAGGCGCTGCCGCCCATTGCCTCAACTATGCTTGCGCAGCTGACGCCCTGCGGGTCGTTCGGGTTGAACGGGTCAACTGGGTCGGTCGGGTCGCAGCCTATGCATGGCGGCTCTTCGTCGCTGACTACTACGTCAAATTCGCAGGTCGAGGTGCGGCCGCTGACATCGGTAACAGTCCATGTCACATGTGTGGTGCCTATCTCGAAACGCTGTCCGTTGAGGGTTGTGGCAGGCTCTGTGACTGCAGTCGTCGCGCCGCTGAGGCTGTAGACTATCGATTGTACGCCTACGTTGTCGCTGGCGGTGATATCCCAGTTGTTGCCGTTGTGCAGGTAGTAGTCGAGGTTTTCTGAGGTTGCCACTTCAACTGTGCCTGTGGTGCCGCCCATCGCATCAACTATGCTTGCGCAGCTGACGC
>CADCCZ010000010.1 GCA_902800045.1 uncultured Bacteroidia bacterium | reverse complement strand
CATAAAATTCGCCCCATGCGCCTGCTGCCAAAGGAAAGGCTTTAGCAAAATCTTCGTTAGAAAATAGTTCTATCTTCATTTCAGTATTATTATTTTAATCAGTATTATTATTTTAATAGCGGAGTAATTTCAATCACTGCTGAAAGCATTATGATATTGGTTCTGCAAATTGGAAATTATCGGGCAACTACGATAGTGAACAGCACCAGATCCTCTGTCCCCGTATTGATTATACTGTGTTCCGATCCTTTCGAGCAAATGTGCAAGGTGCCAGGGCGCAGTTCTTCCTCTACGCCATCGCAGATTGCTTTGCCAATACCTGACAAAACATAGTTCATATCGTCACCGGATGTCTGCCTATGCATTCCGATGCTTCCGCCCGGATGGATTGTTGTGGGAATGATACGATATTTTTCATCGTTGTACATCCTCACAGTCATCTGCCCTGTGCCCCCGTTCATTCCAGGGAATGCTAGTTCTTCTATCTTGTTAAAATCAATAATCATAAGTTCCAATAAATTCCGATTTATCTAAAACGTATCATCAATGCCTATAGATTCTTCTTGAAAAACTCTGCCAGTGTATCCCAAGGTATGTAGTTGCCCTCGCCGCCATCGTAAAGGTCGCAGTGTGAAGCACCGGGGATGATGAGCAGCTGTTTGTTTTCGGGATTGGGATTTGGTTTGCCGATGAAGTTGTATCCTTCGGCCTGACCTTCCATCATATATTTGTAGGCTGCTTCACCAAAGTAGCGTGAATGAGCCTCTGCGCCGTGCATCACGAGAACTGCGGAACGAATTTCGTTGATGTAGTAGAGGAAGCGGCTGTTGGCGTAAGCCTGTGTGCCGATGACGCGCCATCCGTCGTTGCTGTTTCCGCTACGCTTATGATAGCCGCGCGGAGTTTTGTAATAGGCGTGGTAATCTTTAACAAACTGTGGAACTTCTTCGGGCAGCGGGTCGATAACACCGCCAGCCATAGACATTGGATCGGAGAGGCGTTGCTTGCTCATTGCCTCGCGGGCAGTATGGCGCGACTCTTCTTTGTCTTCGCTGTCGAAGTATCCGTTGCCACTGACACGGGTCATATCGTACATTGTGCTTGCCACGGTAGCCTTGATGCGCGTGTCGGCAGCGGCAGCATTGAGTGCGATGCCACCCCAACCGCAGATACCGATAATGCCTATGCGTTCGGCATCCACATTGTCCTGCTTCGACAGAAAATCGACGGCAGCCATGAAGTCCTCGGTGTTTATGTCGGGTGATGCCGTGCGACGAGGTTCGCCACTGCTTTCTCCAGTATATGACGGGTCGAATGCCAGTGCAACAAACCCGCGTTCAGCCATCCGCATGGCATAGAGTCCGCTCGACTGCTCCTTGACAGCACCGAAGGGACCGCTCACGGCGATGGCAGGGAGGAGGGGATTAGAAATCCCCGGTTCTTGAGTTGCGGATTTCAAATCCGCAACAACTTCTGTTCGCAAATCCGCAACAGCTTCTGCCTTTGGCGTATAAAGGTCGGCGGCCAAGGTCAGTCCGTATTGTGTTTCAAATGTAACCTTGCGGTGGTCAACTTTGTCGCTGAGTGGGAAAACCTTGTCCCATTCCTGTGTGAGTTGTAATTCCTGTTTCATATTCTCTTTTGTTTCTGTTGGTTGCGTTATGTCGTTGCAGGCAGTTGCCAATATGACTATCGTTGCCAATAATGCTAATTTCTTCATTGTCGCTTATTTACAGGATTAATTCATAAGTCTGCTTTCGCCCCAAGTGTATTGCGGATAGGCCTTTTTCAAGTCTTTTGCAGAACCTTCGACTCCGCTACCACCGCTGGTTGCAAACACATTCAGCACTTTGCCGCTAAGGTCGTGAGCCTCGATGAATGTGTTGATGATTGTCGGTGCTGTGTACCACCATACTGGGAAACCAATCCAAATGGTGTCGTAGTCGGCAATGTTGGGGCAGGTGTTCTTGATTGCCGGACGCGAACTCTTGTCCTTCATTTCCAGCGTTGAACGCGACTGCTTGTCACGCCAGTCGAGGTCGGCGGCAGTGTAGGGCTTCTCTGGTACGATTTCGAACAGGTCGGCATTCTTTTCCTTTGCCAACCTCTGGGCTGCGGCCTTGGTAGTGCCGGTAGCCGAAAAATAAACTACTAATGTCTTTTTCATTTCGGTATTCTCCTTTGCTTGTTTGTTTTGTGCGTATGCGCCCGACAGTAGGCAGCATATTGCGATTATTAATGTAATTTGCTTCATAATCAAATATTGTAATTGTTATTAGTTTCCTTTTATTTCTCTAATTATTCTGGCAGGACTTCCAGCAACTACCATATTGGCTGGCACATCCTTGGTAACAACGCTTCCCGCAGCAACTATGGCATTTTCGCCGATAGTAACGCCAGCAAGAACCTTCACATCGGCACCAAGCCAGACATTGCGCCCGACGACTATGGGCTTTGTGAGCAACGAATGACGCGTGGCAGGGTCTTCGGGATGATATTCGGTAGCAAGTACGCAATGCGGTCCGATGAACGCGCCGTCTTCGATTGTTATGCCGCCGAGTGCAAGAAATGTACAGCCGAAGTTTACAAAACAGTCGCGGCCAAAGCGTGTTGTAAGTCCATAATTGATGTTAAACGGAGGAAACACGCGCACGGTCTCGTCGATGTTGCTGCCTGTTATCTGTCGCAAGTAGTCTCTGACTTCCGCTTCGTTGTGATAGCCGGTATTCATTTCGGCACACAGTTTCATTGTCCGTTGCACATCGGCATAGAGGTCGTCGCTGCCGACATAGTCTTTTCCTGTAGGGTTGTCGTTCATTGCTTGCTGAATTTTATTGTTATGTTTCCTGTGCCAAGTGCTTCTTTAAGTTGTTGGATATCATTTATATGTCCGATTGGCGAATAGCTGTACGATGACTTGAAAGTTTCGTAGAACACCACTATGCAGTTGTCCCCGTAAAGCATAATGTCGCCAGCGTTGATGGTTCCTGGACGGATGCTGTTGACGGGCAGGGTGGTTTCGAGGTAATTGTATTTTTCGTTTCCGTTCAACTCGTTCATTTCCAAAGTAGTCGGCAATAGTGCGTAAAAACTTTCTGCACTACTGTTGTCTTCGAGTGTGGCAGTGAAAATCTTGTTGCCAATCGAAAGTTGCATTGTCTTTACAGATGCTGGCGTTGGCATATCAGGTTCTTCTTTTGTACACGAAGCGAAAAACAGCATGGCAAAAGCTAATATGTTGACCATAACTTTCATTTTCCGAACACTTCCTTTGCTTTGTCCATCTGCGTTGGTATGTCAACTCCGAACGGACAACGGCTTAGGCAAGCGCCGCAATGCGTGCATTCGCCTGCATGATGGGGCAACGAATCGTATTTTGCCTTCAATTCGGATGTAAGTCCTTCTTTTTCGGCCTTGTCGAGCAGTTCGTTTACCTTTGCAATCGGAATGCCGGCACTGCAGGGCATACAATGGTTGCAATAGGTGCATGCACCTTTGTCCATATCGTTTTGTGCTGTTTGCTTGCTGAGTGCTGAATTGTAATCCTTTTCCTCGTCGGTAGCCTTAAGGTAGTGCAGGTATTCGTCAACCTTGCTGGCACTGTCGATACTGCAAAGTGCAACTTTCACGCATGGTTTTGCCAGCACATACGCAAAACACTGGTCGCGGGTAAGCGCAATCTTCAGTGGCGATTTCTCGGCATCGAGCAGACGGTCTCCTCCGCCGAAGGTTTTCATAACCGTGATGGCAATGTCGTGCTGGGCGCAGTAGTCGTACAATTCCACGCGGACTGGGTCAATTCCGGGCAGCATCTCATCGAAAGTCTTTGAATCCCAAGGATTCTTGTCCGACTGTACGCGGTCGAATGCCGGGTTGAGACTGAACATGATAACCTCTACCAGTCCGCTCTTTGCGATGGCAAGTGCAACTTCGGCATTGTGGCTGCTTAGACCTATGTGCTTGATTTTGCCCTGAGCCTTCAGGTCCTGCACATATTGCAGATAGGGGCTTCCCTGTATCTCCTGCCATTCTTCCATCTTGTCAACGATATGAATCATGCCGACATCAATGTAATCGGTGTGCAGTCGTTCCAACAGGTCTTCGAAACCGATTTTGCATTTTTACACATCGCGGGTGCGCTCGTAGCTGTCGCCGTTCCACCAGCAACCAATGTGACCTTGTATAATCATTTCTGCACGGCGGTCGCCAAGTCCGTAGCCTATGTTGCTACGCACCTTTGGATTTGCGTCGTAAAGGTCCATGTAGTTCATGCCGTGGTCGAGGGCGTATGTGACGAGTTCGCGCGAAGCGGTGGAGTCAATTTCATCGAATCCTCCGCATCCAAGTCCAATCACGCCAACGCGCAGTCCTGTGCTTCCCAATGTGCGGTATTCCATATCGGGATTTTCCTTAAACTGCGGTGTTTTCTGTCGGTTAGTGCAGCTTACCATCATCAAAATGGTAGCAAATGCAAGTAATACTATTTTCTTCATTGAGCTATATGTTTATGTTTAGGGTTCAAAAATACGAAAAAACATCAAAATGGCAATTGACAATATTAGTTAATGATTATAACTGTTCATATTGCTCGTCGCTTACTGGCTCAAGCCACTCATTGCTGGCATTTTCCTTCACATCCTTATGATATGTAAGGTGTTGCATCCAACTGTCCTTGGAAGCTCCGTGCCAATGTTTTACGCCTTCGGGAATTTCAATTACCACGCCGGGTTTCAGCTCGACGGCTGGCTTTCCCCATTCCTGGTACCATCCGCGACCGCTCACGCATACCAGCACCTGAACTTGATTGTGGTGAATGTGCCAGTTGTTGCGGCATCCGGGTTCAAAGCTGACATTAACCATTCCACCATCCATAGGTGCAAGGTAGCTGTTGCCTATGAAATATTGTGCGTATGCCGTATTAGGTTCTCCGATGGGCCATGGCGACTGTGCACAAACAACATCCGTCTTGCCGTCAACAGCCATAGCAATGGCGGCCTCACAGCGCGAAGCTTCGATGGAAAGTCCATTTTCCCTCAACGAATTCGGGATGTTGCGCAACTGCTCTTCTGTTACACCCATATTCAAAGCACCACGCACATGTGCCTGCAACTGCGGCATTACATTCTCCAGACCGCTCAAAGCACTTACGGTGATTAGTTCGCGGTCGGCGTGGGTGAGGTTGTCACGGGCAAAGATGTCGCCGAATAGGTGCGCTTTCAGGTAATAGTCTTCGGCAGGGCAGAAGTCGTAGTTGAAAGGTTGTCCGCTGAGTTTTGTCTGCACATCGGTTCCTTGCTTAAGCGCGTCGTAGTTTGATGGCAACGGCGATGCATCTTCTCCCAATTCGGTCTTCAGACCTTTGGCATCTCGGTCGGCAACAACCTTTTGCAAAGTTCCCAAAGCATTGAGCGAGCGAGGAAACCCCGTGTAGGCATAAAGTTGCGAGAGGGCTTCCTTGATTTGGCTGACAGTCAAGCCATTGTCGAGGCCGTTGTTGATTGATTCCGCAAGTTTTCCGAGATTTCCTTGCGCTTCGTAACAAGCAATTGCACTTATGCATGATGCCTGTTTTTCGTTGAATGTCAATGTGTTCATGTCTTTTTCAGTATTGTTGGTCGTATTGTTGCAAGCAGCCATAAGAACCGCCGAGCAAATTACTAATATTGTTTTCTTCATATTTTATAAATTTAGATTAAACCTCTCCATCCCATAAACATTTTGGTCACTTCGCCGTCGTGGTGGTCGAAGAAGAGGCTCTGTTTTGTGTCGAGTGTTTCGATGCGAGCCATCTCGTCAGCAGAAAGTTCAAAGTCGAAAATATTGAAGTTCTCGGCCATGCGCTCCTTGTGTGTCGATTTCGGAATGATAATTACATTGCGTTGCAATAAGAAACGAAGTGCAACCTGGGCAACACTTTTACCGTGAGTTTTGCCAATTTTGGAAAGTAATTCGTTGGTGAAGAAATTGTTACGACCTTCTGCCAATGGACCCCACGACATAATCCGGCATCCGAACTCCTCCATGTATTTCTGCGGTAGATGCTGCTGGTTGAAAACATGAGTTTCGACTTGGTTTACCATAGGTTTTACCTCCACATTCGATGCAAGGTCGATGAAATGGTCGGGGTAGAAATTGCTTACACCTATTGCTCGTAGTTTGCCTTTGTGGTAAGCCTCCTCCAATGCACGGTATGCTCCGTAGCGGTCGCAGAATGGCTGGTGCAGCAACATAAGGTCGATGTATTCGGTTTGCAACTTGCGCAGGCTCTCGTCGATTGATGCTTTTGCTCTTTCGTAGCCGTAATTCGAAATCCATATTTTAGAGACGATGAATATTTCATCGCGAGATATGCCGCTCTTTTTCACCGCATTGCCTACACCATCTTCGTTTTGGTAAGCCTGTGCTGTATCTATCATTCTGTAACCTACGCTAAGCGCATCGCTCACGCAACGTTCTGCCTCGCTTGGTGTCACCTGATAAACTCCGTAGCCCATCTGCGGCATTTTTACGCCGTTGTTTAATGTTATGTATTGCATAGAATTTGAATTTAAATTGTTAATAGCCAAGACTTTTTAACCATTTCTCAACTTTTGCCTTGCCTGTGCGCACTTCGTGTCCGTAGATGCTGAAGCCTTTTTGTACACTTGCCTTTGGAAAAGCTTTTTTCACATCATCGACACAAGATGCCAAGCCGCTGCCTTCGTGGGTGGTGAAGGGGATGACGGTTTTGCCGTCAAGATTTATATCGCGGAAAAGTGTGAACATCACCTGCGGATAGGTTCCCCACCACACGGGACCACCGATAAATACGGTGTCGTACTGCGAAAGGTCGGGTGCGGTGCCTTCGTATGGCGGCAATTCGCCGTTGGCAGCCTCTTTCTTGGCTAGTTCGATAAGTGGCGTGTAGGCCATGCCGTCGTATTTGTGAGTGACTATTTCAAATTGCTCAGCACCAGCGATTTCCGATATGTAGTCGGCTACAATTTTTGTATTGCCAACCTCGATGTTTCCCACGCTGTAGTTGTCGCCAGCATGTGAGAAGAAAATGACGATTGATTTGCTCATATTGTTATGATTTTGTGGTTTAACTTCCTGTTTGTTCTGTGCATTGCATCCGGTAGCGAGTACCAATAATAATAGCATTACATTCAAGGTTTTCATAATTTATTCTCCTATGTTCTTGATGAATTTTGCTGGATTTCCGCTTACTATGGTATTTTCGGCAACATCCTTTGTAACCACTGCACCTGCGGCTACCACGGCGTTTTTGCCAACTGTAACACCCGGCAATATGGTGGCTCCTGCGCCAATCCAAGCGTTTTCGCAAATGTGTACTGGCTTGCAAGTCAGTATCATACGGTCGTGGAGGTCGTGGTTGTTGGAAATTAGCTGCGCATTAGCGGCAATCATTGCACCGTCGTCGATTGTGATGCCTCCGCGAGCCATCATAAGGCAGTTGTTCATTATCATTACACCTTTGCCCAGTCGTACGCGGTCGAAGCAAACACCAGTGAGTCCTGGCATTACGAAGCCACCGTCAGCAAATACATCGTGTCCAAACAGTTCCTTGGCGAGCGCATTGTACTCGTCGGTATATGGCATAGTGTGGTTCAACTTGAATAATGTCTGAGCCTGACGAACGCCTTCGGCAAGTTCTTCGGCTGTCGATAACCTTGGGTCAACTCTTTCTTCTTGCATAACTCTTTTGTTTTGTTTTACGATGCAAAAAAACAGCAAATCAACGGAACCGCTATTTCACAAAAAGCACTACAATTTTCACTTTTTGCACAAATGTTTTAGGAGAATAAAAAATAATCTGTAACTTCGCCTCGTGAAGATTGACTTTCTATATTCGACGGACTTTTACGGGATGAATGCACCAGAACTGGCTCATACCTGTATGCATATGCTTTGCACGGCTGGGGAGGGGAGTTTTGTGTTCAACGAACGATGCTACCATATTGTGAAGAATGATTTGGTAGTTGTTCCGATGCCCGACCGTGTGAAAAATCTGGCTGCGCATCCCGACATGCAGGTCGAGTGGTTTGCTGCCGACAACAAGTTTCTCCAAAACCTGCTACCGTCGAACAACTACAGCATAGGCGGCAGTATAAGCCTGAACCAAAACCCTGTAATTCCACTTACCGATGAGCAGGCTTCAATTATGCTGGCCGATTTTCATCGTCTGCGCGACCGACTAGGAGACCGTCATCTGCTGTTCTACCGCGAACTTATGGGTAGCCTCTGTCTTACGATGATGTACGACATCTTCGAGCCGCACGCACAGCGCGATACTACAGCTCCGCACAGCGACCGCACAGCCTACATCGTGAAGCAACTGATGGATATGCTTTCGACGGGTATAAGCCGCACCGAGCGCGAGGTAAACTACTATGCCGAACGACTGAATGTGTCGCCAAAGTACCTTTCGTCAACCGTTAAGCGCGTCACAGGTCACAGCGTTAGCAGCTACATCAACCGCCATACCGTACCAATTATAAAAAAGTACCTCGACGACGAGCGCCTCTCGCTTACGCAAATTGCCGAGCGTATGAATTTCGCATCGCTTTCCTATTTCAGCCGCTACTGCACCAAACATTTAGGGCTGTCGCCCAGCGAGTATAGACGGAGTTTGCAGCCGAGAGGGTAGTAGGTTTTTATGAGAAAATCTGCAACTGCAGTCGTTATCATTCAAACTTTTTTCAACAAAATACTCCGCCATATTCAATAATTTATTACCTTTGACTTTTCAAATAATATGTAAAATGGATAATAGCGTATTACAGAAAGCAAAATATTGGACAAGTGAAGTTTTCGACGAGCAGACCCGTAAGGCTGTAGCCGAAATGATTGAGAACAATCCCGAACAGCTGAACGAAAGTTTCTACAAGGACTTGGAGTTCGGAACTGGCGGTCTGCGCGGAATAATGGGTGCAGGAACTAACCGCATGAACCGCTACACCGTGGGAATGGCAACGCAAGGACTGGCAAACTATCTGCTTGCACACTGCGACAAGGCTAAGGGAATCAGTTGCGCAATAGCACACGACAGTCGCAACAACAGCCGCGAGTTTGCAAAAATCACAGCATCGGTGTTGTCGGCCAACGGAATTAAGGTTTATCTGTTCGACAAGCTGCGTCCGACACCCGAACTGTCGTTTGCAATCCGTCACTTGCACTGCAACTCGGGAATCGTCATCACCGCTTCGCATAACCCGAAGGAATACAACGGATACAAAGTTTACTGGAGCGATGGCGGTCAGGTAATTCCGCCGCACGACAAGGGCATAATCGAGGACGTCAGGAAAGTCACAGTCGAGGACATCAAGTTCGACGATGCCTTGAAGAATGTGGTGGAAATTGGCGCCGATGTCGACAATGCCTACATCGAAACACTCAAGTCGCTGTGCCACAATGTAAAGGACAATGCAAGTGCAAACTTGAAAATTGTATATACGCCGATTCACGGTTCGAGCATAAGCGTACTTCCGCAGGCACTGAAGAGTATTGGCTTCAACGATGTCAACATTGTTGAGGAACAGGCAGTTCCAGACGGTAATTTCCCGACGGTAAAGTCGCCGAATCCCGAGGAGCGCGAGGCCCTTACTCTTGCAATTCGCAAGGCCGAGCAAATCGGAGCCGACATCGTATTCGGTACCGATCCCGACAGCGACCGTCTTGGCGTAGTGGTAAACCACAATGGCAAGTTTGTGATCCTCAACGGCAACCAGACCGCTTCGATACTCGTGCATTATCTTCTCGACAGCTTCAAGTCCGAAGGTCGTTTGAAAGGAAAGGAATTCATCGTTAAGACTATCGTTACAACTGAACTCATTCCGCAGATTGCCAAGGATTACGGTGTAAAGTGCCTTGATGTGCTCACAGGCTTCAAGTACATTGCCGAGGAAATCGAAAAGAACTACGGCAAGATGCAGTTCATTGGCGGTGGCGAGGAAAGCTACGGATTCCTTGCTGGCGACTGTGTTCGCGACAAAGATGCAGTAATCGCCTCGATGCTTGTTTGCGAAGCTGCTGCAAGAATGAAAGCACAAGGCAAAACCTTGATGGACTTGCTATTGGATATTTATACAAAATACGGCTTCTACCTCGAAGGACTGAAGTCGCTCACCAAGCCCGGACAAAGCGGAATGCAGGAAATAGAGGCTATGATGGAGAAATTCAGAAGTACGCCGCCCGAGTCGATTTGCGGAGTGCAGGTTGTGATGGTTCACGATTTCCAGACACGCAAGTCGTACGACAAAATCAGCGACCTCTGCTACGACATTACCTTGCCCAAGTCGAATGTACTGCAGTACGACCTTGCCGACGGCAGCAAGATTACAGTCCGTCCGTCGGGCACCGAACCGAAGATTAAATTCTATATAGGTGTAAAGGGTAAGCTCGAAAGTCCGAGCCAGTACGAAGCAACCGAGGAGAAACTTAAAGCAAGGATAAACGAAATAATAGAGACGATAACGAAATAATCCGCCCACTGAGCGAAGTCGAAGTGAAGGAAACGGAAAATATTTGGCACTATTGCACCGCCCCTTCGGCTACGCTCAGGGAGCTATATCCCAGAAACAAGAAACTAGAAACAAATTAAATTAATAGATTATGGCAAAAGATGGAAGTGGTTGCTTAGGAGCAACATTAATCGGAGGAGTAATTTTTGTAATACTTCTTATTTGTGGAATTTATGTATGGCGTTCGTACAACAAGATAGTTGAAGCCGACCAGGCTGTGAAGAAGCCTTGGGCCGATGTTCAGGCAGCATACCAGAAGCGTGCCGACCTCATCCCCAACTTGGTCGAAACCGTTAAGGGTTACGCAGCTCACGAGCAGGGTACTTTGACGGCTGTTATCGAAGCACGCAGCGCAGCAACATCAATCAATATCAACGCAGACGAACTTAACAACGAATCGTTCGCTAAGTTCCAGGAGGCACAGGACAATGTATCGAGCACATTGAGCCGCTTGCTTGCAGTGCGCGAGGCTTATCCGGAACTGAAGGCCGATGCTCACTTCACTCAGTTGATGGACCAGTTGAAGGAAATTGAAAACGAAATCGCTGCAAAGCGCGAGGTTTTCAATGCTGCAGTACAAGATTACAATGTCCTTGTGATAAAGTTCCCGAAGAACTTGGTTGCAAAGATGTTCGGATTCGGCGAAAGGGCTTACTTCGAAGCTAGCCAGGCAGCACAGGAGGCCCCGAAGGTACAGTTTTAATACAAACCGTCATTCCGCAAGGTGTTGCATAGCCGACCCTTCGACCCTTCGACAAGCTCAGGGAGCGAAAGTGAGCGGCTTATATGCTTTGCGGGATGACATTAAAAAAAAGTAAAAGTAATAATTATGAGCAAAAACATTTTTTTATTAGCAGCTGCAGCAATGCTTATGTTGCTGTCGTGCAACAATTCTGCCGACAAAAAGTCAGCAGACGAAAAGGAGTCGGCACAGGCCGAACAAACCACAGACGAAAAAGCACAGGATATCCTTCTTGTCAAAAGCATAGAGAAAATTTATGACGGAGAATCTGTTGGCGTAATTAATTTCAAGTACGACGACCAGAACCGCCTTATCAACCAGAAAGACGAATACGATGAATATACCGTATCATACGCTACCGACGAAATCAAGGTCAAAGAGGAATCTGCTACAACTACCTACAAATATTCAGACGGTAAGTTGACCACAGGTTGCATCGATATGGGTAAAGAAGGCAAGATTAATATCAAGTACAACTACGAAGGAGACAAGATTAGTTGGATTACCCGCGATTTCGGTCCAAACGCTGACCCATATTACACAAGCGAGGACATTATATACAAGTGGGAAAATAATTGCATGACCGAATATACTGTAGTTTACAACACCAACGACATGGAAGAACCGCAATCGACTACGGAATTTGAATATACTGACATTAAAAATCCGTTTACAATCGATGTGTTTACAATCTTCTATTCCGCCCCTGCAGTTTCGTCGTTCGGAAAAGATTTGGCATCGGAATATCTTCCCTCGAAGTCGCATTTCAGTGGCATTGTCGATGGTTGGGAAACGGAAGAGACTACAACCTTCGAATACAAAATCGATGATGCAACTGGCAGGATAACCGAGATAAAAATCAATGTTGAGAACGAAACCAATTACGACGGCGAAATCGAAAAGGATAATAGTATCCAGATTCTTAAACTTAACTACTAGTAAATGAAGAAAATTTGTATCGCAACCATTGTGTTGGCAATGGCATTTCTTGCTTCGTGCGGTGGCTCTAAGGAAAGTAAAACCGTGGAACAGCAAGTCGAGACAACCGACAGTGTTGTTGATGAAACTGTTTTTGTTGTAACTCCAGTAAAAAGCATCGAGGTGTTGTATAATGGAAAACATTCAAATACATTAAATTTGAAGTACGACGACCAGAATCGTCTTATTGAAACAATAGATGAGTTTTCGAGAAGCAATAAAATAACATATTCCGATACCGAAGTCAAGATTATCAATGAAGATCTCAATCCAGATGGGACCTACTCATTAGTAAAGACATTTACCTATAAATATTTTGATGGCAAACCTACAGAATGCAATCTAGAAATGGGACAATCTGGCAGAGTAAACAAAAAATATTCGTTCGATGGCGACAAGATAAGCGGCATTGAAAATGTTTTCAATGGCGAGGTTTCTAAATACGCATACAAGTGGGACAATGGTTGCATGACCGAACAAATAATAAATTATCATGCAGATAATAATCCACAAGAAACTACATTCGAATATACAGACATGCGCAACCCGTTTAATGTGGATATTATTTCATTTGTAACTCCCGAAATTGACATTCTCGCGTTTGACAAAGGTTGTATTTCCGATTTCCTTCCGTCAAAATCAGTATTTACATGGACAAGCAACGATAATATAAAGGAAACCCAACGCACTGCTTTCGAATACAATATTGACGATGCTACAGGAAAGATAACGTCGATAAATATTAATCGGACTGTCATTACTGATGAGCTCGGCACTATTAATGAAGAAACCACAATAATTACTCTAAATTTAACTTATTAGAACTATGCGAATAAAAAGTATTGTAATTTTTGCATTCACAGTGGCACTTCTTACTTCGTGCGGTGGCTCTAAGGAAAGCAAAGCTATGGAACAGCAGGCCGAACCCACCGACAGCATAGTCGAGGAAGTTGTTGAAGAACCGTCATTCCTTGTGAAAAGCATCGAAATAAATTATGATGTGGCTGGAGGCAACAAGGTGACCTTTGAATATGACGAGCTAGACCGACTGATAAAAGTCACATCTCACCGCAACATAGGTACCGATTACGAGTGGACCATTGAATCGACAGTTACTTACGGCGACGGCGTCATAACCTGCGAAGCTGGGATGAGAAAGCTGGAGCTTACCTTGGATGGCGAAGGCTATGTGAAGAAGTCGGAATACTTTTTGGAAGGCGAAGGCTTTGTGCAACGCTACAAGTACAAGTCGGGCAAGCTTAGCGAGTGCATCGATGAAACGGACTGCGGCAACAGCTATCTCTGGGATGGCGGAAATGTAAATATAGTAAAGGTATTTTCTCCTGCCTGCGACGAGTCGTTCTCGTTCGACAGTGTTTTCTATAAGTATGGCGATGTTGACCGTCCCAACATTGATGTGCTGGCGTTTGCCGAGGAGTCGGGATTTCTCCCTGGTGCGACATCGGTCGCCCCGAAGGGAATGGTTTCCAAGTTTATGCCTATGGAAAGTAAGACAACTATTTATAGCGACGCTCACAAGATAATGGCGACCTCCATATTAAAATATACCTACACTGTTGACGATTACCAGCGTGTAACCGGTATCGAATGCGGATATAATTATTACGACGGTGAAGAAGAGGAGTCGGGAACTTTTAGCGTGAAGGTGAATTACTAATAGTTTGAAACAAAAAAATATAACCCTATGATGTATCTACTTATTCTTTTAGCAATATCGCTTGCAGTTTCGGCTGTAGGATGGAAATATTTTATTTATTTCTTCAGCCTGGGATACGGCTATGGCATTGCCGCGCTTGCCATTGCAATGGTTGTGATGTTCTGGGGTGCCGTATCGTTACCAACGATAGCACTTTGCGTTCTGTTTTTTGTGTTCGGGTGCCGGCTTGGAACATACTTGCTTGTGCGAGAACGCAAGGCGGCAGCTTACCGCAAAATCCTCTACGATCCGTCGTTGCAGAAGAAAAAGCCTATTGGTGTGATTATTAGCGTATGGTTGTTCTGTGCCATACTTTATGTCGCACAGGTAAGTCCGGTTGCTTTCCGTCTGGCGAATACCGCCGAAGGTCTGCCAGTCTGCGACCTTTGGGCGTGGATCGGTGCAGGTGTAATGCTTTGCGGAATATTGCTCGAAGCCCTCAGCGACGCACAGAAGAATGCCGCCAAGAAGCGCAACCCGAAGCGTTTTGTTGATACCGGACTTTACCGTATTGTTCGCTGTCCCAACTACTTGGGCGAGGTTGTGATATGGACAGGCGCATTGCTGAGCGGAATAGGCGCAAGCCTTTGCGTATGGCAGTGGGTGATTGCCGCAATTGGATATGCAGGCATTTTGTATGTTATGTTCAGCGGAGCAAGGCGTTTGGAACTCAGGCAGAACGAAGTCTATGCCAACGACCCGGAATATCAGGCGTATGTGAAGAAAACACCAATTCTTATACCGTTACTTCCGATTTACAGTCTAGCAAAATACAAGTGGTTACAAGCCTAGACTTTATCCAATTCTCTCAGTTATCTCCCTAAACCATACCGTAAACAATTCGGGATGGAGTTTTATTTCTGATTTTATGCTTTCGGGCGTTGTCCAGCTGTAGCCGTCGGCTTCTGTGGGGTCGGGCAGGGGAGTGCCGTTCCATTTGCCTGTATACACATGGTCTATTTCGTTTTCGATGAGACCGTTATCGAACTTGGCGGTGTAGTGGAAACTGAATGCAAATTTCAGTTCGCAGTCGAAGCCCATTTCGTGTTGTAGCCGCTCGTGCATGTAGGTTTCCATATCCTTCCCTTCGATGAGGTGGCTGCAGCAGGTGTTTGTCCATAGTCCGCCCGAGTGGTATTTTGTGGCGGCACGCTTTTGCAACAGCATTTCGCCCTTGTCGTTGAACACCACTATCGAAAATGCACGATGAAGCAGTCCTTGCTGGTGGACAAGGAGTTTCGGTGCATAGCCGGTGATGCGGTCGGATGGGGAGACTAGTGCAATGGATTCCATAAACGAGATGCTAGAAGGCTAATAGGCTAGTAGTTTTCCCCCCCCAGCTTTAAGGGCGCTAACGGCTTTAACGCCCTTAAGGTTTTCGGGGGACTACTAGCCTGTAAGCCTTTTTTATTCTTTTCCCAGCAACCTAAACATTTCCTTCTTGTATGCTTCAACGCCGGGCTGGTTGAATGGGTTCACGCCAAGCATATATGCGCTGATTCCGCAAGCGAACTCGAAGAAGAACATCAGGTATCCGAGGTTGAACTCGTCAACGGCATCAAATTCGATGCGGATGTTAGGAACATTGCCTGCAACATGGGCGTTCATTGTGCCTTCTGCCGCCTTGCTGTTGATGTACTCCATGTTCTTGCCTTCGAGGTAGTTGAGTTTGTCGAGGTTTTCTTTGTCGTGGGGAACAACTGGAGCATCGCTGTCGTCGTCAACCCAGAGAACTGTCTCAAAAAGGATTGGACTGCCGTCCTGTACAAACTGACCGAGCGAGTGCAAATCGGTGGTGTACGATACCGATGCGGGGAACAATCCCTTGCCGTTCTTGCCTTCGCTTTCGCCATAGAGCTGTTTCCACCATTCGGCAAAATAGCAGAGGCGCGGATTGTAGTTGACCATCAGTTCAACCTTTCTGCCTTCGTTGAAAAGCATATTTCTAACTGCAGCGTATTGTATAGCAGGGTTTTTCTCGTTGTTTTCGAGGCAGATGTCCTGTGCCAGCGAAGCTCCGTGAAGCATTTCCTCGATGTCGAAACCAGCAATGGCAATTGGCACAAGTCCTACTGGCGACAATACCGAGAAGCGTCCGCCAACATTGTCGGCTATGATGAAATCGTCGAAACCTTCCTTGTCGCAGAGAGTACGGAGCGCACCCTTGTTTTCATCGGTGATTACTACGATACGGTCGCGGATAGTCTCGTTGTCGAAACGTTTTTTCATCTCGTTGTATAGCAATCTGAAGGCGACTGCCGGCTCGGTGGTGGTTCCCGATTTTGAAATTACAACTATACCGAACTCCTTGTCTTTCAGGTATTCCATGAGTTCTGCATGGTAATTTCCGCTGAGGGTGTGACCTGCGAAAATCATTTCGGTGTCCATTTTGCCGAAATGTGGTCTCAAGGCTTCGATTGTAGCCTTTGCTCCGAGGTACGAACCTCCTATGCCAATTACCACGACGCAGTCGAGCTGACGCATGCGGTCGGCTATGTTGAGTATGTCTTCGATGTCTTCGTCGCTGTACGCTGTTGGCAAGTCCAGCCAGCCGAGAAAGTCGTTGCCTTCGCCTGTGCCGGCGGTAAGAGTATCAAACTTTTCCTGTGCAAGTTTGAGCATTTCCTGATATTTGGCGTTGTTGCCGAGTGCTTTTTCGATGTTTAGTTTCATTGTGCTGATGATTTTAAGTTGTTCTATCTAAAATTTTAAGTTCTCCATGTCGTTGTTCTTCAGGAATATAGTGTTGAACCCCAAAGCATTTGCCGCCTTTATGTTGGCTTCGTTGTCGTCGATGAAGATGCTCTCTTCGGGTTTGATGTGAGAGTTGGCGACAATGTGGTCGAAAATGTCGCGATTAGGCTTTTTCAGACCGATTTCGTGCGAGAAATAGGCATGTTCCACCAGGCTTTCTAGACCATCGACACCGCGGGTACGCTTTAGCAGAGCGGTGTAGAATCGGTAATGTATTATATTGGTGTTGCTAAGGATGAAAGTGCGGTACTTGCCTTCTGCCTTCAGATGTTTTAGCATTTCGATTCGAGCGGCAGGAAAGTCCATGATGAGGGCATCCCAGCATTGTTCGAGGGTTTTGTCGTCGAGTTTGCAGCCGGTGACGCGGCGTAATTCGTCGTAGAATTCGTTTTCTGTGATGCTGCCGACCTCAAGGCGGTCGAAAAGTTCGTTTTGCGAGGCAAGTGTATATAGCTTTTCAAAATCGTTCATTCCGTATTGGGCAAAAGCTTTTTCGCTCAACTTTGTGTCGATGTTGAGGATTACGTTGCCAAGGTCGAATATGAGATTCTTTATGTTTTCCATTCGAAAAAATTTCAGACAAATTTAAGAGAAATTCCTTAATGAATGTGCGATAAGAAAAAATATTTTCTCATTTGTTACGAAATGGGTCGACATGATTCTTAGGAGGCAAATTGTTAATAAAAACAATCTCAAAAATTTGGTCGTACGCTAAATCTGATATACCTTTGTCCCTTGAAAAAATGAAAAAAATGGGAAGGAATATGGAAAAGTGAAAAATCGGACTTAATTTTTTAGGAATCTTCGTTATATTATAGCGAAACGATTTCTTGTCGGTTAAAGTTACGACATATTTTGTCAGAATAAACAGAAGTTGCGACAGATTTTGTCGTATGCTATGTGTAGATTTGCGTAGTTTTTTGATTGTATAATGAATTAAAACGAAAGAGATGAAAAAGAATTCGATGAAAAAAGAGCAGTTTGATGCGTTGAAGACCTTCTGCGAGCTTTCGAGGGATTTGGAAGGTAGCAGGAATGCAGTATTTAGTTTGTATATGCCGGAGTTTTTCGCTGCACCGGATATGTCAGAGGATGACGAGGATGATGGGGATCTTCCTTTTACGAGGGGCAGACATCACCGCACAATGTCGTTTGAAGTATCCAAAATGCCTAAAATCAAAAGTGGTATTGCGAGTTTCTCCAAGTATCTGAAAATGTCGGAAATTGAGACAATGCTGGTCGTAGCAGCTTACTCAAAGGCAATAGCCGACTGCGATTCGTCGTTCGAGATGAGAGAATTGGTTGATTATTTCGACTTGAATGCGGTTGATTTTATGCCACTTAGGAAATATTTTGACGGCCTGGTCAGGGAAGGAATTTTTGTAAAGTGTTCAAATAGCCATCGTTTGTCATATAGGCTTGAAAATTCTTTGGCGGAAGCAATACAGAACAACACATCGTACGAAAAGTCGGCCAAAAAGGAAATTGACAGGTACATGTTCTGTAGCCTTGTGTCGGATATTATTGATGATAGGAGCGAAACGAGGATGCCAACGCGTCGTTTGTTCGATGAGGTTGCTGTCCTTGAGGCTCAGAATTCGGACTTGAAGTTTTTGCAGAACCTGAAAAAACTTGTTCATGCCATTGATTTGCGTACATTTTTCTACGAGTGTTGCGACGATTTCATAACGAATATGCGCGGACACGAGTCCGATTTGGAGTCAACGCTTAATGATATTTACGATTCGATGCGTGCGCGTATGAATGTCGCTGCCGATTTGATTAATGGCAAGCATCCTTTGGTCGAGGCTGACCTTATCGAGAAGTCGGACGGCAATTTCATTTCGGACATTACCATTAAGCTTACCGAGAAAGGAAAGGAATTGTTCCTTGAAGACGATATTCAATTGTATTCGAAAAAAGCTGGCAAGGACAAAAAGCTTGAGTCTCCTGAAAATATAAGGGAAAAGCAGATGTTTTACGCTCCGGAATTGAAGCAGAAGATAGATTTCCTTACGCAGAGCCTTATGGAAGAGAACTTTGTCAACCTCCAGCAGCGCCTCGAGAAGGAGTCGATGCCCAAGGGTGTAGCTGTGATTTTCTATGGTGCGCCCGGCACAGGCAAGACCGAAACAGCAATGCAGATTGCCCGCAAGACTGGTCGTAAGGTGTATCATGTCGATATAAGCGCAAGCAAGTCGTGCTGGTTTGGCGAGAGCGAAAAGATTATCAAGCGCATTTTCACCGACTATGCCGCTATGTGCAAGGATGAGGAGCAGAAGCCTATTCTTCTGTTCAACGAGGCCGATGCCTTGTTCAGCAGACGCAAGGATGTAAATTCTTCGAGTGTGGCGCAGACCGAAAATGCAATACAGAACATTATCCTTGAGGAACTTGAGAAACTCGACGGCATACTGATTGCCACAACCAACCTTGCCGACAACCTCGACCCTGCATTCGAGCGTCGTTTTGTTTTTAAACTGAAGTTCGACCGCCCGACACTTGAGGCAAAGCAGAACATCTGGCAGAGCAAACTCGCGTGGCTTGCCGAGGAGCAGTGCCGTAAGCTGGCTGCCGACTACGACTTTTCGGGTGGCGAAATCGACAACATCGTCCGCAAGGTCATAATGGATGGTGTCATCAACGGCACAAGTCCCGATTTCAGTTTCATCGTCGAGCAGTGCAAGAGCGAGAGGCTTATGAGTTCGAAACATACAAGGATAGGATTCTAGAGGATTAACGATTGAGGATGCAAAGGGATTTTTTTTGTAGCGGCGCAATGCATTGCGCCGCTACAATGATTTATCACGGTACTTGCGTGACTTGTACCCCGATTTGGACATGTATCGAAAGCGGAGCAATGGATTCAGAGATGATTGAAGGCTTTGCGTTGGAAGAAGGGTAGGAGAGCGCGGAAAGTTGATGGCTGCAAAAAATATTCTCGGATATGTAAAGATTTGTTATCTTTGCGCATCCCAAAGCGGGAGTAGTTCAGTGGTAGAACATCAGCTTCCCAAGCTGAGGGTCGCGGGTTCGATCCCCGTTTCCCGCTCTGTGTTTCATAATTGTATTGGTTTATTGGCGCAGGCGACTGCGCCTTTCTTTTTTTTCGCATTGCAAGCATAAATCTCCACCCACATTTTCCGCTGTTCCAGTATTTGCGATTACGACTCTTAACTTTTGCTATAATAGTGCATTTAGGGTTGAAAAATATGTTTTTGCATTTGCGTAATTTGTCCGATTGTCAAAAAAGTGAATTTTAAAACTGAAGTTATGTTTTTTAGCACTATATTTGCATTCTTTAATTGACTTGTAGTAAAAAGAAAATGAGAAAGCAAGTGGATTTTTTGGTGATAGGCAGTGGTATTGCCGGTCTGTTCTACGCTATAAAGGTCAGCAAGTACGGACATGTCGCCATTATTTGCAAAAATAAGATAGATGACACCTCGACAGTAAAGGCTCAGGGTGGCATTGCTTCTGTTATGAACAGCTACGACTCGTTCGAGAAGCATATCGAAGATACAATGATCGCCGGTTGTGGCATTAACAATAGAAAAATCGTCGAGATTGTTGTGCGCGAGGCTCCCGAACGTATTCGCGACCTTGTTGAGATTGGTACCAATTTCGATACCGATTCTACAGGTCAGTACGACATGAACCGCGAAGGCGGACATTCCGAGAAGCGAATCCTCCATTTCAAGGACAAGACCGGAGCCGAAATACAGCGTGCGCTAGTTGAGGAAGCTCGCAACAATCCGAACATCGATATCTACGAAGACCATTTTGCAATCGAGCTTATAACCCAGCATCATCTTGGCGTAGAGGTTACTCGCGCTACACCCGACATCAAGTGCTTTGGCGCATACGTGTACGACATTAAGCAGCGCAAGGTTTTCAACGTTTTTGCCAAGAAAACCCTTATTGCCACTGGCGGATGCGGAAATGCCTACATGAGCACAACCAATCCCGTACACATTACCGGTGACGGTATTGCAATGGTCTATAGGGCAAAAGGTGCGGTAGAAAACATGGAGTTCGTGCAGTTCCATCCTACTACGCTCTATAATCCGAGCGAGCGTCCCGCCTTCCTCATTACCGAGGCTTTGCGCGGCGCGGGTGCAATTCTGCGTAACCGCAAAGGCGAGGACTTCTGCGTGAAGTACGACAAGCGCGGTTCGTTGGCCCCTCGTGATGTGGTCACCCGTGCCATCGATTCCGAAATGAAGCTTTCGGGCGACGAACATGTTTTCCTCGATGCAAGGCATATCGACAAGGATGTGCTTATGACGCACTTCCCGACAATTTACGCCAAGTGCCTCGAAATTGGCATCAATATAAAGAACGACCTTATTCCAGTAGTTCCTGCTGCCCATTATATGTGTGGTGGTATCAAGACCGACGAGTATGCTCGCACTTCAATACAGAACCTTTATGCAGTAGGCGAGGCTGCTTGTACAGGTTTGCATGGTGCTAATAGATTGGCTTCCAATTCGTTGCTTGAGGCTGTGGTATTCGCGCACAGGGCTTTCGAGGACTCGAAGGACGCTGTTATGCCCGATGAGGCAATATTGAACAAAATTCCGTTGTGGAACGAAGAAGGCACAATAACGAACGACGAGTTGATTCTCGTTTCGCACTCGCTCAAGGAATTGCAACAGATTATGAGCAACTATGTTGGCATTGTGCGCACCGATTTGCGTTTGAAGCGTGCCTTCGACCGATTGGAAATTTTGTACCGCGAAACCGAAGACTTGTTCAAGACATCGAAGGTTACCGTTAGCCTTTGTGAGTTGAGAAATCTCATTAATATAGGTTATCTCATCATTCGTCAAGCAATGGCCCGTCGTGAGTCTATTGGTTTGCATTACAATTCCGACTTAATAAAAAAATGACTATATTTATAACTTTAAATTTTTGAATTATCAAATCATCAAATTATCAAATTGTCAAATACTCAAATTTTAGAATAATGAAAAGACTAGCATTATTTTTGGCAATCGTGACGATAACTTTCGCAGCAAAGGCCGAACGCGTTTCGTACAACGATGCCGCAAAAGTAGCCAGGGCTTATTATCATCAGACAGTCAATGCATTCCGTGCAACCGAATGGAACGATATAGATTTGACCTGCGTAGTGAATCCTAACGACGAAAAGGCTCCATACAACTTGTATGTCTTCGATGTGAATGGCGATGAGGGATATGTTGTAGTGTCAACCGACGACCAGATAATGCCAGTTTTGGCATATTCGTTCGAGAGTGCATTCAATATCGACAATATGTCGCCTGGTAGGGCCGCCTATCTGAATTATTACAGCGAGTCGAACGATTATGCAGCTTTGAATGTATGCGAAAATGCTGCTGAGATGAGAAAGCAATGGTTGGATCTGCTCTCGTATAATCCTTCTCTTCGTGCAACTAGGGATGTTGTAACTTCGCGCGTATTACTCGATGGAATAAGTTGGACGCAGGGATGGCCTTATAATTCTAAATGTCCTACGCAGCCATCAAACGACACCCATTCTTCGTGGGGCAGTCAAGGTCATGCTTATGTTGGTTGCGTTGCAACTGCAACAAGCATGGTCATGAAGTATTGGAACTGGCCGGCTACAGGCAATGGATATAAAACATATACCTGGTATTACGGTTCATGGCCTAATATGCATTCTCAGAACATTACCGTAAATTTTGGAAATCAGACCTATAACTGGTATGGAATGCCGGATGTCGCAACTTCTGCCGAGAACGAAGAACTTGGAAAACTATGCTACCATGTGGGTGTGTCTGTAAATATGCAATACGATTACGATGGTTCTGGTAGTCAGACCGAATATGTTGCCACTGCTTTGAAAAGTTATTTCAGATATTCGAACGACATACAGTATGTGTCAAGAGATTCGTATAGTGACGCAAACTGGAATCAGTTATTAAAGTCACAGATAGATCAGAGGTATCCTATGGTGTACAGCGGTAGTTCTACTCAGGTCGGACATGCATGGAACTGCGATGGTTACCAGATTAATGAAGGTGTAACAAAATTCCACATGAAGTGGGGCTGGGGTACAGGCGATGGTTCTGGTTTTTATACTCTTGATAACCTTAATTCGACTGCTACAGCAGGAGGTGCTGAAAATAATTTCGTTAATGGTCAGGATGCAGTGATAAACATTCACCCTAACCAAACGCTTCCTACTTGCCAGAATGTAACAATAACTGGTGTCGAAGGTACTTTCGACGATGGAAGTTCGGCATCAGACTATGCAAACAACAAGGAATGCTACTATGTTATCGATCCGACTTGTGGCACCTACGTGACATTTAACTTCCCGAAGTTCGATATCGCTGCCGGTGATTATGTTGACGTATATAAGGGAGGAATGAATTCTACTGAACTTATCGCTTCGTACGATAGCGAAAATCTGCCTCCGGCATCGGGTCTCAGTATGCAGGAATTGCCTATCACAATTAAGTTTGTTACCGATGGGGCTAATGTCGCCGATGGTTGGAAAGTAAAATATTCGGTAATATTTTGTTCTACTAACTCTGTAGTTCTTACCGAACCTAATGGAAGTTTTGGCGATGGCAGCAAGTCGTGCCAGTATCAGAAAAGCAAAAACTGCAAGTGGGAGATAGCTCCAGCAAATGCATCATCTATAACCGTTTCTTTCCAGCAATTCAACATTGCTTCAGATGGAAAAGATTATGTCGCATTCTATCATGACGCAGTTTCTACCGCGAACCAGATTGTAAAGTTCGATTCTAGCAATTTGCCTTCGCAACCTATAACTTTCCCATACGGTAGAGTGATTGTGAAGTTCTATTCCAATAATAATGACGAGGTTGCAGATGGCTGGTTGCTGTCATATACATCCAATTCTAATTCAATCGACGAAATTGAGATTCTGTCGAATCTAAATGTTATACCTAACCCAGCAAACGATGATGCAAGAATAGCTTTCGTTCTTACCGATGCGTCGGAAACAACAATAACAATTACGAATATGCTTGGTCAAGTCGTTGGACAACAAGATTTTATGTTAGAATCGGGAAGCCATGAAATTTCTTTGAAAAATTTTTCAAATTTATCATTGCAGAATCAAATGTATTTCGTAACTTTGCAGAGTAAAAATCAAATAAGGACTTGTAAGTTCTTGTTTGTTGAATAAGTTTTTTCATAATGCTCACTAAATACGGAAAAGTTGGATCTCCCCGGTTCAACTTTTCTTTTTTATATCTGTGAGCATATATGAGATTAATCCCGTTTAAATTTTCTCTATTAAGTATTTCCAGAATCTTCTCGGCATATCCTGTACTTGCTTGCGTGGATTCTTGCGCTCCTTTATGGCAATTGCCTTGAAGTAAGTTTTCCATAGGTTTTGGAACATTTTCTCGTCCTCTGCCATAATGGATTCTTGTATTCCGTTGTGTGTTAGCATATTGTTGTCGTCGAATGTAATCCGCACAACCTCTTTCATGTCGTAGTAATAGCCGTAGTTGCGTTTTGTGTCATACACAATCCATTTCTGCGAGGCAAATCTGTCCTTGAAATGTTCCACCGATAACGAAATCACGTTGTGAAGCGGCTCGATAGCAGCGAAATATATGTTGTCCTTGGTTTTCTGGAAGCGCACAAACTGCTTTACGCGCAGGTTTTCGTACGATACTTGATGGTATATTTTCGACAGTTCAAGCACATCGGGGTCGCCAAAGTTAGTTTCGATGCTTTCCTTCGACTTGAAGCACTTGTATATGTATCTGAAAATCACTTCATCGGATTTCGGGTACGAATCGGCAAGCCAGCAACAGGTTACGCAATGCAGTGCGGTTGTAGAGATGCGTTTTTTCAGTCCGTTCCACACCCGTTCCGACTTTTCCGTGTCGGTTTCGATGATGCAAATTTCGTCGTAGAATAGGGGAGTTGTTTCTTCCTTATCCAACAGCATATCGGGGCACTTTTTCTGATTGTATGCCTCGAAAACGCAGCACAAGAGCCCATCAAAACTTTTATCGTATCGGAATATTATCATTTTCTATTTCTATAGTACAGACGTTGCGCGCAACGTCTCTAACTCTAACTAACAAAAACAAAACTAAACCACATCAAACTACTTTAAACAACATCAAACAACTTTAAACAACATCAAACAACTTTAAACAACATCAAACAACATTAAACCACTTCAAACTTAGAAACCTAGAAACGGCTTTAGCCATGGAAACGGCGAAGCCCTCAACGAAGTTAAACGTGAAGCGTAGAAACTTTTAAACTATCCTCCGAAATCAAACGCCAATTGCCCTTCCATCCTGTCTTTTTTCGGATTTGCCGTCAGTAACCGTTTTACCGTCTCTGGTTTCAGTTCGTTTATGGTGTGCATAGGCAATTCCTTGTTCACAATGAAGTACTGTGCCTTTTTCATCACAACGCCAATTTTCTTCAGATGATACGAATTCAGTTTCCCGTATCGGCGCGATGCAACAATCTGTGCTGCCGATCTTGTGCCTATGCCTGGAATGCGGAGAATCATTTCGTATGGCGCGGTATTCACGTCCATCGGGAAAAATTCGGGATGCCTCAATGCCCACGAAAGTTTCGGATCGACTTCGAGGTCAAGATTCGGGAAACTGTCGTCAACAATCTCGTCAACCTTGAACTGGTAGAAACGCAGTAGCCAGTCGGCCTGGTAGAGGCGGTTTTCGCGTACAAGCGGCGGCTGTTTCAGCACTGGCAGACGGTTGTCGTATTCGTTTACCGAAACATAGCCCGAATAGTACACACGGCGCATCGATGGCTGGCTGTATAGTGCCGAAGAAAGGTGCAGTATGTCGTTGTCGGTCTCGGGCGACACGCCTACAATCATCTGTGTGCTTTGTCCGGCAGGAACGAATCGTGGTGCATTGCGGAATTTCTGGCGGTTCTCCTTGCTTTCGAGCAGTCCCTGTCCGATGAATTTCATCGGGGTGAATATGCTCTTGAAGTCCTTTTCGGGTGCAAGGAGTTTCAGACTTTGTTCCTTCGGTATTTCCACATTTATGCTCATGCGGTCGGCATAAAGACCTGCTTCGTTCACAAGAAGTTGGCTCGCTCCTGGTATGCTCTTTAGGTGTATGTAGCCGTTGAAACCTTGTGCGCGCAAGTCCTTGGCGACTTTTACGAGGCGTTCCATTGTGTAGTCGGCATTTCGCACCACGCCCGAACTCAGGAACAGCCCCTCGATGTAGTTGCGTCGGTAGAATTCCATCGTTATTTCCACAAGTTCCGACACCGACAATGTTGCACGGCGTATGTCGTTGCTATGGCGGTTGATGCAGTAGGCGCAATCGAAAATGCAGTAGTTTGTCAGCATCACCTTCAGCAATGAGATGCAGCGTCCGTCGTCGGCAAAGCTGTGGCAGATGCCAACGCCACCGACGGTGTTTCCCAGTCCGCCCTTCTTGTTGCTGCGCACCGTCCCGCTCGACGAACACGACACGTCGTATTTCGCCGATTCTGCCAGAATCTTCAGTTTGTCAAGCACTTGCGAGTCCATTGGTGATGATGATTTGTTTTCGCAAAGGTAAGGATTATTTGTGATTCTAGATTACGATATACGATTTTATTCCAGTAGAGACGTTGCGAGCAACGTCTCTATGTTGCGTGCAACGTCTTATATTATGTGCAACGTCCTATAATTCAATGGTGCAAGAAATCTATTTTTTTTGTTGATAAATATATATATTATTAATAGGTATTCAGAAAATATGTTGTTATATTTGCGACACCTTTTTGTTGGTAGAAAAAAGCAGTTGATGCATAGTTTTAATTTGAATGCTATGTTTCTTGCAATTAATTGTCAATAAATAAAAATTAAAATAAAATGAAACAACCCTACAGATTATTTGCGATTCTAGCAGTCCTCGTGATGCCTTTTATTGCATTTGCACAGGACCGCAACAACGATGACGAAGTTATCAAGCTGGACCCGGGCACCTCGCGCTTCGACGCCGTAGAGGGCGAAGTCCTGGTAAAGTTCCGCGACAACGCAGCCGTTCGTATGACAACAACTCGCAGCGGAGAGTATCAGACATGTGGCATACGTGCTGTAGACGATGTACTGTCTTCATTTGGTATGGAAAAGGTCGAGCAGTTGTGCCCTGCCAATCCTACCCGTTCGTTGCGCCGTTCACCAAGTTATGGTGGCGGAGAAGTTGTTGAGCACGACATGACCAAACTCTACCGCATCAGGCTGAACGCCGACGACCGCCAGCGCAGCTACGAACTCATAGAGCAGCTCAAGCAGTGCGGCGACATTGAATATGCCGAACCTAACTATATAGTGTCGGCTTTGGAAACAGTATCTTCGCACCCAGGGCCTTCCGAAGGATCGAATTATCCATTGTCAACTGATGGTGGTACCCGCAGCGGTGCATATTTCAACGCAGCAGCCTACACTTCAGAGCCGATGTATTCCACACAGTGGGGCATTCCTGCGGTACGTCTTCCCGAACTATGGGCTGCCGATACATCGAGCAATACCGCCCGCAAGGTGATCGCCATAATCGATACCGGTGTTGACACCGACCATCCGGACCTTGCAGACAACATCTGGACCAATCCCAACGAGAGCTCCACTGCCAACGGCTACGACAACGACAACAACGGTTTTGTCGACGACCTCCACGGTTGGGACTTTGTGAACCAGACAGGCATCATGCACGACTTCAACAGTCACGGAACGCATTGTGCTGGTATTGCAGCCGCAGTAGGTACCAACGGCATAGGTATGACCGGAGCCAATCCGCAGGCACTCATTATGCCGCTCTCCGCATTGCAGAGCAATGGAACAGGTGACATAGCCACCATTATTCGTGCCATAAACTACGCTGCCCGCAACGGTGCCGACGTGCTTAGCATGAGCTTCGGTTCGTACGCATACTCCATAGCACTCGAGCAGGCTCTTGCTCAGGCATACCAGAGCGCGGTATTGGTTGCTGCAGCAGGTAACGATGGTTATCATATCGACCCGCGCTGCTGTCCAGACCCGGCACATGCCATGTGGGACGGACCGATGTTCCCGGCAGCCTTTACCTTTGTACTAGGCGTACAGGCAACCCAGCAGAGCGGTGGTTTGACAGGTTTCAGCAATATCGACTGCGACGGACCGACCTTCTCGCAGTTTGGCGAAGAACAGCTATACAACTATGAACTCAGCGCACCTGGAGCAAGCATCTACTCGACAGTGGTGTTTCGGCACTTTTGCATGCAAAGCCATATCCGACACAGGAGATGCTATGGGGCGACCTCATAAACTATTCGGGCGACAATGTCGATTTCAAGGCCGTGTACGATGCTGGACCAGCACCAGCAGTACTGCAGTTCGTGGCCTACGAAGTTTGCGACTCCACGCTTGGTGACGGCGACAACCGTCCCGACGCAGGCGAAACATTGGACATCTACCCGACAATCCGCACCGTATGGGGACCAACCCAGGACATTACTCTTTGGATTGATTTTGACGAATTTGAAGATACAACTACAATAGAGTTCTTGCAGAACAATGTCGAGTTTGGACGTTCTCTCTCAGCATACGCTAAGGGCAAGTCGGTAAATCCTATCCGTATGCGCATTGCCGACAATGTTGCTGATGGTAGATATATTAAGCTTGTACTCCATGCTTCAAGCCCAGATGCAGAAGAAGATTTGGCATTCCCATTTACAATTAATGTGGAAAATGGGGTGGAAATAGGTGGAATAGTATTGGAAGATATGACTCTATATCCAGATGTTCATTATATTGTTACCTCTAATCTTGCGGTGCCTGATGGTGTGACACTTACTATTCTTCCTGGTACAACATTGAAATTCAAGGAAGGTATTGGAATGTCAATGTCTACTAATTCTAGGTTAGTAGCAAATGGAGTTGTGGATAGTTTAATAACATTTACTGGAGACCAAAATTGTGGTAATTTTATTTTTAATAATAGAGACACTGTAGAGTATGTAGAGTTTAAAAATATCCTAAATGGTAGAAGTTCAGGTGGTTCAAGTATGGTTGATAGCCGTATGTTGATGAAAAATTGTATATTTGATAATATTAACTGCCATTCTTATTATCCTATTTCTGGATGTTTTGATCAAACAAATATTTATAATATTTATTCGTTTTATTCGTATGTATATCCTGAAAGTAGAAGTAGATTGTATAATTGTAATTGTTCTTTAAATAGAGCTGGTAGATTGGGCACAAATGATTGGTACCACTCAATAATTAGCTATAATAATATCTATTCTTGTAACATTATTGGAAATACCAGTGCAGAAAAAGGTATTGTTAGCCTTGCTCCATATTATTCTTCTCCGTGCGTCATAACGGTTCAAGATCCCTCTTATTTTGGGGCTTCAAAAGAAGCAGTAGTTAGAGAAACTTTATATGATATAAATCATAATTTGGGATATGCTCATTACGATTTGTCCAATATGCTCACAAAACCAGATTCTTTAGCTCACGGCATCGTCTGGAAAGTCGAAGTCAACGGTTACGATGCACAGGACGAGTTCGACAGCATTCCGCCATTGGGCATTGGTACACACCAGTTCAGGGTTTACTTCAACCGAGCAATGGATGTAAGCGTCGATCCTATGATAGCAATGGGCGTGCGTCCTCCATACACCCAGAACCCAATCACCCAAAAGGGACAATGGAATGCCGACAGCACAATATACACAGTAAATATTACCCTTACAAATAATTTCACCGATGGTCTCAACCGTATCTACGTTGCTAATGCACGCGAT
>CADCCZ010000009.1 GCA_902800045.1 uncultured Bacteroidia bacterium | reverse complement strand
ACGTCCATTCGCCGGTGTTGCCGTCCATCGAGAAGCCGCCTACGCTCAGGGTCGTGCTGTTCGAGCACGGTGCAGTGTTGCCGGCCGTGGCCTGCGGAGCCGGCTGGATGCAGCACGACGGGTCGAGAGATGCAAGGACGTTGACCGCTACCGTAGTGTCGTACGTGCAGCCGAAGTTGTCGGTCGCCTGGAATGTGTACGGGATAAGCGACGCGTTGTGCTGGTCAGGGTTCTGGACTACTGCGGTGGCTGTGCCTGAGCCAGGTGCGCTCGTCATGTTCTCCCCGTTCCAGAGGTATGTCGTGCTAGAGAAGGTGTTCTCGAAATGCCAGAGGTTATCGAGATAAAGGTCGTCTCTGAAGAACAGACCCCATTCGAAGATCCAACCATTGTCGGAACCTAAGTGGTCGCAGACATAGATTGTCCAAGTACCGTTGAGAGGACAGCCTATGAGTGAGCTCATGTTCTCGTAAGTTCCATAGTCGCCTGCGTTAAGCACACTATTTGATTCGGTGTTACCGCAAGGGTCGGTATAAGAAGTTGTAGTTGTCGGTCCGTTTGGTCCAAAAGGAGTATTTGATTGAGGTGTAAAGTTGTATGCATAACCTTCACCTGCAGTATAGTAGCAGTCGCTAGTTGTTGAATATGGGTCTGGAGCAAGACCAAGGTGGATGTTACCACCGCTGCTCGAACCAGCAGTATGGGTACCACCAACATTTGTCCAGTTCAATGAAGACATTGTTCCGCCCGAATATGCATGAAGCAAGCAGTTCTGTCCGCTAGGGCACTTCAGCATGATACTGAGGTCGCCAAGGTAGGAGTGCTCCATGTTAAGGTAAATTCGAAGGATATCGTTAACGTTGGTAAGTGTAGAACCTTCTGGGAATACGTTTTCGAAAACGAGGCTTGTACTATAGCATGTGCTAGTACCATCGGGAAGGAATGTTGCACCGGCAATAACCTGAGGTGGTCTATAAGCCCAGTCGTGAGCTGTTGGTGCTCCAGTAAATGATACTTCGGTACCGGGGCATACATTGTCTGGGCCGAAGCTTACTTCTTCCCATGTAGGAAGAACCGAAACTCTTACACGTATTGTATTATAGTTTCTGTTTAGACAGCCATTTTGGTCTGATACATTGCAGAACACATAGTATCCGCCGCTATTCGGGAAAGTGTAGCTGAACGAACTACCAGAAGCGCCCTGAATAGGATCGAAATAAGTTGTATCGTTCATAAACATTACACCCCACTGGTATGTCAATGTAGATAAATCCTGATGATAACCACCGGGAGCATCGTTGTTAAGGAAAGTCGTGTTTACATTAAATGACACAGCCGAATTGGGGCATACATCGTAGAAAACATCGCCGGCGTCGGTTGTAGACGACACACTTGGTACAATTTCAGAAGTGAAAGCCTGGCACATTGCACCGCACCAAACCTTTGCTCTAAAACCTGCACCAGTAGAAGTACCGCTAGTCCATACAAACTGCAAAGAACCGCGGTTCGATGTGAATGTCTGTCCGTTAAGCGTTGTTCCTGTTGCATTTGATACGAGGACTTCCTGCGAAATTGCATCCTTAATTGTAAGGAGCGTACCAGTTGCGAGGTTGAACTGAGTAAACTTTACACTGATTGAACCGCCGTTGGTTGACGAGAGCTCTCTGATGTAGCTTTCGTTTGTGCTATAGTTGCCGTTGAGACCGCTATCGTAGAAGAAAATGGTGGTTCCAGTTTCCGATGATGCGGCAGAGCAGTCAATCTCAAAATTATTTCCGTTGCCAGGGTATGTATTACCTGGAGTATCCGATATCCTAATATTGGTTTGCGCCAAGGACACCGAACATGCTGCGAAAAGCAGAGCTAACAGTAAAACTATTGACTTATTCATTGCTGTACCCTTTCGTTGCGTTATACATCTCGGGATCCTTGTAGTAGAGGTATTCCAAATCGTCGATCTTCTGCTGCATCTCCGGCTCGGCGATGTACCACGAGTAGTCAAGCTCGTAGTTGAGAAGCTCGAGAATTAGAGGAGTCTCTTTTTGCATGCGCTGGAGCTGTTCAAGGCTGTACGCCTTTTCCAAGCGCGGGTCGATCTGCACAGTCTGTGCATAGCTGATACCAGATATCATCATGGCTATCAGCGCAATAACAAACTTCTTATTCATAGTCGTATTCATTGTTTTTTCTAAATTTATATATTTTCATCTAACCCTATGACAACTTAAAATGCGATTTCGTTGCCTGGGATTTGAAAAAAATTTCATATTTTTTTTAAGTTCAACATTTATACTATTTTACGCAATATAAGACCGCAAAATAAATTAAAAAATTTGAATTATTGTTAATTAAATTTAATTTTTGTTAATATTTTTTATAAACATTTAATTATTAACGAATTGACAAATTCTATAGATTGTACACATATTATATTTAGCGCAAATCATTGCAATCGGCGCAAATCATTGCGCCGCTACAATCATCAAATCTTTGAACCTTATACGTTGAACCAGAAACATAGAAACGGGCGTCAGCCCATAGAAACTTGAAACTAAAAAAGAGTCCGCGGGGAACGAACTCTTTTTATGCAGTAAGTAATTTATGTATGTATGTGATTCCTTTATTGTTCGGCAAAAACCTTGCCAATTGTTCGCTTAATACAAATTTTAATTCTTCTTTGTCAACACCTTGCCCAATCCCTCGTTTGAAAAACCGACATCCTCGCAGTCCAGCTCGGTAGCGTCAATCTTGCCAACACCTTCGTTTATGAGCTCTGCAGTCTCGGCTTTGCCCGAAATGCACACGTTTCCGACGCCTTCGTTGTCGAGGCCGACATAGTTTGCATCAAGCACTTCGATTTTGATTTTGCCAACGCCCTCGTTGTCGGCTTTCAGGCAGGAAACCACCAGTTTGTTCAACTCTATCGAGCCTACGCCTTCATTCTTAACAATCAAAGTGTCGGCGCGAAGCGAGTCGCAGCTAATCTTGCCTACGCCTTCATTCTTTATTGACTTGCAAGTAGGCGAATATACCTTGATGCTAAATTTTTCGTCATTTCTTCCTTTGATCTTACCCAAAACATCAATGCGCAGAACGCCATTATCAACATCAGTCTCAAATCGTTCTATATATCTTTCAGGTGCAGATATTTCAACAGCAGACCTATCCGACTGCACGAAAACAATATCGCATATTCCTTCATTTTCAATGGCATCGAACGATTCCAATTCGCGAATGTCGACCTTTTCGGGTTTGTTAGGCAAAGTAGTTATCTCGTTGTCCTTTACCGAAAAACAAGTCAATACGCCCACAACCATCAGTATAAATATTACAGCTAATCCACTGAATAGCATTATGTTAGTTTTCTTTTTCATCTTTCTTTGCTTTTAAAAATTCGTTATAATATTCACTCAATTCACCTATTTCGATTCCAAGAAGCTCCATTTCCTGAAAAATGTGCGGAAGTTCCTTGTTTACAAACCTTTCGCGACGGAGTTCCTTGATTTTTGCAATGGCATCTTCGGCAGCGAAATATCCAACGCCCCGCTTGTTGGTGATTATTCCGTAGCGTTGCAGGAAATCGTAGGCGCGAAGCACCGTGTTGGGGTTTACCTCGAGCTGTACGCCGAGTTCGCGCACCGAAAGTATCCTGTCGTTTTCCTTCCACCTGCCCATCAGGACTTGCTCGCACACATAGTCGGCAATCTGCTGGTAGATAGCCTTTGATTCTGAAAAGTCCATACTAAGCCTCCGTTTCCTTTAGTCTGAAATAACTCAAAACCCAGAAAAATACTGTCACACAGAGCATAAACACTATCAGTATCACATTCCCGTATTCGATTTTGTCGGCTGTAACATACATTTCGTTAATGACCGTCTTGAAAATAAACAGCACCATAACAATTGCATACAGCATAAAGAACGCAGCCTCGCAAAGCAAAGTCTTTATTACTGCAGCCTTACGGAAATACACCGAGCCAAACATCATTATGGCATTGTTGAGAAGCAGGGCCAGACAAGCATACCATATCGTGGACGAACCGACAATGCCCATATAATTGATGCTCTTGAATGTAAACTCGTCGTATATGAAATAGCAGAAGAACGAACTAGCCCAGA
The DNA here is from genome assembly GCA_902800045.1 of uncultured Bacteroidia bacterium. Taxonomy (GTDB): domain Bacteria; phylum Bacteroidota; class Bacteroidia; order Bacteroidales; family ML635J-15; genus Bact-19. Next base: position 59,330 of record CADCCZ010000009.1, on the reverse strand, counting down.
TTCCGAGGCACGAAGCCGCAATGAGCAGAATCGGGTAGTAGAAGTGGCTTAGGATGAGGTTTACTGTGAGTTTCTCGCATCCGCTGGCAGGAAGCATAAGGTAGTTGATTGCCCTCTGCGGTTTCCCGAGCATACCGAATATGCGTCCCGAATAGAGGATGAAGAAAACGAAAAGCAAAAACCAAGAAATGTCAGAAGTTTCCTGTTCCAGTGAAGTAAGCATCTCGACAGCGAATATTATTGCTGCTACGATGACATCCTTTTTCCAGTTTTCGCAGAAATAACGCTTGAAAAGCAATCCGATACGATAGAATGATATATTTTTCATAGCCATACTTTTTTAATTGTTCAACTTAGTTTCCATTTCACTTGCAAACCTCGATTTGCCGTTTTCGTTTTCGGCGAAGATTTCGCGCATCCTTTCCCTTGCCGAGATTGCCGCGCAGAACAGCAGTTCCATGTCGAACTTGTCGTCGGCATCGTCGATGTGGGTGCAAACGGCCACCTTGCCGGCAATGTTGTCCTCGCTGTAGAGTACCTTGCCCTGAGCCGACAGTTCGTTGTACTCATCGGCCGACAGAACCTTGAAAGTGAGGCGGTCGCAAATGGTGTTGATGTCGGCGTTGAGGAGGATTTCGCCACGGTCGAGCACCAGCACGGCGTCGATTACATTCTGCAGGTCGCGCACCTGATGGGTGGAGATGATGAACGCCTTGTCGTCGGTAATTGCCGATGCCACCACCTTGCGGAAGGTGCTTTTCGACGGGATGTCCATTCCGTTGGTCGGCTCGTCCATAATTAATAACTTGGTGTTGGTGGCAAGCGCAAAGCTCACGAGCACCTTTTTCTTCTGTCCGTGCGACATCTTTGTCAGCTTCTGCTCCATATCGACGATTTCGAACTGATGCAAGTAGTCTTCGAATTCGGCTAAGCTAAAGTTCGGATAGAACGGTGCATAAATCTTTACATAGTCGCGCACGCTTACTGTCGGCACATCCATTTCCTCGGTGACGAAGTAAATGTCGGAGAGCATTTCCGGATTGCGCTTTTCTGGCTTCATTCCAAATACCGAGACCGTTCCGCTGTTGCAGAAGCGAAGTCCCGAAATAATTTTCAGCAGGGTTGTCTTGCCCACGCCGTTTTTCCCAAGCAGACCGTAAATGTGTCCTGCCTCGAGCGAAAGGTTCAGGTTGTCGAAGATTCTTCTCTGCGGCACATACCCGAAATTCATGTCTTTAATCTCAATCATACCTATTTATATTATAAACATTATTTTGTTTTTGTTCGTTAGTGTATTAGTGAAGTAATACACTGCAAAAGTATAGCATTGTTTGGTATCGGCAATAGGGAAAATGCAATAATAGACGAAATAGATATTTACACATATTAAGATGTGGTATTATTATATAAAAATTAATCGTTGTAGCGACGCAATGCATTGCGTCGCCACAATATGCAACGAGGAATGGCATCAGACAGCGAGAAATACCGCAATGTTGTTTGCCCCTCCGCCCTAAGGTCCTTAAAAACCTTAAGGGCGTTAAACTTGGGCAAAAACCTGCGGTAATGTGTGTTGAGAAATTTTCTGCAGTCGAAAAAAAATCCTCAATCGAAAATCTCAAAATCGTAAATAAATTTTATCTTTGCTTCCATAAAATTTTATTTACGATGAAGAAACTATTATCTGTGATTATTGGACTTGCCATCGGTGCTGCATGCTTCGCACAGGCATTGGTTCCAGTTGCAATCAACGGCGGAAAGAACGCCACCGAAATCGTCGAAAACACCAGTTCGACTTTGAGTTTTACAAGCAAGCTGTCGGAAATTTCGCTGACACGCACAATCGAAAACGGAGAAATATACTCCAAGATTGCCATCGACGGCTACATCACAAACAACCAGATTGGCTATCCGCAACTGCCAGTAATGGTAAAAATGATTGAAGTGCCTATGTGCGCCGAAATCGTTGCCAATGTTACGGTTAACTCCGAAAAGGTTGTTAGTCTTGCCGATGCAGGTTTCGAGCAGGTGATTGTACCTTGCCAGCCTTCGCTGTTCAAGAACCAGAAGAAGGAAGATGTTCCGTTTAAGAAGAATGCAATCTACTCGAATGGCGGCCTGTATTCGCCCGAAACCGTTACAATCGAGGAAGCTGGTATCATGCGTGGAATCCGTCTGGTAAAGGTAATCATTAACCCATTTGCATACGACATTGCCGACAATGCACTTACCGTCCGCGACGACATTTCCGTTACTCTTTCGTTCCGCAATGCCGACCAGCGCAGCACAGCCATCAAGGACAGCAAGTACTCGCCGGCATTCGAGGCTATGTACAGCAAGATTTGGAACTACAAGCGAACCCGCAACGCTGAAATGCACTACCCGATAAAGTACGTCATCGTTGCCGACCGTATGTTCGAGGAAGCCTTGCAGCCGTTCATAGCATGGAAAACCAAAAAAGGTTTCAATGTTGTAACCGCCTACACCGATGAAATTGGAAGAACCGAAAGTGCAGTAAAGACATATATGCAAGGACTTTACGACGCCGCTACAGCAGAAGACCCTGCCCCATCGTACGTACTCTATGTAGGCGACACCGCACAGATTTCGGTACAATATTCAAAACTTTCGCATGGACAAAGCATTATGGGTACCGAAAACGACCACTACACCGATGTATATAAGGTTTGCTTCGACGGTGCCAACGACTACATCCCCGACATGTTCTTCGGTCGTTTCTCGGCTCAGAACGTTTCGCAGCTTACACCACAGATCGAAAAGACCTTGATGTTCGAGCAATACACCTTCCCAGACCCCGCATACTTGGGTGATGCTGTGCTTGTTGCCGGTTACGATGGCAGCTATCAGTACGACGACATCAACGGAAACGGACAGATAAACTATGCCACACAATACTATTTCAACGATGGACACAACGTTAACACAACTGTTTACCTCTCGCCCGAAAGCCACACAAGCGGTGATGCAATAAAGGCACAGATTAGCGAAGGTGTAGGCTTTGTAAACTACTCGGCACACTGCGACCCAAACGGCTGGCAGGATCCCGAATTCAACATCTCCGATGTTTCGAACCTGCAGAACGAAGGCCAATATTTCTTCAGTATCGGTAACTGCTGCCTATCGAACAAATTCGATACCGAATGCTTCGGCGAGACGTTGCTCCGCTCGGTCGGCAAGGGTGCTGTAGGTCACATCGGCGGAACAAACAGCACCATCTGGGACGAAGACTTCTACTGGTCGGTAGGAACTATGCAGACCATCAACGTAAACCCGACCTACGAAGCAACCGGACTTGGCGCCTACGACCATCTGTTCCACGAACGAGGCGAAGACCCGCATGTTTCGGCTGGCGAGATTGTATTCATAGGTAACTTCGCTGTAAATTCGTCTACATCCGACAACATACAGTACTACTGGGAAATATATACCCTTATGGGCGACCCGTCGTTGATGCCGTACGTTGGCGTTCCATCACAAATGACACCCGAATATTCAAACATTGTACCAGTAGGCACAACATCGCTCGAAGTTACTGCCGAAGACCTTTCGTACATTGCACTTAGCAAGGACGGCGTTCTTCTTGATGCACAATACACAGGCAACGGCACAAGCGCAGAACTCACATTCCCAGCACTGACCGAAACTGGCGAACTCGACCTTGTTATTACACGCCAATTCCGCGAACCATACATACAAACGGTTATGGTTGTAGAAGGTGCCAACGAAAACGATGCAACAATTCAGTCAATCATTGCACCTGCAACTGCAATGTCGGTACAGGAAGCAACATTCCAGCCGCAAATCACCATCATGAACCTTGGAACAGCAAACCTGACCTCGGCAACAGTCAGCTATACCATAAACGATGGAACACCAGTTTCAACCAACTGGACCGGCAGCCTTGCACAATACGAAACAGCAAATGTTAGCTTCGATGAAATTACACTCGAAGCAGGCAGCTATGCATTTGTATTCACTGTTTCGCAACCAAACGGACAAGCCGACGAAGATATGAGCAACAATAGCAAGTCGCGCAACGTATTGGTTTCTTCGGGCAATGTCAGCATCTTAAGTGTTGTGGAACCAACTGGCGACTACTGCGGATATCCACAGGCACAGCCTACAATAAAGGTTAAAAACAACAGCGACTTTACAGTATCATCAATTACAGCATCGTACACCTGCGGAGAACTCAGCGCACAACAAACATTTGAAGTTAGCCTTGCTGCAGGAGCAACGGAAAACATCACTTTCGACCCGGTTGTAATTCCCGAAGGTCAAGGCTCGATATCGTTTGTTGTAACAACTGTAAATGGTGGTGAAAACGAAAATCAAACCCCAAAAACAGCCAACTTCAACATACAGTCGCACAGCGGCGAAGGTTTCCGCCTGAGCCTTACAGCCGACTATTCGAACGACCAGACAACTTGGGACATCAAGGATTCTGAAAACAATGTTCTCTACAGCGGCAATGCCGGCGAATATACAGGAACCCCTGTTGTAACCGACTTCTGCCTCGGCGAAGGATGCTACACCTTCAATCTCTACGACAGCGGAGGAAACGGACTTGCAGGATTTTCAATTATGGGATATTCATTGGGCGCCGGCGATGCTTCATTCACCAACCTTAACACAAACGAAACCCTCCTGTCTATCGACGGCTCTGTTGCATTCTCCACAAAAACTATAAACTTCTGCGTTGGAACAGTTTCCGCACCTACAGAAATGTCAACAGAAATGTCGATATTCCCCAACCCGACAACAGGAATGCTGAATATTGCTTCGAACGATGAAATCGACAGCATCGAAATCTTCAACAGCATTGGCACAACCGTTGTCAGCAGCAATGTTGCAGGCAACAGCTCGGCTATCGACATGAGCAACCTGCCAAACGGAATGTATTTCGTCCGCGTTTCAACTAGCAACGGAACCGAAACCGTAAAGGTAGTACTCGAAAGATAAGACAACTCTACGACGAATATTCCTGCGCACCTTGTCATTCTGGACTTGTTTCAGAATCTGGTACGCAGGAATATTTTATTATATGTAGCACATTAGCCAAGCTTATTGCAAGGTCCTACCCTACCTTATATTGAACAAATCCGCTTTTGTTTAAAAATATTATCCGCAAACAAAATATTTGTGCTATATTTGAAGCCGTTTTTAAAACAGATAAATTAAAAGGAATTAACTATGGATAAATTCATTTCAGTAGAACAGGCCGTATCAATGGTGAAGGACGGAATGACCCTCATGATCGGCGGATTTTTAGGTGTTGGTTCTGCCAACAAAGTATTGAAGGGAATACACGATGCAGGTATCAAGAACCTAACTATCATTGGTAACGATACCGCTTTTGTTGACAAGGGCGTTGGTATCCTCGTTGCTAACCATCAGGTTAAGAAGGCTATAGTTTCGCACATCGGTACAAATCCGGAAACTATCGCACAGTTGAACTCCAAGGAACTCGAAATCGAATTCGTACCTCAGGGAACTCTTGCAGAACGCATCCGTTGCGGTGGTGCTGGTCTTGGTGGCGTTCTTACTCCAACTGGACTTGGAACAGTTGTTGCAGAAGGAAAGCGCGTAATTAACGTTGACGGCAAGGATTACCTCCTCGAACTCCCGATACATGCAGACATCGCATTGCTCGGAGCAACCGTTGGCGACGAAACTGGTAACCTTGTTTTCAAGGGCACAACCCAGAACTTCAACCCGATGATGGCTATGGCAGCCGACGTTGTTATCGCCGAAATCGAGAACATCGTTAAGGTTGGCGAAATTGCTCCAGAAGCAATCCACACTCAGAACATCTTCGTTGACTATATTGTAAAATAAGGCGAAAAGGCTTGCAGGCTGAAAGGCTAAAAGTCTTTTAACCGGCAAGCCAATAAAAATTATAAAATAAAGAGTAAAGACGCAAAATTTTGCGTCTCAACAAGAAACTTAGAAACGGGCGAAGCCCATAGAAACATAGAAACAAAGAAATTTAGAACATGGAATACAGAACAAAGATTAGACTGCGCATGAGCGCAAAAGACGCACACTACGGTGGCAATTTGGTTGATGGTGCTCACATGGTTCACCTTTTCGGTGATGTGGCTACCGAACTTCTCATTATGCGTGACGGCGACGAAGGCCTTTTCTGCGCATACGATATGATTGAATTCAAGGCTCCTGTTTATGCAGGCGACTTCATCGAGGCTGAAGGTTGGATTGACCGCGAAGGCAACACCTCACGCCACATGATGTTCGAAGCTCGCAAAGTTGCTGTTGCTCGTCCCGACATCTCAGCTTCGGCTGCTGATGAACTCGACGAACCTATCCTCGTTTGCCGTGCTTCGGGAACTTGTGTAACTCCAAAGGATTGTCAAAGAAAAAAATAAGCGTACGATATGGAAAAACTGATAATTACCGCCGCTATTTGCGGTGCAGAAGTTACCAAGGAACAGAATCCTAACGTACCTTATACCGTAGAGGAAATCGTACGCGAAGCAAAGTCGGCTGTTGACGCTGGTGCTGCTATCGTTCACCTGCACGTTCGTTTCGACGACGGTACTCCTACCCAGAGCCGCGACCGTTTCCAGGAATGCACCGAGGCTATCCTCAAGGTTTGCCCTGATGTAATTCTTATCCCATCGACTGGCGGTGCAGTAGGTATGACTCCCGATGAGCGTCTGCAATCGACCGACACAAATCCAGTTCCCGAAATGGCAACCCTCGACTGCGGTACCTGCAACTTCGGTGACGAAATTTTCGACAACACAATGCCAACTATGCGTGCATTCGGCAAGCGTATGATTGAACGCGGCATTAAGCCCGAATACGAATGCTTCGAAATGGGACACCTCGACACCATCCTCACGATGGCTCGCAAAGGACAGGTTCCCGGTGACCCGATGCAGTTCAACTTCGTACTTGGCGTACCCGGTTGTACTCCTGCAACAGTTGCAAACCTCTGCTGGCTTGTAAACGGCATTCCTGCTGGTTCTACTTGGACAGTAACAGGTGTTGGCCGCAATGCTTTCCCGATGGCAGCAGCAGCAATAGCAATGGGTGGAAACGTTCGCGTAGGCTTCGAGGACAATCTTTATCTCGAAAAGGGCGTACTTGCAAAGTCGAACGGAGAACTCGTTGCAAAGGTTGTAAGACTTGCTAAGGAACTTGGTCGTGGAATCGCAACTTCGGCAGAAGCACGCCAGATTCTTGGACTTAAGGCAAGATAAGATTACCGCTATCAAATAAAAAAGGTCATCCGTTGGATGGCCTTTTTTGTTTGATATTAATCAAAGTTATTCGACTACTAGTTTCTCGACGAAAACCTTATCGTCAGCAATGATTCTTACAAAATAAGTTCCTGGGATTAGGTTGTGATTGAAAATAACAGGTTTATCGTTTGTAACACTGATGTCGCGAGTTTCAACCATTGCTCCACGAGCATCATAGAGTTGATATGTTACACTGCCACTAATATTGCCAAAGACTATATTGTAAGTACCGTTATTCGGGTTTGGGAAGATTGAAACAGAAGGTACTTCTGCCATATTTGCCGAAACAAGCGACCCAAATGTTACATAAATAGTATGATTTCCGATTATATTGGTAAACGTGTAAGTATTGTTTTCAATGTTTTCCATTACTACAGAAAATCCGTCAACCAATACATTTTCGATGCGGTAACCTTCGTCTGGAATAATCATGAAGACTTGGTCATTGCCTTCACTAACAGTAATTTCACCAACAGGAGTAATAGTGCCGTTTTCGCCAGCTGTTGCGACAATTGTATAAGTTGGAATAAGAGTGGCAAACGAACTTTTGTAACTCCAAGCACTTTGTTCATCGCCGCAAATGCTCCTAACCTGTATGTCGTATTCTGTTCCCTGTGCCAAGTTTGTTATTTCATAATAGTTTTCTGTTGTTGTAGCTTCAATCCACTCTCCTGCTGGAATTGGCTCCGAATATAGGCCAAAATCATCCAAGTTTAAGCGGAATTGGTCAAAGCTATTGTAATGACGTACAGCAATATATCCCATCTGTCCATTAAAGGAACTCAAATCAACCGTATATTCTGTATATTCCTCCGTTGCGACAGTTTCAGGCAGCACCTGTGCTGTAAAGTCAGCGACTGCATTACCTCTTGTCGATACAAAAATGCCAAAATGTTCATCGGGATACGAAACATCCTGGATTCTCAACCAAACTTTCAACGTGCCATCTAATGCAAGTCGTGGAGATACCAGCCAATTGTCGGGTTCCAATGGAAACAAATCCGAATTTTCGAAACTTGCGGAAGTCATGCATACCGTTCCAGAATGGCAGTTAAAACCGCCACCTAATTCATCGGTCGATTGCCAGCAATAACCATCTTCATCGTTATCAATAGTTGTCCAGCCAACAGGAAGACCTTCTTCGAAATCAGTAAAATACGAAACTCCATCGGTTTCTGCAGTCCTATACCATATTACATAGCTGTCGGATTCGCCCTCCCATGTTACGAGAGCAGAAGTTGAACTGACATCCGACACGGCCAATTCACGTGGCGCATAACATGACGACAGCGTAATAAATGTAGTCTCCACCCATTCGCTTGGCTCATATCCGCAATTTGCACGCACCATCACCGTGTATTCCAATCCACCTATAAGGTTTGTTAATGTGTATGTAGTATCATTTACATCAACAATATGTTCCAAATCGTTGTTTATGCAAATCTGCCAAGCTGTTTCGTCTCCACCTGACGACCATGATAAAGTTGCATAAGTTGTATCAATAGTTGATGCAATAAGATTAGTAGGTTCGTGACATCTGGCAAGAGTTGCGAATGGTTGAATCAGCCAGTTACTATATGAATCTTCCTGACATTTTGCTCGAAGACATACCAAATAATGGGTTTCTGGTCTTAATCCAGTCATTACATACGAATTAGAATTTACATCTATCGCATTATCAAAATCAAAGGCTCTACAAATCTGCCATTCCGTTTCGTCTGCACCTGCCGTCCACGAAAGATCAAACCAAGTAGAACCAACATTGTTAGCCTGCAAATTAGACGGTCTAATACAACCTGAACAGTTGATCATGACAATTGAAGTATCACTTATGTTATTTATGAAAAAATTATTATTAGCATCTGTTAAACTATACGAAATTTCGCTTGCAAAAAAACCGCCACCATCAACCCACACAAACTTGATTTGACGACCATCACAAACAGGGATTCTGCCATCAACCTGCGATTCTCCATCTCTTACAGTCAATGTTGTAATAAGCACATCTGTTTCTGCATCCAATACTTTTATTAAAGAGCCTTCCCATCCATCACCATAACTATCTGAAAGAGAATAAATTATATCACACTGGTCTTCGGCCTCACAAAAAGCTGTAGAAAATTCATATACATTTGTCCACTCACTTTCACCATCGCTTTCGCAATTTGCACGCACTTTTACATTGTATTCCGTTCCTGACGAAAGCCCAGTTATTGTACAAAATGGAACATCAAGGTCAATAATGTTGTCTTCATCGTCATTAAGCACTAACTGCCAAGCTGTTTCATCTCTGCCAGCAGTCCAAGTCAGAGTTGCAGAACTCATGTCAATATTTGAGACTGTAAGATTGGTAGGAACAGGACATGCAATAAGAGTTGTAAACGACACACTATTAGACCAATCGCTTACACCAACACTATCGCTACAATTTGCGCGCACCTTAACCGTATAGTCAGATTCGGGAAGAAGTCCGCTAATGGTATATGTAGTTTCTGTAACATCAATTACATTATCTTCCTCTCCATTGACGCATACTTGCCAAGCAGTTTCGCTACCAACAGATGTCCATGAGATTGTTGCATAATGCGCATTCACATTAGAAACTGCCAAATCCCTAGGTCTAGGGCAATCGGGTATTGTACAGTCAACAATATAAGAGACTGGTACTGTCTGCTGGTTGCTTACGTGAAATATTTCATACCCATTGACATCAGTTATTGTATAAGACAAATCCGGATCATTCATAGTACCCATCCACGCAAATCGTATTTCCTTGCCGTGGCAAACCGAAATCGTACCAGTTGCAAATGTATCAGTTGGCATTGTCAAAACTTTCAAGGCTCTCCCAGTTTCAACATCTACCACTTTAAGGGCTGAATTAAACCAGCCAAGGCCATAACTATCGAATAGAGAATATGTTATTTCGCACATATCTTCCGACTCGCATTGTGCCGTGAAAAACGGAACCTCGTAACTTGCTTCGCTTTGTTCGCTGTCGCTACAATATGCTCGTAGTTTTAACGAATAGTCAGTATTTATAGTCAAACCTGTAATTGTGGCTTCCATTGTTGTTGTTCCTGCGGGTGTACTTTCAAAATTATTCCATGTGATACCATTGTCTAAAGTATATTGCCAAGCGGCTTCTTCTCCAACTGGTGTCCATGTTACAACTGCGGAATTGGTCGTAACGCTTGCTATATTTACATTGATTGGACGCGGACACGACTGAATATAATTCACTTCAATATCATCAATGGAAACTTTCGAATCGCCCGTAGAATTATACATTTCTATAGCAATCCTATCAGCATCGGTGGGTACAGCATTCAACGATACAGCATATTGCCTGTAGTTTTCTGTCAAAGTAATCGACTCCAAAGGGGTAAATTCTCCGTTTGACATATATCCAATCTGAAAACTTTCTGGAATATTAGCAAGAGCACTATACTTTGCCCAAAAGGAAATTGTCAAGGTATTAATGTCCGACATTTGCGGCAAAGCTATGATATTTTGTGGACTATCGTCAGTTGTCTTCATTAACATATATCTTGTTCCTGAATAAGTAAGTCCAGTATAATCATGGAGTGCCGTTGAAACTACTGGGTATACGTAAGTATACTCATTGCTTTCAACAATACGCTGCCAACAAGGAGGAATAACCCGACTGCCTACAACATCATCAAAAGTTTGAATATATGGGATTGCCTGAATACCGCAATCAGTTCTAAATGAGACCATTGCCCATTCACAATCACCAGCATTCATACAGGCTGCCCTTACATAAACATCGTAATTTGTATTAGCTAAAAGTCCATTGATAGAGTACGAAGTTTGAGTAATGTTTTCAACCAATGTGCCTTCGTTTTCAACATTAAATCCATGAATGCCATATTTCAGCTCCCACAGCACACTCGGAACATTATTCCAAGCGACATCAGCAGTAGTAGCAGTGATATTCGAGACGGTCAAATCAAATGGTCTTATATAATCAAGCTTTACATTATCAATATGTATATTGACATCCCCACCTGTTACAGTTGACTCGCCATAGAATGCAATTTTTACATTGTCTGTGCTATAATCAGCAAGACCAATTAGCACATTCTCGCCCGCAGTGGCAATATTGTTAAATACATATTCGGAACCTACATTGTCGTACTGGCGTAGGATTGTCCATGTTGCACCATCGTCTGTACTTATAAGAACGATAAACTTGTCACCTCGCTGACTAGTTGTATCCACTGGCTGCAATGTGCCTGAATATTTGGTTAATGCCAAATCGAAAGTAAGTTGCACATTGGCATCCATTACAATATTGGGTGTTATCAACCATTCTTTGCGGGAAGAGCCCCATAGATTAACATACGCATGACTGTCAAAAACGCCATTAAGATTATAATTATACGAACAAAATGTCCATCCGCTACTAGAATTGATGTTAAGAAAACCACCATCCAGCACAGTAGAAAGAAGTCCTTGACCTCTTGACCAATTATCAGGGGTATCTTCAAACTCCTCTAGAAATGGGATTCCATATTTGGTGGTAAAGTTTAATGATCTCCAAAATGATGTACCATTGTCTCCACAATCCCCTTGAACCATTACAGTATACGCAGTACCACTTGCAAGTCCTGTAATCGTATATGTAGGCGATGTCAATCCATTAACGTTTGTATAATTGCTCTCAGAAGTTACCTTGTATTGTATGTTCCAAAGTGTTTCATCGGCACCGGCAGTCCACGATATAGTTGCCGAATGTACATCTGGTGTACAAGTTAATGCAGTTGGAGTCCGACATGCAGCATCTGTTAAAACATATATGTTAACCCAATTGCTATGTCCTTCCTCACCGCAATTAGCCCGTACCTTTACTCTTGTTTGCGAATTAGGAGTTAAACCTGTAAGGGTATATTGATTTTCTGTAACATCAATAAGGTTATCTTCATAATTGTTAATGCAAACCTGCCATTCGCTTTCGTTACCACCGGCCTCCCATGTTATAGTTGCTGTAGTTGTGCTCCGTTCCGATTCAGTCAAGCCTGTAGGAGCAGGACAAGCTATAGAAGTTGTAAAGGATACATTACTAGTCCAGCCGCTATACGCTCCTTCGTAGCAAGTTGTCCGCACTTTTACCGTATATGTTGTTTCTGGAGTTAATCCAGTTAGTTCATAAGGATTTGTATCAACATTTATTATACTGTCCTCGTCATCATTCAGACAAATCTGCCAAGCTGTTTCGCCTTCCCTTGCAGTCCATGAGACTAAAGCCCCGTGTGCTGTTTCATCAGTTACTGCGAGAGATGTCGGCTTGAAACAACGTCCTGGTGCTGGGGTAATACCAAGCCTGATATTGCTTCGATATGTATATCTTTCCTTGCTTCCTCCATAAACCGACAAATCGTTAACATCTGGAATATCAGTATTGCTGTAATAAGATATTGATGTGTAATTTACAATAGAGCCTGAGCATCTAAATTTATAATTAGTGCCTAAACTATCATCTATGACCGTATCACAAAAACAGATTAAAAGGTTATCTGTTCCATTGTATTCAAATGCATTATTGAGAGCAAGTGTAAACCAACCAGTGCTATCAGCAGCAAAATCGCCTTCATATACCAAGGTCGCCGTATCAAGAGAAACGATGTCATCGTTGTTTACAAAAGAAGTCTTTGCAGTGTGCATCATATACAGCCGAAGCCTTTGTATAAGCATAGGTGACGTATTCCTATAGTAGAAACTTACAGAAGAAATTGTTCCTGCAACTTCAATTTCATCTGCCTTATAAATCTGCTGGGTAAGCGAATATTTGTATTCCATATTTAACGGCAGTTTATAACTTGTTCCTGCACTTGAGCCAATTTCAACAATTGTCTGGGCACATATTGCGACGGGGAAACAAAGTACTGCCAGTAAAACCAAATTCAGTAAAAATTTTTTCATAATAGCCCTTTATTTTACATTAATAAAATCAACCTTAAATGTTTATGGCACAAATATAATATTTTTCCGAATGACATGGCAATTAATTATCAATTATTCATTATCAAATATTCATTGTACATTGCTCATTGATTACTATATTTGCAGAACAAAAATCTAAAAACTATGGCAAAAGTAATAGGTCTTGGAAACGCACTGGTCGATATAATGACCATGATAGATAGCGACAAGGTTTTGGAAAAACTGAACCTGCCCAAAGGCAGCATGCAACTTGTTGACAGTGAACTGAGTGAAAAAATTCAGATGGAAACAAAAAAGTTCCCACGTAGCATGGCGAGCGGTGGTTCGGCTGCAAATACTATTCGCAGCCTTGCCAATATGGGCATAGAAACTGGTTTTGTAGGTAAGATTGGTCCCGACGAACTGGGCGACTTCTTTGCAAGCGACATGAAACGTACAGGTGTTATTCCCCGCTTGATAAAAAGCGAAACTGCAAGTGGTCGCGCCGTAGCATTGGTAAGCAAGGATTCGGAACGTACATTTGCAACTTATCTTGGCGCTGCTGCTGAATTGCTGGCCGAAGATATCAATGCGACAATGTTTGTCGATTACGACATTCTCCATGTAGAAGGTTATCTAATTATCAACCACGAACTTATCGAGAAAGCAATGTCGCTGGCAAAGGAAAACGGGCTGAAAGTTTCACTCGATCTTGCAAGCTACAATGTCGTTGAAGATAATCTTGAATTTTTACGTTATCTCATCGAAAAGTATGTCGATATAGTTTTTGCCAACGAGGAAGAAGCAGCAGCATTTACTGATGGCAAGGACCCCGAGACAGCACTTGATATGATTTCGTCAATTTGCGACATTGCCGTAGTAAAGATTGGAAAGCATGGCGCATGGGTAAAACAAGGCAAATACAAGGATTGTGAGCCCGAATTTCCAGCAACCCGTGTTGATACCACAGCAGCAGGAGATAATTTCGCAGCAGGCTTTATTTATGGTCTTGTAAACAACTGGTCGCTCGACAGATGCGTAAAGGCAGGAAATGTCATTGCTGGCAATGTAATCGAAGTTGTAGGTGCTACAATGGACGAAAAGCGCTGGACAAGAATCAAAAACGAAATAGCGAAGATATAAGAAGGCTTACAGGCCAAAAGACGAACAGGCTCACAGCCTATTAGTTTGATAGAAACAAAAAAAAGGGCAACCGATTGGTTGCCCTTTTTCAATTTGTTTCGCTATTGCTTAATTATTTGCTTTACGATTGTACCAGAAATTTCTGTTGTAATCCTTACATTGTAAACACCTGGTGTCCATGCCGAAGCATCGATAGTCATAGCATTTGCGCTAGTTTCAATCGTTTCAACGAGCTGACCAACCATGTTGAATATTTCAACGGTTACCATTTCGTTGCATTCAATCATGAACTTACCGTCAGTCGGGTTCGGGTAAAGCTCAACCGAAATGCTGTTTTCGTCGATGCTTGAAGGTAATGCCTCAGCGATTTCGGATGCTTCCGATTCGCCAAACTGGCAAACTGTAACAACATAATATCTGTCGCCTACATTTCCATTCATATCAACGTAAGTGGTTGAAGGAACGTTTGCAAGTGCAGAAGTTTCATCATTGCGGAAGATGTTGTACGAAACAGCATTTTCTACAGCGTCCCAGCTAATCAAGTTACCATAAGGTTCAACAGCAACCTCAAGGTTTTCAACTGCATAGCAGGTTTCAACAGGTATCAAGCTGAATGTAACATAAATGCTGTGTCCATTTTCGCTTACGTTGCTGAATGTGTAGCTTGCACCAGCACCTACGACAGCGTAGTTTGCAATGTCATTGATAGCGCTTTGTCCATCAACTGTAACGTCGGCAATTTCGTAGCCTTCGTCTGGCGTAATTGTAAATACTGCATCTGCGCCGCAGTTAACCGTAACAACGCCAGCAGGTGAAATTGTACCGCCATTGCCTGCCGATGCTGCAATAGTATAGGTAACCTGATTGAATGTAACATTGACATTCTGCTCTTCGGTTACATTCTCGATTGTGTACGAATTGTTTGCATCGAGAGTTACAGCTGTACCGTTTACGGTTACTGTACCGATTTCGTAGCAAGCATCAGGAGTAACTGTGAATGTAAAGTCGTCACCTTCGGTGATTGTCTGTGTTCCGTTAGGTGTTACCGAACCACCTTCTGCATCGGCATTTACAACTACTACAACCTGACCAGCAGGTACTGGTTCGAATGTAGCCGAAATAGTGTGGTTACCATAAACATCAGAGAATGTATATGAACTTTGTGAACCAACGCTCTGTCCATCAACAAGAACATCAGCAATCATATAGCCTTCTGCCGGGTCAATAGAATAAGTCTGGCTGCCTCCGCAGTTTACTGTGGTGTTACCAGCAGGAGTGATAGTACCACCATTGCCTGCATATGCCTCAATTGTGTAGGTAATCTGGTTAAATGTTACATTGATGTCTTGGTCTGCTGTAACATTGTTGATTGTGTACGAGTTGTTTGCATCGAGAGTTACTGCAACTCCGTTTACAGTAACGTTACCGATTTCGTAGCAGTTGTCGGGTGTAACAGTGAAAGTGAAGCTTTCGCCTGCATCAAGAGTCTGTGTTCCGTTTGGAGTTACAGAACCACCCTCTGCATCGGCATTGATGTCGATGTTGAGAACTGCGATGAAGGTAGCCGCGATTGTATGGTTTGCAGTAACATTCGAGAATGTGTAGCTTTCAATAGCGCCCATGCTCTGTCCGTCAACAGTTACATCAACGATACGATAGCCACTGTTTGCTGCGATTGTGTAGCTTTGGTTTTCACCGCAGTTTACTATAGTGTTGCCTGCTGGAGTGATAGTACCGCCATTTTCAGCCGTTGCTGCAATAGTGTAGGTAATCGGATTGAAAGTTACATTGATATCCTGGTCTGCTGTAACATTGTTGATTGTGTACGAGTTGTTTGCATCGAGAGTTACAGCGACTCCGTTTACAGTAACGCTACCGATTTCGTAGCAGTTGTCGGGTGTAACGGTGAAAGTGAAGCTTTCGCCTGCATCAAGAGTCTGTGTTCCGTTTGGAGTTACAGAACCACCTTCTGCATCGGCATTGATGTCGATGTTGAGAACTGCGATGAAGGTAGCCGAAATATTATGGTTTGCAGTAACATTGTCGAACGAATAGCTTTCAACTGCGCCAACGCTCTGTCCGTCAACTACTACATCAAGTATTCTGTAGCCATTGTTTGCTGCGATTGTGTAGCTTTGGTTTTCACCGCAGTTTACTGTGGTGTTGCCTGAAGGAGTGATAGTACCGCCGTTTTCAGCCGATGCTGCAATTGTATAGGTAATCTGGTTGAAAGTTACGTTTACTGTATGGTTTGCAGTAACATTGCTGATTGTGTAGCTATTGTTTGCGTTGAGGCTTACATTGTTTCCGTCAACTGTTACCGAAGCAATTTCGTAGCAGTCGTTTGGAGTTGCTGTAAATGTGAAATCGTTGCCTTCGTAAACGGTTTGTTCGCCACTTGGAGTAACCGAACCGCCGTTGCCAGCATTAACTGTTACGTTGTATCTCGGCAAGTTGCTTTCGATGGTTACGCATTGCTGAGCAGCAAGCGATTCGCTGTCGTCGTTGCATACAGCGCGAACGCTGAAGCAGTGTTCGCCAACAGAAAGGTTTGTTGCGGTGTAGGTTCCACCAGTAACATTCGAAGCTACGAGAACACCATTGTCGTAGATGTTAACAGCAGCTACACCAGAACCTGCATTTCCGCTAATTGTTATGTCGTCAACGCAGAAATAATACTGGTCGTTTGAAGTACAATGTATTGCCACATACTTAGCTGTAGCAGGAACAGTGTATGACTTAAGAGTCCATGAAACATTTGTTCCACCAGTTACACTTCCAGATGATTCCAAAGTATTTGTAAAACTCGATTGATCGTTGGTAGTAGTTGAGTAAAGCACTTCGAATGTTTCGGTATATGTACTATGACCGCCTCTGCAATAGAATGAGAACGTGAAGTTCTCTGCAAAATTAAGTTCCGGGCTGACAATCCAATCATCGTTTGGTGGTGTTGCAGCATAGAAACTTGCGAGGAACTGATTGCCTGAGTGAGCAGTTACTCGTGCTCTTGAAGCCAAAGTTTGCGAAGTGTTGTTTGTATATTGTACTTGTGTAGGATCGAAAACAATGAATGCCATTTCTGAATGTGCATTGGTCCAGGTGTTATAGTTACTTATTGCACCAGTGGTACTTCCGTCACCATCGATATATGTCCAGCCAACAGTACCAGGCGAGTTGATTGCGAATGCCTCGTGGCCTTCAAAATCGTCGCTAATGGTAAGCGGTGCAACGGCTTGAGCGTCCCAAGTTATTGTTGCATCGGTATTGTCAACTGAAACCTGCAAACCTACAGGAGCATTGCATGATGGACCTATAGCGGTAATTGTAATCGTTTCGTTCCAAGTGCTGCTTCCGTCGGTGATTTCAACATTGATTGTTGCAACGTGACCATCGGGAACATTCTCGGCAAGCGAGAAGTTGAATGTTCCGGTTGCTGTAGCGTTGCTTGCTATTGCGCCGAGTATTGCCGATGTGCTATTGAGTGTAAGGTATTCGTCTGTTGTAGAAATAGTTGCTGTTGTGTTTGCACTGGTTGAACCAACACCCGTATTAGTGAATGTCACATTTAGGTCGTTGGTAGTGTTGAAACGTGCTGATGTCGGAGTGTAGTCTTGTACCTCGACTTCCGGTCCCGGTATGTAGCAGCTGATTTCTGCAACCCAGCCAGATGAAGCAACCGAACCATCTGAGGAGAACATTATTGTAAGTGCTCCCGATGCATTAGTTGCTGTTATTGTGCCAGGATTATTGGTTCCGCATACGCCATTAACAACTGCGGTTGTCGATGTAGTTACACCATCGTAGATGTATAACTTATCGTAGCAAGTACCTGCAGAACTACCCCAACCTGAACTAGAAGCTGCTTCAAGCGAGAATTCGGTGAATGTCAGTCTAACCTTTGCTCCACTGGTAGCAGGGTATATTGTCTGTGTATAAGATAGGTTGTTATCATAGTCGCCATCTCCACCCGGATCCTTGTAAGTTCCACCGCAGACATAAACATTCTGGTTGCTCATTACAATGTCGGGATAGAAGACGGTAATGTAGCCGGTCTTGGTTTCGGTATCTTCGCCGTAGGCGTTGTGTGCGACCAAAGTAACAGTGTACTCGCCAGGTTCGCTATATGTAACGCTCGGGTTCTGCTCGGTAGATGTTGCAGGAGTACCACCTTCTAAAGTCCATTCCCACGATGTCGGGATATTTGCAGTAAGGTCGGTGAAGTTTACTGTACCACCCATTGAAACTTCGGTTTCCGAAGCTACAAAGTCGGCAACAGGAGGATTGGTATTTGCATTTACCGTGATGTAGTTTGTGCGAGTCTTGGTGTCGTTGCCAAGAGTGTTTTCAACGCGCAATGTAACTGTATAGGTTCCAGGAGTCATATATGTATGAACTGGATTTATTTCGGTAGAAGTCTGGCCGTCGCCAAAGTTCCACTGGCAAGTTGCAGCATACTGCGAAGTGTTTGTGAAAGTTACCGATTCTCTTTCGAGGATAGTGGTAGGAGTACCGGTGAAGTCGGCTGTTGGAGGATTTGGAGCAATTACCGAAACAGTACCGAAGTAAGGCTGATACTGCTGGCGGGTAACTACAACATAAAGAGTTCCCGAACCTGGTATTGCCTCGGTGAAGTTAACCGTTGCTACGCCCGAAGCGTTTGCAACTGCCACGCCGTAGATTGTCGATTCGTTGTCGGTAACGGCAACATACGAACCGGCAATTGCGTTTACGGTCATCGAAGTTGCACCAGCCATTACCGATGCAGGAAGAGTAACATTGTTAGCTTCCGGCTTTGTAACATAAGGCATTACAGAACCATCGCCGAAAGTGTGGTAGAATTGGAAGTAATAGTGAGCAGAGTTGTTGCAGTTGCCATCGGTAATACTGGAAGTGGTGTTTCCTGCAGTAACAGCCTGCTGCACGGCGAGGTTTCCGAGGTACAACAGCGACGATGCCGAGTTCCAGTATCCATCTACGAACATTGCGTCGTAAACACCCATTGTAGAAGCTGATGTTGAAGGAGCGTTTCCTTGTGAATATGAGTGAGCTCCTACAGCCCAGTAGAAGTCTTCATACCAGTATGAGTAGGGAGAACATCCAACGTATGCTACAGCACCTGCCTTTGGAACACGAATCATCGTTTCGGCGAAACAAGCATTTGTTCCTATTGCAGAACCTGGAGAATAATCCGTGGTAGTATTGTTGAAATTACCTGTAAGACAGCAGTTTCCAACACCAAAGAAATATTTTCCATTGTTGGTTAACGTAGCTACTTCCGCAGCAGATAATTTAGGCTGATACCATTCTTGCTTGTCACCATGTGCAGTGTAGTTTAGGAAACCAACACCATTGTTGATGCCATTGTAGCAACCATTGTTAGTTCCTGAATAACCTTGCGTAGAACTTGTTGATATAGTAATGTTAAGTGTACCGTTTTCAAAGCCTCCGTAAGTCGTATTGGAAGTATTGAAATAATTGTTGCTTCCATAATTGACTGTAGGACGAGCAACTCTTGAGGTCCAACTTGAATCCCAGCCACCAACAAGAATAAGGTTATTAAGGTAATCGCCACCATCTGACATTTGGTACTTTTCGTAAACGAGTACTTTTTCGATATAATTTGCCAGATGTGTTGCATTTTCTACCGAAATACGGCTATAGAGCATATCGGGAAAATAGTTGCTTGTGCTTGATGTCGTAAAGTTGACAGCTGCATAGCCCAAGTCGGAAGCACAGTTGCCAATAGAACTGTCTATGTTCTTAGTCATATACTGTGGAACCTGTCCAGTGTCACCAATCACTATCAGGTAAGAATAAGCGTTGCCAGCCGAAACAGAGGCATTGTATTTTGTCTGAATGAATGACTTGATGCTATTTGCTGTGGTTCCTGTTTCATCAGTATAGAAAATATCTACATAGTAGCCCTTCTGCAACTTCCATGCAAGCCATTGGTTGAGCGACGAATTGTCTCTGAATCCTGAGTAGCAGATAACCAGCATCCTTACAGGAGTGTTGTACGGGTCTGGATGGTCGGAGTATGCATCCCTAACTGTCGACTGACCGAAGATGCTCTTGTTGAACAACTGGTCGTAGATGCTGTTGAAGGCAGGGCTATAGGTGCTTGCAAACATGCTCTGCGTAAGTCCAGCATCGGCATTCTCAAAACTTACTGTAACATTTACATCGTTGTAAACCTTAACCGTCTTAGCTGCGGCATTGTAAGCAACAGGACGGATTGTAAGTTTGCCAATGCGGATGCCACGCATTGTTCCAAGATATTCAACCGATGCAATTTCGTCGGTGGTATAGGTGTCGCGCGAGTATGCGGATTCGTTAACGACATATTCCACAGATGTCGGGTCAACATCCTTGCGGACGGGAGCCTGCTGTGCCGACAAGGTATTGATGTCGTAGTCGGCCAACGTGTATTCCGATTCGGAATATCCGTTTACCGTGACTACTGGCGTTGCACCCTGCGGGATTGCAATCATCCTTGTAATCATCGGAAGTGATGGGGAACCGACTTCGCCGTATGGGAACGAACCGTCAATGTAGATTTCGGAGAAATCGCCTTTTTCGTTTGAAATAGCATTACTCTCAATAGAATTGAATGAAAATGTAGTGCTGAATCCTGACATGCTGTTGGATTGAAGCAGAGCACTTCTTTGGGTTGTTGGGGTCAGCGGGATACGCCCGTTCTGCGAAAATGCAAAGCTGCACATCGCACATAAGACCACTAAAAATAACAGTCGTTTCATAAAAAATGAAAATTTAAAATTAGCCTTGCAAGATAGGCTTTTTTTTTGAATTACTTTTGTGTGAATTTGTAAAATTATATTTATGCATGAATTTTTTTGCACAAAACTACATAAAGAACTCTTTTTTCAGAATCCGTTTTCAAAAAATAAACTCTTTTTTATAATTCATTTATTTTGACAATTAGTACAAGTCGGATGGTTTAGCGCTTCCAAACTTGAGACGCTCGATTGTTGGGTCATTGATGAAGTCGTCGCGCTTGATTTTTGCTCCGCGCACAATATAGTTCTCGATGAACCACATCGACTTGTCAAAATCGTCGTACATGCGGGCTGCCACTTCGTGACCGAGGTCGTCGTAACGCACAATGTAGTACGGATAGCCAAATTTTTCGAAACGCGGAGCTATCTTGCTACTGCCTATAAATCCCACATTAAACAATTTTATCTGCTTGTAGGTTACTAGCCGGTCCGATGTGCCATGAAGCATCATTGTTGGGGCTGGAGCGTGTTCACGATATTTTATTTTGCCCTTTTTCGAATATATTGCTCCGGCAAACGACATTACGCCGGCATAGTGGAAGTCGTCTGGCAATATTTGCCCTATCTTGGTTTTGTTGCACAGCTCATAGTCGGCCTGCAGTACGGCAATTGCACCTGCACTCGAACCCGAGGTTATAATTTTGCGGCTGTCAATCTGCAATTCCTTCTCGTGGTCGATTAGGTATTTTGTAGCTGTAATCAGATCTTCGGCAGCCATGGCAATTGCATTTTCGAGAGGTTTGCGGTTAAACGCTCCGATGTTTTTTGCTCCCTTCAATCCGAGCCTGTAGTCGATTGCCACGACGTTGAAGTTGTTTTCGACCAGCTTGGCATAGTATGGGAAATAATATTCGTCGTCGCGGTTTCCACCTATGAATCCGCCTCCGAAAACGAATATAACAGTGTAGTTATCAGCCGAATTTGCCGACTTATAAAAGTCGAGATATAGTGAACTGTCGCGTTTTACATACTCGTATGTTGCGGTGGGCTTTATTTGTGCATTTGTGCATAGCGATGCTATTATTGCAAAAATGCTTAACGTTAATGTTTTTGCTGTCCTATGCATATAATTTAGGGTTTTTATTATGGTATGAATACGTTTTCTATATGTTCCAGCTTATATTCGTTGCCTATTACAAAAATGGCGATCTCGTCGAATCGTATTTCACAGTCTAGGCCCGATTGTCTTGCATACGCATCGGCTGCTGCTGTAAGGAATTCTATTTTTTGAGGGGTTATGAAATCCGATGCGCTGCCATATTGCTCCGAACTGCGGGTTTTTACCTCAACTATTGCAAGTATGTTGCCCTTCTGTGCAATAATGTCTATTTCCTTATGCATGAATCGCCATTGGCGTTCGAGTATTTGGTAGCCTTCCGATGCGAGACGTTTTGCGGCAATGTTTTCACCGAGAATTCCGAGTTCGTTGTGAGCTGCCATGTTAGTTTTCGGGGTTGGCTTCGGCTGGTTGTTCGTTGCTTTTGCCTGTGCAATAAATCTCGATAGCAACTATCATAGCGGCAAAACTCCAGAAAGGCACGGCAATCTTGTCGATGTCGAGGAAGTTGTTCAATGCTCCGTGTATGAAGTAGGTCACTAGTCCACAGAGCGTTGTCG
The DNA here is from genome assembly GCA_902800045.1 of uncultured Bacteroidia bacterium. GTDB lineage: Bacteria > Bacteroidota > Bacteroidia > Bacteroidales > ML635J-15 > Bact-19. Next base: position 36,541 of record CADCCZ010000009.1, on the reverse strand, counting down.
AAACTATCATTTTCAGTTTCTTGTCTTCGAGTTTATGGTATGTACGTGTTCCGGCAAGGTATATAAGTATACATATAATAATATAGTTTAGCATACCTAGCAATCCCGATTCGGCAAGCGAGCCGAGATATTCGCTGTGTGCATTGCCTCCGTCGCCGGCATTGGTGCTTATGATAGTCTTTTCGTCGGAGTGCTGAAATGGTGCATACTTGAACTGATAGGTTCCTGGACCCCAACCAAATAGTGGCTTTTCCTTAAACATTCTTATTGCACAATGCCAGCGGTTTATACGTTCTAGATTCGATGCATCGGAAGTAATGTTACTGATGGACTTGATGTGCTTTGTAAAATCGGTCGACGACTCTACCTTATTGCTTTCCATCTTGAAGAATATCTGCGTCTGGAACAATGTTATTCCGACGATTCCCAAAATAGCTACAGCAAAAACAAGTTTGTTGCTGATTTTGAACTTTAAAATAAAAAACATTGCTAAGGCGCCAACCAGACTTACCCATGCTGCGCGGGTATACGAGAACACAAGCCCAACTACGAAAATGACCAGCAGCACTAGCGACGTTATCCTATATTTTCGACTTAGCTCCTTCGAGAACATGCTTCCTATAAGGAACGGCATAAACATTGCAATTGCGGCGCCATACGAAGTATGGTCGTTGAAGAACGGATTCATGATTCCGTTTGCTATGTGTTGGTCGAAATTATATGCCGAATGCTTTATCAATGTGTAAATTATAAGCCCGGCAAACGGTACCATATACAAGTACATGAACCTGTAGATGTTCTTTGGCTCCTTAAACAGCATTATTCCGAGGAAGAAGAATGGCCCTATAAACCATAGCGAAGCCACTAGGCTCTTGAGCGAAACAAGGGGCATTGTACTTGTGCATACTGTGACAAGATGCCATATCAAATATATGAAAATCATTATCGACAGCGAATGCTTCAAGATTCGCTTGTCGTACTTATGTTCGAGCAGAAGCTTCAGCAAGAAGATGAACAATATCGCGACAAACAGTGGTTCTGTAGGAATGTCGATATTGAACGGCAACTGCGGATAAAATTCTTTCAGTGGTACCGAAAGCGGGATGCACATTACCGAGAAAAGCAAGGCTTTGTCGAGTGAAAAGAAAATTCCAGCAACCACTATCAGTGCAAGTGGAAGAAAATTGAACATATAGTTCTGGAATTTCACTATCATGAAGCAATCGATGATAATGAAAATGGCAGCAATTGCGTAGAATAGTATTATTTTAGTTTTGGGTGTCAATTTCTTCCTTGGGTTTTCTGCAGCCTTCAATTATTGCAATTGCTATTATTCCAATAAGGCAACCGCCCAGACCCGCAAGAAGGGTAATAAGCCAGCGCACGGGATAAAACTTCTTGTCCGCCACGTATGGTTTCGATATTACATGCGAAAAAGTCTGCATCTTACTTATGTCGCGACGCGCATCCTCGCATACCTTCAAGTCCTTGTTGTAGCGTTGTATTGTGTTGGTAAGCAATGAGTCGGTCTTGGTATATTCTGCCCCGTATGTCTGCCAGTTCTTAAGTATGGCATCGTTGCCCGAACGTCCTTGTGCAGCAGCTTCGCTGTATGCTCTAGTTTGTGTTTTTTCGTCGATAAGGCCATATTCGGTTGCGTATTTCTTAAGTACTTCAGAGAGGCTGTCGATTATATGCTCTTTTTCTTTTGCAGTTGCTGTGTATATTTCCAATATTTCTTTAGATTTTATAGCGTTTAGCTTTAGGACAAGTGCATCGTAATATTCAATAATCGAGTTTACCATATCGGCGGCCATCTGTGGATCTTCGTCACATACCGTTATCATTATGGCATCGTTAGGAGTCTTTTCAATGATTACATTGTCGTCGTAGTACGACATCATCTTTGCCAGCGATGTACGTTCGGTGGAATCCAATCCGTAGTGCGAATATAGTCCGTATTGTTCTATTATCTGGAATTTGATGTCGTCGGAGCCCATTATTTCGAGCATCTGTTCCGATTCGGATTCGTCGGACAGACAAACGATATTGGCTGGATAAAGTGTTGCCGACGACTTAAATTTAGGATGTATAAAATATGGTGCCGAAAATACTAGCCCAAGAACTGCCGACACAACTGTAATTATCAGCAAATGCCATTTCCATTTTGCCGTAAGTCCGAAAATGCTTTTTGTTTTGAAATAACTTTCCATGGTTTCGTAATTTGGTAATAGTACTTTGCTAAAAATCTTCTTTTTGTATCCTTTATTTTTTTGTGGCGGTGTTTGTGACAGATTATCGGTTGTTACTTTTATTTTTTTTTTAATGGTTCGATTACGGCAAGTGCTATAAGCGCCAGCAGGAACGAGGCTAATACTGTTGTAAAGACGATAAGCCAGCGTATCGGATAGGTTTTCTTTTCGGCCTTTTCGGCTTTGTTTACAATGAATGCGTTTGGAAGGTCGTTTTCGTATTCGATCTTTGCTACGCGGTATTTACCTTTACGAAGAGAAAGCGTCTGAACCTCTTCAATAAGCTGCTCCTTCAGTGTCGAATGTGCGCCACTATACTTGGCAAGCGTATCGAGTTTTGCACCTATTTCGTTGATATTACGGGTATTTCCCGATGCAAGTGCTATGGCATATTGTTCGCTGTACATTTCGGTCTGCGACCTTACATCAATAACGCCCAGTCTTCCGAGCTGCTCCAGCGAATCCTTTATGGCCTTTACTGTGGCTTCCTGCTCGAGGTATTCGCGTTCTACAATTTTGAGCGCCTTGTAAGCCCTTTCCTTCTGCATACGGGCATACACCGTATCGATAAGGATGGAGATATCATTGGCAATTAACGCTGCAGTATCGGGACTTTCGTCGAGCACCTCAACTATTACCGACGTGTATTCGGTACGTGAAATCTTCACGTTTTCGTCGTACTTGTCATACAACTTGGTGTAAAGGTATTTGGTTTCGGGATCGAGCCCGTAGTGTTCGACGAGATTGTATTTCTCGATAATGCGTTTTCTGATGTCGTTCGACTGAAGCACTTGCATCAGCTGTTCCACTTCCTCGTTTTCACCAAATTGCATAAGTCCTTTCTGCGAAGGCCCCTCGGCACCAAGCACTTGCGATACCGATGTCGAAGTTGCCGGATACAGCACCACCGTCGACTTGTAAAGTTCGGGCAGGCAGTAACTTACGATTGTAGAAACAACGAAAGCAATGGAGCAAACCACTAGCAGATGTTTCCACCTTTTTACTATAAGGAGCAGAACATCTGATGCGTTGAATGTGCTTTTATTGTCTGTTTCGTTCATGTCAAAACAAGTAATGACATTATTTTGCTCTTTCGGCGTATTCCTTTGTGCGGGTGTCAACCTTAATCTTTTCACCTATTTCGATGAACAGGGGAACCATAATCTGAGCGCCAGTGTCGATAGTTGCAGGCTTCAGTGCGTTGGTTGTGGTATCGCCCTTGAGACCTGGTTCGGTGTAGGTAACTGTTGCCTCGATAAATGGAGGAAGTTCGCATGAGAGCGGAGTTTCGGTTTCGGCATGAACCACTACTTCTACATCCTGACCTTCCTTGAGGAATTCAACTCCGTCGATAACATCTTCGGGAATAGCAATCTGCTCGAAAGTCTCCATGTGCATGAAGTTGTAGCCCATATCGTCCTTATATACAAATTGGTACGGACGGCGTTCGATTCTTACCGGGTTTATCGATGCACCCGAGTTGAAAGTCTTGTCGATGGTCTTTCCATTTTCGAGGCTCTTGAGCTTTGTACGGACGAATGCTCCGCCTTTGCCTGGTTTTACATGCTGAAAATCAACCACAAGGTAAAGCTTTCCTTCGAGTTCCATTGCTAAACCTTTTCTAATGTCTGCTGTTGTTGCCATATAAATGTATTACTAAAATTAGGGCGCAAAGATAATCACTTTTATTTTTTTATTATATGTATTTGTCAAAAAAAATACTTTTTGCATCGAATAAACATAACATCATAACAATTGTTGCATTTCACAAACGAAATAAACCTTACTTTTGCGTATCGAAAATGATGCACAATGGAATGTAGTTTTTGTCCACGCAATTGCAAGGTAAACCGTGCCGAACAGGCTGGTTTCTGCCGAGTTAAAGGTCTTACCATTGCCCGTGTAGGAATACACGAGTGGGAGGAGCCGTGCATTTCGGGAACACACGGAAGCGGTACAATTTTCTTCTCGGGCTGCAACCTGCGCTGCATCTTCTGCCAGAACGATGCAATTTCGCGCTCGGCTTACGGCAGGGAAATTTCGGTTGATACGCTCGGCAAACTTATGCTTTACCAGCAAAGTGTCGGTGCCGAAAACATTAACCTCGTCAGCCCTACACAATTTACGGGACAAATAGCCGAAGCACTTGCCAAATACAAGCCGCAGATAAAAATTCCTGTCGTCTACAACAGCAACGGCTACGAATCGGTTGAACAGTTGCGCCGCCTCGAAGGGCTTGTCGATGTGTATCTGCCCGACCTCAAGTATGCCGACAACAGCCTTGCTGTCAAATATTCGTCGGCACCAAATTATTTTGAAACGGCAACTGCTGCCATTGCCGAGATGAAACGTCAGCGACCTAAAAATGTCTTTGTAAACGGAATGCTACGCCGTGGCGTAATAGTTCGCCACCTTGTGCTGCCTGGCAACCTCGACAACAGCAAGCGCGTGCTCGACTACCTAGCATCGTTCGACCGCAACATATATGTAAGCCTTATGGCTCAATATTTTCCAACGAAAGATGTCAAGAACCATCCCTTGCTCGGTCGCACCATCACGCAAAGCGAATACGATGAAATATCAGCCCATTTCAAGCAATGCGGTCTGCACAACGGGTATTTCCAGGAATTAAGCAGCAATTCGGAGGAATATGTGCCCGATTGGTCGCTGGAAAAATTGGATGAAATAATTAAGAAGGTTTAACTTCGTTGAGGGCTTCGCCGTTCTATGCCTGCGGCGTTTGAGGGCTTACGCCGTTTGAATGGCTGAAGCCGTTTAACTTCGTTGAGGGCTTCGCCGTTCTTGTTGCGGCGTGGCCACCGCGACAGTACAATGTTTAATTAATGATTGTAGCGGCGCAATGATTTGCGCCGAATTAATTTCAAAATCTGTAGAGACGTTGCGTGCAACGTCCAAAAAAATCCGGAATGTATTGCATGTGAAAAAATTTTGCCAAATCAAAAATGGAAATTACCTTTGTAAAATAATGGTTCGATATTTTAATTTTAAATAGTATAAATATGAGAAAGAACATTTTGTTTGCAATCGTATTGCCGTTGTCGCTGGCAATGGCAGGTTGTGGTGGCGCTACTACACACAGCATCAACCTTCAGGAAAACAATACAGAGACAACTGAGGAAGAAAAATCTGAAGTTGAAAAAGCAATCGAAGCATCCGATTTCCCGTGGTATTTCCCCGAAGAGGCCAAGAACGAGGGTCTTGCCGAAGGACAGACAGTTTTGTCAATCCATTCGTTCTATCCGGACAAGCTAAAGGAATCGAACGATCCAGCCGAAGAAACCTACATCTTTTACAATGCAACCCTCAAGAGCATAGGCGAAAAGTCGTCGGTTGTGTCAAGCATGGGACAGGACATCGAAATGCCTAATGCACTTATTATTCCTATTCCGCAGGGACAAACTGCGAAGAAGGGCGACATTGTGCTCACTTGGTGGCAAAGCGGTTCGGGAATGGAACGTGCAATCGTTACCGACGACTCAAATCCCTCATCGCCAAAGGTTTGCTACCTCGATATGGACTGGAAAGACGACGGAAAGGGCTTTGCCAACGAACATAACAACGAGCAGTTGCGTCCAAATACATTTGTAGTTCTCAAGAACAACGAATGGCAGCCAGGCGCACAGGTTACCGTCAATGCCGATGGAAGCTACAAGATTTTCACCCTTATAAATGCAGCCGACAAGTATTTGCTCCTGTCGGGCTGGGCTGGAAAAATAACCGTATATAAGAAGGAATTCTGCAAGGTTGTTCCGCTCAATCAGGACATAAATGTCGGCGACGAAGTGATGGCAAACTTTGTTGGCAGTTTCAAGACTGGCTACAAGGTTACAAAGATTGACAAGAAGATTGGTCGCGTATGGGCAACCGACTCGTATGGCGAAACCAAGATTTTCAGCATTTTGGATGTACTAAAAGAAGAATAAGTGTTAAAACTGGTCATTACGTATCTTTGAAATCTTTTTTCGCTCGTAATGAAGAATTTTTTCAAGGAATATTTCAACTTCTCGAAGCGCGAGCAAAACGGAATGCTTGTGCTGATTGTGATATTGATTGCGCTGATTGGCGCAAACATATTCTTGTCGGTGCACAAGTCGAGCCAGAAAGTTGACTTTAGCGACTTCGAGAACGAAATCGACAGTTTCCTTGTTTTCCAGCAGACACACTTCGACGATAGCGAACTCTTCGCCTTCGACCCAAACACCGCTTCGCGAGAGGACCTGCTACGGCTCGGACTCTCGCCAAAGTCGGTGAACGGCATAATGAACTACCGCGAAAAAGGCTACAAGTTCTACAAGCCCGAAGACATTACCCGCGTCCGCACCCTGAAACCCGAAGAATACGAAGTAATAAAGGACTATATCGTAATCGAACGTCAGCAATACTCCAGCAATTTCCATCACAACGATTACAGGCGTGAATACGGGAAAAACGATAGCTCCCAGCCATCGGAACTTTTCGAGTTCGACCCAAACACTGCCACAATAGACGAACTTGAACGACTTGGTTTCAAGCCGTGGCAAGCCGAAAATATCGTGAAATATCGCAGCAAGGGCGGACGTTTCAAGCAGCCGTCGGACATTACCAAAATTCATGGCGTTGAAGCCGATTTTGCCGAAAGTCTTATGCCATATATAAAAATCGAAAGCGCACAGGAAACAGCATCTTACGACATTATTATCAACATCAACACGGCTACCGAAACCGATTTGCAGATGCTAAAGGGAATTGGTGCCGCCTACTCCAAGCGCATAATCGACTACCGCAACAAACTTGGTGGATTCGTCGCTGTAGAGCAGGTACGCGAAGTGTATGGCATGACCGACGAGCTGTACAACAGTATTCTGCCACACCTCAAGGTCGGCGACGAACCAGTCCGTACAATCAACATCAACAAGGCCGACTTCAAAACCTTAGTTTCGCATCCGTACATCGACAAAAATATCGCAAACTCAATCCTCAACTACCGCGAATTCGCCAAGACCATCAAGTCAACCGATGAACTTGTAAAACAAAAGGCAATTTCACGCGACGAGCTCGATAAAATTTCAATGTACATTTCGGTAGAATAATGGTTTCTGCCTTTTTAGCAAAGCCTCCAGCCATCTTCCACTAATTCATCAAGGCTGTCGTATTCCTTTACAACCTCGCGGCGATCGAACTCAAAAAATATCATCTCAACTTCTTCCTTGGGCATTGCGCACATAACATACTTGTAGTCAATCAGGTCCTGTATGCTGATGTACGGCACCTTATTCTTCATTTCTTCGGTTTGGTACTTTGCGTTCCAGTGAAACTGCGGTGCAAACTGCGGAGTATCGTAAATATTTTTCAGCATCCTTTTCTGCCTGTCGTACTCCTGCTTTGTGTATTCATTTTTCATAGTTTTTTTATTTTTGGTGTTATTTATTTTCATCGAGACAAAGATATACATCATTTTTCGGCACATTGAAATTCTGCTAGTAGCAGAAAAAAATCCCCACCACACCGCCCGCACCGAAAACCGATGCTACAATAGCAATTCCGCAATCCTTTGCTTTGTCTCTAAGGACAAGCTCCGGCAATTTTTAAAAACTTCCTTGCCAATTTTTTTCACCGAAGCAGGAATAGTAACCGAAGTCAGCTTGTGGCAATCGCAAAACGCATTCTCACCGATATATTCCACAGAAGCGGGAATTGTTACCGATATAAGTTCAGTACAAATATAAAAGGCATACCCCACAATACCTTTTGCGCCTTTCTTTATCACCAAGTTTCCGGAAGGTTTTTCTCCCTTATATCCCAGACACCATCCATCCAGATATACTATGCCATCGGGTTGACTGTTGTACCAAGCGGTATTAAAAAATGTACCACGGCCAAGGTCTGTGACGGTTTTCGGTATAGATACGGAAGTCAATCCTGTGCAGTTGCCAAATGCTCCATTGCTAAGGCTTGTAACCGAATCGGGGATTGACAATGCTCCAGTTAGTCCGGTGCAATTATAAAATGCACTCAAACCAACGCGTGTAACTGAATCGTGAAATTTTACGGACTTCAGGCAAGTTGCGCCATAAAAGGAGTAGTTTTTTATTTCCTTTATGCTGCTTGGCACTACAAAATCAGTCACAAGCTCATTATTAATATACAGGTTGTGAGTACAATAAAGCGGATTAGAATTGAATAATTCAAACGAAATCCCGCACCAGCTTTCAATATCTCCACCATAATATAACGAAGTCAGTTTGTCGCAGTCAAGAAAAGCATCACGGTATATTTCCCTTACCGAAGCGGGAATTGTTATAGACGAGAGGCTACGACAACCACAAAATGCGTTTCTCTCAATTTTCGTCACAGAATTGGGAATGTCCACCACTGACAGTTTTCCGCAGTTTGCAAATGCGCCTTTGGCAATACTTGTAAGAGAACTAGAAATTGTTATAGTTTTCAGTTTATTGCAACCGGCAAAGGCACACTCACCAATGCTTGTAACCGAATCGGGAATTGTTAATGATGTAAGTCCGCTACAGTAAAAAAATGCTCTTGCGCAGATGCTAGTAACCGAATCGGGAATGCTTACAGACTTAAGGCTAGAGCAATTATAAAACAGGTGAGCACCAATGCTTGTGACAGATTTAGGAATAACTATTGATTCAAGGCTATCGCAATTATAAAACGCAAAATCGCCAATGCTAGTAACCGAATCTGGTATTGTAACCGATTCCAACTCACAGCAGGCCAAAAAAGCTTCCCGTTCTATAATAGTTACAGAATCGGGGATTACGACCGATTTCAACTCCCTGCACCCCAAAAAAGCTCTCCTTCCAATCTTCGTTACGGAATTGGGAATAATCAAATCTCCCTCATAATCCTCGTGGCACTTTACTAGTACGCCGTCCTCAATCTTTAATATTTCTTCAATCGTATTCTTATTTGTTATTCTTGGTTTTATTGGAACAGGCTGCGGTTCGTGCCCACACACTGCCCGCACCGAAAAGCCGTTGCAACGAGTGTTGCCTGCGTCAACACTAGCATAGGGAGAACATACGTAAAGGCTATACGCACTATATGGAGAGTCCTGATTGAGTACACTCGACCAATAATAGCCACAACTATTATATTTATTATCGTAGTTGTAGTCGCCGGCTGGAAAGAATACAGAATTCCCGTTAGGCCCAGTAAAAAGTCTTCCGTTCACCCCATTTATCGTCGCCCATTCGCCAATGCAGTTGTCAATAAGTTCCTGCATTTCGTCTCGAGCAGGCATACGCCAGCCTTCGCCCCAGTTGGCAGTAGCGGTATCGTCGCAGGGTTCCAATATGACATGATCGTCAAAATCCCTATAATACTTGGAAAAGATAAACTTTTTTCTTTTCGCTTTTTTGTCGTAAAGGTGGAACTTGTAGTTTTTCGGTTCATAATCTTTCTTGGGACCTGTTTCGCCCCACGCAAAATAGTCGCCAAATTGTTCGGGATTGGTTGCCCCTACATTGCAGGTTGCCCACTTTATACCGCTCGGTAGGCCAAGGTCAACAAAGGTGTGACCGTTCAATACGTTGGAAGATTTAATTTCGTTTGTCATAAGTTTATAAGTTTAAAGTTGTTTCTAAGTTTCTAGTTCAAGGTTCAACGATTTGATAATTTGATGTTTTGATTGTGGGCGAGAAGGCTCAAAGGCTTGAAGGCTTTGGGCCTTTTCTTCTTTTAGCCTTTTTGCCCAATTTTATTTTATTCTATATGTTCGTAGATTTGTCTTCATCGTTTGCATAAACGCGATATTCCCCGAGGTCGAAATTGTTTACACTAAGGCCGATGCCGTAGCGAGAATTTCCGCTATTGTCCTCGCCCATAATCTCTATGCTGTAGCATTTCCGATGCACTTTGATCTGCGGAATGAAAAAAATATCCTCAAATGCCTTGCGAATCGAAGAAAGCGCATTGGTGAAGTCGTTTGCCTGGTTGCTGTTTAGAAACCACGACTTGATGTCGCATTTCTTGCCGCTTATTTTTTCGTAGATTTCTTGCAAGTCGTCAAGATATTTCTGGTTTTCTACAATCTCCACCTTCGATAGGCATTTCGGTTCTGCGCTGTCTCTGCTAGCACGTTCAATCTGCCGCAAGAAGAAGATATATAATGTCTTGGCGACATTGGCACGCCCGAATGTAATCTTCTCAATCTGCATATCGTCTAGTTCTAGATAATACACATTGTTGTCCTTGACCATTAGCGGACAAAATTCCTGCACTTTCTTCTTGGCTTCGCGCTTCGTCAGCTCCTTTTTCAGCAAGTCGCATGCAAGATCGTTGTCGCCAGCGGTAAATTCGTCGAGCCATTTGGCAAGCTTGTCAACCTGCTTGCTTCGGGCAGTCTTTTCGCTTACCCATTTACCAAATTCAGCCATCGTTGTATCGGCTGAGAATGCTGTAACATCCTCATCGCCTTCCACATAAAACAATCGCTCTGAACCTTGTTCCTCAATATCCGGAAGCAAGAACTTCTTTGGAATCTCTAATAGTTTTTCTTTCATTTTTTCTTCAGTTTTTTGGGTTTTCAGTGATACAATAAATTCAACGATACAAATGTAATGTGTTGATGAATTGGGTGGGGGATTCTGCTAGTAGCAGAAAAATTGAAGATGATTTTTGCGGATTGCAAATCCTTATATTTCAATCTTCGGTAGTACAAATCCCGAAGGGCAGAAAAAAAAGGACGGCTTTCGACCGTCCAATAGTTTTGTTTTAAGCTAGTGTAAAATATTATGCTGTGATTCCTTACCTGGAAAACTTTCCGATTCTATTTTTCTGTACATTTCTAAATATTTTCCATTCTGTCTATGCTGTAGTCATCAAGGTAAAAATCATAAGGTTCGAGATCGATGCCATACCGAGAATTACCATTGCCATCCATTCCCTTTATTTCAAGCAGATATGATTTATGCTCTTTCTTTTTTATAAGCTCTAGATCAAATTCCCTTTTGAAAAATTTATTTATAGAAGAAATCGCATTAGAAAAAGTATTTATAGACTTGTCACACCAAGATGCAATATCGTTGTCGGAAACTTTTTTGTTTTTAATTTTCTCATAAATTTTCTTTATTTCTGGAATGTAATCATACAACTCACTCTGCGATACATATCTTGGTATTTTGGGGTTCTTTTGGACACGCTCAATATGCTGTAGATAAAAAATATATAATGCTTTTGCCACCGAACCTCGTCCAAATGTCACTTCCATCTTTTCATGGTCGGGAAAATTGAGCCATATCTCATCGTTATATATGGATAATGGACAGAAAATGTCCAATTTGCACATATCTTCAATTCTTTTTATATCTGATTTCAATATTTCAAGAATACTCAAAGTCGACCTGCCTTTTACATTTTTTAGCTTTGACTTTATTATTCTTACAACATCTTCGGGTTCTACTGTAGTTCTCATGTACCCCATCGTATAGCCAAAAGATGGCAGAGGAGGATTATATAAGTCTTCATAGTCTTTCAAATACTGCTGGTACGAAACACCCATCACCCGTTCAAAATCTGTTTCGGCTAAATATTTGGCAAATTTTTTAGCACTTGCTACTGCTCTTTCTGGTGATACAAACTCAATGAGCGACAAGGAACAAATATCTTCACGCGTGCTTTCGGAACCTTTGCGAGGCATATAGCAGGCTGTAAGGGTTCCGCCAACATCAGCAGAAAGGCATTTGCGCAAATCGTATATGGCATCATTTACATTTTCATCGTCATAGCCGTCGCCCAACTGTGACTGCAGATAGTCGCCGCTGAGTTCCTTTTGTGACACATATTGCAATTTGATAGGAAACGACATCATTTCCGAATCGTAGAACAGATGACCATCTTGCAGCAGCTGAAGCATGGTGCGGTTAAGCACATCATTGTCGGGGCTTTCCACATAATATATCGTGTCGTAGCAAAGAGGCACGGTGGAGATGAAAGAGTTCGTTGTGTATGGCCTATTGAACATTATATCAGCATTTTTATAGTATGACTTCTATTTTCAATTCACGAGCAATCGCTACTCAAATTTTATCTCAATTAGACATCCAAGCACAGAGTAATAGATAAGCTTTGTCTTGACTTTGATTCCGGCAGCCCTCAATGCTTCTTCGTATGCCTTGAGCTGCACGGCATACTTCCCGACATATTTCTTATTCTTTTTGTCCAACGCATCAACTATACTGCCGGGGAAATTCTTGAAATCGATGAGAACACATTCGTTTTCAGCCGTGTACCAAAGCAAGTCCATCTCTCCCGTAAAGACCTGTCCGTTACTTTCGTGGCGGAACGGCACCTCGTGCTCCACCTTAACGGCTTTGCCATACTGTTTTTCCAAATATTGGTAAAGGCTGGTTATGGAATCGATGATGCCATCCTTATCTGGCAACATCCTGTCCATACCAAAGGCCTTCACTGTTTGTTCTGCCTTGCTAATCATCTCTTTTCTATCTGCCTCGGGGCGGTAGGTAGCAAAGATGTTGTGAATACAGGTGCCCATAACATCGTATTCGTCACCGGTACCGACCTTTATAGGACGAGGCACTTGGTCCTGAACAGGATAAAGCACCTGTGGTTTCACCTGATCAGCCAAGACATCATCCACCAACTTGCTCGGAGAAAGATATTTCTCATCAAAAACCGGGGATGACAGATTATCCTTGCGACAGTAATAATCCGATGGCGCAGATTTGCCTACATACGTTCCATCATCAACTATCTGAACAAACTTCGACTTTTCTATGCCATCACCCACGCCCCAAATAGACTGATAATCGGCGGTGCCAGAAATAACAGGCATTATGCCAGAAGCCTCTAACCACGGCATCGGATTCTTTTTCCCAGCTAGCGAAGTGGTGATGAGATAGTCGCGCGCCCGTGTGACCCCAACATATAAAAGGCGTTGCGATTCATAAGACAATCTGTCTGCATATTTTCTGTAAGTTTTTAACGAATCAATATCATTCATCATATCTTGGGGCAAATTGCTTTGGGATGACGAAAAGAAAGAGGGAAGACAGGTGAGATAATAATCGGAATAGAGTTGGACAGCCGAGGGATCGGTTGTTCTCACATAATTGACTCCAAAGACAAAGCGTTTTTTCAGTTTCTTTGCATTCAGTGAATCATCATCCAAAGAGCATAATATGACAATGTTCCATTGAAGACCTTTTGAGCGGTGATAGGTCAGCACCCGGACACCTTCACGGAAGAACCCCTCCTTGACAACAACACCTTCTTCGTCAAGATGTTCAAGATAATGCTCTATGGAGGATGCTTGTCCCAAAGCGATGGCGTTGTCATCGAAGGTCTTGGCATCTTCGATTACGGCTTGCAAGGTGCGTTGACGGTTCTCGGCATTTCCCCATTTCTGGCAACGGTTGATAATATCCAACTCGACAACTAGCGTCTTCACAATGTCGGTCACGGGAAGTGCCTTCAATCTCTCTTTCAAAGACGCCAATTTGTCTAAATCGTCCGAATCCAAAGCTTTCTGATGGTCTTCTAACACGTCAACAGTTTCCACTCCGAAGAGGAGATGGGCAATTTCGGCTTTAAGAAGCGGAGAATCGTCGATTATGTAGTTGAGGAGCAGACGCACAAGCCGCAATTCCTTGCAGTTGACATCCACAGTGCTCTCCATTACTACGGGAATATCCTTGGCTTGCAAAGCACTCGTAATGGCATTTACATCCGCATTGCTTCTCGCCAAAACGGCGATATCCGAATATTGGGCGGAACGGATGGCACCAGTGTTTTTGTCGAAGACAACTTCGATTTCGCTTTTACCATCTACGATATCGCGTACCTGCCGTGCGATGGAATTGAAGAGTTTTTCCTTCTTTACCGAAGCCTTTATTTGGCCGGGTTCAAGCGTCTTTTCTTGCTCCCAATGCCACAGTGCAGGGGTGTTGTTGGGAAGCAATTCTGTTCTGTGAGCTGTAAGCTTGACCATGTCTGGATCCATATTGTCAAACACATTGGTGAACACAGCGGACGTGGTGTCCACTAAAGGTTTCAGAGAACGGCGCGACTCTTTCAATGTATCGAAGTTCATACCATTAACTCCCTTATTCGCATCTTGGATGATTTTGTCAGTAAGCGCCTGCACCAGCACTGTGTCGCAACCACGGAAGCCATAGATGGCTTGTTTGGGGTCACCCACCCAATAGCTGTGTTCCACCAAATCCGACAGCATATCGAAAATCTGGATTTGCTTCGGATTGGAGTCTTGGAATTCATCCACAAAGACATATTTTACCGACTGCGAGATATCTGCCTGAACTTCCTTGTCCTGCAACAGTTGGATAAACTTGCTTTCCATATCGTTGAATTCTATCAAGCCATTTTCCTCCTTGAATTGTTCAAACAATTCTGACCACTCACGGGCAATTTTGAATATGCGTTCAATACAGCCATAATATATGGTGCGCATATCGTTTTCGCTCTTGGTTGGGTTTTGCATAAAGGAAAAACGTCCATTGGCTCCTAATAACAGTTGTGCCATTTCAAGAGACTTTTTCTCGGAAACCTCCAGATCGTTGATGCCAAAGGCATTGGCTGTTTCAACAACATCTTGAACCAGTGGTTTCCAGAAGCTATCGGCAATTTTGGTTGATATACTCTGTTTGATACCAAAGGTTTCGGCAAAATCTCTGAAAGCAGCAATATCATCATCTGAGACAACTTTGGTTAGGGTGCGGTTGAGATAGCTCATTTTGGCATCGTCGGTGATTGTTTCGACAGAAGCAGTCAGTCCCAGTTTGTACCAATATTTCTTGATATATTGCAACCCAATGGAATGCACCGTGCCGATAGCTGCGGAATCGAGTTCAGCCGCTTCGGGATACAAGCCGTGTTGTAAAAATTTCTCGCGGGCGTTTTTCTTCAGGTCAGCAGCAGCATCGGTAGTGAATGTGGATGCGATGATCTGCGAAGGGGTACAAAGGCCTTGTTTGACCTTGTTAACCATATCTTCGGTAAGGCGGTAGGTTTTGCCAGAACCGGCTCCAGCATTTATATAGGTAATGTTTTTCATTATTCAAGTCCTCCTTTCAATACGATGTTTTTATTGCCATAACTGGTGGATTTTAGAGTGTTATCATTGTAGTCGCCTCTAAGCGGATAGAGTTGCTTGCTGTTGGAGTCCTTCACATACTGCAAGTCGGCGAGTTTAAGGTTCTCTCCTTCTTCAATAACTCCGGATTTTATTTGATTTATCCTATATAAATAGGAATTAACAGCCAACTTCATCAAATCGGCGTTGTTTTCTGGTATGACTACCTCTATATATTTGTGCTTTATATTGTCATAAACGGAGTATAAGGTGTGTCGAGGCAAGGCATAATATCCCATAAAACAAACCTTGTGGTTGTCGCCCTGGTCTTTCAGGTATTTTTCAATTACAGCCTTGTAAACCGCCAGTTGCAACGCATCGTTTTGTTCGAGTTTCTTTTGGTAAGTTGTACTCTCATTCCATTTAAAATCGATAATCACATAATCGCCGTTGCTGTCGGTAAGCACATAGTCAATGCGGGCGTTCATTTTTCCTATCGTAGGTACTTCGGCTTCGTAATATTGTTCCGCCCCTACAATGGTCAGATTGTTTTGCTTTATGATATCAAGTAAGATGTCGACACTTTTTTTCAAAAGATTTTTGAAACGCTTGAATTCCAATTCGTTCTCTTCCAAAAGCAGTATAGCGCCTTGCGTTTCAGCCAACAGGTTAATCTTGTTTTCAAAATTAGCGTCGTGAAGTTTTTTCATATTCTCTGTCACACCATTGCAGTCTTCTGTCAACGTTTCCATATATGCGTGGGCCACGTTGCCTTTCACGGTATCCATGTCGGCCATAGCCGCCGCACCATATTGGCGCAGTCCAAGAATATAATCCATCACATAGTCGAATGGCCTTTGGATAAGTTCATCGAGACTGCTGTAGCTTTCCATCTCCCGTTTGAGACCACCTTTTTCTTTTTCCGTATCGAGCAACTCAAACACAGAAGGATTTACTTTATACTCTCCTTGCTTGGTGGAACCGGCCATCACTTTGTTTTGTTCCCAGCCTTTCTTGTCTGGTTCTTGGTATTGCACAGAGAGTTTTCCTGTGTATCGCAATTCGGTGGCAACAGGGTCTTCAACAGGCACATCGCCGCCGATGATTTCGCATTCGAGCATAAGGATTTGTTTCTTCACTTTCGACAATACGCCTAACATAATCTCGCGCCTGGCTTTCAGCACTGTTTCCCGGCTGGGCACCTCAATGCCGTTATGTTCGAGTATGGACATCTCGTTAGGACTAAGAAATTCAAGGTCGTACCTGAAGTTGTATTGAGGAGTTGTGCACGCCCAATAAAGGGTGTCGGGAGCGGTATGAATGTCGGCAATGGTGCGTGTCACGTTTATGCATCCTACTCGCGCCGGCTGGTTGAGCAATGTTACAGGACGTGTTATCTGCGAAGTCCACAGCGAAAGGTCGGCAGTGTTGATTACATTAGGCTCGTCTTCTAAAATCATATTCAATGTATCGCAGTTGTCGGCCACTGCGTTGAATTGCAGGGCTTTGCTCTCGTCGTAGAGATTTTGTTTTGACCATTTTTTCATAGCTTCGAGAAAATCCACAACAATTTTCTTCTCTATGGTGTACTTGCCGCCAATTTCTTTAACATGTGTCCATTGGTTGATGAACAACAAAGTTTTGGCTCTTTGTGCCGATTTGGACATATCGTGACCTTCATAGTCGTACACTGCCTCATCTATAAGCGCGTTCCACGCGGTACCAATGCCGTTGTCTTCAAGCAATTGGTTAAAAAGAACACGGCGCAACGACAGGTAATAGTCTGTACCATCCTTCTTATTTGTGCGTTTTACATACAACGATGTGAGAGGCGTTGAAGGCAGTTGCAGGTAGGCCAGCAATGTATTAAGGTCGAGGGGTTTGTTGAATAGCTGGAACCCCAACGTGAAAATTTGCATAATAGCACCTATGGCATTACTTTCGTCATCGAACTGGGGTTTCCCCTCTAGTGAGAGGTTGATGTTCAGAATGGAGGCATCGTCGCAAACCACCACATCGTTGTCGCCCAACTTCTGCTGTGCCAGCCATTCGGCCATCTCGAGGTCGTTTTTGAACGACAAGACTTGGGCTTTTTGGTGCAAATTGTTAGCAATGTTCATCGGAGCGTAGCTTATCGAGCAACCGTTTTTTTCCATATTGTCAAACAGTTGCCTGTAAAGCGGTTCCAAGTATTCCTTCTTACAAGCCACCTCGATGCGGTCGGTTTTCTCCAAAAGCGGAGTGTTTTGGGAAAGTTCGAGAAGGGTGCGCCAACGGTCGGCTTCGCCTTTTTCGGTGAAAAACGCTTCCACAGCAGCCAATCCGTCGAGACGGCTAGTATTTGTAATCGTCTTGTTCCAACCGGCTTTAACAAGGGCATCGCGCCAGCCTAACACAACGTAGGCCGTTCTGATTTTGTCTTTGTCGAACGACTTGGCGAAAAACAGATCTTTGTGGCCGGCAATGGCTTTTTTTATGGCTCGTGCATAGAAGATGGCACGTTGGAAATCGTCTGAATACCTTCCTGTAAGTCCCGCCCGCAATTCCAATTCGTCGAGCAGTCCGAGAGAGCCAACATATTTAGTACCTAAGACATATTTGTTTTCGGCGGGATTTCCTGCATAGCAGTTCCCGTCATAATAAGGGCTGAATATAAGTTTAAGCATAATATGATGTTTGCTATATAAAACATATCTTTGATTGTGCAAACTTACAAAAAAAATGTGATTGTTTTCCCTATTCTAAAAAAATAAACCTAAAAATATATGCGAATTTTTGGTACGAAGAAAATGCAGTTGGACAAGATATTTTTTTAGCAAACAGAATGAAACCCTAACGGGCAAGAGGATTACTACCTTGGCAGTGAGCTAAAGGTTGCAAATCCTTATATTCTAGCCTTCGGGAGTACAAATATCGAAGGACAGAAAGGACAGAGGGAAAAAATAGGGCTGCCTTTGCGACAGCCCTACTTTGTGCCAAAAATAGTTTACTTTGTTTTCTTTTTACTCTTATTTTCAGATTCAGCCCGCTTGGTCGTTAGTTTTTCATACATTTTGAACAACTCACCTACAATTGCTTCGTCACTCATTTTCTCATTAAAACCATAGGCTTCCATTACTGCGCGGTCGTTTGCTACGTGGGCTTTGCGAAGTTCTGTCGGCATTATTTGGTCATCGTAAATATCTGCTAACGAACTGTCTGGGTATTTCTCTCTAACATCAAGTATTATTTGTGCGGTTTCCATTATTCGATGTCGCTGTTCTTCCGATACTTTGGGGAATGGGAAATTATTGTAAATAATATCGTTAGAATATCGGAAATCGCTTTTTAGTCTTCCTCCAATGATATTTGTCCATGCCATGTGAACACTTGATGATAATAATCCAAATAAATATATATCAGCATTATCAACATAGAAAAGAGCATTGGTATAAACGTTTCCTGCTGGCATAAAACAGATTGGAATGTATTTACGATTTCCTGACGAAACCACAGGAATAACTATACTTTGATATTCAGGCACTTGTGATTGGAAGAATTGCGAAGGTGTATCTTTTAAATCTCTTGTAGATGGAGCATCGTTATTAGCCCGAAAATCATAAACGGCCTGAATACGGTCGCGAATACCTTTACAATTTTTCATTAAATTGGGAGAACAATGTTTCAAATAAAGGCAATACTTTGCTGGTGAATTATTTAACAAATCTTTTGCATTGTAATAACGGTAAACGTATGGCTCCGCTTCTGGATATTTGTTTAGAAAATCTTTCTTTTCCATCTCTGATTTAAGCATAAAACCTCCGCCATCGATTAATTGTGCTCCTTTTGTCATATCAGGCCCACCCGAAATTTGTTTGCCCTGACGTTTGATAATCATATTTGGGGCATCAATTAAATAACCATTAATATTTTTAGCTTTAATAATCTCATTGCCATCGTATATGGTCTTTTCTTTTTTCTCATCTCCAATAGAAAAACCGACAATAATGCAGTGCACATGTGCTTCGCCTTTAGCACCATTGTCCCAACGGAATGTACGATACGCAAAATCAATATGAACACCTTCTCTAAAAAGCATTGACCACAAATCTTCAATAGATTCTCCTTGACATATTGAGTTTGTACTAACAAGGGCTGTTTTGATTCTTGCATTCCGCATAACTTCCATAGCCTTCTTGTACCAACCAGCCACATAGTCAAGCATTTTTAATCCTTTATGCTTTTCTCCGAAAACATACGCAAGGTCAGCCTTTTGCTCATCTGATTGTAATTTTTGCCCTACAAATGGCGGATTACCAATTATATATGACAGCGATTCGTTTGGACAAACACTATTCCAATCCATTTGCAACGCGTTGCCTTCAACAATATTTGAATTCGATTTAAGTGGCAGAAACTCTATTGTTTGATTTACAATGCTTTCGGTTTCGTGCAGCATTTGGCTTTCGGCTATCCATAATGCAGTTTGTGCAACCGAAACGGCAAAATCATTTATCTCAATTCCATAGAATTGGTTAATATTCACCTTTATAATATCTCCTAAATCAAGATAACCTATACCGCCACTTATTTCTTTAAGAATTTTGTTTTCTAACCTACGAAGGCTTAAATAAGTTTCTGTCAAGAAGTTGCCACTACCGCAAGCAGGGTCAAGAAAATGTAGCCTGCCCATCTTCTCTTGTAAATTTCTCAATTCCTGAATACGTTTGTTTGCTGCTTTAGTTATAGCACTTTCATATTCCGAATTCAATTGATTCATAAAAAGAGGATCTATCACCTTATGAATGTTTTCGATAGACGTGTAGTGCATACCGCCGTCGTGACGTGTTTCTGGGTTCAATGTTGATTCGAAAAGCGAACCGAAAATGGTGGGGCTGATTTCGCTCCAATCAAAATTTTCACTTGCTTTTTCCACCAAAAGTTGTTTTATATCTTCGGTCAGTGGCGGAATCTCATCAAGTTTTGCGTCAGAGAACAAACCGCCATTAACATACGGAAACGCCAATAATTCAGGCTTTTCAAACTTGCTGCGCGTTTTTTCAGGCTGGTCAAGAATTGTAAACAATTTCAAAAGGGCATCGCGCAAATCGGCTATGCCAATTGGTTTCAGATAATCGCCGAACATCGATTTCTTGCCGAAAATGCCTGCGTCTTCGGCGTAAAGACAGAATACAAGTCTGACACACAGCTTATTAAGGTGTTTCAAATCTTCTTCTGTGACTTCGCCATATTGTTCTCTTAGTTTGTCGTAGAGCAGCCCAACCAACTCGCCTGATTTGAAACTCAGTTCTTTTTCTTTTTGAATGTGAACATTGGTTTCTTCCACCAAAAACGACAACCTATAATATTCTTTTTCAAGGTCTTTCAAGTAGATTTGTTCAGGCTCATCGTATGGTTTTTCCATATCATAAACCAAAAATTCATCGAAGTTGCAGGTTATAATCCATTTTGGGTGCTGGCTTAGCGGTAGTTCCGCAATGTATTTTTTTGCCTGTTGAAAAGGCGTGAGCATACTGCCATCCGATTGTTTGATTGGTTCGCGCAAATCTTTGTTGCTCGATTTTTGCTCAATCATCACACGTGTTTGTGGTATGTAGGCATCAATAAAATTGGTAATTGTCTTATTCTGAATCAAGTTTTTGACTTGTTCTTCAAAATAAATGTAGTGGGCAAAGTCTTGTACTTCAAACACATTCGTCAGTAGGTCAATCCAAAATTTTGAAGTCTCACCCTTCTCGTAGCCGTGGCCTTGCCACGTTGCCACAAACCGCTTTGCCGCGGCAGATTGTTCTTTTGGTGTCATTTTGCGCTCTTTTATACGTTTGCTTCTAAATTATTGATTTCCAAAACAAAGGTAGTTTCGAATAAAAGCAAACGCTATGATTAATACTATGTTATTTGCTTTACTTCATTCAATGTTAAAGTGGACTTCTATTTTTTACAATCTTCGTGTCACCTCCCCATCCTCTGCCGAAGTCCCATTAAACAGAGTCAGGGAAAAATGACAGCCCAAAGTTACAAAACTATTGCACAAACAGCGCAAAGAGAACAAGAAAATTTATCTATTTTTGTGCATTATAAATATTAGGTAATGAACCAGCAGTTATCCAAGGCAAAAGCCAGCATATTAAGTTCGCTTTCAATAAAGAAGTACCGCGAGGAACACGGATTGTTTCTGGTGGAGGGATTCAAGATTATAGAAGAGGTGTTGAAGACCGGAATGGAAATAAGGATGCTCGTCGGCCTGCCCGAAAGCCTCGAAAAAATCGACATCGACAGCAGCCTGAAGTTCGAAACCGACCAGCGCACAATGGAAAAACTGTCGAACTTCAACACTGCATCGGCAATAATGGCAGCCGTCGCAACTCCTCATAAGAAACTAAACATCAGCGACTTGTCCGATTCACTTACTATGGCAATCGACACTGTGCAGGACCCAGGCAACTTCGGCACCATAATCCGCATCTGCGACTGGTTTGGCATACGCAACATCGTCTGTTCCAACGGCAGTACCGACCTCTACAATCCAAAGGTAGTACAGTCCACAATGGGAGCCTTCACTCGGGTGAACATCTTCTACGCCGACCTACCGCAGTTTATCGCCGACTACCGCCAGCAGACAGGCTTGGACTGCTTCGGCACTTTCCTCGAAGGTGACAACATATACGCACAGACTTTACCGCAAAACGGACTTATAGTGATGGGCAACGAGGGAAAAGGAATTTCGCGCGAGGTGGAAGCCAAGATTACACGCAAGCTTTTCATTCCGCCATTCCACGACAACCATGTCGAGTCGCTCAACATCTCGATGGCGGCAGCGATTGTGTGCAACGAGTTTAGGAGGGGGAGGATGATTTGAGGACGTTATAAGGTTTAAAGTTTAAGGTTCAACGTTTAAAGTTTGTAGCGCAATGCTTTGCGTCGGTGCAAAAAGTTCAAGGTTCAAGGGGTTTAAAGTTTAATAGTTCAATGATTTGAAGATTTGATAATTTGAAGATCTAGAAATACCAAATCCAATATTACTTCTATTCCAAAATTATCTTAATTTTGCAGTGTTGAATAAGACAATGCATAAGAAATGACTCTAACAGAACTCCAACATACTGTTGACGACTGGATTCGCACCTACGGAGTGCGCTACTTCGATGTTAAGACAAATATGATTGTACTTACAGAGGAAGTCGGCGAGATGGCACGCGTAATTGCACGCAAGTACGGCGAGCAGTCGGCAAAGCCTACCGATAATCTTAACCTTGAGGACGAAATTGCCGATGTGCTGTGGGTGCTTACATGCATAGCCAACCAGACGGGAATTGACCTCGAGGCTGCAATGAAGGCAAATTTCGAGAAGAAAACCAATAGAGATAAAACAAGACATATTGATAATCAAAAACTTAAATAATATGAAGAAAGATAGAAATTATCCTGGCGCACCGAGCGAAAAGGAAATTGAAAAGCAGGTAAAACTGTACAAAAAGCAGATGCAGGAAAACAACAACAAGGAAGTTCTGATGCAACTTCTTAACTGCGTTGACCTTACAAGCCTCAACGGCAGCGACACCGAAAGCAAGATTGCCGAAATGACCGAAAAGGTAAACGACTTCGGCAAGCACTTCCCAAAATACAAGAATGTGGCTGCAATCTGCGTTTACCCTGCTTTGGTTCCGACAGTTCTCGATTGCCTCGAACTCGAAGATGTTGACATTGCTGCAGTTGGTGCTTGCTTCCCAGCTTCACAGTCCTTCCTTTCGGTGAAAACCGTAGAATGTGAGATGGCTGTAGAAAAAGGTGCCGACGAAATCGACATTGTAATTTCGGTTGGCAAGTTCCTTGAAGAGGACTACCAGACAGTTTCGGACGAAATCCTCACCATCCGCCACGCCATTGGCGATGCTTTGCTGAAGGTCATCCTCGAAACAGGCGAACTCAAGACTCCCGACAACATTTACATAGCCAGCATATTGGCAATGGAATCGGGTGCCGACTTCATCAAGACTTCGACAGGGAAAACCGCTGTTTCGGCAACTCCCGAAGCTGTATATGTAATGTGCTGTGCAATACGCGACTACTACAAGGAAACTGGCGAAATGGTAGGACTGAAGCCCGCTGGCGGAATTTCGACAACTGAAGACGCTTTGCTCTACTACACAATTGTAAAGGATGTGCTCGGCGAGGAATGGCTCAACAACGACTTCTTCCGTCTCGGTGCATCGCGCCTTGCAAACGCACTGCTTACCGACATCAGCAAGTTTGATGGCAAAAAGAAAGAGATAAAGTATTTCTAATCAATAATCTCGGGGGATTTTTCCCCCGATTTTTTTATTATCATGAAAAAGCATTACCACCTATATAACGAAAACCTTCCCATCGAAGCCGACCTCGATGACCTAAAGGAACTGCTGTCGCAAAAGAAGCAACTTCTTGAGAACTATGAGGAAATCAGTTGCGACCTCGACGACGAAATGTACATTTCGCGCGGCAATGGCTTCTGCACCACCAAATGGGCTCCCGATGTTATCGACGACAAGATTGAGGAACTAAAAAGACAGATTGCAGAAATAGAGGGATGGATAAGGGAAAGTTTCTAAGTTTGAAAGTTCCTGGGTTTCAAGTTACTGACAAGATGCAAATGGGGCAAACAGACCAACAGTCTAACAGGCTCGCAGGCTTGCAGTCTAACAGGCTTGCAGACTTAAAAAACGGCTTTACCATTGAAACGCCGAAGGCATAGAAACGGGCGTTAGCCATAGAACGGCGAAGCCCTCAACGAAGTTAAACGGCGTCAGCCATTCAAACTCAGAAACGTGCGCAGCACATAGAAACGGCTTTAGCCATTGCACCATCCTAAAAATCGAGGCTCAGCGACAAATAGAACATCATCTTCTGCAATTCGCCGTTGCTGATGCCCCAGGCCCAGTCGGCACGTACAAAATAGCCGAAAAGTTTGCTTCTCACCCCCACTCCATAGCCAGCGACAAGCGGATTGTTCCTATTGTTTATTATCACTGTTACAGGATAATGCTCGTGATAATCGTTTTCGTAGGCATTATTGCCACCATACGGATTCAAGCCGCTCCATGCCATACCAGCATCAAAGAATCCTATTACCTGAAAATTCTTTATAAATTCGTTGTTTATTGGCTTCCGGCTGAAATATGATATGACTGGGAAACGTAGTTCGAAATTAGTCACAGCAAAATTGGTTCCGTTACGGATATTCTGGCTGAAACCACGGAGATTAGTGGCAACTGCCTGATACACATAATTTATTTCGGGGTCAATCTTTATATCGGTATTGAACATACGTTGCGACGGCACCACGTTTATCCAATTGTCGATGCCACCGAGATAATATATCAGCTTGGCATGTCCGAACGAAGCACTCGTAGCTGCCCTGAACGCAAAAATAAGCGAACGATGAATAGGCTGGTAATAGCGGAAATCGGCGCCAATAACCTCCATGTCGGTCTTTTTCTTGTCGAACTGCATGAAAGCCTCGGCAAAAACCTTGAACCTTGTACCCGACAATATATTGAGAGCCAATTCTTTAGTATTATCGAAAATGTATTCGGCCTTGATGCTGCCCCAATAGTCGTAGCTGTTTTTCTTTTCAAGATTTATAGCATCGGTCGACAAGAAAACATCCTGATTCTGACGGACATTAAGCGTAAACTGCATAGCATCGACCTGCGAAAACGGATAACGCATAATGTAAAATGCTTCATGAGTAAAAGTCTTTACATAGTTATTGTCTAAATCGGATACTGCCTGCCTATGAAGCACTAGCTGCCTGTTCCAACGATGCTTCAGATTTTCGAACGTAAGCAGATACTCGTTTCCATCCATCCCGACGTCGAAACGGAAGCCTGCACTTATACGATAATCCTCGAACAAATCGGATGTTCCAACCTTGAATACCAAATTCAGTCCCGGATTGAAATAGAAGGCACTACCGGTATATTTCTGATAAGAATTGAAAAGATAACTGAAATCGACCTGTGTCATAAGGTAGTTGGTGTAGAACGTTGTATGGTACTTCGACGTCCGTACCGACTTAACCTCCTTGGGTTCCGACTTTTTACGGCTAACACTTTCCAACACTTCCTGATCGAAAGAATAATCGCTTATATTGACCTCGTTTTCGGTATTTACAGTATTTTCTACTGGCACTTCATAGTTCAACTCGTCGTTCTTTTTCTTTTCGGCAGCCTCGAACAACTTTCTATTTACCGTTGTAGCAACATCGGCGGCATAAGCATCTGTCTTGGTTCTTTTAATTATGCGAGAACCTTTTTCATCGCGATAACTAAGCCCTATATTGTCGGAATACTTGTCGTAACCTGCATTTTGTATGCTGTACTTATAGTTGGAAAGCTGTGCAGTAGAATATGTGTACGAGTAATGCGTGGTGGTATCGATAAAACTTATGGCCGAATCGAGCTTGGTTGTATATAAGTTCTTTATTCCATTTTTGTCCGACACGAAGAAATAGTCCTCCCCGAGCTTAAACGGCATAGTCTCCGAAGCGTCGGGAGTCTCGGTAACCTTAGCTATCGATTTTGTGGCTATGTCGTACACATATATGTCGGTAAAATCCTGTGTAGCAATCGTGTTGTCCTTCTTGGTTCCAAGTCGTTCCTCGTCCCTGTTCGAAGCAAACACTATCTGTTTCGACTTGTTGACATACAATGGATCGTAGTCGTCGGCCTCATCGTTGGTGATATTTTCAATTGTATTGCCTGCGATATTGAATACGAAGATGTCGGACTGTCCATTGTTGAATCCGGCAATTACAAGATTCTGCCCGTCGTTTGAATAGTCGAACGAGTTTATCTTTTCCATCGAAGGCATTTGTATCTCCTTGATTTTCTTAGTTTCAAACTGATAGGTGGTATAGTAAATCTCACCTTTCTTCTCAATCATGAAACCAAGCATCTTGCCCGAAGGATGCCAACGTACGACGGGATAAGTATTGTCGATAATCTGGTCGAGCTTATGTTCGCGACGGAATACGGTCTTGCGCTTGTCGCTACCGAAATCGTAAGTCTTTATCCAGTACCTGCCAAACTTGTTTTCAGTCCAAGCAATCATGTCGGTATTCGAGTTGTACTGCGCCTGTGCGTAAGTAACATTCTTACGGCAACGTTTAAGCACATTCTCACCCTGTGGTTCCTCGGCAGAAGCATTGAAATCCTCGTACTGGGTATTATAGTATTCAGTCCAGTTTTCCTGAAGTGTCGTAAGTCCCACTCCGAGCACATACATGAAAGCATTTTCCACACTTTTTGTAATGCGCGTCAGATATACAATATTTGATATAACTTGCGGACCATAAATCTTTGCCACATAGTTCCATATTGCAAAGCCAATAGTTTCGGCATCGGTACCCGAAAGCTGGTTTATGTTGCTGTACTTTTTCGACAACGAATAAATCTTGTTAAGGTTGTCAGCATCCGAATCCCAATAGCGCGACACGTAAGCCACAAGCCCGCTCGTGTACCATTCGGGCATTCCAATAAGCGTATTGTTGGCTATTTTGTTCTTTATGTTCGACCCATAAACAATCTCGTTGAGGATAATGTTGGAAATTGCAGCTACGACCTGCTCGCGGAACTTTGCACGGTCGACTTCCATATACACGAAAGCAATGTTGTCGATAATCTTGAGAGTACCACCGATGTTGTATTCGTCGGCATCGGTATTCAAGCCTATATTGCTCTGTCTGAAGTCGGAAAGATTCTGGAACATTACAAGTATCATTCTTTTTTCGAGCTTATGGTCGAAAAAAGTTTCGAGCTGGGGTATCATTTCGGTAGCGATGCTGCTTGCCATTTCGGCCATGTCGCTGCCTCCTGTATAAAAATATGTATCGAACTGCGGGTAACGGTAATAATACCATTCAAACTTGTCGAACTGCACGCGGTTTTTACCGAACTTCATCTGATGTCCGTTGTAGAACTGCGAAAACGATTGCACTGCCAAAAAGCAGGACAACA
The DNA here is from genome assembly GCA_902800045.1 of uncultured Bacteroidia bacterium. Lineage (GTDB taxonomy): Bacteria > Bacteroidota > Bacteroidia > Bacteroidales > ML635J-15 > Bact-19. Next base: position 9,221 of record CADCCZ010000009.1, on the reverse strand, counting down.
AAAGCAGTAATATTTTTTTTACGTTACCCAAGTGTCAGTTTTGTTTTGGCTCGCAAGTTACTAACATTTTAGCAAATTGGAGCTTGTTTTTATTCAAAAAAAAAGGCTGCACCATGCAGCCCGTATATTTTTAATTCCAATTTTTAAAATATTATACCAAGTTTCAATGAAAGAATGCTCATGTTCATCTTGCGCGACGGGAGCATGCTCATTAAGTTTGTAACGCTTGGTTCTTTAACTTCAACAGTATGATTTCCAAGGAAATGATAATGAGCACCGATGCTTATGTGTTCGCCGAGCAATATACCACCACCAGCCTGCCACGAGAAGGCTGTAGAAAGCCTGAAGTCTATCATTTCGTCTGACCAACCTTCTGGCGTTAAGTACAATAGGCCAAGACCAGCGCCAGCGTTAGCATACAAGCCAAATACATTACCAAAATAGCACTGGTATCCCAAACCTAGCATTATTGGGAAATTGATATAATTAGGCTTTGTTTTTTTCTTATTGTCATACTGCGAACGCATATCTTTATTCAACTGATTCCATAACACATCGGCGCCGATATAAACGCTCATACCAAAATCGAAACGGTAATCGACCTTAAATCCCAAACCTGCACCCATCGATGCGTTGCCTTTATCGAAAAGCAATGGCGAAGCACTAACAAAAGGTACTGCATAGGTTGGAACATTTGCGAAATCAGATTCTGCAAATTCACCAAGCGGCATTGCTCCAATAAAATTGAGCGTAAAGCTACCACCTGATTCACCATTGTTGAATTGTGCTTTGCTTGCACTTGCACTTACGATTATTATCGTCAATAATAATACTAATGTCTTAAATGTCTTCATATAAATTAATTTTTACGCCGCAAAAATAATATTTTATCTGCTAAACAACATTTTTATTTGTAAAAATAGACAATTTGTTTATCCGTTTGCCCTTTCCATCTGGTCGTACATGTAAATATCCTTGCCTTGGAGTCTGAGCATCAGGTTGGCAACACATAACACGTCCTTTTCGCAATATATGGCAATACGCTCCACATCGTGCTCGCCGTAGTAAACACCTGCCACCTCGCTGCCGTCGATGTCGTCCTTAGGCGTAGGAATGTCGAAAAGGTCGGCCATGAGTGCGAGAGATGTAAAGTTTTTGTAGTCGCCGAATTTCCACAATTCAAGCGTATCGATGTGCTTGATTTCCCACGGCTTTTTACCCGACAAGTCGAGAGCCTTAGGCAGATTGTACATGCGGTTTACAAGCATACGGCGTGCAATGTAAGGAACATCGAACTCCTTGATATTATGTCCGCAAAGCATCTTGTTACCAAACGGATCCCACTTTGCAAGCATGTCGGCAAAGCCCGAAAGGATTTCTTTCTCGTCGTCGCCATAAAACGACTTTACTCGGAACTTGTCGCCATTGACAAAGCCTACCGATATGCACACAATCTTTCCAAACTCGGAATAGATTCCGGCACGCTGGTAAACGTCGGAAGCTGTTTCGGTTTCGGCTCTGAAATTCTTCGATTTCTTTTCCCAGTGCTTCTTGAAAGCTTCGGGCATTTCGTCGAACGAGGCGCACATAGGCACGGTCTCGATGTCGATGAACATTACATTCTTAAGGTCAATATCTTGCATAATTTATTGTATTTCAGTTATTAATATGTTGATGTATGAATTTTGCCAAAAGGTTAACTGCAGCATCGTTATCGCCGATGTTAGGCACAATGATATCGGCATAGCGCTTTGTAGGCTCAATGAACTGCAGATGCATCGGCTTTACGGTGTCGTAGTAATGTTCGAGGACATCGTTTACCGAACGTCCGCGCTCCACAGTATCACGACGCAAGATTCGTGCCAGACGATCGTCGGCATCGGCATCAACGTAAACCTTAACGTCCATCAAGTCACGCAATTCGGGCTGAGTGAGCACCATTATGCCTTCGACGATTATCACATTGCTCGGCATAACCGTCAAAGTCTCTTTGCTGCGCGAACTGGTTATGTAGGCGTATATTGGCTGTTCCACCGACTTGCCTTCCTTCAGTTCCTTTATGTGGCGAATGAGCAAATCCCACTCAATGGCGTTAGGATGGTCGAAATTTATCTTCTTCCTCTCTTCCATCGGCAAATGGCTGCTGTCCCAATAGTACGAATCCTGAGGTACCAGCGTAACCATGTCCTTGGGCAACTGCGCGGTAATCTTGTTGACTACGGTGGTCTTTCCCGCTCCCGAACCGCCTGCTATTCCTACAACTAGCATATCGTTTGTATTTTTAGTTTTTTACTTCGTAAACACCTTTACTTCATCCAGGAAGTACTTTCCAGCTACTCCCACAGGACTTTCAAACTTGAAGGCTATGCGGATGTTGCCAGAGTATTGTGCAAGGCTCACATCGCCGGAGATTGCCCAGTCGGTCGATACTGCAATGTTGGCAGGAAGCTGTGTCCAGTTTGCACCGTCGGTGGAAATCAAAGCTGTAAGCGTATTTCCGCTTGTAAGCATTCTGGTCTTGAAGCTGAGGAACGAATTAGCCTGAAGTGCAATTTCGGGAGTAATAAGCCATGTCTCGTTTTGCTCGCCGCTGTTTCCGCTGACACTGAGAATCTTGCCTTCGGTAGCTTCCTGGCATTTCCAAGTTGCTGTACCTTGTACGGCATTGTTCTGCCATCCTGCATCGGCAAATTCGCCGTCGGGAGTTGCATCGAAATTGTTTTCGAAAATTACATCCACATCACCAAAGCGACGACCAGTAAGCTGAACCTCATTGGTGTTACGAATAAACAATTGGTATTCAGTGTTGTATCTGCTTACAATAGCCACGAGCGAACCGCTGCCTGCAGGAATTGTGTCGCCTGCAAAGTTGGCATAACCGCTTGTGCGGACAATCATGGTGTTGCCGTACTCGTCCTCGATATAGGTATTAACTGTCTTCTGGCCTTCCTTGTCGGCGTAGGTTTGTCCAACATACTGCTGCTGGAACTGTACCTTGCGGAACTTGACAAGTTTTCCAACATACGAACCAGTGCCGATGTTCTCCATATCAACCAATTCCGGTTCGAGGAATCTTCTTGTTTCCAACTTTACTATGTTATTGTCAACATGAACGGAATCGAGTTGTATCATACCGCTGTAGTCGCTAAGAACCAAGCCTTTGAGGTTTACGCGCACATAGTCGCCTTCGTACACTCCACCCGACGAAAGCAGGTGCAGGTTGATAGCCTTGTCGTCGTCGGCACCGCCTTGTAAGTAAGCAGACTTGTAGATGTTGCCAATCTTGTCGGACATGGTTATGTAACCAAAAACGGATTTGTCTTCGTTGAACTTATATGTTCCGCCGCCAGCAGCCACAAGCGAGTCGTAGATCTCCCACAAGCGGGTAATTGTAATGGTATCACCCACAGGAACTTCGCTTACTTCAGGGGTGTCGAACTTGCCCTGTATGCAACCGCTGAACATAAATGCCGGCACTATTGCCGTTGCTAATGCCAATATCTTGATTATGCTTTTCATATCTTCCTGTTTTTTAGTCGCACCTTTCGTTTTCCATATTCACTTCATCGGTCGAACGGATGATTATCTGATAGGTTGTCGTTGTTCCATTTTGCCCTGTTTTTATGAAGCGTGTCATAATTCCTACTACACTTCCGCTACCTTTTGGCAAAGGTTGCCCTGCAAAGTCGGCGTAGTCGCTGTTGCGGGCGACGAGTGTATTTCCGTCACAACTTGTCATGTTGCGGTTCTGGGTTGCCGAACCGTGTTCCACAGCGTAGGTCATCGAGGTATCGCTGGCAGCAAACTGCACATTGTTGAGTTTTACAAGACGGCAGTCGTAATATGCTGGATTTTCAATAACCTGAGCCATAGTAACTTCCTCTGGAGTAATCGGTACATTTGGTTCCTGAAGTATCACCTGCAGAGTGGCATCCTCGACATCGACAAAACTTAGTTCCATCTTGCCGCTGTAATTTACTATCTGGCTGCCTTTCAGGTTCATGCGGACGCGGTCGCCGACCTTTACCATGCCTGCTTTGCTGAGCTTGTAGATGTTTATTCCGCCAGTGGAATCCTGCAGGTAGGCTTCCTTATAAATGTTGTCGTGGCTGTCGTCCATAGTGATTGTACCGAACAACATATAGTCGTCTTTAAACTGGTAGTAGTCGCCACTATCGGCCCACATCTTGTAAATGTTGGAAACCGTAAGTATATGGTCCTTGTCCAACTCGGTTATTGCTGGAACATCGGGTTTCTCGCAGGAGCAGACAAGTGCCACGGCTGCAAAAAACATCGGAACTATTATGGAAATTATCTTTTTCATCTTGCAAGTGTTTTAGAATCTGAAATATAGGTTTGCGAAGTAATTAATTCCGTACATATAGTAGTACTTGTTGGGGAACTTGTCGATGTTGGTCTTGTCGAAGCGGTACTGCTCGAATCCGCTGGTTGCAATCTTGGTGTTGTGAGTTACATTCGAGATGCTTGCTGTGAAACCGATAGTGTATTTGTGCTGTATTCTCCACGACTTTCCACCGTAGATGTCGAGTGTGAAACCGCCTTTCAACTTTTCCTGACCGAGAATGGTTTCGAGCTGCGGGTCGCCGACAACAAAAATGTCGAGAGCCTCAACGGTGTGCTTCTCTGGATTGATTGTAACATAGTTTTCACCGAAATAATTTGCGTTAGCACCTATGTACCAATATTTTGGAGCGGAATACTTGACACCGATAGTTGCTGCTAGTTCGGGAGTTCCGCCGATGTGGTAGTTCTTTATATAAACGGTGCGGTCGGTTGCAAGCACTTCGGAACTGTTGTCCTGAGTTATGGTTACCGACGGACGGCTGTTGTACATATATCTTCCGTAACCCAATGCAGCAGTTGCAGTTACAGTTGGAGAAATCTTCACTTCGGTTCCGAACTCTCCGCCGTAGTGAACCTTGTTTACGCCTGTCATCATATAGTTGACGAAGGTGTTAAGCTCGTCGTGGTAGAAGCTTGTACCCTCGGTTCCGTTGCGGAATTCGGTGTAGTATCCCGTAATCTTGAGCTGGAAGTTTGGCGAACGGTAGAAATAGCTGAGGTCGCCCGAGAAGATTGTCTCGCTCTTGAGGTTTGGCACAACATTGTCGCGTGTACGTGGCGAAACGTATGCATTGCGGAAATAAGGTGCGCGGGTGAGGTAAGCCACATTGGCAAGCAGGAAGTTTCGTCCTGTAATCTTGTAGTTTACACCAGCCTTCAAGGCGTAGTTGAAGAAGCGCTGATGGTCGGATGCACCGAACGAACCATCGGGGAACTTTCCGTTACGCATCTTTCCGTCGCGCCAGTATTCGGTGTAGGAAAGTTTCAAGGCGGTGAAGAACTCAACCTTCGAATATTTGAATTCGGCTTCGGCAAAAGCATCGGCCTTGTGAATGTTTGCCAAGTAGTTGTAGCCGAACAAATCGCCTTCCTTTTTCACTTGGTTTGGATTGTCGAGGTCGCTCTGGATGTAGTCTTCGTCGTTGAAGTCGCGTTCGGCAAACTGGTCAACGTCGAGCCACCAGTCGGCGCCCAGAAGGTCGTCGATTACCTTGAAGTAGTGCGTCTGGTTCATCATGTAGTTTACGCCTGCGACCATCTTGATTTCGTCGGTGAAAATCTTGCTCAAGCGCGAAGCGAAGTCGAAGCGGCTGATGTCGTTGCGGCGTTCCTCAATAATGTATTTTGCGCGGTTGCCTGTGATTGAATCGTTGGGATTTCCGCCAACATTAGTAACCGTATATAGGTTTTTCATATTTGCAAAATAGAAGTGGTCCCAGTCGAGCAGACCTTTGTTCTCGTCGTTCTGCCATTCGTTGGTAAGCTGGGCGAACATATTTTCGTCGTCATCGTAGTACGACGGGAAGTTGCGGTAGTAGTCGGGACGCGGGTCGGGAGCATCGTACCAGTTGAGGGCTGTTGTTCCGCCGCGACCGAACATATACGATGCCGAGGTCTGCAGTTTCATAGTGTTGTCGATGTCCCAGTAGTGCGAGAGGATGATTCGCGGCTGGTGGTAGTAGCCGACCTTGGCGTTACGCACCTTGCCGTTCTGGTATCCCCAGTTGGGATTGTAGTAGTTTGTGCCAAGAAGTTCGTAGGTTTCGGCGGTTGCTGCGCCCGACCTTCCGCTACGCGACGGCGAACCGAAAACGGTAAGTCCGAGGCTGTGGTGGTCGTTGAATTTCTTTTCTGCACCGAAGAAGTAAGCATATCCTTCGTAGAATGTGCCCGGAATGTAACATTTTTGTGCCAGACGGGTTGATGCTGCCACCGAGAAAGCCCATCCGTTAGCCATAAGACCTGTGCTGTAGGCTGCCATTGCCCTGTGGCGATACGAACGGTTGGAGTTGGCATACGAAACGCTTCCACCCTGACGGAACTCCGACACGCGAGTTGAGATATTGGTAACCCCCGAAAGTCCGCCGAACGAATAGTCGGAGAAATGCAAGCCCGAAGTATTTGTCTTAAAACGCATTACATCGTTCAATCCGCCCCAGTTGCTATATACTGGGCGGCCGTTTTCGGCATCGTTGACGTATATTCCGTTCATCAGCACTTCGGCGTTCTGGTTGTCGTAGCCGCGGAAACGGAAGCGAGCCTGTCCGAAGGTGTAGCCTGCGGAATTTACATACACATCCTGCGACGACTGCAGCAAGGTTGAGATGTCGTTGTCCTGCGAGCCCTCCTCAATCTCCGATTCGGTAAGTGTTATTGTTGGAACCGCTTGTTCTTCAAGATAATCGTTGTTCTTTGTCGTGTCGGTCTGGGCGTAGGCCGTTGCCGACAAGCACACGAAAATGAGTGGTAAAAATTTACGCTTCATACCCGAAATTAAAAAATGTGGCTACAAATTTAAATTTATTATTTGGGTTAGGAGAAAGTTTTTTGAAAATATTTAAAAAAAGGTCGTCCATTGAATGAACGACCTTTATCATTACCATTTAAAATCTCTATTCCGTTACGATTGTCATAATCGTATCACCCTCGTGAACCCAGTCGCCCTGTCTGCAGTAGAGCTTGCCAACGGTTCCAGCATATTTCGATATGACAACTTCGTAATGCGTATTCGATTCTATATAGAACAATTGTTCGTCAACCGAAATAGCATCACCAACATTATACTGGTCGGATATGAAAGCAAACAAAAGTTTACCTGTCTTGGGCGACTTGATTTTCTTGATTTTCGGATCCTGAACGTCTTCAACCTGAACATCTTTGCTTGCCTTGTTCTTCACAGTTTCGAGTTCTTCCAAGAAACGTTTCTTTGCTATGCCGCTCTTGTAGTCGCGGTACTGACGGTCGTGCATTGCAAGTTCGAACAGTTCCTCGTCGTCCTGACCGCAGTCCCAACCCTTGGCCTGCATTTCCTGACGATACGAATCCAATGCATCGGGATATTCGTCCTGCGGATTGCCTGTGAAAAACTCGTAGCCTTTCGACTTTGCAAGTTCCACAATCTCGGGAGCAAGTTCGCCAGGAAGCTTACCCATACGGCCAAGAATCATATTCCAGCTGTCCTTGTCTATCATCGAGAAGCGCGGCTGACCTGCCGACATTGCATATATGTTCATAAGGGCTATGTTCTTGACATACTGGCTGAAAGGCGTTACCAGCGGCGGATAGCCGAGCTTTGGCCATACATATTCCACTTCCTGGAAAAGCTGAATAACAAGGTCCTCGATAGAAACGGTCGGCTTGCCTGACTGCTGCAACGATACATTGATAGCGCTGTGCATACTCTTGAGGTCCGACATCATCGAACCCATCATTCCGCCCGGAAGTCCACAACCGACAAGCATAGACGAACTTTGCCTGTTCTTCATGTCCATGAAATAACCGAGGAAATCGTCAATAAACTTCTGGTTTAGAGAACGAACCTTCATATATGCCGCCATATTTATTTCGGGAACATCGAAGCCAGCATCGTACAGCATCTCCCTTACCGATATTACATCGGGGTGAATCTTTCCCCACGACAACGGTTCTACAGCCACGTCGATTATGTCGGCTCCGTTTCGTGCCACTTCGAGCATAGAAGCCGGCGAAAAACCTGGACCGCAATGTCCGTGATACTGAACTATTATGTGAGGATACTTGTCCTTGATGGCCTTTGTGAGCTTGCCCAAAGTAACTGGACGACCAACACCTGCCATATCTTTCAGACCGATTTCGTCGGCACCGAATTCGACGAGTTTGTCAACCACACCCATATAATATTCAACAGTGTGAATTTTCGAGTGCGTAATACTCAACGCTCCCTGCGAAATCATACCTGCTTCCTTTGCGTACTTCACCGACAACTCAAGGTTGCGCGTGTCGTTAAGACCGCAGAACGAACGTACCACATCGACGCCCTGTGCTTTCTTCACCTTGTACATGAGCCTACGGACATCGGCTGGCACAGGATACATACGTAATCCGTTAAGACCTCTTTCGAGCATCATAGTCTCTATGCCTGCCTCGTTGAAAGGCTTTGTCCACTCGCGGACAGCCTTGTTCGGATTTTCACCATAAAGCAAGTTAACCTGTTCGAATGCACCGCCATTGGTTTCAATACGCGAGAAACATCCCATCTCAATTATCGCCGGAGCAACCTCCTTCAGCTGGTCAACGCGTGGAACGTATTTTCCAGCCGACTGCCACATATCCCTGTAAACCAAACAGAATTTTATCTTTCTTCCCATTATATATTTTATTGTTTTTGCCTGTAAATCAACCGTTTAAAAATGAAAAAATATTCGTTCAAAATTACAAAAGATTTTTGATATTTGGAATAGCTTTTTTGAAATTATCTATACGGCTTGATTATTAAGATTATGAATAGTTTTTGTTGTACAATTTGATATATTTTCGACAAAACAATTAATCGGATTACATTATAATTATAATAGGAAGCGATACTGTTAAAATATAATAAATGTGAGAACCCTATAGGCTCATTTCAAGTATTCGATGTTTTCTGTTTTACAATCTCTGGCAAGACTGTAAATTGTGTATGTAGTTGAATATAATCTGCCTAGGACTTAAATGAAAACAATCAGCATAGTTTTCCTATAGGGTTTCACATATTTAAATTATATGGATGGCTGCAGTTTTGCAGCCATCCATGTTATTTTCGATTTGTGTTATCTTACAAGGTGCAGAGGTCCGCTCGGGTTGTACTCCATTCCGTCGTAGCCTTCGGCCTCGATGAT
>CADCCZ010000008.1:91564-92167 GCA_902800045.1 uncultured Bacteroidia bacterium | reverse complement strand
GACATCAGCGCACCTGCAGCAGTCTGCGACGGCGGAACCTTGTCGCTCAGCGCACCGACGGTCACCGACCACGGAGCAGCAGTAAGCGCACAGGGCTGGGAGATATCTGCAAACGGAAGCACCTACACAGCCTTCGACCCTGCAACAGCAGTTGCCTACTCGCAGAACGGCTACTACATAAGGTACACAGCAACGAACACCTGCGGAACGGTTTACAGCAATGCAGTTCAGATTACCGTCACCGACGAGCCTTCAATCGCCGACATCAGCGCACCTGCAGCAGTCTGCGACGGAGGAACCTTGTCGCTCAGCGCACCGACGGTCACCAATCACGGAGCAGCAGTAAGCGCACAGGGCTGGCAGATATCTGCAAACGGAAGCAGCTACACAGCCTTCGACCCTGCAACAGCAGTTGCCTACTCGCAGAACAACTACTACCTGAGATACTACGCAACGAACACCTGCGGCACGGTTTACAGCAATGCAGTTCAAATCAACGTTACAGACGAGCCTTCAATCGCCGACATCAGCGCACCTGCAGCAGTCTGCGACGGCGGAACCTTGTCGCTCAGCGCACCGACGGTCACCGACCACGGAGCAGCA
>CADCCZ010000008.1:0-91523 GCA_902800045.1 uncultured Bacteroidia bacterium | reverse complement strand
GACATCAGCGCACCTGCAGCAGTCTGCGACGGCGGAACCTTGTCGCTCAGCGCACCGACGGTCACCGACCACGGAGCAGCAGTAAGCGCACAGGGCTGGCAGATCTCGTCCAACGGCACCGACTATGACACCTTCAACGCGTCGTCAACCGTAACGTACAGCCAGAACGGCTACTACATAAGGTACACCGCAACGAACACCTGCGGCACGGTATATAGCAATGCAGTACAGATTACCGTCAACAATGTTCCTGAAATCGCATCCATCAGCGCACCTGCGGCGGTCTGCGACGGCGGAACCTTGTCGCTCAGCGCACCGACGGTTACCGACCACGGAGCAGCAGTAAGCGCACAGGGCTGGCAGATATCTGCAAACGGAAGCAGCTACACAGCCTTCAACCCGTCAACAGCAGTTGCCTACTCGCAGAACGGCTACTACGTAAGGTACACAGCAACCAACACCTGTGGAACGGTTTACAGCAATGCAGTACAGATTACTGTCACCGACGAGCCATCAATCGCCGACATCAGCACACCTGCAGCAGTCTGCGACGGCGAAACCTTGTCACTCAGCACACCGACGGTAACCGACCACGGTTCAGCAGTCAGTGCACAGGGCTGGCAGATTTCTGCAAACGGAAGCACCTACAGTTCATTCAACCCGTCAACAGCGGTTAATTACTCTCAGAACGGCAACTACATAAGATACTACGCAACCAACAACTGCGGCACGGTCTACAGCAATGCGGTTCAGATCATCGTCAACGACCGTCCTTCCGTTTCTCCAATAACTGCCCCCGATGCAATATGCGTGGGCGAACCGCTTGATCTTACTACCCCGACAGTTACCACTAACGGATCGAGTATCACTGCCGAAGGCTGGGAGATAAGCTCTTCGCAGGATGGTACTTACACGCCATTTGCAAACAGCAACCTGCAGCAGAACCAGGACGGATATTATATAAGGTACACTGCTACAAATGCTTGTGGTTCAAGTAGCAATACTGGAGTACAGATTACCGTCAACGCTCCATCTATCTCCATTACATCTACCTACGACTACGTATGGAGGGGCGGAACGTCGAACTGGAATATCGCATCCAACTGGTACGAGTACAACAACGGAACCTACACCGTAGCGTCCGCTTTGCCGGCAGAGGCCAAGAACTACTACATAGCCTTAGGCGGTACGGGCACTTGCTTGAACGACGTTCAGCAGGCATATATGAATGCCGATGCAACCGTAAATACCATCGAGATAGCACCCGGCGCCGAAGTGCATATACAGGAGAACGTTACTTTGCAACTCGCAGGTTCAATAATCAACAATGGTACATTTGTAGCCGACAACAGCAGTACTATCGAATTGAACGGTGCTGCCGACCAGACATTGACGAGCGCAATGGAATTCGGCAACGTGACATTCGCACAGACGGCCAACAACAAGAAGATTATCGCCCCGCACGGCATAACGGTCCATGGTCTTGCAACCTTTACAAAGGGCGTGGTCGAAGGTGATATGACTTTTGTATCTGGAGCAACGTCTTCTGGCGCAAACCTTGCCAGCCATGTCGATGGACAGGTAACCAAGTTTGGCAATGGTGAATTCACTTTCCCGACTGGCAGCAACGGCGTCCTCGGAACGATGGAAGCTACAATCGCCAACAATTCGCGCGCAGGCATTAACCTTAGGTTCAACAACGCCTCGGCCTACGGACACGGCTACTCTACCGAGGCTCCCGACAACTATCCTCGCTGGTGGAACATAAACGACATGTGCAGCAGCGACGATGCAAACCGCTTTGAACATGTCAGCAATTTCGAATTCTGGCAGCTGGATGGCATCTCGGGAGGCGCATCGCTGAGCGGTATCACCCTCAAGGTCGATGCCGATGTCGCCACGGCACACTTCCACGACGGAGCCACCGCAAATGGCATAAATGCAAATATTAACGCTGCGGCACACTACGACTGCTGGAAGAACATCGGCGGTACTGCCAATGTTGAAAACGAAGGCAAGACGATAACAGTAACTGGAATATCAAGCATTAATTATACCCGATCGGGTGCATTTGATGGTATCATTACCCTTGGTTCGAAGACCGAAGCCATTGTCCTTCCAATCGAGCTTACCTCGTTTACCGCAACCTGCGATGGCAAGTCGGCACTCGTCGAGTGGACAACCGCCACCGAGCGCAACAACGACTACTTCGTGCTTGAGCGTTCCGACGATGCAATCAATTTCACCGAGGTTGCACGTGTGGCAGGTGCAGGAAACTCGATTGACCCGATTGACTACTCTTACGCCGACTATGGCATCCACGGTGGCGACAACTACTATCGTCTCGTTCAGGTTGACTACGACGGTACGCGTACCGCATCGGAGATTATAGTTGCCAACTGCGTTGAAATGTCGGCTGGCGAGCCCGATGTTCAGGCCTACCCGAACCCGTTCTACGGCGAGTTGACCTTGGAACTCGAAAATTTCGACAACCGTCCAGCTCGCATCGATGTTTATGACATGCTTGGCAAGCTCATCTACACCGACAAGGTAGCCTCACCGCAGAATTACTACGAGACCGTCTTGAATCTCAGTAATCTGTCACCGGCAACTTATACGGTAAGGGTTAGCACAGCCGACTTTGTAATCAATAGGAAGGTTGTGAAACAATAAAAATAGGCACAAACACGCATAAATAAAACAACTGAAAATCCTCGTGGTTCCCCGCCGCGGGGATTTTTTCTTTTTTTTACGACAACCAAGACAACTTATGACAACCTTTGACAACCTTTTTTCCCGAGTCCCGCGAGGAACCCCATTTGTTGTCCTTTGTTGTTTATTGTTGTTTTTGTTGTCGTTTTCTTCTTTCCGAGCCTTGCGAGGACACCTCGTGGCGTTTGCGTCTGGAGATCGCGGATAGCAGTCTCCGCAACGCTCCACGTTCCGTATCGCGTGCTTCGACTAGCTTCCGCGATGACTGCAGGGGTGGACTGTCGGTGTTTTGTTGTCCATTGTTGTCCCTTGTTGTTTATTGTTGTTCCTGTTGTCGTTTTCTTCTTACCGTTCCGAGCCCCGCGAGGAACCCATTCGTGTAAATTCGTGTAATTCGTGGTTAAAAATCTATGTTCCGAGCCCTGCGAGTAACCTCTTGTTGTCCTTTGTTGTTCCATGTTGTTCCTGTTGTCGTTTTCTTTTTTTTACGACAACCAAGACAACTTATGACAACCTTTGACAACTTTTTTTCCGAGCCCTGCGAGGAACCCCCTTTGTTGTTCCTTGTTGTTTTATGTTGTTTTTGTTGTCGTTTTCTTCTTTCCATTCCGAGCTCCGCGAGGAATCCTATTCGTGTATATTCGTGTAATTGGCTACGCCGAGCTAAAGGTTCGTGGTAAAAAATATTCGTTCCGAGCTCCGCGAGGAACCTTTTGTTGTCTCGTGTTGTTCCTGTTGTCGTTTTCTCCCGCCTTCTCGCCCCTTTACGTGCAAAAAAATGTAAAAATTGTCTCTTTATTCGTGCAAAAAAATGTAATTTTGTGGCGAATATTCGTGCAAAAAAATGTATTGTAATTATGAAACGACTGTTATTCAACGATTTAGTAAAATGGAAGAATAATACCAGCAGGAAACCATTGATTTTGAATGGTGCGCGTCAAGTTGGAAAGACCTGGTTGCTTCAAAATTTTGGCAGGGAAGAATACAAATCGGTGGCTTATATCAACTGTGAGAAAGCCGAAAATATAGAATTCGTATTTACAGATTTCGACACAAGGCGTATGATAATGGCTTTGTCGGCGATGTCGGGAGTTGACATTCGTCCGGGCGAGACATTAATCATAATTGACGAGATACAGGAATATCCGCGTGCATTGACTGCGTTGAAATATTTTTGCGAAGATGCCCCCGAATACCATATTGCCGTTGCAGGTTCGCTGCTTGGTATAATGTTGCACAAGGGCATTTCTTTTCCTGTGGGGAAAGTTGACATGCTGCAATTGTACCCTATGGACTTTGAGGAATTCCTGTTGGCGATGGGCAAGGAGCAGCTTGTTCAGTTGCTGCATAGTGGCGACTGGAAGCTGATTGATGCATTGTCGTCGATGTACATGGATTTTCTTCGCCAGTACTATTATGTGGGAGGAATGCCAGCTGTTGTGAAGGCATATTCTGAAGAAGCCGGACTTATACAAGTGCGAAACATGCAGAAACAGATTCTTTTCGACTATTCGCACGATTTCTCGAAACATCCCGACAGCAGGGAGGTTGCACGGATAAATCTTGTGTGGAACAACATTCCCCGTCAGCTTGCCAAGGAAAACAAGAAGTTTCAGTACAGCGAGGTAAAGAAAGGCGGTCGGGCAAGCGAATTTGAGCTTGCAATACAATGGCTTATGGATATGGGTTTGGTATATAAGGTCCATCGGGTGACGGAGCCGCATTTGCCTTTGCGTTTTTATTCCGAGCAAAATGTCTTCAAATTGTTTATGCTTGATGTCGGTTTGCTTGGTGCGATGATGGATGTCCAGGCAGCGGACATAATGGTCGGCAACAATATATTTGTCGAGTATAAGGGTGCATTTGCCGAGGAATTTGTGCTTTCGCAATTTGTGTCAAGGGGCATTCAGATGTATTATTATTCGACAAACGATTCGAGGGTCGAGATTGATTTTATCGCACAAATTTCAGGTAGGATATGTCCTATGGAGGTCAAGGCCGAAGAAAATGTCCGTTCAAAATCGCTCAGGACATTTATCGAAAAGCATCCTGATTTGAAAGGTGTTAGATTTTCGATGAAACCACACATCGACCAAGGCTGGATGGAAAATATACCGCTGTATGCGCTTGCGGCGCTTATGTAGTTCCCGCAGTCATGTTTTTGCCCAAGTATAACGCCCTTAAGGTTTTTGAGGACCTTAGGGTTGATGGGGCAAGAAACATTGCGGTAGTTGTTGGTCGCTTCACCGACCCCAGCGGGGTCACATATATGTAGCAGCGGTAGCTGCGATGGAAAAGCTGTCGTTTTCTTCTTTTTACGACAACCAAGACAACTTATGACAACCTTTTTTCCGAGCCTCTCGAGGAACCTTGTTGTTCCTTGTTGTTTGTTGTTGTTCCTGTTGTCGTTTCTTCTTTCCGTTCTGAGCCTTGCGAGGAACATATTCGTGTAAATTCGTGCAATTCGTGGTAAAAAATATTCGTTCCGAGCTCCGCGAGGAACCCCTTGTTGTCTTATGTTGTCCATGTTGTCGTTTTCTTTTTTTGTTGTTCCGAGCCCTGCGAGGAACTTTGTTGTTTGTTGTTGTTCCTATTGTCGTTTTCTCCTTTTCTCTCACCAATTCTGCTTCAAATATTCCTTACTCTCCATTTTGTATAAAAACCTCTTTGTGGTACTATAGTTTCTCGTGAAATTTATATTTTTACACCTTTGTTAGTTGTTTTATTTTTGTTTGTTACTTTATTTTATGAAATTGTTTAGTGTGTCGTGCATTATCAATGTATTATGCCATAGTGCCTCAAACCCGATAGGGTGGCGTAAAAGCATTTATAATCAGCCTATTGTAAATAATTCTGTTTCCTCATTTATCGAAGCAGCATTCCCAAATTATCAAATCCTCTATCATAACCCCATTATTAATTATCCATTGTCCATTATCAACCTTCAGCTCAGCGTAGCTAATTGTCAATTATAAATTACCCATGAACAATACAACCCTAAAAAAATCCAACGAAATTGAAAATTCGAAAATCTTCAAATCATCGAATCCTCAAATCATCGAATCTTCTCTCTTAACTCTTTCGTCTACAGGGGGGGGGGCTTGTCAAGATATTAGTACTGTTGGTAGAAAACGACTCTCGTCGGTCGTCATTCCGCAAAACAAAGCGAACCGACTAAGGAACGTGTCGAGTGAGCCTGTTTATGCGGCACCTTTAGCTCGGCGCAGCCAATCTCCTGCTCGGCGAAGAGCAACTTTTAACTCTTCACTCTTAACCGCATTCGCTGTTTTGCTTTGCTTATTCTTTGGTGGTAAGGCGTGGGGACAGACAACATATACATCGTACACTTACGATAATGGCACATCCAGTTATGCATCCGACCAAAGCCCTGCTAAATTGATAGACAATCAGAAAACTGCAGGATCAAAGTGGTGCGTTACTTCTTTCTCTAGTTACAGTCCTATCTATGTGGAATTCCATAGCGCCGAACCTATTGTTCCAGTGGGTTATGTGATGACCACAGGCGGTGACTGTACTGATTGGACTGGTCGTAATCCTAGAAGTTGGGTCATTAAGGCCAAGAGAAACTCTGGCGATGCATGGACGACAATAGAAACACAAACAAACAATACCACCCTTCAGGATTTTAATCTTAGGGACTATACTTTTAATCTGAGCAATACAAGCACTTACCAGTACTTTCGTTTTGAAGTGTCGGCGATTGCTAGTGGTAATGTTTTCCAACTTACCGAATTGCAGTTCAAAGTGCCAAGTAGTGGAAATAATTGTGAAATAACCTACCAACTCTCTGATAGTTATGGCGACGGATGGAATGGAGCATCAATAAGTGTGGAAGATGCATCAACAAGTGCTAATCTTGCAACATGGACAATAAGCAGTGGTAATTCGGCTAGTGGTTCACTTTTAGTTGAGGATGGTAGCAGTATAAGTTTTAAATGGAATAGTGGCAGCTATGATTCCGAAACTTCGTTTGTGATCTATGATGCAAATGGCGATGAAATATATTCACATAATGATAGTGGTTTAAGTGGTGAATTTTATAGATACACCGTAAGTTGTTCTTCTTGTCGTACTCCTACAGGTTTGACAGCAACTCTAACTCCTGGCAATGGCACTATTGCCGACCTAAGTTGGACAGAAAACGGCACTGCAACTAATTGGGTTGTGGAATATGCTACAAACAGCAGTTTTACTAGTGCACAAACGAAAAATGTAAGTGGCTCTTCCTCGACACAACTCACAGGCTTAACTGCCGAAACAACATACTATGCCCGCGTAAAGGCAGTTTGTGATGCAGGTTCAAATTTCGAAAGCAACTGGAGCAGCACTTGCGAATTTAAGCCTACAAATGCTATTACTATAGGATCGGGGGAAACTTCAACAAATAACTATTTCCCAACGCATACGTATTATGATTTTTCTTATACGCAGCAGATTTATACTTCTTCCGAGATAGGAAGATCCGGTACAATCAATAGTATTGGTTTCAAGGGAAATCAGGGATACACTCGTAGTTTGGACATATATATGATCAATACCACTAAGAGTTCTTTTTCTAGTAATGACGATTATGCTGCAGTTACTTCAAGCGACCGCGTGTATTCTGGTAGTGTTACTTTTACGGCAAATGATTGGACAATAATTGATTTGTCCACTCCTTTTGAATACGAAGACGGAAAAAATCTTTTGATTGCTGTTGATGATAATACTGATAGTTGGCAAGGTTCAACAAATTGGGTTGTTGTCAGTTGCACCAATAACGAGAGTTTGTATTTTTATCAAGACAATACAAATATAAATCCAGCAAGTCCAAGTGCTAATAATAAAAGTTATGAATCTAAGAAAAAGAATCAAATTTTACTTGGTTTTGAACCCCAATCTTCCGCCTCCTGCATAACCTCCATCTCCTCTACTGCCGAATGGGATGAGTTCTGCTCTAATGTAAACAGCGGCACTTGCGATTACTATAACGAAACGGTAACTCTTGATGCGAATATCTCAAATGTAAGTACTATGGTTGGTACTGCGAGTCATCCTTTCAAAGGTACTTTTGAGGGGAATACCCATACGATAACAGTAAACATCGATAATTCGGGTGATGGTAATATTAGCAGTGATTATCAAGGTGCAGCTCCTTTCCGATATATTGACGGAGCAACAATACAAAATCTAAATGTTACAGGTACTGTAAAAACCTCCGCTCATCACGCCTCTGGATTGGTCGGTTTTTGCAAAAACAATAGTACAAACACTATCTATAACTGTCATGTGAGCACTAGTGTTACAAACGAAACACCAGGCATTGGCGATGACAAGAACAACTATATGGGCGGTCTTATCGGTCACAACAATAGTGCTACAACTAACATTGTCGGCTGTGTTTTCGACGGTACACTTACTTCTGAAGGATTCCGTGGCGGTATGTTCGGTTTTGGAGATTATAATTCAACAATCAATATTACAGACAGTTATTTTAATGGAAATTTTTCTCCTAGTCAAGTGCAATATAATGATCAATACTACGAAAATTTTTCGCCAATAGGTGTTCATTCATCTGGTCGTAATGTGAATCTTTCTTTCAGCAACTTTTATTATAGCAAGGAAGTTGGTAGTTTTTCCCATTCCGGATATAATGGTACTGACAATGCCTCCATCACTGGCACTGCAATGCATGCCTACTCTGTTACCTCTGGCACCAATACAACAGTAGCCATGAGCGGTTCTCCAACCCAAACCTATAGTGTGAGCGGAATCACCGCTTACGATCATGGTATGATGTACGGCGGACAAATCTATGGCGGTTATAGTGATAGTGGGTATGACATTTTGCCACTTACCCTTGGATATACTGGTGGTAGCATCCCCGCTGGTAGCGAACTAAGCTATTATGCCGACCATGGTGCCCTGATGGGAAGCAACCCGACTGGCACCAACGATGAATATACGCTTGCAATGGTCAATTATAACACAATAATTAATGCCAACGTATTTCATTTGAAACTGCATATTGTCAGCAGCATTTTGGATCCATCTACTCAGATGCTGTGGACCGAGTTTGCTGCAAATGTTAATCACGGCTACACATACAGCGGCAAAACTGTATATCTCGACAATGATATAACCGTGGATAGGATGGCAGGTGCATCGGGCGATGTTCCTGCAAATACACATCCGTTCTCGGGTATTTTCGAAGGACAAGGTAATACAATCACAGTTAACTATACCGCCTCGGATTGGAACTGTACTGCACCTTTCCGTTGTATATATGGCGCTACAATACGTGATTTGCGTACTACTGGTACAATAAATATGGGATCTTACAAATATGCTGGTGGTCTGGTAGGAGAGAGTTACGGCAACAATACCATCACCAATTGCGAAAGCAATGTAACTATAAACTCCTCTGTCAACGGTGATGGTACTCATGGAGGTTTCATAGCAAAAACTAGAGGACAATACCCGTCTGGCTATGATGAATATACCACTACATTTACAGGATGTGCCTTCACAGGTAGTTTGCTTGGCGCAAATACAAAGTGGAGTGGTGGCTTTGTTGGCTTTGACGAATATGGCATTTATGGAAGTTCGGGCAAAGTGGTGTTTAATGACTGCCTATTTGCTCCGGCTGAGGTTACAATGATTGGTGAGTGGAGCGATGGCGGCGGTTCGGCAACATTCTCACGCTATAGAGAATCATCTAAAATAACATTGAACAACTGTTATTACACTCAGCCGTTTGGTACGGCGCAGGGCAAGCAGGCTTATACGGTTGAAGGAATAAATGGTGTAACTGCTACTATGGACGGCGCCCCGACATATACAGTGAGTGGTATTACCGTTTATGGCGACGACAAAGGTATTAAGCACAACGGCACCATTTATGGAGCCAATGGCGACGAACTCGATTTGTTGTTGAGTTATGGTGGCACGTTCTATGAGTATGTAGCCGACCATGGCACTTTGTCGGGTTCGGAATTAACTGGCACCAACGACGAGTACACCCTCGAAATGGAAGCTTCCGATACAAAAATTAGTGTAATAACCTGTCCTCAGCCGACAGGTCTTGCTGTGGATAATATTTCTGCTACATCGGCAACGGTGTCTTTGGTAGGAGCTGGTGCTTCGTATAATTTTGGGTCACCTTACATTAATGATATACCGCAGGGATATGCAGTAATAACCTTGACTGCTGGTGATGTGTGGGGAGATGGCTCGGGCTATCAGATGCTGCTTGATGCCACTGCAACAGCATACGGAACAACTATCCCAACTTCTGGCGGTTTAACATCTTCCGGAGATGCAGATGCTAGTGTTTACGCTGAATTCGAGTATAAAATTCCAGAAAATGCTGATGGCGCATTGAGTACTAGTAATATTGTTATTAATAATAGTATTACGATTACAATACCAGCTGGTACATACGACTGGTGTATTACCAATCCAACCGATGGAGATAGAATGTGGATAGCAAGTGAGTATGGTAATGTTGGTGGACGAGCAGACAACTATTCTTTCGAGGCTGGAAAACACTATGAGTTTATTGTTGCGAATGGAAGTAATGGTTACGATAAAACAGATGTTTATCAGGTATTGTATCAAGATAATACAGTATCACCTAATGTTTTTACAGGTTTGGTTCCTAATACAGCATATCGTGTTTATGCACAGACTGATTGTGGCGGTGACTTGAGTGATTGGAGTGGTGGCGTATCGTTTACAACCGAATGTGCAGCAATAGATGTTACTGGTACATGGACAGAGGATTTTGAGTCGGTGGCAGATTATTCTATTCCAGATTGTTGGAAGCGCATTGTTGGATACGATTCATGGCCTTACGTTTATAGTTATAGCTATTATGCACATGGAGGTGATGGGTATCTATATATGTATCATCCTAGTGCCGAAAATATCATAGCATTGCCGCCTATGAATAATATCAACACTTTGATGATTTCGTTGTGGGCAAAGGCAAGTGAAATCCCCAAGGAAATAGAAATTGGCTATGTAAGCAATGGTGCATTTACTATGGTAGAATCATTCAATCTCACTACGGAATACCAGCAGTATGCAACATCTTTTGTTAATGTTCCAGACTATGCCGAAAGGATAGCAATCCGTTCTGCAGATGATGATTATTATTATGTGTATATTGATGATATAAATATCGGAACATGCCTTCCTCCAGTTAGTCTCAACGTTTCGGATACGACGTCCACAACCGCAACCTTGAATTGGACTGGTAATAGCGATAGTTATACTGTTAGATACAGGGAACCTGCGATAGAACCATTATCGGAAAATTTTGATGCAAATTCTATTCCTACAGGCTGGACACAATACAGCGGTTTGGTCGATGAGGTAATTAGTGGAAATACTACATTGTCAACATATTCTGGTTGGTACACATCCGAATATGCATTGGGTTCATATAATGCTAAAGTTAATATATGGGGTGGCTCATGTTATTATTGGCTTGTGACTCCGGAGCAAACACTTGCTGCAGGTTCTGCATTGAATTTTGACCTGGCTTTGACTGCATATAATTCAAATAGTGCGGCATCTGGAACTTGCGATGATGACAGGTTTGTAGTTTTGATTTATGCCGACAATGCATGGCACATTCTGCGAGAATGGAACAACAGCGGGTCTTCATACGTCTATAATGAAATAGAAACCGCAGGAGAGAATGTAAATATTGACCTCACGTCTTACATTGGTCAGACAGTTAAGATTGCTTTCTATGGCGAATCAACAGCTAGCGGTGGCGACAACGACCTGCATATTGATAATGTGCAGTTAGGTGGTGCGCCTGTTGCAGCTACCGACTGGGAAACTGTAGAAGTGAATACAACGACTGCCACAATTACAGGTCTCACTCCATTGACAAATTACGAGTGGCAGGTACAGGGAGTCTGCGACGGCTCTCCAACCGATTGGAGTGATATCAACACCTTCACTACGCTTGATCCATGCCATACTCCGTACAATCTTGTTACAAGCAATGTAGCAGCAACTTCAGCCGACCTTAGCTGGACTGGCTCCCAACAAAGCTATAATGTGAGGTATAGGGAAGTTATAACTGAGGCTGTTAATTTGAAATACGATTTCGAAAATAGAACAATGCAAGGATGTACTACCATAGATGCAGACGGCGATGGCAATTCATGGTCGATAAGTAGTGGAGGAAATACGGGTAATTATTGTATCCAATCGTCCTATACACCTAGTGGTTCCGGTTACAATGCAAATAACTGGTTGATTTCACCTCAAATCACTCTTGGAGGAGAAATTAGTTTTTATGCTAAACAGTATGGCAGTGACGAGCGATTCCAGGTTTTTGTATCTACTTCGGGCACTAACACTAGTGATTTTACAGCAATTTCCGATGTGATTAATCCATCAACCACTTATCAACAATACACTTATTCACTTAGTGCTTATTCTGGACAAGGATATATTGCTATTGTTCATACCTCGGTAGTCGCATATGCATGGTACATTTATGTCGATGACATCTCCATTGTAAAACCAGGCGAATATGGAAGTTGGATAACCCTTAATGGAGTTACCTCTCCTTCTACTATCACAGGTTTGAATCCCGATACCAACTACGAATGGCAGGTACAAGGTGTCAACTGCGATGGTCTTGGTGCTACTACAGATTGGAGCGAACTTATGACGTTTACTACTCCTCTTTGCGATATAATAAACATTACCGTTGATAATCCGTGGACGGAAGATTTTGAAGGGTATGATATAGTACAAGATCAAGCTAGTCCATTGAGCAGATGTTGGGCAACACCACTTTCTCATCAAAATTCTTATCCAAGTGGAATAAAATCACCGTATGTTTTTGGAAGTTATGAACCGGCAGCGCATAATGGAAGCAAATCTGTTGAATTAAAATCTAATACATCGGATAAAATTATGCTTGTATTGCCAGAGTTCGAAAATGACCTGAATACTTTGGCGTTTGAGTTTTATGCTAATTCTAATGGTAATGATACTTATCCTGAAGGTGTGATGGAAATAGGATATATTACTGATGTAAATGATCCTAGTACATTCCATGTGTTGTATGATAACCAGAAATCACTAACGCCACGTGGGTCTTCTGGTAATAATTCTGCATGTAAGTTTATGGGACCATATTGTTTTGCTAGTGTCAATGAGCCAGGCAGAATAGCTATAAGGTACACATCTGGGACTTCTGCTGGAAGTAATCAAAAATGTACAAATATCGATGATTTAAAGGTATATATAAATGTACCAGACATCGATCAGACATTGTCGTCGTACGATTATATTTGGCGTGGCACAACAAGTACCGACTGGAATACTTCATCCAACTGGTATCTTTATGATAGTGAAAATGAAAGATATTCTGTTGCTTCTGGTGTTATGCCAACAGGTACAAAGAGTTATTATATAGGTACTGGAGGACAGTGTATGCCCGAAGACCAGTGGCCTATTTTAGATGCCGATGTTAATGTCCGCAACATAACAATAACCGAGGATGCCGCTCTCTCGATTGAAGCTGATCGTACTTTAAGCATATCTGGAAATATAGAAAATAATGGTATATTAACCGTTGGAGACAATAGTTCTATAATATTCAATGGATCTTTACCGCAAACGGTAAGCGGTAGCAGCCTGCCGTTGTTCAATGTGGAATTCAGAAACTCAAGCGGTATAACCTTCGATGGCGTTGAGCCAATAGTTTCGAACCAAGCAAATTTCATCAGCGGTATTGTCAACGGCGATATGGCTTTCGGCGCATCGGCTAGTACTACTGGTGCAAAAATTGCCAGCCACGTAAACGGTACGGTAACAAAGACCGGTAACGGCAGTTCGTTTGTATTCCCGACCGGCAACGACAATGTGCTCGGAACAATTACGGCAACTGTCGGCAGTGGCAAGGTGGCAACCGTTAAGTTTAACCATAGTACTGCTACCAATGCCGACGGAACTCATGGCTTCACTCTTGAACAGTTGCCTCGCTGGTGGAACATCAACGACATGTGCAGCAGCGATGGCGCAAGTCGTTTCGACCATGTAAGCAACTACGAGTATTGGAATGTAACTACAACTGAAGCGTTGAGCGGCATAACCTTGACCGTTGATGCTGCCGATGCTGCAAGTCATTTCAGCACTGCACCAGCCGATGGACCGAATGAAAACATCTGCGCTGCTGCTCACTACAACTGCTGGAAGAACCTCGGCGGTTCGGCAAACGTGAGCGAGGGAAATATTACGGTTACAGGAGTTACCCTTCCTCTAGCTATATCGCGTGCTGGTGATGTCGATTTCTCAGGAATACTAACCTTGGGTTCGAAGAGCGAGGATGTTGTACTGCCAATCGAGCTCACATCCTTCACCGCAACCTGCGATGGTCGTTCGGTTCTCGTAGAGTGGACAACCGCTACCGAGCGCAACAACGACTACTTCGTGCTCGAGCGTTCCGACGATGCAATCAACTTCACAGATCTTGCACGCGTGGCGGGCGCAGGAAACTCGATTGACCCGATTGACTATGCTTACACCGACTATGGTATCCACGGTGGCGACAACTACTATCGCCTCGTTCAGGTTGACTACGACGGCACACGCGCAGTTTCGGAAGTTGTGGTTGTAAACTGCATCGAAACGGCAGCTGGCGAGCCCGATGTCCAGGCCTACCCGAACCCGTTCTACGGCGAGTTGACCTTGGAACTCGACAATTTCGATAACCGTCCCGCTCGCATCGATGTTTACGACATGCTCGGCAAGCTCATCTACACCGACAAGGTAGCCTCACCGCAGAATTACTATGAGACTGTCTTGAATCTCAGCAATCTGCCACCGGCAACCTACACGGTAAGGGTTAGCACAGCCGACTTCGTAATAAATAAAAAGGTTGTGAAACAATAATTAGCATCTCAGTCTCTAGAAAAACAAACGCTAAATAAACACACATAATAAAACTGTTGAAAATCCTCGTGGTTCCCCGCCACGGGGATTTTTTCTTTTTTTTTACGACAACCAAGACAACCTTTGACAACCTCAGACAACATTTTTTCCGAGCCCCGCGAGGAACCCCATTTGTTGTCCTTTGTTGTTTATTGTTGTTCCGGTTGTCGTTTTCTTCTTTTTACGACAACCAAGACAACTTATGACAACCTTTGACAACCTTTTTTCCCGAGCCTTGTGAGAAATCCTCTTGTTGTCCTTTGTTGTCCCTTGTTGTTTCTGTTGTCGTTTTCTCCTATTCGTTCCGAGCCCTGCGAGGAACCCTCTTGTTGTCCTATGTTGTCCCTTGTTGTTTTTGTTGTCGTTTTCTTCTTTTCGTTCCGAGCCTCGCGAGGAACATATTCGTGTAAATTCGTGCAATTGGCTACGCCGAGCTAAAGGTTCGTGGTAAAATATATTTGTTCCGAGCCCTGCGAGGAACCTTGTTGTCTCGTGTTGTTCTAGTTGTCGTTTTAAGCCCTTTGAGTTTGAAGTTGCCTTTTCGTCTTTTAGCCTTCTAGCCTTTTAGCCCGTTAGCCTTCAAGCCTGTCCGCCTTTTCTCCTCTCTTCACACCTTTTTGTTGGTACTTTTTTTGCATTGCTTAAAAAATGACAGAATAAATTACATATTTTTGGCGGTTAAATTAGGCAAAGAGTAAGAAAATGAGAAAGATAGTAGCCATATTGATATTTATTGCCGCATTTTCGTGCATAGGTATGAAAGTAGCCATGAGCGAGGTCGAAAAAACAGGTTTCGTTCCAACCGAAGAACCTTGGTTCTGGAACATGGACATTTCGTGGGTGGACTCTACTTTGCAAAAAATGACCCTCGACGAAAAAATTGCTCAGCTGATAATGATTCCGGTGTATTCCAACAGGTCGGCTTCGTACAATTCCGAAGTTGTAAAGCTTGTCGAGGATTACCAGCTTGGCGGCGTAATATTCATGCAGGGTGGTCCAGGTCGCCAGATAAACCTTGTAAACCGTCTGCAGAAGGTGAGCAAGGTGCCGCTGCTGGTGGGTATGGATGCCGAATGGTCGCTCAGCATGCGTCTCGACAGCGTGGTGATGTATCCGCGCCAGATGCTTGTGGGCGCTATCACAAACAACGAACTTGTATATGAGATGGGAGCCGAATATGCCCGTCAGCTTAAGCGCGTGGGTGCCAACGTCAACTTTGCGCCCGTAATCGATGTCAACAACAATCCGTCGAATCCAGTCATCAACGACCGTTCGTTTGGCGAAAACAAGTTCAATGTGGCTGAAAAGGGCTGGATGTACGCCAAGGGAATGCAGGACAACGGAGTGCTGGCAGTGGGCAAGCATTTCCCAGGTCACGGCGATACCGACGTCGATTCGCACAAGGCTTTGCCTATAATAACTCACGACCGCAACCGTCTGGATTCCATCGAGTTGTATCCATTCCGCTATCTGTCGGAGAAGGGTGTCGGTGGCATGATGGTTTCGCATCTTTTCATTCCTTCGATAGACTCGACCGAAAACATGCCGGCATCGCTTTCGTCGAAGGCTGTGAAGGAAGTCTTGCGCAACGACGTGAACTTCAACGGTATGGTCTTCACCGATGCCATGAACATGGGCGGCATAACTACTAACTACAAGGGCAACGAAGCCGATGTGATGGCTCTGCTTGCCGGCAACGACATGATTATGTTCCCGACCGACGTGAAGGACGTAATCGAAAAGTTGAAATCGGCTATCGCTGAGGGCAAGATTTCGGAACGCGATATTGACGAGGCTTGTAACCGCGTGTTGCTTACTAAGTTGCGTCTCGGTCTTGACAAGGGTGTTGAACCTATTTCAACAAAAAATATACATGCCGACCTCAACGACGTGACAGCCCGTCTGATGCAGCAGCGGCTTATCGAAAACGCCTTGACGCTTGTTAAGAATCAAGATTCGATAGTACCGATTATGCATCTCGATTCGCTGAAGATTGCTTCGGTATCGTTCGAAAGCACCGAGGAAACTTCGTTCCAGAAGCGTCTGCGCTATTATGCCAACGTAAAGAATTTTGTGTACTCCAAGGATTTCAAGGGTTTGTCGGCAGAACAACGCAAGAAAAAACTTGCAGCCTACGACATTGTCATTGTGAGCGTTCACGGGAAAAACCAACGTGCAGCCTCAAAGAAATTTGGTATTTCGCAGCCGACAATGGATGCAGTCGACGAAATTCTGGCTTCGTGCAAAAACGTTGTGTTCGACCTGTTTGCAAATCCCTACGGACTGGCGTATTTCAAGAATATCGACAAGGCAAAGGCTGTGGTCGTCTCGTACAACGACTGGGAACTTACCAACGACTTTTCGGCTCAGCTGGTGTTTGGCGGTATTCCTGCCTGTGGCGTTCTGCCAGTGTCGGCAACCGGCAGCATCAGGGAAGGAATGGGAGAAAAAACCTATAAGATTCGTCTCAAATACTCGAAGATTCCCGAAGATGCTGGCGTAAGTTCCGAAGTCATCCACAAGGTCGATTCAATTTTCAAGAGCGGTATCCATACAAAGGCATATCCTGGCGGTCAGGTGGTGCTTGTACGCAACGGAATCGTATTTTACAGCAAGTCGATGGGTTACCACACCTACGAAGAGGAAAAGGAAAACAAGGTTGACGATTTCGATGTTTACGACCTTGCCTCGCTCACCAAGGTGATTGCTACAACTTCCGACATAATAATGCTTTACGACGACGGCAAGTTCAAGATAACGGATAAAATTTCCGACTACTACCACGAGTGGAAGAATTCGAACAAGTCGCACCTTACTTTCTGGCAGGTGCTTACGCACAGGGCAGGGCTGAGGTCGTGGATTCCCTTCTACAAGAAGACCATGGACGAGGAAATCTACCCGAAGATTTACAGCAAAACCAAGTCGGACAAGTTTTCCATTAAGGTTGCCGACAGCCTATATATGGCAAAGTCGTACAAGGACGAAATGTTCCGTCTGATACGTGAGTCGGGATTGGAAAACAAGGGCAAATACGTGTATTCCGACCTTGGTTTCATTGTGATGCCATACGTCATAAAGGAACTCGCCGGCGAAGAATATGTTGACTACACCTATAGGAATGTCTTTAATCCTTTGGGAGCGTATTCGCTGTGTTTCAATCCGTTGGACAGGTATAAGCTGGAACAGATAGTTCCTACCGAAGACGACAATTATTTCCGCATGCAGCAGTTGCACGGATATGTTCACGACCAGGCGGCGGCTATGCTTGGCGGCGTGTCGGGACATGCCGGTCTGTTTGGCAATGCCAACGACCTTGCCAAGATAATGGAGATTTATCTCGAAAAGGGCAAGTATGGCGGAGTGCAGTATTTTTCCGACACTGCCGTGCAAAGGTTTACCGAATATTACTACGAACCTACCTTCTGTCGTCGTGCCTTGTGCTGGGACAAGCCAGTTGCCGACCGCTCGAAGGGCCTGGGAAGCAAAAGTTCGTCGGACAAGGCTTTCGGACATACCGGTTACACAGGAACTATGGTGTGGGCCGACCCCGAATACAACATGGCTGTAGTGGTGCTTACAAACCGCGTCTATACCGATTCGGAGAACACCAAGCTTATCAAGCAGAACATACGTACAAACATTGAGGAAGCGTTTTATAATTCGATATTAAAGAATTAGTAATGAAGAAGATACTGCTGTCAATATTGTTTCTTGCGTCTGTCTTGGGACTCGATGCGCAGTATCTTGAGAAGGATCCGCCGCCATCGCCCGTGCAGCGTATATTTTTTGGAGGCAACCTCGATATGGGCTTTGGCACGGTGACGCAGATTTCGCTTAGTCCTGAAGTCGGCTACCGTATTACAAACAGGCTCTCGGCAGGCGTGGGCATCGACTATATGTTTGTATATTCGGAGGAATACAATTTCAAGGGTAGCATTTTCGGAGGTTCGGTATTTGCCAGTTTTACGGTGATAAAGAGCCTTGGCGAACTTATTCCCTTTCTCGGTACCGACATGGGAATACTCGTTTACGGACAGTTTTCGTACACCAACATGGGCAAGTTCTACACCGCACTCTCGGGCGAAGAACCAATGTGGATAGCCTCACCAATGCTCGGTCTGGGATTTCAGGTGCCGATAGGGCAGAGGTCGTACATGGTGTTGTCGGTGATGTACAATTTCGACGAATCGATGTACTCCATTTATTCAAATCCAGTGGTAAAGGTTAGTTATCAGTTCTGAGGGCAAAAGCCAGTTTTTGTGCCTTCGGCGTTTCAGTGGCTGGCGCCGTTACAGTGGCTTCGCCGTTTGAATGCCTTCGGCGTTTCTGTGGCTGACGCCGTTTCAATGCCTGCGGCGTTTCAAGTTTCTATGTGCTTCGCACGTTTCTGTGGCTACGCCGTTTTTATGCCTGCGGCGTTTATCGCTTCGCTGTTTGAATAGCTTCGCCGTTTCTGTGGCTGACGCCGTTTCAAGGTTTCAATGGCTGACGCCGTTTCAATGCCTTCGGCGTTTCTCGCTTCGCTGTTTGAATGGCTGATGCCGTTTCTGTGGCATATTATCTGTCTCCTGTCCCGTTAGGGACAATGCTTCGGTAGGATAAAATCCGACCGAATGAGGCTGCCGTCAGGTACGCAGCTAGTCAACAGTTATGCAGTATCGAGACAGATATTCCAAGCATAGCGTTTGAGCGGCTTCGCCGTTTCTGAGACGCAATGAATTGCGCTTGTACAAACGGCTTTTAGCCTTCAAGCCTGTCAGCCTGCTAGCCCGTTAGCCTGTTCGCCTGTCAGCCTTTTAGCCTTTTAGCCCATTAAAATTAAACATCCATTGTCCATTATCAACCTTTAGCTCAGCGAAGCTAATTGTTCATTGTCAATTATTAATTATCCATTGTCCATTATCAATTAAAATATTAATTTTGCGCTTCAATTTATATTAGGATAACTATGTACGAATATATCAAAGGCAATGTGGCTGAGCTCAATCCTGCATACGCAGTTGTGGAGGCTGGGGGCATAGGCTACTTTGTCAATATAAGCCTTACTTCGTATTCGGCTTTAACGCAGGGAGCACAGGCACAACTATATCTGCATCAGGTAGTTCGCGAGGATGCTCATCTGTTGTTTGGCTTTGTCACCAAGGTGGAGCGCGAACTTTTCCGCCTTCTGATTTCGGTAAACGGAGTAGGACCAAATACTGCTCGTCTGATATTGTCGTCGCTTACGCCGCAAGACCTTACAAACGCAATACTCAGCGAGAATCTGGTAAAGTTGAAAGGTGTGAAGGGCATCGGAGCAAAGACTGCGCAGCGTATTATTCTCGACCTCAAGGATAAGGTGAATACATCGGGTGAATTCGATAGTGCAGAAATTTTTGCTGCTTCGGACAATACAATCAAGAAAGATGCGTTATTAACCTTAACCACCCTTGGCTTTGCGAAGGCAGCGGTAGAAAAAGTGCTTGACAAGGTGTTGAAAGAAAAGCCAGATGCTTCTCTCGAGACAGTTATCAAGTTGGCGTTGAATTATTTGTAGAATTTGTATCTTGTTCGGTAGGATATTAAAATATACGTTTGTCGGTGGGCTTATGGCTGCGATGATGGTTGTAGCCTTTGTGCCGTCTAATGCCAAGAATGGCAGTAGAGGGCATTATCCGTCGTTGAAAGCAATGTCGGAAGTGCCTGGTCCCGACGACGATACCACCAAGAACGAGGGCAACGCAAAGTTCCCTTTGCCAAAGCAGAACGTAAATCCGTCCGACAATACCGACAACAGCCCTCTCTATGGCTCCGACCCGTCGAATGTAAGCACATCTGTCGAGTACGACCCCGAAACCGATAGCTACAACTTCCAGAAGAACGTCGATGGAATGCCGATAGGTACACCATATAGCATGCCGTTCGACGATTACGTGAACTACAATTTCGAGAAGGCAATGAACTCGTACTGGCACCAGCGTGCAAAGAAAAACCGCGAGCAGAACCAGGAGTTGAATACCAACTTGATTCCTCATCTCGAAGTCGGCGGTGAAATTTTCGACCGTATTTTCGGTGGCAACGTCATCGACATTAAGCCGCAAGGCTCGGCCGAACTTACTCTCGGACTCGAGTACAGCCGTACCGACAACCCCGCGCTCGACAGCAAGCAGCAACGTCAGATTAACCTCGACTTCGACGAGAAAATACAGATGAACGTCGTCGGTCAGGTAGGTACAAAGCTGAAAGTCAATATTTCGTATGATACCGAAGCTTCGTTCGATTTCGAAAACAATGTGAAGATTGAATATACTGGCGACGACGACGAAATCATCCAGAAAATAGAGGCTGGTAATGTTTCGCTTCCGCTTACGGGAACCCTTATTCAGGGAAGCCAGAGCCTTTTCGGTGTAAAGACAGAACTTAAATTCGGTAAACTTACACTTACAGGTTTGCTGTCGCAGAAGAAGAGCGAAACATCGACGATAAATGTCGAGGGCGGTAGTACAACAAAGGATTTCGAAGTAAAGGCCGACAACTACGAGGAAAACAAGCACTTCTTCCTGTCGCACTACTTCAAGGAGAACTACGACCGCTCGATGGCTAATCTGCCCGTAATTACAAGCGGTATTACTATTAACCGCGTGGAAGTCTGGATTACCAACAAGACTGGAAACTATACCGATGCCCGCAATATTATAGCTCTTGTCGACCTTGGCGAATCGAACAGCAACGACATTCAGTCGTTGTATGTGGGAAATTCGTTCACCAATTTTACAACTTATCCTCCTGCCAACAATATCAATATTCTCGGTAACATAGCAGAGGATTATCCAGACATCAGGGACATAAACATGGTAAGCAGCGTATTGCAGAACTTGCAGATGTCGGGAGGTACCGATTTCGAAAAGATTGAGTCGGCACGTCTGCTGAGTTCTTCGGAATATACCCTTAACTCACAGCTCGGTTACATTTCGCTCAACACCAAGCTCAATGCCGACCAGGTTTTGGCTGTAGCATACGAATATACGGTCAACGGTGAGGTCTATACGGTAGGTGAATTCTCCAATTCGGCAATAGCGGCTCCGCAGACTTTGGTAGTCAAGTTGCTGAAAGGAACTTCGTTCACGCCAAGCAAGAAGAACTGGGACCTCATGATGAAGAACATATACAACATCGGAGCATACCAGATTACGCGCGACGACTTTACTCTCGACATTCTTTACACCAACGACAAGACCGGTACCGACCTCACGTATATTCCGGCAGGTGCTATCGACAGCATTCAGTTGCTCCACGTGATGGGTCTCGATAATCTCAACAGCCAGAACGACCCATATCCCGATGGAATGTTCGACTACGTTGAGAATTTTACCATTAGTTCGTCGGGCGGACGAATTATTTTCCCTGTGCGTGAACCATTTGGTTCGTACTTGTACGAAAAGATTACGGGAGGAAACAGTGCACTTGCCAATGTAGCCGAGGGATACGTCTTCCCCGAATTGTACGATAGTACCAAGAGCAAGGCTCAGCAGTTGGCCGAGAAGAACAAGTTTAAACTGAAGGGACGCTACAAGTCGAACAGCAGCAGCGAAATATCGCTCAACGCAATCAATGTGCCGCAGGGTAGCGTTTCTGTTACTGCAGGTTCCACTTTGCTGGTCGAAAATGTCGACTATACCGTTGATTATAACCTCGGTAGGGTAAAAATATTGAATCAGGGCATTCTGGAGGCAGGAACTCCAATATCGATTAACCTTGAGAGCAATTCGGTGGGAACCATGCAGACAAAAGTTCTCACAGGCTTGCATGCCAACTACGATTTTTCCAACAACTTCAACATCGGAGCCACAATATTGCATTTGAAGGAAAAGCCAATGACCCCCAAGGTTAATATTGGCGAAGAACCGCTGTCGAATACCATCTGGGGCGCAAACATGTCGTATCGAACCGATGTACCTTTCCTTACCAAGGCAATCGATTTCCTGCCATTGCTGCAGACCAAGGAAATGTCGACCATAACTTTCAATGCGGAGTTTGCCCAGCTTATTCCAGGTCACTCGAAGGCAATAGGCAAGGAGGGCGCTGCTTACATCGACGATTTCGAAAGTTCGAAGATTACCAACGATATAAAGAGCTTCATGAGCTGGTCGCTTGCAAGCACGCCGACCGATTCGCTGTTGTTCCCCGAAAGTTCGCTGATAAACAATCTGAATTATGGAAAGAACAGAGGTTTGCTGTCGTGGTTTGTTGTCGACCAGACTTTGCACGAGAGCAATTCTCCGTTGAGTATCGAGGATAGGTCGAGCCATTATACACGTCTTGTTTACGAAAAGGAACTTTTCCCGAATCGCGACAGCGAGACTGCCAATATACCGAAGAACCTTGCTCCGCTCAACATGGTTTTCTATCCTAACGAAAAAGGTCCGTACAACTACGATGTGGAAGGTATGGATGCGACGGGACATCTCGAAAATCCGCGCAAACGTTGGGGCGGTATCCAGCGTCAGCTTACAACAACCGACTTCGAGGATGCAAACATCGAATACATCGAGTTCTGGATGATGGACCCGTTTGTCGAGGATTCGACCAACCCTGGTGGCGATTTGTACTTCAACCTCGGCGATGTGAGCGAAGATATACTTAAGGATGGACGTAAGTCGTTTGAGCAAGGTCTGCCGGCTCCGTCGCTCGAAAATCCGGTCGACACTACGGTCTGGGGTCTCGTACCAAGTTCGCAGGCCCTTGTAAGCGCATTCGACAACTCTGCCGAAATACGTTTTGCTCAGGACGTTGGTTTCGACGGTTTGAACACTGAAAACGAACAGACATTCTTCAACGAATACCTTGAGCAGGTAAAAACTATGTTCGGCGAAAATTCCGAAGCCTACCAGATGGCTCTTGCTGACCCGTCGTCAGATAATTTCCATCATTACAAAGGCTCCGACTACAACGAGCAGGGATATAATATTCTTAGACGATACAAGTATTACAACGGCTTGGAAGGCAACTCGATACCGCGCGAATACCAGACCGAGACGTACATAACAAACGCTACAACAACTCCCGATGTCGAGGATATTAACCGCGACAATACCTTGAGCGAATCGGAAAACTTCTTCCAGTACCGCGTAAGTATTCGTCCTCAGGACCTCGTTGTCGGTCAGAACTATATTGCCGACAAGACAACTGTAAGTGTAACTCTTGCCAACGATGAAACTTCGCAAGTATCGTGGTATCAGTTCAAAATTCCTATTTCGGAATATACAAGGAAGATCGGTTCTATATCCGATTTTAAGTCGATACGTTTCATGAGAATCTTCATGACCAACTTCGACACTACAACCTGCCTTCGTTTCGGAACTCTTGACCTCGTTCGCGGCGAATGGCGCAAATACGACGATTCGTTCATGCAGCCAGGCGAATATGTTGTCGAGGAACTCGAAAATACTTCGTTCGACGTTTCGGCGGTGAACATCGAGGAGAATGCAAATCGCAGTCCTGTAAACTACATTTTGCCTCCGGGTGTCACCCGCGAACAGAACACCATGAATCCGCAGTTCCAGCAGCTCAACGAACAGGCTATGACCATCAAGGTCATCGACCTTGCCGACGGTGATGCAAGGGCTGTCTACAAAAATGTTTACCTCGATGTAAGGAAATACCTGAAGATGCAGATGTTTGTCCATGTCGAGTCGCTTGTCGACAAGCCCGAAATCAAGGATGGCGACGTTAGTATCTTTGTAAGGCTGGGTACCGACTACAAGAACAACTACTACGAGTACGAAGTTCCGCTGAAGGTAACGCCTCCGGGCTATTATTCTGGCGATAACGAGGAATCTCCCGACAGATATGTAGTATGGCCTGAAGAGAACGACATCAATATATTGTTCGAAGACCTTACCAAGGTCAAGGAAAACCGTAACGAACTTATTCGTCTCGGCAACCAGAACGTTGGCCTTACCAAGCTGTATTACGAAATGAACGAGCGCGGTAGGATAAGCGTAATGGGTAATCCTAATCTGTCGAATGTACAGACTATAATGATTGGTGTGCGCAATCCTAAGCAGGTTACTCTCAATGGTGCCGACGACGGTCAGCCAAAGAGTGCCGAAGTTTGGGTAAACGAATTGAGGCTTACCAACTTCAACGAAAAAGGCGGTTGGGCAGCTACAGCTCGCGCTACTGCAAAACTTGCCGACTTCGGAACCGTAACACTTTCGGGAACAACAAAGAAGCCTGGCTTCGGTGCTTTGAACTCGACAATCAAGGAACGTCTGACTGAGGAGATTTACCAGTACGACTTCTCGTCGAGCTTCGAATTCGGAAAGTTCTTCCCCGAAAGGTTCAATGTCAGAATCCCGTTGTATGTTGCCGTGTCGGAGAATGTGTCGAATCCAGAGTACGACCCGTTGAGTCCCGATGTGCTTATGAAGAATACGCTCAAGAATCCCGACATACCAAAGGAATACAAGGACAGTATAAAGCACTTGTCGCAGGACTATGTGAAGCGAACCAGCGTTAACCTTACAAACGTGAAGGTCAATGGCAAGCAGGGTCAGAAGCCGCATATTTACAACCTGTCGAACTGGTCGTTGAGCTACGGTTACAACAATGTTTACCAGCGCGACCCCAACACCGTATTCCGCACCAATATTACACATTCGGCTTCTATTTTCTACAACTACAATGCAACTCCTAAAATTGTTGAGCCGTTCAAGAACGTAAAGCTATTCAAGAAGAAGGCCTTCAAGATATTGCACGACTTCAACTTCTACTATCTGCCGTCGCAGTTGTCGTTCCGTACCAACCTCAACCGTCAGTACGGCGAAACCCAGATACGAAACGTTTACGATCCGTCGTACGCTTTGCCAATAAGTGTTATCAAGGACTTTACGCTTATTCGTCAGTACGACTTCAAGTATAACATCACCAAGGCTCTCAAGTTTGAATATACGGCAACCAACAATGCCCGTATCGACGAACCCGAAGGCCGACTTTACAAGGGTGATGCCGATTATGAGCAGAAGATGGATTCCATCTGGAAGAATTTCAAGAAGTTGGGTAGAAATACAAGTTTCTACCAGCAATGGAGTTTGTCGTATACCTTGCCAATCAACAAGATACCTATCTTCGACTGGATTTCGGCAAGTGTAAGGTACCAGGGTTCGTACAACTGGACAGCTGGTGCGATAACAGCCGATACGTTGAATATCGGTAATACCGTGCAGAATGCAAATACCATGTCGGCAAGTACGCAGTTCAACCTTCTTAACCTATACAACAAGGTCAAGTACCTGAAGGAAGTAAATAATAAGTATAGGGGACGAGCTTCGAACAAGAAGAAAGAAGTTGAAACCGTCACATTCGAAGATAACGTCGGAAAACTTACTGCTGGGAAGAAAAAGACTGTAAACCACAAACTTAAGACAAAGACTGTTTCGATAAAAGTTACCGATGACAAGGGTCGCCCAGTGAAGTCGGAGATAGAGGTAATCGACGAGAACAAGCTTTCGTTTACCGTAGAAAAGGATGTCGAAGGGGCAAAGGTTGTTGTAACCGGAAAGCGCGACAAGAAGGATTCGGTATTCAAGAAGATTGTCGACAATATGCTTGTTGTGCTCATGAGCGTGAAGACGGTTTCGGCCAACTTGAGCGAAACAAACGGAACCTTGTTGCCGGGATACATGGGCAAGACCAAGCTGATAGGTATGTCGAAATACACGCCCGATGTGGCCATGTTTGGCGAACAGCCGTCGGTGATAGCGCCAACATTCCCGTTTGTCATTGGCTGGCAAGTAAAGGACTTTGGCGAATGGGCATGCGAACACAGCCTTGTTACAAAGGATACTGCAGTGGTTCAGGCATATACTCAGAACCATTCGCGCAACTGGAACTTCCGCGCTTCGCTCGAGCCAGTACGCGACCTTAAGATCGACCTTACCATGCTGCACAATTATTCCGAGAATAATACCAAATATTATAGGTATAGCTTTGATTCCGAAACAGGTGTAGGTTCGTTCAAGGGACTCAACCCATCGATGACAGGTACGTTCTCGATGTCGACAATAACAATAAAGTCGGCTTTCGAGAAGTTCAAGTCCGAAAATTATGTATCGGAGACCTTTGCCAAATTCTCCGAAAACAGAATTATAATTGCCGAGCGTCTGGCTAAGCAGCGCCCGGGATATTCGGCGTCGGATGTCGATGCCGACGGATTCCCGAATGGTTTCGGCAAGACCGCGCAGGATGTTCTGATTCCGGCATTCTTTGCTGCCTATACAGGAGCCGATCCCGAAAAGGTAACCTTGAATACCATACCAGGATTGTGGTCGGCACTTCCGCAATGGCAAATTGTGTACGACGGACTTGGCAAGATTCCGAAGCTCAAGAAGGTTTTCCGTTCGGTAAGTGTAAAGCATTCGTACAGGTCGACCTACAACATTGGTTCGTTCCAGACACGTCTATCGAACGAATATAGCCCCGACGAAAGTGGTCTTAACCAGATACGCGATGCTCTCGACAATTTCTATTCGCGCTATGTTGTAAACGGCATAAGCATAAGCGAGCAGTTGAGTCCGTTGATTTCGTTCGATATGATGCTCGTAAACAGCCTTACAGCCAAGGTCGAGATAAGAAAGACTCGTAACCTGACCATGAGTTTCTCGAACAACCAGCTTACCGAAGTCAAGAACAACGAGCTTGTAATTGGTGCAGGCTACCGTTTCAAGGACGTGGAACTGACTCTCAATGTAGGTGGACGTAAGCGTAATCTTAAGAGTGACCTTAATTTGCGACTGGACTTCTCTACCCGTAAGCAGATTACTATGATAAGGAAACTTGAGGAGGCACAGGACCA
The DNA here is from genome assembly GCA_902800045.1 of uncultured Bacteroidia bacterium. Taxonomy (GTDB): domain Bacteria; phylum Bacteroidota; class Bacteroidia; order Bacteroidales; family ML635J-15; genus Bact-19. Next base: position 64,006 of record CADCCZ010000008.1, on the reverse strand, counting down.
GCCAACGGCAGGAGCAATCATGTATACCTTGAAACTATCTGTAGATTATGTACTTAGCAATAGATTTAATGTAAGTCTGTTCTACGACCAGACCATTAACGATCCTATTGTGGGTACCGCTTTCAAGACTGTAAATGCAAAAGTTGGCATTATGCTGAGATTTACTCTTGCTACATGATAAAATAGTATTATTTTTGGCGAACAAAATTTGTATTAACATTAAAATAAATAAAAGATGGCATTTCCAAAAGAATTAAAGTACGCAGAATCACACGAATGGTTGCGCGTAAACGGCGAAGAAGCTTACATTGGTATTACCGATTTCGCAGTATCAGAATTGAACGACCTTATCTACATTGAAATCGAGGTTGAAGGTGAAACTCTTGAAAAGGGTGAAGAATTTGGTGTTATCGAAGCATCAAAGGTTGCATCGAAGGTTTATATGCCAGTTTCGGGCGAAGTTCTCGAAGTTAACCAGGACGCTCTTGACAATCCTGAAATGTTGAAGGACGACGCTTACGAAAATGGTTGGTTGATTAAGATTAGAATGACCGACCCGTCACAAGCAAACGCTCTTCTCGATGCTGCAGCTTACGAAGCATTGACAAAGAAATAATAATTCACTACGGAATTAGAGAAAGCCACTTCGTTCGAGGTGGCTTTTTTTGTGTAGATTCCTTGTTGGTCGCGCTGGCATGCAAAAAAGAATAAAACGACAACACGGACAACTTTGGACAACAAAACACCGACAGCCCACCCTTGCAGTCATCGCGGAAGCTAGTCGAAATGCTTTTATAGCCGAAGGCAGAACAAACTTGTTTGCTATGCTAAGGCGCAAATAGCATCTGCGAAGCAAACATTCACGCGATACGGAACGGGGTGCGTTGCGGAGACTGCTATCCGCGATCTCTAAACAACATTGCGGTAAATTCTTGTCACCGACCCCAGCGGGGTCACATATATGTAGCAGCGGTAGCTGCGGTGGGAAAGCGCTGGCGCACGTTTTTGCTGCGATAGCTTGCAAAAACTGTGACAGCGCACAATTTAGCAGACAACAATAATTTTATTTCGTGCATCCAATAATTTTTATTAAGTTTGTGGGATAACAAAAACAATAAAAATATTATATATGGATAAGCAAAATAACTTGAAAATGATGCTTCAGAATGCTGAGCATCCGATTACTGTATTGTTGGGTGGCGACAAGATAAAGGAACAGATGGAAGCCATCGAAAGCATTGCATCGGGCGTTGATACGATTCTTGTTGGCGGCGCACTCGTTGCTCCTTTTGCAAAGGCAAGCGGAATGAACGTCGGAAATTCGAAGACCTGCGACGAATGTGTTGCTCGTGCAAAGGAAATCCTTGCAAAATATGCTGCAAAGATTTGTCTGCCGGTTGACTGCTACGTTGCCGACAAGCCCGAAAACGATTCCAATATCGAACATGTTAAACTCAACGAAATTCCCGAAGGCCGCTTCATCATGGACATCGGCGTTAAGACCGTTGACATTTTTGCCGAGAAGATTGAAGGCGCAAAGTCATTCATCTGGAACGGCACCCTTGGTCACACCGAAATGCCGCACTTCGCATACGGAACCTACAAGACCGCCCTCGCTGCTGCACGTGGCACTGCCAACGGACTGAAAACTATGGTTGACGGCGACGATACTAAGGCTGCAATTTTGCGCTATGGTCTCGAAGGCGGAATGTTCTTCGTCGAAGGCGGAAAGTTGGTTGAAAAGGCTGAACGCAAGGTCGTACACACCGATGAGGCACCGAAGGATGGCTATACTATCGACAAGTATAATTTCAACGGCAAGAAGGTTTTGTTGCGCGTCGATTTCAATGTTCCGCTGGACGAGAACTTCAACATTACCGATGATACTCGTATCGTTTGCGAAGTTCCGACTATCAAGAAGATTTTGAAGGATGGTGGCGCTGTAATAATCATGTCGCACCTCGGTCGTCCCAAGAAGGTTGACAATAAGTTCTCGCTCAAGCACATTGTTAAGCATGTAAGCGAATGCCTCGGTGTTCCTGTACAGTTTGCCGACGACTGCCAGAAGGCTCAGGCACAAGCTGCTGCACTGAAGTCGGGCGAAGTTCTCTTGCTCGAAAACCTTCGTTTCTACGCCGAAGAGGAAGGCAAGCCACGTGGTCTGGCCGAAGACGCTTCCGACGAGGAAAAGAAGGCTGCAAAGGCTGCTATAAAGGAGTCGCAGAAGGAGTTTGTAAAGACTCTCGCATCGTATGGCGACTGCTACGTAAACGATGCCTTTGGTACTGCTCACCGCGCTCACGCTTCGACGTACTATGTTGCAAAATATTTCCCGAAGGACAAGATGCTCGGTTACTTGGTTGAAAACGAAGTAAACAACATCAACAAGGTGCTCACCACTGGCGAAAAGCCTGTTACGGCAATCGTTGGCGGTTCGAAGATTTCGACCAAGATTGACATTATCAAGTCGTTGATTACCAAGGTCGACAATCTGATTGTCGGTGGCGGTATTTCCTACACTTTCATCAAGGCTATGGGTGGAAATATTGGTCGTTCGTTGGCTGAGGACGATTGCATTCCTATTGCAAACGAAATCCTCGATATGGCAAAGAAGTTGAATGTAAACCTTTATTTGCCGGTTGACTGCATGATTGGTGACAAGTTCGACAACGAAGCCAACATACACATGGCCGACGTTCGCAACGTTCCCGACGGTTGGGAAGGCATGGATATGGGTGTGAAGACAATACAGCGTTACACCGAGGTTATTGAAAACTCGAAGACCATACTTTGGAACGGACCTATGGGTGTGTTCGAGATGGAACACTTCAGCAATGGTACGATGAAGGTAGCTTTGGCAGTTTGCCGTGCTACCGAACTTGGTGCATTTACCCTCGTAGGTGGTGGCGACAGCATTGCAGCACTCAACAAGTTCAACCTCAGCGAAAAGATTAGCTATGCTTCTACAGCAGGTGGTGCTTTGCTCGAGTACATCGAGGGTAAGGAGTTGCCGGGACTGAAGGCAATATCTGCAGATGAGATTTAATATAAATCGTTGATATAGTGAAAAGAGGTTCCTTTGGAGCCTCTTTTTTTGATATATACGAAATCTATATATTATGTGCGACCTCTCCGAGGTCGATGAATATTTTTGGATTTATGCTATATTGGTATGACCTCTCCGAGGTCAAAAATAACTATTTTTCTGGGATGATTAAGAGGCGAATACAAAGTTTTGTCCATTTAAAATGGGAACTGTAATGTTTTTATATGCACAAAAAAAGAGGCTCGAATTTCGAGCCTCTTATGTTTTCAATTTAGATGTTCAAATTACTTTGCAGCAACTGGAGCAGTTTCAGCCTTCTTGTACTTGAATACCATTACGTTACCAGTTGTAGCGCTCATGTTACCTGCTACATAGTCAACAAGTACATATTCGTTGTTCTTGTTCTTGCAGATGAAGTACTTTTCCTGGAAAGCCTTAGCGTTGTCGTTAGCTGGGAACATAGTTCTACCAGTTACAACTTCGCCATTGTTGAAAGCTTCTGCCAAAGCAACGTCAGTAGTCAAACCTTCGATGTTTTCTACAAATACCCAGCTAGCACCTTCAGTTGGCTGTGCATACAAGTTGTAAGCCTTGTGGTCGTTCTTTTCCAAGTACTTAACACCGATAGTTTCGTTTTCCTGTCCGCTAGGAGCTGTACCATTGTAAGTAGCCCAGCTCTGGTTGCTGAGGATGATTTCTGCACTCCAGTTAGCAGCGATAGGATTAGCGCTTTCGGTAATAGTGATAGTGTATTCATTTGCACCAGCGTTGTCTTTCTTGTCGGTTGCAGAAACGTTGTAAACAACAGTGTAACCAGCAACGAGTTCAGCCTTCATCAAAGTGTCAGGAATTTCGAAAGTGTATTCTGCCTGTCCTTCAAAACCTTCGTCGAACAAGAATTCAACAGTCTTAACAGCTTCTTCGCCGTTGTAAGTAGTTCTAGTAGCAGCAATAGTCTTAATACCAGCGTCAGCCTTTACTGTGCAGGTAAGAGAGAGTGGAAGAGTAGCTGCAGAAGCGAGGTCGTAAGTAAGAGTCTCGTTTGCTTCAGTCATTGTGATAGTAACAGTTTTTTCACCGCAGCTGCAGAAGAATGCAACAGCAGCAACCAAAATCATAACAATTTTAAAGTTTTTCATTGTTCTAAAATTTTAAGTTATACAATAATTAATTAAATTTTCAATTCATTTCAAAGCGCAAAGATAGACTTATTTTTTTACTTTGTTATTTTTATTAACTTTTTTTTTGGAAAAATATTTATCATTCTTTGCTCTAACTGTCTAAGAAATAAGAAAACAGCCTTGCATTCAACTGATTACAAGGCTGTTTTGTGTATTGCGCCAATATAACTTCAAGTATCTATGCTTGTAAGTCTATTAGTTTTCTAGTAGTTGAAAACTTCGTCAACTGTAAGTTCCTTTACGTCGCCGTAGGTCTTGAGCAGGTTGAAATCAACCTTTTCCTTCGGACCAACAATCATAATGTCGAAGGTCTTGCCGGTGATGTGCTCGTTGAAGAACTTGGTTACGTCTTCGAGAGTGAAGTTCTTTACTGCATCGTAAACTTCCTTGCGGTAGTCGTTTTCGATTCCGAGTTCCTTGTTTGCAAGGTAGTTCCAGAAAATACCGCTCTTTATGATTCTTTCGGTGTTAATCTGGCTGATGATTGCCTGACGGCTGATTTCGAACGATTCGGGCGACTGCTTGAGTTCGTTCATGAGTTCGCCGAGAGCTTCGAGAGCTTCCTTCATCTTGTCGGGCTGTGTGCTGAGGTAGCCGATTACGTAGTTCGAATTTTCGGCTTTTCTTGCTCTGCTGTAGCCAGCGTAGCAACCGTATGCCAAGCTCTTTGCTTCGCGGATTTCCTGGAAAACTATGCTCGACATCGAACCGCCGTAGTATTCGTTGAACATTGTCGAAATTGGCAACAACGACTTGTCGAACTTAATATCCTTCGAAACCAATTCGATGAATACCTGTGTCATCGGGTAGTTTACGAAGAGAACCTGTGGCTTGTCGTAGTCACGTTCTACAAAATTCTTGGCTTCTGGATAGTCCTTGTATTCGCCCGAAACATTGTGGTTTTCCTTTATCACCTTTACAACGTCGTCCATCTTGCGGGGACCGTAGTAGAAAATCTGGTGCTTGTACGAGAGCATACCCTTTATAATATTGGTAAGTTCTTCGGGGTCGATTGACTTGAGTTCTTCTTCGCTGAGGTTGTTGGTGAAGCGCGATTCTTCGCCGTACTGCGAACGTGCTACAAGTCCGCTGAGGATGGTGTTCTTGTTGAGCTTTGCATTCGAACGATCCTTGAGTATGCTGTTTACATATTCGTCATATACTTCCTTGTCGGGCTTTACGTTTGCAAGGATTTCCTCCATAAGCTTCATAGCTGCTTCGAGGTTTTCGTCGAGACCGCTGATATATACATAGCATCTGTCGGCGCCACTGCTTACATAGAAGTTGCAACCGAGACGATACCATTCTTCGGCAAGCTTTTCAACAGTTTTGTCGGTTGTGCCCAAGTAGTCGAGGTAGTTGACAGCGAGAGCCAATTTCTTGTCGTTGTCCTTGCCCATGTCGAGAATGTAGTACAATGAGAACAATTCGTTGTTTTCGTTCTTTATGTAGCTCATCGGCAAATCCTTGGCAATTTCGGTTGTTTGGATTTTAGCCTTGTAGTCAACAAATTCGGGGCTGATTTCAGCAGGTTCCTGCTTCTTGAGTTCGGTAACGAATGCCGATTCGCTTGCGCGGTCGATGTTGAGCTGGGTAATTGCCGGCTTGTCAACATGCATTACGTTGTCGGGTTCGCCCAGGCGCTTGTAGGCTACGAGATAGTTGTCCTTGAAGAATTCGTTGGCAAACTTAACGAGTTCGTCCTTAGTCATCTTTTCGTAGTTCTCGATGTCGAAGATTTCTTCTTCCCAAGGAGTCTGCGAGATGAATGCGCTAACAAACGAGTGTGCGATGCCGTTGCCTTCGATGTACTTTATCTGGTTGAGTTTCATTTCGTTTACGATAGCTTCGAGGAGCCATTCTTCGAATTCGCCCTTCTTAACCTTTTCGAGTTCGGCCATGAGCAGGTCTCTAACTTCTTCGAGGCTCTGACCTTCGCGCGGATAACCTGCCATTTCGAACATACCGTAGTCGTTGAGGGCATATCCGTAAGCGTAAGCACCCATAACCTTCTGTGCAGTGGTGAGGTCAAGGTCCATGAGACCAGCCTTTCCGTTGTAGAGGATCTGTCCGATCATCGACAAGTATTTTGCTTCCTGCGACTTGTTGCCCTGGGTACGCCATACTATGCATACGTTTTCGGGTTCTGGTCCGTGGATGTCAAATTCTTCGATAGCGGTGCGTTCTTCTTCGGGAGTGTAGGTGAATTCTGGTACGTTCGGGTTCTTTTCCATTTTGCCCCAGTACTTGTCGATAATCTTGATGGTCTCTTCGAAATCGAGGTCACCCGACATACATATTGCCATGTTGTTAGGAACATAGTAGTTTGCCTTGAACTTCATAACGTTTGCCATCGACGGGTTTTTCAGGTGTTCGCCCTTGCCGATGATAGCAGTTCCGTATGGATGGTTCTTGAAGAGTTTTGCGAAGATGGTGTTGCTAAGTCTGCGGCTGTCGCGGTCCTGGTTCATGTTGAACTCTTCGAAGATGGTTTCGAGTTCGGTGTGGAAAAGACGGAGAACAAGGTTCTGGAATCTTTCACTTTCAACCTTTGCCCAGCGGTCGATTTCGTTCGAAGGGATTTCGTTTACATAAACGGTTTCTTCGTACGATGTCCAAGCGTTTGTGCCAGTAGCACCGAGAATCGAGCAAATCTTGTCGTACTCGTTAGCAATTGCGTACTTTGATGCTTCTTGCGAAAGGCTGTCGATCTGAGCGTAGATAGCGGCTTTCTTTTCGGGGTCGGTTTCGGCAGCATGTTCTTCAAACTTGTCGCTGATTGCCTGAATGAGAACGCTTTCTTTTTCCCAGTCCTTTGTTCCAATCTTGTCCGATCCCTTGAACATCATGTGTTCGAAGTAGTGAGCAAGACCAGTAGTTTCGCGCGGGTCGTTCTTTGCACCAGCCCTTACTGCGATGTAGGTTTGAATTCTAGGCTCGTCCTTGTTTACGGCGAGGTAAACTTTCAAGCCGTTGTCCAACGTGTAGATACGGGTTCCCGAAGGGTCGTTTTCTACATATTCGTAGTTGTATCCGTTTGCGTCCTTGGCTGTCTTTGTTTCGTGACCGGTGTTACCCTTCTTGCAGCCCGACAATGCGAATACAAGTGCTAAAATTATTAATGCATACTTTTTCATAAAATATCTGAATTTTGATTAATTTTCCTCATAATAAAGAAGAGAAAAGGCTGTAGTTACAGCCTTTTCTCGAAATATCTTTTATTACTTTGTTTCTTCACCTTTCTTCTTGCCAACGCCAAAGATGTAGGCCATCGGGGAGGCGATGAAGATTGACGAATATGTACCTACGATGACACCGATGAGCAATGCGAAGCAGAAGCCTCTGATTGATTCACCGCCGAAGATGAATATTGCGAGCAATACCACCAAGGTAGTCATTGAGGTGTTGATTGTACGGCCAACAGTGCTGTTTACTGCCGAGTTGATAACCGACTTTCTGTCGCGGTTGGGGTACAAGCCTGTGTATTCCCTGATACGGTCGAAGATAACCACGGTATCGTTGATTGAGTAACCAACGATTGTCAAGATAGCTGCGATGAATGCCTGGTCGATTTCCATGTTGAACGGCATTACCGAGTAGAGCAGCGAGAAGATACCGAGGGTTATCAAAACGTCGTGTATCAAAGCGATGGTTGCACCGAGTGAGTACTGCCACTTGCGGAACCTGAGGAGGATGTAGAGGAACATTACCACAAGTCCGAGGAGGATAGCAACCGATGACTTGGTCTTGATATCGTCGGCAACTGTAGGTCCTACAACCTGCGATGTCTGGCGGTAATCTTCGAAGAATGTTCTTTCGTCAACGCCTTCGGGCAGGAACTTGCCGTTCTTCAAGCCAGTGTAGAGGAGGTTGTCGGCTTCTTCGCCAGCAGCCTTGTCCTTTATCTGGTCGATCTTGTACTGGGTTGTAATCTTAACCTGGTTTGCATCACCGAAAGTCTTAACGATTGGACGGTCGCCGTAAACTTCTTCGAGAGCAACAGCTATCTGTTCGGGTTCTACATTGTTTTCGAACTTAACAACATAGTTACGACCACCTGTGAAGTCGATACCCTGCTTCAATCCTAAAGTACACAACGAAATGATACCAACAACTATCAAGGTTCCAGAAATGATGAATGCAATCTTGCTGCCCTTGAGGAAGTCGAAGTGCAGGTTGGTGAAAGCGTTGTTTGTAATCTTGTTGCCAACGGTAATCTTTCTGTCCTTATCGAGCATCTTGGTGAAGATGATACGGGTGATGAAGATTGCTGTGAACAACGAAGTAAGGATACCTATAATAAGAGTAGTTGCGAAACCTCTAACAGGACCAACACCGAAGTAAGCAAGAACTATACCTATAAGAATAGTAGTGATGTTGGAGTCGAGGATTGCCGAATAAGCGTTCTTGTAACCGTCTGCCACTGCCGACTTAATCATCTTGCCGCTTCTTATTTCTTCGCGGATACGCTCGTAAATAAGAACGTTAGCATCCACCGACATACCTATAGTAAGTACCATACCTGCGATACCCGGGAGGGTGAGAACAGCACCAAGCGATGCCATAACACCGAAGATAAGGAAGAGGTTGCAGATAAGAGCAACGTCTGCAACGAGACCAGCCTTGTTGTAGTAGAAAATCATGTAGATAAGAACGAGGATGAAGGCGATGATGAACGAGTACATACCCGAGTCGATAGCCTTCTGACCAAGTGACGGACCAACAACTTCCTTCGAGAGGATTACTGCTGGAGCTGTCATCTTACCAGCCTTCAATACGTTTGCCAAGTCGGTAGCTTCTTCGAGAGTGAAGTTACCAGTGATCTGTGAACGCCCGCCCTTGATTTCTTCGTTTACATTAGGATATGAGTAAACGGCGTTATCGAGAACGATTGCGATAGATCTGCCAACGTTTTCCTTTGTGATACGTGCCCACTGTGTAGAACCGGTGTTGTTCATTGCCATTGTAACTTCGGCGGTTGCGCTGGTCTGACCGAATTCCTGACGAGCGTCGGTAACGACTTCGCCGTTGAGGGCAGCCTTGCCGTCCTTCGAAGCCTTGAGGGCTATGAGTTCGTAGTATCCTGGAGCTTCCTTGAGTTCCTTGAATCCCCATGCGAATTCGAGGTCTTTCTTGAATAAGCTCCTAACTTCCTTGCGGTTAAGGTCGGTCATAATCGATTCCATGTCGGCTTTCTTTGCAAAACCGATGCATGCTCCGCCAACTGTACGTCCGCCAGCCTGCTGGAGCAAGCGGTTGAATATCGAGTATTCGGTATCTGTAGCGTCAGCAACGTTTTCTTCAGCCTTTGTGCTGTCGGCAGCAGCTGTGGTGTCGGCTTCTGCGATTGCAGGCTCTGCTACAGTGTCGGCTTCAACATTTGCAGTTCCTCTTGTTGCTTCAGCCTTCTTTGCGGCAATAATTGCCTGGTCGGCAGCAATGAGTGAACTCTGAATTTCGTTATAGTTGTAAGTTTCCCAGAATTCGAGAACAGCAGCTTGCTTCAAGAGTTTTTCAACACGTTCCGGATCCTTGATACCAGGAAGTTCGATGTGGAAAACACCCTTTACGGCAACGTCCTTCTGGATGTTGGGCTGAACAACGCCGAACTGGTCGATACGCTTGTTGATAACGTCGTATGCATTACCGATAGCAGCATCGTATTCCTTCGCCAAATAATCTATTACTTCTTCGTCAGTCGATGTTATGCTTATCTTGTCCTGATTCTGAGAAGTTGCAAAAAGTGCTGCCATTGCCGGCTTGTCGGCCATTTGCAATTCCTTGTAAGCCTTGCCAAAACTTTCTATGAAATTGGTACCTGTCTGGTCAGAAGTCTGCTTTCCTGCTTCTTCGATTGCCTTAAGCAAAGCGGGATTGTTGTTGTCTCTTGCCAATGACAAAAGCACATCTTCTGCAGAAATTTCCAACGAAATATTCATACCTCCCTTGAGGTCCAAGCCCAAGTTAAGCTCTCTTTCCTTACAATCCTTATAGGTGTATTTCTTTAAGAGCCTATACACCACCTGATTGTCAACTGAATCCAAGTACGCCTTTTTCTGTTTGTCAATCAAAACGTTGCGGTCGGCGTCTGTAAGATTGCCATAATTTCCGTTATCAACGTATGCCTGCGCATATTCTTCTGCATCACCTTCCACCTTGTTCACTACAAATGTGAAAGAGAGGTAGTACAAGCTGATGATTGCAAGCAGTACCGATAATAAAATAATCGCTCCTCTGTTACGCATTTTTACAAATTTTTATTACTAAGTTTACATAAAATTTTTAAGGTCGCAAATATAGTGTTTTTTTCAAAAAGAAAGACAGATTAAATTATTTATTTTTTTGAGCAGAAAAACAGCATAAAAAACGACAGAAAAAAGTCTGCCGTTTTGTGTTGAAATATGGAAATAAATTAATGTACAATCGAGTTTTGGAGGAAGAGAAAAAAATTAGTGGATAGAATATCCTTATACTCTTGCCTTCGGGATTACAAATCCCGAAGGACGATTTTTTTTCAAAAAGAAAGACTGATATTTCTATTTTTTCAATGCCATCTTTCCTGCTCCAAAGTCAATAACCGCCTTGTATTTTTTTAGGAAATCGCTGCCAAGAATGCCAATAATTTTTCGCCCAATCAGACTTTCGTAGAGCGCGTTGATGTGCTCGAGACTGATAAACACTGCTCGATTTATGTTTACCTTGAACCTGCCGATTGCAAAGTCGTTGATTTTTCCAACTTTCACATCGTCGATCGAAGCATTTAGGCTGTAATTTTTTCCGCTGTCCTTTATTTCGTGCAGACGAATGCCCGAAAATGTTTCCGTGTTGCTGTCGAATACGGTGTTGGAGCAGCCTGTGTCAATCAGCATGAAGTGCTTTTGCCCCATTATCGTGCACTGCACAAAAATATGCTTTCCGCCGCCTTCGAGCGACTTAATTGTTATCCGACTCGTGTAGCACTTCGGTGTCGGTTGCTTCTGTTGTGTTTTCATTTGTTGTTTCGGTTTGGGTTTCTATTGGAAGTATTGTGGATATGTCGGCTTGCGCCTTGGTGCTCTTCTTTTTGCCAAGTATTATTATCAGCAGACTGCACATTACTATGCTTGTGAGTACTACCGCATAGCCTATTTCGGCAATTTCCTGTCCGTACGGAAGTCCTTCCTGTAGCGGAATGGAAGCCAAAATTGCAGGGACAAGTCCCTTTGGCATCATTATCGACATCAGCAACTTGTCGTCGGGTGAGCAGTCCTTGCGGACAAGCAGCCTGACTGTCGGGATCCTTGCAATTATTACTAGACATACTATCATTACGGAAATGAGGTATATCAGAGGTGTGCCGAACTCGATAACAATTCCGATGTAAACGAAGAAATAGGTTTGCATCACAAATACGATTTCGGAGAAAAAGTTCTTTTCGTTGTCGTTGAGTTTTGCGGTCTCGATTTTGAAAATGCGCTTCCACAGTTTCATCTTGTCGAAGTATTCGGAGTTGCCAAGCACAATTCCGAACGACAAGGCTGCAATTCCGCCGTTGAGGCCGAGCAGTTCGGCGCATCCGTAAATTATGAATACGAGAGCCAGAGTGGTGAACATCGAGTTTTTTATTCCGCGTATCCAATTGAGCAGCAGGCTCCAGGCAAATCCGCCGAACAGACCTAGCAGTATTGCCAGCAGGAACGATTTTGCCATGTTCCCCAGAATAGAGGTCGCCTCGAGGTCCCCGGCCTTCATGCTTTCGAGCACAGCCAGACCGACAACAAGGCACAGCACGTCGGTGAATGCCGACTCGAGAAGCAGCACGGTTCCTGCCTTATGTCCCATGTTGAGCTGCCTTACCATTGGTATTACCACCGCCGACGATGTGCCGCCAAGTATGGAACCTAGGAAAAGTGCGGTAGTGAAATCGAAGTCGGCAAGCCACATTGTTATGCCTACCACTATGCCTGCCGAAAATATGAAGTTTATTATTGTTACTAGTGTCGCCGAGAGAATTGATGATTTTAGTTCCTGAAGTTTCAGCCCTACGCCGCTTTCGAATAGGATTATTATTAAGGTTATTGTAGTAAAAACACGACCAACTTCACCAAAAAAAATCTTGCTGTCGATGAAAAAACCTGCAATTATACCAATAGTAATTAAAATTAATACATTCGGTATTTTTGTCTTGTCGAAAAGCTTGTTTAGTAGGTGGCTAAAGAAGATTAATCCACCTAAAATCATAACAATTATTGTAATTTTTTCCATCAGTTATTAAACCTTTTATTATTTTTGCAGTCGAAAGTTTTGATTTTATCAATCAACAGGATTGCAAAAATAGAATAATTTCTGATTGAAGATTGTTTTTTTGATTGGAAATACTGAATTAGGTTAGTAATTTGCTTTTTTCATAGGGTTCCGCTCGGTGATTCTCAGTCATCGGGCGGGTTTTTTTGTGGGCTGACGCTGTTTCAGTGTGCTTCGCACGTTTCTATGCTTCGCTGTTTGAATGCCTGCGGCGTTTGAATGCCTGCGGCGTTTGAATGGGCTACGCCCGTTTCAGTGTGCTTCGCACGTTTCTCGCTTCGCTGTTTCTGTGGCTGACGCCGTTTCAATGCCTGCGGCGTTTGAATGTGCTTCGCACGTTTCTGGGTTTGAATGGCTTCGCCGTTCTGTTGAGACGCAATGAATTGCGTCTGTACAATGTTGATGCCAGATGTAAATTGTAATAATCTCATCGAATCATTGAATTATCAAATCTTTGAATTTTTAATCCCCAAAGCTAATCTTTTCCTTATCTTTGTGGCATGAAGAATTTGTTTGTTGCATCGATTCTGATGTTGCTGCTTAGTTTTGCCGAAGCACAGGACTTTGCTCCGTGGAGCAAGGACGTGAATGCTAGTGCTGTCGAAGTTGATAGGCTGGGCAACATATATCTCCTGAAGGACAATGTGGTGGCAAAGTACGACGCCGACATGAATTTCGTTTGCGCCTACGACAACTATCCGGCAGGCAGCATGTCGTCGCTCGATGTATCCAATCCGTTCAAGGTGATAGTTTTCTATTCCGAGTTCAACAAGCTTATCTATCTCGACAGCAAGCTCGCCGAATTGCGCAGTCCCTTGATGCTTGACGATGCTGGCCTATATAATACTAAGGGGGTTTGCTCGTCGTCGTTTGGCGGCTTCTGGGTGTTCGACGAACAGAATTCGTGCGTGCGGAGGGTGACGGCAAACCTCGAAGTGTCGCAGCAGGGAACCAACATATACGATAGGTTAGGCGATGCCGAGGTGCTGGCTATGCGCGAGTCGATAAACTATCTGTTTTTGCTTACCGACGATGCCAAAGTTTTGATTCTCGACAAGTTCGGTAATTTTTACCGTGCAATCGAAACCGACGGCGAATGCACCGACTTCTGCATCGACAACGACATTCTCTATTATAGCCGCAATGGTGAAATCGTAGCTTACGATGTTGCCGACGACAAAACGGTTACCATTCCAACCGACGGCAAAAAGGCCGACAAGTTCCGCATTAGGCACGATTTGCTTTATCTGCTCGGCGACAATAAATTGGAATGTTGTAAAATTCAAGTCGAAAAATAGATTACAATTGTAAAAAATTCTATAAATTAGCACCGCAAAATTTTTAGAGGTATGCATATAGCAGTAGCAGGAAACATTGGAGCCGGCAAAACAACCCTTACCAAATTGCTGGCAAAGCATTACGGATGGACTCCGAATTACGAGGATGTTGATTACAATCCTTATCTCAACGATTTCTACGAGGACATGCAGCGCTGGTCGTTCAACCTACAGATCTTTTTCTTGAATAGCCGCTTCAACCAGATACTCGAGATTCGCAAGTCGGACAAAACCATAATTCAGGACAGAACCATATACGAGGACGCATATATATTTGCACCAAACTTGCATTCGATGGGACTTATGTCGAGCCGCGACTTCGACAATTATTTCAACTTGTTCAAGCTTATGACATCGGTTGTTCAGGCTCCCGACTTGCTCATATATTTGCGTGCAAGCGTACCTACGCTCGTTCGTCAAATCCAGCAGCGCGGACGCAAGTACGAGTCGTCGATCCGCATCGACTACCTTACTCGTCTTAACGAACGCTACGAGGCATGGGCTTCGGAGTACGACAGCGGCAAGCTTCTCATTATCGATGTCGACAATCTCGACTTCGCCAACAAGCCCGAGGACCTCAGCACAGTAATCGACAAGATTGATGCCGAACTTCACGGATTATTCTAAACACTGATATACCTTATATTATATAGGCACCCTTTGAGGTGCCTTTTTTGTATTAGAAAGGTAAGTCGTCGCAAACGGAGTGTTCGCATAGAAGATTAGCCTGATTGTAAAGTTTTGAAATTGAAATATCTTTTATTTTGGATTGGAATTCTGCGAATTTGTTTAAATTTTCAATTTCTAATCTTCGTTGTTTTGCAATTTCTGCAAATGATATTTCTTTTTCTATACCGAGATAACGTCTAGAAATTAGATTTGCTGCAATTCCTGTGGTGCTACTACCTGCAAATGGGTCAAGAATCCAAGCGTTCTTAGGTGTTGATGCTAAAATTATGCGTGTTAATAGAGCCAAAGGTTTTTGTGTTGGATGTTTTCCGCACGACTTTTCCCACTGGGCAATTGCTGGCAAACGCCATACATCCGTCATTTGCTTGTCAGAAAGTTTTTTATTTCATCTGTAATCAATTGCTTGCAGATAATTTTATTAATATCATAACCAAATTTTTTAATCCACGGATTCTCTTTTATAAGATTTCTTTGGGCATCAGTAACATTTTTCCCACAAACCAAACCAAGTACTTGGCAATTATCAACATCATTGTTATTCGGTGATATGGTATATCCTTCAGTAGTGTAAAATATATATTCGTTCATCGTTTATTATATTTTTTGATAGTGTCCTCTTGATGTGAATTTAATAAAACCTTTATCCCTAAGATATTGTAGTTGTTGTCGAATTTTATCATGAACATAATTATTGTCAGGATGCTTTCTCTTAAGTTCTTTGGCAAAAACATATACATCATCAAGTTTAAAATTATCTGTAGGTATGCGTTCCACACATTTTAGTACATCCAACAGCCAACCTCTATTTTCAATTCTTTTAGTTTGTAATGTTAATGTTCGTTGATAAAGGTCTATAACTTTAAATTTATCTTCTTGTTGGCTGTTTTTGATGATAAATATTTTGCCACTATCAGGGATTTTCCCTATTTCAATATTACATCCTATCCATCCTGCCCTACGGGCAGTTTCTTTCAAAGGTTGACGCTTTTCAATTATATCAGGGACAAAAAAGTAGTTAGGAATTATAAGTAGATTGTTTACTGCCCAATTATAATATGTCATCACAAATAAATGTGGATTCTTTAACGATGTGATTCTGTCTATCATCGTTGCATAAGCACCATCTGTTATTTTATTGCCTATATTCGCATTTTTACTCTCTTTACTTTTTAATTCAAAGTCCGATTTACATTCATCACAAAAGAAATCCGCTACAGGTTTGTTGGCTTCATAATGATTTAAAATTCTAGCACCACATATGGGACAAAACATATTATGTTCAACCCAATCTTCTGTTACAACTCTCGATATTTGAGAACCGCTTTTATAACCAATTGCTAACTTACGATTAAAATTTAAATCCATAAAACTTATGTAGCACAATAACAAATTATAATTCAAGTTGGCTGAGAAGTTGACCTTTTCCTCCAACCCATTTAACAAATGGCTTAGCTTTTAATTCTTGCGTGGTGTATATTAACTTTTTCATAGTTGTGTTATTTTTTTAGTTTCCTTCTTGCTGAATATCAGCAGTCCCAAGAATGTAAGCAGCCCGTTTACAATAAGTATCTCGAAGCCGAACTTGTAGCCGAAGAACAATTCCTCCGAGTAAATGTTTAGCAAATAGCTTATTACCGGCGAAAGTATAGCGATGAACGGCACAACCTTGTCGTTTGGGTTGCGTTTCTTGATAAATAGTCCAAAACTGAAAAGTCCAAGCAGCGGTCCGTAGGTGTAGCCTGCAATGTCGAAAAGCATCTTTATGAGCGAATCGGTGTGGAACGGCTTGAAAACTATTATGATAAGGAAGTATATTGCAGCAAATACGATGTGTGTTCTCTTGCGGATTTTCGTCTTTTTCTGCTCGTCGTAGTCGGATTTCTTGTCGAACTGCAGTATGTCGAAGCAGAAGGTTGTGGTGAGCGAGGTCAAGGTTCCGTCGGCACTCGAGTAGCCTGCTGCAACCAGACCGATGATGAAGATTATCCACGTTGCCGAACCGATATTCTGGGCTACTGCTGCAAATATGCTGTCGGACTTTTCGGGCAGGGCAAAGCCTGTCTGCGTGGAATATGTCATAAGGGCTACACCCAGAACGAGGAACAATACGTTCACAATGACTATACACACGCTGAACGAAAGCATGTTTTTCCGTGCCTCCTTAAGCGACTTGCAGGTAAGGTTTTTCTGCATCATGTCCTGGTCGAGGCCTGTCATGGCTATGGTGATGAATGCGCCGCTGAGAATCTGCTTGAGGAAGAAGTTGTTCGACCGCCAGTCGGTTTCGAACATGTGTGTGTAGCCTTCGTCGGCAGCCTGCGACATCATGTCGAAGAACGAAAGGTCCATTTCCTTTAGCAGGAACACAATAGTCACAATGGTAGATAGCAGCATGAAGGTGGTCTGCAGCGTGTCGGTCCAGATGATGGTCTTGATTCCGCCCTTGAAGGTGTAAATCAGTATCAGCACTATGAAGAACAGCGCCAGAGCCCAGAACGGGACGCCTATTGCCTTGAATACAAATTCGTGAAGTACGAATACAACCAGATACATACGTAGTGCCGAACCCATCAGTCGCGACACTATGAAGAAAAACGAGCCCGTCCGTTGCGAGTTGCTTCCGAACCGCTTGTCGAGGTAGGTGTATATCGACGTGAGGTTAAGCTTGTAGTATAGCGGTAGCAGCACGAAAGAAATTACAATGTATCCTATTGTGTATCCGAGGACCACGCCGAAGTATGTAAACTGGCTGCTCTGCACGTAGCCTGGCACCGACATGAATGTCACGCCCGAGAGCGATGCTCCAATCATTCCGTATGCCACCACAAACCATGGCGACCTGCGGTTGCCTGTAAAAAATGTATCGTTGTTTGCTTTCTTCGAAGTAAGGTGCGATATAAGAATCAGCAAGGCAAAGTAGCCGACGACTATTGACGCTATTACGTATGGACTCATGTCTTTTGAAGCCGCTATTTAGCTTACTTTATGTTCTTTGGTTGCAGGTTTTCGGGAAGGTTGATGATAAAGATATCGAGGTTGCCCTTCTTGCCTTTTGCTGCGTTCGACTTCGAGAAGTAAGCCTTGGTTCCGTCGGTGCTGATCTTGTAGCCCATGTCGTCGGAAGCGGAGTTTATGTCCTTGCCGAGGTTTACAGGTTCGCTCCAGCAGTCCCAGCAGTCGTTGCTAAGACGGGTAGAAACGTACATGTCGAGTCCGCCAAGACCTCCGTGTCCGTCGGAAGCGAAGTAGAGGTGCTTGTTGTCGTTGCTAAGGAACGGAGTGCGTTCGGTGTAAAGGGTGTTGACCGTTCCGCCGAGGTTTACTGGCTTGCCCCATTCGCCATCGGCGTTGATAGTGCAAACGTACAGGTCGGTCTGGTGTTCGTCAACTTTTCCGTGATATACAAGTCCGTCGAAGTCGGCATCGTTGAACATGTTGAGCATGTCGCTGCGCTTAGCTGCGAATAACAGAGCCTTTCCGTCGTGGCTCAGGAAAGCGTCGCCCTGCCAGTTGCTCGAGTTTACGTTGTTTGACATTTTCTGCGGCTTTCCCCAGGTGGCACCGGCCTTCTTCGAGAAGTACAATCTTCCGTTCTTGAAAATGTACATGGTGTTGCCCGAAGCGTTGATGCACTGCGGATAGTCGTTTGCCTTTGTCGAAACTTCGTTTATAATCTGGGCTTCGCTCCATCCGTCGGCAGTCCTTTCCGATACGAAGATGTCTTCGCCGCTCTTGTTGTTGCTGCGGCCTTCACCACAGAAGTACAAGGTATTGCCATCGGACGAAAGTATCGGGTTGTATTCGTTGCCTGTAGTATTTACCGTTTCGGGCAAAGCTTCGGCTACAACCGATTGCGATTTCTCGTTGAGGATGCTAAGCAGATTGTCAATCTTCTTTGTCTTGTCCTTCCAGTACTGGCGGTATTTCTGTACCGTAGCAGCAGCGCCTGCCCAGTTTTTGTTGTCGATGTCGGTTTCTATCATCTTCTGCAGTGCTACGAAAGCCTTTTCCTTCGGAGCGGCCTGCTTAATGTATTCGTCGTACGATTCGGCCTTCTTGGGATTGTATTTGCCTTGCAGTTTCAGCTTGTCGCCCATGGCAGCAATTGCCGAGTCGGCCACGTAGCTGTCGCGTATGATTGCACGCTGGCTGTTGTCGAGTTCGTCGTACAAAGCCTTAAGCGAAATCATTTCGCCGTCGGCAGCAATTACGTTGTAGTACAGCTTGAGTGCCTGTTTTTTCTTGTCGCCCTCGAGTTTCTTGAAGCAGTATTTTGCAACCTCGGCATTGTCGCCTGCGCACTGCATTGCCGAAGCGAGAGCCATATTGTTCCATTTGCTGTTCGGGTATTTCTTTGCAAAGCGGAGGTACGAACCGCAGTTGCCGTCGGCGGTTTCTTCGTTGTACAGTTTTTCGTCGTACATCATTTCGGCCTTGTAGTACTGCGAACTCTTAGGATATTTTTCCATGTATTGCTTGAGAGCAGCCGAGGTGTTTTCCTTTTCGGCGTCGGCAAGTGCAATAACGTAGATTTGTTCCTGTGCTTCGCCAGCGAGTGCCGAATTCGGGTACTTCTTCAGGAATTCTTCGAACGATGCTACAGTGTTTCCTGCCTTTGCCTTTTCCATGGCTTTTGTATCGCGGCGCATGGTTGCATCGGGAATCTGCTGAGCTTCGGGGTAGGTACGGATGAACGAGTCGTACGATTCTTCGGTGTCGGACTTAATTGCGAGCTTGTATGCTTCGATGTCGCGGTACATGCGGGCTTCGGTCTTGTAGTCTTCGGGAGCCTTGCGGTAGAAGAACAGATAGTTCTGGTAGGCCTCGAAGGTGTTGGCTACCGACGCATCGCGCAGAGCGTAACGGCATACGGTGTCGATGTACTTGTTGAACACCTCGGGATTGATAGGTACGGTATTCAGTTTTTCCTTTGTCTTTTCGTCGAGTTGCGGATAGTATGTTTCGCAGTTGAGCAGGCATTTGTACGATTCAACCGGGTCGTAGCCTTCGTATCCCCTTTGGAACAGAAGATACGCCTTATAGAAGTTGAATTCCACATCGTCCATGTTCTTGCTCAGACCTTTCTCTATTGCCTTTACTGCATTGTCGTATTTGCCCTTCCAGATGAACTCTAAGGCTTTAATCTGCTGTGAAAACGCTGACGCAGAGAGTGTTACAGCTAACAAAACAAGTAAAAATTTCCTATTCATGCAATATACATTTTGAGGTCGTAAATTTAATGTAAATAATCGGATTGCAGAAAAATTATTGTGCATTATTTATTCATAATTGTCTGTGCATATTTCAAGCGTATCCTTGTTCGGAATAATTTTTTACTTTTGCCACGTCATAAATAATGTTTAGTTATGGTAAAGGATTTTGAACTTAAGGATTGTAAATATATTGTAAATGATGTTGTTTCATGCTTCGATGTTGATTCCAACATCCGCATGAAGCCGGTCGCTTTCATGAACGTTGCCCAGGAAATGGCTACCCGTGCTGCCGAGCCATACGGTTTTGGCTACAACGATATGCTGAAGAAGAATATGGCGTGGGTGCTTTCGCGCATGCACTTCGTATTTATGGATACTCCGCTGTGGAACGACGAAATTAAGGTAACTACTTGGCACAAAGGCATTGGCGGTCCGTTTTTCCTCAGGGACTTTCTGATTAGCGGAGCCGACGGTTCGCAGAAGGTTGTCGGCACAAGCTCGTGGGTGGTTCTCGACTTGGAAAAGCGTGCGATGGTAAGGATGAACGATATTCTGGATATGATTCCCGACGATTCGGCCTGCCACGAAAACGCAATAGAAACGCCAGCGCCTAAGGTGATGATGCCGCGCAGTGCGGAGCCTCGCCTTGTTCGCAGCGAACTGCTCGGCTATTCCGACACCGACATGAATGCCCACACCAACAATGCGCGCTACATCCAACATGCCATGAACTGCTTCGACTATGCCGAATTGCAGAAACTTTCGGTTGCCGAAGTTTTCATAACATTTGCCCACGAAACCCGTCCCGGCGAAACTCTCGACCTCTACATGTACGACGAGCCACTTGCCGAACCAAAGCTTTCGATGAATGGCAAACCGATTGTTCGTAGCACGCTGATAGAAGGCAAGGTAGGCGACAAGCAGGCATTCTGCACGAGGATTGTGTTTAATGGATGACAGGCTGACAGTCTTGCAGTCTAACAGTCTTGCAGACTGGTCTTCTGTCAGACAGGTCTTCTGTCAGACAGGTCTTCCGTTAGACTGGTCTTCTGCCTGACTGATCTTCCGCCTGACTTTTAGCCTTTTCTTCTTTTAGCCTTTTGGCCCCATATTATTTCACCACCACAATCTTTTTCGTCACCACCTTTCCATCCGCCATTCTTACCCTTACAAAATAGCTTCCTGCGGACATATTTTCTGTGGATATTACATTTGTTGTGTCGTGCCGCGGCGCGACATTACAAATGTAATATACCACCTCGCCTAGCAAATTGCAGATTTCTATCCCTGCAATATTCTCACCAGCAATGTTTATGTATTCGGTGGCGGGATTCGGGTAGAGCGACATTGCCGTGGCTGCAGGTTCGGTGATGCCGTCGCAAACCTGAGCGGTAATGCTGATAGTCTTGGATGCGGAACATTCGCCACGGGTGACGGTAAGGCTTACGCTCTGCGTACAGGCATTGTCGAACTGAAGCATTTCGGTGCAGCCTGTACCGCCTGTGCTCCACTGGTAGGAATCGAACTCGCCGCAGGCATCCAAGTAGAACTGCTGGGCGGTGCAAACGGTGGTATCGTTTAGCCCGATAGCAAGCGGAGGCAATACGGTGGCGTGGACAAGCACAATGCTGTCGAACTCCTGACCGCCCTCGGGATATGCAAATGTGTAATCGCCAGATGCGGTAAGGGTTACGCCCTGCACTACCTCGCCATAGCAATAGGTAGCGGTATCGTACAAGTATGTTTGGCAGGGCAAACCAAACTTGGCAATGAACATATCGGTATCGTGTTTTGCGCTTATTGAATCCTCTCCGAAAATCATATAGTTGTCGAATCTACCTGTTGTGTATATCTCACCCAAAGCATTTATGCGAGTATCGTAGGGTTTTGTTTTGTCTTGTGGCTTGCAATATATTTGTCTTACATCAGTCATATTACCTTGCATATCCCATTCGCAAATGCTATATCCTCCAAATCTGTTTCCTTGAATTTGTACAAGTGGAAAATATGTAGAATCGCTACAAGTAAGTCCATAGGTTGACCATCCTACAGATGCATATAGTTTGCCATTAAATGTTGCGAGACTACTGATAGCACAGTTTAAAGTGATAGGACAATTGTACCATTTGTAATTGCCTGCAGTATCGTAACAGACTACAATATCAGTCGCACTTTTCAATTCTGCGTGTTCTCCATTATAAGTATTTATGATTGTATCATTTTCACCAAGAATAGTATATACTCCTGTTGATAATATAGGAACGGCCTGTCCAGAAACATATATATTGCCCGATCTTTCATCAAGAAGGTGCGAATGAAATTCTGTTCCTGATGTCGGCCCCCCATAATTTCTTGTATGGTTTACCCATAATACATCCCCATTGCTGTTCAACTTCATAACGAAACTTTGGCAAAAAGTAGATGAAACATATTCTATACATTGCATATCATAAAAATATATATGATTGCCATTATTTAGTTCTACGTCAACTAATGCCTCAGGAACAACACCTCGTTTATAATTCAAAACAATACATCCAGATATATAAATATTATTCTCTGCATCACAATTCATATCACTAAAGTACATTTCCATCCTGCCACAAGATGTATCGCTTATGTTTATGACAAATGGTTTTGTGTACTGCAAATTAAAATCATTGTCAAACTTTAGCAGTCGGTAAACATACTTATTGTCTTCTGGCATTATGGTATCGGTAATGTCCTCACCATTGTGCTTGAATACCATCTTCTGTGGAATTTGATTACCAAGACTATCTGTCAAACCATCGCATCTCATAAATGAAAGCATATAATAATTGTGTTCATTGTCAATTGCAAAAGGAACAGGCCTGCTTTTTTCTATTTGCTCAAAAAGATAACGTGTCATCCTTCCTGTGTATTCTCCATTGTAACTGTACATATCCTCTTTGTACAGCGAAAAAAGATTATAGTCAATTATGTTGCCGTCCAAATCGAGTTCCATTATATATGTATAATAGTTGTTTGGAAAGTATGGAAAAACAATACTATCGGGGTGATAGATTTCATAATTATACAAGATATTTCCATAAACAAGAGAGTCAAGAAACCACAAGTTACTGTTTGTAGTTGGAATATGTACAGTACCTTGCAAATACAAGTGATTATTTTTCAATACCATATATTGAGCCTCACTGTCTAGGTTAGTTTCTCTTACTATCGCTTTATGCCACACAACATTGCCGTTGCAATCAAACTTTGCAACAAATGTACCGTTACACTGGTCACCGTAACTAGGAGAATTAAAAGCCAATCCGTCAGAAAAACCATAAAAAGAAGCATTGTCACCGAATGTGCCAAATATATATGCGTTGCCCTCGGCATCAATTTCTAGATGGTTTGGATGATTAAGTATTTTTAAGCCGAGACCTGGAGTCTGATAGTTGCTACCTCCAAATCGCGTTGCATACTGCCAATCCATAGACTGGGCGGAAGCGAAAGAAATTGTTGCAAACAGCAGATAAAGAACGAGAAAAGTCTTCTTCATACCTATAAAATTTAAAATTAGACACAAAGCTAACGAAAAAAATGGAAAAGGTTGCCTAGGAAAAGGTGAAAAAATAAAAAAAATGTGGGAATAGTTACGCAACTATTCCCACATTTTGAATTTTATATGCTTTTATTATTTTCTGATATCCAATTCTTCGATGAGGTTCTTTGCTCCGTAGAGTTCATCGATTACCCAAAGTACATAACGAGCATCAACATTGATTGTTCTCTGCATTTCGGGGCTGAAGATGAGGTTAGAGCAGAGCCATTCCCAGTTGCCATCGAAAGCAAGACCAATGAGTTCGCCATTGCCGTTGATGATTGGTGAACCTGAGTTACCACCGGTGATATCGTTGTCGCTGAGGAAGCAAACAGGAAGATTGCCAGTTTCGTCGGCATAGCGGCCATACTGCTTCTTGTTGTAGAGTTCCTTGAGTTCCTTCGGAACAACAAATTCCGGATTTGTCGGGTCTTCCTTCTCGATGATACCGTCGATGTAGGTCAAATATTTGTACTTGACACCGTCGCGTGGAACATAGCTCTGTACTGTTCCGTAGGTGAGACGGAGGGTCGAGTTTGCATCCGGATAGAAAACTCTGTCCTTTTCGAATTCGCGAAGTCCCTGTGTGTAAACTCTTTCGAGAGTTTCAATCTTGTTCATAGGACCTACAAATGCGCCCTGCAACGGCATAATTCCGCTGTAAACGCTCTTTGCAAAACCAAACATCGGGTCGCTGTCGAGAGCCTTCTTGGTAGGCTTGTCGAGGAAAGCGATGAGACGAGCCTTGTCGGTGAAAATCGACTTGGTGTAAACTGCATTTATGAACTTCGAAATCGATTCGGCTTCGGTCTTGCCCTTGAAGTTCTTGAACAGGTAGTCGCTGAAAGCAGAAACTCTTCTTTCGGCAGGAATAGTGTTTACATAGTGGTTCAACATTCTTTCGAACGACTTTCTGTCGGTGTTTACATAGTAGTTCTGGTACATTTCGTCAACACCTTCCTTGAATTCTGCGCAGAAATCCTTAATCTGGTCGGCATTGCCCTTTTCGTCTTCGAGAAGGCGAGCAAGCATGAACATCTGCAACGAGTTCATTGTCATATCGCTACCCTGGCTGAGAAGGAGAGAAACGAGGAGCATGTCCTGAGTTGCCTGTCCGTACGATTCGTAAGTGCTCTTGAGTTCGTCGAGAACTGTTCCGTAGAGTTTCTTGCGGCTGTCGTTTTCGTTAGCCCATTTCTGGAAAGCAGCTTCTTCCTCTTCCTTGAGCTGTATTGCGTTGGTGGTCTTCAAGGTTTCGATTTCACCGCCCCAAAGCTTGTAGCCGTTTGCGAGCGATGCGTATGTGTCGGCCATTGCGAGGCGAATGTTGTCGTCAACATCCATATCTTCCTTCATTGCACCGAGCTTTACGCCGAGAGCGTTAACTGCGCTCGGGTTGTACCAGTCGCGTTTGTACTTCATGCCGTACGAGCAGAGGAAACGTTCGGTGCTGCCCGGGTAACCCATAATCATTGTGAAGTCGCCTTCCTTTACGCCCTTTATTGAAACTGGGAGGTAGTGAAGAGGCTTGTAAGGTACATTGTTCTTGTCGTAGCTCTTGGTAGGCTTGCCGTCGGGCGACATATAAACGCGGAAAATCGAGAAGTCGCCAGTGTGACGCGGCCACATCCAGTTGTCGGTATCGCCACCGAACTTACCAATTGATGAAGGAGGAGCACCTACAAAACGAACATCGCCGAAGATTTCGTAAACAAAGAGGTAGTATTCGCCACCCTTGTACATTTCTTCAACCGATGCTTCGTATTCGTTGTCCTTTGTAGCTTCGGCAACGATTTCCTTCATTGCTTCGCCAACCTTCTTTGCTCTTTCGGCTTCGGGAGTTTCGTTGGTTATACCCTTGAGTACGCGTTCGGTAACATCGTCGATGCGAACAACACGGCTAACTCTGAGCCACGGGCACGAAAGTTCTTCTTCCTTGCTCTTCGACCAGTAACCGTTGTCGAGGTAGTTGTGCTCGGTGGTGCTGAGCTTGGTTATCGACTCGTAACCGCAGTGGTGGTTGGTGAAAAGCAAACCTTCCTTGCTGACGATTTCGCCTGTGCAGAAACCTCCGCCTTCGGCCGACTGCAACTGGAATATTGCGTCCTTCATGCTGGAGTGGTTGATGCTGTAGATTTCTTCGGCAGTGAGCTTGCAGCCAAGTTTCTGCATCTGTCCGTAGTTCAACTGTGCAATCTTGTTAGGCAACCACATACCCTCGTCGGGGTCGGGTGTTGCGTTCAGCCATAGTGCGCCTGCAAAGAGGGCAACCAATAAGGTACTGATTCTCTTCATAAATTTATCCTTTATTTGTTGTTATTTTTTTTGCAAATATATTCCTTGATGCTAAAATGTTGAATTAATAAAAAATTAAAGTTTTATGAAATTTATCTTATAAACCTTGCCGTCAACATTGATGCTTGCAATGTAATTTCCTGATACAAGGTTAGATACATCGATATTTCCGTTGCCGTTTCCTGTCTGCGACATGTAAACTTGCTTTCCGTCGGCGCCAATAATTTCAATCTTGTAATCCTTTCCGTCGGGGATGTTGATGTTGAGGATGCTGGTTGCAGGATTCGGGAAAACTTCGATATCTTCCATGAGATTTTCGTCCGACTTGGTAATGACAATGTAATTGTTTGTACGCTTGAAGTCGCTGCAGATCGAATCTTCGGAATAAACGGTAAGCTTTACAGGATAAGTGCCTGCATTGTAGTATGTTACCTGCGGATTTTGTTCGGTTGAGGTTTCAGGTATTGCGCCTTCAAATTCCCAGCTCCAGTAGAATGCGTTTTCGCTGAGGTCGGTGAAACTTACGATTTCACCTCTGTCGGCGTGGGTATTTTCTGAAGTGAAGTTTGCGATTACAAGACCTACTACCTTTATGTAGTCTTCCTTGGTTATTCTGTCGCTGTCGACTTCGTTGTATGCTGTGAGTTTTACCGAATAGCGGCCTTCGTTGTTGTATGTAACTACAGGGTTGAGCTCGGTCGAAAATTCTGGACTACCACCGAAGAATTGCCATTGTATGCTATTTGCGTTTACCGCTTCGGAGTGGAAAGTTACGGTTTGTCCTTCGCATATAGCGGTAATGTCGGCGTTGAAGTCGGCGGAAACTGTTCCGTGAACGATTATCATGCCGTTTATTGTCTTCGAAATCTCGCAGTTGTCGTTCGACACGGTAAGGCTGACGTTGTATGTGCCTGGTGTATTGTATCTTATCGTCGGGTTCTGTTCGTTCGATGTTGCGGGTGTTCCGCCCTCGAACGACCACGACCATGCTGTCGGGTCCTGCGTCGAGAGGTCTGTGAAGTGGACTTGTTCGCCTTCGATGATTTCTGTAACGTCGGCTGTGAAGTCGGGGACGATTGCTGCTGGCTCTTCGGGAAAGGAGGGCATTTCGTCGTCGTTCACAGTTACAGGATTTTCAATCTGCAGTTCGCGGAGCTTAGCCTTAAGAGTTAATATGCTGCGGGTGTATTTTTCGTTTGTTATCCAAAGACGGCTGCTGTCGCGGAAAGCAATTCCTTCGGTCTGGTTGTATCTGATGACATCGGTAAGGCTTGACGCCGACAATTCGGTGGTTTCAACTGTTCCCGAGAAGAAATTGTTGCCTTCGAAGTTGCGTAGCAAGGTTATGTAAGGTCTCGATTCTGGCAAAATTCCCGATACGTCGTAGGTGTAACCGAGAAGAGCCACAGTGTTTGTACGGTAGTCGTAGTCGGCGGCGCATACGAGGTAGTCGAGCTGCAATGTGTCGATAGGGGTTATCGTGTGGAAATAGTTGGCTTTGTTAGGAATTGCATACAGGTAGGTCTGATGGTCGATCCAGTTCTTCGAGAAGAGGAACAAGGTGTCGTCCTTTGCAATGAAAGCCTCGCAGTCGAAACGTGTATTCGTAACCGAAAAGTCGGGTTCCGGGTAGTCGGGGTTGCCGTAGGTGAAATTGATAATTCGCGGCTCGATGGTGGTAAGCTCCGGATTGTCAAGGTCTTCGATCTTGATTCGGATAATCTGCGGATTGCTGTTCATTGCGCCTACGTTGCCTATGTAGATGTATGTTGCATCTTTTGCAAGGTCTTCCCAGTCGATGTTAGTTACTCCGGCAATGGTTTTTCTTTCCAGAATCTGTCCGTTTGTGGTGTCGATGCTGTAGAGTACTGGTTCGCCTTCGGAGTCGTTGTGCGTCCATAGCTTGCCGTTGTGGAAGATAAGGCCCGATGTTTCTTCTATTTCGGCGGGCAGTTCACCTACCATTACTGTAGCCGAACCAACTTGTGCAAACGATGCGCCAATGCCTAGTATCAGAATAGTTGTCAATGAAATTAATTTCTTTATTGCTGTCATATTATTGTGTTTTATAATTTTATGAATTTAAATGTTTTTGTTCCGTCTTCTGTTGTGATAACGAGATTGTAGTTGCCTGCCGGCAATGCCGACACGTCTATTGTAGTGTTCGATTCAATATGTTCGTCCGACTCCAACAGCAGGGCACCTGTCTGTGTGCAGATTGTAAACGAATAAGGCATCCCGCTGTTCTCGATGTTCAATGTTCCCGATGTCGGGTTGGGGAAAACCGAGAATCGGCTTGTAATTTCATCGATGCCATCGCCACCTTGACTGGTGCTGTCGGTTACCTCGATGAGGTTTTCGACGATTATCCTGTCGCTGCAATGTTCGTTCCATGCTTCGAGCGATACCCAGAATGTGCCGATAATGTTGTACTGGATTGTAGGATTCTGGTCGGTCGATACGCTTGGGCTGCCGCCTGCGAATACCCATTCGATACGGTCGGCGTTGGTGCACTGGCTTGTGAACTCGAGCGACTGTCCCTGTACTACGCTGCTGTCTGCAACCGTGAATTCTGCCTTTGCAGCTGGATAAACGGTTATCATGCTGTCGATAGACATAAACTTGCTGGTTGCGAGATTCATAACTTGGAGACTTACCCTGTAGGTTCCTGGTTCGTTGTATGTAACTATAGGATTTTGTGCATCCGATATTGCGGGCGTACCGCCTTCGAATTCCCAGTGACGGTATGTTACCGAACCTTGGTTGTTGGTGCTGCGGAAATTAATTTCTCCGCCTGCGCAAACCTTTGTGGTGTCGGCATTGAAACTGAATTCTATCTGCGGATAAACTGTTATGCTATAATTCAATGTCTCGCCTGTGCAGAATTCGTTGCTGGCTACGAGTGTCAGTCCGTATTCGCCAGGTCTGCTATATGTCACGCTTGGATTTTCTTCGGTTGAAGTCCTTGGGCTTCCTCCTTCGAAAGTCCACATCCACGAGGTTGCGTTTACACTTGTGTTGTTGAATGTCAAGGTGTCGCCGACGGTTGCAAACTCACCTTCGGGAACCATTGCAAGTTCGGTGTGTACGCGGGGAACAACAACGATGTAGTTTTCCATAATGACCAATGTGGTGTCGACTGGGTTTGAGGCTGTCAATACTACGCTGTAAGTACCTGGGGTATTGTATGTTACTGTTGGGTTTTGTCCGGTTGTCATGCCAGGGGTGCCACCTACAAACATCCAGCTGTATTCGGTTACGCCTTCTCCCGAACCTTCGAAGTGCACTTCGTAGCCCGAGCATAGAGTGTCGATGTCGGCAGTAAAGCTTGCGCTAATTGGCGGATAAACCGTAACGGCCTGTTCAAGCAGCGTAGTATGTTCGCAGGTTCCGTTGTTGGCAGTAAGTGATATTGAATAAACTCCTGGTTCTTCGTAAGTTACCATAGGAAATTGATCGTCGGACGTAGCTGGCGTTCCGCCTTCAAATTCCCAATGCCACCATGCTTCGTTGCCTTCGCCTGGTTCTGTGGCAAACATAAGCGATCCGCCCTGCGAGACATCGGTTCCCTGTAGGGCTATAATATTGGCTTCTGAATGAGGAACTACCTGTATGTAGTTTTCGATTGTGATTGTGTCTGTGCTAAGCGGATTGTTTACAATCATCGTAACTCCGTACAATCCTGGGTTTTCATACATTACAATAGGGTTGGTCTCGGTGGAGGATTCTGGATTTCCACCTTCGAAGTACCATTCTATTTCGTATGCGCCCAAACTATTGTCGTAATATTCAACGGGTTCGTTTACACATGCTGCCATGACGTTGGATGTGAAAGCTGCAGTGGCGGTATCAAGTACGTGTATGTATTTCGATTTTGTCTTTGTGAGCTGGCAGTTGTCGTTGGTTGCCCTTAACGAAACATTAAACTGTCCTGCAGTGTTGTACCTGATGGCAGGAGGAGTCTGTAAGGTTGACGAAGAGGGTGTTCCCCTCGTGAATGTCCATCGGTAGGCTGTCGGGTTTTGTGTGCAACTTTCGGTGAAATTTACACTTTGTCCTCTGAGAATCAGGGTGTCGCTGGCTTCGAAGTTGATTACGATGGCTGGCGGTTCTTCGGGGAACGACGGCTCTTCGTCGGTATTCACTATTGGAAGCCCGCTAAGCGGAATTTCCCTGAGGTGTGCTGGAATTGTCAGCGCTTGTATGCCCTGTATGCTTCTTGTATATCGTTCGTTTGTAATCCACAGGCGACCGCTGTCGCGGAATGTTATGCCTTCAATCTGGTTGTAGGTGATTCCTGTCGATTGGAATATTATCGATGTGGGGCTTGTGTATTCTTTTGTTTCTACCTGTCCCGACTGGAAATCATGTCCTGTAAATCCGTAGAATATTGTTATATACGGATTTGAAGTTGGGATTGTGCCGTTGTCGTAAGTGTATCCGCAGAGGGCAACCGAGTTGGTCGCATAGTCGTAGTCGGCACCGGTGACCATGTATTCGAGCTGTATGGTATCGATAGGATACAACGTTGTATATGTGTAGTTGGCCTTGTTTGGGATGGCGTAAACGTAGCAATCCTGATCTCTCCAGTTTTTGGTGAAGATGTATATCGTGTCGTTCATTACCATCATGGCTTCGCAGTCGAACTTGGTGTCGTTCTTGGCTGCGTCCGATTCGGGATAGTATGCCGAATTGAACCTGAACGATATGCTTCTTGCGTCAATAGTATCGAGGTCAGGGTTTTCAATGTCTTCCCATTTTACCCTGTGTATCTTCATGTTAGTCCTTTTTCCGCTGATATTGTTTCCAAAGTCGCCGATTAAAAGGTGAGTCGGAGTTTTGGCAATGTCTTCCCAGTCGGAGTGGCTTACTCCTCTTATCACTTTACTTTCGAGTATTTCTCCTGTTGCTGTGTCGACAGAGTAGATTTTGGCTTCGGTTCCCGAGTCGTTGTGAGTCCACAATTTTCCGTTGTGGAAAATAACTCCTGATGTTTCCCAGATGCTTTCATCAAGATCCTGCACAAGCATTTGCGGAGTGCCAATTACTTGTGCCTTAAGGCTTAAGGCATAGGCCGTAATTGCTAAAAGCAGTATAAGTCTGTGCTTCATGATAGTCTTTTTTTAATTCTTTTTTCCCTTATATTCAAATTTATAAAACGCAAAAAGCAACTGCAAACATTGTTGCAGTTGCTTTTGTTCATTATTGTATTTGGTCTTAGTCACCATATTCTGACATAAATTCTTCTACTTTCTCAACCATTTCCTTAGAGCCTACAACAAATGGTGTACGCTGGTGTATTTCGGTAGGAACGATGTCGAGGATGCGGTGTCCGTATCCGTCGGTTGCCTTGCCGCCAGCCTGTTCGGCGAGGAAAGCAATCGGGTTGCATTCGTAGAGCAGACGGATTTTTCCGTTTGGCGACGATGCGGTGCGCGGATAGATGTAAACGCCACCCTTGAGCAGGTTGCGGTGGAAGTCGGCAACCAAAGAACCGATGTAGCGCGAAGTGTAAGGACGGCTTGTCGGCTTGTCGATTTCCTGAACATATTTCAAGTACCTCTTGATTCCTTCGGGGAACTTGAGGTAGTTACCTTCGTTAATCGAGTAAATCTTGCCCTTTTCAGGAGTTACCATCAGTTCGTTCGACATGCAGAACTCGCCGATTGACGGTTCGTAGGTGAAACCTGTGGTTCCGAGACCAGTTGTGTAAACGAGCATTGTTGACGAACCGTAGATTATGTAACCTGCTGCCACCTGCTTGTTGCCGGGCTGGAGGAAATCTTCCTTTACAACCCTGGTGCCTGGCTTCGAAATACGGCGGTAGATTGAGAAGATTGTACCAACCGATACGTTAACGTCGATGTTTGAACTTCCGTCGAGCGGGTCCATGCAGATGACGTAGTTGCTGTTGAGCGAAAGCTCATCGTCGAAGATGATGATGTCATCCTCTTCTTCGGATGCGATACCAGCCACCATGCCCGAAGCTTGCAAAGCCTTGGTGAACATTTCTTCGGCGAACACGTCAAGTTTCTGCTGGGTTTCGCCCTGCACGTTGATGTTGTCGGTAGCGCCGAGGATGTTGGTCTCGAGGCCGGCACGGTTGATACTGTTGTTTACGATTTTAGCAGCAAGACCAATGTTGCTTAAAAGTCTCGACAATTCGCCCTTTGCATATTTGAAAGCCGATTGTCTCTGAATTATAACCTCGTCAAGGGTTATGAATCTGTTTGTAGCCATGATAATTTTATTGTTTTTTTGTTCGTTTTTCGTCTTTAAAATAAAACACGAAAGTACGTCTTTTCTTTTACATGGGCAAAACAATTCTTATTTTTCTATCTCCACAGCTATTATCTCTATCCGTCGTTCGCGGGCGGCGGCAGGATTATAGACCGAATTACGCTGGTCGTTGCGGTCGTCGCTAACGTTGGCAGCTGCCATTGTCTTGCCGAATGCTACGAATTTGTATTCAATCTGACCGCTTTCGATGTACTGGCGCAAGACGCCGTCTTCGTACTCGTCGAAAAAGTTCACAAGCGACGAAATCCTTCGTTTGGCAAGGTTGTTGTTGTATTCAACTGTGTTGAGAGGACTGGTGAAGCCCTTTATCGTTATTGCCACCTTCTGTCCGCTTTCGAGCAGTTCCTTCATCATCTTGGTGAATTCGATGAGGCGGTTGTAGTTTTCCTCGACCATGTCCGAGAAAAAGACGTCAATACTGTCGACAGCCTGCTCGCGACGGGTGCGGTCGAGACCTTTCGAGAACTCGCGACGATATTTTTCCTGCATCTGCATATAGCTGAAGTAAGTGTCGCTGTAGTTCTGGTTTGTGACTGTGTCCCAGGAGTTTGGATTTGGAATGTCGTTGTGGAAGTATAAGCTTATCGGCACCAGCAGACGCGTGCGCTGTGTGAGCGTGGCTATTCTTATTTCGGTTTCCATTGCTATGCGTTCCTCTTCGCTAACGAACTTTTCGATGTTGTAGTAGAAGATGTCGTTGCAGCAGCTCTGGTGGGTCTGTGCAAGTGCGCCTTTGCGGTTGCTGGTGAGAAAGGCAATGCCTTCTTCGGGATAAACCTTGTAGTAGATGTCGTTTTGTGCCGAATTTATCGGGTAGCCAAGATTTTTCACCGTATCCCAGACCCTAAAATTCCCTTTGGTGGCGAAAATGTCGAATGCACCTATTGTCTGGAAATGGTTGGAACTGAAATACAATGTAGAATCGGTTGTTGTGTAGAAAGGTGTGATTTCGTCGCCAGGCGTGTTTATCAGCGATACGGTGTCGTAAAACTGGGCAAAGCGTTCGTCTTCGATTATCGGGCGTCCGATATTTTTCACTGTTCCGAAACTGCCGTCGGGTAGAATTTCGCACGAATATATATCGTAACCACCTTCGCCTCCAGGTCGGTTGCTCGACCACAGCAGTATGTCGGGACGATAGCCAAACTCGATGAGGTGAGGTTGGGTCGAATTGTAGCCCTGTGGATTTATCTTTTCGGGCAAGATCTGCGGTTCGCTCCAGCCGTCGTCGGTGCGTGTGCACTGGTAGATGTATGTGTTGCCTGTTGCGAAGTTGTCGGTAAGCGAAAAGTAGATCCGGCTGCCGTCGTTGCTCATGCATGGATTCGAAATGTCGGCTGGCGAAAGAGTGTTGAGACCAAGTTCGGCAACCGAGGCGAAATTATCGGTTTCGGTGCTGTAGATCCTTGAATTATAGGTTTTTGAAGAATCGTTTTCGGGACGAATCGACGAAAATAGCACTTTGTCGCCCGACAGCGAAGCTCCAAAATCGCTGTAAACCGAGTTCATACCTTCGTCGGTATGCTTTATTTCCACTGCTTGCGGACGATTCTGCTGTTTCCACGCATACTCGCAGTTCAGGATTTCCTGTTCGGACTGCTCGGCCTTCGCCTTGTCGCCTTTGAAATTGTCTTTCTTTGCGGCTGTCATGAACCGCTTGAAGAAGTATTGCGCCCTCATGAAATCCTCGTTTGACTTCAGCATCTGGGCGTAGTAATATGTTGCATCGGGATATTTGCTTTCGACCTTGTCGACCAGCGTCTTGTAGTGGACCAGCGCGTTGGCATAGTCGTTGTCGAGGCGATATGCTTCGGCAATTTTCCACACAACGTCGTACATCTTGTTGTCTTGTTTCAGGGCTTCCTCGTATAGTTTTGCTGCGCCATAGAAGTTTTTCTGCTTCATGGCATTGTCACCACTGAATATCAGGCTGTTGATATCGCGCTCCTGAGCCATTGCCATGCACGAAACGACCACAAGCAGGCACAATGCGATAGTTTTTCGCATCTGTACCATTGCGGTTCTTGCTATCGTTACATGAATTCGGGACATTTCCTGTAGTATGGTGTTTCTAATGGTTTTGGCTTGGAGTAGATGTATATCAGCGAAAGTTCGATACCTCCGTTTCCGCGGCTGATGCTGGTGAGTTTCGACAAGTTGATGTCGTAGTTGACGAGGAAGCGCACGTTGTAGTATTGGATTCCGGCGCAAAGTATTCCAGCGTCGCTTGTGCGGGCGAAGATGCCGAAATAAACGGCCTGCAGCCCTATGGGGTTGACGTTCATACGTCCCAGAGCGCCAATGTCGAATTCGAGGTATTTCTGCTGTACCATGCTGTAGAACATTGGTGCTATCCAGAAATCGTCCTTGACGTTAATGTCGCCTGTGGCGTGGACAATCCATTTTGCTGGCAGTCGCGAGTCGGTGCTGCCGAGGAATGCTTTGTGTGGCTGGTGCGGGTGAGCTACAGAGAATCCTGCTTCGGCGGTCCAGTTGTCTTTTAGTCTTAGTATTACGTTGGTACCGATGGCGCAGTCGAAGTATCCGAAAGAGGTTTTCTGCCATTGTTCGCCCGAATCGCGGTTGGGGTCGTATCCGTCGGTTACGTACTGGTTGCCGAAGTTGAGTCGGTCGGTCTGTATTCCGTGGTGGGCGTAGCCCGCCGAGAGACCTGCGCCAGCGAGTATTTTGCCTGCCATGAATGGGTAGTAGTAGGCTGCACCGAGCATAATTTGTGTGGTTCCGAATTTGCCATCGCCGGCTACATCGCGGTTGATTACTATGCCGAGACCAGACTGGTCGTCGTTGGTAAACAGCGACTTATGCGAATAATCGACGCTACCTGCGAAAGTGCGGTATGCCTTTGTGAACGAGTTCCACTGGTTTTTGTTGTTGAGCACGGCACGCCAGTCGCCGTCGAAATGACCGCTGTTGGCTGGTGAGGTCTGCATGGGAGTGGAGTAGAACTGCGAGAAATGAATATCCTGTGCGAAGACGTTAGCCGTCGCGAAGAGGATTAAAATCGCAGATATGTAAAAACATTTACTCATAAAAACACAAAGGTAATAATTTTTTTATTCCTCGCGGTGCTCGGAATGATTTTTTACCACAAATGTACAAATGGGTTCCTTCGCGGTGCTCGGAACGAATCTTTTACCACGAATCTCACGAATCCTCACGAATCTTTAGATCGGCGTAGCCAATATTTTTTTCGACTTGCCGAAAAAAATTGCATGCTATCTCTCATTCGTGTAGATTCGTGTAATTTGTGGTTGCTTTTTCTGTTCGAAGCGTATAGCGGAGAACATTTTGTGATTGTCTTTGTGCTTTTTAGTGTAGCAAAAACATTATAATACAATTCGTTTTATCACAACTCCATTGGTTTCTCCGAAATTTACAAGCATACCTAATTTCATTTTGCATGCTTTCAAGTAATTCATAACTTGAGCTATGTGTGCATCCATTAATTGAGATACGGATTTAAGTTCAAGAATTATTTTGTCGTAACATACAATATCAGGAATAAAAGTGTGTTGTAGGACGATGTCATGATAATGTATTTTTATTTCTGGTTTCGAAACAAATGGAATTCCACGCTTACTAAGTTCGTATTCTAATGCTTCGTGATATACGCTTTCAAGAAAACCATTTCCAAGGGTGTTATACACATCATATATTGAACGAGTTATTTCGTATGATTCTTTTTTGTATATAATTTCAGTCATAATTACATCAATGTTTGTAACACAAAAGTATTTATTTTTTTGTTCCTTGCGGTGTTCGGAACGAATTTTTATCACTAAAGGTATAGCTGGGTTCCTCGCAGTGCTCGGAACGATTTTTTTTACCACGAATCTCACGAATCCTCACGAATCTTTAGATCGGCGTAGCCAATATTTTTTTTCGGCTTGCCGAAAAAATTGCTATCCCTCATTCGTGCAAATTCGTGTTATTCGTGGTCGTATTTTATTCGTTTTGAGCTTGCAAAAACCTTATTTGTGTTATTGCTTACGCGAGCTAAAGGTTGGCTACGCTGAGCTAACGGTTCGTGATTGTGTTATTCCTTCTAGTTTTGAGCATAGCGAAAAAACTTGTTAAATCATCTTATTTTATCATTTGTGTAACCTTTCTTATTTATGTTTTGCGGTTAAATATATAATCGCATTTTTGCTTGTGCTGGGTGGTGAATTTTCCCTAAATTTGTAAGTTTTAGATTTGAATTTTGTAAAAGGTATTTTATGAAGATAAATAGCTCTGTAGCAGCTAATTCCTATTTGTTAGATGCTGTTACGAATAATATAGATCATGGCACTTCTGTGCGCTCTTTTCCCTTGCATTCCGTAAGGTCCATTATCATGAAATTGATGTTGGTGGTGATGATTGTGGGGGGATGGAATGTGGTGTGGGGACAGAGTACATATACCTGGAATGCAGCTAGTGGTAATTTACAAACAACTGCAGGAACAAGATCTCTTAATGAAAAAAATTGGACGCAAACGGAAGCTACATATATTGGTTGGGATGGCAATACTGCAAAAGGGATTCAAATAGGGTCTGGGAGTAATCCAACAACTTCATTTTCGTTAACGACGAATGATTTTAGTAATTATACGATAACAGAAATAGTTGTAAATAGTTCTATAGCAAAGGACGGGACAGCTAAATTAAATATTTCTGTTGATGGAACATATTATATGACAAACCAAACTCTTACAACAACAAATACTGCATATTCTTGTACGCCTAATGAATCGGGTAATATTGTTGTTAGTTGGACAAATACAGCAAAAGCTTTTTATGTCAAAAGCATTGCAGTTACTTATACATCAGGCAGTTCTACCTATTCCGTCACATACAATGCTAATGATGCCACCTCGGGCACTGTGCCTACAGACAATACTTCATATTCATCGGGGGCTTCTGTAACAGTTTTAGAAAACACTGGCTCTCTTGCAAAAACAGGACATACTTTTGCTGGCTGGAATACCGCAGCCGATGGAACGGGAACAGACCGTGCTGTAGGTTCAACTTTTATTATTACATCAAATACTACTTTATATGCGAAATGGGTACCAAACCAATATTCTGTAACTTGGTATGTCAGCGGTGCTTCAATTAGAACTAGGACATACGATTATGACTCATCAATTCCTGCAGGCGATGTTCCTGCCGACCCGACGTCGGGCGATTGCAATGGCAAGACATTCATAGGTTGGTCGGCTACCGAATTCCCCGAAACCGACGATGAACCAACCTTAACTACCCCAGCAGGCGCTACCGTTAGTGGAGCAATGAATTTTTATGCGGTATTTGCAGAAGTAAGTGTGGGCGGTTCTGCTGAGTATACAAAAGTGACATCTTCGCAAACCGACTGGACAGGCAAATATCTTATTGCATATGATGATGAAACATTTATGGATGGAGCGTTGGCAGGAGGAACCTATGGAATAGGTGCTGGTGGTGCTTCAATAAATCCCGGCAGCAACTTGGTCGGCAATACTATTAATGTCTCATGGGGAGATGCACATTGCCTGGAAGTTGTTTCTGTAGCTGGTGGATATGTAATGAAAACTTTAACAGGAGATTATATATATCAAACAAGCAATGCTAATGGTTTGGCATCGACTGCTAATTTAAGCACGGCTGATGATCATCCGTTAGCTTTTTCATTTATCAGTGAAAATAATATTGCAATATCTATTGCAAATCTTCATCCAACACCACTTCTTCACTATAATACAAATCAATCTGGATTTTTTAGATTTTATCAAAATGGGGGACAAGACGCTATATATATGTACAAAAGAGGTGGTGTTGCAACTTATTCTGCCTACTCTACATCTTGTGTTCCCTGCGAAGCTGACCCTGCTATTTCGTTAACAGCACTTAATTTCTCAGACATAACAGCTTCGTCAGTAACAGTAGAAGCACCCGGAGGTATAACTTCGTTCGGCGAAAACTGTCACATCAGAAGCTATGGCTTTGTATATGGCACATCGGTCAATCCGACGCTTGCAAGCGGAACCGTAGCGGTAGCTGGAACTTCCTATACAAATATTAACTCAAGTTTCAACAAAATTATCGATGGCTTAAGTCCATGTACGACCTATCATGTGCGTGCATACGCAACCAATGGACATGGAACAGTGTATGGTTCTGACTGTACGTTCACAACAGGTAGCGATGCAGAAATAACAGGACTGATATCTGTAAATGGAGAAACCTCTGCTACTTTATATTGGAATCTTATCGGAGAGTTGTGCGTAAGCGGTCATTATGTTGTAATATGCAGGCAGGGAAGCAGCGATATTGCTTCTTCGTGTAGTAATTATGATTTTACTTCGATTACCGCCAATGCAGCATTTGGTAGCGGAACACTAACAAGTACAGGCGAGTATGCTGTGTACTCGGGTTCGGAAACATCTGTTGCGATAAGCAATCTCACTTCTGGTTCAACATACACGGCAGCAGTTTTCTATGTCGACGATAGCGGAAACTGCTTGCTCCGAGAACAGATTACATTTGTTTATACTTCAATAACTTTGTTGGAGCGTGGTGATTTGGCGATAGTAGGAGTTAATTATAATACAGGCTATGAAGGTGAAGACGAAATAAGTTTTGTAACTTTCAAACAAATCAAAAAAGGAACACCAATCGACTTGACAGATAATGGATATGAAAGAAAGTTTCCTGGCTTGTGGGGAACCTCAGAAGGAATATTGCGTTTTACGTGGAACGACAATACGCCTCTGCCTCAAGGCAGTTTCATTACTATAAAGACGAGCCAAACCACAATAACTTCAGGTGACATTCCAGATTTAAGTTCTCATATAACTGTATATGTTAATGGATCGGTTGCAACTTCAAAATGGAATCTTTCTTTCTTTGGAAATTCGTTTGGATATAATTCTGACGATCAAATATGGATAATGCAGGGTGGCGAATGGGTTGAGGACTTGTCTGTTGATGTGTCTGGCGTTGATGGAAACCATAAACATAATATGAAATATACAGGAAATGTCCTTTATGGTTTTACAGCAACGGGTTGGATGCCAAACCCTAATTATGATGGGATTCCAATTCCAGGTTCAGATGATAAGCATTATGGGACAAGAGGTTCTACCATGTATCCTGGATGCGAATGCTTTAATACGAATATAACATTTGCAAGCAATGGTGGTCGTGTCAAGTATAAAGGTGTTATTAGTCCCGAACGTTCAAAATACGAGTGGATTGGATTGATGAATGATATTTCAAATTGGCAGAACTTTGAATATAGTAGCGATTATAATAATGCAGTTTATAATTTCACTACTATTACACAGAGATTACCAATTTCCGACGATGTTCCAAGTACCAATGTATGGGCGGGATATAAAGACGAAAATTGGTGCAATTGTGCAAACTGGTACTATCAGATTGTCCCCGACAGAACAACAGATGTTACAATTCCCGAAATAACTTCGCCTCGGAATATTGTGAATATACCGGCAAATGATATTGTTGAGTGTAAAAACTTGACAATAGAAGATGGCGGTAGTTTGTCGTCAAACGACAGCAATGCCGAAATGTCGGTATATGGAAATCTGGTTGTAGAAAGTGGAGGTCAACTTAGCCTTGCCAATACAAATCCAATGACCTTGAAACTTAATGGAAACCTTTCGAACGGAGGCAATTTTACGACATATAGGGGGTTGTCGATGGATTTGCTTTCTGCATCGGCACAGAATATCGACGATGTTTCGTCGGGAGACTTTGCTCTTAATAATCTGACGTTCCGTGCAGATGGAAATACCTTCGATGCTGCTACCATTAAGCTATACGGCAACCTAAACGACCAGTCGCCATCGAGCAACGGTCTTGGCACTCAGGAAATACATTTTGTTGGCGATGTTCAGCAGACAATTAATAATAATACTGCAATTTCGAATGTTACTATTAACAATACAAGTGATGATGGCGTTGTTGTGGCAAGTGGTAAGATGTTGAATGTTTCTGCTGAGGCAATATTTGTAGATGGCGTTGTTAACGGCAACGTCACCTTCTCCGCCTCTGCGACTTCTGCCGGAGCAAGCACCGACAGCTACGTCGATGGTACTGTAACCAAAAAGGCTAACGCTTCGGCTTTCTCCTTCCCGACGGGAAGCAACGGAGTGCTGGGTACACTTGAAGTTAGCAGTCTGGACGCCGATACCGACCTTAAGTTCAACCACGAGCCCGATGGATTCGACGCTTCCGAAATGCCAGTATGGTGGAATCAGAACAATATGTGCGGTCCAAACGAGGGCAATGCCAAGTTCGATCATGTGACCAACATGTATTTCTGGAATCTTGGAACTTCGGCAACAATTGCAGATGCGGTTTTCTCTGTTTCGGCCGACGACGACGTGCATTTCAATTCCGAAACCATCGAACACGATAATGCCGACATCGATATGGCAATCTACGACGGCTGCTGGAAAAATCTTGGCGGAACGGCTTCAACGTCAGATCCATACCATCTGATTTCGGTAAGCGATGTCGATTTGCCTGCCACACGCGCCGGCGGCGATAAGGTCGTAACCTTCGGTTCTATCGACCACAACACGCTTCTGCCAATCGAATTGACGGCGTTCTCTGCGGAGTGCAATGGAAGCTACGCAAAGATTTCGTGGACCACCGCAACCGAACACAACAACGACTACTTCGTGCTCGAACGTTCCGACGATGCAATAAGTTTCGACGAACTTGCACGTCTGGCGGGTGCCGGAAGTTCTATCAACCCCATCGACTATACCTATATAGATAATAACGTTCACGGTGGCAACATCTTCTATCGTCTCGTGCAGGTCGATTACGATGGCACAAGGTCGGTTTCGGAAATAATTGCTGTAAACTGCACCATCGATGCCGACGGTGAACCCGAAGTGGCCGTATATCCAAACCCGTTTGCCCATGACCTTACTCTCCATTTCGAAAACTTTGGCGATAGAGTGGCACTTGTCGAGGTATATGATATGCTCGGCAGAATGCTTGTTTCTCGCAAAGTTGTATGTTCACAAAACGACTACGAGTTTGTATTGCCTCTCGGTGGTTTGCCCGACGGCGCGTACAACGTAAGGGTTAGTGCAGAGGATGTTGTGATAAATAGGCAGGTGGTAAAGAATAGATAAAGCGCCGCAGGCATAGAAACAGCGCAGCCATTCAAACGTGCAGAGCACATATAAATTGATATGCCATTTGTTATTTTATGCGGCTTATGCCGTCATAATTTATGTGCTGATGCTTTTTCAGGAAGTCGAAAACGATTTCGTTGGAGCGAGGAAATGCCTTGCCATTATGTTTGCCGTCGAATCCATAAACGCTTGCCATATAGCTGTTTATTGCAATGGTGTACTTTGCATTTAGGTCGAGGGGCTTGCCGTTGTCGAGCAATATTTCAATACTCTCGATTTCTTCGTATTCGTTGCTGTGCAATATGCAGGTGCAGCCCGAACAGAGCATCGGGAAATCCCCAGTCTTGTAGCAAGCCATTTCGAGCATATCCATTATCTCCTGTCCGCTTACCTTATATTTCATTATGATGTTGTCGAACGGGTCTATCTGGTAGATGTACTTGGCGGTGATTTGTCCCTTTGCTAACGATTTCAGCCTGACACCACCAGGGTTCTGGAATGCCATGTCCGACTTTGTGTGTTCGCGTATTGCATCGGCCAAAAAGTAGCCTAGTTGCTCTTTGTTGGTTGTCTCGGCATCGGTGTAGCCGACAACACGGCTGAATATATCGAGACTGCCGAACTCGTCAACTATCTTCTGTATCCTTTCATCTTTCTTGGCGAAATCCTTTACCGAAAACACCTGTTGCGCCTTGTAGTCGATTTTGCCATTTGTGAAGTAGAATACGCTTACTGTCAGATAGTTGAGATTTTTGCCCGACTGGGTTATCATTGTGTTTCCGATGAGTTTTGTGCGCTCAATCTTCTTGTGCGAGTGACCGCCGAAAATGGCATCGAACTGGGGAAATTTTTTGGCAATCTCAATGTCGGCTTCCAATCCGCAGTGCGATATAAGGAATAGCATGTCGCATTGTTTGCGCAGGTACATATATTCGGGCAAAACATCTTCTATTGGTTTGAACGACACACCATTTGCATATTTTGGATGAAAGTCGGGAATTCCGTTTGCGCCTACTTGTATGCCACCTATGAACCCGATTTTCAAGCCTTTGTAGTCGATAATCTTGTAAGGCTTTATGTTGATGCTGTCGTCGAAATAGGCATTGGCGCAAACATAGTCGAAATTGGACCAGCCAACAACATTTCGCAGACCTTCAACACCAATGTCAAATTCGTGGTTTCCAAGGGTTGACAAGTCGAAATGCACCTCGTTCATCAGTTGTGTAATAGGGTAGGATGGCTTGGGGTAGCGGTCGTTCACGGGGTGACCTGTGCGGTTGTCGCCTGCCGAAATCAGAAGCAGGTCGGGATATTGTTTGCGCAGGGTGTCGAGCAGTGCGGCAAACTGCGGGAAATTGTCGATGTTGCCGTGCATGTCGTTCACCGAAACCACATACAGCACCTTTTCGTCGGTTTGCTGGGCGTTCGCACTGTGAGCAAGAAGAAGCAATATGGCAAATGCCAGTGCTATAATTTTGGTTTCTATGTGCCGTATTGTATGATACATCCGAGTGCAAACATATAAAAATTATACATTGGTGTGTTATACATTGATGTATAATTTTGTATATTACTGATAATAAGTAACTTATTCTGCTATTTTTCGTTTGAGCACTTCCACATCAATCGGTACTACGCCAACTTTTTCGCAGACAATTCCGCCGGCGAGGTTCGAGATGCGGGCGATTTCCTCTACGTCGTCGGTGGCGGTAAGCAGCAACGAAGCGACGCTTATCACCGTGTCGCCTGCACCCGAAACATCGACGATGTCGCGTATTTGGGCTGGGATGTGGACATATCTCTTTTGTGTGCAAATGAGGATGCCGTTTTCCGACAAGGTTACCATTAATATATCTATGTTATTCTTTTGCATGAACTCCTTGGCGTGAGGCTTCAGCGTTTCGGTGTCGGTGCTGCGTTCAATCTTGCAACCTTCGCAAAATTCCTTGAGGTTGGGCTTGAACATGGTAACGTACTTGTATGCGTCGAAGTTGCGCTTCTTCGGGTCGACGGTAACCTTGATTTTGTTCTGTCGGCACAGCATTGTAATGCGGTGTATGATGTCGGGCGAAAGCAGTCCCTTGTCGTAGTCCTCGAAGACAAGCACGTCGATATGTTCGTTCTCGATAATCTGCGAAATACGGAACATCAGTATTTCCTTCAGCTCGTCGGAAATCTGCGAAGCGTCCTCGTCGTCGATGCGAAGCAGATGCTGACCTCCGCTTATGATGCGCGTCTTGGTGGTTGTCTTGCGGTTCTCGCTGCTGATGATGCCGTTGTCGGGAAGATTGTTTTCCTTTAGCAATTGTTTGAATATTAAACCTTTGGCATCGTTACCAATTATCGAGCAAAGGTAAACTTCGGCACCGAAAGCAGCGATGTTGAGTGCAACGTTTGCAGCTCCGCCGAGGCGGTATTTCATGTCGGTTACAGAAACCACCGGCACTGGCGCTTCGGGCGAAATGCGGTCAACTTTACCCATCATGTATGCATCGATCATCACATCGCCGACGACTATGGCCTTTTTGGCTGATAATTTCTCAAATAGTTCGTTATAGTTATGCATTTCCTTATATTAGTCCTTTTTTGTTAATCCATTTGATAGCTTCGTGCTTGGCAACCTTGTCGAGTTGCGAACTGTTTTGTACAACGAAATTGGTAACCCATTCGT
This sequence comes from uncultured Bacteroidia bacterium, assembly GCA_902800045.1. Classification (GTDB taxonomy): domain Bacteria; phylum Bacteroidota; class Bacteroidia; order Bacteroidales; family ML635J-15; genus Bact-19. The sequence goes on along the minus strand of CADCCZ010000008.1, from coordinate 20,264 downwards.
AGTCGGTTTTCGAATAATCCCTGAGGGCAGAGCCTATCGACTTATTTATTATAAGGTTGTCGGTGTTCATGTTTTCTACGATGAACTTGTGCAGGATTTCGGGGTTGGTATCCGCCTTGAATGAGCGTTGGTACATTATGGCCGACGACTTAAGCCATGGGTTTTTAGATTGGCTCCACGAGTTGAGGAATTCCATTGCTGTATTCGGATAAATCTTGGCAAAAGCCGACACAAGTTCCGATGTTATGGTTTCGATAGTGTCCCAGGCTGGTTTGGTAAGCAGCAGGCTTTCGATGAAAACTATATCGGTTTTTGTCCACATTTTCTTGCGTTTAGCAAACAATGCTATGCCGAAATACAGATATTCGCGTTCTTTTAATGAGAAAAATTCCCTAATTATATTTTTTGTGTCGTCGATTTTGGGCATTGGATAGTTTTGGAAGATTGTCTTGAATATGTTTTTCAAGTCAACCAACCTAATCCCCAAGAATTTAAGAGTATTCTTCGTCGCTCTCGACATTGCTTGGGCAGTTTTAATATTCCTATATCGTTCCATAAAGGAACTTACATTTTTGGTATATTCTCTCATAAGAATATTTACTGATATAATTTCGGCAAAGTTATAAATAATAATTTGCAATTCCTACGAAAATGCTTTTGTATGTATTTGGATAATTGAAATCCTTGGTATTGTCATGATAATTATTCTTATCTTTGTGCGATGTTTTAAATAAATGAATATGAGAAAAGTTTTATTTGTATTTGCATTTTTGTTGGTCAGTATGCTTTCGTTTGCCGATTCGCCGTTGACGTCTTCCAAATTCTACCAGCATTACATCGGCAATCCGCTTGTATATGAAGCTTCCGAAACACACGATTTGTCGTGGGATATGGCCGAATATATCCTCGATGCCAATAATCCGATAGCCATAAAGGTTGCAATAATAAATGCACTTAGCTGGGGCGACAAGGCCGAGGGGAACTACAGCGGGCTTGTTTCGATTGCAATGGATGTAAAGCAGCCGCCATCAGCAAGCAAGCTTTTCAATATTCTCGACGGAAAAACGCTTATTTGTTTTGCCTACCTGAAGGCTTTGAGCGACTATTTCGATGTTAAGGGAGCCGTAAAGATGGCTAAGATGGCACAAAAGAAGGACAAGGACAGCTATTGCGTCAACTTTATTGCTGCACTTATACAGTCGCAGGACAACTTTAACGCAAACAAATGGGCTATGGTTTATACTGTCCTCGACAAAGTTAACAATACCACTTGGCGCTACGATGACCTGTCGGACGAGGCCGCCGCAAGTGTCATGGAATACATAAACCTGTACAGGCCTGAATAGGAAAATCGACATATTTTTTAAGTTTGTTTTGCAGGTTCAATAAAAAGTGTTATCTTTCCCAACAAAATTTTAGGCATGAGTACTCGCAAGGTCGGCTTTTTCCGTTTTCTGCTGCTTTGGCCGCTATCGCTTATATACAAGTTTATAGGCGACATGAGGAATTTTATGTACGAAAACCATATCCTCAAGTCGAAGGAGTACGACCTGCCAATAATCTCTGTAGGCAATATAAGTGTCGGCGGAACGGGCAAGACCCCGCATGTAGAGTATGTGCTGCGTATGCTCAAGGACGACTTCAAGACCGCCATGCTCAGTCGCGGTTATAAGCGCAAGACCAAAGGTTTCCGTATTGTTGAGGCCGACGACGATTACACGCTGTGTGGCGACGAACCTTTGCAGGTAAAACGCAAATTCGGTGACGAGGTGGTGGTTGCTGTGTGCGAAAGTCGTACCGCAGGTGTCGAAAAGCTGCGCGAACTATACCCCGACCTTAATGTCATTATCCTCGATGATGCCTTCCAGCACCGCCGCATAAATCCTGGACTGCACATGTTGCTCATCAACTACAACTATCCAATCGCTACCGACCATGTGCTTCCGCTGGGCCGTCTGCGCGAGTCGAAGTCGAACGTGCATAGGGCGCATTTGCTGGTATATACAAACTGTCCGCCCAAGCTTACGCCAATCGAAAGGCGAATACTTACAAAGGAAGTAGGCGTGCTGCCATATCAGCACCTTTCGTTTACCGATGTGCTTTACGAGGATCCAAAACCGGTATTTGGCAATGCAAAGAAATTGAACTATGATAGGCTCAAGGATTGCAACGTGCTTGCTGTCACTGGAATAGCCCATCCGGAGAATTTTGTCGAGATGCTCATGGATAAGTCGAAAGGTGTGATTCATATCCCATTTTCAGACCATCATGCATTTTCGTCGTCCGACATTGCCAAAATCCAGAAGACTTTCGACGAAATGAGCGCACCAAAAGTCGTGGTTGTGACCGAAAAGGATGCTGTTCGCTTGAAAACCAATAAGTTCATTGGCGATAAGATTAAGTCGAGCATGTACTATGTGCCTATCAAAATCGATTTGCTCTGCGACGAGGAAGAAAAGAAATTGTTTAACAATCAAATAATCAGTTATGTCAGAAACAACAAACGCTACAATAAACTTTATAACAACTCGCTTTAAGGAAACTCCCGAAGTTGGCATTATTCTCGGAACAGGACTTGGCGGTCTTGTCAGGGAAATCGATGTCATAGATGAAATTCCGTACAGCGAAATTCCCGATTTCCCCGTATCTACCGTAGAGGGACACAGCGGGAAACTCATACTTGGCCGTCTTGGCGGTAAGGTCGTGGTGGCAATGCAGGGCCGTTTCCACTACTACGAGGGTTATTCGATGAAGCAGCTTGTTTTTGCCACAAGGACTTTGATTCGCCTTGGCATAAAGTACCTCTTCGTGTCGAATGCCAGCGGAGGTGTTAACCCCGATTTCGAGATAGGTGACCTAATGGTTATTACCGATCATATCTGCATTATGCCAAATCCGCTTATCGGCAAGCACAATCCCGAAGATGGCGACCGTTTCCCCGACATGAGCTGCGTTTACGACAAGTCGCTCATTGCCAGTGCCGAAAAAGTTGCCGCCGAACTTGGATACAAGTTGCAGAAGGGCGTTTACCTTGCAACAACAGGACCAACCTTCGAGACTCCTGCCGAATATAGGTATTTCCGTGTAATTGGAGCCGACACTGTCGGTATGTCGACAGTGCCAGAGGCTATTGTTGCCCGCCAAATGCGCGTCCCCTGCTTTGCAATGTCGATAATTACCGACCTTGGCGTGCCGGGTAAGATTGTGGAGGTTTCGCACGAGGAAGTGCAGAAGGTTGCCGCCGTCGCCGAATCGAAGATGACGGAAATTTTTACAAAGATGATAGAAAGACTGTAGTTTTATAGATAGGAGAAAAATGGATTCGAAAAGACAGACACAGGTCGCAGGCTTGGTTCAGAAGGAGCTGGCCAATATTTTACAGTTTAAATTCAACGGATTGGTGCCAGGCAGGTTGCTTACAATAACAGGCGTGCGCATGTCGCCCGACTTAGGACTGGCAAAGGTTTACCTCAGCATATTCCCGTCAACCGACGGACAGTCGATAATAAAGGAAATAAACGCCAATGTTTCGCGTATACGCTACGAACTCGGCAATGCTATCCGCAACGATGTTCGCCGTGTGCCCGAACTTGTATTCTACCTCGACGATAGTTTCGATGAGGTTGAACGTATCGAAAAGGCGTTGAAGTCATAAATGTCCTTCCCGTTCTACATAGCATCACGCTACTTGGTGTCGAAGAAGTCGCGCAACGCGATAAATATAATCTCGATAATCTCGATAGCAGGAGTGGCGGTCGGTACTGCCGCTCTGATTATTGTGATGTCGGTGTTCAACGGCTTCGAGGACTTGCTTATGCGCCTCAACAATTCGTTCGACCCCGACATAAAGGTGCTTCCCGTCACGGGCAAGATCTTTGTTCCCGACAGCAACTTCGAATCGGCAATGCGCGACTGCGATTTTGTTTTGTCGGTGTCGTACACCCTCGAGGAAAATGCTCTGCTGCAATACAATGGCAAGCAGGTAATAGCCACGGTAAAGGGTGTGGACGACAAATTTTTCCAGATTACAGGACTCGATACCATGGTGGTGCGTGGCGATGCCTTGCTTTATACAGGGAAAGCTTCGTGCGCCATAATGGGTGCGGGCGTGGCTTATTCGATGGGTGTGATATGCGACTATCTGGAGCCGCTCACAATAAGTGTACCTAGCCGTACTGCCGAAATCAAGGGTAACTTCAGCGATGCAGCATCCGACTTGCTTAATAATGTAACACTCTATCCATCAGGGATTTTTGCAATACAGCAGGAGTACGATGCCCGCTATGTGGTAGTGCCTATTGCCGAGATGCGCCGTTTGCTCGAATTCGACCGCGAAGTCGGTGCTGCCGAAATAAAACTCAAGCCACAAACTTCTCCCGATGAAGCCGTAAAACAGCTTTCGGCAAAGCTAGGCGACAAGTTCAAAGTTCTCGACCGCAACATGCAGCACGAATATTCGTACAAGATAATGCAGTCGGAAAAGTGGGCAATATTTATGATTCTTATATTCATCTTGCTAATCGCTTCATTCAACATAATCGCCTCTATCACAATGCTTATTATCGACAAGCGCAACGACATTTCCATACTTCGCAGCATGGGTGCCGACGATTCCGACATCCGACGCATATTTTTCATCGAAGGGCTAGGTATAAGTTTTGTAGGTGCTGTAATTGGATTGTTTGTCGGCGGATTAATATGTTGGTTGCAAATGACTTACGGCTTTGTAAAGCTAGGCGATGGAAGCGGTTCGTTTATAATCGATGCCTATCCGGTGGCAATACATCTGATTGATGTGCTCTGGTCGTTTGTGGCAGTAATGCTTATCGGACTTTTTGCTGCGTGGATACCGGTAAGGTTTGTAACAAGGAAACTAAAGGAAAATTAATTAAAAAATTGACGATAAATGGAAAACTATAGAATTGCATTGCTGGTTGATGCTGAAAACATTTCGAACAAGTATGCAGATGGAATACTTAGCAGTCTGACCAAATACGGTCGCGTTATAGTGAAGAACGCCTATGTTTCGGTTGATGAAAAAGGCGCAGTTACGCCGTATTCCTGGATAAACACCTGCAAGAACAAAGGTATGCACCTTGTCACGCAGACACGCAATGCATCGGGCAAGAATTGTGTCGATTCGAAGCTTATCATCGATGCCATGGATATTTTGCATCAGAACAAGGATGTGGATTGCTTCTGTCTGGTGTCGAGCGACAGCGACTTTACAACTTTGGCATCGCGATTGCGAGAGACTGGTAAATATCTTATAGGTATGGGCGAAAAGAAAACCATTGTCACCTTGCGTAAGGCTTGCGACGAGTTCATCGAGCTGGAGCGTGTTGAAACCGATGCGTCGCTCAACAAGTACCGCCAAGCAGTTGCCGAGGGCGAAGATGTGCCACCGGTATCGAAGGAGTTTATTTCCAGTGCTGTACGCAAGATGGTTGCCGACAACATGGCCAACGACAAGCCTACGAATCTGGCCGAAATCGGTACTCGCTTGAAGAAGATGTACCCCGACTTCGATTCGCGAAATTATGGTTTTTCTCAGCTTGGAAAGTTCCTCGCTTCGCTTGATGGTCTAAGTGTCGAAAATTCGGAGGTGGAACTCGTTGCAAAGGAGAAGAAGCGTAAAAAATAAGCCCGTTATTCGGGTTTATTTTTGTTTGATGCGTTCTTGCGGATCTGTTCTTCAAGTTTTCTCTTGTGGCGTTTTGTAAGCCAGCCTATAAGCAGGTTGAATACTTCGAGACCTATTAGGACGAGGGCAGTGGAGACTGTTGCCAAAATGTACATTCCGCCTCCGCAAGCAAGTCCGATGGCTGCTGTAACCCATACGCCCGCTGCGGTGGTGAGTCCGCGTATCACGTTTTCGCTTTTGTGAAATATGATTGTTCCTGCGCCGATGAAACCTATGCCAGTTACCACCTGCGCAGCAATACGTGCAATGTCCCATCGCTGTTCTTCGCCGAGTTTGATTTCCGAAAAACCGTAGGCCGACACAATCATGAACAATGCCGAGCCTAATGCTACTAGAAAATGTGTGCGCAGACCGGCCTCTTTTGCGCGGTATTCGCGCTCAAGCCCTATTGCTCCGCCAAGCATGGCAGCTACAAAAATGCGCAATATGAATTCCCATGTCATATCCATGCTGCAAAAATAGTTTTTTTATCGTTAAGTTGTTTTTTTTGTTTCTAGTTTCTAAATCATCAAATTTTCGAATCCTCAAATTTTCGAATCATCAAATTTTCAAATCATCAAATCATAAAAACCCTTATTTTTGCATCGCATTTGGGGAATTAGCTCATCTGGTAGAGCGTCAGGTTCGCAATCTGAAGGTGGTCGGTTCGAGTCCGATATTCTCCACAAAAAAGCCGACATTGTCGGCTTTTTTTATCGTTCTACAATAATTTTTCTTGTTGTGCACTTCCCGTCGATATCGATGATTCGTGCGAGGTAGGTGCCTTCGGAGAGATTTCCGGTGCTTACAGTATATCTGTCGCAAGGCGTCAATATATTTTCGGAAACGCATCTGCCAGTAATATCGTAAATAGATATGCTAACTATGTCGCGTCCTTCAAAATTTATTTCGGAACTTGCTGGGTTAGGGTAAATTGATACATTCTGGCTGTTGTATTCGTCGATTCCAGTTTCGACCACATTGTATGCAAGCTTGAAGCCGCCACCACGTACTGAGGAGTTGCTTGTGAAATATATCGTAGCATTGTTGCCTTCGAAACGAACAGTTTCAGGTAAGGTGTCTCCAGAAAATCGTGCATATTCTCTGCCGTTGCGATAAATTTTCACAAAGTCCTTGCCGTATTCGGTGTCGAGTTCGAGGAATTCGAAGGTGAACGACGATGGATTTTCGGGAGCAATCCTCCAGCGGCAGTTGCTGCCATCGTAATAGTTCCATCCGTTGCTGCCGTCGGTTAAGGTGTCGCGCATTTCGGTCACGGTTACCGACGAATTGCAGTAGGTTGGCCTTATCGGTTCGTACGACATGTTCCAGCCGTAGCCCGAGACGGTTGCGTCGGAAACGAAGTGAACCAGCATTTCGGTGGAATTAACGGTATATGATTCGTCTGGCACGTCGCTGCCGAAGATGCTGGCGACTACAGGTGCTTCGTCGGTGGCACCGGCATATATTATTATGTCGTCGCTCTCGTCGATGTCGAACTTGTTGAATTTCAATGTATAGCCTTCTACCGAATCCTGTGCCGAAATTAGCCACGAGCAGTCGCTGTCGGGTGCGTATTCGTTGAGCGGTCCGCTGCCGTCGTCGAGGGTGCCTTCGTAGAAGTTCATGACCTTAAGTCCCTCGCAGATTTGGTTTTCGTATTTTGGTGTGGCATTTATAATAACTTCGTGTGCCAGTCGGAAGTTCGAGCCACCTGGCGAAAGGCTGCTGACAATGAAAAATCCGTCGTATGAACCGCCCCATCCCCAGTTGATGTGGTAGTGTGTCGAGTCGCTGTAGCCGTCGAATACAAAGGCGTGACCGCTGTTATATACATAGTCGCCCCAGCCTGCATAGTAGAGGGGAATTCGGCGGTCGAGGTGGTTGACGAGGATTCCGTTCCAGATGCTGTCGGGAATTACAGTGTCGTTGTCGATGTTGTCGGGGATTACCGTCGGCAGGCTGTCTTTGAATATATATCGTGCTTCGTCGTTGTAGCCGAAGTAGTTGCGCATGGTGTAGGCTCCCTTGTGGTTGTTCATGCCGCTGCCGCGCGGACCGTAGTTCATATCTACCGAAACGCCTATATTGTACAGAAGTCGTGCAAGGTTGTCGTTGTAGTCGGTAGGCATAGTGGGCATATAGTCGTAGTCGTAGTGCTGTTGCGAGAAGTCCACCTCGAGGTGTCCGTAGGTTGGATGGTCGTAGCCGTAGCTGCCAGTTCCCTGGGCTGGGTAGCGGAAATAGTTGAAAACCTGAGCGATAGCAGTGGCAACGCAACCTACAACTACGTGACCGTCTTCGCCGGCGGCATCTTCGGGACACATTGAGCTGAAGTATTTTCCTTGGTTCCATTTGGTTGTAAGAAGTGGTTCTACAGTAGGCACTTCGCGAGCGCGGAAATTTTCTGCTGAGTAGTGTTCCCATTCGGCGGTTGTGTGCGACGATGCAGTCTGTCCGTTCTTTATTGCATAGGCAATTTGTGATGCGTACGATTTCAGCACAGCCTCGACGCTAGGATGGCGGTCGGTTGCATTGCATAGGCTTTCGTGTGAAAATGCAAGCAAAGGTTCCACCGAACGGTCGGCCGACACGATTACAAAACCAGTGGGGGCAAGGTTGTACACATGGAATACTTCGCTTCCGTCGAAAGTTTCGGTATATGAACTGGCAATCTTGTAGTTGCTGGGATTTGCTCCAAGCTCCGAAAAGCGTTCGGCAATTATGTTGTTGGCGATGGTTTGGCCTTCGGTTATGCCTACACTTTGTGCGAAAGCAAGGTTTACGAGCATTATTGCTATTGTTGTGGCAAGTAAAAATCTTTTCATTGTCGTGACATGATTATTTGTATGGTGCAAATGTACTAAAAAAATGTAATTTTAAAAGACGTTAGGGAGAAAAAACGACAACACGATACGACAAAAGGCCTCGCGAGGCTCGGAACGGAAAGAAGAAAACGACAACAAAAACAACATAAAACAACAAGGGACAACAAAAGGTTCCTCGCATGGCTCGGGAAAAATGTTGTCCAATGTTGTCGAAAGTTGTCCTGGTTGTAGTAAAAAAAGAAGAAAACGACAACATAAACAACAATAAACAACAAAGGACAACAAGAGGAAACCCAGAAACTTTTATTATTTTTGCCGCCTAAAATTTATACAAATTGACAGCAGAAGAAATAATCGATTCGTCGGTTCCATACGTTACGACCAAGTACACGCTTTCGCGGGTGTTGTCGTTTATGGACACTTTCAAGATATCGCACATGCCAGTCGTCGAAGGCGACAAGTATATAGGGCTTGTGTCGGAGGATGAGATATACGACAGGGATTCGTTCGAGGAGCCGGTTTCGGGCATGGGTGTTCTGCCAGCTCCACACGTGCTTTCGTCGCAACATATATTCGACGCTCTCGCTGTGGCAGTGCGCTTCAATATTCCAGTTGTGCCGGTTATTGATGCCGACCACAAGTATCTGGGTTCCATATCGTTGCAAATATTAATGTCGTCAATGGCCAAGATTACAAACGTCGAAGCTAAGGGCGCCGTGCTTATACTCGAAATGGGTGTGCACGACTATTCGTTGTCGGAAATCGCAAGGATAGTGGAGTCGGAAAACGGCAGGATATTGGCATCGTATGTCACCGAATACGAAGATTCTATAAAGATTGATGTTACAATCGTTCTCAACCAGACCGAAATATCGCCGGTGGTAAAGTCGCTCGAGCGTTACGGATACAAGGTAAATGCCTTTTTCTCGGGAGTAAACATGATGGACGATTTCTATCGCGACAGATACGACTTGCTAATGAACTACATGAAGATATGAGAAAAAATCTCCTTGCGTGCATATTGCTGATCTGTTCGGTTTGTGCATTTGCACAGGAGAAATATTTGCATATATCCGAGATTTCGCTTTCGGGAAACGAGAAGACAAAACCACAGACAATACTTCGCGAGTTCGGCTATTCGGCTGGCGACAGCATTTCGGAGTCCGACATCGACAAGGAAATGCAGGCTTTTGCCGACAACTTGCGCAGGCTTATGCTATTCAACAATGTCGACGTTTCGTATTCGGCCGATAGTGCAGGAACTGTCGCTGTCGATGTAAAGGTCGTAGAGCGCTGGTACTATTGGGTTTATCCTATACTCGAAATTGCCGACCGTAACCTTACATCGTATTTCTACTACAAGAATTTCAAACGGATAAACTATGGCGTGGCATTCGACTGGCTCAACTTTTGCGGGCGCAACGAGATGCTCAATTTCAAGCTGAGGCTTGGCTACAAGGAACACTACGCGGTTTCGTACCAGAAGCCCAATATCGGCAGAAGGCGATGGAACGGGATATGGCTCAAGGCCGAATTTTTCCGTCAGAAAAACGACATAGCATACGTGTCGGAATGCAAGCCCGTGTATGCCGACGACGAGGGAAAATATATCCGTCGCATGTTTGATGCCGGTGTGGGCTACGTGTTCCGTCCGCATGTAAACTACGAATTTTCGTTGTCGCTCACCTACCAGAATGTAATCAGCCGCGATTCGCTTTTGTTGGCCTATGCTCCCGATAAGCAGAATTATATGGTTCCGGCATTTAGCTTCGACTACGACAACCGCGACAGCAAGGTGGCTCCCACATCGGGAATACATGCCCGTCTAGGAGTGAAGGTGTTTACCGATTTCGATGCAAATGCCTTCGCCTTTGCAAGTTTAGGGCTGCAATACAATACGAGTATATATAAGGATAGGCTGTTTTATCACGGCACACTTTTGCACAGTCAGTTTTTCGGAAGCTATTCGACAGTGCCGACGAACATGAGAATAGAATTGTGCCGCAACAACCTCATACGCGGGTTCGACTATTATTATATTCTGGGACAGAACTTTTCGGCCTTGCAGAACACTTTCAGCGTAAAACTGCTCGACAGACGCGATTTTTCGTTGCCGAGGTGGATTCCGAAGAAGTTCAGGGAGCCGTATATTCAAATTTATGCCGACATATTTGCCGATTTGGCGTATTGTAGTAATTTTGCGGCTGGTTTTAATGGCGAGAATCCATTGTTACACAAGCCCATATACTCGGCAGGAGCCGGGTTGAGCTTCGAAACCTATTACGACCGAGTACTGAAGGTTTATGCGGCATACAATGGAAACTTTAATTTTTTCGGGGTGTTTGTCGATTATGTGACGCCCATTTATAAGAAATTTTGATTGGAAAGTATATGAACATAGCTATTCACGGACGAAACTTCGGGAGCAATTTCAGCGGAATGCTGATACAATTGTTCGAACTGATGAAGGAATATGGAATGGAGTTGTATGTCAACGAGAAATTCTACAACTTTATGGTCGAGAAGACTATGTTTCGTCCCGAAGTCAAAGGCTTGTATTCCGACAAGTTGCCCGCCGACGTGAAGTTCGACTTCATGCTCAGCATCGGTGGCGACGGCACTTTTCTCGAGTCGGCGACCTTTGTCGGTGCATCGGGAATACCAATGTTGGGCATAAATACCGGCAGGCTCGGATTCTTGTCGTATGTCAACTCGCAGAACATCCGCAAGGCAATCGAACAGCTTGTTAATCACGATTATGAGATTGAAAAGAGGATGCTCCTGGAAGTGTCTGCCGAAACGCCGTTCTATGGCGACATAAATTTCTGCCTCAACGATTTTTCCATCCTCAAAAAGTCGCGTCTGAGCATGATAAAAATCAAGGTTTCGGCCGACGACAACTACATCAACACATATTGGTCCGACGGACTTATTGTTTCGACACCTACAGGTTCCACCGCCTATTCGCTAAGTTGCGGCGGTCCTATAGTCACTTCGCAGTCGAATGTAATGCTTATCACGCCTATTGCAAATCACAATCTTACGGTTCGTCCGCTGGTGATTTCGGCCGATTCGGAGATAAAAATTTCGGTCGATTCCAACGAAGGAAGTGTGCTCGCTTCGCTCGATTACAAGTCGTATGCAATAAAGAATTTGAAGCAGATTACAATTCGTCGTGCAAATTTTTATATTAATTTTGTGAATCTATTTAAAAATACATATTTTTGCACCCTAAGAGAAAAGCTTATGTGGGGAGTTGATTTAAGAAATTAGCCCTATGTAAGGTGTTGGTTTATAGGTAAATAGAAAATATATCTAAAATATGAAGAGATTTGCAGTCTTGACAATTCTATTGCTTTTTGTGACGTTTTTTGCCGTTGCACAGAGCAGAGATTGGAGAAGATACAGGCATGAATTGGTTTTTGGAGCCGGTACAGCTGAGTTTATGGGCGACCTCGGAGGAGGTAAAGGCGTCGGTACTCACTTTGTAAAGGATTTCGATATCCAGGCTGGTCGTTGGGCTTTTATGGCAGGTTACGGCTATAAGCTTTCCGAAAGATTTACTTTGCGTACTGGTTTGTATTACGGACGTGTTTACGGAAGTGACCGCTTTACTCCCGAATTTGCACGTAACGGACGTAACCTTACTTTCCGTTCTCCGATAGTCGAGTTGAACGAAGTCGTTGAATTTTCGTTGCTCCGCGAAACTTACGGACATCGCTACCATATCAAGCGTGCCAAAGGTAGAAAGCCGACACCGAACATTTACATTTTTGCCGGAGTTGGTGGTTTCTTCTTTAACCCGAGGGCACAGTACCTTCCTGTTGTAAAGGATGAATTCGGCAATACTGTAGTCGATGCCGAAGGCAATACAACTCCCGACCAGTCCGATTCAAGATACGGAAAGTGGTATTCGTTGCAGCCGCTTGGAACCGAAGGACAAGGCTTGGTTTCGACCCGCAAAAAGTACAGCCGCATTCAGATGTCGATTCCGTTCGGCGTTGGTATGAATGCTCTTATCAACCGTAGCTGGGGTATAGGTTTCGACTTCGGTTTCCGCTACACTCTTACCGATTACATCGACGATGTAAGCAACACTTACGTTTCTCCCGACATTTACGACGATGATGTCGCAAGATATTTTTCCAACCCCGATTGTAAATACTCTGTTGGCCCTGGCGAACAGCGTGGTCAGAACAAGTGGAACGATGCTTATATGTTCCTGACAGTTAAGGTGACATACAAGCTGATGTCGAATCGCAGAGGTAGATCCAAATTTTAAGATTATTTTAAAAATATTCTGGATGATTCTACGTTATATCCAATATGGATAGGCAGAAAATGATATCATATAACCTTATAAGACAAATGACGGTAGCGACGTTACTGTCGTTTGTTTTTTTATTTGGTTCCCTGCAGGCAAAGGCCCAGTACGGTCTCGAAATAGGCTTCAACGCTGGTGTTTCGTACTATATGGGCGACATAAACTATGCAAGGCAATTCTATCATCCAAGGCACAATCTGGGGGCTTCGCTCAAGTTCCATTTCAGCAATAGGGTAATACTTAGGCTAGGATATTTCAACACAAAGCTGGTAGGCCGTGATGCCGATTTCAATAATACATTCCAACAGGTTCGCAACAAGGAATTTGGCGTTTCGCTTAACGAAATCTCAGCGCAGGCCGAGATAAATTTCTTGCCGTACATTTATGGCGACGTTTCGCGCAACAGCTTCACCCCTTATATGCAGGTTGGCGTTGCGGGCGCATTTGTTGGCCGTACCGCCGACGACGATGATTTCTTTACAATGGCGATACCATTCGGCTTTGGATTCAAGAAAAATATCCTTCCGCGACTGGTGCTTAGCATCGAATGGGCTTTCCGCTGGACAATCTCCGACATGATCGACGGCATCACAAACGAAAGCATAAAGAAAGACTACCAGCTTGCCTATGGCACTCCATTGACCGAAGACATCAACATGAAGCAGATGGGTTTCCGCTATACCAACGATTGGTATTCGGTGGCACTGGTAGGGATATCGTATACGTTTAAGATTGGCGGACTTGGTTGTCCTGCATATTACAAGAAACACGACAAATAGAAATGGACTTACTTGAACAGATAGATAAGACAAAACTTCCGCAGCATGTGGCATTCATAATGGACGGAAACGGACGCTGGGCTAAAAAGCGCGGACAGATACGTATCTTCGGACATAAGAAGGGCGTGTCGACCGTAAAGGAGATGCTTACTACTGCCGGCAATCTGGGAATCAAGTATGTGACCGTATATGCGTTTTCTACCGAAAATTGGAATCGCCCCGTCGATGAGGTCGGAGGAATAATGAACCTTCTGTCGAAGGCTATCGACGACGAAATCGACAACATGATGAAGAACGGCGTTCGCGTCTCGATGATTGGCGAGATGGAACGTCTGCCAAAATACTTGCGCGAGAAAGTAACTTACGTTATTGAAAAAACTAAAAACAACACTAAGCTCAATTTCATTGTTGCGCTCAGCTACAGCGGTCGCTGGGACATTGTCGAAGCCGCTCGCCAACTGGCAAAGGATTGTGTCGACGGCAAGATTTCGCCAGCTGATATAAGCTACGATATGTTTCCGCGTTATCTTTCTACGGCAAATGTTCCCGATCCCGAACTTATGATACGTACAAGTGGCGAGTCGCGAATCAGCAATTTTTTATTGTACCAGCTGGCGTACAGCGAATTGTATTTTACCGATGTGCTGTGGCCCGATTTCAATAGTGAAGAATTTTATAAGGCATTGATTAGCTATCAGAACAGGGAACGCAGGTTTGGTAAAACAAGTGAGCAAGTAAAAAAATAATGGTATGAAGAGGTTTGTTTTGATATTGATGCTGATTGTGTCCGCGGTTTGGGTGGCGGACGGTCAGAATACCATATATTCTAGTGGAAGCTCGGTAAATTATTTGACACCAAAAGAATACGAAATTGGGGGCGTCACTATTTCTGGTGTGCAGTACCTCGATCACAACGTGTTACTGTATCTCACAGGACTAGAAATTGGAAAGCGCATTTCGGTGCCAGGACAGGATATTGCCGACGCAATAAAGAAATTGTGGGAGCAGGGCTTGTTTTCCGATGTTAAGATTTCGGTTACAAATACCATAGGCGACAAGATTTTCCTCGACATTTACCTTGAGGAGCGTCCGCGACTGTCGAAATTCTCGTTCAAAGGCGTAAAGAAGGGTGAGGCCGATGATATCCGCGAAAATATTAAGTTCACAAAAGGTTCGCAGGTTACCGAAAATATGAAGTTGTCGGCAGAACAATACATCAAGGATTATTTTACTGACAAGGGATACTTCGATGCCGATGTTACAATTGTCGAGGAGCAGGATTCGAGTCTCGCAAACAGCGTCATTCTTGTTTTTGACATCAACAAGCACGAAAGGATAAAGATTCAGGAAATAATCTTCGAGGGCAACAATTCGATAAAAGAGTCGAAGTTGCGCCATAAGATGAAGGAAACCAAGCGTAAGAGGTGGTACAATTTCTTCAAGCCATCGAAGTACATTCCGAAAAATTTTGCCGACGACAAAAAGAAGTTAATCGAAAAATACAACGAGGAAGGTTATCGTGACGCTATTATAACATACGATTCGATTTCGCGCAACGATGCAAAGACTATTAATTTATATATAGGTATAGAGGAAGGACACAAGTTCTATTTCCGCAACATTAGTTGGCTTGGAAATACCATGTATTCGTCGGAGCAGCTTTCGAATGTGCTTGGCATAAAGAAAGGCGATGTATATAGCAGCAAGGTCCTTGACGAAAAGTTGCTATACGATCCGACAGGCGTTATGGCTTTGTATCAGGACAATGGCTATTTGTTCTCCAATGTGCAGCCTATCGAAGTGCTTGTTGAGAACGATTCCATCGACCTTGAAATGCGAATATATGAAGGTAAGCAGGCTACAATTAATCGCGTTACGCTTGTCGGTAACACTCGCACCAACGACCATGTTATCATGCGTGAGGTGCGTACCCGTCCCGGAAGTCTTTACAACCGTTCCGAAGTGCAGCGTACAATCCGCGAACTTGCCCAGCTAGGATATTTCAACCCCGAAAAATTGAATGTCGATTTCAGCCCCGACCCGGTTTCGGGAACTGTTGACCTCGAATATACGGTAGAGGAGAAGCCGTCGGACCAGATTCAGGTTTCGGGAGGTTACGGCTCGAAAATGTTTGTAGGTACGTTGGGCGTTACATTTACAAACTTCTCGCTGCGCAACATATTCAACTTTAAGTCGTATAGGCCTTTGCCTTCTGGCGACGGACAAAGGCTGTCGATTCAGGCGTCGGCAAGCGGATTGTGGTATCAGAACTACAGCTTCTCGTTTGTCGATCCGTGGTTTGGTGGCAAGAAGCCTAATTCGTTCTCGTTGTCGGTATATCACTCCAACGTAAGGAATTATACGGGCAAGGAAGAAACCAAGGACGAACGCCAGACTTTCAAGGTGACAGGTGCTGGTATCGGTTTGGGTCAGCGTCTGCAGGTGCCCGACGATTATTTTACCTTGTACCTCGAATTGTCGTACAAACGCTACAACATAAATAATTACGCCAACTATGCAATGATTTTCAACCAAGGCGTTGCAAACAACCTTTCGGTTAAGGCTGTGCTCGGACGTTCGTCGTCGGGACCGAACCCGATATATCCGACAATGGGCTCCGAGTTCTCGGTGTCGGCCGAACTTACACCTCCATATTCATACATGAACGGCAAGGACTACACCGACCCCAACATGACATTGCAGGAGCGCTACAAGTGGATTGAATACCATAAATATAAGGCATCGGCTAAGTGGTTCACAACTCTTCTCGGTCCAAAGGATGGAAGTTCGAGAGCTTTGGTTCTCGTAACAAAGGCTGAGTTCGGTTTGCTCGGAATGTACAACAAGAGTGTGGGCAAGTCGCCGTTCGAGTACTTCCAGGTTGGTGGCGACGGACTTTACGGATACAATCTGTACGGTGCCGAAAATATTGGTCTGAGAGGTTATGCCAACCAGTCGCTTACCCCTGCTTCGAACGGTTATGTTTATAACAAGTATTGTGTCGAACTTCGCTACCCGATGTCGCTCAATCCAAATGCTACGTTCTATGCAATCGCGTTTGCCGAAGCTGGTAACTGCTGGTATTCAATCGAAAACTTCCGTCCGTTCGATGTCAAACGTTCGGCTGGTGTCGGTGTGAGGGTTTATATGTCGATGATCGGTCTTATCGGTGTCGACTGGGGATACGGTTTCGACGAAATCCCTGGAAATCCAAAAGCAAGCGGCAGCCAGTTCCACTTCGTAATAGGACAGAATTTCTAAATGGAACGATTATTGTATAGAGAATAGCGAAAATGAATTTTTTGAATTAACTTTGCAAAATTGTTGAATCAAATGGGTTAAGACAGGAAGAAGAAACGGCTTTAGCCATAGAAACTTAGAAATTAGAAACTTTAAAACTTAGGTATATGAAACGAATAATTTTACTTGCAGTGGCCATTTTGTTTGCAACATTTGCATTCAGCCAGAAATACGCCTATGTCGATACAGAATACATTCTGAACAACATTCCAGTTTACGAATCGGCAAAGACTCAGCTCGAAGACCTTACAAAGGAGTGGAAAAAGGAAATTGATGCAAAAAAGGCTTCAATCGACCAGATGTATCAGAACTACCAGTCTGAAAGAATTCTTCTTACCGAAGAGCTTCGTGCAAAACGTGAAGATGAAATCATGAAAAAAGAGCAGGAACTCAAGCAGTTGCAGCAGAAGTATTTCGGCGAAAGCGGAATGCTCTACAAGAAACGCGAAGAGTTGATAAAGCCTATTCAGGATGACATCTACAATGCAATCAAGGAAATAGCAACCGAAGGCAATTATGCAGTTATTTTCGACACTGCCAACAACCTTAATATGCTCTACACCGACCCGCGTCACGACAAGAGCGACGATGTGCTGAGAAAATTGGGTTACAAGAATTAAAGTGCTAATAATAAATAATAGAATAGATGAGAAGATTAGTTTTAGTATTGGTATTATGCGTGAGCAGCATATTCGTGTTCTCACAGAAGGCTGTTAAGTTTGCTCACGTTGACGTGCAGGCAATTTTCGGCGAAATGCCCGAAAAGGCTGCAGCAACCAAGGAAGTGGAAGATTATGCAAAGACTCTCGAAGACCAGATGCAGGTGATGTATAAGGAATACGAGACTAAAATGAAGGAATATACCGAAAACAAAGACACTTGGTCGGCACTTATCCGTCAGGACAAGGAGGAAGCCATAATGTCGTTGCAGCAGCGTATCCAGAATTTCCAGCAGCAGGCCGAAACCGACTTGCAGAACCGTGAAGCTGCTTTGCTCGAACCTATCACCAACAAGATTAAGGATGCAATAAACGCAGTAGCTGCAGAGCAAGGACTTACATACGTTTACGACAAGACCACCCTGCTTTACACTTCGCCTGATGCAACCGACATCACTGCCGATGTAAAGGCAAAGCTTGGAATTAAGAAATAAGTCGAATTTTGAAAGCATTTCCAAAAGTACGGCTTGTGTGTCGGCTTATGGAAATGCTTTTTATTTTACCATGAACGAAAACAGCCCCATAGGAGTATTCGATAGCGGAATAGGCGGACTTACAGTCCTTCGCGAACTTCTTGCCGAACTTCCCGACGAGGATTTCATCTATTTTGCCGACAGCAAGAATGCTCCTTACGGTCCGCGTACTGTAGAAGATGTTACGGCATTGTCGTCGAAGATTGTGCAGTTTCTTGTGGACAAGGGTTGTAAAATTGTGGTTATTGCATGTAATACGGCAACGGCAGCAGCTGTTTATTCAATGCGAAAGGAGTTCAAGGTGCCAATCGTTGGACTCGAGCCAGCCGTGAAGCCAGCCTGCTTGAAAACTCGCACAAGACACGTTGGAGTGCTGGCAACCGAAGGTACTTTCCGTGGCGCTCACTTCAAGAATACCAGCGACAAGTATCGCAAATATGTTTCGTTGCACCTAGAAATTGCCAAGGAGCTTGTCGAACTTGCCGAGCGTGGTGTTTTCAGTGGCGACGACGTCGATGCGGTAATACAAAAGTACATCGACCCGCTAAAGCAATGCAATGTTGACCATATTGTGCTAGGTTGTACACATTATCCGTTTTTCCGCCCAGTGATTGAACGTATTGCCGGCGATGGTGTAAAGATTATCGATTCGTCTGAAGCTATTGCCCGTCGCACCAAGGATATACTTATGACAACCAATATGATGCGGACGGAAAATCCAAACCGAACAGTACGTCTGTATTCATCCGATTCTCCCGAAAAGCTATCGCTTATTGCAAATGCCTATCTCGACGAAAAAGTAACCGTTGAGGGAAATGTAAATCTATAAGGCGAAAAACTAACAGAAGACCAGTCACTATGTCTGCAAGTCTAGGCGACTGTAAGCCTGTTAGACTGAAGGACTGCAAGCCTGTTAGCCTTTGAGTCTGTTAGCCTGTTAGACTGCGCGACTGTAAGCCTGTTAGCCTTTGAGCCTGTTCGCCTTCTAAGCCAAATACTTCTTCTTATTGAATATACTTTGCAGTTTCATCTTCAGCACACCGAAAACGGCTTCGCCAATAATGCCACCGCTCATCTTCGACGTACCTTTTTGTCTGTCGGTAAATATTATCGAAACTTCCTCAATCTTGAAGCCATGCAGCCACGACTTGAATTTCATTTCAATCTGGAATGCATAACCAATCATTTTGATGTGGTCGAGGTTTATGGTCTCAAGCACTTTGCGGTTGTAGCAAACGAACCCGGCTGTAGTGTCGTTCAGTTTCATTCGCGTTATGAATCTTACATATTTCGATGCGAAGTACGACAGCAAAATGCGCTTCATAGGCCAGTTTACAACATTTACGCCAGTCTTGTAGCGCGAACCAACGGCTACGTCGGCACCATCCTTGCATGCTTTGTACAGATTTTCGAGGTCGGCAGGGTTGTGCGAAAAGTCGGCATCCATCTCGTATATGTATTCGTACCCATTTTCGAGGCACCATTTGAACCCGGTGATGTATGCTGTTCCAAGTCCAAGCTTTCCTGACCGT
The DNA here is from genome assembly GCA_902800045.1 of uncultured Bacteroidia bacterium. Taxonomy (GTDB): domain Bacteria; phylum Bacteroidota; class Bacteroidia; order Bacteroidales; family ML635J-15; genus Bact-19. The sequence goes on along the minus strand of CADCCZ010000008.1, from coordinate 626 downwards.
TCTAGAATGAATAGCCGTTCTGGAAATTCGGTCATCAGTTTCTTAACAGCATCGGCGGTGCCGTCGGGCGAACCGTCGTCAACAATCAGAATGTCGAATCTTGTGTTGAGACCGAAAACAAAGCGGATAATAGCTTCGATGTTCTCGATTTCGTTGTATGTCGGTATTATGACAATGTTTTCTTTCATGAACAAACTTTTAAGGGTGCAAATTTAGTTTAAATTTCGGATATGGAAGAAATAAGAAGATAAATGTTCGCTATTGTTCTTATATATATTATAGGTATACCCATTTTTTGCAAGTCTAGACATGTATTTTTCGTGGTATCTTAAAGGATAGGTTTGGGGATGGCTCGCTTATTTTGCTCCACTTTTACGAATGTCCGCGAAGAAAATGACGTTTGGCCCCATTTCGGATGGCCTAAAAATGGGCAAAATTGGGATATTTTTGTGCTGATTTTGCGAAAAAATGAGGAAAAATTACCGTTGTAATGCATTGATAATTAGTATATTATAAAATATTTTCAGCTTTTTTGAAAAAAAAGTGAAAAAAGTTTTGGAGGTAATTAAAAATGCACTACTTTTGCAATCCCAAACGATGAGGGACGGAGGTCATCCGGAAGGCAT
>CADCCZ010000007.1 GCA_902800045.1 uncultured Bacteroidia bacterium | reverse complement strand
ACGTCCATTCGCCGGTGTTGCCGTCCATCGAGAAGCCGCCTACGCTCAGGGTCGTGCTGTTCGAGCACGGTGCAGTGTTGCCGGCCGTGGCCTGCGGAGTCGGCTGGATGCAGCACGACGGGTTGAGAGATGCAAGGACGTTGACCGCTACCGTAGTGTCGTACGTGCAGCCGAAGTTGTCGGTCGCCTGGAAAGTGTACGGGATAAGCGACGCGTTGTGCTGGTCCGGGTTCTGGACTACGGCGGTGGCTGTGCCTGAGCCAGGTGCGCTCGTCATGTTCTCTCCGTTCCAGAGGAACGTCGTGCTAGAGAAGGTGTTCTCGAATTCCCATACATTGGGAAGGTAAAGGTCGTCCCTGAAGGAAATGCCCCACTGGAAGATCCAGCCGTTGTCATATTGAAGGTGGTCGCAGACGTATAGTGTCCAAGTACCGTTGAGCGGGCAGCCTATGAGAGAGCTCATGCTCTCATAAGAGGCATAGTCGCCTGCATTAAGTACTGGATTGGAAGTAGCTGCGGTTAGATTTCCACAAGGGTCAGTATATGATATATTGGTAATGTTTGGATTAGTGAGAGAAGAAGTACTTCCACCCATAGGCTGAGTAGCATTAGGTGTAAAATTATATGCATAACCCTCACCTGCAGTATAATAACAAGGGTCATTAGACGATGGGTCTGGTGCAAGTCCGAGGTGAATACTAGTTCCACCAATTGAATTTTGGTTATTTATCGATGTAAGTGTCCAGCCAGGAACTAGAGTCTGTTCTGAAGTACTTTGCGCATGAAGCAAACAGCTCTGCCCGCTCGGGCACTGCATCAATATGCTGAGGTCGCCAAGATACGAGTGCTCCATATTCATAAATATACGCTCAATATCATTTACAGAAGTAATGGTGGCTCCTTCGGGAAACACATTTTCAAAAACCAAACTCCGATTATAACATGTACCATCACCATCTATTATCATTATACTATCGCCAACAACGGACGGAACTTCGTATGACCAGCCGTGTGGCGTCGGTGCTCCAGTAAATGACACTTCGGTACCGGGACATACATTGTCTGGACCGAAGCTTACTTCTTCCCATGTAGGAGATATGGAAACGCGGATTTTCTTAATATTTAGATTTCTATTGACACAACCATTGGGGTCAGTTGCATCGCAAAACACATAAAATCCGCCACCATGTGGGAATGTATAGCTGAAAGTATTTCCTCCCACTCCTGTATTTACCAATGTTGTCTCTCCCATATAGGATACGCCCCAAGTATAGTCCAGGGATGATTCGCTCTGCGGATACTGGACGTTGTTTTGAGGGAAGGTAGAGTTTGCTGTAAACGTTATTTCTGTACCAGGACATACGTCGTAGAAAGTCTCCGTTTCTCCAGTCTGCGGATTAACAACCGTAGATGGGGCTACTCCTGGGACTATCTCGGTAGAAAAGACTTGGCACATTGCACCGCACCAAACTTTTGCTCTGAAACCTGCACCAGTAGAAGCACCGCTATTCCATATAAACTGCAAAGCTCCTCGATTTGAAGTAATCGTCTGCCCGTTTAGCGAGGTTCCTGTTGCATTTGATACGAGAACTTGCTGCGAAATAGCATCCTTTATGGTTAGGACTGTACCAAGGGCAAGATTAAACTGTGTAAACTTAATGTTTATTGAACCTCCGTTAGTTGACGAAATCTCCTTGATATATGAACGGTTTGGCAAATAATTGCCATTAAGCCCATCATCGTAGAAAAATACGGTAGTCGTAGTTTCTGCCATTGCTACCGAACAGTCAATCTGGAAGTTATTACCAACATCTCCGTCATCGGATATCTTGATATCTCTTGCAAATGTTGCCATGCAAGCCGCAAACAGTACGGCTAACATTATTAAAACCCTCTTATTCATTGCTGTACCCTCGGGATCCTTGTAGTAGAGGTATTCCAAATCGTCGATCTTCTGCTGCATCTCCGGCTCGGCGATGTACCACGAGTAGTCAAGCTCGTAGTTGAGAAGTTCGAGAATTAGAGGTGTGTCTTTCTGCATGCGCTGAAGCTGCTCAAGGCTGTACGCCTTTTCCAAGCGCGGGTCGATCTGCACTTTCTGTGCATAACTGATGCTCGATAGCATCAAAAACATCAGTATTACTAATTTCCCTTTCATAATGTTCAGATATTTGTTTTGCTATATGACAATTCATATCTAATTTTCGTTGTCCAATATTTTTCATTTTAACAAAATATTAACATTTTGACATGTACAGTTAGAAACGCCAACTGCAATATTTTACAAATTCTCAATTGTAAAATCCCAAATCGTAAATTATCCTTATCTTTGCATCAAAATTAAACTTAATGGTAACACTCGAGAAGATTAAAGAAGCCGGCAAGCGCGTAGAGGCTCTGAGGAGGTATCTTTGACATAGATGCCAAGCGTGAATTTGTAGAAACAGAAAACAAGAAGACCGAAGCTGGCGACTTCTGGGACAATCCCGAAGCTGCCGAAGCAACTCTCAAGAAAATCAGCGATGTAAAGAAGTGGGTTATCGAGTACGATGCCGTTGCGTCGAAGTACGATGACACCGAGGTGATGTACGATTTCTTCAAGTCGGGCGACATTACCGAAGCCGAAATGGATGCCGAATACGGAAAGTGCATATCGGTTATTGAGAATCTCGAACTCAAGAATATGCTTGGCAACGAGGAAGATGTGCTTGATGCAGTGCTTAACATAAATTCGGGTGCTGGTGGTACCGAAAGCAACGACTGGGCCGACATGCTCTACCGCATGTACACCCGCTGGGCCGAGGACAACGGCTACAAGGTGCAGCTCATCGACCGTCAGGATGGTGACAGCGTGGGCATTAAGTCGGTAACAATGAGCTTGTCGGGAGAATACGCCTACGGCTACCTCAAGGGCGAAAATGGCGTTCATCGTCTCGTAAGACTTTCGCCATACGACGCCGCGCACAAGCGCCATACTTCGTTTGCTTCTGTATTTGTGTATCCGCTGGTCGACGATACCATTAATATAGAAATAAATCCTGCCGACATCGAATGGGACACCTTCCGAAGCAGTGGCGCCGGCGGACAGAATGTAAACAAGGTGGAAACAGCTGTTCGACTGAAGCATATTCCAACTGGCATAGTCATCGAAAATATGGAAACCCGTTCGCAACTCAAGAACCGCGAAAATGCCTTGCGCCTCTTAAAATCACAACTTTACGAACTTGAACTGCGCAAGCAGCAGGAGGAACGCGACCGCATCGAGGGACAAAAACGCAGAATAGAATGGGGTTCGCAGATCCGCAACTATGTGATGCAACCGTACAAGTTGGTGAAGGACTTGCGCACAGGCTACGAAACTGGCAATGTGCAGGCGGTACTCGACGGCGGAATCAACGAGTTTATTAAGACTTACCTGATGGAGTTCGGAGGAAAATAAAAATTACTTAAAAAATATTCATTATGCTTTATCCATTGAAATTCAAGCCTATATACAAGACAAAAGTCTGGGGAGGCGACAAAATACGCAGAATTAAGAACGACAGCAAGGTGCCCGAAAATTGTGGTGAAAGCTGGGAAATATCGGGAGTACAGGACGATGTATCTGTTGTAGCAAACGGTTTCCTTGCAGGAAATACCTTGCAGGAAATAATCGAGGTTTACCTCGAAGAAGTTGTCGGTGACAAGGTTCTCGAGGAATACGGTTACGAGTTCCCGATATTGCTTAAGATAATAGATGCCAAGGAAAACCTTTCGGTGCAGGTTCATCCCGACGACGAAACAGCAGCCGAACTGCACAACGCACGCGGAAAGACCGAAGCATGGTATATACTCGAAGCCGACAAGGATGCCAAAATTATCGACGGTTTCAACCGCGACACCACCGAGCGCGAACTGCTGCAGTCGATACAGGACGGAAACCTCGAAAACCTGCTGAAATACCAGAATGTGAAAACTGGCGAATTCTATTTCATCCCTGCAGGACGCGTACACGGAATGTGCGCTGGCACCGCAGTAGTAGAGATACAAGAAACCTCAGACATCACCTATCGCATATACGACTACAACCGTGGCAACCGCGAACTTCACACACAATATGCTGTAGATGTTATCGACTACAAGAAAAATGAGAAAAATCCGGTTGACTTTAATCGTATTCCCGACCATTCGAACCAGATAGTAAAATGCAAGTATTTCACAGCCAACTACTTGCCAGTAATGAACTCGTTACTGAAGGACTACAGCGCCACCGACTCGTTTGTGATTTATCATTGCGTGCACGGACAAGTAAACGTTAAGACTGCAAATGGCGAAGAAATCCTCAACGAAGGCGAAACAATACTTATTCCAGCTTGCATCGACGAGGTTGTGCTAATACCTATAAAATATTCGGAACTTCTGGAAATATACATGGACCTCGACGAAAGCCAGCCGCGCAAATACGACGAATACGACCTCGACGCATTGCAGCGCCAACACAAAGGCACAACAAACAATACCGACAGCGGTACAAAATACAAGTGCTAACGGGCAGACAGGCAAAAAGCCTTTCCGCCCTTATTCGTTTCCGTCCAGCATAATAAATGCTGCCCAGTATCGTGGATTCTCGAATCCAGCAGTCGTCTTTACCTTGTTTTGTGCAGCAAGGAAAGCTTCGCACTTGGTCATACCCTTGGTAAGGTTTGCGTAGAACTCGGTCATCATCAATAGAGTAGCATTGTCGTCAACTGGCCAAAGGCTCATGATGATAGTGCGCACACCAGCCTTTTTGAAACCGCGCTGCAGACCGAACACACCTTCGCCAGTGATTTCTCCGAGTGCTGTCTGGCAAGCAGATAATACCACTAAATCGGTCTTGCGCAAATCCATGAAACTGATTTCTTTGGCGGTAAGTATTCCATCCTCAACGCCCTCGGGCAAAGGCTGGTTTTGCCATGCATAGTTTGCTCCCGACAGCAATAGTCCCGACTGTATGAGCGACTGGTCGCCCGACAACTTTTCGTCGGTAGGCAGGAAGAAGCCGTGGGTTGCAATGTGCAAAACCGAAATATTGTTGCCCGACAATGCCTTGAAGGATTCCTCGTTGGCTGTTGAGCCTTCGTAAATGGTTGCCTTAACTTTCTTTTTCTTGAGTTTGCCTACAATGTCTTCCACTTCGGTCCTAGTACCAGGCAGGTAGTTGAGACTACCTCGGCTTTCGTCCTTGTTTAATTCGGCAAACGATGAATATGTTGCACTGCGTGTCGAGTAGCGTTCGCTTTCCTGCTTCATGACAGTGGTGTCGCTATCGTAGTAGATGCCACCATATAGAACAGAATTTTTCAAGGGTCGTGGCATATAGTCCATTGCAAGGAAACGAGTCGACGAAACACGATATATCTCGTACTTGTCCGAAATGGTCTGCTCATGGTTGATTGGGGCATACTCGACTGCAATCTGGTGCAAATCGCCAGACGGAGCAAAATAAATACGCGGGTTTTCAGGGAAATATTTCTCCAGAGGTTTCCAAAGAGCATTGTACAGGCTTGTCGATTCGTAGATTCCTTGTCGTTTTGCAGCGACTGTGGTTGCGCCACGGTTATCATCTTCGGCTGGGACATCGGGCTTTGCCGGTGCTATGCCACGGAGCATACGAGCTATGTCCTTATCGTTGAAAAGCGGAACACAAACGGGAGATTCCATTTCTTTTGTAAGAATTATGGCTGCATAGTTTGTGGTATCTGTTTCAAGCTTATGGTGTGTAAATTCAATTGCTACATCATTAGGTTTCAAAGCATTTTGAACGTCTTGCCAATTAATGTTTATGAAATTTGTAGCATCGCCAAACTCCTTGCTGCTTTCTATGACATGTCTTTCCTTTTTCTGTATTGCATCAACTAGAGAATCACAATCGAATTTACGTTCCGATATTGTTTTCTCAAGTTCCTCGTTCAACGCCTGGTTCATTTTTTTCAAGTCGTTATACTCTGCAATTAGCTCTTTGCTACCGCTTTCCATTATTATGTTTGTCAAATTTATTTCAGAAACAAGCAGTAGACCTTTTTTTATCAATTCGATGTTGTAAGCGTCTTTTTCTACAAGAGTATCATTGTTGGCACATAACGAATACCGTATCCCATTATTAAAGACTTTTAAATTTGCGTTCCAATAAGCTTCGCGTTCGTGAGCTGTCATAAACGAGAAGTTTCTTACCAGATTATATTTACAAATTGCAAGTGCTTTACTATTCATCATTACCGCCTTATCAATATTATTCGCTTTATAATACGAATAACCTATATTGTTCAAGGTCAATGCATAGTCGTTGTGTTCTTTGCCGAGTGCATTCCCATAAATCTCCAATGCTTCGCTAAAATATTTCAAAGCTATATCATTGTTACCCATCTTTAGATACGCCAAGCCGATATTGTTTGCTGTTTCGGCATAACTAGGATGCTGTGTGCCAAGTATATCTTTCTGGAGTTCAAGTGCTTGCATATAGTATTTCAATGCAGTCTGATAATCGCCGCTAAGAGAATACACAACTCCGATATTGTTCAATGTCTGTGCATAATTGGGGTGTTTCTCGCCAAGACTCTTTTTTGTTGCATCAAGCGACATTTGGTTGTATTTCAAAGCATTAGGATAATCTTTTAGACCAGAATACACATCGCCTATATTGCTAAGCGACTTAGCGTAATCGGGATGTTCCTCGCCAAGAACTATTTTCCTTATTTCTAAAACTTTCAAATTATATTTCAAGGCATTCTGGTAATCGCCAATCCCTTCGTACAAAACGGCAATATTATTGATTGCTGTAGCATAGTCGCGGTTTTCCTCGCCATAATTTTTTTTCCAAATTTCAACCGCTTGGATATAATATTTCAAAGCAGTCTGATAGTCGCCCATTTTCGAACACACTAGACCTAAATTGTTCAGCGACGTAGCATAGTCGGGCTGATTTTCGCCAAGAGTTTTCTTTTTTATTACAATTGACTGCTTATACTTGTTCGCAGCATTGGGATAGTCGCCCAAATAATAACTTGCATTTCCAATATTTGTCAGCAGATTTGCATAATCGGCACTTTCGGTAGCATTTATTTTATTGTATATTTCAGATGCTTGCACATAAAATCCGTTTGCTTCCTGATATTCGCCTATTGAAGTATATAATAGTCCTATATTTGATAGAGCCTGTGCGTATCTGGAATTCTCAGCACCAAGATTTTTCTTAATGAATTCAGAGGCTTTGATATAATATTTGACCGCATTTTGCTTTTCGCCGACATAGAAATATATTGTGCCTAGGTTAGTAATATATTCGGCATGAAATTCCACAGTCGACAGCACCTCGTCGATAGGTTCTGCCTCTAGAAGCAAATCCAATGCTCCCCTATAGTCGCTTTCCGAATATTTCTGCTGAACCATAGCATATATTGAATCAACCTTATGCTGTAAGACGACAGTATCTGTCTGCGCCAATACAACATTGCACAATATGGTTAGGATAGCAAGCGCGATAAAGTTCTTCATATTGCTAATTTATTTCACGATGCACGCATCTGTAGATTTTTCATTGTTATTTTTTTATCAATTCTTCCAGCGTTCGTTCAATCAAGTCCTCCATCAGCGGAGCAGGATCCTTTGCAAAACATTTTGCATAACGGTTGGCAATGATGAGGCAAACTGTGCCGGCATTGTGTCCCAATAGTTTCGACAGGCCGAAAATTGCCGAACTTTCCATTTCGTAGTTGGTTATGCAACGGCCATTGTAACGGAAACTGCGAATCTTATCGTTTATTTCGCGATCTTGGATTTCGAGGCGAAGTTCGCGGCCTTGCGGGCCATAGAAGCCTGGTGCCGAAATGGTTATACCGCGACGAAACTCGCTGCCGAACTTTTTCAGGAAAAAGTCGGAACCATCGACAAAATAAGGAGATGCCAGACGTGGATTCCACGACATGTGCTTGATGAATTTTTCCTCCATATCCAAGTTGCATGCCTCATCGCGACGGCGATAGAAATTCAGCAGGCCATCGAATCCGATTGCAGTTTCGGTAAGCAGAAAAGTTCCGATTTCCATGTCTTCCTGCAATCCACCCGATGTACCTATGCGAAGCAGGTTAAGAGTGCGATGTTCGTCCTTTGCAACACGTTTTTTGAGGTCGATGTTGGCAAGAGCATCAAGCTCGTTCATCACAATATCGATGTTGTCGGTGCCTATTCCAGTTGCCAAAACCGAAATCCGTTTGCCCTTGTAGGTGCCTATATGTGTTACAAACTCACGGTTCTGAACTTTGCACTCTATATTGTCGAAGTGCTTGGAAACCAATGCAACACGTCCTGGATCGCCAACAAGAATCACATCATCGGCAAGTTGTTCGGGCAAAAGATGAAGGTGAAAAATACTGCCGTCGGCATTAATAATTAATTCTGATGCTTCAATTTGTTTCATATTCAAAAAAAGTTGTACTTTTGTGAAAACGTAAAAATAATAATTTTTTGGGGAAACAAATAAGAACTTGTCTTTTTTATGGCAAAGAATGTAATATTAGTTCCGACAAACTTTTCGAGTAGGGCGAACATCGCATACAGGCAAAGCATAAACTTTGCCGAACGTACTAATGGCGATGTTTATCTTCTTAACGTCATACCACAAAAGGGCAAGAAAGAAAATCTCGACCTTGAAATCGATGTCATACACAATCAGGTTCTGAACCTTGTAGAGGATTACAGCGACAACTTGAGGCGCAGAATACATACAAGAATAGAATACGGACCAGTAAATACCACCATAATCAAGGTTGAGAAGGAACTGAAACCTGATTTCATGTTCATTGGCAGCGATGCAGCCCGCAACGACCACAACAGATCCGTAACTCTGAAACTTATCGATAAAGTTTCGTGCCCGCTGGTGGTTTTTGCCGGACGCTACGACAAGGAAGGATGCAACAGAATTGTACTCCCTGTCGATCTTACCAAAGAAACAAAACAAAAAGTTGACCTCACTCTCAAGATAGCAAGAATATATGGCTCGAAAGTGTATGTTGTTTCGGCAACTGGCAGCAACGATGAGAAAACCTTGCAGCAACTCGACAAGCGCATAAACGACGTTAAGGCAATATTCGACAAGCTTAATATTGAATGCGAAACAAAAATTCTTAAGAGCACCCAAGGTGTTGAGGCAATGGCAAATGCCGTAAACGACTTTGCCGACGATATTGAGGCTAGTGCAATAGTGATAATGACTCGTCAGGAAACAAAACTGCAAAAATTCTTTGTAGGAAGCATGGCTACCGAACTTATAAAGAAAGCTAATGTTCCAATAGTTTGCGTTAGTCCTAAAGGATTGATTAATAAATAATTATATATAAGATGAAAAAATACAAAGGTATCATTATTTCGGCTGCGGTATGTATAATACTGCTTATAATATTCGGAAGTTCAATGTTTTATATTGTCAACCCAGGCGAAAGGGCAATAGTTTTCCGTCCTTTTGGTTCGGGCTTGGACACTGTAAACATCTATAATCCTGGTTTCAACGTTGTTGCACCATGGAACGACTTCATTATCTACAACGTAAAGGAACGCAAAACCGAAGAAACTCTTGATGTTCTCGACAAGAATGGTCTTTCTATAAATGTTGAGATTTCGGTTCGTTTCAACCCGATTCCAAACAAACTGCCAATTCTTCATCAGCAGTTTGGCGAAGACTATGTAAATCAGCTCATTATTCCTGAAGTACGTTCGACTGTCCGTCAGGTGATGGGTAACTTCACCGCCGAAGAAATCTACTCGACCCGCCGTGCCGAAGTAGAGCAGCAGATTGTTGATATGACCACCAAGAAGCTAAAGGACAATTCGGTGGAAACAAAGGCTGTGCTTATCCGCTCAATCAACCTACCTCCACAAATCAAGACCGCTATCGAGAACAAACTGCAACAGGAACAGGAAGCTCTCGCATACCAGTTCAAACTCGAAAAGGAAAAGCAGGAGGCCGACCGTAAGCGCATCGAAGCTGAAGGTGAAGCCAAGGCAAACAATATCATCAACCAGAGTTTGACACCAAATCTTTTGAAGATGCGTGGAATAGAAGCAACTTTAAAACTTGCTAACTCACAAAATTCGAAGACTGTGGTAATAGGTGCTGGTAGCGATGGCATGCCACTGATACTTGGAAACTAATATACGAACGAATGTCGTAAAAAAAACGCTACTTTTCAGTAGCGTTTTTTTTATTATCATTCTATTCTATTTATCCGGATCTTGTTTGCGTTTTGTCTTATCTGACAACATTCGTGAAAACGGGTGCAGCACCATTTTCAACAGTCACATAAACCTTGATTTCACGAACTTGCATGTCGGGATTGTCCTCGCGAGGAAGGTCAACGGCAGTAAACAAATACTCAACGCCATTAGGAATATTGCGAGATGCAACTGTCTTTGCCTCTGCGTGAAGCATCGTATAACCATCAACGGCAGCATTGAAGATTGCTGTTTCCTCTTCGCTTACATTGTGCTGTTCGGGAAATTCGTCCAACTTAACATATTCGCCTTCGAGAAAACCGCTTGCCTTCAAGAAGTTGTCGATTTCCTTTGGCATAGCATCCAAGCGAGCTGCGCGTACGCCATAACCAGTAAGGATTTCAGCCTTAGGTTGCTTTTCTGCCATATCCTTTACGCTCGACTCCAAACCTCCGCTGCCAAATGTGCAGAAAGGAACAATCTTCTTGCCGCTCAAGTCGGTATTTGCAAGGAAAGTTGCAACTGGCGGTGCGTATGTGCCGAACCAAACAGGATAACCTATGAAAATTACATCGTAATTGGCAATGTCGGCTGCAAGTGGTTTGATTTCTGTAACAGTTCCTTGTTCGCGCTCAACGATACAACGGTCGATAGTTGCCTGAAAATCGCCATCGTATGGATTTACAGCAACAATCTCCTCAATGTCGGCATTGAGTTTGGTTGCAATTTCGGTTGCTACGGCCTTGGTATTGGATGTTTGCGAATAGTAGAGAACTAATACCTTGGGGGATTCCTTTTCGGTTGCTTCCTCTTTGTTGTTCTCATTCTTTGTACCGCACGAAATTGCTGTTACTGCGGCAGTTGCAATGACTAGCATAAGCTTTAAATTTTTCATATTGAATATTGTTTAATGTTTTGCATTGAAAAATTATTTGATGCAAAAGTAATATTTTTTCTATTGCTATTTTGGCATCGCTTGCAGACCGCTGTCAGTCATAAGTCCGCGAGCAATGAGGTCGCGACAGCGTTGTTTGTTCAACTCCGTCCAATGGCTATTCTTGCGGCGTGGCGAAAAGCGTTGGGCACATCTGCCATCTGGCAGACGCTTGAGCGTACTGTCGATCCAACCGAAACAAAGTGCCTCTTCAACCACTTCGATGTATGGAATACAATCGGTGCGTGGAACCTTGGTGCGATTAGTCGTGACCCAGCATTCCTTAGCTGTCTTGTGGTTTTCGGTGAGCCACTGGCGTAACTCGGCACGAGTGGTGTATTCCAGCAGATTAGTGATTTGCATGATTTTTTATTTCCATTCAAAATTTTCTTTTCCTGCGGCTACCTCGAAATGGAGTTTGACTATGCCGAGGTCGAGTGGTGCATATCCATTAAGCATGGTAAATCGTTTTTTCGCTTCCACCTTATTGTCGTCGTGCAGGACAAACACAAACTTCTGCTGATTGATAGCAGTCGGGGCAAACAGTGCCGCTTCAACACCACGCGAGAACCATTCAGGAAACATTTCACCACTTTTAGTCCGCTTGTCCTCAACGACATCGGCACTACTTTTCTTTGCAGGATGCTGTACGCCTTGAGTAGCACCATAGCCCAAAGCAACCACACATAGCAATGCCTCATCGTCGGCTACAATGTACTTGTCGGGTTGTTTGCGGAAAGTAAGTGCCACCCAGCAGGTGTTGAGTCCCAGACATTGAGCCTCGAGTACAATCTTTTCGCCATAATAGCCGAGATTGGTATCGTCACCTTTTTTACAAATCATTGCTATATAGTTGCTTATGCCGCTAAACTTTCCATATTTTGCAAGTCCGCCAGCAAAGGCTTTCGGTTCGTCGGTAACAAGCTGAATATGCAGATTCCCTTCCTTATTGCACTCATTGATAAGCTCTTGCAACTTTTGTATTTTTTCTGCCTCAATAGGTTTTTCCTGATATTGTCTCACACTATGGCGAGCAAAGATAGCTTCCTGTAGGTTCATAACATCTATAAATTTATACGACAAAAATACTTTTTTTACGATTACGATGCGTATGATCTCAAAGAATTGCAATTTTTCTTTATCTTTGCTCTCATAACATCGAAACAAAGACACCACAATGAACAACCACCTTAAGATTTGTATGATGCTCGTTATGCTACTCGCTGGTTTGCAGACTGTAGCACGGGAACAAAGCTATATCCTCACATCGCCCGACGGCAAACTGGTAAGCCATATTGTTGCATCAAGCGACGACGAACTATCCTACGACATCAGCCTCGACGGAGTACAGATTCTGAAGCGTTCTCGCCTGACACTCAACCGTGTATATGGCAAAACGACTACCGACCGTCTGCCAGTGAAAAAAATCACGCGCCGTTCGGTTGACGAGATGGTGCAGTCGCCATTCTACCGCCAAGCCGAGATGCGAAACCACTACAACGAGCTGACACTGCAAATAAAGGACGGCCTATGGGTTGATTTCCGTGCATACAACGAAGGATTTGCCTACCGCTACCGCACCGACCAAGCCTGCACCGTAAAGACCGAACTGGTAGAATACAATTTTGCCGCCGACTGGCAAGCCACAGTGCCCTATGTGCGTGGCTTCGACGAGAAAAATCCCACTGGACAATATTTCAATTCGTTCGAAAACATCTATACCACCGATACGCTGTCGCAACTTGACCCACGCCGTCTGGCATTCCTGCCGTTGGTAGTACATGCCGACAATGGTATACAGATATGCCTTACCGAAAGCCATCAGGAACATTTTCCGGGACTATACCTGAAAGGTACTGGTATTTCTGGTCAACTTCGTGTCGACCATGCTCCCTGTCCCGACCAGACAGAGCAAGGCGGACACAACAATCTGCAAGAGATTGTCAAGACTCGCAAAGACTATATAGCGCAACTTTCCAAAGGCGACGAAATGCCTTGGCGTATCGCGATGGTTGCGCGTAAATCTACCGATTTGGCAATGAACGACATGACCTATCTGCTTGCTTCACCTTGCCGACTTGATGACATCAGTTGGATACGCCCCGGCAAAGTGGCTTGGGACTGGTGGAACTGCTGGAATATCAGTGGAGTAGATTTCGAGGCGGGCATCAACAACGACACTTACAAATACTACATCGACTTTGCTTCGCAATATGGCATCGAGTATGTCATCCTCGACGAGGGCTGGGCTGTAAATATGAAGGCAGACCTCCTGCAAGTAGTTCCGGAAATTGACTTGCCAATGCTTGCAAAGTATGCCGATGAGCGTGGCGTAGGCCTCATACTTTGGGCAGGATATTATGCCTTCAAGCGCGATATGGAAAATGTCTGCAAGCATTACAGCGAAATGGGCATCAAAGGATTTAAGGTTGACTTCATGGACAGCGACCATCAGGCAATCAACGAGTTCTACTACCAGTCGGCAGAACTCTGCGCAAAGTATCATCTTCTCCTCGATTTCCACGGTGCGCACATCCCTGCTGGCATCAACCGAACATATCCCAATGTGCTAAATTTCGAGGGTGTGCATGGTCTTGAGAACCTAAAATGGGCTCCTGCCGAACTCGATATGGTAAAGTACGATGTACAAATTCCGTTCATCCGTCAGGCTGGCGGACCAATGGACTACACGCCAGGAGCAATGCGCAATGCTGCAAAGTATTGCTATTCACCAATTTGGACAGAACCGATGAGTCAAGGCACCCGTTGTCACCAACTGGCGTTATACTTGGTGCTCGACCAGCCCATTGCAATGCTCTGCGACGCACCGACCGAATATATGCGTGAGCCGGACTTTACCCGATTCCTTGCTTCCATTCCCACCGTTTGGGACGAAACCCGCATACTGCAGGGCGAAGTCGGCGAATATATTGTCAGCGCCCGCCGCAAAGGCACAACATGGTATATAGGAGGCATCACCAATTGGACCGAGCGCGACCTGAAAATCGACCTCTCAAACATTGTTAACGGCAACCACAATGCGATTCTATATAGTGATGGGACAAACGCACACCGCAAAGGCAGCGACTATCGCGTAGAACACATTACCGATTTAGACTCGCCGATTGACATTCATTTGGCACCGGGAGGCGGATTTGTTTTGAAAGTGGAATAAAAAAGGCGTAGATATAACTACGCCTTAGGTTTTAAACTAGATTTGTTTACAAGTCATTGTCTGGGTCATAGTACTACCATCTGCACTAGCATTTTGGTTAATATTCAAAGTGCTGCAGTCTTCTTTCATATCAGGATATGTCATTTCAGAATGACCCACTTCTTCTCCATCAAAAGATTGAATAATGGTACATTTGCAATCATGCTTACTTGTACAACTAACAAAACCTACCAATAGCGCAACAGCCGCTACTAAAATTATTTTTCTCATTCTAATAAATTATTAATTAACAAACTTTTGCAAAAATATAAACAAAAGTAACACTAGCAAATAATTTTTTAAACATTTTAAAATATTACTAATCAAGAAACTAACTTGGACTAGTCTTTATTTTATACGTAAAAATATGTATTTTCACTATCTTTCTCTCCTTTCAATCACCTTCTGAAGAACTTGAGGCAAATTAACACCAACACCAAATCACAAGATTTGGATGAATGTCATGATAACTTTCGTCCAAAAGTAGTCTAAAAATATATGATTTGGACAAATGTCGATTAGACTTTCGTCCAAAAGTGTTGCGTAGTTCGTTTTTATCGTTCTCTCCTTTCAATCACCTTCTCCAACTTATACCTGTCGCCAGTCGAAGTGCCAATAGCATCGATAAACTGCTGGTCGTAGCCAGGAGTGTCGTAGCCCCAGCGCAGGAAGTTGCCATTCTCGTCGGTGCGACGGATAATCTGGTCGTTGTACTTAACAATCAAATACTTGGCTAGTTTATCCCAGCGTTGCATCATGCGGACGGTATAATCAATACTCTTGCGGTTGAGATAGCTTTGGCGGTCTGCCGGCTGCATACCCTTTACGGCAAGCAACACGCTGTCCTGGTCGGCAAAATAGTAGTCCTCAAGCTCCTTCTGTGCGGTGCGCAAGTCGCCAACCATCATCGAATAGCGCGGATACACCATATTTGCCACCCAGTTGTTCATCCAGAATGCCGACTCGAACGAAAACTCGTTGCGCGGATTGTTCTCCTGACGGAAAGCATCGGGCACTTGCGTAATGCAGCAATACAGAGGCACATACGCCACCATATTGGCATCGTCGCAGTTGAACCAAGTTACACCGCCCACATCGTCGGGCAACCACGAGCGCATCTGGCAGGTCATTGTGAAACCCGACTGCTGCGTGGCAATAGGACGCTCGCGGAAATAGGCTATGCTGTCCTTGTCCTTGAAATGCATAGGCAGCGGACGGATAGGCATTCCCCACGGACCAGCGGTCATATCGGCGGTCATGTCGAGCGGAGTGTCTTCAAAATGGTCGCGCATATCGTTTTGCAAGTCGCGTAGCGAAAGCGGAGCATCGGGCTTAATCCACAACGGAAGATGGTCGCACTTGTCAAAATCGCCGTTGATATATGGCAGGTACTTGTCCATTTCGGCCTTGTTGTAGTGGTGGCGGAAGAAACTCCACACGCGGGCATCGGCATAGCGCACATTCTCGAAGTCGATGGGACAATAGGCATCACGGAACGAGAAGTCGGCATCGTTGCCACTGAAAAAGCCAAGTTCGCGCGCAAACGAAATCACATCGTAGGCGTAAACACATTCCACCTCGGGACGATTTATATTCTGCAAGTTCTTGCTGCTGATGCTCTTGTACGACTTTTTCTGTTCCAGCGGGAACTGCCTGATACGGCTGAGGTTAGCGTGTGCGCAGATGCAGTCGTCGGGAATTCGCAGAGCCACCCATACGGCACCCTTGCGACCTTTGCCCTTGCCAATTATCTCCATAATCCACGCCTCGTTGGGGTCGCAGACGGTGATTGTCTCGCCACTGCTGTTGTATCCGTATTCGTCCACCAGTTCGGCCATGCAGCGGATAGCCTCGCGGGCCGTGGATGAGCGTTGCAGAGCCAAGCGCATAAGGCTGAAATAGTCGAGCAAGCCCTCATCGTTGACAAGCTCCAGCCGTCCATCGAAAGTGGTTTCCACTATGGTGACCTGCTTTTCGTTCATCAGCCCCACCACATTGTATGTATATTCCACCTGCTTCACAAATTGTCCCTCGTGCGACGGCCCCCAACCGTGGATGGCTATTAGTTCGTCCTTGTCGTGCCGTCCGGCAGGGCTGTAGAACAGCGAACCCGAGAATCCGAACCCGTCGCAGTTGTAGGTACACATTACACTGCCGTCGGTTGATGCTTTCTTGCCTACAATGAGGTTTGTGCAGGCGAGGATTGGCTCAACGAAGAGAGTGAAAAGTAGGAGAATGAGAAGTGTTCGTTTCATGAAAAAATGTTTGTGTATTAGGCGACAAAGATAATGTTTATAAATTCAATGGAAAAACATTCGCCCTAATTTTAAAATTTACAATGTCGTCTGGATTTGCAACCTTTAGCTCGTTGCCAAATGCAACAATCTAGACTATATGAATATAAGGATTTATAATCCGCCTATGATTGTTCTTACGAGAGCATTACAAATGCTAATATTCAATACTTTCGGATTACAAATCCGAAAGAACTTGGGAGCTTGGACAATCATAACATTAATTTCACCACAACTACGCCAAACGCTTCAACAATTCGAGCAGCACCTGCCAGATGTCGTGAATGGTAGATAGTTCAACTCGCTCGCTAGTGGAATGTGGTTCCACGATTCGAGGTCCAATGCTGGCTATCTGGATGCCCGGATAATGCTGTACAAAGAAGCCTGCTTCCAATACAAAGTGCATGGCTACCATGCGAGGACGCCAACCCAACACATCCTGGAATGTGTTGCTTACCAGTTGCAAGAATGACGACTGCTGGTCCTCCTGCCAGGCTGGAGCAGACATCACAACTTCGGAATTGGCACCAGCGACAGAAAAGGTCTTTGCTATATCTTTGCTTAGCGCTACCATATCGTTGTCGATAAAGCTGCGTGTATGTGTCGAAACAAAAATGCGGTCCTTTTCTGCAACAATTCGTCCGATATTGTTTGAAGTTTCCACAGTGCCAGGCATAGCCTCGCTCATCTTCACCATACCTTGCGGCAGTTGCTCAAGACAGCCTGCGAGGGCATTAATAACCGTCTTTGGAATGATTGTATCCTGTTTGTCGCATTCCTCGATTCCACATGTCATGCCAGGATCGCTGCTGCAGTATTCCCCGAATAAACGCTGATTGATAGTATTGATTCTTTTTCTTACTATTTCAGAGTACTCATCGGCAATGCAAATCACTATCTCCCCTTTCGAGGCTATTGAAGCATTTGCCTCACCAATTTCAATACTGGCAACATCAACCCACTCTTCCTTACAAATATCTTTCAGGATAGACTTTGTAGGAATCACTGCACTGCAACGGCCTTTGTTGATGTCGACACCAGAATGGCCACCGAGTCCGCCCTCCATACGGATACGATACCAACTACGCGCTCCTTCTGGAGCCAACTGTCTGCTAATTGGAATGCTATGGAACTGCAGGCAGGCTCCTGCGGCACCGGTCGTGATGGTGTCGTAGTCCTCCGAATCGAGGTTGATGACCTTACGGCCTTTCAGAAAATCCTTGCTCAACTGCGAAGCACCCGACATTCCGTCTTCCTCGTTAGTCGTAGCGATGACCTCAAGGGCAGGATGTACAATGCTATCGTCCTCGAGTACAGCAAGAGCCATCGACAGACCAATACCATTGTCGGCACCCAACGATGTACCACGCGCCTTCATCCATCCGTTATCTTCGTAAGCTTCAATGGGATCGTTCAACGGGTCGCCCATACCCACGCACACCATATCCATGTGGTTCAGCAACACGATGGTTTCGGCCTGTTCGTGACCAAGAGTGGCTGGCTTGCGTATCACGACACAATTTTCCTTGTCGCGTTCGTACTCCAGATGATTTCGTTCTGCAAACTTGCAGAGATAATCAGCCACCCGTTCTTCGTGATGCGATGGACGCGGTATCTGGTTCAGTTCATGAAAGATGCTGAAAACTCGTTCTGTCTTAATGCAAATGTCTGTCATATCCTATTATTTTTTGTTTTTGCGTTAAAATAAATTTTCATTTCCCCTTTTATCGTTTCTGATTTCCAACCCGTTAATTTTGCTTGCTCATAGTTTCTTACCGCCACATCCTTGCTGGCATTAGCATAGCAATATTCGCACAAATGTGGGCAGGTGTTGTATTCGCCAATGTCCTTGCTCACCATACATCCGCAAGTGGTACGCTGACCTTTGTCGCGGTTGTCCTTGTGCTTTATGGCGTACTGGTTGGCATTCAGCATAATGGCGTTTGACGGAATCGGCGTAGCACCGAACAAACTTTTTTCAATGGTCTTGATTTCCACGCCTAAAAAATCCATCAGAGCCTTATCATTGTACGCAAAGCGAATCATCAGGTTGTCATCAACGCAATGGTTGTGCAATATGCCGTCAAGGTCAACGGCTTCGCCACAGGTCGCCAAAGTATAGTTCCAGTTGTTCGATTTGTTCAATTCCACCAATCGACGAGCAAACTCAAGCATCTGCTCCTTTGTCCATTCGGAATAATTGACCTTGCTTTTATCAAGATTTGCCTTCACCTTTTTGTACAGAGCGATGTCCGCAAAACTGAAAACCACCTTTTCCGTATATCCGACCAATTTGTTGCCGATATTCTCGACCTTGCAAAGCAAATCGTCAATCGAAATCTTATCCGTCATAATCAGCGGGTCGAAACGCCAGACGACTCTGCCCTTGCCTAATTTTTCAACTAATTGCCGAAATGTTTCAATCCGCTTTTCAAGCGGTGGCACACCTCGTTCCAGACCTTCCGCAACATAGTCGTTCAGAGTGTATTGAATGTAACAGCCAATATTCCGCTCCTGCAAATAATCAAGATGCTTCAGCAGTGGCTCGGGGTTTTTCGACCAGAAGACAATGAATCGGGTGTCGCCGTATGCCACATAGCTTTTCACGCCATTGAACGGATTTGTCCATGCCGAATAGCCTACTTTCAGCCGATGGAAAAACCAGTCGGAGTAAAAGGCAGGGATGTCGGTGCTTCGGCTGGCCGAAACAATTACAGGGAACTGAGCATCAACCCATTCTCCGTTTTCGCGTTGTATTTTATTTTTGTGCCATTGAGCCATGTATTAGTATTCTTTAATCAAGAGTTTTTTGATTTCAAATCCGAAAAGATTTAGGCAAACTCATACTGCAATATAGAAATATTCAATGCATTCTCCAACTTACAGATTGTTTCGAGCGATAGGTTTTCTTCGCCTTTCAAAAGTCGCGAAACATACTGCGGAGAACAACCCATCCTTTCGGCAACATCTTGTCGTGAAAGATTCTGTTGCTTCATTGCAATCGCCAATTTTATGGCAATTTTACGGGAATACTGTAGCCATCCATCGGATTTTGCCTTAAGACGCTTTTCTTCCTCCTTGCGCCAAGACGATGGAGTATCCGACTGGTAACGGCTTAAACGATTTATTGCTTCTTCCTGTGTCATGGTTCTATCTCCTTTTGATAATCAACAAAACTATTTTCGTCAAAAACATGTTCATTAAGCAAGAAATTCCTAACTTTTTCCATCTTCTCCAACTCTTGTAAAGTATGCTCTCTTTCCTGCATTTTGCGTGTCAATTTAATTGCTCCGCCAGTGATTATGTATATGCCCATGCTGAGCTTTATGGCATATAGTCTCAACCAGCTTCTGTGATGCGGGCGTCCTTTCTCTTTTCCCAATATCATTTCCCTTGCACGACTATTTTCAAGCGGACGGAAGAACTGATCAAGGTCGGCATCTGGAGAAATATCCATAATTATACACGCTAGTTCATCCCTGTCTTCCATTGTTTGATATATGGCATCCTCAATGTTGGTTATCTTAAAATAAGAAATCAAGTCGTCAATATTCTGCATGAAAAAATCAGCTAGCCAACCAGCATCAGCCCATTGCGACATTACTTTCTGAAGCGCATTATCCTTGTCGTTGTCGAATCGGACTGCCCATAAACGACCATCATCTATAACCTTATCAAAAGTCATATTATTAAAGTTTTTAATCACCACAAAAATAATACTTTTTTTGGAAAACGAAACCTATAAGTTGCAAAAAAATCATAAATTATTTGCAACGAAAAAATGATGTTCGTTTCATGAGAAGAAAATGTTTACTAGTTTTGATAACAAAGATAGGCAATTCCAATTGTTTCTGATTTCTAAATATAGAAAAAATACTTCGCCACAATAAATTACTCCTTCAGCCGTTATCCCACTATGAAACAATTTGTTAGTTATTCCATTCTGATTGCTTTGGGAGTGCTGTTGCTGACGGCTTGCAAGACGCAAAAGGCTTCCATAAAAGGTCCCGAAGGGAATATAACCTACAAGATTACACTGCCCAAAGGCTTCGACACGGCAACCGACCATTGTCCGATGGTGATACTTATGCACGGCATATTCTCAAGCAAGGACTTCACACCCATGCCACAGATTGCCAAAGGCCTTGCAAAGGCTGGCATCGGGTCTGTTCGCTTCGACTTCAACGGCCATGGCAAAAGCGACGGGCGCAAGCAGGATATGACCATCGAGAAGGAGATTGCCGACGCTCACGCCGTATGGGACTATGTAAGCTCGTTGCCATACGCAAGCCACATCGGACTATTAGGTCACTCGCAGGGAGGCGTCGTTGCCTCAATGACCGCAGGACGGCTGTCGGACGAAGGAAAGACCGTATCGGGCTTAGTGCTTCTTGCCCCAGGAACGGTCATAAAGGAGGCTTGCCAGGGAGGCAAGTTCTTCAATGCTCGTTTCGACCCCAACGACCCACCAGAATACATACGCTGCTGGGGACTCTATAAACTGGGGCGCGAATACCTCGTGTCCACCCAGCAACTCGACATCTACGGCACCTCCGCAGCCTATCAGGGTCCTGTGCTGCTGCAACATGGCGACCAGGACGGCATTGTACCTCTATGGTGCAGCGAACGCTACCTGTCGACATACGGCACTAACGCCACCCTACAAATCATCGAAGGCGAGAACCACACCATCACACGCCACCGCTCCAAAGTCATCGCCAACACGGTAGCGTTCTTCCGAAAGGTATTTGGATTGTAACAAGTCCGCCGAGTTCGCTCCGCTAAAATTCAATCATATCTTTTAGCTCAACTTCCGGATGATGGTACTGCCGTTCGGCTAGTGTTGCTTTGCCATTGACTTCCATACTCTGATGCGGGCAGAAATGCAAGCAGGCCAGACACATAGCACAATTGTCACCTAGTTTGGCTTTGCCGTCGGCAAGGGTGATGTTTTTCTGCGGACAAACTTTTGCACAAACGCCGCAGCCCACGCATTTATCGGTATTGCAGACAGGACGGGTCGAGTTTTGAGTTTTAGCAGCTATGGACGGACGATTGAGCAGCCAGCCCAGTGGGTCGAATCCTGCATAGTGGAAACCGTGCTTTTCGTCGGCAATATCGTTCAATATTTGCTCCAAGCGCGGTGCGTAACGCTCAAACTTCCATGCCTGACTGTTTGGATTGCGTCCGAAGGCAAGCGCAGAACTGTCGGGAACGCGGATTTTGTTGCAATAGGAAATCTTTACACCCTTCTGTCGCAAAATACGACGCACCGACCACACCGCATTGTTAGTCTGCGCTCCGCAGGTGATGACAACAAAGGTGTACGACGAAGGACTGATATTAAGTTGCGGCACAATATCACGCACCGCAATAGGCGCATCGAGCCAATATGTAGGGAATACCAGACCAATGCGTTTTTCGCCAGTCAAATCCTTGCCAACCGCCTCGCGCAGCGGCATTATCTTGTCGCCAACCTTTTCGGCAATCTGCCTTGCTATTGCCAAGCTGTTGCCCGTACCAGAGAAGTAAAGTATCATATTGTTAGCATCTTACATTTTTATTTCATCCAAAGCACCTGTCTCCGAGTCGATTATGAAACCACGCACCACTATG
Organism: uncultured Bacteroidia bacterium; assembly: GCA_902800045.1. Lineage (GTDB taxonomy): Bacteria > Bacteroidota > Bacteroidia > Bacteroidales > ML635J-15 > Bact-19. Next base: position 83,624 of record CADCCZ010000007.1, on the reverse strand, counting down.
TCCTTCGGCACAAGCGGATGAGTCTTGATGGTCTCGACAGTCTTACGCACAGATTCGGGCGTATCCTTGAAACCCTCGAGCCAATGGTCCAAATTGATGCCACATTTGCGGATGGTGTCAAGCGTCTCGTCGGTGATGCCTCTAGAAATCATTTCGTTGTGAAAGTGGTCGTAGCTCATGTGGCAAGCCCCGCAATGGCTGTGCGCCACCACCATAATCTCATTCACGCCAAGTTCGTATATGGCGACAATCAGGCTGCGCATCGCAGAATCGAAAGCCGAAATGACCAGCCCGCCAGCATTCTTAATAATTTTCGCATCGCCATTCTTCAGTCCGAGAGCGGCAGGAAGCAATTCCGTCAGTCGGGTGTCCATGCACGACAGCACCGCCAGTTTCTTGTCGGGATATTTGTCCGTCAGATATTTCTCATAACCTTTCTGCTCTACGAAAGTCTTATTGTAGTTAATTATCTGGTCTATCATATATGTTTTGTTTATAATGATTTACAAAGGTAAAAAATAAATTAAGGCAGAAATTTAAATTTTGCCCGAGATATGGATTTTGTTTATAGCTGTAAATCAAAACAATACAGCGAGTTGATTTTTTTATCATTAGCAAAGACAAGAAAAAAATATATAATTTTGTAAGATTTTATGATTTCAATCGTATCACATACGGAAGATGATTAAGAACGAATAGAAAATGTCACACGAAGAGTTTTCGAACATATACTTACCATTCAGCAGCAAAATGTACGCCCTCGCATACAACATATTGCGAAACAGCGACGAGGCAAGAGACTGCGTACAGGATGTTTATGCCGAATTGTGGCAGCGACGAAACAGCATCGACCGCGACAAATCACCACTGCCACTAGTGCTGACAATGGTTCGCAACAACTGCTTCGACAAACTGAAACGCAAACATACAGAAAATAACGATTTGGCAGACATACTTTTAGACAACAAAACAGAAGATTCAATCAATGCCAGCAGCACATTGACCGAAGTTATGAAAATGATAAGTATGCTACCGAAAGACCAGCAAAAAGTACTTCGTCTGCGCACTATAGGCGGCCTCGAAATACAGCAAATCGAAGAAATAACGCATTTTAGCCGAGAGAATATATACACATTGCTTTCTAGGGCAAGAAAAACATTAAGGGACAATTTTAAATCATTATGACTATGGAAACGAAATTAAATATCGAGTCACTACTCATCCGCTTCTACAATGGGAAAACGACACCCGCAGAGGAAGAAAAACTGATGGACTTTTTCCGTTCCGACGATGTTCCAGCCGAACTTGAAGCCGACCGAAAACTGTTTCTGTCAATGTCAGAAATCGCCGACACCCAAATACCCGACGATATTGCGACAGAAATAAATGCTTTTGTCGGCAATCTCAATGATTCGGAAACGGAGAAAAATCCAGAACTAGCATCACGACAACCTAAAAGCAATGTCTTCCGACAAGAAAAACCGCCAAAAACAATCTGGTATCGGATAGCTGCTGCTGTGTCCGTAATCGCAATAGTCGGAGTTTGCATAATGCAGTTCCAAAATCAAGAATCTAATGAATCGCCATTCCGCGACACCTGCACAAGCGTTGAAGAAGCAACAATGCAGATTGAGAGAGCAAACAGCATAATCTCCCGTTCTATACAAATGTGCAAGCAGCCTGCACAAGAAGCCATTCAAAAGACAAATTCAAAAATTAACAAGATAAAAAATCAGTCAAAACTTTAAAAATCAAGGAATATGAAACGATTAATAATAACAATTGCAATTATTGCCTGCGCATTTGCAGCAATGGCACAAAACAAGATTTTCGAAAAGTACGCCAAAATGGAAGATGTGGATTTCGTTTGCATAAACAAAGCAATGTTTAACCTGGCAAACTCTGCCTTGTCTGCCTTGGACTCAGAACTCGGCAACCTCGTAGGCATAGAAAAAATGCTTATCATCAATTCGAACACAGCAAAGGGCAAGAGTCAAATAGACAAGGACATAGAAGTTTTAAGCAATGACAAAAACTACGAAATACTCATGACCGCACGCGATGGTGGCGAAAGTGTTGTTTTTATCTTTACCGACAAACGCAATCCGCATGAACTAATAATAGCCACACAGGAAAAGGAGGAAAGCTCGATTCTCGTTTGTGCAGGAAGTTTCTCCTCAAAAGAAGTATATGAAATGCTTAATGGCGAAGGGGATTAAAATCTTAAAATTTACTTACTTACGAAAGCAACTGCTCAATACAGTTGCTTTTTTGTTGTTTCTGATTTAGCAATAGATTAAATATTCTATTGATTTGCGATGCAATATTACACAAAAAAAGACGCAACCCTAAAGCTCAGGAGGGGGAATATTTTTGATGTAAGACAGAAAATATTTGTAGTTGCACTACCCTTTTTAGTGATTCTGTCACTTTACATTAACTTAATATTAAGGTCAAAATCAATTTATCCATTATATCTTTGCTTTTGAATTCAAAATTTTAAAAAGATGAAAAGGTTGATTATTTTATGGTGGGTCTGTGCTTTTGTTGGAATTTCATTCTTGCAAGCACAGGATATGACTTATTACAAGCAGATTATCAAGGAATTAACTTCTGCAAAATACCAAGGACGCGGATATGCGAAAGGCGGTTCGAACAAGGCAGGAAAATTTCTGGAAAAGGAGTTCGCCAAAGCTGGTGCCGACGAAGTAGTTTGCCAGCCGTTCAAGTTGGACATAAACACCTACGTTGGAAATATGGAATTGTCGGTTGATGGTCGCAAGCAAACTCCGGGCGTTGATTTTGTAATGCGCGAGTACTCACCGGGCGTACACGGCACATACAATCTTTACTTTGTCGATACCACCAATTTCGATGCCGAAAAGATGTACAGTGACCTTGCAAAACCCGAAAACAAGGATTGTTTCGTTGTTTGCGACTTCTTTTTCTCATACAAGCACAACAAGGATTTTAGGAACCTGCAAATTCCAGGTGCTTGCACAAATGCCGGTTTGATACAGACATGGCCTCCGATACTTAAATTCTACAAGGCATACGGCGAAAAGGTGATTGACAAGCCTATCATTTGGGCAACATCGGATTTCCCGAAGGATGCCAAGACCATCACCGCCAACATCGACAACACTTTCCTGAAGGATTACGAATGCTTCAATGTCGTTGCAAAGGTTGAAGGTCGCAAGCACGACAGTTGCTTCGTCTTCACTGCCCACTACGACCATCTGGGCAACCTCGGCAAAAAGGTTTACTACGCAGGTGCCAACGACAATGCCTCAGGCACAGCCGCCATTGTTACACTTGCCGCATATTACTCAAAGAACCGTCCCGAATACGACATGTATTTCGTCGCTTTTGCTGCAGAGGAATCGGGTCTGCACGGTTCGGAATGGTATGTAAGTCATCCCAGTGTACCGCTGGAACAAATAAAGTTTGTCTTCAACCTCGACATGATTGGCGACAACAATCCCGTGCAGTATGTCGAAACCAATTCAGACCGTGGATTTGCCCTGTTTGAGCAAATCAATGGCGAAAAGCAATACTTCAAGGGCTTGAATCGTGGCGAACTTGCTGGCAACAGCGACCACTATTCGTTTGCCGAACATAATGTTCCGTGCATATTGTTCGAAAACGAGGAAGGCGATGCCTTCAAGTATTACCACACGGTATTCGACACCTACGAGACCATGAAGTTCGAAACCTACGAGCCAATTTTCAGATTGGTAAGGGATTTTGTGGAGAGGTATTAGTATTCGATTTTCGGATTTGACTTTATAAAATACATTCCGCCGCGATAAAGAAAGCAATTCTCAATCGCGGCGGAAAATTTGTGTCAACTCCTATTCAAAAAAATGTGCAAATTGTGCTGAGAATAGGAATTTTTAGAAGAAGAAGTCGCAGAAGATTAATGCTGCGTTCCATTCAGGATGATTGCTGTAACATCTGCCGATTTCATTAAACGAGTTTTGGTCTTCGTCGCGGTTATTGCGGCAAGTAACACGATCACCGTCGCAGTCGCCCATAATAATGTAACTGCTCGATTTCCTCGATTTCGTGTAAAGGGTGTTGCGCTCTACTTTGCAGACAACTGTGCTGCCTTGTTTGATTTCACCGCTCCATATTTCACCGATTTTGCGGCCCGAAGCATCTAGAATGTCGCCATTCCCCTCGGGAAGTTTGCCGATTTTGTTCTCGTAACGGTCGTAAACGTTGCCGTGGCCGTCAACGTAGCCTACATCGTGAGAACCTTTCTCAACACTGATTTTCTTATCTTTTGGGTCGGTTGATGATGAAGAAGATGATGAGGAGGAGGATGGAAGCTTTGTATATGTAGGAGCCTGTATATTGGGCTGTGATTTCTTTATCTCTTCTGACTTTTGGGCTTTTTTATCGAAATCATCTTGTGTGAACACTAAGCCGAAGTACGCGTATGCTATCAGTAGAGGACTTATGGTTTTATCGGTGACAGAACCATTGTCGCCTAAGCGGCGGTCTCTGTAATAGACTTCTCCAATTGCACCAAGCACGGCTCCCAATTTCTCTTCGTTGCGCCATACGTAGAAAAAGTTTGTACCATCTTGTTTAACTTGAATGGTGCCAAAGTTGGGTGCTTCGACAGTACCGTCTGCACTAATAGAGCCTTTCAGCGAACCTTGGCTGTCGGTAAATTTACCTGTGTTCGCATCGAGTTTATAGACTGCACCATCGTTCATTGTAAATTCGAGCGTGGCGGGATTCCACTTGCCAACTTCTTTGCCATCTCTGTTGAATGTTACAATCTGACCGTTTGCATCGGGCTTGGGTATTGACAGACTGCCCGACTGCGCCTCTGCGTTGAAATTTGCACCAAGAATGATGACCATCAACGCCACTAACACCTTGAAAATTGATTTTCTGTACATTTTTAATATTTTTTTGTTAGGTGCAAACATACAAAAAGAATTTTAATGTGCAAGCAAAAAGCATTGCTTTTCTGCAATGCTGCTTAATTTGTTTTTGTAATGTCGTTGACTTAAGGCATGTTACCGCACGTTTTGTCAAGGATTAAGGCCTATTATTAGCATCTCCAAAAGAGACTGGACAAAATGGCAAAACAACACTTAGTGCAAATAAAAAAATGTCAATTATTTTAACTTGATTTCTTTCCCCTCTTTTATGCTATATATCGCCTTCTGCTTGTTTTTTGCTCCGAACTTTATAGCTGCATCTAGCGAATCTTCGGGGAAAAGCCTTGTACTATCGAAATAGTAAAGGCTGTCGGCAGTATCGAGCCAGCCACCTACATAGCCATCATGATGCATAGCGTGCCTGACAACCCGATTAAGCTTTTTGCGAGAGTGACTTCCTTGCGTGGCTGAATACGCTACGGCAATGCCTTCGGTTGACTCTGTCATGGTGCGAATGTCGAGCGTAAAACCATCGGGATGACTTTGGCTATAAGTCCAGATTTTGTCAGATTGAGTTTTAACTTTGCTATTATCAGCAAGGTTGCTGCTGGTTGTGCAGGATGTTTGCAGAACACAACAAAGGGAAAATGCAAATAACAGAGCTAAAAGCCGAACCTTCATAATCATTGTTATTTTTTCAATTCCAACCTCAGCACCCGAATCGGCTTGTCTTTGCCTTGATACTGGTTCTCGTCGATGCATGTTTCACCTGTCGGCACGAAACCGCACTTTTCCATCACGCGGCCCGAAGCAGGATTATCGACAAAATGTCCGCTTATAAGCGACTTGATATCAGTTGTTTGACGAATGTGGTCGAGCATAAGCCGTAGTGCTTCGGTACAAATACCTTGGTTCCAGTATGGTTTTCCCACCCAGTAGCCTATAAGCGGTTCGCCGTCGCGTGCTGGCAGATTGCATTGGCACGAAGGTCCATAGCCCATTGCACCGATGGCTTCGCCAGTAGCTTTTAGTTCGATAGCCCAGGTATTTGTAGCATCGTTGAACACAGTGCGGATGATTTCAAGGCTTTCTTCGACGCTTTTGTGCGGCGGCCAGCCTGCACGCGGACCTACATCGGGGTCGGAGGCATATTTGAAAAGCGCTTCGGCATCGCTGTCGCGCCAAGGACGAAGTTTTATTCTTTCGGTTTCCATAATTATTCGCGATAAAACTCCCATTTGTCGGTGTGACCGTCATTGTATGTGTAGCTCCATACGAGTTCCTTTTCCGTCAGGCTGGCTAAATGAAACTTTATTTCGCGTGCTATTCCACCACGAACGCCTTCGACTATCTTTTGTGCAAGCTTCTTGGATAGTTCTTCGTTGCAATCCTCGCAAGTGCTTTCTACAAGTTCCATACGGAAAGTTTCTTCAACGCCAGCAAAATAGAAATCTTCGCCATCCACGCGCCAGAGGCTCGGACTTACATAGTTGAACACCCAAGTTGCCTTTCCTCCGTCGTTAAAAGTCACCTTGTAAACCTGACGGGCGGAGTCGAGAGCCGTGCTGTCGGCGTAGAAATCCATGGTGCCAGTTTCGTGGACATCAATATTTTCCTCATCGATGTCGTAGTTCCAGCCATGCTGATAAGTGTAGTGACCTTCGACCTTGGGTTCGTTTTTACATGAAGTAACAGCGAAAATAAGTATCGCCACTGCGAAAATCGGCATTAATTTTTTCAATCCCTTTGTCATATTGTTCTAATTTTCAATTGTAATTTTTCCAAAAATCTCGCTCCATCTCCCCCATCCATCTGCACATGGTGAAACTGGAAAGATACGGGTAAAGTAGTTTTGAACCAGCACTTACGGTATTTGCCCCACATCACCATCGGGTTGAGGAACTTGTCGGTATATTGGTTGACAACGCAATCGAGTTCGGTCTGTATCATGGCCGAAGTACCGACAATCATGTAGCCGTCGAGGAAACTGCTCTTGCATTCCTTAGCCACCTTGGTTGTCAATTCCAAGTAATCGCGGTTGAATTGCTGCAAATCATCCGAAAACGGAACATCGCAGGAGTTGATGCCACCCTTGCTGTTCCTCACAACCACATTTATGGCAATGCTGTCGTAACGGAATAGTTTTCCGTTTTCGGGCAACAAAAACAATTCCTCTGTCTCCATCGCCGCCTTGCCAATAGCCCAGCACATCAGCGTATTGAACTTTACACCAGTCTTTTTGCTAAGTTTCAGCAATCGACTTACATTCATTGTTTTCACCAATGTCACCATCGGCATGGGGGCGTTCAGCCACATCTCGAAAGCGTAAGCCCGCTTGGTTTCCTGAGGATTAATTTCGGTTTTCATATTTATTTCTCTTTTATCTCATCACCATCTCCTTCAACAATCCGTCCAAGTCCGACGAATCGCCTGCGTAATTTAATTCGGGACGAAAATCTGGAATAGTCTGCTCGAAATGTTCGGCCAGACCGCGAGCATAGTCAACAAGTTCTGCATCAACTTCCTTGTTATCGTTTTCCTTGCTTTGCCTTTTGAGTGCAATCAGGTTTTCAATTTTCTGGCGAATAACGACATCATCTACAGTTGCTTGCACCAATTCTTCAAAAAGCACTGGTGGCATAGTTTTATGCTGTTCGAGCCAACGGCACGACAATATTCCGCGCAGATAATGCAGGAAGCGCTTTAGCGGATTGGCTGAGTCCTGCAAATAGCGCTTGTCGTGTTTAATATAAAGGCTCTCATAGTGATACATTGTCTTGATGGGATTGAAATATACAGGTTCCATAGCTCTCATCCGCGACAAAAATTCCTCATCGGCACGATAGATGACAGGCGAATGAAGCCATTCCATCAGCGATGGGTTTGACTTCTGAAACAGACGCAAAGTCTTGCGCAATTCCCAGCCGACCATATCAATGTTATCGTCGAACATTTCTTCAATCACATCGCGGCCTTCGTTCACATTCAGGTACCAGTCGAGCTTGTTTACATAGACAAAACGCACATCCCAGTCGCTCTCGTCGGAAAAAAGTCCCCTAGCCCTGCTTCCCGACTCTAAAGCGAGCAAAACTCGAACATCGTACTGTCGTTCAATATCTTCCAGATGTGAAAGAATGGCTGAACGCATATCACTATCTGTTAATTTCATATCACTTTATTTTTCTCTCAGCGAAATAGCAAAACCACCGCAAGGAGCCATTCTGAGTTTCAATACCGATTTGCTTGTGACATCCTTCTTGGTGATGGTATAAGCTTGTGAATTGTAGTTTTCGGGCAAACCGCTTGCATCCTTGGCATCGGCATAGATTGTTGCTTCGTACTTGACTCCAGGCTTCAAGAAATCCAATTTCACAGTAACCTCGCGGGCGTTCTCGTCGGTAATACCACCAACATACCATACATCGTGAGGCTTGGCGTTTTCCAAATCCTTGGCAGTGGCATTTTCGGGAAGAGCGTAAACGAACTTTGTTGCATTCGAAACCACACCCTTCTTGCCGTCGGCAAGAGTTCCAACGCCTTCGGCAGCCTTGTTGAGCGTCGAAAGTTTAGGATGACGGGCGGTGACAATGTATGCACCCGGCTCGGCTTCAAGATACAGCGACTTGTCCCAATCGACAGCCACATCCTTTATGAACTGAAAGGCATCCATAAACTTGGCATAGTGTTCCGGGAAATCGGCAGCCATTTGCAAAGGAGAGTAAAAAGTAACATACAATCCAAGCTGGTTGCAAATGGTAGCGCGAATCTTACCGCCCCACGAAACTATTTTGCTTATGTCGGTCTCGAAAATGCCTGGCGTGTAGTCCATAGGTCCGCCCTGCAAGCGTGTGAACGGCAAAATGGTTGTATGTCCAGGTTTTATGCGTTCCTGAAATTCGGTACCCATAGCACTTTCGTTGCCAATCATATTTGGCCAAGTGCGGCAAAGACCAGTAGGACGCACTGCCTCGTGGGCATTTACCATGATGTGATGTTTTGCAGCTTCAACTATTGCGTAATGATAGTGATTATTAATAGGTTGGCTGTAATGACCTTCGGCAAAAGGAATTATAGTACCAACATAACCGCTCTTTACAGCATCGTAGCCATATTGGTTCATAAGGTTGTAAGCTTTCTCCATCCAGCGCTCGTAATTAATTGTGGATGCGGAACTTTCGTGGTGCATGATAAGGCGGATGCCCTTTTCGTGAGCATACTTGTTGAGTGCTGGCAAGTCGAAGTCGGGATAAGGAGTCAGAAAATCGAAGACAAAATCCTTTTGCTTTGCATACCAGTCTTCCCAGCCTATGTTCCAGCCTTCAATAAGGATAGCATCGAAACCATTTTCGGCAGCAAAATCGATATAACGACGTACATTGTCGTTGTTTGCACCATGTCTGCCGTTTGGCTTGGCGTGTTCAAAATCGGTGATACCGAGTTTTACTGATGGAAAGTCGTTGGTATAGGCCCAAGTGCTTTTGCCGGAAATCATTTCCCACCATACGCCCATGTACTTCACAGGATGAATCCATGAAACATCGTCCAGAACGCATGGTTCGTTGAGGTTGAGAATCAAGCGCGAAGCAAGGGTTTCGGTTGCCGAGGTTGTTACCATAACCGTACGCCAAGGAGTGGTGCAAGGTGCCTGCAAGCGACCTTTGTAGCCAGTTGCATCGGGCGAAAGCCATGCACGGAAAGTCATGGTTGTGTCGTTCAATTCGAGGTGCATGGTCGGGAAATCAAGGGTTGCAGCCTCGTGTATGTTGATGTACAAACCGTCGTCGGTCTTCATTTGCAAGGCTGTCTGCACGCCTGTAGGCGAAAATCCTTTCCACGGCCAGCCGCCATCTTTGTGGCTTATATCGAACAAACTGCGTATTTCGGACAAGCGCGATTCTGTATAATTGAACTCCTGAGTATCGTAATCTCCTGGAATCCACCATGCTGTATGGTCACCTGCCATTGCAAATTCGGTAAGTTCCTCCTTTATCCAGAAGCATACCAAAGCGTTCTCGATTGGAAATTCGTAACGGAAACCTAGGCCGTCGTCATATAAACGGAAACGGATCTGCATTACTGTTGCTTTCTTCTCGGTTGAATGGTCCATACTTTCCACGCTGCCAACGGGTTGCTCAAGAGTTACAAGCATTTCGTTGTAGTGGTTGCGGATTTGTGCCTCTTCGCCCCAAACTGGTTCCCAAGTCTCGTCGAAAGTGCTGTATTTTGTATCTTTCAACACAAAAGCATGTGCAAGGTCGTCGCGCCATTCGAGAGTAAACCCCATCTTTGATGGCTTTACAACTGGCTTTCCTTCACGGTTGAGCGAATACTGCGGAATACCATTTACTACTTCGAATTTCAATTCCAATTTTCCATCTGGACTCTTGATTGTGACTGGATTAGCGTAGGAATTTGAGAATATTCCCAGCAGCATGCAAACAAGGATAAAAGTTAATTTTTTCATATTTTAAAAATTAGAGTTGTTTTTTGTTCGGTTGCAAATTTACAAAATCTATTCTACTATCAGCACTCCACTTACCGCCCAATGGCTGAAACTTCCTGCCTGCGGTTCGCCCATCGGAATGGCAACGGTAATTGTGTGCTTACCTGCTGACAAATGGCTTAGGTCGAAATAAACAGGTTGAGTTGCAGTTCCCGGACACCATCCGCTTCGCGAATAGTCGCTGCTCGACAGACCATTCCAGAAGTTTCCGCTTACAGGATTGAACCTACGGTAGCAACCACAATCCTCACGCCATGGCGTATGCGTAAATGTTGGTTTTCCGTCAATTAAGATTGTGTTAGCCTTGGGATTGAACTCGTCGCCTCCCTCCCATCCGCCGTGGCCGGTACTGATATAGCGCAGACGAACACTTTCGGCTTCGGGAATGTAAACCTCAACGGTAAGACTGTCGGTAGCAAAGAGTTTACCGTAATTTTGACCAGCCATCTCGAGCACATTGCAGGTGTTGAACAGCGGTATGCACCTACTGCCATCGGTTTCATCGTCCCAGAATTCGCTTTCGGGATAAGATTTTAAGTCGAGCGTAACCTTATGACCGCCACCGTCGTAGTTGCCAATCCACACTCCTATCCACACTTCGCCACGAAGCAACGAAGCAAGGTCGGTAACATCCTGCTTGTAATAGGTTTCGTCGGCCCACTCGAGACCGTCAATCTGTACGCGGTCGTTGAAATGTCCGACACCGAAAGGAGTGAAGAAACGCATCAGTTCGACAGGCGGAGCATACATCATCGACGAAATCTTATATTGTTCGAGACTGCTTACCGCAGGCATTATGCCTTGATAAGTCTGACCGTCCTTGCCAATGAATATCGGTAGTGAATCGGGATGGTTGTTGATGCCGTCGAAGAAATTTGGGCACAGCCCCTGCCCTGCTCCAGGAATTACAAATACGCTGCCTGTGCGGTCGTAGGCATCGCCGTTGCTACGCTGGTGCAGTTCGATGAAAGTCTGGTAGTGGCTTGGCAGTTCGGGCAGACGAATGCGCTTGAGTGCAAGCGTTCCGCCAGCATAATGCAACACGCTGTCGAAAGGCAGATTAGTGCGATAGTCGCCGTCGATATGATCATTTTTCTTTCCCCAGCTAAGCTGCACATCGTCGAAAATGCGAGTGGTGATTACAAGCTTGTCCTTTTTTAGTTGAGATAGCTGACGCGAAGTAACACGCTTATAATTAGCATCATCTGACATTATTTTGCCAACATTCTTATCGAAAGAAGTTTCTGTCAGTTGTAAATATGTCTGTCCGTTACGACGGAACGCCACAACTACACCCTTGAAGCGCCCATAATACGGAGTGGGGTTCAAGTCAAAGGGGTAGTCCTGCACAAAGAATTCAAACTTGTTGCTATTGATGTTGCAAGTGTAAACGGTTAATCCATTGACAGTTGTAGTGTCGTAGTCAATATCGGCACGGCTAAATTTGGATGCCACCTCGTAGAGTTCGTTGTCCGAAAATGTAGCACGCGAAAAAGTACTGTCGAGGTCAAGGTTTACGAATGTTGTAGTTCTGGCGTAACCTGGCACGAAATTGCCTTCCTTCTCTTCCGTAATAATTTGGTATACAGATTTTTGTAATACAATCTCCAAAACCGAAGTATCGATAGATGTACCATAATCGTAAACTTCGTAATGAAATCGATTGGCGTTCTTGGTGATTTTTAAGGGAGTGAGTTGCGAAAAGCAAGATGCTGAAATGAGCAGAAATGCAATGGTATAAATGGTTACATTCTTCATAATCTTAAATTTATTGCGCAAATGTATTAAAAATTCCTAAATGAGGAAAATTTTACATTCACCTACATAACATTTTGGCATTCAAAAATTTTAAAATTTCAAGAAAACTTTTGTGAATTTTTTTTTGTTTTGTCTTCGTGAGCGACGTACTCGTCGCCCCTATATGCCACTCCTTTCCCACTATTCCTTATCGCTTGCTATTGTCTATTCCATCATTTCTTCTGCAATAGCGTTGAGCCTTTGACATTCTTCTCTTGTAATTCTTTTGCGAGGATTTTCTTCCGCAGAAGCTTCAGTTAGGAAAAGCATCTTACCTTGTGCACACACTTCCATAAACATGCCAACTGGCTTATAAAACTCTGATAAACCATGAGGCAACAAAACGATAACAGAAAGTCCTTCTTTTAAAGCAACTTCAAGAACTTGTTTCTCTTTTGGACTGATGAATGCACCTATTAGGACTGCACCCTTTTTTGCAGTAACAATACAATCGTTCATATAGTTACTTGCATCTTCTTCCGAAAAGCGACTTCGCACATGAACAGCACACAAAGGATTGTCCAACAATAAAATGTTGCCGACCGCTGAAAAACAATGTTCATTCCAATGCACATTATGCAGAACCGCAAAATATTCTGGCTTCTTTTTCTTTAACCACAAACGACGAGGATTGTCGCGGACATATTCTATAATATTCTGAAGTTGACCAGCGTAAAGCAAAATTCGGTCGTGAAACCCCTTCTCCCAAAGTGGCTTAAGTGGTATAGAACTCTTTTCTTCTACGAAATTTTGTTCATTATAAGCTTTTGTACACCCAACCATAAAACCTCGTACTACATCACCTATTGAAATATCCATTTCTTCACGAACAAAGATAATCCCATGGAAATGGTCTGGCATAAGTTGGCAAGCTATAAGTGTAATTTTCCTCTGGCAAGGTACACCTGTTTGCTCTGCTTTCTTTTTTGCGAACTGTTTCTGAATGTAGGGAATATTGTTCCAACATTGTAGCATCTGCTTTCCAAGTGATGATGGGCATATAGCTGCAGTTTCGGGACTATCGCCAGTGAGCGTACCGAGCAAAGGCAAACGACCATCGGTGCATAGTGTTATCATATATATGCCTCTCCCATGGTAGTTGTTATGATGGCTACGCTTATGCTGCTGAGGTAATGGGCGTTTGTCTGTATTTCTTGGCATAGTTGTATTTTTTTAAAAGCAAATATAAAGTATTTTTTGTTTATTCGCGACGATTACGTCGCGCACAATGAACAACTATACAATCTGCATTATTGTTAGTACTGATATTATTTCAACATCTCCGCGTTAAAAACTTAATTATCACCATCCCAACATTATTCACTACATTTGACGATTTGAATGGGATAAATTGTAATAGATACTAAATGACTGAAAATTACGATGTTATAGTAGTAGGTGCTGGACACGCAGGCTGCGAAGCGGCAGCGGCAGCGGCAAATATGGGAAGCAAAGTGCTGCTCGTGACAATCGACATGAACAAAATCGCACAGATGTCGTGCAACCCCGCTATGGGTGGAGTTGCCAAAGGTCAGATAGTCAGGGAGATAGATGCACTTGGCGGACTTTCGGGAATTGTTACCGACAAGGCAATGATACAGTTCCGGATGCTCAATATGTCGAAAGGTCCGGCAATGTGGAGCCCTCGCGCACAGTGCGACCGCATGGTCTTCAGTGGCGAATGGCGTAGTCAGCTCGAAGCGATAAAGAATGTATCATTTCTGCAAGATACTGTAAATAAGGTAATTGTGGAAAATAATCGCGTCTGCGGAATAGAAACCTACCTCGGAATAAAGGTTTACGCAAAAGCAGTAATCCTCACCACCGGCACTTTCCTCAACGGACTGATGCACATAGGACATAGCCACTTCGAAGGGGGACGAATCTCGGAACCAGCCGCTGTGGGGCTTACACAAAACCTCGCCGAACTCGGTTTCACCTACGACCGCATGAAGACAGGAACCCCTGTAAGAATAGACGGCCGTACTATCGATTTCTCTGAGCTTCAAGAACAAAGCGGTGACGAAACCATTATTCCGTTCTCGTACATGCACAATTACAACCAACATTTTCTGAAACAGCGCAGTTGCTACATCACATACACCAGCGAGGAAGTTCACGATACTCTGCGTCAAGGACTTAAGGACTCTCCACTATACGATGGAACAATAAAGAGCATAGGTCCGCGCTACTGCCCGAGCATCGAAACAAAACTTGTTACATTCCCCGACAAGGACAAGCACCAGCTTTTTCTCGAGCCAGAAGGGGAGACCTCAGCGGAATTTTACCTCAATGGATTCTCGTCGTCGCTGCCTATAGATGTGCAGTACGAAGCTTTGCGTAAAATCAAAGGTCTTGAAAATGCCAAGATTTTCCGTCCCGGCTATGCCATCGAGTACGACTTTTTCCATCCTACCCAACTGAAAGCTACATTAGAGACTAAACTTATTGAAAATCTGTATTTTGCAGGACAAATCAATGGTACTACGGGTTACGAGGAAGCAGCAGGGCAGGGGATTATCGCAGGCATAAACGCACACTTGAAAATCAATGAAAAACCAGAGTTTACCCTCAACCGCGACCAGGCTTACATTGGTGTTCTTATTGACGACCTAATCACTAAGGGAGTTGACGAACCATACAGAATGTTTACCTCGCGAGCAGAGTTCCGCATACTACTCCGTCAGGACAACTGCGATGTTAGGCTCACAGAACTTTCACACAACATTGGTCTTGCAACAGATGAACGCTTGCGAGTTTTTGAAGATAAGATTGCAAAGCGTGACGAACTGATTGACTTCTGTAACAACCAAAGTTGCAAGCCCGAGACTATCAATTCAATGCTCTCAGAATTAGGAAGCTCTGAGTTAAAACAAAGCATAAAGATGAACAACATTATCACTCGTCCGCAAGTGAAAATCAAGGATTTATGCCGTTTCGACAATGAACTTGACACACTTGTTTCAGGCTTTGGCGACAAGAAGGACGAGATAGTTGATGCTGCCGAAATACTGCTGAAATACTCCGGCTACATTGAGCGAGAAAAACTCATTGCCGACAAGTTGAAGCGACTTGAGAATATCGTTATCGAAGGCAAAATTAACTATGCTGAAGTAAATTCGCTTTCGACTGAAGCACGACAAAAATTGATGAAAATTAATCCTCACACTATTGGTCAGGCATCACGAATAAGCGGTGTTTCTCCATCAGACATAAGTGTGCTATTGGTGCTAATGGGAAGATAGTAAATAGTAATGTTTCATGTGAAACAATTATAACGATAAGATTATGAGAAAAATAGAAGGTAACATTGTTGATGTGCTCAACAGAAAAATCTTCAAGGGTGAAGTAATTATTGATGGTGACAGGATAGCAAAAATCACTTCGAAAGAAACAACAAGCGAAGTATATATATTGCCAGGTCTAATCGACTCGCACATACACATCGAAAGCACAATGATGATTCCTAGTGAATTTGCAAAAGTGGCGGTGAAAAATGGTACTGTCGGTGTAGTTACCGACCCACACGAAATTGCAAATGTGCTTGGTGAGAAAGGTATTGAATTTATGATAAAGAACTCTGAATCAACGCCTTTGAAGACATTCTACTGTATGCCGTCGTGTGTTCCAGCAACCACTTTCGAGACATCTGGAGCCACACTTGATGCCGATAAAATCGACAAGATTTTCACTAAATACAACTTGAAAGTGCTTGGTGAAATGATGAATTATCCAGGCGTAATATACGATGTACCAGAAGTTTTATCAAAAATAGAAGTTGCGAAGAAGCATGGTGCGGTAATTGATGGACATGCACCACATTTAACTGGTGACAAACTTAAAAAATACATCAATGCTGGAATAAGCACCGACCACGAATGTGGAGATATTGATGAGGCAATTGAAAAAATAAACCTTGGAATGAATATTCTCATACGCGAAGGTTCGGCAGCAAAGAATTTTGAAGCTTTATACCCCTTAATTTCCAAATTCAATAAAATGGTAATGCTTTCAACGGATGATTCACACCCCGATGACCTTTTAAAATTTGGACACATTAACAAAATATTGAAAATGGGCATAAAGTACGGAATTGACATTTTTGACCTGCTTACTGCCGCCTGTGTGAATCCAGTTAAACATTATAATCTTCCAATCGGACTTCTCCGCGAAAAAGATTATGCCGACATGATTATTGTTGACGACCTAAAATCATTCAATATTCAAGAGACAATAATTAATGGTAACACCGTTTACTCGAATGGTCGAATTTTGTTCAGTACAAAAAACATCCAGCCTATAAATAATTTCAATGCTCAAAAAATTTCGGAGACCGACGTCAGAATAAAACCAAAGTCAAAAAAAATAAAGGTAATTGAAATCATCGAAAACGAACTGCTCACAAATTGCATTACCGAGAAGGCTAGGGTAGAAGATGACAATGTAATTTCGGACACAAAGAACGACATACTTAAAATTGCCGTGATGAACCGTTACTCAAAAGACGCAAAACCGCAGATAGGATTCATAAAGGGATTTGGTCTTACCGCTGGAGCAATTGCAACATCGGTAGCACACGACAGTCACAACATAATTGCAGTTGGTGTTAGCGACGAAGATATTGTAAAGGCAATAAACGAAATAGTCGACAATAAAGGTGGAATGTGCTATGTAAAGGGTATGGACTACTACACCTTACCGCTTGAGTTTGCAGGACTGATGACACAGCAAAGCTGCGAACGCATCAGTGATATGTATAGCCGAATGAACCATATTGTAAAGAGCAATGGCTGCAGACTAGCATCACCATTTATGACACTTTCTTTTATGTCGCTTCTTGTAATTCCAAGTCTAAAACTTAGCGATAAGGGACTTTTCGATGGCGATAAATTTGAGATAACAGATTTATTTATATAAATAATGTTTCATGTGAAACAATATGTAAAATACTGATAATTAACATTATAGATAATCAAAAAAAATAATTACTCAATTAGCATTCAATTAATAGATAATGTTTCACATGAAACAAACCGTAAAGCACTATAAATCAAAATAATAACTATTCAAAAGTATGAAAATTTTAATTCAACGAGTGAAACATTCAAAATGCACTGTAGATGGTAAAGAAATTTCCAAGATAGGGCAGGGAATGCTCGTATTCGTAGGCATAACAAACGATGATACAGCCGAAGATATTGAATGGCTCGTAAACAAAATGGTAAATCTCCGTATTTTCAACGACGAAGACGGCGTTATGAACAAATCGTGCCTCGAAATTGACGGAGAAATTATGATAATAAGTCAATTCACACTGCATGCTCGAACAAAAAAAGGCAACCGCCCATCTTACATCGATGCTGCAAAACCAGAAATTTCAGAACCACTATACAACAAGTTTATCAAAACCACAGACCAAATTACAGGCAAATCGTCTGCAACAGGAATCTTTGGAGCCGACATGAAGATAGAACTACTCAACGATGGACCAGTGACTATAATTATCGACTCGAAAAATAGGATATAAAAAAAGTTGCAGCCTTGAGGCTGCAACTAAAATAAACTTTTGCCTAATCTTTTTTATAATTTAAAATTGAAAGGCATTACGAAACTTACCCTCACCGGTTTTCCTTTGTCACTACCTGGTTTCCACTTAGGCATCAACTTTACCAAGCGCACTGCTTCAGCATCACATTCCTTATCAAAGCCCCTCAATACTTTAACATCGGTTATAGATCCATTTGCTTCAACGACAAAACCTACAAATACTTTTCCGGTAATTCCTTTTTTCTTTGCATTCTCTGGATAAACCATATTCTTTTGCAAAAATTCAATCATAGCAGCATCGCCACCAGGAAATACTGGCATAACTTCAGGATTTTCGTAAATGCTGTCCTTGCTCTGCTGAACTTCTTTTATAGCATCAGTTACAACTTTTGCTTCGGAATTATTCTCAGCGAGCTGTTCCTTAGCTGTCGCATTTGTATTGGCAACCAGCATCACAGCCAACACAGGTAGCGTGACCAGAAGCCTCCACCAGAGACCTTTGGTCTTTTCACTCATAGTAATCATTTTAATTCGTTTTTTAGTTAATATTAAACTGAAATTATTACTAATTCTGCTAAAATCGACAGCCGTGCACTGCTGCAAAATCAGCATCATATAGTCCCTCTTGTTTACGCCAGCATTCACCACATCGCGATCTGCCTGATACTCATGAACGCACTGCAATTCTCTCTTCAACATATAAATGAATGGATTGAACCATTGCAATACCATTATAACCTCCACAAAAACTATATCCCAAGAATGACGATGTGAGATGTGACTAATTTCGTGTCTAACAATTTCTTTATCAATCGATTGGTCAGGGAAGAAAGCATAGCTAAGGAAAGAGAACGACCCTTGCTCCTTACCAGTAAACACTGCGGTATAACTTCCGTATTTTTCCTTTGGCGATTTGACAATTAATAAAAATATCTTCAATAACTTGAACATCAACAGCAGCAACGATATACCAACACCGATGAAATATACGATTGCAATAAATTGCCAAATGTTGTAATTCTGTGTCGCAGTTTCGGGCAAGTTTGCATTAGCATCTCCAGCTAAAATTACCTCATTAAGCGTTATTTCACCAAAAATGTTTTGCTTAAAGCTTAACATCTGGGGAGAACCATTACCAATAATTATTCCTAAAAATGGAAGCAAAAAAGCAATTACTATTGATGCCAATATGTAAAATCTGTTGAATTTAATTCGGTTGCTATTTGTGAACAACAAACGATAAACTATCCAGAAAACTGCAATGGCAGCAGCAACTGGCAACAGACGACCTAATATTAATTCCTGTGCATTCATGACTTATTTTTTTTCGTTTTCAATAGCTTCATCTATCACTTTTTTCAGCGACTCCAACTCCTCTATGCTGAAATTCTCCTTTTTTGCAAAGGACGATACCAAATCAAGGTACGAATTGTTAAAATAACGCTCAACAACGCTTCCTAGATAGCGCTGCGAATATTCCTCCTTACTGATTATGGCTTTGTAGCGATTGGCCCGACAGAAAGTCTCATGAGCTACAAAACCTTTGTTCTCCAATATCTTTATAACGGTAAGCACTGTGTTGTAAGCAGGCTTTGGTTCGGGAAATGCTGCTATTATCTCATTGGCAAATCCCTGTCCGATGCTCCAGATTACCTGCATCACCTGTTCTTCTCCTTTGGTCAACTCTTTCATAACAAAATAATTTTTATTGTTACTATTTTTTAATGTCAAATTTTAATAATCTCGACACTGCAAATATAAAGACTTTTTTAAATATACAACTATTTTTTTAGTTATATTATTATTTTTTTAATGAAACTACATTTATTTTATTGATTGTTAATTAATTATAGTTGTAAAAAAAATATTTTATTTACCTTATTTTAGGCTATTTTGGACAAATTTTTTGTGTAACTCAGATAAATTAAGTCATATTTTTTGCCCAAAATCTGCGTGAATGTAAAATTTTGTGTAAGTTTGCGCGTTAATTTCAAACAATGAAAAGGCTTGTATTAATAGTTATCTCTTTAATTATCTGTCTTTCTGTATTTTCGCAGAATGGCGGAGAGAAAACATACAAGTTCCTCAACATACCTACTTCAGCACGCATATCGGCACTCGGTGGCTTCAACGTTTCACACATCGATGGCGACCTTAGTTTTGTTAATGCAAACCCGGCAATGCTGACGGCCGATATGAACAACCAATTTGTTCTAAGCTACACAAATTATGTTTCGGACATTAATCTCGGATATGCAATATATGCAAGAAATTTTGAGAAGGCTGGAATTTTCTCGGCAGGGATACAATATCTCAACTATGGAAAATTCTACAACACAAACGAATTAGGAGAAGTTCTCGGCAAGTTCAACGCAGCCGACTATGCAATAAACATTTCGTATGCTTATCCTCTGAAAAAATTCAACTTCGGCGGAACACTTAAAACTATCGTGTCGGACTACTGGGAAGCAACATCATTTGGTATGGCAGTCGATTTAGGTGCTACTTACAAGGATACGGCATCACTTTTTTCGGCAGGTTTGGTATTCAAGAACCTTGGTTTTCAAATAAAAAAATACACCAAAGGAGTACGCGAAAGTTTACCTATCGACATGCAGCTCGGTATTACTAAAAAATTCAAGCACGCACCATTTTCACTTTCGCTCACTGCTATAGATTTGTTCAACTGGAGCCTTCGCTACGAAAGCACACTTAGAAACAACTACCAGAACACCGAAGAAACAAAGGAAAACTTCTTGAATAAACTTGGTCATGCTGGCGACGAACTTATGCGACATCTTGTTTTAAGTGCCGACATTAATATTAAAAATGTTTTCTACATATCGCTTGGATTCAACTATCGACGCAGATCGGAACTGGCACTCATAAACAAGGGTAAGATTGTAGGTTTTTCTGCCGGAATGGGAATTTGCCTGAAGAAATTCAGTCTTGAATATTCATATTCTTCATATCATCTTTCTGGTTCGGTAAACTATGTATCGCTGAAGATAAACTTGGATAATATAATGAGGAAGAATTAAATTGAATAAACATTATTCATAGGTTCTCTTCTTACATCCCATAATGCAACTATCAGAATTTTATCGTCCTCAACCCTATATATTATTTTATTCAAAAAATTAACTACAATACTTCTATACATTTCAGGAAAATCAACAAGCAAAGGTTCAATCTTGCCTAAATTGGGATTTGTTTCTAAAAGCTTTACAATTTTATAAACTTCTTTAATAAAATTATTTCTATTATTTTCACCAAACTTTTCTAAAATATAATCAGCAGTTTGCTTTAAAGTATTTTCAGCTTTTTCAGACCAAATTACAATCATTTAACTACTATTTTAATTCTTTGTAACTCGAAAAAACTTCTTCTGTAGTCTTACATTTACCTTCTGAAATTTGTCTTTCACCTTCTTTAATTATGTTATAGATGTCTTCTTTAGTGTAAACATCTTTTTTTGCACTTTTGGCATAAGATTCTAACTCACCAGCCAGCCACAGCATATTTTCTGTAGATAGCGTACCATACAGATAATCTCTTAAACTCGTTAAAGTTTCTAAACTCATTTAATTAACTATTAAAAAGACGATGTAAAAATACAATAATTTACTCTATAAACAAAATTTAAAAATCATCAATCAACTTAATCTCCTTTATGTCGCATTCGCACAACTGGCCGGATACTGCCTGTACAACAATTTTTCCAGAAGGCTTTACATCGACGATGCTTCCACTGATTTCATCCTTTATGCCCTGAATCTTCCACATCATAATCTTACCAAAGCAATAAAGGTTCAGCAGATAGTCGAGACGAAGGTCGGCAAACGGAACATCCTTTATTTCGTTGAGCTTCTTTTCCACCATTTCCGATATGCCAGTTATAAATTCCTTAGCATCGTAGTCATGACCAGTGATGTTCTTCAGCGAAATGGGGTTCGGCAACCACTTAGGAAACTTCTCCTGGTTGAGATTCAATCCTACACCTATAACAGATGCCTTCACGATATTGCCGTCTAACTTATTTTCGATAAGTATTCCGCCGAGTTTTTTCCCGTCGTAATAAATATCGTTCGGCCACTTGATCTTCGTCGTAATGCCCTTTAATTTCAAAAATTCATATATAGCCATCGAGGTTGCCAGACTTACCTTGAAAATTTCTTCAGTCTTTATCTCGGTAAACAGTGCAATACTGAAAAGCGCGTTCTTATCGTTGTCGCTTACCCAGATGTTCTGTCCCATTCCCTTTCCCTTGTTTTGCGAATGGGTGAATACAGTTGTAGGTTCAGTTATCTCTCCCGACAGAAATTTTTCGGAAAGGTAGGCATTGGTCGAGTCAATCTCGTTGAGTTCTATGTATTTCATAGTTTAAAATCTTTTTGAAAAATGTTTAGCAAAGGTAGGGAATAATTGATAATTGACAATGGATAATTGATAATCAATCGCCCCTTCGATGCTTCGACTTTGCTCAGCAACCGAAGCTCAGGGAGCTAAATTCTCTCCGCCCACTGAGCGTAGCCGAAGTGAAGGAAAACAGTAAGTTCTTTTTCAAAATTTTTCTTCCGCCTAAATACACATTATCATAATAACAATAAAATATATATTTAATTAAATTTAATTGATGATTATTATTAATACTTGTGAATAGGTTAGTAAATTTATGAAAATTTGTCTTGCAAGTTACTTGTCAAATGTTATTTTATTGCAGCGAAAAATGTGTAAGATATTTATAATTCAGGATTTTTATATTCGCAGAATTTGACATTTTTCATTACCCACCTGATGAAAAATTTTACCTCTCCGATTGTTCAAATTGAACCATTTTTCTGTTGAAAAAATTACATTAAAAAATTACAAAAAAATCTTGCCAAAATCCAACTTCCATATAGTCGAGCACCTTACAATTCTGCAAGAAAAATTTAATAATTTTTATTCACAGAAATAACATTTTGAAAACCGATTCTGTTAATTTTGATTTATTTTTTTAATCAACGACTTACGAAAAAACCGATTTTTCAATGATTTTTCATTCAGCAAATTAACCGCTTTTTTGAAAAAAGTTGATAAGTTTGCTTGCATATTTCAAAGAGCGTGGAAGTCAAATTAATAATGGATAATGTACAATTAACAATTGATAATTATTCGCACCATTCAGCACCCTGAGCTTGTAGAATGGTAAGCCGAAATATTTTTCTTTAACCTTCACTTCGACAGGTTCAGTGGGCGGTTAGTTATTATTCTTCATCAATACAAATACAATCCAATTTATAGACTTCTGCTAATGGTTGCGCGTAATGTGGTTTTGAATCATATTCTTCACCTGGGTCAACAACATGAATTTTTGCTGTTACCAAAGAATTATGAGATATTTTTTTAGGAACTTTGCCTGTTATAAAATAAATACGATTATTAGAATCATAAAAATTAGCTGTGACTTTCACATTACTAACATAAAAAAAATTAGGATCTGTTTCATAAGGTTCGTCAAGAACTTCCAAATGTCCTTGTATTCCGCCATTGCATGATGACCGTTTCTGGCAACCGCTAAACACTATCACACCCATTGCTACAACGAGTAGTGAAATAAAAAGTCTTGATTTCATATTTATTTAATTTCTACGCATTTGAATTTTGTAACATTCTCTATTCCAGAATAATCAGTAGATGGATATTGTATTTCAATTTCTGCACAAATATTTATAGTATCCCCAGGATGTTTTTTTAGTTTGTTAGGAACATTCTTTTTCATTACCATACCAAACAAATTACTGCCGTGTAAATGTCCAGCCCAATAAGCTTCTGGATTATATATGAATTTATATTCCTTGCAAGTTTCGCAAGATTTTTTCTTCTGACAACCGCTAAACACAATCACACCCATTGCTACAACGAGTAGTGAAATAAAAAGTCTTGTTTTTATATCAGTAAATTTTTACAATAATTATTTGATGCAATAATAATAAGAATTTCAGCACCCTGAGCTTGCGAAGGGTAAGTAGAAATATTTTTCTTTGATCTTCACTTCGACAGGCTCAGTGGGCGGTTGATTTTGGTTCTAGTTGAAGAACTTCTTAACCTCGTTGGCAAAATTCTTCTCCACTTCCTTGCCATCACGGGTCTTGGCGAGTCCAGCCTTGCCAGTTTCCTTGTAATCGACATTCAGGCGTTCGCCAACTTCGCGCATAGTAAGCACAACTTCATCCGGCGAAACAAACGACTTCACGCCGCTGAGTGCCATAAGTGCCGCGCTGATTGCGTGCGAAGAGTAAATACCGTTACGCTTTACGCACGGAACTTCCACAAGTCCGGCAATCGGGTCGCAGATAAGTCCGAGTGAGTTCTTTATTGCAATTGTAAAACCTTCAATCATCTGTTCCACATCACCACCTTCGAGATAAACCAAGGCTGCTGCCGCCATTGCCGCTGCCGAACCAATTTCGGCCTGACATCCATAGTCAGCTCCAGCAGTAGAAACATCACCAAACAGTATCATTCCGAAGAAACCTGCTATCATCAACGATTCGAGAATCCTGTCTTCTTCTGGCTTGTGAATTTCGTTGTATGCCTTCAGAACACCTGGTAAAATTCCACATGAACCTGCTGTTGGACAAGCGATTATAACACCCGACTTTGCATTTATCTCGTTTACGGCTACTGCGTATGCAACTGCCTTTCCATAAATGTTGTCGAAAATCTTGTTGCCTTCGCGGTACTTGTTGATATTCTTCGAATCTTTGCCAGTAAGTTTCAATAAGGTGAGTTCGTTGCTCCTGATTCCATCGTCAACCGACTTCTGCATTATGTTCCAGTAGCTACGCATCTTGTCGTAAACTTGCTTGCGGTCGGTATTCTGCAACTGCCTTTCAATGTCAAGGATAAGATCAATGAGATTTATTTTTTCCTCGTTCACATATTCGATAAGTTCCTCGAAAGTATGGAAAGGCATCATTGGAAGTTCGGTTGCCGAATTTTCGTTGTAAATTTTGGCAATTTTCGGCAGATTTGCGTTCTTTTCGTTGATTTTTTCAATTTTTCCACCATTCAGGACCGTATCAATCTTTCCGTCGAGTGCAAAATCGAGCATTCCGTCGTAGAATCTTATCTCAACATTTCCAGCACCGATTGAAAAACCTGTTACGCAGTGTGTTCCCTTGTCGGTCTTGAAGATGACCTCGGCAATGTTGGCGTTCTTCTGGTCGGCATATCTTGCATCGTCGTCGGCAGAACCTTTCTTGTATCCGTTGAACTTTGCGGTGCAATTTGCAAACTTGATTCCGTTCTTGCTCAGCGATTGAGGGTCTCCGGCTTCAATCATACGCGGGTCGTCGGTAACATATCCGCAAAGTCCGCCACCGAGAGCCGATGGTGTCTTGTGGCCTACGCCTGTATCGCGGAACGAACCAATAAGCTTAACTTCTACGGTTTCAATCTTTTCGCCCGACTGTTCAACAGCGCAGATAATGTTTCGTGCAATCTGTCCTATGCGGTTTGCGCCGGCGGTGTGCGAGCTCGACGGACCGACCATAGCAGGACCAACAAGGTCGAAAATGCTCATCGGCTTTATGTAGCACTGTATGTAGCGTTCGAAGTCGTCGCCTATCGAGTCAATTTCTTCCTTCGGAAGCAGCGAACTTATTTCGATGGCTATTTCGTAGTAAACATCAATTTTCTTGTCCGACTTCTTAACCTGCCACAATTCCATGTAGTCGCAGTTGAGTTCGTGGCGTTCGATGGTTTCGAATATGTTGGAAATAAGTGTATTGTGCGAAATATTTACGCATTTCAGCAACAAGGTTGTTTTTTTCTTTGCCTCGTCAACCTTGCAACCGAAATCGACATACTTTGTAATTTTGTTGTTCTTATCGATGAATATTTTTCTAAAATCCTCAGTATTTGGGATGTTGAATTCGTTTCGTCGCGAACTGAACTCAAGGTCTTCGTAGAACGAAGCCAGTATGAAATCTTTTTCCTTACTCGGGAAAACCCTGTACATCAGCACATTGTTCTTTGTACTGGATACGACTTTCAGAATTTTGTTTTTCAGTCGCTTGAGGTCGAAGTTGTAGAAAACGAACTCCTCAATGTCGCCTTTCTGCTTGAATATCTTTGTGTGGTTGTCTGGGTCGATTATCTTGTTAAGGTACATTTCGTGTTCTGCGAAATCTTCCTTGTCCATTACCTCGAAGTAAATTTCAGGCATCAGTTCCTTTAAGCTTTTCATTGTCGTAAATTTTATTTTTGTGCAAAACTACATTCTGCACGGCAAAATACATAAAAATCTTATGCTATTTTTTCAACATTTGGATTAACAAAGGGAGGCTGACAGTCTAAAAGAAGAAAATGTTGATGTTTATTTGCGGCTCAACTACCCCATATTTTTCACAATTTGCGGCTCACGATGAAATAAAAAATGCCTGATTCAATAATTTTTTGAGTTGCAAAACACTCATTGAAAATTTTTGCGTATGTACGCAATTTTTGTCAATAGAAAATTGTATTTAATTGAATATAAATTAATTATAATAAAAAAAGGAATGCATTTTAATTAAACACATTCCTTTTTCGTGTAATAAATTCTCTTATTCCTTTATGAATTTACTTTCGAGAATTCCTTTTTCAGTATTTATGAGCACAATGTATATTCCTGCTTCAAACGATGATACATTAATGCTAGCAGATGTATCATAAATATTGCTATGTGTTACAAGTCTTCCAAGTCCATCATAAATGGATACTTCTGTAATTTCAACATCTCCATTAACATTTATGAAATCATCAGTTGGATTAGGATACATCTTTATTGAGCCTATAAATTCATTTTCTACTGCTGCACCATTTGGACCATAAACAGTATAGAATCCCCAAGCTACACATCCTGAATTGTTAATTTCTTCGACTAATACCGAATATGCACCAACTGCAAGATTTGTAATTGTCTGCGTCTCTTCTCCATTGTTCCAAGTGTAACTATATGGCGGATTGCCACCAGTGACATTAGCTGTTGCTGAGCCTGTACCAGAGAATATTGAATTGCTATTTGAATTTGTTCCAGTAACATTTACAGATATATTGCACCCAGCTGGATTTACCGTGTATTTGCCTACCTTTTGACAAGCATTTCCATCGGTAACCGTAACAAAATATGTTGCTGGTGGT
This sequence comes from uncultured Bacteroidia bacterium, assembly GCA_902800045.1. Lineage (GTDB taxonomy): Bacteria > Bacteroidota > Bacteroidia > Bacteroidales > ML635J-15 > Bact-19. The sequence continues at coordinate 56,705 of CADCCZ010000007.1, read as the reverse complement.
AAATTGTTTATTGTTTGAGTTGTGGCAAGATTGTTCCAAATGTAAGTGTATGGCGAAGTTCCTCCATTTGGAGTAGCTGTAGCAGTACCGTCCATTGCACCTATAGATGTTTCATTGGTTCCTGTCACATTTACTGAAAAGCCGTCGCATGAAGGCATATTAAAAACTATTCCGTCGATATAGAATTCGCTACCTGCAACGGGTGAAGGTATGCCAAGTTGCGATGGAGAAGGAAATCCGGGAAACATAGCGGAATAGTCTGGGACAGAACCAACGCTTGATGTAATCAGGATATTGATTGTATCGGGTGCAAGCGGTGATGAGTACGCAAAAGGAATGTTCATTTGTGTCCATTCATCTACAGTATTGCTAACCTCGAAATAGCATTCCCCAATTGTATCGGTTTGATTTGTAGAATTGTTGTACCTAGTAAGTTGAATGTGAAAGCATGCAGCATCGTTGCCCATTGGTTTTGCTTTGTAAATGAAATCAACAGAAACTGGTCGCTTATTGTAAGGAACACCTTCGCCATATTCTCCAAGTTGTATGAAACCGCCAACTGGATTTGGAAAAGGTAGTGAAATTCCACCAAAACCCATAAATCCTCCAATTTGGAAATTAGGACATTCTGGGCAACTGCCTGTTACAAGTTTAAGTGAAGCGGACCCTTCGCCAGGATTTGTTGTTTCTTTGAATGCTGTCTGTACACCACCACCATCTGTTGAAAGTTCATTTGAAGTTGTCCAGTTTGATGGCTCTGTTCCATTCCAACTCTCAAAGTTCAGATTGGTTATCTCTGTTTGTGCATTTGCGTTGAGAGCAAATAAGATACCTAATAAAAAACTCATTTTGTAAATTGCTTTTTTGTAAAAAATACAAATTTTCATTTTTGTATCCCTAATCCGTGTCGGGCGCAACCTCTTTCGCCCACCAGTACCAAATGGACAATTTTACAAAATAGAAGCGTGGCACTGATATACCACTTCTTTTAGTAGAGGTTGTGAGAATTACCTGTGGGAAAGATGTAGATATAACAATCCACGCTATAGCGCGAATTATTACACTCTCTTGTCCCTGATAGAAGTTTCTCACATTTCTACTAACAAGACGAGCATAACGCTTCGTTAATCAATATGTACGGCTTGGTTATTCACCAAACCAACGGCAAATGTATGGAATAAAAAGGAAATGGCAAAAAAAATTTTTATCATTATGATTACTGCTCTTTCATATTTCTAAAAACCTTACTTTTGCAAAAAATTTTTTTGTATGGACGCAACAGAAAGAAAACAGATTATCGACCTTATTAAGAACGAGGTAGTTCCGGCCATCGGTTGTACCGAACCTGTAGCAGTGGCATTGGCTGTGGCAAAAGCTAAGGAAACACTTGGCACAATTCCCGAAAAGATTGAGGTTTTGTTGAGCGACAATGTGCTAAAAAATGCAATGGGCGTCGGAATACCTGGTACAGGAATGATTGGTCTGCCTATTTCTATTGCGCTGGGTGCCTTGGTTGGAAAGTCGGAATACGGTCTCGAAGTGCTGAAGGATGTTAACGCCGACGCAATTGCCAATGGCAAGCGTATGATTGACGAAAAGCATATAAGCATTAAGCGCAAAACAGGAATTACCGAAAAACTCTACATCGAAGCAATTTGCTGTGCTGGAAACGATTCGGCCAAGGCTGTTATTGCTTGCGGACATACAAATTTCATTCACATTTCGCGCAACGATGAGATAATTTTCGAAAAAAAAGTTGACTCTTCGGAATGCAAGGACTCGGAATGTTGCCAGTTGAGCATGCGCAAGGTTTACGATTTTGCCACGACCGCACCTATTGACGAAATTTCATTCATCCTCGAGGCTGGCAAGATGAACATGTCGATTGCAGAGGAATCGTTCAATAATAATTTTGGTCACACTTTAGGTAAGATGTTGCACGGACATCAGCACGATGCACTTTTCGGGAACGGCATTTTCAAGGATATTGTTTCATATACTTCTGCTGCCTGCGATGCTCGTATGGCTGGCTGTCCGAGTCCGGTAATGAGCAACTCCGGCAGTGGAAACCAAGGCATTGCTACAACAGTTCCTGTGTGCATTTACGCCCGCGATACCAAACAACCAGAGGAAAAACTTATCCGTGCCTTGATACTCAGTAACTTGACATCAATCTACATTAAGCAGAGCCTTGGCCGTCTGTCAGCTTTGTGCGGCTGTGTGGTTGCTTCTACTGGTTCGAGCTGCGGCATAACCTACCTGATGGGTGGAACCTACGAGCAGATTTGCTATTCTGTAAAGAATATGATTGCCAACATTACCGGAATGATTTGCGATGGTGCCAAGCCGAGCTGTTCGCTGAAGATTGCCACAGGAATTTCGTCGGCTGCTTTTTCGTCGATGCTGGCTATGGAAAACCATTGTGTTTCGTGCGTAGAGGGAATTATCGACAACGATGTTGACGACTGCATCCGCAACCTTACCCTCATCGGTACTTCCGGCATGAACGAAACCGACCATTATGTACTGGACATAATGACTTCGAAGAAGTAGAAATTTTTCCGAAGGTATTTTCATTACACATTTTGTGAACTCGAATAAATAGGTGAAAAAAATCATGATATGATTTTTCTTTGCCTTTATCCGCTATAAGTTTTATTTTTGCAAAAATTTTACATCGATGTTAGACCGTATTAGAAAAATAAGCGAAGAGGTTGCAAATTTCGCACCTAAGGCAATTGAAGAAGTTGAAGATTTCAGAATTAAATACTTGTCGAAGAAGGGCTTGATACCCGCATTGTTCGACGATTTCAGGAATGTTCCCGCCGAACAGAAAAAGGAGGTCGGCCAGCGCATAAACGAGCTTAAGCAGACGGCTCTCGCCAAGTTGGAAGAACTGAAGGCTTCGTTGCAGGTAAGCAACGACGGCAAGGTGGAACTCGACCTCAGCCGTCCCGGCGACCCGTTGAACCTCGGCGCACGCCATCCGCTGTCAATCGTAAGAAACGAAATAGTGAACATTTTCACAAAAATAGGCTTCAGCGTTAACGAAAGTCAGGAAATCGAGGACGATGCCCACTGCTTCGAGAAGATGAACTTCCCGCCCGACCATCCGGCACGCGATATGCAGGACACTTTCTTCATCTCGTCGGATATGAATGTGCTGCTCCGCACCCACACTTCGTCGGGACAGTCGCGCGAAATGGAAACAATGACTCCGCCAATCCGCAGCCTTTCACCGGGAAGAGTTTTCCGCAACGAGGCTATCTCGGCACGCGCTCACTGCCAGTTCCACCAGATTGAAGGTCTCTACGTTGACAAGAACGTTTCCTTCGCCGACCTCAAGCAGACACTCGACTATTTTGCAAAGGAATTCTTCGGCGAGAAGTCGCAGATTCGTATGCGTCCGTCGTATTTCCCGTTTACCGAGCCGTCGGCCGAAGTCGATGTAAGTTGTTCGCTCTGCGGAGGCAAGGGCTGCAATGTGTGCAAGGGTAGCGGCTGGCTCGAGATTCTCGGCTGCGGTATGGTTCACCCCAATGTCTTCAAGGCTGCCGGCATCGACCCGAAGGTTTATTCAGGCTTCGCATTCGGCATGGGCATCGAGCGTATCGCCATGTTGCGCTTCGGTGTCAAGGACTTAAGACTGTTCTTCGAGAACGATATCAGGTTCTTGGAGCAGTTCGTGGCAGCGTACTAATGTCTAATTGGGCTAAAAGAAGAAAAGGCTAACAGGCTTGCAGGCAAACAGGCTAACAGCCAATTGTCTTCAAGCCTATTAATCTGTTGTATTAAACCATAATAAAAAATATGAGCAACTTTGAAGACCTGAAAATATGGACTAATTCCAGGGTTATTGTGAATCAAATATATAGGATGATGGAGAATCACAAAGATTTTGGTTTCAGGGACCAGATTCAAAGGGCTGCTGTATCAATAATGAATAATATCGCGGAAGGAAAAGAAAGTGGTTCAGACAAAATATTTATTCGTTATCTTGTAATAGCAAAAGGCAGTTGTGCAGAGGTTAAAAGTATGCTTTATTTATGTGAAGATTTGGGAATCTGTAATACAGAAGAAGCCGATAAACTACGAGAACTAATTGAGAATCAAATTCATGCAATCCAAAAATTCATATCATATCTCAAAGGCTAACCAGCAAGCAGAAGAAGGACAGCACGGCAATACGACTGAGCAGCAGAGCGACTGTTCGTCTGTCCGACTGTCAGCCTGTTCGACTGTTAGCCTGTCAGCCCGTCCTCCTATTTTCCTCCTCCACGGTCTCTTCGACTGCACCCTTTCCTGGAAACCCATCGCCGACCAGCTATCCGACAGGTTCGATGTTCATCTCCTTTCCCTCCGCAACCACCGCGATGCAAAGCGTTATCCATCAATGTCGTTCGAAGAAATGGCAGATGATATAAAGCAATATGCCGACGAAAACGGAATCGAAAAATTCAACCTTGTGGGACATTCGCTGGGCGGAAAGACAGCAATGAACTTTGCACTAAGATATCCGCAGATGCTCGAAAAACTGGTTGTAGTTGATATATCGCCCTGCCGCGGGAGTTCGCTTGTTGAGTACAATTCACTAGTAACCAGTCTGTTGAATCAGGTTATGGCATTGAAAAATCTTCCGCTTGCCGATTTTCATTCGCTTGCCGATTTTGCCAACGGAATCTCCACTTTCGACGACGATACGAAACGTGCTATTATAGGAAACATAAATTTCGACGGCAAGACTTTCTCGTGGCACCTCGACATCGATGCTATTTTCAACAATTTCGATAAACTGACCGGCGGTTTCGATGTCGACGATTTTATTGATAAAAAGATAGAAGTACCTACCTTGTTTATCAGGGCGTTAGATTCCGAATTTCTTCCTTCTGCCGACTACAAGGCAGCAAAATATATCTTTCCAAACAGCCAAATAGTGGAAATCGCCGACTGCACGCACAGGATTCATCTTGAGAAGCCTGCGGTGCTGGCTGCAGAAATTGAAAAGTTTTTGTAGGAGCTATGCTCTTTTTATTTTATTTTCGCAATCGTTAAAAATTTGTTGTAACAATGGAATATCGCGAAGAAAAAGATACCATGGGAATCGTTAAGGTTCCTGCCGAAAAGTACTGGGGCGCACAGACTCAGCGCTCGTTTCAGAATTTCAAGATTGGTGGACGAATGCCGATAGAGATCATCCGTGCTTTTGCCATATTGAAAAAATCTACAGCACGTGCAAACGAGCAGCTTGGCAAACTTTCGTCAGAAAAAGCTAACCTAATAGCGCAGGTGTGCGACGAAATTTCGAAAGGCGAGCTAGATGACCAGTTCCCGTTGGTAGTGTGGCAGACAGGTTCGGGAACGCAGACCAATATGAATGTAAACGAGGTTATCGCCAACCGCGCCCATGTCATCTCGGGCGGAAATCTTACCGATGCCAAGAAGATTATGCATCCCAACGACGACGTAAACAAAAGCCAGTCGTCCAACGACACTTTCCCGACAGCAATGCACATAGCAGCTCTGACAGCTATGCAGAAAAAGACAATTCCAGCTATCGAAAAGCTTCGCAATTGCCTCGATGCCAAGGCTCACGAATTCTACTACACCATCAAGACCGGTCGTACACATTTTATGGACGCCACACCAATAAGTTTCGGTCAGGAGTTTTCGGGTTATGTATCGCAACTCGACCATGGACTGAAGGTTTTGAAACACAGCCTTTTGCATTTGTCGGAACTTGCAATTGGCGGTACTGCCGTCGGCACAGGGCTAAATGCTCCCAAAGGTTTCGATTCGGCTGTGTGCAAGCAAATTTCGGCTGAAACGGGATTGCAGTTTGTTCCTGCTCCCAATAAATTTGAGTCGCTTGCTTCGCACGATGCAATAGTCGAGACGCATGCCGCACTTAAGCAGTTGGCTGTAAGCCTTGCAAAAATCGCTGGCGATTTGCGCTATATGGCAAGCGGTCCGCGTTGCGGTTTTGCCGAAATCCTTATTCCCGAAAACGAACCTGGTTCGTCAATCATGCCGGGCAAGGTAAATCCTACACAGATTGAAGCAATGACAATGGTTTGTGCACAGGTTATCGGCAATGATACTGCAATAACTATTGGCGGAATGAACGGACATTTCGAATTGAACGTTTACAAGCCGATGATAATAAAGAATTTCCTCGAATCGGCCAATCTGCTTGCCGAGGCTTGCATATCGTTTACCGACAACTGCGTATCGGGAATACGCATAAACGAGGAAAAAGTTGCCAAATATATGGAAATGTCGCTGATGCTTGTAACTGCACTGAACGAAAGGATAGGTTACGAGAAGGCTGCCATAATAGCAAAAACTGCCCATAAGGAGAATATTTCGCTTCGCGAAGCAGCAATAAAAACAGGCTTTATATCGGCAGAAGAGTTCGATATAGCTGTAGATCCGCGTAAGATGATATAAATCATTTTTTCGTTTGGCTAATAAGTAATATTTTTGCGCAAATTTTTTGCCATGTGCGGAATAACTGGATTCTACTCGATAAGGCACAATGAATTTGTCTCGCAGGACGAACTGAAGGCAATGACCGATTGCATTGGACATCGTGGTCCCGACGCTCAAGGTCATTACTACAACGATTATGTCGGTCTCGGTCATCGTCGCCTGAGCATACTCGACCTGTCGTCGGATGCCAACCAGCCTATGGAATCGCATTCGATGAGGTACATTTGCGTATTCAACGGCGAAATATACAATTTCATGGATATTGCCGCCGAACTAAACATCGAACTTAAGACCAGTTGCGATACCGAGGTGGTGGTTGAGGCTTTCGCCGAGTGGGGCATAACTTTCATCAACAAGCTCAACGGAATATTCTCAATCTGCATATACGACAAGCAGGAGCGTGTGATGTATCTTTTCCGCGACCGACTTGGAATAAAGCCGCTGTTCTACTATTGGGACGGCGAAAATTTTGCCTTTTCGTCCGAAATAAAATCTTTGCTCAAGATAAGGAAAATAAGCGACAATCGCCAGCTTAACAACATAGCAATCAGCGAATTCCTCAACTTAGGCTTTATTCCTGAACCCGATACCATCTATTCGGGCATAAAGAAATTCCCAAGCGGCGAAATCGGCATTATTTCCGAAAAAGGATTCCGTACCGAAACCTACTGGGACATCGAAGGAATAATCCGCCGAAACATAATAAACGATTACGATGAGGCAAAGTTGCGCATAAAAGAAACCCTGGAATCATCGGTCAAGATGCAGCTTATGAGCGACGTACCCTATGGCACATTTCTTAGCGGCGGTATCGACTCGAGCCTTGTGACTGCTGTGGCATCGAAAGTTTGCAACGGAAAGCTCAATACATTCTCGATAGGTTTTGCCGACCGCGATCACGACGAGTCGGAATATGCACAAAAGGTAGCCGAATATCTTGGCACCGAGCATCATAAATACATAGTTACCGAAAATGATGCCAAGGAACTGGTAGGCGACATGCTCGAATTCTACGATGAACCGTTTGCCGATTCGTCGGCAATACCGACAATGATGGTGTCGAGGCTTGCAAAGAGAGATGTCTCTATGGCTCTTTCGGGCGATGGTGGCGACGAACTTTTCCATGGCTATGGGGCATACATCTGGGCAAAACGTATGCACAACCTCGAACCTATAAAACAGATGATAGGTGATTTGTTAAGCATCTCGCCTTCAGATAGATACAAGCGAGCATCCTACATATTCAAGTACAAGAACAAGGAGCATCTAAAGAGCCATATTTTCTCGCAGGAACAGTATCTTTTCAGCGAATTGGAGCTTGCAAGGATTCTTAATGGCAACATATATGTCGATACAGGTGTCGAGCAGGACTATTCAAACTATGTGCGCAAACTTACACCCGAGGAGGCACAGGCAATATTCGATATAAGGTATTACTTGAAAGACGACCTGCTTGTAAAAGTTGACCGCGCTTCAATGAAGTATTCTCTCGAGGTTCGTGTGCCGCTTCTCGACCATAGGTTGGTTGAACTGGCTCTGAATATCAATCCTAGATTCAAGATTTCCAACGGAGTGCAGAAATTTATCCTGAAAGATATACTTTACGATTATGTCCCGAAGGAATTCTTCGACAGGAAAAAGAGCGGCTTCTCAATTCCACTAGAACGCTGGCTGCAGTCCGATTTGTCGTATCTTATCGACGACTATCTGAACAAAGATATAATATCGAGATACAATCTTGTGAACTTTTCGGAAGTACAGCGACTTATCAAGAAATTCCGCGCTGGACACGGCTTCCTTTACAATAGGATATGGGCACTTATAGTACTTCATAAGTTCATGGTCCAAAACGAGAAATGTTAAACGCCGAACCCTTGAACCTTAAACCCAGAAACTTTGAAGCGGCGTTAGCCATTCAAACGGGCGTCAGCCCTAATATCTGCTTATGTATTCGTTCAGTTCGTCAACCGACGATGAGAAATCGAACACGTTATTTACTATATAGTATTTGTTCTGGTCGTAGCAGAATTGGTAAGCGTATTTGAGGAATTCCAGTTTGGTGTGTTCAAAGTCGAAAAGACTTGCTATTTCGGCAAGTTGCCTTGCCGTCATCAGTTCCGAAGCAACAATCTGCTTTGCTATTGTAAGTTTTGTTTCCTCGAAAGTTGCATTCTTTATTGTAATTTTTGCATCTTCGAAATCGGCATCGGAGCAAGGCATTACCACTGGTTCGGGAGCTGGTTCTGTGGTATGTTCAACAATTATTACCTGCGTCGGTGGCTGTTGAGGAGGATATTGGTTGTTGTTATGTCCGTGCTGATGTGGATTACTCTGTGGCGGATATTGCTGGTGGTTGTGATTGTGTTGGTCTCCATGCTGATGTTGCGGTGGATACTGCTGATTGTTGTAATTGTGCTGATTTCCATGTTGATGCTGTGGCGGGTACTGCTGATTGTTGCTGTAGTGACCATGCTGTTGCTGGTTTGCATCGTATGTTGCGTAGGCATGTATAGGTCGGTTGGTTGCATTAAATCTTATGCGGCCGCTTCTTGAGTCGCTGCTGAGCAAATAGTTGTTTTGACCATGATGCAGACGCATTACTGTTGACATTTCCGAATGTCGGCGGTTGTCCATTACTATACGAATGTTGTAATCAAAATCGGGATAAAGTCCGTTAATTTGTATCGAAGACTCGGGATTATGATTTTGTTGCTTGCCATTTATGTAAATCCAGAAGCGTTCGTGTCTATCGCTTTCAATTGCCATGGATGTATACTGAGCAAATGAGTATGCGCTTGATAATACTATGAGTATGAATAAACAAAATCTTTTCATTGTGTTTAAATTTTAAATTTCTGGGTGCTAAAATAATTATATTTTTTTGATAAACAAAAAAAAGACACCCGATATGGATGTCTTTTTTGTTGAGGTACCTTGCAGAATCGAACTGCAGTACCCAGTTTTGCAGACTGGTGCCTCACCACTCGGCCAAGGTACCTTAAGTGGGTGCAAAGGTAGTGCATTTTATTTACCCTGCAAAATTTTTTCCTTGTTTTTTAAAATTTTGGTCATACAATCCTCGCAAAGGCAGTCGAAGTATTTGCCTCTCAGGTAGTTGGCAACATCTTCGGGAATGGTGATGCGTGTACACCAGCAGTTTTCACTCTGCGAACATTCGAATGTCTTGTTGCATTCCGGACAAGTTTTCTGCATAAAAATTTAGTTTAATATTATTCTTTAGGAGATTCCGCATAGTCGAACATTACAACGCTCTCCGTTTCGTATCGCGTGTATGTTCTGACTTGTGGAATGACCAGTGGATTCAAAAAAATAGGTTGCCAATCGGCAACCTATCAATCTCTTTTCAGACTGCTATTATTCCTCTGAAATTGCGCCAGTTGGGCATGCACCTGCGCAAGTACCGCAAGAGATGCATTCGTTTGCGTCGATTACATAAGGAGTTCCTTCTTTGATAGCGCCTACTGGGCATTCGCCAGCGCAAGTACCGCAAGATACGCAGTCATTACTGATTTTATAAGCCATTTCTTTAAAATTTAAATATTAATTAATACTGAAAATTTCGCTGGCAAAGGTAGTTAATTTTTTTCAACTCCAACAAAACATTTTAGCATATTATTCGTTATGGTTTTTGGATTCGCTTTTATGTTGTAATTTTGCGCTTCGTTACAAGGATGAAGAGAAATTTTGTAATAAACCTATGTTTCCTTCTCTTCCTCAATATCCTAGTAAAACCTTTCTGGATATTCGGGGTTGAGCGTTCGGTGCAGAACATTGTCGGCGCCGAGGAGTTCGGCATATATTTTTCACTGCTCAACTTCTCGCTGCTGCTCAACATCATCCTCGACATGGGCATCACCAATTTCAACAACCGCAACATCGCACAGAACCACAACCTGCTCGATAAAAGCCTTTCCAACCTATTGGCACTCAGACTTGTACTGGCAGTGGTTTACATAGCAATATCGTTGATTATAGCTCTCTGTCTCGGCTACGAACTTCGCCAGATGAAAATTCTTGGCATCTTGGTAGTCAACCAGTTCCTGCAGTCGATGACGCTCTACCTGCGCTCCAATGTCAGCGGTATGCAGATGTTCAAGACCGATAGCATGCTCTCTGTGCTCGACCGTCTGCTGATGATAATTTTCTGCAGCATATTAGTCTGGGGACACGTTACCGACACACCTATAAAGATTGAATGGTTTGTGCTTACGCAGACGGCCGCATATTTCATCACCGCTCTTGTGGCATTCCTTATCGTATTCAGCAAGACAAAGCATTTCCGCCTTAACTTCCAGATGAAATATTTCATCGCTTTCATAAAGCAGAGTTTCCCGTATGCGTTGCTCATCCTTCTTATGGCGTTCTACAACCGCATCGACTCTGTTATGCTCGAGCGAATGCTTCCCGACGGCAAGGAACAGGCTGGAATCTACGCACAGGCGTTCCGTATCTTGGAAGCCGCTTCGATGTTCGCCTACCTATTCTCGGTATTGCTGCTGCCGATGTTTGCCCGCATGATAAAGCAGAAGCAGAATGTTGAAGGTCTGTGCAAGACGGCTTTCGTGCTGATTTTCGTGCCGGCTATCGCCCTTATGAGCGTCTGTCTTTTCTTCAACCGCGAAATTATGGGACTTATGTACTTCGAGCATATCGAGACTAGTTCCATTGTGCTGTCGATACTGATGGTAGGCTTCGTCGGAATCTGCATAACCTACATTTTCGGCACACTGCTAACATCAAACGGAAGCCTTAAGTATTTGAACATCATGGCCGCATGCGGAATGGTGCTTAACATTATACTCAATTTCATTCTCATCCCGCATTACGGAGTAATAGGTGCTGCAATTTCGAGCATGATTACCCAGCTTGCGACTGGACTTTGCCAGTATATCATAGCATTCCGCCTGTTCAAGTTCAATTTCAACCTGAAGTTTACGATTGTAACGACGCTCTTCGTAATAATATCAGTGGCAGCTAGTTATTTTGCAACAATGATTGATTACAACCATTGGGTTGTGGTGTGTGGTGTAGCTGTGGTTTGCGTACTTGTGGCTGTTGCACTTCGTGTACTAGACCTACGTTCGGCACTAGTCATGATAAAGGACAGCATTGCCAAAAAGAAAGAGCAGCAATAAAGTTTTGATTATTTCCCGAAAATCTCAACCGAAGTTTTTTTCTTCCCAAGAAAATGCTTGAAAACTATGCTTCCGCAGTACATTCCTGTGAGTTCCGATGAGGCTTTGCGAGTTACAGGTAACCGTTTCTGCTTCATTTTGCGCTTGTTCTTCAAAAAAGCTCCGTAGGCGCGGAAAACGGCATGACATTCCTTGAAATTTCCTTGGAAAATCATTCTTACAGCGGCAACCACATCGAGGAAGAAACGCACAAAGAGCACCCAGCCGATTTCCTTGTTCGGAAGGTTCTTAACGATAAGGTAAAGGTTATTGCGGAAGTTTAGGAAAGTCTTGAACGGATTGGATTTTGGCAATGCACCGCCACCTACATGGTATATTTCCGATTTAGGTTCGCACACAACACGGTAGCCCGAATTTTGTACCCGCCAGCAAAGGTCAATTTCTTCCTGATGGGCAAAGAAATCATCATCAAAACCACCAACCTCGAAGAACAACTTGGAGCGTATAAACAATGCTGCACCGCTTATCCAGAGGCAGTCCTCGCGTGTGTCGTGCTGGCCGTTGTCGGTTTCGAGGTACTCGAAAAGTCTTCCACGGCAAAACGGATAGCCGTATTTGTCGATATAGCCGCCAGCAGCACCTGCGTATTCAAACTTGTCGCGGTTGTTGTAGTCGATAAGCTTTGGTCCGCACACGCCTATGGTCTGATCGCTGTCCATAAGTTCCACAAGCGGTGTAATCCAGTCCTTGCCAACTTCGACATCGGAATTGAGCAGCATAAAGTATTCGGCATCAATTTCTTTCAGTCCGCGATTGTAACCACCGGCAAAACCGTAGTTTTTGTCGAGTTTTACAAGCTGTATCTGCGAGAAGTTTTCGACAAGAAAAGCCAGCGAACCATCGGTAGACCCATTGTCGATAATGCAGATGCGTGCAAGGTCGGGATTGGTGTTCTCGACAAGCGTAGGCAGAAACTGACGGAGAAATTTTTCACCATTCCAGTTCAATATTACGATTGCTGTACGTGTTGGCATCTGTCATTAAAATTGAGTCGCAAATATAATAAAAAAATGCCCACCGCAAACGATGGGCATTTTATATTGATATTACTGTTATGCTTTGCGGCGCTTGACGAAATAACTTATAGTAGCGCTTGCAAGCAATATTCCCGATACGGCAAGAAGCACCTCGGAGAATGGCCAGTGGCTTATCAGAAAATGTATGCTTAGAAGTAAAAATATTACAAATAAGGCACCCAGGGCCGCAAGAATCTTTGGTGTTCCATTATGTGCAAGCATACTCGCAATGACAATTACCAAAACGACCGACATCAATGTTCCAGCAATTACAATCAGGCTGCCAAATGGAATGTGGAATATCTTGAATATAAGCCCAAGCAGGTATATACAAAACGTTACTATTCCAAATGCTAGAACCTTGCGGTTAAGTATAAGCGGTTGCTTCTCTATCTGATTGATTATCAGGCTTGTCTTGCTTAAATTACGCATCTTATATACGATGTACCCGACAATCAGTAGAAATACAGGCAAACCAATAAATAATGCACGCTGTTTTATGCTGCGGCAATATTCTTCATTTGCAAAATAAGAGTCCATGTTCATAATAAGCAAGATTACCCAGAGGACTAGCAGAATGGAAACCGCCAGATAGAATAATATATAGTTGCGCTGCATTCGTCTAGTTTCCTTTGCAAAGGTAAGTATGTCGTTGTCTGTCTTTACTTTATTTATAAAGTTGCCATAAAGATTAAGTTCTACGATCAACGATGCTATCAATATCAGCGCAAGACTGACACTTATCCATGGTGATAAATGCATTGCAAATTGTATTACACATACACTTACAATAGTTCCAATAATGTAACTTGCTGCTATTAAAATCCTTTTCCTTTTAAAACGTGAGGTCTGTTTTGCAATTTCCTCGTCAAAAGGCTTATTGTTTACGATATCACGCTTCGAAAATTTTTCCTGCATCTTATCGTATTGCCTTTTTGTTTCGTCCAATGGATTTTTTGCTCCCGAGTTTTCTTTTTTTGTTTCCATACCTCAATTATTTATTATTAGCCATTTTTATAAGTTTTTCCTTTATGCGAACCAAGCGAACGCCGACATTCTGCGACGAAATGCCAATTATGCTGGCAATCTCGTCGTAGGACAAGTCTTCGAGCCACAGCATCACCAATGCTCTGTCGGCCATATCAAGGCGAAGGATACGCTCGTGAAGTTCCGAAAAGCGAGCGTTCGAAGTGTTTGCTTCGTCGTAAGGATTTATGTCCATGGTAAGCGGTAGAGTCTGGAGGCATCTGCCTTTTAGCGCTTTTTCGTTCAGTGCCGTATTAAGTGCTATCCTATACACCCAGGTATTCATGTTGCTTCGTTCTTCAAATCCTTCCATTCCGTTCCAGATTCGTATCAGAATCTCTTGGAAAAGATCCTCGACATCTTCCTTCTGACTGGTAAAGAGATAGCATACCGTGTATATTGTACGCTTGTGTTCCCGCACCAGATTGATAAATTTTGATTCTTTATTATCCATTATTTCTGCGTTTTGCTTCCATATTAGACAGGGAATTGTCCTTTTTATTACATCAAAACTTGTATTTTTTTACAAAAATGTGCAAAATATGAAATTTGACTAATAATTAATTTGTTTTCAGGTTGTTACAATATAAAAAAGCGGAAATCCAAATACTGAATTTCCGCTGCATATTTACTAATTGATACAATTACCAACCTAAAACATAGCTGAACAACAACGGAGCTACGATGGTTGCGTCCGATTCGATGATGAAACGTGGAGTGTCCTTCGAGAGTTTACCCCAGGTAATCTTTTCGTTCGGAACTGCGCCCGAGTAAGATCCGTACGATGTTGTACAGTCGCTAATCTGGCAGAAGTAAGCCCACAAAGGAGTGCCGTGCCATTCGAGGTCCTGTTCCATCATAGGAACTACGCAGATCGGGAAGTCACCAGCTGTACCACCACCAATCTGGAAGAAACCAACGCCCTTGCCGCCGCTGTTCTTCTTATACCATTCGGTGAGGAATATCATGGTTTCAATACCGTTCTTAATCATCGAGATCGACGGATCGAATTCGCCGCGTATGCAGTGTGCGGTGTAGATGTTTGCTGTTGTGCAGTCTTCCCATGCCGGAACGATGATAGGAATATTCTTTTCGCAAGCTGCAAGAACCCAGCTGTCCTTCGGGTCGATTTCGTAGTACTGTTCGAGAACGCCGCTACGGAGAAGTCTGTAGATAACTTCCCATGCGAAAAGGCGTTCGCCCTTAGCCTTCATGTCCTTCCAAATATCTACAAGGTGGTGTTCGAGACGACGGAAAGCTTCCTCTTCGGGGATGCAGGTGTCGGTAACACGGTTGTAGTGGTTGTTGAGGAGTTCGTGTTCCTGTTCTGGAGTGAGGTCGCGGTAGTTGGGAACGCGGTAGTAGTGGTTGTGAGCCACGAGGTTCATGATGTCCTCTTCGAGGTTGTTTGCCGAGCAGCACACGATGCTAATCTTGTCCTGACGGATCATTTCGGCGAGCGAAAGTCCGATTTCGGCGGTACTCATAGCACCAGCCATTGCAAGCATCATTTTGCCGCCTGCCTTGATGTGTTCGTCGTATGCCTTTGCAGCGTCAACTATTACTGCCGAGTTGAAATGACGGTAGTGATGTGTGATGAATTGTGAAATAGGTCCTTTTTCCATTTCTTTTTGTTTTTAAAGTTCGAATATATACGTTAAAATCTTGAAATACAACTTTGCTGCAAGGAAATCCGACGACTTGTCGGCTGGATT
Source organism: uncultured Bacteroidia bacterium (assembly GCA_902800045.1). Taxonomy (GTDB): domain Bacteria; phylum Bacteroidota; class Bacteroidia; order Bacteroidales; family ML635J-15; genus Bact-19. The sequence continues at coordinate 41,243 of CADCCZ010000007.1, read as the reverse complement.
CGGTGCAAGTTCAACGATGTCGAAACCGACGATTTTTTTCTGCTTTGCCAATTTTTTGAGCAGTTTGAGCGTTGGATACCAAGTCATTCCGCCCGGTTCTGGTGTGCCTGTAGATGGCAGTACCGACGGGTCGAAGTAGTCGAGGTCGATGGAGAGGTAAACATTGTCGGTGAGCTTGTCGATTACTTCCTGCTGCCAGTCGTCGGTGCGCTCGGCAATATCCTCGGCGCGGAAAACATTTTCGCGCTTCGAGTATTGCTTCTCCGAAATGTCCATACTGCGGATTCCAACCTGAATCAAATTGGTATGCTTCGATGCCCAGTGCATTGCACAGGCGTGGCTGAACGGAGTACCTTCGTATTCGCTGCGAAGGTCGGAATGTGCATCGAGGTGTAGTACGCTCAGGTTGTCGAAATGCTCAACGGTTGACATTATTGCGCCAATCGACACCGAATGTTCTCCTCCAATCATCGTGAAAAGCTTGCCGTCCTCGTAAAATTTGTCGGCTTTTGCCTTCACCTGCATAGCCATTTTTTCAGGGTCCTTGTCGCAGTCCATGATGTCGTCGAGCCACACGCCGCGCTTATAGACTTCGGTATCCGATTCGAGGTCGTATATTTCCATGTTTTCCGATGCTTCGAGGAAGGCTTCGGGACCTTGGTCGGCACCTTTTACCCATGTTGAAGTTTCGTCGTAAGGCACTGGCAACACCACTACTTTGGCGTTTTCGTAGCCAGCATATTCTTCTGGAATTCCTGCGTATGTCCTTTCCATTGCAAATTCAAATTATTTTGCAAAAGTATGTTTTATTATTGAGACAAGGAATGTTTTTTTTGATTATTAGTTTAAGAAGCAATTCATTTTTTAAGTTTCTCGTTTTCTATGAACGAGAATCATGCGATTGTAGTATCTTTGCGTTTTTACTTTGATATGGTTTTGGAGAAAAAAGACATACGCGAACTTTCACGCACCGAAATAGAAGATTTTCTTGTCGGCATCGGCGAGAAAAAATTCCGTGCTTCACAAATTTACGAATGGATTTGGAAGAAAGGTGCGGCAAGTTTCGATGAAATGAGCAACATTTCGAAGCCTCTGCGCGACAAACTGTCCGAAAATTTCCTGTTTGCAAATGTAAAGTGCGTTTATTCGGTCGCTTCGGTCGACGGCACGCGCAAATTCCTTTTCGAAACCTGCGACGGATGCAAGTTCGAGGGCGTGCTCATTCCCAGTGCCGACCGTGTCACTTCATGCATTTCAACGCAAATAGGATGCCAGATGGGCTGCGCCTTTTGTGCTACGGGTCAACTCGGATTCAAACGGAACCTTACGTCGGGCGAAATATACCACCAGGTGTTTTTGCTCAATGCCATGTCGGTCGAAATTTTTGGCACTCCGCTGTCGAACATTGTGATAATGGGCATGGGAGAACCGCTTATGAATTACGAAAATACGCTTGCTGCCATCGGGAAAATCTGCTCCGATGAGGCCATGGGAATGTCGCCCCAGCGCATAACCATGTCAACTTGCGGAATTGCTCCGCAAATCAAGCGCCTTGCCGACGACGGTATACGCTTCAACCTCTCAATTTCGCTGCATTCGGCAATAGATGCCAAGCGCAACCAGATAATGCCCATAAACCGCAAGTACAACCTTGCCGAACTCTCCGATGCAATAAAATATTTTCACGCAAAAACAGGTACGCGCATCACCTACGAATACCTGATGCTCGGTGGTGTGAACGACAGTCTCGACGATGCACGTGCGCTTACCGAATTTACAAAAGTTTCGCCTTGCAAGATTAATATCATCGAGTACAATCCGCACCCGAACGATACGTTTAAACGAACTAACAGCGCCACGTTAGAAAATTTTATTAGGCATATTGAAGCTTGTAATATCGTTGTAACTATCAGAAAATCAAAGGGTATGGACATAGATGCCGCTTGCGGGCAACTTGCCAACAAGAAAAAATAATTTTCGCTTTCCAAAAAAACATATATCTTCGCAAATTATTTACGTAAATAACTTTTTGAGATGAAGAAAATATTTTTGTTTGTTCTAACGCTTTGCATGTGCGTTGCAGTTAATGCACAGCAGAAGGCAGTGGCTAATTTCGGATACGACAAGGACATCGTGCTCGAAGAAGGCAACGACTACGTAAGAATGATTGGTGGCGACTCCGACGGATTCTTCGCAATTAGGATGGACGCCGAGGACAAGCTGTGGCTCGAATACTTCAACGCAGCATCGCTCGTAAGGGAAACTTCAGGACAGATAATCCTTCCGGTTGTAGATGGAAACCAGACCGAATATGTAGAAGCTTTCTATGTTGACGGACAGGTTGTTCTGTTTACGCAGGTCGAAGATTTCCTGAAGAAGGAAAAACTGTTGTATATACAGGAACTTGGACGTAGCGGACAGGTAATGGGCGAACCAAGGGTAATCGGTAAGCTTACCAACCAGAACATGTCTGCCGACTTCAACGTTTGCCTCACTCCAAACGGACAGAACATGTTCGTATGGTACAACCGTCCTTTCCAGACATACAACGAGGAGCCGTTCTATTTCAAGATGTACAACTCCAACTTGAGAGAAGTGTACAACAAGCAGGTTAAGCTTCCGCTTGTAGGACAGGCATTTGCTGTTGAAAGCATGAAAATTACAAACAATGGTAGCGTATATATGCTCGTTCGCATCAGCCCTTCGGAGGCACAGTTGCAGAAGATGAAAATCATAACCTACGACTACAAGATGCTTGTTTTCAACCCTGCAATGGACGATGTTACAACTTTTGACGTTAAGGACAAAAAGCTCGTTCTTGTTGACGCTATCTTCGGCATCGACGACAACGACAACATCGACGTTTACGGATTCCTCGTACCAAAGGGCAAGACTACCTACCAGGCAATCTACCACCAGAAGTTCGACGTAAAGGAAAAGAAGCCGATCAACGGTGATTCAAAGAAGGCCAACTATACTTTCCAGAAGACCGAAATTCCTGCTTTCAACGCCGATAGGTTGAACAAGATTATGGACCAGAAGTACGACTATCAGCTTCTCAATGTCCTTTATCTTACCGACGGCGGTTCGGTTGTGGTTGCCGAACACAAGAACTACTGGAAGGACTCGATTTTCGACCCACAGACAAGAGAAACTATTTACAACGAATACTATCGTTTCAACGACGTGCTTGTAGCATACTGCAACAACAAGAACTGCATGGAATGGATGGTTAGAATTCCAAAGAGCCAGTACAGCTGGAACGACTATGGAAAGTATTCGTCGGTTGCAACCTATGCTATCGGCGAGAAGGTATTCTTGTTCTACAACGACAATGCAAAGAACCTTACAAACCTCGAGGCTGGCGAATCGAAAGCCAACTTGAACGGCGACAAGTACAAAGAAGCTACTTCGCCAGACCGCAACGGTTTTGCAATGGCAGTTTCTATTTTCTCTGACGGTGCTGTATCGGGACAAGCTTTGTTCCCGAAGAGCAACAAGAAGAGCAAGATAATTCCCGAACTTTTCCAGGAATACAACGGAACACACTACATGTTCACCCGTAACGGAAAGAAGGGTAAGTTCGCAATGTTCAACCCAGAATAGAAACAAACTAATACCATATAAAATAAGGGCGCGTAGCCCTTATTTTTTTGTTATTTAGACATAAAATAGTATATTTGTACCCAATAAAAGTATTACTATGAGATATTTTTCCTTTTTAATTTTGCTGCTATCTCTTGTTGTAAGCGGCTACTCTCAAACTCCCGATTTCGGAGCCAATGGTTTCAAATGGTATTACACATACAATACCTTCGATCCAAACTATGTTTCGTATTCCTACATTGTCTTCGACCGCGACACTACGGTTAATGGCATTGAAGCCAAGGTGCTGTGCGAGTATGTCCCCGACAATCTCAACAACTATAGTTTGAAATCGGAAAACATAATCTATTCACAGGATTCTAGGGTTTATCGCTATTCGACAGACTTGCAGCGGTTCTGTCTTTTGTACGACTTCGGCAAGGTTGCAGGCGAATCGTGGCAGCTTGATGAGTATGGAGTAAGTATGTATGTGGATTCTGTGGCGCAGATAGAAATTGGTGGCGAACTTCGGAATGTACAGTATGCGCATTGTACCGATACTGCATTGTATGATTCGTTTGGCAATAGTGGTATAATTGATGGCATTGGCTCACTTAAGTGCCTGTTCCCCAACCAAGTGAAATCCTATACCGATGGACTGCGGTGCATTTCCGACACCACGGGCTTTTCCTTCCATTTTGCCGATATGCCCGACTGCGAATACCAGACTGGTCCGCGCTACTATAAGTCGATATTTGGCAGGGAGAAAACAGAATGGTGGGTAGGATATGAAACAATTGGTGGTGGTAGGGATGACGAAATATTTACAATGCCACACGACAGTTTTCCATGCCAGAATAATACGGTTGGACCTTGTTATAGAAATGATCCAGTATATGTCTTGCGCTCCGATACAATATTAATAGATGGAAAGTCATACCAAAAGATAGACAATTTATCTTGCTATATAGCAATGACAGATTACTTGCTTATAAGGGAAGATACTGCGACTGGTGAAGTATTTCGCATTAATAATGGAGCAGAACAGCTTGCTTTCTCATTTAACCTTGAGGTAGGAGATACTTTTGTGTACTCAGATCCTTATTATTATGATTTAGAATATGTTGTTGATTCAATAACCTGTTATCAAGGTCGAAAAGTTATACATATAGCGACGATACCTGATGGATATCATAGAACGTTCGGAGTAGGGTTCGAACATTATGACAGAATTGTTGAAGGTTTTGGCCCGTCATACGGCTTTTTTGGAGGAGTAATGGTTGGTGCAACATATTATCCAACTAGTTGTATATTGTTCGATGATACTTTGGTGTATTCATTATATCCTGAATGTGGATGCAATCCTGTGAATTGTGATATTGTTCACAAAAATTCGGAATGGATTACTCCGAGTAATATTTACCCCAACCCAACTTGTAACTTTGTGAATGTAGATATTCCCGAAACTATTGCTGGTGAATATAACATAAAGGTATTTAGTATGCTTGGTACTGTGCTATACGATGACAACAGCAGTGATTCCACATATAGTATTGATGTGTCGCAATATCCAGATGGATTGTACACTATTGTGGTATATTATATGGGAGTGTATCATGTAGGTAAGTTTGTAAAATATTAGAGATGATTATCGCCCTAGCCATAATAACAATAATATATTCGCTGCTGATACTGGCATTCTGCTACAACTGGCGCGATGAGGACAAAGTTGCTCCAAGTCTCCCTGCCGACAAAGCACCTCTGGTAAGCGTAATAGTAGCTTTTCGCAACGAGGAAAAGAACCTACCAGCACTTATCAATAGTCTTATTGCACAGACATACAGAAAATGCGAGTTTATTCTGATAAACGACCATAGCGACGACGGTTCGTTGGCGATTGTAAATTCGTATGACGATTCTCGTATAAAGCTCATCGACGCTACTGATGAGGTTGTTGGCAAAAAGGCTGCATTGAGGTTAGGTTACGAAAATTCGACTGGCGAAATATTGTATTTCACCGATGCCGACTGCATTTTGAAAAGCAACTGCATAGAAACACTTGTGTCGAGAATGCGCAGCGAGGATTCTGCAATGGTTTGTGGTCCTGTGCGCTATTCCGATGGGAAAGGCTTTTTCAACAAGGTAATGCAGTTGGAATTTTTGTCGCTTACAGGAAGCGGCGCGGCAGGATTCTTTATGGGGCGGCCATTTATGTGCAACGGCGCCAACTTTGCTGTCGAGCGTAAGGTCTATGCCGAAGCCGACCTTAACACAAAGTACTCGTCTGGCGACGATGTTTTCCTGCTGCACTATGCCGACAAAAAATATAAGGTAGGGTTCGCTCAGGTTGCCGATTGCATCGTCAAAACCAAAGCACCCGGAAACCTTGCCGAGTTTTTCGCTCAGAGGGTAAGGTGGGCATCGAAGGCTGGCGGATACAAGAATCCGTTTGCAATCTTTGTGTCGTCGATAGTTTTCCTCATGGCCGTTGCCTTGTTGGTTGCGTTTGTCATGGGATGCATACAGCCTTTGTATTTCCTAGTGTTTGCCTGCCTGCTGTTTATGAAGAATGCCGTCGACATGTATTTTATAGTATATGTGTTGCACTTCTATCGTTGCGGCAGATTGTGGTGGGCAAGCATTCCGCTTACTATCGTTCATCCGTTATATATTGTCTCGGTGGCTCTTGCAGCGCTGGTGTATAAGCCGATGTGGAAGGGCAGAAAAATAAAAGCATAAAGCACAAAAAAACAGCGTTCGTCATCCTGAACTTGTTTCAGGATCTGGAACGCTGTTTTTATATAACTACAATTATTTATTCGTTGTTAGCTTCCTTCAGTCTCTCGGCGTTTTCTGCCATAATAAGCTGGTCGATGAGTTCCTGAATGTCACCGAGCATAAAGTTCTGCAAATTGTACATCGTGTAGTTGATTCGGTGGTCGGTAACACGGCCTTGCGGGAAGTTGTAGGTACGGATTTTTGCCGAGCGGTCGCCGGTAGAAACCATGGTCTTACGCTTCTTTGAAATTTCGTCCAGATATTTTTGATATTCAAGGTTGTACAGACGGGTACGAAGTTCCTTCATTGCCGATTCGATGTTTTTCAGCTTCGACTTTTCGTCCTGGCAGGTAACCACTATACCTGTAGGAATATGGGTAAGACGAATTGCCGAGTAGGTGGTGTTAACCGACTGTCCGCCAGGTCCCGACGAGCAGAACTCATCACGCTTGATATCGGCCGGGTTAATCTTGATGTCGACTTCGTCGGCTTCGGGCAATACTGCCACCGATGCTGCCGATGTGTGTACGCGGCCCTGTGTTTCGGTCTGCGGAACGCGCTGTACGCGGTGAACTCCCGATTCGTACTTCAAAATACCATATACGCCGTGTCCGGTAACTGTGAAAACAACTTCCTTGTAACCGCCGACTGTACCTTCGGTAGCACGTGTGATTTCGGTTTTCCATCCCTTTGTTTCGCAGTATTTCATGTACATGCGCATAAGTTCGCCTGCAAAAAGGCTTGCCTCGTCGCCACCTGCACCGCCACGGATTTCAACGATGGCGTTCTTCTCGTCCTCTGGATCTTTTGGTATAAGCAAAAGCTTTATCTTTTCCTCCATCGGGTCAATTTTGGCGCTGAGTTCATCGATTTCCATCTTCGCCATCTCGCGCATTTCCTCATCCTTTTCTGTCGAGAGTATCGACTTGGCATTGTCGATGTTGGAAATTATGTTGGTGTATTCGTCGTAAGCCTCGATTATAGGCTCAAGGTCTTTGTATTCCTTGTTCAGTTTTACATATTTGTCCATGTCGGACATTATCGACTGGTCGGTAAGCATTTTGCCTACTTCGATGAATCTTGCTTTTACGCCTTGTAGTTTTTCTAATATCAGGTTGTTTGCCATAAGCTAAAGTTCAAAGTTCAAAAATTCAAAGTTCAAAAGTTTCTTGTTGAGTCGTGGCGCGCCGCGACCGTACTTAATGGTTCAAAAGTTCAATGTTCAATGGTTTGATTATTCAAAATTCCTAAATCCTATTCAATCGTCAATCGTAAATTAATAAGTAAATTCTCCCTTGTCCGACTTGATTGTCAGCTTCTTACCTTCGTATTTTTCGCAGTGACCGATAATCTTGGCATCCACACCGAAACTCTTGCTTATCGAGATTATTCCTTCGGCAATGCTTTCGGGAACATACAGTTCCATGCGGTGTCCCATGTTGAATACCTTGTACATTTCGCGCCAGTCGGTACCGCTCTGTTCCTGTATCAGCTTGAACAGCAATGGGGTTTCGAACATATTGTCCTTTACCACGTGCAGATTGTCAACGAAGTTGAGAATCTTTGTCTGTGCGCCGCCGCTGCAGTGTATTATACCGTTGATCTGCGACCTGTACTGGTTCAGTATTTCACGGATTACGGGTGCGTAGGTGCGTGTGGGTGAGAGTACCAGCTTGCCGGCATCGCTGTACGGTGATTCCAATTTGTCGGTAAGCTTGCATTTGCCCGAATATACAAGTTCCTGCGGTATGCCGTTGTCGTAGCTTTCGGGGTACTTTTCGGCAAGGTACTTTGCAAACACATCGTGACGTGCTGAGGTAAGTCCGTTGCTGCCCATACCGCCGTTGTAGAATGTTTCGTATTTTGCCTGTCCGTACGATGCAAGTCCCACGATTACATTGCCATCGCCAATTTTTTCATTGGTTATCAAGTCGCTACGTTTCATACGACAGGTTACTGTCGAATCGACGATTACCGTCCTTACAAGGTCACCGACATCAGCAGTTTCGCCACCCGTAAGCACAATGTTTACACCAAACTTGCGCATTGTGTCGCAGAATTCCTGAGTGCCGTTTATTATTGCCGAGATTACTTCGCCCGGGATGAGCCTCTTGTTGCGACCGATGGTCGACGACAGCAGAATGTTGTCGGTTGCGCCTACGCAGAGCAGGTCGTCGGTGTTCATCACGATGGCGTCGATTGCAATGCCTTTCCATACCGAAAGGTCGCCGGTTTCGCGCCAATACATGTAGGCAAGCGATGATTTTGTGCCTGCACCGTCGGCGTGCATTATGTTGCAGTATTCGTCGTCACCGCAGAGAATATCTGGGATTATCTTGCAGAACGACTTGGGATACAGACCTTTATCGATGTTTTTAATTGCATTGTGGACATCTTCCTTAGCGGCCGAAACTCCACGCATGTTGTATCTGAAATTATCGGGCATAACCTAATTTTTTTGTGGTTGCAAAATTAGATAAAATTTACGATTTACGAAATACGATTTTCGATTTCCTTCGGCAATTTGAAGATTCAAATTATTGCATTAACTTCGCGCAAAATTTCGGAAATGCTATCAATCGACAATATAACCATTCGTTTTGGAGGATTCGAGCTATTCTCCAACATCGGCTTTATGATAAACCGTCGCGACCGCATAGGTTTGGTCGGAAAGAACGGCGCAGGAAAGTCCACCTTGCTGAAAGTCATCTGCGGAATAGTAACGCCAACAGAAGGAAGCGTGTCGAAACCGTCGGGAATAACAATTGGCTACCTGCCACAGCAGATGGCGCTTGCTTCAACGCAAAACACTGTGCTTGAGGAAACCAAGAAGGCTTTCGACAATATTGCCGAAATCCAGCGCGAAATCGACCGCCTTGCCGCCGAACTCGAAACCCGCACCGACTACACTTCCGAATCGTACATAAAGGCAGCTGAAAACCTTGCCCACCTCAACGAACACTTGCAAATCGTCGGTGTGAACAATATGGAACCCGAAATAGAACGGATTCTGAAAGGCTTGGGCTTTCTACGCAGCGACTTCAACCGCAAGATTGCCGAGTTCAGCGGTGGCTGGCGCATGAGGGTGGAACTTGCAAAAATTCTTCTGCAAAGTCCCGACCTCATTCTTCTCGACGAGCCTACCAATCACCTTGATATTGAGTCAATTCAGTGGCTCGAAGACTTTTTGCAGGCATACAAGGGTGCCGTTCTGCTGATTTCGCACGACCGCGCATTCCTCGACAATGTAACCACCCGCACAATAGAGATAAACCTCGGAAAACTGTACGATTACAAGGTTCCTTATTCAAAGTTCAAGGTTTTGCAGCAGGAACGCCTGCAACAGCAACTTGCAGCCTACGAGAACCAGCAGAAGCAAATCAAGGACACCGAGGAATTTATCGAGCGTTTCCGCTACAAGGCCACTAAGTCAAATCAGGTTCAGTCGCGCATAAAGCAACTCGAAAAAATGGACATCATCGAAGTGGATGACCTTGACAATGCCGCTATGCACATAAAGTTTGCACCGGCGCCACGTTCGGGCGACATTGTGGTCGAAACCAAGGAACTAAGCAAAAGCTATGGCGACAACCTTATCCTCGATAAGATTGACCTTGTGATTGAGCGTGGCGAGAAGGTTGCTTTCGTCGGACGAAACGGCGAAGGCAAGACAACCTTGTCGAAAGTCATCATCGGCGAAACCGAGTATTCGGGCGAACTGAAAATCGGACACAACATAAATATTGGCTACTTTGCTCAGAATCAGGACGAACTTCTAGACCCAGAATTAACTGTCTTTGAAACACTTGACCGCATTGCCGTTGGCGACATACGCACAAAAATCAGGGATATTCTCGGTGCTTTCCTTTTCTCGGGCGAGGACATCGACAAGAAGGTAAAGGTACTGTCGGGTGGAGAACATTCGCGTCTGTCGCTGGCAAAACTTTTGTTGCAACCGTACAATCTGCTTGTTCTTGACGAGCCTACCAACCACCTCGACATACGCTCCAAGGACATTCTTAAGCAGGCACTCCAGAACTACGACGGCACGCTGATAGTGGTTTCGCACGACCGTTATTTCCTCGACGGGCTTGTGTCGAAGGTTTACGAGTTCAAGAACAAGAAAATCCGCCTGCATGTCGGTGGCATATACGATTTTCTGCGCAACAAGAAGATTGAGGACATGCGCGAGATTGAGATTAAGGACCGCAAGCTTGCCGAGGCTAAAGCCGAAGCAGGTATCTCTGACAACAAGCAGAAGTATCTTGAAAACAAGGAACTCAACAAGCGCCGTCGTGCCATACAGAACCGTATCGACAAAGCCGAAGCCGAAATCGAAAGGCTTGAATCGGAAATTGCTGGGCTTAACGAACTTATGTCGAATCCAGCCATCGAACAGCAGAAGTTGGAAACCGCCTACAAGATGTCGGGCAAGCTGAACGAGGAGCTCGAGCAGCAGATGAGCGTGTGGGAGGAGGCAAGTACGGAGATGGAGGAGTTTGAAAAAGGGAGTGGGAGGTAATTTTCTGGGTTCAATTTATGTCAATGAAAAAACAAAAGCAAACTATTAATTTAGGTGACATTTTCGATAGGTACGCAAACAGTTGGGTCGTTTTTCATTTCTATTGCACGGCGTTTTAGTTCCTTCAATTCATCTTCAACTGAAAATTCGTCAATGTCATTGCGCTTAATCAATGTCATTGCGTATGAATAAACCAAATATTCAAGTTCTTTTCTTGAATATTGTCCACACGACGGCAATTCGATATTAATTTTTACCGTATCCATATTAAATTCTTTATATCTGCAAAGATACTGATGTTTTGTTATCTGCCAAACATCTTATGTAATTTTTTACAAGACAAAATCTCATTGAAAAATTTTGCCTATATCCGAAAACAAAAGAATTTCCTCAATTTTTACCACTGCTAATAATTTTTTATGTAAGTTTGCATTATGAAGACTTCGAAGGTAAAATTGGACTATATGCCTAATGTGAATTTCCAGATTGTTGGTATATCGACATCGGAAATTGACTACAAGTTGGCGTTTGGTCTTGTCCGTGGATTTGGAATGGACTTTTACCTGCTTCCGTGCATCGAGGTGGAAAGGGAACAGCAGCAGACCATGTCGCTGTTCGACAATGTTGCACAATCAGAACCAAATACCTATTCGGTTTACGGAAATGCAATCGACAGTTTCCGAAAGTCCGACCTGCTGCTAATATCAAACAGGCACAACGGAATTTACCTTATCGACGAATTTCACAACTTCGACTACCTTTTCATTGTCCGTGACTATAGTTCGTTCGGACTCGACAGGGCTATGACTGCTTTGCGCTCAATGGACTGTATTACAGGAGCATACCTCTTGCCATTTGAAAACATAAAGTCGAAAAAAAGCATCTACGATTTATGGGACTCATTGCAAAACAGACAATAAAAGGTTCGATTTACTCCTACCTCGGAGCATTCATAGGTTTTGTGAATGTAGCCCTGCTTATGCCGCAGATTTTCACCACCGACGAAATTGGTCTTACCAACCTGCTTATTGCTCTGTCGTCTATTGTGGGACAATTCGGCTGTTTTGGCTTTACCAATGTGATAGTCAGGTTTTTCCCATACTTCCGCAACCCCGAGAAAGGTCACAACGGCTTTCCGTTCCTGCTTGTCGCGGTGGGAATATTCGGCTCGCTGGTATGCACCGCAGGCTATTTTGGTGCACGCGACTACCTTGTGGCACAAAACCTTGAGAAGTCGAAACTATTTGCCGACTATGTTTTCCTGCTTCTGCCGCTGATTTACATAACCATATTCTACCTGCTCAGCGATATCTATAACCGGATGTTCTACAATTCGTCGTTCGGGCTGTTTGTCAAGGAGTTCCTTCTGCGAATACTCAACCTCATAGGCATCGGGCTGTTCTATTTCGGAGTACTTGACTTCAACGGCTTCATAATCTACTATGTGGCGGCCTACGGAGTTCCTACGGTTTTGTTGCTGATATTGCTCATAGTGCAGGGAAATATGTCGCTGAAGCCGTCGAAGAAACTGCTGACGCGCGAGTTCGTCAGGGCTATGTGCTCGGTGGCGTTCTTTGGTGTGATTTCAAGTTTCAGTGGGGTGTTTGTCAATCAGATTGACCGTTATTTCATCAATCACTACTGCGACCTGAGCGCCACTGGCGTGTATTCCATCGCCTTCTATTTCGGTTCGATGATATTGTTGCCTGGTCGGTCGATAATAAGGATTTCGAGCACGGTGATTTCGGAGTCGTTCAAGAGCGGCGACGACGACATGGTGCTCAAAGTATATCGCAAGTGCACAACCAACATGCTGATTATAGGTGTAATATTGTTTGTGCTGGTGTGGGGCAACATCGACAATATCCTCAAGATTCTTCCGCCCGAATACGCCGATGGCAGGCTGGTAATTTTGTTCATTGCCATTTCGCACCTCATACAGATGGCAGCAAGCGTGAGCGGCGAGATTATTCAGTACAGCAGATATTACCGTTATCACACGCTTATTATGGTGATGCTCATTGGATTGATATTTGGTTTCAATGTATGGCTGTTGCCGATTTATGGCATTACAGGCGCGGCGGTGGCTTCAATGCTGTCCTTCCTTGTGTACTCTGTGGTAAGGATTGCTTTTGTAAGGCTGAAATTTGGATTTAATCCGTTCTGCCTTAAGCATTTGTTAGTGTTGCTTTTCGGTGCGGTGGCTTATCTGCTGTCGTGGTTGATACCCGATTTGGGCAACTTGATACTCGACTTGGCGGTGCGTTCGGCGGTAATCTGCATTTTGTTTGTCGTGCCGACCTTGTATTTAGACCTTTCGGAAGATATGACGGCGATGTACAAGAGGGTAATCGGTAAAGTTTTCAGGAGAAAATGAAAAACTTCCTGACTGGCATATTGTTTTGTGTGTTGGCATTGGGTGGCTTTGCGCAGGATGAGTATGTGGATAGTTTAAGAAATGAATTGGCGGTAGCAGATGATGCAACTAAGACAAGTCTGTACTACGACTTGTTTGATTATTATTCACGCATAGATAATAACTTATCTGACAAGTATGCCGATACAATTTTGTTGTATGCGCAAAAAATGGCATCAGAACGTTGGCTTTCAGAAGGATATAGGTGCAAAGGCTTAGTAAAATACAAGTTTGGTGATTATAGTGCAGCACTTGAATACTATGGTAAGTCTGAAAAATATGCTAAGAAGATAAATGATTCCAGATTGTTGTCAAAGATATACAACAATATGGGTTTAATATACTATGATTCAGGTGATAATAATACAGCTAGCAAGTATTATGATAAGGCTTTAGAGAATGCTAAAATTTGTGAAGATGATGATTCATATGCCCGTATACTGGTAAGTATAGCCAATCTTTATTATGATAAAGAAGATTATGATACAATTTTTCATTTGTATAGCAGCGCTTTGAGCATTGCAACTGACAAAGACATAAAAATTGCAGTACTTAATAATCTTGCCTATTTGCATCACTTAACAGGGAATTACGATGAGGCGCAAAACGACTATGCAAAAATCTTGTCGCTTCTTGATACGAATACAGACATTTATATGTATGCTTCGATTTTGAATAGTATGTCGAGTATATATATACAGCATGAAGAATACGGTAAGGCGATAGATTATTTGGCTGAGGTTGATAGTATTTGCAATGCAAATAGTTTCGACAAGATACGACTTATCCTTTATCAAAATTACCATGATTATTATTTGAAGAATGGCGATTTGGAGAATTCCATATTATATATTGAAATGTATAATTCCTTAAGGGACAGTATATATTCAGCAGATTTAAGAAAAGAACTTAATGAACTAGAAAACCGAAACGAACGCGAAAAATCTGAACTTGAATTGAAAATCCGCGACGAAGAAATCTCCCATCAGAAAACCCTCAACTCAATCCTCTTCTCCATAATCGCTATCGTACTTATTTTCATCGCTGTCATTGCATTTTTGCTTGTGAAGAAAAACCGTCTAAACAAAGCCTTGAACAAACTCAACGCCGACCTCAAGCAGCGCGACGAGGAAATTTCCTCAAACCTCGACTATGCACGCGAAATTCAACTTGGCTGTATGAGCAATAGTCTGGCTGAAAGCAACTTGCAGATGTTTGTCCTCGACCGTCCTAAGGTCGTAGTCGGTGGTGACTTTTACATTTCGCAGACCAAAGGCGATGCCTCGTATGTGGTTGTGGGCGACTGCACTGGGCACGGAATTTCGGGCGGATTTCTGTCGGTGCTGGGCATAAAGTCGGTGTATGCGGCAATAGAAAAGTACAACACTTTGCCCGAAATGGCGTCTTTCATAAACAATGAGTTTTGTGAGATTGTTTCGTCTGCCGAAAATCTCAAGGGCGAGTCGCTCTGCTTGTCGATGATTAGGATTTGTGGCAACGAGGTTCGTTTTCTTGGTTCCAAGCAAAAAATGTGGCTTGTTTCTGGCGACAAAGGCGACTGCTCGTCTGTTAGCCCGTTAGCCTGTAAGCCCGAAGTGCGAGAGTACAAGTCGTCGAATGCAATAATGGGGAGTGCTGTAAATGAAGAATTTGCGGAAGAAATTATAAATATCAATTCTGGCGATGTTGTCTTCCTATCGTCCGATGGTTATCCTGATCAGTTTGGTGCAGATGGAAAACTGAAATATTCGCGCTTCCGCGCCCTTTTGCAGGAATGTGCGCAGATGAAGCCCGATAAGGCAAAGTCGTTCTTGTCCGAAAAACTTGACTCGTGGCGTGACGACTTGGAGCAGACAGATGATGTGATGGTGGTGGGGATGTATTTCTAATGATTATTGTTTGCTAAATTTCAAATGCTTCAGCAGAATTATGTCCTGCTTCGTATTCACTAAATTTCTTCTTATATTCCTTATATTTTTTTCTCGTTAACCAGCCATAGTAATATCTTCTATATCTTCTATAAGAACGGCGATTTTGGCGTGCTCCTTTGTCTGGCTTATATCTGTTGGATTCATATTCAATCATTCTTTTTTTATCGATTATATAATCTTTTCTGACTTTTAGCATTTCGCAATATCCTGTCTGTATTACTTCATTATAACGCTCTTTCCCAATTATATTGACAACATTTATGCTGTCGAGGTGCTCAGTTTGTATATTTATATCATATTCATTAATAATAAAAAAATTAGACCTGATATTCCTTATGTGACGCTTTGCTATGGGGAAATAGCATCCTGATATTGTACTGTCCTTACTTTGGAAAGTATGAATTATCATATCTATAGTTTTTTTGTCATTAGTTGTTGTGTCGACATATTCCAGCATAATAATAAAATCTCTATCAGAATAATATCCGTAATTGTTGTATGTGTATATGTATAAAGTATCAGAGGACAATTCGCTGTTATATTCGTATATAACCGTATCGTTTAAACGGTCATCATACTTCAGAATATATTTCCCCCTATGCTTATATTTTTCAAACTGGCCTTTCCCGTAGGCTTTCCCTGCATCGGTGTCCCATGTATATAAAAAATAGCCTTTGGTATTATTAGCCGTTTTGTCAAAATATAGGTAATATGTTTCCCAGGCTCCAAATACTTGTCCCATTTCGTATTTAAAAGGTCCTTCTAAATTTTCGTTTCCTCCATAATATTTAGCGGGGTACTCTTGTGCTACGACAGAAAAAACAATACAAAAATGTATTAATATTACAAATGAAAGTTTCATTATTTTATTGTCATGTGTTTTCTATTATCATCATCATCAATTATTCCGATAGTGTTTTTATCGGTTGGATATACCCATCCCTTTCTATAACTCTGTAATCCTTTTTGCTTATAATCATAATTTTCAGAATGAGAAAATGCAGTGGCAGAATTGTGGCCAGCTTCGTGGGCTAAAACTTCCATTTTAATAAAACTTAGTATCATTGTGGCAAATATAGGGATTTTATGTTTACGAGCAATAATATTTTTGTTTGACTGATAAAAAACCAACATTTGGAAGAAAAAGGCTTATGAATAGAAATTTTGGTTACTTTTGCAATTTGTTAAATGTTAGACTAATGTATTTCAAGATATTTGCATTTGCGATTTTACTTTTCTCGGTATCGCTGGCTAACGCTCAGGTCAACGGTGGCTTTACCGACGATTTTTCGGATGGCGACTTTACAGCTAATCCGCAGTGGACTGGCGAAACCACTAAGTTTCAAGTTAATGGAGGCGAACTCCAACTCAACGATTCTGAGGCTTCCACAGCCATGCTCTCAACCGAATGCCATGCAATCGATGGCGCCGAATGGACTTTCAAGGTAAGGTACGGCTTCAATCCTTCTACCAACAATTTTTGCGATGTTTACATAGTTTCCGACAATGCCAATCCATTTTCTTGCACTGCTGGCTATTTTGTCAGGGTTTGCGGCGTTTCAACTACCGACAATGTTTGCCTGTATCGCAAAAATGCTTCATCGTCAAACAAAATCATTGATGGTCGCGCACTTACGCTTGGTACAAACAACACTTTCAAAATCAAGGTTACACGTTCCGCCGATGGCGAGTGGAAACTTTATACCGACATAAACGACGAGGGAACATACACACTCGAAGGCGAAACCACCGATTTGACATACTCGGCATCAAGGTATTTCGGCCTTGCCTGCAAATATACGGTTTCGAATGCTGCAAAAATGTGGTTCGACGATATTTCCGTTTCGGGAACATACACGGTTGACACAGAGCCCCCTGCATTGGTTTCGGCACGCTTCACAAGCGAAAACAGCATTCTGCTCTCGTTCGATGAGGAAATCGACGAGGAAAGTGTTTCCGCTACCAATTTCAGTATGGACAACGGCATAGGTCAGGCAAGTTCTGCAACTTTGCAGGAAGGCGATGCACGAAAAATTGTCTTGCAGTTTGCTGGCAGTTTCACAAACGGAACAACTTACACGCTTACCTACGGCGGAATGTCCGACACCGAAGGTAACACCGCAGCTGCAACCACCACGCAGATGACTTTTGTGGCAGCAGGAACTGGCTCGGTGGTTATCAACGAAATAATGGCCGACCCGACACCAGTCGTCGGATTGCCCGAAAGCGAATACATTGAACTTTACAACAATTCGCCCGATGCCATAAACCTCGAAGGCTGGACTTTGAAAATCGGCACGACTTCAAAAACACTCGATGCATATATGCTGTATCCGTCGGAATATGTGGTGATTTGTCGCACCGGCAACGATACGCTTTTCTACGACATCACAAATATTCTGCCTCTAAGCCTGTCGGCGACTGCGTTGACAAACGGCGGAACAACCATCACGCTTTACAACGAGTTCATGTCTGAGGTTGACAAGATTACATACTCGTCGGCATGGTACAGGAATGCAGGCAAGAAGGACGGTGGATGGTCGCTCGAACGCATCGACCCGAACAACCGTTGCGAGCAGTCAACCAACTGGCGGGCTTCCGAAAACGAGAATGGCGGTACTCCTGGAGTACAGAACTCGATTTTCGGACCAAATGTTGACGAAACAGCTCCGTCGATTATGGATTTGAGCATAAATTCGGCAAATGAACTGCATCTTACTTTTTCCGAAACCATCGATACAACAACGCTTTCGCTCGACAACTTTTTGCTCGACAACGACTACGGCAACCCCGTTTATGCGGGGCTTGACGCCAATAATCCCAACTTGCTGGTGCTTATGTTCGGAATGTCGTTCGAGCAGAACCGCATCTACAACCTTACGGTGGAAAACATAGCCGACCTTTGCGGAAATGTCATGGAAAGGCAGACGGTGCAGTTCTCGACTGTTCCAGTTGCATTCAATACAATAGTAGTCAGCGAGATAATGTCAAAGCCATCGCCTGTGGTCGATTTGCCCGATGCAAAGTATGTGGAGATTTACAACCGTAGCGACAATGCTGTAAGTTTGTCGGGGTGGAAAATTGCGCTTGGCTCAACGACTAAGGCTTTGCCGTCGGTAATCGTAAATGCCAAGTCGTATCTGGTGCTTACTTCTGCCGACAATGCTTTCTTATTCGAAGATTTTGAGAATGTCGTTGGTGTTGATGGTATGCCGTCGTTTGCGCAAGGCGGTACAACGATTTCGCTATATGACAAGAACGACAATATAATCCACACGCTTACTTTCTCGTCGTCGTGGCACGACGACAACTTCAAGGCGCAGGGCGGCTACTCGCTCGAAATGGTTGACCTCGACAATCCGTGCGAAGGCGCAGCCAACTGGCGTTCTACTCTCGACCGTCGCGGTGGTACGCCCGGAACACAAAACTCGGTGAACGCAACCAATCCCGACAGGATTATGCCATATCCGACCGATGCCGAAGTGGTAAACGATACGGTGGTCGTGTATTTCAGCGAAGTGGTTTTGCCTGAAATGATTAGTACGCAGAATTTCAGTGTGGAAGAATTTGGGAATCCGACATTTGTGAAAATTATTGAGCCTCAGCTTACAGTTGTAAAAATGAAGTTCAACGCCGAAATACAGCGTGGCAAGGTCTATATGCTCAACATCGGCGAAAATATTACCGACTGCAGCGGAAACAATGTCGAGGTTAACACGCAGATTAGGTTTGGAATTGGCGTGCAGGCTGAATATAACGACTTGGCAATAAACGAATTACTATTCAATCCCTATTCTGGCGGAAGCGACTTTGTAGAACTTTACAACCGTTCCGACAAGGTCATCGATCTGAAGGATTTGTGGATTTCGAACACCAACGACGATGGTTCCGTGAAGGATTCGTACCAGATTACAAATATCAGCCGACTGATACTTCCGCAGGAATATTGCGCTTTCAGCACCGACATTGCCGACCTTTACAACCACTATACAATTGAGCACTCCGAAAATCTCTACAAGGTTGCCAAGATGCCGTCGATGCCCGACGACAAGGGGACAATCATAATCACAGGTCGCGCCTTCGATACCATTGACATAGTAAGCTACAACAAGTCCCAGCATTACAAGTTGTTGAGTTCGCAGGACGGTGTTTCGCTCGAAAGGATAAACTACGATGTGCCGTCGTCGGACGAAAGCAACTGGCATTCGGCAGCACAGGACGCAGGCTTTGCAACGCCCGGATATGTAAATTCGCAGTTCCACGAGATTGGCGAGATTGAATCGCAGATAACCTTGAGCAGCGAGGTCTTTTCGCCCGACAACGACGGATACGACGACCAGCTTGTAATAACTTACAACCTCGATGTTGCAGGCTATAGCGGTACTATTGCGGTTTACTCGTCGAACGGCAGGCTTGTGCAGACGCTTGTAAATAACCGTAGCCTTGGCTCAGTCGGCAATATCGTTTGGGACGGCTTCGATGCACAGAATAGGCTTTGTCCGGCAGGAATTTACATCGTGTATGTCGAGCTTTTCAACCTCGAAGGCAAGAAGATTGTGGAGAAGCATGTAGTTTCAATAAATTCGCGCGTGGACTAGATGCGAAAACTTCTGGTAATCATATTGATGTCGCTTGCTTTGCTTTTCGTGCAGTCGTGCGAAAACTCCTGTTCGATAAATAGAAAAATAAAGCTAATAACAGGGAATACGTGGGAAATCAATAGCTATATCAACTATTCGGTGAATATAGAAATGAGCATTTCCCCAGAAATTTACAATTTCGACACCGACGGCCATTATACAAAAGTGAGGGAAAACGACACATTAATCGGGAAGTGGAATTTTGTAGATTGCAACTATCTTAAAATGGGCAGCCAGACCTTCAAGATTGCCGAGCTCTCACGCAAAATGATGGTTTTGAGGTACGGCGATGTCGATTTTGTGTATAGGAAGATTGAATGATCTTTAATAGCACGAACAAAACCAATGTATTTATACCCGATAGGGTATAAATAGTACACAAATTTATTAATATCGACAATAATCGTTTACAATGAAATATTACGGACAGCTCGATTCTCATCGGCTCACTTTTGGGTATCGCCGTGAGACTCATAGCTTCCGAAATGACGGTAAAGGACTAGAACAAGTATCCCATCTTAACGTAAAAGTTCATCATTTTGCCGTTATCCTGCTTGTTTAGTGCAGTTGCCCAGTCAACCGAAAGTATGAAGTTCTCGTTCATGGCGACTTTTAATCCAACGCCTGCTGCTGAATGCGGCTTGTAGATTTCTTTGTTCGAGAGGTTGAAGTAGTCTTCGAACTTGTCGGTGCGGCCAGTTGCTATGTTGTTGGCAGAAATGGCTGTCCTTACTTCATTTTCGTCAAGCTTGTAGGGCTGGGTTACCATACCTATGTCGAAGAACGGATTCAAGCCGATATAGAAGTGCTGCTTGCCTATGTCGAAGGTTACAATCTTGGTCCTGAGTTCAACATTTGCGTAGGCAAAACCATTGGCTAGAATTCTGTTACGCATAATTCCACGCAACGAATTACCGCCACCAAGTCCTTCGTATATAACACGTTGTATAAAAAGTGTGTTTAGGTAGGTGTTCATGTAGAAAGGCGATTCGCCAACAATTGTGTTTTGCGTTCCGATTCGGTAGGCCAGAGTGATTCTGTCCTTGTATATCGGCACATAGTGTCTGAATGTGAAGTTGAACTTCAGGTTGTTGTATTCGGTCTGTTTGCCGAATGCAGCCGAGTAGGTGAAGAATGCATCTGTATAAATTCCTCGCGACGGGTTTGAGCGCTTGTCGCGGCTGTCGAAGGTGATGCCGCCACGTACGTACGGATGCCAACCGCCATTAGCTTCGTCGGGCTTTATTATGCCCCAGTTGCGGTACAGTTCGTAAAGTCCCTGAACCGACGGGTCGAGGTATTTGATGTCAGTCGGCTGGCGTTTGCCGTTGAGCATGGCAATGTCGCACTCGTCGATCATATATCCGAGTACGCCCAGACCGGCATTCCATTTCAACGCACCAGTAATTGTGCCCTCGATGTCGGCGGCAACACGCACAAGGTCGCGTTTGTACTTGTAGAATGCACGCGAAATGTATTCGCTCGAGTCCTTCTTAGCATTGTGCCATCCCATGTGGTAAAGAGTAGGGTATCCGTTGTAGCCGTAGAAGTCGCACATTGCGTCGGGCAGATACGATACGTCAATAGTTAGGCGATGGTCAGGAATCAAGTATTTCGAATCGTAGAAGAAACGGAAAAGTCCGTATCTTTTGGTTGTGTATGCTGCTTCTACGTAGAACGAATGTATGTATTCGGGGTATTGGCTTCCGTCGCCGTAGTAGTATATGTTCGACAGTGCGCCGAACTGGAATCCGAGGTCGGCATCGTATGCGATGCTCGGCAATATGCCGAAGTTCCATCCGGTCTTTACGTTGTTGCTGTCTTTCTTCTCTGTCTCTGCCATTGCACCTGTTGCGATGAGGGCTATGATGGCAAGTGTTATGATTTTCCTCATAAGCTTGATTTTTAGATGTCTAGAATAATTTTAGAAGGTATGCGATGCCGACACCCATATAGGTTCCGATTGCATATCCGATAAGTCCTATTACTATACCGCTGATAAGCACTTTCTTGTTGCCCATTGCACCTACTACTGGCGGAATAAATGGCGGCGAGCAGAAAAGCCCCACTTGTGCCACAGTGTATAGATCGCCGTTGATTTTTGCAAAACGGCAGAATATAATGTGGACAATTACCGACACCAGCATTATGTACAGCACGAATAGTCCGAGCGAAACAGCCGACATGTCGATGTTGTACGGATTGAACTGCGAAGCTACTACTATGCTGAATATCAGTATGAAAATCATGCCGAGCTCGAATGTTTTCGGCAGTTCACGGATTTTCTTCGAGAATGATGCTATAATCGATAGGGTGGTGATGGTAAGGATTATAACCAGTTCGTTGAGTTTTCCTGTGCCGGCTTCCTTGTCGCCAACAATGCCAAGGTTATAGAATAGCAACGACAGTCCCGCGCCAACAGCAAGGAAGGCAATCGACAGCAGCAGGCCGAGCATGGTTCTTGGAAAGACTTTCTTGTTGAGCATCTTTCCATAGTTTTCGATGCCATGTTCTTCGAGGTTCTTATGGGTGTCTGTCGATACGGCCGAAGTCTCGTCGGGGAAAGGCAATATTTTCCTGAAAAGCTTGTATCCGCCGCCAGTGATGAACATTATAAGCGGGAATGTTATCAGCATCTGGAAGGTGAGTACTAAGGTTATTGTAGTGGGGTCAACGCCGAGGGCGGCACCAAGTGCGTTGAAGTTCATTGTTCCGCCAGTGTATATGCCAGTCATCATTGCCGAAACGTTTGCAATGTCGTTTACGCCAGAGTCGCGGAAGATGAAAAATCCTGTGATTACAGCTGTCGCAATCGCTATTATTCCGCCTACGAGAGCAAGTATTGTTTTTGGCAGCGACCGTGTCCACAGCTTGAAGTCGCAGTTGAACAGCATCAGCGGAATGGCAATTGGAACCGATATGTTCATTATCAGTTTCTGTATGCTTTCGAAGGTTGCTGCTTCGGCAGTAGCAGGGTCAAAAGTTACGAATCCAGTAAGGCTCATTATTATGCCGACGGCGTATGCCAATATTACGGTGCCTATTTTCTGTAGTATTTTCCATTTGTGGAATGCCGATACTATAATTATTGGGAATAGCAGGTAGATTGATATTGCAATAATTGATCGCATAATATGTATTTTATGTTTTAGATGCAAAAATAAATGGTTTTTACACTGAAATTGTTGAAGAAAAAGGCATTTAATTAAACGTATGCTGTTAATACCATAAAAAAAGGGGGCGCCATAAAGACGCACCCCTTATCTTAAAAATATGAAAAAGCCGTTATTTTTCAGGTACAAGGCGAACCTTTACGTAGCTGTCGAACTTAAAGTATTTGCCGGCAGCCTTTGTCATCTGGTCTTTGTTGATGCCATTGATACGTGCATCTTCGCTCTTTGCCTCTTCGGGAGTAATGTCGCCCTCTACAAGGTCAATGATGAGGCCTCTCCAGTATCTGTTCTCCTTAACTTCGGTTTCGTGTTCGCGTCTCTTCTTCTCGATGGTCTTTGCGATTTCTTCATCGTTGATTTCACCGTTCTGGAGAGACTTGATAACGTTGAAAATCTTTTCCTTGAGTTCGGGTTCTCTTGCAGGGTCGCAGCTGTAGAAAATCTGGACTGCATATCTTCCTGTAGGCTTGTTTGAAGTCATAGGATATGCACCTATAGAATATACGCCGCTTTCCTTTTCGCGGATCTGTTCGAGGAGCTTGGTGGTTAGAATCTTGCAGATAGCATCGATTTCGGTGTTGTTCTGTGCATTGTAGTCAAAATCGCCGTGGAACATTATGATTTCGATGCACTTGTCGTCCTTACCTTTCTTAACATCCTTTTCGATACCACCCTTAGGAGGACGAATGCCGAGGTCGACGAAAGTTTCGGTGCGCTGAACAGTTTCGAGCGAACCTAAGTACTTTTCAACTATCGGTTTTGCCTTCTTGCTGTCGATATTGCCGACAAAGTAGAATGTGAAGTTGCATGGGTCGTTGAAGCGCTGCTTGTAGAACTTGCTCATGTTCTTGAAGTTAACTTCGTCGAGCATAGCTGGAGTCATAGGTTTGCGGTATTCGCTGTAGTTGGCCATGAGCCATCTCATCGAATCCTGCCATACGCTCTGCGGGTCGAGGCTTGCGTTTTCGAGCAGACCCTTCTGCTTTTCGATGTACGACTTGAAAGCATCTTCGTTGAACTTAGGCTGTGTGAAATAAGCGTTTACAAGTTCGAGCATTGTTTCGAAACCTTCAACGTCGCATCCTCCGACGAAACCTTCTTCGGTTTCACCGATGTATGGCGATACGTGAGCATTCTTGCCAGAGAGGTATTTCTGAAGTTCGGTTGCATCGTAGTTACCGAGACCGCTTTCGTCCATTACATCGGTAATGCACTGAATTGTGAGAGCGTCATTTGCATTGTACTTTGAGTAACCGCCTTCGCTCTTTGCTGTCATTGTGATTTCGTCGGCCTTGAAGTCGGTGTGCTTGATAACAACCTTAACACCATTGCTCAAAGTCCAGGTTTCGTAGCCGAAATCCTTGTTGGTAGCCTTCTTTGCAACCTTTCCCTTTGCTCCGAGAGCATCTACAAGAGGCTTGTCGGCAACCTTATCGACGTATGGTTCGGTGCTTGTCTGGTTTGCTTCCTCGAAAGCCTTTCTAATCTGTGCTTCGGTCGGGAGCTTCGAACCTGGCTTTTCTGGTGCCATAGCGAAAACCACGCAATTGTCGTCGGTAATCATTGTGGTAGCATAGTTGTTGACTTCGTCGAGTGTGATTTCCGGAATGTACTTGTTGTAGAGCTGATGTTCGTATTCTGCGCTCATGTATGCTGAATGAGGTGGCATAAAGTTAGCCTTGTATTCGTTGATGTAGCTTTCAGATTTTTGCTTGTCGCGCTCGTTGTACTGCTTGTCAATCATCTTCAGCATGTCCTTCTTTGCGCGGTCGAGTTCGGTCTGTGTAAAACCGTGTTGTATCATTCTCTGGTTTTCGGTTGCAAGAACTCTTACTGCGTTTTCGATCTTGTCGTTCTGAAGCAGTGCGAAGTTCATGAAGGCATCCTTTCCGCCCATGAACGACGAGTATGCACCGGCAGCCTGTACGAAAGGAGGATTAGGAGCCATTGCGATTTCTGCGAAACGAGCCGACAACATCTGCGACATAAGCATCGAGACCATATCGCGGCGAGCATCTGCTACAGTAACAGTCTTCGACTCCGGGTGCTTGTAGAGAATCTGAATCATAGTTTGAGGACATTCGGGATCGGTTGCAAACTTTACGATAGTTTCCTTGTTGTCGGGAATGATTTCTATAGGACGAGTTTTTGGATTTTCTGGTTTTGGAATCTGCGAGAAAAGCTTCTTTACGCGAGCTTCCATGTCGGCCGGGTCGAAGTCACCTACAACTATTACAGCCATAAGGTCTGGACGATACCAGGTCTTGTAGAAGTCCTTTATTACCTTCGGGTCGAAGTTGTCGACAACTTCCATAAGGCCTATCGGGGTGCGTTCTGCATATTTCGAACCGTTGAACAATGCATTGAGCATTTTGGTCTGGATGCGTTCCTGTGCACCCTGGCTCAAACGCCATTCTTCGTGGATAACGCCTCTTTCGTCGTTAATCATATCGTCGTCGAACGAAAGTTCGTGAGCCCAGTCGTAAAGTACGAGCAAGCCCTTGTCGATGAATTCGCTGCTATCGGTCGGCACCTTGATGCCATATACTGTTTCGTCGAACGAAGTATATGCGTTTACTTCGTGGCCGAACTGCATACCTATTGATTCAAGGTAGTTTACAAGTTCGTTCTTGCTGAAGTGTGTACTTCCGTTGAATGCCATGTGCTCGGTAAAGTGAGCCAAACCGCGCTGTTCTTCGGTTTCGAGAACCGAACCAGCATATACGGCAAGCGTAAGTTCTGCACGGTTTTCCGGTATTGAGTTCTGTCTGATGTAGTAGGTCATTCCATTGTCAAGTTTGCCCGTAACTACTTTAGGGTCGTTTGGCAATTTGTCTGATAATGCCATACCCTGCGAAAATGCTGCTCCAATGCCTAATATCAAAGCGAACAGCAAGAGTGTGAATCTTTTCATTTGTATTTTTAATTTATAATTTTTCTGGTCGCAAAATTATGCCAAAGAAACGTACGTTAAAGTGAAAGATTTCTTAAACTGTCAGCCTCCCCATATTGTACTTGTTCAATAACCTTTCCCTTTTCGTAAAAGAGTTTCAAAGCTTCGGTTCCGTCTTCCAGATAGAATGTCCAGATGCCTTCGGCGGTGTCGTTTACATATTTCTTATTATATTGCACTTGTCCGTTTATATAATAGACTTTGTTTTCTCCATTACGCAATCCGTGGCTATAGTCGCCTGTGCTCCAAACCTTCCCGTTGTCGTACCAAGCAGTCCAGCGTCCGTCGCGCAATCCGTTGCTGTCGAGAGGACCTTCCATGCAGATGTTGCCGTTCTTGTAGTAACGTTTCTCATACGTAGCTGTGGTGGTATCGGACTTGTCGTAGAATTTTATGCGGCGAGTTTCTCCGCTGGCAAAGGTGTCGGTTACAGAATATTCGTACACGGTTGCAAGTGTATCGGTAGTTAGCACTTCGGGAAGCGGTTTTTCGTTTTGCCCCTTGCATGAGAATAGTGAGTAGGCTGTTGCGAATGCAAGAATGATGATGAGTTTTTTCATTTGTTTTTTATTGAGACGCAAAATTTTGCGTCTTTACCTATTTTAATAATTATTAATTATCAATTGTTAATTGTCCATTCGTTTATTCCGTTTTTTCTCCGAAAGCCAAATCGCCAGCATCGCCAATTCCAGGGACTATGTAAGATTTTACAGTCAGTTCGTCATCTATGGCGCCAGTCCATACAGTAACCATACTTTCGGGCAATACCTTTTCAATATATTCAAGGCCTTCGCGACTTGCAATCACAGCTGCAACATGAACATGTTTTGGTGTTCCGTATTCAAGCAATCCTTTGAATGCCAGTTCTATACTGCTGCCACTTGCGAGCATTGGGTCGCATATTATTACATTCTTGTCCTCTATTGATGGTGATGTGATGTAGT
Organism: uncultured Bacteroidia bacterium; assembly: GCA_902800045.1. Taxonomy (GTDB): domain Bacteria; phylum Bacteroidota; class Bacteroidia; order Bacteroidales; family ML635J-15; genus Bact-19. Next base: position 14,301 of record CADCCZ010000007.1, on the reverse strand, counting down.
CGATTTTTACCTCGAACTTGCCGCTTTTCTTGTATTTGCGGTATCCAGCAATGAATGCGCTTTCGGCATGGTCGAAAAAGTTGAGGAAACCCTTGTACATTGGTAGTCCGGCACGCAGAATAGTTGCCAGGACCGGCTGTTCCTTGAGCGTAGGTACAGTTGCAATGCCAAGCGGAGTTATTACGTCTTCCTCGGCAAACGGCAGTCGCTTGCTGATTTCGTATGCCATTACTTCGCCTATTCGAGTGAGGTTGTTGCGGAAACGCAACCTTTCCTGTTGAATCTGTACGTCTCTTATCTCCGATAGAAACTGGTCGAGCAAACTGCCCTTGCCACCTAAATTAATAATCTTCATAACCCTATAGTTTTTTAATATTCGGTTGTAAAAATAATTCTTTGATTTGGACTGAAGAAGTTTTTTTTGAAATTTGTGTGCATTTTATATTTTATTACACGTAATTGGTCGGTTTTTGACAATTATTTCATATAAAATTTTTTCTAAGATATAACATTTTTTCGTTTTTTTGTATAATTGAACAAAAAAGTGCTTGCCAGAAAAAAAAAAGTCCATACTTTTGTATCGCAATCAGATGACAAAATGACGTCTGGTTATTTAAATTGCCCTCATATTATCAAACTTTATTTTAACCTCCGTTAGAATCCCAAGCTTTCGGAGGTTTTTTTATTGTCTCCCCGATTTTATTTGTTAACTTTGCATTTCTTAAAGTAAATTGAGAACAATGGAATATTCAGCAAAGGAAATTGCCGATATGCTAGGCGGCAAAGTAGAAGGCGATGGTTCGGTTATGATTTCGAAATTCGCAAGAATTGAGTACGGAGAACCTGGAGCTATTTCGTTTTTAGCAAACCCCAAGTATGAGCAATACATATATACAAGCAAGGCTTCGGCTGTGATTGTAAACAACGGCTTTGAGCCTCATGGAAATATTTCCGCCACCTTGATTCGCGTGCCCGATGCATACAAGTCGGTTGCCGATTTGCTTCACATCTACGCTGTGAAATACACTCCCAAAGGTCGCGAGATGCGCAGCAAGGTTCATCGCACGGCAAAAGTCGGCAAAGGTTGCTACATAGGCGGATTCGCCTACATCGACAAAAATGCCGTTCTAGGCGACAATGTTCAGGTACATCCGCTATGCTATGTGGGCAAGAATGTGAAAATCGGCGACAACACCATATTGTATCCGGGCGTGAAGATTTACTACGATTGCGAAATCGGAAAGAATTGCATAATACATTCCAACGCTGTAATAGGTGCCGACGGCTTTGGCTTTGCGCCCAATCCAGACGGTGAGTTCGAAAAAATCGAGCAGATTGGCAATGTCGTCATCGAGGACAATGTGGAACTTGGTGCGCTTGTTACCATCGACCGTGCAATTGCTGGTTCCACCATAATCCGTCGTGGCGTAAAACTCGACGACCACAACCATGTGGCTCACAATGTTGAGATTGGCAAGAATACCGTTATGGCTGCACAAGGCGGAATCGCCGGTTCGGCAAAGATTGGTGAAAACTGTATGTTCGGCGGGCAAGTGGGAATTGGTCCCCACTCCAACATTGCCAACCGCACCAAGATGCAGGCCAAGACCGGAATTGCCGGCACGGTAAAGGAAGAAAATGCAGTCCTTATGGGTGCACCCGCAATGGATGCCCACAAGTATCAGCGTCTGTATGTGCGCTTCAAGCAGCTCGACGACATGGCAAAGAAGATTGAAATGCTGGAGAAGCAGATTGAAGAGTTGAAAAAGAAGGGAGAATAGAAACATTCGGCGGTTGTGACCGCCAAATTATAAGTAATTAATAATGAACACTCTCCTCTCTCGCATATCGCAAAATCCTAGCTTCGACAAGCTGACAAGCCTGCTGGCAAACGGCGGACAGGCCAAGGTACAGCTTAGCGGTCTCGCAGGCTCGGCAAAGTCGTTTGCCGTGGCGGCTGCATTTGCCGATCTGGGCACAACCTTCTGCCTTGTACTTCCCGACAAGGAAAGCGCTTCGTACTCGTACGACGACCTTGTTGGAATTCTTGGCGAAGAGGCAGTGATGTTCTACCCCAGTGCCTTCAAGCGTTCCATAGAGTACATGAAGGAGAACAAGTCGAACATCGTGATGCAGACCGAGGTGCTGTCGCGACTTAACGCCACACGCAAGGGATTCGTCATCGTCACCTACCCCGAGGCGGTGATGGAAAAGGTGATTCGCACACGCGAACTTACTCGCAATACCTTCAATGTGGCTGTCGGCGACGAACTGTCGATGGAAAAGCTTATCGATGTGCTCAACGACTGGAATTTCAGTCGCGACGACTTTGTGTTCGAGCCGGGCAGTTTTGCTGTACGCGGAAGCCTAATCGATGTGTTCTCGTATGGTGCCGAAAAACCATACCGTATCGATTTCGACGACGACAAGGTGGAGAAAATCCGCGAGTTCGACCCCGAAACACAAGGCTCTACCGAAAAACTGCGCAAAGTGCGTATCATTCCCAACATCTACGACAAACAGACCGTGGAGGACAGAATTTCGATTTTCGAATTTATAAATCGCGATTTTGTGCTTTGGGTGGATTCTCCCGACTATGTAATCGACAGTATAGAAAAGAATTACAAGCTTGCCGAAACTCGCTACAGTGAAATTTCGGAAAAAGAAATCCTCGACGAGGATACCTATATAATAAATCCGCAGTCGAATCTTATCGGCAAGGAGCAGTTTTTAGCCGAGGCAAATGCGCGTGCCGTAGTGGAGATGTCGTCGCGGTCGTTTTTTGCGGCTACCGACGAGATTCATTTTTCCACCGAGCCGCAACCTGCATTCAGCAAGCAGTTCGACTTGCTTATTTCCAACCTAAAGCAAAATTCAGAAAACGGTTTCACGACCTATATCTTCAGCAACAACGACAAGCAGTTGCAGCGTCTGCGCGACATTTTTGCCGACAAGGGCGAAAATCCCGACTTCGTTGGCGTGAATGCTTCGCTGCACGAGGGTTTTGTCGATAGCGATACCCGCACCTGCGTATATACCGACCATCAGATTTTCGAGCGTTACCACCGATATTCCACCAAGAGCATTTCGAAGGCAAACGCACTTACATTACAGGAAATTAAGGAGTTGCATCCGGGAGACTACATTGTTCATGTTGACAATGGCATCGGACGCTTCGTGGGATTGCAGAAAATCAATCACAACGGGCGTATGCAGGAGGTTGTCACGCTGGCATACGGAGAAAACGACCTGCTATATGTGAACATTCACTCGCTACACCGCATTTCGAAGTACCGCGACAAGGATGGCGAACCGCCTGTGATTCATCGTCTTGGCTCGGGACATTGGAAACGACTGAAGGAGCGTACCAAGAAGAATATCAAGGATATAGCACGCGACTTGATTTTGCTTTACGCAAAACGGCGCGAGCAGAAGGGCTTTGCATTTTCGCCCGACTCGTATATGCAAGTCGAGCTGGAATCGTCGTTTATGTATGAGGATACGCCCGACCAGAGCAAGACCAACGAGCTGATAAAGGCCGATATGGAATCGGAAGTGCCGATGGATCGCCTTATCTGTGGCGACGTAGGCTTTGGCAAGACCGAACTTGCAATCCGTGCGGCTTTCAAGGCCGTGGTCGATGGAAAGCAAGTGGCTGTGCTTGTGCCTACAACGATTCTCGCCTTGCAGCACTACCAGACATTTTCGGAACGACTGAAAAATCTTCCTGTGACGGTTTCCTACATCAGCCGTCTGAAATCGGCTAAGGAAATCCGCGAGACGCTTGCCGACCTAAAGTCAGGCAAGATAGATATTATTATAGGTACACATAAACTTGTAGGCAAGTCGGTAGAATTTAAGGACTTGGGCTTGCTAGTTGTCGATGAGGAACAGAAGTTCGGCGTTTCGGTGAAGGAGAAAATCAAGCAGATGAAGGTCAACATCGACACGCTCACGCTTACAGCCACGCCAATTCCGCGTACCCTGCAGTTTTCGCTTATGGGTGCCCGCGACTTGTCGGTGATAACAACGTCTCCGCCCAACCGCCAGCCGATTGCAACCGAACTTCACGCCTTCAACAACGATGTTATCCGCGAAGCAATCTACTACGAGGTGGGACGCAACGGACAGGTTTTCTTTGTCCACAACCGCATACAGAACATCTACGAGGTTCAGAACCATATAGCTAAGATTTGTCCCGAGGTGAAAACCGTCGTTGCTCACGGGCAGATGGATGGTGAGGAACTGGAGAAGATTATCCTCGACTTTATGCGTGGCGACTACGATGTGCTAATCAGTACCTCGATTGTCGAAAACGGAGTTGACATTCCAAACGCCAACACCATTATAATAAATAATGCCAACAATTTCGGTCTCAGCGACTTGCACCAGCTTCGCGGGCGCGTTGGCCGAAGCAACCGCAAGGCTTTCTGCTATCTGCTCACCCCGCCTATCGACCTGCTTACACCCGATGCACGCCGTCGTCTGAAGGCTATCGAGGAGTTCTGCGAACTTGGCAGCGGAATAAACATCGCCCTGCAGGATTTGGACATTCGCGGAGCAGGAAATATCCTCGGAAGCGAGCAGTCTGGCTTCATTGCCGACATTGGTTTCGAGACATACAACAAAATTCTCAACGAAGCCATCGACGAGCTGAAAGAGACCGAGTTCCACGATGTTTTCAAGGACGAGGAAGGCGAACATGCGCCCGTATTGCGCGACTGCAGCATGGAGACCGACCTCGAGCTGATGATTCCCGACTACTATGTATCAAGCACTTCGGAACGCATAAAGCTATACCGCCAGATGGACGAGCTGAAGGATATGCAGGAGCTGGAAAAGTTCCGCGCTATGCTCATCGACCGTTTTGGCAAGATTCCTGACGAAACCGAAAAGATGTTCGATATGGTAAAGTTGCGATGGACGGCATTACGACTTGGTTTCCAGAAGATTGCAATAAAGAATGGCGTATTTCTCGGCTACTTCCCGCAGGACCAGAAGTCGGAATATTATTCGTCGAAGCTTTTCATTTCCATTCTGCAGTTTGCCCAGAACAATCCCCGCAACCTCACCATCAAGCAGCACAACGACAGGCTGATAATGCGACTCGAAGGCATCAGCAGTCTTTCGCAGATTGTTGATTTTGTGAAGAGGATGGAAGAAACGGTAATCTTGTAGCGACGCAATGCATTGCGTCGCTATGTTTTTCCTATTGTATGTAATTCAAATAGAATCACCTAATTATAATCCATTAAATATTAATGTATTATAATTTTTTAATGGAATATATTTTATTTGTTGTTTAGTGATTATCAGTATGTTATTTTCTATAATATAGTTATTTTTTAATATCTTGAAAATTAAGTCATTAATTATCGTGGTGTTCGTCATTCAAAAAATTCATATAATTTGACAGAGTTTTTATAAAATAACTACTTTTAACATAATATTAACTAATACCTATAAACCCACGTTTAAAATGAAGAAATATTTTTCGTATAAATACTTTAAGAAGTATTATTAAAAAATTATTCATTAATAATCATTATGTTATATAGTGCATTTTTGTTTATGAGTTTTTGAGGGCATATTTCTGTGGTTTACAGAAGGCTGTGTTTTACACATATATATTTTTTTCTTTGGCTTATATGAAATATTTGTGAAAATCTCTAAATTTTTGTTTGTGTATCACTTTGATAATCTGTGTTTTAGCTGGTTGTTTTTGTGTCGGAAGCAAATTCTTCGAATAAGAATGTTACATCTCATTTTAGGAGTTTTTCTTCTTTCTTAGTTTTCATTTGGTATAAATTGCAATCTTCAAGTATTATAGATAATTAACAATTAATTAACTTTGACCGATGTTTATTTCAGGGAGGTTGACTTATGATATTAAGTTATGATAATCATGACGTTAATGTTCGCCGAAACGCGAACATTTCCGATATGAACCATATATATTGCTCTACCAATAGCGCTATCAGCCAGGAGACTGAATTAGAAAAAAACACTCTATATTCATCTGAAAATAATTTGCATTCCGGTTCTACTTCGTTCACTAAATGTGCAAATCTGCTCCATAATCCACTCCCTGAGCTTGTCGAAGTGTCACACCACGACCACCACAATTATCCATTATCCATTGTCCATTATCAACCTTCAGCTCAGCGTAGCTAATTGTCAATTATAAATAACCCATGAACAATACAACCCTAAAAAAATCCAACGAAATTGAAAATTCGAAAATCTTCAAATCTTCAACCTTTAGCTCAACGAAGTTAAATCTTCAGATCTTCAAATCCTCTCTCTTAACTCTTTCGTCTACAGGGGAGGGGGCTTGTCAAGATTTTAGTGCAGTTGGTAGAAAACAACAATTTACCCAAAGCAATAGTGCCAATTCTGCTGTTGGCAAATTATCCATTATCCATTGTCAACCTTCAGCTCGGCGAAGCCAATTATCCATTGTCCATTATCCATTATTAATTCTTCTTTGTCTTTTATTCTCGGTTAATGCGTGGGCGCAGGGACAATATTTTGGCGGTGGCGCAGGAACCTCTAGCGATCCATATCAGATAAGCACAGTTACTCATCTTAATAATATGGCCGACCATATTGCTGATTATGACGGATGGAATAATAAGTATTTCATTGTGATGGCTGATATAAGTGGAGTAACAAAAATAATTGGACACGAATCCACAAGATTTATGGGGCATTTTGATGGAGATGGGCATACTATTGATCTTTCAATAAACGTGACAAATGGCAATGCTTATGGAGATGGCGCTGGAGGCGGATTGTTCGGTCAAGTATCGGGTGCTGAAATAAAAAATGTGATTGTGACTGGTTCTGTTGTATACAATCTTAATCAGGTGGCAGGTATTGTTGGACAGGCAAACGAGGGAAGCCGAATAGAAAATTGTATGAACTATGCTACCCCACGCGTTACAGGTTCAGTAGGAGCTATAGGTGGAATTGTAGGACTCTTATCTTGTTCAACGATAAAAGATTGTAAAAACTATGCGAACATAGATGGTCTAAATAAAGATAATATTGGCGGTATTGTGGCACAAACATCTAGTACATATTCTGTCAATACTGATGGCAATTGTATAGTAGATGGCTGTGAAAATTATGGCACGATTAGTAACGGAAACAAAAATGTAGGTGGTATTATTGGACAAGCAATGTTGTATAACTCACACACTTTGTCTGTAACAAATTGTAAAAATCATGATGTAGTTGTAATAAGCGGAAATGAATATGTAGGTGGTATTGTAGGTTGTACTGAGGTATATAATAATCATGCTGGTTCATTTACGTATGACGGTTGTTGCAATGATGGTTCTGTAACTGGGGCAAGGTATGTCGGAGGTATTGCTGGTTATATTGATATAGATGGAACACTTAATTCCTATATTTTGGGTTGTAATAATAATAGTTCTGCAGAAATTAAAGCTACAGGAATTGGATATGTTGGTGGTATTGTCGGATCTATTCAAACAAATACTACAACTGGATATGTTTTTGTTAACAAGTGTATGAATGCAGGTGAAGTAAGTGGAACATATACTACAGGTAGTACGAGTACTAGCAGAGTGGGCGGTTTGATTGGTTATTGTGGCAAACCAACAAAAGTATATAATTCGTATAATACAGCAAATGTCAGTTGTACTGGAAATTCAGCTTCTGATTATTTGTATATGGGAGGATTGATAGGAGAACTTAGTCAGAATTCTACAGTTAATAATTGCTACAATGTTGGAGATGTAATAAGCAATGGAAATTCTGGCAGTTATATAGGAGGAATTGTTGGCTATTGTAATGGAAAAATGTCGAATAGCTATAATGGAGGAACTGTATCAAATTCAAATTATTATACAGGAGGAATTGCTGGCTATCGGCTATCTAATTCTGAAGTATGGCATTGTTACACAAGGAATAATTGTGGAACAAGAGATGGAATTAATGCCTCGGGAAATATTGCAACTGGCGCATATCTCTATATGTTTCGACCTTTCAGCCATACCAGTTATAACGACAATAAACTTCTAAGTGATGTAACCGTGAATGGAACCACGTATGAAACTAGTGTTAACTTCTACGAAATCCTTAATGCATGGGTTGATTCTGCAAATAACGGTGGAGACACATATTACACTTGGGTGGATGCCTCTTCCAATGACGACAACAAAGGTATGCCCAAGTTCTTCACCTGTACCCCCGTTCCCGACCCATCTCTTTCCGTTACCCAGACCAACACTGGCGGGCGCGAGCTGCAGGTTTCGTGGACGGCTACCACTGGCGTTTCCTACACTCTCTACTATGGCGTGAACGACCCCAACAGCGGGCTCGAGAATGTATATAATGCAGGTGCGCAAACCTCGCCATACAATGCCCTGCGTCTCACCAACGGCGTTGAGTACCACTTTGCCATAAAACCCACAGGCACAGGCGACTATTGCGCCGACAACCCGCTATCTTCAACCGTAAGTGCAACCCCAGAGTGCAACGAATAAATAGGAGGACAGAACGATGAAAAACACAATATATAATGTAAATAGCGATAATTCTTGCACCATGAACATCAGCACCCTGAGCATGAAGGACAGAACGGACAAAACAAAAGATTCATTATCCATTGCCAACCGTCAGCTCGGCGAAGCCAATTATCCATTATCCATTCTAACAGCATTGCTAATTGTATTCTGCTTGCTATTTGGCGGTAAGGCTTTCGCGCAAACAATTGTCGTTAACGGAACAGGTACAAACCAATATGTTCCAATGTACAATTGGTACAATGATTATGGGTTCAGGTGTGAGTACGTCATCCCTGCTTCCTATTTCTCGTCTGCTGGAATCACCAACGGCGCTAGACTCAATTCTATAACACTTTACCGCAGTGCTACAGGGTCATGGACGGGAAAAGACCTAACTATTAAGCTAACAAACACGTCCACCTCTTACTACAGTAGCACTTCGTTTTTGGGCCTTAACGGAACAACGGTATATACCAGCAGTTCCTATTCAGGAGGCTCTTCTTCGTCATACACTTTCAACTTCTCTTCACCTTTTACATACACTGGAGGAAGTCTCGTAGTGCATATATATGCTGCTAATGGTGGCACCTGTTCTTCCAGTTCCACGGCTTCAACATGGTATGGCATCAGCAGCACTTCCGATTATCAAGCATGTTATGCTTCTGGCTCCAGTAGCGCCAATGCTACAACTGGCACCAGGCTAAACTTCCTTCCCCAAACGGCATTTTCTTATACCGCTGCCGGCCATACACTAGCCGGCACCATCCAGTGCGGCCAAACCGTTTCGGGCACCTTGGGCACTTCAGGGAGCACTTGGGGTTCAGGCTCCTCTCCTTATAATATGAACTCCAGTTGGGGCGTTGGAGCCGAGGCAGTCTATGCCTTCACTCCGCAAATGACGGGCACACACACCATCGCGTTCAATACCACCTCTGGCGACCCTGACTTCTGGGTTTTGAGTGAAAATAATCCTCAAACTGCCATATATGCTACGGGAGGTGGCAATCTAACCGCCGAACTTACGGCTGGGCACACCTATTATCTCGTTGCCGACAACTACTCAAGTTCCAACAGTGCAGGATATGAGATTAGTATTAACTGCCCGACACCGCCTGTAACCGTTGAGGTGGGAAGCAATTCAAGCAACAATAGTTACATACCTACGAGTTGTTTCTATAAGTACTCCTTGTCACAACAAATCTACAAAGCGTCGGAAATCGGCTATACGGGAACCATTAGCCAACTCAGCTATTATTATAATGCTTCCACTTCTGAAACGAGAACGATTGTCATTTACATGAAGATGACGTCGAACAACACCTTGTCGTCATACGATAGCAGCCCTGGCACAGTTGTCTATTCGGGAAGCCGCACCTTCACGCAAGGATGGAACACCATTACGCTAAGCACGTCGTTCAACTACAGCAATATCTGCCAGAACCTGATGATTACGGTGGACGATAACACGGGCAGTTACACGAGCAGCCGAAACTTTGCTACATATAGCACGGGCGAAAACAGGGCGATGTATGGAAATAACGATAACACCAATTATTCCCCCACAAGCTCTAATACGCTTTCGGTAACGCAATACAACAACTACATCAAGTTGTATATGACAGGCCCGACGACATACAAGATCCTTACCCTTAATTACGATTCCAACGTAGGTAGTGTTTCTGTAAACCCCTCGGGGACCACTTGCACTAGCACTCGTGCATATCCTGCAGGAACGACTGTTACCCTTACGGCTTCGGCCAATAGCGGTTATTCGTTTGCCAATTGGACGGTGGATGGCACTACGGTGACAGGCAACCCCACCACTGTTACCATGAACGACCATCACACTGTGGTGGCGAACTTCATGGATTTACCCGCCACGATTCCCTACACTGAGACTTTCGAAAGCAATACATGGTCCATGGTCAATGGCAATCGCACCAACAAGTGGTATCGTGGTTATGCTGGTGCCCGTAACGGTTCATACGGTCTCTTCATTTCCAACGACGGTAGCAATCTTGACTACAATAAGGACGTTTCTAGTGCGGTGTGGACTTATAAGACCCTCAATTTCGACGAAACCACCAACTATGCCATTTCATTCGACTGGAGAGCCTACGGCGAAAGCTCCTATGACTACATTCGTGTGGGTCTCGTCCCTGCCTCTACGACACTCGTCGACGGAGAGTCGTTTAGTGCTCCCACGGGTTGGATTGACTTGAATAACAGCACCTATTTGAACCAACAGAGCACATGGCAAAGGAAAACCACGATAATCAATGTCACGGCAGGCAACTATAAACTGGCATTCTGCTGGAGAAATGACGGTAGTTCTGGTACGAATCCTCCTGCATGTATCGACAATGTGGAGGTAATGAAGGCCTATGCCGTTACCGTGTCGGCCGGTACTGGCGGTAGCGCCAGCGGCGGCGGCACCTTCGCCCCCAACCAAAGATGCACCGTTACCGCTACCCCCAACAGCAACTACTGTTTCTCCAATTGGACGGAAGGTGGCACGGTGGTGTCGACCAATCCCACCTATACCTTCGATGTCACGGCCAACCGCACTTTGGTGGCCAACTTCATTTCTATGAATGCCAATAATATCACAGTTAGTGGTACAACTAACATTAACTGCGGTAATACCACCACGCTGACGGCTTCAGGATTGTCAGGTGTGACATACAACTGGTATAGCGATGCGTCGTGCACCAATCTTGTGGCAACTGGCGCAACACTAACGACTCCGGGATTGAATGACAACACTACTTACTATGTTAAGGCAGTGAAAGAAAACGTAAGAGAGCAGTATACAACGTTCTCCTACACAGGTTCTCAGCAATCTTATTCAATCCCCTCTGGTGCCAATGCTTTGAAGATGGAAGTCTGGGGCGCCCAGGGCGGCGGCCGCCAAGTGGACGGCAATTCGAACGGAGGATATGGTGGAAACGGCGGTTACTCTGTGGGTACCCTCGAGAACCTTTCTGGCGTGAGCAGCGTCTATGTGTATGTTGGTGGACAAGGACAAACGTCAATGAGACAATCTGAAGTGTCTGCACCTGGCGGCTGGAATGGAGGCGGCACTGCATTTGCTTCATCACAAAGTGATCCCGCATGCGGCGGTGGCGGCGCTACCGACATCCGCGTGAACGGCACCTCGCTCTATTATAGAATTATGGTGGCCGGCGGCGGCGGCGGCGGCGGCGAAGACAACGAACAGGGCGGCTACGGCGGCGGCACTACCGGCGGCACAGGAAGCAGTTCAGGTACCACCGGTGGAACGCAGACTGGCGGCGGCACGGGATATGCCTTCGGCATCGGTGCCAGCACCCAATACGACGGCGGCGCAGGCGGCGGCGGCTGGTATGGCGGCGGCTGCGGCGGCGGCTCGCAAACCATCCCGACAAGCAATAGCACCTCCGACAGCCAGGGTGGTTGCGGCGGCTCCGGCTATGTATGGACGTCATCCACAGTATCCTCTGCTCCTTCGGGGTATGGTGTCTCTACTGCTTACTATCTCACCAATGCACAGACCATCGCTGGCAACGCCAGCATGCCCAACCCGAACGGTGGCACCATGACGGGTCATGAAGGCAACGGCTATGCCCGCATTACAGCATATATTCCAGAGCAATGTGAAACAGATGCCAAAGCCGTTAATGTATCAGTGATATGCAATTTTACAGTTTCTGTTTCTACTAATCCGACGGGAAGTGGTACTATAAACCACACAGGCGGCTCTTGGAGTGGCAATATAGGCTCATATACACCTGGTTCTACTGCAACTCTCACAGCTAATGCAAGTACGGGCTATACATTTAGCAACTGGACAGAGAATGGTACAGAAGTATCAACTAGTGCAAGCTATACAATATCAAGTATTAATGCAAATCATACTTTGGTGGCAAACTTCACGCCTAATAGCTACACAATCAGTGTTTCTGCAAATCCAACTGCTGGCGGTACAGTTTCTGGTGGTGGCACATACAGCCACGGACAAAGCTGCACCGTAACGGCATCAACCAACACTGGTTACACTTTCAACGGCTGGTATGAAGGCAACACACAAGTTAGTTCAAATTCAAGCTACACATTTAACGTTAGCGGAGCACGTACACTTGTAGCCAAATATACGCTGAACACTTATACTGTAACAGCAGCCAAGGAAACCGGCATTAATACAGCGTATGTGAAGGAAGGAACCACTTTCTCGGGAACAAGTACAACAGCTACTGTTTCGCATGGCGGTTCTGCAACTTTCCAAGCCACTGTAAGTCCAGGCTACACCTTCGATGGTTGGTATTATGGCTCTACACGACAATCAACCAACTTAACATATACACGTTCCAACATCACTGGGGCTATAACTATAACTGCCAAGGTAAAGCAAAACACTGTCACCATTACTGGTGCTCCCGCTTATGCTTGTACAGGAACGGTTTCAACGCTTACGGCAACTCAGTCGGGTTTCACATTTCCAAGCTATACTTGGAGTGTAACAAGCGGTAATTCTTCTACGGCAGGATTGTCGTCAAGTTCAAATGAGGCAACAGTAAGTCCAACAGAAGAGGGTACTTATACATATCAATGTTCTGTTACAGAGAATGGTTCGGGAACACCGGCCGTTGCTTCAGTAACGATAGACGTTAGGCAGGGTGCAACAATTACATTCCCTGTACTCTCGCCATATTCCGCTTGTGAAAATGTCAATATAACACCTACAATTGGAAATGCTACATGTAGCGATGTTTCGTGGGCTTGGAGCAATGATTTGGGTTCAGGAACAGGAACAACAGTAGATCAATATATAGCAAGCACAAGCGGCACCTATACCTTTACCGTAAACAAGAGTCCAATCAAGCAGTACGATATGATAACCCAGAATGGCATCGCTGCTATTGTGGTCGTAGTGCCTACGACAACTACAACAGGTACGGCAGTGCCAATCGGTACAGGTGGCATAGGAACGAATGAAAGTGCAGGCAATGTTGCATATAACGCAATTCCAAACCTTCAGGAAGCCATAAGGGTAAATGGCGGTACAACATATGATTCGGGCAATAGGACTGGTTTCAAGATTCCTGCTGGTGCCGAAAGTGGCGTATGCCAAAGTACGGCAAGTGTGGAGGTGGAGATTGGAGCAGCACCTACGATAGCAAACATCAGCGCACCATCGGCAGTATGCGACAATAGCCCGCTAACACTCAGCACACCTACGGTTAACGACAACGGAACGACTGTGATCGCACAAGGCTGGCAGATTAGCAGCACCGAGAACGGAACATATTCCGCATTCACCTCGGGCAGCAACGTAACTTACAGCCAGAACGGCTACTACATAAGGTACTACGCAACCAACACCTGCGGAACGACCTACAGCAACAAGGTACGGATAACCGTCACCAAGGCTCCGACAATCGCGGCCATCACCGCACCTGCTGCAGTCTGCGACGGCAGCGCATTGACGCTCAGCGCACCGTCGGTAACGGACTACGGCGCAACCGTAACAGCACAGGGCTGGGAGATATCTGCAAACGGAAGCACCTACACAGCCTTCGACCCTGCAACAGCAGTCACCTACTCGCAGAACGGCTACTACATAAGGTACACAGCAACCAACACCTGCGGAACGGTATATAGCAATGCAGTTCAGATTACCGTCACCGACGAGCCTTCAATCGCCGACATCAGCGCACCTGCAGCAGTCTGCGACGGCGGAACCTTGTCGCTCAGCGCACCGACGGTCACCGACCACGGAGCAGCA
>CADCCZ010000006.1 GCA_902800045.1 uncultured Bacteroidia bacterium | reverse complement strand
TTTGTTGTATTACATAATTGTTGGGGCTCAAATCATACCATCTAGAAACCTTTCCGTCGGTAAGTTCTACGCTATCGGCACGTAGCCAGAGCTGGAGGTGGTCGGTGGGGAAGGGTGTTTCTTGGGCGTATGTTGAAAGTTGCAAATTGAAAGTAGAAAGAATGGTTAGGAGAATAATAAATAATAATGTAGAGTCGTGCCACGGCGCGACAGTACAATATTTTGAATGCATTCTTATATTCTGGCAATTGCATTCAGATTGTGGCAATGCTTGTTTTTCGGGTGATATGGATAATATTGAATAATTCATTTATATGATATATCATGAGCAACACAAACGGCAAAGATAATAAATATAAGTATATGATGGTGGTGAAGGAGTGTTTTTTTTGTTTTCATGTTGTTTGTGTTGTCCTTTTATCCTTTTTATGCGAGCCCTGCGAGGAACCCCATTTGTTGTCCTATGTTGTCCCTTGTTGTTTATGTTGTCGTTTCCTCCCTTCCGTTCCGAGCCCCGCGAGGAACCTTTTTGTCCCTTGTTGTTTATTGTTGTTCTAGTTGTCGTTTTTTCCTTTCCGTTCCGAGCCCTGCGAGGAACCTTGTTGTCCATTGTTGTTTATGTTGTCGTTTTCTTCTTTTCTTTTCGAGCCATGCGAGAAACCTCGTTGTTTTATGTTGTTCTAGTTGTCGTTTATAAAAAGACACAAAAAAGGCGGAGTAACCTCCGCCTTAGTGATGCCCATTAGTTTTTGTCTATATGTGCACTTCTCCGCAGAAAACCGAGTCAGAAACTATTCTGCCGTCTTTGGATACGAAGCTGAGGTATGTCATGAGGCTGTGCCCTGCCGCACGAGCAGGAATGTTTATTACCTCACGCGGGTTGCCTCGTCTGCGACCTTCCCCTCTCGTTGTATAGAATGCTTCCTTGGCTTCCGTGTCGTACACAACTGCCATTGCAATGTCATCTGCCGATGCTCCAGGCATGTCGGAGTTGTCTTCCCATGTAATCTTTATAGAGCCACTATCACTTTCCGCCCTTGCCCCTAATGCCTTCTGCAATTTTCCTCGCGAAACAAGCACCATTTCGTAATTGAGTGCAATGTCAGGATATTCGCCCGTCACCGCATTGTTCAGCAGGTATGACTGAGCGGCATTGTATTCTGTCATCTTCTTTGCATGGTTTTTGTACCCCTCGTGGATGAACGGCAGCATCGAACTTAAGAAGTCAGTCGTTGCTTTGAACCTCATTCGCTGCGCCATCTGCGCCTCGGTACGCGGATTCTTGACGTTCTGCGCTATGGAGCGCATGCACGATTTCCCTTTCCAGCACGATCCTATTACCGTGCCAACCTTACCGGAGAAACCTCCGAGTATTCCTTGTTTTATTGTTCCCATAATTTTAAATTTAATGTTTTAACTAATAATGTTTTACTAAAAAGGATGGCATGCCTCTTTGCCCGATGTTGTCGTAATGCTAATTGGCATTGCCAATCCCTTAATCCTAGTTTAGCCGGCAATCTCTCCGAGATATTCCGAATCGGCAACCAGCTTTCCGTCTTCCGACATGAACGACAGGTAGGCAACTACGTTGTCACCCTGCCACCCGCTTGGGTAACTGAAAGTGAGAGCACCGTCTGCACGGGTGGCGTTGCCAATGTCATATTCGGCTTCCTTCTTGTCCTTGTTGTAGAGAAGTGCCATGGCTATGTCTCCTGCCTGTGCATTGCCGTTGCCGCTGTTGTCGCTCCAGTTGAAGCTGGCCGTACCCGACGTGAGTACAACTGTCGGATTTTCGGCTTTCCTGAGCTGTCCGAGGGCTACCTTTATCGTCTGGTAGTCGATGGAATAGTCTGGGTATTCACCGATAATGCAGTTGTTTTTGAAGATGTACGACACCGCTGCATTGCCACACGTTTGTTTTACTGCGTAGTTCTTGTATCCATAGTTAATGTATGGGGTAACTACGGATATGAACTTTATTGCTACTGCAAACTTCTGGCGTTGCTTCTTCTGTGCCAACGAATTACGGTCCTTTACATTCTGGGCTTTGCCCCTCATGTATGAAATACCTTTCCACGATGATCCGACGACGGGTCCGACTGTGCCGGAAAATCCGCCTAATATACCTTGCTTAATGTTACCCATCTTACTTACGGTTTATGTTGTTGAACATATAGTTAACTACCACTTTTGTTGTTTGAAGGCTGGTACTGTCTTCGCAGCTCTTCTCGAAAATAACAATTTTCATAATTCTAAAATTTTACGCTTCAGTTTCCCATCTGTCCATGCTGGAAATTTCCATATTTGCTAGCTGTGCATTTCCGGATGTTCCTCCTCAGCAAGTTTCACAATGCAAGTATATATATTTCT
The DNA here is from genome assembly GCA_902800045.1 of uncultured Bacteroidia bacterium. Lineage (GTDB taxonomy): Bacteria > Bacteroidota > Bacteroidia > Bacteroidales > ML635J-15 > Bact-19. Next base: position 132,385 of record CADCCZ010000006.1, on the reverse strand, counting down.
AATCATCTGACAATCAATTATTTACAAAATTTTTACTTTCCTTGAATTGCCTCGAACCTGCTCTGTGTTTCCTCTAAACTGCCCCTTGCTTTCCTTTATTTTCCTTGTATTTCCAAATGTTAAAATTCTACAATTCACTTTTCTTGATTCTTTTCCTCCCAAAAACGTCAGATTTTCTTCCTCATCCTCAAAAATCATTGCATTTCGCTGTAGGGGCGCAATGCCTTGCGCCCATTGTCCATTACCCATTGTCCATTACCCTCTTTATACCTCCTTTATACCTGCTTCTGCTTTTTCCTTTCCGATTTGTGTCCTATTATGCCTATGGATTTCCCTCTTCCCAGAAACAAAAAAAGCTGGGCAACCAGCTTTTTTGTATTCCATTAATTTCACATTATTCTATCAATCTGTACTAACTTGCTTCTTCGTTGTTAGGTTCATTGTTGTTTTTCCTGGCCCCGATTGCGTAAATGTCCGCTTTTAAATAAAATTTCTTCTTAATTCCGTGGGGTGTAAGATTATACAACTTGTGGTAATTTCTCAATGTACGGACATCTACTCTTAGGAATTTTGCAGCATCTTCCTGTGTAAAATAATCCGAATTGTTGTATGGTTCGTTCTCTACGGATAGGATTTTGCTTACCTTCAATAACTCTAATTCACGTTTGGCTTTATTTATTGCTTCCTCAGCATTATTCAGTTGCCTTTGTGCCTCCATTATGATTCTTTCTAAGGACCCTTTGTTTAAATCATTGTAGCTTATGTTTTTGTTGCCTGTATTGTTGCTGTACGAGTCGCGTATGTCAATGCCTGAGACTGAGCAAAAGTAACTGGAATCATGTTTCTTTTGGCGTGTGATTAAAAGGTTTTTTGCCATACCGCATTCCATGTTGTTGCCTTTCAGTTTGGGTATGGAGAAGGCCTTCCTTTCGAATCGTTCGGGAAGGTTAGGGCGTTTGGTTGTGTTGGGCGGGCGCGTGCCAGCCCTGCTGTTTTTTGAGGGGTACGTATCCCCAATGAAATGATTATATATCATATAAAAAAACAATTAGAAGTTTCAAAAATGTTAATTAAGCTTGTGTTTTGGCGTTTTGGGTTTTGTGCAATCAATATAAGCACGTTATATTGATGACATTTCCAAAGGTATAAAGTTTTTTTATCACTTGTACACCCCAGTCTGTAAAATTATATAAACAACCTAAACGCTCCTATAATGGTCATATTTAGCAATACTTATCAATACTATTCCAATTCAAATCTTGTCTTCATCTCGATTCTCACGCCCCGCCTGTTAGCCTGCAAGCCTGTCCGCCTGCAAGCCCGTTCGCCTGTTCGCCTGTTCGCCTGTCAGCCTTTTAGCCTGTCAGCCTTTTAGCCTTTTAGCCTTTTAGCCTTTTAGCCTTTTAGCCTGTTAGCCTTTTAGCCTGTCAGCCTGTTAGCCTGTCAGCCTGTTAGCCTTTTTCTCCCCAAAACCAATCTTAATTCGTAAATAATTATTATCTTTGCACTGCATTGATTTTGTCGTCTAATGGAAGAAAAATATACTGAAATAACACCTAATAATCGTCTGCTGAACTTCAATTTTAAAGAGTTGTACGCTTACAAGGACTTGATTGCCATGTACGTCAAGCGCGACATCGTAACCATGTACAAGCAGACTATCCTCGGTCCGCTGTGGTTCGTCATCCAGCCTATCCTTACCACAGTAATGTTCATGTTCGTGTTCGGAAACCTCGCAGGCATATCCACCGATGGCATACCAGGACCGCTGTTCTATTTCTCTGGAATTATTCTCTGGAACTATTTCTCGACATGCCTAAATGCCACGTCAAATACATTTAGGTCTAATCAGGGGGTTTTTGGCAAGGTTTACTTCCCTCGCCTGGTAGTTCCTATTTCAGTTACGATTTCAAATCTCGTGAAATTCTTCATTCAGTTTGGCATATTCCTTATTATATATATAGTGTATGCATTCAAGGGCGTGGGTGTCGCTCCAAACTGGTATGCTTTTCTATTCCCCTTGCTGGTGGTGATGAGTGCTGGTTTGGCTTTGGGTTTCGGCATCATATTCTCCTCGATGACAACCAAGTACCGCGACCTTACCTTCCTTCTGCAGTTCGGTGTGCAGCTGTGGATGTACGCAACGCCAGTTATCTACCCTCTCAGCACTATGCCTGCCGACAAGCAGTGGATTTTCCAGTTGAATCCCATGACATCCATAATCGAGACCTTCAAGTATGGCGCCATAGGGCAGGGTACATTCTCGTGGCTGTGGCTGGCATACAGTTTCGGGTTTATGCTGCTGATGCTGTTCGTGGGAATAATTATATTCAATAAGGTGGAAAAAGATTTCATGGACACCGTTTAACAATTAACAATTGACAATGGACAATTGATAATTGACAATGAATAATTAAAATTTGTAGCGACGTTGCGTGCAACGTCTCAATAAATAAAAAATAGTTAAATGTCCATAATAATCTGGACGATACTGAATTTTGCGAGAAATTGCAGATTGCCAAGAATGGCAATCTTACATACGGAGGCTTACTGATGTTTGGTAACGAATTGTCAATAGGACACCATTTTGCAGATTTTAGAATTGATTATTTTGAGATTCCAGGAACATCGTATGCCAATGCTACGAACCGATATACATTCCGAATTTCGGAAATGGAAAATATTTGGGAATATTATCTGGCTATAATACAGAGACTTAGATTGTATGCGGATAATGTTTTTGTGGGAATAAACCAGATGGGTGTTGGCATTGAAGAGTCGCCTAAGTTGGATGCTCTCCGTGAGGCCTTGGTAAATATGCTTATGCATGCTGATTATTTCAGTCCGATGAAGTCGCGGATAAGGGTGTTTACAGATCGGATTGAGTTTGAAAATCCAGGCGGTTTCCCTCGTCCAATTGACGAACTGCTGCGTACTGATGTTTCAATTCCTCGCAATCCTGTTATTGCCAAATTGTTCCGTTGCGCAAAGTTGTGCGAGAATGCTGGTTTTGGATTTGACAAGATGCAGCAATGGAATGAAGAAGATTCCAAGCTCGTAAGTTTCCGTGATGAAAAGATGGACTGTGCTTTGGTGGTGTTCAGGAGGCTGGATGTTAAGAGAACAATCATAGAAAATCCGCCTGAAAATCCGCCTGAAAATCCGCCTGAAAATCCGCCTGAAAATCCGCCTGAAAATCCGCCTGAAAAATTGGATGATTTAGATGTTTTGATAGTTTCGTTGTTAAAGGATAATCCAAAGATTACCTATGATAAGTTGTCTGATATGACAGGGAAGCATAGGGATACTATACGTGTTCATTTAAATACATTACGAGAAAAAGGATTTATTGTTCGTGTTGGCCCCGACAAGGGCGGTCATTGGAATGTTGTAGAGTCGTTGCGAGCAACGACTGACAATATCCAAACCCCGTAGAGCCGTTGCGAGCAACGACTGACAATATCCAAACCCCGTAGAGCCGTTGCGAGCAACGACTAATAAACGAGCAACGACAAATAAAAAAAAGTAGCTATATACGTGTTGACGCAATGTGCTTTTGTCCTATGCCCTCTGAGTCATTCCGTAAAACAGAACGAACAGCATAAGGAACGTTGCTTGTGAGTTCGTTTATGCGGAACTCCTTCACGAAACGGAGTGAGTAATCTCCAATTGAAAACGTTTCTATAGGAGATTCCGCACAGTTGAACAATATTACGCTCCCCGTTCCGTATCGCGTTATTGTTCTAACTTGCGGAACCTTTAGCTCGCGCAGTGAAACAAGCAATGACAGTTTAATAGCACAAAATTTAGTCAACTTGTATATAGTTCCCTAAAAAAATGGTTGCGTTTCGGACAAATAGAACGTAATAATTAAATGATTTATACAATAAATATCGGCACCCCTGTAGCGACGCAATGCTTTGCGTCGATGTTTACACATGCATATAAACGCCTCCAAATTACATCTAAAAATTTATATAACAGAAAATTTGTTGTCCTTTAGATGTAATATTTGTATTTATTGGAAATTTTTTTTACCTTTGTGGCGTTTTTTTTATTTAGACAATAATGATAGACGCAGATAACATATTGGGAATGTCGAATGCGGAGATAGTGCAGTCGTTAGGTGAACAATTTAGAGACTATCGTCTGAATGCAAATTTGACACAGCATGAAGTGGCGGAAAAGGTTGGCGTCAGCCTGATAACAATCCGTAACTTTGAGACAGGCAAGGCAAAGAATATTACGCTTGGCAATTTGTTGTCACTGTTGCGGATTGTGGGGCGGTTGGAGTCGATAAATGAATTGTTCCCTCCAATACCGCTTTCGCCCTATATGATGTCTAAGCTTAACGCTAAGAAACCGAAACGTGTACGCCATGCAAAATAATGTGCTGTCTATATTGTTGTGGAATCGGGAGGTTGGTCGCATATATTGGGACAAGAAACTTTCAAGGGCTGTGTTTGAGTACAATCCAGCATTCATAAGTGCAGGAATTGACATTGCGCCATTGTGCGCATCGATTCATAGTGTTGCTGCTGCTCGTCCCATATTGGGAAGCAGTGAACCTGTTTATCAGGGGTTGCCGCCGTTTATTGCCGATTCGTTGCCGGATAAATGGGGAAGTTTGGTGTTTGAATGCTGGGCAAAGGAGAATAACATTCGTTCAAAGGATATTACACCGGTTGATAAATTGGCCTATATAGGTAGTAGGGGAATGGGGGCTTTGGAGTTTCGTCCGGCAGTAGGGTTGTCTGCTATTCCAGGAGAGTTGGCATTGTCTAGTTTGTATTCGTTGGCGCAACGTATTTTCGAAGAGCGGATGGACGTTATGGTTTTGCCTGAAGAATCGTTGACACTGCAAAGTCTATATTCTATAGGAACATCTGCTGGAGGAAAGCATCCGAAAGCCATCATTGCGATTCACAACGAGACGCAAGAAATACGTTCCGGTCAGATTGATTTTGGTGCAGATTACACTTATTATATATTAAAGTTCGCTGAGACTGATCGGTTCCCATATACATTGGTCGAACAGGCATACTACGAGATGGCAAAAGCTATAGGTATAAGGATGATGCCGTCTCGGTTGGTTGAGATTGACGGAAAGAAGCATTTCTTGACTGAGCGGTTCGACAGGCAGAGAGGGAAAAGAATCCATACGCAGACTTTGGCTGCGATGAGTACTAGTGCGGATAGTTACGATGATTTGATGCGTGTGTCGCGTATGCTTCAGATACCGCAGGGCGAGCAAGACGAGTTGTTTATGCGCATGGTGTTTAATGTGTTTGGCGGAAATGTTGACGACCATCAGAAGAACTTCTCATTCCAGATGGTAGAGAATGGAGAGTGGCATATAGCTCCAGCCTATGACATGACTTTTACATCCAATCCGGAAACATCTGGTTATGAGAATAATCATTGCCTGTCAGTTGGTGGTAAATTGTCGGATATAACAGAAAGCGACTTGCTCCGTTTTGCAGCGGATAATAGTATAGGAAGGGCTCAGGGTAAGATTGATAAGGTTTGTCGTGTACTGTCCGAATGTTGGTCTTATCTCAAAGCTCAAGGCGTAGATGATTACTGGGCGGACAAGATAGAGGAGTATCTGGCAGGTTTGTTGCCTGAGAGGTATATTGGAGGTATGACGCATTATATGCCGACGCCTGTCCCCGATTATATGACATCTGATGGTCGTGCGATTAGTGATGTGCACTGGAGGATGACGCGTAAGCATGATATTCAGTTGTGTGCAAAAGTGGATGGCGAATGCAAGCGGTATGTGTTTGGTGCAAATAGTTCATTGGCGCGCAAGATTATGGATGCTGGATGGAAACACATGTCTGCAGAAATGACGCAAAGGTATGTCGATGAATTCTTGATTAAATAGAATGGCGCGTCGAACGCAAGCGTAATGATTTATACAATAAATATCGGCACCCCAGTAGCGACGCAATGCTTTGCGTCGATGTTCAAAATAATTATCCATTGTCCATTATCCATTATCAATTATCCATTATCAATTATCCATTATTATCAATTATCCATTATCCATTATCCATTATCCATTATCCATTGTCCATTGTCCATTATCCATTATCCATTGTCAATTATCCATTATCCATTGTCCATTATCCATTATCCATTGTCCATTATCCATTGTCCATTATCCATTATCCATTATCAATTATCCATTATCAATTATCCATTATCCATTGTCCATTATCCATTATCCATTGTCCATTATCCATTATCCATTGTCCATTGTCCATTATCCATTATCCATTGTCAATTATCCATTATCCATTGTCCATTATCCATTATCCATTGTCCATTGTCCATTGTCCATTGTCCATTGTCCATTATCCATTGTCCATTATCCATTGTCCATTATCCATTATCCATTATCCATTATCCATTATCCATTATCAATTATCCATTATCAATTATCAATTATCCATTATCAATTATCAATTATCCATTTGTTCGTATTTGCCGGAATAAAAAATATTTCTTATTTTTGCAAGTCAATTTATTTACGTAAAAAACTTGACTTTTTTTAGTTTTTTGGTATTCTGAATTATGATATGCAAAATATTGATTTAGTTAGAAATAAGATAAATAGGTTTAGGGCTGGATATGTTTTCACATCATCCGATTTCTATGATGTTGTGAAAAGTCCTTCAGTTGTGAGTAGGATACTCAATAAAATGGTTCGCGATGGTGAGATAAGGAAATTGTCAAAGGGTAAATACGATAAGCCGAAGCAATCTGTATTTGGAATTATGCCTCCATCAAGTGATTGGTTGTTACGCGAATTTTTGTATAAGGGGAAATCAATAATCGGATACATTACAGGAACTCGCGCTTTTGCACAAATGGGGCTTACTACACAAATATCTTCTGCATATCATATTGGCACTAATACGTATCGACGTGCTATAATGCGAGGCGAAAACAAAATAAATTTTGTGTTACAACATAATGTAATTACAAGGAATAACGTGCATTTGTTACAATTGTTGGATGCGATAAGATTTATTCGTCATATTCCGGCAACGACACCTGATGCTGCAATTGCGGTTATAAAGAATATATTGGCCGCGCTGAATATAAAAGAGCGAAAAGATATTGCTCGTCTTGCTTTGTCATATACAAGTTCGGTGCGAGCCGTGCTGGGTGCGCTGTTGGAGTGCATTGGCGACGATGCTGTGTCATTGAAAAAGTCGCTAAATGCAGCAACTGTGTATAAATTGGGTATTTCCGAAAATGCCTTGCCTAATGCTAAAGAATGGAGGATTGTATGAATTTGCATAAAAATAAAGAGCTTTTCTCGCAGGCTGTAGAAATGACTTCTCAGCATTTTCGCATAAAGCGCGAATTTGTTGAGAAGGACTATTGGATATGTAGAAGTCTTCAGCTGCTTGCTGCTGCTGATAAGGATTGTCATGCTGTTTTTAAAGGAGGAACAAGTTTGACAAAAGCCTATGGCATAGGCTCCAGATTCTCGGAAGATATTGATATTGCAATTGCAAATTCGGAGCAAATGACAGGCAATCAATTAAAGAACATCATAAAAAAGACTGCTCATATCATGTCTTGGGAATTGGAGGAAATTCCCAAAGTCGGTTTAACAAGTAAAGGGTCTCATTATTATAAAGCTTTTTTTGCTTATCCTACAATTTCAGATATACCTAATGCCTCAAATGCATTCAAACATGGAGAGATCCTTTTGGAAATAAATTCATTTGCAAATCCCTATCCTTGTGAAACGCGGCAAATAAATAGTTTTGTAACAGATTTTCTGAATGCGAAAAATCGACAGGATATAATTGCGGATTATGAAATGCAATCGTTCAACATGACTGTGCTTGATAGGCGAAGAACTATGACAGAGAAGTTAGTTTCGCTAGTTAGGTGTTCAATGGGTGACGATTATATTGTTGATTTGAATGCTCATATACGTCATTTCTATGATTTATATTATCTGACAAATGATGAGAAGTGCATGAAATATATGCAAAGCATTGATTTTAATAAAGATTTCGAAAATTTGCTTAACCATGACATGGTTACATTTCAGAGACCTGTCGGATGGCAAAAACGAGATATTGCAGAATCACCTTTACTTAAAGATTTTCGAGGAGTCTGGGAACGACTGCAGTCAACATATCTGCGAGAACTGCCCGAATTGTCATATAAGGAAATACCTTCTGCAGATGATATTTTTCAAGCTATGATAAGGATTATAGGTATAATAACATCTCACCACAAATAATTATCCATTGTCCATTATCAATTATCAATTGTCCATTGTCCATTATCCATTATCAATTATCCATTATCCATTGTCAATTATCCATTATCAATTATCCATTATCAATTATCAATTATCCATTGCCCATTGTCAATTATTAATTAATTTTGCCGTCTATGTCAACAGCAATAAAAATAGAAAACGTTTCGAAGCAATATCGTCTGGGTGTAATCTCGACGGGAACATTGAGCCACGACCTGAACAGGTGGTGGACAACCAAAATTCTTCGCAAGGAAGACCCATACCTTAAAATCGGTTCTGTGAACGACCGTTCCCAAAAGGCTGACAGTGAATATGTGTGGGCGCTCAAAGACATAAACATGGAAATCGAGCAGGGCGATGTCGTAGGTATTATCGGCAAGAACGGTGCAGGCAAATCCACCTTGCTGAAATTGCTATCGCGTGTAACCAAACCTACAACAGGTAGCATAAAGTACAAAGGTCGTATAGCCTCTCTCCTTGAGGTCGGCACAGGTTTTCATCCCGAAATGACTGGCCGCGAAAACATCTATATGAATGGTGCCATTATGGGTATGACCAAGCAGGAAATTACCCGCAAGCTTGATGAAATTGTAGATTTCTCTGGTTGCGAACGCTACATTGACACCCCAGTTAAACGCTACTCCAGCGGAATGACCGTTCGTCTTGGCTTTGCCATTGCCGCCCATCTCGACCCTGAAATCCTTGTGGTTGATGAGGTGCTTGCTGTTGGTGATGCCGAATTCCAGAAGAAGGCTATTGGTAAGATGCAAGATGTAAGCAAAGGAGAGGGAAGGACAGTGCTGTTTGTTAGTCATAATATGGCGAGTATAAAGTCTTTGTGTAAGACTGGTGTTATGTTAGAAAATGGTTCTTTAAAGTATGTTGGAGGGGTCAAAGAAACGGTTGATTATTATATCGGAGAAAGTGGTAGCTCTGAAAATCAATATTTTGATGACCTTGCTAAAGCTCCTGGTAACGATGTTATCCGTATAAAATCATTTGAAATTATTGCTGGAGATGGACGGACACAGATAGATATTGAATCGGGAATAAAATTCAGATTGACATTTAAGTGTTGTAAAGAAAATGCGATGCTCGATGTTAATATGAAAGTTGTTACATTGGATAACGTGACTGTTTTTCAAGTGGGGCAAGCAATCGGTGAAATAGGTGAAAAAGACTCGAAAATAGGTTTCTATTCTGTTGATTTTGAATTAAAACCATATACAATAAATGCAGGAAAATACAGAGCAGAGATTTTCTTTGGTGAAAATCAGCGATATGTGGTGTATTCGGGGTTTGAACAATGTTTCTCCGTAGAAAATACATTGTCTGATATGGGATATAATCAAGGAACCATGCCTGGTGTGTTGCGTTTAAACAATAACGATGTAAGAATCCAATATGAAGGCTAAAGTTATGGATGTAAAAAAGAGTACAATATCAGATTGTCGTATTATTGACTTGCGGAAGATAAGCGACCCACGTGGAAATCTTACTCCTATAGAAGGTGGAATAGATGTCCCGTTTGATATAAAGCGAATTTATTATTTGTATGATGTTCCTGGAGGAGAAAGCCGGGGGGCTCATGCTCATAAGCAATTGTTTCAGTTAATTATTGCTGCAAGTGGTTCTTTTTCTGTGACTCTTGATGATGGATCGAACAAGAAGGCTTTTAATTTGAATCGCTCGTACTATGGATTGTTAGTTGTCCCAGGTATTTGGCGTGATTTGGATGATTTTTCGAGCGGAGCTGTATTGTTGTGCTTGGCAAGTGAGCATTATGAGGCAGAGGACTATATTCGCGATTATGATGAATTTTTGAAGTATAAAGGAATAAAATAACAAACTATGAGTGCATCAATCATTCCATTGAAAATATCGCAGTTAGCGTTATTGGTCTCGCATCGCAAGCACATTCCTGTGAATGTGGCATTGGGCTACATATATGATACCCCATTTTACGCTAAGTTATATGATGAAGATGCTAAGTGGTGGTATTTGGATACGGAGTCTTTGTATAAGTTGTTGGAGCAGAGTTGGTTGTCTAGTGGTAGTGTCATCACCAATAATGTGGTAGTCTTTTTGACCTTTTGTATGGAGAATTACGCCAAGAAGTATAATATGACATCCTTGGAAGCATACGCTCTTTTCCGCCACTATCACGTGGATGTGTATTTGGTTAATGGCTTTGATATGCTTCACACTCAAGGGAAAGATGCCATCCTTCAGGATATAGAAATCTTTATTAAAAACCGTAAAAATCAAGAGAAATGAAACTCTATCATGGTTCTATAGTATCGGTTAAGAACCCGAATCTCCGTCAAGGTCGCCCTAATACGGATTATGGTAAAGGGTTTTATACAACTGTAGATTTTGATCAGGCAGCACGTTGGGCTCGTATTCGCCGAGATCGTGCAGGTGGCGGTAATGCAGTTGTTTCTGTGTATGAGGTGGATGATGACCTTTTGCAAAAGAAAGATTTCCGTATCATGGAATATAATGGGGCAACAAAGGAATGGCTTGATTTTGTGGTAGCCAATAGGCGTTATGCTACATTGCATGAATATGACATTGTATTAGGTCCTGTAGCTAATGATAGTTTGTATGCTACGATAAGTCTGTATGAGAACGGGGAACTGAGTGCCGAAGCTGCTGTTGTTCAATTAATGACACACGTCCTTTTTAACCAAGTCTCATTTCATACAGAGAAGGTCTTAGCACAGTTGCGTTTTGTTGAATCAATAATGGTATAACGATTACAATTATGGATTCTTATACCGAGCGATGAGCGGGAGATGACCGAGAGAAACCAGAAAATAAATAAGTGACTTGATGACGGGATGAATATCGGATGATAGTAGAATAATAATTTAAATTTTAATAACAATATAATGGATGAAATTTTTAAGATACTACCAGATTGGTTAACAGCAATAGGTACTTTGGGGGCTGTACTTGTTGCTCTATTTTGGAGTCCGATTCGAAAATGGTGGAATAGACCTCAAATAAACATGTCCATAGCAAATGAGGAGCCTTATGTTGAAATTGTTTCAATGGATTCTATTAATAGTTCTTCGGTGGATAAGAACATGGTTATTAGAGTGTGTATTACGAATAAAGGAAAATATACTGCCGATTACGCAGCATTAAATGTAGATGAATATCTGAAGAAACGTGATGCAGATTCTGGATATGTGCGAAAAGTATTTACACCAAAACAATTTAAGGATTGTAATAATGCTAAATTAAGTGTGATTGCGCCTCATCTAAAATATTACGTAGATATTGCTTCTGTGCAGAAGTTTCAAGGAATGGCATCTGCTAATGAAAAGGGAGAGAGTAAGCAATTTTATAAATTATTTCTTTTGGGAGACGGAAAGAGCCTTCAATTGGGGAAGGGCGATTTTATTATCCCGTTAAAATTTTATTCTTCACGTTCAGGTGTTTCTGTGGCATATATGAAGATATTATGGGATAATGATGATTTTGTTATTAATAAAGATTGTTTTGAAGTTAGGATGATATCAGAACAAGAGTATAAAAAAATCTCTAAAGTATAAGTGGTATGATAGTTTTGATTACATACGATTTAAAGCAACCCGATCGTAACTACGATGCGTTGTATAGTGCTATCAAGCAAAGTGGTACAGTATGGTGGCATTATTTAGAGTCTGTCTGGTTGATTAGGACAGAGATGACTCCTGCGCAGTGCTTTGACAGAATTCACCCTAACATGGATGAGAACGATTCTTTATTTATAGTAGATATATCTCATAAACCTCATCAAGGATGGTTGCCGAAAGATGCATGGGAGTGGATAAAAACCAACGATGTATAAAATCTGCTCATGATAAATTTTCGGAGTGAAAAATGATCCAAATTGAAGAGGTGCTAAAAGAAAATATGTAAATTATGACAATATTAGAAATTATAATGAATTTATATAATATAAGAAGTAATGGATTTACACGAAGTAACATTCTCTGAATATAGACAATTGTTTCAGCAGACAGCGATAGCATTTGATTCTGTCGAATTTTCTGAACTCAATAGAAATAAATGCATAGATGTGCATTATTTGACATTCAGAGATTCAAAATTGCGTTTCGGATTAATAGTAGGCGAACGTGATGATGTGTTCTGTTGCCCATTCTCTGCTCCGTTCTCTATATTGGAGAGTAATAAAATAGAAAGGATTGAACATTACGAGGAGGCCGTGATCGCACTAAAAAAATATATGTCAGAAAAGAGCAAACCGTTACGTGTTATTCTTCCTCCTTCTATATATGGATCTGCTGTTTCAAAAATGTTTTCATCTTTTATGCGTTCCGATGCGCATATCGCATATACGGATTTGAACTATCATTATCCACTTTATAAGTTTGCACATTACTGCGATTATTTAGAACGAGGCACCCGTAATAAGTTTTATAATTCACAGAAAAATAATTTCCAATTTGTCAAATTGGATACGAGTATGGATTGTGATGTTGAGAGGGCATATTGTGTGATAAGGCAGAACCGTTATGAACGTGGTTTCCCTTTACGTATGACATTGCAGGATGTTCTTGAAACACGAAAAATAATCAATGCTGATTTTTTTGTGATGTCGTATGAAGGAATTGATGTTGCTGCTGCACAAGTATTCCATGTCGCAAAAGATATCGCTCAAGTAATATACTGGGGCGATTTGCCACAATATTCGCATTTGCGAACAATGAATTTTTTCACCTATAAGGTTTTTGAATATTATTCTCAGACAAATATTCAGATTTTGGATATTGGTCCTTCAACCGAAGATGGTGTTCCGAATTATGGACTATGCGAGTTTAAGGAAAATATCGGTTGCGAAGTAACTCTTAAACATACAATTGAATTATGAATCAAGGATTAAAGCAATATAAAAGAATAATCTTGCTTGGCGATGGGTGGGGAGCAATTGCTGTATATAAGGGATTGACAGATTTCTGTTTGCCAGTATTTGTGCAAACCAATGATGAAGAACTTCGTTCAATGGCAAATCGTGAGATTTCGTATCCATTGTCGCAATATAGTGGTGAATTACTTTTGTTCGCTGGATATAAACCGATAGTTCCAGAAGAAGTTTTGAAGAAAAATACATGTATAAATATTCATTATTCCTTATTGCCAGCATATCGCGGTTTTCATTCAACAGTATGGGCAATTCTGAATGATGAGCCATATTTGGGTGCGACGATTCATTTAATGTCTCCGTATATTGACGACGGACCTATCATCTATCAGTATAAGACGGAAAATGACTTTGTTTCAACTTCTTGTGATTATATGAATATGTTTAATAAGAAAATGACGGAAGTTGTTTCTGGTGTTTTGTCGGGATATATAAATGGAAGTATCATTCCCATTGAGCAGGATAAAAGTAAGGCGTCGTGGGTCGGAAAGCGAAATGAGAAAGATTGTCAGATTGATTTCTCAAAACCAATCTCATATCAGAAGGCGTTTTTCCGTGCTTTGGTTTCTCCGTATCCGTTGCCGTATATTGTTTATAAACAGACTAAATATATTGTTACGAAGGTAGCTTTTCATCCATCAAATGTTGTTACTCATATTGGAAGAATCCTTAATATTGACGCGGATGGATTGTGGGTGAAAGTGCTTGATGGATATATGATTATAAAGGAATTTCTTGATGAGTCAGGAAATACGATTGATGTTAGTGATAAATTTAAAATAGGACAATATTTAAACGGTAGATTATGATACCATTTCTTTCTTTAAAAGATATTACGGCAAAATATGCTTCAGAAATTCATGAGGCAGTATTGCGAGTGGTTGATTCCGGTTGGTATTTGTTAGGAAAGGAAATTGGTTCTTTTGAAACAAATTATGCCAATTATATCGGCACAAAATATTGTATTGGCGTCGCCAATGGTTTGGATGCATTGACGTTGATATTCCGAGCATATAAGGAATTGGGTGTTTTGAAAGATGGCGACGAGGTGATTGTCCCTGCCAATACCTACATTGCCTCAATACTTGCTATAACCGAAAACAATTTGGTGCCAGTGTTGGTGGAACCCCGATTTGAAACTTTGGAAATTGACGATGAACTGATAGAATCAAAGATTACAGTACGGACAAAAGCTATAATGATTGTACATCTGTATGGACGCTGTGCATATACTGAGAAAATAGGAGAATTGTGTAAAAAATATAATCTTAAATTAGTGGAAGACAATGCTCAAGCTCACGGGTGCAGGTTCGCAGAAAAAAGAACGGGTTCGATTGGCGATGCCGCTGGACATAGCTTTTATCCAGGGAAAAATCTCGGGGCTTTAGGTGATGCAGGGGCTGTGACTACAAACGATGAGGTCTTGGTTCAAACAATCCGCAGTTTGGCTAATTATGGTTCGTCAAAGAAATATGTGTTTGAGTATTGCGGCCGTAATAGTAGGTTGGATGAAATACAAGCTGCTGTGCTCAATGTAAAACTTAAGTATTTGGAAGAAGATAATAAGTTAAGGCAGAAGGTCGCTGCATATTATTACGATAACATAAAAAATCCGAACATAAAATTCCCTCTTCGTTTGCCAGATACAAGCAATGTATATCATTTGTTTCCTGTATTTTGCAAAAGAAGAGATGATTTGCAGAAATATCTTACAGAGCAAACTGTGCAGACTATCATCCATTATCCTATTCCTCCCCATAAGCAAAATTGCTATAAAGAGTGGAATGAAATTTCGTTGCCAATTACAGATAAAATAGCGAGAGAAGAATTGAGTTTGCCTATAAGTCCTGTAATGTCAGATGATGACGTATATAGAATTGTTTCGGTTCTTAATGATGTAATTTGAAATTTTAGAAATAGAGGTTTGTGCAAGATGAATTTAAGCATAAAGAAGTATTATATTTTTTGTTACAGGAATCGGAGGATACTTAAGAAAAAAATAAGTAATTTTTCGAAAGAAACTGATGAGAAAAAGAAGATTGCGTTGTCTTTTGATATAATGGATTTTGCGGAGAGAAGTGGCGCTGGATATTATACTATATCAGAAATAGAAGATTTTTATATTAAATTAGCTCACAGTATTGATACGATAGAGGATGGTATTTTCTATCCAAATTCATATTTGCATGTTATGACAACGGCATATACAACAGGAGGGCATAGTCGGGTAGTTGCGCGTTGGATAGAAACTTCGCCTGAAGAACAAAAGCATTCTCTTGTTTTATTAAATCAAGGAAATAATGAGATTCCTCAGGATATACAAACAGCTGTCGCTTCTCATGGCGGAGATATCTATGTGTCAAGTAATCAAGATTTGCTAGAAAATGCCAGGTATTTACGTAAATTATCATTACAATATAAAGGTATAATATTACACATACATCCCAAAGACCCTACATCGATAATTGCTTATGGAGTAAATACGTTTAAAACGCCGATACTTATGTTTAATCATGCTGACCATAATTATTGGTGTGGAGCAAGTATTGTTGATGTTATTGCAGATATAAGAGATAATGGAATTTCTCAAAAGTATAGGAATATTGATGATGTATATGTGTTGAGAATACCGATTGAGTCGAACTTTAATTTAAATAAATATATAAATGCCAAAAGCTCATCTCGTTTGTCTTTAGGTATTGCACAAGACGTAAAAGTTATATTAACTATTGGACGGTCAGCTAAGTATAAATCAATAGGAAATATAGAGTTTTGTAATGTTATTTATAGTGTACTACAACAAGTTCCTAGTTCGATATGTTATGGTATTGGGCCAACTGAAGAAACTGGTTTTTGGGGCAATACACCGAAATGTGTTCCATTGGGAGAAATAGCATATGGAGAAGAATATTATAAATATCTTGCGGCGGCAGATTTATATGTCGATTCTTTACCTATAGGAGGTGGGGTGGCAATTATGGATGCTATACAAGCACATCTTCCTGTTCTGTCGTATTCTGTTTTTAATCCAGATTTTGGTAGTTTGGTAGAAGGTGTAACAAAAATATCCAAAAAGAAAGAATTTCTTGAACTTGCAGTAAGTCTGTTGCTAGATTCAAAAAAATCGGAGGCTTTGGCATGTCAGCAATATAAGACAATGATGAAATATCATGGGACAAGAGGGTGGAATGCGAAAAAGGAAGACATTATTTCAATCTTAAAAGGTAAGAAACATAGTGTTAAAAAGATAAGAAACATCTCATCATCTATAGATGATAGATGTGTCATGCTTGGTATAAAAAGTATTGTGACGGATGGAGATAGAAAAATCCAAGCATCAAATATTTTTTCACGTGTGATGAAGAAAATAATATATTATTTTATTAATAAGATATAGGACAGATGAAAGTTTTTAAACATTATCTTATAACTCGGTTCAACTTAAAAAATAAAGTATGGCACTATGATAAAAATAATCAGTCTATATTAGATGATGCATGGTTGCGAAGCCGTATATTGCTTTTTGAAACATATTGTTTCCCATCTATTGAGGCTCAATCAAATAAGGATTTTGAATGGCTTGTTTATTTTGACAAAAGTAGTCCAGATTTTTTATTAGAAAAAATTGCTGATTGGTGTAATAGATGCGCTAACTTTTCTCCGCAATATTCTGTAGATTATGAAACCTTTAAATCTATTGATCTTCCTGACTATATAACTCACCATACAGAAGAAAAGTGTGATTTCATTATAACGACACGTTTGGATAATGATGATGCATTAAGAAACACTGCAATTGAAAAAATACAAAAAGCGTTTATCCCCCAATCTAATGTTATTATAGATTGTGTAAATGGATATTGTTACGATAGAGAAAGTTATATTTATACAAAATATACTATGATAAGCAATCCATTTATTTCTTATATAGAATCCACCCATGCAACAATGTATAGTGTATATAGGGAAGAACACCCCAAATGGATTGGTAAGGCTATGTTTATTACAATAAAGGAACCAAGAATGTGGTTTCAAGTTATACATAATGAAAATATGATAAATACACAACATGGTATTGTTTGTTTCCAACCTTGTTTGAAATGTTTCGGTTTAGATACGTTGCCATGTGTAACATTGAAATATATAATAAAGAATAGATATAAGACATTATATTTTTTATTTAAACATCGCGTGAAAAAACTTTTGTGTAAATTAGTGGGACGTAATATTTAAAGAAAGATATTATGATATCAATAATTACTCCAATAAAAGGAAGGGTAGTGTTGTTTAAACAAACCTATGATTCTGTTGTGGCACAAAACAATGGTAATTGGGAATGGATAATCGTAGATGATGGCTCTCTAGAAGGTGATTTTTGCGAGATCGCAGGAGTCTGTCAATCCGATAGAAGAATAACATATATAAGGCGAGATAATAACGGACAAGGTGCGTCATATTGCAGAAATTTTGGCGTCAAAATGTCTTCTTGCGATTGGGTTGTATTCCTTGATGCGGACGATTTGTTGGATAATTGTTTTGTTGCCAATAGATTAAAAGATATTAACAATATTTCTGATGTAGATTTTATAGTATATAGGTCATTGATATTTCACGAAAAACCAGGTGATTCAGATTTGTTGTGGAACGATTTTACAAAAGAAAATGATTTAGACAGATTTATGAAGGTTGATACTCCATGGCAGACTTCTGGAGTATTATGGAGAAAAGATTTTTTCAATAAGATTGGATGTTTCGATTCTCGATGCAAAAACTGGCAAGATTGGGAGATTCATGTCCGAGCATTAGCTTTAAGGCCTAATTATGTTAAAATAAATAGGGATATAGATTTATTTTATCGGAAAAGTGAATTGTCGGATATTAGCACAAAAAATACTAATAAAGATTTCCTGTCAGACAGAATAGGTATGATTGACAGAATTATTCCTATTCTAAAGCAAAACGGACAAATGACAAGCCAAAGAAAGTACTATTTGGCAAAATTGTTATTTTCGACTGAAGTGATATTACAGCAGGCTCAACCAGGAATTAATATTGGAGAACAGGTAATCGAGAAATATCGTCTTGTAAATAATATGGAACTCTCTATGTGGAAATGGTATATTAAGTCCTTACACAATCGTAAATTGTCCAAAATAAAGAATCTATTTAAGAAGTTTGTTGACAAGGTAGTCTTATTATTACGTCACGATCATTTTATGGAAACAAAAACGAATTTTTTGAATGTAAAGTATCAACAATGACCTTTTCCGTCATCATATCAACCTATATTTGTCCTGCTTATCTTGTAAAAGTCTAAAAAAATAAACTTTTTATTACTTCATATTAATAGAATATTATATCTTTGCACCTAAAGTATAATAAAGCATACTTTATGGATTTGCAAGCAACAATTAGAACTCGGCGGAAGGCGTTGAAAATATCGCAGGAAGATCTTGCCCAAATGGCGGAGGTAGGGCTTGCTACAGTGAAAGATATCGAACGAGGAAAGTCGAATCCGTCGCTTGCTACAATTACTCGATTGCTGGAAGTGCTAGGTCTGGAAATAAAATATGTCGAACGTGATACCGAATAGCAGAAATGAGAGCCTTGTATATATATAATCATGGAGTAAAATCGGGAATGCTGACAGAGGATGTCGTCGGCAAAGGCTATCGGTTTTCGTACGATAGAGAATATGTTCTAGATGGGAAGTTCGGTGCAATTTCCAAAACTCTTCCGTTGTCGGAGTCTGAGTATTATTCCGATACGTTGTTCCCTTTTTTCGCAAATCTATTGCCCGAAGGTATGAATCGTAGCGTAGTCTGTCGGGCCAACAAAATCGATGAGGACGATGATTTTGGCTTGTTGTGTGCTTTTAGTGGTTTGGATTTTATCGGTTCCCTAACAGTTAGCAAGATATGAATGTAAATGTTTGTCCATCGACACTTGCTCAAGGATTTGCTACCTATAGCCCTGTTGCTATTCGTCACCTCTTTGATGGCTTGCGCATATCGCACGAACTCACCTTCGGGATCGATTCGTTCCGCAATTCGCCCGATTTGCAGAGCGCTATGCGTAGAATCTCAATTTCGGGAGTACAGGAGAAATTTCCCGCAGTTGCAGAAAATGGTAGGATCCGTTTGTCAGCTGAAGGTGACCGGTCAAAATACATTTTGAAACCTGCACCTTGGGACGAGACTATCGAGACGCGTAAACAAATACCGGCAAACGAGCATCTTACAATGCAGATTGCCCGCCAGGTTTATGGGATACCTACAGCCGAAAACGGATTGTGTTTCTTTCCAAAAGGTGAGGCAATTTACATTACCAAGCGTTTTGATATCACTCTTGGCGGCGAAAAATGCGAAATGGAGGATTTCGCATCGTTGTTAGGCAGAACACGTGCTGATGGCGGAGTAAATTATAAGTACGACGGCAGTTACGAGGATATAGCCAATGCAATAAAGCGCTATATGCCGGCATGGATGGTCTCTATGGAACAGTTTTTCAAGTTGGTTGTTTTCAACTATATATACGGAAATGGAGATGCCCATCTGAAGAATTTTTCGATAATAAGAACCGATGTGGGTTATGCTCTTGCTCCGGCTTACGATTTACTGAATACAAGCATTCATATTGATGGCGATGATTTCGGATTGCATGGCGGCTTGTCGCTTACAATGCCGAGGAGCGATGTATATGAAAAAACAGGTCATCCTTGCCGTTCCGACTTTGAGCGATTTGGCGAGTTGATAGGATTGAGACCTGTTAGAATAGCAAAGATAATGGATGTGTTCTCTGCTGTCCCTGACGCGACTAAAGTTTTGATAGCCAACTCTTTCCTTAACGACAAGATGAAGCGATCATATCTTCGTATTGTAGAAACAAGAACTCAACGATATAACAGAAAATGAAATTTTCCATCATCATCCTGATTTGCAATTGTGCTGTGAATGTTGTATGATGAAATATTTTAGTATTTTTGTTGCAGACAATTATTTGGATAAATGCGCACATACGAAGATATAGAAAAACTGATTGAAAATGGTGAGAGTCACACGCTAGAGTTGAAGAAAACAACAGGAGAACTCAAGGATGCTATGCATACTGTATGTGCTTTTCTGAATACGGATGGTGGACAATTGGTTTTTGGTGTCGCCCCATCGTTAAAGATTGTTGGTCAAGATGTTTCCGATGCTACGCAACGTGAACTTGCCCAAGCCATAAAAGGTATAGAGCCTGTTGCAGACATAAGAATAGAATACATTGATTTGCCTGATAATTCTGGTAAAAAGTTGATTGTTTTGAATTGCGATGCATTCGTTAATGGGCAGCATCCATTTGTTTTTCGCGGTTGTCCGTATTACAAGGTAGAGAGCACTACTATGGTCATGCCACGCGACATGTATGACGAAAGAATTCGAGCAAATCGTCCGCAATTGTTCGGTTGGGACGTGCAAGATGCATACGGAGTCGATTTTTCTGATTTGGAAGAAGTGCGCATTAGAAATGCCGTCCGTTTGGGAGTAGCTGGTGGTAGGTTGAATGCGTCAGCAGAGGGTGATTCTGTAATATCATTGCTTAATAAATTCAATCTGCTCAACAATGGTAAACTTTCGCAAGCCGCTGTTATGCTTTTTGCAAAGGAAAGCCGATATTATCCTCAACTTCTGTTGCGAATGGCTCGCTTCAGAGGATTGGATAAAAATGAATTTATTGATAATCGGCAGGCGACAGGCAATTTTTTCGATTTGCTGGATGCTGGCATGGATTTTTGTTTCAAGCACCTGAATCTTCACGGCAAAATCGTTGGTGTACGGCGTGTCGAAACACTGGAGATACCTCAGGAGGCATTGCGCGAGGCGTTGATTAACGCATTGTGCCATCGAGATTACAACAACATACATGCTGCTGTAAGTCTAGCAATATACGATGATAGGGTTGAGATAATAAACCCAGGAACTCTCCCTCCCGATTTGTCCATTGAAAAATTGAAGAAACCTCATGCATCATCGCCACATAATTTGCTGATAGCACAAGTCTTGTATCGAACAACATTTATTGAGAGCTGGGGTTCTGGAGTTCGGCGAATGACTGAAGTATGTGCTGAAAATGGTGCGAAAGTACCAGAATTCTCTGCTCAGAACAATAATTTTGCTATTACATTTTATCGAGGAGAAAAAAGTTTAGAAGATGTCGCTCAAAATGTCTCTCAGAATGTCGTTCAAAACGACAGGCATGTCGCAATTATCGAATGTATAAAAGAGAATCCTCAAATAAGTCGGTCACAAATTGCTAAGAAGTTGGGTGTTAGTTTGAAGACTGTTGAAAGAGATATTGCAGAAATGGGTGATTTAATTCGTTATGAAGGCTCGGCAAAGGGCGGACATTGGAGTGTAGGTAGAAATATTTTGGCGGGTGATGTCTCTCAAAATGTCGCCCAAAATGTCTCTCAAAATGTCGCTCAAAACAATCGACATGCAGCTATTTTAGGCTATATAAAGGGAAATCCATATATAAGTAGAGCTCAATTGGCCGACAAGTTAGGTGTGAGTATAAAGACTATAGAAAGAGATATTGTGAGTATGAGCGATATTATTTCTTATATTGGATCAGCAAAGGGTGGTCACTGGCAAATAAAAGAATAGAAAATGAAATTTTCCATCATCATACCAACCTACAACCGTGCCGTCTTTCTACCAAAAGCGATAGAATCGGTATTGGCGCAGACGTATACCGATTGGGAACTCATAATTGTTGACGATGGCAGTACCGACAACACCAAGGATGTTGTCGCTCAATATTCAGATTCAAGGATTCGATATATATATCAGGATAATGCCGAGCGCAGTGCCGCCCGAAATAATGGTATTGCTCGTGCAAATGGTTATTATGTCTGCTTTATGGATAGCGACAATTATATGAAATCAGACAGGTTGGCAAAATTGTCGGCTTTTATAGCGAAAGAAAGTAATATTGCTTGCTATTTTACTGGTATTGAGTACTTCAACGAACAGACAGGATGCGTTAATATAAAAGAAGGACATTCGTATCCGTTCCCTATGGATGTTAACTTGTTGATACAGGATATAATTGCCACACCGCAAATATGTTGCTCGGCAGAAATTCTTCGCAAGCATCAGTTCAATCCGCTATTGTCTATTGGCGAGGATATGGAATTGTTGTTTAGGATAACGGATGAGTACCCTTTGGTTTATGTACCCAATCAGGCAACGGTGGTTGAAGTGGAACACGAAGGGAGGTCGGTGGCAATGCATTCAAAGGCAAGTGAAAAACAGTTGAAAACATTGAAAGTTATGTTTTCGAAAGGACACCCTGCCAATAAGGTCTCTGGTAAGCAAAAAAAATGGTTGCGTTCTGCCGTATTGTTTAATGCATCACGTGATCATTTGATTAATAGGAATCTAGTCGGGATAAAGTATTTGTTAAAATCCTTGATCGTTAACTCGTTACAAGAAAATACAAAATACAAGTTGAATATTTTATTTTCGTATTTTTGCAGGAAGCAGAAATTAAAAGAATTACTTTCAGATGAATAGGTTCAGATTGTTATTGTCGAAAATATATCGTTTCTTTTTCCCAATTGATGAGGTAACAAAATTTCGTCGGATGGGAGTGAAAATAGGTGAAGGCACTAAAATTCAAGGTGATGTTATTATTGACTATTCGCACTATTGGCTTATAGAGATAGGTAAAAATGTAACCATTGCACCTCGAGTCCATATCTTGGCGCATGATGCAAGTACAAAAAGAGAATTGGGGTATGCCAAATTGGGTGTGACAACCATTGGCGATGATGTGTTTGTTGGGGCAAATAGCATTATTTTGCCAGGAGTTACAATCGGTGCAGGTTCTATTGTCGGTGCAGGAAGTGTCGTTACTAAGGATATTCCTTCCAATACTGTAGTGGCAGGCAATCCGGCAAGATTTATTTGTTCTACTGAAGAATATTACGAAAAAGTTAGACAGAAAATGAATAAAGATAATTGTTTTGATGAACGATATACCATTAAGAAAAATATTTCAGAAGAAAAGAAGCAAGAACAAATAGAAGTAGTAAAAAAATATGGATGTGGATTTGTTGAATAAAGTATATTATATTAATACATTGGGTCTTCTCTAAAAATAGCCGCCGTTATTTTAACGGTGATTAAATTTGGAATGTTATACGAGTATTTAGTTAAAAAATCTTGCTATGTCATTTTCCCCCAATTAAAAATTAACACCAAGCGAGAAAAATAATTTTTAATATATGTGTGTTATAATGATTTAAGTTGTATTTTTGCAAATTGAAAATCAGATTTACAAAATGCAAAAATTAATATCAAGAAGAGTTCAAGATGTTGTAAAAGAATACCTTAATGTATTTCCAGCGGTGGTAATATTGGGATCAAGACAATGTGGAAAAAGCACATTGATAAGGATGATGTCTGAAGAGTTGCCAGAGATGCTATATCTTGATCTGCAGAATCGGGATGACTATGCAATGTTGTCGGAACCGACTTTATTTTTCAGGAATAATGCCGACAAGATTGTCTGTTTGGATGAAATACAACAAGTGCCAGAATTGTTCTCGGTGCTGAGAAGTGAAATCGATAGGGACAGGCGAAATGGAAGATTTATATTGCTTGGGTCGGCTTCTCGCGAATTGCTGCAAAATACATCAGAAACTTTAGCGGGTAGGATAGGCTTGATTGATATGACTCCTTTTACCTATGAAGAATTATATGGTAGTAGCGACTTTGACATTAATAGATTTTGGTTGCGAGGAGGATACCCCGATAGTTATCTGTCGGAAAACGATGAGTATAGTTCGTTGTGGCGCGAAAGTTTCATTCGTACATACATAGAACGCGATATCCCACAGTTTGGATTTCAAATTACTTCGAGGCAAATGCTTCGTCTTATGCTGATGATTGCACACAATCATGGTCAGCTTCTGAATAGCTCTAAACTCGGAGAGTCGCTTGGGATTACACATCCAACAGTCAAACGTTATGTAGATGTTTTGGAACAAACTTATTTGATTCGTTCGTTGCCTCCTTTTTTTGCGAATACAAAGAAAAGAATAGTAAAATCACCCAAGATATATGTTCGGGATACCGGTTTGCTTCATCAGTTGTTGCAAATCAGAACTTTCAACGATTTGCTTGGTCATCCTGTGTTCGGAGCATCATGGGAAGGACTTGTCGTAGAGAATGTCTGCTCATCGGTGCTGAATGCAGAATTTTCCTTTTTTAGAAGTGCCACTGGTGAAGAAATGGACTTGATCGTGCAGAAAAATGGCAGAGTCGTAGCTATAGAATGCAAGGCATCAACTGCTCCGCAAATTGCTCAGGGCTTTTGGAATGCAGTCGATATAATAAGACCTGATAGAACATTTGTAGTCGCTCCTGTAGAAAGAAAATACGAAATACATGAAAATGTTGATGTCGTAAATCTAGGTGATTTGTTGCTGTCATTATATGATATTTTTGAGTAATTGCGTTTATAAATAAGAGTAATGCGTATTCTTCATATAATTCCCAGATTGAACAAAGGCGGAGCCGAAAGGCTTAGCATCGATATCTGCAACAGAATATAATAGATTTTAGAATGGAATTTGAATTATTAAATACAACAAATATCAATCTTGTCCGAGATTGTTTTAATAGGTGTAGAAAAAGGAATCTGCCTCTAAATTTTTTCAAAAAAAAATATAGTACAGAGTGGTCTGGAATGCCATTGCTTGGTATAATTGCAATGGACGGAGATATTCCTATAGCATTAAGATGTACTACTATATATAAGTTTAATAGTGTTTCTTGCAATTATAAAGTAGCACAGTGTGGTGATTTGGTTGTTGATGAGAATTACAGGAATAAGGGATTGGCGACAGAAATGATTATGGGAATAGAAAAAGAAGCAATTGGAAATAATATTGATGCTATAGTTGTATTCCCTAATAAAAAGGCCAGTAAGATATATGAAAAGTTGGATGATTGGCGGCATATAGGTACCTTTTATAGTTTTTCGTTCAAAGTAAAGACTATGCCATTGCTGAAGTTGTTAAATAAGATGCATTTGAACGATTTGTATTTTAACATATTAAGAAGGGTTTCTAGCAATGCGTTTATTTCAAAAATTAAGAATAAAGAAATTACAGAAAATGATAAAATAGGGGTATACGTGGATTCTGATTATTTAGATTATAAAACTTATGGCAAATATTCTTGTCATTTGTACAATGACAAGGCTATAATTTGGACATTTTCTGACGGACTTGTTGTTTTGTTTTCCGAAGTTACAACAAAAAAAGAACTAGAACAGGAGATACAGCATTTGGAATCATTTTGTCAAAAAAGGGGAATACATAGAATCTCCTATTATTGCTATTCTGGTTCAATGTTATATTCTTTGTTGAGTAGTGATTATGAGGCGAAACCAACTTTGCCTGTGTATGCATATCAGATTAATTCCAATCTTGATTGTTCAAAAATGGTTTTTAATGGAATCGATAGAAACGCTTTTGATTTATGAAAATACTACAAGTTGTTCAGAGTTTAGGTAAGGGTGGTGCGGAAAGGCTTGTTTTGGAAATATCTCAGGCTTTGAGGAAATATCATCCTGAAGTGCAAAATAAGATTGTGGCGCTTGAAAGGAAAAATGAATATGTAGAGTTGTCGCAGGGGTTGGATATTGTGTATTGTAATTCAAAGGTAAATCTGTCCATATTTGGTCATTCAAATATTGATGTTGCTGAGTTTGATAATATAGTTAAAGAATATTGTCCGGACGTCATCCATTCGCATACATATAAGTCTGAATTGGTGAGCAGGGAACATTTATTTCCTAATGTAAGGTATTTTACTCATGCTCATAATAATATGCCAGAATTTAGGAATTTTACAGTCGGAACTTTTTTTAATAAAGCTAAGTTGACTAAGTTTTGGGAGAAATGTAGGATTGTTGCAAAATATAAGAGATGTAACAATAAGTTTATTGCGATATCAGGTGATACTGAAAGGTTTTACAAAAGAGCTTTGCCTAAGACTTTGGTTAAAAATATATATACTTTACCCAATGCGATAGACTATCATAAATTTTATTGTGAAAGAAATCTTGATTGTTCAGGCCCGTTAAATTTGATAATGGTGGCTCACATGTCAGACAATAAAAATCAAATATTTTTGATTGATGTGTTGAAAAACCTTAGAAGCCGTGGAAATGATGCAATTCTTACTTTGGTAGGAGATTGGAGAAATAATGGCAATAAGATTATGTCGGTGGCGGAAAGATATGGTTTATTACCATATTTAAAGATGCCAGGTCTAGTTGAAGATGTAGAGAGAATGTATTCCATAAATAATATCTATGTTCATTCTTCGCTTTCAGAAGCTTTAGGATTAACTATTATCGAAGCCATGGCGTCTGGCCTCCCTGTTGTCACTCTCGATGGACGTGGCAATCGTGACTTGATTGTACAAGGAAAAAATGGTTATATGGTGTATGAACAGGATGCCGAGCAGTTTGCGGATAGGATTCTCGAAATTTGGAACGACAAACAGAAATATAATCAGATGTCGGCTTTTGCACAGGAGTTCGCTCGTCAATTTGATATTAAGCCGTACGTTGACAGTCTGTTAGATTTTTATCAAGGTTCAAATTCGTAGTCTTTTATTCCTGTTTTTTTGCGTAAAGGTTGGAAGTGGTGTGTAGAAATTGGCGTAAAATCTCACACGATATGTGATAAATTACGCCAAAATCTTATATGTGATGTGAAATATTACGCCAAAATATGTTGTAGAATTATTTAAACGATTATATTTGCGGAAAATTTTGGAACGATGGAGAAGGCACGAAAAATATTGCAAGTTATTGGTTCGCTGAAGGATAAAAAAATAGGAAGAATACTCGTACTGACAGGAGCAAGGCAGGTAGGGAAAACTATGTTAGTGCAGCAATGTTTACCCGAATACCGCTATTTATCAATAGAAGACCCCGTAAAGGTCGGGCAGTTTTCGAACATTACTGCAGAGCAGTGGCATTCGCTATATCCGAAAGCAGCGCTCGATGAAATTCAGAAAGAACCATCTTTGATTGAGAGCATAAAGGCCACCTACGACCAGTTTCTAGATGTGCGTTACATCCTATTAGGCTCAAGCCAGATCCTTTTGCTCAAAAAGGTTAACGAGAGCCTTGCGGGGCGATGTGTGATTATTGATATGTATCCATTGACATTGAGAGAAATGCAAACTTCATCAATGGGCGATGAGGTTACTGATTCTATATGGCAAACCATTTTGCGTAACCCAACAGTAAGTCTTGATATTTTGCCATCGTTTCTCTTTCATCCGCAAATGGCAGAAATTTCCAAATGGTGGAACTACTACATGCAATTCGGAGGGTATCCTGCATTAGTTGACGAGTCGATGAGCGACGAGCAGCGCTATTTATGGCTTCATAACTATATACGAACATATCTTGAGAGAGATATTCAAGACCTGGCTATGCTACGCGATTTAGAGCCTTTCACAAAGTTGCAAAAGGCATTGGCGGCTCAGACGGCTCAATTGGTGAATTATGCTTCGATTGCAAGTGGTATTGCAGTTTCTGTGAATACTGTTCAGAGGTATATTGAATATCTGAATGTTAGTTATCAGACCATTACCTTGCCGGCATGGTCACAGAACTTGAATAAGCGGTTGGTAAAAGCTCCTAAAATCCATTATGTTGATTGGGGAGTGGTGCAAGCTGTTCTTGGTAAGCGAGGTGGTATGACAGGCAATGAGTTTGAGAGTCTTGTAGTATCTGAAATCTACAAGCAGACCAAGAATTTGCTAATACAGGCATCGTTTTATCATCTTCGCACTCACGATGGCAGGGAGGTCGATTTGCTGGTAGAGCTACCAGAGGGTTATTTTGCCTTCGAAATAAAGATGGCGGAACATGTGTCGGCAACAGATGCACGTCATTTACGCAACTTGCAAGAATTTCTTGACAAGCCTCTTCTGCATTCGTTCCTTATCTCCAACGATAACCTAACTCACCATTTTTCAGATTCAATAACAGCTGTAAACGCAGCATATTTCTTGGGTTGATATGAAACATAACACTCTCATACTTCTTTGCGATAGTTATCCGCTTTCTGCAGGCGAATTCTTCATCGATGACGAGATGCGTGTAATCGCGCCAAAGTTTGATAAGTTGCTTATATATACGGCATCATCGGGTTCCGATGAGAATCTGAACCGTTTTGTGCCAGATAATGCCGAAGTGGTTTCGTTCTCTCGGCAAAAATTTGAAGCAGGCAAATTGAAATCCATTTTTCGGATTTTTACACCGATGTTCATTGCCGAATTTTTCTTTGCGTTGAAAAAACTGCCGTTGAAATATTGGTTGAGTGCATTCAAGATAATGTATGTCGATATACATAGGGCAACTAATCTTAAAAAGGAACTTGTTGTGTTGTGCAAAGAGAAAAATGTTGATTTGGCAGACTGTGTATTCTATTCCTATTGGCACGACTATAAGGCGTTGGCATTGGCTATGATGAGAAGTAAGAACCAAAACTTGAAATGTGTTGCAAGGGCGCATAGGTGGGATGTGTTTGCCGATAAGAATAAGATACCATATTTGCCGTTCAAGAAGTTTATCGTTGACAATTTGTCGAATACAATATCAATATCCAAGGCAGGAAAGGAATATTTTTACGAATATGTAAAGCCAAGTCCAAGTGCTGCGATTTCTGTTTCTTATCTTGGCAAAATAAATGATAGGAAACCGTTGCTTGAAAAAAGGAGCAATGAAATTTTGATTTGTTCTTGCAGTACATTGACGCCCGTAAAGCTGGTTGATAGGATTATTGAGGTACTATCTTTACTTAATGTAGAAAACATGCATTGGGTACATTTCGGTGATGGACCTTTGCGCGAAGAATTGTTGCAATATGCTCAGAAAATGTTACCTAATGTGCAATATGAGTTTAAGGGCATAGTGCCGAACAATAAGATTCTTGATTTCTATGCCAGAAATTATGTGGATTTGTTTATAAACCTGAGTTCGTCAGAAGGTATTCCTGTAAGCATAATGGAGGCGTTGTCGGCTGGTATTCCAGTTGTAGCAACTGATGTAGGAGGAACTGCGGAAGCCGTAAATGAAGGAAATGGTTATCTAATTCATGCCGAGTTTGACAATGCCGATGTAGTGAAGAAAATTAATGCTTATTTAGGCTTGTCTGATGATGAAAAATTGTCGTATAGGCGTAGGGCATACAGGTTTTGGAGAGAAAACTACGAGGCGGAGAAGAATTATGAAGTCTTTTGCAGAATTATTATTGATAGCTAACATAAAAAGTCATATATTTGCACTAAATATTGTAATAGACAATGAATAATAATGAAATATTATTATCAATAGTTTCGCCAGTATATCGTGGAGAAAAGATGACGGAAGAGTTGGTGCGCAGAATATCGGAAAGTGTTAGCCCGATAACAGAACACTATGAAATAATTCTTGTGAACGATGCCTCTCCTGATAATTCGTGGAATGTTATAAGGGCGGAATGTGAAAAGGATTCGCGCGTAAAGGGTATAAATCTTTCTCGCAACTTTGGGCAGCATTATGCTATAACGGCAGGATTGTCGTATGCAAAAAGCGAATGGGTTGTGGTGATGGACTGCGACTTGCAGGATAGACCGGAAGAAATCCCAAATCTGTATAATAAGGCCATCGAAGGTTATGATTCAGTTTTTGCACAGCGTGTAAATCGTTCCGATTCTTTGCTGAAAAGGATGTCGTCGAAGCTTTTTTACAAGTTCTTTTCGTATATGACCGAAACCAGACAGGATGCATCGGTGGCTAACTTCGGGATATACAATAGGAAAGTTATCGAATCAATACTTGCTATGGGCGACAAGATGAGATATTTTCCTACTCAGGTTCAGTGGGTTGGATTCCGTAAATATTATATGCCTGTGGAACACGATTCGCGTTTGGAAGGAAAGTCTAGTTATAGTTTGAAGAAATTATTCAGATTAGCTTTTGATACTATTGTCTCGTTCTCTGACAAACCGCTTCGGCTCACTATGAATATTGGAGCATTGATAACAATGGTATCTTTTCTGATAGGTTTAATCTATCTTATACAATATCTATGCGGCCATATTGCTGTTATGGGATATGCAAGCCTTATAATTTCACTTTGGTTTATTTGTGGAATTTTGGTATTCCTTATTGGTGTCGTGGGGTTGTATCTGGGTAAAACCTTTAACCAGACCAAAGGTCGTCCGACTTTTATTGTTGATGATAAGATAAATATATAGGGATGAATTTGTCTCGGTTAAATTGGGATAGCGATTTTTTCGGACTGAACATCGGAAAACTTGTTTTGTCTGACGAGGATGACTTTTTGAAGTTTGATATTGTTAGGCTTGTTGATTATGACCTAGTTTATATTTTTGCAAATCACGGATATAAAATGCCAGTTGTCAGAGCAAATCTTGTCGATTGTAAGGTCATCTACAAAAAGTCAATTAGTCGTAATGTGGAAACTAATTCAAATGTAGTTGCTTTTTCGGAGAATAAACCATCGCCAGATTTGTATGAACTTGCATTGCAAAGCGGCGAGTATTCCCGTTTTAGGCTGGATGATAAAATGCCTGCTGGCAGTTATGAGAAATTGTATCGCCGATGGATAGAGCAGTCTGTTTGCAAGGCAATGGCCGATGAGGTTTTATGTTATTATTACAATGGTAAGATTGTCGGAATGGTTACATTGGCAGTAAAGGATAATGTCGGAAACATTGGACTTGTCGCTGTTGATTCTTCGTGCCGTGGGCTAGGAATTGGTTCTGCATTGTTGGAATCCGTAGATTCGTATTTGTTCGGAAAGGGAGTTCGTGTTGTTGAAGTTGCAACGCAACTTGACAATATAAAGGCTTGTTCGTGGTATGAAAAGAATGGCTATGTTGTGGATTCTATGACAGATATTTATCATTGGTGGCGAAAGTGATATGTCAAATTTCAGATGTTTTCTAACATATCTTTCCCTTGTCGGTATAAATCTTATTTATGCCTGCACTGCTATTTTCACAAAATCAGCATCACAACATCAATTTTTGTCATTACACTACATTTTATGTTTGGTCGGTGCAGTAGCTGTAATGGTCGGTTACGCATTGCTGTGGCAGCAGGTGATTAAGCGTATGCCAATTGCCGAAGCATATATGTTCAAGGGAACATCTCTGATTTTTGTGTTGTTGCTATCTGCTTTGATATTCGGTGAGGCGATTACGCTCTCGAACATTATCGGAGCATTCGTCATTATTGTTGGAATTGTAATTTATGCAAGGTCATGATGTACAGACTGATTGTAATATTTTCGGTTTTTATGGCCGCTGGAGCGCAGATGCTACTGAAGAAAGGGGCAAGTATAAGTTACGACAAGTGGATTCGTCAGTATCTTAACGGTTGGGTTATTGGCGGATACTCGATAATGGCGGCATCGTTGGTGTTGAATGTCTTTTGTTTAAGTCGCGGTGTGCTTGTGAAGGAAGTCTCCATAATTGAATCGCTCAGCTATTTGTTTGTGCCATTGATGTCGTGGTTTTTCTTCAAGGAGAAAATGACTTGGCGAAAGGCGGTGGCAATCGCTATTATAATGGTTGGCGTTTTCATATTTTTCTTGTGAGTGTTGGGGATTGTTGTATTTTTGTGCTAAATTTTGAATTGACTATGTTTATACCATTTAATCTTCCACATCTTACGGGCAAAGAGGCCCATTATATGTATCAGGCAGTATACAAAGGCAAACTGTCTGGAAATGGCGAATATACAAAAAAATGTCAGCAGTTTTTTGAAGGACATTATGGCTTCAAGAAGTGTCTGCTTACAACTAGTTGTACCGATGCGCTTGAAATGGCATCTATCCTTTGTGACATAAAGCCTGGCGATGAGGTAATTGTTCCGAGTTATACCTTTGTGTCGTCGGCGTTGGCTTTTGTCAGGGCTGGTGCAAAGATTGTGTTTGCCGATAGTATGGAGCGCAATCCCAATATCGATGCCGATAAGATTGAAGCATTGATAACACCTCGCACAAAAGTCATTGTTCCTGTGCATTATGCTGGCATAGCCTGCGATATGGATAAGATTATGGACATAGCAAATCGGCATAATTTGCTTGTCGTGGAAGATGCTGCGCAGGCAATTGATTCTTACTATAAAGGTAAACCGCTTGGCAGTATAGGGCATTTTGCTGCATTTTCTTTCCACGAAACCAAGAATATAATTTCTGGCGAGGGTGGTATGTTGGCTATAAACGATGAGCGTTTTATCCGCCGTGCAGAAATCATTTGGGAAAAAGGTACAAATCGTGCAGAGTTTTTCCGTGGCGAGGTCAACAAGTACGGCTGGGTTGATACTGGCAGCTCGTTCTTGCCTAGCGAGGTGGTTGCTGCCTTCCTGTGGGCGCAGATTGAAAGCCTCGATGATATTCAGACGAAACGCAAATCGTTGTGGAACAAATATTACGAGCTTTTGAAACCTATTGCCGACAAGGGATGTTTCCGTTTGCCCGACATTCCCGACTATGCTACCAACAATGCGCACATGTTCTATCTTGTATGCAATAGCTTGGAGGAAAGGACAGCACTGATTAATAAACTAAAGGAAAATGATATTTTGGCGGTGTTCCACTACTTGAGTCTGCATAGCAGTCCGTATTATCAGGATAAGCACGATGGACGCGATTTGCCAAACTGCGACAGGTATGCCGATTGTTTGGTTCGTTTGCCGATGTACTACGACTTGACTGAAGGCGATGTAGAGAGAATTTGCGAAGTGATAAAGGAACAATTTTAATTGATTATGGATTGGATAGCGTTAGTGGCGATAATAGTTTCTATTGTTGTATTATATTTCGTAGGTACAATAATTACATATCCATTTAGGACTAATGATAATGATTCGTTATACGACACGTTTGTTAGCCTTCTAGTCGGTTTCCTTGCTGTTACTATGGGGTATGCTATTGTGAAGACAGGAGGAAATACTGTGTTAATTATTAGTGCTATTATAGGTTTGGCATATTTAATTCATGCAAGGATGAAAATTCCGTTGTTTTCAATGAATTCTTATTCAAATGTTTTTAAAAGATATGAAGAATGGCGTAATGTTTTGGCTATTATTGTGCTCTCATTGCTGTTTTTTGTCTATTTTCTTTTTTTTGCAAGCAAAACACCTATAAATTATATTCCACACTTTGATGATGTTTATTATACTTTTTTAAGCACAAAACTTGGATGTTTTGGAATAGAAACAAGTAATTCTGTTTATGATGGTAATTGGCATATTGCAACTCCATATCATTATGTGGAATTGTGGTTTTTAAATCTATTGGTCTCGGTATTTAAAACGAATCCGATGTTTACCTATGCTGTAATAGAGCGGACAATAGGATGTACTTTGCTGGCAGTAGGTATGATTGTGATTGCTCGTCATTATTCAAAGAGTAAATGGTTGATTATTATTGGCATATTTTCTATTACTATTTGCCCCTTTTTGCTTGACAATTCCGTAATAGAACAGAAACAATGTCTTGCCTATCGACCGTTAGGTATGTTTATGTATTGTTTGTATATTTGGACTTGTGCTCTATGCCTAAGAAAAAATACATTATGGTTTTATCCCTTGCTGCTAGCTCCAATATTTCATATGGGAAGCATGCCCGTACTTTATAGTTCGATTGTAATATTTGCCTTAATACAAATGATTGTGAATAAAAATCTAAAGCTGTTTTTGCACCAAATAGTGCCAACATTCTGCATGGCGATATTATTTATATGTTTTTATTATTTTTTGAATTCTTCATCAAATGCCAATACAGATATAGAAAATTCTAATTTTATAGATTATTGTTTGCAATTTTATTCATTCTCAGGATTTAGTAAGCACCTTTATTCAAATCTTGTCAATTATGCGATGTTTTTCCCATATATGGTTCCGCTTGTCCTGCTTTTAGTTTATAGTTTAATAAGAAATAAAACGAAAGTTTCTGAATTTTGGAATGAATATAAAGGTATTGTTATTTTCTTTTGCATTTCCACATGTTTTGGATTGTTATATGGATATTTTAGTTATCCTCTTTATAGGTACGACGCCGATCAGTTGCATACGTTAGTGAATATTCCGTTTTTATGTATACTTTCCTTCTTGTCATTTTTAATTGCAATTACAAAAATTCGTAATTTGAAAATAAAATATGTTGCAATTTTTTTTGTTTTGTGTTGCTTGACATATTCTACAACAATATATTGCATGAGTAGAGTCAGAATTTCCTATGTTCCACAAGACCATTATGATTCTTCATATATTTCGAATGTTACAGATTTTTATAATGCAAAATGTAAAACATTTAGGGGGGGGCGAATTTCGTCAGATGTTCCTGTCTTTAATTTGGAAGTCCCTAATGGATACTTATTTACGCCATTTTGCCTAAAAACGAATTTCATGTATTTCACAAATCTAAATACCTACTTTCCCAATGATGCAGCAATGTATGCGGAAATAGAGAAAGCATATGGAGATAGTTATTTGTCAAAGTTTTTCAAACGAAATTATCCTTTACAATTAATGCAAGATCCTTTTGCGTTTTTTGCAAAGCATTATGTCGACTCATGTGGTGAAACAACAATTGATACTTTACAGCTTGAATTTATCAAAAAATATAATCTAGGATTTGTTGTCTGTGACTCAAAAACATGCATTCCCAATGTAATTTATGATCTTGTTGACACAACATTTATCGACAGCAAAACAGGAGAGAGGTTTATGTTCCTTAAGAGGTGAAATTTTGTGATTTTTAGACTATGAATTTGTTGGCTTTAGTTGCGATAATAGTTTCTTTGGTTTTTTTATATGTTGTTGGCTCCATTGCTTTGTGGATTACAAGAACAAAACCTCAGATTGATGCATTTTGTGATACATTTTTTAGGTTAATATTGGGATTGATTGTTTCTACGACTATTTATGCGTCAGTCATAACATGTTTCAATACAATCCAATTGGGATTTATTATTATTGCTATATGTTGTATAGTGTACAAGAGTAAGGCGGGCTATATTTGTAAGTATCCAATAGGTGAAATTTTCTATTTAAGTAAAACACACATATTATGTTTTTCTGTAGTGTTATTGTCCGCAATTATATGTTTCTTATTCGTTGGATGGGGGTTTTATGATTCTCCATGGAATCGCGATATACACTCTGATTATTACTTCTATTCTGCATTGGGAGAATTAATGGTTGAGAGAGGAACTGAGACAACCACAGTTTTCAATGACCTTGTTGTTAAGATGGATTTAGTGCCAACCCCTTACCATTATGTTGAAATATGGCTTGCAATGCTTATAAGTTTGGTATTTAAAATAAATGTATCTGAACTTTTGTATGTTGTGGTATATGCAATACTTTGTTGTATATATGTAATAGGTTTGATATCTATAGTCAGAACTTTTTGTACAAAAATATTAATGCAGTTTTTGGCAGTATTGGCACTTGCTTTTGTGCCCATAGCGTTCTTTAACTATGAAGTAACAACTCCTTTGCAGATGATAGATTTTTCGGTGTATTCTCCGATTACAAATACAAAAACATTGATTGTTGCAGTCTTTCTATTGTTTTCGTTGTTAATATTTTTTAAGAACAAACAATTTTTTGTCTTGTCTTTGTTGTGCTTGCCAATAGTAAATATTGTTTTTGCACCAGCTATATTCCTAGGAATAGGAATTATGTTGCTATTGAGG
This sequence comes from uncultured Bacteroidia bacterium, assembly GCA_902800045.1. Lineage (GTDB taxonomy): Bacteria > Bacteroidota > Bacteroidia > Bacteroidales > ML635J-15 > Bact-19. Next base: position 96,348 of record CADCCZ010000006.1, on the reverse strand, counting down.
ATTATTTGGGGTAAAGAAAAAAAGATAGATTTTATTAATCTGATTGTGTCGATAATATTTGCCTGTGGAATAATTGCTTTTTATTTTTTTCAGTCGGTCAATACAGAAGTGTTAGGAGCTTTTTCTAATAGTGATGTTATATTGGACAATATAATGAATAAAAAATTAATGATTGTTAAGTCAACAATTAAGTTTATTTGTTTCCTTTTTATTTTTCATTTGCCCTTGTTAATTTTGTGGTTGGCATGTTATTTCTCAAATAGGCAAAAAACATTGGAAAGTTTTAAAAAAATAGCGGAACTTTATATTATAATTCCTTCGTTTTTGATAATTGCTTTTGTTTTTTCTCAAGTGGTTATGGGAATCCCAAATCATTCTCAGTTTTTTTCTATTCCAATCCTCGTATTGCCAGCATTTTATCTGCTAAATTTCGTATGTATTGGAGAATCATTGGATACACGAGCCATTAAGGTGGGGCTAGTCGTGTTTTACATTGCATTCGCTGTATTTGACATTACAAAGATAAATATCTTTCATTGTTATGATTTGAAATATGATGATAGATATATTGATGACATAAGTAAAATGGATATAAAAAATAAGATTGGGGTTTCTTTAATTAATGTCAATAGTTATTCGCCAATCTCGGGAATTCATTTTGGACATCCGTTTCAGGTTTGTGGACAAATTCCAGAATTGAATTTTAAAACAATATGCATAAGTGTGTTGGATTCAATCCCTCTTGCAAATTCAAGTCCTATAGTGTTGCCCGAAATATATAATTCTACATTTTATAAATATGCAGAAGATTATAGGAATAATGAAAATGCTGTGGCGTCTGTTGGCGATATTCAATATAAGTTTATAAAAGAAAATAAAATTGAGTACATAATTGCAGAACGAGATGTTATATTGCCAGATATTATAGAGACTCTTGTTGATACAATTTTTACAGATGGTAAAACAGGTGAGCGATTTATGTTCCTTAAGAGGTGAAATTTTGTAATTCCTAGACTATGAATTGGATTGCATTGCTTTTGATATTAATCTCTCTTCCTGTTTCCGAATATCTTGTATTCTGGCGGAAGTTTTGCTCTCTCTCAAAAAAATCATGCCTAAAATAGGTAACCTAAAATAGGTAACCTAAAATAGGTTGGATTTTGTGAAAATTATTATATTTGCAAAAAATTAAAATTATGCAGAATCCATTTTTAGCTAAGGGGTATTTGTTGCCTATGTTCTTCTGTGACAGAGAGAAAGAAACAGAGGCTTTATTGTCGAATATACAGAATGGTCTCGATACTACGTTGATTTCTCCACGTAAGTTCGGAAAAACTGGATTGATTCTTCACACTTTTTATAAGATAGCAGAAGAAAAATTGCCTTTCTCTACCTTGTATGTGGATATTTTTGCGACACTTTCGTTGAAAGATTTCATAAAGACATTGGCAGAAGCGATACTCGTGGAGTTTCCTGAAAAAACTAGTATCGGTAACAAGTTTATGGCATTGCTAAAGGGCTATCGCCCAGTAATTACATACGATCCTGTGAGCGGAATGCCTCAGGTAGAATTTAATTTTTCGGCACCATCGGAAAAAGAATATACATTGAAGGGTTTGTTCGCTTTTCTAAACTCACAGAAGCAGCATGTCGTGGTAGCTATCGATGAATTCCAGCAAATAACTACATATCCAGAGAAAAATGTTGAAGCACTGCTTAGGACATATACGCAGCAGATGCACAATATAAGTTTTGTGTATTGTGGAAGTAAGAAGTCTATAATGACACAAATATTTGCCGATGCTGCTCGCCCGTTTTATTCGAGTACTCGGCAACTGACGCTTGATAAGATTGATGCCGATAAATATGCAGCATTTATCCGGGAAAAGTTTTTGCCTGTGGCGGTTGATGATGAGGCAATGGCCTATATTTTGGAATGGACACGTCGTCATACTTTCTACACCCAGTCGTTGTGTAACGAAATATTCAAAATGAAGCCTAGAGTGGTTTCTGTTGCTGTTGCACGTAAAGCAAGCCGTGAGATTTTAGAAACGGAAGTGTCCAACTTTTTGCAGATACGCAATTTGATAACAGAGCAACAGTGGCGGTTGCTTATTGCCATAGCCAAGGAGCAGTCTGTTCAAAGTGTAACATCGGCACAATTTCTTGCAAAATATCAGTTGGGTAGTGCTACTAATGCGCGACGAAATCTGGAATCGCTTACCGAGAAGGAATTGCTTCTTGAAACTGTAGGTCTAAATGAAAGGAGCTATTCTGTATATAACGTGTTCTTGTCGCGATGGTTGGAAGAAACTTACTGATAAACATTTATGATAATTTATTAAATTTGCACAGATATTTGTTATTCAACAATTAAGAAACTCATTATATTGGCATACGATTGTCATTTTGTTTGGTTTTTGTAATTTTGCGAAGTCGTTTGTGTTCAGATTGATTGAATTGCAGCGAATTAAAAAGGAAATAGAATATGCATATTACTCTTATAGCCGGGGCTCGGCCTAATTTCATAAAGATAAGCCCGATAATAAATGCAATAAAGAAGAAGCAGTTGGATGGTGCTGACATTCGGTATAGTCTTGTGCATACTGGCCAGCATTACGACAAGCTGATGAGCGGACTGTTTTTCGAGGAACTGAATATTCCTGAACCGGATGTAAACCTTGCAGCAGGGAGTGGGACACAGGCAGAACAGACTGCTTCCATTATGGTCGCCTTTGAGAAGTATCTGATGGAACATCCAACAGATTTGGTGCTTGTCGTAGGTGATGTTACATCGACTATGGCTTGTTCGATTGTTGCAAAGAAAATGGGCATAAAATTGGCACATGTCGAGGCGGGAATTCGCTCGTTTGATATGTCGATGCCAGAGGAAATAAACAGGATTGTTACCGATAGTCTTGCCGATTATTTTTTCATAACATCCGATTTCGCAAAGGATAATCTTAAGAAAAACGGAGTGCCTGACGAAAAAGTGTTTTTCGTCGGCAATGTTATGATTGACAGTCTTATGGCAAATATGCAAAGGCTTCGTCGTCCAGAAATATTCGATAGCCTTGAACTTGAGAATGGGAAATATATTGTACTTACCCTGCATCGCCCCAACAATGTTGATGACATTGATACTCTGCTTGCTATGCTTGGAACCATTGATGGAAATGTAAATGGTGTGCCTGTCGTTTTCCCGATTCACCCGCGTACTGAGCAACGCTTGAAAGGTGTTGACTATCATTTTGCAAATATAAGATTTGTGAAACCTTTAGGTTATCTCGAATTTATATATACCATAAAGCATTCTATGGCAGTAATAACCGATTCGGGAGGTATTACCGAGGAAACTACAATTATGCACATACCTTGCATGACTTTGCGCGACAATACCGAAAGGATGGAGACTTGTACTGTCGGAACAAACGAACTTATTGGAACTAATCCTAAGAATCTTGTCCCTGCATTGCAGAAGTTGTTTGCTGGAGAGTGGAAGCAAGGTGGTATCCCTAGAATGTGGGACGGAAAAACCGCAGAAAGGATAGTGGATATAATATTGAAAGAATTCTGCCGATAAGCTATGAAGATACTGGTAATAACCCAGCATATTTTTCCAATCCAGACACCACGTTCTATTCGTAGCACCGAACTTATAAAGGAATTGGCTCGTCGTGGGCACGATGTCACCGTGTATGCAGTGTTGGGGAAATATGATTATAGTAGTTTCGAGAAAGAAACAGGCATTAAGGTAAAAGGTATTCCTATCCGTTGGGAAGTATTGCCGACAAGTAGCGATGGCCCCTCAAAAAGGAATTTTATAGACAAGGTGTTTGGTCGTATTTTTAGAAGGTTTGAATTCCCGTTGTTTGAGTTTTATTATAGAATTCCCGAGATTATTGCCAGTGAATCACAATATGATGTGCTTATTTCCATTGCAGTTCCACATCAGATACATTGGGGATGCGCCAATGCAAGAATGAAATATCCAGAAAAATTTCCTAAACATTGGATTGCCGACTGTGGTGACCCATATATGAAGAATGGAAGGACAAAAGAACATCTACAGCGATACGCAAAATATGAGAGGCTTTTTTGTGAGGAATGCGATTATATAACGGTGCCTATTGAGAATGCAAAAGAAGCATATTATCCAGAATATAGAGACAAGATAAGGGTAATCCCGCAGGGCTTTGATTTCGATTTGTCGGCAGTCGGGCAGAAACAGGTCCATAATGATGTTCCTACATTTGCATTTGCCGGAATGTTTTATCCCGACATTAGAAATCCCAAATTGTTCCTTGACTATCTTTGTAGCATAAATAGAGATTTCCGTTTTTATGTATATACAAGGTTCGATAATCTGCTGGTTGATTACAAGGAAAGATTAAAAGGTAAAATGATTATTAAGAATCCGGTCCCACGTAAAGAATTGATAGATATATTGAGTGGAATGGATTTCCTTGTGAATATAAGCAATGTGAATAGTCCTAATCAATTGCCTAGTAAACTTATAGATTATGGTATTGCAGGACGTCCAATATTGGATGTAAATCCAATAAATCCCAATACAAATCAGATTGATGAGTTTATGTCGGGCGATTATTCGTCAACATTGAAGATTGCCAATCTTGAAGATTATCATATTGGAAATGTAGTAGATAAGTTTGAAGGTTTGTTTTCGTAATCAATCCCTCCAATTACTCCCGTCGCGAAGGTGCACATCAGTTGGCGGAGGTGGTAAGGAGGTTCAAGGTGCAAAGTTGTAGTGGTCGTGGCGCGCCGCGACCGTACAAGGTTCAAAAATTCAATGATTGTAGTAGCGGCGCAATGATTTGCGCCGATTGCAATGATTTGCACCGATTGCAATGTTGCGCCGCAAAAAACGTAAATCCTCATTCTGTAAAAAAGGCTTATTTCTTGGGATAGGGATTGCATGTTTTATAAAAGTCCCTTGAAAAAGTTGCAGGTTTAAGAAAAAGTCGTTTGAAAAAGTTGTTGAAATTGACAAAAACTCCCTTGAAAAAGTTTCAGTAGGCTGATAATCTGCAATCTAATTCTAGTACGGATCCACATCTATCTCTGCATTTACCTGTGTCAGCTCGGGGATTGACTTTATCATCTGCACTTTCTCCATAATGAAGGCTTTGACCTTGGAGGCCGAGATGCTTTTTTCGAAGCGTACATGCACATTCATGATGTAATAGCTGCTGATGCGGTTTACGGCTGGCTCTTCTGGTCCACGCACGCGCTGTTGCAGTACGGCTTTCAGTTCTTTCGCAAGAATGGCTGCTGCCTGGAAAGCCTTGCGGTAGTCCTTGTGCTTCAGATGGACTATTACGAAACTGCAAAGCGGTGGGTAGTGGAAAAGTTCGCGCTCGCGCATCTGGTTGTCGAACATTGCCTTGTAGTTGTTTGCCAAAACCTGCCGTATTATCTCGTGGTCGGGACTGAAAGTCTGTATGATTACCCGTCCGCGCTTCTGCCTGCGCCCCGCACGTCCTGCAACCTGCGCCATTAGCTGGTACGAACGCTCAAATGCCCTGAAATCGGGGAAGTTGAGCATGTTGTCGGCATTGAGGATTCCAACTAGGCTGACGTTCGGGAAGTCCAAGCCTTTGGTAATCATCTGCGTACCGATAAGAATGTCGATGTCGCCATTCGAAAACTCGTCGATTATGCGCTCGTAGTTCTTGCGCGACTGCGCGGTGTCGTAGTCGAGACGGGCGATGCGTGCGGTGTGGAACAACGTTGCCACTTGTTCTTCAATCTTTTCGGTGCCAAGTCCTTTGCTTGTAAGGTTCTCGCTTCCGCAGTTGCCGCACTTTGTCGGTACGTTGAATTTTTCTCCACAGTAGTGGCACACGAGCTTGTTGTCGAACTTGTGCAGCGTAAGGCTTACGTTGCAGTTGCTGCAATGCGGCACCCATCCGCAGTCCTTGCATTCCATCATCGATGAGTAGCCGCGACGGTTCTGGAACAATATTACCTGTTCGCCTGCTGCGATTGCAGAGTTGATTGCCGCGATGAGGGTAGGGTGGAAGTGTCCTTTGTTAATCTTGCGGAAATACGCGTCCTTCATGTCGGCGACCTCGATTGTAGGTAACTGCACATTTCCGTAGCGTTCGGTAAGTTCTACGAGCCGGTAACGCCCTTGCGTAGTATTGAAGTACGATTCGACCGATGGCGTTGCCGAACCGAGTATCACATTGGCATTATGAATCTTACCAAGCACAAGTGCCATGTCGCGTGCATTGTAGCGCGGGTCGGGGTCGAACTGTTTGTACGAGTTTTCGTGTTCCTCGTCAACGATTATAAGTCCGAGGTTTTCGTATGGCAGGAAAATTGCCGAGCGGACGCCCAAGATTATTTCGTATTTGTTGCCAAGGACTGCATTGTAAATTCCTGCGCGTGCCGATGCTGTGTGTTTGCTATGATAAACCTTTACCGAGGTGCCAAAATATTTTTCAAGCCGCGCAATTATCTGTGCTGTAATGGCAATTTCGGGCAGAAGGTAAAGGACTTTTCTGCCTTGTGCCAATGTGTTCTGAATTAGGCGTATGTAAATTTCTGTCTTGCCGCTCGAGGTTACTCCGTGAAGCAGGACAGGAATGTTCTCGGCAAAGGCCGAATTTATTTCTGCAAACGCAATCTGCTGTTGCTTAGATAGCTCCACTTGCTGAGAATCGGTTTCGGTGTCGAAATTGGTTTCACGAACTTTGCGGTAGAGTTGTAGCAGACCATATTTCTGCAGGCTTTGCAGGCTCGATTTCGCTGCTTCGCAACGTTCAAGAATTTCACGCTCCTCTATTTCGATGCAGTCGGTATGGCGCGTCTGGCAAAGGCCGACAAGCTGTTCGATAATTTGCTTCTGCTTGCCGTTTTTAGCCATAATCTTGTCGAGTGCACTCTGATTTTTTTCGGCTTCAATGGTCGAAAACAGCACGTAGTTGCGTTCTGTCGGCTTGTATTGCTTGGCAATTATTTGTTCGTCGGAAACAAGTCCGCGGGCGACAAGCCTTTGCAATGCTGGCAATGGATTTTTTAGGCCGGAGACGTCAATAATTTCGTTGAGCGACGATACATGGCTAAGTGTTAAAGCGTTGAAAACGGCGAGGTCGCTTTTTACAAGGACTTCGTCGCTTGTCGGTGTTGCCGAAACCGAATATTTGCTTTCGCTGGTGGGCAGGAGTATCGATGGTATTGCGGCGGCAAGCACTTCGCCGATTGTACAGCAATAGTAAGACGACATCCAGTTCCAGAGTTTCAGCTGCGCTTCGGTTATGAAAGGTGTATCGTCGAGAAGTGCATATATGGGTTTGATGTTGAAGTCGGTATTGCTTGCGTCGGTTTCCTCGACATTTACCACAATTCCCGTGTAAATCTTTTTCTTGCCAAAGTTGACGAGTACGCGCTGTCCATTTTTTATGGAATGGCGAAGTTCGTCGGGAACTTCGTAGGTAAAAGTTCCTGGCAATGCAAGTGGAAGTATGACGGAAGCGGAAAGCAAAATCAGTTAATAGTTAAAAGTTAACAGTTTGTAGAGTCGTTGCGAGCAACGACTAAAACTAGCGAGCAACGGCTATATTAAATTAAATTAATCGGGTAGGCATTGCTGTGAATGCTGCTACCCGATTATGTTAGTTATTAATAAAATTAGCTGTTGAGTACGTCAACGATGTCGAGCATCTTCTGGTCGATGGTCTTGTGGTGCTTGATGGTCTTGTTGAACGGAACAAGAACGATTTCGTTGTGAACCATACCGCACATTACGCTGCGCTGGTCGTCGAGAAGTGCGTCGATAGCAGCTACACCTAGACGGCTTGCGAGGTATCTGTCGTATGCCGACGGAGAACCACCACGCTGGATGTGACCGAGAACGATAACTCTCATGTCGAATTCTTCGCCGTACTTTGCCATAGCGTTGCGGATGTCGTATGCGCCACCTGCATCGTCGCCTTCGGCAACGAGTATGATGCTCGAGGTTTTCTTTTCGGTCATGTACTTAACGAGCTTGTCGTGAACTTCGTCGAGGTAAGTTACTGTTTCTGGGATAAGTACGTCCTCTGCACCACAAGCGATACCGCTACGCAATGCGATGAAACCAGCATCACGGCCCATAACCTCTACGAAGAACATACGTTCGTGGCTGGCAGCTGTGTCGCGAATCTTGTCGACTGCTTCAACAACGGTATTCAATGCTGTGTCGTATCCGATTGTCATGTCGGTGCCGTACAGGTCGTTGTCGATTGTGCCTGGCAGACCAACTACTGGGAACGGGAAGTTTTCGGTGAATTCCCTTGCGCCCCTGAATGTACCATCACCGCCGATAACTACAAGAGCATCAACTTCGTGCTTTCTGAGGTTATCGTATGCAATCTGCTGACCTTCGATGGTTCTGAACCTATCGCTACGTGCGGTCTTGAGGATAGTACCACCGCGCTGGATGATGTTACCTACACTTTTCGATTCCATTGGTATAAAGTCGTCGGCGATGAGACCTTCGTAACCTCTCATTACACCCATAACTTCAAGACCTTCGTGCAATGCCTTGCGTACAACGGCTCTAATTGCCGCATTCATTCCTGGAGCGTCGCCACCCGATGTGAGGACAGCTACTTTCTTTATGTTTGCCATTTTGTTCGATGTTTAAATTTTAATGTGCAAGTTTAGGATTTTTTTTTCGTATGTCAAAGAGAAATTTGAAAGAGCCGCAAAATTTTGCGGCTGTACAAATTATAGGGTATTTTATGTGTTGCGCTTTCAGCCTTTTCGTCGTTACTGGGGTTGACTTACAGTCTTACAGTCTTGCAGTCTTGCAGTCTTGCAGTCTTTTAGCCTTCTCGTCTGTCAGCCTGTTAGCCTGTTAGCCTGTTAGCCTGTTAGCCTGCTAGCCTTTTCGCCTGTTAGCCTGTTCGCCTGTCAGCCTGTTAGCCTGTTCGCCTGTCAGCCTGTTAGCCTGTCCGCCTTTTCGCCCTAATTAATCATCTTTCTCGCTTCGCTGATGAATTCCTCGTCGATGCCAAAGATTTCGGCAATGGTGAGGCCTTCGGTAGGAACTTCCTCTTCGGTGGTGCGTACGAGCGAATAATCCATGTAGCGGTTGATGTTTTCTGGCGTTACCCTTGTGCCTTCTGGAACTTGCAGACCCTTTACCCTCAAGCGGTTGCATTGCGCGGTTATGCCGTTGTAGTGAGTGGTGATGAGGCTACGGGTTGCATGGCGCGACAGAATCTTTATGAATGCATTGACCAAAGCTCGGCCTTCGCTGGGGTTGGTGGTGCGTGCAAGCTCGTCGACGAGGGCAAGTATCTTTTGTCCCGACTTCACTGCCTTGAGAATCTTGTCGATGTTGAGCATTTCGATTGCAAACGACGACAATCCGTTTACTTCCGACTGCGCGTCGCCAATGCTGGTCATAATTTCTTCGACCATAGCTATTTCGGCACTCTCTGCTGGTACGAAGAAGCCAAACTGGAACATCATCTGTATGAGCGACATAGTTTTGAGTACTACCGTTTTACCCGACATGTTAGCTCCGGTTATAAGGTTTGGCGTGTCGTCGAAGTGCAGGTCGATGGGCTGGAATTCGCTGCCGCGTTCCTTCAGCGATTCAGCGACAACGGGATTGAAAGCACCTTTTATGTTTGTGTCGTTTGCCGAAATCGACGGTTTGCAAAGTTTGAAGTCGCGGGCGAGCAGTGCTTTTGCCAGAAGCAAGTCTAAGTATGCAAGCTGGTCGTAGTTGGCTTGAATTGCCTCGCTGTAGTTGCGCAACTTTTCGGATAGGTGTTCGCGTATGCGGTCTTCGATTTCGATGCATTCGAGGCGTATACGTTCGGCTTTTTCGTTCTCGTTGGCATTCTTGGCGATGTCGTATTCCTTGCGCAGTGTGGCAAGTTTCTCGTCGTATGCCGAGTAGATGTAGAAGCTGTTAATTCCGTTGTGCTCGGGGTCGAGGATTTCGACAACCGGGTTGAGGTCGTGGAACGGCAGTATGTCAATCTGTGTATCCTTTATTAATTTGCAGATGTCTCGCGAAACCATGCAGAAATTTTTTACCTCGAAAAGTTCAATGTCGTCGAGTGTCTGTGCCGAACGTAGGTTGTGTATTGTCTGGTGGATGTCGTTCTGACAGTACAGACGGTGCTGTATTGCGACAATGTTCTTGGCGTTTTCGCGGTCGCTGACGAAGTTCGCGAAAATTTCAAGGGTATCGAGTTCCATTTTCAGCTCGAAATCACTGGTAATAAAATGCTGCGATAGCAGTCGTTTGCGTCCTGTCGCCGAGCAGATCTCCATTTTCTCGTAGATGAAGCGAAGTCCGCGGTTTTCGTTGATATGTTGTTTTAGTGTTTGCATTGAAAAGTGTTTCTATGGGCTATGCCCGTTTCTAAGTTTCTAGTTGTTTCTAAGTTTCTTGTTGCGTCGTGGCGCGCCGCGACTGTACAAGGTTCAATGGTTCAAAGTTTAAGGTTCAAAGTTCAATAGTTTCAAGTTTCTTGTTTCTAGTTTTTGGTTTCTGAGTTTCTGGTTTCTGAATTTCTGGTTTCTGAGTTTCTGGTTGTTGAGACGCAAGGTCTTGCGTCTTTACTAATATGTTGTTTTTAGTTGTTCGATTTCGGTTTTGTAGTACAGGTATATTTCGTAGGCTAGGTTATCGATGTCGCCTTTGTAGAATCGTTCCCTGCCCATTCCGACAACCCATCTGATTCCGTTTACAGGATCGGCAAGGAACATGGCGTCGATGCTTCTTATCTTGCTGCTGTTTATCGGCGACTTGTATATTTCCATGCCCAACTTTTGTTTGGTTAGTTGCATTATCCTTGACGAGAATACGGAATTAATGGATGTTTTTTCGTAATTGGAAGCGTAAATCAGCGACTTGTCTTTCATAAAGAAAATGTCGGAATGTAGGCTGCGTCGGTAGTTGCCGTCCGTGTCGGTGATAATCAAGTCGTCGACTTTTTTCTCAGCCAAAATGTTTCCGCTAATAAGTTCGTACTGAAAAGTTTGGCTTGTTGTAGGACATGGTAGCAGCGATGCATCGAATATGTCGGTAAAGATGCCGTCCTTGTTGATGCTGTAGTATTCGTGCGGCAGGCTTTCTACCGAGACGAGCGTGGAGAATGTGTTTGTGTTTGCTATCTTGTTGGTACTGTTGCTGTTGCGGAAGATGGTGATTGTGGCGACGAATTCCTTGTAGATGCGGTTTTTCCTAAGCAGGAGCATAATGTCGTTGGCAAAACCTTTTTGCTTGAACGACTCGCTGGCTTGCATTCCAATCGATTCGGCAATGCGTGTTATGCATGCGAAGTAGCTGCTGAAATCGTAAACAAAGCACGAATTTCCTCTCAGTTGCACGCTGAACGAATCGCCCCACAGGACTCCACGGTTGTTGTAGCTCAGACAAGGAGTGTCCGAAGGCATTATGGTTCCGTTTAGCATTATGTGTCGTGCCATTATTCCGATGCTATTTGTTTGCAGATTTCAAGAATTCCAGAATTCGATTCGATGAGTATGCCCTTTACCCCGGCGCGTTCGGCAGCTTCGATGTCGCGTTTGCCGTCGCCAATCATGTACGACTGGCTTGGGTCGATGTTGTAGGTTGCCATAGCCTTTTCAATCATCAGGCTGTTGGGCTTGCGGCAGAGGCAGCGGCTTATGGAGTCGTGGTGGGGGCAGAAGTAGAAGTCGTCGATGCTGGCACCGAATTTGGATGTGTGCTGGCAGAGCTTGTCGTGCATTCGGTTTACGTCGGCTTCGGTGTAAAGTCCCTTGGCTATTCCGCCTTGGTTCGAAATGATTATGACAAGGAAACCTGCTTCTTTCAGCACTTTTATGGCAAGGCCGACATCCTCGAGAATCTCGAATTCGTCCACGTTTTCGCAGTAGCGACCGAGTTCCTTGTTTATCACACCGTCCCTATCGAGAAAAACCGCCTTGTTCATACGTGCATGATTTTGAAAATTAATTCCTTATAGATGTCGCCATCCTCGTATGTGCCGCCCATACCTTTGCTCTTCATGTCGGCATCGCGCAGGAATGATACTATGCTGAAGATTTTTGCTGCAGGATAATACCTGGCGGCTGTGGTGTATTCATCCACAAAGTATGGGTTGACGCCAAGTTCGCTGGCAAGACCGTTCTTGCTCTTGTCCTTGGCGTAGTGCACTTTCATTATGCGGACAAAGTAGTCGAATATCTGCTTTATTGCCAAGCCTATGTAAGTGCTTTTGGGGTTCTTTGCGAAATAGTCTGTAATCTGGTATGCCTTCAGTGCGTTCTTTGTACCTATAGCCTTCTGCAGCTCGAAAATGTTGAATTCGCGGTTGATGCCGATGTTCTGGGCGACGGTTTTTCCGTCGATTGGCACCGAAATGTCGCTTACGGCTGTCCTTAGTTTTTTCATCTCGCCATCCAAGCGGGAGAGGTCGGCACCAATGTGCTCGTACATCATGCGTTGCGCTTCGGGTGTGAGTGTGAGTTCGTACGACTTGGCAAGGCTCGACACCCATTTTATCATTTCGTTCTCGTAGAGCTTCTTCGACTCGAGTACAGCACCGATCTTGTCGGCAAGTTTCATAAATTTAGTACGCTTGTCGATTTTGCCAGCGTCCTTTACTGCAAGGACTAGAATTGTTGACTGGAGTGGAGCTTCGAGATACACTTCGAAGTCGGCAAGCGGCTTCAGGTTCTGAGCTTCCTTGACGATTACGACCTGGTAGTTCGACATCATCGGGAAGCGTCGTGCAGCCTGTATGACGCTTTTTACATCGGTGTCCTTGCCGTACATTACAATTTGGTTGAAAGATTTCTCTGCATCGGTGAGCACATTTTCGGCAATATAGTCGGTGATTTTATCGATAAAGTACGATTCTTCGCCATATAGAAGGTATATAGGCTTGTAAATTTTGTTCTTCAAATCGTTTAGAATCTGGTCGTATGTCATACCGAAAAAATTTATGTGCAAAGGTACAATATATTTACGACTTACGATTTACGATTTTTGATTTATGTCTAACAGGCTAACAGTCTTGCAGTCTAACGGTCTGGCTGTCTGTCAGACAGATCCTCTGCTAGACAGCTCGCCTGTTAGCCTTTTAGCCTGTTAGCCTTTTAGCCTGTTAGCCTTCTCGCCTGTTAGCCTTCTAGCCTGTTAGCCTTCTAGCCTGTTAGCCCCCTCTTTATAAACATGTTGAAAACTAAATTGTTTTTTTCGTTTTAGGTTGTGAGATATGTCTTAAATTTGCGCTGATGAAAGAAAAGTTCAAGAAAATATTCGGTAAGGTAAAGGATTTTTCCTCTAAATACATGGGATGGGTGGTTGCTATTCTGTTCCTTGTTTGGATAACGTTTTTCGACGATTTCAATCTGATCGACAGGTTCGAGAAGATGAGCAAGTTGCACGAACTGCGTGAAAACGAAAAGTACTACGAGAAGGAAAATTTGGAGAACAGCACCCGTCTAGACGAACTTATGTCGGGAAAGGAAGAACTCGAGAAGTTTGCCCGTGAACAGTACTACATGAAGGAGGAGGACGAGGATATATTTCTTGTGATATTGGAGGAGTAGAAGATTCGAAGATTTGAAGATTTGAAAATTCGAAAATTGTCAATTATCCATTATCAATTGTCCATTGTAAATTATGTTTTTTTATCCCGATAATTTTGAGTCAAAGATAGGTTTCGATAAAATCCGCAACCTGATAAAGTCGGAATGCATTGCTGCACCTGCAAAGGGCATAGTCGATGAGATTGCTTTTTCGACCGACATCGGCTGCATCCGCAAGTCGCTTGCGCTAACTGGCGAAATGATGAGCATCTGCATGCTCAAGGACAATTATCCAGCCAACAATTACCCCGATGTGTCGCAGGCGGCTTCGCGTATGCACGTGGAGGGTACAAGCCTGCAACTTTTCGAACTGGTCGACATCCGCACCGTTCTCGAAAACAGCCGTGCTCTGCGTGCATTTTTCCGCACCGACGACAAAAACGAATTCCCAAACCTCAAGAAGATTGTCGATTCGATAAATTTCCCAACCTATCTCTACGACCGCATTCAGTCGGTGCTTACGAAAAATGGCGAAATTAAGGATACCGCTTCGCCCGAACTGCGCGAAATACGCTCGTCGCTCATTTCTACGCAGGAGTCGGTGTCGCGGAAACTGAACACCATACTCACTTCGTTCCGCGAGCAGGGCTGGGTTAGCAAGGACTTGTCGGCAACTATGGTAAACGGTCGTCTGGTGCTGCCTATCGAAACTACTTACAAGCGTAAGGTTCAGGGTTTTGTTCACGATGAATCTGCAAGTGGAAAGACTTCCTACATAGAACCGCAGGAGGTGCTGGAGATGAACAACCGCATCCGCGAACTGGAACTTTCCGAAGCCCGCGAAATACAAAAGATACTCTACGACCTTACCTGCGAGTTCCGACCTTACGCCGACGACCTGAAGAACATCTCGCAGGTGCTTGCCGAACTCGACTTCATCCGTGCAAAGGCAAAGTTTGCAATTTCCATCGAAGCAATAATTCCCTCTGTACATGAAGAGCCTTGCCTTGACATTGTTCGTGGCAAGCATCCACTTCTGTATCTGACACTTAAAAGGGAAAACCGAGAAATTGTCCCTACGTCTTTCCGTCTTGATTCCGTAAACCGTATCCTGCTGATTTCGGGTCCAAATGCTGGGGGAAAGAGCGTCTGCCTCAAGACTGCTGCAATACTTGCCTATATGTTGCAGTGCGGACTGCCGGTGCCTGTTGGCGGTGCATCTTCGTTTGGAATTTTCAAGAAGATTATGCTCGATATTGGTGACCAGCAATCGATTGAAAATGACCTTAGTACATATAGTTCGCACTTGGTCAACATGAAGTATTTCCTAAGGAATGCCGGTCCCGATTCTCTTATTTTCATAGATGAGTTCGGTGCAGGAACCGACCCGATAATAGGTGGAACAATCGCCGAGGCTATACTCGAGCAACTGAATGCCACCAAGACTTTCGGCATGATAACCACGCATTATACCAATCTGAAGGTTTTTGCCGCAGAGGCTGAGGGCATCATTAATGGTGCCATGCTGATTGACCATACCAATATGCAGCCGACCTTTATCCTCGAAGTAGGAATTCCTGGCTCGTCGTATGCGGTGGAAATTGCGCGTAGGATTGGTCTGCCCGAGGCAATTATAAATAAGGTGGTCGAGAAGACTGGCACCCAGCAGATGAACATCGACCGTTTTTTGCGCGAACTTATGCGCGACAAGCGTTATTGGGAGCGCAAGCGCAAGCAGGTGACCGAGCAGAGCAAGCGTGTTGACGAGACTCTGAAGAAAAATCTCGAGGAGCTTGAGCTTATAAAGACTAAGCGCAAGCAGATAATCGAGAGCGCACGAAGCGAGGCCGAACAACTTTTGAGCGGTGTGAACAAGCAGATTGAGAACACCATTTCGGAAATCAAACGCAGCAATGCCGACAAGGAAAAGGTGAAGGAAGTACGAGAGGAGGTAAGGCAGTTCAAGGAGGACTTTGAGAAGTCGAAGGAGGTTGACGAAACCGAATTTGCACGCAAGTACGAATATGTGAAGCGTAAGGTCGAGGAACGTGAGGCACGTAAGAAAGCCCGCGAGGAAGCCAAGAAACTGGAGATTATTCCTGTCGACGAGGACAAGATAAATATTGGCAGCAAGGTCCGTCTGGTGGGGCAGGAAGCGATAGGGGAGGTCACTGGGCTTGGCGAAAAGACGGCTGTTGTTTGCTTCGGCAGCCTATATATGTCGGTTGCTTTGGACAAGTTGCAGAAGGTTCCACAGGAGGAATATGCAAACCAGCGTAAGCAGTCGTCGGCTTCGGCATTGTATAGCGAAAAGGCGTTGAATTTCAAGCCGTACATTGATGTTCGTGGCGACCGTACCGATGAGGCTTTACGCAAGATTGAGGAGCTTGTGGATGCGGCCGTTATGCTCAGTCATCACGAACTGAAAATTCTGCACGGACGTGGCAACGGCATCCTTCGCCAGAATATTCGCCAGTACCTAAAGACCATTTCGCAGGTGAAGTCAATTAACGACGAGGATATAAGGTTTGGCGGAGACGGAATAACAGTTGTAAAACTGTAGCGGCGCAATGATTTGCGCCGATTGCAATGATTTGCATTGATTGAGACGCAAAATTTTGCGTCTGTACAATAAAAAAGTCCGACAATCTGCCGGACTTTTTCGTTTATAAATCAATCGTTTATTCTTCTTCGAGCTGGTTGCACTTGCAGTCTAGGTTGCGGTCGCCGTATGCGTTGTCAATCTTTGCAACGTAAGGCCAGAACTTGTTTTCCTTGATCCATGGCAGCGGGAAGGCAGCCTTTTCACGCGGATAGCAGTGGTTCCACTCGCTTGCAGTACATTCGAACTGGGTGTGAGGTGCATTTACAAGAGGATTGTCCTCGCGGGTGTACTTACCAGCCTTGATGTCCTCGCATTCAGCCTTGATAACCTTCATTGTCTCGATGAAGCGGTCGAGTTCCTGCTTGCTTTCGCTCTCGGTAGGTTCAACCATAAGGGTTTCGTGTACTGGGAACGACAATGTAGGAGCATGGAAACCGAAGTCCATCAGACGGTGTGCGATGTCGGCTGCTTCTACGCCATATTCAGCGCGGAACTTCTGAACGTCAAGAATCATTTCGTGTGCGCAACGGCCAGTTTCGCCAGTGTAGAGAACATTGAAAGTATCCTTCAGTTCGCTAGCAATGTAGTTTGCGTTGAGGATAGCAATCTTTGTAGCTTCCTTCAAACCGCGTTCACCCATCATCTTGATATATGCGTAGGTAATCGGGAGAATCATTGCACTGCCGAACGGAGCCGATGTGATAGCGCGGATGCCCTTCTTGCCACCGGTCTTAATTACGCTGTGGGTCGGGAGGAAGTCAACGAGCTTCTTGCATACCGAAACGGTTCCGATGCCAGGACCGCCACCACCGTGAGGGCTAGCAAAGGTCTTGTGGAGATTGAGGTGGCAAACATCTGCTCCGATAGTTCCCGGGTTGGTGAGTGCTACCTGTGCGTTCATGTTTGCGCCGTCCATATATACAAGACCGCCGTTGTCGTGGATAATCTTTACGATGTCGAGAATCTTGTTCTCGAATACGCCGTGGGTTGATGGATAGGTAATCATCATTGCAGCAAGGTTGTCCTTGTTGGCAACTGCCTTTTCCTTCAAATCCTTAACATCGATGTTACCGTGTTCGTCGCAGTTGACAAGAACAAGTTTGAAACCTGCCATTGCCATACTTGCAGGGTTGGTTCCGTGTGCCGATGTCGGGATAATGCAGACATTCCTGTGAGCTTCCTTTCTTGAGTGGTGGTATGCACGGATAATCATAAGGCCTGTATGTTCGCCAGTTGCTCCAGAATTTGGCTGCAAGGTTGTTGCTGCAAAGCCTGTAATTGTCGAAAGGTCCTTCGAAATGTCTTCGATGAGTTCGTAGTAACCGAGAGCCTGGTTCTTCGGAACAAACGGGTGAATGTTTGCAAATTCCGGCCAGCTGAGCGGCAACATCGAAGTTGCAGGGTTGAGCTTCATTGTGCACGAACCGAGTGAAATCATCGACTGGGTGAGAGAAATGTCACGACGTTCGAGTTTCTTGATGTAACGCATCATTTCGGTTTCGCTGTGGTAGCTGTTGAATACCTTCTGGTTGAAAATGCTGTCGGTTCTTGCGAACTTAGCATCCATATTTACCATCGGAACATCTACGACCTTCTTTGCCTTCTTGCCAGCAGCGAGAGCAAAGATTTCGAGGATGTTGTTTACATCGGCAACCGAAATAAGTTCGTCGGTGCTGAAGCCAACGGTCTTTTCATCGATGTAGTGGAAGTTAATCTTGCGCTGCAAAGCGAGCTTTTCGATAGCCTTCTTGTCTGCGCCGTTAACGATAACTGTATCGAATATGTTTGTATGTTCAATCTTGTAGCCGAGCTTCTTGATTTCGGCAGCGAGGAATTTTGCTGATGAGTAGATGTTGTTAGCGATTCTTCTCATTCCTTCTGGTCCGTGATATACAACGTAGAAACCAGCCATCATTGCGAGCAGAGCCTGAGCGGTGCAGATGTTCGATGTAGCATCTTCGCGCTTGATGTGCTGTTCGCGGGTCTGCAATGCGAGACGGAGAGCCTTGCGTCCGAACTTATCAACGCTGACACCGATTATACGTCCCGGCATTTTGCGTTTATACTTGTCGGAAGTAGCCATGAAAGCTGCGTGCGGTCCGCCGAATCCCATCGGAAGTCCGAAACGCTGTGTGTTACCAACTACTATGTCAGCACCCCACGATGCCGGCGACTTGAGCAGTACGAGAGCCATAGTGTCAACAACTGCAGTTACGAGCATTTCGTTTTCGTGTGCAGTTTCGGTGAACTTTGCATAGTCGCGGATTTCGCCGCTTGCGCTCGGGTACTGGAGGATTGCACCTATATATTTCTTCGAGAGTTTTACCTTCTTGTAGTCGCCAACTTCGACCTCGATTCCTAGTGGTTCGGTACGCATAAGGATAACGTCGAGAGTCTGCGGGAAGATGTCCTTGTCAACGAAAACTACGTTGCGGCCTTCCTTTGCTGCCTGACGCGAACGGCATTCGAACATCATTCTTGCTGCTTCGGCTGCTGCGGTACCTTCATCGAGGAGCGAGCAGTTTGCAAGTTCCATTCCTGTGAGTTCGGTGATTACGGTCTGGAAGTTAAGGAGAGCTTCGAGACGGCCCTGCGAAATTTCAGCCTGATACGGAGTGTATGAAGTGTACCAGCTTGGATTTTCGAAGACATTGCGCAGGATTACCGATGGAACAGCAGTGCCGTAGTAACCCATACCGATAAGCGAGCGGTAAATCTTGTTTTTTGCGGCCATAGCCTTCAGTTTTACAAGGAACTCGTCTTCGGTGAGCGGTTCGTCGAGCTTAAGGTTTTCTTTCAGTCTGATTTTGGTCGGGATGACCTGATCAATGAATTTGTCGAGTGATTTTGCTCCGATTTTCTTGAGCATTTCAGCGTATTCGCTTTCCCTCGGACCCACGTGGCGGGTGTAGAAATCTTCTCTAATCATTGTATTTCTATATTAGTGTTTGCGTTAAAAAATTTTGCGTAAAATTATAAATATTTTGGGTACGCAATTCAGATTTGTTTGTGTTTTTTTTCAACGATGTTTTTTGGGGATTACAAATCCTTATATTCGAGCCTTCGGGAGTACAAATCCCGAAGGACGAGAAAATGTAATTTTTTTTGCACTGCGCCGCATAGTGGCACATTCGGCACATAATTTTGCAGCAAAATAAAAGATTATAAAAATGAAAGGAACGATTGAACTTTACTATGAAATGCCACATCTGGAGGCATATTTGAAGGCTAGCGGCGCAAATTATGACGAAAGCAGACTTAAAGATGTGCTTGATGAATTTATAAAGGAAGCCGTATTACACCACATTGAGGAAAACAAGTTCACCATTATGGGAACTTTGAATAATTTTCTGGAGAACAAGGAACTCTTCATTGGAAGTCGCGAACTTTTCAGACGGTTGCCAAAGGCTACGGAAGACATCTTTTTCGACACCGACAAGGACACCTTGCTGGAGTGTTCGGATTACCTTGTCGAAAAGGAACGCCCGTTGCTACTGGATTGGCAGACAACAGGCAAGCACAACGAACAGAAAGTATTCAGAACGACAGCTGATGTCTGCTTTGAAAAAGAGCAAGAGATTGCAGCACAAGATAATGAGAAGGATTGTCCGATTATTTTTCTCGATTTCGATGGCGTTCTGAACACCGAGAAATATTATTGCGAATTGAAAAGCAAGGGTCTGCCCAGCGATGACAAATATGGTCAGTTGTTCGACCCCGAGGCTGTGTCGAATTTGCGGAAAATAATCGATGTTACTGGTGCGCGTATTGTTGTCAGTTCGTCGTGGCGCTATATGGGGCTGAATGTCTTGCAGAGGATGTGGTACGACCGCGATTTACCTGGTAGAATTGTAGATATTACGCCTTTGCACCTGCTGGACGACAAACTGCGCGACACCGACTTGACCCAAGTGGATATGCTAAGTTTGTGCCGAGGCAACGAAATAAAGTGGTATTTCGACGAAGTGCTTGATGCCAACAGCGATTCGCGCCGATTCGTCATCTTCGATGACTTGAAAGAAGTGTTACCCGAACTGCAAGACCATTTCATCCGCATCGATCCAATTATAGGAATTACGGAAAAGGATGTAGAAAGGGCAATTGAGGTTATAAATAGGTAAAAATTATATTGTATATATCAACATTGTGTGTATATTTGTAGTGTATTAATTCGTAAAGATATAAAGAGATGAACAAACAAGAAATTTTAAACCTATTACGTTCAAAAATCAGACGCGTAAATTTTCCTAAAGATATTGATTTTAATATAAACCCAGAAAGAAAAGAACTTGTTATTACGATGACAGAGAATGGCATTTGCTCAAATATGCAAACAGACGCAGCAGCTTTTGAAGGTTGGGCCATTTGTTTGAAAGCATGGTTGCCTGAGTATATCGAAAAAGTCATAGTATCGGGGAAAAGTTTCTCTCCATCTAAAAACGAAAAAGAACACTATAACAGATTTTTATACCGTCTAAAAAAATTTGAAGAAATGTATATTTGGGCATGTTCTGATGGTTTCAAAGATGACATAATAAAATTCGACAAATTACATTTGGTAATTAATGTGCCAAATGATGATGCAGAAAAAAAAGCTTCGCATAAAGAAGCTCAACTTGAGAGGGCTTTTCTTGCTGAAAATAAGGCTTTTTGTGATGTGATAAACCAACAATTACCCGTTCATTTGTTCAATGAAGAAATATCAAAAGGAAAATCTGTAACACCAAGTAGTTTTTTAGATATATGGAGTATAAAATATAACACATTGAATATTTATGAATTGAAACAAAAGACAAACAAAAAAGTAGGAATAATATCAGAATTGATGTTCTATGTTAATGTAATGGTCGATGTGATGAAAGGGGAAATTAAAATTCCCGAATCTTCTTCTTATCGTTCTTTTGGGAAATTATATGATTTTTATAAAACGAAGAAATGTAAATACATAAACGGGTATATGCTAGCTGACGCTTTGCATCCTCTAATAGAAGGTCGGAAGTCTGATATTCTGAATATTTATTTAAGTAACAAATATGTTAGATATTTTCATAAACCAATTCACGAATTTAAATGTTTGGAAACAGAAAAACAATTCAAATTGACATCAAATCCAATATTTGAATCGGCAAAGTTTGGTGGAATTCTAAAAATAGGAAACAATGAAAAATCTAAAGTCTATAAATTAGACTATATTTTAGATACTAATTATAATGATTTCAATTTGGAATCCGGAATCAGAAGTTTAGCGAAAAAATATTTTAAAAATTTTAAAATCGCATGGTGGGGGCAAAATGGAATTGAACCTACTGGTCATCTACTTTCCTCACAAATTCATTGTCTAAATCATCTTTTTGCTTTGCGAGAAGATAAAGATGCAGTATTGGCAGTTATAAACAAAGCAACTAATATGGATTTTGATGAAGTGCTTCCATCGACTCTTGACAACGATGGTGGCTACATTGCTTTTGAGTTTGCTTATAAAAATGATGAAATGTTGGGTGAAAATGATAAGGGCGCAAGAAGAGGCGTTCTTTGCACATCAATTGATGCTATGATTGTGGCACGAAAAGGTGAAGAAAAATGGCTGATTCCGATTGAATGGAAATACACGGAAAATTACGAAAATGAAGACAAAACAAATGATACGCGCCTTTATCGTTATGGAGCAAAAATAATAAGTTCAGCAAGGCTTAAAACGCCTAAAGACGGAGTAGCTCATTCCATTTATTTCCAAGAACCAAGTTATGAACTTATGCGCCAGACTTTGTTAGCGGAACAATTGGTACAAAAAGGATATGCAAAAAATTTCTTCCATCTCAATGTGATTCCAAATGGGAATACAGAATTGCGTGAAGCAGTGGAAAATTGTTTTATTCCAAATTTGAAAGATAAATCCAAATTCCGTATCATCGATCCCCAAGAACTTCTTTCCCCCTTGAAAGGAAACGATGACTACAAAGAACTGCTTAATTATCTCGAAACTCGCTACTGGAAATAACAATGACCCCTACCACTCTTTTCGCTCGTTACCTCTGGCTAATAGAACTATTGTCGTACAGCAAAGGCCTGTCCAAAAGTGAAATCGACAGCCGCTGGGCAAACTCCGTCTTCAATGATGATGGAAAGGGGACAATTCCTCGTCGTACATTCATCCGAATGAAAGATAACATATTAAGTTTGTTCGACATTCAAATCGTATATGACCGAAAAGAGAAAAAATACCATATCGAAAACGACATCTCGGGATGCAATAAAAACACTCAGTTCTTGCTTTCTGCATTTGCTGTAAACCAGATGGTTAGCGAAAATCTGGACTTGGCAGACCGCATACTTCTTGAAGATACGCCGGCTGGCAGCAACATTTTTCTTCCAGAAATCACCACTGCAATGCGCGAAAACAGTCGGCTGTCAATCACATACCAAAGTTACGAAATGCGAACCGCACGCGAGTTTGAGATTGAACCTTACGCATTGCGCTACTTTGGTCGGCGTTGGTATGTGTTGGCTCACACCGGCTTCCACGATTCTCTGCGTCTTTACGCACTCGACCGCATGAAGGATGTGAAAATTAGCGACAAATTGTTCAAACTGCCCACAGATTTTTCTGCAGACGATTATTTTTCTCGCTATTTTGGTATGATAGTGACGGATGGCAAAGCGGAACATATACAATTAAAGACCTCAGACACACGCGCAAAGTATTTGCGTTCGCTGCCTCTGCACCGTTCCCAGAAAGAGATTGCCAACAACCTATTTGAATTGCATTTGGTCCCAACCGATGATTTCATCAATACAGTGCGAGCTATGGGAAAGGAAGTTGAGGTTATAAGTCCGAACTGGTTGCGTAAACGGCTCTTACAGGATGCGAAAGATCTGGTAAAGAAATACAGCAAAAAGATTTTGTGAATTGTATGCAAAACCCAAATATTGTTATTGACTATTGTTCAGGCGGATTTGTAATCTGCCTGAGTTGAGTATGAGCATTTGTAATGCTCTTATCGTTGTAAATGCCGATATGAATTACATTTTAGCGTATTCCCTAATAATCCACAATTTAAAAATCGGGTCTTGGATTTGTATGTCCTTGCCCGTTTCATCAATCAGGTCGCGTTTCTTCAAGGCTTCCTTTATGATGCGGATGTTACCGCTGGTGCCAAGTTTGTAGCGTTGCAAGGTATCCGAGGCCGAGAAATTTTTAACATCGTTGGACACTGCACAAAGAAAATTCCGTTGCTTCTCGGTCAATGAGTCCATTATGTTGACAAACTGTAAGTTAAGCGAATCGAGCATTGCTTGCAAGGCATTGTCAACAATGGCAGTAGAGCAAGTGCGCGTTGTTCTCAACCAAGCATATTGGGCAAGTTGCTGCACATAGTATGGATGATTTTCTACTTGCTCGGCAAGGTACTTGGCAAGTGCTTGTGTAATTGATTTTCCCGTGTCTTTAAATCTGCCGACAAGATATTTCTGCCATTCATCGTTGGATATTTTCTGCAAAAACATCATATCGCCAAATCGGTAGAAAGGACTGTTGTATTCACCGAAAATGTTCATCATCATGTGCTTTTTGCTTCCATATAGTATATAGGCAACATCAGAATGTGTCTGCCAATGGCTGCGTAGTGTCTTCTGGAATTTCAATGCATCGGAATATTCACCTATTTGTTGGAATTCGTCGATGCATACAACAACCTTTTTCTTCTTACGCTGGGCAATCTGCTGCGGCAAATCCAGAATGTCTTCTTCAATAGGAGAGTTTTTTGTGTCCACCCCAAGTGCAATTTCATACTGTCCAATAGGGTCAGAAATTGACAGTTTGGGAAGCAAGCGAGCAATAAAATCCTTGGCGTTAGTTAGCAACGACTCTGCCGACGATGAGATGCCTTCCATTATTCGCTTGGCAAAAGTTGCATAAAACTCTTGCGGATTTTCGGTCTTGAAAATATTCATCTTCACGAACAAAATGTCATCCTGTTCCTCCTTGACAGACTTTATGGCTTTTGCAACCAAAGATGATTTTCCCCAACGGCGAGGTGAAATAATTGCCGTATTGGTAAGCGACATAAAATTATTTCTCAAGAGAGATGTTTCTTCTGTCCTATCTGTGAAATCGTTATTTTCCACAATCTTCCCGTATGCAAATGGTATGTTCATACACTTAAAATTTTTGCAAATGTAATAAAATTATATCATATAAAACTATATCATATAAATTTATATGATGTAAAATTATATCAAAATGTTAAATTATTGATAATTAAGCTATTATGCTATTAGTGCTTTATTACGGATTTCAAATCCTAATATTCGAGCCTTCGGGATTACAAATCCCGAAGGACATATTGTTCAGGCGGATTTGTAATCTGCCTGAGATGAGTATGAGCATTTGTAATGCTAGTATCGTTGCAAATTCTGAAGTGCGAAACAAAAAAAAGGCTCACCATTTGGCGAGCCTTCTATGATTTGGATTAGTTTTATTATTGCTTGATAAGCTGTTTTACAACGATGTTGGTGTCGGATGTTGCAATGCGGATGGTATAAACGCCATTTGTCCACGACGAAGCATCGATGCTGCTAGAGTTGGCATTGACATCGATTTTTTCTACTAGTTGTCCAACCATGTCGAATACTTCGATGGTTATCATTTCGCTGCATTCGATTGTGAACTTGCCGTCGGTCGGGTTCGGGTAGATGTTGAGCGAAATGCTGTTTTCATCGATGCTGGAAGTTGTGGCAGTAACGCTTTCCGACGATTCCGATTCACCATGCTGGCATACTGTTACTATGCGGTAGCTGTCGCCAACGTTTCCGTTAATGTCGATGTAGCTGGTCGAGTTTACGTTTGCAAGAACAGTGTTGTCGTTGTTGCGGTAGATGTTGTACGAAACTGCGTTTTCGGCAGCATTCCAGTTGAGGACGTTCCCGTAAGTCTCAACAGCAACTGCAAGTCCTGTAATTGTGTAGCAGGTTTCGGCCGGTATCATGCTGAATGTTGCATTGATTGTGTGGTTTGTCTCAACATTCGAGAATGTGTAGGTGCTTGGCGAACCTATGTTCTGTCCGTCGACTGTAACGCCGGCAATTTCGTAGCCTTCGTCTGGAGTAATGGTAAATGTTGCATTGTCGCCACAATTGACATTAGTGTTGCCAGCAGGGCTGATGGAACCATTGTCGCCTGCACTTGCTGCTATTGTGTACGACAATAGGTGGAATGTAGCGTTTACAGTATGGTTTGCTGTAATATTGTTGATTGTGTACGAGTTGTTAGCATTGAGGTTTACATTGTTTCCGTCTATGGTAACGTTTGCTATTTCGTAGCAGTCGTCTGGAGTAACGGTAAAAGTGAAGTCGTTGTTTTGGTAAACGGTCTGGGTTCCGCTTGGAGTTATTGTACCGCCGTTGCCAGCATTAACTGTTACGGTGTAGCTAGGAGCTGAACTTGTTACGTTTACGCATTCCTGTACAGCCATCGATTCACTGTTGTCGCCACATACGGCACGGATGCTGAAGCAGTGCTGTCCGGCAGTAAGGTTGTTTGCCGTATAAGTGCCAGTAGTAATGTTCGATGCAACGAGAACTCCGTTGTCGTATAGATTTACAGCACCTGCGCCACTAATTTCTGTTCCGCTGATTGTGATGTCGTCGATGCAGAAGTAGTACTGGTCGTTTGAGGTGCATCGTATAGCAACATATTTTGCAGCTGCAGGTACGGTGTAGGTCTTTTGCGACCATGCGCTTGCGGATGTGCTGCCTGTTGCTGTTCCTGTTCCGAGCTGATTTGTGAATGCAGATTGTTCGTTTGTTGTAGTAGAGTAGTAAACTTCAAACGATTCGGTGTATGTGGTCTTGTGTCCGCCTCTATAGTAGAATGAGAAAGTGAAGTTTTCTGCAAAGTTAAGTTCTGGGCTGACAATCCAGTCGTTGTTTGGCGGTGTTGAAGCATAGAAGCTTGCAAGGAATTGGCTTCCCGAGTGTGCTGCTATCGACGACGATAGGTTTCCGCTTCCATACTGTGAAGTTACCTGCGAAGGATTGAAAACTATATATGCCATTTCTGACCTTGCGTTAGTCCAGGAGTTGTAGTTGCTTATCGCGCCGGTTGTGCTTCCGTCGCCATCGATGTAAGTCCAACCGACTGTACCCGGAGAGTTGATTGTGAAAGCGGTATGTCCTTCGAAATCGTCGCTTATGGTAACTGGTGTGATAGTCTGCGTATCCCAAGTGATGGTTGCGCTTGAGCCGTTGGCAGTAACGTTAAGTCCTGTTGGTGCGTCGCAGTTAGGACCGGCAATGGTAATGTTCATTGTGCCGTTCCATGTGTACGAGCCGTTGGTTATTGTTGCGTTGATAGTTGCAACGTGTCCGTCGGGAGTATTTTCGGCAACGGTAAAGTTGAATGCGCTGCTCGATGCTGTACCGCCCTGTGCTGCCATTGTGCCGAAAGTTGCACTTGCAGTGTTGAGGGTGAGGTACTGGTCGGAAGTTGTGAGGCTAACGTTGGTAGCACCATTGGTTGCAACACCGCCCATGTTGACGAGAGTCATCGAGAGAACGCTGGTTGTTCCGAAGCTTACGTTCTGCGGCGAGTAGCTCTGGATTGATACGTATGGTTCGTTAGCCGAATTTACCGGAATAGTCTGGTAGATGGTTGTTGTGTTGAATGCAGTAACAACGAGCAAAGCTTCGCCAACAGAGAAGTTGTTGGTTATTGTTACCTGACCGCTGGCATTTGTAAAGCCTCTGTAGTAGCTTCCGTTCTGCGATATGCAGACAAGAGCGTTTTCTACGGGAGTTGAACCAATCTTTATTGTAGTGGTGTATGGAACGCCCATTACCATTTCGTTGTTCGATGAGGTGATAACATCTGGAGTCTTAGTTCTGAGCTGCAACGAAGCGTCACCGAAAGTCGACCAGGTCTTTGTGGTTTCGATATCGTCGGTAGTGCTCGATTCCTTAAGCATCAGTGTGAATGCGTTGATAACAATCGATCCCCAGTGAGTACGCTGTTCTGTAGTATTGATACCTGCAGTTGCAGAAATGCCATCGTTGTCGTAGTTGAAACCGCCAGTAAGAATGTCGTAGAAGTAATCCTGACCTCTCATAGGTGGCTGCCATGGCTGGTTGATGGTTGACATAAGTGTTACAACTGCACCGCCGCCGCTCTTGCGAAGCCATCCTT
The DNA here is from genome assembly GCA_902800045.1 of uncultured Bacteroidia bacterium. Taxonomy (GTDB): domain Bacteria; phylum Bacteroidota; class Bacteroidia; order Bacteroidales; family ML635J-15; genus Bact-19. The sequence continues at coordinate 69,007 of CADCCZ010000006.1, read as the reverse complement.
CTGCGAAGCAGTCTGCCGATTCGTGGAAAGCACCGTTTACGCAGGCTACCGATACGATGAACGGCAACTTGCTGCCGTTGGTTGCGCTGTTGATGTTAGTGGTGCTATAGTTGCTGGTTACCCAGTAGGTTTCTGCGCCGTGTCCGCAGTAAGCGATTGTAGATGCACCTGCGTTTACGCTAGTTGCAACGCTCGATGCCGAAACAGAACCGGAGTTAGCATAGTGCTGCTTGTGCGTAGTGTAGGTTCCGAGCTGCGACAACTTGTTGTTGTAAATCCTTTGGATTTGAGTATAATCGTATTCGCTGTCGTCGCCAGGACCTTCTTCCGAAGCTACGCCTATGAATGTTTCGCGCCAGCCTGAAGTCATGTCGGGGTTCTTTTCGTAGTCGATAGCCTTGTTTATCTGTACTGCGAGGTTGCTTGCGTTGGAGCAAGAGAAACGTCCTATTGCAAGGTCTGGGTAGTTGTCGTTACCGGCAACGCATCCCATTCTCGGGTCGGTAGGACACGAAGAGCAGGTAGAGCTGCCGAGTGTTGCCGATTTGATGTCGGCCCAGTCGCCAACGAGCTGAACATAAAGCAGGTTGGGGTTCGACGAGTATGCCGACGATATTGTAGATACTACGTTTGCTCCGCTGCTTACGGTCTGAACTGTTACATTGTAGCCCATTTCGCGTTTCCACTGAACGTAAGGCTGCATTGTCGATTCGTAGGTGCTCGGTGTGAGAACCAGGATGTCGCCGAATTCGCCTGCAGTAAGGTTTGCGCTGGTTCTGCTCGGCTCGTAGTTGAGAAACAGGCTCTTGTAGATACCAATAACTTCGCGCGAGTCAACGCCCGTATTGTTTGTGAGCGGGTTGATTGCCGGCTGGTTGTTTTCGGCAAGTCCGATGGTAATGCTGTTGTAAACCCTTAATGTCTGGGTGGCAGCATTGTACTGGAACGGGTAGAACCTTACGGTAGTACCTCTTACGTTCCTGAAGATGAACGGTTCGTCGAGGATTACGTTTTCGCTAGGATAGAACTCGTTTACTGCCGAAGCCGGGTCAACCCAATATGGGATTTCTGACGGATTCTGGTTGCGGTAGATAGTTCCGCGCGAAGGCAATGCCGGGAATTCGAGCCTCATTTCGTAGTAGTCCGACGAAATTACTTCGAGACCTACGTTCTTGTCGGCAGGAAGCTGTATAGCTGCACTCATCATTGGCAGTTCTGCCCAGCCTTTTCTGTTCGATACTGCGGATATTCCTGCGTCGATTACCTGGAATGTTGTTCCGTTTGATGTTAATGTTTCCAGATTCCAGTCACCCAAGGTAAATGTAATCTGATGTTCGTTAGCAACTTTGCTGTACGAAGTCTGATGATTTTCTGCCAATGCTACGGTGCAAAGCAGAAGAATCATTGCTACTGTTGAAATAAAATTCTTCATATTTGACAATTTTCTAATCATAATTTAATGTGCATTTACCCAATGCACGCTAATGCAATTCGCAAAGATAGTAAAAAAAATGTAACGGAATGCTTCGCTCTAATTTTTGTCCGGATTTTCTATTGCAGTCGCAATATTACATAGGTATCCCAGTTTGTAGATGTTGAACAGCAATAATTTGGGTCGCTTAGATTTTATGAGATGTTTTTCGAGTACGCGTTTGAAAATGCGGAAGTTAATACGTGCAGTCCATGCAATTTTCAGTCTTTTCAGCTTGCTGTATGTCCTGTAGACCCGTATGTTTTCGAGGAATTTTGGACTGATATTTTCTAGTTTGCTTATTGTTACAAGATTCTCGATTCCGGCTTTCGTTTTGGCAAGGAAAATTTCGTTCGATTCTATTCCCTTGTGTATTACGGGATTGTCGATATGGAGTATCTGTATGTGGTTTTCCTGTAGGTCGAAACCGAAAAGACTGTCCTCGTGTCCGTATTTGCGGAGCGATTCACAGAAACGGATTTTTTCGAAAATATGCTTCGATACCATCATGTTGTTGGTGGTGAAGGCGGAGTAGGGGGCTTGGTTGCGAATTGCGGCTGGAGTTTTCTCGACTTTTGTTCCGAAAGTGTAGCGAAGCGAGATTTCGGGCGAATACTGGGTTTCCTTGTATGTGGTTCCACCGCAGACAACATCGTAGTCGGAGTGTTCGAGATAGCGTGTAATGTATTGGCTGTCGGGAATTTCGGAATCGCAGTCGATGAAGATGAGCTTGTCGCCTTTTGCCATGTCGGCCAAAGTGTTGCGTGTGATGCTGCGACCGAAATTTTCCTTCGCGACGATATGTTTTGCGCCAATTATATTATCTATGGACATGTTTTGTGCGACAAATTTCTCATCGGAACCGTCTTCGAGGACAATGATTTCAAAATCAACATTTGCCTTGCAGCATTGCTGCGACAGGTCGGAGACTAGTTTTTCGACATTATAGTTATATGTAGGAATGCAGATGCTTATCATCGCATTGAGTCGGTTTCGAGATCCTCTTCTTCGAATTTCTGGATGTCAATCATGAGTTGCTCCACCTGCACGTTTACGGCTTCGATTTCCGACGAGACATCCTCTGTCCAAGTCGTGTCAGTTTCGTGACCTGAGTATAGTTTGTCGCGTTTGTGCTTTATGGCATCGATTTTCTTTCGGTTGTCCTTTTCCCATTTGTCGAATTCCTCGGGGCAGGTGGAATACATCGATTCGACGGCCAGGTCGAACGAAATGAACAGGTCGTCAAAGTGTTCCAGATCCGATTTCGCCTTGGCGTCGTTTTCTTTGAAGGCTTTGTCGGCAGTGGCGTAGAATACCGATGCTATTTCGTTGCCTGCGGCAATGGCTTCCTGACAGTTGCCGAATTCCATAGTGGCGTACTTTTCTGCCAGTTCGCCGTAGTCCGATTCGTACTCGTTGAGTTCGATAGTGCTTTTTTTCCCGCCATCCTTGTCGCACGACGTCAGCGCAACTGCCATCAGTATGGTAATAATATATGGTATCGCCCTATTCATTGGCACCTATTCTCTGCATGAACTGTTCGTAGGTAAGCGTGTCGCGATTGAAAATGATGTCGCCGTTTTCGAGTTCCTTGATGGTGTCGTTGCCGATGACAAACGAGCTGTCGGGGAGCATCTGTGGTGCGTCGGGTTCGTCGCTGGCGTATTCTTCGCCCATCATTTCCTCCATCATCGGACGTAGGGTTTCCATGCGGTCGACAAGCGACTCGTCGTACTTGTCGTCGATTTCGTCCCAGAATTCCTTGCTGCTGAAGTCGAGTTTGTCGTTGAAGTCCTTAATCAGTCCGTTTTCGAACTCTTCGAGGCGCTTCAGGTCGTAGTCGCCCGTTTCTTTGCCTTGGTTGTAAACGTCTTCGATGACGTCGAAGTACAGCATCATAATGTCCCTGTATATCGACTGTACGTTTATCTTATCGATTTCCTTTGATATCTTTTCTTCGCGAGCTTCGAAGTCGTCCTTTGCAGGTTGGCACGAAAAAGTTGCAATCATCAATGATGCAAATGCTAATGTTATGAATACGTTTTTCATTTTCTGTTTTAAATTTTTTGCAAACATAGGCAAAAATTTTCAAATAGTGCCAATTATATAATTTGTAAATGTTGACAATGGATGTTTAATATTTGGCTTGCAGGCTAACAGGCTAGCGGAAGTCCTGTCTAGCAGAAGACCAGTCAGTCTGCTGGCAAGGCAGTTGGACTGTTTGACTGCAAGACTGTCAGCCAAACCTAGAAACCTATAAACGGCGTCAGCCATTCAAACTTATAAACTTTCAAACGGCGCAGCCATCCAAACCTAGAAACTTTCAAACGGCGCCAGCCATTCAAACTTAGAAACCTATAAACTTATAAACGGCGCAGCCATTTAAACTTATAAACTTTCAAACGGCGCCAGCCATTCAAACTTAGAAACCTAGAAACCTATAAACGGCGCAGCCATTCAAACTTATAAACTTTCAAACGGCGCCAGCCATTCAAACTTATAAACTTATAAACGGCGCCAGCCATATAAACTTTAAATTAGGTCGAAAAACTTTTCTCCGACTGAAAGATTAGTTGTAAATTTGTGCAGTTTTTTTAGATAGTATTTCGAAATGGCAAAATATTCGTACACAGAGAAAAAGGATACCCGTTCGGGTTTCGGAGCTGGCTTGTTGGAAGCCGGTAGACAGAATGATAAGGTTGTTGCATTGTGTGCCGACCTTACAGGTTCGTTGAAAATGGGCGATTTCCAGAAGGAATTCCCGCAGCGTTTCTTTCAGGCTGGTATAGCCGAGGCTAACATGATTGGCGTTTCGGCTGGTTTGACAATCGGTGGCATGATTCCGTTCTGCGGAACTTTCGCTGGTTTTGCAACTGGCCGCGTTTACGACCAGATACGTCAGAGCGTGGCTTATTCCAACAAGAATGTGAAGATTTGTGCTTCGCATGCTGGTATAACTCTTGGCGAAGATGGTGCTACCCACCAGATTCTCGAAGATATCGGTCTTATGAAGATGCTCCCGAACATGACGGTTATTTGTCCGTGCGACTACAACCAGACCAAGGCTGCAACAATTGCTGCCGCAAAGTACGATGGTCCTGTTTATCTGCGTTTCGGACGTCCATCGGTTCCAAACTTCACCGATCCCGACCAGGTTTTCGAAATCGGTAAGGCTCAGCAGTTGTACGAAGGCTCGGATGTTACAATTTTAGCTTGCGGACACCTTGTATGGGAAGCTATTACCGCAGCAGAGACGCTTCTAGCCGAAGGCATTAAGGCCGATGTTTACAATATTCATACAATCAAGCCATTCGATGCTGAGACTGTTTTGAAGTCGGTTGCAAAGACCAAGGCAATAGTCACTGCCGAAGAACACGAACTCAACGGTGGTTTGTTCGATACCGTAGCACAGGTTATGGCAATGAACAATCCTGTTCCGATGGAAGCTGTAGCTGTTCGCGATTCGTTTGGCGAAAGCGGAACGCCTGCCGAACTGATGAAGAAGTACGGTCTCGATGCCGATAATATTGTAAAGGCTGTTAAGAAAGTCATTTCGCGTAAGTAGCCGATGCCGGAAAAACTTAGCGAAGCGGAATTTGTAGAGAGGCTTGCGAACCAAGAAACAAGGGACGAGGCCTTTCGCCAGTTCTTTAAGGTTTATTCTACACGATTGTATGTGAACATAAGGCGATTGGTCGCTAATCATGAGGATGCAAACGATATTTTGCAGGAAACTTTCATGAAGGCGTACCAAGGCATTCCGAGCTTCCGCGGTGAATCGTCGCTTTTTACATGGCTTTTCCGTATTGCAGTTAACCAGACGCTCACCTTTATGACTAAGCATAACCATGAGGCCTCGTTGGTTGTTTCTCCGAGCGAGGAATCGGGTGTGGAGAATATGCAGTCGGAGGAATATTTCGATGGCGAGGAGTTGCAGCATAAGTTGGAAAAGGCGATCACATCATTGCCGGCAAAGCAGCGCATAGTCTTCAATATGAAATATTTCGACAATATGAAATACGAGGAGATGTCCGAACTTCTCGACACTTCGGTTGGTGCGCTCAAGGCTTCGTATCACCATGCAGTGGTAAAGCTGAAGCAAATGTTGAATGCCGAGTGAAGGGTATTTTTAGAAAAATTGATGTTTGGTATATATTAATAGGTGTCCACTTCGGTGGACATTTTTTTTTGAGGTGGGGTTCAACGTTGGACGTTTAATGTTCAATGATTCAACGATTCATAGGGTTCGATGTAGGGGCGTTGCGTGCAACGACAATATAATTCAATTGTTCAAAAGTATGAATGGTTGTTCTGAATCTCGATGAGACGCAAAATTTTGCGTCTGTACAATAGCGGATATTGATGATGGTTGTAAATTGTAGCAATATCAAGCAACATTAAATAAATCTTCAAATCCTCAACCTTTAGCTCGCGCAAGCAAATCTTCAAATTTTTCAAATTTTCCAAATCCCCAAACCATCTTTGGCACGAACTTTGTTATATTTTAAGGCGGTGATGAAAAAATAATTCTTCGCCAGATGCTCTTTGGCACGAAATTTGAATGTGAATAAATTGTAAATTAAAAATAAAATTATTGTTAAATAAAAAAATTAAAGTCATGAAAGCAAAAGTTACATTTTTGATGGTTATGGTAGCGTTCTTCTTCGCAAGCCAGGTTTCAGCACAGGAAATCTTAACAGCAACTAGAGTTGTAAAGTCAAGAGGTGCACAGTCAGAATACGTTGTTCCACAGGGCGACAATGCAATTGAAAGACCGGTTCTCTCAAGAGGCGGTTGCGTAGTAAAGCTCGACAACTGGACAGGTTACTATGTTGATATTTGGGTAGACAAGAGCTACAAGGGAAGATTGAATCCTTGGGAAAATTCACAGCTCATACTTCCGGAAGGTTTCAACGAAGTTTACTGCCGTACAATGGGTGAAAGCTACCAGTGGCAGTCGAGTGGAGAATGCAACGAACAGTTTGTTCTGCAGGTTCCAGAAGAAGACGAATAAAAATTGTTAATAAGGTAAAATGATGAGCCTAGTGCTCATCATTTTTTTAAATTTAATTTAGAGAATATGAGAAAGATAATTATATTAATAGTGGCTTTCGTTCTTGCTGCAACCTGCGCCAACGCGCACAAGTATGCGTTGATAATCGCAGTCGGCAACTATGACCAGAACAAGACCGGCTGGTATCCTATCAGTGCCGACCACGATGTTCCTCTGATCCAGAAGACATTGGTTGGACTTGGTTTCAAGGAAGAGGATATCATGTACCTGAAGGACGAACAGGCAACCAAGGCTGGTATGGTCAACGCTTTCAACGAACTCCTTGCTAAGGTTTCGGAAGGTGATGAGGTCGTTATACATTATAGCGGTCACGGACATCAGATTTTCGACGACAATGGCGACGAAATCGATGGCCTCGACGAATGCCTCGTATGCTACGACGCTCCTATGAAAATGACTGAAGGTTACGATGGTAGCCTCCATTTCAGGGACGATGAGCTTGGCGCTGTAGTTGAGAAATTCCGTATAAAGTTAGGCAAGGACGGACATATCCTTCTTTTCCTCGACTCATGCCACTCGGGTACTGGTACTCGTGGCGCTGCAAAGGTTAGAGGTGGTGCTCCCGCTTTGGTTCCAGCTGGTTGGCATGCTCCAAGCGGTGCTCCTAAGACCGACGGAAAGATAGGTATGGGTATGGGCGCAACCAGTTCGCGTGGTGCAGTTGACGTAAACAACCTCGCTAAGTACGTTGTTTTCTCGGGCGCTAGCGCAAACGAACTTAACTACGAAACTTTCGACGATGAAAACAATTCGGTTGGTTCGTTGTCGTACTGCTTGTACAAGTCGTTCTCGCAGATGAAGGAAGGTGACACCTACCGCCAGGTATTTGCAAGGATTATGGCTGAAATGGCAGCTAAGGCTCCTTTCCAGAATCCAGCAATCGAAGGTGATGTTGATTACACAGTTTTTGGTGGCGACTTCACAACTCAGGCAGAATACTTCAACATGACATCTGTAAAGAACGATTCGGTTATAACAATCAATGCAGGTCGTCTCGTTGGTGTAAATCCTGGAACTACCGTTGCATTCGTTGCTCCTGGTACTTCTCGCCTCGACGAAGGTACTCCTGTTATTACTACAGGTCGCGTTATTAGCGCAGAAAACTTCAAGTCGCGTGTCGCTCTCGATACCAAGACTAAGTTCAAAACTGCTCAGGATGCATGGGTATTCGTAAAGGCAAGAACTTTCACCGACCAGAAGATTAAGGTAAGTGTTGACCCAGAAATGGATCCGGCATTGAAGAAGGCTTTGGACAACGAAATTTCGCACTCGAGCTTTGCCGAACTTACCACCGATGCTCCAGAAATTACATTGAATTACGGACGTACCCGTGGTGCAAAGGTTATCTCGGTAAACAATGCATTGTACAACAAGGAATTGCATAAGATTTCAAACATTGATGAGTCTGCTCTCGAATCGGATGTTATGTCAACTTTGAACAACTTCGCACAGGGTAAGATTATCAAGGCTTTGGATTTCTCCGACGAACGTTTCAACATCGTTATGGAACTCCTTCCTGTTGAAGCTGACATCTATGACGACGGAACTTTCGAAATTACCGAATATCTTGACAAGGATAAGTTCATCATAAACGAAGTTCCTGGATTCACCGCTGAGAATATGGCTGTAATCAAGGTTACAAACAATGGAACAAAGAAGGCTTTCTTCAACATCATTGATATTCAGCCCGACGGTTTCATCAACCCGATTATCCCGACCGTAAACGACAGCGATGGACGCGAATACTACCTCGAACCTGGCGAATCGGCAATCCTTAAGAACACTATCGTAATGTTTGGTCCTCCATACGGAAACGAAGTATTCAAGGTTATTGCAACCGACAAGCCTTTCAACCTGTCTGCTACAATCATGCAGCACGGTAGCTCATCGAGAGGTGATTCGTCGAACATCTTCGAAAGCGCACTTGGCATTGGCAATTCGGGAGTTAACACCCGTGGTGCTGCTACAGTAAGCGCAAAGAAGCAGGACGATAAGATGGGTACCTACGAGTACACTTTCAAGATTATGGAAGGCGACGAGGAATAATAGTTATAAATAAAGTTTTAAAAAGCATCTCGAATTCGGGATGCTTTTTTTATTTTTGTGCTATGAAAAGATTTTTGGTACTTACGGTTTTGGTCTTTGCCTTTGCGGTTTCGTGGGCGCAAGATTTCCCCTCGTGGCTTGCTGGCAAGTGGGAGATCCCTTCCCAGTCGGCAATGTCGGGCAGTTCGTACGAAGATTGGACAAGCGTTTCCGACAATTATCTTATTGGTAGAACTTATCGTATTTTCGGAAACGAAACGATGTATTTCGACAATATGGAGATTCTGCAGGAAGGGGGCATGGTAGTCTTGAAGATGTCGGCAGAAAAAGGAGGAAAGCGATTTGTCGGAAGTTTTGTCGGCACGAAGCTTTGCAACGACCTTTGGGCTTTCGTGTGTGCCGAAGCCGATTCACCGTCGGCCATATATTATCGTAATCTCGGCGATGGTCAGGTTTATGTATGGACCGAAGTTAAGACAGGTTTCGATGTTTGTACCGATTTCATAATGTACAAGCGGAAATGAATCCAAATTTTCCAATATTGTGTTTCCCTCCATACGACTTCCGCATGAAATCGGAAGCAGGCAAGGTCATTATTTTCGATGAGATACGCAAGAAATGGATAGTATGCACGCCCGAGGAATGGGTAAGGCAGAACCTTGTGCGTTTTCTTGTGCAGGATTGCGCCTATCCGCAGGCTTTGGTTGCCTTGGAAAAGCAAGTGCTTGTGGCTGAGCGTAGTCTGCGCTTCGATGCCTTGATTTACGACAGGGAATTTTCACCGCTGATGCTTATAGAGTGCAAGGCACCTACGGTAAAGCTTACACAGAAGGTTTTCGACCAGATTTGGCACTATAATTATGAAATAAAGGCACCGTTCTTTATTGTTACCAATGGCATTGACTTCATTATGGGGCGTTACGATGCGGGCAAAGGTGTTGAGTTCTTCGAAACAGTAAAGGCGTTTGAGGAACTGGTGAGATAAAAGGAGAACTTGTCGCACAGTGCGGCGCAGTACATCGCAGTGTGCAAAGCGCAATCGTAAATCAATTTACCTTGACTCTATAGCTTGTCTTAACCTTTCCCTTCGAGATGTCGCTGAGGCGGTTCTTGAGGAAATGCTTGCGGATGGGGTTTATCTTGTCGCAGAAGACAATGCCCTGCAGGTGGTCGAACTCGTGCTGCACTACAACAGCCCTGTTGCCCGATAACTTTTCGGTTACTTCCTCGAAGTTTTCGTTAAAGTATGTGACTGTGATGTCGTTGTAGCGGGTGACTTCCTCGTGGATGTTGGGAACGCTCAGGCAACCTTCCTCGAAAACAATCTTCTTTGTGCCTTCGAATGTTACTTGCGGATTTATCATTACGCGCTTGAAACCCTTGCATATAGGGTCGTCCTCGGCGAAAGGAGAGGCGTCGAGAACCAGCAAGTTGATGTTCAGACCAATTTGCGGAGCTGCAAGACCTACGCCATTGGAGTGGTACATTGTCTCGAACATGTTGTCAATCAATTGCTTGAGATCAGGGTAATTTTTGTCAATGTCTTCCGACTTTTTCCTCAGTATGGGGTTGCCGTATAAGTATATTGGTAATATCATAGTTTTGAAAATTTTTCTTGTTCCATGTATGATTGAAGTATTATTGTCGCGCTTATTTTATCGACCATTGTCTTGTCACGACGCTGTTTGCGTGTTGTTCCGCCGTCTATCATTGCCTGAAATGCCAGTTTCGATGTAAAACGCTCGTCAACAGGTATGAAGGTCAAGTTTGGAAAAACTTTTTTCAGTCGATTCAATATTGGCGTGATGTATTGCATTGATTCTGAAGGCGAATTGTCCATCTGGGTTGGAAGCCCGTAGATGATTTTCTCGACTTCGTTCTTGGCAATGTAGTCGGTGAGGAACTTTTCGAGTTCGCCAGACGGAACGGTTTCCAAGGCTGTGGCAATAATGCGGCTTGTGTCGGTAACCGCCACGCCAGTCTTTTTGCGTCCTATGTCCAATGCCAAGTATCGTCCCATTATTTGTCGGTGTTAAATTTGAATCCGTTTAGGAAATCCTTGATTGCCATTCGCTTTTTGCCTTGCATCTGCAGTTCGAGTATTGAAACGAAGCCATCCTGTGTGGCAACCTTCAGATACGATTTGTTGTCGGAAACGAATGTGCCTGCTTCAAGGTTGTGTTTTTCAATGCTATATGCCGATGTAAATATCTTTGCGGTAATGTCGTCCTTCAGATAGCACCAAGCTGCCGGGTAGGGCGAAAGTCCGCGTATAAGGTTATGAATATCAACTGATTTGTTGTTCCAGTTTATCTGGCAGAATTCCTTTGTGATTTTTGGCGCTGGGTGTAGGCCTTCGGTGCGGATTGAATCCTGTTCGATGGCATTTACATTTCCCGAAGCAATTATATCAACGGTTTTGCAGACTGCCTCGGCACCGATGAACATCAGCTTGTCGTACAATGTTCCGATGTTGTCTTCGGGTTCGATGGTGCATCTTTCCTGCATTATGATTTTGCCGGTGTCGATTTGCTCGTCGATGTAGAAAGTTGTGATTCCCGTTTCGGTTTCACCGTTGATTATGGCGTGGTTAATCGGTGCTGCGCCGCGGTAGTCGGGGAGGAGTGCCGCGTGAAGGTTTATGGTTCCACGCTTTGGCATTGCCCACACTTCTTTTGGAAGCATACGGAAAGCCACAACGACAAATAAATCGGCATCAATTTCCTTGAGCTGTGCAAGAAATTCGGGCGATTTCAGCTTTTCTGGCTGAAGTATGGGCAGGTTGTGTTCGAGTGCGAATTTCTTTACATCCGAAAACTGTATGTTCTTGCCTCGTCCTGCGGGCTTGTCGGGAGTGGTTACCACGGCTTTCACGTTGTAGCCTTTGTCAAGCAAGGTTTTCAGCGATGTGACCGCGAATTCGGGCGTACCCATGAATATGATAGGAATGTCTGTCATTTTCTATTCGGCTGTCATTGCAATTCTGAATCCGTAGGGACCTCCGCAGGTGCTTGGCGTACGCGAGTAGCGGTACGACACGCGGCTGAACTTTTCGTTGAGGAAGGAGCTTCCGCCACGGACAACAATGTATTTGTTTTCAATTTCGTCGTTTACATCCGATGCTTCGCTGCCAAAGTTGTTGTACCAGGTGCTGCACCATTCGTAAACATTTCCGCTCATGTCGAAAATGCCCAGTTCGTTGGCTTTTTTCTTGCCTACTGGCTGTGTTGAGAATTCGCTGTTGGCATCGTACCATGCAACCTCTGTTATGACATTGCTGCCCGAATACTTGCTGCCGCGCGACAAATTTCCGCCTCTTGCTGCGTATTCCCATTCTGTTTCGCTTGGCAGTCGGACTTCCTTGCCGCACTTTTCGCTAAACCATTTGCAGTATTCCTTGGCATCGTTCCAGCTTACGTGGGCAACCGGGTGGTCGTATTCCTGCTTGTCGTAAAGCGAACCTTGCGAATCGAAACGCCAGTTTACGCCTTTCTTGTACGATTTCATTCCGTCGGCACAAATAAGGCTCGAATCCGACTTTTCGGCATCGGTCTTGTAGTTGGTCTCTTCGACAAACTTTGCAAACTGCTCAACTGTCACTTCGTATTTGCCGATGTAGAAGTCCTTTACGGTTTCTTCGTGGGCTGGTTTCTCGTCGTTGTAGCAGTCGTTGCCCTGTTCTTCGGTGCATCCCATGGTGAATGTACCGCCTTCGACGAAGACGAATTCGGTATTGCAGAGGTTCATCTCGTGGTTTGCTCCATCAGACTTTTCCTCGTTGTTGCACGCCCAAGCGAGAGTTATGCAAATAATTGTTGCAGTAAGCAGATTGTATTTCTTCATTTTGCTTTATTTTTCCAAAACAACTCTGAAACCATAGTTGAAATACTTGATTCCCAGCGAGAAGTCGCTGCGGAACGAAATCATGCAGAAATTTGAATTAACGGCGCAACTTCCACCGCGAAGTACATAGCTGTAACCGATTACTTCGCCTTGCTGGTTCTTGAGTTCGTTGCGGCACCATTCGTAAACGTTTCCGCTCATGTCGTAAATGCCGAGCTCGTTAGGTTTTTTTGTGCCAACCTGGTGGGTTTTGCCGTTGCTGTTCTTGTCGTACCATGCAACTTCGTTGATGTCGTTGCTGCCGGCATACTTTGTGTTTTTCTGTGGCTTAAGCACACCGCCGCGAGCTGCGTATTCCCATTCGGCTTCCGATGGTAGACGATACTTTTTGCCAGTCTTCTTGTTCAATGTTTCGATGAACTTGTTCACGTCCTCGGCGCTTACTCGCTCAACAGGACACGAGTCGCAGTCCTTGAAATAACTTGGATTTGAACCCATAACTTCGCGCCATTGTTCCTGAGTAATCTCAAATTTGCCAATGTAGAAGTCGTCGAGGGTAATCTGGTTTGACGATTTCATTTCGTTGCTGCCAGTGTTAAACTTTCCTCCTTTTACCAAAACTGTCTCTATGTCAATGTTTTGTGCTAACGCAAAAACCGATATGGACAATGCTGCCAATATTAAAAACGTTTTCTTCATTGTGTAAAATTTTAGGCTTCAAAGATAAATAAAATTTACGATTTACGAAGTATGATTTATGATTGATTTTAAAGGTTGATGATTGCTGATTCAATCTTTAAAATCCTTAAATCCTCAAACAACTTCAAACCCAGAAACGTGAAACATATAAACTTAGAAACAGTCGAAGACTATATTTCCACAATGAATATCTCCACTCTTCGGTTCAGTTCGCGGCCTTCCTCGGTGCTGTTGTCGGCTACAGGGACGTTAGGACCGAAGCCACGATATTTCATGCGAGTTTTTGGAATGCCTTTTTGTAACAAGTAGTTGTAAACCGATGCAGCACGGTCGACCGAAAGCTTTTTGTTGTAGCCTTCGCTGCCTATGTTGTCGGTATGGCCACGGATTTCGATGCGCAAAGATGGCTTTTCCGATAAAATGTTGTACAGCGAGTCGAGCTGTATGTTCGATATTGTTAGTAGTTCCGACGAGTTGAACTCGAAATATATCTGGTTCAGTCGGAAACGGTCGCCAATTTCGGCATTGTCGAAGGCGGCCTTGGTTATCTGTGTCTTCAAGCCGGTAACATCGGTTTCGTTGGGGTCGGACTGTGCATGGTTGTTGCCGTCATTGTCGCTTTGTCCGTTTCCGTTTGCTCCGTCTGATGATGACGATGAATTTCCTGAGCCGTTGCCTTGTCCATTTCCGCCGTCGCCATTGCTTGCAATGTCGTGGTCGTTGATTTTCTTGGTGTTGTAACCTGTAGCAGGGTCAAAGGAGTCTGATTTCCAGTCGGAACTCCAAGCGAGGTCGTTGAGGCATCCGCATTCGAATTCCGATTCTATTTCAAATACCGACACATTGTCGATGAGGTAGTAGGCGTAGAAAAATGCCGAATCGGAATATTCGTTCTTGTTGGTTACATATTGCGTGGTGCTGTTGTCCCAGAAATTGCCGATTGTGAGGTAATTCTCGCCGCCACGTGCGCGGTAATAACCGCAGAATTCCGTCCAATCGTCCATGTTGTCCATGATGTGCCCGGGACGGTTTGTTATTTGCGGTCGCTGCAATATGCGGTCGGCATTTTTTGATTTTATCTGGTCAACTGTAAGCGTAATGCCAAGAGCATCGACAGAATACATTGATTTTTTGGCGTTTACATAGTAGAACTTCACGCAATACAAGGTGTTTTTTTTCAGAGGTTCAGTAAGTTTTGTTTGAAGGTATTCGCGAGAAACACCTTTATAAACCTTCAGCGAATCGTCGAACATTTCGCGCAGTATGATGCCGGCGTATGCTCCACCGTCGTATGGGTACATATACCCTGCAAAGTTTTCGGGAACGCCAGCCCGCATTACGCTACATACATGCATGAGGTCGGGAGTGCCGTTGTTTGGATTTATCCATTCAGGGAAAGGGTATTTTACGGCATATCCGTTGTAGTCCTCGGGACACGACCATGCGTTTTCGAAACTGTGGTTTTTCACTAGGTTCTGCGAAAATGCCTTGTTGTAAACGAATGGCACACTGCAGCATAGCAATATGGCAAAGAGGAATTTTCGCATTTTATTTTTGTTTGCTCGGGTAGATTGAGTTTAGGTCGATGAGCGACTTGTAGTTCTTTAGGTGTCGCGAACGTTGCGAGTCGTGTGTGTCGGCTATGTTTATCAGTATTCCGGTTTCCTCTACGTCACCAAATTCGAGATTGTCGGCAGTGCCAAAGACTTTCATGGTGTCGGAAAGTTTCATGTAGGCGTTTACGAGCGGTGGAATCTTCGAGTTCAAGTTTTTGAGTTCGACTTTAAGCTTCTTGTAGTCGTCGGAGAAATTGTTGCCCGAAAATGCAACTTTGTTTTTTTCAAACTCGAAATCGATAGGCCGTTTGGGCGACACCAGCATTTCGTTGTCGGGAAAATATAAGTTCAGGAATGAGAGCAAGAAGTTTCGTGCTTGAACGTTGTAGCTTTTGTACATTGTGAATTTTCCGAACCAGTATTTTATGTGCTTGTATTCGGATGTGAGGGCCATGATGCCGTCCCATAGGTTGTCGAGGGCGAATATTCCGCGACGGAAATTCTTCAGGTACTGATAGCTCGGCTGTATGAACGAACGTCCCAGTTCGATAGTGTAGGGGAGGTATTCGTTTACAAACTTGTCGGAATAGTCGAAAATGTGTCCCGTGGCGAGTTTCGCATTTGGATTGTCGGTTGCGTATTCGCCGAGTATGAAGCGGTAGCCGCCGATAATCTGTTTGTGCTGCGGGTCCCACACAATCATCTGGCAGTATGGGGCATCGTCGGAAATGTCGAACTCGTCGATGTCGGTTTCCTTGCCTGTTCCGCCGCCAGCAGCGCGGAAGGTTATTTCGCGCAGACGACCAAGTTCCCGCATTAGGTTGGGACATTGGTCGTGTGTGAAAACATATATTTCGTTAGCTCCATAATTCGTCTTTCTCAGCATCTTGTCCTTGGTCAATTCGCTGAGCAGCAACTTTTTGTTTACGGGCGGAATTATGTTGCTGTTTGCTGGCATCGGGTTAGAATATTACACCGACTTTCAGGCTTATGTCGTTGAGTCTGATACCAGGATTTAGGGTGCTGGTGTTTGTTGGTGTGTTGTCGTCCTTGTATGATCTTATCTTGTCAATGTCGAGGAAGGTGCCTAGATAGTTGAGCTCAAACAAAAGTTTGGTATTTCCAGCTATAGTCCATTCTGCACCGCCGCCAACATGCCATCCGATGTTGAACAAGTTGAATTCCCTTGTGGCAATATAGGTGTCCTTGGTTTCGAGAGTTACTTTCGACTTAACTCTTACCATAGGGTCAACTCCGAGTTTCAGGAAATAGGTGAAGTAGCCTATTTCGTTGGTACAACCCTTGATTCCAATAGGAATTTCTATATATGAGGTCGAGTATTTGTAATTGTGCATTGTAGAATCACCGATTGCAATTCCGTCGATATCGTTGAAAGGAACAACTCCGTTCTTGAAATTTGCTGTTCCGCCTATGTTGCAGAAGCCTCCAGCTATATTGAGTGCAAAGTTGTTGCTAAGGTTCAAGTCCATTACGGCACCGAATCCGTAGGTCATCTTTGCTTTTTCGTTCTTGAAGTAAGCCTTGCTGTCTGACATCATCCACGATACGCCGCCCTTCAGGTAAAGACCTCCATCAACTTTATTCTTTTTCTGCTTTTGTTGCACATTGTTCTGGTACGGATTCGAATTCTGGCTCTGGATTTGCTCTTGAGCCGATAACAATGCTGCTGAAAGCAATATTATTACAATAACACTAATAAATTTCTTCATATTTTTAGTATTTAGT
Source organism: uncultured Bacteroidia bacterium (assembly GCA_902800045.1). GTDB lineage: Bacteria > Bacteroidota > Bacteroidia > Bacteroidales > ML635J-15 > Bact-19. The sequence continues at coordinate 52,572 of CADCCZ010000006.1, read as the reverse complement.
ATATTTACATTAAACAAAAATTAAATATCGAAACGCAAAATTATATATTTTATTGTCATTATCCAATCTTTTTTTTCGCTCTTAGCAATTCTCTTTTTAACTTTGCGTCAATAATTACACGAATATGCAAAGGCTGTTTTTCTATATTACCATTGTGTGTGCGAGTGCTTGTATTATAACATCGTGCAACCGTAATCAGTTGAAAGTTGATGTGTCCGATATTGACGCAAATGTACAAGTTGAACGATTCGATCAGGAATTTTATGCTTGTTCCAGTAATGTTTCGTTTTCAACTGTAGGACAGCTGGCGGAAAAGTATCCGCTATTTTTCGATATGTACAATATGCACATTATATCGTGCGGAACGTACAGCGACAAGGCTTACTACGAATGTCTCAGGGTTTTCTTTTCCGACTATTCGGTTGTAGAGGCTTATAATGCTGTAAACAAGGAATTTGCCGATTGCAATGATGTGCAGAAAACATTGAATGATGGATTCCGTCACCTTTTATATTATTATCCTGATATGGAACTCCCGCGTGTCGTAACCTTTGTGGCTGGTTTCAACCAGTCGGTCGTGCTAATGGACGGTTATGTGGGCATTGGACTTGAGAAATACCTCGGCGAAAAATGTCCGCTATACGATATGCTTCAGATTCCTGATTTTGCAAAGCGCGAGATGCAGCGAAAGAGAATTCCCGTGGACGTGATGACCGAATGGTTCCACGATATGCATCCGTATGCTCCCGAAACCGACAATCTGGTAAACCGAATGATTTACAATGGGATGGCAATGTATTTTGTTGAAGCTATGTTCCCCGATATGCCCGAAACCGACCGTCTTACATATACCGACGAGGAACTCGACTATTGCCGTCATTTTGAACGCGATATGTGGACTAGCCTGATAGAGAACAACTATCTTTTCACAACCGATATGTTTACGATAAAGAAATTTACCGAAAACGCTCCGTTTACGGCTCCGTTTGGACAGGAATGTCCTGCACGGGTTGCCAACTGGACGGGTTTGCAGATTGTGAAATCGTATGCCGAGAACAATAAGGTTTCGTTTACGGAACTGATGGAAGAAACCGATTACCAGAAGGTTTTGAATTTATCGGAATATAATCCCAAGTAGGGGCAGTTTTGAAACCTGCCACTACTTGGTCTCCAATATCTTGAATTCCACCCTTCTATTTGCGCTACGACCTTCTTCGGTATCGTTGGTGGCGATTGGCTTTTCGTATGCGTAACCCTTGTAGGTCAGACGATTTTCGGCTATGCCCTTGCCGATGAGGTAGTCAACAACAGTCTTTGCACGCGATTCCGACAGGTCGGTGTTGTATTTCAGGCTGCCTTGGTTGTCGGTGTGCCCCGAAATTTCGATTTTTAGGTTAGTCTGCTTCTTTAGGATTTCGGCTACACGGTCGAGTTCTGCATACGATTCGGGCTGCAGCGACGATTTGTTGTAGTCGAAGAATATGTTTTTTAGGATTATGGTGGTGCCGACCTGGATTTTTTTCAGTTGAACGTCAATTACAAGTTCTTGGAAGTCAGCGGTGTCGGCAAGATTAAAGTTTTCGCTGTGGAAAAGGTAGCCGTCCTTGCTTACGCTGAGTCCGTAATTCTTTCCCGAAGGCAGGTTCACAATGTATGCTCCCGACGAACTGTTTGACTTGAAGGTGGATATAACCTCGTTTTTGCTGTTGTCGGTGATTTCGATGTTTGCTTCGAGGGGCGAATTCTTGTCGGCATCGGTGATTGTGCCTTTCACGAGTGTTACGAGGACTTTCGGCGCATTGGGCTTGTTTTCTTTTGTCGGGAATTTCAGTTCGTAGATGTCCCACTGCCCGAAGCCATCGGGACGAGCCGAAGTATAGTAGGCGTTGCGGCCGCTGGCGGTTATTGTGAAATATGTTTCGTCGAGTGGCGTGTTGATTGGGTATCCGAGGTTTTCTGGCTCCGACCAGTTGCCGTTTTCATCCCTAACCGACTTGAAAATGTCGTAGCCACCCATTGTATTGTGTCCGTTCGAACTGAAATACAATGTCCTGCCGTCGGGGTGTATGAACACGCCACGTTCTTCGTATTCCGAATTGATTGGTCGTCCTATATTTATTGGAGCCGACCAATTTCCGTTGCGGTCGAGTGTAGAGTAGAAGATGTCGTGCATCCCGATAGATTTGCTATTGTTTGAAATAATATACAGCGTCTTGTTGTCCGACGACAGGCAAACTGTTGCCTCGTGCGATTCCTTGTTTATCTTTTCCGAAATGTTCTTGGGCTTTTGCCATTTGCTGCCCCTGAGCGTAGAAACATAAATGTCGCCACCGTTTGTGTCCATATACACGTACATTGTCTGCCCGTCGGGCGAAAGTCCGGCTACGGCATCGTTTAGTGTCGTGTTGAGTGGGGAGCCTATGTTGCGAGCCTTGCTCCATCCCGACTGCGTATGGGTGCTTTCGTAGATGTCCTCGCAGTACATTCCATCGTCGAGAATCATATTGCCAGTACCACCTTTGCGGCGAGAAGTGAAATAAAGCTTTGAACCATCGGAGGTTACGAGCGGAATGTATTCGCGATATTCGCTGTTGATGTTTTCACCGAGGTTTATTATTTCCACATCTACAGTGTCCTTCATGATTTCGATACCATTGTCGCATTGCTGGATAAGTCGGCGGATTTCGGTTTGTTCGTTCTTGTCGCGCACGGTTTTCAGATAGTCGGCGTAGCATTTTTTTGCTTCTTCGAAACGGTAGTTCCAATGGTAGCCGCATCCGAGGTAGAAAAGGATTTTCTTGTCGATTGCCTTGTTTAGCTTGTAGGCGCGTTCAAAATATTCGAGACATTGCGATTTTTGTAGCGAGTTGTAATGGCAGTACCCAATCTTGAAGTTTAGGTCGGAGTTGTTGGGATTGAGTTTTTGCGGCTGTGCATAGTATTTCAGTGCGTTGGCATAGTCGCCGGCGTAGAAGCAGGAGTTGCCATTGCTAATATTGCTTTTCGCAGCATTGACCTCGTTGGCTTTTCCTGGGAAGTTCGAAGTTGTGAATTTCGTGTCAACCTGTGCCGATGCGAAGCCAACAAGCATTGCAAGCAGAATCGTGATTATTATATTTTTCATTTTCCAAACCATTTTCAACGCACAAATTTAGTTCTTTCTTCGTAATTATACAAAGCAATGTTTGTGCCATGTAAGAACCCCTGTCAGATGCTCACTTTTTTGCCGATTCAATTTCAAAATGACGTTTTCGGTAATTCAGAGCATGGTTTTAACGGGGTTTATTTTGATAAAAATGGCGTATAAATACTGTTGGTCTCTCTTGTAATTTTTTGAAAATCAGTTTGGAAATAAATAAATTTAAAAAAATGAAAAAAATATTTGGAAGTTATTGTTGAATTGTATTACCTTTGCAACGCTTTTAGCGAGAATAGCTCAGTTGGTAGAGCACGACCTTGCCAAGGTCGGGGTCGCGAGTTCGAGTCTCGTTTCTCGCTCTTTTTTTTTACGCTCTTTTGAAGTAAGGAAATCAGTGCCCTGGTGGCGGAATAGGTAGACGCGCTGGACTTAAAATCCAGTGATCATTGCGATCGTGCCGGTTCGACCCCGGCCCGGGGTACCTATTACTAAAACAGACATTAGGATAATTTGTTTTTCATATTATTTTCCGGGTGAATAATTTTTTCATTCGGTTTTTTTGTTTTTATAGGCTAGGTATTTTTGAATCAATCCTACTTCGTCAATCGTAATTTAAATTATCTTTGCAGAAAAATTGTGATATGGATAATCTGTTGTCCGAAATAAAGGCTGCAAACCAGGATTTGTTCGGTCGTATTGTGGAATACCGCCGTCATATTCACCAGAATCCCGAACTTTCGTTTCAGGAGTTCGAAACTGCAAAATACATACGCAACATATTGCACGATAACGATATTGTCACCGATGACAGTTTCGGCGATAATGCCGTTATTGCTGTCATTGGCAATGGTGGGGAAACTGTTGCTTTGCGTGCCGACATCGATGCTCTGCCGATTTGCGAGGAGGTTGATTTGCCTTTCCGTTCGCGGAACCATGGTGTAATGCATGCTTGTGGTCACGATGCTCACGCGGCATCTTTGTTGGGAACTGCGTTGATATTGAAGCGATTGGAAAAATATATTAGCAATCGCATCGTGTTGATTTTCCAGCCTGGCGAGGAGTTGTGTCCTGGTGGTGCAAATATACTGGTGCAGAAAGGTTTGCTTGAAAAATACGACATCAAACGTATTGTGGGAATGCATGTTTCTGCCGAACTGCCCACAGGCAAATTTCTTTTCGGAAGCGGCTATCTGATGGCGGCTACCAACGAGCTTTACATCAAGTTCCATGGTGTCGGCGGACATGCAGCCATGCCGCAGAAGCGTAGCGATACCGTGCTTGCGCTTGCAGATTTCCTCGTTGAGGTGCGCAAAATGCAGGAATCGCTTACCGACGATATGCCATTTGTTGTGGCTTTCGGAAAGATTGTCGGCGATGGTGCGCTCAATGTCGTGCCGCCCGAAACCTCGGCCGAGGGTACCATGAGAACTTTCAATCCAGTCTTGCACAAGACTATCGAAGAAAACCTGAAACGCATATCGCAGCAGTCGGCGGCAAAGTACAAGTGTACTGCCGATCTCGAAATTCGCAAGGGCTATCCTGCGGTGTACAATAATCCCGAAGTTACTGCCAAGGTAAGAAGCTTGGCTGCAGAATATGTTTCGGATGCCAATATTGACGAAATGCCGTTGAAGATGACTGCCGAAGATTTTGCTTTTTATTCGGAGAAAATTCCTGCAACATTTTTCCGTGCTGGCATTATGGGCAACGGCAGGGGCGAAGTTACTCAGCATAACCCCAAGTTCGATATGGACGAAGAAGTTTTCCGTACAACCTCAGGTCTTATGGCTTATATCGCGTTAAACTATTGATTATGAAGAAGCTTACAATGTCCGAAATGGGGCGGCTCTCGGTTGAGGAGTTTAAGTCGTCGAAGAAGAATCCGCTGGTTGTCGTACTCGACAATGTGCGAAGCCACCACAATGTCGGGGCGGTTTTCCGCACTTGCGATGCTTTTGCATGCGAGCGGTTGCTCTTGTGCGGAATAACGGGCACTCCGCCTCACCGCGATATTCAAAAGACTGCACTTGGTGCAACAGAGTCGGTAGAGTGGAAATATTACGAAAATACCATGGAGGCCGTTTCGGAACTGAAAGCATCTGGTTATAAGATTGTTGTTTTAGAAATTGCCGAGGGCAGCATTCCGGTCGATTCGTTTTCGGCCGTAGATGGCGAAAAGTATGCGCTCGTGCTTGGCAACGAGGTCGAAGGCGTTGACGATGCCATTATGAACCTTGCCGACATCTGTCTTGAGATTCCGCAGTTCGGCACAAAGCATTCACTCAACGTATCGGTAAGCGGAGGAATCGCAATCTGGGAAATCGTCAAGAAATTAATTGGCAATTAATGCTTAATGATGAATAATTTGCAGAGACGCAAAGCTTTGCATCTCTACAATTAATTATTAACTTCATTCAGCGCTTCCTTTGCATGAGCCAATGCAGCATCGAAGTTGTCGTGTATGTTGCCCTTGCCTATGAGGAAAGATATTCGGCACTTATCCAACGACTTACGCACATTGGGCTGTACTCCCGAAAGGAAAATCTTCTTGTTTGATGTTTGTAGCGACTTTATGGCTTCGCGGAAGTTTCGTTCGCCTGTTTCGTCCATAAATGGAACGTGTCGCATACGGATTATAAGTATCTTGGTGGAGTCTGGACGTCCTTTCAGCACCTCGCTGAACTGCTTGGCAGCACCGAAGAAGAACGGACCGCTGATTTCGTAGATTTCTATTCCTTCGGGAACATCGTCGTAGTTTTCCATAGTGTTGGTGTCAAGGTCGTTCTTCAGTATTGCCTCGCCGTTGTCGGCCATACGCTTCATGAACATCAGCGATGCGAGGACGATACCTATTTCTATTGCAACGGTTAGGTCGACAAGCACAGTAAGGAAGAAGGTCACGAGCAATATTATAATGTCGTATGGCGAACCGCGCAGAATTGATGTGAAGCTGCGCCATTCACTCATGTTGTAGGCGACTACGATGAGGATACCAGCCAGACACGACATCGGTATGAGCTTTGCATAGTTGCCGAAGCACAACATTATGAGCAACAATGTGATTGCATGGATGATGCCGGCGATAGGGGTGCGTCCGCCATTCTTGATGTTGGTTGCAGTACGTGCAATAGCTCCGGTTGCAGGAATTCCGCCGAAAAATGGAGTAATTACATTGGCGATACCTTGTCCAATGAGTTCGGTGTTGCTGCGGTGGTTGCTACCAATCATACCGTCGGCTACGACTGCCGAAAGCAACGATTCGATAGAGCCGAGCAGTGCTATAGTAATTGCTGGCTGAAGGTAGTTGCCGACGTTTTCCCAGTGGATTTCGGGAATGCTTATTGCGAGGCTTCCCTTTATCTCACCGAACATGCTTTCGATTGTTGTTACTGGAATATCGAATATGGCTACAACTACTGTCATAAGTATGATTGCAACGAACGAACCTGGGATTTTGTTTGTTAACTTATTGATTATTATGCTTATAAGAATGGTTGCTACTGTAATTCCCAAAGCCCAGTAGTTGGTTGTGCCAATGTTGTCGATATATACACCCCACTTGTCGATGAAGGCAGCAGGAACGTCAGTAACTTCGAGTCCGAGAGCATCTTTTATCTGTGTGGAGAAAATAGTCAGTGCTATACCGCTGGTGAAACCAACTACCAGTGGATGAGGTATGAAGCGCAGTAACGAACCCAGTTTCAACAAGCCGAACAGAATCATAAAGATGCCTGCCAGTATTGTCGAAATCATCAGTCCGTCGAGGCCGTATTGCGCAACTATGCCCGAAATGATGATTACAAATGCACCTGTAGGTCCGCCAATCTGTACGCGGCTACCACCAAGAAATGAAATCAGGAAACCAGCTATTACTGCTGTTACGATTCCCTTGTCGGGCGAAACTCCCGATGCTACGGCGAATGCAATTGCCAAAGGCAGAGCAACTATACCAACGATTATACCCGAGAATAAGTCCTTTGTAAACTGTTTCTTCGTGTAACCCTTCTTCAGAACACTGAAAAACTTAGGGTAGAATATGTCTTTTATCTGAAAATTAGCCATTTAGTAAATGTTAAAAAACGGGCGCAAAATTACTAAAAAATTTCTTTGCACCAAAGCCCTTTTTATGTTGGTGTAATTTATGGCTATTATTTTATGCGAATCTGCTGAACTTTTCTTCTTCTTCGCTGAAGTCAATTGCACCAATTTTCTCCTTTATGCGTTCTATTTCAGTGAGATTGTGATTGCAAAATGCCTTATAGGCATCCGATTGCGGATTTGCAGGACGGTGGTTTGCTGCTGCGGTTATTTTGCTAATCCACGCGATTGCCGATTTAGTCTGCTCCGAGAAAAATGTTTCGCTAAATCGTTCCCATATATACTGCACGGCTGTTTCCGACGGATGAACCATATCTGTAGCGTAGAAACGATAGTCGCGAAGCTCGTCCATCACAATTTCGTAGGCGGGGAAATAAAATGTACTTCCGAATTTAGCATTCAGTTCATTTGTTGCAAGGTGCAGTGTCGATTTGCTAATTTGGTTCTGGTGTGCTCCATCGCGCCAGTGGCGGATAGGACTTACCGTGAAAATAATGCGCAGATTTGGATTTGCTTCCGTCAATGTTTTTATGCACTCCGACCACGATTCAACGATTTCGCTTACAGTAAGGAGTCTCCGGTTGAAACGATTTTCGGGCAGCTTGTGGCAGTTGCATACGACCTCCATTGTGTCGGCATGTTCGTACACAAAGGCAGTTCCAAAAGTAACGAACATCACATTCGCTCTAAGAATTTCGTTTGCAAAGGTCTTAGTAGCTTCATTCAGACTTTCAATGCATGTAGCCATGTCGGGATTCGAAAAACGGCTGTGGAAATCGAAACAGTTCCATGTTCCCCCCGAGGGAAACACATCGTTGTCGTTATATTCTTTGCCCGAAAGAGCATTTTTTATGCTTTTGCAAATCGAAAGTGGATTGTAAAGTATCCCTGTTGGGTTAACGCTAGTCGGGATTTTGGTTTCTGCCAGTTTGTTGCCAATATTTTCGGCAAAGCACGAACCGACGAAAATACATCTGTCATTGTGCGAAATGCCAAATCCGAACTTCGGAATGTCTATTTTTGTACGGAATTCCATATCAGATAGTTGCTAAGAAGAAATTTTGTCCTTTGAGGTATATCATGTACAATTTGCCGTCGATGAACTTGGCGCACTTGCATTTGCATTCTGTCGGAACCGTAAGTTCGTGTTCGGCTTTAAGCCCACCCTCGAGGTTGTATTCTACGAGTTTGCCGAAATGGCCTTCGCTACCTTCGACTGTGGTAATTGCCTTGTCGTCAACCATGAATGCGTATATTGTACGTGACGATTCTGTGATTTTTGTTGCGGTGCCATCCTTTGCTATTTCAAATACCGAGCCTGCTGACGATGCGTAAACTTTTCCTCCGTATGCATAAAATTTTGGTTGCGAAACATAGGTGTAAATCGAATTCATCACGTTGCCTTCGGCTGCCATATTCTCCGATTCACGACGTGGTAGTTCTATCGTTTTCTGCAGAATAAATTCACCGGACTTCTGCTTTACAAAAAGCATGAGGCTCGGTATGTTGTCGGGAGTTTGTGCTCGTTCGTACTGCGATGCGCTGTTGGTGATTATTATGCTGTCGGAAAGAAAATACTGGAAATTTCCCTGTGGCACGTTGGATGCAATACCGCCCTTGTCGTCGAACAGAATCTTGAAGTCCTTGCCGTTGTGGAAAATTGCAGCCGGGATTATCATATATCCCATAGTGTCCATTACTGGCAACGGACATGCATACAAGGCATTGTTGTTGCTATCGCCGTAGCCGAGCAGTGCAAGCGGCTGAATAGGAGTGCTGTCGGTAAGTGGCTGTCCGCTTATTTTCGATAGAAACTCGGCAAAACTATGCGATACTTCATCGAGTCCGATGCTTTCAATCATGCCCGAGCGCGTATCGATTTGGTAGGTGCGTGCGCGGTCGACAATGCAAATTGCGCTGTCGTTTGCTTTTGCAATCTGCGACGGTCTGCTAAGAGAGCATTCGTCGTTTTCCTGTATTTTCAGTTCCTTGAGTTCCATATTTCCGCTGCACGAAGCAAGGAATAGTGCAAAGGCGAAGATTAATATTTTTGTTTTCATTACCTTATGATTGATTTGAGATGCAAAGGTATAACATTTTCCATATGAAGGCAAATGTTGAAAAATAGAAAAAGTGAATAAGGTGCAAAAAAAAACGATGCTCCAGATTCTGAAACAAGTTCAGAATGACTGGCATTGTTATAAAACAAAAAAACGCGTCGTTTTCGATGCGTTTTTTTGTTGTTGATAATTTTTATTTTACTCTTCGTCTGCCTCTATATCGTCAACATTGTCGGGCAAATCCATACCGAACTTGATGGTGATTCGGCTCTTGTCGAGACTAGATTCGTCGATAGGTTCGTAAGTGATTTTGTCCGATGGAATTCCTTGCCCAGTGAAGTATTCTCTCAGATTCTTTTCGCGCATGCTATTCATCATCCTGTACATGCCTTCGATTTCCGAACCCGAATACAATTTCATGGCTGCTTCGGTGGTATTTCTTACATTAGCTTTCTCCTTCGCATAGTCGATAAGTTTCGGATCCTTGTCGCGCATAGCTTGGATTGCCTTGTATTCCTCCACGGTAAGTTCTTCTCTTGTCTTTGCGTTTGCTTCAAGGTAATAGTCCATCTTCAGTCGGAACAAAGCAATCTGGTTCAGGTTGGTGGTCTTGTCGAGCGACTGTGTTATCGACATCTTTACATCGGGCTTGCTTGCAAGTATGTCCTTTAGTTCTTCCGATAACTTGTTGAGCTGCTGATAGTTCTCGACTGTAAGAGTGCGGTCGGTAATGTCCATGTACATGTCGCGGAAATTATCCTCGCCACCGTTCTTCTTGAATGCATCGAAAGGACTTGTAGCAATCTTTACCATAAGGTTGCAGAAGGTCTTCCATATAATTTTTCCTAGCTTGAACGACGGATCGTCGATGTTACCTGTAACAGGCAGGTCGATCGAAATTTTCTTGTTCCTATCGGACAAAATGTACAGACCGGCCTTCAGAGGAATATGTCCGTATTCGGCCTTCACATCCTTGCGCTTTTTCTCAACCGTGCAGTTCAAGATATTGAGTTCGTTGGAACTGTTGAGGTAGTTGTTCGTGATTGTGCTTATGCTCGACAACGACAAAATACCGTCGGTAAGAGGGTAGGCGGTATAGTGTACGCAATATGGCGACATGTCTTTCAGTTTTATGTTCTTCAGCGAAACATTGAGCTTCATGTTGTCGAAATTCGACAATGAACCTACAAACGAGCCTTTCAGTTCGCCCTTGTCGCCGACCTGTGCCTTAAGCTTTGCATCGAACTGCGAAACAAGGTTCAGATTGTTGGCGGTAACGTTGATGTTTGTTATTGGCAGTACAAACTTTTCAAGCAACGAGTTATCGGTATAAACTATGTTTGAATTGTCAAGAGTGAATTTCTTGATTGTCAAGTTCATATCGCCACTCGACTCGGCATTGTCCTCTTCTTCGTCGGCACTATCTTCAATGAAAAGTTTGTCGATATTGTCAGTAAGTGTGTCGTAGATTATGTACTCGGTCTTTATGCCGTTGATGAGTATTTCGTTGAAAGCGAACAAGTTCTTCTCGATGTCAATCTTTTCGATTCCAACCTTAATTTTGTCGGCAGTAATCACATCGTTTTCGTCCATGTCCTTCAATACGATGTCGTTGATTTCGACGTCACCGCTTGCAACAATGTTCATTATGTGCTCGGTAGAACCTTTGACAGAAATCTTCGAAGTGAGCTTGCCGTCGAACGATGAAACATTCATGCTTTCCTTGAGATACGGGAAAACTGGTGCCAGCGAGAAATCCTCGAGGTCGATGTCGAGGTCATACTTGCCGTTTTCCATTCCGTAAGCCACCTGCAGACCAAGTCTTCCGCCTTCGGCAAAGTCGAGGTTGATACCAACGTCGGTATCTTCACCGCTGAAGTAGATGTGCGGAATTTCGAGATGCAAGTTGCCCATATCAAACTGACTGCCTATTGCAACATCGCGGTAATCAACTTCGCCACCCTTCAAGGTGATGTCGTTCAAGTTGATAATCCAGTTGGTGCTGTCCTCTTCCTCCGGTTCTTCCTCGTCGGAAGCATAGAAGTCGATAAGGCTGTCGAAGTTGAACGCATCGCCGTCCTGGATAATCACTGCCTTGGGGTTGATGAGTGTTATCTCGTTGAGCTTAACCTCGTTGCTGATGAGCTTGAACGGATTTATCTTCACGATAAGCGTGTCGAACGAGCAGAACTCGTCCTTGTCGTTGAGTTCCAACATCTTCAGTCCCATGATTTTCACCTTGCCGACAAAAAGGTTGGTCGTAATCTTCTCGACCGTCACCGTACGTCCGCAAAGTTCCTTGCAGTGGTTGTTGATATAGCTTTTTGCTATCGGACCTGCTATGAAGTTCACGATAATGAGCAGAACTAGGATTACTCCTAATATTATGCACGGAATTTTAATGGCTTTCTTTAAACCTGGTTTCATCGTATTATCAATTTGTTATTTTTCCATTATCTTGCCAATGGCGTTGTCGTACAATTCCTTGGCATCCTTGATGAAGCCGAACGACTCGTCGTCGATTCTGAGTTCGCCCTTAGTAACATGACCGAGCAGCGAGAACGGAATCTTTTCCTTCATCATGAAGTCAACAAAATCGTCCTCCTGGTCTTCGTCCATCGAAACAACAACACGACCCTGCGATTCTCCAAAGAGGAAGGCATCGGTACGGAATTCGCTTGCAGTTGTGATGTCGAAACCGAGGTTGTTTGGCATTGCCGATTCGAGCAGAGTGATGTACAAACCGCCGTCAGAAACGTCGTGCATCGACTTTACAAGTTTCTTTGCAGCAAGAACTTGCAACAGCTTCGAGAGTTTAACTTCGAAATTGAGGTCGAACTTAGGAGCTGGCGATTTTTTAACTCTATGATATGAATATAGGTATTCGGAGCAGTTGATATCATCGGCACTTTCGCCAATCAGATAAATTACATCGCCCTTGCGGTCGAAGCACAGTGGAACGTGGTTTGCCTTGTCGGGCAAAATGCCGAGCATACCGATTACTGGAGTCGGGTCAACTGGCTCGGTCTTGCCTGCGATGGTTGTCTGGTTGTAGAACGATACGTTACCGCCAGTAACTGGAGTGTCGAAAGCACGGCAAGCTTCGCCCATACCTTTTATTGACATTACAAACTGCCAGTATGCCTGTGGATTGTAAGGCGACCCAAAGTTCATGCAGTCGGTGATTGCCACTGGCTTTGCACCTGTACAAGCAATGTTGCGAGCAGCTTCGGCAACTGCTATTGCGGTACCCTTTTCGGGGTCGGCCTTTACGTAGCGGCTGTTGCAGTCGGTTGTGAGAGCAAGTGCTGTGTTGGTGCCCTTTACGTTTACCATACCAGCATCCGACGGCTTGTTGGTGGTCATATTAACAGTGCGAACCATCGAGTCGTACTGTTCGTAAACCCAGCGTTTCGAAGCAATGTTCGGATGTCCTGTGAGGAAAGTTGCAACATCGTGCAGGTCAACATCTTCCTCTGGAATTGAATTTATGTCGAAATGCTTGTATTCCTTCATGAATTCTGGCTCAACATATTCGCGCTCGTAAACTGGAGCACCGCCACCGAGAACAAGGCTTTCGGCTGGAACTTCGGCAACAACTTCGCCCTTGTACGAGAAGATGAGCTTGTCCTCGTCGATAACTTCTCCGATGCGTGCGCAGTTGAGGTCCCATTTTGCAAAAATGTCTTCAACAATATGTTCCTTGCCTTTCTTTATGCAGACAAGCATACGCTCCTGCGATTCCGAAAGCAGGATTTCCCATGCTTCCATATTGTTCTGACGCAGAGGAACAAGCGAAAGGTCGATTTTCATACCGCTTTCGCCCTTTGCCGACATTTCGGAGGTCGAGCAGATGATACCTGCAGCACCCATGTCCTGCATACCGACAATTGCATCGGTCTTTGCAAGTTCCAACGAAGCTTCGAGCAGAAGTTTTTCCTGGAACGGGTCGCCAACCTGAATTGATGGAATGTCGTCGGCCGAATCTTCGGTGAGGTCGGCTGATGCGAATGTAGCACCGTGGATACCGTCCTTGCCAGTTGAAGAACCAACGATATAAATAGGATTGCCCTTGCCCTTTGCGATTGCCGAAATCATGTCGTTTTTGTCCATGATACCTACCGACATTGCGTTTACAAGCGGGTTGGTGTTGTACGATTCGTCGAAATTTACTTCACCGCCAAGAACCGGAACGCCGAATGCGTTACCATAGTCACCGATTCCCTTAACGACGCGGCGGAGCAACCATTTTGTATGTTCGTTCTCGATGTTACCGAAACGCAGCGAGTTGAGCTGTGCAACCGGACGGGCTCCCATTGTAAAGATGTCGCGGTTGATACCGCCAACGCCTGTTGCAGCACCCTGATATGGTTCTACTGCCGACGGGTGGTTGTGCGATTCAATCTTGAAAGCACAAGCAAGTCCGTTGCCTATATCAACCAAACCTGCGTTTTCTTCACCAGCACCAGTAAGCAAGCAACCGCCTTTGCGAGGCAAAGTCTTAATCCAGCGGATTGAGTTCTTGTACGATGCGTGTTCGCTCCACATTACGGAGTAGATGCTCAGTTCGGTGTAGTTCGGTGTCCTGCCGAGCAACTGTTTTATCTTTTCAAATTCTTCTTCGTTGAGACCTAATGCTTTAGCATCCGAAAATTCAATGTTTTCCTTCGACATAGTATATAATTTTATTGTTATCAAATAAGCCACAAAGTTACTATTTATTTTGTCTGTTTTGGTTTGAATGTCGATTTTTTTTGAACATTTTTTTATTACGACATACGCAACAAAAAGATTCCCTCCGTAAAAAGTTCGTATAAAAATTAATAGTATTACTTTTGTCATAAAATGTTCTAATAATGAAACGAATAGTAGCAATTATATTTATATTGGCATTAAGCATGTCGGCAATGTCGCAGTACAAAAGCATCAACATTTTCGGCTCATATACGAAGCCAATGGTTCCAATACATTGCGAAGGCGAGTTTAATAAGAAAGACTATTCTTCATGGGGTTACTCTGTAGGGATAGGAATGACTCGTATGTACAACGATAGGGTTGGAATTGATGTGTCGTTTACATTTGTCGATTATGTTTTACGTGAAAAAAAGTTCTTTAATAATAATTACCATAACGTTTTCATGTATGAAATAAATGTGTCGGCAAAAACCAACATTGTGAGCTTTGGAAATTTCACGCTCTACACAAATGAAGGGCTATTCGTTTCGTATGATTCAGACCGTCATTCATTCCGTTCCAGATATAAGAACATGCCTAATATGAATATGGGTTGCACTAAATTTGGACATTCCCCGTTTTCGCTTGGCGTTTCGGCTGGGATAGGATTGTCGTATCTGGTAAAGGAAAGATTCCAGTTCGATGTGTATGCCGCATACGCACAAGGAATAATTACTCTACAAGAGATAAACTTGTATTTATATCGTGATGAAAAATTGTCGGGCAATATGAACTGCAAAGTGAGGGGCAGCAGCCTAAGGGTGGGGCTAGGATTTAGCTATCGTTTCAGAGAAAAGAAAAATTAGGAGCTGACTTGGTATTGTTAAAATATAATGTCTTTACGGAGAATCCAATTTGCAAATTGAAATTTTCCTTACCTTTGTTTCGCAAAAATTATATCATGAATAGGTTGTATATTACAATGATACTTGCAGTTGTGTCGGTACTTGTGTCGTGCCAGACAAAGGATCCTTTGGCGGTAACCGATGCGGAGTATGCTGTTGTAACTGCTCCAGATAATGAATTTAGGATATTGAATGTATTTGATCGTTCCGATTCTTTGTTGTTGCGTACACCTTCGATTGATGTGGATCTCAGTGACACCATCTGGAATTATCTGGCGCACAGAATGTGCAAGATTGCACAGGTGGACGGCGTAGGCATAGCTGCTCCGCAGGTAGGGGTTAACAGACGTATAATATGCGTGCAGCGTTGGGACAAGAAGGTTGCCGACGACGACGCTCCATGGGAGTTTTATTTCAATCCGCAGATTGTTGAGTACTCTGATTCTGTCGCCCGTCGCAACGATGGCTGCCTTTCGGTGCCCGATGGCGATGTGTATCCGCAAATCGACGGTTTCTCGTATCGCGCTACTTGGGTGAAGGTGGCTTATTCCGATGCCGATGGCGTTTCCCATGAAGAAAAAATAACTCATCAGTACACTGCACATATTTTCCAGCACGAAATTGACCATCTGAATGGAATTATGTTTTTTGATAGGCAGTCGGTAGAGAATGCGGTGCGAAATTTGCAGGGAAATTAAGTATGAGATTGTGTAGTGTCATATTGTCGATTTTTGCCGTATTGTTTTTCTCGCAAGTGGCATTTGCGCAGAACGATGGTTTTGTGCAGTACCGCTACCCCGATGGCGCAGTATCGAGCGAAGGTACTTTGCGCAATGGCAAGCCCGATGGTTTCTGGAAAAGCTACTACGAGGACGGAACCCTGAAGTCGGAAGGCTTGCGCACTATGTTCGAACTCGACAGCATCTGGAATTTTTATGCACCCGACGGAAATCTTGAAAAGTCGATAACTTATCGCGACGGCAAGAAAAACGGCTTTTCGTATGGTTTCAAGTTTTATTACAACGACGATTCCGTAAAGGTTTATTACTTGGATTCCAAAGAATTATTCCTTAATGGTATGCGCGAAGGTAATTCGTATTTTTACAGCAAGGATGGTTATTTGCAGTACGTTTACAAGTATGTGGGCGACAAGCGCGACGGCGAAGGATACGAATTCGACCGCGACAGTACCATAATTTCAATAATAACATATCGGAAAGGCTATTTGGTTCAGACACAAAAGATTAATCGTACCGATGAAAACGGTCTGAAGCAAGGCCGTTGGGTCGAATTTTACCAATCGGGTGCAAAAAAGACCGAAACGCAATATTATAATGGTAAAGTCAATGGTGTTCAGCGTAATTTCGACCAGTCGGGAAGGCTTGTTGACGAACAGAGGTTTGTCGATGGAAAACCGTTCTCGGTGGAAAACGACACCACTTTGGCCGAAATAGAAATGGCTGAGTACAAAAAAACGTTCTACGACAATGGAAAAATAAAGACCGAAGGCTCATTTCTTCACAATATGCCAATAGGAATTCATAAGGAATACGATGAAAATGGCAAATTGATAAAATCAAGGGAGTATTCGTCTGAAAGTGTGCTGGTCGGCGAGGGGCTGTTTGACGAGGGCGGAAAGCGAACTGGCAAATGGCGTTTGTACGATGGCTATTGGGATTACTTTTATGCCGAGGGAACGTATCGCAAAGGCAAGAAGAACGGAGAATGGTTGTATTTCTATTCGAGCGGCAATCCCGAAATGCAGGGCGAGTACGAAGCCGACAAGCCTGTTGGTGAATGGACTTGGTTATATCCGAATGGTGCCAAGCGCCGTGTCGAAAATTATTACGACGGACTTCTCGATGGTGCGTACGAGGAATACGATTCCGTAGGAAATATGCTTGTTAAGGGCTCTTATTCGGAAGGATTGAAAACAGGTGAATGGGAGCAGCATATTGGCGATGTGGTGCAGTATGGTTCGTATTCTGCCGACGAGATGACTGGCGATTGGAAATCCTATTATGTTGATAGTGGAAAATTGTGTTTTTCGGGTAGCTATCGCGATGGCGATGCTGTGGGCTTGCACAAGTGGCTATATCCCGATGGTCAGATTGAGACTGTCGGTGAATATCGCGGCGGTTTGAAACATAAGGTTTGGTATAAGTATAACCCCGATGGAACTGTTTATATGACACGCACTTACCGCTATGGTAATCTTATCAAGATTGACAATGTAAAGGTGCAGAAAGCGGGGAGAAAAAAATAGAGGCTACGGGATGCGTCAAGGTTTGATAATTCGATAATTTGAGAATTTGAAGATTCGAAGATTTTAAGATTCGAAAATTGTAGTGATGCAATGCTTTGCATCGGGTTCAAAGATTCAATGTTTCGCCCACATAGCGTTATAATGATGGTTAATTATCAATTATCCATTATCAATTTGAATTTCATTATTACCGGATTGTGGTCGCTATACATGAAGTCGGCATCATAGTTTATGGCTTCTGCTTCGATGTTGTCCGAAACGATGAATCCGTCGAGCACTGCGGTATAGTTCACGCCTTTGGTGTATGGTATGTCGGTGCTGCGGCAGGTGGGCACATCCTTGATGTTGCTGGCTTCCACTATTTTGAAATGTTCGGGAATTTCCTTGTCTTCCATCACCGAAACCCATTCGGGAACCTGCTGCTGGCATGCGAAGGCTTCTACGGTACCGCAAAGCGCGTGGTTGAAATCACCGCCAACGATTACGAAGTTGCCTTTGTTGTATTCTTCGGTAAGGACGCTGCGCAAAAGCTCAAGTTGCTGCTGCCTGATGAGTCCGCCTTCGTCGTATGCCGACATGTGGCTGTTTATCAGCACGAGTTCCTTGTCGGTGTTGGTTGGTATGCGTGTTACGACGAAGCATCTGTCGAGGTCGAAGAACTTGGTGATGAAACTTTCGTCAACGGGATAACTGCGGCGCACGGCATTGGCGATTTTGTAGCGGCTGAGCGTGAGAAGTCCGGCGCGAACGCTTCCGTGCGGGTCGTTAATCGGGTAGCACAGGTACGAGCTATGGAAGTTTTCTCCATAAACGCTGCAGTAATCATTGAAAGCAGACTCGATTATGTTGCGCTGGTTGATGAAGAAACTGCGTGTCGAGGCGGTATCGACTTCCTGCATTATACAAAAGTCGGGGCTATGCTTTTCGATGTGGGCTTTTGCGCCGTGTGTGTTTGTCTCCACAATTTCCTTGCTTTTAGCCTTGCCGAAGGTGCCGCACACTTCGCTGCCGTCGTTCATGCGTCCCTTGTCCATAAAGAACGAGAACTCGTGGTCGTAGGCACCGAAACCGATGTTGTAGGTCATAACCGTGTAATCTTTCCCGACTTCGATGCTTTCGGCGCGCTGGTTGCTTATTGGCAGCTCGATGCCGTCATCGATGCGGTAGTAGTTTATTTGCAGGTATGCGATGTAGCCGCCTATTGTGAGTACTGCAATTATTAGCAGGATTAGGATTGTGCGGAAGAGGAATTTTATTGCTTTCATGTTTTTGTATTAGTGTTTGACGGTTGATTATTCGTTGGTGTTGCAAACTTTTTTTCTCCACTGGGTTCACAAGCATCTTGCTTGTGACACACAGTTGGAGAAAAGTTTGCATATCCTGCGCTACTCCATTTGTATTTCGTGGGGTCGTCAACAAGTCCTGCCTTTACGGGATTGTTGTGTATGTAATCTACAACATTATTGAAGTGGTCGTTGTCTCTGATGAATCTGTCGAAATATTCTGGCATCCAAAGCCGACCACTGCGGTTTAGCACTTTGTTAATTTCGTTGCTCGAGAACGATCTCCAGCTATGCAAAATGCTCGACAGTGAGATGTTTTTCATTACTTCTATCAGCACGTGAACGTGATTGGGCATGATGCACCAACTGATGACATTGTATTTTTTTCCGTGATAGAAGAAAATGGCATCGTGTACGATTTTTGCAACATTGTCATTCTTTAGGACACAGCTTCCGTAACCAGCATCTTCGTATTTGTCGAGTAGGGCGAGAAGTCTATCCGCTTCTGTCTTGTAGGTGGAAAATGAGTGTCTTCTGGGTTCCCGCAGACTGGAAGTCTGCGAACCACCCAGAAGGGACAACATTTCTTTCCACTCTTCGACAACTTCCTTCGGAACAGAATCGTATAGACGGAATGTGATCATCTGGTACTGCTTGTTCTCGATGTGAGGGAGGTAGCCCCTGCAATGGTCGTGTAGCATTGTGTCCTTGTTATCCATTTCGCCTATCTCTCAAATTCTTCAAACGACTTATTTTTCTCAATCTCGTTTTCAATATCGTCGGGAAGGACGGAGAAAAAGTCCAGTCCTGTTAGTTTTTCCACTTCATCGACCGACTTTGCGTATGTGTCAAGCGGTTTGTTGCCAGCTTTGTTGGCAAAGACAAAACCAAGCGAACGCCAGTTGCCGTCCCTGTACATCAGCACAACCTTGTAGAACGAATCGGGCACCGCGACATTGTTTGCACCGACAGTCGCGTAGTTCTTCTTCACGATAGGTCCGCACACCACATATACCTTTTCGTTCTTGATTGCCCAGTCGCGCACCTGCTCCTCGAGTTCTTTCCAGTCGCCTGAGTTGAGGTTGTGGTTCTGCGGGCAGATGTTGGTGGTGTAGAAACTTTCTTCCATAGCCTTGGCATCCCATTTCATGTCGCCGGCGGGAGCCATGTGACCGCGGTCGTAGCCCGAACCTTTGTAGTCGTCGGTTGTTGAGCAGCGGCCAGTGATGTCGGGGTCGGGGATAAACTTGTCGGCTCGCGAAGCCTGTCCGACGACTTCTTCGTCGGTAAGTTCGTAGGCCACCCAGTTGGGAATGAGCCAGGTAGTGTTGTAACTCACGGTGTATCCCTTGTGCTCGACAACCTGTTCCTTGAGTTTCTTTTTCGACTGTGGAATTTCAAGTTTCTCGTAATATGGGACTTGGCTCGAGTCTGGTGAAAAATGTTCATTGTAATAATCTCTGGCTTTGTCGAAGACTATGTTCAGACCTTCTTCCAATTTCTCAACGCCCTTGTCGATTGCCTTTTCAATGATTTTTTCTTCTGCTTTTTCGGCGGCGTGATTTGTGCAGCTAATTAGGCATATTGCCACTGCAATTGCAAGAGTATAAATTGATTTTGATACGAGTTCTTTCATTTTTGTTAGTGCAAATGTTGGTGCAAATTTAGGATTTTTTTTGAGGAAAACTAGCATTATGGTATTGCTATCACTCCGCAGCACGAATCTTTTTTTGCACCAGTAATCGATGAGAGGCAGTTGTTTTTGCCACAGATACGCAGAAGTCCGAGGAAGGCGAAAATTATTGCTTCCTTGTAGTTTATTGTGGTGTCGTCGGGGATGATGATTTCCGAATTGCAGTTTCGGCGGATGTTGTCAATAAGGAACTTGTTGTACGCACCGCCACCAGTTACCAGAACTTTTCCGCAACTGCCTATTGCCTTGCCTATTTCGGTGCCAATGTGTACCGACAAGGTGTTGAGCATATCGGCAACAGTTTCCGATGCGTATTCTGCGAGGATTGGCTTCATTTCCTTCTCAACCCATTCGCGCCCGAGCGATTTCGGCGGTTTCTGGCGGTAATATTTTATAGACGAAAGTTTTTTCAGAAGGGCGGGAATCGTTTTGCCCGAGGCTGCAATGTCGCCGTTTGCATCGTAGTTTTTGCCGAGTTTGCGGGCGTATTCGTTCATTATGATGTTGACGGGCGAAATGTCGAAGGCAATCCGTTCGCCCTGCTTGTTGCGCATCGAGATGTTTGAGAAGCCACCGAGGTTGAGGCAGGCATCGTATCCGCCAAACAGAAGTTCGTCGCCAATAGGCACAAGCGGAGCGCCTTGTCCGCCAAGGGCAACATCGCCGCTGCGGAAATCGAAGACGGTGGGAATCTTGGTTTTCTTGGCAATGACATTTCCGTCGCCAATTTGCATTGTGTAGCCCTCGCTGGGGTTGTGGAAGACGGTGTGTCCGTGCGATGCCACGAGGTCGATGTGCTCCGCTATGTCCTTGCGGAACTCGTTTATTGCATCGGCGGAAAAGTTGCCGAACCACACATCGGCTTGCTTCAGGTCTTCGGCCGAAAGCGTATGCAGCGAGAGCATTTTCGCCTTGGTTTCGCTGTCGTATTCGTAGGTTTTTGCCTTTATCGGCGTGTATTTCCAGTTGTAGTCGCTACCATCGAATCGGCACAAGACCACATCGAGTCCGTCAGCCGATGTGCCCGACATTAAGCCTATTATGTTGTATGATTCCATTCCTGCCTGAATTTTAGACTACAAAGGTAAGCATTTTTGGTGGATGATTGCACAGCCGAGCAGTTTTTGCTTTGCCCCCATTTGTCATTAAGGGCCTTAATGACATTAGCGGCCCTAGCGCCAATGGGGGGCAAAACTGCTATTACCAGCATGTTCGGTGGCTTGCGATTTATTGTCTGGAATAAAAATTCTCAATATCCTTAAATAAAATTTTTTGCTTTGATAAAATTTATTATCTTCGCACCCGATAAAATTAAGTTTATATGGAAAGGATAATTGTCCCTATAGATTTCTCCGAGGAATCAATGAAAGGTTTGGATTTGGCTATAATTTATGCCAACAAGTTCTTCTGCGACATACAGATGGTTCATGTTCAGTCGAAAAAGCACGGCCGTCTGCAGATTCATTTCGAAAACCAGTACAATTCGATTGTCGAGAATTTCGAAGAATTGATTACCGAATATAAGCCGAAACTTAATTCGGTGAGCAGGCTTACCTATATTATAAAGAATGGTAGCGTACACGAAGAAGTTGTAAATCAGGCAAACGCTTTCGACGACTCGATGATTATATGCTCGACCAACGGTACTTCCGGCTTGAGCGACTACATTTTGGGTAGTAACGCATACCGTATAATCCAGAGCACAACAAAGCCTGTGATTTCGGTTTACTCCGACAAGTACATCGGCGATGTTAAGAAGATTGTTCTTCCGCTCGACATTACCAAGGAAACCCGCGAGAAAGTTCCGCTGGTAGCAACTATCGCCAAGGCTTTCGGTGCCGAAGTTCATATCGTCAAGGTTGCTTCGTCAGATAGCGAGGGCATCAAGAACAAGCTTGAAATTTATGCTGCAACAGTCCGCAAGTACTTCGACCAGGAAGGCGTCAACTACCAGACTTCCTACCTTATCGGCGACAATATCACCGACATTACCATCGAGTATGCAAAGACCGTTGATGCCGACCTTATTGCAATAATGACCGAGCAGACAACTGCTTTCTCGAACCTCATTCTTGGTTCGTATGCATACCAGATGCTTAACACTTCGCCGATTCCGGTACTCAGTGTTACACCGAAGAATTTGTTCCTCGCATCGTACAAGGTTACAGGCGGAAACTAGAAATTTAATATTCGCTATAATTAAAAAGGAAGAGTAATCTTCCTTTTTTTGTTTATAGACCCGGTGCAGATATTTAATAGTACATATAGTACCAAACAAAAAAGCCACTCATTCGAGTGGCTTTCTTATTGAAATTGTTTTGAATTACATCTTTACAACTTCTGCCTTGCCCTTTTCGATAGCTTCCATGTTCAATGGAATAAGCTTGTGGGCGCGTTCTGGGAGCGAGTGTCTCAAACCTTCTTCAACATACTTGTTGTCGACGATTGGTCTTACCTTGAGGAAAGCACCGAGGACAATCATGTTGAAAACCTTCTGGTTACCCATGTCGGATGCCAGCTGTGCAGCTTCAATCTTGTAGATGTTGATGTCCTTGCGGGTTGGCATCTTAGTGATTCCGTTCGGGTCGAAAATCAAAGTTCCGCCAGGTTTTACTGTGCTTTCGAACTTGTCCATCGACTGCTGGTTAAGAACGATAACTGTGTCGTACTGGGTGAGGATAGGAGAGCTAACTCTTTCGTCGCTGATGATAACGGTAACGTTTGATGTTCCGCCTCTCATTTCTGGTCCGTACGAAGGCATCCAAGCGATTTCCTGTCCCTGCATAAGTCCAGAGTATGCTAAAATCTTACCCATAGAGAGGACACCCTGTCCGCCGAATCCTGCTATAATTATTTCTTCTGTCATGATCTTAAATTTTTAGTAGTCCAACTTTCTGTTTCTTAAGCTGATTTTACCTTCCTGAAGTTCCCATTCAACCTTGATGTCGCCGAGCGGATACTCCTTGAAAGTGTTTTCTTCCATCCACTTGTTTGCGTCAACTGCAGTCATCTTCCAGTTGGAGTTGCAGTTCGAAACTATTTCAACGAACGAAAGTCCGCCCTTGCCGTCCTTCTGGTTTTCGAAAGCCTTGCGGATAGCAGCCTTAGCCTTGCGAACGTTTGCCGGAGTGTGAACCGACTGACGTGTTACGAAGCGAACATTCGGCAACTGAGCGATGAGTTCGGTGATGTGCAGTGGGTAACCCATTGTGTTGACGTCACGACCGCGTGGGCAAGTAACAGCCTTCATGCCAGCAAGTGTGGTAGGAGCCATCTGACCGCCAGTCATACCGTAGATACCATTGTTTACGAAAATGATGGTGATGTTTTCGCCTCTGTTGCAGCTGTGGATTGTTTCGGCAGTACCGATAGCAGCCAAGTCGCCGTCACCCTGATAGGTGAATACGAACTTGTCGGGCATAACCCTCTTGATAGCTGTTGCGATGGCAGGTGCACGACCGTGAGCAGCTTCCTGCATATCGATGTCGAGGTAGTTGTACATCAAAACCGAGCATCCTACTGGAGTGACACCGATGGTCTTGTCCTGAATTCCTAATTCTTCGATAACTTCAGCAACAAGGCGGTGGGTAGTTCCGTGTCCGCAACCTGGGCAGTAGTGCATCACGTTATCGGTCATTACCTTTGTTTTCTTGTAAACAAGGTTTTCTTCTTTGATTATATCGTTAATTGTTAATTCTGCCATGACTTATTCTCCTTTCATAAAATTCTTCATTGCGTCAACGATTTCTTCCGGAGTCGGAACAACGCCGCCAACACGACCATAGTGCTTAACTGGGCGCTTGCCGTTTACAGCGAGCATTACGTCTTCTACCATCTGTCCGGTGCTCATTTCGATAGTGAGGAATCCCTTTACTCTCTCTGCGAGACCAGCGATAATCTTCGACGGGTATGGGAACAAAGTGATAGGACGAACCAAACCAACCTTGTATCCTTCCTTGCGAAGAAGGTCGATTGCCTTCATGCAGAGACGTGATGATGTTCCGTATGCTACGAATACATAGTCGGCATCGTCACAGTTGATGCATTCGCATCTTACTTCCTTTTCGCGGATAGTGTCGTACTTCTTTACGAGCTTGCGGTTGAATTCTTCCTGACGTGAAGCTACAAGGTCGAGTGAAGTTATGATGTTGCGTTCGCGGTTAGCGGTCTTGCCGGTAGTAGCCCACGGGCACTGCTTGATAACTTCTTCCATTGTTCTTCTCTTTCTCTGCGGACCGATTTCAACCTTTTCCATCATCTGACCGATGATACCGTCGGAAAGAATCAATACAGGGTTGCGGTACTTGAAAGCAAGGTCGAAACCAATCTGTACGAAATCGTACATTTCCTGAACCGATGCAGGTGCAAGAACGATAAGTCTGTAGTCACCGTGTCCACCACCCTTGGTCGACTGGAAATAGTCTGACTGTGAAGGCTGGATAGTACCAAGACCTGGTCCACCTCTAACTACGTTAAGTACCAAGCAGGGCAATTCTGCACCAGCGATGTATGAAAGACCTTCCTGCTTCAAGCTGAAGCCCGGGCTTGACGAAGATGTCATAGCGGCCATACCGCAAGCAGCGGCACCATATACCATATTGATTGCAGCAACTTCACTTTCTGCCTGCAATACAACCATACCAGTTCTCTCAATTGGGTTTTGCTCCATGAAATATTCGATTACTTCCGACTGCGGAGTAATAGGATATCCGAAATAAGCGTCTGCCCCGTAACGAATAGCAGCTTCTGCTATAGCTTCGTTACCTTTCATTAACTTTAATTCCTTTTCCATTCTAGCTAATTTTTTTGAGATTAATTAGTCCACCTTTACCTTATAGACAGAAATTACTCCATCGGGACATACAATAGCACAGCTTGCACAGCCAATGCACTTCTCGGGGTCTTTCATGTAGCAGTAGTTGTACCCCTTACCATTCACTTCTTTTGCCAGATCAAGGACACCCATAGGACAAGCACCCAAGCAAACGCTGCAGCCCTTGCACTTTTCGGTGTCAACTTTAACGGCTCCTCTGATTTTTGCCATAATATTATTAAGTTTGTTTTAAGTTTGTTTTGTTAAAATTTTTCCCAAAGGTACTGCTTTTATTTTTATGGTGCAAATGTTTAATAACACTTTTTTTGAACAAAAGAAGATGGCTTTCGTAAGTCGTTGGAATAGGTGCTGTTTGGAGAAAAATGCTACACGCAATTAGTCTTTGTATACCCAACGTTAAGCTTGTTAAGAATCTTAATGTTGACCTTCTCCTTTTGGTCTTCTGCTCTGTTTTTCCTCTCCGTCCCAAAATAACACCGCTTTGTTATTAACTTTAGGTATTGCCTGTCCGCTGTGTTGCTGTTTTGCTCTAACTTTGTGAAAAATTGGAATTTATATGAAATTTTCTGTTCTGGCGGTAATGTTCGCGGCGCTTGTCGTTTCGGCATGCGGAAATGCTGGTGCGCTTGAAAACCAAACCGTTGATGTGCAAAATGATAAAACCGATAGGGTGGAGGCTTTGCCAATCTTCCCTGGAATATACAATGTCGATTTGTATTTGCCTATGCTTGAGGGTAAAAGAGTCGCCATTGTCGCGAATCAAGCAAGCATGATCGATACGCTTCATTTGGCAGATATGCTTTTGAAAGAAGGCGTGAATGTGGTGAAGGCATTTTGTCCCGAACATGGTTTCCGCGGTACTGCCGATGCCGGACAGAAAGTGGATAGCGGAAAGGACGAAAAGACTGGTCTTGAAGTGGTTTCGTTGTACGGAAACAACAAGAAGCCTACTGCCGAGCAACTGATGAATGTCGACGTCGTAGTTTTCGACCTTCAGGATGTTGGAGTGCGTTTCTACACATATCTTTCCACTTTGCATTACGTTATGGAGGCTTGCGCCGAATCTGAAATTCCAGTAATCGTTCTCGACCGTCCGAATCCAAATGCATCGTATGTTGATGGTCCTGTGCTGGATACGGCAAATTATCGTTCTTTCGTGGGAATGCATCCTGTTCCAATTGTCTATGGAATGACAATAGGCGAGTATGCGCAGATGATAAACGGTGAAGGCTGGCTTAATGGTGGAATTAAGTGTAATCTTACGGTAATTCCTTGCCAAAACTACACGCATTACCGCAAATACAAACTGCCGATAAAACCGTCTCCGAACCTGCCAAATGCCAGAAGCATAGAGCTTTATCCTACACTTTGCATCTTCGAGGCAACTTGCATAAGTGTCGGTCGTGGAACCGATATGCAGTTCCAGGTGCTTGGACATCCGCTCTACAAGGATGTGATTGACAGCGCTTTTGTGTTTACTCCCAAGCCCAATGCAGGTGCTTCCAATCCTCTGCTCAACGGAAAGGAGTGCTATGGATTCAATCTTACCAACGATGAGGCTATATTCGATTGGCAGCGCGACAAGTTCAATCTGTCGGTAATAATCAAGATGTACGAATTGTTCCCAGACAAACCCAATTTCTTCAACAAGAACAATATGCTCGAGAAACTTGTCGGTTACAAGGCTTTCCGCAAGCAGATTGAGAATGGCGTGAGTGAGGAGGAAATCAGGAGTTCGTGGAGCAAGGACTTGGAAAGATTTAAGGAAATTAGAAGTAAATATCTTATATATAGTTAGTTATGGAATTCGGTATTTGCGAATATGCATATCTTCCGTTGCGTGCAGGAATGTCGCACAGGTCTGAAATGGTAAGTCAGGTGCTTTTCGGCGAGGTGTTCGAGATTGTTGCAAGGCATTCCGACTGGACAAAAATCCGTCTTTTGCACGACAACTATACAGGTTGGATTGAGTCGGTTACAATATCGGCTTTTGTGTGCGAAAACCACGAGGCTTCGTATGTCGACGAGCGCTATGTTGTGCGTGATGTGCCCACAATGATGATAAAGAACGAAAAAAGCCAGATGTTTGTGCCGAAGGGTTCGCTTTTTCCAAAATCGGTGCTCGAAAGCCATAGTTTCAACATTGGCGACAACAACTACTATGTGCTCAGTGACCTGACCGAGCGCAACGAAACAGACATTCGCAGTAGCATTATCCGTGAAGCCGAGGATCTTATCGAAACGCCTTACCTTTGGGGCGGACGTTCGCAGTGGGGAATCGACTGCAGCGGCTTTGTGCAGTTGGTTTACAGATTGTCTGGACTACTTATGCCACGCGATGCCTCGGAGCAGGCCAAACTGGGAAATACCATGAGTTTCATATCTGAAGCCAAGCCCGGAGACCTTGCTTTCTTCGACAACGAGGAGGGGAATATTGTCCATGTCGGAATAGTTTACTCGGCATCTGAGATAATCCACGCCTCCAAGAAAGTCCGCATCGACCGCATAGACCACAATGGCATCTACAACGATGAATTAAAGAAATATACTCACCAGCTTAGGGTGATGAAGAATGTTATAGGAGGTTAACAGGCTTGCAGTCTAACAGGCTTGCAGTCTGACAGTCTTTTCGCCTTCCTGCCTTCCAACCATTTGTGGGTTAAGTCGTTTGAAGTTGTTTGAAAATTGGCTTTTAGCCTTCTAGCCTGTGAGCCTGTTAGCCTAGAAATACCCGCTCCAGTCATACATCAGATATCCTGCAATTTCGTGAATCAGCATATTCCAAGTGGAGAATGCCGATGGCGCAGGGATTAGCCATGTTTCGGGATTGGCACCAAGTTTTCGGCTGCAATAGTCAACGGGGTAGGAGTCGAAGGTAAAACCTTCGTTTTCGAAGCACTTGGCTGCACGGCGGAAATGTGAGGCACTTGTTATTAATAAATAGGTATCGGAACTTTCTGTCGGGCGCAAAACCTTTGCCGCCTCGACTGCATTTTCGTGAGTATTGCGCGACTCGGTTTCGATGATTATGTCTTCTTCGGGAACATTTATGCTTGTCAGATAATCTTTTAGAAGTTGCGATTCCTTGTGAGTCTGGTCAAGCAGAAGCCCTGAACCTCCCGAAATGAAAATCTTTTTGATACGCCCTGCATAGTACAACCGAACGGCTTCGAGGATTCTGTCGGTGGATTGCCCAAATTCTATCTTGTTGTTTTCTGTGTCGTAGGAAATCATTCCTGTAAGAACAATGCCGTAATCGTAGCGTTCAGCAAGTTCGCTTTCCTGCACTGGCTTTTCCTCCCACGCGCCAAGACTGAGGTTTACAAGCAGCGGATTGGTGAACAGCAGAAGCAACACAAACGTCGTGATGCGTAATCCTTTTTTGACTTTGTCTTTCTTGAAGCAAAACGACAACACGAAGATTATCAGAATCCAAACCAAAGGAGAAAGTAAATATTGCAGTATTTTTGACAGCGCGAAAAACATGTTTTAAAACTATCTTTTATAAATTGCAAAGTGAACAAATATAATTAACTTCGCCAAAAAAATTTTGTAATTATTTTGAAATGGAAAAGAAGAATTTTGATTTAAGTCCAAACCTTCTTGAAAGGTTTTTGCAGAAGCCTTGTGAGGAGTTCACAAAGGCTGACATCATTAAATATATTGTAGAAAACAACATCGAGATGCTCAACTTCCGCTATGTTGGTGGCGACGGTAGGCTCAAGACCTTGAACTTCGTAATCAACAGCGCCGAATACCTAGACCAGATTCTTACCACTGGCGAGCGCGTTGACGGTTCCAGCTTGTTTACTTTTATCGGTGCAGGTTCGAGCGACTTGTATGTTATTCCAAAGTACCGCACTGCTTTCGTAAATCCTTTCGAGGAAATTCCGAGCATCGACATTCTTTGCTCGTACTACGACAACAATGGTAAGCCATTGGCTTCGTCGCCAGAAAACATCTTGAAGAAGGCTCACCAGAAGTTGAAAGATACAACTGGCTACACTTTCAAGGCTTTGGGCGAACTAGAATACTACATCATTGCCGACAAGAGCGAAAACGCTATGTTCCCGGCTGTTGACCAGCGCGGTTACCACGAGTCGGCTCCATTTGCAAACTACGAGTTTATTCGTAAGGAAGCAATGCACCTTATTGCACAGTGTGGCGGTAAGATTAAGTACGGACACTCCGAGGTTGGCAACTTCACCGATGGCGATTTCTACTACGAGCAGCAGGAAATAGAATTTCTCCCATGCGAGGCTGAATCGGCTGTAGAACAGTTGATTATCGCAAAGTGGATTCTCCGCAAACTTTGCAGCGACTATGGCGTAAACCTGAGCTTTGCTCCGAAGATTACCGTAGGAAAGGCTGGTAGCGGTCTGCACATCCACATGATGCTCTCGAAGAATGGCAAGAACATGATGGTTGACAATGGCGTTCTCAGCGACGATGCTCGCAAGATGATTGCCGGTATCCTCGACCTTGCCGATGCTCTTACGGCTTTTGGAAACACAATCCCGACATCCTATCTGCGTCTTGTTCCTCATCAGGAAGCTCCTACCAACATTTGCTGGGGCGACCGCAACAGGAGCGTTCTCGTACGCGTTCCGCTGGGATGGACTGGCGACATCAACATGTTCCGCGATGCAAATCCGCAGGAAAAGAGCAAGGCTGCTGACTACGATAGCAAGCAGACCGTAGAAATCCGCAGTGGTGACGGTTCGGCAGACTTGTACCTGTATATGGCAGCTCTGATTGTTGCTGCACAGCACGGACTTACAATGCGTGGTTCGCTCAAGATGGCTAAGGACTTGTATGTAAATGTCAATATTTTCAGCGAGGAGTTCAAGGATAAGTTAGCTAAACTGAAGGCTCTTCCGGATTGCTGCTGGGATTCTGCCGAGGCTCTCGATGCAAAGCGCAAATTCTTCGAAAAGGACAAGATTTTCCAGCCGGGACTTATCGACGCAGTTATCAAGGGCTTGAAGTCTTACAATGACAAGGGTCTGAGCGAAAAGCTCTACGGCAAGACCGAGGAAATCCGCGAATTGGTTGAAAAATACATACACTGCATGTAGAATTGACAATTAGCCGCCCCCTGAGCGTAGTCGAAGGGTCGGCTTAACAATGTATTGTTTGATGCAATAAAAAAATCATATAAAGGCTACCATCGGTGGCCTTTTTTTGTGGAATTTGTTTAACTTTGTAGTCTGAAACGATAATTTTACGCTAATGTCAAACAAGATATTTTTCCTCGATGCCTACGCCTTGATATTCAGAGCTTACTATGCTTTTATCAAGAATCCGCGCATAAATTCCAAGAAGATAAACACTTCGGCAGTGTTCGGTTTTGTTAATACTCTGGAAGATGTCCTTAAACGCGAACAACCGACTCATATTGCAGTGGCTTTCGACCCGTCGGGACCGAATTTCCGACACGATATGTTTCCCGAATACAAGGCAAACCGCGAGGCTACGCCCGAGGACATAAAGGTCGCTGTGCCGTATATCAAGCAGATTCTCGAGGCTTATCGCATTCCGATAATCCAGATTTCGGGCTACGAAGCCGACGATGTGATAGGTACGCTTGCAAAGAAGTTCGCAAATGCTGAGAATCAAGTGTATATGATGACGCCTGATAAGGATTACGGTCAGCTTGTCGATGAAAATATCTTCATGTACAAACCGCCTCACTCAGGAAATGTACCCGAAGTGCTTGGTGTAAAAGAGGTAAACGAGAAGTTTGGCATCGATAATCCGAGAAAAGTAATTGACATACTTGCGTTGTGGGGCGATAGCATTGACAATATTCCGGGTGTGCCGGGAGTTGGTCAGAAAACTGCTGCCAACCTTATTGCAAAATATGGTGACATTGAAAATATTATCAAGAATATTTCGCAGCTAAAAGGCAAGCAAAAGGAGTCGTTTGAGAACAAAATCGAGCAGTTGCGTATGTCGTACAAGCTTGCAACCATAAAGACCGATGTGCCTGTGGATGTTACGCTTGACGAAATGAAATTGGAAACGCCAGATTTCGATGCCTTGGCAAGTGTTTTCGACGATTTGGAATTCTTTACTCTGAAGCAGAGGATTATCGGAAGCAAAGCCTTTGCCGAGCCTGTCCCTGAAAATAAGACCGTGAAAGATGCTCAGCCGCAGTTGCAGCTCGACTTGTTCAGTCAGCCTGTGCAGGAAATTGCGCAGCAACAAACAGTTCCAGAAAAGAGTTTTTCTGACAAAAATGTATCATATACGCTTGTTGAGACTCCTTTCGAGGCTAAGCAGCTTGCCGAAAAACTTGCTGCGCTTGACGAATATTGCTTCGATACCGAAACCACTGGCACCGATGCTCTTACTGCCGAACTTGTCGGAATGGCTTTTGCGTTGGAAAAGGGCGTAGCGTATTATGTTGCTTGTCCTTCCGACAGAAATGCTGTCTTGTCGATTCTGAAAATTTTCGCTCCCATTTTCTCCGACAAGTCGAAGACAATGGTTGGACAGAACCTTAAATACGACTTGGAAATCCTTGAAAATTATGATGTTGAGGTAGAAAATAAACTTTTTGATACAATGTTGGCTCATTATATTCTTGAGCCAGAAGAGAAGCATAATCTTGATTTTCTTGCGAACAAGTATCTGGGTTATAGGATGATTCCAATAGAGGAACTCATCGGTGAGAAAGGCAAGAACCAGCGCACAATGCGTAGCGTCGAACCGCGTATTGTCAGCAACTATTCCTGCGAGGATGCAGACATAACTTTCCAGCTGAAGGATATTTTGTTGCCTAAAATTAAGGAGCAAGGAATTGAGAAACTTCTCTACGACATTGAAATTCCGCTTATTAAGGTTTTGATGTCGATGGAAAGGACTGGTGTGCGCATCGATTCGGCGAGAATGAAGGAATATTCTGCTGAATTGCAGAAGGAACTTGTTGGTATAGAGGAAAGTATCTATGAGCATGCTGGTGAAAAGTTCAATATCTCGTCGCCGAAGCAGTTGGGTGTGATTCTGTTCGAGAAGCTCAAGGTTGACCCGAAGCCAAAGATGACCAAGACCAAGCAGTACAGCACGAGCGAGGAGGAACTTATGAAGCTTATTGATAAGCACCCGATAGTGAATGAGATTTTGGAATGGCGTTCGGTCAACAAGCTGATTAGCACCTACGTTGATGTTCTGCCGACACTTGTAAATCCCACGACAGGAATGCTGCACACTAGTTTCAATCAAGCAGTAACCGCCACAGGTCGCTTGAGTTCCGCAAATCCCAACTTGCAAAACATTCCTATTCGCGACGAGCGTGGAAAGGTTATCCGTAGTGCCTTTGTCGCTTCTGACGACGAGCATATATTTTTCTCTGCCGACTATTCGCAAATTGAACTTCGCGTGATGGCTCACCTTAGTCAGGACCACGCAATGCTCGATGCTTTCAACAAGTATAGTCTTGATATTCATACTGCTACAGCAGCCAAAATCTTCAAGGTCGATGAAAGCGAAGTTACCCGCGAAATGCGTTCGAAGGCGAAGACTGCCAACTTCGGTATTATATATGGTATCTCGGCATTTGGCTTGGGACAGCGCTTGAATATTTCGCCGAAGGAAGGCAAAGCTTTGATTGACAGTTATTTTAAGACTTTTAGTGGTGTTAAGGAATACATAGAACGCAGTATTGCCGATGCACGCGAAAAGGAATATGTCGAGACTATGTTTGGCCGTCGTCGTTACCTGCCCGACATCAACAGCCGTAACGCCATTGTTCGCGGATTTGCCGAGCGCAATGCCGTGAACGCGCCAATCCAAGGTTCTGCCGCTGACATTGTAAAGATTGCCATGATTAACATTTTCCGGCGTTTCAATGAAAACAACCTAAAGGCGCGTATGATTTTGCAGGTTCACGACGAATTGAACTTCAATGTGCCGGTTTCGGAAATGGAAATCGTGAAGCAGATTGTTGTTGACGAAATGCAGAACTGCGTGAAGTTGAGCGTTCCGCTGATTGTTGATGCAAGGTTTGGAAAGAACTGGCTGGAAGCACACTAGGGGGCTACGCCGTTTCAAGTTTCTAGGTTTCTATGGCTAACGCCGTTCTATGCCTTCGGCGTTTGACGGTTCAAAGTTCAAGGGGTTCAATGTTCAACGTGAGCGTAGCGAACACATTCGTGGTTTCTATGGCTTCTCCGTTCATGGGCTAGCGCCCGTTTCAAGTTTCTGGGTTTCATGTGCTGCGCACGTTTCTAGGTTTTTCGCACCCTGAGCGTCAGTCGAAGGGTCGAAGTACACTGTTTCTAGGTTTCAAGTTTTTGGAGACAAACCTTATTCAAAAATTCTCCTATACGCTTCTGCTTTCTTCTCTAGTTTCATCGGAAATGCTCGCGAACTTGACGGCATACGATAGAATTTGTATTCCTTTCCATCAATGTTAAAAGTGGCATATCCACCGACTTCGGGGACTTTGCAACCGAGTTGTGCGGCTATTGTTTCTGCCGACTTGCCACCAGTGGAAACAATTGTGTGACATTGCGGAATCTTGCGCAAAAGAGCAGGAATATCGGTCGGCTCTACAATTTCCAAGTGGGCATCCGAGGCGTTGTCCATCAGCCGTCGCACCGAACTGGCTGCATCGAAGATTGCAATGTGCTTATCGGTGCAGAACTTTACAACCTTGTCGTAGCAGAATCGGAACTTCTTCCCGTCGGCTTCTACAAAGTAGTCCTTGTCGTTGAAGAAGATAAGTCCCATAATGCGCCACATGTCGTTCTGTATGTTAGGGTAGTAGAAGTCCATTGACCAGCGTTCGCGCTTGGGCGGAAAACTGCCTAGCATAAGTATTTCGGCACCGTCAGGAAGAAATGGTTTCAGCGGATGCTTCTCTGTCGGGATGTATTCTTGTTCCGTGGTTGACATGTGAATGCCTTAGATTACAAGGTCTTCGTACTTAACCTTTGGGACATAATGTATTCCGTCCTTGCGGTAGTAGGCGTGGCTGTCTGATTCGGAAATCGGAACCATTTCAATCTTTTCGTCGCCCTTGCCGATTGCAACGATTGCCAGAGGTTCGTATGGCAACGAAAATTCGCGCTTGATTTCTTCCTTGTTGAAGGCGCAGATGATAATGCCGTTAAGTCCCATTTCCACTGCTTTCAGCAGCATCGACTGCATTGAAATGCCAAGGTCGATGTCAACAATTTTGTTTTCTGCGGTGGTTGAGCAGATGATAACAAAAGCTTCTGGCTCAGTACCAGCGAACGGCAAATGCAATTCTGGTAAAGCACCGCCGAGATGAATGTTTTTCAGAACTTTCTCTGCTCCAGTTTCCTTGGTTACAATCTTGAACCTCAGCACCTGCTGGTTGCGTCCCGACGGAATTTTTGTATTAACAGCCACAATGCGCTCCATCATTTCGGGGCGAACAATGTAGTCCTTCTTGTAGCCACGGTAGCTGCGGTTTTTCGCTATGAGCGAATCGATTGAATTTATGTGTTTCGTGTGCGACTTTGCGCTTCCTTGTCCGAAAACTTCCTCGTATCTGTTTTCCAAATAATTGTCTGCCATAGTGCGTAAATTTTATTGTGCAAAGTTAACGTTTTTAATGTTTTCTATGTATTTCAAAATTTATTTTTACATTTGCGAATATTTGTATAGCATAATTTTATGTATGTTTGCAAATGAAATACAGTTTAGATGGAAAGGTCAAAAGTTATCGAAAATATAAAGCAAGTGGCAATGAAAGCTTTACCACCACATAGTTCATTGATTTTGTATGGTTCAAGGGCAAGGGGCGACTATAATGCTGACAGCGATTGGGACTTGCTTATTTTGCTTGACAAACCAGAGCTTTCAGATAAAGATTACGATGACGTGTCTTTCCCTTTTGTAATGCTCGGATGGAATATAGGTGAGCTTATCAGTCCGCAGATGTACACAAAAAAGGAATGGGATTCTATTTCATTTCTGCCATTCTACAAAAATGTTGAACAAGACAAAATCGTATTGGTATGAGTTTAACTGATGAAGAACGAAGAACGACAGTGCGTTTGCAAATTGAAAAAGCGCATAAGAACTTCGCTCAGATAGAGCTGTTATCGAAGGCTGGTTATTGGGACAATGTGGCAAACAGGCTTTACTATTCTTTGTTCCATGCTGTTTCTGCAATGCTTATTCGTGACGGCTACAATGTTTCGACTCATCGTGGCGCGGTGGGCGCATTCGGAATGCATTATGTAACAACAGGAATTTTTTCTATTGAAGAAGGCAAACACTATTCGCGTCTTCAGGGATTACGAGAGAAGTCGGACTATAACTGTGCGTATAATGCAGAAGAAAAGGAAATCGCTCCGATGATTGAACCTACGCGACTGATGATTGAGAAAATTGAGGAATATATAGAAAACTAAATCAGATGTTGTTCAGCGACTATACGCTATTTTTTGATATATTTCTATTCGTGCTGATTTTTTCGGCATGCAAGTTCATATTCAAGAAAAATTGGCTGAACAATATTCTTATTCTGCTTGGCAACGCTCTCATTCTCACAAAAATCGTATCTCCAAGGTCGGTATTCATATTATTTATGGTATCACTCATCATGTACGGTGCAGGAATAATACTGCGGAAACGCAGGTTCAAGTGGTTGCTGGCGCTAATGCTGACTTTGCTGATTGCAATTTTTTCTGTACGCAACTATCCGCTTGTGCAGTCGTGGTTTGGCGAGTGGTGGGATGCTTTCATGCAGAAACATTTCTTCTCGGTCGAAAAACTTGGCTTGTCGTACATTTTCTTCCGTATGATTCACTGGCTTGTGGAATGTTATAGGCAGAATATCCGCAGTATAAACGTGTTGTCGTATGTGAACTATCTGTTTTTCTTCCCTACTTTCCCTGCCGGACCTATCGACACATTCAATAATTTCCACTATTGGGTCAATAAAACACATTTGAGGTTCAATCTGAGAATGCTTCTGGCAGGCGTTGGACGGATTTTTGTCGGGGCAGTAAAGCTTTTGCTCATTGTGCCTTTGATAAAGGAGTATGCTGTTGACTATAACGCCTTGCTACCATATATGGGTGCGTGGTCGGCTGTCTGTCTTGCAGCTTTGCTGTATTCAATTTACATCTACATCGATTTTTCGGGCTACTGCGATGTGGCAATAGGCACCGCGTATATGCTTGGAATTCGTACTCCCGAAAATTTCAGGCTGCCGTATCTTTCGTCAAATATTGCCGAATTCTGGAAAAGGTGGCACATGACTTTCTCCTCATTCCTGAAAATGTATGTTTTCAAGCCCGTAATAGCATTGGTAAACCGCACTCCGATTGTAAAGTACAGGATGCTGGTGTCGGTTATTGCGTATTTGGTAACTTTTTTCGTGTGCGGGCTTTGGCATGGCAGCACCTTGAATTTTGTCTTTTGGGGACTATGGCACGGAATCGGCTTGTCGATATATAAGGTTGCAACAAATAAGAATGTTGGCAAAAGCAATGGTTCGTTGAGTAAAATCATGGGAGTTGCTGTTACATTCGTTTTTGTGACGGTCGGCTGGATTTTCTTCAATTATCCTGTCGAACAACTAGTAGAAATGTTTAATTTGCTTTTCTGATGAAGATGTATCGGATGAAATATATGGCATTTGTTGGAGTTGTCGCCTTGGTGGCGGTGGCGTTCTGGATGCTTGCATCGCTGTGCATTCCCTCATTCCGCTATTCGGCAACCGACAGGCAGCTTTACACTATCCGCCATCAGGAACTACGCGACAACAATACGCTTTATACCGACTTGCTTGTACAAAGCATCAAGGCAAACAACGGATACCTTGTCCTTGGAACATCGGAGAGCGACTATATGAACGGTGAGAATTATTACGATTTCCTTAATGCCGACACAACACTCCAATGTCGTTTTTCTCTAATTGCTGGGGCAGGAAGAACCGCTTGCACATATTTTCCGTTGATACAAAGCAACAAAAACATCGGAGGACTGAAGATTATTTATTTCGTAAATCCTGCATACTGGTGCAACAAATTGGCGCGTAGCAATGCCGACTATTTTTTCAGGTACACTTCATTTGCGAACTATTACAAGGCAAACAAACCAGAAAACAAAGCCGTGAATGAAATTCTAAAAGCCAATTTGCGCAATACGCGACTGGACGATGTGATATCGGACTTTTTTTCATATTACATCGACAGGGCAAGGCGCAAATACTATCAGGATTTGATATTCAATATTGATACTGCAAAATTTGAAAATACGCTTGCTTGGATTAAACCGCAACACGAATTGACAATGCCTTCCACCTATGAGCCGCCCGACAGCAGTACACATAACTATGACCTTAATGTAGATGCATCGTTTGACATAAACTCGTATTCGCTCGATGCACATCCCGAGGCAACTTACCGCTACGATGAACTGCATGCCATGATTCAGGTTTGCCGAGAAAACAATGTTGACATTACATTCGTAGTCGGACCATACAACAGTATTGCATTTGGCAAGGCACATCCGACAGAAGTTCCGGAAATGCAATCGATTTGTGACAGTATAACAAACCTTCTTGAGACCGAAAACGCCAACTATATAGATGCTACAGACATTTCATCTACAGCTGGCGCATTTCGCGACTGGCAGCATCATTCCAGCTATGGAGCATATCTTATTTATCAAAAAATCAAGGATTATGTCGTGGAAAAGGAAAATAGGTAAAGTGTCGGTTGTGATTGCCGTCTTTGCGTTGGTGCTGCTTATGTTCATGTTGCGAACCGATGGCGACATATCTTGTCTGTACACTACATTCTGAAAGCAATTACTTCAATCCATATTTTCCACCACCTCTATTGTTCCCCTAACTTCGCGCGGTTCTATTTCCTCCTTGCATTTCGGACAGACATACGGAGTCCATCTCTCTGCTTTATCGAACCAACCGCCACATTCGCACGAAGGATATTCGGGGAAAAGCGATTCTTCATCATCGGGATACAGCAACTCCTTGCCACAAATATCGCAGTGCAGATAAATCTTGTCGCCAACTTTACCATCATGCCATTCAAATTTGTGGGAGCAATAGGGGCAGGTGATTTTGTAAGTGTATATTGGCATATTAATTTTACTTATTTGATTATTTGTTTTGCCCAGTCAATAATTTCTGGTGTAGCATCCAAAACGAACTCCTGACCTTTGTCTGCTGATTTGAAATAACCGTCTTTCCATGGGTGTGGATGATAACTGATTGCCACATCTTTGAAAAATTCTGGCAAATCCCATTTTCCTCTTGATATGCCATCTTTTGTAAGAACTCTATCTTTTCGATAGTTTAGAAGTCCACAACCATTGACATTCGGCATAAATGAAAGTTTGTCGGTGGGTAAAAAAATTTCGTTAATTTCTTCATTCCTATCCTTTTTGTCTCCAATGTGCGGATGCTCTTTCAGCCATTCTGGAACATCAGACTTTGGGTCAATAGTTTCACCAATCTGCATATAAGCATAAATTACATGCAAGTCTTTGGCTTTTCGCTTATAAATCAGTTTTCCTTGATTCATCTCCGTTTCTCTAAACCAACCGAAAAATAGAAACAAATCACCTTCTCCAACACCCATATTTCGCAGATGAGACAATGCTGCCCCAGACTGCCCGAACGCAGGTTTCCAACCAGGCAAACGGTCTTTAACATCCTTTCTTAAATCAGGATCCAAATGACACATTTTGTCTTCCTTAATTTTTGTCCTCGGTCTAAGCGAATGAATAATATCATAATAACTCATCCCATTCCAATTAAGAGAAGAAAATGTATTGTTTCCATCATCGTCTGGAATTGGCAATGACAGCAATGTGCCGTCGGGTAAAATTGGGTTTGGTTGATTCCCATATGAAGAATCAAACCCCTTTCTGCTTAATATGATTTTCATATTTCCTTTTGATTAATACCTGATGAATAATTTTTAGTGACAAAATCTATCACTTTCTTTGCTTTTTCGTCATCCATAGAAAACTTTTTCCATCTTGGAACAACAAAACCTTTGTCTTTTATTTCGAGAGCATTTTCTATACCGAAATAATAGTAATTCTCGCAAATCAAAACATTTTTTCCACTTAAATCGTGTTCTTTGTTTTGTTCTCCGTGATGCGAATTTTCATGTCGCTTAAATCCAAAGGTTTCGCTAGCATCTGGCTCATAAATATTGTCACCAAGGTATTCAATATTACTGCTTGGGGGTAGTATGGTGTTTCCACAACTTTTACATCCTTCTTTTTTGCCATTACTCAATTGGTCTGGTTGTCTTTTTCGTGGATATTTATTCCAGTATTCTTCAAAACTGATAACATCTGAAACTTCTGCTAAATAAATTAACTTCTGTGCTTTGTCAGTATATTTTTTGTCCTTGCCTTGTACGACATTGGAAGCCCATCCTGAAATCCAATAACCTTTCTTTGCGCATCTTCTAATAACGGGTTTACAAGTAGCCAAAGTTAAAACTTCATGATATGGATTTGGAGCAAATCCTGTATCATGTGTCATTTTGTAACAATAAAGAAATTTTTTCTCTACCATTTTTTTATTTTTAGTTCTACAATTTTCAATTTAATTCTAAACTTCTCATATCCTCAATGCCCCTATATCCAAGCAATTTTTATCCATAAATTCAGCCAATATTTCCGCTTTTTCGGATTCTGGAAGTGCATTGTAAATTCTTGTTCTACTGCCTAAAAACGCCTTAAATCCTTGGTCTATGTCATACATTTGCGCTCCCTTTTTTATTAAATCCTTAATCCATTCCTCTTTAATGTCATCAAAGTAATGAGTGCCACAAACTTCGTTCATTATTACTTCGCGCTGATATTCCTTTGCTAAAGGGAAATTGCCTTCGAAAGGGACGAAAAGACTTGGCTGTTCTGTAAATATATATGTAATTGCCTTCCCGCCAATGATTGATGTCAATGTTTTTCCTACCATAGTCTTACTTTTTTCGCAAATCTACAATCAACGTGCGCCAAAACTTGTCGTAGGTTTTGTAAATTTTTGAAACAAAATTAAAAATATTTTGCATATTGTCAATGTGCGATTTAATGAATAATAATCATTTCAAACCACATCAAACAACCATAAACAAAAATCTTAAATTGAATCTTCAAATTATCAAATTATCAAATCTTCAAATTTTCAAATCATCGAATCCAAATTATTATTACCTTTGCAACGCTTGACTTTCATTGTCGGGCAAAAAACATATTGTTGGGGTGCTGAAAATAGTAGGCTGAGATTAAACCCGTTGACCAGTCTGGTAATGCAGATTTGGGAATTTCAATCCGCTCTATTTCTTGCACCGCACAGATTTGTAAATTGAAATTTATGGATGGACTAAAGTATATACTTACCATTGCTGGCAGCGATTCGGTTGGTGGAGCGGGAATACAAGCCGACATCAAGACAATTTTCTCGCTCGGTCAGTATGCCGCCAGTGCGATAACGGCTGTCACCGCACAAAATACCTGCGGTGTGCGGGCTATTCAGGCTGTGGATGCCAGGGTGCTGTCGGCGCAGATTGATTCTGTGCTTGAGGACATTCCAGTGGATGCCATAAAGATAGGTATGGTCTATACCAAGGAAAATGTTGTCGCGATTAGGGATTCGCTGGCAAGAAACAACTACCGCGGACATCTTGTTCTCGACCCTGTGCTTGTGGCTACAAGCGGCGATATGCTTGCAAAGGCCGATTTCCTTCAGTCGCTTAAGGCGGAACTTTTCCCGCTTTGCACCGTGCTTACGCCCAACATTTCGGAAGCAGAAGCGATTTCGGTAATGAAAATCTCGAACATCGACGATATGGTTGAATGTGGCAGGCGGATAGTTGCCGAATGCCATTGCAGGAATGTGCTCGTCAAGGGCGGACATTCAACTGGAGAAAAAATGACTGACATTCTTGTTTGTAGCGACGGAAGCTACAAGGCGTTTACTGCGGAAAAGATAGATTCACAAAACACCCACGGAACAGGCTGCACGCTTTCATCGGCAATTGCAACCTATCTGGCTATGGGATTTCCGCTCGAGGAGGCTGTAGCGCAAGCCAAGAATTATGTATATAACGCAATTCTGGCTGCAAAAGATGCAAAAGTGGGACATGGACACGGTTCGACGAATCATTTCTGGGGACTGAATAGAAAAAATAAATAATTTACTATGATAGTTTTAGTTAACGGAAAGAATACGGAAGTTACATCGGGATGCACTTTGGAGAAATTGTGCGAAACGATTGGCATAAAGGCAAACGAACCGGTAGCAGCTGCTGTCGGAACCGATGTGATTGACAGGAAAATGTGGAGTGCTACGCTTTTGAACGAAGGCGACAATGTAACAATAATCAGGGCGACATGCGGAGGCTGATTGGCATAACACCACAAGAAAATGTGTTCCGCGAGCAGGAACGGATTTCGGCGATGATTCGCAGCGGAAAGGTAGAGTATTTCCATATACGCAAGCCCGATTTCACCGAAATGCAGATGCGCGACTACCTTTCGCACTTCGATGCCGATGTGCGGAAACAATTGTCGTTGCACGACCATCACCGTCTTGCTGTGGAAATGGGCATTGGCGGTGTACACCTAAACGGCAGAAATCCCAATCCGCCCGAGAATTTCGGCGGACGAATTTCGCGCTCGTGCCATAGCGTTGAGGAGGTTCTACAATGCAAGAATAAGGTTGACTATTGCTTCCTTTCACCGATTTTCGATTCGATAAGCAAGCAAGGCTATTGCTCAAAATTCTCGTTGGCGGAGTTGAAGCGTCTGTTCGACGAGAAAGTCCTTGACGAAAAGGTTTGTGCGCTGTCGGGTGTTACCTTTGACAATATTGGCAAACTTAAGGAAGTCGGATTTTCATCGTTTGTAATGCTGTCGGCATTGTGGGAACTGCCACGCACAATGTTTATTTCGCACCAGAATGCCCGTTTCGACTATGTTTCGGGTTGCAAGGAGGCTTTGCGCGGAGGAATTAGGTTTGTGCAACTAAGGATGAAGGATGCTTCGGACGATGAAGTTGTTGCAATAGCGAAGATTTTGCGTCCCGAATGCGACAAGTATGCAGCGCTTCTTACTGTTGACGACAGGATAAATCTTCTCGATAGCGGTCTGTTTGATGGCGTACACCTTGGCAAGAACGATATGCCAATCGCCGAGGCTAAAAAGTTGATTGACAACAAGTTCCTTCTTGGAGCGACTTGCAATACCGCCGACGATGTATTCGCAGCGATTGCCGACGGTGCCGACTATATTGGTATGGGTCCGTACCGCTTTACGACTACAAAGAAAAACCTTTCGGCAATACTTGGAATCGAAGGCTACAGCAACATAATGCAGAAATTGCAGTCGCGTGGCTTGAAAATGCCCATTTACGCCATCGGCGGAATTACCGTTGCTGACTTGGAAAACTTAAAACAAACTGGAATATATGGAGTTGCGATTTCGTCGGTGATACTTGAATCGCAAAATCCGAACGAAACAATTGAACAAATTTTGAAAACATTTTAAAAGGTAAAATACAATGAATGACAATTTAGTTATTGCAGGAAGAGAATTTTCGTCGAGGCTGTTTATCGGCACGGGCAAATTCCCTTCAAACGAAGTGATGAGACAGGCTATTGTGGCTTCTGGCTCGCAAATGGTTACAACCGCGCTAAAGAGGCTCAACACCGAAGATAGTGGTAGCGAGAATATTCTCGATTTCATTCCGAAGGAGTGCGTTTTGTTGCCTAATACATCGGGTGTGCGTAATGCCGAGGAGGCTATTTTCGCTGCAAAGATGAACCGTGCCGCTCTCGGTACCGAATGGCTGAAGCTCGAAATACATCCCGACCCCAAATATTTGCTTCCCGATACTCGCGAAACCCTAAAGGCAACCGAGGAATTGGTAAAACTTGGCTTTAAGGTATTGCCTTATGTTCAGGCTGACCCTGTGGCTTGCAAGCAGTTGGAAGAAATGGGCGCTGCAACCGTAATGCCGTTGGCTTCGCCAATAGGAACCAACAAGGGCATAAAGAACGAGGAAATGCTTCGCATAATCATTGAACAGAGCAACATTCCTGTTGTAATTGACGCAGGAATTGGCGCACCATCGCACGCTGCATACGCAATGGAACTTGGTGCCGATGCATGCTTAATTAATACTGCCATTGCCATTGCCGGTGACCCAGTGAAGATGGCCGAGGCTTTTGCTTTGAGCATAAAGGCTGGTCGTATGGCTTACTTGTCGGGCTTGGGCAGCGTCAGCAATATGGCTGTTGCAACATCACCGC
Organism: uncultured Bacteroidia bacterium; assembly: GCA_902800045.1. Taxonomy (GTDB): domain Bacteria; phylum Bacteroidota; class Bacteroidia; order Bacteroidales; family ML635J-15; genus Bact-19. The sequence goes on along the minus strand of CADCCZ010000006.1, from coordinate 9,339 downwards.
TGACGGCATTTTTGGACGAGGAACAGAATTCGGTAGACAATATGTAATTGCCAATATCGAAATGATAAAGGTGGAGTGGGTTGTTGATTTGCAATCTGCTCTACCTGTCGAAAAAATCCTTCATATTGTCAATCTGCTGGTCGTCGGAAATATTCTTGTTTTTTTGATACTTGTCTCTGAACTTTCGCCAATAACTGAAAGGAGAGGTTTCTACGTGTTCTGATATTTTGTCCAAACAGATTCTCCATAGTACAAAAATAAAGATATAGAAAATAATCGTTAGCAACGCCGACCATCCAACAGATACTACATCCGAAACCATCAGTATGGCATCGTATATGCCATGAGCCAAAATTGGAGCAACCAATGTCATAGTCCAGTTGCGGAATTTGTGCTTTACTGTGAACTTTGCCAGTGAGAGGAAGAATCCCATAAGCACGGCAAAAAGGAAGTGACCTGGTACAGCGAACAATGCACGTCCCCATGCGCACGACGGATCGTTGAATACGTACAAAATATTCTCTATTGTAGCAAAACCCATCGATACACATACGGCATACACTATTCCGTCCATACGCTCGTTGAAATCCTTGCTCCACCAGACAAGTAGGAAAAGAATTACAAATTTTGATATTTCTTCGGGAATTGCCGCCGAAAAAAAGGCTGTTCCGACCTGCTGTAGAATTTCTCCATCGAGAAGGTATGGCAATTCGTCAAGGTCGAAAATGCTAATTAAGGCAAGGTCGAGCGGAATGGACACCATTCCGACAAAGAATGCAAGTACTATTTTCCCAATAGGTTCGTGCTCGTACTTGTCGCGAATCATTATGTACACGATAAGTACGATTGCTGGAATTACCGCTACCGCAAATGTCCACATGCTACTTGCTCATGAACTTTTCGACGTTGATGACAAAGCGTTCGTGTGTGCCGTCACCAATAACATCGCCCTTATCGTCGTAAGCTTCTACCTTGAAAACTACGCGGCGACGGTCGATTTCGATGATTTCGGAACGGCAGGTGATTACCGTGCCAAGTGGACTTGCCTTCTTGTGTGCTACGTTGATATGAGTGCCGACAGTTCCTTCGCCTTCCGAAAGATAGGGCATTACCGAACGGTAGCAAGTCTTCTCCATGAGTGCGATCATAGCTGGTGTTGCATATACTTCGACCAGTCCGCTGCCGTATGCAGCTGCGGTGTTGTCGTGGCGAACTACTTCGCTTTCTTCACCTTTGATACCAAGCTTTAAATCCATAATGTTATTTACGATTTACGAAGTACGATTTACGATTTTATTTATAGCGGACGTTGCTCGCAACGTCGCTACAAATCTTCAAATCTCTTAAAACTTGAACGTTATCGTCTGCTTTACCTCTGGACTTAGCGAGCGCGAAACTGGGCATGTATCCGGAATGCGCTTTACTATCGTCTGCTGCTTTTCGTTGAGGTTGCACATCGAGTAGTCGAAGTCGATTTTTACTTCGGCAACGCGGCGTGGCGACTCGTTCATAATCTTTTCAATCTGTGCGGTTGCTCCGTCGATTGAGAAATTGTATGTCTGTGCAGTTATGCCAGTTATTGTGAAAATGCAGTCGCACAGAGCTGTTGCCAGCAAATCGGTTGGCGAAAAAGCTTCGCCTTTGCCGTGGTTGTCGAGCGGAGCGTCGGTTATGATTCTGTTGCCCGACTGAAGGTGAGTGTTTTCGGTGCGAAGTCCACCCACGTACTTTGATGTCATTTTGGTCATAACGAAAAAGTTTTTAGTTTCAAGTTTCTTGTTGTGTCGTGGCGCGCCGCGACCGTACTTTTCTAGTTTTCTGTGCTTGCAGTCTAACAGTCTTGCAGTCGACTGGTCTTCTGTTAGCCTGTTAGCCTGTTGGCCTGTTAGACCATTAGATAATCAGCATTGCGTCGCCGTAAGTTGCAAACTGGTACTTTTCCTTTACTGCCACCTCGTAAGCATTCATCAGGTTTTCGTAGCCAGCGAATGTTGCCACCGACATCATCAATGTTGACTTTGGCAGGTGCAGGTTCGAAATCATGCAGTTTGGAACCATGCATTCGTATGGCGGGAAAAGGAACTTGTTTGTCCAGCCGTCGTATGGTTTCAGCAATCCGCTTGTGGTAATCGATGATTCCAATGCGCGAAGTACGGTTGTACCTACTGCGCAGATTCGGCGGTTTTCGGCTTTCTTGCGGTTGACGGTGTCGGCGAGTTCTTCGGAGATAAACATCTGTTCCGAATCCATCTTGTGCTTTGTGAGGTCTTCGACATCGACGCTGCGGAAGTTGCCAAGTCCTACATGAAGAGTCAAGAACCCGAATTCAACGCCAACGAGTTCAAGTCTCTTGAAAAGTTCACGGCTAAAGTGCAAGCCTGCAGTAGGTGCAGCAACTGCGCCTTCGTTCTTTGCGTAGATTGTCTGGTAGCGTTCTGCATCTTCGGGCTCGGTAGGGCGCTTAATAATGTGCATTGGCAGCGGAGTTTCGCCAAGTGAATACAAGGTTTTCTTGAACTGGTCGTAGTCGCCGTCGATGAGGAAGCGCAAAGTACGTCCGCGCGATGTTGTGTTGTCGATTACTTCGGCTACAAGTTCGTTGCCGTCTTCGCCGAAATACAACTTGTTACCAATTCTAATCTTTCGTGCCGGATCGACAAGAATGTCCCACAGACGCTGGTCGTGGTTGAGTTCGCGGAGCAGGAAGACTTCGATTCTTGCACCTGTCTTTTCCTTGTTACCATACAGACGGGCAGGGAAAACTTTGGTGTCGTTGAAAATCATAAAGTCCTTGTCGCTGAAATAGTCCTTTAAATCCTTGAAAATCTTATGCTCGATTTCTCCAGTTTTTCTGTTCAAAACCAAAAGTCTGCACTCGTCACGGAACTTCGAAGGATACTGAGCAATGAGTTCCTCCGGCAAGTTGAATTTGAATTGAGATAACTTCATCTGTATAAATTGTTATAAATCAATATATTACTTTTTAAAAGTCCGCTATTTACCCATTATAAATTCGGAACTGCAAAAGTACAAATTTAATTTTGGAAATACAATAGTAAAAAAATGTAGCGCCGCAATACATTGTGACGCTACATTTTTAATCGTCCATTATCAATTTTAAATTGTCAATTATCCATTATTTTCCCCATGTATTCCACAAAATCTTCCAGCTTCACAGCCTTGCTGATGTCGGCTTCACCGCTGCGTGTCCTGCGGAGTGATTTAAGGTAGGCTCCATTGCCGAGACTTCTGCCAAACTCATCGGCTAACGAACGGATGTATGTGCCTTTGCTACACGTGATTGTGACATTTACGAGTGGAAGTTCGATGCTATTGACAGTAATGTCGTAAACTGTGATTTTCTTATGCTTTAACTCTACGGTGCGACCTTTGCGGGCAAATTCGTAGGCGCGTTTTCCGTTTACTTGGACAGCCGAATACACCGGTGGCATCTGCTCGCGTTCGCCGCAAAGATTTGCAAGAGCATCGCGCACCTGCTGTTCGGTAATGCCAGAAATGTCGAAGGTCTTGTCGATTTTTGTTTCGAGGTCGAACGACGGGGTAGTGGCTCCTAGGCAAAATTCGGCTTCGTAAACCTTGGTGCCGCCTTGCAATTCCTCTATCAGTTTGGTTTTCTTGCCAGTACAAAGGATAAGCAGTCCGGTAGCAAGCGGGTCGAGTGTGCCGGCGTGACCAACCTTGAACTTGCGTATGCCTGTGTATTCGCTGATTTTCTTGCGCACCTTGTTCACCACGTCGAACGATGTCCACGAGTATGGCTTGTCGAAGATTATGACTTCGCCCGTTTCAAAATCCGGCAGTCTGTCGAACGAGAAATATTCCATTAGCTAAGGAAAAATATGGAGACAAGACCTACGATAGCACAATATATTGCGAACCATATCAGCTTGCCCTTCTTCACTATGTTAATCATCCACTTGCAAGCGAGACAACCAACCACAAAAGCGGTGATGAATCCTATTGCCAGTGGTAAAAATCCTATCGAATTCATTGCGGCGTCGGCACTGCCCTTGGCCATTTTCAGGACATCTAGCAAAGCTTCGCCAAGAATTGGCGGAATTACCATAAGGAATGAGAACTGTGCAAGTTTTTCCTTCTTGTTGCCGAGCAAAAGTCCTGTAGCTATTGTACTTCCCGAGCGCGAAAGTCCTGGCAAAACTGCCACAGCCTGCGCAATACCGATAATGAATGCGTCGAGCATCGAAATTTTTTCCTTCTGACGCGGCTTTGCGAAATAAGCAAAAGCAAGCAGGGCTGCCGTTACAAGCAGGCAGATGCCAACGATGAGCAATCCCGAGCCGAAGATTTCTTCAACGGTATCCTTGAACAAGAAACCTACTATTGCAACTGGAATCATTGAAATTAGGATGTTGACTACATATTTCATCTCGTCGTTCCATTTGAACTTGAAGAATCCTTTAAATAGCCAAACTATTTCTTTCCATAAAATTACCAATGTGCTAAGTACAGTTGCTACATGAACTGCGACTGTGAATGCAAGGTTTTCTTCGCCACTAAGTCCGAAAAGCTTTGCGCCTATTGCTAGGTGTCCGCTGCTACTTACGGGTAGATATTCGGTAAGACCTTGAATCAAACCGAGTATTAATGCTTCCAACCAATCCATATGCAATTCCTATTTTGAGCGGGGACGCCACATTATTGCAAAAATTTCTACTGCGAAACCGATTATCAGCACTATCGGAGCTAGTGTTATGCGACGGAAACTGAATATTTCGGGGTTGAATACATTCGGGTCGTCAGAACCGCCACCAACCATAAGTGCGTAACCGATTACAAGGATTACGAAGCCAATAGCAAGGGCAATATAGTTTTTCTTGCCAAGAGCAAATCCTGTTTTTCCACTTTCGGAAACTGTTTTTTCGTTTAGAGCGTCATTTTTTGCCATATCGTAAAAGTCAAAAATTCATATTAGAAACAAACTGCAAAGATAGTACATTAGGCTGGAAACAGAAAATGGAATTTTGTATTTTTGAAATTTGCATTTTCGAACTTAGATTTTTCTTCCCATTTCGTACGCTTCCTGCAGTTTTCCGTTCCCAGCTATCTCATTCGGAGCACCTACGCCTCCGCAGAAAACATGTCCTTTGAGGGCAGACTTTCCATAGCAGTCAATCCAGCCCGTCAGGCCGCCTTCGGCACGCTTTGGAACAAACTCCTCGTCTTCGGCTGCAGTTGTAAGCAGATAAATGTCGCGGAAACGGTAGTCCTTGGGATACATTGCGTTCATACGGTCGATGAGGGTTTTCATCTGTCCCGACATTTCGTAGTAGTAAATTGGTGTAGCCCAGCACACTACATCGGCATTGAGCACACTGTCCATAATTGCAGGAACGTCGTCCTTGAATACACACGCACCAGTCTTCTGGCACGACAGACAGCCAACGCAGAACTTGATTTCCTTGCCTCGCAACGAGATAAGTTCCACTTGATTTCCAGATGCTTTTGCACCTTCGGCAAACTGCTCCGCCATTGCGTGGCTGTTGGAGCCGGGGCGGAGACTTGTTGAAATAACGGTTACTTTTTTCATTGCACTTTTATTTTGCAGGTTCCCACTTGCAGCGTACTGGCGAGACTATTGCGCCTTCCTTCTTGAGTTCTGCAAAAGCCTTGTCAACCTCCTTGCGGTCGGCACCGAGAGCCGTCGTGATTTCACCAGCCGAGACGGGCTTGCCAGCCTCGCGCATTGCCTTTAATACTTGTTCTTTCATCGTGATGTGTTTTAAATTTATAATGTTGCAAACTTACATAAAAATTACGAAATTTATGTGCTGTTCAGAAAAAACGTTATGTATTGATATTTGCTGAGTTGTGTTTTATAAAGCAAATGAATTTATGCGAATTGTTGGCTGAGGAATATTATGCAATGCGTTCCATATACTTACCGAATATGTTATTTTCGTAACTTTGTGACAAAATTCTGTTATGCAAAACATATCTATAAAACCGTGTACCATCGAGCATCTGAAGCGATATGGCACCATATATGCCGCGGCTTTTTCGGGTGAGCCGTGGAACGACAACTGGTCGGTGGAAGATGCTACCATTCATGTTGGCGAACTGCTTGAAAACCAACACCACTATGGTTTGGAATGCGTTGTTGACGGAGAAGTGGCTGGCTTCATCTTGGGCACTTCCATGCTGTTCCATTATGGACGGACATTCGAAATCAACGACCTTGCTGTAGCTCCTGAGTACCAACGAAGAGGCATTGCTAGCAGTCTGCTCCGACAGTGTATTTCCGACCTAAAGTCGCAGGGTATAGTAAGTTTCCATTTGATTACCGCTCGCGAGGGTGTGTTGCCTGCTTTCTACGAAAAATTCGGCTTCAAGAAGGAGGATAGGGTTATACTGATGGGTATGGAGTGAAATGAGGGAATCCTCTGCCATAGTTCAAATTCTTAGCGGTAATGCGTACTTATTGTTTATAAGATAAAAATTTATGAAAAATACTTGTAATATTGCTAAGAATTAGTAAATTTGCACTCGTAAAATAAAGTTTAATTAAATTTATTATCAAATGAGTACACTATTTTCTTGGCGTTTTTGGGAAAAGCCGATAGTTCTTTTCTCGTTGATTATGTTTTTTGCTCTTACTGGATGGTCGCAGAATGCACCAATGCTTAAAACTACAGTTATACCGCATTCAGACGAGCCGACGCTTCGCAATGGAGGTTTGCTTACTACAACATGGACACAGGAGGCACCTTTCAATATGCTTTGTCCGATAGATCCATTGGAGAATAACGCCCACTGTTATACTGGATGTCCTGCTACTGCCATGGGGCAGATTCTCAATTATTTGCAGACGACAAATAACACACGTTTTAACGATGGCGACGACTATAATCACAGCTACGCAGGGCGCAACTACAGAATAGATGACGACTGGCAAACTATGCAATTCCCGTCGTTTCCTCAGTTGAATGATATGTTGGATGCTGCTGATGCGGCTTTCCAACGTAGAGCGGAACTTTCTGACTCGTTGATAGCTGCATTGATTTTTGCATGTGGTACTGCCTGCACACAGATCTATACTGCATCGCCTAATTATGGGTCAGGTACCTTTTATGTTGATCAGGCTTATGCTGCTTATCAGCGGTTTGGCTTTGCAGAATGCCAATTGTATCGCGAAGCAAGCGATGAAATGTATACTACCTTAATTTCCAATTTGCAAGCAGGTTATCCTGCACATCTGGCTGTAGAAAATAATGCTGGAAATAGCGGACACAACGTCGTGGTCGACGGCTATCGCGAATCGGACGGAAAGTTCCATATCAATTTTGGTTGGGGCGGTTACAAGGATAATTGGTACAACCTTCCCGATCCTAATGGTTTCGGTTACGGATGGACAAAGATTGAAGGCATCATCGTGAATATAATTCCTACGACTACGCCTTCGACACTTATCGAAGCCTCGAGCCAGCCTCTCGAAGTTTTTCCTAATCCTGTTTCCGATGTCCTCTATCTGAAGAATCTTTCTGGCGAACAAGTGAACTATTCCATTTTCAATGTTTTGGGACAAGAGGTTGCAAATGGTTCTTCCTGCGGAACAATTTCGGTTGCTGATTTGGAAAAAGGTGTGTATTTCTTGCAAGTAGAAGGTGAAAATTCACGTGAAACTGTAAAATTTATTGTAGAATAAAGGAATATTGCTCAAAAAACACCGCAAAGTCATTAGTTTTCTTTGCGGTGCTTTACATTTCCTATCGGCAGCACACCTTTTATTTGCCAATCATTTCATTGATATTTTTCAAAGTTGTACTGTTTTCTCAGTTCTGCCTGACGCTCTGGCGACTGGGAGGTGAAATACGACTTCCAGCCCGGGCAGAAATTTATGTGCCAGCGCCAGATGCGGCCTAATACCGAATTCGGTTTTGCGTCGTAATGGGCGCGAAATTTGCAGTTTTCACATGCTTGTGCCATAATCCATCCGCATTATTTCAACATCGATTCTATCTCGGCTTCCATGTCCTTTGGCTCGGCTACTGGCGGAAAACGCTTGATAACCGTACCGTCCTTCGAAATCAAGAACTTGGTAAAATTCCAGCGGACATCGCCTTCGCCACGACCTTCCGACTTGCTCAGACTGTCAACCAACGCCATTGTGGCCTTGTTCTTCAAACCTTTCACTTCCTCGGTTGGAACCTGCTTGGTAAGGTAGGTGAAGATAGGGTGGGCGTTTTCGCCGAATACATCAATTTTCTTCATAAGAGGGAAGGTAACACCGTGGTTTATGCGGCAGAATTCAGCAATTTCCTCGTCGCTGCCCGGTTCCTGATGCTTGAACTGGTCGCAAGGGAAGCCGAGAATGACGAATCCCTGGTCCTTGTACTTCTGGTAAAGTGCTTCCAAACCATCGTACTGAGGTGTGAAACCACACTTCGAAGCGGTGTTTACAATCATTAGAACTTTGCCGCGGTACTGCGACATTTCAACCTCTGCGCCTTTGTTGTTCAGGGCCTTAAAATCATAAATCGTTGCCATAGTCTTGTTGTTTTGTGCATTCGCCGACAGAATGAAAAACAGTCCGACAGCTATGCTAATTATACTTTTTGTCATTATAAATTTGTTTTTAATATCGTATTGTACTTGTCAATAAATTCAATGTTCGTTATTAGTTTGTTTTAGTCCTTCGATAAGTTTGTCGAGAGTTGGAACAATTTTAGTCAGTTCCTCAATCGAACCTATATGGTTTAGAATTTCGGCGCTCAGGCATTCGGGGATATGCTTTGCCTGTTCCTGCATAGCAAGACCTTTATCGGTAAGCGTGACAATGCGCTGGCGAGCATCTTCCTTGCCTTTGGTGCGTTTTATCAGTCCCGCCTTTTCCATACGCTGCAGAAGCGGTGTAACCGTGTTGGTGTCGAGCTGCAGACGATGCGAAATGTCCATTACGGTCTGTTTTTCGTGTTCCCAGAGCACCAGCATCACGAGGTACTGCGGATAGGTGATTCCCAGCGGGTCGAGATAGGGGTGGTAGGCACCCATCGTCAGTCGTGCTGCCGTGTAAAGACGGAAGCAAAGCTGATTGTCCAATTTTAGTTGTTCGTATGCCATATAAAAATTATATCGTTTACGATGCAAAATTACAAAATAAAATTATATCGCAAACGATATATTTTGTTTTATTTCAAAAAAAACGCAAGAGCCGCAGAGCCCTTGCGTAATCTCGATATTTGTCAAGGCTTTTCGCACACGTATGTCCGGCTATACTCAGTATACCATGTTCTTCTACTAACCTTTCGAAGTTTTTCAGACCGACTTTATTCAGATTGTACACATGAGCGAGTTCTATGC
>CADCCZ010000005.1:171965-289763 GCA_902800045.1 uncultured Bacteroidia bacterium | reverse complement strand
AGCCGCTTCGATGGCAGTTTACCCGAACCCGAACAACGGTATGTTCAGCATCGACTTCAGCAACATCGAAGGCGAAGCAACCTACCAGCTCATCGACGCTCGCGGTGCAGTTGTCGAAACTCGCGAAATCAACGTTACAAACGGCGAAACCAAGACGTTCAACCACACCCTTACCGCAGGTACTTACTTTGTAAGAATCATCAATGGCGATAAGGTTTACGTTGAGCAGATTGTTGTTGAATAATTGATAAACAATCAATAATAGAAAAGGCTACCCAATGGGTGGCCTTTTTTTTATATACATACCACAATATTCCTCCGACATAAATTATTTTTCAAATCATGGGGAATCCAACAAAAAATATTATTTTTGCAACCGTTAAGAAACGTTGTTTTTAACGCATGTTGATTGAATTGTATGACATATTTATTTAAGCCGATGGGTCCGATGGCATATAACCGGATTATTGCTAATATGAAGAAAATATTTTTTTATGTGCTAGTTTTGTTGACAGTTTTCTGCCTCCCAGTTGGTTTGAGCGCACAAACAATCGTTGTAAGTGCCGGTGAACACGGAACTATTTCTCCTGACGGCAATGTTGCTGTCCTTCTTGGCGATAATGCAGAATTTACAATAACTCCCGAAAGTGGTTATCGTATTGCAAGTGTAGTTGTCGATGCTGAAACTGCAAACGAAGTTAATGTTACTGCAAATCTTGTTGCAGGCGACGGTGTATTTTTCTACACATTCGAAAATGTAACAGCCGACCACACAATAAACGCAACATTCGAAGAAATCCCTACCTATACAATAACGGTTGTGGCTGGAGAAAATGGTTCGGTTTTATATAACGATGCATTGGTTTCAGAACCTATCGTAGTTGCAGAAGGTGCAACTCCTGAATTCGAAATCTCACCTGCTACTGGCTATCAGATAGAAGCCCTTTCTATTGATGAAAATGCCATAGCTCTTACACCAGTACAGTTGGGCGGTTATACATACACATTCGAACCTGTAATGGCAGCACATACTATTACAGTATCATTCGAGTTGATACCTGTTGTGGTTACTACACATACAATCGTTGCAACTGCAGGCGAGAATGGTACAATCACTCCTGATGGTAATGTAGAAGTTGAAGATGGCGAAGACCAGGTATTCCAGATTGCAGCAAACGATGGCTACCGCATTGCAAGTGTTCTTGTTGATGATGTAGAAGCTATCAACGATCTTGTAAATGGTGCATACACATTCACCAACGTAACTGAAGACCATACTATTGCAGCAACTTTCGAAGCTGTTCCAGTAACTACCTACACAATTACAGGAACTGTAATCGGTGGACATGGCTCAATTGTTCCTGACGGTTCGGTTGATGTCAATGCTGGTGAAACTTACGAAGTAAGATTTATTCCTGATGAAAACTATGCAATCGACACTGTAAAGGACAACGGATTTTTAAGATATCCGGTTGAAGGTACAGGTTATATTTTCGACAATGTTTATACCTTGACCAACGTTTCTGAAAACCATGATATCGTTGTCGTATATAAAGACATTAGAGATTACTACAATGTTCATGTAGAGGTAGAAACAGCAGGTGGCGATGTAACCCCAAGAGATACATCTGTTGTTGTTGGTTCTGATGTAACAATACATGTAACACCTAATGCTGGATACCATGTTTCTCAATTGGAAATCGACGGCAATGTATTGAACAATTGCGAAACTGATGAAATCACCTTTACTAATATTCAGGCAGATCATCTAATAAAGATAGCATTCTTCCCGAACTCGATAGATGAGAACGAATTCTCAAGCTTGAGCGTTTACCCGAACCCGAACAACGGTATGTTCAGCATCGACCTCAGCAACATCGAAGGCGAAGCAACCTACCAGCTCATCGATGCTCGTGGTGCAGTTGTTGAGACTCGCGAAATCAACGCAAACGGAGAAACCAAGATGTTCAACCATAAGCTTAACGCTGGTACTTACATTGTAAGAATTATCGCTGGCGACAAGGTTTACGTTGAGCAGATTGTTGTTGAATAATCAAACGCAATCAAAAATAAAAAAGGTCGCTTTCTGGCGACCTTTTTTATTATGTAGAGACGTAATGCATTACGTCTCTATGTTGTCATCCACAAATTTTACCCGAAGCAACTGAACCTCTTCAGCATATCCATATCCAGTATTGCGATTTCCTTTTTATCTACGGCAATAGCGTTGGCAGTCTTCAGTTCGGCGAGGACGCGCACTATGTTTTCTGTTGCAAGTCCCGATAGTTCGGCGATGTCGCGGCGAGTAATGATAGGGGAGATGGTGTCGCTTTCGAAAATCTTTTCCGACAGGTAAATTAGCGAATCGCAGACCTTGCTAAGCGACTGCTTGTTCGAGATGCTGTTGAGGCGGTCGTAGAGGTTTTGCAGCGAATTGGAGTACATTTTGATGATTTCGGAGGCGAATTTGTTGTTACCTTTAATTATATTGTCGAAGACGGCGCGTTCAACCAGACATACTTTTGAGGGCATTAGTGCTTGACAGCCAAAGTGATAGTGATTGTCACCGTACAAACACGACAGCCCAATAATGCTGAATGGCTTGGTTATTTTGAAAATTGTGTTCTTGAAGTGAATGTTCTCGATGTACGATTTCAGCCATCCTTCCTTCAAAATCATAATATACGATGCAAATGAGCCTTGTTTGCACACATTTTCTCCTTTTTTGAACTCAATTTCGGTGCTTGTGACAATTTTTATTTCAGGGCTGTTTAGACCCAATTTTTTCAAAAAATCGACCAATTTTTTGTTATTTTCGTCATCTGGCGAGAATGTTTTCATCGTATAATCGTTTAATATCTAAATTGATATGTAAATAAATCCTTTTTATTTCGATTGCGGTGCAAAAATAAGCAAAATTGATAAATATCAATATTTATTTTGACATAAATTTAATAAAAATATGATATAAAATCGTGTTTTTGTGGTTAGGTGTGAAAGTAAAGCATTAATTTTGGGGTACAAAAATTTAATTTTATAATTTAAAAGTAAATATTATGAAAGTACAAAGTATCATGTCGGGTTTGAAGAAGAAACACCCGGGAGAAAAAGAGTATTTGCAAGCAGTACAGGAAGTATTGGAAACCATCGAAGAAGTTTACAACCAGCATCCTGAATTCGAACAGGCTAAGATCGTTGAACGTTTGGTAGAACCAGACCGCATCTTCAAGTTCAGAGTTACTTGGGTTGACGACAAGAAGAGGGTTCAGAACAACATCGGTTACCGCGTGCAGTTCAACTCAGCATTAGGCCCGTACAAAGGTGGTCTCCGTTTCCATCCGGCAGTTAACGAATCAATGTTGAAATTCTTAGGTTTCGAACAGATATTCAAGAACTCTTTGACTAACCTTCCATTAGGCGGTGCAAAGGGTGGTGCAGACTTCGACCCAACAGGAAAGTCAGATGCTGAAATCATGCGTTTCTGCCAGGCTTTCATGTACGAACTCTGGAGAAACATCGGTGCTGACCTCGATTCACCTGCTGGTGACGTTGGTGTTGGTGGCCGTGAAATAGGTTACCTCTATGGTGCATACAAGAAATTGGCTCGCGAACACAGCACAGGCGCTTTGACAGGTAAGAGCTATGGCTGGGGTGGTTCTTTGATCCGTCCAGAAGCTACAGGTTTCGGCGCAATGTACTATGTAGAAAGAATGGTAAAGCAGAACAAGGACAAGATGGAAGGCAAGAAGATCGCTCTCTCAGGTTTCGGTAACGTAGCTTGGGGTGCTGCAACCAAGGCTGTTGAACTCGGCGCAAAGGTTGTTGCTATTTCTGGTCCTGATGGCGTTTGCGAAATCAAGAACGGTATCACTAAGGAAATGATCGACTATATGCTCGAAATGCGTGCTTCGAACCGCAATAAGGTAGAAGATATGGCAGTTAAGTTCCCGAAGGATGCTAAGTTCACTGCAAAGGCTAAATCATGGTCAGTAAAGTGCGATATCGCATGCCCGTCAGCTTTCCAGAACGAAATGAGCGAAGAAGATGCTAACATGTTGATGAAGAACGGCGTTAAGTATGTTGCTGAAATCTCCAACATGGGTTGCCAGCCAGGTGCTATCGCAGCATTCCAGGCTAAGGGTATTCCATTTGCTCCGGGTAAGGCTGTAAACGCTGGTGGTGTTGCTACTTCAGGTCTCGAAATCTGCCAGAACGCAGGTCACATCAACTGGACTGCTGAAGAAGTTGACGCTAAGTTGCACAAGATCATGAACGACATCTTCGACATGTGTGTTGAATATGGTAAGGAAAAGGGCGGTAAGATCAACTACGTAAAGGGTGCTAATATCGCTGGTTTCATGAGAGTTGCAAAGGCTATGATGGCTCAGGGTATTATCTAATAGATAATTCAACTCCAAATTATAAAGGCTCGCTTTTCGGCGAGCCTTTTTTTGTTTGAAGCGCCAAATCATAACAGCGGTGCGACTAAAAAACAACAATTAAGGACGCTGTAATGCCGTCTTTTAGCCTTTTAGCCTTCCAGCATTTCAGCCCTCTGGGTTTGATATTTTTTTTTGTGGTTTGAAATCGGCTGTTAGCCTGTTAGACTGCTGGACTGTTAGCCTTTCAGCCCTTTCACAACATCATCCCCACCGATATCCTTCCCTGATGGATGTCGCTACCGCTGAAAAAGCGTGAATACGAGTATCTTAAATCAAGGAATATTGCAATGTCGTTGCCGAAGGAGTATGATATGCGGAAACTTGTGTTGCTTTGCAGAAAATGTCCCGAAAGTATTTCGTAGGTTTGCCGTACGGGACTTTGCCAGATGGTGTTTTCGTAAAGAAGCAGATCGTGTCGGGCTCTGGCATAGAAACCGAGGTCAGTTAAAATGCCAATGTGTAACGAATTGCCTTTGTAACCGTATTGTCCTCCGATTTTTCCGCCTGCGTGGGATAATGTCAGGTACTGCGTCGGTGAATTGTATTTCTCGCTGTGCGACAAATAACAAACTTTGGCGGTAATATTCCAGTCGTGGATTTCTGCGGTTTGTCCGTATAAGGCCGAAAGTTGCAGATTTAGGTTTTCTGCCGAGAACTGTTCAAGGCTCATAATCTGCGGATATACATTGTCGGCTGCATCGCCAAAAATGTTTTCTGTTCCCGACTTTCGGCTGTAATATGCTTTGAGTTTTATGCCCCACGCGGTTTGTTCTGTGTTCAAGTATGCGATTTCGCCCGAAGTCTGGTGTTCTCCAGCCCGAGCCATCGGCAGTTCGTTGAGCGAAGATATTATCTTGGTGAATGCGAAGTAGTTGTATGCAATATTGCCGAACCATCCTCTTCCGTCGGGGACAATGCCGAGCGAACCGCCCACGCGATAGCCTTTGTAGTAGGTGCTGTAGTTGCTTCCTTGGAAACGGTAGTATTGTGTGCCAAGTCCTGTGAAATGCACGACATTCGGAACGCCAAGTTCGCTGAAAAACCTAAGGCTGTTGGTTTGCTTGTACTTTCCTGCGTTGAGGTCGAGGCCGATAAGGTATTTGCCAGCTACCCGGCGCGATACTCCGATAGTGGCGTCGAGGTCGGTGACAAGGTTTTTGGGGCGCGGGTCAATCTGACGGTAGGCAAGGTCGGCGCGGTATTGGGCTTCGATGCCTAATTTCCAGTTGCTGTTAAGTGCGGTGTTCACTCCACCGCCGAAACGGTAGTTCTGAAAGCGCAGGTCGCCTCCAACCGAATCACCGAGCGTGTAGGGGTAGAGCATTGCGTAGTCGCTTGTCTCGTTGAACTGCACATCGGCAATCTTGCCGTTGGCGTACGAGGCATTTCCCCAAGTGGCGCCCTTCTTGTTGGTTATAAATGTATTGGCGTTGAAGTTGCCAGAAATCTCACCTTTGCCGAGCTGAGGCATTACGGCTCTGCTTTCGTTTCTTAATGTTGCACCGACCGAAACGCTTGTCAGCGAGTTTTTGTGTTTCAAAACCTTTATGGACGGCTTTTCAAATGGTATGAAATCGCCGTATTTTTCCGTGCCGTCGTTTATTCTTGTTGCAACGGGAATGGTATCGTTGGCGGCATAGGCAATGGCAAAAAAGAGAAGTAATATGGTTGTAAAAAATGTGCGCATTAATAAGATTTGATGATTTGAAAATTTGATGATTTGATTTGTAGCGACGAGCCATGGCGCGTCGCTACAGATTATCCATTATCCATTGTCCATTGTCAATTGTTCATTGGTGTTATCCCATCGTATGTTACCCCATTTGCTGGTGTGCCGTTGGCATCGGTGGCTGTTCCTTGCTGCTCGATGAGCGAGGGCACGCATTCGGTGTTGAAGTCGTCGGTGGAATTGTTGGTGTCCTTCAGCACTCTTCGTCCGTCGGATGTTAGCGACAGCATTTTGCGGCGAACGCTCTTGAAATAGCGAGTCTGGTCGTGGTCGATTGTTCCGCAGTGAGTCCAGCCTGCATCGATGTTTGGCGGCAGGATGTTCCATTTGCGTTCTGCTTCCACGCTACAGTTCACGCCGTCGATAATCCATTCGTTTGGAATCTGGTAGGCGGTGCGCTGCATATCGAAGTCGCCGGCGGCAAGGTGCATCGTGTAGTTGTAGGTGTACGAATAGCTCTGCAGGTAGGCTTCCTTGGCGATTGGAATCCTTGCTATGGCGTACGACCTGAAACCGCGGTTGTGCAAAATCCAGTAGCTTGCCGTGTAGCAGTACCATTTGTCCATATTGGGTACGGTTGCTCCGTCAATGTCGAGGTTTTGTGGCGATGTAGATTCGTCGTACCACTCGAAGTCGGCGTGGCTAAGGTCGAACGAGTTGGGATTTGCGTCGCGGTGGTCGATGCCGACATCACAAATTACAATGCTTTCACCAGGTTGCACGGGATGCTCGGTTCCGCTACCGGGGATTACATAAATGGCTTCTACCGTCATCGTAGTAGCCTGAATGTCGGGAGTGTAGTCGTATTTTGTAGTCGAGGTGAACTCCGATTCCAAAATTGCAACGCCATCGGCATACAGCACTTTGTCGGTATTGTTGTACAGTTTTATGTAGCTGTCGCCGTTGTAGGTTGTGCCCGATGGTCGCAGTGTGCCAGTGAAGAATATCTCTTCGATTATGAAGTCGTTGCACGAAACCATAAGGTATGTGGTAATTGGGAAGCCCGTTTCGTCGATAATGTTCACCGAACTCACGCTTCCGCTCAGCATTGCATTGCAGGTTACGCCATCGACTATGTATTCCACTTCGGCGGTATAGTCGCAGTCGTACAGACCTTTTGTGAGTTCCACTTCGTCGCCGTAACTGACGGTTTTCACTTCGTTTGTGGTGCGGTTGGTGAACTTTACGGTCTGGTTGTTCCGTGCGGTTATGTTGGCATTTTCGGGAAGGATAATCCTTATGTTGCCTGTCGGGAAAACAAAGTTTACATTGTCCTTCTTGCAGGATGTGAATGCGAGGATTGTCGCAAGAATCATCAGAAAAATTACATGTCTTTTCATATATTAATGTATTTAAATTTTCATATTTATTTCCATTCCGAAATAAGGTGTCGCGTTGCGTCTGATAAGCACATCGTTGCGCTTAAAGTCGGGTGTATAGTCGAGCAGTTTATTTACAAAAAGCGACATACTCAGCCATTTGCCAATGTTCTTCGTGACTTTCAGGTTTATGTATATCGCTGGTGGAATTGTGTATTTCTCGTAGGCCGATTCGCTGAGGTTATAGACGAGGTGGCGCAACAGTGGATTTTCGGCAACGGCTTGGTCGGTGTAGTCGTGCAGCTGACCGTCGGCTACCGAAAGGTATTGCACTGGAATACAGTTCTGTTCCATACGCTTTGTCGAGACGAACCACATTGCCTGCACCGATGTTGAGAAAATAAGTTTCAGCTTGGGGATTTGCGTATCAAGGAACAAATTGGTGCTCAACTGTTCGTTTATGCGTCCATCGTTCCAGTCGTAAAGACCGATGTAATTGTTGGAAATCACCACATTATCCACCACACTGCTGACGGGGTAGAACATCGGGCGGCTGTTGACATAAATGCTACGGAACCATGCTCCGCTGAACTTTATGGCCGTGCATAGCGGTTTTATCCTTGGCGACGAAAATTCCCATTCAAGCCCAATCTTGTCCTGACGGCTGCCGTTTTCAACAAAACTGTATCCGCCAAGTATTCTTCGTGCTTCGTAGCTGATGTCGGCAAGTTCGGGCCGGGCTGCAGGGTTGACATCGATGGAGGTTTCGTCGTAGTCCTTGTAGTCGAATGCCGTATAGGTGCTTGAATAGCGGAATCCAGACGACATTTTTTCATCGAAGACGCACACCCAAAGCCTATAGCCTTCGATTTCGAAGTCAACGCGGAACTCGCCTTTTAGGTTTCGTGCCGGTTGAAGCCCGTAGTTGGTAGCATCTTCCTTGTAACTCAATATGTTGTATCGGCTGAACTCCGCAGGGTTGCTCTGGTTGTAGTAAGCTAACTGTATGATGTCTATGTAGTTGGCATCGGGGTAAAGATAGTTCATTGTAGGCATTTTGGTTGTGCGTCCGATTCCGCCCGAAAACGATATGCTCCATTGCTTTTCGCCGAAGTGAGGCAGTGTCCATTGCAGATTTATGCGCGGATCGAGGTAGAATTTTCCGTGCATTGCGTATTCCTTTGGCAATCCGAGAATTGAGGTTGAACGCGCACCTATACGAGCTTCGAGCAGGTGTCTGCCGATTCTGGCGGTTATGTAGTCCTGAACATAAAGCGACAGCGTGTGCGAAGCGGGAATTTCGTTGTATTGGCGCGGACGGCTGCCCCAGCCCTTGGTCGATAGCGGATGCGAAAGGTCGTAAATCTGCCCCTTGCCGAAATTCTTCGACATATTCCATTCCGCACCGAATTTCAGCGCGTTCACTATGTGCTGGCTGTTGAACTCGAAGTCGGTAGTCGTTTTTGCAAACGCGGTGAACGGTTTGCCATCGACCCTGTAGTTGGCAACATATTCGCTGAAAAGCAGGTAGGCATCGTATTCACCTGGTTCGTTGCTGCTTGGCGCTATGCCTGCCCGCGACGGTGCCACAAGTACACGGCGTTCAAGGTTGTCGAACTCCTGCGTTACCTGCATATTGACGACAGTTTTCTGGTAATGACCGTTCGCGTTGGGCAAAATGCTGATGCCATTGCCGAGTGACAGTTTGTGGTAAGTCGATTTGAAGGTGTTTATGCCCGAATAGCTGAGGTTTTCGTCGGTTTTGTAGTTGTCGAACGAACCTGTATATTCGGCCGATGGTGTAATTTTCAGCGATACCTTTTCTTTATTTAGAGTGCTTGTCAGTCGTGCCGAGAGGTTTGCACGTTTGTATTCTTCGAGCGGATTGCGAATGTCGGCGTATGCGTTCAGCAGACCGCCGTCGATATTCAGAATATGCGATTTGCTTGAATCGAGTGCAAAACCTTTTCCCAGCGAAAGAAGCTGGCTCTTGTCATCGGCCTTGAAGCGGGCGTTTAGTTTTGTCGGTTTCCTTATCTTCTTGATGTTCACCACTCCGCTCGTAAGGTTGCCGTATTCGACCGAAGGTATTCCGCGCATTACTTCTATGCTTTCGATGTCGTCGGTGCTGATTGTGCGCATATCGACGCCGCGGTTGGTCATGTCCATACCGTCGAAGCCGCCGTCCTGCATATACTGCATATTTGCATCGGTGTTTATTGGTGCGCCATCGACCACGAACAAAGTGCCTAGCGAATTGGTCGAGTACTGCGAACTGTTCGTTTTCTGTCCGCTGGAGCCAAGCGAACCAGTTTCTCGCAGCGATATGGAGTTGCCCTGAGTGAGTGATGGTGTCTGCGAAACACCACCCGGCAGAAGTTCCATAAGGTCGCCGATGCTAGTAGGTTGCAGATGGCTCATCGCATCACGCCCGATGGTCGATACCGAACCTATTTTCTTTGATTCGGAGGCTGTGACAATGACTTCACCGAGCTGATAGTTCTTTTTTTGCAAGTAGAATGTCAGTGCAAGGTCATTTTCCAGCCGTATGCTTGTTTGCTGTGTTTCGTATTGTATGTGCGAAATGTATATGGTGTATTCGCCACTGCCGAGCATCAGTTTTGCAGTGCCGTTGTCGTCGCTTACAGCGCCAGTCGATTTCCCGTTGTTGTCCGAAGCGTATATGTATGCATCGGCGACAGGCTCCTTGCTTGCTTTGTCGAACAGCCTTATTGTCAGCGTGTTGCTCGCAAGGCAACTTGCAAACAACGTGACAAGGCACAATATGGCGACCGCTTTTTTCATCGTTTGCAAAGGTACGATGTCACGGTGCTGTCAGTCAATCACAACAAATGGGGATTTGGGGTGGCAAAAACTACGACAAATGGGGATAGGAGCGTATGTGTGCGCTAGGGTAAATTTGCAATGTCGTTTCAGAACGGAGAAAATTTTATGGATTTGATTAATAATTAAAAAGTTAAGAATATGAATTGTAAAGTTTTATCATTGTTTTTGTTTTTTATAGGGTTGTCGTTTGCCGTCGGTGCGCAGACGCAGGAAATAAGTTTTGACTGGTATTCGGCTGCTGTTGCCGAGGCAAACGCGCAGAACAAGGCCCAGACCACCATTTATGGCACAAAGGTGGATGATGCAGGGTATGTATATACCTTGGCAAGTATGGGCTCCGATGCCGACACAACCGGCGATGTGGCTGCTACGCAGGGACATTTGCTGGGCGAGGATATGACTGGCGCTCCGTACTCAGGAACGAGCTACAACAATAACATTATGTTGGTAAAGCACGATTTCAGCGGAAATGCCTTGTGGAAAATATACTCCAAGAACGGCGATGTTGATGTGTCGTCGAGCGACTACACGCCAACTGCCGACGGCGGCGCATTCCTCGCACTGAAAGCCCGCCACACAAGCGCCAATTTCTACGGAACGGACATTTTGTTGCAGCTGGTAGGCAACAATGGCACCGAGACAACAATTTCGTTTTCGTTCCCCGATGCCGAGTATCACAATGTGTATCAGCCAGTTTTCGTAAAGGTTGATGCCGACGGAAACATTAGCAGTGCAGTCCGTGCTACAGTAGATTGGAATCCTGTTGACAATCCTGCATCAAATTATACTTGGGGCATTTCGGATGGATTTTCGCTTTACGGAGTAGCACAGGATGCCAACGGGAATTTCTTCGTTACGGGCAACCTCAGACGCACGATGCACATTGGCGAGAATGAGATTCTAGCACACAATGTTGCCGACTGGGACGGTGGTTCTACATTTGCGGGTTCTGCATTTGTGTTGAAACTCAACAGCGACCTTACCTATAATAGTCATATCGTTACGGGCGGCTCGTCGGTTGGCGAAACAGCCAAGATGATGAAGTACAGGGACGGGAAATTGTATGTCGCTGGTTATCTGAAAGGTAGCAATGCAGTTGTATCGCTTGGCGATTCGCAGGTTACACCCGATGACAAGTACAGTTTCTGGACAGCAAGGGTTAATGCTTCCGATTTGTCGGTCGATTATTTGTCGCTGGTACAAGGCGCACAGGTCAACAACAAGAACTTTATGCAGTTGAATGCACTCGAAATCGCTCCTGACAATTCAAGCTTCTTTGTCGCAGGTGGCATTCAGGGCGGTTTCAAGATTGGACAGGATACAGTGTCGGCACAGGGAACTATGTATGCAGGCTTCGTTTTCCGTTGCAATTCCGCTACAGGTGTTGCCGACAAGGGTTTTGTAAAGCAGACTAGCGGAATATCAAATAGTTTCGGACTTGCCGTGAATGCCGACAGCGTTTTCGTTTACGGCTACAACTGGGCAACTACGCCAAAATCGCTCTATTTCGATTCGTTCAACCGCAATCTTGAAACTTCTATATCGCACATTCTGGGCGAATCAGCAGGTTCGATAACTGCAAATTCGTGCGCTGTAAAGGGCGATTCGCTCTTGATTGCAGCACGCGTACAGGCAAACAAGGCTTTGGATTTTGCTTTTGCCGAAACCGCAACTTCCTACACATCAACATATTCGTGGCAGGGCGTTGTTGCAAAATACACTTTCCCGGGATATGAATTTACAGCAGCTCCAGCATCGCAAACCTATACCATTACTCTTAATGTCGGTGAAAACGGCACGGTTACTACTGAACCTGAATCTTTGACAGACTTGCTTGCCGACACGGAAGTCGTTTTCACAATTTCTCCAGCGGAAGGTTACGAACTTGACGAATTCAAGGTTGACGGCGAAGCAATTGCCGTTGAAAACAACACCTATACGCTTACCGTTACTGCCGATGCAACGGTTGATGTCACATTCAAACTTGCCACTTCCATTTTGTCTGACGAAGCAAGGAATATCGAAATCTATTCCTACGAAAGCGAACTTGTGATTTCTGGCGCAGAAGGATTGAATGTAATGGTATATAATATGTTAGGTCAGGTTGTGGAATCGTTTGCCGTTGTAAGCGATGTAGAAAGACACAATTTGCCGCAAGGAATGTACATCGTGAAAGTTGGTGATAATGATACAGAAAAGATACTCGTTCGTTAAGATTTTTTGTTAAATTTCCTATGTCGGGGCAGATGTTGTTCATATTCTTTTATGTTTCGGGCCCCGACGCTTTTTTTGTTGAATGTAAATATTTATTAATATGAAGAGATTTTTCGGATTTTTAGCGGTAATATTAGTAGCATTTGCTCTTTTTTCCTGCAATGGAAAGAAAAATGCCGAGGTTGAACAAGAAGCTCCCGAAGCAAAGGTAATGCAGGTTGACGATGCGCTTGCAAAACTGGATGCAATGGTCGGCGATACTGTGGAGGTCGAGGGCGTGTGTATGCATTTGTGCCGTCACAGCGGACGCAAGATGTTCCTTATGGGCAGCGACGATACACAGGTTTTGCGTGTTGAAAGTGTGGAACTTGGCGAGCCTTTCAAGCAGGAATGTCTTGAGCATATTGTTTATGTAAAGGGCATTGTGCGTGAAGAGCGCATTGACGAGGACTACCTGAACGAATGGGAGAAGGAACTCGCAGGAATGGAACAGCACGGCGAAGGTGCCGAGGGTTGCGGAGCCGAAAAACAGTCGCGTCAGGAAACAGCCAATACCCCCGAAGCCCGCATTGCCGATTTCCGTGCAAAGATTGCCGAACGCAAAGCAAAGGAAGGCAAGGCGTATTTGTCGTTCTATCATATAGATGCGGTGGAATATAATGTAATTGACAATGAATAATGGAAAATTAACAATTGACAATTTATAATGGATAATGTATAATTATATGTGTGGTGTTCGTAGGGTTTGGTTTCAAACCGAACCCTACGATGAACACCCACATCAAATTTTCAAATCATCAAACACCACCAAACAAATTCAAACAATCTCAAACAACCTCAAACAATCTCAAACATAGAAACAATTATAAACGGCGCAGCCATTGAAACGGGCCTAGCCCACAGAACCTTGAAACATTTTATGATTGATTGCATTAACCTAACCCATTACTACGGCAAAAGGTGCATATACGAAAACCTTAGCTTTAGCGTGCCACAAGGTCGCATACTCGGACTTTTAGGCAAGAACGGAACCGGCAAGACCACGACCATCAACATTCTAAGCGGTTTTCTGAAGCCCCGTAGCGGAGAATGCCGCATTTTCGGACAGAACATAATTGGTATGAATCCTGAACTTCGCCGCGACATCGGTCTGCTCATCGAAGGACATATCCAGTACAGCTTTATGACTATCCGCCAGATAGAACGCTTTTATGCCCGATTCTATCCGCAATGGGACAAGAATGTGTATTACGACCTGATGTCGATGCTGAAAGTCGCACCGAACCAGCGCATTTCGCGAATGTCGTGCGGACAGCGGTCGCAGGTGGCACTCGGACTTCTGATGGCACAGAATCCCAAGTTGCTGATACTTGACGACTTTTCGCTCGGACTTGATCCTGGCTACCGTCGTCTGTTCATCGACTACCTTCGCGACTTTGTGAAATCGTCGGGAAAGACCGTTTTCCTTACTTCGCACATAATACAGGATATGGAGCGGCTCATAGATGACTGCATAATGATGGACTACGGTAAAATTCTCTTGCAGATGCCAGTTGACGAATTGCTTGGCAAATATCGTCAGTACAACTTCAGGTTGGCAGAAATCAGCGCTTTGCCCGAAATGGCTGATGTCTATCATCCTACGGTAATCCGTGGCAATGTAGAACTTGGCTCGTTCTTGGATGCCGACGAACTGAAATCGCGTTTGATTGCAAATGGTGTTGCCTTCGAGGATTTTTCATCGCAAAAGGTTAATTTGGAGGATGCATTTATTGGGTTGACGGGGAAATATTAAAGAATGGATAATGGACAATTAACAATGGATAATTGATAATGGATAATTGATAATCTGTGGCGACGCGGCGCGCCACGTCGCTACAAATCAAATCATCAAATAACAAATCTCGCTATGCTTTACAAGGAATGGATAAAAACTCGTTGGTTTTATGCGGTTGCATTGCTGACAACTTTCGCACTTTGTGTATATGTGCTTTTGAACATCAACAGGCTGGTGTCGCTGAAAGGTGCCGCCCATCTGTGGGAGGTTGCGATGTTTCGCGATGCCATTTTCATTGATATGCTGCGGTATGTTCCGCTGTTGGTGGGGATTGTGGCTGCTGTGGTTCAGTTTGTACCCGAACTGGTGCATAAACGGCTGAAACTCACAATGCACCTGCCACGCGGATATGTGCGCTCGGTAATGGAGATGCTTCTGTTTGGCTTCGGATGCCTTGCATTGCTGTTCTGTGGCAATCTTGTTATGCTCCTGCTTGGCTTGCAGACTTTTTTTGCCAACGAAATAGTCTGGCACATTGTTCTAACTGCCCTGCCGTGGTATCTGGCTGGTTTGTCGGCATACATACTTGTTGCTTGGATTTGTCTTGAACCGGTTTGGCGCAGACGGATTCTCAACATCTTGATTTCCATTGCCTGCCTGCGGGTTTTCTATATGTCGCCAGCACCCGAAGCATACAATAGGCTGTTGCCGTGGTTGGCGGGGCTTGTCGTTGTGAGCTTGGCATTGCCACTTTTGTCGGTTGTTCGTTTTAAGGAAGGAAAGGAGTAATTATGAATAAGATAGAGAAACTTTTGGTGATTGTTGGACGCACATTTTTCGTCTGCGTATGCGCATTTCTTGTCGTGTGGATTCTTACTTGGGCGTTCCATTTCGCAGCCGACACTTCCGACAAACCGCCATTCACCTTGTATAGCGCCGGCATTGATGACTTTGCAATGTTCAAGAACGAGGATTCGGGAAAACATTACTACGACGCGCACGCCAACGAGTACACTGAGGCGCAGTTTTATGAAATGCTGCCTACTTTTTATTGCAAGCAGTTGATTGTGAATGAGAAATTGCCCGACACCTTATATGGTCGTCCAGTGAGTGCGAAATTCATACAGAACGAGAATTTTACATTCAAGACTGCACCTGCTGCTGTGAACAAGAGGGAAATCGCACTTTATCCGCTGATGGAATCAATGTCGGGGCGTGTCGATTTGGAAATGCCGACCGATGTGTTCCGCATTACGGAAAATGCCATCGAATTTGTTGATATGGCAACAAATTCGGTTGACGAGACGAAATCCGATTTGTTCACTAAAATGTTTGTACAGAAAGGTTTTGCTTTCCCAGCGCACATTATTTCGGGAAATCCGACCACAAAGAAGGAATACGACAACGGCTATCTTATCACCGATTCAAACGACAAGCTTTTCCACCTGAAAATGCAGCGCGGACGACCTTACTTGCGACATATCGAGTTGCCCGATGGCATAGTGCCGAAGCACATTTTTGTCACCGAATTCCGCAATCAGCGTTCCTTGGCGTTCATTAGCGACACCGAAAATCGTTTCTGGATGCTTGATGCCAAGAATTATGGATTTCGGAAAGCAGAAATCCCCGATTTCAATCCTGAAACCGATGGAATGATGATAATTGGCAACTTCCACGACTGGACGGTAAGCGTTTCATCGGGCGACCAGCTTCGCTATTTTGCGCTTGCTGCCGACGATTTGCATTGTCTGAAATCCTACGAGGTTCCCACAGAAGAACCTACCAAACTGCAACGAATAGGCAACATTCTGATTCCTATTCAGTTGAAATTCCTGTCGGGGCTTGATGGCGATGTTTGGCCACGAGTGGCGATATTTGGGGAATAGAATATAGAAAAAACGCCTCGGATTTCCGAAGCGTTTTTTATGTTGTTTGCAATGTATTACGCCTTGCAGTTGCCGCCTTCGCAGTTGAGCAGACAGTTGCTGCATTCTGAAAGTTCGCCACGCAGACGAGAATTTATCATGTTCGAGATGCGTTCCTTCAGTGGTTCAATGTGCATATTCATCAGAATGTCGTTGGCAAAGGCGAACATAAGCATCAGCTTGGCTTCCTTGGTGCTAATTCCGCGCTGACGAAGGTAGAACAACGCTTCTTCGTCGAGCTGACCTACGGTTGCGCCGTGGCTGCACTGAACATCGTCGGCATAGATTTCCAACTGCGGTTTGGTTGTCATACGGGCATCGCCAGTGAGGCATAGGTTGCGGTTTGTCTGGTAGGCTGCCGTCTTCTGTGCGCCCTCGTGGACGATGATTTTTCCCATAAACGAACCGCGAGCCTGCTCGTCGAGTATGCCCTTGTAAAGTTCGTTGCTGTTGCAGTTTGGAACAAGGTGCTCGATAAGTGTGTAGTTGTCAACATATTGCTTGCGGTCGATGAGGTAAAGTCCGAGCAGGTTGGCGTCGGAATGCTCGCCGTTGAAACGCACACGCAGATTGTTGCGAACGATTCCGCCGTGTAGCGTCAGCACAAACGATTCGATATTTGCATCGCCTTGCAATTCAGCAAGATGGTTGCTAACGAGGCTCGACTTGTCGGGTTCGTTCTGGATTGTGTAGTGCGTGAGCTTTGAACCCTTGCCAATGAACGATTCGGTAGTGTCGATTACAAAATTGCTGCTGCTATTGAGCGTATGGTCGCACACAACAACCGACAACGACGAGTTTTCGCCCAAAACAATAAGGTTGCGCTTTACAATGTTCTTGCTGCCGAATCCGTGATTGAGGTTTATTATCTGCAAAGTCTTTTCGAGGCGGACATTGTCGGGGATATAGACGAAAAGTCCGTCGTCGGCGAGCATTGTGCTTAGGTTTACAAAGCCGTCGCCGAAGTTGGCTGCGCTTGTGTTGTAGTATTTTTCGAAAATGTCGCGGTGCTTTGTCTGTGCTTCCTTTAGGCTGCAGATTATAGCCTTGTCTGGAAGAACCTTGTTCTGGTCGTAGTACATTCCGTTCGACACGAGAACCACTTCTGCATCCATGTTTTCGACCTCGCACTTGAAATATTCGTTCAAGTCGATGTTTGTCTTGCTTTGCAGGACATTGCCGAACTCGGTGCTGAAAATGTCGGCTATGTTGAAGTTGCGGTAATTCTCGGTCTTGGCAGTTGGAAGTCCGTTTTTGCGGAAGTCTTCCAATGCCTGTTTGCGCTTGGCGAACATGAAGTCGGTGTCGGACTTGCGGAACTGTTCGGCGCAACTTTCAAAGATGTCTATGTATTTTTTATTGATGTCCATGATTCTATTCTCCGAGCTGTTCCTTAATCCATCCGTAACCTTTCTCTTCGAGTTCGAGGGCCAGTTCCTTGCCCGCAGTCTTCACGATGCGTCCGTTGTAGAGGATGTGAACCACATCGGGGACGATGAAATCGAGAAGCCTCTGGTAGTGAGTGATAACTATGCACGATGTTTCGGGAGTTTTGAGCTTGTTGACTCCGTTAGCAACTATTCTGAGAGCATCGATGTCGAGGCCAGAGTCGGTTTCGTCGAGAATTGAGAGGCAGGGGCGGAGCATTGCCATCTGGAAAATTTCGTTGCGCTTCTTTTCACCCCCCGAGAATCCTACATTCACCTGACGGTTTGCAAGGTCGTCCTTCAGTTCTACGAACTCTTTCATTTCTCGGGTGTATTTCAGGAATTCCGATGCTGTCAGTTCGGGCAAACCGCGGTATTTGCGCTGTTCGTTGATGGCGGTC
Organism: uncultured Bacteroidia bacterium; assembly: GCA_902800045.1. GTDB lineage: Bacteria > Bacteroidota > Bacteroidia > Bacteroidales > ML635J-15 > Bact-19. Next base: position 271,682 of record CADCCZ010000005.1, on the reverse strand, counting down.
TTCATGAAGTTTATCATGCTTACGCCAGGTATTTCAACCGGATACTGGAAGCTAAGGAAAATGCCTTCCTTGGCACGCTGTTCCACACTCATTTCGAGGAGGTTGCGACCTTTGAAGATAACCTCGCCTTCGGTAACTTTGTAGTTTTCGTTGCCGGTTAGTACAGCCGACAAGGTCGATTTTCCCGAACCGTTAGGTCCCATTATGGCGTGAACTTCGCCCTCTTTTATTTCAAGGTTTATACCTTTTAGTATTTCTTTGCCGTTTATTTCGGCATGAAGGTTCTTTATTGTTAGCATAGTGATATGTTTTTTGCGTTGTTATTATGAGACGATGGGCACATCGTCTTTACATATATTGATTTTCGGATTCCGTGAGGATAGTAGTCCTTGGTGTCGTCGAAGATTGCTATGGCTTCAGATCTGATTTCGGGGTATTGCTCTCCGATTTTCATGAGCATGTCGTAGGCGGCAGAGCGGACTGATGCCTGTAGCTTGTTGTCCTTTATGCTGTCGAAACAGAAGTCCATTACATCGCAGCTTTGTCTTTCGTCAAGTTGCAAGTGAGAGAGTATCTTCAGAGTTTCGCGACGGTGTCCTGGCTTTGCGATGTTGGGTAGGTTGTCGATGAGCATTTGTGCGTATGGCTGTATGTCGCTGGCTTTTCGTTCTGCATATTTGCACAGAACCCAGCTTGCCCGCCACGAGAAAGGCTCGTTTTCGAGCGAAATGGCGACAAAACTACCAATCTGCTGTTTGTTCACCAGCAGGTGGTTGGTCGTTGACTTCACATCGAAGTGCTTGACTGTGAGAATGGGTAGTATGTCGTTTTGTCTTTCCATTGTTGTTTGTATCTATGACGATGCGTGCATCTTTTGTGACGATGCATGCATCGTCCTTACGGTTTATCCGACGCTACCCTCCAAGCTTATTTGCAGCAGTTTCTGGGCTTCGACGGCGAACTCCATCGGCAGACGGCTGATGACTTCCTTGGCGTAGCCGTTAACAATCAGTCCGATAGCTGTTTCGGTTGAGATTCCGCGCTGGTTGCAGTAGAAAATCTGGTCTTCGCTGATTTTCGAAGTCGTAGCTTCGTGCTCCACGATGGCTGTTTCGTTGTTCACATCGAGGGTGGGGAAGGTGTGGGCTCCGCACTTGTCGCCCATAAGCAGCGAGTCGCATTGCGAAAAATTGCGGGCGTTGTCGGCGTTCTTACCGATTTTCACCATTCCGCGGTACGAGTTCTGGCTGCGTCCTGCCGAAATACCTTTAGATACTATCGTACTGCTGGTATTTTTGCCGATGTGAATCATCTTCGAGCCGGTGTCGGCCTGCTGGAAATTGTTGGTTACGGCTACCGAGTAGAATTCCGAAACCGAATTGTCGCCCTTGAGCACTGTGCTCGGGTATTTCCATGTGATTGCCGAACCTGTTTCGACCTGCGCCCAGCTGATCTTTGAGTTCTTTCCGTTGCAAAGTCCGCGCTTGGTTACGAAGTTGTAGATACCGCCTTTGCCTTCCTTATTGCCTGGGTACCAGTTCTGTACGGTTGAGTATTTTACTTCGGCATCGTTCTCGGCAATTATTTCCACTATTGCAGCGTGAAGTTGGTTCTCGTCGCGCTGTGGTGCGGTGCAGCCTTCCATGTAGCTAACATACGCGCCTTCGTCGGCGACTATCAATGTGCGCTCGAACTGGCCGGTGTTGCTTGCGTTTATGCGGAAGTAGGTCGAAAGTTCAATCGGGCAGCGTACTCCCTTTGGAATGTAGCAGAACGAGCCGTCGCTGAACACTGCCGAGTTTAGCGCTGCAAAATAGTTGTCGCCCGATGGTACCACCTTGCCCATGTACTTGCGCACGAGGTCGGGGTGGTTTTTCACTGCTTCGCTGAACGAGCAGAAGATGATTCCATCTTCGGCAAGTCGTTCCTGGAAAGTTGTCTTCACCGAAACGCTGTCCATTACGGCATCGACGGCCACGCCCGAAAGGCGCTTCTGCTCGTCGAGCGGAATGCCGAGCTTGTCGAAGGTGCTCTTTATTTCGGGGTCGATTTCGTCGAGCGAGTTGAGTTTTTTCTGCGGCTTCGGTGCCGAGTAGTATATTATGCTCTGGTAGTCGATTGGTGGAATGTCGAGGTGTCCCCAGTTGGGCTGTTCCATGTTTTTCCACTTCTCAAAAGCATTGAGACGGAATTCGAGCAGCCATTCGGGTTCGCCCTTCTTCTTGGAAATCAAGCGTACCGTTTCTTCGGTAAGACCAACGGGAATTTCATCGGCTTCGATGTCGGAAACGAACCCGTACTTGTATTCCGATTGGGTGACTTCCTTTATAAGTTCCTTGTCCTGTGTGTTTTCAGACATTTTCTTCTTCTTTATTTAGGGTTGCAAAGATAACAAAAATTCAATGATTAGCTTCGCTGATTTAAAAATTCCATAATTCAATGATTTAAAGATTTGAAATGATTTGTTTGAGGTGAAGTTCTTGAATTTCTTTATGGTTGTTGAAACGCAAGATTTAGCGTCAGTACTATATGAAAAAGGTAAAGCTTGTTATAGGTTGTCTGCAAAAAAAATATGGTACATGTTTTGTTTGCTCATATAACATATTAGTGTTATCTTTGTGATGTTGAATTTTATAAAATTGATTGTATGAAAAGGAGTATAGTTTTTTGTTCAATGATTGCTGTTGTGGCATTGGTAATCCTCTCTGGATGTGACAGATTCATGAAGGTTGTTTCTGTAAAGACAATGCAGTATTCGAATCTTAGTGCAACAAGTGTCACCCTTAAGGGCCAGATTGTATCAGATGCAGGTTCGGAACTTGAGGAGCGTGGTTTCTTCTATAGTACGTCGAAGAACTTGGCAAATCATGAAGAAGTAAAATGCGGTCCTGGTAGAAAGGGCGATTTCCAGGCTAAGGTAAGCGGTTTGCTGCCGAATACTAAATACTATTATCAGGCATACGCCAAGGGCGATGACGATCTGGATGTCGGCGATATAATGGAATTTGTGACTTTTGATCTGGAAATTACCGTTGAGACAATGCAGCCAGAAGTTGCATCTCCCGAGAATGTTACTTTCAAGGGTAGCTATGTGAACAATGAAAATTTCGATATTGAAAAGGTTGGTTTCCAATACAGCCGTTTCGGCGACTATTCGAATTCGTCGGTAGTTTATTCGGAGAACACGAATACTCCGTTTTCTGCTGTTGTAAGTCTGGCGCCTAGCACAACTTATTACTGCCGTGCATTTATTCAGGCACAGGATTCAACAATTATTCTATATGGTGAAAGCAAGGCTTTTGCTACTACCGAATTCGAAGCGCCTGTAGTTACGACGGTTGTAGCAGAAAATATTACTTCGACATCGGCACGTTTGAAAGCTCAGATTACTGCTAATGGTAATAATATTAACAATAAGGGCTTCTATTGGAGCACTACGGCTGATTTTACTCCTGCAACAACAAGCCAGGACTGGTCGGGTGGAGCAGGCGAAGCCGTTACATCGTACGAAATACCTGCAAACAATCTTACTCCTTCAACTACCTACTATTATAAGGCTAGCATCCAATATACAAAGGCCGGTGAGGATATAGAGGTGTTTGGTGAAGTCAAGAGTTTCACTACAGCTGCAGCAAAATAAGCTGTTTGTCAAAAAAATATTAGCGGTCGGATTTCCTCCGACCGTTTTTTTTGACTATCTTTGCAATCTAAAATTTGACGAATGAAGTGTATAGGTTTTGCCTGCGACCATGCAGGGTTTGAATTGAAGAATTTCCTTATGGAATATATGAAGCAGAAGGGTTACGAAGTAAAGGATTTCGGTACCAATTCTGCCGAAAGTTGCGACTATCCCGATTATGCACATCCGCTTGCAGCAGCTGTCGAGGCTGGAGAATGCATAGGTTTTGCAATATGTGGAACAGGCAACGGCATAAGCATGACCGCCAACAAGCATCAGGGTGTGCGCTGTGCTTTGTGCTGGGATGTGGAAATTGCAGCTTTGGCTCGCCAGCACAACGATGCAAACATCTGCGGATTGCCTGCTCGTTTCATTTCTAAGGAACTTGCCGTAGAAATTGCCGAAACTTTTCTTAAGACTCAGTTCGAAGGTGGCAGACACGAACGCCGAATAAAGAAAATTCCGCTTAAGTAGTCCGATGGAGGAAAAGCAGCCTAAAAAACGGTTCTGGACACGCTGGAAAGAAAATTTCCTTGTGAAATTCTGGCACAATCAGCAGTTGAAGGACAAACTTTACGAAATAATCTTTGGTTCCGAAACCAAGGCCGGCAAGATGTTCGACATCGTGCTGATGATTATGATCGTCGCCAGTATTTTGGTGCTCATGGTCGAAAGTGCAGGAATCCCAAGGGCTTGGAAAATCCTTTTTTTAGTGCTTGAATATGTTTTCACAGCCTTTTTTACATTCGAATACCTCGCTCGTGTTTACTGTTCGCCAAAACCACTGAAATATGTCTTCAGTTTCTACGGGATTGTCGATTTGGTGTCAACTCTGCCTGTTTACATAAGTTTCTTCTTTGGTGGAGCGCGTTATATGCTGGCAATCAGGGCTTTCAGGCTAATTAGGGTTTTCCGCGTATTCAAGCTTTTCAACTTCCTCGACGAAGGCCGGTTCCTTATGCTGGCATTAAAGGACAGTAGCAAAAAGATTATCGTATTTTTCCTATTCGTTCTGATTCTTGTAATCTCGATGGGAACCGTAATGTATATAATTGAAGGTGGGAAAAATACAGCATTCAGCAACATATTCACAAGCATATATTGGGCAATAGTTACGATGACCACTGTCGGCTACGGCGATATTACGCCTACAACTGGGCTTGGACGGGCGTTGTCGGCATTTGTTATGTTGTTGGGTTACACGATAATAGCAGTGCCAACAGGTATCGTTTCGGCTTCGATGGCAAAGAGCTACAAGAAGCAGCGCGAGAAATTCAGAATTTGTCCGCAGTGCCACGAGTACGAGTACGACAACGAAGCCAAGTTCTGCAAGCATTGCGGACACGAATTTGGCGACGACTGGCGGCAGGAACATCCCGAAGAAAAGATAATCCGTACCGATGGCCGCGAGGAAGCTATTGAAACAGAAGTATATGAAGAACCAGAATAATATGCAGTCGATACTATACATACACGGGTTCAATTCGGCGGGAAACGCCTTTAAAGCAATGAAGTTAATCGAGTATTTCCCCGATTACGAAATTGTTTCGCCAACTCTCGACTACTATACGCAGTCGCCAGATGCACTTATTGCACAACTTAGGCACGAAATTGATACTCACGACATTAGAATGATTGTGGGAACAAGCCTCGGCGGTATGATGACAATGTATATGTCGGCTCTGTGCGGACTGAAGGCTCTTGCCATAAATCCAGCTTCGCGTCCAAACGAATCGCTTAGGCAATTTGTGGGTGTTGAGCTAATCAACTATGCCACCGAAACAAAGCATTACCTTTCGCAGGAAGCATTTGATGCATATCAGGGTTTCATTACAGGACCATTCAATGATGTGCATTTCGACAGGGAGAAACTGACTTTTGCGCTAGCTAAGGACGATGAACTTCTCGGTAGCTACGATTCGCTGAAGGAACAGTTCCGAGGCTTTACAATCCACGAGTTCGACAATGTAACACACCGTTTTGTAAAGTTCGAGTATCTTGTTCCGATTATAAGGGATATTTTGGAAAGTTAACCTGATAATATGAATTTTAAACAATAAAAACATGAAGACTATGAGGTATTTACTTTGTTTTGCAGTGTTTAGTTTTGCGGCATTTTGCACATTTGCTCAGACAAATCCTTATCCGGAGGAAAACGAAGAATACGCATACGCAGTAACCGTTAAATATCAGGGGCAGAAGCCTATAATAAACGATTTTATCAATGCCTATTTTGGTGAAGAATCAGAGGACGAACTGAATGGGTACTTGTCGGACTTGTGGCATAGATACCTAAAGAACGAGCCGTTGGACGAGACCGAAAAGGTTACGCTTGACTCTAAAAATGGTTTTGCAAGTTTCGAGAAGGTTTATCCGCCCGACGAATACAGCCCCGAAGGCAATAGAATACTCGTGGAGATGTGCTATTGGAACAGTTCCGACGGTAATCACAAGATTTTTGCTGAGTCGGTGCAGATGTTTCAGGGCAACAGAGCCATAGAAACGGAGTATAGCGGTGTTACTTTCGGCATATACAACAATGCCACGCACAAGATGACCTATGCTTATAGGGAAGGTATGGGCATCGATATTAAGACTGGAATGGAAGGTCTTGGTGTAAGTGTTGACAAGGGCGAATATTTCCTTAACAATTATCTAACTGATGAGCGCGAGCCTATAAGCGAAGAGCAATACAACAATTGGTGGAACGAATATCCGGTTGTAACCTACAGTCTTCCGCGCGTAGGCAAAGATATCACAGCAGTCATTAACAACCGTCCCGAAGGCAAGAAAGAAATAATTGTAAAGTGGAACGGACTAAGATTTGATGTTCAGCAGTAATTTTTATTGCTACTTATTCCATACAACTTCCTTATTTGTTGCCTCTTCGTAGAAGCAGGGGCATTTCCCGTCGCCTGCACCCGACAATCCGCCAGATGGCATACAGATAACATCACCATTTTCGTCATACACTACAGCAGGATAATCTGCGCACGATGACGACTCGAACAAATACGCCTCTTTGCCTTGGTAATGGTATTTCTGAACAGATGTAAGGCAGTTGCCCTTTTGCTCCAAAATTAATTTTCGTATGGGTTTGGGTATTTGACGGTAGTTAGCATTTTCGCACGAAACAAATGCCAACGCAAATACAACAACTGCTAATATAGGCTTCAAATTCATTACCATTCCTCTTTGCTTATTTGTGTTGTCTTGCCATTTTTCCAGCGTGCGTAATTTACAACAAATTCCACAGTATAATCGTCTTCAATCTTTGGTATGAGTACGCAATTTGTTGCTTCACTTGCAACTTTATAATATGTACATTCCAAGGCATCTATTGTATAGATGTATTTCTTATTAGTGACATCTTTGGTTACATTTTTATTGTAAGATGTACGACCTTCTCCTATAATAGGGTATCCTAAAATTGTGTATTTTGAAAAATCGATATTGTCGAATGTTGCTCCGTCGTCGAAACTTACTTTATAGCTGTTTTCTCCTTGCAATGATTCTTCATTGATAATCAATTCCGTAAAATACTCACCAGTTTTAGGGTCATTGATTTTAAGTTTTGCATTTTCTATTATTATTCCCGAACTAGTGCTTGCCGGTAATTTTTTATCGCATTGGCAGTATTCGTGGCGTTCGCAACCAATTGTCATTACAAAGGCAATTGCAACCAAAGAGATTAACGATATTTTCATTTTCATAAATATATATTTGAAAAGTTTCTTCGCTGTAAATGTACTACAGATTTCATTATTACAAGCATTAAGTAGAAAAAAACTTTCAATATTTTGCAATGTTATTATTCCGCCAGTATCCAAGTGCAGTTGTTGACAATTCTTCTTTACTTTCTCTGCCACCATTTGCGTTTTTGCTGTGGCTCGTCTTCGGGCATAAAGTCATCGCTGTATTCTTCGTCGTCAAGGTCTTCTTTAATGAGAGTTTGAGGAATTAGCAGTTCTCTAATTTTATCCCAGCCAATAAACCCGCCAATGTTGCGGTCGTCGATGTAGATGTCGGCAACAATCTTACGGCTCATGTACTTGGGATTGAAAACCTCGTCGGGATGCTCGTTGTTCACGGCGTAGAATGTAAGTCCGTGCTGCTTGCAGAACTCCACGGCTTCATCAAGCAGTTCTCCATCGCGAACAGTCCATAGGATTAGTGTAAAGCCATGGCGCTTAAGGTCTTTCAATGTTTCAAACGCTCCATCTATCACGCTGCCTATCTCGGGATAGCGGTGGGTTACTATTGTTCCGTCAAAATCGACTGCTATAACGGGATTCATAAGCAATTAATAATTAACAATTGATAATTGACAATGGATAATGCACAATGGATAATTAGGGTTCTATAGGTAGATTTGTTGGCTTTACCATAAAAATCTTGCCGTTCTCCACTTCTTTGGTTTCGTTTTGTGGTTCTATGGCAAGACTGTCGGTGTCGATATGCAAAATCTTGTTTACTATAGTCTTGTCGGGAAGAATAAGGGTTAGCGTATCGCCCGACTGCGAAAGAGACCAAGTTCCTTCGGTGGTATTTGTCTTTGTAGCATTTACATATTTGCCGTCTTCCCCGAAATAGTATGTAGTGTATTGCTTGGTCTCGTTCATCTTTTCGTAAACTTTTCTCAGCAATGGCTCGGGAAGCTGCAGCCCGCCAATGTATAGCGAGTCGAGTTGCCAAGTGCCTTCGATTAGCTTCGCCACCTTGTCGCTTTGCGCCGAACACAAGCTGGCAATCAGCATAAATGGTAATAATATTATAAGGTATGTTGCTTTCATGTCGATAAAATTATGGTTCAATCCTATACAATGTATGTTCTATGTCCAAATCGGCAAGCATATTGGGCATACGGTCGTAGCTGGTGTCGGTAATGAAAATCTGTCCGAACTCGTCGCTTGAGACCATCTGAGAAATAACTTTCACACGCTTGGGGTCGAGCTTGTCGAAAATATCGTCGAGAAGCAGAATGGGCTTTTGTCCTACTTTGCGCTGTATGTAGTCGAACTGCGCGAACTTGAGGCTGATAAGGTAGGTTTTCTGCTGTCCCTGAGAACCACACTGCCTTATGCTGCTGTCGCCAAGCAGGAAAGTGAAGTCGTCGCGATGCGAACCACCAGTGGTGTGGCTTGCTGCCCTGTCGCGGTCGCGATGCGATGCAAGTAGCTGGTCGAAAGTCATTTCGTTGAGTTCCGAATCGTAAATCAGCTTCACTTCTTCGCGTCCGCCCGAAATCTGCGCATAGTATTTCTGGAATATCGGTATTATCTCGTCGATGAACTGCTTGCGCTTTTCGTAAATCTTTGTGCCATAGTCGGCAAGTTGCATATCCCAGATTTCGAATTCGGCATCGTTCACCGAAAAACCGTCGTGAAGCTTGTGAAGCAAGGTGTTGCGATGCTCGAGCGCACGCTTGTACATTGCTAGGCTTTTCAAGTAGATGTTGTCGAACTGCGAAATTATCGAATCAACGAATTTACGCCTTGCATCGCTGTCAAAAATCAAAATGGTGTCGGTTGGCGACGAGAAAACAATGGGTATCAGTCCAATATGGTCGGTAAGCCGCTGGTATTCGGCACCGTTGCGACGGAACGACTTATGACGCTCATCCCTATGCAGTCCGCAGTAGATTTTTTCCTGCTTGCCATCTATATCGTATTCACCCTGAACAACATAGAAATCCTCGCCGTTGCGTATGCACTGCCTGTCCTGCTGCGTGAAGTAACTCTTGCACATCGAAAGGTGGTAGATGGCATCGAGGATATTGGTCTTGCCGACGCCATTGTCGCCAATTATGCAGTTGATGTTGCTGCAGAACTGCAGTTCCTTCTCCTCAAAGCTCTTAAAGTTCACTGTTGATATGTCTTTCAGAAACATGCTCATTGTTAACGCTTTAATTCTTTTTTCAGGAATTGCCCTGTGTAACTTTCCTTGTGCTTGGCAATCTCTTCGGGCGTTCCGCAACAAAGTACCGTTCCGCCTTTTTCGCCGCCTTCGGGTCCCATGTCGATAATCCAGTCGGCACACTTTATAACATCCATGTTGTGTTCGATGATAATCATGCTGTTGCCTTTGTCAACCAACGAGTTAAGCACCTTCATAAGCACTTGTATGTCCTCGAAATGAAGTCCAGTTGTCGGCTCATCGAGTATGTACAATGTTTTGCCAGTTTCGCGGCGCATAAGTTCAGTTGCCAGTTTTACACGCTGAGCTTCGCCACCCGAAAGCGTTGTCGATGCCTGACCGAGAGTTATGTAGCCAAGTCCTACCTGCTGCAAGATTACTAACTTCTTGTAAATCTGTGGAATATTCTCAAAAAACTCGACAGCCATATTTATTGTCATATTTAGGACATCGGCTATCGACTTGCCCTTGAACTTGACTTCTAAAGTTTCGCGGTTGTAGCGTTTGCCTCCACAAGTTTCGCAGGGAACATAGACATCGGGCAGGAAGTTCATTTCGATGGTACGCACACCGGCACCCTTGCAGGTTTCGCAGCGTCCGCCAGCAATGTTGAACGAGAAGCGTCCCGACTTGTAGCCTCTGATTTTTGCCTCTGGCAATGCTGCAAAAAGGTCGCGGATTTCGGTGAAAAGTCCTGTGTATGTCATTGGGTTAGAACGCGGTGTGCGTCCAATCGGTGACTGGTCAACAGCAATAATCTTGTTGATGTTCTCGATGCCTTCAATTTTTGTGTAAGGCAGCGGACTTGTTTCGGCACGGTAGAAATGCCTATTCAATATAGGTACGAGAGTGCCGTTTACAAGACTCGACTTTCCACTTCCCGAAACGCCTGTTACGCAGACCATTATGCCAGTTGGAAAACTTACATCCACATTTTTAAGGTTGTTGCCTGTTGCACCTATCAATTTAACGCATTTGTCCTTGTCGAACGGACGGCGTTCCTTCGGCACTTTTATTTTCAACGAACCACTGATGTACTTGGCTGTAAGTGTGTCGGCGTTTTGCATTTCTTCGGGCGTGCCGGCAAAGACAAGGTGTCCGCCCTTGCGACCAGCACCAGGACCAATGTCAACAATGTAGTCGGCATTTTCAATCATATCGCGGTCGTGCTCGACGACTATGACAGAGTTGCCACGATCGCGCAGTTCCTTGAGCGAATGTATGAGTTTCTGGTTGTCGCGCTGATGAAGACCAATGCTGGGCTCATCGAGGATGTAAAGAACATTCACGAGGCGCGAACCAATCTGTGTTGCCAACCTAATGCGTTGCAATTCACCGCCCGAAAGACTTTCGGCAGGACGGTTGAGCGACAAATAGTCAAGTCCTACATCAAGCAAAAACTTGAGTCTGGTCTTAACTTCCTTCACAATTTCGTGGGCAATCTTTTGCTCCTTGTCCGAAAGTTCGGCATTATGGTTGTCGAAGAAATTGTAAAGTTCGGGCAAATCCATATTTGCAAGCTCGGCGATATTCTTGCCTGCAAACCTAAAACACAAAGCCTCGCGGTTGAGCCTTGCTCCGCCGCACTTGGGGCAGGTTACATATTTTGTAAACTTGGCGTTCTCCTTGTCCGAATCGTCGTCGCTACTGCTGTGCTTCATGCGGTTTATCACGCCGTCGAAGGTGACGATGTAGTTGGAATCTTCACCAAGCGGGGTATGTCTGAGGTTGAGGTTTCCGTTGTAGCCGTAAAGTATTGTGTCGAGAATGTCTTCGGGCAAATCCTTAATCGGCGTTTTCATCGAGAACTCAAGTTTTTCGGCAAGAGCGTCAAGTGTCCAGAACAGAACGGATTCCTTTCGTTTGCCAATGGTGGTTATTGCACCTTCGTTTATCGAAAGGTCGCGGTTTGGAATAAGTTTTTCGAGGTCAACATCGATGATGGTTCCAAGTCCGTTGCACTTTGGGCAAGCTCCCTGCGGCGAGTTGAACGAAAACGAGTGCGGAGCAGGTTCCTTGTACGAAATTCCGCTCGTGGGGCACATCAGGAAACGACTATAGAACGACGGTTTGTCGGAGCCTTTTTCCAAAACCATAGTGATTCCCTTGCCGAGTTGCATGGCAAGTTCGATGGCCTTGCGCAGACGCTGGCTGTCGTCGTCGCTTTTTATCGTGAGCTTATCGACAACAACTTCAATAAAATGGTTCTTGTAGCGGTCGAGCTTGAGATTGTATTCCACTTCGGTGATTTCGCCATCAATGCGGGCAGTCATGTAGCCCCGGCGACGAATATTCTCGAAAAGTTCCTTGTAGTGACCTTTTCGTCCATTTACAAGCGGTGCGAGAACATAAATCGATTTTCCGCTAAACTTTTCGGTTATGATGTCAACTATCTGGTTGTCGCTGTATTTCACCATTTTCTCGCCAGTGACATAGGAATATGCCGTTGACGCACGGGCAAAAAGCAGACGCAGGTAGTCGTAAATTTCGGTTATTGTGCCGACTGTGGAACGCGGATTCTTTACGGTAGTCTTCTGCTCGATGGCAATTACGGGGCTAAGTCCTGTAATCTGGTCAACATCAGGGCGTTCCATACTACCGATAAACTGTCGCGCGTATGCCGAAAATGTTTCCATGTAACGGCGTTGCCCTTCGGCGTATATTGTATCGAAGGCAAGCGACGACTTTCCGCAACCGCTCAATCCAGTGACAACTGTCAACTTATGTTGCGGAATGTCAACATCAAGGTTCTTGAGGTTGTGAATCCTTGCGCCCCTGACTTCAATCTTCTCATCTTCATTCTTCATCACTTAGTAGTTTTGCAGGGTCTTATGCCTTTCTTCGGCAGTTCAATCTCAAATTCCCGTCTCGACTGGTTCGGCAGCGTATTGGTTCGAAGCCACGGATTGAAATACTTGAGCATCTTGAGGTTAGTGCCGTTGTCGATAGCGAACTGAGTGAGGTCTGTTATTGTCGTATCAACCTTTATGGTGTAAGTTTCAATTTCTTCGTACAAATCCTTTTCGTCAAGGTCGAAGCCGTAGGTGCTTGGATTTTCCATAACCAGCTTGAGCGCAATGATACGATAGACATATCTTGCTGTTTCTTGATTCAGAAGCAAATCCCAGTAGTTGTCAACCTTTTGGCTTTCTATGCTTTTGCTCACGCCGCCCATTCCCATGTTGTACGAAGCAGCAACTAATGTCCAGCTTTTGAACTTTTTGTATGCATCCTTGAAATATTTGCAGGCGGCAACTACCGACTTGTGGTGGTTGTAGCGTTCGTCGATGTTGGTGTCGATGCGCAGACCGTACTCGTTTGCTGCCGACTTCATGAACTGCCAGAAGCCAGTTGCACCGGCAGGACTAACCACATTGCTAAGTCCGCTTTCGGCAACGCAGAGGTATTTTAGGTCGTCGGGAATGTTATTTTCCTTCAGCACCTTTTCTATTTCAGGGAAATATCTCTTTGCTTTTTTAAGATAAGTTATCGTTGCCGAGTGACGGTACATATTCACAACAAGCTCATAGTCAAGTGCTTCGTAAACATCAAAATTCTCAAGTGGAACTCGTTCTTCGCAGAAAATTATCTCGTCGGGAATAAATGGTTGCGAAGATGTCGGTGATAGTGGCATTTCCTTGTGGTGGTTTTCTTGTTGGGTAGAATCTTCGTCGGTCGTGAGCGACATTAGTCCGAATGTCAGCAGTACGCCAGCGGCGACACCGAGAGCAATGAATAGCGGTATCTTGATTTTATCAGTCATTTCTGTTTTGTGATTTTAGTGTTTATGTATAGCAATGCGAATATTGTTATGGGATATATTGCCAATGCGTAAACTATATTGTAGTTTAAGCAAGGGCAATACATGATTACCTGGGCGAGACAAACCCCGATGAGGTTGAATACGATAAGAACCGCAGCCACTTTACGTACTGTCAGTCCTCGGTAGTATAGGTAGTGGGTTGTGTGGTCGCGTCCACCGACGAAAGGCGACTTGCCTTTGAGCAGTCGGTTAATTGTGACGGTTGTCGTATCGGACAGCGGTACAATAAATGCCAATGCTACCATTATGAACTGCTTGGCGTTGTAAGCGTAGTTTATATCGTCGGTAATCTGTATTCCGTTCCAGAAGTATTTTATTCCAATGTAGGCAAGCAGAATGCCAAGGAACTGGCTGCCGTTGTCGCCCATATACATTTTAGCTGGGGCCCAGTTGTAGATAAGAAATCCCAGAATTGCACCTGCTGCTGTTACCATCACCATGGTGTCGATGTTGGTGTCGCCATTAATAATCTGCATTATTACGCATGGAACAATGATTGTGAGACTTATCGAACTGGTTATGGCATCCATGTTGTCGAGCATATTGATGGAGTTCATTATGCCAACTACCCACAATACGGTGATAATGTTGTTTACCCAAGGCATTGGCGATATGGTGATGACTATGCCTGTCTTAATGAGGACAAATGCGCATACAAACTGTACAATGAACTTGAACAATGGCGGAGTGTTGAGAAGGTCGTCGGCAAGTCCCATGAAGAACGAAATGCTGACTATTATCATCAAGGCTATGAAATTGTTGGCTTCGTCGGGTGTGTAAAGAGGGGAGAAGAAGTATATCAGGGCGCATAAAAGGAATACCGAGTAGAAAAGTATGCCTCCGTATATGGGCTTGCTTTGAGAACTGAAGCGTTCTGCATTTCCTTTTGTCCTCTTGGTAAGAAAATTGAAAGTGCCCTTTATGAAAAACAACCCAAGTAATGCCGAAAATCCTACTGCTACCAATGCGCTAGCCAATAATATCCATTCCATAACCAGTAACGTTAATCCTTTCCGAATATTTTTTTGAATTTGCTTTTACTTTTTGTTTCCGAGTCATTATCATCGGTGCTGTATCCGTAGCCATACCCGTAGCTTGAGTATCCGTATCTGCCGTAGCCGTACGACGAATGTTTTCCTGTTGGCATTCCGTTAAGCACTATTGATATGTTCTTTATGCCGTGTTCTTCTTTCAGTGTGTTTATGTATTCTATGTAGCCCTTGACGCTTACTCCATGTCGCATTACATAGAAAATGTTGTCGGCATATCTCGAGATTGTTATGGCATCGTGAATGATTCCGAGAGGAGGAGTGTCGAGGATTACAATGTCGTATTCATTTCGGATTTCGGACATGAACGATTCCAGCTTCTTGCCGGTCAGCAGTTCGGCTGCAATCGGGGTTATCGGTCCGCTTGTTATTACGTCGAGGTTTTCGATTACATTCTTATGCAGGCATTCGTGCCAGTCCTTGCGGTTGGTAAGTATTGTCGAGGTTCCATTGTCGTTGTCGAGTTCGAAGCATTGGTCGAGACGTGGCTTGCGGAGGTCGAAGTCGACAATAAGGACTTTTTTGCCCGACATGGCGTAGATGTCGGCTGTGTTCATGGCGACGAATGTCTTTCCTTCGCCAGGTACCGTCGATGTGGTTATTATTACTCTGCAATTTGATTCGAGTGGGTAGTAATCGAGGTTGGTTCGTATCTTGCGGAAATTTTCGGTAATGTGCGAACGTGCATTCTTGTGTACTACAGCCTTGGACAAGTCCAGCTTGTGTTTGCTGGCTGCGACCTCGCCAATTACAGGAATATCGGTGTATTTGCTAATGTCGCTACTGCTGAGTATCTTGTTGTAGAACAAGTATCTAGCCAGCAAGAACAATATCGAAAGCACCAAGGCAAGCAATATCGACATGGTCATTGTTTTCGACAGT
Source organism: uncultured Bacteroidia bacterium (assembly GCA_902800045.1). Classification (GTDB taxonomy): domain Bacteria; phylum Bacteroidota; class Bacteroidia; order Bacteroidales; family ML635J-15; genus Bact-19. The sequence goes on along the minus strand of CADCCZ010000005.1, from coordinate 256,333 downwards.
ATCGGCGAAACTGGGCTGCCGGGAGCGCTTGCTTTCTCGAGCACGAGGTTGGTGCTTACGTATCCCGACTGCGATATCATAATGTCGGTCTTGGTCTTGAGCAGTTGCGAATAGTAGGCTTCGTTTATGGAGTATATGCGCTGCAACTTCGAGTATTCGAGTTCGTCGTAGTCGCTGTTTTCGAATATTCCGTTGCGAATGTCCTTCATTTTGTTCTTATATTCCGACTTTTGCTTTTCGAGCCTAGCCTTCGAACTGCCTATGAAGTCAATTATCGATTCCTTTTTCGATTCAATCTGCTTGTCGATTACAACAATCTTATGGCTCGACTCTGTGACTTCGAAAAGCATTGTTTCGCGTTTTGCAATAAGGTCTTGCAGCGACTGAAGCATCGACGATATGAAGGCGTTGGACGATTGTCCCGACATCATTGCCATCATTTCGTAGACATTGAGGTCCTGATTTGTCTTCAGTTCGTTTTGTACTTCGTCCAAGGTCTCGATTTCGAATTCCAGTTCTGCAATTCTCTGTTCGATGTTTGACATTTTGGCTTCGGCAAGGCTGTTTTTGTGCAGTTTTGCATCTTCATTGGTTATTCCGTTTGCTATGCGGAACCGTTGCAGCTGTGTTTCGATTGTCGAAAGCTCATCGGCGAGGTTGTCCATCTGTTCTTCGATGTAGGCAATGGTCGACAGCGAACTTTCGCGGCTTTTCATAATGTCGAACTCGATGTATTGTTCTGCTATTGCGTTGGCAATATCGGCCGACTTGTTGGCGTTGAAGCAGTCGAATGTTATCTGGATAGTACCAGCATCGTTGTTCAGCGCGTTGATGTTAAGTCCACGTGATATTCCCTTTATTGTAGCTCTTTCGCTATTGATTGTGAAGTAGTATTTGTCCTTCAGGCTCGACTTTTCGTTGTACGAGCTTGTTGGCGCCGACATGGTTATTGTGATGCCTTCGGGTAGAGTTGTAGGCTGGTCGTATGGGATATTGTGCGAGGCTCCATTCTTGCCAATGCTTATGTCGTACGATTTGTCGTCGCTATTGCGTTCGTAGTATATAGGGGTGTCGTAAATATTCGAGCCGGTAATGTCGAATTCGATGTTGATGGGTATTGTTCCGTAGTTTTCGTTTACGAGAAAAGCGCCTTCGGTGAAGAAGCTTATGCCAAGCGGCATATTCTTGACGACAGTTTTCAGAAATTCTTCGGAGCGCATGATTTCTATAGTCGGTTCCATCTTGACTTCGTTGTTGATTCCGAGGAATTCACCAGCTTTGTTTTCCTTTTTAATTTGGATTACCGACGAGGAACTGTAAATAGGCTGGGTATATCTGAAATATATATAACCGCCGCATATTGCCAGAGCGAAGAAGATTATTACGAAAATAAAGTTCTTCCTAAGGACGGTAATGAAGGTTTCGAGTTCGAAATCCTGGTTTAGGGTAGGTATCTTATCTTTTTTCTTCATGTTCTAGTTTGTTGCAGGTGCGGAATTGCCAGATTTTTTATCTTTAGTGAAAACCTTTATTACTCCATATACAGACATTAATGTCGTCACAAGTGTAAGGTATGGTGAAATTTCGCGAAGTACTCTTGTCACATGTTGTGGACGGCTTTCGACGTATATTATGTCGTTGGCTTCGAGCAGCAGGTTTGTGCCGTCGAGAGTTTCAAGCGACGATACGTTCCACAGGTAGACTTTTGGCTTGTCGGTGAGGTTGCCGCGGATGAGTTTTATACGGTAGGCACGACTTATTTCGGTAAGTCCGCCGCAGGCTGCGATTGCGTCTATTAGGGTAAACTGGTCGTTGGTTATAGGAACAGTCTGTACTCTCGAGCCACCGTTCATGAACATGGTCACCTTGCGGTTGTTGGCTTCTACAAGTACGAATGGATCGGGGAAGTATTCCGAGTAGAGCAACTCGAGTGTGTCTTCGGCCTGGCGAAGCGTTTTTCCGCTGATGTCGATTCGTCCGAGTATCGGCAATTTGACCTTACCGTCGTATTCTACGACAAAACCGGCCTGGTTCTGGGTGCTGTTGAAATTATTGCTGCCACTGTTGCCTCCGCCAAAACCGAAATATGCTTCGCCGTTATTGTTCAGCACCCTGATGTTGAGCTTGTCGTTGGGTTGTATCACGTATTCGACATGTGTAGATTCCTGTTGTGCGAATTCATAATCCTTGTCGGTGCGCAGCATTTCGTATGGTCGCAACGTTTTGCACGAACTCATTGTAAGTGCTATTGCTATGATTGTTAACGCTATATATATGTTTCTCATCAGTCTATTGTTGTTAAGACCGCAAAGATACAAAATATATACTTATAATTACAGATATTTTTTTAGTAGTATATATGCGTATTTTTTATTGCAATAGTAATTTTGTCAATTGACAGAAATCTTTGTCACAAAAAATATTGATTAGTCCCTGTATTTGGCATTTTGTCACAAGGTGGGGGATTTTGTCACAATGAGCCTGTGACGAAATTTATTTTATCCCAGAGAGGCAAATTGTCCGGTAAGTCCCATGGCCACGTAATATCCGATGTAAAGCAGCAGTAGTAGTATGCCCTCGATGCGTACGATTTCGGTTTTGCCCTTGATGGGGAAAATTGTTATTCCTAGCAGCAGCAGCGATGCCAGCAGGAACCATACGTCGAAGCTGAGGATTGTCGGCTCGGCCTCGAGGGGCGTTATGCACGAAGTGATTCCGATAATCATGCAGATGTTGAATATGTTCGAGCCGATAATGTTACCCACCGATATGTCGAGTTCCTTCTTTATGGCAGCGATGATCGAGGTGGTTAGTTCTGGCAGACTGGTGCCGATGGCTACAACTGTCACCGCGATGACCCTGTCGCTTACACCTAGCGACAATGCTATGTTTTTGGCTCCATAAACCAACAGTTCGGAGCCTGCAATCAGTCCGGCGCAACTTATGACTACCAGTAGCAGCGAGATCCAAATGTTGTGCGACCTGTCGGGTTTCGTCTCGGAGTCTTCGGCCTTGGCTTCTTTTTTTGCATTGTTGAAAGTCAGGTACATGTAAAGAGCCATCAGAAGCAACATGAATATGCCTTCGAGCATGTTTATCTCGTTGTCAATCAGTGAGAATGCAAAAAGTAGAGTAGCTGCAAGGAGTATCATTAGGTCGCGCTTTATCACCGAGCGTGCTATTGGCAGGGTAATGATGATTGCCGTAATTCCAAGTATGAGGCATACGTTGGCAATGTTGCTTCCCACCACATTTCCTATCGATATGTTAGCCGAACCTTCGAGTGCTGCGCTTACGCTGACGCAAAGTTCGGGCAGTGATGTGCCCATCGAAACGATTGTTACACCGATGATTAGCTTCGAAACGTTGAAGTATTCGGCCACGCGCTTGCTGCTTTCCACAACCCAGTCGCCAGCATACACCAAAAGTGCTATGCCTGCAACCAATGCGACGTAGAAAAACGGTTCTGATGACAATATTGCGATTATGCTGTCCATAAAAATCGCGCAAAGGTAAGCATATTTATTTTTATAGATGCATTTATTTTAATCGATTTTGTATTTTTGCATCTCCAACATGAAGACGTTTAGGTTAGACAAGGATTTTATAGTGACAGCATCGACCAAGGTGCTGATACTCTTGCTTAATTTTGCTACCGTAATTTTTACCACACAATTGTGGGGAAGCGAGGGCAAGGGTTTCATTGCAATCTTTGTCGCCGACATAAGTCTGGTTGCTACGTTTACAAATATTCTCACCAACAGCAGCGTATCGTTTTTTCTGAAGAAAATCGGGCATTCGCCATTGGCAACGCTCGCATTCCTGTGGACGTTTATAGTGTCGTCGGTTGCGGCTGTGGTGGTGGCGTTTGTTGATGTGTCGGTGCCAGTGCTGCCGTTTTTCGTCGTGGCGGTTTTGTCGGGATGCATAACTTTTCACTCGTCGCTTTTTTTGGGCGTGCAAAAAATCTTCCAGTACAATGTTGCAACTCTGTTGATGTCGGCTTTACTGCTGATTTTCATGCTTTTGATTTATTGGTTTTTCCCCGAGACTGGCTATCATGCATACTTCTACGCACAAATCTTGTCGTACGGACTAGTGCTTGTGCTGTGCCATATTTTTACGCATAAGATTTTCGGAAGAATACGCTTTTCGTTCAGTTTCGACACGTTGCGCAAGGCTTTCAATTTTGGATGGCAGGAGGAACTGAGTGCTTTCATGCAGTTTCTTAATGCTCGGCTATGTTTCTATTTGATAGGCATTTATGCCGACATGTCGTCGGTGGGAATATTCTCTGTCGGTGTTACAATTTCGGAAGCAATATGGGTTTTCAGTCGTAGCATTGCGCTCGTGCAATATTCAAAGGTGCTGAAGATGGGGGACACTGCCGAAGCGTGGCTTGAGACTCGTAAAGTTACGCTTGTAACGCTCGCAATTACAGTATCTTGCATTGCTGTTGCTGCCTGCGTGCCGATGCCGGTTTTTGAATTCGTTTTCGGTGATGGTTTTGGAGAATCGAAGATTGTAATTCTATTGCTTGCCATAGGAATTACAGCTAATGCAGTAGCGTTGGTATTGTTTAACTATTTTTCGGCATTGGGACGACTTAAAATATTGTTGCTCAGGTCGTCTGCGGGACTTGTGGCAACGTTGGCGCTTTCCTTCTGGCTTATTCCGATGTGGGGAATTGAGGGCGCATGTGTGGTGAATTCCTGCTCGTATCTGGTGTCGTCGACGGTGCTGGTGGTGGCGTTTGTAAGGAAGAAAAGGATTATGGGTTTCTGTGGCTAAAGCCGTTTCTGGGTTTCTTGTTGTTGTGTCGTGGCGCGCCGCGACAGTACTAATGTTTAATTGCTTTGGTGTTTTTGAGACGCAATGAATTGTCTGTACAAATGGCTTTCAGCCTTCCAGTCTTTTCGCCTTTCAGCCTTCTTGCCTTCTTGCCTTCTACTCCCTAATGAACTTGTTGGAGAATACGTGATTTCTCTTCCACATTTCAAATCTGTCCTTTTCGCGTTGTTTTTCTTCGGCGTCACTCTTTTTGCCCGACATTATGCTGAGGTTCAGTTCGAAGCCGAGAATAAGCGATATTGATGTGAGATACAGCAACATAAGTACTATTATTATTGTACCGAGTGAACCGTATATTTTGTTGTAGTTGGCAAAATTATTCAGGTAGAACGAGAATCCCGACGAACAGAGAATCTGCACTATTGTTGCCAGAATTGCTCCTGGCGATATGAACTTGTAGCGGCTCTTTTTTGATGGGGCAAGGTAGTAGAGGAACGATATTGCTATGAAATATAGTAATATGATTATCAGCCACTTGGCAATGTGTAGGCAGACATACCAGAATGTACTGTCGGCTATTGTCGTGTGGTGGGTTACAAGGTGGTCGATGTATTTCGAACCGCCGATTATCACCGTCATTGCTGCAACTATCAGTGTGCACAATATCAAGACCATTGCAATGGAAATCAAGCGTTTGCTGATAAGGTTGCGCCTATCGACGTGGTGGAACGATGCGTTGAACGCCTCGATGATTGCAAGGATGCCGTTGGATGCAAAAAATAGCGAAGTTATGATACCGAAAGACAGCAATGTCCCGCTCGGGTTGAGTATTGTGTCGGATATGGTGTCGAAGAAAACATCGTAGATTGCTGGCGGCAGCATTTCGGTTACTACTTCCATTAGGGTGTCTTGAAATCCTGGAATCGGGATGAATGGAATCAAGCTGAATCCGAAAATCAGCAAGGGGAATATTGCCGAGAAAAGACTGTAGGTCACGCTTTTGGCGCGTATGGTAAAAGAGCCTTTCGACAGGCCTGTTATGAAAAAGTTGCCTATGTAGTACAATGAAAATCCGCCGAATCCTGGTATGACAATCTTGTCGCCAATGATTTTTATCATGGCATCGAGCCTTTCGAGAAAACCGAAGAGCAGGGCGCGGAAATTGAACTTTTTCATCGGGGCAGAAACTTACTTTACTGCCTTCAGGCTTAGGTCGAGGCTTTTTATCTGGTGTGTAAGTGCGCCAATCGATACGAAATCAACGCCACATTCGGCATACTGACGTATGTTACTGATTGTTATGCCGCCGCTCGATTCGGTTTCGACCTTACCGCCGATTATTTTAACGGCTTCGCGTGTGGTTGGTATGTCGAAATTGTCGAGCATAATGCGGTCAACGCCACCAATACGCAATACTTCGCGCACATCGTCGAGGTTACGTGTTTCGACTTCTATTTTCAGGCTGCGACCAGTATCTTGCAAGTATTTGTGAGCCTTGGCAACTGCCTTCTCGATTCCGCCTGCGTAGTCGATGTGGTTGTCCTTGAGCATTATCATGTCGTACAGACCTATGCGGTGGTTTGTTCCGCCGCCAATCTTCACGGCTTCCTTCTCTATGAGGCGCAGTCCGGGAGTGGTCTTGCGGGTGTCGAGCACCTTGGTGTGCAGACCTTCCATCTGCTTCACGTATTCGGATGTGACAGTGGCGATCCCGCTCATTCGCTGCATGAAGTTGAGTATTGTGCGTTCGGCGCTGAGAATATCGTGCTGCGGTCCGCTGAGTTCGAACACAATGTCACCGACCTTTACGGGAGTGCCATCCTGAATGAAAATGTTGAGCTTGAGGTCTTTCGATAAGTAGTTGCAAACTGCTTTTGCCACTTCGACGCCAGCGATTATGCCGTTTTGCTTGACGAGCAACCTAGCTTTTCCCTGTTCCGACTTATCGATACACGACAATGTAGAATGGTCGCCGTCGCCCAGATCCTCCTCGAACGCTCTTGCGATGAGCGAGGTGAGATATTTTTCCGGAATCATTGTTCTTCTTCTATTCTTAACTGGTGAATTAGCGGAGTGCCCGACTGTTCCTTCACGAGGAAGTAAACGCGGAATTTCTTGCCGCTTGTTATTTCGAGAGTTCCGATTGCGTATTGAGCTTCACTTTTTCCTCCCTGATGCAGCAGAGTGAAGTTCTTCGGAGAGTTTTTCTCGAAGAAATTCTTAACTACTTGTTCGGCCTGCTGACGGCTGTAAACCGATTCGGTTTCAAGAATTGCCACTTCGACCGAATTGTTGAAGTACTTCGAAAGTTCGGTAGAATTGCCGACTTTCATTGCATCAAAAACTTTTGGCGGGATTGCCGAAAATGCCAGCGATGTTATCAGCATCGCCAACGCTGTAATTATTAGTCTTATGCTTTTCATCTTAGTATGCGTTTTAAAACAACATCTGTAATGCAAAAATTGAACCAATTTTTTACAATGCAAAGTTAGTCAAAAATTGGAAGGTGAGAAGTTTCGTCGGTGACTTTTATTCAGAAATTATGAACAAGGAATTTTTGTCGGAGCGGCGAAATGTATTTCTCTACTTCTTTAAGTTCCTAAATATTGGCTTTATCTCTATCGCCTCGCCAAGCGACTTGAACGCTTGTTCTCCTTCTTTCTTTGAAACTTCGGCTCCGTTGATTGAATATTCGTTATTGATTTTGTCCTTTTCGAAGTCGTACAACTGAAATTCTTCGTAACTGTTTGAAGCCTTGCTGTCCTTGAGCACTATGCAGTTTGTATAGAAGCATCCGGTTCCGCATCCACCAGCCACACCTAAGGCGCCTCTGCTATAAAATACGAAATGAGTCTTGAAGTATGTTGACGCGAGCATGCTTACTTCGCCTGCGACTATTGAATAAATCGCCTGATATTCTTCGTTTTGCGACGAAAGCCAAAGTTCGGGATTGCCGTCCTCGTCGAAGTCGTAAAGGATATATTTTGTAAAATCTGAGTCTTCAAAAGCATCGTACATTTCGTCGTACTCTTTGCGAATAACGTCAAATTTATCAATCTCAACAGAATGATAATAAAGTTCCATCCCGTCCCATTTGTAAATATGTCTGATGGAAGAATACCAGTTCATAAAGTATTCGTTTACAACGATATCCTTGCCTTCTCGTGGTAACAGATAGGTTATTGGATGGTAGCTGTCGTTGAATGAAGGGGAGAATTTTGACAGTTCGTTGTACTCGGGAATGAGTGTGCCTTCGTCAGGGTCGTAGTCGTAGAATAGTATGATTTGGCTGATGCTCAGTCCGTGCATTTTCTGGAACACGAACGCGAAAAGCCTATGTCCGTTGTTTCGTTTCCACACGCAAGCCGAGAACGATTCTCCGTCGTCGCCAAGTTCAAATGCCGAAACATAACCGTTGGGGCTATCGACTACTATATCGTAGTCGCCATCGCCGTCGTTGCTAACGGGATTTTTCAGTAGGTCGGTGGTCGGACGGTTGTGCCATGTGTCATTGAATGCCTTTACGAGCGAAAGAATGCCACCATCCTTAACGCCTGTGATTGTTTTCTTGTCCCAACCGTCGCTAATCTGGTCGATTGTAAAATAATTCTGCGCTGTAACTGTAAGTGCAGAAAGGGTAACGAGTAAAAATGTGAGTATGTTTTTCATGAATATAGTTTTTATTCTTTTATCATTTTTGATGGCATAATGCGATCTATAATTGCAAAATTGTCGTATGTGTGGAATATCACAGTCCATCTGTGATTGACAATTGATAATGTCTTAGCATTTGGATGAATCTGTTTTGCGGTAGTATAATTGCTATGCTTATATATGCCCGCAGTATAACTTAGCGAGGCTAACCGTCCAAGAATCTTATTGACAAATTTGTGACCGCTATCGGGTCGGTATATGCTTGCTATGTATTTGGCAATGTCGCCAAGGTCTGATGATGCTTTATTGCTTACAATTACTTTGTATATTTGCATAACATTCATCAAGTTTTCTGTGGAATATTTCTCCAAAAGTGTCTAATGACATATAGCCTTCTGGTATATCATTAGCCATACCTTGTGTAGATTGTTGCGTTGTTTTGTATGCAACAACCGGTTCATTCGCTTCTTCAGCCGTCGATTCTGTTATTTTATATGGCTTTGCCATTCGTTTTTAATTTTTGCAAAAATAATAATTTTCTTCAAGCCATCTTCACCTTGATTAAATTTTTCCGTTATCATGTCCTTTCTTTCAAAACTTTGAACTATTTTTACACGCTTTTTATTCAGTAATTATGAACATTACTTTGCTTGTGGTCGGGAAGACCGACAAGGACTATATAAACGCGGCGGTTGAGGAATATTTCAAACGTATAAAACGCTATATGAACTTCGAATTCAAGGTGGTAAAGGACATCAAGAATGCGAAGAGCGTGACTACTGCCGTGCAGAATAAACTCGAGGGCGAGAAGATTCTCGATGAACTTTCTCCGTCAGACTTTGTCGTTCTGCTCGACGAAAACGGGAAAAATCCGTCGTCGAAGGAGTTCGCTGCCTTCATCGAAAAACAGTCTCTGTCGGGATTGAAAAACCTCATGTTCGTAATCGGCGGTCCCTACGGATTTTCCGAAGATGTGTACGCCCGCGCCAACTATAAGCTGTCGCTGTCGCGGATGACATTCTCGCACCAACTGGTAAGGGCAATCTTCGCAGAACAACTCTACCGCGCACTAAGTATCCTCAACAACGACCCTTATCACCACGAATAAATGAAAACCAAGTTTGTCCGCATATTATACTTTTCGTTGCTCTCGATACTTGCTGTCGTTGCGGCGGTGTTTGCGTTTATGCCTCACGGCGATGGCATTGTCGATGTCGAGGAACTCGTTGACAAGCAGAGCCTTGAAATCTTATTTCAGGAAAAATATCTGTACATAAACGAAAAGAGCGAAGATGCTCTGAAAATCGCTTCCACCAAGTCCGACAGCGTGAATGTCGAGTTTTTCGATTCGTTGGCCGGCGACTTTTCCGAAAAGGGCATTGGATTTTTCCACTACGAACGCGGACGCTTGCAGCACTGGTCAACCAACGACATTCCCGTACCTGTGGAATTCAAGTCGTCGCTTGGCGACAGACTTGTGAAACTAGACAACGGACTCTACCTCTGCGGCATGAAGCTCGAAGACAACAACGCCGTGGTCGGACTTTACCAGATTCGAAAGGAATATTCCTACGAGAACGACATGCTGGTGACTTCGTACGGAAAGGACATCGACCTGCCGAAAAAGGTGGTGGTTTCTGCCGACAGCAGCGACAATTCGCTTTCGGTACGCCTTCCAGCAAGCGACAAGAACATTTATTTCGGCATTACCGACGATAACTACATGCAGGACAGGCTTTCTCTGCCTCAGGCAATGCGGATTTGCTTCCTGCTCATCGGACTTTTGCTCCTGTATTCCATTTTTGAAGCTTTGGCACGGAAATACAGCTCCAAGTCGTGGATTTGGGTTGTCGCATTCGTGCTGGTGATGCTTGCCGTCAGGTTCTCGCTACTTGCCGTAGGCTTCTTCGACGACCTTAGCAACCTAAAGATGTTCTCGCCCGAATTGCTGTCAACATCTACCTTGCAGGCTTCGTTTGGCGATATGCTGCTGAAGGTTGTCATTGTTGGTCTGGTGTGCATATTTTTCTGCCGACATTTCAATGTAAATCTTAATGTTCTGGAAAACAGACGGTTCTCTAAAACATTGACAAGCATATTATTCTCGGTTTTAGTGTCGGTGCTTTCGATGCTGTTGGTCGATTTTCTTGTTGAAATCGTTGCCGACTCGTCGATTCCGTTCAATTTTGCCAACCTCTCCAGTCCCGATGGCTATGGTTACCTGGCGCTTGTATCAGTGGTGGCTGTGATTTTCATAGCTATTTTCATCGTCAGAAAAATAATACAAATCTGCGACAAGCTCCTTGAAATCCGTCTGATACTTCCGCTCGTCTTGCTGATACTTGCCGCATACACAACGGTTTGCTGGTTCAACGACAACAATGTCATCGTGCAGACTTGCCTGCTGTGGCTGATGTGGTCATACTTGCTGTATTGTATGCTCAAGGGCAAACGCACTTTCCTCTACAGGACAATTCTAGCCATAATGGTTTCGCTTCTGGTGTCGTACTCCATTTCGAGCCGAGTGCAGCAGAAGGAAGCCGAAGCTTTCAAGGTGCTGGCATATAATATGTCGGCCGAGCGCGACTTCGATGTTGAGTTCAACTTCATCGAGTTCGACAACGAAATGCGTGGCAACAAGGAAATTACAGAGTTTGTCAAGCAGTACGACTTCGATTCTGCCGACAGCGTAATCAATGGTATAATTTCATCAAAGAAATACCTCAAGCGTTACGATGCTCAGGTGACGATTTGCGCTGATACCGACAGCCTTATGCTCGAGGACGAAGGCGTCTCGGTTGGTTGTTTTGAATATTTCAGAACCTTGCTGCTCGAATGCGGAATTGTGATTCCAAACACCAATTTCTATTACCTTGATAATAATAATGGCCGCCAGTCCTATCTTGGTATTTTCAGTGTTATGGTCGAGCCGACTGTGATTGTGAAGATTTACATCGAACTTAACAGCAAGATTTTCAGCGAAGGACTTGGCTATCCAGATTTGCTTCTTGACAAACGTATGGCGTTGAAGCACAGCGACAAAAAATACGATTTTGCACGCTACAGCAAGGGCGTTCTGGTGGCAAGCCGCGGCTCGTACAAGTACTTGTTCTCGCTTGCTCCCGAAAGCGATTTCAGCGAATATTCGGTAAGCACAAGCAACGGCTACAAGCATTTCAGATATTGCCCCGACAGCGAAAACACGGTGATTCTCAGCAAACGCGATTCGGGATTCTCCAATGTGTTCATAATATTCTTCTTCGTGCTGTTCGGCACTTTCCTTGTTTATATGTGCCATTTTGCTATCGTTGGCATTGGTCGTGGCAAGAAGATAGAAACCGCGAGCCTCGGACAGCGAATCAGGGCTTCGTTCATCGGAGTGCTGGTAGTCAGCCTTTTCCTGACTATGGTGGTGTCGGTGGTGTTCATCGTTGATACTTACGAAAAACGACAGAACGAACTCGTGCTCGACAAGGTTCACTCGGTTGCGGTGGAACTCGGGCATTCGATAAACCTCGACAACCTTAAGAGCGAAAGTCCGCAGTTCGTTGACGATATTCTTGTGTATCTGTCTAACATTCTGTATGTTGACATAAATATCTACGATGTCCACGGTGTGCTTATGTCATCGTCGCGGCACGAACTTTTCGACAAAGGACTGAAGGGAATGTTTATGGACCCGAGTTCGTATAGGCATCTGATAATGAACAAGGACGAGCTGTTCTCGCACAAGGAGCGCATCGACAAGGTTGAGTATCTGTCGGTGTATCTGCCGTTGAAGAACAGTAACAACAAGGTGGTCGCATACTTAAATCTGCCGTACTTTGCCGCCGAAGCTGGCATCGAGGAGGAAATGTCGAACTACATCGCGGTGTTTGCATCTATCTTCTTGTTGCTCATATTGGTAGCCTTGATAATCGGACTTCTTGTGTCGCGGCAGGTGACAATTCCGCTTTCGCGGCTTCAGAATTCCATCCGTGGAATGGAGATAAACAGTGCCAAGAAACTGACCTACGACCGCAACGATGAGATTGGCCTTCTGATTGACGAGTACAACCGCAAGGTTGACGAGCTGGCGGAGTCGGCGCAGAAGCTTGCGGCTTCGGAACGCGAGTCGGCTTGGCGCGAAATGGCCCGTCAGATTGCCCACGAAATCCGCAATCCGCTTACACCTATGAAGTTACGCATTCAGTACCTCGAACGCGCATATCAGGAGAATGCTCCCGGATGGGAAAAGATGCTTGAACAGCTTCCACAAATGCTTATCGAACAGATAGATGTGCTTGACGCTACGGCTTCGCAGTTCTCCGAATTCGCCAAGATGCAGGCACCACACAAGAAGAAAGTCAATCTGTGCGAGGTGATTGAGAACATTGTCGATTTGCACAACGGAACCAACGGCGTGGAGGTGCGCAAGGTCAGCAATATCGATGGCGAGGCGCTTGTTATGGTTGACCGCGACCAGATTCTGCGCGTGTTTACTAACTTGGTAAAGAACAGCATACAGGCAATCCCCGAAGACCGCAAGGGCGAAGTTGTGATTTCAATTTCCGACGATGGCGACCGCTATTTTGTGTCGGTGCGCGACAACGGATGTGGCATTGCCGATGAAATAAAGGCAAAGATTTTCCAGCCCAACTTTACGACAAAGTCGTCGGGAATGGGACTTGGATTAAGTATGGTAAAGAATATATTGTTTGGTAATGGTGTCGAAATCGACTTTGATACCGAAGTTGGCGTTGGCACAGAATTTAAGTTGTATTTTGAGAAATTGGGGAAATAAAGTCCAATCTTGTCAATTTGCAAAGGAATAAAAATATTTGTGTAAAACAATCTGTAGCGACACAATGCATTGTACCGATACAATTTTATGTAACATAGAATTAAAAATATAATCATCCCTTTCCCTTTTTTTAGTATATTTGCCGAAAATTGCACAATTATGCAGCGAAAGGAAATTGTAAACGAAATAAGTAGTGCGCTAAAGCAGTTGCCTTACGACATAGAGGTTCGTCTTTATGGTTCGGAAGCCCGTGGCGATGCGCGTAGCGATTCCGACATTGACCTGCTCATACTTGTAAACCGTGCAAAAGTAACCGCCGAGGACGAAATGAAAATATTCGACCCAATCTATAATATCGAGCTAAATAGCGGAATAATAATTAATCCCATCATAATGCCACGAGACGAATGGGGAAAAATGGTTACTCCGTTCTATGAAAATGTTAAGCGAGACGCTATAATTTTGGACTGACAAAACAAATCGAATGTGTTGTTTTGGCAGCGTAAAATCAGAATCATTTTGTGTTGTATCGTAGGGTTTGGTTTGAAACCATACCCTACGATATACAATCACAAAATTTCAACCTATTCTTTTCCTACAGTACATTTTTTATGTATTTTTGCGGTGGTTACAAAATTGTTATGATGTTGAATAAATTGCGCTTTTTGGTCGTAGTGCTTCTTATGGGAAGCCTTATGGTTTCGTGCAGCAAGAAGGCTGAACGCTTCGAACTGCCAGAAGAAAATCTTGTGGAATATGTAAACCCGATGGTGGGAACCGCCGAACACGGTCACACCTTCCCGGGTGCAGTTATGCCTTTCGGTATGGTACAGCTTAGCCCCGATACCCGCCTCGACGGCTGGGACGGTTGCAGCGGATACCATTACACCGATTCCGAAATTTACGGTTTCACGCATACCCACCTCAGCGGAACAGGCTGTTCCGACTACGGCGATGTACTGCTGATGCCTATGTGCGGAAAGTTCTCGACCGACAACAAGGAATATTCGTCGCATTTTTCGCACGATACCGAAGTCGCCGAACCAGGCTACTACGCCGTGAAACTTTCTGACGATGACATCGATGTGGAACTCACCGTTTCTCCGCGCGTCGGTATGCACCGCTACAAGTTCAACCGCGAAGGCAAGCGCTATATTGTCCTCGACCTCGAACACCGTGATGTTGTTCTTGAGGCCGGTCTGCGCAAGCATTCCGACAACTGCTATACTGGCGTTCGCCGTTCGCACGCATGGGCAGACAACCAGCACCTGTACTTTGCAATGCAATTCTCAACCGATGTCAGCATTGTAGAACCTGCCGACTTCGACTGGGAGAGCGATTCACTCTGTCGTCCCGACAAACCCGTGTATGTTTTCGAAATTGCCGACAGTGCTGTAAAAGAAGTGCTTGTAAAGGTTGCAATTTCGCAGGTTGACGAGGACGGCGCGCTGAAGAATATGGAGCAGGAAGTTCCGAACTGGGATTTCGATGCTCTGCGCAAGGATGCTTCCGATGCTTGGAACCACGAACTTAACAAGATTATCGTGAAGGGCGGTAGCGAGGAACAGCGCAAGGTTTTCTACACTGCAATGTATCACTCGTTTGTACATCCGACTTTGGCTCAGGATGTTGACCGTCGCTATCGCGGTACCGACCTGCAGGTTCATTCGAGCGACGATTTTACCGCATATACGGTTTTCTCGCTGTGGGATACTTACCGCGCAGCTCATCCGCTTTATACCATAACGCAGCAGGCTCGCTCGGTCGATTTTATCAAGACTTTTATTGCCGAATACTCGCAGGGCGGTCGTCTGCCGATGTGGGAGCTTTCATCGAACTATACAGGCTGTATGATTGGTTATCATGCAGTTCCGCCAATGGTTGATGCCTACTTCAAAGGCATAAAGTTCAAGAATCTTGAAAGTCTTGCTCTCGAGGCTATGGTCGCTTCGGCTACTGCCGACGAACTTGGCAAGCGCGATTTTGCCCGCCACGGCTTCATGTCGGTGAACGAGGAACACGAGTCTGTTTCGAAAAACCTTGAATACGGATTTGACGACTGGTGCATAGCTCAGTTTGCAAAATCGCAGGGCGACAAGGAAAAATATCGCGAATACATGATAAGAAGCCAGGCTTACAAGCACATTTTCGACAAGAGCTGCGGCTTTATGTGTCCGCGTCAGAACGGTTCGTGGAAGGAGAATTTCGACCCGAAAGAAATTGATTTCAACTTCACGGAGGCCAATTCGTGGCAATATACCTTCTATGTTCCGCACGACATTCTCGGTTTTATCGAGCTGATGGGCGGTAACGAGGCATTCGAGGCAAAACTCGACGAACTTTTCTCGACTGGCAGCGAAACCCACGGCAAGGATTTGAAGGACATAACCGGACTTATCGGCCAGTATGTACACGGAAACGAACCGAGCCACCACATTGCCTATATGTACAACTATTGCGGAAAGCCCACCAAGACGCAGAAGATTGTCCGCCAGATAATGTCGGAGATGTACAACACAACACCTGCCGGCAGTTGCGGAAACGAAGACTGCGGTCAGATGTCGGCATGGTATGTCCTCAGCGCAATGGGATTTTATCCGATAAATCCTGCAAACGGCGTATATGATATTGGCAGCCCGATATTCGACACCGTGCAGATTAACCTCGAAAATGGTAAGAAATGTCTGATTGTCACTCACGACAATAGCCCCGAAAATATTTATGTAGGCAAAATGGAAATCAATGGAAAGCCATATACAAAGTCGTACATTCTGCATTCCGACATTGCCGACGGTGCACGAATCGACTTCTATATGACTGCCGACCCGCAGAACGGATTCGGTACCAACAGCACCGACATTTATCCGTCGCGCATCGAAGAATTTAAGGTTGTACCGGCTCCGTATGCAAAAACTGGTGTGCGTACATTCCACGATTCGCTCAAAATCGAGTTGGCTTGCAGTGACGACAGCGCAAAAATCTATTACTCAGTAGGTAATGGCGAGGAAAAACTTTATTCCGAACCGTTAATCCTCAACGAAACAACCAAATTGACTATCCATTCCGAACGCGATGGCTATGTTTCGTCCAAGCCTGTGGAAGCCAAGTACATAAAGATTGATGCTGACCGCCGCATAAAGTTGCATAGCAAGTACAACCCTATGTACACTGCAGGTGGCGACGATGCTTTGGTTGACCATCTGCGTGGCGGCAACGATTTCCGCACCGGCGAATGGCAAGGCTATCACGGCCAGGATTTCGAGGCAGTAGTCGATTTGTGCGAAGTAAAGGACATCAAGTCGATTGAAACAGGTTTCATTCAGGATGTGAAATCGTGGATTCTTTTCCCGAAATATGTTGAGTATTATACTTCGAACGATGGCGTGAACTTCAAGAAGATAGCCACCGTAAACCACAATGTTGCCGACAACGACTACCGCCAGCAGATTTACAATTTCCGTTGCGAACCAGCGAACTGCAAGGCTCGTTATGTGAAGGTTTTTGCAAAATATTACGGTACGCTTCCTAAGTGGCATCTCGGTGCCGGTGGCGAAACGCATTTGTTCATTGATGAGATTGAAATTGTTGAAAAATAGGGAATTATGAAAATTATCAGACTTTTTTTGATTGCTGTTTTAGGTGTATTGCTTTTTTCCTCCTGCGAAAAGGACGAAAACAAACTTGTAGCTACAAATCTTGAATACACAGAGTGCAACGAGCATCCCAAGGCTATGAAAACTAGAATCTCATTTATTGAAAACACCATTGAGGTTTTTCACGACAATATTCCTACAAATTGCAATTTTGAGGGCGTTTTGGTTTCTCCAACAATTGACGATGAAAACAAGATAATCGAGATAGATGTTGACCCGATAGTAGTTCAAGCTTCGTTGGACTGCGAGTGCGTTATAAATGTGTCATATACTTTCGAAAATTTCAATAAACCAGCTTCCGACTATACATTTATTATTCGAGACAACAACGAGGAAATATATAGGGGAGGAGTGAATAATTAAAATCTAATCGTGCTGATTTAGTGTATCTTGCTTAATTCTTCTTCCCATTTCCATGCCGATAAAGTAGTCTCGTCAAGCGTTTTTTCGGCTTTCCACCCGAGTACTTTGTTAGCCTTAGTGGTATCTGCCCACACTTTTTCAACGTCACCTGCACGGCGACCAACAATTTTGTAGTTCAGTTTTACGCCTGTGCTGCGCTCAAAAGAATCGATAACTTCCAATACTGTAGAGCCTTTGCCAGTGCCGATGTTGAAGAAGTCGAACTGACTGTTGCCCTTTGCCGAAAGCAAATATTTTACTGCTGCAACATGTGCCTTTGCAAGGTCAACAACATTTATGTAGTCGCGGATTGGAGTGCCGTCGGGAGTGTTGTAGTCGTTGCCGAAAACGCTGAGGCATTCACGTATTCCCATGGCGGTCTGTGTGATGTATGGCATAAGGTTGTTAGGCGTGCCGTTTGGCAGTTCGCCTATCTGTGCCGATGGGTGTGCGCCAATGGGGTTGAAGTAGCGCAATGCAATAGCTTTGAGTGATGGTGTCGCATTGAGCATATCCTGAATTATTTCCTCCGAAATTTGCTTTGTGTTTCCGTATGGCGATTCTGCTTTTGCAAATGGCGTTTCTTCTGTTACCGGAAGCTTATCTGGTTGTCCATAAACCGTGCAACTTGATGAGAAAACAAGTCCGTTCACGCCATGCTTTTCCATCATTTCCAAGACGTTGATAAGGCCATTGAGGTTGTTGCGATAATACATAAGAGGTTTTTCTACCGACTCTCCAACAGCTTTGCTTGCGGCAAAATGTACAACACCAACGGCATCGCTATGGTCGTAGAAAATCTTGTCCATGGCATAGTTGTCGGTTACATCCGCCTTGTAGAATGTCGGGCGTTTACCTGTAATTTTTTCAATCCCATCAAGGACATTGATGTTCGAATTGGAAAGATTGTCGATTATTATCGGTTCGTAGCCAGCGTTGATAAATTCCACAACTGTATGTGAACCAATGTAGCCTGTACCGCCGGTGATTATTATTTTTTTCATCTTGGATTCGATTATACGTATGATTCTGCAAGATTTTTCATTTCACTATTGACGCTCTTTGCTTCGTAGAGTATTCCGTATATTGTTTCTGCAATCGGAATGTTGAAGTTTGTCTTCTTGTTTATTTCATGAACGCAACGGCATGCGTAGTAGCCCTCGGCCACCATGTTCATCTCGAGTTGTGCTACGCGTACCGAAAGTCCGTGGCCTATCATATTCCCGAACAGACGGTTGCGACTGTAACGCGAGTATGCGGTTACAAGCAAGTCGCCAAGATATACCGAGTCATTCAAGTTGCGTTTGCCCGGATACATGCTTTCGACGAAGTTTTTCATTTCGTTTACGCAGTTAGCAATATAGGCGGCAAGGAAATTGTCGCCGTAGCCGAGTCCGCTGTATATTCCGGCTCCGAGTGCGTATATGTTTTTCATTACAATGGCAATTTCGGTGCCAAGCATGTCGCCCGATGTGGTTGTGTGTACATACCTGTTGGCAAACATCTTAGCAACGGTATGTGCTAGTTCTTCGTTTTCCGAAACGGCGGTAAGGAAGGTGTATTTTTCCTGAGCGATTTCCTCGGCGTGTGATGGACCGCTAATCATCGACATGTTTGCCAGCGGAATATTGAATTCGCTGTGCAGGTAGTCGGAAATGAGCTGCATTGTTTCGGGGATTATACCCTTTACGGCTGTGATTATCTTCTTGCTAGAAATGTCGATGTTTTTCAGCGGTTTTAGCGATTCGTGGAGGAATGCTGCAGGTGTGACAATCACCAGATATTCTGCCTTCGATGCTATGCCTTCGAGGTCTGTGCTTATTTCAACGCTGTCGGGATTGATAAAGGTGGAACTCAGGTACCTGGGATTGTGTCCGTATTTCTGGATTCCTTCCACAATTTCATCTTTCCTTACCCACCACGATGTGCGTTCGAGGTTGGCTGTAAGTATCTTGACTATTGCCGTTGCCCAGCTTCCGCTGCCGATAACGGCCACATTGTATTTCAGTTTTTCGTCGGTTATCATTAACTTTTATTTTTTTTGCAAAGGTAAGACTTTATTTGCAAACAAAAAAAGGCTGTCGTTTCTTGACAGCCTTACATATCATTTGATTGCGGTTTACTTCGTTTCTGCAAAATACTTGTAGAACAGCGGAATAGTTTCGATTCCCTTGAGGAAATTCTCGATAGGATAATTCTCGTTCGGCGAGTGTATTGCGTCCGACTCGAGACCGAAGCCCATAAGAATTGACTTTATGCCAAGCACTTCTTCGAAACGCGAGATGATAGGAATACTTCCACCGCTGCGAACTGGAATCGGGCGTTTGCCGAATACTTCGATGTATGCCTTTTCTGCTGCTTTGTATGCAGGAAGGTCAATCGGGCAAACATAGCCTTGTCCACCATGAAGCGGACGAACTTCTACCTTTACGTATTCTGGAGCAACCTTCTCGAAGTATTCCTTGAAAAGCTGTGCAATCTTCTTGTGGTCCTGGTTTGGAACAAGGCGGGTCGAAATCTTTGCAAATGCCTTTGATGGAAGTACAGTCTTGGAACCTTCGCCAGTATAGCCGCCCCAAATTCCGCATACGTCCAGACACGGACGGATACCTGTGCGTTCGCAAGTTGTAAAGCCCTTTTCTCCCTTGAGAGCCTTAACGTCAATAGCTTTCTTGTATTCTTCCTCGTTGAATGGCTTGCCAGCAAGCAATTCTCTTTCTTCGGCAGATACTTCGAGAACATCATCGTAGAATCCTGGTATTGTAATCTTGCCGTTTTCGTCGTGAAGGTCGGCAATCATCTTGCAAAGTACGTTGATTGGATTTGCTACTGCACCACCGAAAATTCCACTGTGAAGGTCATGGTCGGGACCAGTAACTTCGACTTCCCAGTATGCAAGACCGCGCAAACCTGTGGTGATGCTCGGTATATCCGATGCTATCATACCTGTGTCAGAAACGAGGATAATGTCGCCCTTGAGCAGATCTTTCTGTTCGGCGCACCATTCGGTAAGGCTTGGTGAACCGATTTCTTCTTCGCCTTCGAGCATGAATTTTACGTTGCAAGGCAAAGTCTTGGTCTTTACCATAAGTTCGAATGCCTTTGCATGCATAAAGCTCTGACCCTTGTCGTCGTCGGCACCGCGAGCCCAGATCTTACCTTCTTTAATAACTGGCTCGAAAGGTTCTGTCTTCCAGAGTTCTATCGGGTCAACCGGCATAACATCGTAGTGTCCGTAAACTATAACTGTTGGCTTCGACGGGTCGATGATTTTTTCACCGTATACTATTGGGTTGCCCTTGGTTGGCATAACTTCTGCCTTGTCGGCACCAGCCTGCTTGAGCAAGTATTTCCAGTGTTCTGCACACTTTATCATGTCCGACTTGTGCGATGCTTCCGAGCTTATTGACGGAATGCGAATCAAACCGAAAAGTTCCTCAAAGAACCTTTCTCTGTTTTCCTTGATATAATCCTTGATGTAAGTCATAGTGTTATTGTTTTTTTGTTTCTAAGTTTCTGGGTTTCTAAGTTTTTTGAAATAGAATCGTATATACTTTTAGTATTTTCTCTTGTATGCGCTTGAGAAGTAGAAATGTCCCTGTGCGCCAATTACCTGATAATACTTGTTGAAGCTACCAAACAGCGATACGCCGATTCCGAGGTCGTATAGGAATTTGAATGTTGTCTGAACTTCCACATGTCCGCCTACAGTGTGTTTAACAATGGACCCGCTTGGATTGTCGGGGTTGGGAATCATTGCTATTGCCCATGCCGGACCAATGAAAAATGCAAAGTTGTACCATCTGTCTTCGAATCGTAGTCCGGCGCCAGCATGAAAGTCGTTGAGTTGGTGCGTAGCGCGTGATTTCAGGTTCTGGTTGTACCAGTATTCGATGAAGTAGTATTCGCCGGAGAAATGCCATCCAACATTGAAGTACATGGCTTTGTAGCGGAAATGGTAGGCTAGCGCTGCAGTCCTATTTAGCCCTTTTTCGTAAGTGGGTTCGTAGTTTATCTTGTAGCTTGCCCCCAAACCGAATGTTAGCCAGTTGCTACCTTTCTTGTATATTTTTTCTCCATACTGAACCTCGCCGAACATCTTTTCGTACTTTGTCTTTTCCCTTGTGGCACGAGGAGTCGTGTTGTCGGTCTGTGCGACAATCACCATTGTGCATAGCGCGAATAATATGGTAAGTATCAGTTTTTTATTCATTGGGCAAAAATCCTTGTTTCTTCAATACTTCGAGCAGACATTTCGATGCCTGTTCATTGCCTTCCTTTGTGTATCTTACTTCTGCAAAAACTTGAGCAAGCGTCTGTTTATTGTTCTCGGCAACGAATTTTTTATTCGATTCGAGTTTTTCTGTTTCTGCGTAAATCCTGTCGATGTCGCTTGCACTGAAGTTGTGATAAGTCTCGTGATGAACTATAGCTTCAAGCGGAAGTCGTTCGGTAAGTGGCAGTTGCTGTTTTGGGTAGCCCATTGTTACTGTAGCAACAGGAACAACGCCCTTCGGAAGTTTCAAAATCTCAATAATCTTGTCGGCATTGTAGATTACCGTACCTAAATAGCAGATACCCAATCCGTTGCTTTCGGCTTCGAGACAAGCATTCTGCGCTGCAATTATTGCATCGGTAGCAGCCGTCATAAAAGTTAGGAAATTGTCGAATCCAGCCTTGGCATTCCGATTTTCGCACCAGATTTTAAAGCGGTTGATGTCGGCGCAAAATGTAAGTACAGCCTTTGCGTTGGTTATTGCAGGCTGGCAGAAGTGCGTTGGCGCCAACTTTTCTATCATTTCCTTGTCGGTGTTGACAACGATGCTGTAAATCTGCATGTTGCCAGTGTTCGATGCCCTTGATGCGGCTTCGAGAACCTTGTTCAGAACGCTTTCGGGAATCTCCTTGTCGGCGTATTCCCTTACCGATACGTGGTCGAAAATTTCCTTTACCATAATTATTTCAACTTTTCTGCTATTACCTTATTGAGTATTTCTGTCATGTTTTTGCCCATGGTGCGAATCTGCTTAGGCACAATGCTTTCGGCGCTCATACCCGGAATGGAGTTAACCTCGATGAAATACGGTGTTCCTTCCTTGATAATGAAGTCGATACGAACGATTCCGCTGCAACCGATAATGTCGTATATGCGCGATACGGCTTCCTGCACCTTGCGTGTTTCGTCGTCGCTGATGCGGGCAGGGGTTATTTCGTTGGTGACACCTGGAGTGTATTTTGCTTCGGTATCGAAATAGTCGTTCTTGGTCGAGATTTCTGTTACGGGGAAAACCTGCTCGTAGTCGGCAGTCTTGAGTACGCCGCACGAAACTTCGGTTCCCTTGATGTATTCCTCGACTATAATGTTTGTGTCTTCGGTACGTGCAAGGTTTATTGCATCGATGAACTTGTCCTTTTCGTAAACCTTTGTAACACCGAAGCTTGAACCAGCAGTTGCTGGTTTTACGAAGCAAGGCAGACCGACCTTTTCTATGATTTCGTCAACATCGAAAGGATTTTCGCCACGGATTATTGCCATCTTTGCCATTGCAATGCCCTCGTCGGCAAGCATTTTCTTTGCGGCAATCTTGTTGAAAGTTATCATCGACGAGAAAACATCGCAGGCGGAGTAGGGGATACCAAGCATATCGAGCCAAGCCTGAACTTTACCGTCTTCGCCGGGTGAACCGTGGAGAGCAAGGTAGGCATACTCGAATTTTGTCGGTTTGCCTTCGATTTCTACGGCAAACTTATTAAGGTCAACGCTGTATTCCTTCCCGTTGAAAATGCAGAAGAAACCGTCTTTCCTTACATCTATGAGGTAGGCGTTGTAGAGATTCCTGTCGATGTTTTCAAGAATCTGGTTTCCCGAATTGAGGCTTATCTGTCGTTCCGAAGTGTAGCCTCCTGCCAATACTGCAATGTTTTTCATTTTACTTTTTCCTTATCTTTAGTTTTTGTCCAACTCTTAATTTTGATGGGTCGACACCATTAAGGCTGATAATGTCGCTTGCCGAAACTCCGTTGTACTTAGCTGCGATTTTTGCTGGGGTATCGCCTTGCTGTACAGTATAATATTCGTATGCGGGGTCGAGTTTCTGCGGTGTGGTGCTTCCCGAACTTGCAGTTGTCGGGGTAGTGGTCTTTGGTGCGCCCTTGGTATATATTTTCAGTTTCTGACCAATCTGCAGTCTGTCGCTATACAAGCCGTTCCAGCTCTTGATGTTGGCAACCGTCGTGCCATATCGTTTTGCAATGCTTCCGAGCACGTCGCCCGACTTTACCGTGTATATTGTTGCGTTTGTGCCTGCTGGTTGTCCCGAAGGAACACCATATTTGCTGTCGGCGATTGCCTGGGTGATTTTCTGCTTGTTGAACATCAACGAATCCTGGAAATGATAAATCGAGTCTTCGAGTTCCATGAACTTGCTGATGTATTTGCGTTGCATCTTTAGTGGATAGTATTGTGCTGTTGCTGGTACGATGTCGAGCTTGTACTGCGGATTGAGTTCGCGAGTTTCTTCGACAGGTATTCCGAGAACTGAGTCGAGCTGTGCGAAATGCATCTGCTGTTTTATCATTACAGTATCGACATCTTCGTAGAAATCAATCTTTTCTGGTTTAAAATTGTGCAACTTGTGGTATTCGAACATATACATCATAGCGATGAAGCCAGGCACGTAGTTGCGCGTTTCTTCGGGCAGATAAGGGTAAATTTCCCAGTATGTCGATTTGCCTGAACGTTTCATTGCACCATTGATTCTGCCAGGACCTGCATTGTAGGCCGCCAGAGCCAAAGTCCAGTCATTGTATGTGGTGTATAATAATTTAAGGTAACGGCAGGCTGCATCGGTTGATTTCTCGGGGTCCATTCTTTCGTCGATGTACGAAGTGATTTCAAGTCCCATATTAAGGCCAGTCTTGTACATGAATTGCCATAGGCCTACTGCTCCTGCTGGTGATTTAGCTTTCGGGTTGAGGGCTGATTCGATTACAGCCAAGTATTTTAGTTCCAGAGGAATGCCGTAAGCATCGAGTTTTTCCTCGAACATCGGGAAATACTGGTGCGAAAGTCCAAGCAGTTTGGGCGCCAGTCTGTGTCCGCGTTTTACATACTTGTCGATATATTTCTGGACATTTGCGTTGTAAACTACGTTTATAGGAGTGGCTATTTTTTCTACTCGTTCCTTAAAAATAGAGTCGGGCAGGTCGGTGTCGAAATAATATCTGTCGTTGTCTTCGAGGTAGCAGACGGTGTCGCGTCCAGTGTAGTAGTACCATTGCTTTAGGAATACCTCGAGGCTGTCAACCATGTCGAAAGTCTTTTTCCTGCTGTTGTCTCCTGTTGTGTCGGTGTTCTGAGCCCGAAGCAGTCCAGTTGTCAATAATATGAGGAATATGATAAATATTTTTTTCATGGTTTAGAATTTTAGGGTGCAACCTACACCAAGTATAGGCGTTCTGGTGTAGAAGGAGTTAAAAGTTTGAGGATAGAAGTTGGCCGACAGGTCGTCGCCAACATCGAAATAAAACAGGTGAGCGTCGACGTTAGCATCGACAATTTGCAAGGCATAGAACAGAACAGCGCCAGCGATTGTATAATCGCGTATTTTTCGGTTGCGGTCCATGTTGTTCATTAGGGCTTCCTTCGAAAGTATGCCGTAGAATTCGTCGTGTTCGCCATTGTCGCGTTGCATGTAGGCCTTCTTGAACCTACTGAACTGCTGCTGGTTGCTGATAGCAAAGTAAATGCAGGTACCCATTGTGGCGTATACTATTGGCATTTTCCAATATTTGCGGTTGTACGCCTGACCTGCGCTGGGGATTAATGCCAGAAGCGTAGCTGTCTTGGGAGAATGGAATTTTTCCTTCTCTTTGGCTTGCTCCCTGCTTATTGTGTCAATTTGTGCATTTGTGCTTAATGCAAAGATAATCAAACCGATAGTGAATAATATTTTTTTCGCAATTTTCAATTTCCTATTGCTAAGAGTTTAGTTTGTCAAGGATTGAAATTATGCGTTCGAATTCGCTGTCGTTCTTGAATGGGATTACTATCTTGCCTTTGCCCTTTGCATTGCGCTTAAGTTCTACATCGGTTGCAAAGCAGTTCGAAAGTCCTTTCTGAAGCAATGCATAGTCTTCGCTGGTGGCAAGCACTTTCTTCTTCTCCTTTTTTTCTGCTTTTCCGCCAGAGTATTCCTTTATGATTTCCTCGACCTTGCGTACCGAGAAGTCGTATTTCAGTATTTGGTCGTAGATCATGAGCATTGTTTCCTCGTCCTTTGCGCCGAGCAGTGCACGTGCGTGTCCCATAGAGATTTTCTCGTCGCGGATGCCAGTCTGGATTTTTGGAGGAAGGTTAAGCAGGCGCAGGAAGTTGGCAATTGCCGAACGCGATTTTCCGACGCGAGTGCTGAGCTGTTCCTGAGTCATGTGGCATTCGTCGATAAGCTGCTGGTAGGTGAGGGCAACCTCTATAGCGTTGAGGTCTTCACGCTGAATGTTCTCAACCAATGCCATTTCGAGCATCGACTGGTCGGTGACATCGGTTCTGATGTATGCTGGAATCTTTTTCAGTCCGGCCATCTTGGATGCACGCAGACGACGTTCGCCCGAAATGAGCTGGTACTTGCCGTTGCCCATATCCTTTACCGAAATTGCCTGAATGACACCGAGTTCCTTTATCGAGTCGGCTAATTCCTGCAAGGCGGTTTCATCAAAGTCCTTTCGCGGCTGGAAAGGGTTGACTTCGATTGAGTCTATTGCGATTTCGTTCTGTTGTGTAGCCTTGTTCCTTATGGCTGATGCATCGGTGTCAATTAGAGAACCAAGTCCACGTCCGAGACCGCTTTTCTTATTTTTCTTTGTATCTTTCTTGTCTGTCATATTACTTAGTCATATTGTTACGTTGCAGAAGTTCCTTTGCGAGGTTCATGTAGTTTATTGCACCAGTAGAGCTAACATCGTATTCCACAATCGACTGTCCGTAGCTTGGAGCTTCGCTTAGTTTTACATTTCTGTGTATTATCGTATTGAAAACCATATCGTCGAAATGATGTCTTACCTCGTCGAGCACCTGTTCAGAAATCTTCACGCGCTTGTCGTACATTGTCATAACAAAGCCTTCGATGTCGAGATCGGGGTTTGTGTTGCTCTGGACTATGCGTATTGTATTTAACAGTTTGCCAAGACCTTCGAGGGCGAAGTACTCGCATTGTACAGGAATAAGTACAGAGTCGGATGCAGTAAGTGCGTTGATTACAATTATTCCGAGCGATGGCGAGCAGTCGATGAGGATGAAATCGTACTTGTCGCGAATTTTGTCAAGAACATTCTTTAATATGTATTCTCGGTTTGGCATATCGAGCATTTCGATTTCGGCACCAACAAGGTCGATGTTTGTTGGAAGTACCGACAAACCATCCAGTTCTTCGGATGTAAGTATTACTTTTTCAGGATCTTCATCCTTTACGAGACAGTCGTAAAGACCTGTGCGAATGTTCTTTACATCAAAACCAAGTCCCGATGTGGTGTTTGCCTGCGGGTCGGCATCGACGAGCAGCACCTTGTACTCAAGAGCTACGAGGCTTGCTGCGAGGTTTATGGCTGTGGTGGTCTTCCCAACTCCACCTTTCTGATTGGCTAATGCTATTATCTTACCCATTTTGTTTCGTTATAAATTCAAATGTCAAAAGTAATATTTATTGGTGAAATAGCCGCTGTTTTGGCAGACAGATTTTCCAACTTGTTCATAACTTTTTTGTATGTCGCTAATAATCAGCACCGATATTTTTCGGGCTGTGAATGGCTTTTTGCCTGTTCAAAGTTTGGTTTCGCTGTCGGGCGAATGAGGATTTTCGGTCGTCGTGGTTATTTCGGTGCCGTCCTTTGCCGGTTTGTTTTTGTCGCCAGTGTTGAGAAAAGCGAAGAATACCGCTAATATTATAAAGCCGAATGCCACAAGGTGATTCCATTTTATAGGTTCTCCCTTGAAAACCAATGCGACAATAGCCGTGAAAACCGTTAGCGAAATGGCTTCCTGTATGATTTTTAGCTGCATAAGCGAGAAAGGTCCACCATTGATTTGTGAACCTAGGCGGTTGGCGGGAATCATTGCGCAGTATTCGAAGAAAGCAAGCCCCCACGAACATAATATTATCAGTATCAGCGGCCACGAGGTGGAAATGTCCATCTGCTGCAATTTCAGGTTGCCGTACCACGCGAATGTCATAAATATGTTGGATACTAGCAATAGTAATATCGTAAATATTCCGGCTGTTGTCATATTTCGTTTCCTTTGTGTCATCGTTAAAATGAAAAATCGTGCAAAGATATTGCAAAAATCGTTGCGATGAGTTTTTTTGTTGAATAGCGCTATGGTATGTCTTTACCGGGACATACGCCGTTCTGTGGCTGCGGCGCAAAAAAAGGTCGCCCGAAAGCGACCTTATCTATTTTGTGTTGCATAAATTATTCAACAACAATCTGCCCAACGTAAACCTTGTCGCCGCTGATGATTCTTACGAAGTAAGTGCCAGCACGTAGATTGTGGTTGAAATTCATGGTTGCGCCGTTCATCACGTTGATTTCACGAGTTTCGACAACTGCACCGCGAGCGTCGATGAGCTGGTAGGTTGCATCTCCTTCAATATTGCTGCAGTCGATGCTGAAAGTACCATTATTGGGATTCGGATAAACTACCATAGACCCAGCTTCGGACATATTAACCGAACTTATAAAGACGAATGTTACAGCAAGAGTGTGGTTTGCATTTACAGGCTCGAATGTATATGTGAAAGATTGGTTTTCGGGAAATTCTCCGCTTACCTCAACTTCTTCGTCATCAATAGTAAGTGTTCCTATAATATACCTGTCTCCATTTGTTGTAGTATAACCGCTTATTTCGAATGATGGAGTTGCTCCTTCTTGTACCGTAACCGTTTCATTGTCTTGAAGTTCAGTTCCATTATAAGTTACAGAGCCTTGTTCCTCCTTTATAATTGTAATAGTATAGGTAGGTATTGCTTCGAAAGTTGCAGCAATGGTGTGGTTTGCATTTACGTTTGTGAATGTGTAAACGCCATCGACAAGCTGGTCAATTGCCTCAGCACCGTCGACCATGACACTTGCTAGACGATATTCGGCGTTGGCTGTAATTGTAAACGACTGGCTTGTAGTTTCGTAAACGGTCACGTCTCCCGACGGAGTGATGGTTCCTCCTGCGCCAGCAGTTGCTGTGATGGTGTAACCAAACGGCAAAGTGGAAAATGTGTTTACAGCGGTCCAATTGTCGTCGTTGCCACCACATACGCCATTAATCTGATAGTAATATGTAGTATTCGAAGGCAAACCTGTCAATTCGAAGGGCGAAGTGGCAGAAGTCACCTCTGTCCAATCGAGAGTTTCTATTGTAGCCACAACCGCAATATCATCCAAATTGAAATAGAACATATTTGAACTATTGAAATGGCGTATTGCAACATAAACCGTCTGTCCGGCATATGCGCTAAGGTCTGTGTTCTTTTCGCCCCATGCACCCTGGGTTCTATGTGTACCGCCAGCAGCATTCAGATCCTCCTCCCACAGCAATGTGAAAGCATCGAGGTCGGCAGTGGTGGTTGAAATGTAAACGCCATAATGTTCGCTAGGATAAGCAACGTCCTGAACATTCACATAGAATCTGAAATTGATGCTTTCGGCATTTTCGGGCAATGTGACAGCAGGAGTAATAAGCCAGTTGTCGGGAGTAAGCGTACCTGCGGTAAAATCGAAACTTTGCGAAGAGAGCATATCGCTACCGCTATGTGCCACATAACCCGACATCAACTCCGACGACAGTCCCCATGAGAATCCGTCGCCGTCGGCATCGACAACAGTCCATTCGTCCGAAATGCCGTTTTCGAAACTTTCCGACAACAAAGTCTGTGTTCTGGAATCTTTGTAACGCAAGACATAGCTGTCGCTGGCTCCTGTCCATGTTATACTAGCAGTGTTAACTGTAGTTACCACATTGAGATTTGACGGTTGCGGGCATTCTGCGACAGTAGTAAATGTGTTTATTTCTGACCAGTTGTCGTTGATATTGCCACAAATTCCGTTAACCTGATATTCGTAGGTAGCTCCTGGTGTCAATTCAGCCAAGTCAACAAGAGTATCCGTTGCCGTTAGCACAGTCCATACACTATTATATTCTACATTTATACTGAATTCGTCAATATTCAAGAAGAACATATCATAGCAATTGAAATGGCGGATTGCGATATATACGGTCCGCCCTGCGTATGCGGTAAGATCGGTATTCTTTTCGCCCCATGCGCCAGGAACTCCTCTGTGAGAACCGCCCTCGGCAGTCATATTTTCCTCCCACAGCAATGTGAATGCAGCCGTATCAACCGTAGTTGTCGAAATATAAACTCCATAGTGATCTTCGGCAAACTCAGAATCCTGAGCATTTGCATAAAACTTAAGATTAATGTTTTCTACTCCCTGCGGCAATGCGACAGCAGGAGTTATTATCCAGTTGTCTGGACTAAGAGCTCCAGCCGAAAAATCGTAACTTCCAGAAGTAATACAATCACTTCCACCATAACCACCGGAAGTCTCCCCCCAAGTGTATCCGTCACCGTCTGAGTCAATATTTGTCCATCCTTCCGGAATGCCATTTTCGAATCCCTCAGAGAATATAACCTGCTGGGGCTCTGATATTTCTCTTCTGTATCTTATTTCATAACTTTCGTTATGACCAGTCCAACTAATAGTCGCAGTGTTTTCCGACACATCGTTTGCCTGCAAATCTGCAGGGACTCTACAATACGAGCAGCTTACAATATATGTTACAGGAGAAGACATTGCATTTGTACCCGAAAAAATCTCCTCGTCGTTTGTTCCGTATACGACATAAGAACATTCACTATCATAACTGCCAGATATCCAGCCAAAAGCTATTTCCGTACCATTTTGAACTGAAAAATCAACAACATTCACCTCATTCTCACCAGAGCCAGAAGTGCCGTTTAGGTTCTGGTTGGTCACGGATCCCAAAACCTCTCCCGTTGCAACATTTGTAATACTAATAGCAGCTCCATTCCAACTATCACCATAGGAGTCGGTAAGTTCGAAACGTATTTTGCACAAATCCTCATAAGTTTCAAAAGAGACATCATCGGACCATTCACTCATGCCATTGGAGCCGCCACAAACAGAACGCACTTTTACAGAATAAACAGTAGCCCCGTCCAAACCGCTCAACACATAAGAGGTTGTATTTACATCTATCAGATTATCCACATCGTCGTTTATACAAATCTGCCAAGAAGTTTCGTCTGCACCTGGTGTCCACGAAACAACAGCGGTACGATCTGTTACATTGGAAACAGTCAAATCGGTAGGTTTATCACATAGTCCGGCACCTATTACCTTAAAATTATCCATATAGGTAGACGTACAATACTGGCTTTCCCCTCGTAAAATAATGTAACATGGACCAGTATAAATAGGAATACTCAACTCGTAGGTATACCAACCGACCTCAGCTTCAGCAGGGATTTCTCCATTTGCTTCATTGTATTGACGAGGAATAAAAGCCAATTCAGTAGCACCTTCGATTTGTCCATCAACACTTGTAAAAATCCTAATACCTTCGTAAGAATAATATGAGTTATATGTACTATTGCTGCGCTGCACATCTAAAACAAACTTATGTGCAATTCCGCCTAGATCCATTTCAGGTAGAACAAGTTTTGTAAGAGTCCCTACTGACATATCGGGCAACATCAACCGATGGCTTGATACTTTGAAAATCTGATCTCCAGAACCGGAGATATGTTCATTTACCCAACATGACTTTGTAAAATTACCAGATTCATAAGAATCAAAATTCTCTATCCATGGGAATGTTGTAACTAAACAACTTAAAGTTCTAAAAGTAGTCTTTTGCCAAATGCTTTCGTCGCCATCACCACATACAGCCTTTACATAAACATCGTATGAAGTATTATCGGCAAGTCCTGTTAAACTATATGTTGGTCCTGTGAGTTCAACCGATGTGCCTTCAGTTGCGACATTAAAACCAGAAAGACCGTACTTTAGAACCCATGCAGTCTCTTCTCCACCAGCAGTCCATGATAGTGTTGCGCTAGTGTAACCCACATTGCTTACAGCAAGCTCTGTAGGCTTTGTACATGATACTTCGTATGTAAAAGTTGTCTTGGGGATAAAGTTTCTTTGATTAGGTGCCACGCCTTCCAATGAGGAATAAGAATATCCCTGTATGCTAGATCCATCAACTGTTGTTCCCCCAAAAGAAACACTCTTATAATTTCCCGTTGCTGTTTGATAAAAACCAACCAACAAATTGCCTCCCTGATAAACATAATTCTCGGAAAAATCAACAGTCATTGTACTTCCTGTACCATCAAGTGTTCCTGTATAAACAATAGTTGCATTTTCAGTGCCACTATATGCACTTAGCGTAGTTGCATCTACTTCTTTTAAAAACACCTGAAAAGTACCTGTCCATGCCTCCGCTGCTGGAGAGCTCAAATAGAACTCCATTCCTGAAATAGTTCCACCGTTCATTTCGTCCAAGTCTGAAGACGGGATAACAAATTCAGCTTTCAAGTAGGCATCGCAGTAAAAACCATAAACAGGCACATAGCCATTTGTCTCCGTTCCATCGTAAACCGTCAAGGTTTCCTGTGCGACAGCTCCCATTGCCATTGCAAGCAACAATATGATATTTAATATCAGCTTCCTCATTTTTTTATGCCACCAGTTATATGCCATCGGGGGCTTCGGCTTTACGAATTCCAATTTAGTTACGACTAAAAAATATTTTCCTCATATATATTTTTTAGTCTGCGCAAAAATAATGTTTATTTGTAACAAAAAAAAGGAATATGTGCATATTTTATTGTAGAGACGTAATGCATTACGTCTCTACATAACAAAAAAAGGCCGCCGTTAGGCAGCCTTTGCTATTTACGATGTGTTTTTGATTATTCAACAACAATCTGACCAACGTAAACCTTGTCGCCGCTGATGATTCTTACGAAGTAAGTACCAGCATCGAGGTTGTGGTTGAAGTTCATTGTTGCACCGTTCATCACGTTAATGTTGCGAGTTTCGACAACAGCACCGCGAACGTCGATAATCTCATAGGTTGCATCACCTTCGATGTTGCTGAAGTCGATGCTGAACATACCGTTGTTCGGGTTCGGGTAGATAGCCATCGAACCAGCTTCAATCATATCAACTGCACCAGACTCAACAAATGTTACTGTGAGAGTGATGTCTGCCATTACAGGTTCGAATGTGTAGGTAAGTCCACCCAACTGTTGCTGCGTAAGTTCTACTGTATTTCCACCTACAGTGAGGACATCAATCTGATAGCCTGAAGCAGGAGTGATTTCAAATTCTGGAGTTGCACCTTCATTTACTACGATAGGAGCAGAAACCAAAGCATCGTTATAATATACATTACCATTTTCACCTGCATTAACAGTGATTGTGTAGGTAGGTATTTCTTCGAATGTTACATTAATAGCATGGTCTTCTGTTACATTTTCTAATGTGTAGAAGAATACGCCATCACCTGCAACAACATTTTCGGTAACATTATTTGTTCCGTCAACCATTACGCTGGCGATTCTGTAGTCAGCATCGGGAGTGATAGTAAATTCTGCATTTCCACCATCACCTACGGTAACCACACCATTTTCACCACTAGGAGTAACAGAACCATGTTCACCAACAGTAAGAGTGATTGTGTGTGTTATTACTTCAACCTTGAAGTTGTCGATAAACAAGGACTCTTGATCTGCTTCAGATTCACACTTGATGCCTATATAGATTTCCTGTCCGGCGTATGCTGTTAGATTGATGCTCGGAATAGTAGAAATAAATGAGCTGTTTGCTATTTGTGTAGAAAGAACCTGAGTTGCCGATGCATAGTTAGTAGGATTATCCATTACATAAACAGAGAACCTTTCTGGATAATCCCGATCGCACCAGTATTCAAATGTCAAGTTCGCACCTTCAACAATGGCAAGTTTTGGCGAGATCAACCAGTCGTTAGCATTATTATTAGAGGAATAACTATATATAGCTACTTCTTCGCCATAAAAATAATCGGCATCATAATACCATGTGTAATAATCATGATTAGCATCAATAATATTCCAGCACTGTCTGGTAGCCGATGTTTCATCGAATGTTTCGACAAATGGGAGCGAATGTGCAGAACCATCGCATTCTGTCATGAAGAAAGTTTCTACCCATTCGTCTGTACCACAGTTAGACTGTACATATACATAGTATGAAGTTGATGCTGCCAGCTCGGTAAGATCAAGCTCAATCTCATCGCCAGCAAGAGCAACTTCGCCATCAAAAACATCGGCAGTTGCTGTCATGTCGTCCATTTCGGTGGTAGAAATCTTTACAAGGTACGAAGTTTCGTTAAATGCCTGCTCCCATTGCAAAGTTGCAGTTGTCTCCCCAATGCTGTATACATTCAAATAAAATGGATTTACACATGCATTCGGATCGGTAGTTATAGTAACCGTCCATGTTGCATTACTTTCGCCGTCTTCTGCCAAAACTGTATATTGTACGGGCACGTTGAATATCAGTGCAGCACCGCTTCCTGGAGTAATAGTAGCCATTGGCGAAACGATTATTTCTGGACTAATATAATCATCAAGGTCGATATACCATTCTGCGTATGCTGTAACGGTCTTAGCTGTTGTATCAATAGTCGATTCGCCATGCTGACCATAGAATGTGAACGAAAGAATATCGTTTGCAGTGCTTGCACTTTCGGCCTTGGTTACGGTTACGGTCCAGTCCTTGGTTGTTGTTTCGTCTTCTGCAGTAACTGTATAAGTGAAAGTCTTTGTTGTTCCTTCAATCGTTGCTGTGTTTTCTACGTATGTAGCATAGTCCGATACAATAACAGTTTCTTCAAGATTGTCAAAGTCTGCCTGATACGAAGCAACAACTGCAATGGTTGCATTTGCTGTGTCGATTACAGGAGCAGACATGCGGCTCGGGAAGTCGAAGTCAACGATTTCGGCCTCATTGGAAACATAACGTACAACAACATCGTCAATATACCAACGCCAGCTATAAGAATTAGCCTTATGGTTGAATGCAAAATAACTGCCAGCAGGAACTGATGACATATTTACAATCTTTCTCTCATATTGGGAAATTGACCAATCGTCGTATGAATATGTTTCTAATGCTGTAAATGTAGCTGCATCGTCAAGATCGGTGATATATCCTACCTCAAAAGTACCACAATTTGAATTTGTATAGCTCTCAGGTCTTGTATAGAAATCCAGCAATATCGCTGACCCATTCGTTTCAAATTGTGGCATTGCAATTATATTACCGTTTGTTGCATCGCCAAATCTCAAATAATTTGTACCTGTATTTGCATAATAATCATATTCATTAACAAAAACAGATCCTTGGCCGACTTTTGTCCAGCAAGTAGGAGTCATATATTGAGTAGAATTTTCAAAACCGTCTTCATACGGCAATACGGAGATTGGTTCGCATGCTGTCATAAAATATATGTATTCCCAATCCTCGGCATTTTCGCAGTTCGACTGGATATATACATAATACAATGTACCTGGTGTCAAACCTTCAATGTCCATGGTTGTAGTATCAACAATTCCATCAAATACATCGGCGGTTAATGTCATGTCGCGCATGATTTCGGTTGACACTTTTATGCGATACGAAGTTTCGGTATATGTTTGTTCCCACTCCACGCTTGCAGAATTGGTCGTAATATTTGAAACATATATATTCCATGGGGTTATACAAGCGTCGGGGTCGTTTACTATTGTAACTGAGTAAGTGTGAGTAGTTTCTCCATCTTCTGCAGTTACCGTATAGTTAACCGGATTTGTGAAATCATGAGATGTCTCGCTTTCAGGGGTCATAGTCGCAGCAACTGAAACTGTTACTGTTGGCGCAATGTCATAAAGTTCAAGATACCATTCTGCAACTGCATTTACGGTATAAATGCCGTTTTCAGTGTCGCTAACGATTGTAGCCTCTGTTCCTTCCTTCTGACCATAGAATGTAAATCCGGTAATGAAAGCGTTGTGGCTTACAGGAGCTCTCGTAACGGTAATCGTCCAATCCTTGGTATTTCCTGCTTCAGCGGTAACTGTGTATGCAAAAGTACGTACATTTCCTTCGCCCGTGATTGTCGGATCGCTGATTTCTGCAAAATCAGAAATTGTAATTTCCGGAACAAGTGCATCCATGTCGGTCGAATTTGCAACCGATACTGCAATAGTTCCGTTTCCGCTATTGATTGTAGCTTCTGACATCTGGGTTGGTAATGTAAATGTAAGAATCTCGGCTTCGCTATAAGCTTCACGAACAACAAAATTATCCATATATGTGCTACTTCCATCCTGGCTTTCTCCTCTCAATATCATATAGCATGTTCCAGAGAAAGGAATTGTGAACGCGTATGTGTACCACCCGTAATTATCTTCCTCTGTCACCACGCCGCCATCGGACTGTGTATAGTCACGCGATACGAATCCCAGCTCTGTCGCGCCTTCTATTTCGCCATCTGTACTTGCAAAAATTCGTATGCCTTCATCTGCATAACTATTAGAATTACGCAACACATCAATTGAGAATTTGTAAATGCCTTCGTCGGGTATTGTCATTTCCGGCAGAACCAGCTTGGTCAATGTCCCGCTTGTCATATCGGGCAGATAAATTAGTCCTGTATTATTCGATTCATTACCATACGGATATATCCAGAAAATATCAGAACCATAGCCTTCTAAGTGTTCGTTTTCCCAGCATGGGACAGAAAAAGGGCCATCATCGTAGGTGTTAAAATCCTCACTCCATGGGAAAGAAACAATAGCGCCACATTCTGTACGGAATGTTATCCTTTTCCATCTGCTTTCGTTATCGTTACTGCATACTGCCTTTACAAATACATCATATGGAGTATTATCTGCAAGACCGTTTATTGTATAGTTTGTACTTGTAAGTTCTACGGTAGAACCTTCGGTTTCAACATCAAAGCCTTGAACGCCATACTTGAGCACCCAGGATGTTTCGCTGCCGCCAGGCAACCACGAAACATCGGCAGTCGAGGTAGTAATATTGCTTGCTGCGAGGCTATTTACTCTCTGGCATGAAATACTAGCATTAGGAATAATAGTCAACCTAATGTTACTACGAAAATTATATATATCAGTATTTCCAGAATATGATGTCAAATCATCAATATCTGGGCAAATATAATCGCTGTAATAGCTAATTGACATATAATCGGTAGTTTCGGTGTATCTATATGTATAACTCGAACCAGGATAATCATATACGGGATCATACACACAAACCAAAAGGTTTTCTGTGCCATTATAATCGAATTCGTCATCAAGCGTAATGGTTATCCAGCCCCTGCCTGTTGCACTGACATTGCCTTCGTATACCAATGTAGTTCCAGTCATATCAACAATATCGTCATCAGATTCGAATGAACTTTTATCAATATTCATCATGTACACCTTGATTCCTGGCAGGTCGAAATAATATGTGTAATCATAAAAGAAACTGATAGAGGTAATTGCCCCTGCCATACCGATTTCTTCAGCTGTGAAAATCTGCTGTGTAAGTGAATAATTGTAGTACATGTTTGTTGGCAATTTATAAGACGATTCTGTACCATTGCCAATCGTCACTTCTGTCTGAGCGACCGCTCCAATTACTATTGTAAACAATAGTAGAAAATTTAATAATAATTTCCTCATTTTTAATCATATCCTGTTATATGCCATTGGATTCCTCGGCTTTAAAATCAAACAATCAAAATTTAACTTAATTACCTCAAATACAATCTTGAAGCAAGCGCACAAAGGTAAGTGTTTTTTTTATACGTATAATTAAATAGAGGAAAAATATTATACAAAAATTCAAGGATTTAAAGATTGGCGAATTCAAAGAAATTTATGCTGGCAGATGTTGTTTTTTTTGTCGTCTCGAGCAGATTGATTACTTTTGTGAAAAATTAAATAATGTTTTGATATGAAAAGATTGATTTTGTTAATTATTGCTATTGTTTGCCTTTCGATGGCTGCATTTGCCGACCAGTTGGAGTACATTTCTGAGCAGGATGCACAAGAAGCAGTGAAGCTTCTCAAGAAGCAGAAGTATGTTCTTTTGTATTGCGGTTGTTGTGCCGACGGTTACGATGCAAAGCAATATGTGAAGATTACGTCGGTTTCGTACCGTTACACCAATTTCGTGGATTACTACGAGGTTGTGGTAGAAGGTGTTGATGCCAACGGCAACCAGGTTTCGGAAACCATAGATCTTGCATATTCTCACATCAAAAAAGGGAAAAATGCGCAATGTATTGGGCTTGCCCTCAATTTGGGATGCGACCCTTGCGTTGAGAATTTGAAATGGGAATGCCCGAAATTCTAAAATGTTGATATTTTAATACCCTGTGGTGCCGCGGCGAGCCACGGCTCAACAGGGTATTTTTCATTTCAAAAAAATTATTCCGAATAACCTTTAAAAACATTAAATTTGCACCCTTAAAATTGTAAATATTTCAATATGGAATTATCAGCCAAATACGAACCGCAAGAGATTGAAAAGAAATGGTACGACTACTGGACAGAACATAAGTTCTTCCATTCGGAACCCGATAACCGTGAACCCTATGTTGTTGTAATTCCCCCGCCAAATGTAACGGGAATCCTCCACATGGGACACATGCTCAACAATACTATTCAGGATATTCTTGTCCGCCGTGCACGTATGTCGGGAAAGAATGCAATCTGGGTGCCCGGTACCGACCACGCATCCATTGCAACCGAAGCAAAGGTTGTCAACAAGCTTGCTCAGCAGGGCATAAAGAAAACCGACCTCAGCCGCGACGAATTCCTCAAGCACGCTTGGGACTGGACTCACGAACACGGAGGAATCATCCTTCAGCAACTTCGCAAGCTCGGCGCTTCGTGCGACTGGGACCGTACAGCCTTCACAATGGACGAAAAGCGCTCGAAGAGCGTTATCAAGGTTTTCTGCGACCTTTACGACAAGGGACTGATTTACCGTGGAGTTCGTATGGTCAACTGGGACCCGCAGGCAAAGACGGCTCTGTCCGACGAGGAAGTAGTTTACAAGGAACAGAACGGAAAACTTTACTACCTGCGCTACAAAATTGAAGGTGAGGATGGTTACGCTATCGTTGCAACCACTCGTCCAGAAACAATAATGGGCGATACCGCAATGTGTATCAACCCCAACGATCCGAAAAATACCCACCTGAAAGGCAAGAAGGTAATTGTTCCTCTCGTAAACCGTGTAATTCCTGTAATCGAGGACGAATATGTTGACATAGAATTTGGTACTGGTTGCTTGAAGGTTACGCCTGCACACGATGTCAACGACTACATGCTTGGCGAAAAATACAACCTCGAAAGCATCGACATCTTCAACGATGACGGTACTTTGAGCGAAGCCGCTGGATTGTATGTTGGCATGGACCGTTTTGCAGTCCGCAAGCAGATCGAAATCGACCTGCAGAATGCTGGACTTCTCGAAAAGGTTGAAAACTACACAAATAAGGTTGGCTACTCGGAGCGTACAAATGTCGCTATCGAGCCAAAGCTTTCGATGCAGTGGTTCCTCAAGATGCAAGACCTTGCAAAACCTGCCCTCGATGCTGTTATGAACGACGACATTAAGTTCTATCCTGCAAAATACAAGAATACCTACCGTCATTGGATGGAAAACCTTAAGGACTGGTGCATCAGCCGTCAGTTGTGGTGGGGACATCAGATTCCGGCATACTTCCTGCCCAAGGGCGGTTATGTTGTTGCCGAAACTCCCGAACTCGCACTTCAGAGAGCAAAGGAAAAGACTGGTGACAACAACCTTACAATGAACGATTTGCGTCAGGATAGCGATTGCTTGGACACTTGGTTCTCATCGTGGCTGTGGCCTATTTCGCTTTTCGACGGCATCAACAATCCCGACAACGAGGAAATCAAATATTACTACCCAACTTCGGACCTTGTAACTGCTCCCGATATTATTTTCTTCTGGGTGGCAAGGATGATTATGGCTGGTTACGAATACAAAGGTCAGATGCCGTTCAAGAATGTATATTTCACCGGTATCGTTCGCGACAAGATTGGACGTAAGATGTCGAAGTCGCTCGGTAATTCGCCTGACCCGATTGAACTTATGAACAAGTACGGCACCGATGGCGTTCGTATGGGTATGATGTTGTCGGCACCTGCAGGAAATGATATTCTTTTCGACGAGGCTTTGTGCGAACAAGGTCGTAACTTCAACAACAAGATTTGGAACGCTTTGCGTCTTGTAAAGGGCTGGAATGTCGCCGATATTGAACAGCCTGCCGAAGCAAAGGTTGCTGTCGACTGGTTCAACTCGAAGCTGAGCGAAACCATTGCCGACCTCGACGAAGATTTCTCGAAGTACCGTATTTCGGAAGCCTTGATGAGAGTTTACAAGTTGTTCTGGGACGAATTTTCGGCATGGTACCTTGAACTTATCAAGCCGGCTTACGGACAGCCAATCGACCGTACGACCTACGATGCGACAATAGGTTTCTTCGAGAAACTGGTTCTTCTGTTGCATCCGTTCATGCCGTTCATTACCGAGGAAATCTGGCAGTCGATAGCCGAACGCAAGGAAGGCGAGAGCATTGTTGTTGCAAATTTGCCAAAGGCAATGCATGTCGATGCCGACATGCTTGCTGGCTTTGAACTTACCAAGGAAGTCGTTGCAAACATCCGTACTGTAAGGAAGGAAAAGAACATTCCGCAGAAGGAAAAGCTTACAATGTCGGTCATCAAGCACGAAAAGTACTACGATGCACTCGACTGCGTTATTATGAAGCTCTGCAATATGGAAAAGATTGACACCATTGCCGAAAAACTTCCGATGGCAGCAGGTTTCATCGTTAACAAGAACGAATATTTCATTCCTGTTGGCAACCTGATTAACAAGGACGAGGAATTGAAGAAGTTGCGTGAAGAACTTGCATACGCCGAAAGTTTCCTTGAATCGGTAATGAAGAAGCTCTCGAACGAGAATTTCGTAAGCCACGCACCTGCGGCTGTAATCGACAAGGAACGC
Organism: uncultured Bacteroidia bacterium; assembly: GCA_902800045.1. GTDB lineage: Bacteria > Bacteroidota > Bacteroidia > Bacteroidales > ML635J-15 > Bact-19. The sequence continues at coordinate 215,884 of CADCCZ010000005.1, read as the reverse complement.
AAGAAACAGAGTGATGCCGAAACAAAGATTAAGATTCTGAAGGAGCAGATTGCTGGCTTGGAATAATAATTATTATGCATAAATAGAAAAAAGCGGAGAATTTTCTCCGCTTTTTTCGTTATGAATTCTGTTTTCCTTTGCCTAAATCAAATCATTTGTTCTATGTTCCACACAAAAGCCTTTACGCCGACTTCACGATTTCTGTTGTCGAGTTTCTTTACTGTTTCGAGAAGTTCGGGAACTTTCTCGTCGGGGACAACGGTCATAATGGCTGAATTCATTTCCGGCCAGGTGTGAGTGCCACGGCGGGGCTCGCCTATCTTTGTGCCTCGTCCCTGCACATTCTCCCAATATGTGAAACCTCTGATGTTCAGCGCATCAAGAATATATTCAACACGCTCGGTGTTTGCTTGGTTATATACTATGAATACTGATTTCATTGCTAATCGTTTTTAGGTTCTTCATTCTGATTAATTACAACCTCCATGTTTTCTTCTTCCTTGTCAAGGTATTCGTAGTCGGCATTGTTTATGTCCATGAATACGAATGTCTTGCGGAGCTTAGCCTGGTCGTCGCGTTCGCCCTTGCGCGAGAAGATTGCGTAAAGCACCGGAACGACAATCAAGGTTACGAAGGTCGAAACGGTAAGACCGCCGATTACGACGATACCCATGCCTTGCCACAACTCGGAGCCTTCGCTGGTACTCATTGCCATTGGCACCATACCGAGGATTGTGGTGAACGCCGTCATAAGTACAGGACGCAGACGCGACTGTCCCGAAAGTGCAATTGCTTCTTTTAGTTCGTAGCCACGGTCGCGCATAAGGTTGATGTAATCGACGAGCACGATACCATTCTTAACAACGATACCTATAAGAAGTATCAAGCCTAATGCGCCCATCATGTCGAGGGTTGCACCTGTAACTAGAAGTGCGAGGATAGTACCGGTAATTGCGAACGGGATTGACATCATTATGATGAACGGCTTGGAGAACGACTCGAACTGCGATGCCATTACAATGTAAACCAACATCATGATGAGCAATGCCAGGGTAATCATATCCTTGAAGGTATCCTGCTGGTTCTCGTACGAACCGCCAAGTCGGGTAGAGATGCCAAGCGGAATATTTGTCTGGTCGATAACGCCCTGAATATCCTTTGCAAGGTCGCCCAACGAAGCATTGTAAGGAGTTACGCTTACGGTGAGGTAACGCTGGCGGTTCTTGCGCTCGATGTTAGGCGGACACCAGTATTCGTTTATTTCGGCAAGTTCGCTCAGTTTGATTTTTTCGCCTCTTGGACTCATTATGGTAAGTTCCTCGATGTCGGTGAGACTGTTGCGGAACTCTTCCTTCAGGCGGACAACAATGTCGTATTCCTCGCCGTCTTCTTTCAAGAATCCAGCAGTCATACCATTGACGCGGTATCTTACATACATTGCTGCTTGTGAGGTGCTAAGTCCGTGGCGTGCAAGTTTTTCCTTGTCGAAGTTTATCTGAAGCTCGGCGCGGTCTTCCTCGCGGCTGATGGTAACATCGCGTGCCGAAGGCAATTCCTTGAACTTGCGTTTCAGCTCGGTTGCAAGGATATTGGTCTCGTCGAAGTCGTAGCCGTAGATTTCAACCGAAACATTGTTGCTGCCCATTCCGCCGCCGCCTTGTCCGCTTGTCGATACCGAGTAGTTAATGATTTCGGGGTAGGTCTTGAGTTCTTCGCGGACAATTTCTGCCATTTCGAAGATTGTGCGCTTACGCTCATACTTCTTCGAGGTACGGACGGTCATGTTAATCTTATTGTTGGTTGTTCCCGAGAACAATGCCGAAATACTTGATTCGTCGTTCGAACCTGCCGAGGTTGAGATAACCTTTGTTTCGGGGATAAGTTCGTGGATGCGGCACTCGAGCCTTCTTGCGGTCTTGAGGGTTTCCTCGATTCTGGTACCGCGCTGAAGTTCAATCTTGATTGACATGTTGCCATTGTCCTGTTGCTGCATAAAGTCGGTTCCGATGGTGCCGTTGGTGAACGGGATTAGCGAAACTACGAATATTGCAAGAGCAATGAGCATGGTGATAAGCTTGTGGTTGAGGCATACGCGAAGCAGTTTCGCATACCATAGGTCAATCTTGTCGAAAACCTTACCAATTGTATTCTTGTGCGAGAAAATTTTCTTCTTCTGCTTTGCAAGATATTCCTTTTCTTCCTCCTTGTTTACGAAGAACTTGTTAGCCTTCAGCATCTTGGAGCAGAGCATAGGGATAAGTGTGATAGCTGTTGCCGTTGATGTACATACAACTATTGTTACAATCCAGCCCAATTCCTTGAACATGATGCCTGCCATACCCGAAAGCATTGTAAGCGGAACGAATACGGCAACAATTACAAGTGTCGTAGCGATAACCGAAACCCAGACCTCGTTGGTCGCGTATATTGCGGCTTCGCGTGGGCTCGAGCCTCGTTCGATGTGCTTGGTAATGTTTTCAAGTACAACGATAGCATCGTCCACCACCATACCTATTGCTATAGTAAGCGACGCAAGCGAAACGATGTTGAGCGAGCTGTCGGACATAAGCAGGTAGATGAACGATACGATAAGCGAAATAGGAATTGTCAAGCTGATAATCAATGTAGAACGCCAGTTGCCGAGGAATACGAGCACAACAAGTACAACGAACAGCAAAGCGTAGAATATTGAGTCGGCAAGACCGAAGATTGCATTCTTGATTTCGATTGAACCATCGCGGATTACAGTACATTTGATGTCGGGAGGCAAGATTTTCATAATCTTTTCCATTTCCTCGTTTACCTTCTTACATATTTCCACGGTGTTTGCGCCAGTCTGCTTGCTGATTTGCAGGCGAACGCCTTCCTTACCGAGAATGTCCTGTCCGTTTTCGAGGATGCTGATTCGTTCGTCGAGCGACAAGTCCTTGATGGTATCGCGGACTGTTGCAAGGTCGCGAACAAACACCTGTTTGCCGTCGGGAGTAGTGGTAACGACAATGCTGTTGATTTCGGAACTTTCGATGTATTCGCTTTCAACGCGAAGCTGGTACTGTTCCTTTCCCATCTTCACGGTTCCCGACGCAAGGTTCAGGTTGTTGGCCGAAATTGCGTTTCCGACAGCTTCAACCGATAGGTTGTATGCATCGAGCTGGTTGGGGTCGAGGTCAACATAAATGTAGCGGTCTGGAGCACCCGAAAGTGATATGTTACCGATTCCGTCGATACGGTTCAAGGTGTTTACTACATTGTCGTCCAATATCTTGGCTAGACCGGCATAGCTTTCCTCGGCAGTGAAACCGAGCTGCATGATTGGCATAGAACTCGAGTTCAATTTCAGAATCATCGGTCGGCTTACACCGTCAGGCAGGTTGTCGTAAACCAAATCGACATAGGAGCGGATGTCGTTCATCACATCGTCGATGTTGGTGCCCCATTCGAATTCGAGTGTTACTATGGAAAGATTATCCTTTGATGTCGAGAACAAGTTCTTAAGTCCATCTACGGAGTTAAGTGCATTTTCAAGAATCTTGCTTATGTTGGTTTCGATTTCGCTGGCATTAGCACCCGGATATGTGGTCATGATGGTCACATACGGTGGGTCCATCTGTGGAAACTGGTCGATTGGCAGTCGCGACAGCGAGAACAGACCCATCACGATTACGGCTACAAAGACAAGTCCCGTAGTGATAGGCTTTAGTATAGCTTTTTTGTAGATACTCATCGTGTTGTCCTTTCTGCTTTACTTTGAAATATTCAGTTTTACGCCATCGACGAGTTTTGCCTGACCGACAACAACAAGTTCGTCGCCTTCCTTAATGTCGTTCGATATGATTTCAATCTTGTCGTCGAAACGCTTGCCCATTTCAACAACAACACGCTTTGCATATCCGTCGTTGTTGATGAATACATACCTTTCGTTTGCACCCTGCAGTTTCAGAACCGACTGGTATGGAACGATTATTGCTTCGATGTTGTTGAGGTCGATGTTTACGCTCATGTACATACCTGGGCGAAGTTCCTCCTTTGCGTTCGGAATTCTAACCTTTGCCTGGAAGGTATGTGTATTGGGGTCGATGGTAGGGTAGATGATTTCGATTGTACCCTCGAAAGTGCGTCCCTTGTAGATGTCGGAGGTAAGCTGAACCTTAGTTCCTGCCTTTATCATTGGGAAGTAGGCCTCAGGGATGTTAACGATCGACTTCAAGGTGTTTATTTGGATGAGTGTCAGAATTGGCATTCCGCTGTAAAGTTCACCGTTTTCGAAGTTCTTTGCCGAAATTACACCCGAAAAGTCTGCCTTGACGTAGGTGTTTTTCTCGAGGAACTCAAGGTTTTCCTTTGTGAGGTCGTACTGCACCTTTGTCTGGTCGTATGTCTGCTGCGAAACGCTTCCGCTCTTGAGCAAAGCCTCGACGCGGTTCATCTCGGTTTCGAGGTTTGCAAACTGCAAGCGAGTGGTTTTCAACTGGGTTTCGTCCATCACTACCAAAGTCTGGCCTTTGCCTACGCGCGAAGCCACATCAACATTTATTTTCTTGATGATGCCTGTGACCGATGGCGAAATGTTCATTGTTTCGTATGGCTGCAGAACTGCTGAGATGCTGATGCTCTTCGATATGGTTTCCTTTGTGAGAGGCTGTACCGATACTAGTTCTTCCCTTTCCTTTTCGACGGTTACCGTCTTGTCTTCTTCTTTCTTTCCCTTGCAACCTGTTGCCAGCACTAATGCCGAAATTATGGCAACACCGATTAAATTCTTTATATTCATTGTTTTGACTTATTTTCTATTCAACAGTTGTTCAAATTCTATTTGTGCGTTCACGAGGTTCAGCACGGCCGAAATGTAGTTGCTCTGTGCCGAGATAATGTCGCTGCTTGCGGTTGTGAGCTCGAGGCTCGATGCCATTCCGTGTTCAAACTTGTTCGAAACATTGGTAAATACGCGCTCGGTGACTTCGAGGTTAAGTTTCTGGGCCTCGTAGGTTTCGTAGTTTGATGTCACATTGTAGCGCAACTGGCGTTCCTGAACCAACAGGGCATCGCGGGTTGTTTCGATGGTGTTCTGGAATTTGTCGTATTCAATTTTGGCTTGCTTTACATCCGACCAGGTCTTTCCGCTGCTCCAGATAGGAATGTTCAATGTCAGACCGATGAGGTTCGGTGGTGTCATGTTGAAGCCTTCCTTCTTTCCGAAATATGTTCTGCCTGAATACTGGTAGTATGCGCTCAATGTCGGGACATAGCCCATTATCTTGAGGTCAATCTGCTTTTTGAGCAGTTTGGAGTTCTCTTGTAGCAACTGGTAGTTGTAGTTGTTCTCCACATTGAAGGTTTCGTTTTGCAGAGCGAGAATTGCTTCTGGCTTCAGAATGTCGTCAACAGTCTGGGTGAGAGTGAGTTTTGTGTTTACACCGCAGCCAAGTTGCAGACGCATTGAGTTTTCGAGCATTTCGAGCGACCTGTTTGTCGAGCTTATGCTTGTGCGGAGCGACAATACCTGAACCATCAGCTTGTCTGCATCGGTCTGTTCGGCAGCGCCTACATCAACGGCATTTTGTGTTGTCTGTTGCAGCGATTCAAGGTTTTCGAGGCTGCGTTCGAGCAATTCAGTGGTGTTTTGCATCACCAGGATCGACATGTATATCTTTGCCACTTGGTAGCGTATTTCGTCTTCGGACTGCTGGTTTGTGATGTCGGCTAGGCTCTTCGACATTTCGGCCATTTGTATGCCAATGATTTGCTGTCCTGTGAGTGCAACTGAAGCGGTTATGCCGAGAGTTCCAGTTGCTGGCATCGACATCGACATTGGACCGAGATTCATTTCGTATCCGCAATAGTTTGAGTATCCGAGGCTTGCGCTTACCTGAGGAAGCATCGAGGCAATTGCGCCCCATTTTGCAGCTTCGGTCTTGCGGATGTCGAGACTCGAGTTTTTCAGTGTCTTGTTGTGCTCAACGGCATAGTCCTGAGCCGATTTAAGCGAAATTGATAACGCTCCGTCTTCGTTTTGTGCAAATGAATGTGCAGCCGACAGCAGCATAAGCACTGCGGTTGTAATTAATGCAATTCTTCTCATTTGTTATCTTTGCTTTTTATGAGTTTCTTTACCTTTTCGTTAATTATTTCCTGACCCTGAGGGGTTGATATTCCGAGCAGAATAGGAATTGTAAGTGTGTGATGGAAAGCTACCGGCGGCTTGCTCTTGACAAATTCCTGCTCGTTTTCGTAGATTTCGACAAGTTTCTGGAGTGTGAAAATCAGAATGTCGGTGTCAACGTCCTTTTTGAAGTAGTTTTCTATTTTGCCACGTTCAATAAGCTTGAATATTGTGGTATAGGTTTCTTCTCTGATTTTCTTATAGGCGGACGAGTATATTGCTGGGTGGTATTTTATCAAATCCTCCAATGTCTTGGGGTTAGTCTTCGATTTTGCGCTGGCTTGTACCTTCTCCTCGGCAATGCTGAAGATAGCATCGAGCACATTGTCGCTTTCGGCAATGATTTTTTTGATTTTCTCGTCGGCCTTTTTCATCTCGTGTTGCATTACCTGCATCACAAGGTCGTCTTTGTCCTTGAAAATTTCGTAGAGAGTACGCTTCGATATTTTCATGTCCATCGATATGCTGTCCATAGTTACCGACTTGATACCGTTGGCGTTGAACATCTTCGCGACTTCTTCCAATATGGTTTCCTTTTCAATCATAAAAATCCAATTAAAATCGGCGCGAAATTAGAAAACTTTTACATAGTGGAAACGTTTTCTGTGGTTAAAGTTTTGTTAATGGGGGAAGGCTAACAGGCTAACAGTCTAACTGGCTAACAGCCAATTCAAACAACTTCAAACAACCTTTAGCTTAGCGAATTTAAATCTTTGAATCTTCAACAGCCTTGTTGGCTTCTTTCTCTGCTTTGTGTTCCTTTTTGCTGTCGGATTTCTGGCGCAGGTAGGCGAGGATTGCTTTTTTCAGGTAGTCGCGTCCCGATGCCTTGTGAATTTGTGCATTCTGGGCTATTGAAATGTTGCCCGACTGTTCCGACACGATGATTACCAATGCGTCGGAGGTCTCGGAAATGCCGAGTCCCGAGCGGTGGCGCAGACCGTATTCGTTTGGCAGGTTGGGGTTTTGTGATACTGGCAGAATGCACTTTGCGGCTACAATTCTGTTTTTCTCAATTATCATTGCTCCGTCGTGGAGTGGGGCATTTTTGTAGAATATAGCCTTGATTAGCTGAGTGTTGATGTCAGCATTTACGGTTTCGCCTGTCTGGATGATGGTTTGCAGCGATGTTTCGCGAGTTATTACGATAAGAGCACCAGTTTTGCTTTCCGACATTTCCATACATGCCTGCACTATGCTTTCGACAGCTTCGAGCGAAAAGTCGTTGCGCAGTTTCACCTTGCCGACAAGAAAGCCACGCTTGAAATATTTGTCGCCAAGCATAAGTAGGAACTGTCTGACTTCCTGCTGGAAAACCACAATCAGCGCAATGACACCGACGCCAATTACCTGTCCCATAATCGATTCCACAAGTTCCATCTTGAGGGCTTTTACAATCAGCCACACAAGATATACAATGGCAATTCCGAAGAAAATCTTCATGGCTGCCGTACCTTTAATCATCTGGTAGAGCTTGTACAGCAGGAATGCGACAATGAGAATGTCGATAACATCAATGATGGTAATATGTATCAGCGACAATAACACCTATTATATATTATGGCGCAAAAGTAAGAAATATTTACGAAGTACGATTTACGATTTTTGATTATTCCGTAAGCCCAGCAATTATTTCCTTTATCGGCTTTACTTCGTGTACGTGCTCTATTGCAACACCTGCGCACCATACTGTCTTGTAGGTTGCCTTGAATGCTGAGTCGTAGAGTTTTTTCATTCCGGCCTTCATCATTACCGACTTGGCAAACTTCTTTAAAGCAGAATTGCTATTTATAAGCTTTTCCCAGATGTTTGGCTTGTTGCCAATCTGTTGCAGGTAGGGGGTGTTTATCACTGCCGTCGGACTGCCCGAAAGTTTGCGCGTCATTACAATGTCTTTGGCTCCGTATTCGACGACGGCCTTTTTGTATTCGTCCGAAACCTTGCATTCGTTGCTGGCAATGAATATGGTGCCGACCGAAACTCCTGCCGCACCCATTCCCAATGCTTTGTCAACATCCTGCTTGCGGGCTATGCCTCCTGCATATATAATAGGTATGTGGCAGTTGTCGACTAGGTTGGGCATTAATTCGTCGGGAGTGAGCATTCCTGAATGTCCGCCAGCAAGCGAGTTGACTGCGATAATTGCATCGGCACCAAGACTTTCGACTTTCTGGGCAAACTTCAAGTCGACCACATCGCAGAAAACCTTGATTCCGTTTGCATGCGCCATTTCTATGGCTTGTCTAGGACTGCCGAGCGATGTGATGATAAATGCTGGTTTTGCTTCAATGATTTCGGCAAGTTGCTGCTTATATCGGGTGTTCGACTTGTTTACGACCAGGTTGATGCCGAATGGCTTTTGAGTTTTCTCCTTGATGCTGGCGATTGCGTGCGCAAGTTCTCCTTTTTTGCGGTAGTTGGCAGCTGGAATAGCCGCTGTAATTCCGCATTCGAGGGCGGCGACAACCATTTCCTCGTTGCTGACGAGGAACATCGGAGCCATTATGATTGGGTGTTCGATATGCAATATGTCGCAGAGAGTTTGCATTTTTATAATGGTAGCTTTCCTCCATTTTCTGTGTTTTCGAAATATGCATCTATAAGCAGATTATCTCCAGTAGCAGCAGCAACAGCAAGTTTGTCACAACGGTTGTTATATGGATTGTCGGCGTGGCCTTTTACCCATATAATTTTTACACAGTGTTGTTTAGCAATTTTAATATATCTAGACCATAAATCAGGATTCTTAATATAACTTAATCCCATTTCTATCCAATTATCTAACCATTTTTTATTTACTGCGTTGGATATATATTTTGAGTCTGTGTAGATTGTAACGTTGGAATTTGGAATTTTCAGCATTTCGAGAGCTTTAATTACCCCAAGAAGTTCCATTCGGTTGTTGGTGGTACGACGGTATCCGCAAGATGCTTCTTTGTAATGAGGTCCACTAATGAGTACGATTCCGTATCCGCCTGGACCAGGATTTCCACGCGACGAGCCATCGGTGTAGATAGTTATTGTCGGCGGTTGTGTAGCCGTTTTTTCTTCTGCCATTATCTTGCAATAAGAACCTTTTCGGTTACGCTGTGTCCGTCGATGTTCATCTTTATGAAATACAAGCCTTCGCTGTAGTCGCTTACGTTCAACTCGATGCTGCCTTCGCTGCTGTTGGTGTTTTGAGTAGCGACTTTGCGACCGAGCATGTCGTAGATGTCGATGGTTATGTCCTTGCCATATTCAACAGTGCCAAGGTTGATGTTGACAATGCTGCTGGCGGGGTTAGGGTAGATGCTTATATCGTGGTCGGCAGCATAGTCCTCGATGTCGACGATGCAAGTTACGGGACGTATAGCTGTCGAAGTTCTGATTCCGAACTTTTCGAAAGCGGTTAGCCATTCGTCGCTGCTCTTAACATACAAGGTGTTGGAGCCTGGTTCGCTTCTATTCGGGGCAATGCTTACTACAAACCAGTCGCCTTCGCCGTTAGCGTTAGTTCCTGTATAGTTTATTTTGTATCCTGCAAAGAATGGACCGTCAACAGTTACAGGGTCGTCGAATTCGACAACGTAGTTGTAGTTTTCGGGAATGTCGCGCAGGTAAACTTTCTTTTGTGCGAGGATTGAATCCGGTGTCTGTGAGTTTCCGTCCCAGATGTAGAACGTTACATACGAGCTGTAAGAACCTGCTTGCGACTTAAATACAGGTACTATTATTGCATCGACTCTTTCGAACGAGTATTGGTTGAATTTGTCGGCGTAATATTTGATTCTCTGCTGGTTGTGTCCGCCAATGAATCCCCACGATCCACCTGGTTGCGGATTGCCAGGAATTTCGTTTATACGAATGTTTGATATTGTGTCGCAGTATTGAGGAACAGGTCCAGAGAATACCATTATGTAGTCTTCCTTTGTAATCGATGTTACACCGCATTCGTTTGAAACAGAGTGAAATACATCGTAGAAACCTGCAGCGTTGTATTCGATACCATTAATAATATTGGCAGTTGCAGCGGTGGTTGGATAACCTCCTTCGAATTCCCATGCCCATGCTGTAGGGTTGTTTGTCGATAAGTCTTCGAAGTAAACTCTTGTTCCTGAGCGGATAAGGCGAGGCGAGGCCTTGAAGTTGGCTTCGGGGATAGCCACGCATGGGTCGGTATTGGCAACGGTGATATAGTTTTCGCGGCGCAGAGTGTCGAGTCCCATGTTGCTTTCGATAACGAGTTCAACATCGTAGGTGCCTGGCATCGGGAACATAATTCCAGTTGGGTTTTGTGCGTTTGATGTTGTTGGCACAGCGCCTTCGAAGAACCAGTGCCAGATATATGGAGTTCCGAGGCTTCGGTCGGTGAAGTTGATGGCATCGCCGGGAGCAATATATGTTCTGTCGGCCATGAAGTTGGCTTCGGGACGTGTGGTTGCTTCGGGAACAACGTTGATATAGAAGTTTTTAGTTTCTGTGTCACTATTGCCGTTCATGTCGGTTACGGTAAGTTCGACGTTGTACTGACCAGCATGTGGATAAGTGATTGGCGTGGGACGTTCATCAGTCGATGTCGATGGCATACCGCCTTCGAACGACCACTGGTATGTTACGAACGGTCCGTTTTGCGACAGGCTTGTGAACTGCACTATGCTGTTTTCGGGGATTGTCGTAAGGTTGGCGGTGAAATCGGCAATTGGCGTTTCGGTGTTTGGAAGCACGGTTATACATTCGGTAACGACTTCGGTGTTGACCATTGCTCCGTTCTGTACTTCAAGGATTACTGAGTATACGCCAGGGTAGTAGTAGCATATATTTTGTGGGTGCTGTTCGTTCGATGTTGTGGTTTGTGCACCTTCGAAAGTCCACTGCCAGTGTGTTGGGTTCCCAGTAGACATGTCGGTGAAGTAAACGCAATCGCCGGCGGTTATTTCGTACGAAGAAACGAGGAACTGTGCGTCGAGTCCAGCTCTGTCTTTGCCTTTCTGCGAGAATGCGTTGACGGACAGCACTACGAGTGCTATTATTATTGCCGTGATTTTCAGTATGTTTTTCATTTGAGCCAATTTTGATGATGAAACATAAAATATCAATTTGCAAATATAAAATTTAATTTGGAAATCGAGATGGGTTTTAAGAAAAAAAGAAAATTGCGTATGCGTTGCAGTATATAATGAGACGCAATAAATTGCGTCTGTACAGATTTCTTTTTTTCGTCTTCCTTTCGCCTGTCAGCCTCTTTTATTCGAATGGTTTTCTGTTTTTGATTGCCTGCGACAGTGTGATTTCGTCGGTGTACTGCAGTTCTTCGCCTACGGCTATTCCCTTGGCTATAACGGTTACCTTCACGCTGGTCGGCAGTAGTTTTTTGTTTATGTAGTAGTTGGTTGTTTCGCCTTCCATGGTGGTTGGTAGGGCGAGGATAATTTCGTTGATTTCGCCCGACGAAGCCCGTTCTACGAGGTCGGCGATGTGAAGGTCGGTTGGGCTGATGCCGTCCATTGGCGAAATTACACCGCCAAGCACGTGGTAGGTGCCGTTGTATTGAGCGGTGGCTTCGATTGCCATCACGTCGTTGATGTTTTCGACAACGCATACGGTTGTATGGTCGCGGTTGGGATTGGCGCAGATTTCGCAGATGTCGTTTTCGGAAATGTTGTTACACACGTGGCAGAACCTGATGTTCTCCTTCATGCGCTGTATTGTTTCTGTGAAGTTGGTGACATCTTCGAGCGACTTGCGCAGCAGGTGAAGTACAAAGCGCTGTGCGGTCTTCCGGCCTATTCCTGGCAGTGTCATGAACTGCTGAATCGATTCGTCGATGAGTTTGTTTTGCATGGGGCAAAGATAATTAACAATGGACAATTAACAATGGACAATTGACAATGGACAATTGACAATGGACAATTAACAATGGACAATTAACAATGGACAATTGACAATGGACAATGGACAATGGACAATGGACAATTAGCTTCGTGGAGCTAAGGGTTGACAATTAGCAGAGAACAAAAAAAATCGCCACCCGAAGGATGGCGATTTTTAATAATTATAAAGTTTATAGTATGAGGCTACTTTACAACGTTGAGCTTTACAACTTCTGCGTCAACCTTTACGAAGTAGGTTCCGTTTGCGAAGTTAGCAACGTCGATAGTCTGGTTAGCTGCAGCGTTTTCGATGTTAGCAACAACCTGACCGAGAGAGTTAACGATAACGATGTTCTTACCTTCAGCGTTAGCGATAGTTACTATGTCCTTAGTTGGGTTAGGATATACAGCGATATTAGCGATTTCTTCTGCTGCATCGATAGAAACTAAAATAGGAGTTGTGAATGATACAGAAGCGCTCCAATCTGTTGTTTCGTCGCCTTCGCATACGCCACGTACCTGCCATTCATATGTTGTGCCATCAGTTAGGTTATTGAGAGCGAGAGTAGCTTCTGTTGCATTAGCTTCAACCCATTCTCCAATAGTATAAATGCCGAAATCATCAATGATTAGGAAATAACCATCTTCGAATACATGATGTATAGCAATGTAGCCCTGCTGTCCAGCATAAGAACTCAAGTCGATAGAGATTTCATCCCATGTAGTAGATGCAGCGGTCATAGTCTTGAGGGTGGTAGTAAAGTCAGAAATATCTGTTCCTGTAGTTGATAGCAATACTTCATACTCGTCAGCATATGCACTTGTTGCATAAAACATCAACAAACCACCTAAGTCAACCTGAGGTGTAATGAGCCACTGGTCGCTTGAAAATGCGCCAGCACCATTAGCGTATGAAGGACTTGTTGCAGCATCGTTACCTTCATGTGCCCAAGCAGGAACCTGAGAATAAGAGGTATATACGGTAGGTATTTCACTTACAGCCAACCAATTGTTTCCATCAGCGTCAGCATCAATAGTTGTCCATGTTGCAGGAATACCATTTTCAAAGTTTTCATATATTGTTGCAGTTAATGCTCTATAACGAACATTGTAGCTATCTGAGAAACCTGTCCAATTTAATGTTGCGCTTGTGTAAGTGATGTCAGTAGTGTTTGGATTCATAGGAGTTGTACATGCTGAAAGTGTGTTAACGCTTACATCGTCAAGGTTCAAGTAGAACATATCGGTGCAGTTGAAGTGACGGAAGGCAATGTATACTGTTTGGTTTGCGTATGAAGTGAGGTCAACGTTCTTTTCACCATATGCGCCAGACTCTCTTGTTAATCCGCTTCCACCATTTGCGTCTATAGTTTCCTGTCCAAGGCAAACAAATGAAGTTAAATCAGTTTGATTGTCGCCTGTCGAAATATATACGCCATAATGTTCTCCTGCATATGAAGCATCTTGTCCGCAAACATAGAATGTCAACATGATAGGATCAGTTGTTGCTGGTAATTCAATAGCAGGAGTGATAACCCAGTTGTCGGGAGTGAGAGCAACGCCATTATCATTATCATAGCTTGCTGATGTTAAAATACCATCACCTGAGTGTGCTTCAAAGTTGCCCGATCCTGTGTTGATGTGAGATTCCCAGTTGAATCCGTCACCATCGCTATCTACTGTTGCCCAACCTGTTGGCATACCGCTTTCAAAATCTTCAGTAAAGATTACAGTTCTTGTTGCCTTTGCTTGTAATGAGGTTTGTAAAGACTTATGAGACGGAACAATAGCAGTTCTGTTTCTCAATTGTACCTGTTGTTGTGCAAAACTCATAGATGCTACGAGGATTGCAATCATTAAAAATGTAAACTTTTTCATGTTCGATAAAATTTAAATGTTATTTGAGAGCAAAGGTAAATATTTTTTGATAAGTAGAGCAATAAAAGTTGAAAAAAGTTATTAACAAAAGAAGGAGGGCGTTTAACTTCGTTGAGGGCTTCGGCGTTTGATGGCTGACGCCGTTTGAGTGGGCTTCGCCCGTTTCTGGGTTTGAATGCCTGCGGCGTTTGATGGCTTCGCCGTTTCTAATTGTTTGAGGTTGTTTGAGGTTGTTTGATGGTTGTTTGATGGTTGTTTGAAATTGGCTTTTAGCCTTCAAGCCTTTTAGCCCAAAAAAGCGAGTAGGCCGTAAGCCGAATTCTGTGGCATCGTGTGATGCTGTCTATCATTTATCTGTGCATTCTACCCCTCGGCTCGGGCGGGCGACCCTGTAGCGCCGATATACATGAACTTGCAGCTTGCGGGGCGGACGGCTGACGGTGTCGCCACCGCCACCGGTGGGCTCTTACTCCACCTTCTCACCTTTACCTTGTCGCCAAGGAAGTCGTTCTCTTCTCCGCGGCCAAACCTTCGCAGACTTCTCCTATTTCAGGAGCGCAATGCCCTGTGCTGTCCGGACTTTCCTCATTACCTTGCGGCAACGCGATAGACTGACCTACTCGGGCGCAAAGATAGTTAAAAGTTGGGAGTTGAAAGTTAAAAGTTTAATGTTTAATGTTCAAAGTTCAAGTTTCTGGGTTTAGCTTACGCTGAGCTAAAGGTTAACTTCGTTGAGGGCTTCGGCGTTTGATGGCTGCGCCGTTTCTATGGGCTTCGCCCGTTTTTGGGTTTGAATGCCTATGGCGTTTGATGGGCTACGCCCGTTTCTGGGTTTCACGTTTCTGAGGCTTCGCCGTTTCTTAAAGAATCGCGCCGTGGCACGATTGTACAAAGGTTCTGTTTGTTTTAAGTTCAAGGTTCAAGGTTGTCAAGATGCAAAAAAAGCGCAGAATCTGTTTCTGCGCTTTTTGAATATGATAGGGCTTTAGGCCTTTTAGCCTGCAAGTCTTTTCTTCTTAGTTTGCAACCACAAACTTTATGGCCTTGCGTTTCTTCTGTTCTTTCAAAGTGTTGCCGTAAAGTACCTTAATGTAGTAATATCCGCTGTAGTACTTTGAAATGTCGAGAACGGTGTCCTTGCTGTTGATGTAGCCCTTGTCCATAAAGTTGCCAAGTTCGTCGTAGATCATGTATTCGTAAGTGTCCATAGCGCCAGCGACGTCGTAGTTGGCTCTTACGGTTACTTGTCCCGATGCTGGCGAGGGGAATACTTCGAAGCTGATTTCGTCGGGAGTTTCAACTACTTCGGGTTCTGGGATTACAGGCTTAGGCAAAACCTTGAGGGTAAGGGTTACGATTGAGTCGCAGCCTTCGTTGTTTACCAGAGTGTTGGTAAATGTATATTCGCCGTCGTCGTGTATTGCGGCAAGATCGAATCCGTAGTTGGAGTATTCGGTATCGACTTCGACGCTGTCGAGGAGTTCTACGTTATCGATTCTGCCGACTTCGAGGTAAAACAATACAAGGCTGTCGCAGTTGTTGGTTGCAACAAGGAATAGTGTATCGATTCCTGCATCAATTCTGCCTTCGAATCCTGGTGTTGCCGACATGTCGCCTTCGCAGATGTGCTCGCTAAGGTTGACCTGATAGTAGCTGTCAACATTAAGGTTTAGCGTAATTATGCTGTCGCATCCTTGCTGGCTGGTTAATGTCTTATAGTATTGTCCCGGCTGGTCTAATATCTGTCCGTAGAAGTCGTATGTAGCTGTAGAGCAGATTGTTAAGTCGACGTTTGTGTTGTATGTCGGGTTTACAGTAAGGCTAAGTTCGACAACCGAGTCGCATCCGCCTGCAAGTTGGTAGGTGTTGTTGAAGTTGAAAACTCCAGCAGCATCCTGAGTTGGCAAGGAGAATCCGTTCTGGCTGTACGAGTCACCCTTGCAGATTTGGTCGGCAATCTGGGTTGTCATTGCAGGGTGGTAGTGAACGGTGTATGTCTTCGACTTGTCGCCGTGGCTTACGTTTATTGTAGCTGTCAGTCCGTCTGCCGAAAGTGATGTTGTGTATGCAGCGCGTGGCGAGGCGGTAGTTGCCGAAATGTAGTTTGTGGCACCGCATTCAACGTCAACATAATATTCGGTAGTATTCTGGTTAAAGTTTGGAATAGGTGTGCCATTTACGGTTATCGATGACAAGTTTGCATTGTAGATGAACTCGATATCGTCGATGAAGAGTTCGTCGCCAGCGCTACCAGCCATTGCCTGGTAGTTGGTTGAGAATGTTACAAGTACAAACTGCGGGTCGTTCGATGGGCATCCATCGTAATATATAGGAGATGAATGGCGGCGCCATCCGCTGTTGTCAACAGATACACCACCTGTAACATTGGTGAAGTTGTACGATGGAACTTTACCTACAATATGTGATTCGTATCCAGCCTGATTTCCTGCCAGTGGGTCCTGTAGGTTATAATTGTCGTGAATGTAAAGGTGGCAGCATGCTTCAGAAGCGTTGCTAGCGTTGTTAACCTTTGCCCAGAAAACTATTGAATCTGGCTTTGCATTCAGACGGTGGTTGAAATCATTGTTATCTTTCAAAGTTCTGTTTCCGTTTTCGGAACTGCTTGTGTTAAGAGAAGCAAGTTGCATTTGGCCGCTTGTAAGGGCTCCGTTTGCAACGACACCGAGCACGCTGGTCGAGTATATGCGGCACGAATATTGTCCGGTCGAACCAGGGCGAACGTTGTTCGAACGTTCGTGTCTTCTTGCTTTTGCGCTGCTACATCCTACCCACATTGTGCAGTTTGCCGACGGATACGAGTTCCAGCCAGTAGGTTCTTCAGTGGCACTATTGTTGTCCCATTGTTCGAAACCTGGGTTTTCGAATTGATATACCTGTGAGTATGTGTTTTGAGGGGTTGTTAAAGCAAAAATTGCAATAATTGCAGTGAAAATTGTGAAATTCTTTATTCTCATTATGTATGCCTTTTAAAATTTCAAGGCGCAAAGGTCTAACAAATTTTTGAATTAAAAAGTTTTTGTGTGAATAAATTTTAAACGGAGGGTGTTAATGTGTTGAGGGATAGGGGTTTCGCTGTTTGTGTGGCTAAAGCCGTTTCTATGGCTTCGCCGTTTCAATGGCTACGCCGTTTCTCGCTTCGCTGTTTCTATGGCTTCGCCGTTCTATGTGCTTCGCACGTTTCAATGGCTTCGCACGTTTCAATGGCTACGCCGTTTCAATGGCTACGCCGTTTCAATGGCTACGCCGTTTCTCGCTTCGCTGTTTCAATGGCTTCGCCGTTTAAATGCCTGCGGCGTTTGTCGCTATGCTGTTTCTGCTGTTGCGTCGTGGCATGCCGCGACATAACAATATAGAAACGTTGTGCGTGGCGTTTTTGTTCAAAAAATCGTCAATTGTGTCGTCAATCTAAAATATTATTGTATCTTTGTAAAAAGTTTTTGAATATGAAAACGAAAGAAGAAATTGTAAGCGACTGGCTACCAAGATATACGGGGAAAACGTTGGAAAGTTTCGGTGAGTATATACTTCTCACGAACTTCCAGTTGTATGTTGATTTGTTTGCCGAGTGGAACAATGTTCCGGTAGATGGGCTCGACCGCAATATGCCTAGTGCCACAGTTGATGGCATAACAATAATAAATTTTGGTATGGGAAGTCCTAATGCCGCGATAATCATGGATTTGCTGAGTGCAGTTTCGCCAAAGGCTGTGCTGTTTCTTGGCAAATGCGGCGGGTTGAAGGCAAAGAACAAGCTCGGCGATTTGATTCTACCGATTGCCGCCATCCGTAGCGAAGGTACGTCGAACGACTACCTGCCGCCCGAGGTGCCTGCACTGCCGGCGTTTATGTTGCAGCGAGCCGTTTCTACATCTATCCGCGACAACGGTCACGACTACTGGACGGGAACGGTGTTCACCACCAACCGCCGCGTGTGGGAGTACGACGAGCGTTTCAAGAAATACCTTATAAAAACGCGTGCAATGGCTGTGGATATGGAGACGGCAACGATTTTCATTGTTGGCTTTGCAAACGAGATTCCGTGCGGTGCCTTGTTGCTTGTAAGCGACCAGCCTATGGTGTCGTCGGGTGTAAAAACCGAGGCGAGCGACAAGAAGGTTACCGAGCAGTTTGTTCACGACCATTTAAAAATAGGTATAGATTCGTTGAGGATTATCAAGAGGGGCGGTTCGTCGGTAAAGCATTTGAAGTTTTAGGGATTGATAGAGACGCAAAATTTTGCGTCTGTACAATCGGATGAGATATGTTGTTTTGAATATCTGAATTTAGAGATTCAGAAATTAGAATTCTGTAGAGACGTTGCGTGCAACGTCTTATATTGGAATGTAAAGTTGCATAAAAAATATTAGTTGGTTTATCCGAAAATTATTAATTTTGTATCGGATTTGATTTTGAATTTATGAATCTTTATGATGCTATATATCAGTTGGTTTGTGAAAACGACTGTGTGATAATTCCTGAGTTTGGCGGTTTTGTCATGAATCGTTTTTCGGCCAATGTTGATTTCTCGAAACAGGAATTTTGTCCGCCATGCCGCAAGGTTGCGTTCAACGAAAACCTTTCGTTGAGCGATGGCTTGTTGGTGAACTATTTGTCGCAATCCGAGAATATTTCGTGGACAGAAGCCGATATGGCAGTAAAGTCGTTCGTTGCCGATTTGAATAGGCAACTGGCTGATGGCAATACAGTTTCGTTTGATGGGATAGGTGAGTTTTCGCGCAGGACAGGAAATCTAGTTTTTGTGTCGAACGCAAGCAATCTGCTCGACGAATCGTTTGGTTTGTCCACTTTCAATTTCCCGATGCTTCATTCGGCAACTAAGCCGCGCATCGAAAGCGCAATAATAAAAGGTACTCCCGACAAGAACGGAAAGAAGAACCGCAGGGGTAGGGCTATCGCATGGTCGCTGTCGGCTGCGGCAGTAATTGCAGGACTTGTCTGCATGTCGCTGTATATGGGCTGGTTCGACAGGTTGTTTGGCAATGGCGACGATAATACAATGCTTGCTGGTTTTGGCGTTAGCGCAAACAATGAGCAGGTGGCAGAAGCAACCGAAGAGGTAATTGCTGATGAACAAACTGCCGATTTTGCTGAGGCTCAGGATGTTGTTGCAGAAGAAACAGAATCACAGGATTTGGCATCAGAAGAAGTTCTTGCTGATGAAGAGATAACAACCGAAGAAGTTGCCGCAGAAGAGCCTGTTGTTGCAAACGTTGAAACTCCTGTTGTTGAGGCTGTTAATGCTACCGAATATAAGGTTCATATCATTGCAGGTTGCTTCGCCAATTACAGCAATGCCGAAAATGTTTACAAGGATTTGTCGTCTAGAGGTCTTTCTCCACAGATATTACCGTTGAACAAAGGGTTGTACAAGGTCAGCGTAAAGGGATTTGCTACTACAGCCGATGCTTGCGCCGAACTTCAGGCACTCAAGGAGCAGACTGGCAACGACTCGTTGTGGGTGATGAAGATGTAGAGCAGGCTTGCAGTCTCACAGGCTTGCAGTCTTGCAGTCTTTCCGACAGACCGACTGGTCTTCCGCTAGACTGGTCTTCATTTCGCCTTTCAGCCTTCTAGCCTTTTAGCCTTCATAGTATTCAAACGCATCGATAATATCTAGGTAAACTCCGTCGAAGCCAGCATTGGTTATTCGTGAGAGGTAATCGAAAATAATCGCTTGCCATTCCGCATTCCAGTATTTTACCTTGTAGTTGCCTTTCCATTTCGGGTTTTCCTTGTCGAGCCACGACGGATTTCCACGTTTCCATTCAGCTTGCCAGTAGTAGCGGTAGTCTTCGGCTTCGCCAATCGACATATAGGCTATCACCATGCGTTTCCCTCCGTTTGCCTTTTTGCGAAGCTGTTCGATTTCATCTGCGGAAAATTCTTCTTCGTTTAAGAATAAGTCCATGATTACCAGGTCGTAGTTTGTGGCGCAGACAGCTTCAATGAAATCATGTTTTGTAGGGTAGTTTTCGGGATTGATTAGGTATAGGAAGTTTTTGGCTTGTCCAAGATTTGTTATGTTGTCGGAGTTCTCGTTTTGGATAGGCGTTTCGGGAATTATATCCAGATTACGGCTTGTGGCCTGAAACGAAACGAAGCCTAACGACTGGTTTTGCTGTTGCGACGATGCAATGTTTTCGGCAGACGAGCAGTAGTCGGTTGTTAGTATGGTTTTCCCCGCCTCACGGAGTCGCGACAAGTACGATTTCAGATATTCGGTTGTTTTGTGCGGTGTTGCCTTGTCGTCTTTTGCATAGCCGAAAAACAAATCTTCCTGTCCTTGTCCGTCGATTGCCGAAATGTACTCGCTAGCGAGTTGACCGTCGGATTTTTCGTTGGTACTTATTAATTCTACGCCATTTTGCGCAATTATCTGAAATGCAGGATTCTGCGATTTTGCCTTCTCGCTTATTTTCACTACAAAGTCCCGCATTTCCTGTCGGTAGTCAATGCTTTTGTCTTTATGGCAGGATAATGACAATGCTGTGATTGCCAAGACGATAATTGCGAGGAAGAAGTTTCTCATAATTATCTTATCCCAGCTTTACGTAGTGCGTCGTGGTAGCGGCGGGCATTGGCTTCGTGCTGGGCATTTGTCGTTGCAAAATTGTGATAACCAGAGAAATCCTCCTTGGCGCAGAAGTACATGTAGTTGTGATGTTCGTAATTCAGCACTGCATCAATCGATGTTGTCGAAGGAATGCAAATCGGTCCGGGAGGTAGCCCTTTATATTTATAGGTATTGTATGGCGAATTGATTTCTAGGTGCTTGTTCAGGATTCGTTTGATTGTGAAGTCGCCAGCAGCAAATACAACCGTTGGGTCAGCTTGCAGAAGCCAGTCCTTTTTCAGACGGTTGATGTAAACGCCTGCAATACGGGCTTTTTCGTCGTTTTTCTGAGTCTCGCTTTCCACTATAGATGCCAGAGTGGACACTTGCGACTGTGAAAGTCCCAGTTCGTTTGCCTTTGCCTTGCGATCGTCGTTCCAGAATTTTTTGTACTCGTCGGCCATGCGCTGCACAAATTCCTCGGCAGAAGTGTTCCACCAGAACTCGTAGGTGTTTGGAATGAACATCGAGCAGAAGGTCTGCTTGTTGAATCCGTATTTCTTGGCGGTTTCCTCGTCCTTGAGCAGTGCGGCAATGTCGGCGGAGTCGGCTTCGATGTTCACGGCAGCCTTTCCTGCAAGAATGTCGAGAGTGCGCAGGCTTATGAAAGTTACTTTCACAGGAGTCTGCCGTCCGCTGCGGAGCATGTTCACGAGTTCGTTGTTCGACATTCCGTTTTCGAGCTTGTACTTGCCGGGAAGAACTTTCTGGTCGAGTTTCTTGAAGTCGGCAACCTTTTCGAACGCATCCATGTCGGTTACATTGCCCGAAGATTTCAAGATTTCCAGCAACCCATTGTAGTCTGTGCCAGTCGGAATATATATATAGGTGTTGCTATCGGCTGTAACATTTGGTGCGTACGCATAGTTGTATGCCTTGTATGCGACGAATGCTCCCGCAATAAGCAGTATGAATAAGAGAGCTATGATTACCTTTTTCATTGTTGTAACGTTAAATTATTATTGCTTCAGGTTCAAGTTTTGTGCCGAATTTCTCGAAGACTTTGTCCTGCACGATTTTGGAAAGCTCCACCACGTCGTTTCCTGTGGCGTTTCCAGCATTTATGAGTATGAGTGCCTGATTCTTATGAACAGCTGCGCCCTTGTGCAGGAAGCCTTTCAGTCCGCATTGGTCGATGAGCCAACCGGCAGCCAGCTTGAAGTTTGAGCCAGCGGCAAAATATTTTATTTCGGGGAATTTTTCCTGCAATGCCTTGAATGTTTCGGCATCGACAACGGGATTCTTGAAGAAACTTCCTGCACTGCCAGTTTCCGAGACTTCGGGAAGTTTTTTGCGGCGAATGTCGATTATTGCGGAGCGTATGTCGGCTGGCGATGGATTAGTTATCTTGTTGTCGGTCAGATATTTTTCGACATCGGCATACGAGCGGTTGATGGCCGGGTGTTTGCTGAGCTTGTAAACTACCGACAGAATTATCGCCTTTCCTTTCAGCAGGTGCTTGAAGATGCTTTCGCGGTAGCCGAAGCAGCAGGCCTCGTTGCTCATGTATTGTATGTCGCCAGAGTCGAGGTGCAAGAATTTCACGCGATGTATGAATTGGCGAGCCTCGGCTCCGTATGCGCCGATGTTCTGAACGGCACTTGCGCCTACATTTCCAGGGATGTACGACAGATTTTCGAGTCCGTAGGCTTTGTTTTCGATGCACCATTCCACAAACTCGTCCCAAATTTCTCCAGCCTGCGCCTCGACGAAAATGTTGTCGGCTGTTTCGTAAACGATTTTTCTGCCTTTGGTGGCTGGATGTATTATTGTGCCGTCGAAGTCTTTGGTAAACAAAACGTTGCTGCCTCCGCCAAGTACAAAAAACTTGAAGTCGCTGTCGTTTTTGTGAAGTCTGATGAAGTCGAACAATTCCTCGTCGGTGCTGTATTCGAAGAATGTCTTGCATTTTGCTTCTATTCCGAAAGTGTTGAGGTTCTTTAAGTTGTAGTCGTTTTCAAGTGTCATCGCGAAAATTTTACTGCAAAGGTAATAATGAAAACGATTGCGATTGTTTCCCTATATATTTTTTATCCACAGCCAAATGTGTTCTGCTGTTTTTCGCACTAAAATCGGCAATTTTTTAGATGAAAAAAAATCATGAAAATGTTTTGTGCGTTCGTTTCTATATGTTATCTTTGCGATAAATTATTAAACATTTTAAAAACGTAATAATATGAAGAAATTAGTTATTGTATTGGCAGTTATTGCTATGGCTTTCGGAATGTCATCATGTGCAAAGAAGGGTGCTGCAACTCCAACTGAAGCAACACAGGCTTACTACGAATTGTTGAAGAAGGGTGATTTCAAGGGCGCTGTTCAGAGCACTTACGATTACAACAAGGAAATGTCAAAGGACGAAAAGGAATCTCTCGACGCTATGCTTGATATGACAGCAGGTAAGATTCAGTCAGCTATGGACGAAAAGGGTGGCATGAAGGAATTTGCTATCAGCAACGAAGCTATCAACGGCGAAGATGCAACTATTGACGTAAAGATCACTTACGGAAATGGTGAAGAAGAAGAAAAGTCGCATGACTTGAAGAAGATCGGTGACAAGTGGTTTGTTAAATAATGAATAAATCACTTATATTCATTTTAGTACTATTAATTTTCTGCATCGGATGTCAATCCGGTGCAGAATTTTTTATTGACGAATCAAAACTGCAGGAAGGTGACATTGCTTTCCGCGGAGGCACTAGTGTTTCGAGCTATGTGGTGGAGATTGCCGACAAGAACGGGATATACTCGCACTCGGGAATGCTGGTAAAGTACGAGGGCAAGTGGAAGATTGTGCATGCCGTTCCCGGCGAAGAAAACGAAACGGGTGGTATCCAGTATCTGAAGATGGACGACCTCGACTTGTTCTTTGCTCCCGACAGGGCTTGTGCCGGATGTTTCGCTCGCTACGACACTACTCCCGAAGTGCTCGAAAAGGTGGCGCAGGAAGCTATACGATGGTGGAAGAAGAAAATTCTCTTCGACAACGACTATCTTATGACGGATACGACAAAATTGTACTGCTCCCAGCTTGTACAGTTGTCGTTCGAAAGCCAAGGAATCGATGTGGCGCAAGGTCGTTGCCATAAGTTCCCGTTGGCAAAGGAAATGGTTATTTATCCGTCCGACATATTGGGAAATCCCAAAATCACAAGATATTACATACTGAAAGAAAAACCTAAAAACTAGGGTGTTTCTGCTTTTGCAAAATAATTCGTACCTTTGACAAGTTTTTCTTAAAGGTATGAAACGCATTTTTGTATCGGTAACCAACGACATGACAAACGACCAGCGCGTGAACCGCGTGTGCAACACCTTGTGCGACATGGGGTTCGATGTGGTGGTGCTGTGCCGTAGGCTGAAGTCGTCGGCAGAACTTGAGCCGCGAAGGTACAAGGTAAAGCGTTTCCGTTTGCTGTTCAACAAAGGAATGCTGTTTTATGCCTGCTTCAACATGAGGCTTTTTTTCTATCTGCTGTTCCATGGTTGCGATGCACTTCTCGCCAACGACCTCGATACCTTGCTAGCCAATGCGATGGCATCCAAGTTGAAGCGAAGAAAACTTTACTACGATACTCACGAACTTTTTACCGAGGTGCCAGAACTCCAGAATGCAGGCTTTAAGAAAAAAGTGTGGCTGTGGATTGAAAGGAAGTGCATTCATCGTCCGGTGGCAACATATACGGTTTGCCATTCTATTGCCGATTATTACAACGGAAAGTATGACCTTAATATGAAAGTTGTGCGTAATCTGCCTATAGTCAAGGATATGCAGCCATACGACACTCGCGAAAACATCCTTCTGTATCAAGGTGCACTCAATATGGGGCGCGGAATCGAGTTGCTGATTGAAATGATGAAGCTTTTTCCCGACTACAAGTTGTACATTGCTGGCAAGGGCTATATGGATGCGGAACTCAAGAAGTTAGCTTCCAATTTGAACTTCTCGGACAGGGTTGTTTTTACAGGCAATTTGCGTTTCGATGAATTGCACAAGTTAACTTCGCGGGCAAAGATTGGTTTCTCGGTGGAGCAGGGCACAAGCTTGAATTATAAGTATGCACTTCCCAACAAGGTTTTCGACTACATTCAGGCTGGAACGCCAGTCGTTTGCTCCAATCTTCCCGAGATGCGAGCTGTAGTCGATGAATATGCAGTTGGTGAGATTTTTGCAGAACACGATGCTGAAAGTCTTGCAAACTTGGTTTCAGAAATGTTGGAAAATCCGGGCAAATTAATTGAATATCATAATAATTGCATTGTGGCTGCTAAGGTTTTGAATTGGGAAAACGAACAGAAAATTTTGCGTGGAATTTATGAAGGCGAGTAGTTTTGTAAAATTGGTTTTGACGGCAATTTTTGTGTTGCTGGTGACGGGTGTATTTGCGCAAACGGATGATTCCGATTTTGATAGGGCGGAGCAGTTGTATAAGGAGCAGAATTACAAGAAAGCCATTGTCTTTTACAAAAAAGCTGCCGACGAAGGAAATGTTTCGGCTCAATATGCTTTGGCAAATTGTTATTATTATGGTCAGGGGGTAGAGCGAAACGTAAATACCGCTGTGGAAATGTGGCGCAAGTGTGCCGAAAGTGGTAATGTCGAGGCGCAAAATAGGATGGGAGCCTGCTATTACGAGGGAGAGGTTGTGGAAAAAAATTACGATGAGGCTGCACATTGGTGGAAATCGGCTGCCGAACAAGGAAATATGTATGCCCAGTTCGATTTAGGGATTTGTTATTACAATGGTCATGGCGTGGAACGCAATTTCGAAAAGGCTATGGAATTGTGGCGCAAGTCGGCGGCGCAGGGCAATGCCGATGCAATCGGAATGCTGAAAATGTTTGAGTGAAAACGGCTAACAGTCTTGCAGTCTGACAGCCTAACAGTCGTGATGTCCACGAAATGTTTTGCCTCTGATATTTAAGACATTTAGCGCCTCACCCCTGAAACCCAGAAACGGGCTTTAGCCCAAGAAACCTAGAAACGGCGTAGCCATTGAAACTTAGAAACGCCGAAGGCATTGAAACAGGCGTCAGCCTAGAATATTGCGAACATCTGCTTTGCAATGAGCAAATAGATTATAAGACCCATAATATCGTTGAAAGTGGTGATAAATGGTCCTGTAGCGATGGCGGGGTCAACTTTCATCTTGTTGAGCAACAGTGGAATAAGTGTGCCAAGTACGGTTGCGAACACGATTACCGAAAGTAAAGCCACGCTAACCGACAAAGTAAGGGCAAAGCTGTCGGAGAAGAAGAAGTTGTATGCGAAAATCAAACCTCCGCATATCAGTCCGTTGCAGGCGCCGATGCGGAATTCCTTGAAAAGCTTTTTGCCTGTTGAGTGTATGTCGAGGTCGCCGCTGGCGAGACCTTGTACAACGATAGCCGACGACTGAACACCAGCGTTTCCGCCCATAGCGGCGATAAGCGGAAGGAACATTGCAAGCGAGGTGTACGATGCCATTTCCTCGTCGAATACACCGATTATCTGTGACGACAAAACACCGCCGAGCATTCCTATCAACAACCACGGTATACGCGATTTCGTCTGCTTGAATACGCTGTCCGAGAAGTTGACATCTTTGGTAATACCTGCGCTCAACTGGTAGTCCTCTTCGGCATTTTCGCGGATGACATCTACAACATCGTCGATGGTGATTCGTCCCATCAGACGACCAATGCTATCGACAACTGGAATTGCCACCAAGTCGTACTTTTCCATGATTTTTGCGACCTCTTCGGCTTTGTCGTCAGTCTTTACCGAGACGGTATCCTCCTCCAATATGTTGATAATCTTCTGGTTGGTGGAACTGAACAGCAAAGATTTCAACGAAACCGTACCTTTGAAGATATTATTGTCGTCAACTACATACAGGTAGTATATTTCGTCAATCAATTCGGCTTGGTCACGCATTTCGCCGAGAGCTTGCTTCACGGTAAGGTTCTCGTTTATCGACACAAGCTCCTTAGCCATGATACCACCGGCGGTATCTTCGTCGTAGCTCAACAGGTCAACAATGTCGCCAGCCTGGTCAACGTCCTTGACGTGCGAAAGAATTTCCTCCTGCACATCGTCGTCCAAGTCACCAAGAATGTCGGCAGCATCATCCGATTCCATCTTGTCGATGAGCTGTTCACCAATGACATCGCTTGGGATTGTTTCGAGAAGTTTTTCACGCTCGTCATCCTCGAGTTCAACAAGCACATCGGCTTTGGTCTCGGCATCGAGCAGCATGAACAAAAAGGTGCAGTCGTCGAGGTCGATTTCCTCGAAGTATTCGGCGATGTCGGCAGGGTGCATATCCTGTATCATCTCCGCAGCTCTTGCCGAGTCACGATTTTGTATGACTTCGGTAAGTTCGTCTAAGAATTCTTTTTTTATTTCGACTGCCATCTCCCGCAAAATTTGTGCGCAAAGATAGTGAATGTTTGCAACAAATCAAAGATTTGATGTTTCGAAAAAATCTAGACTTTAAAAATTATTTTGTTGTCAATTGTCATAAATTATTTAACTTTGCTATTGTCGCTGTTGGGCGTGTTAGTGTTTTGTAATTTATTGAATGTTAGTGTTTTAAATAATTATATCATGAAAAAAGTATATTTCTTAGTCTTTGCTATTGTATCTGTTATGGGATTGATAGCAATTAGTGGATGCGACAAGAAAGAAACCTATACGGTTACTTTCGACGCAAATGGTGGAACTGGTACAATGGTATCGCAAACATTTACCGAAGGTGAACAGCAGCCTCTTACAAAGAATGCTTTTGCTCGCGAAGGCTATACCTTTGCAGGGTGGAACACAATTCAGGCTGGAACAGGCACCTCGTATCGTGACGAAGAAGCTATAACTGTAGTTTCCGACATGACGCTCTATGCGCAGTGGACCGAAAATGCAGCTTCTGGTGGCGATCCCTCAGCTCCTTTGGGCGGACATGCATACGTCGACCTTGGTTTGCCGAGCGGAACTTTATGGGCTACTTGCAATGTAGGTGCCGATACTCCCGAAGGTAATGGAAACTACTATGCGTGGGGCGAAACTGCTACAAAAGAAGTCTATGACAATGCTAATTATACCTATTCCGATTCTCCTGCAACACTTCCGGCAAGTGCCGATGCTGCAGCAGCAATCTGGGGTAACGGATGGCGTATGCCGACTAAGGATGAATTTGTAGAATTGTTTAGCAATTGCACAAACGAATGGACTGCTCAAAACGGGGTGGTAGGACGTTTGTTTACAGCAACTAACGGAAATAGCCTCTTCCTTCCCGCATCTGGTGCACGTCTTGATGATATCCTCGATGGAATTGGCGAATACGGTTATTATTGGTCATCTTCGCTCGATTCAGATCATACCGAGGCTGCTTGGGCGCTTACCTCTATTACTGACGATTGCGGTGCAAGTAGCGTTGAACGTTACTTTGGTATGTCAGTTCGCCCAGTCTGCAAACTTGTAAAGTAATTTATGTTGATTTATAGGGTGTTACAAAGGGAGGTTGCATTTTTATGCGACCTCCTTTGCTTTAATATCCTTGCATAACGAAGTTAATAATACTTCGTAAATCCCAAATATTATTTATTTTTACGCCAAATTTATCGCATGATTATTGGCTTGATAATATTGCTTCTGGTTTTTGCACCTGTCGATGAGGCTTCTGCACATCAGCGGGCAAAGTACAACGTGGTGATTGACACCGACTGTGGTATGGACGATTTCCGTGCTTTGACATATTTCATGGCATCGCGCGATTTCAACATCGATGCTGTGCAGTCGGTCGGTGCTGTGCTCGATGCAGAAACATCTTCGCAATGTTTGGCTTCGCTGCTTGGCGAACTTCACCACGAGGGAATATTGCTTGGAAAGGGCTTGGATGCCAAGAATTTCAAGAAAAATTGTTCGCCAGCCATAGATTTTTGGAAAAATAGGACGGATTTCACCATAAAACCTCGTGCCGATGCCGTTTTTACGACCATTACAAACAGTCGCAAGCCAGTGATATATGTTGCTATGGGACCATTGACGAACCTTGCCGACCTTGTTGACAAGCATCCGGAACTTGCATCGAAAATCAGTTACGTGCTTTGGGCATCGAGTACAAATGATGGTCAGCCCTGTGGTTACAATTACCAGATGGACAAGTCGGCATACGAGAAAGTTCTTGCTTCGGGGCTGAAACTGAAGGTTTTGGATGCAGGCAGAGTGTTCTATCCCGACGATTTTCTCTCGCTGCTGCCCGAAATCAATACTCCATACGCACAGACTTTCGCTAAATACTATCAGGGTCAGACGTTTACATCAGTCCGTTTTTACGACGATTTGTTACCGTTCTATATCCTTTATCCGGAATTGTTCAGCGAGACGGCAAACCAAAACATTTCGGTGCTTACTCCAAAGCCAGATTCATATTTCGATGTAATAGCAACGCGAGTACTGAATTCCACCGAAACAGAAAAGGGCATAATAATTACCGAAATGCCAAAAAATAAGTCGTTGCTGTCGGCTGATGTTGCGCCAATAGCCGAGCAAATGATACAGAAATATGGCTACACCGAGTACAAATTGGTGCTTCTGACTTCGGAAATGCACTCGCATTTGGGAATTTATTCCATAATCGGTGCAAAGATGGGACTTCGCATCTTGGAATATTTGCACGTTGGTCTCGATGAGGTTACAATTGTGTCGAATGCTGGCTCCGAACCGCCAATAAGTTGTCTCAACGATGGCTTGCAGATAGGAGCGGGGACAACTTTGGGTTATGGTGCGATAACGATTTCGGCAGATAAGGATGTCTCCCCATCGGTAGTTGTGAATTACAACGGTCGTAAACTGCTTTTCAAGGTTAAAGATGAAGTGAAGCGCGAAATAGCCTCCGATGTTATGGCCCTCGTGCAGAAGCATGGTTTGGAATCGGATGTCTATTGGAGCGAAATCCGTCGTCTGGCAATAGAAAAGTATTGGGAGGGAAAGAGCAGGTTCGAGATATTTGAGGTGGAAGAGATGTAGAGTCGTTGCGAGCAACGACTAATAAATTAAAAGTTAGCAGTTAAAAGTGGTAGTACCGACAAAAATTTTATCTATCTTTACATCTCAATTTCTAAAAACGATTTTGCAATGAAAAAGATAGCATTGGTATCTGGCGCAACCGCCGGAATTGGAAAGGCAACTGCCGAAATATTAGCTAAAAACGGTTATAATGTAATAATTACCGGTCGTCGCAACGAGAGACTTGTGGAATTGAAAAAAGAAATCGAAAGTGCAACCGATTCAAAGGTTTATGCGCTCAATTTCGACGTTCGCGACAACAAACAGGTGTGCGAGGCAATAGATTCGTTGCCGGCAGAGTGGAAAAACATCGATGTTTTGGTCAATAACGCAGGTCTGGCATCGGGACTTGACCCGATTCAGAGCGGCGACATCGAGGACTGGGAAAAGATGATTGATACCAACGTGAAAGGTTTGCTTTACCTTACACGTAAGGTTTCGCCGATGATGATTGAACGCAAGTCGGGTCACATCGTGAACATAGATTCAATCGCAGGCAAGGAAGTTTATGCGAACGGGAATGTCTATTGTGCTACAAAACACGCAGTTGACGCACTGACAAAAGGTATGCGCATCGATATGCTTCCGTATGGCGTGAAGGTTTCGCAGGTTTCGCCGGGAATGGTCAATACCGAATTCTCCACCGTTCGTTTCCATGGCGACAAGGAACGCGCCGACCATACCTACGACGGACTTACTCCGCTTTACGCCGAAGACATTGCCGATTTCATCCTCTACATCGTAACCCGTCCTGCACACGTCTGCATCAACGATATGATTGTGATGCCGGCTGCTCAGGCAAACTCAACTGTGAATTTCCGTAAAAAATAAATAGTATGATTACCTTTTTTATAGCCATTGCGGTGCTGATTGTCGGTTATTTCCTCTACGGAAAGTTGGCCGAGCGCATTTTCGGCATCGACAAGAACCGCGTAACGCCAGCCGTCAGTATGGCCGATGGCGTTGACTACATCCCAATGAAACCGTGGCGAATCTTTATGATTCAATTCCTCAACATTGCTGGAGTTGGACCAATCTGCGGTGCCATTATGGGTGCAAGGTTCGGTACTGCATCTTTCCTTTGGATAGTGTTCGGAAGTATTTTTGCTGGTGCAGTCCACGATTTCTTTGCAGGAATGATTTCGCTGCGCAACAAAGGTTGCAGTCTGCCCGAAATCCACGGCGACTACCTCGGCAAAGGCGTGAAGCAGTTTATGCGCGGCTTTATGGTAATACTGATGATTCTTGTCGGTGTGGTATTTGTGAATACGCCAGCAACTTTGCTAAATACGCATTTCACTCCAAACTGGAACATCTACATCTGGGTGGGAATAATTTTGGTTTACTATCTGATAGCCACTTTGTTGCCAATCGACAAGGTTATCGGACGCATATATCCTATTTTCGGTATTCTGTTGCTTGGAATGGCGGTGGCGATAGTTGTGGCGTTCATTTGCTATCAGCCTGCAATTCCCGAATTGTGGGATGGACTTGAGAACCAGCATCCATATGCCGATAAAAATCCGATTTTCCCGATGATGTTCATATCAATAGCCTGCGGTGCTATTTCTGGTTTCCACGCTACGCAGTCGCCGCTTATGGCTCGTTGTATGGTAAACGAGAAGCAGGGTCGCCCTATTTTCTACGGAGCAATGATTACCGAAGGTATTGTGGCTCTCATTTGGGCTGCTGCCGCTGCCTATTTCTTCTCGCCCGAAAGCGGAATCGACACTATGGGCAAGAGCGGTCCTGCAATGGTCGGTCTTATTGCTGAAACATGGTTTACACCTGTGATTGCTGTGATTACCATACTTGGCGTTATAAGTGCTGCTGTTACCTCTGGCGACACGGCTCTGCGTTCGGCGCGACTGATAATCGCCGACTTTATGCATTCCGACCAGAAGCCAATACGCAACAGGCTGATTATTGCTGTTCCAATGTTTGCTGTAACTGCAGGAATTTTGATATACAGCCTTGCATCGCCTAAAAGTTTCGAAGTAATATGGCGTTACTTCGCGTGGGCAAATCAGGTTTTGTCCGTGTTTACGCTTTGGGCAATAACGGTTTATTTGGCAATAAAGAAGAAATTCTACTGGATAACCTTGATTCCTGCCTTGTTTATGACAATGGTTTGCTCGACTTTCATTTTCATTGCCGAAAAGGAAGGTTTTGGATTAGGAAAGGCAATTTCGTATTCGATTGGCGGAGCGGTGACATTAGCGTCTTGTGTCGGATTTTTCCTGTGGAAGCATTTCCGTGCAGCAAAATCGGTAGTAAAAGAAGATTAATTTTAAAAACTTAAGATATGAAAAGAATATTTGTGATATTAATGATGGCAGCTTGCTTCTGTGGTTGCGATATGTTGCTTTCGACAACTGGCAATACTACCCTAGGTTCGATGTCGCAGACCGAATTGGGTAAGGCTGTAAAGGAACTTTTGCAGACAAGTGCCGATAATTCATTGGCAAAACTTGGCGTAACCAATGGCTTTTTCCAGAATGGGGAAGTTAAGATTCCTTTCCCTCCAGCACTTAAGAATGTTGAGGAAAAATTGAAACAAGTTGGCTTTTCCAATCAGGTTAATCAGTTTACAGAAAAGTTGAATCGTTCGGCAGAGGACGCTGCTTCGGGTGTCAAGGAAATTTTCAAGACGGCCATTACGCAGATGACCATAAACGATGCACTTGGTATAATTAGAGGTAACGACGATGCAGCTACGCAGTACATGAAGAAGACCACTTTGTCGGCTATTACATCCAAAGTTACATCTGTTGTGGCAAAGTCGAACGAAAAGATTAAGTTGGCTTCGTACTGGACTCCATTGGCAACCAAATACAATGCATTAATGGCATTAACTGGTGGCTCGCAGGTAAATACCGACCTCACACAGTATGTCACCGAACGTACCGTAGATGGTATTTTCAAGATTATGGCCAAGGAAGAGAAGGAAATTCGCACCAAGACATCGGCTCGTACAACTTCTTTGCTTCAGAGAGTATTTGGTGGCTCAGGTTCATCAACTAGTACGTCAACTTCTTCGAGTTCTGGCAGTACTGCAACAAAGACTGGCACACCAACAGTCGGCAAGCCAGCAACAACATCTTCGGGAAGCTCAAGTTCGAGTAGCTCAAGTTCGGGATCAGGAAAGACTGTAGTAAAGAAGCCTTAATTCAAGAAAAACAAAAAAGCCCCAAATCGGGGCTTTTTTTTATTTCAGATATTCGTAATACCATTTTATTGCATGTTTCAGTCCTTCGTGGACATCGTAATGCGGATTGTACCCGAGTACTCGTTTTGCTTTTTCAATGGACGCCAACGAATCGCGGATGTCGCCAAGCCTTTCGGGGCCGTGCTCAATCTTCACATTTGCAATTTCGTGGTCAAATTCTATAAGGTAAGCAACTAACTCGTTGGTGAGGTCGTTGAGCGAATTGCTTTCGCCGAATGCAACATTGAAAACAGCATTTTCGGCTTCTGGATTTGTTGTCGTTGCTGCGAGTTCGTTGGCTTGTATTACATTGTCAATGTAAGTAAAGTCTCTCGACTGCTCGCCATCGCCATAAATTACTGGCGACTTGTGGTTTATCAATGCCTTTATGAATTTTGGAAAAACTGCAGCATACGCACTTTCGGGATCCTGACGTTTGCCAAATACGTTGAAATAGCGCAAGCCAACCGTACTCATACCATAAAGACTTCCGAAAATGCCTGCATATAGTTCATCTACATATTTTGTTATTGCGTATGGCGACAGCGGTTTGCCAATATTTTCCTCGACTTTCGGCAATGTCTTCGAATCTCCGTAGGTCGATGAACTAGCAGCATATACAAAGCGTTTTACCTTTGCATCTCTTGCAGCAACAATCATGTTGAGAAATCCGCCGATGTTGACAGCATTGGTCGTTATCGGGTCGTTGATGCTACGGGGCACCGAACCAAGTGCAGCTTCGTGAAGCACAATTTCGATGCCTTCGCAAGCCTTACGGCAAGTTTCCAAGTCGCGTATGTCGCCTTCGATGAGCGTGAAGTTGCTGTCGTGCAAGAATGGTTCAACATTTTCGCGCTTGCCTGTCGAGAAATTGTCGAGGCAGACGACCTTGTTGTCCTGAGTCAGCAGGCGTTCAACAATATTGGAACCGATGAATCCAGCTCCACCGGTAACCAATACTTTAGAATCGTGCAATATGCCGTTACTTTGCATAGTTTACAGATCTTGTTTCCCTGATAACAGTAATCTTTACCTGTCCAGGATATGTCATTTCGTCCTGAACGCGTCTTGCAATTTCGAGGCTCAGCTGTTCCGATTCGGCATCAGTAATCTTTTCGCTGCCTACGATAACCCTAAGCTCGCGACCTGCCTGAATTGCGTATGTCTTTACAACGCTCGGGTAGGAGAGGGCAAGGTTTTCGAGGTCTTTCAGACGCTTGATGTACGATTCGACGATTTCGCGGCGAGCACCTGGGCGAGCACCTGAAATAGCATCGCAAATCTGTACTATAGGAGCGATGAGGCTTGTCATCTCGGTTTCGTCGTGGTGAGCACCGATTGCATTGCAAACCTCTGGTTTTTCCTTGTACTTTTCTGCCAACTTCATGCCGTAAATTGCGTGTGGAAGTTCCGGTTCTTCGTCCGAAACCTTGCCAATATCGTGGAGCAGACCAGCGCGCTTAGCCAACTTGGTGTTAAGTCCGAGTTCTGCTGCCATGATTGCACAGAGGTTAGCAACTTCGCGCGAGTGTTGCAATAGGTTCTGTCCGTACGACGAACGGTATTTCATCTTACCGATGAGGCGGATAAGTTCTGGATGCAGGTTGTGTACGCCGAGGTCTATCGATGTGCGCTTACCAACTTCGATGATTTCTTCCTCTATCTGCTTGGTGGTCTTGTTTACCACTTCCTCGATACGTGCGGGGTGGATTCTACCATCGGTAACTAATTGATGCAACGAAAGTCTTGCGATTTCGCGGCGTACTGGGTCGAATGCCGAAAGAAGTATTGCTTCTGGTGTGTCGTCGACAACGATTTCAACGCCTGTTGCAGCTTCCAAAGCTCTGATGTTACGGCCTTCGCGACCGATGATACGGCCTTTCAGTTCGTCGCTTTCGATGTGGAATACTGTAACTGCGTTCTCGATAGCAGTTTCGGTAGCGACACGCTGTATTGTTTCGAGGATGATGCGCTTAGCCTCCTTGTTGGCTGTCATCTTGGCCTCGTCGATAATGTCGTTTATGAGTGTAATAGCTTCGGCCTTAGCATTTTCCTGCATCGATTCGATGAGTTCTTTCTTTGCCTGTTCCGATGAAATTCCCGACAGACTTTCGAGTTTCTCAACCTGAGCCTTATGTACCTTGTCAAGTTCTTCGGCTTTCTTTTCAGCCAGTTCTATTTGTTTGTTGAGGTTTTCTCTGAGGTTGTCGTTTTCTTTCTTCGAACGTTGCAGTTCTTCAAGTTTGGCGGTTATGTTGGCTTCCTTCTGCTTGATTCTATTTTCGGCAACTGCTATTTTTTGGTTCTTTTCGTTGAAGTTCTTGTCGTTTTCGGCTTTCAGTTGCAGAAATTTTTCCTTTGCAGCGAGTTCTTTTTCCTTCTTAATTACTTCAGCTTCCGACTTTGCTTCGTTTACGATCTTGTTCTTTTTCTTCACAAGAATGTGGTCCCAAAGAAAGAACGATATCGCAATTCCGACTGCGAATGCTACAACACCGATGATAATTCCAATAGTTAATGTGTCCATATATATAATTTAAAAATAAAACAAAAAACCCGCAAAGTCTTTAACCGTGAAAAAAACCCTAGATACGTATGGGCGGAGCCTCCAAACTACTTCCGGCTTCCAACGGTTGCAAAGCAACTGGCTATTGCTAGCCATAAGGCCTGTCGTACATAATCAGAGAGTTGCTCCAATTATTTTTAAATGTTAAGTTTTTCAGCCTCTTAAAGACTTATACGGGTAATATTAAAAAACCACGAATAATATTTTAAAGAACGTTTACTCTTTGATGTTCAGCTTGTTGAATGAATCGATAATTTCTTCCAGCCTAAAATTCAAGTTTTTTAGCTCTATTATAGAGTTCTCCAATTGTTCGTTTTTCTTGGAGGTGTTGATTTCGTTGCCTAAAGTCTTATATACAAAATTCAATAGTGCCCATACAACTATGTCGCGGTCGTCGGTGAGGACTCCTGCGGAACTTTTTCTTTTTTGTTCGATTAACGAATTCATGACTTCAGCCGACTGTCTGAGTAGCATTTCCTTTTTTTCGTCATCCTTTGGGATGCTTAACTTGTAGTTTCTGCCGTCTATGTATAGGCTTATTGTCCTTGTCGTTATTTCTGAGTTGTATTCCATATTCTACTTACTTTTTCAAAAGAGTAATGCAGCTATCTATTTCCCGTATTATTTTGTTG
This sequence comes from uncultured Bacteroidia bacterium, assembly GCA_902800045.1. Lineage (GTDB taxonomy): Bacteria > Bacteroidota > Bacteroidia > Bacteroidales > ML635J-15 > Bact-19. The sequence goes on along the minus strand of CADCCZ010000005.1, from coordinate 179,890 downwards.
ATCTTCTGCTTGGCTTCCTTGTTGCCGTCCGATACAGGACTGCTGAAGGCTTGTGCCAGCTTCAAATCATTGTATCTTTTTTCTACTTCAATTAATTTTTCCTTCTTTATATTAAGTTCTGTATTCAAGTTCCCAATCTCTTTCTTCAATCTGGCATTTTCTTCGATGAGGGAATTGCTGAATGCCACAATCTTATCCACTTTGGAACTAAGATTTTCGAGTTGCGTCCTATATTCAATATCTCCCATTTCAGACCAAATTTTTCAATCTGCAAATTTATTGCATTTTCTTTAAAAATAAAATACGATTTTGCTGTTTTTTGAAAACTTTTTTTATGGTTTGATTGTCAAAGGTTTGCAGGAAAAAGGCTAACAGGCTTGCAGTCGAATTGCCTGCTTGCCCGTCAGCCTGTTTGCCTTTAGCCCCTTATTCGTTTCCATCCAGCATTATGAACGCTGCCCAATACCTTGAATTTTCAAAACCCTTAGTTTTCTTAACCTTGTTTTGTGCTGCAAGGAAGGCTTCTCGTTTCGACATGCCAGATGTTAGGTTGTTGTAGAACTCCGTCATCATCAGTAGGGTAGCATTGTCATCCACAGGCCAGAGGCTCATTATAATTGTGCGTGCACCTGCCTTCTTGAAGCCACGCTGCAAACCAAATACACCTTCACCAGTGATTTCACCCAGGGCTGTCTGACAAGCCGAAAGAACAACCAGGTCGGTCTTGCGCAAGTCCATAAAGCTGATTTCCTTGGCTGTCAAAATACCGTCTTCGATGCCTTCTGGAAGTGGCATGTTTTGCCAAGCAAAATTTGCACCCGACAGCAATAGTCCCGACTGAATTAATGCCTGGTCGCCCGGCAACTTCTCGTCGGTTGGCAGGAAGAAACCATGGGTTGCAATATGAAGAGTTGTTATGTCGCTACCCGACAGAGCCTTGAACGATTCTTCGTTGGCTTGCGAGCCTTCGTAGAGGGTAGTCTTTATCTTGTTCTTCTTCAGTTTTCCTATGATGTCTTCGACTTCGGTCTTGGTGCCAGGCAGATAGTTGAGGCTTCCTCGTTCTTCGCCTGCGTTAAAGGCGGCAAACGACGAATAGCCAGTATTGCGTGTAGAGTAGCGTTTGCTTTCCTTTTTCATTGTGGTAGTGTCGCTATCGTAGTAAACGCCACCATACAGGACTGTGCTTTTCATCTGCTTTGGCATATAGTCTAATGCAAGGAAACGTGTCGATGATACACGATATATTTCGTATTTGTCGGAAATTAGCTTGCCGTCTCCTGTTGGAGCATACTCAATTGCCACCTGATGCAACATTCCAGCCGGAGCAAAGTAGATACGCGGATTTTCTGGGAAGTATTTCTCCAATGGCTTCCAAAGTATATTGTAAAGTCCTGTAGATTCGTAGATCCCCTGTCGTTTCGACGAAATTCCGAATGCACCGCGATTTTCATCTTCTTTTTGTTCTTCCTGCTTTGATGGGGCTACGCCACGTTGCAGTTTCTTAATATCATTCTCTGTGAACAGTGGAACGCATACTGGAGCATTCATACCTTTTGTAAGCACAAGTGCGACAAATTTTGTAGTATCGCTTTCCTTATAGTTGGCGAATTCTATTGCGACATCGTTATTCTTCATCGAGTTCTGTATTGTTTTCCAGTCGATTTTCAGGAAATTGGTTACGTCACCGAACTCCTTGCACGATTCCATGACATGCCTTTCTATTTTCTTGATTTCGTCTTCGAGCGAATCGCAGTTGTAAACACGTTCGTCAACTGGACGTTCCAGTTCCTTGTTGAGCTGGAGGTGCATGTCTTTTAGGTTTTCGAACTCGTCAATAAGCGACTGGTTGCCACTCTCCATTATTACGTTGGCGATGTTTATTTCGGAAGCAAGCAGAAGACCTTTTGCGATGATTTCGGTGTTGTATGCTGTCGTTGTTGCCATCGTATCATTAGGCAGATGCGACATATATTGGATATTTCGTGTGAAAAGGTCGTTCATTTCGTCCCAGTATGCTTCGCGTTCGTGTGCGGTCATGAACGAAAAGTTCCTTATCAGGTTGTCCTTGTGAATTTCGGTAGCGAGCTTGTTTGTCTTTATTGCATTCTGGTAGTCGCCCATATTGTTGTAAACGAAGCCGATATTGCTGAGCGAAACAGCATAATAGGTATGTTTTTCACCATAAACCTTCTTGTATATTTCCATAGCTTGCTTATGGTATTTCAGTGCATTCTGGTAGTCGCCCATATCGTCGTAAATGTTACCCAAATGTGCTAGTGACGAAGAATAGTCGGGATGTTTTGTGCCAAATACTTTTTTCCTTATTTCCAGTGCCTGGGTATGATATTTCAAGGCGTTTTGGTAATCTTTCATTAACCTGTAAATGGTTCCGATATGGCTTAGCGAATATGCATAGTCGGGATGTTCCTCGCCTTGAAGTCGCTTTCTGATTTCCATAGCCTTTTTATAGCATACTATCGCATTCTTATAGTCTTCCAGATTTTGGTAGCAGCCGCCTAAATTGTCAACCGAGGTCGCATAGCTAATATCTTCATCTGTTTGAATCGATTTCTGTTTCATGATTTCCAGCGCCAGCGAATAATATTTGAAGGCTGTCTTGTAGTCGCCCATGCCACTGTATATTATGCCAAGATTGTTGTACACCCTTGAAATTGCATCGCGATACGAGTCTCCAAGCGTTACATCCGGATGTTTAATGGCTATATGGTAATCGAGTATCTGTTGCCTTATTTCTAACGATTTCATAGTGTATTTCAATGCATTCTGGAAGTCGCCGGCTTCTCTATATGCCGAACCTATATCACTATGTAGGGCAGCGTATTGGGGGTCTCTTTCTCGTAAATCCTTTTCCATCATCTTTTTTACTTGCAACAAATACTTCAATGCCGTTTGCCAGTCGCCTAAATTGTAATATACATAACATATATTGATAATTGACGTTGCGTAGTTAGGATTGTCAACTCCCAATACTTTTTTCCTTATATCCATCGATTGCTTATAGAATTTCATTGCGTTTCTATAGTCGCCCAAAGCTTCGTATATATAACCGATTTCGTCTAATGTTGATGCATAATCAGGATCTTGTGGAGGGGTGTCGGTGTCGGATTGTAAATATTCTTTCAACTCCTGACTATTAAATATCTGTTCTATTGTTGATCCTTTTTTGCCAAGAGTTTTCTTCTGAATGCTAGCATACTGCAAAAAATAAGGCAATGCTTCCTTGTAATTTTCCATTTGGACATATAATAAGCCAATGGAGTGTAATGTCTCAGAATACTCATAAGTCTTTGTGCCGATGTTTTTCTTATATATATCCAGCAACTCCATGTAATATTTCAAGGCAGTTTGGTTGTCCTTGTCATGATAGTATGAGTATCCGATACTAAACAGGGTTTCGGCATATTTGGGATCGTCTTTCCCTAGAAGTTTTTCAATAACTTCCAATGCCGGCAAAAAGTATTTCAATGCAGTATGGTTATCGCCTACAAAGTAAAACATATCGCCTACAGAGAGTAATGCATCAACATAATGCATATTGTAACCGTTGTTGACGCTCTTGGCGGTGGCGATTGCCTTGTCGTACAATTTTACAGCTTCATCGAAATCGCCGAACAATCCTTGGTAATCGGCATCGTTCATTTGTTCCTGAAACTTCTTGAAAATGGCTGTGGTGTCTTGCTGTGCGAAAGCAATATTGCATAAAAGTGCGAGTAAAACGATAGGTATAAATTTCTTCATATTATTTATTTTTTTGAAAGGGACGCAACGAATTGCGTCCGTATAATTTTAAATTTATTTTGTTCCTTAGGCGTTTGTTTGTGTTTTGTAGGCTTGCAGTGCGTCGCTTTTGGTCTGCTAGCTTTTTCGCCAGCTGGACTGTTAGCCTGCGAGCCTGCTAGCCTTTTAGCCTGTTTGCCTCCTACAAATCCCATTCGAATCCGTCCTTCTTGTCCTTTATGTTGAAGCCCAAGGCGGTGAGCTCATTGCGAATCTTGTCGCTGGTAGCCCAATCCTTGTTCTGCTTGGCTTCGAGGCGGATGTTCAGGAGCAGGTCGACGGCTTTCTTGTAGGCGTCTAATTTGCCGTTGTCGCCACTTTCGGCAACTTGTAGACCGAGAATGTCTTCTACAAACAGCTTGAACGTGCTGCGCAGTTCCTCAAGGTCTTCCTTCGAGATTGTGCCCTTGCCGTCGGCAACTGTGTTTATTGCCTTTGTGGCATCGAAGAGGTGCGAAATAACGATTGGGGTATTGAGGTCGTCGAGTAGTGCTTCTTCGCACTTCTTGCGCAAGTCCTTGACGTCCACAGTTGATGTGTCCGATGCGGTAAGTTTTCCGAGACGTGCGTATGCTTCCATAAGCCTAGCAAGGCCTTTTTCTGCCGACTGCAGTGCTTCGTTCGAGAAATCGAGTGTGCCGCGGTAATGTGCCTGAAGTATGAAGAATCTGATTGTCATTGGCGAATAAGCCTTCTCTATCAGTTCTTTGCCTTCGGCATTCTTGTGCGATGTACCGTTGAAAAATTCATCAAGCGTGATGAAGTTGCCCAACGACTTGCCCATCTTCTGTCCGTCGATGGTAATCATGTTGTTGTGAACCCAGTAGTGTACCGACTCGTGTCCGAGTGCTGCTGTCGATTGTGCAATTTCGCATTCGTGGTGGGGGAACATCAAGTCCATGCCGCCGCCGTGTATGTCGAATTCTTCGCCCAAGTACTTGGTACCCATTGCCGAGCATTCCATGTGCCAGCCGGGGAAACCGTCGCTCCACGGCGATTCCCAGCGCATGATGTGTTCTGGGGCTGCCTTTTTCCACAATGCAAAGTCCACGCTGCGGCGCTTTTCGCTCTGACCGTCGAGTTCGCGGGTGGTTTCGAGAAGTTCTTCGATGTTGCGACCCGAAAGTTTGCCGTAATGGAAATCCTTGTTGTACTTTTCCACATCGAAGTAAACCGAGCCTTCGCTTACGTAGGCATAGCCAGCTTCGAGAATCTTTTCCACAAACTTGATTTGCTCGGGTATATGTCCTGATGCGTGCGGCTCGATGCTCGGCGGAAGCACATTCAACTTCTCCATTGCGTGATGGTAGCGGTTGGTGTAGTACTGTGCAACTTCCATTGGCTCAAGCTGTTCGAGACGAGCCTTCTTTGCAATCTTGTCCTCGCCTTCATCGGCATCGTGTTCGAGGTGACCAACATCGGTGATGTTGCGCACATAGCGAACCTTGTAGCCCAAAGCCATGAGCGTGCGGAACAAAAGGTCGAAAGTGATAGCTGGACGTGCGTGTCCCAGATGTGCATCGCCGTAAACTGTAGGACCGCAGACATACATTCCAACGAATGGCGGTTTTATTGGCTTGAATACCTCCTTCATTCTCGAAAGAGTGTTATATAGGTAAAGTTTTCCTTCCATGACTGTAAATTTTAAATTTTGCGCAAAGTTAAATAAAAAATTGTCAACTGATATTCGGTTGCCTGAATAAAAAAAAGACTGCCCGAAAGCAGTCTTTTGTATCCGCTATTGATATATTATTCAACAACAATTTGCTCAATATAAACCTTGTCGCCGTTGATGATTCTTATGAAATATGTGCCAGCGGAGAGGTTATGGTTGAACATCTTGTTTTCACCATTAGTTACATTGATGTCGCGAGTTTCAACTACTGCACCGTTTGCATTGATAATCTGGTAGGTTGCATCACCCTCAATGTTGCTGAAGTCGATGCTGAACATACCGTTGTTCGGATTCGGGTAGATTGCCATTGAACTATCATCAAGCAAATCAGCCGAACTTACAAAAACGAATGTTATTGCAAGAGTATGGTTTGCCGTTACTGGTTCGAATGTATATGTGTATGAGATAAGAGGGTAAATTTCGGGTGATAGGAGCGGTAACGTATTCGCCATTGTATGTGACTCGTCCGTAATACCACCCCCAATCCCAATCGACACCTTCAACCTCGACTGTGATTGTGTAGGTGGTAGCAGGTATTGCCTCGAAAGTTGCATCAATAGTGTGGTTTGCATTTACATTCGTGAATGTGTAAGCAGGCTCAATAAGCGATCCTGTACATTGTCCTGTAACATCTTCTTCATTTTCAGTATTTGCATCAACTATTACACTAACCAGTCTGTAGCCTTCGTTTGCTAATATTGTGAATGTAGCATCTGTACTTGCATTTACAACGACTACACCTTCGGGGGTGATTGACCCACCTTCACTAGCTCTTGCTGTGATTGTGTAAGTATTCTGGTCTGTTGTGAATGTACTTGTAGTCCATGTATTGTTATGATCTCTATTGCAAATACTATTCAACTGATACAAGTAAGTGGTATTGGCATTCAAACCTGTCAATTCAATTGATGTTTCGGTTGTATTTACTACTGTCCAATCCTCAGGCATTGCTGCATATACAGCGAATTCATCAACATTTAGATAGAACTGATCGGATGTATTGAAGTGACGCAATGCAATATAAACAGTCTGTCCAGCGTATGCGGTAAGATCGGTATTTTTCTCGCCCCATGTTCCTACATATCTATGAGTTCCACCATTAGAATCCATAGTTTCTTCCCACAACAATGTGAAAGCGGAAAGTTCTGTTGTCGTTGTTGAAACATATACACCATAATGTTCTGCTGGAAACGCCATATCTTGTGCCGAAGCGTAGAACTGAAGGTCAATCATATTAGCATTAGAAGGCAACTCAATAGCCGAAGTAATCAACCAGTTGTTAGGATGCAAGGCACCATCATTGTAATCGTATGACTGTGATGTAATCGCATTCCCTGTGCCGTTGTGTCCATATACATTTGCGGAACCAGAAGTTAAATTGCTCGAAATAATCCAGTTATGACCATCGCCATCTGCATCAACTGTTGTCCAGCCTGCGGGCATTCCGTTTTCAAAGTCCTCGTACAACACTATATTTGCGGGAGCGTAGCGAACCGCATAACTGTTGGCTGTTCCATCCCAGCTTATGGTTACTGAAGCATTGGTTATTTCTTCAATTTCATAATTTTCAGGATCTGGACATGATGAAAGAGTGGTGAATGACACTTCTTCCCAACTGCTCTGTTCTTCTCCGCAATTTGCACGAACCTTTACTGTATAATCAGTTTCATCGTCAAGATTTGCAATAAGATATGTGGTTTCAGTAACATTGATAATGTTTTCTTCGTTACCATTTACACAAATCTGCCAAGATGTTTCTGATCCTATCGGTGTCCAAGAAACAGATGCTGTAGTAGCCTCAACATTATTAACCATCACATTTATCGGTCCTGGACATGTTTGAGCGACTGCCCCGAATGCCATTGCAAACAACAGGAGTAAATTTAATAATAGTTTTTTCATTGTTATATATCTCCTGTTATATACCATTGGAGCCTTCGGCTTTAAAAATTTTTATTTCAAATATATGCACCTAACACAAACCATCCAAATATGATGCAAATATAATTTTTTTGTTATTTATATAACAATAAAAAGACAAAAAATTTAGATTGTGCTAATTATTATTCAACAACAATTTGCTCAACATAAACCTTGTCGCCGTTGATGATTCTTACAAAGTAAGTTCCTGCAGCAAGATTATGGTTGAAGTTAGTAGTTGCACCATTTATCACGTTGATGTCGTGAGTTTCGACAACTGCTCCGCTAGCGTTGACGATCTGATAGGTTGCGTCGCCTTCAATGCTGCTGAAATCGATGTTGAACGTACCGTTGTTCGGGTTCGGATAAACCGAAATTGAACCTGCGTTGTCAAGCAAATCGTAAGAATCCACATAAACGAACGTTACGACAAGAGTATGGTTTGCCGTTACTGGTTCGAATGTATATGTGTATGAGATAAGAGGGTAAATTTCGGGCAGTTCGACTTCTTCTCCATCAACAGTGATTG
>CADCCZ010000005.1:0-171953 GCA_902800045.1 uncultured Bacteroidia bacterium | reverse complement strand
GTGATAGGAGCGGTAACGTATTCGCCATTGTATGTGACTCGTCCGTAATACCACCCCCAATCCCAATCGACACCTTCAACCTCGACTGTGATTGTGTAGTACCCAGAAATTATCTCGAAGTTTGCTGTGTATGTTGCATTTTCTGTAATAGTGATAGTGCGTGGATTGTCTGTATTTCCGTCGTCCCACGATGTGAAACGGTAGCCATATCTGGGCGTCGCCGAAATTTGGATCTCAGAACCTTCGTTATATGTTCCGCTACCATCAACTGTACCTTGATTTTCATCTGCCGAAAGTACTGTGATAGTGTATCTATAAGCCTCCTGGGTTACCGGAATGCTTTTTGTTTCACTGCCTTGTGTTACTGTGATTGTTGCGTATCTTGTTTCTCCGGTTGTGTTTGGGGTAATTGTAGCCGTGATACGGGTTGTTTCTCCCGATCCTGGTGCAGTGTAGCTCGAAAGGGTTAGCCATGGCTGGTCGCATGTCAGTGTACAGTCATCTGTCCTGTTGCTGGCATAAATCAAAAAATGGTAATCGCCACCGTAGGCAAACGCATTTACACTTGATGATGTTACCAGGTATGTGTAGGCTGGTTCTACACCGAATATGGCAGTCTGGTCGTAATTGAACTGGTAGCTTCCGCCGCCAATGCCACCGGGAGCCGGTTCTAGCGCATCTATTGAGAAGTACCCGTCAGCGTGGCCAGCCCAACCCCAGTTTACGTGGAAAAACTCGTAGTTGTCGTAGCCATCGAATATGAATCCATGTCCGCCGTCAGGACCTTGTCCGCCGTAGTAAATTGGTCGGTTAGCATCAAGTTCGTCTATTAGCATCGACACCCATTCGTCGTATGGATATACTTCGTAAGTAAGAGTGTCGTCTCCTTCCAGATACCTGTACGATCTGCATTGCCCGTTAAGGCTGGGGCTATATCCGAAAAAGTCCCTAAGGGCGTTTTCTGCACTATATTCAAGTTCTCCGTAGTACGATATTGCATAGGCTCCGCTTCCATGAGGACTATAGTTCATTTCCATGGATACACCGCAATGGTACATAAGAGTGGCAACTGCATTTATCTCTGCGTTTGAACTTTCTGCGGTCAATGCGTTTGGCATATTGCCCCAGTCGTAGGTAGTGTTACCGAAGTCGGCACTCAAAGTGCCGTATTCCGGATGGTTGGCTGGAATGTATGAGTGTGAACCATTTCCGTGCGTAGGCCAGTTCCAGTATTTCATTAGTTGCGCCATTGCTGTTGCAGCGCAGCCTGTAACGGAGCGACTGTCTTCTTCGTAGTCGTAAGGACACAAATTGTTGTAGTATGGCGCCTGATTCCAGTTCGTGGTTAGCAATTGCGATACCGTTCTTGTGCTTTTGGGCGTTAGTCCTAGACCGTTGCGCAGTTTGTTCCATGCTTCGCTGGTTTCTTCGCCAGCCTCGATGTTGTTGTCAATTGCGTATTGTATTTCATTGCAGTAGCTACGAAGCCAATCTTTTGCGTTGACGGGAATATTTTCTGTGTTGAATTCTCCTTGTCTTGAGTAGCCTAGTATTGGCTTGGCGGCATCGTCGGACGAAACAATAACAAAACCTCCGTTTGTGTTGAGTATGTATATGTTTGAAAATTCTGTCTGCGCAGTTATGTCATGAAATTCGCTTCCCGACTTATGACCGCTGCCTTTCTGAACGTTATTTTCCCAAAATGTTGCTGCTACCGATTTAGCTGTTTCTAAATCGACATGCTTTGCCATCGCAGTTAATGAAAGCATAATTAGAATTGCAACAAATGTAAAAATCCTCATTTTATTCTTTTTTATGTGGTAAGTAAATATTCAAAGGTACAAAAATAATAAAAAAACTATATCGGGTACGTTAATATGTGAATTTTTGCAAATATTTTTATAAGTTTGCGCAAAATCGTTAGCCATGATAGTAATACGCGACATGCAACCTGCCGATGTTGATGAAATTATTGCAATTGCCGATATGCAACTCGGTGAGAATTATATTACAATTGACGATTTGTCGAGGTGCTATGCATTAGTGTCTGAAGATGATGAGCAGCACAAGTGTGTCGGGTTCTGTTTGTCGTATGTCGAGCAAGACGGAAAAGCGTATGTGCGAACTGTGGCTGTAAATCCGGATTTTTCGGGGCAGGGGATAGGTACGGCATTGATAGCCAAGTCGGTGGAATATTTGAAAAGCATTGGTGCGAAGAAAATTATGTCGCCGTTATGGAAACACGATGGAATTGTAAATTCCGATGTGGTTTTCCGCAGGAATGGTTTCCTTCCCGTTCGCGAAATCCCAGACTATTGGTATGCAGATAGCATTGCAAAGGGCTATTCGTGCCCTGTGTGCGGAAATGGTTGCCATTGCGTGTGCGTGATGTATGAATTGACAATTGATAATTAACAATGGATAATTGATAATCGTCAAATCGTCAAATCAGATTAATTCTTATTTCTTCTTCAGCAGCGAGTTGTATAACTTGTCATCGCCAATGATTTCGAAAGCGCGTTTTACGGTTGGATCCTGCTGGTTGAAAATTACCCAGAATGCAGCACTTCCCCAAATGTCGCTTGCCATCGACGATTTGATGTGATTCTTCAGATAGATTTCCTGTGCTGGTGTGGCTTTTGGTAGCGAATCGACATTGATTTTTGCATCCTTAGCCTTTGCTAGCATGGTTTTCATAAAGTCTTCGGGAACTTCAAAGTTCTTTGCAAAGCCTTCAACGTCAACGTATTTCTTCTTCAGTTCATCCTTATGCTTGTCGATGTATTCCGAAATGCTCGGGAAGAAAATGTTCTTGCGCTGCAATGCAAGATGGTAGTCGGAACGCAAGGTGGTGTCGAGCGGAACAAAGTCGTCGGGCATAACGCCACCGCCGCCGTAAACTGTGCGCTTGTACTTCAAGGTGTTGTATTTCAGACTGTCGTTGAACTTGATGCTGTCCTTGTGGTAGTATTCGCCGTGGTTGTAGCGGTTGAGCAAGTCCTTGTTGTATTCTTCGTAGCTGCTGTACGGCTTCTGTATGCAACGTCCCGACGGGGTGTAGTAGCGGGCAATCGTCAGGCGGACAATCGAACCATCTGTAAGGTTCATTTCTCTCTGTACCAATCCTTTACCAAACGAGCGACGACCAACGATAACGCCTCTGTCCCAATCCTGTATTGCTCCCGAGGTGATTTCACTAGCCGATGCGGAGTTTTCGTTGATAATGACAACAAGTTTTCCGTTGCGGTTAATCTTTTCTGCTTCCATTTCCTTTGAATTGTAGTCGTAGCGAGGCATTTTTTCTCCCTTGGTGTAAACTATTGACTTGTTTGGCTCGATGAAACGGCTGCAAAGTGTTACAGCCTGGTCGAGGTAGCCACCAGAGTTGTCGCTGAGGTCAAGTATTATGTTTTTCACCTTCTTCTGTGTAAAATAAGTGAATGCCGAGTCCATTTCGGCTTCGGTTGTACGTGCAAACTTGTTGAGTTTCACATATCCTACATCGCCTACAGTGTAGAATGCATCGACGCTGTGGATTGGAATTTTGTCGCGGATAATCTCGAAGTACAGGAGGTCTTTTTCTCCTGGACGCAAAATTCCAACGGTAACCTTCGTGCCCTTCTTGCCACGCAGACGCTTTGCAACTCCGGCATTGTCGATTTTGATGCCTGCAACAACCTCGTCGTCAACCTTCACAATGCGGTCGCCCGACTTTAGTCCGACCTTTTCCGACGGACCGCCCGAAATGACGTCTTGAATTACGATTGTATCTTGTATCAGGCGGAACTGTACGCCAATTCCGTCGAAACTGCCGTCGAGCTGTTCCTTCGATTTTGCTACATCGGCGGCGCTGATGTATGCCGAGTGCGGGTCGAGTTCCTGCAGCATCTTTACAATTGCGACTTCGGTAATTTTGGCAATGTCGGCAGTATCAACGTACATCGCATCGATGTAGTTGAGAAGGCGTTCAAACTTCTTCGACTGCTTTAAAGGTTCGGTCTGAGCAAATAGGCTACTACCTATTATAAATATACTTACTAATATTGCGAATGTCTTTTTCATCTTATCGTATTTTTTGCAAAGTTAGAAATTATTAACGATGGAAAATGTTGTTTTGTTGTTAAATGTTTTGGAAATATCTTGCCTTGAAATAATCTTTAATGCGCAAAATATTTGTGGTTACCTTTGTTGATGTTTGTAAATCAGTTGTTTGCAATTACGAAATTTTTCGTTACGAAAAATTTCGTAATGATTATTTTATCAGTCCATCGAAAGTTTCCACCACTTTGTCTTCCCAGGCGGTAACCGAGAAGCGTTCCTCGACGGTTTGTCTGGCGTTCTTGCCAATTTCGTGGCGAAGTTGTTCTGAATCAATGAGTGCCGACAATTTTTCCACCCACTCGCTGTCGGTAGAGGCGAGGAAGCCGTTCTTGCCGTCGTCGATAATTTCCTTGTTTACACCAACTGGCGACATTACCACCGGCAGTTCCAGAGCCATGCACTGCAGTCCCTTGAAACCGCACTTTCCACGGCTCCACTTGTCGTCGGGCAGAGGCATAATGCCTATGTCGAACTCGCAAAGCTCGTCGATTTCGTTTTGAGCCGACCATTGTACGATTTTGGTGTCTGGAATTTCGCTTTGCCAATTGGTGGTGTTTGTTATCACTTTGAAATACACCTTGTCGCCATATTTTTCTTTTATGCGTTTTAGTACCGAAAATGCTGTTTCGTAGTGCTTGAGTGTGGTTTGCGTACCGGTCCAGCCTATGCAAATGCCGTTGTGCGACCTTTTTTCGGTTGGCTTGTGGTAGTTGGTGTTTATTACCGTTGGCAGTATGAAAATATTGTCGTTGAATTGCTTTGCATGGTCGGCAAGATATTGGTTGCCAACGCTTACCATTGTGGCAATTTTGCATATATCATCGGTTTTCTCGGTGCGTTTCAGCCAAGCGAGGTTCTGGTTGCCTTCGCTGGTGTCGTTCAGCCAGATGGAGTCGTCGAAATCGAAAATCATTGGAACTCCGCTCTTTGCAAATTTGCGTTCGAAAATGGTAGTGCCTAGCATATACGCCTCGCGATAGACGAACACAAGGTCATAATTTTTTGCTTGACGCGCATCCTTCATTCTGTGGAAGAAGCTCTTTATCACGAACATAAGTTTTCCAAAGTAATGTCCGTGCGAGTAGAATGTGCGGTCGTCCTTTTCGCTGATGATGTTGGAGAATGTGACTTCGTAACCTGCTTTTTCGAGGCGTGGCAAAAACTGCTCGATTCGGAAACGTTGTCCGGGAGAGCGGTTAGGCCTGTGGTGTACTATGAGCAGAAGCCGTTTTGTCACGATGTGTAAATTTGATGCAAAAATAAGAATAATTTACGATTTTTGATTTACGAGGTACGATTTTAGATTGTTTGAAATGGTTTAATGTTGTTTGAAGTTGTTTGAAATTGACTTTTCGCCTTCCAGCCTGTCAGCCTTTTAGCCTTTTAGCCTTCCAACCCCTTATAAACCTTCAAATATCTTTCTGCACCAATTTTCAGCGAGAATAAATCAAGCGAGATTTTGCGCAGGTATTCGCGGTCAAGGTTCTGGAGTGAGTCAATTTGCGAAACGAGTTCTTTCAGTGAGTCTTCATCAAACTTGTTGGTAATCATACCGAAAGGCGTGTTGTGCATAAACTTGTCCAAGTCGCCGACATCGCCGTTGCAGATTACGGGCATACCCATGCCAAGTAATTCGGCAAGTTTGGTGGGCGATGAGGCCTTTTTGGAGAAAACTGGCTTTATGAAGAACAGCGACACATTTCCTACGGCAATCATTGTCGGCACATTCTCGCGGTCGGCGGGATGCACTATTGCATCGCTATGACTGATGCCGTACTTGTCGCAAAGTGAGTGTATTATCTGTGGATTGTCGCGCGAAATGAAAAGAAATTTTGCATCGGGCTTGCTTGCTTTCAGCAACTTGAAGAAATGCATCATTTCCTCTGCCATGTACCATGTGCCGATGGAGCCTAAATAGGTAACGACAAATTCATTTTCGGCAATTCCGAGTTCTTTGCGCTGTTGCTTAACTTTTGTAGTGTCAATTTTGTGGAAATCAAACAGTTCTGTATCGGCACAGCAAGGTATTACTTCTATAGGTATGTTTTCCAATCCAGCAAAAGTGTGGATAATGTCGCGGCCAGCGTAGGTGAGGCTTATGGTGTGGTCGGCTTGTGTGAAGAAAAGTTTCTCCTTGCGCTTGAAATACTTGTAAACGGCGTTGTAGATAGGATTGCTGCGGTTCCAGAGTTTTCCGTCAACGCGCTCATCGGCATAGAAGCCTCGCATGTCGAAGATGAACTTTGTACCGAACTTACGCTTCATGTAAACGCCAGTGAATGCCGAAATGTATGAGCGACAATGTATTATGCTAAAATTGTACTGCTTGTGCAGACGGCGTGCTTCCTTTTTCATGCGGAAGACATCCTTCACAGTGGAAACTATTGGTGGCTTCTTGGTATATGAAATTGGATGCCATTGTATATTATTGTCGGACAACAGTTTGCCAATAAAATCCTTGCGCTTTGCGTAGGCTTCAGGCTTCTCGGCAGAGAGTATGTGTATTTCGTAGCCGTTTTTTGAAAGCACTGTCAGGTAAGGAATTACCTGCGACTGACCAAGACTGTCGGTCATTCCGTCGTACGAAACGTAAAGAATGGATTTGTTTGTCTTGTCAGTGAGTGCCATATTTTATTCGTTAGTTTGTTTCGTCAGATACTCAACGCACGCATACGCACACATACAGCCGAAAACTACTGGAATATAGCTGATTGTACCAACATTCGACTTCTTGTTGACGCTTTCTTCCTCCACAATCGCACTTTTATCGACCAGTTCGGGCGAAAAAACAACGGTTATACCTTTATATATACCTAATCGGTGCAGTCGCTTGCGTAGCATCAGTGCAAGACGGCAGTTGTAAGTCTTTGATATGTCGGTAATTTGGATTAACTGCGGATTGCGTTTTCCACCCGAACCCATACAGCTTACCGACGGAATGCCGTTCTGGTGGCAGATTCTCATCAGGTGCATCTTGGGCGAAAGCGTGTCGATGGCATCAACCACAAAGTCCCAGTTTCCGTCTTTTAGCGTTGATTCAAGAAACTCGTCTCGGAGATATTCGCCAATCACAGTGAGGTTTATGTCGGGATTGATGGCGCGGAAACGCTTGGCAAATTCTTCTGCCTTGGGTTTGCCGATATTTTCGTGAGTGGCAATGAGTTGACGGTTGATGTTGGTTTCGGAAACGCAGTCGGCATCGACGATTGTAAGGTTCTGTATGCCAGCACGGACAAGCTGTTCGGCAGCTGCACCGCCCACACCGCCAAGTCCGCAGACAAGCACCTTCGCCGAGCGCAGTTTTTTCATCTTTTCATCGCCCAAAAGCAGTTCAGTGCGTTCTTGCCAACTCATTTTATTCCAAAAATATCTTTTAAATCTGAAATAGTTTGCTCTTGATTTTTATTAAAATCAGTCAATTTCCATTGGGTCGGATAATCATTATATATTTTTAGCGTTCTGGCAAAATTGCCTATGTTTTTCTGAAAATATTTTGTTCTTTTTTCTATATAGTCCAAATTCCCTAAAGCTGTGTTTTTCTTGGCTCCAATAATACAAAGGTTTCCGACTTTATGAGTCGTATTTACCCTATCCTCTTCTGTAAAATCTACGCACCAATTACTCTCCATTTTTGGATTTTGTGGCAATATATGTTCAATAGATATTTTTGAAAATTCTTTAGCAATGTTGTTATCCTGATACTTATATTCTAACAACATTAACAACGCTTTCGCATATTGGCGACCATATATATCTGATGATATATGTTCAATAAATAATTCTTTTGGTATCTCAAAATATTGAACAGCATTTAATATATCTTTTGCATTTGAACTTTCTTCTATGAATTTTATGAGTTTACCGAGATTGTCAATACGTTTTGATATCTGTACCCCACATACAGCATCAGCGACACTCTTACAAGCGAGTTTATGAGTAAAATCTGTCAATTTTTCATCTTTGAATTTTTCATAATAACACATTACTACAGGAATCCAATCAGTAGACGGCATACTTGCTTTCATAATTCTAATCAAATTGCAATAAGCAATATTTCCATTTTCTGTTAAATCGATAGCAACGTCATATGTTTCATATAGAGCAAATATCTTATTAAAGAAATCCTCACCTTGTTTAAGCAACCCTTGTTTGAATATTAGATTTTCAAATTCATCGAGCAAATTGTTTTTTTGTCTATTCTTCAAAATTATTGTTCTTACATATGACAAAAAACGGTCAAAATCAACACCAAGAGCTTCCTGTTTTTCTTCCCATTTCTGAGCAAAATAATTTACATTAGAAGGATTTGCCAATTTTTCTAAGTTTGAAGCTTTAAGTATGTCTGCGTTAGCCAATTTTACACCTCGATCATTCATTATTGAAAATAATCTGAATGCATCTTCTAATGTGTCTGCAGATATATATATCATTACAATATTGTTGCAGATAAAGGAAATATATTTATCCAAGTCAATGTCTTTATTGTTGTCAAAATAATTTTTAAAACATATTATAGCATTACATATATGTGAAATGCTTATATTTCCTTTGTCTTTAGTATCGCTTATAATTTCCCAATTTTCTTTTATTTTATTATTTGGAATGATATTATCTTCAATGAATTTCCCGACATCGCCTCGAATTTCATATTTCAAACGCACGCGAGATGGCGTATTTGTCCTTTTTTGTGGCTTTTGATATATTAGATCTTGACATTCTCCTCGCCAGCTATCAGGTGTTAATTCATAGTCGCGCAAAAAAGCAAACAATAAAAATAATGTAGTTATTCGTTGTTGCCCATCAAGCAAATCATTCTCCTTTATTTTGCTTTGAATAATATATGAGCCGAGAAAATATTCTTGGTTATTGTGGTCAATATAATTATCCTTAATATCATCCAGTAATTGATTAATTTGATCATCTTCCCAAACATAATGTCTCTGATACGATGGTATTGTGTACCATTCGCCAAACACTTCATTTATATTTTGCTTGTTAAAACCAATTTCCTTTAAATTTGATTTCATACTATTTATTAATAATTATCCGTTATTATTATTTGTAAGATTACAAGTGCAAATATACTTCTTTTTTCTTTTTATTCAAAATGATAAAAAATTGGAACAAAAAATATCAAATAATCTGAAACATTTAAGATTTTAACTTGAGAAGCAGTTCGGTGCGTTCTTGCCAGCTCATAGGTTGATGGTTTTCAAGTTTTTGTCAATAATTTCGCAAAGTTCTTCGAGCGAAATGTTCATCCAGCGTGTTGCCGACTTATAGACATTCTCCACTGGAAAATTGCCGTCGTCGGTTTCAAAGAACAGCCGCTCGCTTGGCACAAACGAGAAGAATTTTGATGACTTCTTGTCCTTCGACAGCAGCGAGTGCGATATTGAAAAGTAGATTCCGCTGTCGATTAGAGGGCTTACCTGCGACAGTTTTCCGCAGAATCCGTGCAAAATCCACGGCTGTGTAGGTTGCAATTTCTTCTTTTCGGCAATCAGGTGCTGGAACTGCTTTACGCAATGTATAATCAGCGGCTTCTGCAGTTTTTCCGACAATGCAACATGGGCTTCAAAAATTTCGGTTTGTCCGGCAAGGTCAAGTCCCGACTTTTTATCAAAGCCGGTTTCTCCTATTGCTACCACCTGCGGATTTTCGGCTGCCTTGGCAATTTCGCTCATCTTGTGGATGGAATTCTTGTCGTAGTACCACGGATGCAGCCCCACCGAATACTTTTTGCCTTCGGTAAAGCTGGCGTATTCGCTCAGGCTTATAATGCCCGAAGTCTCCGATGTGTTGTGCGTATGGAAGTTGAAAAAGTTCATTTTAAAGGTATGTTCTATAAATTGATTTCGAGAAATTTTTGAATTTGCTTCGAGCAGGTTGCTGTGCGGAATGAGGGAGCAATGCGGGTATTGTGACCGATTGACAAACAGTAAGATGCCGAAGGAAAACAAAAAGTGCCGAAAAGTTTTTTATTTTTTGGAATCATTGTTAAACATTTTAAACGGTGAATTTATAGAACATGCCTTAATAGCCTCCCCAGAATTTTCTTAAGAACCATTCTGCCGTAGCGAACAGCAGTATGCAGATGAACAGATACCAGAAATCCATTATCGACGACAACGATTCCTTTTCGTATGCAACATTCTGGATGTCAGGGTTCGACGACAGGTCGTCCTTTATCTTCGACATTTCGGTAGGATAATATACCTTGCCTCCGTTTGCACCAGCAATGGCGAAAAGCACATTGTGGTTTGCCGTGAGGTTCTGTGCTTCAAGGTTCATATTCCTAACCATTATGGCTATGTTGGTTTCGTATTTGTTCCCGTCGAATTCGGTGGCGAACTTGCAGGTGTACGAGCCTTTTGCAAGCCGTCCAAGGTCGATGCGGTAGGCATTGCCGTTGGGTTCCATTATGTACTTGAATTCGTTGTCGGCGCTGTCCTTGAGCGTAGCTTCGATTTCAAGGTCGGGGACAAGCTCGTAGGCATCGTTGTAGAATTCGGCGGTGATAATTATGTTCTCGTTGTCGGTGTAAAGTCGCTTTGCCTCAACACTCAGCTTGTTCTTCTGCTGCTTGGTGATTGTAAAACGCACAATCTTGTTT
Source organism: uncultured Bacteroidia bacterium (assembly GCA_902800045.1). Classification (GTDB taxonomy): domain Bacteria; phylum Bacteroidota; class Bacteroidia; order Bacteroidales; family ML635J-15; genus Bact-19. The sequence goes on along the minus strand of CADCCZ010000005.1, from coordinate 161,236 downwards.
ATCAGCGTGTTGAAATTCTCGTTGCTCGACGACTGCTTGTAGTCGTAGATTCTCCAGCGCCATAGCCCTTCTCCCATTACAAAACAGCATTTGCGGTTGTCCCTGTCGGTGAAGAAGACTAAGGGCTTGTCGGTTTTGATTCCGTTAATGGTTTGGTACAGAAGAACTTTCGATTCGCCTGAAATTTTCGGACTGCCATACGGCACTTTCAGCGGAGGAAGTTGTTGCAGGAACTCGGGCGATTCTATCGAGAACGAGTTGAATGCCGAATTTAGCGAAGGCACTGCGTCATCAAACGAGTTGAAGTTCGAGTTTACTTTCAGGTCGGTGCCAAGCTTGTCGAAATCGCTGTACGATGTGTTTGTTCCTAGGATTATAATTTGCGGAATTGCGAATTTCTCAATTTCGGCAAAAATGCCCTGTGCCTTGTTTTTCACCGATGGCAATTGGTGGGTAATTACAAGGTCGTAGCCCTTTGCGCTTATATTGCTTTCGTACAAGTATTTAGCATCGACTTCGAGGTCGGGGTTGCTTTTCAAGGCTGACTTTATCGCACCGACATCGGGGTGGGGAGCATCGGCGAGAATCAGAATCTTGCTTCGCTTGTCGATGACTTCGATGTAGAATTCTGCATCGTTGTTCTCGTAGCTTGTTTCGTTGTCGAGATGCTGCAGAGAAACTTTGTATTGCTGCAATCCGATGAGGTCGGCGGTAAGTTCCACTTCGACGCTCCTTGTGGTGCCGTTTTCGGGCAGGTCGATGGTCTGCGAATAGACATTTGCGCCCTTTCGGGTGATTTTTATCTGAGCCTGCTTTTCGGTGCATTTGTCGGCTGAAACAAGAATCCTTACGGGGAACTTGTTGCCGAGGAAGGTAACGCTGTTGTGTACTATGTCCTTTATCTGCAAGTCCTTGCGAGGCATAGTGTCGCCCATTGCAATGCACATTACGGGATATTTGGCAGGGCGTGAATACTGCGGATTCTGTCCTTTGTTGTAGATTCCGTCGGTGGCGAGGATTACCGCACCCATGTTTGCTCCGGCGTAACGCGATGATATTTCGTTGAATACCGACGAAATGTTGGTCGCATCGCCAGTGAAGTTTATGCTGTCGCTGTTTTCGACGCCATCGGAAAATGGCAGCAGGCAGACATCATACTTTTCGCTAAGGTCGTCGGCAAGCTGTGAGATATTTTTGGTGTATTCGGTTCTATAGTATGCTGAATCCTTGTTGTAAAGTATTGATTTTGAGTTGTCTTGTGCGATTACGACAATAGGCTTGCGAATGTCGCGGGTGATATGCTTTACAATCGGGTTGAGCAGAAGTGCAAGTGTGAGGAAGATGAATATTGCCCTGAGCGCTGTCATCAGGCGTTTTTTCCACGGCTCTATTTCTACGAAGGTCTTGTCCTTGTGGTACAGGAAAATCGCTATTGCGACGGCGACAATCGCCATCGGAATCAGCAGCCACGGGGAATATTCAAAGTAGAATTTCATATTATGTCAGCATTGCTCCGCAAACATTAATTACCTGACCAGAAATGTATTGCGACATATCCGAGGCGAGGAAGAGTGCCGCGTTGGCAACATCTTCGGGACGGCCTGCGCGTTTGAGCGGAATGGCATCGATTATGGCTTTTTTCTGGTCGTCGTTCAGAGTGGCGGTCATGTCGGTTTCGATGAAACCCGGAGCAATGGCGTTGCAGCGTATGTTTCTGCTACCAAGTTCCTTGGCTACCGACTTTGTAAAGCCTACGATTCCAGCCTTCGAGGCTGCGTAGTTTGCCTGACCAGCATTTCCCGACAGTCCTACCACCGAGCTGAGGTTAATGATTGAGCCTTCGCGCTGCTTGAGCATAATGCGCTGTACGGCCTTGGTGTAGTTGAATGCCGACTTGAGGTTGGTGGCGATTACGCTGTCCCATTGTTCTTCGCTCATACGCATAAGCAAGGTGTCGGCGGTAATGCCTGCATTGTTGACAAGTATGTCGATGCGGGTAAATTTTTTCACGGTCTCGTCGGCTATTTCGGCAGCACGGTTGAAGTCCTTGGCATCGGCTTCGAAGTAGAGAAATTCAACGCCGAGTGCCGAAAGTTCCTTTTCGAGCGAATCTACATTTTCGTTGCGGTGGGTGGATGTAAATGCGATATTTGCGCCAGCCTTGGCAAATTCAACGGCAATCGCCCTTCCAATTCCGCGCGATGCACCCGTGATGAGTGCGGTTTTCCCTGTTAGTAAACCCATAATTATAATGGTGTCAAATTTTGTGCAAAGGTAATGAAAATTCAATGATTTGAAAATTTGATGATTCAAATTTTACTGTATCTTGTTCAGATTCTCAATTGTCTGCATTGTCGATTTGCATAGGAAAATATGCAGCAAAAAATCGGGCAGGTTTGATGGTCCGCCAGTTTCCGTAAAATAATCCACCTCGGTAGAATTTTTGACTTTGGGCGTAAAAATGTATGTCGCTTTCAGGCGTGTTATGCGCTCGTATTTGTCGTTACGCGGACGATAGTCGGGGAGACAAATGTGTGTAATGCTTATGCTTCCATTGTTGTTGTGCGTAACTGTATATCTTACAAATACTTCGCGGTCTTTCATGAAGAAGGGTGCTTCGATTATGTTGCGGAAAACACCCGATGTCGAATCCTTTTCCAAGGTCTTGCTCTCAATGCAGTTGTAAATCCATTTGGTATGGTTGGCGGCATTACAGAAAATGTCGATGCACTTTTCTATCGGTGCGTTAATCGTGAACTTGCATTTTACCTGGTAGTCCTTTCCGCTTTCGCAGATGCGGTAATATATAGGGGTGTCGCAGTTGCAGTTGTGCCATTCGCTCTGGGCATTTGCGCGGATTGTTGGCAAAAAGGCGGCAATCGCAATGATAATTATGTAAATGTGTTTTTCTTTCAAGGCAAATTATTGTCCAATATTCTGATTTATAACCTCGTTGAACTTCTGCATCAGCAGACGCAGTTTCTCGTTCTCGACGTCGAATTTCACTCCGTTGATGTTGGCTATAGGCAGAATCTTTGGCGATGTGCCCGATATGAATGCCGCATCGAAACTGGAAATCTCCGACAAGTCGATGTCCTTTTCCTCATAGACAAATCCGTTGCGCTTGGCAGTGTCGATTATGTACTTGCGCGTTACGCCTTTCAGAATATCTTTTTCCTGCGCCGAAACCAGTTTGTCACCGCTGATGAAAAAGATGTTGGAGCGAGTTCCTTCGGTAATCTTGTTGTGCTTGTTTACGTATATTGCCTCGAAAATTCCGTTGTCGGTTATGAACTTGTCAACGGTGTCGCGGAGGTTCTGGTTCCAGATTTTATTGTGAGGGTTCTGGCGTTCGTAGGCAAAAGTGAGGGTAGGTACGCCATTCTTGTACTGCTCGTCGGTGGGATAGTGGTGCGGAATTTCGTGGTAGATGTATTCCATTGTCTTGCTTTCGGTGTCGTAGATGGCTTCGACCTTTATGTTGCCGTTTTCTATCTTGTTGTCGGTTATGCATTTGTACAGCATTGATCCGAACTGTATGTTTTCAACCTTAATGCTGCTGTCGACCGATGCAAGAGTATTTTCGAACCTTGCGAAATGGTCGCTAAGAAAGAGAGGTTTTCTGTTTATAATCCTGATAACCTCGTAACTTGTAATTTTTGCCATTTTCAAATGTTTTTAATCGCCTCGACGAGGATTTTTTGCATCACATCGACGCTTTTCTTGAAGTTTTCCAGAATCATTTCGAGCGATACTGGCTTTTCGTCGTCCTTCCAGCAGTCATAGTCGGTGGCGATCGAAAGGAGTGCGTAATTAAGTCCAGCTTCGTTAGCCAGTGCGGTTTCGGTAGCGGTTGTCATATTGATAAGGTCGGCACCCCACAGACGGAACATCTTCGATTCTGCTTTCGACGAGAACCTTGGTCCCTCGATGGTTATGATTGTTGCGCCATCGTGTACGCTGGCATTCTGTGCTTTGGTAGCATTGACAAGGATTTCGCGCAGGCGGTTGTTGTACGGATGAGCCATCGGGCAGTGTACCATGTTGCCTGGTTCGAATTCCTCGTAGAATGTGTTTGTACGCAGACGGGTAAAGTCGATGAACTGGTCGGGAACTGCAAAATGTCCGGGTGCGATTTCTTCGCGCAGACTTCCGCAGGCGGTTGTTGCGATTACATTCTTGCAACCGAGTTTCTTGAGAGCCATTATGTTGGCACGATAATTTACATTGCTTGGCGTGATTGTATGCTCGAGTCCGTGACGCGAAACTATTGCCACAGGTTTTCCTCCGATGCTACCAGTGATTATCGGGGAAGACGGTTCTCCGAACGAGGTTGTGATAGTCTGCGAGGATTGGTTTTCGAGTATGTTGCTTTTTTCGAGGCCAGTGCCACCGATAATTCCAATAATGTTTTTATTCATCGTCTTCATCGTCGTCGTCTTCATCGTCAGTTATAGCCGAAGCCTTAACCATGAATTCTGCCTTCTTTGCATTTTCGGGCTTGGCATGTTCAGTTGCGTATTCTGGGTCTTTTGCAAGTTCAAGGTCGTAAACCAGAACAGGCTCGTCGGGGAAGAACTTGAGTCCGAGAGCAAGTATTTTCTTAGCTTCTTCGGTATCTGGAGTTTCCTTTTCGAGCAGCCATGTTGCGTAAATGTCGAAGGCTTCAATCATAGCGAAGTCGGTATCCTTTTCTCTACGTTTGCCGTTTTCGGCCAAAGTTTCAAGGTTCCTCAATATTGGGTTCGCAGTGGCTGTATCGCCGACAATAGCAGCCAGACATCCGTTGAGGGCAACAAAATTGTCGTCGGAATATGTCTTCAGCATTTTCCTGACCTTTGAATTGGCTTTTGCGTATTTCTTTACGCTGGTATAGTGGTCAACGTAGTACATTCCGATTACGGCAATGTCCTTGAGCAGGTCGTCGTTGTCGGGGAAGAGAATTTTTGCCTTCTTGTCTTTTTTCTTGGCGTTGACGGAATATCTCAGTGCCAGTTCGTACGATTGCAGATATTCGGGTGTCTTGTCGAGAAGTTTGGGATCGTCGAGGCACATGGTGAAAATCTTGGCGTATGCGTAAGCCGAATACAGGTACAATTCAGCATCGTTCTTGTATTTTTCGAGTACCATCATCTTGTCGCACTTGAATGCGAGATCTTCCCACTGCTCGTTTTCAAAGTATTTTGCCAGTTTGCTGTGTACGCCGTTCTTTACTTGTGCGTTTGCAGAGAGTCCTGCCATTAACAGCGGCACTATCAGTAATATTGCTACGACTAACTTTCTCATAAAAAAACAAATTATCTGCAAAGGTAGTCGCTTTTTTCTAAAGCTCCTATTCTTTACGGACAAAATTATGTTAATATTTATCAACCTTTGTTTATAAATGCTTTATTTTGCAAGTAATCAGGCTATTATCTAGTTATACCAACGATTATGGTTGCAATCTTTTTCGTGAGTGTAAAATTTTCTTAAATATTATTATATTTGCGCAACTAAAATTAATTGATATGTGGTAATCTTATAAATGATAGGCAATGAAAAAAATTGAACTCATATTATTTTTATTGTTGATAGTCCAGTTGGTGTTTGGACAATTAACAATGGTTACATACAAACAATATTTTGGTGAAAAAACGTTAGAATACAATCTGATAGCCTTTAACGAGAATCAGGGTATTAATTATAGGCCTGCGTTTGCATATGATCCGTCAGATAGAAAAGTATTCATTGATGAGAGCAAGATAAAGATTACAGCAATTGATAAAAAAGCGAATAAACGTAAGGATTTGCTTTATGACATAGAAAGTAAAAAGCTTGAAGTTGTTGAAGATTGGAGTGAAAATGTAAGCGCAGAAATAAAAAAATCGTCAAAAGCCAAAGATCTTGATGGGTATCATTGTAAATTGGTAGAAGAAACAGATTCGCTAGGAAGGTTCTCGTATTGGAATACATTGGAAAAGAACTACAATTGGTTGTCTGATTGGGGCGGTTTTGATGGAACTATTGTGGAGGCTTATAGAAATGATAACCTAATATTGCATCTGGAGAGCATTAAGGAGGTTGCTTATTCAGAAACTATATTCCCAATCGAAATTCTGCTGGAAATATTATGTTCTTGGTAGGTTCTTATAAGAATAGGGAAAAGAGAAAACCATAATTGTGGCATTCGCTTTTCCCAATATTTACCTAAATTGAATCGTTATCTTCTTCCGATTCCGAAATATTGGAAGCCGAACTTTCTTACTTCCTTGGGATCATAAATATTTCGTCCGTCGAAGATTAACTTTTGCTTCATCTTTTTTAGCTGTTTGTAGTCCAAAACCCTGAATTCCGTCCATTCGGTTACGAGCAGCAGAGCGTCGGCATTTTCGGTGGCTTCGTAAGGTGATTTGCAGAGAGTTATCTTGTCGCCAAGTCGACGCTTGGCTTCGTCCATGGCAACAGGGTCGTAGGCGAAGATTTTTGCTCCCATGCTATTGAATTTTTCGGTAAGAACCAATGCCGGAGCTTCGCGCATGTCGTCGGTGTTTGGCTTGAACGCCAATCCCCACATTGCAATCTTCTTGCCCTTGAGGTCGCCGTCGAAATACTCGTAAACCTTGTTGTAGAGGGTTTCTTTCTGGCGGTTGTTAACATTTTCCACGGCCTTCAGTATTTCGAGCGAATAGTCGTAGTCGGATGCTGACTTTATCAGGGCTTTCACGTCCTTGGGGAAGCACGATCCTCCGTAGCCTGTGCCTGCGTATATGAAATACGGACCAATTCGCTTGTCGGTGCCAATGCCTCGACGCACGCTGTTGATGTCGGCGCCAACTTTGTCGCAGAAATTGGCTATGTCGTTGATGAACGAAATCTTGGTGGCCAGCATTGCATTGGCGGCGTATTTTGTGATTTCGGCCGATGGGATGTCCATGTAGATTATCGGATGTCCGTTGAGTACGAACGGCTTATAGAGCCTGTCCATGATTTCACGGGCATTTTCGGAATCGACGCCGACCACAATCCTGTCGGGGTGCAGGTTGTCCTTTACGGCATCGCCTTCCTTCAGGAATTCGGGATTCGATGCTACGTCGAACTTGATGTCGAGCTTGCGAGCTGCAATTTCCTCGGCTACGGCCTTGCGAACTTTTTCGGCTGTGCCTATCGGGACTGTGCTCTTTGTCACCACGACCATGTATCCGTTGATGTTGCGACCTATTTCGTGTGCAACTGCAAGCACATACTGCAGGTCGGCGCTACCGTCCTCGTCGGGAGGTGTGCCAACGCAGATGAATGCAGCGTCGGCTTCCTTCAGAGCTTCGGCATAGTCGCTGGTAAACGACAGCAAGCCTTTGCGCATGTTGTTGTCAACCATGTCTTTAAGACCAGGTTCCCATATCGGGAGTATGCCGTTGTTGAGGTTGTCAATCTTTTTGCGGTCGATGTCGAGGCACGATACGCGGACACCCATTTCGGAGAAACAAGTTCCCGAAACAAGACCTACATAGCCTGTGCCAATAACTGCTATCTTCATTTATTTGTATTCTGCTAAAAATTTGTTTACGTTGTTGAAGATTCTTTCTTCGAGGTTGTCGGATTCTGATTTTACGAACTTTTCGCCGGTAATCTTCTCATATAGTTCTATGTAGCGGTCAGAGATGCCGTTTACAATTTCGTCGGTCATTTCGGGAACCTGCTGACCAGCCTTGCCCTGGAAACCGTTGTCCATCAGCCATTCGCGTACAAATTCCTTCGAAAGCTGACGCTGTGGTTTGCCGGCATCAAAGTTTGCCTGATAGGTGTCTAGGTAGAAGTAACGCGACGAGTCGGGCGTGTGGATTTCGTCGATGAGGTAAATCTTGCCGTCCTTCTTGCCGAATTCGTACTTGGTATCTACGAGGATAAGTCCCATCTTGTTGGCTATCTGGCTACCACGTTCGAAAAGCTTGAGCGAGTATTCTTCGAGCTTGCAGTATTCTTCTTCCGAAACCAAGCCACGGCTGATAATTTCTTCGCGCGAAATATTTTCGTCGTGAAGACCAAGTTCTGCCTTTGTGGTAGGGGTGAGAATCGGCTTTTCGAATTTCTGGTGTTCCTTCATTCCTTCGGGAATCGGCACTCCGCAGATTTGACGTGCGCCGTTCTTGTATTCGCGCCACGAACTGCCGGTGAGGTATCCGCGTACAATCATCTCGATAGGATAGCCTTCGCACTTGTGACCAACAGTTACCATCGGGTCTGGCGAACTGATTTTCCAGTTAGGAACTATGTCGGCGGTAAGGTCGAGGAATTTCGATGCTATTTGGTTGAGTACCTGTCCTTTGAAAGGAATGCCTTTGGGCAGTATCACGTCGAATGCGGAGATTCTGTCGGTAACGACCATTACCATCAGTTCGTCGTTGATGTTATATACGTCGCGAACCTTGCCGTTGTAGAGGCTTTTCTGGTTCTTGAAATTGAAGTTTGTTTTTGTTAAAGCTTTCATTGTTATGTTGTTTCTAAGTTTCTAAGTTTCTCGCTTCGCTGTTTCTAAGTTTTTTGTTGTTGTGTCGTGGCGCGCCGCGACAGTACTAAAGTTTTATGGCTTTGGCGTTTATGAGACGCAATGAATTGCGTCTGTACAAACGCCTTTCAGCCTTCTCGCCTTTTTAGCCTTCTAGCCTGTTAGCCCTTAATACGGTATCATCTTCAGTGCATCTGCCAGTCTGTTTATTCCTTCGCCTAGTTTGCCTTTCAGCATCGGGCGCATGAGCAGTGGCACATCAGCGTGTATGGTGATTCGTCCTGCGGTTTCGTATTCGCTGAGCGATTTTAGTTGTATCCATGCCGTGAATCCCATCTTTGTGCCTTCTTCGGTGCCGAGTTTTATCAACTTGAATTCTTCCTTTTCGAGAAGTCTGACCACAAAAGTCTGACCTTTTGCCGTTACGGTGCAGGAGTCTTCGGTGGCGTTTATTTCGACATCGGCTTCGGGCGGAATCATACGCGTGATGTTGCGCAAGTCGCTCCAATATGCGAAAATACGCTGGTCGGAGTTGCCGATTTTTACAACTTTGCTGACTGCTTCGAGTGGCTTCATTGCTGTTTATGATTTATTTCTTCCAAGTGTCGGGGCTGGTTCTCCACTGCTTCAGCACTTCGATGTCGCTTTCGCTGATGTAGCCTATTTCCTTGGCCTGCTCAACAAGCACGTTGTAGTTGCTGAGGGTTACGAGGTTTACGTTGGCATCCTTGAAAGCGTCAACCGACTTCTGGAATCCGTAGGTGAAAATTGCAGCCATACCAACCACTTCGCACTTAGCTTCGCGCAGAGCCTTTACTGCGTTCAGGCTGCTGCCGCCGGTCGAGATAAGGTCTTCGATTACAAGCACTTTGCTTCCTTCGGGCAGGTCGCCTTCGATGAGGTTGCCTAGTCCGTGGTCCTTGGCCTGCGAGCGGACATATACGAAAGGCTTGTGCAATTTGTCGGCTACGAGTGCGCCCTGTGCGATTGCTCCGGTTGCAACACCTGCGATGACGTCGTATTCACCAAAGTTTTCCTTGATGACCTCGATGAAAGAGTCGCGTACAAAGTCGCGTACATCGGGGTAGGACAGAGCCTTGCGGTTGTCACAGTAGATTGGTGAATTCCATCCCGAAGCCCATACGAAATGATTTGTCGGTTCAAGTTTTATTGCTTTTATTTGCAAAAGTTTTTCAGCTACTTGTTTGGCTATTGCGTTCATAACTTTAAATTTATGATAAAAATATTCTATAACGACCGGATTTTGGCATTCAACGAGGATGCTTCGTCCGATATTCAATCGGCAAAGATATTACATTTTGATGATAATACCGAATCGGCAATAAAACTTTTTTTGAACTCATCTGCCGACTACAACCTTATGATTTTAGGGGCTTCGGACGATGCTGCCCTGTGCCTGTTGAAAAAAGTTTTCACCGTGATAGAGGCTGGTGGTGGTCGTGTGGTGGACAAGCAGGGTAGGATGCTCTTCATTTTTCGCTCTGGTCGCTGGGATTTGCCAAAAGGCTGGCTCGAAAAGGGCGAAACTCTTGCCCAGTGCGCTGTGCGTGAAGTCAGCGAGGAGTGCGGCCTCGACATTGCCGACTTGCAGAACGATGGTGAACTCACGACCACCTATCATATATATCCATTTAAGGATGGCTTTGCTTTAAAGGTTACGCATTGGTTCAGAATGAGATATGTCGGTAGTGGCGCAACCAAACCGCAGACTGAGGAAGATATTTCGGAAGTAAGGTGGATTGCCCCAAACGAGATGGGAGAGGTGCTGAAGAATACTTATGGAAATATAAGGATGGTGGTGGAGGGATACAATAATTTGTAGAGACGTTGTGTGCAACGTCTCTATTATTGTGACAACGTCCCGTCTCTATTATTGTGTGCAACGTCTCTATTATATATATGTATGTTAACAACTTTTACCTGTGTCTTGTCTTCCGTACCTAAAAAACATTTATCTTCGCAAGTCGATACTTAAATGATATGGAAGAACAACAGCAAGTTAGGAAGATTTTGGTCTATACCGATTTTACAGCGGTAGGAGAACGAAGTGTGCAGTGGGGCGTGTATTTCGCCGAGAAGTTCAAGATGGAACTGCTTTTGTTGCATGTGATTAACGAGAATACATACACATATTTCCCGAAAAATACTGCCGAACAGGATGCCAAGGAGGCGCTTGCCGACTATTGCGACAATATACAGAAGGAACATGGCATCAAGGCTGAATATTATGTCGAGGAAGGCTGTACCTGCACGATAATAAATTCTACTGCCGAGCGCATCGATGCTTACCTGATTGTACTTGGTACTCACGGCAAGGACGATTTGCAGTTCCTCTCCGGGACTTCGGCTGTTAAGATTATCCGCAAGGCGCGAATTCCGTATTTTGTAATCCAGAAGAATACTCCTTTCCCGAGTTATGGCAACAAGATTGTGCTTCCTATGGATGTCGCCAAGGAAATGAAGGAAAAGACAGGCTGGGTGACATATTTCGCTAAGCATCTGGAGCAGGTTATCGACATTGTTCACAAGAAAACCGACGATGCTCGACTGGCAAACAACCTGCAGTTCTGTACCAAGTTTTTCGACCGTTACGAGTTGGTTTACAATCGTATAGTGCTTGGCGAACGCAAGAGTATCGACCAGCAGGCTGTTGATTATGCTTCCAACAACGAGTGCAAGCTTATTGTGATCACAACCACCAAGGAAGAACGGCTGTGGCACAAGATTTTCGGTTTCCCCGAGGCCAAGATTATTGCCAACGAGAAAGGTATTCCTGTGTTGTGCGTAAATCCGAAAAAGGATTTGTATGTGCCTTGTATTTAACTAATTGCGACGATATGAATCATTTTTTGCTGTTAGTTTCGATTTTGGGTATGGCGGTTTTTGCCAAAGCCCAGATGTATAATGCAGTGTGTACTGGTGCGGGCGAATCTATGCTTATGGAGTCGAGTGATATTTCTGTCGTTGCCGAAAAGTCACGTTCGCAGCAGATGGCAGGCTGGCCTAAAGCTTTTTCGAGGGACGAGTACTATACAAATGCCCGAGGCTTGTGTCTTGCCGACTTGGACGGCAATGGTACCGACGAGATTCTTTTTGGTGCCGACACTGCAATTTATGCATACAAGGGCGATGGAACTTGCCTTTGGCGTGTCGATTTGCAAGGCATTGCATACTATCCTCCTTCGTGTGCCGACATCGACAACGATGGCAACTTGGAAATCCTGATGTACACGCGAGCACCGGCAGGAACTAGCACATCATACTTCTATATTTTCGACAAGAATGGCAATATACGCGACGGATTTCCTAAATCGTATGCAAGTACGCAAATTATAATTGGTAGTCCTGTTATTGCCGACTTCGATGGTGACAGGCAGATGGAAATTATTGTGGCAAAGTTCGGTTCGTCGCAGAGCAAATTGTATGTTTATGAACCCGATGGTTCGGTGCGTAGCGGTTTCCCGAAGAATGTAACTGGACGGTTTGCTGTTACTCCGTCAGTAGGTTACGACAGCAAGTCGGGGCGGATGGTTGACAGCCTTATAGTGCTGAATACCACTGCTGCAATTTATGCTTTCGACCTCAACGGCAATGTGCTCGACGGTTTTCCCGTGCAGGACGACAATGTTAAGTTTTCGTACCAATCACCGCTGATTTGCCATACCAACGAAAAGACAGTCATTGTTGGTGCAAGCCACGGCGATGCACCGATTTTCTATTCGCTCGAAACGAATGGTCAGTTTACCGAAGGTTGGCCTCTGCCGACGGCAAATAATGCGTGGACATATACCGCACCTACGGTTGGCGGACTTGGCGAAGATTTTGATTTCTATATGTTTACGCAGCGAGATTCTGAAGCAGCTATCCACGCAATGCATCCCGATGGAAGTTATATTGATGGCTTTCCTGCTCCGCGTGTCGACGCAGGTGAAGGCGGTAGCGAAGGTGTTACTACCTATATGTATTCCACCGATTTGGAAAAAATATACATTTTTGGAACTTCGATTTCGATTGATACTCTGACGGGTGAAGGTTATGTGCATATTTTCGAGGCTAATCCAGACTTGTCTGATTTTCACGAAACGGACGAATCGCCTTTGCATGTTCAGGGGCTTTCGTTTATGAGTGCCGTGAATCTTGGCGATGTCAACGGAAATGGCAAGCTCGACCTTGTAATTCAGTCCTACGACCAGATGGGCGAAGGGGCAGATTCTATTCATATCAGCGTATTCGAGACCAATTACGACTACAATCCAAGTTTTATGTATGGTACTTACAAAGGTCGCAACGACAGGTGCGGTTTTGTAACACCGTTTGGTCTGGATTTGTCTGTGGAAGACGTTTTTTCGGACAGAATTTCTGTGTATCCGAATCCTGCTCACGACATGATTTTCGTTGAAATAAATGTGGCATCAGATTTGCAAATAGTTGATTTGACGGGCAAAACGGTGTTTTCATACATCGGTTGTTCGGAAAAATGCGATATGGATGTTTCGGGATTGAAACCGGGTGTATATTTTTGTCGTATAAAAAATAATGATAAGGTACAAACTGTAAAATTTGTAAAGTTATGAGATTAATTGCAATAAAGATATTGGTCGTAGCTGCTGCGCTTTCGTTTGTTTCGTTTTCGGGCAATTCGCAAGTTATTGGCGAAAGGCAGGCCGACGGTTCGGTTATAAACTATATCGACATCAACAAGAAGAAGCAGGGCAAGTGGGTAAAGAAGTACAGCAACGGCAATGTTCGCTACGAAGGTTTCTTTACCAACGACATTCCGTCGGGCACTTTCAAGTATTACTTTGAAAATGGGAAGAAAAAGTCGATACTTGTTTACAACGACGATCGTAGTTCGTCGGTAGAGATGTTCTGGGAAAGCGGAGCAACTGCTGCTACTGGCGGCTATGATGCCGACAGACAACGTCATGGCGAGTGGAAGATGTACAATGAATCGGGCAAACTCATTGAGATTATAAATTATGTACACGGCAAGGCCGAAGGAAATGTCAAGATATATTATCCCAACACAACGCGGCTTGTGCTCGATTGTATGTATGCAAACGGAACCCGTAACGGCTATTACAAGTATTATTTCGACAATGGTAATATGCACGAGGACGGTTTCTACAAGGATGGTACTCGACATGGTCACTGGAAAATTTATGCTCCCGACGGAACTCTCGAAGAGGAGGGCGAATATGTAAATGGAGAAAAGGAAGGCGAATGGATGGATTACCGTGATGACAAGTCGGGCGAGACCATAGTGTACAAGCGTGGCCACTCAGACAAGGAAAAAGCACAGATGGAAGAATGGCGTCGCAAGGCCGAGTGGGCAAAGGAGCATCAGGACCAATTTATGCGTCCCGAAGACTACCTCGACGACCCGATGGAGTTTTTCCGCCACAATTCCAATCCCGATTATGGCAATCCACCGGCAAACACACGAGAAACACCATCTTCTCAATCTGGCAAAAAGTCGAAGAAATAAAACTGTGCCGAGATGAAAAAACTTCTCCTTGCAATGAGTGGCGGTATCGACAGTTCGGTGTCGGCGCTCATGTTGCTCGATAAATATGAAATTACTGGCGCCACTTTCCGCACCTACGATTCGATGAAGGAATCGTGCATTGCCCGCGAAAAAGGCTGCTGTACCATCGAGAGCATCATGGAAGCAAAGCGTTTCGCCCAGTCGTTGGGAATCGAACATCATATAGTCGATTTCCGCGAGCGTTTCGCCGAGACGGTAATCAGCAATTTCGTTTCCGAATATCTGCACGGACGCACGCCTAATCCCTGTGTGGTCTGCAATCGCGAGATAAAGTGGGGAATCATGTTGCAGAAAGCCGACGAACTTGGATGCGAATACATTGCTACTGGACATTATGCGCGGATTATGCACGAAAATGGACGGTATTTTCTACGCAAGGGCGTAGATTTGAGCAAGGACCAGACATATTTTCTTTGGCGTTTGTCGCAGGAAAATCTTGCGCGGACAATTTTCCCGCTTGGCGAGTATACGAAGGACCAGATTCGTGCCATCGCCGACGAAAAAGGTTTCAAGGCATTGGTAAAGAAGCGCGAGAGCCAGGAAATTTGTTTTGTTCCCGATGACGATTACCGCAATTTCCTTCGCTCGCAAGTTCCCGACATCGACGAAAAAATAGGGGAGGGCGATATCATTTCTACCGACGGAAAGGTTCTTGGAAAGCATAAAGGTTTTCCGTTCTATACCATCGGACAACGCAAAGGCTTGAATGTGGCGGTTGGCCATCCGGTGTTCGTGACGGAAATAAATCCAGAAAAGAATACTGTTACTTTGGGCGAACGCGAGGATTTGATGCGTTCGGAAATCGTGGTTGCCGACCTGAATTTCATGAAATACGAAAATCTTTTTTCGCCGATGAGGCTCGAATGCAAGATTAGATACAATAGTCGTGGTGTTGAATGTGAAGCAAGGCAGGAAGGTGATAAATTGTATATCCGTTTTGCCGAACCTGTTTCGGCGGCTACGCCTGGTCAGTCGGCTGTGCTCTACGAAGGCGACGACGTAGTGGCAGGAGGAGTGATACAATAATTGTTTCTATGGCTGGCGCCGTTTCTATTGGCTACGCCCGTTTCTAAGTTTCAAAGTTTGAATGCCTTCGGAGTTTCTGGGTTCCTGTGCCTTCGGCGTTTCAAATTGTTTAATTTCGTTGAGGGCTGCGCCGTTCAAAGTTTCTATGGTTGTGCCGTTTCTGGTTTAAACGAAAATTTTGCGTCGAATTTCTGCCTGTTCGAAAAAATCGTCAATCATATTCCATAAATCGTAAATTTCCCTTATCTTTGCACAAATTTGAGTTTAAGGAAGAATTATGACAGAAAAAATTAAATGCCTTATAATAGGTTCAGGTCCAGCAGGTTTTACTGCTGCTATTTATGCTTCGAGAGCTAATTTGAGTCCAGTTGTTTACGAAGGTTTGCAGCCGGGCGGTCAGTTGACAATCACTACCGAAATTGAGAATTTCCCAGGTTATCCAAATGGCGTTACTGGTCCCGAAATGATGAACCAGCTTCGCGAGCAGGCAAAGCGTTTCGGTACCGATGTGCGCAGTGGTATAATTACCGAAGTTGACTTTTCGAAGCGTCCGTTCCGCGTAGTTACCGATGGTGGCAACGAAATCGAAGCCGAAGTTGTGATTATTGCAACTGGTGCAACTGCCAACTATCTCGGTCTTGAGTCGGAGCAAAAGCTCAAAGGCTTTGGTGTGTCGGCATGTGCTACTTGTGACGGATTTTTCTACCGCAAGAAGGATGTTGCTGTAGTTGGTGGTGGTGATACTGCTGCTGAAGAAGCTACATATCTGGCTGGCATTTGCAACAAGGTTTACATGATTGTTCGTCGCGATGAACTTCGTGCATCGAAGGCTATGCAGAAGCGTGTGATGGAAAATCCGAAAATCGAAGTGCTTTGGAACTGCAATACAAAGGAAGTTCTTGGAAACGAAACAGATGGCGTAACTGGCGCACTTTTGCTCAACAACAAGACCAACGAGGAAAAGACAATCGATATCAGCGGATTCTTTGTAGCTATTGGACATACTCCTAATACAAAGGTATTTGCAAAGTACATCGACCTCGACGAGAAGGGCTACATCAAGACCATCCCGGGTACGGCAAAGACCAATGTTCCTGGCGTTTTCGCTTGCGGTGATGTTCAGGACCCGAACTACCGTCAGGCAATTACCGCTGCTGGTTCGGGATGCAAGGCTGCCATCGATGCAGAGCATTTCTTGCTAGAATACTAGAAAATATAATGTTGTATTCATTTGTTCATTCGGATTTGCAATCCGAATGAATTGAATATTAGCATTTGTAATGCGCTAAAAATATAACCATGCATGCATCTCTAACTAAAGACCTGTATTTTACAACATCTACCGTAGTCGATTGGGTTGATGTCTTTACTCGTCCCGAATATAAGCACATTATTTTGGATTCACTTGCTTATTGTCAGGAGAGTAAAGGACTCGATATTTATGCTTGGGTGTTGATGACAAATCATCTTCACATGATTGTCGGTGCAAGAAACGAAGAAACAAGTATTTCCGATATATTGCGTGACTTCAAGAAATACACAAGCAAAAAGATTGTCGAAGTTGTTAACGATAATGTGCGTGAAAGTAGGAAAGAGTGGATGATGGATAGGTTTTGGTTTGTCGGAAACAACGATAGGAAAATAAAGAATTTCAAGTTTTGGCAAGATGGCAGTTATATAGAGGCGCTTTACTCGTATGATTTTTATTTGCAAAAACTTGATTATATACATAATAATCCTATTGTGAGCGAGATTGTGGAGAAACCAGAAGATTATCTATATAGTTCTGCGCGTGATTATGCAGGTATAAAGGGATTGTTGGATGTGATAGTGGAGAAATGACCGAATTGTGTAATTATAGGCGGATTGCAAATCCTTATATTCAAGATGTCTGGATTGCAAATCCAGACAACAGTGCATTAAAGAAAATATAATTGTTTATGACTAAAAAAGAAAGATACGAGAAGGTTCTTGCATGGTTCAAGCAGAATATGGGCAAGGTGGAGACCGAACTGCATTATGGCAATCCGTTCCAACTGCTAGTGGCGGTGATGCTGTCGGCTCAGTGTACCGACAAGCGCGTGAATATGGTTACGCCCGCTTTATTTGCTGCTTACCCCGATGCGCTGGCTATGAGCAAGGCAAGCGAGGAGGAAATTCTTTCGTATGTGAAATCTGTAACCTATCCCAACGCCAAGGCAAAACACTTGCTCGAAACAGCAAAAATCGTTGCTGAAAGCTATGGAGGCGAAGTCCCCGACGACGACAAGCTCTTGCAGAAACTGCCCGGTGTAGGTCGCAAGACTGCCCATGTCGTTCAGGCTGTGCTTTTCAACCGTCCCGAAATGCCCGTAGATACACATGTTTTCAGGGTGTCGGCTCGAATAGGACTTACCACCAATGCAAAAAATGTACTTCAGACCGAAAAGCAATTGGTAAAATACATTCCGAAGGCGGATATTCCCGATGCACACCACTACCTGATACTTCATGGAAGGTATGTTTGCACAGCACGTTCTCCTAAATGCACATCGTGCGGAATATCAGCATATTGTGCGTTTTATCAACAAAATGCTAACATTGGTTGAAAATTCAATACTTATAATTATTTTCGCAACCGAGAATTTTGAGTTATGGAGAAAGATATAGTTAGGTATATCGGAGAGGTATTGTCTGACTTGTATGTTGTTGATCCTAAGTCGGTAACAATATCATTAGAAAGAACAAAACCTGGAATCGAAGGCGATTTCACGGTTGTGGTTTTCCCGTTTACAAAGTACAGCAAGAAGAGTCCGATGGATACTGCCAAGGAAATTGGCGTGTCGTTGAAGTCGCGTTGCGAGGACATTGATTCCTATAATGTGATACAGGGATTCTTGAACCTTACAATGACGCACGAATATTGGTTGAAGCGACTCAACAACCTTGCAGCACCTTCTAAAAAGAAGGATAGTGCGAAGAAACCGTTGATAATGGTTGAATTTTCTTCGCCAAATACAAACAAACCCTTGCATCTTGGACATTTGCGTAACAATTTCCTCGGCGATTCGGTGTCGCGTATCATCAAGGCTGCCGGAAACAATGTTATGAAGGTTAACCTTGTGAACGATAGAGGAATACATATCTGCAAGTCGATGATTGCTTGGCTGAAGTGGGGTAACGGCGTTACTCCTGAATCGGCAGGCAAGAAGGGCGACAAGCTGGTGGGTGACTTCTATGTGCTGTTCAGCAACAAGTACAAGGAGGAAATTGCCCAGTTGAAGGCACAAGGTCTCAGCGATGAGGAAGCCGAAAAGAAGTCGGCTCTTATGGCCGAAACACGCGAAATGCTCCAGAAATGGGAGGCTGGCGACGAGGAAGTTCGCCGCGTATGGAAGATGATGAACGAATGGGTGTATGCAGGTTTCGATGAGACTTACAAGAAAATCGGTATTTCGTTTGATAGAATATACTATGAATCACAGACTTATCTACTTGGCAAGTCGATTGTGCAGAAAGGTCTCGACCGTGGCGTTTTCGTACGCGATGCCGATACTTCGGTGTGGATTGACCTTACAAACGAAGGTCTTGACCGTAAAATCCTGCTCCGCAGCGATGGAACAACGGTTTATATGACTCAGGACATTGGTACTGCCGCTCAGCGTTTCGACGAATATCATCCCGATAAGCTTATATATGTTGTTGGTAATGAGCAGGATTACCATTTTGCAGTGCTGAAGAAAGTTGTTCAGCGTCTGGGCGAGGACTACTACGACAAGATTTTCCATCTTTCGTACGGTATGGTCGAATTGCCCGAAGGCAAGATGAAGTCGCGCGAAGGTACTGTTGTCGATGCCGACGACCTTGTTGCCGACATGATTGAAACCGCCCGTGCAATATCGGAGGAAAACGGCAAGCTTGGCGACTTGAGCGAAGCGGAACGCAACCGCATCATCGAAATGATTGCAATAGGTGCTCTCAAGTATTTCATCCTCAAGGTTGACCCGAAGAAGCAGATGGTTTTCAATCCTAAGGAATCCATTGATTTCAACGGAAATACCGGACCATTCATACAATACACGCACGCACGTATCTGCTCTATTTTGCGCAAGGCAAAGGAACAGAACATCAATCTTACCAAGCGCATTTCCGAGGATGTTCACCTGCTCGACAAGGAGGTTAGCATTATTTCTAACTTGTGTTCGTTTGACAAGGTTGTCGAGGAGTCGGCAAAGAAGTTCGACCCGGGTCAGGTTGCAAATTATGTTTACAATCTGTGCAAGGAGTTCAACCAGTTCTATCACGATTACTCAATCCTGAACGAGAACGACCCCAATGTGATTTTGCTCCGTCTGCGACTGTCGCAGCAGGTTGCAAAGACCATAAAGGAAGGTATGGAACTTCTCGGAATCGAAGTGCCCGAAGTAATGTAATGCATAATATATATTAGTAGTAGACAATCCCCGATTGAAAAACATTGGGGATTGTTTTTTTTGTGTGCGACGAATTTTATTTACTTTTGTGCAAAACTTTTGGCGTTGTCTTTTTTTCGCAGAAATATTAACGGAATACTGGGAACAATCCTTTTTCACTTGATTGTGATATGCGTGTGTCTTGCATGCAAGATTGGTGTGATACAAAAAGAACCTGAAAGCTATATCATAATCGACCCGCAGGACTTTGAGATGGATGACAAGCAATCGTCGGAAGCTGACGAAGAGATGATGACCGACGAGCAGATTGACCAGTACTTGCAAAATCTTGGAATTACCGGTTCGAATTATTCTGGGACACGCACCTACCAGCAGTCGGCGGGACAATCGATGTCGGAAGCCGACATGAAGGCAAGGTACGAGGAGCAGTTCCTGCGCGAGAAGTACGGTGACGACTACAACGATGCGCAGAATCGAACCTACGAGGATTACATCGACCAGTCGCGCATGGAGCAATACCAGTCTGACAACAAGCCACGCAATATGGTGAAGTCGGGACCAGCTTTGGTTTATGCCGAACTCGACAACAAGCAGCGCGAGGCTTCGTACTTGCACGTGCCTGTTTTTACCTGTGAGGGTAGTGGGGTTGTTGTCGTTCGGATTTCGGTAGCTTCGAGCGGAAAAGTAGCGTCGGCAGAAGTTGTGTCGTCGAACCTAACTGCCGATGTCGAGTGTTTGACGAATGCTGCACGTACTGCAGCGCTCAAATCTGCTTTCTCAAAGATTTCGGGCAACAAGACCGAAGGAGGAAAGATTACATATACCTTTGTGAAACAATAACTTATTTCTTTTTCTTTGTAAAAGCAACAGAATCGCCCCAGGCGTTGTATAGGATTTTGTGCCCTATTGCCTTCATGCGTATGTCGAGGCACGAGAAGCATTCTTCGGGTTTGTCGCTCACGCAGGCTTTGTCGGGATATATGAGGTAGTCCTCGCGGTATTCGTTTGGCGTAAGGTTTGGCATTATGACGTTTGCTCCAGCCATTATCGCCTTCTCGCGTCCCATTGGGTCGATTGTCTGGTTTGCGGTGGCTGCCACCATGTTTATTTCTGGCATCATCAGGCGGAGAATTGCTATCATCTTTAATGTCATGTCCATTCTTTCTTGTACCGGCGGTATCTGGTCGGCATATTTGTACAGCGGAGTGTCGGGATGTGGAATAAATGGTCCCATGCCAACCATTGCAACGTCCTTCTGCTTGAAAAACAGGAGGTCGTCAGCAAGATTTTCGATTGTCTGGAATGGAAGTCCGACCATTACGCCCGTGCCAGTCTGGTAGCCTATCGAAATGAGAGAATCGATGCAGGCAAGTCGCTTGTGGAAGTCGTGGCGTTCGTCGTGTGGGTGGATCTTGTAGTACAATTCTTCGTTCGACGATTCTATCCTGAGCAGGTATCGGTGAGCGCCAGCCTCGAACCATTGGCGATATACTTCGTCGGATTGTTCGCCAAGCGAAAGAGTTATGCCAAGTGAACCGCCGTCGATTTCCTTGATGCGCTTGATAAGCGTTGTTATTTTGTCGGTGAAATCGCGGTCGCTACGTTCGCCGCTTTGTATTGCAACCGAACCATAGCCGAGTTTGTGCGACAGTTTTGCGCACTCTATGACTTCATCGTCGGTAAGAGTATATCGTTCAATATTCTTGTTGTTGCTGCGGACACCGCAGTACAGGCACGACTTACGGCACTTGTTACTGTATTCGATGAGTCCGCGCAGATGAACGTTGTTGTCGAGTACCGAAAATTTTACTTCCTGCGCCTTGCGGAAAAGCATTTGCATGTCATCGCCCGTAGTTGTCAGAAGTTGTATGATGTCTTCCTTTTCGAGTGGGTACTTTTCTATAAGTTCTCGTGTAGTCATAGCCGTTGAATGTATTTGTTTGCAAAGGTAATACGGAAAATGGATTTGATGGTGTTTTGAGAAAACAATTTTCAAATTTTGACATTACTAAATCGCGTAGTTTTGCTTGTGATTTAGTAGTTTACATTAAAACTCTTTTACTAAATCATATTATTTTATGTAAGATTTAGTAAATTGATTTATAAACCAAATTGCTAAACGTTGAATATTAGTGTTTTATATAAAACGCTTACGTTTGCTATTTAATAAATAGGTCATCCATTACGACTTCGCAGTCCACCGATCCGAAATAACCTTTCTTGGAGACTCCGTAGGTAGTTATCATCGTCTGGAAGATGCCATATTTTGTTTTTGTTTCTTCTTCAAAAGCCCATTTTTTCCGCTCTAGAGATGCTGAGTATGACTTTGTTATTGTGTATGGTTTCGTAGAGTATTTCATTTCGCAGAGGTTTATCATCTTGTCGGCTCGTTCGATTACTAGGTCGATTTGTGCTGCCGACCTTTTTGCATTGCTCCGCCACGATGCTACGTTTGTAAGTATGCCCGAGATTCCTAATGCCTTCTTTATCTGTTCGGTATGGGCGAGACATACTTGTTCGAATGCATATCCGCTCCAAGTGTTGTATGTTGGTGTATTTATAATATGTGTCCAGAAATTCTTGTCCTTGCCGTTGTTTGCCATGAATTTGAGGTAGAAAAGCGAAAAGAAGTCAACAAATTGGTACATTCTGTTTTTTCTTCCTTTGCCAAGTCCGTTGAAGCTACGGATAAATCCGCATAGTTCGAGGTCTTCGAGGATCTTGGTTGTTGCTCCCGAAGGTTGAAGTTTTGCTGTTTTGCACAGTTCGTTACGGTTCATGCCGCTGCTTTTGCCTGCAAGTGCGTTTACCACGGCAATATATTTTTCGGGACTATTGAAAAGCGACCTATACAGGTCGTGGTATTCGTTCTTTAGTATGGCGTTTTCTGCAAAGCAGAGCCTGTTTACGTTCTGGTCGAGGCTTTGGTCGTGCTTAAGGTAGTTGAGGTAGTAGGGAATTCCGCCGAAAATCATGTATGCCATGAGTTGTTCGTGGCGTTTCATAACAATTTTCTTCATGGCGTAAAATTCTTCGCATTCGGCTAAAGTAAATGGCTTTAGGTGTATTTTGCTTGTAAGTCGTCCGTATAAACCTCCGTGGTTGTGTATTATCTTGTTGGTTATCCATGTAGTAGCCGACCCGCATACTATCAACATTATGTCGTCGCGAGCCGAAGCAAACGAGTTCCAGAACCATTCGAGAGCCATAAGGAAGTCGGACTGCGGGGTGTCCATCCATGGCATTTCGTCAATGAACAGGACTTTTTTTCCGCGGCACTCTTCGTTATTGCGAATTGCTTCGCTGAGAAATCTAAAGGCTTGCATCCAGTTTTCTGCTGCAACGTAGTCGATGTTAAGGTATTGCGATACCGCCTGACAGAAGTTGCATAGCTGTTCCTTTTTCTTTCCGTTTGCCAGCCCTGTGACATATAATGCAAATCGAGAACCTAATGCCTGACGTATCATGTATGTCTTACCTACACGACGACGACCATATATTGCTATAAATTCAGAACTGTCTGATTTATAGCATTCTTCTAATATGGCTAATTCTCTCTTTCTACCTATAATCTTACTGCTCATGATATTATATATTTTATTACGCAAATATATATATAATATTTTTACTAAAACAATATTTTTTATACATTATTTAGTAAGTAGAAATTAATTCTTTTTACTAAATCTCTTATTTTTGTATACGATTTAGTAATTACATTTATAAACAAAATTGCTAAACGTTGATTATTAATATATTAAGTAGGGAAAAGAATTTCAATATCGTTTTCCCTTATTTGTCGAAACTGCTGAATATTGTTCCGAATTTTTTATTGTCAAAATTGGGTATTGTGTTGGATATCTGTTGATTAAGTTCTTCGAAGATTCTCTGTTTGCCGATTTCTACAGTAACGTATGCGGTGTATCTGCCATTTGCTTCGCTATATTTTTCGCAGAATGGAGATAGCCCTTTGAGAGCTATGTCGGCAGTCTTGTTTGTGGCCAGTTCAATGGTTTTTATAAATGTCTGTTTGTCGGTGATTTGTTTTTCTGTCGCATATCGGTCTGCTGCCGATTTTGCTTCCTCTATTATTTGTTTGGCAATCTGAGCTTTTGCTTCCGCCATTGCTTTTTCTTTGGCTATGCCTATGTTGCTGGAGGTCGCGTTTGCGCTCGCACGGAAGAAATAGTTGTCGGACTTTCCGCTTTCGAAGCATGGCATGTATGTTGCGACGGGCGTGCTATCGGTAAGGTTCTTGCCACCGTTGCATGATGTAATTATGCAGAAAGTAATGATAATAAGCGCTATTTTTCCGAACAATTTCATGCTGCAAGTTTACAAAAATAAGACGGTATTCGAAAATTTTTCAAATCATCGGTTCATATAATTAATCCTTTTAACTTGTATCTGTTGATATTTTCGGGTTGTTGCGTGAACTTGTTGTTTGGCGGGGTATTATTTTTATCGTCTTAAAAACTGCGCGATGAGAAAATTGCTGTTGGTTGTAATATTGTTTTTCGTGTTGCCGATGACTTATGCGCAATCGGTTCAGGAAGAGTATATTAAGAAGTATTGTCAGATTGCCGTCGAGGAGATGACTAGGACTGGGGTTCCTGCCAGTATTACCTTGGCTCAGGGAATTCTTGAGTCGGGAAGCGGCACTTCGCAGCTTTCGATAAAAGGTAACAACCATTTTGGTATAAAATGCCATTCCGACTGGACTGGCGGAAAAATGTATGTTGACGATGATGCAAAAAACGAATGTTTCCGCATGTACCATAACGCCTCGGAGTCGTTCCGCGACCATTCTGATTTTCTGCGCAACAACCAGCGTTATGCTTCGTTGTTCCAGCTCGATATAAAGGATTATAAAGGATGGGCAACTGGATTGAAAAAGGCAGGGTATGCAACTAGCCCGACTTATGCAACACGTCTTATTGAGATTATAGAAAGGTATAACCTTGCTCAGTACGACTCTGGAACATTTGTGCCGGCAGTGGTGCAGCCAGACAATAATGTATTGGCAGATAATGCCGAAACATCGGCTTCAAAGCCTACGAGATATTATACTTCAAACGGTTTCGAACTCAGCATGACTGAATATTCGCTCGGCTCGAACAACAATACGCAGTACATTGTTTTGAAGTACGATATGGACATCGAGGTGCTCTCTCGCAAACTTGGCATGGCTCCGTGGCAGTTGCCAAAGTACAACGATTTGCCTAAGAAATGCAAAGTTAAAGCTGGTGAAATCATCTACTTGAAGCCGAAGCGGGGCAAGGCTGAAAAGAAATATACGGAACACGTTGTATCTCGCGGCGAGACTATGCGCGACATTTCGCAGAAATATGCCGTCAAGATAAACAGCTTGTACAAACTGAATGGTTGGGAGCAGGGTGTTCAGCCAGTTGAAGGCTCAAAAGTAAGACTACGGTAAGTAGTTTCAATGGCTGGCGCCGTTTCTATGTGCTACGCACGTTTCAATGGCTGCGCCGTTTCAATGCCTTCGGCGTTTGAGAGTTTGATGGGCTGGTGCCCGTTTCAATAGTTCAAACAACCTCAAACAACCTCAAACACCACCACCCCTATAAACATTTGTTGATTTTTTGAATCATTGAATCAAAAATTACTCTACCTTTGTAAAAAATTATAAGTCATGAAAAGGATATTTTTTATTGTAGCAATCATGCTGTTTGCTGGTATTGCATTTTCGCAGGAAAAGGTTGTAAAGAAGGTATCTACAACACCGACAGAAACTAATGACGAGAAAGTTGAGAAACGTTCCAGCATAGTGTTCGACAAGTTGGTCCACGATTTTGGTGCTATGGAAAAAGGTGGCGATGCAAGTTGTGTATTCACATTCAAGAATGTAAGCAAGAAACCCGTAACGCTCACCAACGTAAAGACTTCCTGCGGATGTACTGCTGCAGATTGGCCAAAGGAACCTGTTGCAAAGAAGAAGAAAGGCACTATCAAAGTTAAGTACGACAGCAATAGGATCGGCAAGTTTACCAAGACTATCAAGGTTTATGTCGACGGAGAAGAGAATCCTATTCAGTTGGAAATCAAAGGAACTATCATTTCTCCTAATGCAAATGGCGCTGTTCCGGTAGAAAAGAAGGTTGATGACGGTGATAAGAAAAAGGTAATTGAAAAGACAATACCTCAGGATTCCAAGTCGAATGAAGTAAAACAAGTAAAGAAATAAAGTTTTAATACAATAAATTATAAATTAAACAGATATGCCACAGATATCAGAAAAAGGAAAAAACATGCCGTCGTCGCCAATTCGTAAATTGGTTCCCTATTCAGACGCAGCAAAAGCAAGAGGTGTAAAGGTTTATCATCTTAACATCGGTCAGCCCGACATTAAGACTCCAGAAGTTGCTTTGGAGGCAGTAAAGAACATGACCGACAAGGTTATAGCATATAGTCATACAGCTGGAAATGCTTCCTATAGGAAGAAACTGGCTGCTTTCTACCAGAAGATTGGCATCAACGTTACCGAAAACGACATGCTCATCACTACTGGCGGTTCGGAAGCTATCGTATTTGCTTTCATGACTACCCTCAATCCTGGCGAAGAAGTGATCGTTCCAGAACCTTTCTACGCAAACTATAATGGTTTTGCAATGCAGGCAGGCGTTGTTATCAAGCCTATCACTTCGAGCATAAAGAACGATTTCGCACTCCCGTCAATCGAAGAGTTCGAAAAGGTTATAACTCCTAAGACCAAGGGTATTGTAATCTGCAATCCTAACAACCCGACTGGCTACCTTTATTCAAAGGAAGAACTCTTCCAGTTGGCCGAAATCGTTAAGAAGCACGACCTTTACCTGTATGCCGACGAAGTTTACCGTGAATTCTGCTATGACGGTCACAAGCACTTCTCGACAATGCAGATTCCAGGAATCGAGCAGAACGTTATCATGATGGACTCGGTTTCGAAGCGTTACAGCATGTGCGGTGTTCGCGTTGGTTGCTTGGTTACAAAGAACAAGGAAGTCATCGCAACTGCCACCAAGTTTGCTCAGGCACGTCTTTGCCCGCCGTCATTCGGTCAGGTTGCAGCCGAGGCTGCTCTCGACACTCCGGCAGAATACTTCCACGAAGTTTATGATGAGTACATTGCCCGTCGTAACTTTATGGTTAAGGGCTTGAACGAAATCCCAGGCGTATATTGTCCAAATCCTAAGGGCGCTTTCTATACAGTAGTTAAGCTTCCTATCGACGATGCCGACAAGTTTGCAAAATGGATGCTCGAGGAATTCCAGTACAACGGACAGACCGTAATGGTAGCTCCTGCAACTGGCTTCTACAACACTCCTGGTCTTGGCAAGAACGAAGTTCGCGTTGCATACGTCCTCAAGATCGAAGACCTCAAAAATGCAATCGAGGTTTTGAAGCACGCTTTGGAAGTATATCCGGGCAGAACAATGTAAAAATTGATTTTATGATATTGAAAAGCCGTCTGTTTGGACGGCTTTTTTGTTATCCTTCAAGGCATGGATGCTTGTTGATGTTTCTTGAAATACGACCTCAGCGAGGTCGCACTTCAAGCATTATTTTGCAAAAAACTCAACTGCCGATTCACATACCACCGTGTCGCTCAGCGTACATACCGAAATCCTGCCATTGCCGGCAACTTTCGACAAGCGCGAAAGCACTTCCTTGCGTTCTTCAAAATTGTCCCTATATATATTATCCTCGACTACAATATAGTCGAAATCCCATGTGAGAGCTGCATTTACAATGTTTTCCTTGTGTTGCATCACGGTGTAGCCTTTGCGTTCCATTTGTATGAACGGACCATTTTGCGGGTAAGCATACAGAGATAGAATTTTTGCATCGCGTGGAATATTGAGCGAATCGAGAAATTCTGCCGAACCTTCAAAGTTCAGGTATGTCTTGTATGCTCCATCTTCTGCCCAGCGTCTGCTGACTTGCGTTTCGGTTACATTTGTAATCATGAAGTAGCAAAGAACACCAAGTACGGCAAGGCTTATTCCTCCTGCGATGTAGTTCTTTATTTTTGGTAAAGTCCCAAGCATCAGCGCAAAAAGCATCAGTATTGGCAGAAGGAACGTATCAACGAAATAGTAGTCGTGGTTTGGAAACTGCCTTATCATTGCGATTAAAAAGAGGAAGCATCCGAAAAGATATATAATTGGAATAAGCCATATTGTCAGTTGCTTTTTCGTGGACTTCCCGTCCTTGTTTTTCAATTTTATTATCAATCTGACAATTCCTGCAATCACAGCCAATCCTGCAAGCACTTCGAATATGCGATAGTGAAATTTCTGAAAATATTGGTATTCCCAGTTGTTTTTTGCATCGTTCAGAAAATCGCGGAAATCGGCAATGTTGCCGGCAGGCATAAGTTCGTTTAGGAAAAGGGATCCGTATTCTTTCCGTAAGTGCGAATTCCATAACATATATGCGATTATGAGCGCAAACGATATTATGACGGTTGGCAGTTTGTCCTTTAATGTGCTTTCCTTGCGGAAAATCCTCAGCAGTTCGAATCCGAGAATTGCAATCAGCTCGATTGCGAAGGAGGTGCGCATAAGAGTAGCTAATGTCATTAGAGCAATGGCAAGGTGGAAAAATTTCTTTTTGCCGTCCTTATAATATTTAAGGTACGACCAAAGCCCGATTACACCGATTGCAAATGCAGGTATTCCAGGCAAAAATCCGTTAAAATAGTAGGCGTAAACTGGTGCAGTCATTGCTATTGCGGTGACCAGCAACGACTTTTGGCAATCTTCGGTGATGATAAATGATGTCTTATACAGGAAAAACATGCCTATCAGGCTGCAGATCATTGTCCATATTCGGAAAACCCAAGGTGATGTTGTGCCGAAAAGTTTCATCAGAAGGGCGACAATGTATTCATGAATTGGAAAATCGACGGCAGTGATAGTTGTGTCATATGCTTCTTCCCACCATCCAGGAAACTGTTTGTTGTATATGTTTGTCTCGGGATGGAACAGGTCGAAACCGTTGTCTAGAAATCCGGTTGCAAGTGCGTATCTGTCGTCCTGTGCCCACGCGTGGATGAATGCAGGAAATTCGTTCATATACTTGAATTGTATTCCAAAGCCTAATGCAATGATGAACGCCGCTGCTATCAGGTAGCCTTTTGCGTTTATTTTATCGTATCCTATCCGTTTCATTGGTAAACTAATAACAAGGTACAAAATTAATTATTATCATCGAATCATCAAATCTTCAAATTATCGAATTTTCAAATCTTTCAAATCGTAATTCGTACCTCGTAAATAATATTGTATCTTTGCGCAAAATTTTAACTGATGAATTATACGATACTTGATCCCGAGGAACAGGGCTATGCAAAGGTTGAGAAGTTCAACAAGGAGAAGACAGAGCGTCTAGCTAGTCTTTACAGTGAGATACTTGGCATTCTTGGCGAGGATGTAAAGCGAGAGGGCTTGCTTAAGACACCCGAACGAGTTGCCAAGGCAATGCAGTTCCTTACTCAGGGTTACGATATGGATGCTGAGGAAATAATCCGTTCGGCAATGTTCCGCGAGGATTATCGCCAGA
This sequence comes from uncultured Bacteroidia bacterium, assembly GCA_902800045.1. GTDB lineage: Bacteria > Bacteroidota > Bacteroidia > Bacteroidales > ML635J-15 > Bact-19. The sequence goes on along the minus strand of CADCCZ010000005.1, from coordinate 132,180 downwards.
TGGTTATAGTGAAGGACATTGAACTTTACAGTATGTGCGAGCATCACATGTTGCCATTCTACGGCAAGGCGCATGTGGCCTACATTCCGAACCATTATATTACAGGTTTGAGCAAGATTGCCCGCGTGGTGGATGTTTTTTCGCGTCGCTTGCAGGTGCAGGAAAGGCTTACAACGCAAATCAAGGACTGCATACAGAATACACTCGACCCGCTTGGCGTGGCAGTCGTTATCGAGGCTCACCACATGTGCATGCAGATGCGTGGCGTGCAAAAGCAGAATTCGATAACAACGACTTCAGATTTTACAGGTGTATTCTTGAAGCAAGCAAAGACAAGACAGGAATTCTTAGCATTAATTGATAGAAACAGATTATAATGAGAGCATTGGTTTTTCCTGGACAAGGTTCCCAATTTTCGGGCATGGGCAAGGACTTGTATGATGCAAGCGCAAACGCAAAAAAAATGTTTGAGCGTGCCGACGAAGTTCTCGGCTTTGGCTTGTCTGAAATAATGTTTAATGGTACCGACGAGGATTTGAAGCAAACCAAGGTTACTCAGCCGGCGGTTTTCCTGCATTCGGTTGTAATGTTCTACGAGAAGTTTGACAACGAGAATTTTGGTATGGTAGCGGGACATTCGCTAGGTGAATTTTCGGCATTGGTTGCAGCTGGTGTACTGAGTTTCGAGGATGCTTTGGTTTTGGTTTCGAAGCGCGCTATGGCAATGCAGAAGGCCTGCGAGATGCAGAAGTCGACAATGGCGGCTGTTATTCGTCTCGACCGTGCGATTGTGGAACGTATATGTGCCGAAACTGAGGGCATTGTCGTGCCAGCCAATTACAATAGTCCCGAGCAGATTGTGATTTCGGGAAGCGAGGAAGCCATTGATGCCGCCTGTGTGAAGATGAAGGAAGCAGGAGCAAAGCGAGCTTTGAGGTTGCTGGTTGGCGGTGCTTTCCATTCACCACTTATGGAGCCGGCACGCGAGGAACTTGCAAAGGCTATCATGTCGACAAACTTCAACGATGCCAAGGTGCCTATTTACCAGAATGTAGATGCTTTGCCGCACCGTGGAGCGAATGAAATCCGCGAAAATCTTGTAAAGCAGCTTACTAGCGCAGTTCGCTGGAGCGATTCTGTGGTAAAGATGCACGAGGATGGAGCAACCGAATTTGTAGAGGTCGGTCCTGGACAGGTGCTGACAGGGCTTGTGGCGAAGATTTTGAAGTAGCGAAATAATATAACTAACGAAAAACATCAACTATCTTTAGTATATGTTGGTGTTTTTTTGTGTATATAGTTTTGATTGTTGTTCGTAAAACTAGGACCAAACATTTTGTAAAAAGGAAAAAATAGGCGTATTTTTGCAAATCGAAATGAAAGTATAATTGATTATGAATAAGCAGGAAAAATACGTTGTCACCATCAACCGCGAACTGGGTAGTGGAGGTCGTACTGTAGGACGTATGCTGGCCGAGAAGCTAGGCGTGGATTTCTACGACAAGGCTCTCATCGAGGCTTTGGAGAAGAAGTACAATCTTAACATTGAGCAGATTGAGAAGTTGAAAGGTCAGAACCACGCCTGGTGGGCTGAGTTCGCACGGTCGATGTTCAGTGTCGATTTGGGCGTACCTAATTACGGGAAGATGAGTGCCTTGTACTACCTTGCTGTGATGGATTTCTCCGATGTGAAGCCGACGAGCAAGGAGGTGTTTGAGTCCGAAACGGAGATATTGAAAGGCATTGCCGAGGTGGAATCGTGCGTAGTGGCTGGACGTAGCGGCTTTTATGTTTTCCGCGACCATCCCAACCATCTTAATGTTTTTATTCAGGCATCGATGCCGTATCGTGTTGAACGTGTGATGCGAAAGCAACAAATTACAGAGGAAGAAGCGGTAAAGACCATCAAAAAAGTTGACAAGATGCGCGAGAACTATGTGAAGAAATACACCGGCCTTTCGCGTTACGACACCCGCAACTACGACCTTGTCATCTCCGCCGACGGAAAGAGCGAGGAGCAGATTGTTGACATCATTATGAAATACATTGGATAATTAACTTTATTGGCAGCAGAAAGTCGCTTTTTATGTAAGTTTGCAATTATAAATCAGTTTTTACTATGACAGCGGAACAGGAACGAATAATAAGCCTTACCAAGGTTCTCAATCAGCACAATTACAATTATTATGTGCTCAGTAATCCTACAATCAGCGACTTCGAGTTCGATAAGATGCTTGAGGAACTGACCGATTTGGAAAAGCGTTTTCCTGAGTTCCGCCAGCCCGATTCGCCTACAATGCGCGTTGGTAGCGACATTTCCAATGAGTTCAAGACTGTAGCTCACGATTACCGTATGCTGTCGCTGGGAAATACCTATTCGGAAGGTGAAATTACCGAGTTCTACAACCGCATTGTCAAGGAGATAGAGCAGAAGCCCGAAATAATTTGCGAACTCAAATTCGATGGTGCATCTATTTCGGTAAAATACGAGAACGGTCAGTTTGTTAGGGCTGTTACCCGTGGCGATGGCGAAAAGGGCGACGATGTTACCGAAAACATACGCACGGTGAAGAGCATTCCGCTGTCAATAAATAGTGCAGAACTGCCCGATAAATTTGAAATTCGTGGCGAAATAATTATGCCACACAAGAGTTTCGATGCCTTGAACGCCGAGCGTATCGAAATTGGTGACACTCCGTTTGCTAACTGCCGCAATGCTACATCGGGGTCAATCAAGCTTATAAATCCCAAAGAAGTGGCAAAACGCGGTCTGGATTGCTATTTCTATTATATGATGGGACGAAATCTACCTGCCAAGACCCACTACGAGTGCATGCAGGTGCTTCGTCGTGCCGGGTTCAAGATTTCCGACCATGTGAAACTTTGCCACAGCTTGCAGGAAATCTTCGATTTCATACACTACTGGGACACCGAGCGTCGCAATCTGCCGTTTGATATTGATGGTATTGTACTGAAAGTCAATTCGTATGCACAGCAGGAAATGCTTGGTTTTACAGCAAAGAATCCACGCTGGGCTATAGCTTACAAATTCAAGGCTGAGCAGGTAAGTACACGACTATTAAGTATTGATTATCAGGTGGGAAGAACTGGCGCTATAACACCAGTTGCAAACCTTGAACCTGTGCAGCTGGCGGGAACTATTGTAAAACGTGCTTCGCTGCACAATGCCGACCAGATTGCCTTGCTCGACATCCGCGTTGGCGACATGGTGTATGTGGAAAAGGGCGGCGAGATTATTCCTAAGATTGTAGGTGTAGAATCGCACGATGTTTTTTCGGAAAAGACGCAATTCATAACAAAATGCCCCGAATGTGGAGCCGAATTGGTTCGCGTTGAGGGCGAAGCCAAGCATTTCTGTCCAAATTCCAACAATTGTCCACCGCAGATTAAGGGAAAAATCGAGCATTTTGTTTCGCGCAAGGCAATGAACATCGAGACCATCGGCGAGGAAACCGTTGCATTGATGTACGATGCAGGGCTTGTCCATAACATTGCCGACCTTTATGACCTTACCAAGGAACAAGTGATGAAGCTTGACCGTATGGCCGACAAGTCGGCGGAAAACATCATAAAAGGTATCGAAAGTTCGAAGCAAGTGCCGTTCGAGCGCGTGGTTTATGCGTTGGGAATTAGGCATGTGGGCGAGACAATGGCCAAGAAGCTAGCTTTTGCGCTGAAGGACATCGAAACATTGTCGAACGCAACGGTAGAGCAGTTGGTCGCAGTCGGCGACATAGGCGAAGTTATAGCGCAGAGCATAGTCGATTATTTTGCCAACGACGACAATGTGAAGATTGTTGCACGTCTGATTGATGCTGGGCTTCAGTTCAAGGTGAAGGAGCAGGAAAAGTTGTCGTCGTCGCTGGAAGGATTGTCGGTGATAATTTCGGGAACATTTACGCATTATTCGCGAGACGAAATCAAGAAAGTCATCGAGTTGCACGGAGGTAAGAATGTGTCATCCATCTCGAAGAATACCGATTTGTTTGTCACGGGCGAGAATATCGGTCCTGCCAAGTTGGAAAAGGCCACCAAATTGAATATCAAGATGGTTAACGAGGACGAATTTAGGAGAATGATTGGTGAATTGTAGGCACGCAATTTTTGACGTATGCCGGAAACGAATAACTGTAGAGTCGCAGCGTGCTGCGACTAATAAATAAAAACAATAAGGGATGAAAAGATTTAGTATTGTATTGATAATGTTAGTATTCTGCATTACAACCCATGCGCAAAATGCCGATGTGCAGAATAAGATTGCCGAAATTCGCAAGATGTATAACAGCGAGATGGAATGGATAAACACCATGCTTGGCGATGAAGCTATTCCCGACGATTACATTACGGCAAAAGTAATGCATAACTTAGCTGGCACAGGCCAGGCGGAGGAAACTATTGAGTTCTTTTTCAATGATGATTTTGATGAGGATCTAGGCGAATATGTGTCATCCCTGGATTTTGTGCGCAAGACTTCTGTATATACTATAGCGGAACGTAAGTCATACGAGGAGTTTTTGTATGATGATGCTGGCTATCCGGCCTTCTATTATACAAGTTTCACGACTTATATGGAAGAAGGAGGCCATTATGTAGAAAAGTATGTTGAGATTCGTGCATACTACGACAAGGGAGTGCAATTCCATACCGTTTGCAAGGTGGGTAATGACAAGTCATCGTTGAAGGAAGCCCCGCTTACAGAAGAACTTGAGAATCAACTTTTCTTAGGATTTTTACAATTTGGGAAGTTGAAGGATGCGTTAAATGGCATGCTGAATTGATAGCCTAAAAATCAATCGAACTAGCCACTTTTCTGAACAATTCCAGACATTTTGCTTCGTCGCCGTACGAAATGCCAGTGATGACAAAGTATCTGTCCTTGTCGAACAGCACAAGCTGGTAAATGAATTCGGTTTTTAGGAATTTGCTTACGCCGCTGGCGTGGATTTCGTAGCCCGAAAGTTTGTTAGTACTGTATTTTTGCGGTGTTAGGTCGCATTTTTCGTCCCAAGTGATCGGATAAAGGCCTATTCGGTGCGAACAGATGTCCTTTTTCTGTGCTTCGGTGAACTGTATTCCACTGTGTGTCTCGTGGATGGTGAGCGAAGTCATGTCGTTGGTTTTCGAAGGCATGTTGCCGTCATCGGTAAATGTGCGTGTGTTGCCCATAGGTGCGCACTCGATAAGACCAGTTCCTTCTAAATCAATATTATACGAAAAAGCATTGGCAATTGGCGCAGTCTCCATCTTCGGGTCGAAAATTACGCTCAGCAACGAATTGCTAATCTCGATGTTCAGGTTGTTTTGGATGGGCTTTGGCGTTGCTCCCATAATAAGGTAAGTTTCGTAACAGTTTCCAATTATGAGTATCGATACGGCAAATTCCTTCTCGTTTATGTACTGGTCGCCGTCCATCATCATGGCTTCGAAGCCGTTTATCTTGAAAAAAGTTTCCTTCATTACCACAATTCCCGCCTGAAACATCGATTTTTTGTCGAAAGTGTAGAAGTTACGGTTTACGTCGCCATCGAGTGGTTGTACTGAAATATAGCTTTCGGCAAGCATATTTTCGTAGGTGGTAGCATTGCGGCGTGTGAAAGTTTTTGGAAGTTTCAGCCTAAGTTTTGTTGTTTCGATGGTGGTGTAGTCGTCCGAATCGACATTTGTAATTTCTATTGCCTTGGAGTTAATCCCTTGACATACAGCGATTACGCTTGCGAGAATTAATAATATGACGACAAAAATCCGTTTCATTGTCAGAAAAAATTTCCCAAATATAAATATTTTGTGTTACTTCGTGAAAAATTTTATTGCGATGAAATTTCATTTTGCAAGATTGCCGATAGTGCTGCTTTCCGTATTGCTGGGCTTGAAGTCGTTTGCTTTCGACTTCGACCGCGATACCGTCAGTTGCGTTGACCGTGTGTACGAAAAGAGCCTGAAAACCGTTCGCCTGCATCTGCACGACTGGGAAGTTTCGTATCCAGTGATGGAACTTTACGGCGAGGTAGGACTAGAATTTTCGTTCGACCAGGTAGAATCGCAGCCACAGGACTATTATTACACCGTAATGCATTGCACCTACGACTGGAAGCCCTCGAATTTGATGTTTGTAGATTATGCCGATGGTTTTGAGGAAAATGAAATCCGCAACTACGAGGAATCGCAGAGCACCTACGTACAGTACACGCATTTTTCACTCAACCTTCCAAACGATGATTTGCAACTTAAACTCTCTGGAAATTACTTGCTTATAGTGTTTGCCAAGGAACCTGAGGAACGGATTGTCTGCACGAAAAGATTTATGGTTTACGAGAACATTGTCGAGGTGGAAGGACGCGTAAATTCCAATGTGTTTGGCGAGTTCAAGAAGGAGTTCCAGAAGGTTGACTTTGTAATTAAACCGAAAAAGTATCCCATCTACAATCCGCTTGACGAACTGAAGATTACGCTTGTGCAGAACAACCAGTGGGACGAGGCCTACACCGAGATGAAACCGTCGTTTGTTAGCGGAGATGCCATAACTTTCGACTGGGAGGACAAGTATCTGTTCAATGCCGGCAACGAGTATAGATATTTCAATTTCAACAACTTGGAGCTAAATTCCGAGTATGTTGAAAATATTGAGTATCACAAGCCATACTATTACATCGACCTTGTTGCGGGCAAGACAAAGTATTTCGAGCCTTATGCAAGTGCCGAGGACATAAATGGCGGTTATGTTATAAAGACCAACCGTCGCAACAACAACAATTTCCCCGAAATTCAGTCGGAGTATGCCATTGTGCATTTCCGCCTGAACAATCCGTCAATGCTCGGCAATGCCAGTGTATATCTTTATGGCGAACTGACAAATTATGAAATTTCGCCTCAATACAAGATGAAATACAATATGGAGGCGCATTGCTACGAGCTGCTTATGTTCCTGAAGCAGGGATATTACAATTATAGGTATGTAGTTGTTCCGGAAGGCGAAGGGGCTGGGATGGACAGATATTTCTTCGAGGGAAGCCATCGTCAGACCGAAAATGATTACCAATTGTTTGTGTATCACCGAAATCCAAGCGAGTCGTACGACAGATTGATAAATTACACTAAATTCAATAGCAGGTAGAACTTTTTTTTGCGGATACAAAAAAAAGTTCTACCTTTGCAACCGCAAAATGCCCAAGTGGCGGAATTGGTAGACGCGCTGGTTTCAGGGACCAGTGTTCGCAAGGACGTGCAGGTTCGAGCCCTGTCTCGGGCACAAAAGACGGTGAAAGCCGCCTTTTTCGTTTTAACATGTAGGTGTTAATCGATTTTTGGCAAGGCTTTTGATAGTTTGTCGGTAATGTGTACTTTTGTAATTTACAATGTTGCCTATGAATAGAATAGTAGCTATATTGACAATCGTAACGATCGCACTGGGGTTCGCATCGTGCACAAAGTACGAAAATGGACCTTCTGTATCCTTGAAGTCACCAAAGTCGAGAGCCGTCGGGGAGTGGCATATTACAGATTTGCTGGTCAACGACAAGCACGAGCAAGCCTTGTTTGACAAAGAATCGTCGGCGGTGCTGACTCTTGAAAAAGATGGTACATACACCTATACGATACCAAATATAAGGGCAGCTGTCGAAAAGTCGGGATTGTGGTCGTTTGGCGAGGACAAGACCGAATTGCTGTTGATTCAGCGCGACAGCATCAATGGCGACAGCGAACGTACATATAAGATTACCCGTCTTTCGAAAACAGAAATGTGGCTTGTTAATGGAAGCGAGGAGTATGCTGGTTTCGACGACCTTATCGAACGCCATTTTGAAAAGAAACAGGAATAAAAAGATATTGCTATGAAAAGACATATTTTAATTGTTGGAATTGTTGCACTTGTGTTGTGCATGGTATATTCGTCGTGCAAGAAGTACGAGGAAGATTATGGTCTGATGATGAAGTCGCCAAAAGGCCGTCTGGTAGGGACATGGAAAATTATGCAGCTCGATTCTGATACTGCGTCGTTAAAACTTTCCGACTATGCAATGTTCGGTGAGTTACAGATGATATTCAACAAGGATAATTCCGGCACTGTAAAGTTTAGCGACAAGGGTTTGGGCGAATTGTTGGAAGACATCGACTGGGAGGAAATGATGGGCGATATGCAGGATTCCACCATGAACGCCGACAGCATTCAGGCTGGGCTTGAAGGCCTTGACTTTTCTTCGATGCTTAACGAAGGGTTCAATTTCAACTGGGCTTTCGACGACAAGAAGGAATATTTGAAATTCAAGATGTACGATTCTACATCAAACGCTTATTTTGAGATTGCCAGCATGAGGATTCTCTCGCTCTGCAAGTCCGACTGCAAGCTGCGCTACGAGGAGGATTCTACAAAGGTGGATATTTCGATGCAGAAATAGAAGAATATGAAAGCACAAATCTCGAAAGTTCTCCGAAATTTGGGACTAATAAAAGTGGCGGACAGAATTCGCTACTATTTTCATTTGGCACGAACAAGGAAAAGTAGGAATCTGTTTATAGAAAAATACCCCAAGGTAGTATTACCCCCCCCATATTTTCTATATGAAACATTCGGTCTAAATTATTTTAGCTACTACGAAGATGGTCGCGATACGGCAGAATGGTTAATTAACTATTTTTCGGAATACAAAAAACTAGAAAACATCAATATATTGGACTGGGGGTGTGGACCAGCTCGCATAATTAGGCATCTGCCTTCTCTTGTTGGTAGTACATGTAATTGTTATGGTTCGGATTATAATCCCCAATACATAGAATGGTGCACTAAAAACATTCCAGATGTTTCATTTTCCACTAACAGATTGGAACCTCCATTATTGTATTCCTCCGAATTTTTTGATATTGCCTATGGAATCTCAATCTTTACACATCTGTCAGAAGAAATGCATTACCAGTGGTTTGATGAGCTCATGCGCGTTCTGAAACCTGACGGAATACTTTTCCTGACATTACAAGGAGAAGTTTTTAAAGAGAAACTTACAGAATCGGAATCGTGTCAATTTGACGAAGGAAAGCTTGTCGTTAGGGCTAACACTCTGGAAGGACATAGGACATACGGTGCATTTCAGCCTGAAGATTTCGTATATAAGCTTGTCGGAAGCAACAAGGTCTTGAAACACGTTCCTGGGGGAAAAAATAATGGAAAACCAGAACAAGATGTTTGGATCATACAGAAAGTGATATGATATTTATATTTCGATGCAGAAGTAAGACGATTTGATTAAAAGACATAAAGTTGCATCAATTTTTGGTGCAACTTTTTTTGTATATACCCATTAATCTGGCTTCAAAAGGTATATAGTTTTTTTTATAAGCATTTATAGTGATTTCTTTCCCGAAAATCGCCATTTGTGGGGATTGCCGGGCCTTTCCGAATGCAGGAACTTTGCAGTGTAAAATTGATATGAGAGAATAACCTGGAAAAACAAAAAAATATAATAAAATGGATTTAAAAATAGGTGATATTCAAGAAACGGCATTGATAACGCTGGCAATTCGCGCCAGTGAGACAAACCGTCCGAACGCACGAATCAAGGATTCGATGGCGAAGGAAATTATCGACACGCTTGGTGTGGATGTCAGCAAGTACGACCCGTTTATGTCGCACGAAGGCGTAGTGGCGCGTACCATTATGTACAAGAACCAGTTGGAAGAACTCATCAGTCAATATCCCGATGCGCTATGCATAAATCTGGGCTGCGGTTTCGACGACAAGTTCGTGCAGGTTGACAATGGCAAAATCTCGTGGTTCGATGTCGATTTGCCCGACATTATGTCGGTTAGACGCATAATATATCAGGACCGCGACCGCTGCATTATGAAGGACGGCAGTGCTCTCGATGCAGAGTGGACAAATGGGCTGCCCAAACGCTCCATGACCATCGTCGTTATGGAAGGTGTGCTGGAATATTTTACGAAAGAGCAAGTCAAGACCTGTCTCAACATGTTGTGCGATTCGTTCGAACATGGCTACCTGCTGGCCGAACTGCATCATCCGCTACTTGGCAAGAACACCAAGCATCACGATGCCGTGAAATACACCAACGCCGAGTTCCAATGGGGGACAAAGTCGGGTAGGGAATATCTTGAGTTGGAACCGCGTATGAGTTTGGTTTCGGAACGGAGCTACAACGAGGAAATGCGGAAATATTCCCTTCGTGCAAAGTTGTTCGCTCTGTTTTTCCCGCATCTGAACAATAGATTGGCAGTGTATAAGTGGTAAAAAGTTATTGAATTATGGTTGATTTTTCTTCTGTAGTAATAACATTTCCGCTTATGCCGCGGGGGCAGTTCCTTGTTATTCGCCCCAACAAATGATTTTCAGCGGTGCTCATGATTGTCTTCGACAATTGTTGGCAAAAAGGAACCAAAAACCATGTCCGCTGAGTCTGATTCGCTAAAAATCGGTTGCACTACACTAAAAGTCAGAAACTTGCCGTTTTTGCGAGTTGCGTTTATGACGCGAACCCGCAAAACGGCTTCAAACAGACTGATTTTTTACGCTCCGTTCCACCGATTTTCTTAACGCTCACCAGCCAAGGCGGCAATCAAGGTATACTTCGCTCCGCTTCGTATTTGTTTAAAAGGTCGAGGGAATCAGTCTTCGAGAAATTAGTGACCGCCTATGGCTCATTATTTATTGGGAGAAAATTATTCAAAAGTTGAAGGATCAGCGTTTTGTAACAAAGAGTTGAATTTTAATAAGTTAACGTAATGAAAACAGCATTTAAAATTATTCTTATGGCAATTGCCTACTTGGCCTTGTTTATAGTAGGAGGGGCAAGCGGTATGATTCATCCGATGTGCTATGCGTACATTGGCGCGATTCTTCCCATATTTTTTGCTTTCGTGTATCTTTATTCGGCAAGTCTGTTGCGTTGTTTTGGCGTGGCAACAATTCTCAATGGAACTTTCCTTGTCGTAGCTTTACTGGCAGGTGAGGCCGACATCTCATTCATCATAGGAATAGTGATTCTTACGGTACTTTCCGAAATAATCAGAGGGCTATGTGGTTACGATACGCGGAAAGGCGTCCGTTGGAGTTTCCTGCCGTTTGCATTTTCGTTTTTTGCCTTCACTGCCCACTGGTGGACCGATACCGAAGGGTCGCTAGCTGCTGCAGTTGAAGAAATGCCGACAGGCTACGACAAACTGATGATGCCTGTCATTGACAATGTGCCTATGCTTATTATCGTACTGCTTCTGACCATACCAATTTCCATACTTGCAATGCGGTTGGCAGAACGTGTGCTGAAAAAACAAACGGCAGTATTGAAATAACAATTCGTTTAATCGTAATTTTTTAGCAATGGAAAACAAAATTTCAAAAGTGTCCCTTTTATGGGTGATTATTATGGTGGGCTTTATGGCTCATATTGCAGTCGACATTCTCCCTGCATTCTGGGGAGCAAATATCGCAATGCCCGATTCTACAGGTGAAGCCTCGATGAGTATGATAATGTTTATGATGAGTATGGCATTCTTCGTTCCGATGTGCGGATTGCTATGTATGAATTACCGCAAATTCAAGGTTATGCGTGTCATCAATCTTGTTTTGGCAACGGTGATGATGCTGTTCAATTTCTTCCACACAAGCGAATTGTTTATGGAGTTCAATCCCGTGCAACTGATAATACTTCTTGTAATGTTAGTTTTGGGAGTATATCTGTTTGTGTATTCGTTGCGTATGGTGAAACAGAAAGACTAAACTGAAAATTTCAAAGGCATACAAAAATCATCGTAAAACTGGCTGTATCGTGAGATGCAGCCAGTTTTTTTTCGTGGGTTACTTTAATTCTTTCAGCATTTCTATTGCTTTTGGGTCTCCTTGTTTTGCTGCCTTTGTTAGCCATTTCACACATTCTGCAAGGTCTTTGTTGACACCATCGCCATACTTGTAGAACATTGCAATATTAAATTGTGCTTCGTGCATTCCCTGTTCCGCAGCTTTGATGTACCATTCGGCAGCTTTTTCATAATTCTGCTCAATGCCTTCACCACACTCATAACATACACCTAGATAAAATTGAGCATTCATGTTGCCTTGTTCTGCAGCTTTGGTGAACCATTCTACCGCTTTCTCAAGGTCAATCTCTACGCCTTCTCCCTTTCTATAGCACATTGCCAGTATTTGTTGAGACTTGGCAATTCCTTGCTCTGCCGCTTTGCTAAATAATTCGAACGCCTTTTGGTAATCTTTGCTTATGCCATCGCCGTATTTATAACAACAAGCAAGATTGTGTTGCGCCTCCGAATCTCCTTGTTCAGCCGCTTTAGAAAACCATTCAAAAGCCTTCTTGCGATTTTTTCTGACACCTTCACCAAACATATAACTTAAACCAAGATTATTCTGGGCTACTGAATATCCTTGCTTTGCGGCTTTTGTGTACCATACCACAGCTTTCGACGAATTTTTTTCAACACCGTATCCATTATCATAACAAAAGCCTACCTCATTTTGTACCACATAATCACCTTGTTCTGCGGCCTTAGTGAACCATTCTACGGCTTTTGCATAATCCTGCTTTACGCCATCACCGTATTTATAACAATAACCAAGATTGCATTGTGCACCCAATGACCCTTGTTCTGCGGACTTTGTGTACCATTCAACAGCTTTCTCAAGATTTATTTCTACGCCTTTGCCTTTTTTATAACATACAGCAAGATTATTCTGCGCTCCTGCATATCCCTGTTCGGCAGCTTTGGTGTACCATTCTACTGTTTTAGTTAAATCTTTTTCCACGCCATCGCCTTTTTCGTAGCGGCGGGCCAGTGTGAATTGAGCCTTAACATCTCCTTGTTCCGCCAATTCCCTTAGTTCTTCAAACGGTAATTTTGAATATTGAACTTCCTTCTGTTGTTTTTCTTCCATAATTCTAAATTTTATATTCCACGATATGCAATGAATGGGCATCTATTGACAGGTCAAAAAAACATCATCTCACAACCCAAGTTGTACAATTTAGCAAACCGCCTTCCTTGGCAACATCGTTGTAGTCGATTGTTTCAATTATCTTGTTCGGAAATGTCCTTTGTAAGATTTCAAGAACTTGTCTATCTTCGTCCCGATTAAATATCGGCATCACAATCAAGTCATTAACTTCCAAAAAGTTTACATATATTCCAATCGCACTGTCAGGATGTTTCGGGTCTTTGATGTCAGTTATGAATGGCACATCAATGTAAGTAAGGTTGTATGTGTCGATGACTTTTTGCATTCCTTTCTGCCAATATTTGTATTCGTCTGCCAATTTGTTTCCAAGAATAGTGTTTCTGTCCACAAACCTTACCATACCATCGGCGTGACCAGTATAATCGCCTTTTTGCGCAGGTATGATAATAATCTCGCATTCAAGCAGTTTCGATAGTTCGTTTATCAGTGAATCCTTTTCATAATTTGGATTTTCTGAAAAAATCCTGTCCGACAATATTGCCCGTCCATCACAGATAAGAACATTTCCTCCGTCTAAGTTTATGTCCGAAAAAGTTGCGTCAATATTATTCAGCCGACAAACTTCCTTCACATCGGAACGCGAATCTTCCCATTCCTTTTTGCCTTTCAAATAGCTTGGCTCGTACCGGAACTGGATAAATTTTCCCGATTCGGTTTGTACCGGCATATAGTCGCGGCACCAGATGTCCTTTGTCCCTTTAATAAACGAGTATTTCACATGGTGCTTTTCGAGGATGGCAATCAAGTTCTTGCAAGTTTCGGGGTATTTGTCCATTAGCAGTTCCGACAAATAGACGGTTTGCTCGTTGTGCTGGTTGTTGTCTTTCATTTCAAACATAGGTTCATTTGTTAAGTTGTTATTTTTATAAAATTCATTACTAGCTGCCGCTTCTGTGGATATGAAACAGACGATAATTCCAATTAGTAATCCGAATGTAATTCTCATTTTCTTCTTACTTTACTGGTATCACAACTGCAGATTCATCTAAAAAAGCACTAGGAATCTGTTCGACGAAATCATATATTGTATTAACGATAAATTCCAACTTGTCGTAAGGGTATATTATATTGGCAGACTCCAGATGCTTGTTTATGGAACGACATGTGTCGTCAAAATCCGCATAGTTGCCAAAACCAACTTCAAAGTCCCAGTAGTAAGCGAATCCATCGTTAATGGCATCCCATATTTCATCGGGAAGTTCAAAATCAATCTTGCTTAATACTACCTTATGTAAGACCGGTTCCGTAAAGGCATTTTCCATTAATGGCGATATTATTTCCAAATTCTTTGTTTCCATGTGATTTTTGATTAGTCGTTACTGGATATTGTTGTCGGTGATAGTAACATTATTTTTCTTTTAGTTTAAATTGCCATTTTCTCATATCTCGTTTATAGAACTTATCTTTAATTTTAATATACTTTTTATTATCCAAATTATAATCATTTTCAGTTATGATATCATTCGGATCATTTGAACCATATATTTTATTATCTTTTATATCTGGTTTTTCATAATAAGCAACATTTGTCCTCTCTATAGGGTCGTCTAATTTCCGATTTTTTTTGTCTGTAGGAATCCACACAATTTCTGTATTACCATATCCGCTATAAAACATGTCATCAAAAATATGAGTAGAGTGAGTGTCATATTCTGTGTTATCATTTTCTGGATATAAACCGTCCTCAGTCTTTAAAACTCTGTATGAGCGAATTAAGAAAGATGCTCTGTATTTCTTTTCTTCGTTTTCAAAAGTCACATCAACGCCAGATTGATGCAGATTGAAACTGCCGAATTTAAAATATGGGAAACTATTATTGTTTAATTTATAAACTTTTGATTTTGAAGAATGTGCATTTGTGTGATACATAATGTAATCCTTGATTCCGCCATCTTCCTCCTCATGATAATACAATTCTATTGCCCCCAAATCAATAATGTATTCTCCATTAACAAGGAAATAACCCTTGCAAAGAATTTTTTCTGCACAGGGTCTAAACCATTCCGCTATTGCTTTATGTTTTTCTTCAATAGTTTTGCTTGACCAATCTTCGCCTTTTACTCTGTTTTTGTCAAAATCTTCTAAAATCTTTATCAATGCTTTCATAGTTACAAAATTTAAATGTTAGACTCCGCAAAAGTCTTTCAAAAAATCCGAACTGCCAAATCTTTTAGTGTTAAATTTATGTTAAAACATGTTTAATATGTATGGAATAATTTTATTTAATATTTTAAAATTATAATTTAATAAAAATATTAATTTAATAAATTATATTCGTATTTCTGCCCTACGATTCTACTTATTTCGCCCTTCGACAGGCTCAGGGAGCGAAACTCAGTACACCGCGGGGAGCGAATTGCTGAAAAAACACAGTTTTCCATATGCCATTTCCCATTCTCCCTTTGTTGATAAAAACACAAAAAATCAATTCGCCCCCAAATGCTTTTTTTACTAATTTTACAGCCATATTTTTAAATGTATAACGCTATGATTACAAAGGAAGAATTTCAGAAGTTAATATTGCAGGGTATTCCCGACACACTGCCGGAACCTGCTGTGTATGAACCCGAAATAAATCACGCACCTATAAGGAAGCAGATTCTTACAAACGATGAAAAGAAACTCGCAATAAGAAACGCTCTCCGCTATTTCCCGGCTAAATTCCACAAGACTCTCGCTCCAGAATTCAAGAACGAGTTGGAAACCTACGGCAGAATCTACATGTACCGTTTCCGTCCGAAATACAAGATGTTCGCACGCGACATAACCTGGTTCCCTCATAAGAGTGTTCAGGCTGCTGCAATCATGCTTATGATTTCCAACAATTTGGATTATGCAGTCGCCCAGCATCCGCACGAACTTATTACCTATGGTGGCAACGGCGCTGTTTTCCAGAACTGGGCTCAGTACCTGCTCACAATGCAGTATCTTGCCAACATGACCGACGAGCAGACTTTGGTTATGTATTCGGGTCACCCGATGGGACTTTATCCGTCGCACAAGGATGCTCCGCGCGTTGTGGTAACCAACGGTATGGTAATTCCAAACTACTCGAAGCCAGACCACTGGGAGAAATTCAACGCAATGGGCGTTTCGCAGTACGGACAGATGACTGCCGGTTCGTATATGTATATAGGTCCGCAGGGTATCGTTCACGGAACAACCATCACAGTGCTCAATGCTTGCCGTAAGATCGCAAAGCACGGCGAAGGTCCCGAAGGTCGTCTGTTTGTGACTGCTGGCTTGGGTGGTATGAGCGGTGCTCAGCCAAAGGCTGCAAATATTGCAGGTGTGGTAAGCATCTGTGCCGAAATCAACCCCAAGGCTGCCAACAAGCGCTTCGAGCAGGGCTGGGTTGACGAAATCATCGACGATGTTGACAAGGCTATCGATGCTGCTCTCGAATGGCAGAAGAAGAAACAGGCTCACTCGATTGCATATCTTGGCAATGTCGTTGACTTGTGGGAACGCCTTGCCGCACGCGGCATAAAAGTTGACCTCGGCAGCGACCAGACTTCGCTTCACAATCCGTGGGCTGGCGGTTACTATCCAGTAGGACTTTCGTACGAGCAGTCAATCGAAATGATGGCTCATAGTCCCGAAAAGTTCAAGGAGGCAGTTCAGGCTTCGTTGAGAAGGCAGGTTGATGCAATAAACAAGCTCACCGCCAAGGGAATGTACTTCTTCGACTACGGAAATGCCTTCCTGCTCGAAAGTTCGCGCGCTGGCGCCGACATTATGGCTCCCAATGGCATCGACTTCCGCTATCCATCGTATGTTCAGGATATTATGGGACCGATGTGCTTCGACTACGGTTTCGGTCCGTTCCGCTGGGTTTGCACATCGAGCCTTCCCGAAGATTTGGAAGTCACCGACAACCTTGCAATGCAGGTTTTGGAAGACATCGCAAAGGACGCTCCGGCAGAAATTTCACAGCAGATGCGCGACAATATCCGCTGGATTAGCGAGGCTAAGAAGAACAAGCTTGTCGTTGGTTCGCAGGCTCGTATCCTTTACGCCGATGCCGAAGGCCGTATCAAGATTGCAAAGGCATTCAACGATGCTATCCGCGACGGTCGCCTGAAACAGCCCGTTGTACTTGGTCGCGACCACCACGATGTTTCGGGTACCGACTCTCCGTTCCGCGAGACTTCCAACATCTACGATGGCAGTAAGTTCACAGCCGACATGGCAATCCAGAATGTAATCGGCGACTCGTTCCGCGGTGCAACCTGGGTTTCAATCCACAACGGCGGTGGTGTTGGTTGGGGCGAAGTTATCAATGGCGGTTTCGGTATGGTTCTCGACGGCAGCCCAGAGGCAGAGCGCAGGTTGAAACTTATGCTTCTGTGGGATGTCAACAATGGAATCAGCCGCCG
Source organism: uncultured Bacteroidia bacterium (assembly GCA_902800045.1). Classification (GTDB taxonomy): domain Bacteria; phylum Bacteroidota; class Bacteroidia; order Bacteroidales; family ML635J-15; genus Bact-19. Next base: position 114,810 of record CADCCZ010000005.1, on the reverse strand, counting down.
CAGCTGGGCTCGCAACGAGGGCGCAATGTTTGCCATCAAGCGTGCTATGGAGGAATATCCAGAAATGAAGGTCACTGTTCCGAATCTGGCAGACGACGATTTGATAAATTCATTGTATTAACAATATTGGTTTTCGGCTGTGCTTGGAAGTGCAGCCGAAAACTTTTTATAGAACGATAGGATTCTCTAATAAAAACATATATTATGAAACAATATACCCGTATATTAATAGCGTTTACACTTCTAATATTAAGTGGTGGCGTATTTGCACAAAATCTTTTCGACAGGGCAAAGTTGGACAATTACTTCGATAAACTTGAAGAAAACAACAAGTTTATGGGAAGTGTTGCCGTTGCGAAGAACGGTGAGATTATCTACACAAAAGCAATCGGCTATGCTGATGTCGAAAACAAGGTTAAAGCAACCGAAAAATCCAAATATAGAATCGGTTCTGCCTCGAAATCGTTTACGGCGGTTTTGGTTTTGAAGGCTGTCGAAGAAAAGAAAATAGACCTTGACCAAACTATTGACAAATGGTTTCCTACAATCGCAAATTCACAGAAAATAACTGTAAGGCATTTGCTAAGCCATAGGAGCGGAATACACGATTTTACACACGACGATGACTATCTGGATTGGTGTACACAGCCAAAGACAGAAAAAGAAATGCTGGCGATTATCGAAAAAGGCGGCAGCGATTTTGAACCCGACAGCAAGTCCGACTACAGCAATTCGAACTATGTGTTGTTGACCTACATGCTTGAAAAGACTTTCTCGAAACCATATTCCGACTTGTTGCAGGAATACATTGTCAAGCCAATTGGTCTGACCGACACATATATTTTTGGAAAAACCAACCCGAACAACAACGAATGCAGGTCATACCGCTTCTTGGGTTCTTGGAAGGTAGAAAACGAAACTGACTGGACTGTTCCGATGGGTGCGGGTGCAATAGTGTCAACGCCTACCGACTTGACAAAATTCGCTGACGCTTTGTTTGGTGGAAGGCTTCTGACTGATGAAAGTCTCAAAATAATGAAAACCATTAAGGACGACTATGGTCTCGGGCTGTTCGAGATTCCTTTTGGCGAAAACATTGGTTTGGGACACACGGGGGCAATAGATGGTTTTGTTTCTGTTTATTCGCATTTTGACGACGGAAATATTTCGTATGCCATGACTTCTAACGGGCGTAATTTTAAAATCGGAGATATTAAAAAGGCGGTTTTAAGCGCAGTTTACGGCAAACCTTACGAATTACCAGAATTCTATAATGTGGCTTCGGAGGATTTGGACATTTATTTGGGCGTGTATGTTTCCAAGAAAATTGGTTTGGATTTTATTGTCACAAAAGAAGGAAACACATTGATTGGGCAGATTGGAGATGATGCTTTTTCGTTTGAAGCAGTTGACAAGGACAAATTTAAGTGCGACCAGTTAGGTGCAAAATTTGAATTTAATCCGAAAAAGAATGCAATGACTTTATTCCAGAATGGAGCGAAATTAGTTTTACGAAAGAAAAAGTAAATAATATAGCAAAATAAAAAGTATCGATTATGAAAAGAATAGTTTTCCCATTAATTGTTTTGGCAATGGTTGCATTTGTTTCGTGCAAGGATTCAAGCAAGGATAATGGCGCAGTGGTCGCCGAATTTAGGATTCCACAGAACGACATTGAGCGCACAGTGCGTAGTTTGAAGGAGTTCTGCAACGGACAGGAGTCCGACCGTATCGAAAAGGGCGTAACACAGGTGGCGACCTTGTGGCAGGAACAGGATGGTTCGCTCGACGACTTCTACGATTTCTGTATGACCAACTTTGTGCTCGACTCGGCAAAGCGCTTCGAGACCTACAAGAAAATCGAGCGTGACCTTGAAATCCTTTACGGCTATGGCAACACAATGACCATCAAGTTGATGGAACCTCTGCACCTTGATATGGGCGAAGTCGATTTTGTCGATGAGGCTATGGGCGCATATTCAACCACGGCTCATATTGCCGACGATTTGTTCGCCAACAAGATGGCTTTCTATATCGTGCTAAATTTCCCATCGTATTCGCTTGCTGAGAAGAATGCTCTTTGTGACAAGTGGACGCGTCAGGATTGGGCGTATGCTCGTCTGGGCGACAAGTTTACATCGCGAATACCGGCCGAATACGAGCAGGCCGCCAATGTTGCTATGACCAATGCCGACAACTACATATCGAGTTACAACATTTATATGGGAAATCTCGTGGATAACAATGGACAGACCTTGTTCCCAAAGGATATCAAACTCATCAGCCACTGGAATCTGCGCGACGAACTGAAGTCCGACTATTCCGATTCGGAGCACGGACTCGAGAAGCAGCAGATGATTTATGATGTGATGTTGCATATTGTAAATCAGGATATTCCGCAGGATGTAATCAATTCAGATAAGTACCAGTGGAATCCACGTACCAACAAGCTTTACAAGGATGGGGCAGAGGTTTCAAGTCCTGCCGAACCATATACCCGCTACGAACATATTCTGTACAATTTCAAGGCTTTGTCGGCAATGGACAAATTCAACTCGGTTTATCCGACCTACATCGAAAGGGCCTTCGACGAGACAATGGAGCTTACGCAGGATGAAGTGGAAAAGTTGTTCATCGACTTTATTTCGGCACCCGAAATTGCACAGGTCGGTCAGTTGGTTTCAAAGCGTCTTGGTCGTCCTCTGCAGCCATACGACATTTGGTACAATGGATTTACCGCCCGTAATGATATGAACGAGGCAGAACTCGACCGCATAACCCGTCAGCGTTATCCAAATCCGTCGGCATTTGGCCGCGATATTCCGCGAATACTTAACGATTTGGGCTGGTCGCGTGAAAAAGCAAACTACATTGCATCGAAAATAAGTGTTGACCCAGCTCGTGGCGCTGGTCACGCTTGGGGCAGCGAGATGAAGGGCGATGTGGCTCACCTACGTACAAGGATTGCAAAAAGCGGTATGGACTACAAGGGCTACAATATTGCTGTTCACGAGCTTGGCCATTGCGTAGAACAGACAATAACTCTTTACGACATCGACTACTATATGCTGAAGGGCATTCCGAATACCGCATTTACCGAGGCTGTTGCATTTATGTTCCAAGGTCGCGACCTGAAATTGCTTGGACAGGCAAAGGGCGACGCTTCGGAGGAAAAGGAAGCAATGGCGGCATTGGAAAACTGCTGGTCGGCATACGAAATCATGGGTGTTTCGCTTGTTGATTTATATACTTGGCGCTGGATGTACGAAAATCAGGATGCCAATGCTCAGGAACTCCGCGATGCAGTGGTTTCCATTGCAAAGGATGTTTGGAACAAGTATTATGCACCAGTTTTCGGTGTGAAGGATTCGCCGATACTTGCAATTTACTCGCACATGATTGATTCGCCGTTGTACCTGGCAAATTATCCAGTAGGACATCTTATCGACTACCAGATAGAAACTTATATGGCCGACAAGCCGTTCTCTGAAGAACTTACAAGAATGCTTCTGCAAGGCTCAATTACTCCGCAGGCTTGGATGAAGGGCGCAGTTGGAAGTGAAATCTCCGGCGAGCCGACATTGGCAGGAGTAAGAAAGGCATTGACCATAGTGAAGTAATATTTGAGATATTTTGCACTAGTAATAGGTTTATTATTTGTGGTTCAATAAAAAAGGTCGTCCCAATCGGAACGACCTTTTATTTTGATTTGAAAAAATCTTAGCAGAACGAAAGTATCGACTTCTTGATCTTTTCGATAGCATCACGCAATTCTTCTTCGCTGATTACCAGAGGAGGAGCGAAGCGGATGATGTGCTGGTGTGTCGGCTTTGCAAGAACACCGTTTTCGGCCATCTTCAAGCAAACATCCCATGCTTCCTTGCCGTTCATAGGCTTAATGATAACTGCGTTCAACAAACCTTTACCACGAACCTTTTCAATCATCGGAGATTTAATCTTCATGATTTCTTCGCGGAAAATCTTGCCGAGGTATTCAGCTCTTTCAGTCAACTTTTCTTCCTTGATAACTTCCAAAGCAGCGATACTTACGCGGGTTGCCAATGGGTTGCCACCGAATGTTGATCCGTGTTCACCTGGCTTTATTGTCAACATGATTTCATCGTCTGCCAATGCTGCCGAAATCGGGAATACGCCACCGCCGAGAGCCTTACCGAGGATAAGGATGTCGGGACGAACGCCTTCGTGGTCGCAAGCAAGCATCTTACCTGTACGAGCGATACCGCACTGTACTTCGTCTGCCATGAACAATACGTTGTACTTTTTGCAGATGTCGTAGCATTTCTTGAGGTAGCCTTCGTCTGGAACATAAACACCAGCTTCGCCCTGGATAGGTTCAAGAAGGAAACCAGCAACCTTGTCACCCTTTTCTGCGAGTACCTTTTCCAAAGCAGCAGGATCGTTGTAAGGTATGCGGATGAAACCAGGAGTCAAAGGACCGTAGTTTGCGTATGAATCGGGGTCGTTCGACATGGTGATGATAGTGATTGTACGTCCGTGGAAGTTGCCTTCGCAGCATACTATCAAAGTTTCATCGTTTGGAATACCCTTAACAACAGTACCCCAGCGGCGAGCGAGCTTAAGAGCTGTTTCGTCAGCTTCTGCACCTGAGTTCATCGGGAGAACCTTGTCGTATCCGAAGTATTTGGTTACGTATTCTTCCCATTCGCCAAGGCAGTCGTTGTAGAATGCTCTAGAACTCAATGTGAGCTTCTGAGCCTGGTCGGTGAGAGCCTTTACGATTTTCGGGTGGCAGTGACCCTGGTTAACTGCTGAATATGCAGAAAGAAAATCATAATATTCCTTTCCTTCAACGTCCCAAACCTTTGCGCCTTTAGCCTTTGCAAAAACTACTGGTAGCGGATGATAGTTGTGTGCTCCGTACTTTGCTTCCAGTTCGATGTAATCTTTTGAAGTCTTCATTTTACTAATTTGTTTTTAATTTTGATTATGTTAATAAGTTTATTTTGCTTCCAATAGGTGTTTTGTGTCATCCTCGACAATGTGCTTGTACCAGTCGTTGCCATATTTTGGCTGCTTAACTTCCGGTGAGTAGTACTTGTAGCCTTCGGGAACTTCACGTTCGGTCTTGATGTTGCCGTCAACATACTTTACGAACAAGCTAGCAAAGAGGTTCTGCCATGTTTGCATTGTGTTTTCCGAAGCCTTAGCCGAATATTCGGTAAGTTTCTTTGCTACGTTCTGCGGATTGTTGGCTGCTTCTTCGCGAAGGTCGCCTTCAATCTTTGCGGTCTCGTCCTTGAAGTTTCTGTGCAAGTCTCTTCTGACGGTCTCGATTTCAGGATAGATGTCGCAGTAGCGTGTGTAAGCGAAGTTTGATACGAGGTTGAAAATCCAGAAAGCTGCATCCGGTTTGAATTTCATCATCGAGCCGTTGCCTTCGCGGTAAGCGTAAGGGATTTCGGTGATTGATGCGTACATAGGAACATAAACTGTTGTTGCGCAGTCGTCAACGCCAAACCAGTTGATTGCGCCAAGTACATCGGGCAAATTGCCACGCAACTGTGCTACAAACGAGAAACCGGTCTGCTGTGTTCCAGTTGCTCTTTCGTGGATGTAGTTCTTTCCGTTGTATTCCCAAGTCATTGGTCTCCAGCGATAAGGGCAGTTGAAAGGACCTGCGCCCATTCCCTTGCTCATATCGAGTTCGGTACCTTCGAGGTGGTTGCCCATATTGTGCATAACGGTTTCGAGAGTTACAGGCTTAGCAGGCTTTACCCACAGAGGCATTCTGTTGGTTGCGTAGCCGTTGGCATCGTATTCAATCTTAGTGCCCTTTGCGTATTCCCAGTACTGGTCCATACCTTCGGCAACATCGTTGAAGAAAGCCCATACGCGGATTTCGCAGAAGCGAGCGCCGCTGAAATCAACTGGTGCGTAGGTGTCGGAGAAGCTGAAATCGGCATCGTTGCCCTTGAAGTAACCCTTTTCGCGAGCAAAAGTGATAACATCGTCGGAGTAAACGCAAGTGATGTTCTTGTCGGTGAGGAGCTTGTCGATGTTCTTGAAAGTAACGACATCCTTGCTCTTCTTTGTTGCCTGCGGGAAAGTGGTGATTCTTGCCTGGTTGGCGTGAGCCGAAACATATCCGTCGGGAATCATTCTTGCAACCCAAACTGCACCTTTCTGACCTTTGCCCTTGCCGATAACTTCGAGAATCCAAGCCTCGTCCTTGTCAACGATTGAGAACGATTCGCCTTCGCTGACATATCCGTACTTGCTCATAAGTTCGGTCATAACCTTTATGGCTTCGCGGGCGTTCTTAGCGCGCTGCAAAGCAAGGTAAATGAGGCTTCCGTAGTCGATGATACCATCGCCTTCCCAGAGTTCCTCGCGGCCACCGTAAGTGGTTTCACCGATTGCAAGCTGGTGTTCGTTAACGTTTCCAACTACATTATAGGTATGGAGAACCTGCGGGATGTCGCCGAGGTATTGTCCTGTATCCCAGTTGTATATTTTCATCATTGTGCCTGGCTGATAGTCGGCAGCAGGACGGTAGTAGAGTTCACCGTAGAGTACGTGGCTGTCGGCGGCATAGCTGAGGAAAGCCGAACCGTCGTTCGATGCGCCCTTGGTAACAATGAAGTTTGTGCAAGCGAAACTTGCACTTGCGCTGAACATAAGCGCGATAGTCAATAATGCGAATAATTTTCTCATCTCTATGTTTTTTAGTTTGACTGCAAATTTAATATTTATTCCAATACCAAAAGAAAATAATTGAAAGATTTGAAAATTTGAAAATTCCAGTGTTGAGTCGTGGCGTGCCGCGACAATATATTCTATTGCGGTGTTGCGTGCAATGTGTTGAAATTGCTGTGACGCAAAATTTTGCGGCTGTACGATATTTTGTTTTAATTTTGCCAAAAAATTACAAATATGCTTTTCGATAAAGAAAAATATAGCTCTCCTCATGCGATTGCGCTGCTTGTGATAGTGGTGTTGGGCGCGGTGTTGCGTTTGGTCGGGTTCTTCGACTGCCCGTTTACTCACGACGAACTAAGTGCCGTGCGTCGTCTGCAGTTCGACAGTTTCATGGATATGATTCGCGACGGCGTTATGCTTTTCGAAGGACACCCTGCCGGCGTGCAGTCGTTCCTGTGGTTCTGGTCGAAGATTTTCGGGACATCGGAGGTTGCAATACGTCTGCCATTCGTGCTGATGGGGATAGCTTGCATTCCGCTAATGTATTTTGTAACAAAGATTTGGTTCAACCGCACGGCTGGTATTTTTGCAGCTTCTATAATTGCTGTTAGCCAATATACCATTTACTATTCGATTCTTGCTCGACCATACATTTTTGGTTTGTTCTTCGTATTGCTGGCGTTGCTGTATTGGTCCAAGATGGTGTACAACAAGGACTACTCGTGGAAAAATGTGATTCTGTTTGGCGTTTTTGCCTCGTGTTGCGCCTATACTCACCAGTTTTCGATGATGGTTGCGTTCATAATTGGTATTGCAGGCTTGTTTTTCCAGTCGCGCAAGTCGATTGTTAGGTATCTGCTTGCAGCCTTGATTGCCGTAGTGCTTTATGTTCCGCATATTCCAATAACAATTTACCAGCTTACCGAACTCAAAGGGGTAGGTGGGTGGCTTGGTGCTCCAACATTTGATTTTGTAACCCAGTATTTCCGCTATCTCACTCATTTCTCGTATATTGTGTTGATTTTGGCGGTGCTGTGCATAATAATTTCTGGCGAATATACACGTGAACATTTTTCTGCCATTTATAAGAAAATTATAACGGCAGTCCTGCTCTTTGTGATTCCTTTTGCGGCAGGTTACTGGTATTCGGTGCTTGTCGACCCTGTGTTGCAGCAGTCGTGCCTGATATTTTCGTTCCCGTTCCTGGTGTTGACAGCTTGTTCGCTCGTAGGTGAAAACTTCAATCCGTTGAGGATAGTTTTCTTGTCGGTGTATTGCATAGCAATGGTGTTGAGCCTTATTTTCGTACGCGAACATTACACGGTTATCGATAAGTCAATTTTCGAGCCGGCAGTTAAGACTCTTATTGACTGTGACGAGAAATATGGCAAGGATAATGTTTGCGGATTGTTGAATTTGAATGATAAACATATTGAATATTATGAAAATAAGTTTGGAAAGAAAGTAGAAAATAAGTATTCTGGTTACGACCCGTCGGCATTGTGTAAGCAACTCGAAAGCGAAAAGGCTGAATATTTGGTTGCTGCCAATCTCGACGACTTTGACATGTATGCAGTAAAGCGGTATTATCCATACGTGCTGGATTATTCGGAATATGTAGGTGCAGAAATCTATGTTTTGTCCAAAACGGAGCATAGCGAATTTGAAATGCCTAAGCCAATATTTGACCGTACCTACGACCTGACAAGCTACAATGTTGATAACGAATGGATGACTTTGCTCGATACGCCGTTTGTGGCTCTTTCGGATTCTCGTTTCGTCAGGATGGATGTCGAAATGACTTATATGCAGAAGGATACAGCAGACGATTTTCTCATTGCTTTGCAAGCGTTTGATGCTAACGGAGAGTCGTACGATTGGCGCGAGGCTCGGGTGAAGAATTTTTCTGTGCCTATGAACGATAGTGTTCGCAGTATTTTGCTGCCGATGAGGTACGAGCTGATATTCAAGGATTCACGCAATCTCTCTGGCTATTCTATAAAATCTTTCCTATGGAATATCGACCATGTGAAATCGGTACGACCACTGAGCGCAAGGATTAGGCTTACGCCAGACAACAAGTATATCTATTCGTATGCTGAGGAGTTGGAGTAGGGGGTTTTAAAGTCTGACAGGCTAACAGGCTTGCAGGCTGACAATCAGAATATGACTGGCCTTCTGCAAGACTGCAAGACATCAAGACCGGTCTTCTGCAAGACATTTAAATTCTATTTATTTCCTTCATTATCTGGAATCCGATATTGCAATTCAAGCAGCGCTTGTGGTCGCAGTAGTTCTTTTTCAAGTTTAGCATTGCCTGCGAATCGAGAGCGTTTTTGCATTCAATTTTGCATATCCCGGCAAAGGCACGAGTTTCCCTGTTGTTTTCGGCCTTTATTGTGCGCATCATGTCGATGATTTTTTCGGTGTCGAAGTTGGGATTTGTGGTCTTGCCGTAGATGTACGAGAACGGAATCACAGTGTTTATCAATATAGTATCGATTGCTTGTTGTCCAAGTCCTGTCGCTTTGCTTTTCGCTGCAGTTTCGCCGAGAGAGAAGTGGGTTTCCCAATATTCGGAGGTTTTTATGTTGTCGAAAAACTTTGGATTGAACTTGCCATTTAGTATGTCGTCGATGAGGGTTTGGAAATTTTGCATTGTGGCAGCGAATTGCGCGAGGCGAGTTTCGGGGAAATTTGTCGGGTGCATCTTGGAGCGTTTCCACATCGATTCGGCAATTGGTGACAATTGGTATTTTGCTTTCTGGAAAGAGTATTCGTCGGCAAGTTTTCTTGTGTATTCGTCGTTCGGTTGACCGTTTAGCATTCCTGCCTGACCGAATATTATTGCTTCGAGAGCAAATAGGTTGTCGGCATTGTGGAGCATCACATTCAGTGGGGTTTGCATTGCAAGTTGTTCAAATGGCATTGCATTTGTGCCGAATCCGAAGTTGCGGGCGAGGACTATGTACAGCGTTTCGTTCCAGTTGCCATTGGTGAGCTGTAGTATTTCGCCGATATGCTCCGACTTTTGCTCAAGCCTTTCTATGGCCATCTTTTCCAACCACATGGTTATGAGAAAATCATCGACAAGGTCGATGTAGTCGGCGCAAGCGATTGGCTTTTCGTTGAGTTTGAAATCGGAGTAGCGGTTGAAAATGGTCTGCGGAAACGAAATTTCCCATGTTGGCAAAGTGCGCCCATTTTGCAGGACAATGTCGCAGTCGTGATTATATACGATGTGTAGGATTACATTGTCGTAGGCATGGTCGCCATCGTGGTGATGCTTGTGCCAGTCGGAGGCATTGACGTGGATTTCTACATTGCCGACATGCGTGATGTTGCCAATACGAATTTTGGCGTTGAAGAAATCGGGACCGGAATCGTGGTTGTGGAGTCCTGTGTCCAGAATTTCAAATGGAGTATTGTCGGTAAGCAGCTCGGTACCTTTGAGCCAAAGTCGGTTCTTGTATATGAAATGTAGAAAGTCCTCGTGCATGGCAATGTTGTTTGTTGCAAAGATAATTAACAATGGACAATTGGCAATGTATAATTGATAATTTGTAGCGGCGCAATGCATTGCGCCGCTACAAATAAATGATAAATTTTCAAAACCTTGAAAACAAAAAAAATCCTCGCATCGAAACCGATACGAGGATTTTTTTTGTTTTATATCGCAGATGTTATTCTACAATTACCTTCTTTGTTATGGTCTTGTCCTGCATCTTTATGCTGAAGAAGTACATACCTCTTTCCATTCCTTCGAGCGATATAGTTTCGTTTGCCGAAGTTGCATTTACCGACTTTACAACCTGTCCAAGGACGTTTACTATGTCGATATGAGCATTGTCGTCGGGCAGGCTAACTGTAACGATATCCTTTGCAGGGTTGGGGTAGATGTTTACATTATTGTCGAAGTTTTCGCTTTCGGCCGATAGTATTCCGCTGATGTTTATGTCGTCGATGAAGAATGCAAAAACATCATTTGATACGCATATAATTGCAATGTATAGCGTCTGTCCTGCGTAACTCGACAGGTCGTATGTATATTGAGTCCATGTTACTGGTGCCGAGATGCTTGATGATGAAGAGCCAGCGATGTATGTGTAATTTTGATCGTCGGTCGAAACTGCAACGCGGAATTGTTCGAGCCCGTATGTGTTGTTTGCCGAACGTGCCCAGAACGAGAAGGTTGTGTTGTTTGAAATTGCTACGGCAGGAGTGATGAACCAGTCGTTGTTTGCTCCGTTTGAACCTGCCGTCATACAGCATCCGAATTTTGTTCCGCCATGTGCTGTGAATCCGTTTGCCGTGCCATTCTGGAATGCTATGTAAGAACCAGTATAACCGGAGTTTGTGAAACTTACATTGGTTATTCCGTATGTTGGGAAACCATCACCATCATAAGTCGAACATGGTGAGAAATTGTCAACAACCCAAGCTGTGCAAGATTCGAAGTCGTAGGTGAATGATGTTGATGGAGTTGGAGGTGTTACTCCTGCAGGGTCGTAGTAGTCGCAAGTTGTAGCGCCAGTATTATTCGGGTCGAGCCAAGGTTTCAGCTTGTATGCATTAGTGCTGCCGTTTGCTGAGTTTTCCCAGTGGAACGAAAATTTTCCATATAGGTCGTATCTTGACGACGATGTAGCAGAGCACGATGATGCGCCACCGCTCAAAGTTCCGAATACTCTACCATCGGAGTTGAATATAGGAGAACCTGATGAACCGCCTTCGGTAACACCGGTTTTGCTGCCGCTGTTTACCCAGTTGATTTTCCAGTGAGCATTCGAGGCTCCTGTCATCGAGCTGCCGCCATAGTAAGTAGCGGTGGTTGGTGTAGTTGTGTAGAACGAGATTTTCTTAATGTCGCCAGATGGATGGTGAATGCCAGCACCGCCGCCAGTTTTTGCAGTTGTGCTTCTATCCCAGCCGTTATATATCGCACCGATGTTTATAGCATTTTGTGTGGTGAAACTATTCAGGCGTAATAAATAGAAATCGGAACCGCCGTTGTTCGAACCTTCGGCAACCTTGGTGCAGCCTGTAAAGTCGGTGTAACTGATCGAATATTCGGATGTAGGATTGTTGCATCCCGAAGCTTCGTAGTTGAAACGGAATTTCCATTGGTTAAAATTACTTGCAGTTGCTTCTGGGCCACAATGGTCGGCAGTGAGGAAGTATGGAGTTCCATCGTTGCTAGTATTGTTTATGAGCGTACCTGTGCAATAGCCGGCACTCGAGCCTTCTCGGACATAAATTCTTGCAACGCCGCGCTGCTGTATTCTCCAGTCGGCGCCTACAGAGCAGTTTACGTTGACTTCGCAACTTTCGGAAGATCCAAAGCCAGTTGCACGGACACCTCGTTCGAATCCGCCCTCACCGCGAAAAACGTAACCGAAATCACTTATATTAATAATAGGTGTTGTGTTGTCGTATGAGACAGAACCGTCAATCGATTTGGACACCGGAGCCACGTATTCTATGGTGATGTCGTCGCCGATGATATTGCCGATCATGTACTCGCCGCCATTGGGATTGTCGCTGCGGTAGTACGGACCATCGACTATTTTCTTGTCGGAAGTATATACATATACGGCAGAACCAGTAGGAATATCGAACTTGCCGAAATACAATGCCGAAGCCTTTGCGCCCTCGCTCGAAAGACGGAGACGCCAGATGGGCTGACCGTTGTCGAGGGTTGTCCACGAACCTGAGTTCTTGACATTTGCATTTATTGGAATAAGATTAGCAACTTTATAGAAAGTGCCATTCTTTTCTGTCTCGGCAATTTCTTCGGCTATCAACTGAGCCGACGGAGGATATATGTTGATGTGGTCGACATCTTCGGAAACCTCTTTGTGCGAGAAACTTGGAGGAAGGATGTTGCGTCTCGAATTGCTTTGCGCAATGCAGAGCATTGTGACAAATATTAATGCGATAGTTACAATAATATGTTTCATTTTTCTAAAATTTAGTTTGCAAAATAACTTTAATTAACTCGGAATACCAAGAAAAATCGTGCCAAATTTTGTTGAAGATTGCAAAATAATATGTTAATTCTGGGTATAAAATATTGATAATTAATAATTTAACTTGTTTGTTAATAAAAATATGCAAAAAGATTGGAAAAAATTTGTTGCTTTGTCAAAAAAGTGCGACTTTTGCAGTCCGAAATTTAAAAGAGAAATAATATAAAAGAGTTATGGCACGAGTTTGTCAAATTACAGGAAAAACGGCTATGGTGGGAAACAATGTATCTCACTCAAGACGCAGAACAAAGAGGATATTTGATATCAACATGAAGTCCAAGAGAATCTTCGACGAAGAATCGGGACAGTGGGTTGAAATGAGACTTACCACTTCGGCAATGAGAACCATTGCAAAGAAGGGACTCAAGGCTGCGCTTAAGGACGCCGAAAAGAAAGGTTTTGTTAAATAATTTTAGTCGGGAGGATTAAAAATGGCAAAGAAAAGTAAAGGAAATCGCGTACAGGTGATACTCGAATGTACCGAACATAAGGAATCTGGATTACCAGGTACTTCAAGGTATATAACTACAAAGAACAGAAAGAATACTCCTGACAGACTGGAGATGAAGAAGTACAACCCGATTTTGAAGAAGGTTACAGTTCACAGAGAAATTAAATAGTTTAGGTTATGGCAAAGAAAGTAGTTGCAACACTTAAGAAAGAAGGCGGACAGGTCTTCGTTAAGTGCATCAAGATGGTTAAGAATCCAGAAACCGGCGCTTATCAGTTTAAGTCGGCTATCGTGGACAAGGACTTGTCAAAGGATTTTTTTAAGAAATAGTTGTTTTATCAATTAAAATTATAGCACCTGCCGTATAATTTTTGACAGGTGCTTTTTGTTGTTTTATTTAAATCGTCTCGTTATGGCATTCTTCGGTTTGTTCGGAAAAGAGAAAAAAGAAAAATTGGACAGCGGATTGGAAAAAACCCGTACTGGCTTATTCTCTAAGATTGGTCGCTTGATTTTTAGTAAATCGAAAGTTGACGAAGAAGTGCTTGACGAACTCGAGGAAATTCTCATTACCTCGGATGTGGGCGTAGAAACAACAGTAAAAATCATCGAAAAAATCCAGGAGCGCGTTAAAACCGAAAAATATGTCGGTACCGACGAGCTGAACGAACTCCTGCGTTCGACTATTGCCTCGTTGATGGAGGATGGTCCCGACATGAAGAACCCCGATTTCACCACTCCCGACGGTTCTCCGTATGTAATTATGGTTGTCGGTGTGAATGGCGTAGGAAAGACTACGACCATCGGCAAGCTGGCTAATAATTTCAAGAAGGCTGGCAAGACTGTTTACATCGGTGCCGCCGATACTTTCCGCGCTGCTGCAATCGACCAGCTTCAGGTGTGGGCCGACAGGGTAGGAGTGCACATGATTCGTCAGGATATGGGATCCGACCCAGCTTCGGTGGCTTACGATACTTTGGCTTCGGCCAAGAAGTCGGGTGCCGATGTGGTGCTTATCGATACCGCTGGTCGTCTGCACAACAAGATTAACCTGATGAACGAATTGTCGAAAATCAAGCGCGTAATGCAGAAGCTTGTCCCCGAAGCTCCGCACGAAATTCTGCTGGTACTCGACGGTTCGACTGGACAAAACGCATACGAGCAGGCAAAGCAGTTCATGAAGGCAACCGAAATCAGCTCGATGGCTGTTACAAAGTTGGACGGAACGGCAAAGGGTGGCGTTGTAATCGGCATCTCCGACCAGTTCAAGATTCCAATCAAATATATAGGTGTTGGCGAAGGCATCGACGACCTCCAGTTGTTTGACAAGCGCGAATTCGTCGATTCGTTGTTCAAGAAATAAATCGGAAATGAGGGAAATCATACTTGCATTATGTTTGTCGCTCTTGTTCTCGGCAGGGTGGTCGCAAGTTTGGATTCCCGTAACTCCTTCCGATGTTGTTTCGTGCCGAAACTATTCGCAGAAAATCAAGGAAAATTCATTTCACTCGTCGGTAACATGGAAAGTTACCGTAAAGGACAATGTAATATCGAGAACCAAGACTTTGTTCTCAGAAACATATTACAACAAAAGCGGGCAGCCGTCAAAAATTGTCTATTTCGCTGAAAATAACCGCATTAAAACATATACCATCGTAAAATATAATTCGCGTAATTTGCCATTCGAGGAGGTGAATTTTTCGTCCGATTCGGTTATGCTGGGCGGAACTTTGTACGAATACAACGACGACAACATGCTTATAAGCCAGATTTCGTACGTTGGTAGTTCTGTTACAAGTAATTACCGTATCGAGCATAAGGCCGATAGCATAGTAGTTTCGGAAGTCGACTCGTTGGGCAAGGTAATAAGCTGCGGTTCTATTTCGAGCATTGCTGCCGACCAGAAGGAACTTGCTTTTAGGCGTGCGCAGAATCCTTCAAGTCCCGATGCTGACTACGATATTCTTTCGGAGGTTACCCACAAGCATATAGTAGGTGCTGCCGAAAAGAAAATCTTCATTTATGAAGGCGACAAGGTTGTGAAAACTTCAGTGTTCGACCGCAATGGCGAGGAGATTTCGAGTGCGTCGCTGGAGTACGATAAGTTTGGCAATATCAGCCGAATAATAGAGCGACGGGAGAAAGATGGTGCAACCATCGTATATATGATAAATTACAGATAATAAAAAAAAAGGCTATCATTTCGATAGCCTTTTTCGTATATCCGATTAGAAATTCGGTTTGTGTTCGTAATTGCGGTAGAAGTCTTCGATAATCTTAACAGCTTCTTCTGGAGTGTCTACGATGTTGTAGATTTCGAGGTCCTTTTCGGAGATGTTGTGTTCACCGTCGAGTACGCTTTCCTTTACCCATTCGAAGAGGCCTTTCCAGAATTTTGAACCGAAGAGGATAATCGGGAACTTTGCAATCTTCTTGGTCTGTATCAATGTGATAGCTTCGAAAAGTTCGTCGAATGTTCCAAAACCGCCCGGGAAAACGATGAATCCCTGTGCGTAGCGCATGAACATGGTCTTACGGGTGAAGAAGTAGTCGAAAGTTACGAGCTTGTCGGTGTCGATGTACTTGTTGGCTGCCTGTTCGAATTCGAGTACAATGTTGCAACCTGCCGAAATGCCACCGCCGCGCTGTGCTCCGCGGTTACCAGCCTCCATAATGCCAGGACCGCCACCGGTTATTACACCGTAGCCCTTCTTTACAAGCTGGTATGCTGTTTCTTCTGCACCTATGTAGTATGGATTGTCTTCCTTTGTACGTGCCGAACCAAATATTGCAACGCACGGTCCTAATTTTGCGTAGTGGTCGAAACCGTTTACGAGTTCGCCCATTACCTTGAACATGCTCCATGAGTCGAGGGACTTAATTTCAGTGTCCCATTTCTTTTGCATCCTGTTTTTTTCGTCTGCTGTCATAAGTTTTAAAATTTAGTTGTTTTATAATATGTTTCTAGTTTCTCGTTTCTTGTCGTGTCGTGGCGCGCCGCGACTGTACAATTTTGATTTTTTTGTGCTAACATGGTTAAAGCCATTTGCCTTTTAGCCCATTATTATAAGTTTCCAATAAGTTCATCCAATTCTTTTTTGAAGGCTTCTGCCGATTGGTATCTGTCATTCAATGCCTTAAGTACCATTATTTTTTGAGCGTTGTCGCTGATTGCTCCTGGAACAAACGGCAGTGGCCGAACTGTTGCTTTTTCGATTATTGCATGCGCTTCATCATTTATGCGGTAGTGCTGCTCGATTTTGCCGAATACCTGCTGGCGTTTTACAATCGGCTTGTCGGTTGGGAAAACGGGTTCTCTTGCCAAAACCTCGTACATAATCAACCCCATGCTGTAAATGTCGCTGTAATCGCCTACAAGGTCTTCGAACCCAATCACTTGTTCTGGGCTTTGGTACCGCGTGTCATTCACACGGCGGATAAGCGGCATGTTCTTGAATCCCAGCTTTATGCTTTCGATGCTCAGTATCTTTGCCGTGGGGTGCAAGAAGTCGAATTCCTCGCATTCATCCCATTGCACTATGATGTTTTCGGGGGTAAGATTTCCGTGGCAAAGTTTCAGTTTATGTACAAACGACAATGTTTCGAGACAGTTTGAAATTATGCGCAAGAAAAACATGTCGTTGCGGTAGTCCATGAACTTGGGGTCGTAGATGAGTTCCTTCAGCGTGCGTCCCGAAACAAATTCGCAGACAAGGTATATGTCGCTTTCGTCGAATACCATGTCGTCGATTCGTACTAGCCCGTCAATTTTAACTTCGTTGCATACGGTTGCGAAAAATTTGAACCTTTGGGCATCGTTGCCGAACATTGAGGTCGAAATCTTTTTAAGGACAATTTTCTCCTTTGTGTCGGCGTTGGCTCCTATGTACAATGTTGCGTAGCTCGACCTGCTAATTATTGTGCCCTGTTCTTCTGGAAAGTATATGTATTTAGCTTTGCTGCCTTCTAAAATTCTAGGTGTCATGTTGTTACTTGTTAAATTCTTCTATTGCACGACGTTCCCAGTCGTTGTCGAAAGTATTGTGTCCGTATCCGGTCGAAGTGAAATCAACCGAATTGTATGTGTCTGATATTCCGTATGATGAAGATTTGCTACGCGATAGGTAGCGAGTCCAGTTGAATGTGTGAATTTCGCCTTGCTTGTTGGAGTGGAGAAGTTCAAATTCGCGACCTTCCATGCTTGGATTGTAGAACACGAACTTGCAGTTGTTGTCTTCGCCAAGGCGGTAGTACTGCCATATTTCGTATGGGTAAGCACCAGGTTCTATAGGTGACTGGAAAATATGGTTCGGCATTCCGTATTGCAGGTAAATTACACCTCTGTCGGTCTCGAAACCGTGGCGTATTGTTGTGGCGTAGTTTTTCTCAACCATTTCGATTTGCTTTTTGTATTGGTACCATTCGTTTTCGGGGTTAACATAGTTGCGTTTTACCCAGAATTCGACAAAGTACTTCTGCAAGGTTTTCAGGTCTACAGTACGTAGCTGGTTGTCGATGAATGGTCGTTCGTAAACGCTGGCAATCGGTCTCATTGCCCTAATGTAGTATATGAGCGAGTCGCGTGAGTTCATGTCGCCTGCAAAAGTGTTGTTGAGGTCGAACTGTTCGGCTCTGGCGGCATATTCCTCGTTGCTGAATTCGGCCTTGTTTTGCCTCTGGAAAAAGTATTTGCTGCTGGCGACAATTTCGTTGTTGCGGTTGGCAATTTCGACTACAAGGTCGTAGTTGCCGCTAGGAAGCTTTTCGATACCAAGTTCGCCGATGAACGGGACAACGTTGCTTGGCTTCATCTTCTTGAAACGGCTGCATGACGGAATTTCCTTGCCTGTAGAGTGGTCGTCGATATGGTATTTCAGCATGAAGTCGTCGTTCAGCGCCTTGTCGGTATTGTAGGCTTCGATGTAGAATTTCAAGGAGTTCATGTTTTCGGGGAAGAAGTTGGCAACGTAGGGCACAAGGTCGTAGCCGCTCTTGGTAATCGACGATTCTGCAGACGATTTCTTGTAGCTTTCGATTAACTCTATGTCGCTGAAAACAAGCGCATCGGTGAAATTTATTTCTATTTTGTCGCTGAAGCAATACGGAGGTTTCTCGCTGTTTACGTCGCGTATGCTAATATCAAAGGTATAAGTGCCATTTGGGAGAGTAATGCGCTGGACGTCAATAAAGTTTGGAATTGCACCTGTAGTGTCGGCAATTTCGGGGCTGCGAAGCACATACTTGTCAAAATTTACAATGGAGTCGCCAACCTTGAAGACCATAACGACTTCAATTTCCGACTGGAATTTGCCGTTGTCCTTTTGGGTAAGTACTGTCGAACTTCCAATAGTACTCATGTATGTTTCAATATATTGACCTTGAGGTGAATTGAATTTCGTGTACATGAAATACACTTCAAGACTCGCAAATGATTGCGTTGCAATGGTTAAGCATAATAATACGATGCAAAGTATCTTTCTCATATCAAAAATGTATGCAAAAATAAAAACGCAAGATAATAAAAAATATGATACGAGCGAAAAAAAGTTTTTTGAGTTTATATGGCTGCGCCGTCTGATGGGCTACGCCCGTTTCAATGCCTTCGGCGTTTCAATGCCTTCGGCGTTTATCGCTACGCTGTTTCAATGGGCTACGCCCGTTTCTGGGTTTCAATGGCTGCGCTGTTTGAATGGGCTACGCCCGTTTCTGTGTTTGAATGCCTGCGGCGTTTGATGGGCTTCGCCCGTTTCTGAGTGGCATTATTTGTCTCCTGTCCCGTTAGGGACAATGCTTCGGTAGGATAAAATCCGACCGAAGCAGGCGTGCCGTCAGGTACGCAGCTGGTCAACCGTTTCTGAGACGCAATGAATTGCGTCTATACAAATGGCTTTTAGCCTTCAAGTCTTTTAGCCGCCTTCTAGTCTACTCCGTCAGGCACATATCCAAATCTTTGCAGATCTGTTCCTTGTCCATGTTCTGGCCTATGAACACTAGTTTCTGCATGCGGTCTCCGTAAGTGTCGTCCCAGTCGCGAAGTATTGCTGGGTTACGCAGGATAAGGTCTTCGAGTTCGTCTTCGGGCATAGTTGCAAACCATTGTCCAGCATCGCGAAGCGAAATTTGCTTGCCTGCCTGTTCAAATACGTAGCAAGTGTCTTCTTCGTTCTTGAAGTAGCACATTCCCTTGCAACGAATCACGCTTTTGGGCATCTTGCGGGCTACGAATTCATCGAAACGTCCCAGGTTGAACGGACGGCGTGCCTTATATACAAAGGTGCCGATGTTATATTCTTCGGTTTCGCCGCCTTCGTGGTCGTGATGATGATGGTGATGGTGGTGCTCGTCGTGTTCATGTTCGTGCTCGTGATGATGCTCTTCATGCTCATGATGGTGTTCGTGATGTTCGTGTTCGTCGTCATCATCGTCGTCGTCGTGAATATCTTCCACTTCGCGGATCCATGTCGCAGCGGTTACGGTCTTGTCGAAGTCGAAAAGACCAGTTTCCAATATCATGTCAAGGTCGATGTTGCCATAGTCGCATTCTATTATCTGAGCCTTAGACTGCAATGCACGTATAATCTCTTTCAGACGGTTGCGCTCGCTTTCGCTGATTTCGGAGGCCTTGTTCAGCAGTACTATATTGCAGAACTCAATTTGCTGTATGACAAGGTTTTCGAGGTCATCTTCGCCAATGTTCTTTTTGGTTAGGTTTTCGCCACAGCCAAATTCGTCTTTCATACGCAGTGCGTCAACCACAGTTACGATGCAGTCGAGATAAGGAATGCCATGTCGTGTGTACTTTTCCTCGAGTGTTGGGATGGAGCATATTGTCTGCGCAATAGGTAGTGGCTCGCATATTCCGCTGGCTTCTATTACTATGTAGTCGAACTTGTGCTGGCTTACAATGTCGTTGAGCTGTTCCACAAGGTCCATCTTCAGCGTGCAGCAGATGCAGCCGTTTTGCAATGCCACAAGGCTGTCGTCCTTTTGTCCGACTACGCCACCTTTTTCAATCAGGTCTGCATCGATGTTCACTTCGCCGATGTCGTTTACGATGACAGCAAACTTAATGCCTTTCTGGTTGCTTAATATGTTGTTTACCAATGTGGTTTTTCCGCTTCCGAGGTATCCGGTAAGCAATAGTACTGGTATGTTCCTTTTTTGCATGGTCGAAAAATTTTTTTTGCAAAAATAAAACATTTTACGATTTGGTATTGCTTGTCGAAACATTGTTAAGGCTTTTTTTGTGTTGTTTGTAATGCTTGGCTGACGAAGCTATGGCTTTACAAAAAGGATAGATGCAATTGGGCTGTCTGAATTTGCTTCTGTAAAAAAATATTTCCACACTACTAGATTCTTTTTCCCCTTTTTTACTATTTTTGCAGAAAATAAGTCTGATATTAATGATAATTATGTTGATTTTCAAGGTGATACAAAAATAGAATCATTGCTTGTCGCACTTGTCAAAATCTTACAAGTGTAATATTCTGCACAAAATTTGTAAGAAAATGTCAAATGGAAGTATGTTTAATAGGTGTAAATTTGTTTAATAATGTTTAGTCTAAATAAATCGGAAATGAAAAGAGCAAAGCTGTTGATATTGATGTTGTTATGCGTTCTCTCTGGAGCGAATGTCGCCAAATGTGACGAGATTGATTCGTTGTTGACAGTTTTTGACAAGAATCCTACCGTCGAGGTGGCAAACAAACTGATGAACTGCTTTGCTGATAAGCAGATAGCTGATAGTGGCATTGTTTTTAATAGCAGTGCTCCGACCGATACTTTGCGCAAGACCGTCAGTTTTTGGACTGGCGAATGGTACTTGGCAACAGGGCGTTACGACAAGAGTGCCGATTACAGCTTGGTTGCTTTGCCGCTTCTGCAAGCCTGTGGCGACAAGGAAAACGAGCGCGAGTGCTTGAGCGTGCTTGCTGTCTGCTATATGCGTCTGGCAAACTACGACGAGGCTATCAAGTACGGACAACTTTGCAACCAGATTGACCGCGAATCGGGTGACCCCGACCGCATAAGCGCGTCGCTCAATATCATAGGTTCTATCTATGTTTCCGCTAAGCAGTCGCAGCAGGGACTGGTTTATATGGAGGAGGCCTTGGTGTATGCCGAAAAGACCGGCGACCCAGCCCGAATTGCGCGCACTTGCGGAACTTTGTCGGAAACGGAGTTCTCGCTCGGACATTTCGACGAGGCTCTCAAATATGCCGACCGTGCTGTAGCGCTTGAGCGTCAGCAGAATAGGGAACCTTACCTTAATGTCAGACTTGCACAAAAGGCTACGGTTTTGGCAGGTATGGGCAAGAATGCCGAAGCCGTTGAGATTTTCGATACCATAATACCTTATTTCCGTAAGACGGGAAATGTTCAGTCGCTGGCTATCTCGTTGAACCAGAACGGAGCTGCGCTGTTGGCTCTCGGTAAGAAAAGGCAGGCAGTGGATAATTTCCGTGAGGCTGCCGACTGGTGCAACAAGATGAACAATCCCCTCAACGAACTGCAGGCGAGGAAAGGTCTTTACGAGGCATTATGGGACATAAATCCCGACAGCGCAAAAATCGAACTCGACAAGTACAACGACATCAAGAACAAACTCTATTACGAAGGTGCTACTGAGAGCCTTGCCCGTTACACCGCTGAGTACGACAACGAGCACTTGTCGGACGAAAACCAAAAGGTAAAGAATAGAAATATAATACTGGCGGTAGGAATTGCGGTGGCAATCTTGCTGTTGGGTGTGATTGTGTTCTTTTATGTGCGCGTGCGCCGTCGTTCAAGGTTGCAGCAAAATCGTTTGAAGCAGATTTCGCTAGATTTCAACGAGTTGAAAAACAATTACGAGCAACTTTACGAAAAGTTTGCTAACATCATCAGGGTCGAGAATCCCGATGCCGAAGATATTTCGGAGAGCGACAAGCAGTTCTTGTCGAAAGCAATGACCATCATAAATGACCAGATTGATGCTTCGTGCGTAAATGTTGACGAGTTGGCCTCTGAGCTTGCTATGAGTACTTCGCAGTTCCGCCGTCGTCTGGCAGCGGTGGCAAACACAACTCCGCAGGCATACATCACAAGTATCCGTATGCAGAAGGCTCGCAACTTGCTCGACACCGATTCTTCGCTCTCTGTTTTGGATGTTGCGCTCCGTTGCGGCTACGACGACCAGTCGAGTTTCACCCGTGCATTCAAGAAGTTCTTCGGAAAAACCCCGTCGGAATATTTACGAAAATAATTCTATGGGCTTCGCCCGTTTGATGGCTTCGCCGTTTATATGCCTTCGCCGTTTGAATGGCTGACGCCGTTTGAGTGGGCTTCGCCCGTTTGATGGCTGACGCCGTTTCTATGCATTCGCCCCTGCACTTTGTAACCATCTGCACAATCTTTGTCATAAATTGCCAAACGCGCAACTCCCTTGTAGTCCTAACTTTGCCTTCCGGAAACTCGTATGAGTGACAATGTTTTAATTTTAGTAACTTTTTAAATTGAAAATATTATGGTAAGAATGAGTAATTTATTTAAGGTAATGGCAATAATGGCCATCTTGTTAGGATTTAGTTACACTGCTGATGCTCAGTTGGGAGGAGTGCTAAACAAGGCAAAGAACAAGGCTGTTCAGCAGATTCAGCACAATCAGTCGCAGACCGACAAAACGCAGAATGGAAAAAGTCAGCAACAGAATTCCACAGAGCCTAAAACCTCACAATCGACTTCCAAACCAAAAACAGATATGGAACTTATAAATTCCACAGCTATGGAAAAAATGTCGAAATACAAAACACCTTATGAATATAACTCTCAAATTGCCGCAAGTGTTACTAAAAATTCCTCACCTGTGGACATTTGCCGTGCATTTATCTTCTATCAGTTTGAGTTTAAAAATAGAAACTTGGATATTGTCCTCGGTCCGAAGGAACAAGTTCGGATGGTTACTGATTATGTAATGGTTGAAGACGGTATTGATTTGGACAAACTTGAAAAATCGTTGGACGAATTGGCGACCGTCACACCATGGAAAGCACCGTGGGAATCATTGGAAGGAAAGTCAATGAACGACTTTCAAAGTGTTATGGCTGGTGCTGCCGACAGCGGACTGTCTCCGTGGGGTGAGTCGTGGAGTGACCATGATGTCGTAGTTGAGTTCCTTAATGAAAAGCGTAACGGAAAATGTTATGACTTTAATAGTTTGTGCAAGTATTTTGTAACACAAGCTTATAAAATTAATAAGAGTTCTATTCCTGATGTTACTCCATATATTCGTGAGCAACTCGACAAAATTGCCAAGTACAAAACCGTTTCTGCAAAAATGTGCCTGTTGCGCGATATATTGTATCAGATTGATGTGTACATTGTTCAGAATGGCCGTTTTTATCCCACCAATGAAAATATTTATATTGACGAAATTAAAACGGTGTATGACCAGATGCCTGCCGATTCGATTGCAACCCTCGAAATAAAATTCCGTACCATCGAACAGCTTGACAGAGACCGTGCTATATATTGTAAGAACAATGCCAAAGTTACAGTCCAAAAACCATCATCGCGCGATGTTGCAAGCGAGACCAAGTTTAAAAATTACTTTAAGACAGAATTTCCTTCAATGCAAGTTGTTGACGTAATCTGTGCTTCTGATGCTACTGCTGATTGGGATATAAATAAAAATTCCGTAGGCATTCCAAATTACCGTGAAAAAATCGCTATTGTTATTATAAAAGACAGCGAGCACCCAGACCTAAACATAAAGTTGAAAAAAGATTTTATAGTAAAGCAAGATTATATAGGCGGAGGTCAGTTTGGTTCATCGAGGATACAAGAAGCACATCCTTCAATAGGAAAACATTATCTTTATACTAAGAATAAGTGGTTTGCTGTAAAAGAATAAATTATTAAACAACAATAAGATATAATTGAAATAAGTAACAAATTAGATAATTTTAAAATAATATAATTATGGTAAGAATGAGTACCTTATTTAAGGTAATGGCAATGGTAGCCATTATGTTTGGTGTAAGTTTCAATGTCGAGGCTCAACTTTTGGGCGGAATCGCAAAGGCAATAAAAAATAAATCACAGCAGTCAAAACAGGAAAAAGCAATGGAAACGCCTACAGGCGATGCAAAAGATGCAAAGAATGGTCCAGCAACTTTTTCTGTAGGTAGAGACGGCGAATTGCAAGCTTGTACATGGAATCCCGAAACACTCGAGATTACAATGCTCTGCGATATTGCGGGCAACAAGAAAGGCGATGTAATTAAGTACGACCCAAGCACTGGCAAGTTTACAAATAACCGTGGCGAGTACAAAGGTTCTATGAGTGAAGATGGGACTATCGAATCAATACATATTGGAACGATGAAGTTTGAGGTAAAAACTTATGGAAATACTACAAAGTATACCGTAAATAAAGATGGCAAGCAAATCGGTAATCTTACAGCAGACCATTTTGTTTCGTTAGCTATTATGGGGCCGTATACAGGTAACCCGAGCCGTTTGCTTACTGCGTATGTATATTATGGGCTTTTGCTTGACAAGAGAACATACTCAATTAATATATTGAAGTTCGATCCTGAATTAAAATATACTGTTGAGCAGTTGGATGACAAGGTTAAATGGATGGACCAGGAATCTATCAACAAAATTATGAAGTACGAATCGTCGCTTCCAGGAGCTGGTTTCAAGGAAACATATCCCGAGTTCAAGAACTGCAAGGTTGCTGCAGTTGGACTGATGAGCAATCAGTGGGCAGAAAGAACAGAAACAGATAGACAGGGATATAAACATTGGTTCTATGTATGTGATTATTGGGTTGTTTACGAACTCGCCGACGGACGCAATGTTGTTACATTCAGTGTTGCACGCGAAAATAGTAGATACGGCGATGTAATATCAAAGTGGCAGGTACACGATGGCGAATTTAACGAAGTTTCCGACTGGGTACGCAAATAAAGGGCTGAAAGGCTGACAGGCTTGAAGGCAAACAGGCTAAAAGCCCCAAAATGACTTCAAGCCTTTGAGCCTTCTGGCCTTTTCGCCCAAAACATTGAACTTTGAATTTTTGAACCTTGAACGTTAAACTTTTAAACATTTGAATATGAAGAAATTATTGTTATTTTTCGCCATCGTTTCTGTAGCAGGAATGTTGGCAAGTTGTAATGGCAATGGCAAGACTGCCGAAGCCGCAAGTGAAGAAAACGCAGCAGAAGCCGAAGAAATCGGAATGTTGCAAGGTTATTGTTATGTTGACCTTGGTTTGTCGGTAAACTGGGCAACCTGCAATGTAGGTGCAAATGCTCCCGAAGAAGTAGGAGACTATTTTGCTTGGGGGGAAACCTCAAAAAAGGACAACTATACTGCTGAATCCAATAAATATTTTGAAAAGCAAGGTGAATTTGCCCCAGAATATACCAAGTACAATAGTGACGACAATTTGACAAAACTGGAAGCCGATGACGATGCTGCAACCTCCAACTGGGGAACAAGCTGGCGTACGCCAACCAAAGATGAATTCAAGGAACTTATAGAAAAGTGCACTTGGACTTGGAAGGGTAACGGCTACGAGGTAAAGGGCGCAAACGGAAAATGCATTTTCTTTCCTGTTACCGGAACTTATAGTGGAGACAAGCTTTTCAATGAAAAGATAGACGGCTTTTACTGGGCAAGCACTATGTACTCATCCAGCAAAGCAGAATATATGGCATTCTCCGAACTAATAGAACCGCACAATAGCAATGGTGGACGCTGCGATGGTCAGTGTGTTCGTCCAGTTTGCGCAAAATAATGGGCTAAAAGGCTAGAAGTCTAACGGAAGACCAGTCTAACGGAAGACCAGTCTGGCTGTCAGACTGCAAGCCTGTTAGCCTGTTAGCCTGTTAGCCTGTTAGCCTTCAAGAGAAACAGAATTATTAATTTAAATTTTTATAGACATGAAAAAAAGTTTAGTATTTTTTGCAACAGTAGCATTCGCATTGGTAATGCTTTATTCTTGCAACAACGGTGCAAAAACCGAAGAATCAGAATCAGACTCTCCGTTTGTAAAAGGACAGTGGACGCTTAACTTCTTTGGCGAAGTCACTACCTATCAGTTCAACGGCGACATGACAGGAAAATTTATCTCATCCAAAGATGGTGATAGTTATGATTTTACTTACGAGACAACAGCGGATTCCATATTTTTCACCAATGTTGCGGACAAGTCGGTAAAGAGATATGCTTACACATTTATCAATGATGACAAGCTGAGGTTCAATTGGCCTGGCAACAATATGGTATATGATCGCGTATCACGCAAGTAATGTGTATGCTAAACAATAACGGCAGTTGGCGGTGGCTGGCTGCTGTTTTTTTGTTGATTATGTAGAGACGCAATGCTTTGCGTCTTCTAAATAAACAACAATGAAACCTAAAAAAGTTTTAAGTATGAAAAAATATTATTTAATTGTTTTGTCCATCATTTCTTTAGCAGGAATTTTGGCAAGTTGTAATGGCAATGGCAAAACAGCCGAAGCCGGAAGTGAAGAAACTGTTGAAAAAGTAGCAACAACTGGTACTCTTGCTGGTCACGACTGGGTTGACCTTGGCTTGTCGGTACGATGGGCAATTTGCAACGTAGGAGCTAATTCTCCGGAAGAGTACGGCAACTACTTTGCTTGGGGAGAAACAACTGTAAAGGACAACTATACAGAGGACAGCTATAAGTATTATAATGGTACAAATTTGACCAAATATACGGCTGGTGAATCTGATAAGTTGACAAGTTTGGATCCGTCGGACGATGCAGCTGCTGCCAACTGGGGCAATGGCTGGCGTATGCCGACGATAGCAGAATTAAAAGAATTGAAAACAAAGTGCATATGGACATGGAAACCCGAAGGTGGTTACGATGTTAAAGGACCAAACGGACAAAGCATCTTCCTTCCAGCCGCTGGCTACTATCGCGGAAAAATCCTGTTCAGCGAAGGTGCTTATGGAAGCGGCGAGTATTGGGCAAATTCCATCGACGTAGATGGCGCGTTCCGAGCTGGTTACATAATATTCCATGCAAATTATTATGGAGTTGACTATGGTACTCGCGAAGACGGCCTGCCGATTCGTGCGGTTTGTGAAAAATAATTTATCTTTGCATCTTGATTGTTAATTTAGAAACGGCGTAGTCCTTGAACATTGAACCAGAAACTAGGAACCAAAAACATAAAACAACTTAACATGAGGAACATTTTATTATTCTTAGCCTTCGTTTCCGTAGCGGGAATGGGCTGTAATGCAAACGTAAAGACTTCCGAAACTGTAACGGAAGAAGTTACAAATAATGTAGAACAGGAAACTCCGGAACAGGAGGTAGTGTCCGAACCTGAGACATACTATCATTATTCAGATTATCAAATCACTTTGCCTACCGAAAAGTGGGAAGTCAATATTGCCTATTCTAATTCAGGCATCAGAAAAAAAGGTTCAAAACTCGAGTTTGAAGTGAAACACTGGGATTCGCCAAGCCTTGAGAAGGCCATCGCCAAGTATCCTGCCGAAAGCCGTCACGACGACATTGTAATCGGCGACTACACTTGGAAGGTCTTCACCGACGACAACGACTATTTCAAGATGTGCTGCTACATATACAACACAGAAAAGAAATATGTAGTCCGTGTTGCTACCGACGACCTGACCGACCCGACAAATCCCGACTTGCACGAAGTTTTGGAAGGGGTAAGGTTTGTGGATTAATTTACAATGAACAATTGATAATTAAGTAGCCTCGCAATGCATTGCGGGGCTATATTTTTTCGAACCATAAAAATCATTTATCGTTGTCCGCTAAAATTTCGCCAAAACCACATAAGTTCAAGTGTATCATGTTATTACAGCAACAAAAATAGGCAAGCTTGAATTTGGAAAGAATATATCAACCTCGGAGAGGTTGCATATATATAGAAAAACGTATGTGTTTAGAAGCGTTGGCGCATATTTTTGCTGCGGAATGAAATGGAGCAATGCAAAAATTGTGACAACGCGTAATTTAGCGGACAATAATGGAAAATCATTGAATCTTAGAATTATTAAATTTTTAAATCATAAAAATTGATTTTTTCCTTACCTTTGCACCCCAATTTTGGTTAGGAGATGAAGCGTAGTTTCGTATATTGTATCTTGTTGGCAATTATGATGTTGCCGCAGTTTGCCTTTGGGCAGAAATATACGATTAGCGGCTACATAAAGGACAAGGCTACGGGTGAAGACCTGATCGGCGCAAATGTGATGGTTGCCGGACAGACAATCGGTACAAGTGCAAATGGCTACGGCTTTTATTCGCTCACACTTCCGGGAGGTACCTATGATATCATCTATTCGTTCATCGGCTACAGCGACGACACAATACACATTAACCTTACTTCCGACAAGACGCTTACCGTGCAAATGTCGTCGTCGGCAATAATGACGCAGGAGGTTGTGGTGAGCGCCGAGCGCAAGGCCAATGTGCAGAGCAGCCAGATGAGCGTGGTGCGTCTGCCAATGGAGACAGTGAAAACTTTGCCAGCCTTCATGGGCGAAGTCGATGTGCTGAAAACCATACAGTTGATGCCTGGTGTGCAGTCGGCTGGTGATGGAAATGCCGGATTTTATGTCCGTGGCGGTGGTCCAGACCAGAACCTTATTTTGCTCGATGAGGCAACCGTTTACAATGCCTCGCATCTTTTCGGATTTTTCTCGGTGTTCAATGCCGATGCCGTAAAGGACATGGAAATGTTCAAGGGCGGAATGCCTGCCGAATATGGCGGACGAATTAGCTCAGTACTAAACATTTCGATGAAAAACGGCAACATGAAGGAATATCACATTGAAGGTGGCATCGGTTCGGTTTCGTCAAGATTTACGGTGCAGGGACCTATTGTGAAGGACAAGGCGTCGTTTATAGTTTCGGCACGCCGTACATACATTGATGCGCTGATTCGTCCTTTCACAAAGAAAACCTCATTGCTGAGGACTTCGGGATACTACTTCTTCGATGTAAACGCCAAGGCAAACTGGATTATAAACGACAACAACCGACTTTACCTCAGCGGTTACTACGGCTACGACAAGTTCCGTTTCGGAAGCAAGGAGATGGGGCTCAACATGAATATGCCGTGGGGCAACGGATTTGTCACTTTGCGCTACAACCATGTGTTCAACAACAAGTTCTTTTCCAACACAAGCCTTATCTGGTCGAACTACAAGTTCAACACCTCAGTCGAGATGCTGACAATTGTTGACGAAAATGCTGAAAACACAGAGAGCAACGAAAATTCATCAGGTTTTGCCATAAAGCAGAAGTCGGGCATCAACGACTGGAACCTAAAGCAGGATTTCACTTGGCTTGCAGGACCGAAAAATACGGTAAAGTTCGGCGTTCAATACACCCACCACAAGTTTACGCCCAATACGCTTGCAGCCGAAATTTCCGACACTACGCTCGGTTCCGACTTCTCGAACAATAACAACCAGTTTGCCCACGAAGTCGGCATTTACATTGGCGACGATTTCAAGATAAACGACCGCTTTACGCTGTATCTGGGTGTGCGCAACTCGTATTTCGTTCAGGTGGGACCGTTCACACGCTACATAAAGGACGATTTGCACCAGAACACAATCGACGAAATCCGTTACAAGGACAATCAGCCCGTAGCGTTTTACTGGGATGTTGAGCCTCGCGCGTCGTTCAAGGTTTCGCTTACCGAAAATTCGTCAATCAAGGCTTCGTACATGCGCAATTCGCAGTACATACATCTTGCATCCATTTCGGCTACGACCTTGCCGATTGACTTGTGGGTTGCTTGCAGCGATGTAGTGAAGCCGCAGAAGGGCAGCCAGTACGCGCTCGGATATTTCCAGAACCTGTTTAACGATAAGTTTGAAGGTTCAATCGAGGTTTACTACAAGACGCTGAAAAACCAGATTGAATACATGGACGGTGCTTTGCCTGGCGACGACATTTCCGACAACGCCGACAACTATTTCATTTTCGGCAAGGGTTATTCGTATGGCGTGGAATTTTTCTTCAAGAAGCGCGTTGGACTTTTCACAGGTTGGATTGGCTACACATGGTCGAAGACAGACAAGATTTTCGACGACATCGACAACGGCAATCCTTTCCCCGCCAAGTACGACCGTCGCCACGACCTGTCGGTTACAGCAACATACCAGATAACCGAACGCTTGACGGCTTCGGCGGTGTTCGTCTATGCTACAGGCAATACAACAACCTTGCCAATCGCAACATATATGGTCGATGGCGACATTGTAAATGTTTATGGCACACGCAATTCGTATCGAATGCCAGCCTACCATCGCCTCGACCTTTCTGTGACATACGATATAAAGACGAAAAAGAATTGGGAATCGTCGTTCAATTTCTCAATCTACAATGTTTACAATCACAAGAATCCGTATTTTATTTATGTCTATAATACTGGAAATGTGAAGGATGGAACATACAAGACGGTTGCAAAGCAGTTGTCGATAATTCCTATTTTGCCAGCAATAACATGGAACTTTAAATTCTGATGCCGATGAGAGAATGTTTGCTTAAGATTTCGATAATTGCCGTGTTGCTGTCGTTGGTAGCGGTTTCGTCGTGCATCAAGGACATAACGGTCGATTTGCCGCAGGCAGAAAGTTGCCTTGTGGTAGATGGTTATGTCGATTTTGACGACTATCCTGTTGTTTTTCTGTCGAAAAGCACAGCCTATTTTCAGGAACTTGACACAAATGCGGTAAACGATTTGCAGATTAACGACACCAAGGCAACCGTGATTGTCTCCGACGGAAGCATTTCCGACACCTTGCAGTATCTGCCAATTCAGCGCTGGCCATACAAGTGCTTCCAAGGCACAAAGTTCAAGGGCGAATTGAACCATCGCTACGACCTCAAGATTTTGTACGATGGAAAAACTTACACTTCATCGACTTATATTCCCGATACCATAAAGATAGATACTGTTATTCCAGTATTTATGACCGACACTTTTGCCATGATGAGGATAAATTGGAAAGATCCTAAGAATCAGAGCAATTATTATTCGATTCATGTGAAGAACCAGACACAGCAGATGTATTACCGTCCGTACGCATTGAACCATATTATCAGCGACAAGTTGGCCGATGGTGAGGAAATGTCGTTTGCAATGGTAGCAAAAGGCATGGAGCGAAATGCATATTATGATAATTTTATGACAAAGGAAGAACATGATTCCATGTACTATAAGCTTGGCGACATATTGTGTTTCAGTGTGGGCGATTCGGTGTCGCTGAAATTGTCAACAATCGACAATGTATCGTACAATATTTGGGAGTCGTGGTACAGGAACTGGATTACCGACGGCAATCCGTTCACAAATCCTGCAACTGTGCGAACCAACATCAATGCTCCTGAAGGTATGGAGGCCAAAGGCTTCTGGATAGGGTACGGCTGCAATTACCGTTCGGTATATTTGTATAGCAAGGATTCCGTTGTGCCGATAGTGAAATTTTAAATCCTCAAATTTTCAAATTATCAAACCATCAAATTATCAAACCAGAAACTTAGAAACTAAATAATTTTCTTCTATGCTCTGTATTTTCAACGATTCCAACGATGCATATTTCAACATGGCGGTTGAAGAATATGTGTTCACTCATTTTAGCGACGATGTTTTTATGCTTTGGCGTAACGAGCCTGCAATTATCGTGGGACTTTTCCAGAACTCGCTTGCAGAGATAAATCTTGACTATGTAAACGAAAAGAAAATAAAGGTGGTACGCCGTCTTACTGGCGGAGGCGCCGTATTCCACGATTTGCAGAACCTTAATTTTACCTTTGTTGAAAGCAATAGCAACGGCAATTTCCGCACATTCACGCAACCGATTATCGAGGTGCTGAACAATCTTGGCGTAGATGCACGCTTCGAGGGTCGTAACGACCTTATGATCGACGGTCGCAAGTTTTCGGGAAATGCCCAGTGCGTAAGCAACGGACGAATGTTGCATCACGGAACCTTGCTTTTCGATACTGCAATGACAGACATGTCGAATGCCTTGAAAGTAAACCCGCTGAAGTTCGAGGACAAGGCCGTGAAGTCGGTGCGTAAGCGCGTGACAAATATCAGCGAGCATCTGCAGTCGCCGATGACGGTTCTCCAATTTGCCGACCTTATTATGAAGCATATCATGGAAACTCGTGCAAACTGTCAGATTTACGAGTTTACCGACGAAGATATTGCTGCAATTACCAAGTTGCGCGACGAAAAATACTCGACATGGGAATGGAATTTCGGTCATTCTCCAAAGTATTCATTTTCGAAGATGATACGAACAAAAGGGGGAAATATCGAATTGCACATGAATATTGAGAAGGGATTTGTTTCGGCAGCAAAGATATATGGCGACTTTTTTGCAAAACGGGACATTTCCGGTTTCGAGAATATATTAATAGGTGTCCGCCACGACGAAAAGTCAGTCACAGAATTATTGTCGAATATAAATACCGAAGATTATTTTCTTGGTGTGACTAATGATGATATTATGTCTCTGATGTTTTAAGGCAACCCCTGAAACAAAAAAAGCGGAATTAGATGCAGAAACAAGTTCAGCACGACATTCCGCTTTTTTAGAAACGCGAAGCATTCAAACGGCTTTAGCCAAAAAACAGCGCAGTGTAGAAACCTATAAACGTGCGAAGCACATAGAAACGGGCGTCAGCCCTAGAAACTCCTCATCACCCACACAGCAATCGCTACCCACGGAATTGTGAAGGTGAAGCTGTCGAGCCTATCGAGCAGACCGCCGTGTCCGGGGATAATGTTGCCCGAATCCTTTACACCTGCGCTACGTTTGAACATCGATTCGATGAAGTCACCAAGTATTGCAAAAATGCCGACCGTAGCACCAATTACGCACCATTGCCATACATCGAAGCCAAGTTTCGGGAAAAGATAACCGCCAAATGCTGCTGCTGTTACGGTAAATACAAATCCGCCGATTGCACCTTCCCACGATTTCTTTGGCGATATGCGTTCGAAAATCTTGTGCTTGCCGATCGAACAGCCTACTACGTATGCCATAGTGTCCGAAACCCATATAAGGATGAACGTTGACATAATGAGCTGGTTGTCGGTTTGTCCGATATGGGTGGCAATGCTAAGCGGAAGAGCAATGTATATTAAAGCGAGGAAAGATTTTCCAAGATGTTCTTCCTGCTTTGAGTCGTGCTCGAAGAGCTGGATGATGAACAGGGAAAGTCCAAGTGCCAGAAGTGGGATGAAGGTGATCGTGTACCCTCTGCTGAACCAATATGCCGTAAGTATTGCAACAGCGCCAATCGTTTCGATGAATATTGTTCTTAAAAGTGACATTTTGAACATCTTCATGAATTCGTGAAGCATTATGACACAGCATAATCCCATATAGATAGCACAAGTGTGTTCGTTGTATAACACCATGAAGCATGTTATTGCAACGAAAAGTGCTCCGAATATGGTCCGTTTCAAAATATTAGGCATCCTAGTAGGTTTGAAAGTTTCTAAGTTTAAAAGTTTCTATGTTGTGTCGTGGCGCGCCGCGACGGTACATTTATGATTCTGTGTTTTCGTTATCTATATTCTCAGCTCCCTGAGCGTCAGTCGAAGGGGCGGTTTCTGCATCGGCAGTCTGTTTTTCTGCTTCAGCCTTTTCCTGCTCCTTAGCCTCGTTTATTGCATCGAGAGCCTTGTTTTCGCCTTTGCGCTTACCGAAAATGCGTTCAAGGTCGTCGCTGAAGATGACTTCCTTTTCGAGCAAGGTTTCTGCAAGCTTGGTAAGACCTTCCATATTGTTGCGAAGCACTTCTTTTGCGCGTTCGTACTGCTCCTCGACCATAGCCTTCACGTCTGCGTCAATCTTTTCGGCAGTCTTGTCGCTGTAAGGCTTTGTGAAACCATAGTCGTCGGTTGAGTTGTAGTAGGAGAGGTTGCCGATGTCGCTGCTCATACCGTAGAACGAAACCATTGCAATTGCCTGCTTGGTAACGCGTTCGAGGTCGTTGAGAGCACCTGTCGAAACCTTTCCGAAGTTGATTTCCTCGCTGGCACGTCCTCCCAAGGTTGCGCACATTTCGTCGAGAAGTTGTTCCTTGGTGGTGATTGAGCGTTCTTCGGGCAAGTACCAAGCTGCGCCAAGTGCCTTTCCGCGTGGGATAATAGTGACTTTCAGCAGCGGATTTGCATATTCGAGAAGCCAGCTTACGGTTGCGTGTCCAGCCTCGTGGTATGCAATTGTGCGTTTTTCGGTTTCCGAAATAATCTTGTTTTTCTTTTCCAATCCGCCGATTATGCGGTCGACGGCATCGAGAAAGTCCTGCTTGTCGATTTCCTTCTTGTCGTTTCGTGCTGCGATGAGGGCAGCCTCGTTGCATACGTTGGCTATGTCGGCACCGCTGAATCCAGGCGTCTGCTTGGCAAGAAAGTCGATTTTTACGCTCGAAGCCATCTTGAGGTTCTTGGTGTGGACTTGGAAAATCTCTTCACGTTCTTTTACGTCTGGAAGTTCGAGGTGGATTTGTCGGTCGAAACGACCTGCACGCATAAGTGCCGAGTCAAGAATTTCGGCGCGGTTGGTTGCGGCAAGGATTATGACACCGCTGTTGGTGTCGAAGCCGTCCATTTCGGTAAGTAATTGGTTAAGAGTGTTTTCCCTTTCGTCGTTACCACTAAAACTGTTCGTCTTGCCACGAGCACGACCTATGGCATCAATTTCGTCGATGAAAATAATGCACGGAGCCTTGCTCTTTGCCTGACGGAAAAGGTCACGTACACGCGATGCACCAACGCCGACAAACATTTCAACAAAATCGCTACCGCTGAGCGAGAAGAACGGAACATCGGCTTCGCCTGCTACAGCCTTAGCCAACAAGGTCTTACCGGTTCCTGGAGGGCCTACAAGCAAAGCACCCTTTGGAATTTTACCACCCAGTTTCGTGTATTTTTCGGGATTCTTGAGGAAATCAACAATTTCCATTACCTCAACCTTGGCTTCTTCGAGTCCGGCAACGTCCTTGAAGTTGACTTTTACCTTACGTTCCTTGTCGAAAACCTGAGCCCTCGACTTGCCGATGCTGAAAATCTGTCCGCCGCCGTTTCCGCCGCTCATGCGGTTGAATACGAACCACCATAGGACAAGAATAAGCACGATTGGAAGAATCCAGCTTATGATTGAGCCAAGATAGTCGTGTTCGGTCTTGTATTCCACGCTCACGCGCTGTTCCTTTGGCATGTCCTTCTGTGCTTCGGCAAGTTTGGCCTCGAAACTTTCAACATCGCCGATATTGAAGTAGAAAGTAGGCATTGCACCAGAAAATATGCTGCTGCCACGCGATGCTGCGCCGAACTTGTCGAGACTTTCGGGCTTGATGTAGATGTCGGCACGTTCGCGGTTTACTACCACGACCTTTTCGACATCGTTGGTAAGAAGCATTTCGTTCTCGAACTTGTTCCAGTTTATCTCGTTGGCATTGCTACCAAAATCGATGAAAGTAATTCCGATTAGTACGGCGAGAATTACAATGTATATGATAAAGCGAGCTTTGCCGTTGCCGCCGTTGTTCGGCAAACCTTGATTGTCGTTGTTGGGTTTTATTCCTTTGTTGTTTTCCATTTTGCCTTATTTGTTTTCTATAGACTTGGTTTCTGCGTCGGCCCAAAGTTGCTCGAGCTTGTAGAACTCGCGTGCTTCGGGGAGGAAAATGTGCACCACTATGTCAACGTAGTCCATCAAAATCCATTCGCTGTTCTCGAAGCCTTCTTCCTTCCAGGGCCTTTCTTTCATGGTGCCGCGAGTCTGGTATCTGATGTAATCGGCAAGTGTATTGGCGTGGATTACCGAATTGGCCGTACAGATAACGAAATATTTTGTAATGTGGTTTTCAATGGCTTGCAAGTCCATATTGACTACATTTTCGCCTTTCTTGTCGAGAATTGCCTGATTGATAACTTCAAGCAACTTCTGGGTGTCTTCTATTACTGAAAATCTACTCATTCTATTTTAAAATTTTGTGCAAAGATAATATAATAATGGTGAATTAAAGTATCCAAGGGTTTAAAGATTTGTTTAAATAATTTAACGTTCAAAGTTCAATGTTTTGAATGCTGAAAATAAATTCATTATGACAGCAAAGAGGGGAAATCTAAAATCGTACTTCGTAAGTCGTAAATATTTATTACTTTTGCGCTCAAAGTTTTGCGATGGCAGAAAAGAAAAAACATAAGTTTTGGGCTTGGCTTACACGACCTTACCAGTTGGTTATATATCGAGATGGTAATTTCGAGGTGCTGAAGAAGATACATCTGAACAAGATGGGATTTTCTCTGGTAATTGTGGCTATGTTTGTGATTTTCTTCGCAGTAATATCGCTTCTTGTAGTTTATACACCGCTTAAATATCTTGTTCCCGGATATCCCGACAGGCAGACGCTTGAACTTATATACGAAAATGCAGAACGAGTTGACAGCCTTTCGGCAGAACTCGAGGCGCGTGAGCAATACTTAAGCATGATTCGCGATATAATCTTTTCGGAAGTGCCTGTAGATGCCGACTTTGCGGTACCTGTTGGAAATCTTACCGAAGAGCAGATCCGTGAGTTCAACGACCCTACGAAGCCACGTCAGCGTTACGACGAGTCGGATAATGTGAACGTGGTGGACAAGAAAGATATTGTACCGAATCTGTTTGTTCCTCTGAAAGGTGTGATTGTCAATGGATTCGATAAGTCGCAACGGCATTTTGGCATCGACATTGCCCCATCGTCGGATGTGGCGGTGTTTGCTGTGCTTCAAGGCATTGTGATTGAAAGCAATTATACTATTGATAACGGCTATTCTATTATTTTGCAGCATCCGCAAGGCATTCTTTCTGTGTATAAGCATTGCGAAAATCCGATTGTGAAAGAAGGGCAGAAAGTACGTCAGGGCGAGCAGATTGCTGTGTATGGCAATTCGGGTGAAAACACAAGCGGACCGCACTTGCATTTCGAGCTTTGGCAGAACGGCGAGCCGCTGAATCCAACCGATTATATTGAATTCTAATGGAACAGAAACGTAAAAATATAGCAATTCTCGGTTCTACTGGCTCAATAGGAACTCAAGCTCTCGACATTATACGCGACTATCCCGACAAGTTCTCTGCCGAGGTGCTTGTCGCAAACAACAATGCACAGTTGCTTATTGCTCAGGCACGTGAGTTTGAACCCAATTTCGTAGTGATTGCCAACAAGGATAAATATCCCGAAGTGCGCGAGGCTCTTGCCGACTTGCCCATAAAGGTTTATGCAGGTTCTGATTCCATTCTCGATGTCGTAGCAATGGATTGTGTTGATATGGTGCTTGCTGCAATGGTTGGATTTGCTGGACTTCTGCCGACAATAAAGGCTATAGAGGCTGGGAAGGTTGTAGCACTTGCAAACAAGGAGACGCTTGTGGTTGGTGGCAAGATAATTTGCGACAAACTGAAGGAAAGTGCAACATCCTGCATTTTGCCTGTCGATTCGGAGCACTCGGCAATTTTCCAGTGTCTGCGTGGCGAAAATATCGATGATGTTGAGAAACTGATTCTTACAGCATCGGGCGGACCTTTTTTCGGGAAAGATGTTGAGTTCCTAAGGAATGTCACAGCAGAGCAGGCCCTGAACCATCCAAACTGGAAGATGGGCAGCAAGGTTACAATCGATTCGGCATCGCTGATGAACAAGGGTTTTGAGATGATTGAAGCTCACTGGCTTTTCGGAATTCCAGCCGATAGGATAGAGGTGCTTGTGCATCGTCAGTCGGTGGTGCATTCGATGGTCGAGTTTGCCGATGCGTCTATCAAGGCGCAGATTGGCGCACCGAGCATGCGAATTCCAATACAATATGCTTTCGACTATCCAAACAGGTCGTATTCGCCCAAGAATCGTTTTTCGTTTCTCGAACATGGCTGCAATCTTACATTCGAAAAACCTGATACCAAGACTTTCCGCTGTTTGCAAATCGCCTACGATTGCATGTTGAAAGGCGGAAATGCACCATGTATAATGAATGCCGCCAACGAAGTTGCCGTAGATGCTTTTCTGAAGGGACGTATCGGTTTTATGCGTATTCCTGAGATTATAGAATCGACACTTGAAAAGTTGCCTTTTGAAAGCAAGATTTCCATTGAATCGTGCTTTGCGACTGACAAGGAGGCAAGGCGAGTGGCCGAAGATCTTGTTGCATTTAATAGATAATGCAAAATAGCATTTAATAACCCCGTTTTTTATAAGTTATAAATCTGTATCTTATTGCTAATAAATCAGTTGAGTATAATTGTATTAAAAAGATTCCGCTGAAATCTATATTGAATATTAGCGGAATGTGTGTTTTAAAGTATAGATTCCGCTGAAATTTGAAAAATATTTTGGCGGAATGTTGAAAAATATTTTTACCTTTGTGGCATAAATAGAATTAGTATGAATGCAATGATTGTCGGTCGAGAGCTGGAATTGAGACAGTTGGCTCGTTACTACGGGTCCAAACAGTCGGAATTTGTAGCAGTTTATGGTCGTCGCAGGGTTGGAAAAACCTTTTTGGTCAGGAATGCTTTCCGGAAAATTGATTTCCAGTATGCAGCAATGATGAATGCTTCTAGACGCGAACAGCTGGTCGGATTTGCCAATGCTTTGCGAGAACAAGGTCTTGCCGATGTCGCCGAAATTGCATCGTGGCAGGAGGCATTTGGTGAACTGAAAAGACTAATAGTTGCCTTGCCAAAGTCACGGAAAAAAGTCATTTTTCTTGATGAGCTGCCATGGATGGATAAAACTGATGCTGTATTTATGTCTGCGTTCGAGCATTTCTGGAACAACTGGGCATCGGCACGCAAGGACATTATGCTTGTAGTTTGCGGTTCGGCAACATCGTGGATGATGGACAAGCTGATAAACAATCGCGGTGGACTGCACAACCGAATCACATTGCGCATACGTCTCGAACCTTTTACACTCAAGGAAACAGAACTTTATCTGAAATCACGGAAATTCCGCTGGGGACGGGCGATGATTGCCGAATGTTACATGATTTTTGGTGGCGTACCATATTATTTAAGTCTGCTTGACCCAGCTATGAGCCTTGCAAAAAATGTAGATTTCCTATTCTTTAGGCAGAACGCCATACTCCGAGGTGAGTTCAACAACCTTTATGCGTCGCTGTTTACAAATTTCAAATTGTATATAGGTATAGTCGAACTGCTTGGAACAAAGAAAAAAGGCCTTTCGCGTGATGAGATTGTCAAAGGCTTGAAGGTGGCTGACGGCGGAACATTCACGAAGGCTTTGGCTGACTTGGAAAACTGTGGTTTCATTCGTTGCTATACGCCATTTGACAAGAAAAAGAAGACCGCTTTGTTCCAACTGGTTGATTTCTACACATTGTTTTACTTGAATTTCATTTGGGAGCGCAAGATTAACGAAGAAGAATTTTGGTCGAAAAATATGCGGTCTTCATTGCGCAATGCGTGGATTGGGTATGCGTTTGAACAACTATGTCTGGCGCATGTAAGGCAGATAAAGCAAGGACTGGGCATTTCGGGAGTAATCACAAATGTATATTCGTGGCGCAGTAACAAACAAGATGGTGGTGCGCAAATCGACCTTGTCATTGACAGGAACGACAATTCCATAACGCTTTGCGAGATGAAATGGACGAACAAACCTTATTCTATAACTGCAGCCTACGAGAAAAATCTCAACAACAAGGTTGAAACTTTCATTGAAGAAAACGAAACTGGCAAGTCTGTATTTCTTACAATGGTAACTACGCAGGGTGTTTTACCTAATTCTCATTCTCAAATTTTAGATAACAATTTGATATTAAACGATTTATTTGTATAATATTAAAAAAGATTCCGCTGAAATTCATATTGAATATCAGCGGAATGTATGTTTGGAAATATAGATTCCGCTGAAATTTGAAAAATATTTTGGCGGAATGTATCTTATTGCGATTGCAATAATTTACAAAAAAAGCCGCATTTACGCGGCTTTATATTTGTAATCATTTTTATTTCCTACCATGCGAAAAGCGGGTAGTTTGCCATCATCTTGTTGACTTCGGCGCGAACTTCGGCGATAACCTTTTCGTTTTCGGGATCGCAGAGAACGCGGTCGATGAGGTCAACGATAACAGCCATCTTGTCTTCCTTTACGCCACGGGTGGTGATAGCCGGAGTTCCGAAACGCAAACCTGAGGTCTGGAACGGGCTGCGGGTATCGAAAGGAACCATGTTCTTGTTGGTTGTGATGTCGGCAGCAACGAGAGCCTTTTCAGCAACCTTACCGGTGAGTTCCGGGAACTTGGTGCGGAGGTCAACAAGCATCGAGTGGTTGTCGGTACCGCCGCTGACAATCTTGTAGCCCTTAGCCATGAAAGCGTCTGCCAAAGCAGCAGCATTCTTCTTAACCTGCTTCTGGTATTCCTTGAATTCTGGAGTGAGAGCTTCGCCGAAAGCAACAGCCTTAGCAGCGATAACGTGCTCCAACGGACCGCCCTGGCAGCCTGGGAATACTGCAGAGTCGAGCAATGCCGACATCATCTTAACTTCGCCCTTTGGAGTCTTCTTGCCCCAAGGATTCGGGAAGTCCTGACCCATCATGATGACACCACCACGAGGACCACGGAGAGTCTTGTGAGTAGTTGTTGTTACGATGTGAGCATACTTAACTGGGTTTTCGAGCAAACCGGCAGCGATAAGACCTGCAGGGTGCGACATATCAACCATAAAGATAGCACCGATTTCGTCGGCAACCTTGCGGATGCGAGCGTAATCCCATTCGCGGCTATAAGCAGAAGCACCAGCGATGATGAGTTTCGGCTTGTTTTCGCGAGCAACGCGTTCGAGCTGGTCGTAGTCAACGCGACCGTCGCTTTCCTTTACGTTGTATTCCAATGCCTTGTAGTTGATGCCCGACATATTTACTGGTGAACCGTGTGAAAGGTGTCCGCCGTGTGCGAGGTTAAGACCGAGGAAGGTGTCGCCAACGTTGAGGCATGCAAGGAAAACAGCCATGTTTGCCTGTGCGCCCGAGTGCGGCTGTACATTTGCCCAGCAAGCGCCGAAAATCTTTTTCAGTCTTTCGATAGCGAGGGTTTCGCTCTGGTCAACAACTTCGCAACCACCGTAGTAACGTTTTCCTGGATAACCTTCAGCGTACTTGTTTGTCATTACCGAACCCATAGCTTCCATTACCTGGTCGCTAACAAAGTTTTCCGATGCGATGAGCTCGATGCCCTTCATCTGTCTTTCTCTTTCCTTCTTTATAAGGTCGAAAATTTGTTCATCTCTAACCATGATATTTTATTTTAATATGTGTTTTAAAAATTTTCGGCAAATGTAATAATTATTTGTCACAATGAGGATTCAAAAAAATAAATGTTTCAGGGTTTCTAGGTTTGAGGTTGTTTGAGGTTGTTTGAGGTTGTTTGAGGTTGTTTCAGATGGTTTGAAGTTGTTTGAGGTTGTTTGAAGTTGTTTGAAATGGTTTGAAATTGTTTCAGTTGGTTTTAAACCCATAAACTTAGAAACATTCAAACTCATAAACGTGCGTAGCACATGAAACGCCGCAAGCATTCAAACGGGCGTTAGCCCATAGAAACCAAAAATTTTGAAAAATTTCCTTATCTTTCGCAAAATTTTTGACAATGAAACGTGTTCTGGATTTTTTCAAGGAACTGCAGCAGAACAACAACAAGCCGTGGTTCGATGCTCACAAGCAGCAGTACAAGGAGATGCTTGCCGTACATAACGACTTTTCGCAGCGTCTTATCGATGGCATTGCAAGTTTCGACAAGTCGGTGGCCGGCTTGCAGGTGAAGGACTGTACCTATCGCATTTATCGCGACCTGCGCTTTTCGCACGACAAGACGCCCTACAAGCAGCACATTGGCACCTATGTCTGTCCTCACGGCAAGAAGAGTGGTTATTCGGGCTATTATGTTCATATAGAGCCCAATGTGAGCTATTTTATATGTGCTGGGCTTTGGTGTCCCGAACCTCGCATAGTGAAGAGTGTGCGCGAGGAGATTATGCTCAACGGCAAGAACTTCGACAAGGCCATACGCAGTGCCAAGGGCTTTTCGCTTTCGTGGGACGATTCGCTCAAGAAGATTCCCGCAGGCTTCGATGCCGACGACGAATTTTCCGAATACTACAAGCTCAAAAGTTTTCTCATTGAAAAGCCAATCGACGAGTCGTACATCCTCGACAGCAATTTCGTCGATAAGGTCGTTTCCGACCTCCGTCGCACCTACGAGTTCAACTCGCTGTTGAATAAGGCCGTGGAATACGCGATGGAGATGTATTGAGAAAAATGAATTATTGACAACTTTTTTCAATATTTTGCTTATCTTTGCAAAGTATAGATGTAGCTATAATTTTGTAACTGTATAATGACGAATATGGATAAAAAGACATTAGAGTTTGTTACATATTGCATAGGAAAACTTTCGCAGACATTGAATTTGTCGCAGCAAGAAATATATAGACGGTTGAAAGAATCCGGTATACTATATGGTTACATAGTTCCCTCATACGATGTGTTGCATACATTCAGTTCGCGTTATCTAATGGAAGATTTAACCGACTACATGAAGGAGAAAGGAGTATTGAACGCATGAAATTGTATCGTTTGTCAAGACTCGCGGTTGTGAAAGTATTATTTAAGGAATGACGCAAAAGAATAAAGATATACAGATATTAAGTAAGGATGTACAGATTATAAAGACTGCCATTCTGAAAAGCCAGCATAAAGTGGCGAGTGAGGCAAATCGCGAACTGCTTTCTCTCTATTATGGTATAGGTCGTTATGTTTCAGAACATACCCGCACAGGAGCATGGGGCACAGGAGCAATTGAACATATCAGCCAACAATTGCAGAAAGAATTGCCTGGGCTGAGAGGGTTCTCGTCGACAGCAATAAAGCGCATGCGTACTTTTTATGAAGGATGAGAATTTCTAAATAGTCCACTATTGGTGGACGATTTGGAGAATAAACAGGAATCCGTTGGTACACAAACTCTTGCAATTCGTCCACTGGCGGTGGACGAATTAGATTACGATTCTCGTATTCTAAAAACTGATATACTTACAAATCGTTCGCTAGCTGTGAACAATTTGACTTGGGAACTCTTTTTTTCTATTGGATTTTCTCATCATTACGAAATACTTTTAAAGACGAATAGTCTTGAAGAACGAATTTTTTAC
Organism: uncultured Bacteroidia bacterium; assembly: GCA_902800045.1. Classification (GTDB taxonomy): domain Bacteria; phylum Bacteroidota; class Bacteroidia; order Bacteroidales; family ML635J-15; genus Bact-19. Next base: position 71,394 of record CADCCZ010000005.1, on the reverse strand, counting down.
ATCAAAAAGGCAGCAGAGAACCATTGGAGCAAAGACCGCCTTATTGAAGAGTTGAAGGCTGATGTTTATCATCATAACGCATTGATACCTAACAATTTCATACAGACAATATCAAATAAGGTGTCAGCATTGAAAGCCATAGAAATGTTCAAGGACAACTATCTGCTTGACTTTGTAAATATGGAAGAACTTGATGCTCGCAGCAAGGAGGATGTGGATGAGCGGGTGTTAGAGCAAAAGATTGTTCAGAATGTGAAAGATTTCATTATGACTTTCGGCAGGGATTTTACATTTGTGGGCAATCAGTACCATTTAGAGAAGTTTGGTGTAGAACAATTTCCAGACCTTCTGTTTTACAACCGTGAGTTGGCGGCACTTGTTTGCGTTGAACTCAAATTTGGGGATTTTAAACCTGCATATCTTGGTCAGTTGAGTGCCTACTTGCGCATTTTGGATAGTGAGGTTAAGAAGCCATTTGAAAATCCAAGCATAGGAATTGTTCTTTGCAAGACGGCAAGCAAGCCGTTTGTAGAGTTCCTTATTCAAGGATATGAAAACCCAATGGGTGTTGCCACTTACAAGACAAAAGATGAAATTCGTAGCCTTCTGCCTTCGGAAGAACAACTGCAGAAATTGCTCACCCAGGATGACTAGAAACTGCGATTTAACAATTTGTGTAACTTTCATCCTTTCACCAAAAAACGGAATAAGTGTTTTTTTTGTTTTGAGGAAAGTTTCCCAAGATATAATGCTAATGGTGACTAGTCTAGATGGATTGTTGGATGATCGTATATTATTGCAATAGAAAAGATATAAAATTGTTGAAAAGTAACGGAAGCGAAAACTTGTGCTCATAATGAAAGTGTGTATTTTTGTGCCATAAATACTAACTACAGAATCGGGTATATAAGTGCTAATTTTATGAATGAACGCTTTTTCTATAGAAATTCCATACGCGATTTTCTTCAGCAAAATGAACTTGAAATATTTGGGATATTAGCGGGGAATGATGAGTACGATACAGGAGATACTCAAAAGTTCGCATGGAAAGAGGAAATAGCACTTTTAAAGGATGTGCTAGCGTTATATAAAAGCGAAGACGGTTGGGTAATCTTTGAATATACAATCCCTCGTTTAGGAAAGAGAATAGATGTGGTCATTTTGCTTCGAGAGCGTGTGTTTATTCTTGAATTTAAGGCAGGCCAAACTGTTTTTAACCATCAAGATGTAGATCAAGTGATGGATTATGCTCTTGATTTGAAGAATTTTCATCAAGGCAGTGCTGATAGATTTATTGTTCCTATCTTGATTGCAACAGACAGTAAGGATTCATATTCAGAACTTAAGTTGTCGCATTATAATGATGGTATATATGAACCATTAATGACCAACTCTGAAGGATTGTCAGGTGTTTTAAAACTGGTTATTGAACAATCTATTCCTAAATATGCAGGCGATGTTCCGATGAGAGATTGGGTAAAGAGCCGCTATGCTCCTACGCCAACTATCATAGAGGCTGCAAGCGCATTATATTCACAACATAGTGTCGATGAGATAACGCGCCATGAAGCAGAAGGAGAACAATTGGATAGAACAACTGATTATGTTCTGAAAGTTATTCGCGAAACTAAATCACGCGGAGGGAAAAGTATTTGCTTTGTGACGGGAGTGCCAGGGGCAGGAAAAACATTGGTAGGTTTAAATGTTGCTATCAAGCAATTATCACATGAAGAAGGGGAAAATCCTGATTTAGCAGTATATTTGTCGGGGAACGGACCTTTGGTAAGTGTGTTGACAGAGGCTTTGGCTAGAGATAGGAAGCGACAGAAAAACGAACTAGGAGAAAAATATAATATTACAGATGCGCGGCGAGAAGTAAGTCAGTTTATACAAATCATTCATCGATATCGCGATAATATGCTTCAGAAATTGCGCACTCCTATTGTTGGAAAGAAGATTGAGATTGACCCCGAGAAAGAGTTGAAAGATAAGACCGCAGGTTATGCTGAAGTTGAAAATATCGCAATTTTTGATGAGGCTCAACGTTCATGGGATCAAGAGCATCTTTCAAGTTGGCTAAAGCGAAAAAAAGGAATACAAAATTTCCCTATGTCAGAAGGTGAATTTCTTATATGGTCGTTAGATCAGCGAAAAGATTGGGCTGTAATTGTTTGTCTTGTCGGAGGAGGACAAGAAATTAATACAGGAGAAGCAGGTATTGGCGAATGGGTTAGAGCTATGAATGAAACTTTCCCAGAATGGCGAGTATACATATCTAACCAACTATCAGCAAAAGAATATGCAGAAGGTAAGATAGAAGACATGCTATCTAAAAATTCTAATGTGACATATTCGAAAGACTTACATTTGGCTGTTTCTATGCGTTCTTTTAGAGCCGAAAGCTTGTCGAATATGGTTCACCATTTATTAGATTGTAATATTGATTGTGTAATAGAAAATTATGCGAAGATAAAAGATCGTTATCCAATAGTCTTGACAAGAGATATTAATATTGCAAAACTGTGGTTGCGTGAAAAAGCAAGAGGTAATGAAAGGTACGGAATGCTGGTGTCTTCAAAAGCGTATAGATTGAAACCTTTAGCAATTGATGTTCGATGCAAACCAGATACTGTGCATTGGTTTTTGGATGATATTGACGATGTGCGTTCTTCATTGTTTTTGGAAGATGCAGCGAGTGAATTCGATATACAAGGATTAGAACTGGATTGGACTTGTTTGGTCTGGGACGGTGATTTACGTTATAATGATGGTCGGTGGGATTTTTATGAGTTTAATGGAGGAAATAGGTGGAATCGTATAAATAAAGAAGAACGTAAGCTTTATCAATTAAATGCATATAGAGTATTACTTACTCGTGCTCGTCAAGGTATGGTAATCTGTGTTCCTGAGGGTAATAAGGATGACCATACAAGACTGCCTGAATTTTACGATAGTACATACAATTATCTCAAATCAATTGGTTTGAAGGAAATATAATGCATGAAAAATATAGAAGTCGTAGCAGCCATTATTCATGATAATGACAATCGAATTTTCGCAACTCAACGAGGAAGTGGTGATTGGAAGGATTGGTGGGAGTTCCCCGGCGGAAAAATTGAATTGGGAGAAACACCAGAAGAAGCGCTTAAACGTGAGATTTTGGAAGAATTGGACACAAAAATTGCAGTTGAAAGACTTGTTGATACTGTAAATTGGGATTATCCAAAATTTCATTTGACAATGCATTGTTATTGGTGTGAAGTTGTCAATGGCGAATTGTGTTTGCTTGAACATGAAGCAGCGAGATGGCTTTCTGTAGAACAACTAGATAGCGTAAAATGGTTGCCTGCCGATGAGGTTGTTATAGATAAACTTAAAGTTCAGCTATTCACCATTTCCGAATAGTTCAATCGTTTCTTTGCTTTCCTATCTGCATCTCATTTTTCCCAAAAAGCAATTCTTTTTCAAATTCGATTGCGGGGTGGAAAATAAATGGAGAGCTATTTATGAAATATTATGTATTTTTGTGCGATAAAAATGCCGATCCTGTAGCGATAAATAAATAGTATGACTAATGAGAATAGAAACATATTGCTAAAATTGCTTGAGCAACATCAAGAGTCAGGCATGTCGGAGCAGATAGACTACAACAAATTCTATTTGTATTCCATTATCACGCATTCTACGGCTATAGAAGGCTCAACAGTTACTGAAGTTGAAGCTATTTTGCTTTTCGACGAAGGTATTACAAGTAGCAAGCGCACAGTGGTCGAGCAGATGATGAACCTTGATTTAAAGGCAGCATACGAATATGGGATGCAATGGATTTTGCGTCATGAACCAATTACGGTCGAATGGCTTGTCCTGCTTGCATCAAAAGTTATGGCTCGCACCGGTAGTGAGTATCATTCTGCAAGTGGAGACTTTTCTGCTGCAAAAGGTGAGTTGCGCAAACTGAATGTTACTGCAGGATTTGGCGGCAAGTCGTATATGTCGTATCAGAAAGTGCCAGCTCGTCTTGAAGCTTTTTGTGAAGAATTGAACAGACGGAGAAAGGCAATTGACGTGTCGGATGTGAGCGCTATATACGACCTTAGTTTCTGGGCTCATTACGAATTGGTGACCATTCATCCGTGGGCAGATGGAAATGGCAGGATGAGTCGTTTGCTTATGAACCTGCTCCAGATTGAGTTTGGCGTTTTGCCGACCAAAGTGTTAAAAGAAGACAAGGAGGCATACATACAGGCACTAGTGGATACTCGCGAAAACGACGACATAAATATTTTTCTCGATTGTATGGCTCGCCTTCACATCGCTCATCTTCAGAGCGATATAAAGCAATACGAGGTGGCTTTGCAAGATGAAGTGGACAGAAAAGGTGGACAGAAAAAACAAAAGGTGGACAGAAAAAGTGGACAGAAAACACGCGATGCCATTATCGCTCTCATTTCTAGCAATCCGCACATTACTACCGCCCAAATGTCTGAGTCGCTTGGAATCAACCGAAGTGCACTTTCAAAGCATATCAAGCGTATGCAGGAAGACGGTGTCATCCGTCGTGTAGGACCCGACAAAGGCGGTTTCTGGGAGGTGATTAGCGACTGATGAGTCATTGACCCGCGAGCGCAAAGCATTGTGCCACTACAATGCAATCTTCAAATCCTTCAAATTTTCATCCAAATCTCATTTCCCCCGAATCAATAGCTTTTTTTCAATTTCGATTGTGGGGAGGAAAATAAAAGGAGAAAATCGGTGGATTTTTTGTACCTTTGTGAGCAAAATAGAAATATGACTATACAGGAAATACGAACACGCAAGGAATCATGGACAAGGAGAACAAACTAATTTTATATAAAGACGACGAAGGTAGGGTAAGCGTAAATGTTCGCTTTGCCGATGAGGATATTTGGCTGACGCAGGCTCAACTAGCGGATATATATAATACTACACAAGAGAATATATCTATGCATATATCAAGTATATAGATGATGAACTGAATTTAAATCGAACTTATAAGAAATTCTTATTAGTTCGACAAGAAGGTAATCAAAAAGTAAATGCAATACATTTCTCCCAATGTCCGACTCACTAACACCCGAACATCACCTCCATTTTCTCCAATTAAAAAATCCAAAATCGTAAATCCCAAATCGTAAAATAAAGTTATCTTTGTGAACAAAATGGGAATATGACTATACAGGAAATACGAACACGCAAGGAAATCATGGACAAGGAAAACGCTACATTATTTATTCGATTGTACAGACGCAAAATTTTGCGTCTTCTACAGAAACCAGCGTTGCTCTTCAAATCATCAAACTTTAACTCAGCGTCAGTTAATTCCTCAAATTATTGAATTCTCAAATTTTCAAATCATCAAATCGTAAATATTTATTACTTTTGCATCCCAAAATTGATTTACGATGAAGATTTCATACAACTGGCTTAAGAATTATGTGGCGTTCGACGAATCGCCCGAAGAATTGGCAAAAATATTGACAAGTGTTGGTCTCGAAGTTGATGGTACTGAAGAAGTTTCGTCGGTAATAGGCGGGCTCAAGGGCTTCGTAATCGGCGAGGTTTTGACCTGCGAGGCACACCCGAATTCCGACCATCTGCACGTTACAACCGTCAATGTAGGTGGCGAAGAACCTCTGCATATTGTGTGCGGTGCGCCGAATGTGGCAGCCGGACAGAAGGTCGTGGTGGCAACCATTGGTACTAAGATTTACGCCAAGGACGGTGTGTTCGAAATCAAGAAGTCGAAGCTGCGCGGCGAACCGTCGGAGGGTATGATTTGCGCCGAGGACGAGATGAATATCGGCACTTCGCACGACGGAATCATGGTTCTGCCAGCCGACGCCAAGGTGGGTACGCCCGCTTCGGAGTATTTCAAGGTAGAAAACGACACCGCCATCGAAATCGACATCACTCCAAACCGTATCGATGGTGCTTCGCACATAGGCGCAGCACGCGATGTGGCTGCCGTAAAGGGTATAAAATACAATATCCCCAAGGCCGAAATCACCGAGAATCCAAAGAATGAAATCAAAATCGACATCAAGATAGAAAATACCGAGTCTTGCCGCCGCTATATGGGCATCAGCCTTACCGACGTGAAGGTGCAGGAATCGCCCGAATGGCTGAAGAACCGCCTGAAATCGGTCGGCTTGAATCCTATAAACAATATCGTGGATGTCAGCAATTTCGTATTGTACGAAACCGGAAATCCGCTTCATACATTCGACGCCGACAAGATTGCCGGCAAGCAGATTATCGTGAAGAATGTCGCAGAGGGAACTCCATTTGTTACTCTCGATGGTGTTGAACGCAAACTTTCGGCTCACGACCTTATGATTTGCAATGCCGAGGAGCCAATGTGCATCGGCGGTGTGTTCGGCGGTCAGAAGTCGGGCATTTCGAACGAAACAAAGAATGTTTTCATCGAGGCTGCATATTTTAGCCCGGTTTCAATCCGCAAAACTTCCAAGTTCCACGGCTTGAAGACCGATGCGTCGTTCCATTTCGAGCGCGGTGTTGACATCAACATGGTGCCTTACGCATTGCGCCGTGCCGCAAGCCTGATTGTTGAGATGGGCTGCGGTCGTATTGCTTCCGAAATTACCGATGTGTATCCAAATCCAATCGAACCGGCAATAGTAGATTACAACATCGACCGTGGCAATGCGCTCATCGGCAAGGAAATTCCCGAAGCCCGCGTGCGCGAAATCATCGGTCTGCTCGATATGAAGATTCTCGAGGACAAAGGTCGCGACCTGAAACTCGAAATCCCGACCTACAGGGTCGATGTAACCGGCGAAGCCGACGTAGTTGAGGACATCATGAGAATCTACGGTTACAACAACATCGAGGTGCCGAACCACATTTCGTTCAGCATCAACTATCCCGAAAAGCCAGAACCGCAGAAGATGATGAATCTTGTTTCGGATGTGCTCACAGGCATGGGCTACACCGAAATAATGTGCCTCTCAATGATTTCTGCCGACGATATTGCCGAAAACAGCGAATATGCAAACCGCATCGTGAAGATTTACAATCCGTTGAGCCGCGAACTGAACGTTATGCGTCCGTCGCTGCTTTATGGCGGTCTCAACAGCATAAAGGCCAACCTCAACTACAAGAACGGAGACCTTAAGTTCTTCGAGTTCGGCCGTACCTATTATTATAATGCCGACAAGCAGATTTCCGACATCACCGCATACAGCGAAACACAGTACATCGGAATGTGGATTACTGGCAAGCGCAATCCGCTGAGCTGGAACCTGAAGGACAATCCTACCGACTACTTCATGCTGAAGTCGGGCGTTGCTGCAGTGCTCAAGAAAATTGGCATTGATATGTCGGCATTGAAGTTCGAGGTTTCGTCGGATGAAAAGTTCAGCACTTTCCAGTCGTTCAAGCTGAAGGACAAGGAAGTCGCCCGCATAGCAGTTGTTTCGAAGGCCTTGCTCAAGAAGATGGACATCGACCAGGATGTTTTCTATGCCGAAATCAACTGGGATGTGCTTCTGAAGTTCGCCAAGACTCACAAGATAGAGTACCAGCCTATTTCGAAGTTCCCGCGTGTACGCCGCGACCTTGCTTTGCTCATCGACAAGTCGGTAACCTACGCCCAGTTGGAAGAAGTTGCACGCCGCACCGAACCGAAGCATATTGTTGAGGTCGGTCTGTTCGATGTCTATGAAGGCAAGAACCTTGAGCCTGGCAAGATTTCGTATGCATTGAGCTTCGAACTCGAGGACACCGAAAAGACTATGACCGACAAGCAAATCGACAAGATTATGCAGAAGCTGATAATGTTCTACGAGAAGGAACTTGGCGCAAAAGTAAGGTAAACAAAGGGCTGTCGGTGGCAGCCGCCTTTGTTTTGCAGATATTTTACGTGTTAATAAATGTTTCAATGCGTTGGTAAATAGGAACTTGTGCCTATTGTGCCATTGTGGAAAAAAAATAGGCTAAAATGCTTGTTTTACAGCGAAAAGCTGTATCTTTGCACTGCAATTGATAATTATCAATTCATTTCTGAAGATTAAAAATCAAAGTAGAAATATTTGTTCGACCGCTTGTAGGGTTTGGAAAATTGGTAATATGTCAATTAATTTTAATGCCACCGAGTCTGGTGGGAAAAAACATAAGTTTTGAAATTTTATTTTTATAACATTTAACTTTAAGAATGAAAAGTTATTCAGAGTTGAACGATATGTTGTTGCCCGAGTTGCGCGAATATGCAAAGGGATTGGGCATCAAGAGAGTAGAAGCGTTCAGAAAGCAAGATTTGATAAGAAGGATACAGGATACTGAAGATCCTGACTTCGAGGAAGAAGATGACGATGATGATGATTTGCTGATTGGTGTAACAGATATTATGGCACCGTTGAAAGAAAGCAATGTAAATCGTAGTCAAAGTGTTGAAAATAATGAACAAAAGCCTAGACGTGGCCGTCCTCCACGGGTTCGTAATGTAGAAGAAACGGTTCCCGTATTGATAGACGACAATCAGGGATCTGCAAATGATTCCATGTCGGAACCCAGAGTACGTCAGCGCAGGGCAAGAATTCAGTCGCCTATAATGACAACGCATTTGGACGAAACTGGTGCCGGTGCAAAGTTAGTATTCAACAATCAGGAGAACCAGAGAGGACAGAAGATGAATGCCGAACCGGTGGCAAGAGTGTCTGGCGAAACAGTTTCGAAAGTAGAAACTGCAAATTACCAGCAGAATGGCGATGCTCAGCAGCAGAACCGCCAGGATTTCAGAAAGCCGTACCAGCGTTTCGACCAGCAGCGTAACAATCAGCAACGCAATGAAAATAATAACAATCAGCAGCAAGGCCAGCCACGTCAGCAGCAGTTGCCGCTCGAAGAAAACCGTCAGCAGCCCAATGCTCCGCAGAATCAGCCAGCCGAAGAGCCAAAGGCAAATTACGATTTTTCGGGAATTGTAACCGTAACAGGTGTACTCGAAATTATGCCAGAAAACTACGGTTTCCTGCGTTCGTCGGATTATCATTACCTGAATTCGCCCGATGATGTATATGTTTCGCAGTCGCAGATAAAGCTTTTCGGCCTTAAGACTGGTGATACCATCGAAGGTCTGGTACGTCCGCCAAAAGAAGGCGAAAAGTATTTCCCGTTGACTAAGATAATAAGCATAAATGGTTTGGATCCGGCTTTGGTTCGCGATAGAATTCCGTTCGACCATCTTACACCTTTGTTCCCGACCGAGAAGTTCAACATTACAGGTAAGGGACATGCAAATCTTTCGACAAGGGTTGTCGATTTGTTCACACCGATAGGAAAGGGACAGCGCGGTCTTATAGTTGCTCAGCCTAAGACTGGTAAAACTGTTCTGCTTCAGGAAATTGCAAATGCAATAGCAGCAAACCATCCCGAAGTTTACCTTATCATATTGCTTATCGACGAGCGTCCCGAGGAAGTTACCGACATGGCTCGCAACGTTAACGCAGAAGTTATCGCATCAACATTCGACGAGCCTGCAGAACGTCACGTAAAGGTGGCTAGCATTGTCCTCGAAAAGGCAAAGCGTATGGTTGAATGCGGTCACGATGTTGTGATTCTTCTCGACTCCATCACTCGTCTTGCTCGTGCATACAACACAGTTGCACCTGCATCGGGTAGAGTATTGTCGGGTGGTGTCGATTCAAACGCACTGCACAAGCCGAAACGTTTCTTCGGTGCTGCACGTAACATCGAAAACGGCGGTTCGCTCACCATTCTTGCAACAGCACTTACCGAAACCGGTTCGAAGATGGACGATGTGATTTTCGAGGAATTCAAGGGTACGGGTAACATGGAACTCCAGCTCGACCGCAAGTTGTCGAACCGCAGAATTTACCCTGCTGTGGATGTTACCGCTTCGAGTACACGTCGCGAGGATTTGCTTGTAAATCCGGACCTTGTAAACAGACTTTGGGTAATGCGCGAGTTCCTTGCCGACATGAATTCGGTGGAAGCAATGGAATTCATACGTGCTCGTCTGCCGCAAACTCCAACCAACGAGGAGTTCCTGCTCACAATGGACAAAGGTTTGTAAATAGTTCCATAAAAGTTATTATATTTGCAAGTCGGGAATTTTTCTCGGCTTGCTTTTTGTTATTGGATTAATAAATAACTTAACGATATGAAAAGGTTTATATTGATATTTAGTCTTTGTTTCGTTTGTGCATTTGTTGCAGTAGCCCAACCTGTAGGATATACACACAAAGCTTTTGCTCCTGATGGTTGCATAGTTTATTATTTGGTTGTTTTTGATGATACGAAATTCTTTATTGATGTAACTTTTGAATCTGATTTGTCAAAATTTACGGAAAAACCAACAATGATGATAAGAACATTTGCAGATGATGTTTTTAAATTGTCAGGAACTGTAATGTCATGCGATGTGCTTACAAGTGAGGTGGAGCGAGATGGCGTAAAAAAAACGATTTCAGCTTTTTCTTCTGTCGTTAGATTTAACATAGATTCATCGCAGTTAGAGACTTTTAAGAATGGAATTGCCAAAATAAGGCTTTCAACAACACCATATGAACATGAAAAGGAGTTTAAGAAAGATAAAATAGGCAAGCCCCTTTATGAATGTTATTTGAAGGAGAAAAGCAAGGATGCTAATTTTTAAAGCAAAGGCATTTTGAATATGAAGAAATTATTTTGCATATTGGCTCTGTTGTTCATTTGCGGATTCGTTTTTTCGCAGAACGAGGAATACCATACAAAGTCGAAAGCGGCGATAAAGAGTTTCGAGAAGGCTGTGGCGTATTACCAGAATGGCAAGACCGACCAGACTGTAAAGTTCGCCTTGCAGGAGGTTGACAATGCTCTTGCCAAGGATTCCATGTTTATCGAAGCATATCTGCTGAAAGCCGAAATATATGATTTTCTTGGAGATATAAAGTCGTCGATTGCCTTTTACGAGAAGGTTGTAGACCTCGATGCGCATTTCGATTATGGCATAACGCTCAAACTTGCAATGCACAACTATGGCATTGGCGACTATGCTTCGGCAAAGAATTACATCGATTTTTTCTATGCCAATGCTGACCTTGATGTTTATAAGAAATTCGACACAGATCGTCTGCGCGAATACATAACTTTTTCGGATAGTGCAGTACGCAATCCTGTGAATTTCAGACCGAAGAGCGTAGGTAAGATAAATACCGAATGGGATGAATACTGGCCTTCGCTTTCTGCCGATGAGGAAATGCTGGTGTTCACAAGGCAGATTCCGCTCAATCCAAACAATCCGTCGCGAAGCCAGACTAACATGAACGAGGATTTGTTTTATGCCTACCGCAACAAGCAGACTGGCAAGTACGATTCGGGAGCTCCGCTTCCGGGAAGAATCAACACCGAACTTAACGAAGGTGCACAATGTATTTCCGCCGATGGAAAGACTTGTGTGATAACGGCTTGCAACCGTCCCGACGGAAAGGGAAGCTGCGACTTGTACATAATGTTCTGGGAAGGCAAGCAGTGGTCGCAACCGCAGAATATGCGTTCGGTGAATACCGAATCATGGGAGAGCAATCCGTCGCTGTCGTCGGATGGAAAATACTTGTATTTTTCGTCGTCGCGCTCGGGTGGCGTCGGCAAGACCGACATCTGGCGCGTGCAGATCGACAGCAGGGGCAATGCCCTGAAACCTGCCGAAAACCTTGGCAAGCAGATAAATACGCCTTACGAGGATATTTCCCCGTTCATACATCCCGACTGCAAGACCTTGTATTTCGCTTCGAAGGGACATCCCGGACTTGGCAGCTACGACTTGTTTGTCGCTAAGACCGAAGACGAAGGCAAAACTTGGTCGAAGCCGAAAAACCTTGGTTATCCGATAAATACGTTGGGCGAGGAGAGAAGCCTGATAGTGAACGCAAAGGGCGATCTTGCTATGTTTTCGTCGTCGAGCACCAAGCGCGATTTGGACATTTACGGATTTGAACTTCCGCCCGAGGTTAAGCCAGTGACGGTTACCTACGTAAAAGGTTACATCTACGATTCGAAGACCAACGAAAGGCTCAAGGCAAAATGCGAAATGCTTGACATTGAAAGCGGAGAGAAGGTTGTAGATATGTTTTCTGGCGACAAGGACGGCGAATATATGGTTTGCCTGCCCATCGACAAGGACTATGCATTCAACGTTTCGCGCGAGGGGTATCTGTTCTATTCCGAGAACTTTTCGCTCACCAACCTCGAGCATCCAGAGGAGCCGTACATCATGAACATTCCGCTGCAGCCGATAGAAAAAGGTGTGACGGTGGTTCTGAAAAACATCTTTTTCAAGACCGACAGCTACGACTTGCTGCCCGATTCCTATACCGAACTTGGCAAAGTCGTGGAATATATGAATGCCAACCCGAAGATGAAGATAGAAATCGGCGGTCATACAGACAATGTTGGTACCAAGGCCTATAACAAGACCTTGTCGGAAAATCGTGCAAAGTCGGTTTACAATTACCTTGTGTCGCAGGGAATTGCCAAGGAGCGCCTGTCGTACAGCGGCTACGATTTTTCGGTACCGGTTGCAACCAACGACACCGAGGAAGGCCGTGCGCAGAACCGCCGTACGGAGTTTAAGGTTGTAAGTATAGAATAGGCGATGAAAAGGAAGAATGTAGCGGTAGTGTTGGCTGGTGGAAGCGGTCGCAGGATTGGAGGCGATTTGCCCAAGCAGTTTTTGCAAGTTGGCGGAAGGCGAATAATTGAATATTCTATTGACGCATTCGAGAAAAATGCTGGCGTTGACGAGATTGCTGTGGTTGTGAACAAAGATTTTGTCTCACTGATGGAAGAAATTGCAGCAGCAAATTCGTGGTCGAAACTGAAGCATATTTTAAATGGAGGCAACGAGCGTTCCGATTCGAGCATGTCGGCGATTCGGGCTTACGAAGGCATTGATTGCAACCTTATTTTCCACGATGCAGTTCGCCCGATGGTTTCGCAGAGGATAATTTCGGATGTAGTTTCGGCACTTGATACTTATAATTCTGTTGCAGTCGCTGTGCCTGCAACCGACACAATTGTTAGGGTTGACGAATCGGGACGTATGATTAGCGAGATTTTGCAGCGTCAGCTTTTGCGTTGCCAGCAGACACCGCAGGCATTCCGTTACGAAACTATCGCACAAGCATATAAATTTGCTCTTGCCGACCCGAATTTTGTCGCTACCGACGATTGTGGTGTGGTTTCGCGCTATCTTCCAAACGAGAAAATTTTCATTGTCGATGGCGAGGATTCGAATATAAAGGTAACTTATCCAAAGGATTTGAGCTTGCTGGAGAATCTTATTTCAGGTAAAGGTTATTAGAGTAATCATTTTATATGGCAAAAAGGTTATTGCAATAACCTTTTTTATTGGGGACTATATACAAGATGACTAATGTTTGTGCTATAATAAAGGTTATTGTAATAACCAAAATATTTTACAAAAAGGTTATTTAATTAACCATAATTATTATATAAAAGGTTATTGTGGTAACCTTTTTTTGTGGCAAGCATATTGATGATACAAGAAAATTTTTTGTACTTGTCTAAAATAATGTATATTTGCGTAATGAAAATATATGGGGTTATGAAAAAACTAACTTTGATATTATCCATTTCGTTGCTTAGTGCAATGGCGTTTGCGCAGGACATTGTTGTTTCGTTTACTGGTGTTAATGCCAATGGCGGTTACCAGAGGCTTGACAGTGTTGCAATTCACAATTATTCGCAGGGCTGGGACAGGACGGCCATTTATCCCGATACGGTGATGATTGCAAGGATTACGGGCCTTGAAAATCATAGCATTGACAATTATATGCTTTCGCCAAATGTGCCTAATCCTTTTGACGGACACACCGAGTTTGAACTATCTGTATATGAGGCTGGAAATGTATCGGTGTCGGTGTGCGATTTGGCAGGGCGGCAATATGCAAGCTATAACGGAAATCTTGATGCTGGTGTACATCGGTTCGAGGCTGTGCTTTCCGACCCGAAGGTTTATGTCCTGTCGGCTGTGGCTAATGGCAGAACAAGTTCCATCAAGATGGTAAACCTTGGTCGCGGCAATGCAAATGCGATTGCTTATAATGGCTATTCTCTTGAAAACAAGATTGTCGTCAGTGGCGACTTCAATGTGAACGATGTTATGAAATATACAGGTTATGCCACATTCAACGGTGTATTGTATGAAAGTCGTCCGGTGACAAAAGTGCAGACTGGCAGCGAAACGATATTGTTGGAATTCGATATTGTCGAGTGTAATACACCATCGCTTACCGAGATAAGTCTTGAAAGATGCGTTAGCTATTCGTTTGGTGGTGAGGTACTCACGCAAAGCGGTGACTATGTGCGTACATTCCAGGATGTAAATGGTTGTGACAGCGTTGTTTTGCTGCATCTTGAGATTACAAACAATGGTATTCCCGTGTATAGCGAAGTAGAGATAAATACCTGTGCAAATCCGTTTGTTTACAATGGCGAGACTTTTACCGAAAGCGGTGGTTATCAGCAGGTGCTTACGGCTGCCAACGGTTGCGACAGCATTGTGCTTTTGTGGTTGCACTTGGGGATTGGTGTATATGATGAGCGCGATGGAAATTCGTATTGCTCCATCACTATTGGCGAACAGGAATGGCTTTCTGAAAATATGCGTTACTTGCCTAGCGTAAATTATCTCTCTGATGCTTCTGTTGCTGATGAGAGATATTATGTGTATGGATACGATGGAATTGATGTGTTTGAGGCGATGGAGAATCCCAATTACAGTGAGTATGGCGTTTTGTACAACTGGAAGGCGGCACAGACTGCTTGTCCTGCTGGCTGGCATTTGCCGAGCGATGCCGAGTGGTCGCAACTGGAAGTGTATCTGCAAAATAATGGTTACAACTTTGATGATTATATAGATACAGATAACGACAGGGCAACACATAATGTAATAGCTAAGTCATTGGCATCTACAAGTGGTTGGGTCGATTGTGTTGACGAAAATACACCCGGATGGCTGCAGCCTAAGAACAACACAAGCAGTTTCAATGGGAAGCCGGCAGGGATGAAAATTGCCACATCTCAATTTCAAGAAAAAGGATATCGTACTTGGTGGTGGACTTCTAATACAGAATCTGGTGATTCTAATAGTGCGTGGGATAGGAGACTTAAGTATGATTTGGAAGAGTTGAGCAAAACGCACAATCACAAGAGTGTTGGCGTAAGTGTCAGGTGTGTGCGAAATTAGGCTTCGATATTGATTGTATTTTGTCTTTTCGGCTCAAATCAGATGTCTTTTTCTTCTTTTTCGGTTCATGAGTGAGCCGATAATGGCAAAAAATCGGGTAAATTTGAGCCGATTTGTTTATTCCGTAAAACTTTATTAATTTTGCAAGTTATTTTACAAGCCGAAAAGGTATATGTCGAAAATAAAATTCATATTCGATTTGGACGGGACGATAACTTCCGAGGAAACTTTGCCCTTGATGGCAAAGCATTTCAATGTGCAGGAAGAAATCGAACAGCTTACGCGCGAGACCATACAGGGCGACATTCCGTTTGTGGAAAGCTTTATACGCCGTGTCTTCATACTTGGCAAATTGCCGGTCGATGAGGTTGCATCGCTTCTCGAAAATGTGAAATTGTATCCAGAATTGGCCGATTTTATTCGCGCACACAAGGAACAATGCGTTGTCGCAACAGGAAATCTGCTTTGCTGGTCGGAAAAGTTGTTGGCACGACTTGGTTGTGAATCTTATTGCTCCGATGCAATTGTCGAGGACAACAAGGTTGTAAAGCTGACAAAGATTCTTCGCAAGGAAGTTGTTGTAGAAAAGTTTCAGTCAGAAGGATACAAGGTGGTTTACATAGGTGATGGAAACAACGATTTGGAAGCAATGCGTGTGGCCGATGTGGCTATAGCCGTAGGGATGACACACTCACCGTCGAAGAGTATTTTGCCTATAACTAATTATTTGATTTTTAATGAGAAAGCCTTATGTCGTCAGTTAAATCAGTTGTTATAAGTTGTGCGGGAATAGGTTCGCGTCTCGGATTGGGACAGACAAAGGCCTTGATTAAGATAAATGGCAAATCTTTGATTGCTTGGCAGTTGGAACTGTTTAAGGATGTCGAGGATGTCCGCATTGTCATAGGCTATCAGGCAAATGACATAATAGAGGAGGTTCTGAAGCACAGGAAGGATGTGGTGTTTGTTTACAATCACCGTTATTTCGAAACCAAGACTGGTGCAAGTTTCTATCTGGGTGCAGTCGATGCAAAGGAGTATGTGTTGGAGTGGGACGGCGACCTGCTTGTTCATCCAGATGATGTGAAGAAAATTCTTGCCTTCGATGGCGAATTTATCTGCTATGCAGACAAGAGTTCCGATGAGGCTGTGTTTGTGCAGACCGACGAGAACGCCGATGTGCTGGCATTTTCGCGCGAAACTGGTGATTATGAATGGACAGGTCCGGCTTGCATCATGAAAAGAAAGGTGCAGTATTCATCGGGCAATGTGTTCAACCAGCTAGAACCTTATTTGCCAATGAAAGGAATTAAAGTAAGAGCTTACGACATAGATACTTACGATGATTATAAGAGAGTGTTGGAAATAACAAAAAACTGGTAGTAATATGGAAAACAAAGATTCTTTAAGTTATTGGACCAAGATAGCACAAAATAATCCTACGGAATTGACGGCAAAGGTCAATCCGTGCAACGATTTTACGCAGATGGATGCCGACTTCATAATGAAGTATGCTAACGAAAATACAGAAATTCTCGATTTGGCAAGTTCTACAGGCTTGACAATCAACAAGTATTATCATAAAGTAAAGCATATTGAGGCAGTTGAACTTTATAAGGAGTTTACGAAATTCATAGAAAAAACTGATAAGATTACGATAGTAAACTGTGATGTAAAGGATTACAATTCCGACAAGAAGTTCGACTTGGTTAATATGTTTGGGATTACTTGCTATTTCAATGACGAGGAAGTGAAAAGTCTATATAAGAAATATCAATCTTATTTGCGCCCCAATGGAAAGATAATTGTGAAGTCGCAGTTTGGCGTTGAGGAAGATGTTATAGTTTCTGGATTTTCTAAGGAATTGCAGACCGACTATTTCTGTTGCTACCGTCATTTGCCAAAAGAGGTTGAGATATTGAAGTCGGTTGGTTACAAGGATATTAAGACTTTCGACATATATCCTCCCGAATGTAATAGGTGGTCGAATACTCATTTTTATGCAATAGTTGCCAGTTTGTAATTTTTTCCCAATTATGCGAAGGTTCTTAGTTAAGGTTGCAACAAAATTGGGACTGTACGGTTTCATTGTAAAGGTTGCCAACAAAATTATTGACGCAAGGGAGGCCAGAGCCATCAGTAAGCGCGGTGTAGATGTACTTGTTAAGGTTGACAAGTTGATGCGGGCAAGGAATGCCAAGGCTTTCTTTAATTATGGGTTGCTGCTAGGTGCATATAGGGAGAAAAATTTTATTCCATACGACCATGATATTGATTTCGGAATGCTTGCCAGTGAACGTCCTGATGATATGGTTGATTATCTGAAGCAGAACGGATTCAAGTTCATAAGGCAGATGTATATTAAGGAAAACGGCTATATCACAATTGATCAGTTTAAGTATGATGGCGTTCATGTGGATTTTTATTATTTATACGATTATAATGAAGATAGGTTGGTTTGCTATGCCCCTCGCCGTCATGAGTACAAGGATTGGCGTACGGCCAACGAAACAGATGGATTCCCTACATTCTTATTTACAAGCAAGAAATGTGGTTTTTCTGAAAAGGAATTTTTAGGACATAAATTTTATATGCCGGACGAAACCGAATCGTGGCTGCAAGATTTTTATGGAGAAGATTTCATGACACCGATTAAGGATTGGTCGCCAAAGTCGGAAACAGTGCGGAAAACTGGCATTATACCATACACGCATTGCCGTCAGTACAGAAGGGTTGATTTGTAAGATAATCCCTTCGTCACATTCTTCCTAAACTTCAGCATTATCTTCGCTGTGTAGGACCTGAATGTTAGTGTATAATATGTTGCAAGCACTAGCGTTCCGCACCATTTTACAAATTCTTGAAAATGACGCTTGTGCAGGCTTCGCTTTCCTGCGGATGTGCAGCGTATCCGCTCGCTGATGCCAACACCTATGCCTACTCGCACTATGTATTCTTCCGTTGTACGCGATTCGGGGATTATGTGTTCTATTTCAACATCGGGGAAATAGTAGATTCCCATTTCCAAACCTTTGATTTTAATAAAAATGTCCTTTTCTTCGCCACCGAGAAGAATGTTTCCTGTACGGCCAAGTTCGGTGTTGAAATAACCGCTTTTTTCGAGGCATTGCCTTCTGAAGCCCATGTTTGCACCAATCGGATATTTGTGTTTGCCGTATTTTTGCATCTTGTCGGGGCAGTTGGTTGCCGAAATCAACGAATACATCCAGCGGTTAAGCCACTTGGGCGGATGTCCTGCTTCGAATCGTGGCGTTATTTTTCCGCCGAAAGCCATCAGGTCAGGCGTATTGTCGAGGTTCGTCTTTAGATTTCTAAGGTAATCGGACTTTACGACAACATCATCGTCAAGAAAGACAAGGAAGTCGCCTCGGCTTTCGGCGATGCCCTTGTTGCGAGCAAACGAAAGTCCTTGCTTGCTTTCTGTGCAGTACCTTAAATTGACATCGGGAAAATTCGCAGTAAACTGCTTGCATTTTTCTTCGGTGTCGTCGGTGCTGTTGTTGTTGACGAGAACGATTTCGTATTCGTCGTGGGGAAAGTCGTTGCTGGCGATGCTTGCAAGGGCATCGTATAGGTACTTGGCTCGGTTGTATGTGCAGACGATTATCGAAATCATAGAATCTTACTCCTTACTGTCATTCCGTAAGACAAAGCGAACAGCATAAGGTACGTTGCTCGTGAGCCTGTCTGTACGGAACGCTGCTTGCAGCTTCGCGAAACGAAGTGAGCAATCTCCTCGTGGATTGCCGCACTTCGACATGCTCAGTGAGCGGCTTACAACGCTCCCCGTTCCGTATCGCGTGTATGTTCTGACTTGTGGAATGACGTTCATTTTTTGTAGCATATTATATGCTGATAATAAATTAGTTGGACATTGAATTTTCGCTAAATATTTCCCTAAACTTTTCAATTACAGCATCTTCAGAATAGTTCTTGAGGAAGGCATTTCGCGAATATTCGTTGAATTTAGGTCGTGGATTCTGAGCAAAATCGTTCAGCAGTGCGATAAATTCTTCTGCCGTATTGCATTCGCCACCAACCTTTTTTGTATCGACATCGTAACCTTCGAAAGCCTCTTTCGTACCGATGATATTTTTGCCGTGCATGAGCGATTCGCAGGTCTTAACCTTCATTCCGCTACCCGAAAAAATCGGCAGTACCATAATGTCGGCTTCGGCAAAATATGGTTGCAAGTCGGGTGCATCACTCACGATTTCAATGTTTTTCAGCAATTCGGGTTCGTTTTCCTTCAGTTTCTTCATTCCCTTGCCGACTATCTTCATTTTTATCTTTACCGATGGAAGTACATTGCGTACAAACCATATTATGCCATCGTTGTTTGGCTTGAAGTACGAACCGAGAAACATGCAAACCGGAATGGGTGAGGTGCTTGCGTCGGTGCGTTCTGTGTCGGTGAATTTGTCGGCAAGTGCAATTGGAATTGTCGAATCGGCAGTTCTGCCGTACCTTGATTTTATTTCTTGCTTGTCGCGCTCGTTCAAAACGATTATCCTGTCGGAATGCAGGCACGAAAAACGGTCGTTGCTGTCGGCGCATTTTACTGCAAAAAAGCGGGACAGTCCTTTGTTTGCCAACTTTGCTTCGAAGTACGGCACTTCAACATTGTGGAAAAAGGTAATCAACTTGCCTTTGTATCCCGACTTTTTTAAATCGCGGGCAATTATCCCGAAAACACTTCTGTCGATAAACACATAGTCGTATGACTTTGCAATCGAAACAATGTCCTTGACTCGTTTTGGACTAAGCCCGTAGAAATAGCCGAACAACGACAAGATACCGCTTTTGATGATAGTCCAGAGACTTTTCCGCTTTATTTGTTCGTGGACATAATAGGTTTTTATGTTTTCTTCGCCAAGCAAATCCGACAGGGCGGTGTAGTTGCGCCATGTGCACACTTCTCCGCCTTCGGGGATTCCTTCCGATTTCTTGTAGCGTATGAACAACAGTTTGCTACTCATGTGGTTATGCTTCGTTTGTAGTCATTTTTTTCTTTCTGTACTGCAAGAAAATCACTCCTGCAATTACCAATGCGAGCAACACTGAGAATGCAATCGAAACGATGTCCCAAACCTTTATCATAGGTGCTTCGTTGATGAATTCAATTTTGTGCTGTCCTGCAGGAATAACCATTGCGCGGAGTATGTAGTTGGCACGGAAATATTCGGCTGGTTGTCCGTCGATGTATGCCTTCCAGTCGGGTTCGTAATATATTTCGGAGAAGATTGCCAACTGATCCTTACTGCTTGATGTGCTGTAAATCAGATAGTCGGGATTATACGGCTTCTGGTGTGTCATTTCGATGACGGCAGTTGTGTCGGTCGATAAGTTCTTGCCTTCAACAAAGTTTGCAAACCGCTTGTCGATTATTGCTGTGTCGGCAGGGGAGAAGTCGTTGAGTGCGAGAATCTCGGCATTTGCATCATCAACTATCTGGAACCCATTAACAAACCAAGCGTTTCCAAGTGCTGCAGGATTGCGTTGCACCATGCTCGAGCCTTGCTGGTCGGGAACAATGAAGTAGCGCGTGTTGAGCATATTGAGCACATTCATGTTCAGTTCGCCCATCATATAGAAGTCGATGAGGTCCTGATAACGACGGAATTTTGCTCCGTGGTATCCGCCAATGGAGTGGTGGAATGCCGAGGTGCGCGAGTCGTTGAATGTGCTGGTGGCAAGGTTCATGACGCGATAGTCCTTGTCGCCAAAGCGTTCTGCGTATTGGTCTATGATTTTGTCGTTCTCTGTTGGGTTCAGTTGCATTTCTTTTTTCGAGACATAGCTGTCGTCGTTGAGGTAGCGGCGGTCAACAGTCCAAAGGTCAAATACTACTAGCAATGCGATAACGGTTGTTGTAACAGCAAAAGCAACATTTCTTTTCTTGTCTTTGAAGCTGATGGCGAAGAACAATGTTGCCGCCGAAAGCAGAATGAGGATAATTGAACGCCACGAGTCGGCTGTAAATAGGGCTTGCCTGTCCTGAATGAAAATTTCCTGCATTTTTGGCCAGACGTCGCCATATTGTGCAGCCATCTGTTCATCGACTGCCCCAGCAAACGAGAACGAACCCGACATAATCAATACAATGAGGATTATGCCGCAGGTGATTCCTGTTGATGCATACAAGGCAATTTTCAGCTTTTTCTTGTCAATTCCCTCGTCGAAGATGTTTTTCAGTGCGAGAATTGCCATCATCACCATTGCGACATTGGCTATTACAAGGCTCATCGACGGGGTACGGAACTTGTTGTACATTGGCAGGTGGTCGAACAGGAATCCGTTGACACCCATGAGGTTCTTGCCCCACGACAGTATTATTGCCATAATTGTGATTCCAAGTAGCCACCAGCGTTCTGGCCCTTTCACGATGAAAAGTCCGAGAATAAACAGGAAAACTATTATTGCACCGAAATACACCGGACCCGATGTAAACGGCTGGTCGCCCCAGTAGAGAGGCGCATTCTTGATTTTGAAGCTCTTGTATGTATCTGTTGACTTGTCAACAGGTTCGTTTGAACCACCGCCGTAGCTTCCGGGGACGAGCAAAGTGTAAGTTTCGCCGATTCCGTAGCTCCATGCAAAGGCATAGTCTTTGTTAAGACCGACCTTGTTCTTGTCATCGGAATGTTCGATGTCGCCCGACAGAGATTCGGGAGTTACTGTAATTTCGGAGCCGCCACGCATGGTGTATTTTGCGTATTCCATGTTCATCATTAACAGGCGGGCATTGCCACCGACAGCGAAGACAGCACCGATTGCCAACACGCATATAGCCTTTCCAAACTGCTTGAATGTCTTGTCCTTTATTGTATAAATAAGGTATACGATTCCTAAAATCAGTACCGACAATAAGGTGTAGTATGTGATTTGCGGGTGGTTGAAGGCAATCTGGAAGCCAAGTGCAAAGGTGAAAAGTATTCCGCCCCAGATGTATTTTTTCTTGAGTGTCAGGATTATACCGCTGAAAATAGGAGCAACCATAGCTAAAGCCCAGGCTTTTGAAATGTGTCCTGCCTCAATTATTATTATGTTGTAGCTTCCTAGTCCAAAGGCAATTGCACCGACAAGGCTTAGCCACGGGTTAACGCCAAGTGCGACAAGACAGATGTAAAATCCTATGAGATAAAGGAATAGTACACCAATGTTTTCTGACCAGCCCAACCAATAAAGGTCGAAGATTTCTTTGGCTTTAAAAATTGATTCCTGTGGCTTGTTGGTAATCTGGTAGGTAGGCATTCCGCTGAACATTGCACTGTTCCAATGTGTGTATGTGCCAGTTTCCTTCAGAAAGTCTTTCTGCTCCTTCACCATGCCCTGCCAGTTGCGAGTATCGCCCTGGTTGAGGACCTTGTTGCTGGTAACTAATTTGTCGAAAAAAAGAATGGAAATCAAAAAGAATATTATCACGATTCCTGCGTGAGTCAGAATGTTCTTTACTATTGGTTTCATATCAAATCTTGATGTTACAATTGAAATACAAAGGTAATGCTTTTTTGCGATTGCCATATATTGATGTCCTTTTATTTTCTTACCTTTGCAGTCCTAAATTTGGAATCTTGGAAAAAGGTAAGTACATAGAATTTGTGTCCGACAAAATTTTTGCGGAAGTATCGAAAGTCGCTGATAACGAAAACGTTGACGTGTTCGTTATTGGCGGTTATGTGCGCGATCGGTTTCTAAAGCGTCCAAAAAAGAACGATATCGACATTGTCGTCGACGGCGATGGCGTTGACTTTGCCCGCAAGCTCGCAAAGCATCTGAAAGTGAGGAAAGTAAGCATTTTCAAGACATACGGTACTGCGATGTTTGTTTACAATGGAACAGAGCTGGAGTTTGTCGGTGCTCGCAAGGAATCGTACAATTTCGACAGCCGCAACCCGATAGTTGAACGCGGAAGCATCGAGGACGACCAGAAGCGTCGCGATTTTACCATAAATGCTTTGGCAATAAGCCTTAATAAACGCAATTTCGGAGAACTTGTCGATCCGTTTGCCGGACTCGATGACTTGTATTTCCGTACCATCAGAACTCCGCTCGATCCGTCGATAACCTTTTCGGATGACCCCTTGCGTATGCTCCGTGCTATTCGCTTCGCTTCGCAACTCGATTTCCAGATACATCCCGAATGCCTCGCTGCAATTCACGATAACCGCGCGAGAATCAAGATAATTACTCAGGAACGTATTCATACCGAACTCAACAAGATTCTCGAAAGTAAGAAACCTTCGATAGGTTTGAAACTTTTGTTCGAAACTGGTTTGCTCGAAATCATTTTCCCTGAGTTGTATCAGCTTTCGGGCGTGACGGTGCAAGAGGGACTTGCCCACAAGGATATTTTCCTGCATACCATTCAGGTGGTGGACAATGTTGCCGAAAAAAGCGACGACCTCTGGCTGCGCTGGGCGGCACTGCTCCACGATATCGGCAAGTTGAAGACAAAACGATTTGTAGAAGGTACCGGCTGGACCTTCTATTCCCACAATACCGTGGGAGCAAACATGGTGCCGAAGATTTTTACGCGTATGCACTTGCCGCTCAACGAAAAGATGAAATTCGTTCAGAAAATGGTCGATTTGCACATGCGTCCCATTGCTTTGGTCGAGGACATTGTCACCGATTCGGCAATACGTCGTCTGATAGTAGATGCTGGCGACGACATCGATGCGTTGATGACGCTCTGCGAGTCGGACATTACTTCGCGCAACGAGAAGAAGGTTGCGCAGTTCCTCGAAAATTTCAAGCTTGTGCGCCAGAAGATTGTGGAGGTCGAAGAACGAGATTCGTTGCGCAATTTCCAGCCGCCGATTACCGGTGAGGAGATTATGGAATACTTTGGTATAGAGCCATCAAAGTTGGTCGGCGAAATCAAAAATGCTGTGCGCGAAGCTATTCTCGATGGCGTAATTCCCAACGATTACGAAAAAGCACACGAATTTATGGTCGAAAAAGGCCGTGAATTGGGATTGGTAAAGTAATATTCCCGATAGACAATATCAATGTTGTAGCGTTGTGGCTCACCACATACGTTCCTTTGTGCATATATTTATTTTAGTCTGAGTTTTAGCCAAAAATGAATTTTTATAACTATTTTGGCTGAAACTCAATTTGAGATTTAGCCAAAAATGAAAAATTTTTCCCGTTTTGGCTGAAACTAAAAAATAATTTTATTACCTTTGTGTCGTCAAAATGAGTAAACTATGCGAGAATTAATAGGTAGAAAACATGAGATAGAAGAACTTGAGCGTTATGCAGCGTCAAGCAGTGCTGAGTTTGTCGCCATATATGGGCGCAGACGAATCGGTAAGACCTTCTTGGTAAGCAATGTCTTTCACAATAAGCTTTCTTTTTCGATGACAGGGATAATCGATGGTACATTCGAGGAGCAGATGCATGTATTTGTCGATGCCATGAGTATATACGGGAAGCCGTTGTCCAAGCAGCCTAAAAGTTGGCTTGAAGCGTTTTCTATACTGCGTGACTTTCTTGTTCAGAAGAAAAAACGAGGTAGTCGACGCATAGTTTTTATTGATGAATTGCCTTGTTTCGATACACAAAGGTCGGGATTTGTTCGTGCGCTTGGATATTTTTGGAATAGTTGGGCTTCGCAGCAGAATGACTTGATGCTAATTGTCTGCGGTTCGGCAACCTCGTGGATGGTCAGCAAGATAATTGATAATCGGGGAGGGCTTCATAACCGTATTACGCAGGAGATGCATTTGCAACCATTTTCACTTTCGGAAACCGAGAAATATTTTGAGTCAAAAGGATTTTCGTGGGGACGAAATACAATATTACAAGCGTATATGGTATTTGGTGGAGTGCCATATTATATGAGTCTACTTCGTAAGGATCAAAGTCTTGCAAAAAATATAGACCGAATGTTTTTTGCTTCCGATGCTTTGTTGAAATATGAATATGACCGTCTGTTCCAAACTCTTTTCAATTCCCCCGAACCTTATAAGCATATTGTAAGGCTTCTGGCTGAAAACAAGTCGGGGCTTACACGTCGGGAATTGTCCGACAAACTTGGCATGAAGACGGGTGGAAATCTTACGACATTGTTGCAAAATCTTGTGCGTTGCGATTTTGTGCGTATGTACAATGTGAAGGGCAAGAAGATAAAATCTTCGTCGGGAATATATCAGATTAAGGATTTCTTTTCTTTGTTTCATATAACATTCCTTCAGCAGAATGTTACAACGAATGAGCATTTTTGGTCGACACATCTTGAGACTCCCACTTTGAATTCATGGTGCGGATTGTCGTTTGAGCGAGTTTGCATGGCACATATCCAGCAAATTAAGAAGTCGCTTGGAATTGATAAGATTAATACGGAATATTATTCTTGGCGCAGTAAAAAGTCTGCCGATAATGTGCAGATAGATCTCGTTATCGAACGTGCTGATGGAAATACGAATATTTGTGAGATAAAGTACAGCAAGTCGGTATATTCAATCGATGCATGGGAGGAGAAACGTTTGAATGCCCGCGCAGATGTCTATTCGTCGGAAACAAAAACTCGCAATGGGTTACAACTCACAATGATAACATCATCAGGACTAAAGCATAATTCTCACTCGGATAGGATTTCTGCAGAAGTTTCGCTCGATGATTTGTTTGCAGAAATCTAATATTTAACATGGTTATATTTTAGTCTGAGTTTCCGCCAAAAATGAAAATATTTTCCCGTTTTGGCTGAAACTCAGTTCGTAAAGATAATAAAAAAAAGGCATCGTATGATGCCTTTTTTTGTTGTTTTTCAATTGGTTAAATGTTTTCAAGTATTGTTATCCAACCAAATGGGTCTGCGATATCTCCGTACTGTATTCCGACGAGTGTTTCGTACATCTTGGTTGACCACTTGCCTGGTTTGCCGTCGGGGCAGTAAACGTAGTGCTTGTTTTCGTCGATGTCAACGATTTCGCCAATTGGAGAAATAACGGCTGCTGTTCCGCATGCGCCAGCTTCTTCGAAAGTAGGAAGTTCGGCAACGTCAACAGGACGTCTTTCAACCTTCAAGCCAATGTACTTGGCAACCTCTTCGAGGCTCTTGTTGGTAATTGACGGAAGGATTGAAGTCGATTTTGGTGTAATATAGGTGTTATCCTTGATTGCGAAGAAGTTAGCCGCACCGATTTCGTCGATGTACTTCTTTTCGCGGCAATCCAAGTACATAGGTGAGCCGTAACCTGCTTCGTGAGCCTTTTCGAGACCACGGAAGCTAGCTGCATAGTTGCCGCCGACCTTCATCGTACCTGTTCCAAGTGGAGCAGCGCGGTCCGAATCCCTGATGATAGCGATCTTTACAGGGTTGAAACCTTCCTTGAAGTAAGGACCAACTGGTGTAACGAAGATGAGGAATGTGTATTCGTCGGCAGGATGAACACCAACCTTTGCCCCCGAACCGTAGAGCAACGGACGGATATACAACGAAGCGCCAGTTCCGTACGGTGGAATGAAGTCGGCATTGAGTTCAACGACTTTCTTTACCATGTCGAAGAACAACTTGTCGTCAACCTGCGCCATGTAGATGCCGGCAGCCGAATCCTTCAGTCGCTTGCAGTTTTCTTCCCAGCGGAACAAACGAACTTTGCCGTCCTTGCCACGGTAAGCCTTCATGCCTTCGAAAGCTTCCTGTCCGTAGTGCAACGCGGTGGATGCGATGTGGATGTTGATATATTCCGAATCACTAACTTCGATTTCTCCCCATTTGCCGTTTTTCCAAACGCAACGTACATTGTAGTTCGTCTTTACGTATCCGAACGGGAGCTTTGACCATTCTAAATTCTGCATATTGTTATTATTTAAATGTTATTTTTCTAAAAATGACTTTATTACACCAAAAATCTCGGTGTTGTCGAGAATTGGAGTTGTAGTTCCAACTCCATATACTGGAACTTTTGCACAAGTGTGTGCAGTCGTTGAGAATCCGACCGAGGCCCTGCGGTTCATAATCTGGCAGTAGGTGTAGGCCATCGGGTTGATGCCGTTGTATTTCGATTTGGCGTCATCTTTTGCACGGTTCGACTTTGCGTTTATGGCTGCGTATGCTTCGTTGAGCATTTCTTGTTCGTCCGAGGAAAATTCCATGTCGATTCCCATGAAGTATCTCGATGCCAAATCGTTGTAGTCTTTCATCGAGACATTTTCCTCGTTTTTCGTCTGCTTCTTTAATATTGTAGCGAACTTCGACATCGACATTTTCTGCTTGCTAAGTACGCCGAAATCAGATTCGTAGCCATTGTCGGCAATTCCGAGCGAAACGCCGCCTGTTTCGTGGTCGGCAGTGATGATTATCATGGTTTCGTTCTTGTGCTGCAGGTAGAAATTGTAGGCTACCTCGATGGCATTGTCGAAGTCTTCCATTTCGCCTATTATTGTGCCAGCATCGTTGTCGTGGGCGGCATAGTCGATTTTACCACCTTCAACCATCATGAAGAACCCTTTTGGATTGTCGAGGTGTACTATTGCCGTTTCTACTATTTCGGCGAGCGAATTGCTGGGAGCTCCCTCGCGGTCGAGGGCGTAGGGCATGCTGGCGTCTTTCTCGATGGTCTCGTTGGTGAAAATGACCTTCGTTTCATGGCTTTTAAGTGTGGTAATTGCCTTGAGTGACGTAAAAGTCAGGTAGCCGGATTCCTGATATATTGTCATAAGGTCTTTTTCGTCCTTTTTGTTTCCAGTCTGCTTAAGAAGTCCGCCTCCGCCAAAGAAGTCGAAATTGCTTTCGGGGAGCTGAAGTCCTATCTGGTAGTAGTTTTTGCGTGTCGGCTGGTTAGCGTAAAAGGATGCAGGAGTAGCATGGTTCATGGGGGCAGTGCTGATTATTCCAACCTTGAGTCCCTTTTCCTTTGCGACCTTGGCTATCGACTTGGGCTGATTTCCTGTTTCGGAATATGCGATTTCGCCGACGTTGAACTTCTGTCCGCAGGCTATTGCCGAACCGGCAGCCCCCGAATCGGTTATGCGGCGGTTCTTACAATGTGTGGTGCACATCGACAGCAACGGCAGCTTGCTGATTGTTGATTGCGTAAATCCGTCCTTTTCTGCTTTTTCGGCAAGGTAGGCCTCGTAAAGATCAACATCTGTCTGTCCCATACCGTCGCCGATGAACAGAAACACATACTTCTGGGCATTGGCAAACGTAATGGCTGCCAATAGTATTATGGTAATAATAAGACTCTTTTTCATCATATATTTATTTGTGTGCAAATATGGTAAAAAAAAATGGGATGTCCTAGACTTTTTATGAATAGATACTAACCAATTAACAATGGATAATTAACAATGGATAATTAACAATGGATAATTAACAATGGACAATTAACAATTGTTTGGCTAACTTATGCATGTTGACACAATTAACAGTTAAGCACCGAAAATTTGAGCGGATTTCATTATTTTTGCAAAAAATATTGATATGAACACTAAGGTTAGAGAAATTCCCATTGAAGAATTTTTCCGCAATTCGGAAAAATCGTCGTTTGACATATCGCCCGACGGCAAGCACATTTCGTTTATGGCTCCGTACAAGTCGCGAATGAACATTTTTGTAAGCGGCATCGACCTGGGTGAACCCAAACAGATTACATTCGAGGAGGAGCGCGATGTGGCTGGCTACATGTGGGCAAACAACAACCGTATCCTTTTCATGAAGGACGATGGCGGCGATGAGAATTTCCAGCTTTACGGCGTTGATGCCGACGGTTCGGATATGCGCCCTTATACCAAGATGAAAGGTGTCCGTACTCACATTCTTGACGACTTGGAAGAAATAGACGATGAGATACTTATCGAGACCAATCAGCGCAATCCGGAGATTTTCGACCCCTACAGGCTCAATCTTAAGACTGGCGAAATGACTATGCTTGCCGAAAATCCGGGCAACATCCAGGCTTGGATGACCGACCACGATGGCAAACTGCGAATTGCCTACTCGATTGTGGATGGCGTGAACCAGGAAATGCTTTACCGCGACACCGAGGACGAGGATTTCCGCCCTGTGATACGCACTTCGTTCAAGGAAGATGTGTCGGCAATTGTTTTTACCGCCGACAACAAGAATGTGTATGCTATCACCAATCTCGGACGCGACAAGTCGGCTCTGGTGCTCATGAATCCTGCTACAGCCGAGGAACTTGAGGAAATTTTCACCAACGACCGCTACGACATTTCTGGTGTTGGCTGGTCGAATCTGCGCAAAAAGCTGACTGCGGTTTCCTATGTCGGTCACAAGGACACGGTACGGCATTTCTTTGATGCCGAGGCCGAACGAATCAATAAGCGTCTTGCCGCTGCTTTTCCAAATCATAAGTTCGGAACGGCTGCCACCAACAAGGCCGAGGATATGCGCATTATCTATGTAGGCAACGACCGCACCCGTGGCGCATATTATCTCTACGATGTCAAGGCCGACAAGATTAGCAAGATTGCCGACCTTTCGCCGTGGCTGAAAGAGGAGGAATTGTCGTCGATGATTCCAGTGGTTTATACATCGCGCGACTGCTTGCAAATCGAGGCTTACCTTACCTTGCCGAATGGCTATACGCTCGAAACTGCCCGAAATCTGCCTACCGTTGTAATTCCTCACGGTGGTCCGTGGGCACGCGACTACTGGGGCTACGATTCGGAGGTGCAGTTCCTGGCGAATAGGGGATATGCTGTGTTCCAGATGAATTTCCGTGGCTCGACGGGTTTCGGTCGCAAGTTCAAGGAACTGTCGTACAAGCAGTGGGGACAGACCATGCAGGATGACATTACTGATGGTGTTATGTGGCTGATAGACAATGAATATTCCGACCCGAAGCGAATTGCAATCTATGGCGGAAGCTATGGTGGATATGCCACCTTGCAAGCCTTGGTAAAAACGCCAGAACTTTTTGCCTGCGGTGTCGATTATGTCGGCGTTTCCAACCTTTTCACCTTTCTGAACACAATTCCACCATATTGGAAGCCTATGCTCGAGATGATGTACGAGCAGGTTGGCAATCCCGAAACCGACAAGGAGATGCTTACTGCTAATTCGCCAGCCTTGAATGCCGACAAGATTGTGCGTCCGCTGTTTGTCGCGCAGGGAGCTAACGATCCGCGTGTCAACAAGGCCGAGTCGGACCAGATGGTCGAGGCATTGCGCAACCGTGGCGTCAAGGTCGACTATATGGTGAAGGACAACGAAGGGCATGGTTTCTCGAACGAGGAAAACCGCTTCGAATTTTACCACGCGATGGAGGATTTCTTGGCAAAATGGCTGAAATAATGGCTATTTTGCCTTAGTTTTTGCCGACTTTTTGTATCGTTTCGTCATTGCTTCGGTAACGCGCTTCATTTCATCGCGCAGCGACTTTGGAGCAACGACTTCGATGCTGTCCATGTGGCGCAGAAGTTCCTGTTTAAGTTCAAAGCTGACTTTCATATCGTACTCGAATACAGCATATTCGTCGGTTGATAGGTTTGTTATTTCGCGTTGCGACTTGTGCAGTGGCAGCGAGCGCAGGTAGCAGTCCTCGTAGCCGTGTTGCTTGTCCTTGAATGCCTTAATGCGAATTTTTTCCACTTTTGCGTCGAATGCGCTGACTCCTACAGTTTTGTCGAACACTTCGTCGGGTGCGATGTCGGGAAACTTGTATTTTTTGTCGGTAACTTCGATTTCGTTTATTCTGTCGAGGGCGTAGATGCGGTTGCCGACCTGCGATTTGGCGTAAACATACCATCGTTGGCGGAACAGTTTTACGCAGATGGGTTTTATTTCGAAATCGCTTTCGTGTTTTCCGAATCCCTGATACCATATATGTAGCACGGTCAGGTCACGTATTGCCTCGATGATAGTGGTCAGGAACTTTTGTCCCGACGGGATGTCTTCGAGCAGTATGCGTTTTTTCAGTTGCTGGCTGTCGCAGACGAAGTTGTGCAGCGACATCGAGTTTAGCAGCCATTCCTTTGTCGTGTCGGACTTGCTGTCGTCGTTGGTTATGAAATAGTTGTATTCGCCGCAACCCTCGCATTCGATGTCGATGCCAAAGATGTCGGCTATGTCGTTGATATGTCGCAGGAAGGTTCGTTTGCTGAGTTCCAGTCCGCCGTCGCGTTCGGCGCGTTGCCATGCCTTGTTTATTTCCTTGAAGGGAACTCTGCCTCTGCGGCGGATGAAGCTTATGAGCCATACATAATTGGAAACCAGAGATTTTGTATCCATGTAGCGTAATGTTTTTGTTGTTTGCGGATGCAAATATAGGAAAAAGGTGTGACAAAATATGGCGGAGGATGAAAAATATTGTGGGATAATTTAGGAAACAATCTTATTCTTTTCGCTCTAGTCGCGAAGGCTTTTACTTTTTTTGTCACCAAATAAAGTAAACAAAAAAAGTGTGTCCGCTGAGTCTGCTTCGCTAAAAATCGTTTACACTCCGCTAAAACGCAGAAACTCACCTCCGTTGCACTTCGGCTCAAACAGTCTGCCTTTTTACGCTCCGTTCCACCGATTTTTCTCAGGTTGGTTCTGCAAATTCACCGTTTTTAAGGTTTATATTGACATATAAGAACTTTTCGGCGTTTTTGATTTTCTTTCGGCATCTTGACGATTGTCAGTCGGTCACAATACCCGCATTGTTTCCTCTTTCCGCACGCCAATCTGCTCGAAACAAATTTCAAAAAACGCTCGAAATCAATTTACAGAACCAACCTTACGCTCACCAGCCAAGGCGGCAATCAAGGTATACTCCGCTCTGCTTCGTATTTGTTTAAAAAGGTCGCGGAGATCCGTCTTTGCAGAGATTCGCGACCGCCTACGGCTTATTCTGTTGATTCCTTTTTCCAGTCTATGTTTTTCCCCTCGTTGGTTATTCGGAAAGCATTGTGAATATTGTTTATGGCTTTGACGGTATCTTCAATCATCTCAATACGCCTGTTTATTGTACTTATCGCCATATCGGGCAACGAAAGTTTTAGCATTCTCGACTTTTCGAGCCTAATATAAAGTGATGTTGTTTTTTGATTAGTAGAGATATAGTATTCACATCCAAGTTGTTTCATCTTTTGCTTGATGAGAGCGAAAACACTCATAGATTTTATCTCTTGCGCCTTTTTCTGCTTTTCGTTCTCGTATTCCCATTGCTTGCACTCCTCAATCCAGATGGGCATCATCCTGTCAATATGCGCCAACTTTTCAATTGTAATTTCTGTGTCATAAAAGTTCATTGCGCAATTGTCAATAGCTAGAACTGCGATTGTAATCATATCGTCCTTAGAATAATTTCTGCCAAAATTTTTAATGCGGTACGGAGTGTTTGGAGTGCTTACCATAATGTGTTCAAATGAAGCGTTTGATTCTGCCAATATTTTTCGAAGCTTAAGCCCAGCACCAATATCTGTACGGCACTCCGCAAGCGCCAACTCCATTCTGCATTTCAAAATGTCGCATAATTTACATTCCCCACTGAACAACGAAACACGCAGGGCATCACTTATCTTGCTGTCATGCTGTGAAATAAGATTCGCGTATTCCTTTTCCCATTCTGGCATTAGGCTATCAATTTCCTTCATGTATTCTATCAAGTTAGGGACCGAATCGACAAAGACCTCACCAACTCTGTCTGCTGCTCCATAGAAATAAAAATCTTCGTGTCCCTTTATTGAAATTCTGACTTTTTTGCAAAAATTGTGAATCTTGAAATCTACATTATCAAGTTTTATCAGATCTTTCCATTCGTTTAATTCCTTTATTGCAGCTTCTGGAAATCTGCTTTTTATTGTATCTAACAATAGGCTACGTTTTATTTTCATTCTTGGCAACTCGGAATCTCGAGTTTGCTGTGAAATTATTTTCGCCACCTTTTGTTGATAAAAATACCTATATATTCCATCTGCGTCATGCGCAATGCAATTGATTAGATTCTCGATGTCCATATATTTTTTCCAGCAAAGAAAAATCTGATATACGCCAAATTATGTCGTATGCCAAAATGTTTTTCTCAAAAATCTCCACAATCCAATTTTTTCTCGCTTTGCTTTCTTTTGCTTCGTGATGGATTCGATGGTGTTTCTGATGAAATTGCACATCATTTCATCGGCTTGCGCAAATGCTTCGTTAATTGACGAATCAGGATGCTGGCGGGAAATGTACTGGTTGTTGAAAAGGTAGATGCCGTCAGCATTTTTTGACATCATACGTACACCGTCTAGTGACTGCCCAAATCGCTGTGTCCCCTCGAACTCGAACGGCAAGGTCGCAACACATATCGTTGTAATTCCCATCAGACGTGCCTCACGTGCAACTATGGGTGCAGCTCCCGTTCCGCATCCACCGCCCAAACATGACACCACAAATGCCACATCCGTTCCGTCGCCTAGCAATGCCTTGATATCTGCGGCTTTCTCCTCAGCGGTTTTCTTTCCGACTGTTGGATTACCACCGGTTCCTAAGCCATCGTTGCCGAATTGCAATTTAACATCTGTCTTCGAGCGTTCGAGCACGGAAGCATCGCAGTCGCAAGCCACCAGCGAAATATCATTCATTCCGCTTGCATACAGGCTATTAACTATATTGTTGCCTCCGCAGCCGATACCGATAATTTTGATGCCGCTTTGCCTGTGCGATGATTTGAGTGTGTTTCTCATTGTTCCTTTGTTTGGTATGGCACAAAGAAAAAGAAAGCCTACGCCAAAATCGGGCGCAGGCTGGGGAAAATGTGTTGCTATTTGGGCAATGTTTATTGAATGACTTTAGGTTCGGAGGGATATGCTTGGGCGATGAGTTTGTCTAACTCGTTGACAAGTTCATCGCTTTCGAAAATGCCAGATACTTCAACGGAATAATTTTCGTGCTCATTTTGGGATAATTTTGTTCCATTCATCATTAAATATATATTATCATCACTATTCCATTGAAAATCTATGCCACGATATTTAAAATCAATATCCCAACCCCAGAAGAAATCATAATTATCTATTTTCTGCTTGCAATAAATTACACTATTATTACATAAATCAGACAATATTTTATTTCTATTGAACCCATACCAATCAAATGTAATAGCTTCACGTCCATATGGCATGTAATATCCCAATTTGCCGTTCCAATGGAATCTTCCACTGGGTTCTTTTTCTATCATTTCTTTATATGGTAGTTTGTCAAGTATCGGTGTTATGTACTTTTCGATAGAATATTCTTCATTAATACCTACTGGGGTAATTTGATTCAGTTCATGTATAAGTATATTAAATATTTGTTTTGTCCATGCAGAAGAACATAATATCCATCTCCATGTTGATACATCAGGATTAAAAATTTGCTTATCGCATAACTGTTCTTTCCATTTATCACACTGAATAACTAATGCTTTTGTTACATCAATTTTATATTCTGGTTTTAATCCGTTATTGTGGAAATATTTTTTAGCGTTATTCCATTTAGTATCAAAATTCTTCCAACTATCTTCTGTTACTTTACCTTCTGCATCTTGAAATAAAAATCTAATTGCACCTTTGAAAAATGCATAATTTTCAGCTTCTATTATGATTTCTTCCCATGCTTTTCCATCAGAACGAGGTTCTCCGTTAAGTATTTGCTTGGCTTTTGCGATTTCTTCGTTGAATTGGTCTTCGCTGAAACCAAACCTTCTTTCCCATTTCAAATTAGATACAACTTCATATAAATTATTACTGTCAACCTTTTGAGAAATATTCTCAATAGTATAGCAACTGTTTCCAATATCTTCACTTTCGATGTTTGAATTGAGTATCAAATTTTTCCATAATCTTAACCATTGATAAAATTTTTTTTCATTTTTATAATTATCTGGTGTTTTTATGATTGCATATAACAATGGCAATGTCTTCTTATATGTAGCTTCTTTAAATGCGATTTGATACAAATAGGACATTTCGGAATCTAAATATATCGCACAAATAATGTCATTGTACGATTTGCAGTTTTTGTTATTAATAGAATCTTTGTTTTTATTTAAAGAATCAAGTCCTTCTTTAACAAAATGAAATACATTTTTGTCAAATATTTTTGTCTTTTCAATCCAATATAGAGGAATTAGTTTCTCACCATCCTGCAATAACGAAAATGTTTTTTTTCTAATATCCTCAATTGCAGAGTCTTCAGACAGCTTTTCATTGTCTTCTTTCCCCCATTCATTTAGGAATGAGATATAATTTGATTTTGTGATGCGTTCTTCATCTTTTTCAAGTGAATTTAAAAAGTCTAATTCGTGCTTTTTCCAAAACAACAACAGCATGCTGTATAAGAATCTTTGTTGTTCATCATCAATTTCTTCCGGATGTCCTTGTTTTTTATTGCGATTGTCCCAAAACAAATCCGTCCATTCGTTGTCCATTTTTGTTCGCCAATTTTTTGTAAATTCATCATCTTCACCAAATTCTTTTTTTACATGTTCGTCCATCCAGGATTTTAGATTCTCAAAATATGACAATGGACGTCCGCGTCCGTTCATTTTTACATAAACATCATCATCCAATCTATCTTTCATATTTAGAAAATCAAAAGTGATATTATGAGTGTATGCGTTATCTATATTTGCACCTCCAATTTTTTTATGAATCAAATCCAATGTGCTCAACATATTATTCACAGTGGCATCATAAAGCCAACCAGAAACGAACCAACTGGAGTCAATGATTTTTTCCTTTAACGAATTGCCAATATCTTCTTTTAGATTGTTACATAGATTTGTACTTAATTGTTCACAGAAATTGTCGGCAAATTCTCGAGATTCGAATTTCAGCTTGACAGAGAAATCGGCAGTCTTATTCGCATAAATGTATAGATGTAGTAACCATAGGGTTATAAGGCGTTGCTGACCATCTATGGGAACAAACCAATTTTCCTTATCGTATCCATATATATAATTTAAGTTTACTTGTATGGATTCTTCTTTTATGGCAGAAATGAGTTTTTCAAGGAATGGTTCAATCACATCTTTTCTTCCGCCTTGAACATAATCGCGCTGCAACAAAGGTATTTGTATGTTTTTCCTACAATCTATAAACTCCGTTTGAAATGTTTTTATATCGTTTGCCATTGTTATTACTCTCCTTGGTTCGTATCAAAATAAAACTTTAATTTTTCTCGCATATCAGATAGATAAGCATCATAATCATCCTGCCCCCAGCAATTCAGGTTAACATTACTTTGCTTGTTGTAGGATTTTGTATAAACCTGTTGTGTGCATATCGGAACATAAACGGGCTCAACATTCTCTTGTGGATCTTTTTTATTTCTCAATCCGCTTGCCATTATTACAATCCTGCGTTTGCGAGGGAATAACGAATTGTGAAAACTTTTGTTCGTATGTTCATCCAATAAAACTAAATTTCCTATACCATTTTTATCCTCTTCATTTTCAATAGGATTATCATTTGCTTTTTTTATAATATACTCATAGAGTTGGTTGAAGTTCTCATCATTATTCAAATCTGCTTCAGCCTCTTGTTTTAATATTTTAAGTTTATCATCGTTAAAAAGCGATTCAAAATCTGTCGTCACACTTTTAATCCAATCTTCCCGATCCTTTTGTTTTTTTAAATCGTTGTCTGTATGTGATGCTATGTGCTCAATGTTCCATGTTTGTGTATAAAGTAGTTCAAATGGGAAATTCTCAAATGAGAACCTCAAAGCTTTGTGACTAGACAAATCTTCATATCTATACAAAAGAGTTTCTATATTATGCAGTACGAATAATCTTCGCAAAGCAACTTTTGAATCTTCGTATGAATATTCTTCAAGACGATTATGAAACATTTGTTTTTTTATCTCGGTTTTCAAATAGGATCTAAATTCAGTTTTTGGGCGGCTTGAATATTCATTAACTATGTCATTAAGTTCGTGCCCGCAATAAATTAAGAATCCTATATAATGGAATGTGTATGGATCTTCGAATAAATCTCTTAGACGTTGGTATTTTTCCCTTATATTTTTCCACATAATCAATAGTTTTTCTGTTGAATAATTAGAAAATAGGAAAAATGATTTTCGAGAATCAATCTGATAGTCTTCATTTTTTATATTTGCTTCCATATTAAATAACAAATCAATACGAGACTGACCTTTCAGAGGCTCTATGTCTTTTCGTTGTAGCATATACCAGAAGCGGTCTTCTGCCAATTGGCGTTCCATTAGTTCAAACTGAGCGGCAATCTGCTGTCTATTTTCAAAATTGTTTGTGTTATTTAGCAGCAATGCTTTTATCAAATCGCTGTTGCTTAATTGGATTTTTCCGCTATTGATATCACGAAAAGCTTCGTGTTCTTTTTTTTCTTCTACTTCATACCAAAGCACCTGAACAGATGGTTTGTCCTTTGGTGCAAGTAACAACTCTTTGATTTTTTTTTCATTTGCTTTGTCTGCTTCAAACCATTCTTTGATAGCAAGATATGCACGAGAGATGTAAAAAAAGTCTATTTTATTGTCGTTTATTTCTTCTATGGTTGAAATGTTCTCAAGAAAATCTTTTCTCTCATCATCGTCATCTCGTTCAAACTCAAACTTATATGTATCATTCAATTGCAAATATTTCCATATTAGATACAAGGTTGTTAATCTCTGCTGACCATCAATGACAACAAATCTATAACTGTCCGTACATTTTGCAATAGCTATTGGTTGCAAACAATATAATGTCTTTTTAGAATCGATAAAACTATTGAAATCATCAAGAAGAACTTTAACATTGTCTGGTGTCCATTTGTAGCCACGTTGTTGGTATGGTATTACGAATGTGAGCCCTTTTAATTCTGAAATTGCCTTTAAATCCATGCTTTTTTGTATTATATTTCTTGTAT
The DNA here is from genome assembly GCA_902800045.1 of uncultured Bacteroidia bacterium. GTDB lineage: Bacteria > Bacteroidota > Bacteroidia > Bacteroidales > ML635J-15 > Bact-19. The sequence continues at coordinate 33,302 of CADCCZ010000005.1, read as the reverse complement.
CACGAACCTTATAAAATTGTTTTTCCGTTTTTTTCTGAAGTCCATTTAAACAGATTCCGAGAAAAACGACCTCACAAATTTAATCTATTAATTCCATTTTACATACATCATCCACCAACTATTTTCGACGGAAATTTACCTTTGCTATACCACAAATTACATCTCGTGATGGTTATATGAAACATTTTCAGTATCATAGGTTGTTCAAAACTTTTTTCGGCAAAGAAAAGCTATAGATACGCCAAAATATGTCGTAGATTTTAGAAAAAAGATGTTGCTTTTTTTGTTATTTTTCAAATCGCTGAAAATAAACATGTTGACATTTTTCGGGGCGACTTTTTTCGATTGCCATACACTTTTCGGTGCGACTTTTCGGTGCAAAGATACACTTTTCGGGGCGACTTTTGCAAGAAATATGGGAAAAATTTTCGGCTGTGGTTTTTATTTATAACGGAATTCCTGCCTTTGCAAAAAACTATGATTCTGGTTACACATTTTATGAATACTCAAAATATTTTTCAACTCATTGATTACTAAAACTATTTCACATTTTATGAACCATTTTAGGGGCAAATTCACACATTTTATGAACCATTTTTAGGTTGATTTTACACATTTTATGAAGAGCGAAGCAAAAAAACTCCCCACTTTTGGTAGGGAGTTTCCAATTTATAATATCATGAATAAGCTTTTCGTCGTCTTTCCTTATCTTCGTTTAGTACTGAATGCTTCTCGGTTGATAGATGTTTTTTGTTATTTACTTTTCAACACATTCCGCCTTGCCCTTCGACATGCTCAGTGGACGGCTACGTTCCTACTATTCTCCTCCAAACATCCCTTAATCTCATTTTTTTTCTTTGGTTATTCTCGGTGTACTCTTTTATTTCCTCCACCAACATCCGTCTTTCCACTTCCTTATTAGCTTTTTCTGGTCGTCCAATGTTTCGTCGGGGTACTTTTGCTTGTGTTCTTCTTCGATGGCGACGAGTATGCTTTCATCTTCAACTCTTTTTAGTTCCCACTCGTAATAGTCATAATAGCGGGAGTCGATTCGTTTAGATTTAAATTTAAGTTCGGCACCGACTTTAAGCAGTTCGGTCAGTAGTTTTACGGCCTCTTTGTTGTCAAGCAACATAAAATTTACATAATATCCTTCGACCATCAGGGTGTTGAGATAATCCAAAATACACCAATTTATAGCACGGCGGTATGTGTATTCGCGACCTTTTGCATACTTGTATATTACGGGGTAGAGGTTGCCTCCAGCTTGTACAAATTCAGCAAGTTTAAAGATTTTTTGTTCGATTGTCGTGTGGTTCCACTCTGCTCCACAACTGTCCCAGTATTCGCGGTTGCCGAGATTTGCTCCGAATTCTTTAATGTCAATAGTCATAACTTTAATTTTTTTGTTTCTTACGACAGCAAATGTCGTATGATGTTACGCCAAAATGTGTCGTAGGTTTGATTTTTTTTTAGAAAAAGCTCTTGCGTTTTTACATGAAAAGTTTTAACGAAATATTATATGTGATTTGGCATGCTTTGTGCTACATTTGTTCTCGCTTTTTTGACTTAAAAACATACTGTTATGAAAAAGTTGTTTTTGTTTGCTGCAATGCTGACCATAGTGGTAGCTTCGGCGTTTGGTGCGGGTGTAAATGGCCTTGTGCCTCAAAAGGTTTTGTTGCCCGATATGTCAGTTGTCGCTAATGGTGACGACGATGTGGACTTGTATCTCGATTGTTTCGAGAATGCAGTGAAATCCAAGGATATGGAACTTGCTGCGAAAATTGCGAACATATTGTACGGAATGTACATGACCGATGCGCAAGAGAAACGTTTCACGAAGATTGAAAATAAGATTTCGAAGAAAGATTACCGAATTTACCGCGATAATCTGAGGTTTTTCGCTTCGAAGTCGGCGCCTGCGCAGGATGGCTATGACGATTCCTATGTGGAGCCGTATGCCGACGACAACACTTACGACGATGGACAGTCGTTTGTTGATGATATTGCCAATGCTTTTTCGTCGTTTTTCAACGATTTGGGCATAGATAACCCCGATTCGTCGTCGTGGCACTACGAACGTCACGATACCATCGATGGTGGTGGAATGCTCGATGTGTTTGTCGATGCTTTCAATAACTTTATGTTTAGTGACGACGGTTCCGAAGTGCAGGGAAAGTCGGCTGCCGATGCGTCGGAAATCGATTCTCTGCTCGACGAGTACGAAAAATATGTCAATCTGGCAGTCGGAGCCTTACGCAATGTCATGCGCGGCGACGAGGCTGCAATGAATGATTTCGACGAATACAGCCGCAAGGCGTCGGCAATTTCCGACAATATAAATAAGAATGGAAACAAAATGTCATCCGCTCAGTTCAAGCGCTATATGCACATTTTGGGCGGCATGGTAACGGGAATGTTCTAGGAGTTTCTAGTTTTTGAGTTGACGACAAGATGCAGAATCTCACGAAATCCTAGTAACGAGAAACTTTAAACCAGAAACATACAAACTACATCCATGCAATTTGACACAATCATAATCGGTGCAGGAGCTTCGGGACTGCTGGCGGCAATTTCGGCTTGCCGGAGCGGTCAGAATGTCGTTGTGGTGGAGAAAAACGCCCGTGCGGCTCGCAAGGTGATGATTACTGGCAAAGGTCGCTGTAATGTGACCAACTCCGACGACATCAAGGAGTTTATGAATAACATCTATCCTGAGCCACGTTTTTTGTATCCGGCTTTCAAGTCGTTTTTCTCGTCCGACATCCTTGCAATGCTCGACGAGGCTGGTGTGGAGGTCGTGCTCGAACGTGGCGGACGCTATTTCCCGGCATCGGGAAAGGCCGTCGATGTGGTCGATGCTCTTGTGGCGAGTGCACGTAGGGCAGGGGCGAAATTCATGTTTTCGACCTCTGTAACGGGCATAAATGTGGCGAATGACGCTGTTTGTGGGGTGAAAATCCGCGACGAAAGGGGCGAAAAAACTCTGCAGGCCGATAAGATTATTGTTTGTACGGGTGGAAAATCCTATCCGCTCACTGGCTCCACTGGCGATGGCTACGGTTTTGCTCAAAAATGCGGTCATACGGTTACCGAAACTTTGCCTGCACTGGTGCCGCTTGTTGGCAAGGGCGATTTCTTTTTTCGGCTCAGTGGGTTGGCTCTCAAGAATATTTCCGCATCGCTGTGGATCGACGGGAAAAAGTCGCACGAAGAGTTCGGCGAACTTGAATTTACCGATTTCGGTGTTACAGGACCCGTAATTCTAACCATGAGCCGCTGGGCTGTGATTGCCTTGCACGAAAATCGCAAAGTCCGCCTGTCAATCGACCTGAAGCCTGCTCTCGACGAAAAGAAACTCGACACACGCATACTTCGCGATCTCGATGCCAACGGCAAGGCAAAACTCAAGGCATTGTTCCGCGAGTGGCTGCCGATGCAGATGATTCCTGTCTTTATAAGTCTGGCAAAGTTGGATGGCGAAAAGCTTGCTAGTCAGCTCTCTGGCGACGAAAGACGCAGGATTGTCGCGTTGATGAAGGACTTCGCTTTCGACATTATAGGGCATCGCGACTTCAACGAAGCCATTGTCACAAGCGGAGGCGTGTCGGTTGACGAAATCAACCAGAAGACAATGGAGTCGAAACTGGTAAAAGGTCTCTTTTTCGCTGGTGAAGTGCTTGACGTTGATGCCAATACAGGCGGTTACAACTTGCAGATTGCCTTTTCGACAGGTTGGTTGGCTGGCGAAAATCAATAATGTAGATTATAAAAAAACAAGATATGATAAAAGTAAGATTTTTTTTGATAATGGTATTGTTGGCAGTAGTTTTTGCCTCTTGTGACCGAAAAACAGAACACATACCTGAATACATAAAGTATAGCGGGCCAACGCAAGGCACGATGTTCAATATAATCTACAGCAGCGACACCAACTACAACGGCGAAATTGACAGCCTATTGAAAGCCTTTTGCCGTTCGCTGTCAAACTACGACAGCACCTCGCTCATTTCGCGCATCAACCGCAACGAAACCGACTCTCTCGATGCTCTTGCCGAGGATTTTTTCACAGTTTCGAAGGAAGTTTGGACAAACACCGACGGCACTTTCGATGTTACTGTAGCTCCGATAGTTAACGCCTGGGGATTCGGATGGAAACGTCACGAAAAACATATTCCCGACAGTTCCGAAATCTATTCGCTCTTGCAGCATGTAGGAATGGACAAGCTCGAAATTACCAACGGCAGAATCGTAAAGCACGACCCTGAAACACAGATAATCACAAACGCCATAGCGCAGGGAATGTCTGTCGATTATGTTTCCGATTTCCTTAAAAGCAAAGGCATTGCCAATTTTTTGGTGGAAATTGGAGGAGAAATATATTGCTCAGGCAAAAACGCCAAAGGCGAGAACTGGAAAATTGGTATTGACAAGCCAATAGAAGGTAGTGGATACGAATATCGTGAAAAACAAATTGAAATACATCTGTCAGACATGGCCGTAAATACTTCGGGCAACTATCGCCAGTTTATTGAGGATGGTGGCAAGAAGTTCGGTCATTCCATAAATCCTCTCACGGGCTATCCTGCCGAAAACGAGATGATTAGCGCTACAGTCGTTTATCCCGACTGCATTAGTGCCGATGCCTACGCCACGGCCTTCATGGTCATGGGTGCCGAGAAGGCAATGAAAATTGTCGAGAGCATTGATGGTATGGAAGCATATTTCATCGTACACGACGGTGAAAAAACAAAAACAATTGAGTCAAACGGGTTCAAAAAGTTTTACAAATAGATACTATTTTACGCACTGATATACAAGAACATCGGCATAACCATCTTCGGTTTGCTTCCATTGCTTTAGCGTTCCGGTTTGCACAAAACCACATTTTTCGAAAAGAGCTTTGCTCACATCGTTGGCGTTGTCAATAAGACACCACAACTGCTTTAGCAGCAGTGTTTTGAATGCATATTCCATGACCAATTGCAAAGTCTCTGTTGCAATGCCCATCCCACTATGTTCTGGCGATACAATTATTCCAACGCCGCAGCGGTTGTGCAGCGGATGGTATTCGAACAAATCGACAATGCCTATGGGCTTTTGCAAAGCATAGTCGCATATCATCAGACGTAACTCCTTGGTAGTAAATATGTCGTAGCAATAATTCTCGATGTACTGCTTCAATTCCCAGCGCGAATATGGCGATTTTGTCTCGCTCACATGCCAGAAATCGGAATTGTTTTCTATTGAATAAAGGAATTCCAGATCCTCGGGTTCCATCTTGCGGAGAAAAATCTTCTTTCCTGCTAATTGCATCCTAATTTCCTCCACAGCTTGAAAAACATTGATGCGTCGTGTGAAACTCGATAATCCTTGGCATACATGATGTTAAGTCGGTCTGCGACATCCTTTTTCACGTTGCGGCCGTATATCATGTCGACGCTAAATACGCCTTTCTTAATCTTTGGCAGAAGGCTAGTGTCGTTTTCGTTGGTGCAATACGAAACAAAAGTTTTGCCGCCAAACAGCACCGAGAACAAGTTGGCGTATGCTTTGAGTTTGCCTTTTATGAACCAAATGAGCACTGGCGAAAGCAGAATCATGAAGAACGATGTTACAATGTCGAACATACGTTTCGAACGGCGGTTTTCGGGCTTGTCGATGGCGTTGATGTCTACGTTGTATAGTTCGCCGGTTGTGTTGATAGAGTTGCTGCCGATGACCGAAAAACCGTCGGGGCTGGCAATCTTGTAATCGAGATTAGGACTCGAAAGGTTGAGCATTGTGCGTATTATCTGTTGCGACTGAATATCTTTTGCACAGAAAATAAGTTCGTCGATTCGGTTTATCTTGACAATCTCGTCGAGTTGTTCCATGTCGCCGGCAAAAAACTTGTCGGTGTCTGCGTTAGGACTTACATACGCGGCAATCTCTATTTTTGTTCTCGACGACATCAGCTGTCCCACCAGCGAGCGGCATTCTTCCTTGCTTCCAACTACAGCCACCTTCTTGCGCTTTGGAAGGTTAACCTTGAAAACCTGCAGTTTGGTAAAGTTAAGCAGCAGCCTGACAAGAGGGACTATTATTAATGTCCATGCGGTGCCTAGAAGAATAAGTGCGCGCGAAAAACGCAAATGTGTGGGCAGCAGTGCGTAAACGGCAAGGATTATCACAGCACCTATGCCGATTCCCTTGAATATATTCTTCATTTTCACTGGTTTGTCGTAGCCTCCCGATAGAAGGATCGACAATAGCCATACCGAAATGTACATTATCATTGCTCCAACAAATACGTTGTGCGGGTATACGGCTTCTTCTCCATACAGGTATGTGCCCCATAATGGAGTGATTATCAAGAATCCAGAAAGAATAAGCAGGGCATCAACGATTGGTGTTATGGCATTGGTAAAGAATCGTCCTGCGATAGCCATTGCAGCACGCAGATATATTGCAAGGTTAATGAAGAAAATCATTAGACCAGCGCCTTCCGAGAAATGCTTGCGGGCAAAAATCTTCATGGCGTTGTAGAATACAACTACGTAGTTTACACTGCCTTTCTTGGTGCTTTCGCCTTTGTAGTGAATGATTGTGGTCTTTGGAAAATAATAGTTGTTGTAGCCGCCTAAGGTAATGCGGTACGACAGGTCGATGTCTTCGCCGTACATGAAAAAAGTTTCATCGAGCAGACCGACTTTTTTCAGGGTTTCTGCACGCAGAAGCATAAACGCACCCGACAGCACATCTACCTTGTGGATTTCGTCTTTGTCGAGGTAGGTAAGATGGTATTTGCCGAACTTTTTCGACTTGGGGAAAAGCTTCGACAGTCCAAAAATCTTGTAGAAAGCCACTTTTGGCGTTGGCAGTCCGCGTTTCGATTCGGGCAAAAAGCGACCTTTGCCGTCGATCATCTTTACGCCAAGGCCTCCTGCATCGGGATGGGCGTCCATGAAGTCGCATACCGACTTCAACGTGTCTTCCTCGATTACAGTGTCGGGGTTGAGCAGAAGAACATATTCGCCGTTCGATTGCCTGATTGCCTGGTTGTTGGCGTATGAAAAACCGTAATTCTTCTTGTTTTCGATGAGTTTTACCCACGGAAACTTTTCGCGAAGCATATTGCACGAGCCGTCAACCGAATTGTTGTCGACAACAAATACCTCTGTTTCACAATGTTTTGCAGCAGCAGCAACCGAATTAAGGCACTGCTCGAGGAAATGCTTAACGTTGTAGTTTACTATGACGACCGACAATTTCATGGGACTGCAAATGTAAGAAATATTTACGACTTACGAATTACGATTTTAGATTTGAAAAAAAATCTGCCGTTAAAAATCTGTAAATAATAAAAATCGCCTAAATTTGCAATCTAAATATATCCGCACATGGTACAATCACAAAATTTCCGCATAAGACAGGCCGTAGTTGGCGAAGAAGGAACAATTCTCGAAATGATAAAGAGACTGGCTGATTACGAAAAATGCTTGGACGAAGTAATTGCCGACGAACAGACAATTTACAACTCGATTTTTGTGGAAAAGGCTGCCGAAGTCGTTTTTGCCGAAGAGGGCGGGTGTATTGTCGGTTTTGCTCTTTTCTTCCACAACTTCTCGACATTTGTCGGTCGCAAAGGCTTATATGTTGAGGATTTGTTTGTTATACCCGAAAAACGAGGCCTTGGTTACGGAAAAGCATTGCTGAAGCATCTTGCAGAAATTGCAGTGGAACGCAACTGCGGTCGTATGGAATGGATATGCCTCGACTGGAACAAGCCTGCGTTGAATGTTTACAGGTCGATTGGAGCAGTGCCTATGGACGAGTGGACCGTGCAAAGACTCGACGAAATATCGTTGAAGAAATTTGCCGAACTAAAAAAATAATCAAAAGTAATTCATTGATATATATACATTTGTAAATTTTGCTAGCTTGTTTTAAATGATACAGGCAACCTTTTTTGTGCGTTTACGTTATTAGATAAAGAATTAGTGCACAATATTTTTGCTTTTTTTTGTTTTTTGTTTCAAAAAAAAATTGTATGTTTGCTCACTAATATAAGTGTAACTTTACTTTTGAAAACATGAAGAAGTTAACCAATATATTATTTGTGGTAATTTGCTGTCTGATAGCAAGTTATGCAAATTCCCAACAGCCAGTGAGGCGTATTTGTGACGCTTCTGAACTGGAATATACCGTCACGCATTCCGATGTGTTGTGCGACGGAGCCGAGTCGACGTCTATGGTAAACATCGTGCATGGAGGCGGTGCTTACTGGTTTGAATGGTCAACCGGAGCCATTTCGCAGGTTGTGCCAATATATAGTCCAGGTACATATTCGGTAACCGTAACCGATACTTACAACGCATGTTCGTTATCACAAACTTTCCAGATTCTTCCTGCTCCTGCTGTAAATGTAACCCTTAGCAAGACCGATGTGACCTGTTATGGACGAAACGACGGAACAATGACTGCAAACGTAACAGGAGGAACTGCTCCGTTTACATACAGTTGGTCGACAACCATGCATACGCCGACGGTGTCGAACTTGATTCCTGGCACCTATTCTGTAACTGTTACCGACGAAAACCAGTGTACGGCAAGAGCAACAGCATCTGTTGTCGAGCCGCCGAGATTCCTTTACACAATTACTCCGAATCAAGGAATATGCCATGGAGCCGAAGCTTCGATAGCGGTAAACGCTACTGGCGGCACACCTCCATACAGCTACTTGTGGAACGACGGTGCTTCTGCAATCTCGAACAGAATCGTTTCGCCCGACGAGACAACTTCATATTCTGTAACCGTTACCGACAATAACGGCTGCACCAACAATCCGCAGACAACTACAGTCATTGTAAGCCAGCCAATAACAATAACGGCTAACGCTCAGGACATAAGTTGCCACGGAACTTGTTCTGGCTCGGCAACAATAACTATTCAGGGCGGTATCCCTCCGTTTACATATTCGTGGGAGAGCACAACCGACTATATCGAGAACTTATGTCCGGGAAGCTACACTGTTAGCCTTACCGACTTGTACGAATGTACTGGCGCAACCTCGTTTGTAATAACCGAACCCGATACAATGTATGTCGCAACGCTTTCTGGTCCGGCAACTTGCTTCGGATATGCCGATGGTTTCGCTCAGGCCGATGTCGTAGGCGGTGTGCCTTTGGCTGGTGGAGAGTACAACTACCTTTGGGACGACGGACAAACCGATGCCCATGTTTCCATTGGTGCAGGATGGCATACCGTAGTCGTAACCGATGCCAACGGATGTACTCAGACTGCTTCTGCGTTTGTCGACCAGCCCGAAGCTATTTATGTCACCGAACCTATACCCAATGGCGGAACAATATGCATAGGCGAAACATTCCACTCGTATGCTAACGCAACTGGCGGCTCTGGCCCGTACGAATTCGTATGGACAGGTCCCGACAATTTCGTGTGGTACGGACATAATTTCACAGCGTCGCCAACAACAAGCGAAACATACACATTGAATGTGACCGATGTAAACGGATGTACAGTCGCACCTAAGCAAATGACCGTCAATGTTAATCCTCCTATCCAAATCGTTTCGGTAACTCAGGAAAACGATGAGGTGTGCAAGGGCGAGAGCATAAGCTTCAACGTCGAAATAACTGGCGGAAATGGCGGCCCGTATAGGCTGACATCCGAAGACTTTGGCGTGATAACAACTCCATACAACCTATATCCGCCAGAATCAAGGTTCTATAGGTTTACCGTAAGCGATGCCTGCGGTTCGCCAACAGCAACCGACTCGGTTTACGCCCTAGTTCATCCGCTGCCCGATGTAGGTTTTTATTCTGATAAGTCGAAGTCGTGTCCTCCGGGAACTTTCCAGTTCTACGAAATTTCGCCCGATAGCATAGAGCAGACATATTTCTGGGATTTCGGCGACGAGATGACATCAACTGCAAAAAATCCAAGGCAGACATTCGACGAGACCGGTTCGTACAATGTATCGCTGACAATAACATCAAGCTACGGCTGCATCAATACAAAGACAAAGAACAACATGATAATAATTCATGATGTCCCAAGGGCTGAATTCTCCGTCGACCCTGATGTAACAAACTTGCTCGACAACGAAATCAAATTCATAAACTACACCGAAGGTGCAACAACCTGCCTATGGGATTTCGGCGATGGAAACACAAGTTTCTGGACTAACGAAACTCAAATCCACTCATACTCAAGTGCTGGCGAATACACGGCAATGCTTGTCGCTCGAAACGAACATCAGTGCGTCGACACCGCTTACAAGAAACTTAGGATTACCGACATGTTTACTTTCTATGCGCCTACAGCATTCACTCCTAATGGCGATGGCGACAACGATTATTTCTACATAAGCGGTAATGGTATCGACAAGGACCACTTCTTGCTTCTGGTATACAACCGTTGGGGCGAAAGAATGTTCAGGTCCACTAAGTTCGATATGGAAACACCTCAAAATATGGGCTGGGACGGTACAAACGAAGGCGATGTGGCAAAAGGCGATAGAATTGCCCCAACTGGTGCTTACAACTGGGTGTGCAAATTCCAGGACTTTACAGGAAAACCTCATGAAATGAAAGGAACTGTATTTTTGCTTAAGTAATGCAATACCATAGCAAAAATTACGTTTTATCTGCATGAACAGAATTTTGACAATATTAATATTTGCGCTGATGGTAACATCGGCGTTTTTGTCTTCGTGCCGTAAGGACATATTCACAAAGGATCCTGCCGACAAACTCCTATTCTCGTCCGATACAGTTCAGTTCGATACAATTTTTACAGGAATCGGCAGCACAACCAAATATCTTATAGTTAAGAATTCTAATAAAAACAAATCGATAAACATCGATAGAATTTATCTCGGACGCGGAAGCTCTTCGAAATATAGGCTCAATATCGATGGCAACCATGCCGAAAAGAATTTCCGTCTCGAAAACTACACGCTTGCACCTGGCGATTCTATTTTCATTTTCGTGGAAGTAACAATAAATCCAGGAACCGACGACATGGTTGAACAGGATTCTATCATTTTCGAATCGAACGGAAACATGCAGGATGTCGACCTTGTGGCATTCGGTCAGAATGTAACCCTCCTGAGCGGTCGCATGATAACACAGGACACTACATGGAATGCCGACAAGCCGGTGCTTATATACAACTCGGCCATGGTCGATACAATGGTAACCCTTACCGTAATGCCTGGAGCGAAGGTTTATTTCCACAACAAATCGAGCCTCTTTGTCAAAGGCACGCTGAAATCGCTTGGCGAAATCGACAACCGTGTAACTTTCACCGGTGACCGTCTCGAGGAATACTACCGCTACACACCAGGTCAATGGGGCTCATATTTGCAGGACGATGCGGGAAATACTCGTGGCGTTTATGGCGGAATTCACCTGCTCGCCGGCTCGCGTTACAATGAAATGAACAATACCGACATAACAAACGCTCTCATTGGCGTGCAGGTCGATTCGGTTGTAACTCCAGGCACACCAACATTGAAGATGAAGAATACCAACATCGAAAACGCTAAGATTGCCTGCCTTTATGCCCTTGGCGCTCATATTGAAGCCGAAAATTGCGTATTCGCAAATAGTTCGCAATATACGGTAGCCTGCTGGATAGGTGGACAATATTCGTTCGTTCACTGCACAATGGCAAACTACTCGGTAGGAGTACGCCAAACTCCGCAGCTTTCGCTCAACAACTACTACACCTATCGCGATGCAAACGGAAATACACAAACTTCGTACCGCGACCTTATAGGAGCATATTTTGCAAACTGCATAATATACGGATACAACAAGAAAGAAGTCGGTTTCGATTTTGTTAGCGGAGCATCGGCAAATGTGCTTTTCGAAAACTGCCTGATTAAGTATGAAGACAATTCCGAACTTGTTCAGTCGGCACCAAGTTCCTTCGTTGACAACATTTTCAACGAGGATCCGAAATTCTCGTCAACGGTAAAACCATACCTATATAATATATTAGAAGTTTCGGCAGCAAGAGATAGGGCCAAAACATCGATTTCGGAAATATTTCCTATCGACCACGACGGCACCAACAGAATTACTTTTGATGGCAAGCCCGACATTGGCGCTTACGAATACGTTCCCGAAGAAACGGAATCAAAATTTTTCAGATGGAAATGAGGAAGTTAACCATAATCGCATCAATCATTGCCGTTGCAATTGTGCTTGCATTTTCGTGCAAGACAGGCAAGGACAGTACCGAAGACAAGTTCAACGAGCAACTTGTGCGCGATTCGTATAGGATAATGTTCTTCAATACCGAAAACCTTTTCGATACAATAAACGACCCGGAGAAAAACGACGACGAGTTTACTCCGCAAGGCGCAAAGTTCTGGAATGCATATCGTTACAAGGACAAGCTCAGCAATCTTTCGAAAGTAATAATAGGTGCAGGTGGATGGGAGTTGCCTCAGATTGTTGCACTTAGCGAAATCGAGAACCGCAAGGTTGTCGAAGACCTGATATACAGGACACCGTTAAGCAAATCGGATTACCGCATAATACACAAGGAATCGCCCGATGCCCGTGGCATTGACGTAGCTCTAATGTACCGCAAGAAGTTCTTCACCCCGATTTCCGAGAATTTCATTCCTGTGAAATACCCCTCGAACATAGGCAGTGGAACAACCCGCGACATCCTTTATGTAAAAGGTAGGACAAACCAGAACGACACCTTGCATGTATTTGTAAATCACTGGCCTTCGCGTTGGGGCGGACAAAAGGAGACCGAGCAGAAAAGAATGTTTGTGGCTGGACTCGTAAAGCATGCCACCGACTCGATATTCAAGACCGACAAGAATGCTAATATCGTTATCGTAGGCGACCTCAACGACTATCCAACCGACAAGAGCTTGATGGAGGTCCTGAAAACCCAGACCGAATACGACAAGATAAGCAGCGACAAGCTTTATAACCTGTCGTACTACCTGCAGGAAATAAAGAAGCAAGGTACACACAAGTATCACGGACAGTGGGGAATCCTCGACCAGATAATAGTCTCGGGTGCGCTGCTCGACACGGCAAACACCATTCATACCACCATCGACGATGCCCACATCTACAATCCCGACTTTATGCTCGTTCCCGATGAAGGCTACACTGGAAAGCAAGTTTTCCGCACCTATGTAGGATACAAGTACCAAGGCGGATACAGCGACCACCTGCCGACGTATTTAGATTTATACCGAACAAAATAAACCCCATTCCAATATTCATTGTAGAGTCGTTACGTGCAACGACAACACAATGTAGAATGAGCCATTCTAGCGTACAATAATAATTAAATATATCATTGTTTTTCGTCCCACAACGCCCATTCCAATCGTCCCACCAGAAAAATTTCACCCCACGGGGAAGATTTTCACCCCTAAAATCAAGCAAACACCCACCAATAGCAAGGCTTTGCCACATTTTTAATCCCAACTCAGAAACAAGCTGTTCCTTTGCGGCAATTTTTTGAAAAGGAAAGAAGAGATGAATATTTTGAGAAAAGCATGGTGCAGGACTTACCAGTGCGCATTTCACATTGCACAGCCGCTCCTGCCTTACAAAGACCCTGTCGTTAAGCAAAGCATTAACGACATACCCGAGATTCTACGCAAAAACAATATCAACAATGTAATTTTCGTTACCGACCAAGGACTAGTCAAGGCTGGCATGGCAAAGCGTATCGAAGATGTGCTGTCTGGTGCTGGAATCAATTTCACGACATACGCCGACACCGTACCAAACCCAACCATCGATAATGTTGAGGCCGTAAGGAAACTATACTTGGAAAAAGGTGCACAAGGTTTTGTATCGCTGGGCGGAGGTTCGGCAATGGACTGCGCCAAAGGTGCCGCCGCACGAATTGCTCGTCCAAACAAGCAAATTCCACAGATGCGCGGAATTCTGAAAGTACACAAGAAGTTGCCGACAATAATCGCAATTCCTACCACGGCAGGAACTGGCAGCGAAGCAACCGTAACAACCGTAATCACCGACAGCAAAAAGAATTACAAATATCCAATCAGCGACTTCTGCTTAATTCCGCCGTACGCTATCCACGACTATACGCTTACAACAGGACTGCCGCAGAAAATGACATCCACAACTGGCATGGACGCGCTAACACACGCCGTTGAAGCATACATTGGAGGTTCGCTAAACAAAACCTCGGCGGCCAATGCAGAAAAAGCGACACAGCTGATACACAAATATTTATATCGCGCTTACACCAATGGCAATGATGCTGAGGCTCGTCAGAATATGCTCGAAGCTTCGTTCCGCGCAGGATTGGCCTTCTCGATGAGCTATGTTGGTTATATCCACGCAGTTGCACATTCGCTAGGTGGAAAATATGGAACACCGCACGGACTTGCCAACTCGGTACTTATGCCGATAATCTTGCGCGAATACGGCGACTGCGTTTACAAAAAATTAGCACGATTGGCTCGCAAGTCGGGTGTTATCGACGAAGGTCGCAGCGACGAGGAAACCGCTAAACTCTTCATAGCCTGGATTCAGGAAATGAACGACAAGATGGGTATTCCGCGCACTCTAAACGACATACGTGACGAGGATATTCCAGAAATGGCAGCCTACGCCGATGCCGAAGCAAACCCGACATACCCTGTGCCAAGGCTTATGGACAAGAAGGAATTGGAAAAATTGTATCATCTTGGAATGGTGGGGAATGCGTAAAAAGAACAGTCATTCCGCAAAACTGAACGAGCAGCATAAGGAACGTTGCTTGCGAGTTCGTTTATGCGGAACTTTCTCATGAGCCAAAGGCGAATAATCTCCCATTGGTACACAAAGGAGATTTCGGATAGCAGTCTTCACAACGCTCCCCATTCCGCATCGCGTGTTTCGACTAACTTCCGAAATGACGACTATAAATAACAATTTTAAACTAACTTTGCAAACAAAACATAAGCTATGAATATAGAACAAATAGTTGACGCACAGAGAAGATACTTCTCAACAGGCAAAACATTCGACATAAAATATAGGCTCGAAGCTCTCGACAAGTTGAAAGCATCGATAAAGAAACACGAAACCGAACTGCTCGACGCAATAAAGCAGGACCTCGGCAAGTCGGCATCAGAATCGTTCATGTGCGAAGTTGGCCTTACCTTATCCGAAATAACGCACTTCAGGAAACACCTGCGCTCGTGGGCACGGACAAAGCGCAAATGTACGCCGCTCACCAACTTCCACGCCAAGAGCATGATTGTGCAGGAACCTTACGGAGTGGTGCTGATAATGTCGCCGTGGAACTATCCTGTACTGCTTACGCTTGAACCGCTCATCGGAGCAATTGCGGCAGGAAACTGCGCCGTCGTGAAACCGTCGGCATACTCGCCCGAAACATCAAAGGTTATGCACCAACTTATTTCCGAAACATTTAGTCCTGAATATGTTACGGTTGTAACTGGCGGTCGTGCCGAAAATGCCGACCTTCTGGAACAGAAGTTCGACTACATATTCTTCACAGGCGGCGTAACCGTCGGAAAACTGGTGATGGAAAAGGCTTCGAAGCACCTCACACCCGTAACACTCGAGCTTGGCGGAAAATCGCCATGCATAATCGACCACACCGCCAACTTGCGCATAGCAGCACGACGGATAACTTTCGGAAAGTTCCTCAACTGCGGACAGACGTGCATTGCTCCCGACTATGTGCTGGTCGAAAAGTCGGTACACGACGAATTTGTAAGTCTGCTGAAAGAAGAAACCACAAAAATGTACGGTAAGGACATCCTAGCCAACAAGGACTACGGCAAGATGGTGAACCAGAAGCATTTCGACAGAGTTTCGGGTTTGATAACAAAGGAAAAAGTCGTTTATGGCGGACGATTGAAACAAGAGACTTTGCAGATTGAACCTACTATTCTCGACAATGTTACGCCCGACGATGCCGTTATGCAGGAAGAAATTTTCGGTCCTGTATTGCCAATAATTACCGTCGCCAACACAAACGAGGCAGCCGATTTCATCAGGAATAGACCTAAACCATTGGCATTGTACCTTTTCACCAGCGACAGAAAGGTCGAAAAGCAGTTTTTGCGCGAGGTTCCATTTGGTGGAGGCTGCGTAAACGACACCATCATCCACATTGCCACCAACAATCTGCCGTTTGGCGGCGTTGGCAACAGCGGAATGGGCAGTTACCACGGCAAGAAGACTTTCGAGACATTCAGCCACGCCAAGTCGGTGGTAAAGAAATACACCTGGCTCGACATCTCGATGCGCTACCAACCGTACGCAAGCTGGAAAGACAAACTTATAAGGATGTTTTTGAAATAGAAAAGCAAAAAAAAACGATGCTCCATATAAAATGAGCATCGTTTTTTGTCTTTACTACTGCTTGCTTATATCATCGTATTTCTTTTCTATTACCTTACCATCTTCTGTTTCGACGAGACAAGTTTTGTCATCTTTAATTGACTTTATTGTTCCAGACTTAAATCCAGAGATTTTATTTCCCCAATTTACTTTATCGCCAGCTTTGAATCCACGATACGATCTTTCGGCAGTGCCATTAGACGATGCCAAACCGTAAACATCTCCTTCGACAGCAAAAAATGCTTTGCCTGATATTTTATGGTATACCAAATTGATTTTCGCATTCATTAGGAATTCTCCTCCAGGTACTTTCCTGACAGTCTGGTCAACCGCTTGCTCGATGTTCTCTGCCTTCGACTTTTTCAGTTCGGCTTTGCTGCCTCCTGAATACGATGACAAAAGAGCATAATCTGTTTTCATAGAAACATTGCGGTTCGAAATCATGTTTACCTTGCCAACTTCCTTTACACTGATGCACGAAGGCAAAACAAACGCTATCAATACCACTGCTGCTAAAAGTAATGCTTTCTTCTTCATTTTCTATCATGCCGGTTATATCCCATCGGCCCGTCGGTTTTTTATTACAACAAAAATTACGGACGCAAAAGTCGGTAAATTAAGCACATAGAAATTCGCTAACGAAAACATCGCGGCAATTTGTGTAAAAATCACGGGAAAATATGTAGATAAGGTGGAAGCAAATGTTTGTTCTCTACCTTAGTTTATGTGGCAAATCAATCATTATTCCTCTCTAAATGATTTTTTTGTGCGACCTCGCTGAGGTCGGATGTGTTTATATCTTCTTGTTTTATAAATGTTTGACCTCTCCGAGGTCTATTTTTATACATATACATAACGACCTCAGTGAGGTCGGATATGTATAGAAAATTGTAAGACAATAACAGCGACCTCGGAGAGGTCGTATATTTCTTTTGAGGCAATATGCAGATAATCAATATCTTACCTTTGCTTTCCAATCCTCATGTCAAATTCTGCTTTCCGTCCCTCCGAAACATAAAACGGTTTTGCAACATTCTTCAAATATATTTCTTCTCCCTGTACCTTATGTATATAGTCGAGGTTTATGATTTGGTTCTTGTTGATTTGTAGGAAGTTGCCAGCAAGTTGTTCAAGTATGGCATCGAAGCTACTATATACCGAATCGGTCTTCTGCTGGTCGGCATAATGTATAATCTTCACGCGCGAATCGCCAGAACCCGACTGCTCGAATGTCTGCGACGAAATATGCGTTATGGATGCTGCATTTACCTTCAAATTGCTGACATTCAGAAGCTGTCGACCGCTGGAATCCTTGTCGTTCAGAATGATATGCGTTTCCTTCTGTTGCAGGGCTGCAAGCTGCTGTACAAGCGTTTCGACCTTTGCCTCCAGTTCGGCGACACGGATTTTCATTGTCTTTTCCTCTTCTCGCGCCTTGCGGCTGAACATACGTCGCAAGTCGGGAATGCAAACACTAAGCAGGCATATTATAACAATGGTGCCGATAACGCTGAAAAGTACAGTCAGAAAGATTTCCATAGTTCAATTTTTGCTTGCAAATGTAAGCAAAAAACAAGCAGGTTATTTACAAAAAATGTGGGGTTTTCTACGAGTTAATAGCCGTTATTTACATTGCAGTTCTTTACAAATGCAAACAAAAACGGCTTACTTCGTTGTCGCAGCAATCCTGAATCCTACCCAAGGCGAGGACATTGTAGGCTCCTTGTCTGCCCAGTTATTGCCTGATGCAGTTCTGTCCGATGTCATTTCGGAAACATTGCCTACTGTGTTGGCGGAAATTCCTTTGGGCCCTAAAAAGTCAGCTCGTGGCTCTAATACGGTGCAAGTCGATGCAAAAGTCTTCCATTCTGCTTCGGTTGGCAGACGGAATTCGATGTTCTCGAACTTGTGCTTCTTTCCATCGTTATACTTGGCGTTCAACCACTTGCAAAACTCTTCAGCCGACTTCTTATCGATGTTTACCGTCGGATGATTAATGTATGCAGGATGTGCATGATACAAAGTTACAAACGGTTCGTTGTAGGCATATTTTGTGTGCCATTTTGTTGTGTCGGGATAACATTTTGCATACAAATCGGTTTTTCCACTTCTTTTAAGGTCTGAAAGGAACATTCCGTATAGTTTGTTGCTTACTTCGTATTTCGAAACATATACCGATTCAGATATTTTTACCAATGATTTTTCAATGTCCTTAACTTTGACATTCTGTACCTTCTGTGCCGAAACTGCAATGGCAGACATGGCGAACAATAAAATTAATGCACGTCTCATATTTCTATAAATTATTAGGTTTCGATACAATAACGGATAAATTGTAGGGATATTGTATTGCAATGTCAATATTTTGCAGTTTAATTAAGAATTCTACCGAAACGCGGACTCTCTTGCTTAGCACAACAACCAGAAAAATTCCAATTAAAACGCAATGTTCATAATAAAAAAATTATTTTTGCGCCTCATTTTTGCTAATATGAAACGTAATTATTCAAAATCGTGCAGCATCGCGCTTATCGCTGCAATTTACATTCTCGCCACAGTTGCTGGCGTAATCCTGTTTGTAAAACTTAATAGTGTGCTTAATTCGCCAATATGGTCGCTTTTCTGCGCCGATGTGCTGGCAACAATAATTGTTTGGGGATTCGGACTGCTGTACGAAAACGTATCGGTTTACGACCCGTACTGGAGTGTTTTCCCGCCAGTTGCGTTCCTGCTATGGTGCTTTTACACAAATACTTGGTCGCTACCGGTGATTCTCATTCTTGTTGCATCGTGGTGTTGGGGCATTCGTCTTACGCGCAACTGGGCAATAACCTTCCACGGAATTGCACACGAGGATTGGCGCTACACGAAATACCGTGAGTCTCAGCATCCTGCAGTTTTCCACCTCATAAATTTCTTCGGACTGAACATGGTTCCAACGCTAGTCGTATTTGCCGCCATGCTGCCGGGACTGATGCTGTACGAAACTGCTGAAACAGCCAATGTTATAACTTGGATTGGACTTGTTGTTTGCCTTGCATCGGCCACTATCCAACTTATCGCCGACAAGCAGATTCATGACTTCCGCGATGCTCATCCAGGTCAATATTGCACAGTAGGCTTGTGGAAGCACGGCCGTCATCCGAATTATTTCGGTGAGGTGCAGTTCTGGTGGGGAATATGGATAATGTATGCTTCACTAAACGGGTTCAACTGGTTCATTCTCTGTCCGATAGCAATGACAGCACTATTCCTTGGAATCAGCATCCCTCTGATGGAAAAACGTCAGCTACAGAATAAACCCGGTTACGCCGAGTACAGGAAGAAAACAAGGATACTTATTTAAAGCAGATATAATAAACATAATAAGAACTTTTTGTAATAATTGTAGTTGATTGTCAGTGCTTTTGCTCTGTCAATACTTATTATATGCTTGTGTTTTCATTGTTTTTGTTCATTGATTTTAAAAAATTATCAGCCGTACAAAAAAAATCAACGTAATTCACATAAAAAGTGGTAACTTTGCACCTTAAAAAATTAAAGAACAAAATATGGGTATAATTAGTTTTTTGTCTAAGATGTTCGGTACCAAGTCGGAACGCGACTTGAAGGCACTGACACCGATACTTAACGAAGTGCTTGCTTTGGAAGATGAATTTCTGGCTTTGTCGAACGACGAGCTTCGCGCACGCACTCAGGAACTGAAAAAAGGTATTCACGAACATATAAGCGGTGAGGAAAAACAAATCGCAGAACTTCGCGAAAAGGCTCAGGGTTTGGACATTTGGGAACGCGAAGAAGTGTTCAACGAAATCGACAAGATAGAGGAGAAGATTGACAAGAAAATCGAGGAGCATCTGATGACCATCCTTCCGCAGGCATTTGCAATACTGAAGGAGACTGCCCGCCGATTCAAGGATAATACCGAGGTGGTGGTGACAGCTACCGATTTCGACCGTGATTTGGCTGCAACAAACGACTTTGTAACCATCGACCACGATATGGCCATCTGGAAAAATTCGTGGGTTGCTGGTGGTAACACTGTTACATGGGATATGGTTCACTACAACGTGCAGCTCATCGGCGGTATAGTTTTGCATCAGGGAAAAATCGCCGAAATGGCAACCGGTGAAGGTAAAACCCTCGTGGCGACCTTGCCTGTATTCCTCAACGCATTGACTGGTAGGGGAGTACATGTTGTAACCGTTAACGACTACCTTGCAAAACGTGACTCCGAATGGATGGGTCCGCTGTATATGTTCCACGGACTTTCGGTTGATTGCATCGACAAGCACGAACCTAACAGTGAGGCACGTCGCAAGGCTTACGCTTCGGATATTACCTTCGGAACAAACAACGAGTTCGGTTTCGACTATCTGCGTGACAATATGGCACTCTCGCCATCGGATTTGGTTCAGCGCAAGCACAACTATGCAATCGTCGATGAGGTCGACTCGGTGCTTATCGATGATGCACGTACCCCGTTGATTATTTCTGGTCCTACGCCAAAGGGCGACGATCAGCTTTTCGACGACTTGAAGCCTCAGGTTCAGCAACTTGTTGCCGCTCAGAAGGATTTGTTCAACAAGATTTTCAACGATTCCAAGAAGCTTATCGCAGAAGGCAACCTGAAAGACGGTGGTTTCAAATTGTTGCAGGCCTACAAGGCATTGCCTAAGAACAAGGCTCTTATTAAGTTCCTGTCGGAGCAGGGTATGAAAGCTTTGCTGCAGAAGACCGAAAACTTCTACATGCAGGACAACAACAAGATGATGCACCTTGCAACCGACGACTTGTATTTCGTTATCGAAGAAAAACTCAATTCGGTTGACCTTACCGACAAGGGCTTCGACCTGCTGGCAAATTCTACATCAGACCCCAATTTCTTCGTTATGCCCGACATCGGCGTATCTCTTGCCGACCTCGAAAAGGAAAATCTTCCTACACCGGAGAAATTGCAGAAGAAGGACGAGATTATTCGCGACTATTCAATAAAGTCGGAACGTATCCACACTATAAACCAGTTGCTTAAGGCATACACCATGTTCGAAAAGGATGTGGATTATGTGATTATCGACAACAAGGTTAAGATTGTTGACGAGCAGACTGGCCGTATTATGGAAGGTCGCCGTTGGTCCGACGGTTTGCATCAGGCAGTTGAATCGAAGGAAAATGTCAAGGTCGAGGCTGCAACCCAGACCTACGCAACAATTACCTTGCAGAACTATTTCAGGATGTACCACAAGCTTTCGGGTATGACCGGTACAGCAGAGACCGAGGCTGGCGAATTCTGGGACATCTACAAGTTGGATGTTGTTACAATTCCGACCAACAAGCCCGTTATCCGTAACGACTACGAAGACCTTATCTACAAGACGACAAAGGAAAAATATGCAGCCGTAATTGACGAAATCGAACGTTTGGTTAAGATTGGCCGTCCAGTGCTTGTCGGTACTACTTCGGTCGAGGTTTCCGAGTTGCTGAGCAAGATTCTTACACGCAAGGGAATCAAGCATAATGTGTTGAACGCTAAGTTGCACAAGCGCGAGGCTGACATTGTTGCCGAAGCTGGTCAGTCGAGTACGGTTACCATTGCTACCAACATGGCAGGTCGTGGTACCGATATTAAGTTGTCGCCCGAAGTGCGTGAGGCTGGTGGTTTGGCAATCATCGGTACCGAGCGTCACGAAAGCCGCCGTGTTGACCGCCAGTTGCGTGGTCGTGCAGGTCGTCAGGGAGACCCGGGTTCTTCTCAGTTCTTCGTTTCGCTTGAAGATAACCTTATGCGTCTGTTCGGCTCCGACAGAATCGCCGCAATCATGGACAAGATGGGACATCAGGAAGGCGAGGCAATTCAGCACTCCATGATTTCAAAGTCTATCGAGCGTGCACAGAAGAAAGTCGAGGAAAACAACTTCGGTATTCGTAAGCATTTGCTTGAGTACGACGATGTTATGAATGCACAGCGTACCGTAATATACAAGAAGCGTCGCAATGCTTTGGATGGCGAGCGTCTTGGCGCAGACATTGCAAACATGATGAACGATGTGTGCGTTTCGTTGGTTGACGAATGCTACGGAAACTACACTTACGACGAGTTCAAGTTCGAGGTTTTCAAGACTTTGGCAATAGATATTGACCTTGAAGAGCAGAAGTACGATGAAATGTCGCGCAACGAACTTGTTGACTATCTGTACGAAAACCTCCGCGAAACCCACAAGCGCAAGGCACAGCAAATTGCCGAGCAGGCATATCCGACAATCAAGTATGTTTACGAAAACAAGGGCAATATGTACACCAACATCATCGTTCCGATTACCGATGGTGTAAAGCAGTACAATGTTGTCGTGAACTTGGAAAAGGCATATCAGACAAAGGGCGAGGAGATTGTTCACGCTTACGACAAGACCGCAGTTTTGCGCAACATCGACGAGTCGTGGAAGGAACATTTGCGTGAGATGGACGATTTGCGTCAGTCGGTTCGTGCCGCTTCGTACGAGCAGAAAGACCCGTTGCTGATTTACAAGCTCGAGTCGTACAACATTTTCAAGGAAATGCTCGACAAGACCAACCGTTCAATCATTTCCATCTTGATGAAGGCATACATCCCGATGTCGAATCCTGACGAGGTGAAGGAAGCACATCAGCCACGCCAGAGGTTGGATACCAGCCGTATGCGTACAGGCCGTGAGGAAATTGGTGGCAACCGTCCGCAGTACAACGATCCGAGCGCAGGCAAGCCAAAGAATGAACCTGTCCGCGTTGAAAAGAAGGTCGGCAGAAACGACCCGTGTCCGTGCGGTAGCGGCAAGAAGTTCAAGAATTGCCACGGTGCAATGATGGGCGAGAATGAATAATTGACAATTAACAATTGACAATTTGTAATGGATAATTTGTAGAGACGTTGCGCGCAACGTCTCTACTATTTTAAACCATCTTAGCGGTGCAATGCTTTGTGCCGCTATTTTTTTTGCAAAAAATAATTGTCATCTTATTCAAAATGATTATATTTGTCACTCAATATGTTGTATTATGTTTAACAATTATAATAATATGCAGGGGATATGAAAAAAATCTTTTCACTAGTCATTTTTGTGTTGTTGTCTGTATCTGTCTTTTCTCAGGAATTTACAGTCCGTTTTGTTGGAAGTCTGAACGATTCGCAGTATCTGCGGCTGGATAGTGTGAGTATAACCGATGTTACGCGCAATTGGACAGAAACTTTGGTTTATCCCGATACGTCGGTCGTTGTAAATTCAACGGTAAATGTCTATGGAAATGAATTACAATCGGATGGCTTTGAACAGAATGTGCCAAATCCTTTCGACTGCTATACTTCGGTGGAACTTTCAATTCCGCAGGATGAAAATGTCAAGTTGCAGTTGTTTGATGCCGCAGGAAGGCAATGCGCAGAATTGAATGTCGCTTTGAATGCTGGTTCGCATAGGTTTGAAATTACAGCATCGAAACCGCAGACATATATCTTGAAGGCAGTTGTATCTGCTAAGACCTATTCGGTGCGAATGATAAATATGGGTAGTTGTGGTGGCGATGGCATAAAATATGGCGGATATGCAGGATTGAATGCCAAGCTTACAATTGAAAATGAATTTGCAATTGGCGACGAAATGGAATATGTGGGATATGCCAATATTGAAGGAGATGTTGTTGAAAGTGAAATTGTTTCTCTTTCATTGAGAGAAAGTCAGGATATAGTGTTGAATTTTACGAGAAGTCTTCCTCCTCAAGTAGAAACATTGTCTGCGACAAATGTTCAAGAGTCTACTGCAACATTGAACGGTAATATTATTTCTGATGGAAGTTCGCCTATAACTTCATGCGGTTTTGTATATGGAATAGGTTCTAATAATCTTTCCAAGGAAGTTATATGTTCATCGTTGACGGAATCGTTTTCGGCAGATATCGCGGATTTGCCAGATGGTGCAATATGCTACTATAAGGCTTTTGCTACTAATAATGCTGGTAGGGGCTATGGGGAAACTAAAACTTTTTTGACATATACATCATTATCATCTCAAGTGAGTACAGTAGGTGCAACAAATGTTTTCGCTACAAGCGCAATATTGTTAGGGGAAGTTGTTTGGGGACAAGATGCATTTCGGGGCTTTTTATACGGAACAAGTGAAAATAGTATGACAAATGATGTTAGATGTGGTTCCGGAGTTGGCATTTATGCGACAACACTTGCTAACTTGAATGCAGAAACTACATATTATTATAAGACATACGCTACATTTGGTGTTGATACGGCATACGGAGAAGTGTTGTCGTTTATAACGGGAAATGCAGAAACAATCGGTTCTTTGAATGGACATACGTGGATTGACCTAGGTTTGCCTTCCGGTACATTGTGGGCGATCAACGATATAGGTTCCTGTAGGCAGGAAGGGCGTGGAAATTATTTTGCATGGGGAGATACTGTTCCAAAAGAAAGCAGGAGTGCTAGGTCGTGGGCATCATACTGTTACTGCAACGGAACAGATACATCCCTTACAAAGTATTGTAATGATCCTGCGTTTGGAGCCAATGGCTTTGTGGATACATTGACGGTCTTGGAGCCTTCTGATGATGCTGCTACTGTAAATTGGGGTGAAGGTTGGAGAATGCCAACAATGGCAGAATATGAAGAATTGTTAGACAATTGTACAGATTGGAGTAGGGTTGACTTGAATGGAGAAATAGGTTTGCTCTATATAGGCACAACCGGAAATTCTATCTTTCTTCCAAATTATTATCCTGATTTTTTGGGTTATTGGACGAGTTCTCTCTATACAAGCGATCCTAGGTCTGCAAGGTATTTCTTTAGTACACCATACTATTGGTTGCGATACAATGAATTGCCGGTAAGAGCTGTATATGATTCTGATATATTTTATTCGTACGAGCAGGTTGCTCCAGTAGTTACGACTGCCCCTGTCAATGTGGTATCACCAACAGAATTTGTTCTTGTCGGCAGTGCTTTTACGGATGGCATATCTCCAGTCTTGTCAAGAGGATTTTTGTATGGAACTTCAGAAAATGACTTAAATATAGAAGTGCAGTGTGGGGATGGTTTTGGAGATTTTAGCGCTACACTTACAAACTTAGTGCTTGGAACAACATATTTTTATAAGGCATACGCAACCAATAGTGTTGGAACTAGTTATGGAAATGTGCAGTCGTTCGTTTTTGGAATAGTAAGCCCAGCTACTGGATCTGACGGCAACCATGGATATGTAGACTTAGGACTGCCCAGCGGAATGCTTTGGGCGACCTGCAATGTCGGGGCCGATATACCCGAAGGTGTCGGAGACTATTTTGCATGGGGTGAGACTAGTCCGAAGGAAATATATGACTGGAGTACCTATCGTTGGTGCAATGGAAGTCGCACTACACTTACTAAATATTGCGGCAATCCAAATTATGGTTACAACGGCTATACTGACGATCTGTCTACTTTGGAACCGTCTGATGATGCCGCAACAGTCAATTGGGGTGAAAACTGGAGAACCCCGACACGTTTAGAGTTGAGGGAACTCACTGATAATTGTACTACAGTTTATATTGAATTTAATGGGGTTGTCGGACGGTTATTAACAGGTCCAAATGGAAATACTATTTTCTTGCCCAATTATTCGCCGGAATATAATGTGGGTCACTATTGGTCAAGTACTTTGGGGGCATCATATGCTCCGACTACTGCATGGGAACTATATTTTGACTCGCACACATGTACTATGGATAATAGTGCGAGTGAGTTGATGCGATATTTAGGAACCACTGTCCGTCCGGTTTATGTGAATACTGGCCGATAGTTTTGAAAATTATTGTTTGCAAATAGTTTTTAGTCAACAACCTGGCGATAACGATATTATCGTCAGGTTGTTGTTCCTATTTATACCTCAACACATTTCAAATTTAACGTTGCTCGCAATGTCACTTCATGTTTTTTACCTCCTCAACAGCCTCAACCTACAAACCTAGAAATTAGAAACTTAAAATATGTTATAAATCATCTTTAAAAATTTTTGCGGATTGAAATAATTACTAATTTTGCACAAGTCTAAAATGGACGATAGAGAATTTTAAGTAGTTAATTATAAACAATTTAATAAAAATTTTGAAATGAAGGCATATAATTTTAACGCAGGTCCATGCGTACTGCCAAAAGAAGCGATTGAATCTACTATCAACGCTATCCGTGATTTTGATAACACCGGTATCGGTCTTATGGAAATTTCTCACCGTACACCAGGTTGGGAACGTACAATGGAAGAAACTCGCCAGCTTTGGAGAGACATCCTCAACATTCCTGCCGAATACGAAATATTGTTCCTCGGTGGTGGTGCTAGCACCCAGTTTATGACCGTTCCGGCTAACTTGCTCAACAAGAAGGCTGCTTACTTGCAGACTGGTGTTTGGGCTAAGAAGGCTGCTAAGGAAGCTAAACTCTTCGGTAATGTAGAAATCGTTGCTTCGTCGGAAGACAAGACTTACAGCTACATTCCTAAGGGATGGAACGTTCCTGCTGATGCTGATTACTTCCACATCACAACCAACAACACCATTTACGGTACCGAAATCCGCAAGGACTTCGACGCTAGCGAAATCAACAACGTAATGCTTGTTGCCGATATGAGCTCCGACATCATGAGCCGTCCAGTTGACGTTAAGAAGTACGGACTTATCTACGGTGGTGCACAGAAGAACGTTGGTCCTGCTGGTGTTACTTTCGTAATCGTTCGCAAGGACATCCTCGGCAAGATTGCTGACCGTCAGTACATGAACCCATTGCCAACAATGGTTGACTACCGCACTCACGCAGCAGAAGAGGCTAAGAACATCTCTATGTTCAACACTCCTCCAGTACTCCCGATTTTCGTAATGCACGAAACCTTGAAGTGGTTGAAGAACACTATCGGTGGTGTTGCTGAAATGAACAAGATTAATATGAAGAAGTCGAACCTCCTTTACGAAGAAATCGACCGCAACTCGATGTTCCGTGGCACAGTAGAATGCAAGGAAGACCGTTCAATCATGAACCACTGCTGGGTAATGGCAGAAGGTCGCGAAGACAAGGAAGCTGAATTCATGGCTTTCGCAAAGGAACGCGGTATGGTCGGTATCAAGGGTCACCGCTCAGTTGGTGGTTTCCGCGCTTCTCTCTACAATGCTTGCACAATCGAAGCAGTAGAAGCTTTGGTATCTTGCATGCAGGATTTCGAAAAGAAGTACAAATAGTATTGGCTATTTCGATTATAAAGGCTGCCCGAGGGGTGGCCTTTTTTGTTTATGGCTGCTCGTCATCGGGAACGTCCCGTTTGGCATTTGGTACGGCAAATATTACGACAAGGTCGCCAACGGCACCTGCTATCGGGACAATTATGCGGGCAATAGAGCCTGTAGGAATAAACACAAAGGTCGCAAGCAATACCATGGCCGTCATAATGCCTACGGCGCCTGCCTTTTGTGCTACAGTCATTCCTCCGCGCTTGTGATAGTTGCGTATGTATTTGCCTAACCACGACGACAATAGCCATTGCTGAAGGCGAGGCGAACTGCGGTAGAACAGCCACGATGCAAGTAAAAGGAAAGGCGTGGTTGGCAATCCTGGCAATACAACTCCAAGAGCTCCAAGTCCAACCGCTATCAGACCGAATATTATGTACAAGTAGCGTTTCACTATGAAAAAATATTTGCAAAGGTACAGATTTTAGGTTTTATTGACAGTCAAAAATAAATTTTAGAAAAAAACCTTTGGTTTGAAATAATTGTCTTATCTTTGCAACCTCAAAACTGACGGATTCGTCTAACGGTTAGGACGGCAGCCTCTCACGCTGCAAATAAGAGTTCGATTCTCTTATCCGTTGCTCTCCAAAGTCTATTTTGCAAAAACAAAATGGATTTTTTATTTTTGTCCCATTAAAAATGACGATTATGAAAGTTATACTTATCAACGGAAGTCCGCGTGCAAATGGAAACACAGCCATTGCATTGCATGAGATGGAAAAGGTCTTTGCTGCAGATGGAATCGAAACGGAATACATCCAAATAGGAAATCTGCCGATTAGGGGTTGTGTGGCATGTGGTTCGTGTGCAACTACCGGAAAATGCGCCTTCAACGATATTGTCAACGAGGTGTCACCTAAGTTTGCCGCTTGTGACGGAATTGTAGTCGGTAGCCCGGTTTATTACGCATCGGCAAATGCTACGCTAGTGGCTTTTCTCGATAGGTTGTTCTACTGCTCCAATTACGACAAGACCATGAAGGTTGGTGCAAGTGTCGTTGTTGCCCGTCGTGGCGGACTCTCGTCAACATTCGATGAGTTGAACAAGTATTTTACCATAGCAGGAATGCCTATCGCATCGAGCCAGTATTGGAATAGTGTTCACGGACGCTTGCCCGGCGAAGCCGAAAAGGATGCCGAAGGCTTGCAGACTATGCGCACTTTGGCAAGAAACATGTCATTCCTTATAAAGAGCATTGCGCTCGGCAAGGAAAAGTATGGCTTGCCAGAAAAAGAGGAGAGGGTGGCTACGAATTTTGTGAGATAATTCTCTTTTAACAAAAATTAAGGATTCTATATAAATGTTGACTAATACTCTTAGTCATTCCGTAAGACAAAGCGAACCGACTAAGGAACGTGTCGTGTGAGCCTGTCTATGCGGAATCTCTACCGAAATCTCTTTTCTCGGGAGATTCCGCACAGTTGAACAATACAACGCTCCCCGTTCCGTATCGCGTTATTGTTCTAACTTGCGGAATGACAGAAGAGTGACATAATTTTTAGTCAACTTGTATATAGTTACCAAAATTAATCCCCATTTCAGATTCTGAAACAAGTTCAGGATGACGAAATGGGGATTTTTGTTTTAGAAGCCTCCGCCCGAATGTCCGCCTCCCGACGAGCCGTGACCGCTGCTGCCACTGCCGCTACTCTTGGGCGAGTAGGTTCTCGTCGTGAACGATCTTACAAACTTGGTGCTTTCTTTTGTCAATTTGAATGAACCTTGCTTCTTGTAGTCGTTTGCGCTGGTGGCTTTAAATACAAGTTTGTATTTTTTGCGGTGAAGCCCCCAGATAAGCCATGCAAAAAGCAATGCAAATATTCCGCATTTCCATTTTGGGAACGAAATATCATATAGGTAATCTTCTTCGACTGCGTTGATAAACCACATTATTTCACCGTAATAATCCTCGCTCTGATACAGAGGTTTCATGCTTTCTGCATAACTGTCAACCCTGTCGCCAATAACAGACATTTCTGCCAGACTACCAGCGTCGTAATAGCGGTTTCTGCCGTAGGCCTGGTCTATAATCAGCATGACGCCATCGGCCTTGAAGTCGTTGTAGTCGTAAAAATCCTGAATGTACACGTCTGATGGTGCATAGTCGTTGAACGATGGTTTGGGATTCTCGTTTATGGTTACAATTGCAATGTCAAGCCCGGTTTTGCTCATGAATTCGCGGCAACGCTGCTTGATTTGAATGCGCTGGGTCTCCGTCAAAAGTTCCGCATAGTCGTAAATCTTGTACGATGTATCGACGTAAGGCGTTGTAAGAACGTATTCGATGTTTGCCTCCGTTACTTGGAACTTTTTTACATGCGGTTCGCTTTCTGTCCTTTCTCCGATTGAATAAATGTCGCCTTGTGCAAATCCATACAAACTGGCAACCAGAAGCAGTATTGTTGAAAAAATATTCTTCATCTTGACCTCCTTTCTTAATCAAATAGAATAGCGAATAATGCTGCAATCCCAAATCCCAATGCGAAGAGAATCAGGAAGAACAGTGCTGATTTGCCTTTGGATATAGGAATGTCTCCGACAATTTTCCCAGTTTGTCCGTTCATTGCAAAAGAGTAGGGTTTGCCTTTTACAAAAGTGTTCAGCATCCATACGGGCAGCAATACATAGTCAACGTTTTCTATCTTGCAGTTGATGTCTTCTTTGGACGAGACAAGCATACCGTTGATTGTTGATGTTAGCGACTGTTTTAACGAATTGTTCATTCTGAGGTTTGCCCGGTCTTCATTATCTTCTGCGCTTACATCGTATTTTTCGGCCAAAAATCCTGACAAATACGAATAATTGAACGGTATCAGTGCCTCAAATTTGAACGGCTCGATGGAGTCCATCAGGTTGTCGTCGAATTTTTCGCTTCCATCGGCAGGAACTCTTTCAAAACTTTCCATTCCTTCACGATATTCGTGGTAAACATTGGTTTGCGAGCATTTGTAGTCGCCTTCGCGCCATGTTTTTGCCAGTTCGTGCCTTTCTCCATCGATATAGCCTTCCGATTGTCCGTCGTAAAGCCAGAAAGGTATGTAAACTCCGGTAATTTTCTCAATGTTTTCCCTCTGTCCGAACTCTTTTGGGGCAAGGAAACGCTTTTTCCTTAGACCGTTGTATGCTGCAATTGCCTGTTGCTTTGTCGTCGAGAACGGGATTACATATTTCGGGCGGAATTTGCCTTCAAGTCTCGACTTTAGAATTCCAGTACTGCCACAGTAAACACAGAAAGTAGAAGCCGTGTTCTCGTCGGTAACCATTTCTGCACCACAGTTTTGGCAACGGTAAAGATTGAGTTGCGGTTGGTCTGGGTCTGGAGTGGTATCTTCCTTGTAATCAGACTTGTTGATGTCGATGTCCGCGTCGGATTTTGCCTCCGTCATTTTCAGGATTTCTTCTTCGGAGAACTCCGCGCCGCAGGTTTCGCACACCCAAAGCCCTTTTTCTGCGTTGTATGGCAACGAGGAACCACAACCGGGACATTTTAATACGGTAGTATCCATTTTTATAATATTTAGGACTTCAACTTTTGTAACTTCCTCATACTTTGTGAAGTCCGTTAAACAAAGTTTGAGAATAATGACATTGCAAATCTACATTATTTTTCTGTTCTTGAATATTTTTTGTTGAATATAAAATCCGATTTGCCCAAGAAAGGAAAGGCGTTCTTGAATTTTGTGAGATAGTAGGGATATTTTTTGGGGCGAATCTATATACAAGTTTACTAAATTCTATGCTAACAATAAGTCATTCCACAAGTCAGAACATACACGCGATACGGTACGGGGAGCGTTGTAATGTTCGACTATGCGGAATCTCCTATTAATACATAGATGGAGATTACTCACTCCGTTTCGTGAAGGAGTTCCGCATAAACGAACTCACAAGCAACGTGCCTTTTGCTGTTCGTTCAGTTTTACTCGCAAGCTTCGTGAACTAAAGGTTGCAGAATGACGGAGTGTCATAGAACAAAAGTACATTGTCCACACCATATATAGCTTTAACTTTCTATTTATTTTCGACACATAATACATTCCAACCTAAAATCCGCAAGCAATCTCAATGGCAATCTCAATTGCAGTAAAGAGCTTGAACACTATGCATCATGATAGTATGAGCGTGAATTTTGTCCGATTTGTGCATACCTTCCCCTTACCCCACAATGCGACTTGAGGCAATACGCAGATTAAAACCATAAGGAACGGACTTTATCCGAATCCAGTTTTGAAAGGTCTTGCATAAGCCCGGTTTTCAGTATAGATATTCAGCACGTATTGCCTTGCTGTCATGATCCACTTGGCAGGTACGGAGATGAAGCTGAAGACAAAAGCCTTTATGCGACTCGTTTCCTTGAGCCCGAAAGCCTTGGTGTCAAGCTTGCTAATGATGGTCTTATAGAAATTGTGTATCAATGCCGTAAGCAGAAGGAATACGGTGTTCTCTGACATGAACGACTTGGGGAGCCTGTTCCAGCCGAATCCGTTGTTCATATCATCGAATATACGCTCTTTGCCCCCACGCTTGTTGTAAAATTCGACGATGTCTCTTGTTGATGAGTCATAATCGTTGGTAAGAATGCATCTGTAGGTGTATTCACCTTCCCACAAGTCAAGCTCTCCATCCATGCGCTTTTGTCTCTGAATGACAAGACGATAGCACTTGCCTTCCCATTTCTCAACAAGAATGGAATTGAGTTCAAACTGGATGCCGTTGATTTCCTCCGTCTTCCATCCCCTCAGTGAAAACAAGTCATCGTAGAGCGAACTGCATCTGTTGGCGCGGATGTAGAAGTGCGTGCAATGCTTCTCTATCTCACTGACAATTTCCTTCGAGCACGAACCACAGTCGGCTCTGAAGCGATTCACACGGATGCTGTTGGCTTCCAGTAGGGCAAAGAATCTCTTGTGGGTCTCAGCCTGATAAAAGCGCACATTTGTGTTGCCATCGCTGTTCTCGACATAGACAATCATGTCACCGATGACATATACGCCAGGTCTGTAGCCGAGGAACTTCTTGTATGTCGGTTTTGCATCATACTTCTCTGTTTCAAGGAACTGATGGTCGAAATCAACATCGTAGGTTTCCACCTCATTCAGTTCACCAGTGGAAACCAAGGCTTTTATAAGCAAGGCGTTGAGCTTGTCTGCCGTATTGAAATCATAGGTCTTGCCCTTATCGGAAGTATATGAGATGTTTTCCTGTGTCAGTTCCTTGATGGCTCTGAGGATGGTATCAGAGCTGCATGTGCGCAAGGTCGGATGATACGAGAGATGACGCATCAGATGCGATGTTACATCCTCCACGCATGAACCGCCACAGAAGTATACGCTCATCAGAGAACGAATAATTTCGCTGTACTGGTATCCGATGATACTGCGGCATCTCTGACCAAGTGTCTGGTCGATAATAGGTGAAAGCATGGAGTCAAATTGCTCCATGATTGAAAAAATTCCTCCAAAAGGTGTGAGTTTTTCAGATTTTATTTGTACCTTTGCCATGTCTTGTTACGATTTACGCTTGTTTTGATTTGCAACACTAAGATAAGTGAAAAATCTGACATGGCAAAATCCTGAGCAACTTTTTGTTGCTCAGGAACTTATAAATAAAGTTAAATCAAAGTGTTGC
>CADCCZ010000004.1 GCA_902800045.1 uncultured Bacteroidia bacterium | reverse complement strand
GTAGTCGACCTGTACGAGGCGGTAGTAGTTGTCGCCGCCATGCACGCCGTAGTCGGTATAGCTATAGTCGAGCGGAGCGATGCTGTTGCCGGCGCCTGCAATGCGGGCAATCTCGGTGAAGTTGATAGCATCATCCGAACGTTCGAGCGAGAAGTAGTCGTTGTTGCGCTCCGAGGCGGTTGTCCACTCCACGAGTGCCTTGCGACCATCGCAGGTTGCGGTGAAGGAGGTAAGCTCGATAGGAAGCAAAGTTGATCTAACCGATGAACCTAAGGTTAGGCACTGTGCATCACTAGCACGTGAAGACACTCTCGGAATATCCACCCCACTTACAGTGATAGTAGTATGATCATTTGAAACCACAGCAGGGTTATCGGAATCTCCTATATTTTCCCAACAGCCGTTCTTATATATAGCACCATAAATATGGCTGCCTTCGAATGTAGTCGCACCAGGCAGAGTAAAATGAGCATCGGGGTCAGCTGCCGAAACCTTGAGTGTAGCATCATTCAAATCCAATGATGTATTTACCTTCCAATATTCATGACTGCTAACATGATCGAGGCGCGGATTATTTCCCGCACACATGTCTGCCTCGGGCATTTCGAATGTTCCCGAACCTGAAGTATGTGAAAATGTTACATCTGTGCTACTGCTTGCAGGAAGTGTTGCGCTTACTGTACCAAGCACATTACCAGAACCGGTTGGGAAGGTGAAGCTTGATGACGAAACAGTTGTCTTTGTAACCTTGCCATCCACAAAGCTATTGTATGACAAACTATTTGGATTGACAACCGATGCGCCATTGGTAAACGTTACATCGCCAAGTACCACACCACTAGTGAAGGTTGCTGCTCCATTGATAGTTACGCTACCTGCAGGATCTATATCTCCACCTCTATTATTGAATGTCACATTACCGAATGCAATATGGTTGCTAATTTCTTGATTGACATCATTGGTATTACCAAAGAATACTACTGTACCTGCCCCTGTTATAACATTTTCACCACCTATATTATAAAGGTTTCCTGCGATATTGAGAGTCTTATTTGCAGGAACGGTAACGCTTGCGCCTGTTCCTATGTATAGGTTGTGAACATCTGCATCGTCTCCCTGCGTTGTAGGATAACCTGTATTCTCACCTCTGTTCTGACAACCAGCATCACCAACATACACATTGCTAGCATTATTTGGAACCACGTCAGCCACTGAGAAAGTTCCGTTGTTGTTAGTGTACCAATTGACAGGGCTGTTCCAATCTGTAATATAATTTCCACCGACATTTTCTGCTGTAGCACCACGCCATACATAGTCGTAATCAGAAACAGTTACCGCATTTGGTGTAGATACGAAGACAATATCATCTATGATACCGCCACAGCCCGCTCCATCGTAGATTTCGACTCTATACTGGTCACCAGAATGGTCGGGTGTAGCTGAAAAAACAGATGTTATACCAGTTTCTGGAGGATCTGCAGTCCAATCTGCATCACCATAAGGCTTCTCCCACCACGTAAAAGATGCATGATCTCCATCCGTAATAGTTCCTGTAAGACTAGCTTCCACAACAGCAGTCTCACCAAGACAAATATACACAGGTTTTTCTGTAAAATGCGGAACTGCAGGCTGGGTAATACGATATTTGAATCCGTTGCCCTCAGTCTGACAACCTATGTCATCTACCAAAGTAAGCTGGCAAGAACCTTCGTAATAATTAACAGGAACCTCCGAATAATCAGGAATAGTTATATTGTTACCTTCTATATTTGTAATAGTTGGGTGAATATAGAAGTTTGTGCCATCGCTTACCGAAACAAGGTCGTCTATGCTAGAGCCACTATAAGGGCAAGTGCCAAGACCTGTATGAACGAGACTTACGGTATATACCCACGAGTTGTCCTCTACTCCCTTGAGACCTATCTCCCAATTGAATATATAGCCGTTGTCCTTCGCCTGATTATCGTAAACATCAATTGTCCATGTACCATTAAGTTTACAGCCGATAAGGTTTCCAAAGCCCTCTGATGGGCGGTAAAACTGCGTTTTTTCTTCAAAATCCGACTCTATTACAGTCTTGGCATTTGTGTCGCCACGACGATGGTTCACTGTTTCATAAACATATCCGCCCCCGTCCGCATAATCATAATCATCGTTATTGGACCAGCAATAGTCAAACCCTTCTCCATATGGATTGTATTCTTCCAATGTCAAATAAATATCCTTGCCATCCAAAAGGTTTGGTCTTCCAAATCCTAAAGAAGCCAATTCTGTTGTCCAATACTCGTCATCACCCGATATTGCAGAAGATGTATAATAATAATCTGTATAATGACTATAACTAGAATTGACCCAACTATCAAATACATAGTAATAATTTCCATCTCCATAACCATTATCATCTGCATCACAGAAAGGTGCAGGAGCAGAAGCATATCGTATCATTCCTTGAATATACTCCTCCATTTCGCTTGAAGTCAAATTATAGTCAAACGCAGTACCTTCCTGACGTATTCCAGTTGCAGAATAACTATTACCACCATTCCATATAACATAGGTACGTCTGTATTCTGTAGTATAACTGCTAGAAGGGTCATAACTGCATTCTCCAGCGTCTCCTGCATTATCATATCTCTTGTACTTTGCCATACATTCTATAACCTTATATGGCCATGAATATGAAGAACTGCCAGAAAACGGCAGGATGACCACCGACTTTTCTACATTTTCCGGAGTTCTACACTTTAGAGATATCTGCATATCTCCTATATGCGAGTGCTCCATATTAATGCGTACATAATCGATATTGGAAGCTTCGTTAATTACTGTACTCTCCTTGAAATCAGAGAACGTAACAGGGGAAACATAGTGAAGCCCTTCACCATCGGGGATAAATGTGACTTCCGCCACACCTTTAGACGATTTTATTTCCACAGCATCGTTATCGACTTCGATAACAGGTTCGTTCACAACTGCAGGATCGCCCACAACGATTTCCTTTGCCCTGCCCACACAAATAGGTCCTACAATAGGATCGTCACCGTGTATAGTAAGGCCTTTCGAAACAAAAATTCTTACTGGAATCTGCTCGCGGCATCCGTTGGAAGCATTTACGGTAAGAAGGATATCATGTCCCATTGCATTTTCAACCGTATATGATATGGAATTTGTGCTACTGGTAAGGTGGGCATTACCATCGTGACGGTTCACATCCCACGAATAGGAGGTAATAGATACGTTACCAGGCATATTGTCATTTGTTCGAGCTTCGAGCCTTATATTAGAATCCTTGCATACGTTAAACTTCTGCACGCCATTAGCATTTACAACAACACCTTCGTCATTAACCAATGCTCCGTCGTTAAGGCCCTGTTCGGCTGTGGTCTTTACAATGTCAATATAGTTGCAGATTGTATATTGTGCATACAATGTAATGTCACCTGAAAGCGTAATTGGCTCACCTGGACCGTAAGAATAACCTGAACCGTCCTCCTCGGTGTTCCATTCCTCGAAAATACCAGTACTACATGTAGGTTCTTCACTAGTCACCATGGTACTATAATCACTGACACCATAAGTTTGTGCTATGCTGTTTGCCACACCTCCGTCGCAATTTGCCGAAGTATTGTATGTTATGGTGTACAACGTTCCAGAATATTTACAGAACTTGGTATTGGGACGATATGTATAATATGAGAAATTGGCAGATACTCCATCTATATTACTATTATCTTTGTTGCTTGACGGACTGTAATACGACAACACAGAATTCCAGTCTGTAGCTGTGTAATTAAAGGTATAGGAAGTTGTTAAATACGATGCTGAATTATCATCTATTACCACCAACAGGTTTTTGGTTCCAGAATATACAAACGGATCGTCGAGAGTGATAGAATTCCAACCATAAGAACAATTGAGGTTGCCAGAATACACTCGATTGCTTTCGGTAACACTTGTGACCCAGTCGGTAGGACCAGAAAACTCTGTTTTTGTGGTTTCCACCATATATATCTTTACACTCGTTCCACTAATAGGTGTTGAATATGCGTACTGGAAACCTATTGAAGTTATGATTCCAGCAGCACCTAGTTCACTTTGCTTGTAAAGCATCTGGGTATAAGTATATTCATAGAAAGTATTTAGAGGCACGTTATATGTAGTTGAACTGCCTGTTCCAATCTTTGAGCATTCGTCAGTTACAGTTAAAGTATATGTTGCCGTACGCCTGCAAAGGTCGGGATCATCAGGAGTGAAGGTTACAGTAATTGTCGCTTCGCCCTCGGCAACACCTGTTATCACACCAACAGCACTTACGGTGGCCACATTGCTGTTTGACGATCTGTACGACAATGTTCCAGGGTAAAGGTTTTGATCGATTCCATTATTTACCTCACTACTTATATCTATAGTTCCTGGCGCCACAACACTACCAGATGTTGTATTGAGTGCAAAGGTACCTGGAATAGGTGTACAAGAATGCTCTATGCAGATATTGTCGATTGCAACACTATAATAAGTACTATTATGATACCACTTGAATGCAAGATAAGCACCAGAAGGAATGCCTGCAGGTATAGTCATTTCGTTCTGCCCAGTAGCTGCCGAACCGCCAGAATAATAGGTAGGGGTTGCCTCTCCTATAGAAATAAACGTGCTGGCATTTGATGGGTCGGTCATATATCCAAGAGTCAATGTACCATAAGAAGAATATTCCCACCATGCATTAAATGTTACAATATCCTCAGCACGCAAACCTGTGATATATGGCAAAACAACATAGTTTGTACTGCCATAACTTGAACTACTTCCAGAAGTAAACACTATACCGTTGCCATCCATAGCATACGTACCATTATATACATGGGGAGAATGTCCAGTGGAACTGCCACTAAAGATCCTGCTCCAGCATGCAGGCAATCCTGCATCAGAAGATATAGAATTGCTTGCTGATACATAATCCTCAAAATCAAAGCATATAGGAAGAGTATATGTATTGCAGGGGACATTAATCGTGCAGGTTGTCGATACCGGACAATATACAGAACTTTCGGGTACGAACGTAACTGTTATTGTTGCTGCCCCTGGTGCATTGGCAGTTACTACACTGCCTACGAGACTTGCTACCGATGTATTATTAGAAGTGTAGGATAAGCTTCCTGCCACCGGCGTTCCGCCATTGTTTAATGTATTAGACAACAAAGTACTGATATCTAGCGTATTTCCTACTGTAAGTTCGGAACTTGTTGGCGAGAATGCAAGAGAACCAGAAGGCTGCGTACATGCATCGATACAGAACTTGATATTAGGACGATACGAAGTAGATGTTCCTGACGTTGTCGCCACATTGTTGCCGTCGAGGCTAACCTCGGAGGAACTGTTATAATAGTATCTTGCACCGCCAGTAACAGACGTATAGTAAAAGTAATATGGGCCATAATAATAAGAATCGGCATACGATGTTGTCTTCACGGCAACTAGTATGTTGCTTGTGCCATCCCATACAAAGCCTGCCGAACTTATGTCGAACTCGACCCAGCCGGGTGTGAAAGTCTTGCTGCCTGAGAACACCTGCCGCAGCGACGCATCGGTTATCCACGCCGACGAAAGCGACGACTGCGTTGTCTGTCCCAGATATACGTTTAGCGGTATTGTAAGGTTCGAACTTCCGTAATACTGGAACTTAAGAGTCTCGACAAGACCTGCAACACCGCCAGCCGCTGCAATTTCAGAAGCAGTATATATTTGCTGAGTGTAGGAATAATAATCATCTGATGAGCTACCATATATAGGTGCATAGTAATAATAGCCTGTTCCATCTCCAACCTGTGAACAACCGTCAGAAAGTGTGTAGTTGGCTGTAAAAATCGCAGATTCGCCACAACCACCGCCTGCGGGATCGTCGTAGGCAAAAGCTTTTATTGTAGCTGCGGGATTGACTGTTAGAGGAACATTAAGAGGAGATGTGCCGTGACTCGACGACAATGTCGGTGTACTACCGTCTGTTGTGTAATAGATTTCTAATCCACTTACACTGCTGGTTAAGGTTATTGTCTGGCTTGCACCGTTGACCACAGTACCGCTTACCAGACTGAAAGCTATTGTAGCATCGCTACCGCTGAATGTGTATCCGAAAGTCGTTTTGGGTGAAAAGCCGGAACGGGAATAGGGAGATGACGGCACTGAGCTATCATAACCATATACAGACGGATATGCACCATCGTTAGTCACTCCATAAAAACTAGCTGATTTATAAGTACCTGTTGTCGTCTCTTGAATATCCACTATAATATTACCTCCGCTATAGGTGAATGGTGTGGTGAAATTTATTTCCATGGTACTGCCAGTAGCATTGAGCGAACCAGTGTAAACAACCACGCTGCTTGTGGGCGTTATATAGGCAGAAGTACTAAATGAACTATTTGTAGTATAACCTAATGTGACTTTGAATACAGCACTCGTCCATGCGCCTGTAGCACTAGTACTTAAGTAATATGTAAGTTTGTTGATACTGCATCCAGCCGAGATGCCTTCACTTGAAAGTTGACTTTCAGTATATATAGTCTGGTTTCTCTGGTAATCGTCAACATAATATCCATACACAGGCAAATAACTATTTGTATTAGTACCATCGTTTACCGTGGCAGAGGCGGTATATGAACATGGAGAACTGCCGCCTGCTTCTGTACATACCTCAATGCCTAATATTCGACGATGACCATTTGTGCCACCAATGGTAAAAGTAACCGATGATTCGGAACCAGACCACGAACCATTACTATATGAGCCGACGTTAGCACTAATGGCGTTGCTGTATTGTTCTTGGTATGCAAAAATGATATGAACAGAGGTTACAACATTTGAACCAGTTGCCGTCACAGTTATTGTATTTCCTTTATATGCCCTTATACTTGCACCATTATTATAATATTTGGGCGTATTGCCACTACCTTCAGCAAACGAAACTGTAGCTGTAGGAGAAACCGTAATTGCAGATCCTGGCACATTCTGTTCGTTAGAATACCCCAGTGTAGAAAATTTGAGATATGGACATTCCACATCCACCCACTGTGCATACAGCTTAGTATTTGCCGTTATGTTAAATGTTGCACCCTCCGCATAGCTTGTTCCATTGCCACCCGACCTGGTATTCCAACCATTGAAAACCTTGCCTGCCGGCGGAGTGAATATATTTGCCAAAGTGGTTACATTAGCACCGCTTGGGTATGGGCTGTGAGTGTCGGTCATTGAGCCAGTACCACCATTTGCATTGTAGGTAACGGTGTAGGTGGTGGATGGCAATGTCATTTCTTCAAAGAAATAAATATAAGTACTTCTATTACCACAAGACCACCCATTATTATATCGCAAATATACTTCTTTATCTGTATTTTTTAAACTTGAGTTAGCATAAGACCACACTCGTCTAGAATCATCCGTAGAGATTGTTAAACCATTATTCCTACTAGCTCTAATATACCTTCCATTATTATTAAAAGTCCAATTTGAATTTGAAGCCGTAGCAGTCCATACCGTAGCATCTCCTCTGTCGGATATATATACAGCATTACCAGTGGCTGGTATTCCTGCCAATATGTTCACTGTAGCATCAGCCGCTCCGTTGTTATCCCTCAATGCATGATTATTACCAGCGGAATTACTATTTACAATCAGGTAATTATTTCCAGATGTAATTGTAGTCACATACTTGTAAACTGTCTGTCCCCATGCTTCTCCACCCATCACCATGCACAGGCAGAGAGCCAGAATTGTTAAAACGGATTTAAAATGTAAAAATTTGCTGCGGGAGGCTGCAGAATTAGCATCCAGGCAAATTTGCTGTTTTTCAATAAGATTCCCTTTCTCCATAATAATCAATGTATTAGCAGTAGAGACAGCGTCCCTATATATTCCTAAATCGGTTGTCATATTTCCACACATCTTGCCCAAAATAGGCGTTAACAAATAGATTAAAAATTAACACAAATAAAACAAACGAGCCTACGTATAGTAAACTCGTTACAAAAGTATAATATTATTGTATTTAATAGGTAGAATTACGCGGTTATTATACATACAAAAACACAAATAATACAACATTAAGTTTTTGTTATACGAATAATGGAAGAGGAAAGATGAAAGAGTTTTCTGATGGGCGAAACGGAAGAATAAAACGACAACAAATGGTTCCTCGCGAGGCTCGGAACGAAAGAAGGAAACGACAACATAAACAACATAAAACAACAAGGGACAACAAGGGACAACAAGGTTCCTCGCATAGCTCGGAACGAAGATATTTTACCACGAATGACACGAATAAGCACGAATGGGTTCCTCGCGGTGCTCGGAACGAAAGAAGGAAACGACAACAGGAACAACACAAAACAACAAGGGACAACAAGGTTCCTCGCATGGCTCGGAACGAAAAGAGAAAAAACGACAACCAGAACAACAAAAGACAACAAGAGGGTTCCTCGCGAGGCTCGGAACGAAAGAAAAGAAAACGACAACATAAACAACACAAAACAACAAGGGACAACAAGGGGTTCCTCGCGGGGCTCGGAACGAAAGGAAGAAACGACAACAGGAACAACATTAAACAACAAGGGACAACAAGAGGGTTCCTCGCGGGGCTCGGAACGAAAGAAGGAAACGACAACATAAACAACACAAAACAACAAGGAACAACAAGGGGTTCCTCGCAGGGCTCGGAACGAAAGGAAGAAAACGACAACCAGAACAACAAAAGACAACAATTAACAACAAATAGGGTTCCTCGCAGGGCTCGGAACGAAGATTTTTTACCACGAACCTTTAGCTCGGCGTAGCCAATTACACGAACCTTTAGCTCGGCGTAGCCAATATGCACGAATGGGTTCCTCGCATGGCTCGGAAAAAAAGTTGTCAAAGGTTGTCATGGTTGTCGTAAAAAAAGAGGAAACGACAACTAGAACAACATAATACAACAAAGGACAACAATTAATCCTAATACCGTTAATCCGTTAAATCGAAATCGTTAATCCGCAAAATCGTTATGCCGTTCCCCTCCCAGCACTCCGAATGAAGAAAAAAACAAGTAACATTACCCAGAGGAAAAAACCGATTATTAAAAAAAAAGGCTAAAAGGCGAGATAAAACGACAACAAGAACAACAAAAGACAACAAAGGACAACAGATGGTTCCTCGCAGGGCTCGGAACACTATTTTTTTTACCACGAATAACACGAATTGACACGAATATTTTTTTCGGCAAGCCGAAAACTTTTGCATGACATCCCCATTCGTGCAGATTCGTGCAATTCGTGGTTGTATTTTTGTTCGCAGCAAACAGCGCGAACAATGTTGTTACGTGTTGTTATGTGTTGTCGTAATAAGAAGAAAACGACAACAGAAACAACAAGGGACAACATAAAACAACAATAGGATTCCTCGCGGGGCTCGAAAAAAAATGTTGTCAAAGGTTGTCAGGGTTGTCGTAAAAAAAATAAAAACTACAACAAGAACAACATCGGACAACAAAGGGTTTCCTCGCATGGCTCGGAAAAAAAGTTGTCAAAGGTTGTCAAAAGTTGTCTGGGTTGTCGTAAAAAGGTTGTCATGGTTGTCGTAAAAAAAAGAGAAAACGACAACTAGAACAACATAATACAACAAGGGACAACAATTAATCCTAATACCGTTAA
This sequence comes from uncultured Bacteroidia bacterium, assembly GCA_902800045.1. GTDB lineage: Bacteria > Bacteroidota > Bacteroidia > Bacteroidales > ML635J-15 > Bact-19. The sequence goes on along the minus strand of CADCCZ010000004.1, from coordinate 290,351 downwards.
ATCGTTAATCCGTTAATCCGTTATGCCGTTCCCCTCCCTACGCTCCAAATGGCGGAAAACAAGTTGTCGTAAAAAGCCCGTCCGCCCATCCGCCCATCCTCCGAATCGTAAAAAATCTTATCTTTGCCGCATGAAACGATTGATACTCATAATTGCCACCATAGCGGCTCTGTCGCTGCTTGCCGCGAAGGGCAACGCACAGGAATACCCGTACCGCGACACTTCGCTCGACATCGACACTCGTGTGGACGACCTCATCAAGCGGCTTACTCTCGACGAGAAACTTTCGCTCATGGAGCACCGCAACCCCGCCATACCACGCCTCGGACTGAAACCCTACAGCTGGTGGAACGAAGCTCTGCACGGCGTCGGTCGAAACGGCACAGCAACCGTGTGGCCTATGCCGATAGCATTGGCAGCATCGTTCAATGCGGAACTCGTGGAGGACATTTTCGCACAGACAGCCGCCGAAGCACACCGCAAATACAACGAGGCACAAGCCGCAGAAAAATACGACGACTACACGGGGCTGACTTTCTTCACGCCCAACATCAACATTTTCCGCGACCCGCGCTGGGGACGAGGCATGGAAACCTACGGCGAAGACCCCTACCTCACCGCCACCATGGGACTTGCCTGCGTCGAAGGACTTCAGCATGGCGACAGCGACAAGTCGGTACTCTCGGCAGCAGCCTGCCTCAAGCACCTTGCCGTGCATAGCGGTCCCGAAGGCTCCCGCCACCAGTTCGATGCAAACGTTTCGCAACGCGACCTCTGGACGACCTATCTGCCTGCATTCGAATACATTATCGCCCACAGCGATGTGCGACAGGTTATGTGCGGCTACAACCGCCTGAACGGAAGTCCCTGCTGCACCAACCGCGAACTGCTGGTCGACATTCTGCGCAACAAATGGAAGTACGACGGCATTGTCGTCACCGACTGCTGGGCGCTTAACGACTGCTGGGAACGCGACACGGTGATTCCGCGCCACAAGACACACGCCACCGCGGCACTCGCAGCCTCCGACGCTTTCGGCAGCGAAGTCGACCTCGAATGCGGAAGCGGTCTGCAAGCACTGAAAACTGCCGTCGACTCGGGATATATCCCCGAAAGCAAGATTGACGAGCATCTGCGCCGAATCCTCAAGCTAAGAATGCAGGTCGCCGAAGCCCATGCCGAAATCCGCCACCAGCCGCAGACAAATCCCACCGATGCAGCCACTGAAACATTCGTGCTGCTGAAAAACGACGGCATTCTGCCAATCGATGGTAAACGGATTTTCCTCGCAGGACCAAACGCAAGCGACACGCTCATGCCACTCGGCAACTACAACGGCACTCCGCTTCACACTTCGACCATAGAGGAAGGTCTGAACCAACGTTTTGCAATGGCAGAAACCGCCTCCGATGCCGACATAATAGTGTATGCAGGAGGACTTAACCCACAGCTCGAAGGCGAGGAACTTCCAATCGACATTCCCGGCTTCCACAAGGGCGACCGCACAAGGATAGAACTTCCCGAAAATCAAATAGATGAAATTAAGCAACTGAAAAAACTCGGCAAACCGATTGTTTTGTTGCTTTGTTCGGGCAGTGCAATTGCATTAGAAAACATTATTGGTGAAACAAATGCCATAATGGCTTGCTGGTACGCTGGCGAAGATATGGGAAAGGCCGTTGCTTCGGCTTTGGCTGGCGAGCGCGACAACTTTGGCCGTCTGCCAGTGACTTTCTACCGCTCAACCTCACAGCTTCCCGACTTCGACGACTACAACATGCAAGGTCGCACCTATAAATATATGAAGCAAAAACCGCTGTTCCCGTTCGGCTACGGACTTTCGTATTCTGACTTCAAGATTGAGAAAATAAGTGTTGACTATCGCGAAATGCGTGTAACGGGAACCGTCAGCAACATTGGCAGCAAAGCAAAATGCAAGTCGGGGAAAACCGTAATACAAGTGTATTTGAAGAATCCAAACGACAAAAGCGGTTTGCAAAAGTCGCTTGTCGGGATGCAAAAAATAGAAGTTCCAGTTGGTGGCACAAGCACATTCGACATAAAGATTGACAAGTTCTGGCTGCGCCAATTCAACGAAACCACTGGCGAAATGGAAGAACCAAAGCATGGTGACAAATTCATTCTGCAGGTCGGTTTCAGCAGCGACGACAGGTACTTGAAACAGGTTACCTTTAATTATTAAGCAACTATATACAAGTTGACTAAATTTTGTGCTATTAAACTGTCATTGCTTGTTTCACTGCGCGAGCTAAAGGTTCCGTAAGTTAGAACAATAACGCGATACGGAACGGGGAGCGTAATATTGTTCAACTCGTTTTCAATTGGAGATTCCGCATAAACGAACTCACAAGCAACGTTCCTTATGCTGTTCGTTCTGTTTTACGGAATGACTCAGAGGGCATAGGACAAAAAGAACATTGTGTCAACACGTATATAGATTCCAAATATTATTAGGGGAATACAATTTTTTGCATAAAAGTTTTCTCTATACTGAGAACTTTTCATTTTTTTGCAGAAAGTTTTCAGTATAGAGAGAATTTACATAACTAATATATTTTCATTGAACTAGAAAAAATATATAAACAACCATGAAAAGAACGCTGACAACATTTTTACTTTTTATAATATTCAATTTTGTGTATGTAATTTGCAATGCCCAGAGCGACAGCAAGCCCGAAACCGACACAGTGATTCTCAACCGCATCGAGCAGTGGCAAGACTTGAAATTCGGCTTTATGGCGCACTGGGGAATGTACTCGCAGTGGGGCGTGGTGGAATCGTGGAGCATCTGCAACGAGCCGTGGATAAACCGCAACGGCGCCGACTACTACGAGTACAAGAAGGAATACCAAGCCTTGAACAAGACTTTCGATCCCAAGCATTTCGATGCCACGCAATGGGCAAAAGCTGCCAAGGAAGCCGGAATGAAATACATGGTTTTCACCACCAAGCACCACGACGGTTTCTGCATGTTCGACAGCAAGCAGACCGACTACAGCGTTGCTGGTCCGGATTGTCCGTACCACACCTCATCGCAGCCCGACATTACAAAGGACGTCGTTGATGCTTTCCGCAACGAAGGAATGTGGATAGGACTCTACTTCTCGAAGCCCGACTGGCACAACGACGACTACTGGGCGCACGAGTGGGCAACTCCCGACCGCAATGTAAACTACGACATCCACGAAAATCCAGAACGCTGGGCAAAATTCAAGGACTTCACCTACAATCAGATATACGAACTCACGCACAATTACGGCGAGATTGACATTTTGTGGCTCGACGGCGGCTGGGTACGGCCCGAATGGAGCCTCAACGACGAAACAATCGAATGGCTTGGTTGCTACTCACGCATACAGGACATCGACATGCCACGCATTGCCACCATGGCCCGCAAGGACAACCCCGACCTTATAATCGTCGACCGCAGCGTTGGCGGCAAATACGAAAACTATCGCACCCCCGAGCAGCAAGTCCCCGACAAACTCCTCTCCTACCCGTGGGAAACCTGCATGAGCATGGGCGACAGCTGGTCGTATGTGGAGAATGACAACTACAAGAGCACACGCAAGCTCATTCATACTTTGGTCGACATTGTTGCCAAAGGCGGAAACTATCTGCTCAACGTCGGTCCCGATGCCGATGGGCAGTTGCCCGAAGCCGCCCTGCAACGCATGAAGGAAATCGGCGAATGGCTAAAAAAGAACGGCAAAGCCATCTACGGTACCCGTCCGCTCTACCCCTACGCCAAGGATAACATCCGCTACACACAGTCGAAAGACGGCAAGCACAAATATGAAATCACACTGCTAGAAGAGGGCGAGTACGCAAAGGTGAAGGAAATAAAGAAACTGTAGCTTCGCAATGCTTTGGGGCGGCAACAATAGTTTCTGTTTCGGTAACTATATACAAGCTGACTAAAATTTAAGCCACTCTTCTGTCATTCCGCAAGTTATAATGCTTTAACAGCCAAAGGCAGAGGAAACTTGTTTACTATGCTGAGGCGCAAAAGCATCTGCTAAGCAAACAATAACGCGATACGGAACGGGGAGCGTAATATTGTTCAACTATGCGGAATCTCCATCGAAATCTCATTTCACGGGAGATTCCGCATAGACAGGCTCACACGACACGTTCCTTAGTCGGTTCGCTTTGTCTTGTGGAATGACTAAAGAGCCTATAAAAAAACACATTGTGTCAACACGTATATAGTTTCCTTCTGTTTTGGTTTTTTCCGCCATTCCGACACCCAATGTCAGTTCTGCCAACTGCGGAATTGCCATTTTGTCAGTTTTTTGACGATGGCACATTTTTCGATAAGGTCATGCCGTAAAATTTTAAATTGTCTAACAAAAAAATTAAAAGATATCATGGAAAAGATAGGAAGACCAATGGCAGGCAAAGTCCTGATTAAACCGGAAGCAGCAGAACAGAAGACAGTTGGCGGAATCATCATCCCCGATTCAGCACAGGAAAAACCCCAGAAAGGCAAAATCATCGCAGTAGGAAACCAGAAGAAGGACGAACCCATCGAGGTTAAGGCTGGTGATGTAGTACTTTACGGAAAGTACAGCGGTACCGAGTTGAAAATCAATGGCGAAAGCTATCTGATTATGAATCAGACCGATATTTTATTAGTAGTTGAAGAATAATTTTTGAAAGGATATAATCATGGCAAAAGAGATAAAATTCAATATTGAATCGAGAGACTTGTTGAAAAAGGGTGTTGACACTTTGGCAGATGCCGTAAAGGTAACACTTGGTCCTAAGGGCAGAAACGTAGTAATAGACAAGAAGTTCGGTGCTCCGCACATTACCAAGGATGGTGTCAGCGTAGCAAAGGAAATCGAAATAAAGGACCCGTTCATGAACATGGGTGCCCAGATGGTTAAGGAAGTTGCTTCGAAGACCAACGACGATGCTGGCGACGGAACAACCACCGCTACCGTTCTTGCTCAGGCAATCGTTAGCGAAGGCTTGAAGAATGTAACCGCAGGCGCAAATCCAATGGACTTGAAGCGCGGTATTGACAAGGCTGTTGCTGCAGTTGTGGCAGAACTCAAGAAGATGAGCCAGAATGTTGGTGACGACAACAAGAAAATCGAGCAGGTTGCAACAATTTCGGCAAACAACGAATTGGCAATCGGTAAGGACATCGCCCTCGCAATGGAAAAGGTAAAGAAGGAAGGTGTTATCACAATCGAAGAAGCAAAGGGTATCACAACCGAGGTTAAGGTTGTTGAAGGTATGCAGTTCGACCGTGGTTACATTTCACCGTACTTCATCACCGACAGCGAAAAGATGCAGACCGTAATGGATAATCCTTACATCCTCATCACCGACAAGAAGATTTCGTCGATGAAGGACTTGCTGCCAGTTCTCGAACCGATAGCTCAGGAAGGAAAGGCATTGCTTATCATTGCCGAAGATGTTGAAAGCGAAGCTTTGGCAACTTTGATTGTTAACCGCTTGAGAGGCACTTTGAAGATTGCTGCTGTAAAGGCTCCGGGATTCGGCGACAGAAGAAAAGAAATGTTGCAGGATATAGCAATCCTTACCGGTGGTGAAGTTATCACCGAGGAACGCGGCTTGAAACTCGAAAATGCAAACATCACAATGCTTGGTCGTGCCGACAAGGTTACAATCGACAAGGAAAATACAACAATCGTTGACGGTTGCGGACAGAAAGACCAGATTGCAGCAAGAGTTGCACAGATTAAGAAGCAGATTGAACTCACAACCAGCGACTACGACCGCGAAAAGTTGCAGGAACGCCTTGCTAAGTTGTCGGGTGGTGTTGCAGTAATCTACGTTGGTGGTACTACCGAAGTAGAAATGAAGGAAAAGAAAGACCGCTACGAAGATGCTTTGTCGGCAACCCGTGCAGCAGTTGCTGAAGGTATCATTCCTGGTGGTGGTGTTGCTTACATCCGTGCTATTCAGCACATCAGCGACCTCAAGGGCGACAACGACGAGGAAAACCTCGGTATTGCAATCGTTCTCCGCGCATTGGAAGAACCTCTGCGTCGCATTGTTGAGAACGCTGGTAAGGAAGGTTCGGTTGTTGTACAGAAGGTTAAGGAAGGCAAGGGCGATTTTGGTTACAATGCTCGCATCGACAAGTACGAAAACTTGTACGAGGCTGGCGTTATCGACCCGACCAAGGTTTCGCGTATCGCATTGGAGAACGCAGCTAGCATCGCAGGTATGTTGCTGACAACCGAATGCGTAATCGCCGACATTCCAGAAGAAAATCCGGCTCCTATGGGTGGCGGTGCCAACCCGATGGGCGGAATGGGAATGATGTAAGATTAGCTCATACTATAAATTTTAATTAGATCAAGGGGCGGTTTTCGAACCGTCTCTTTTTTTGTGTGGTACGGGGGAATAATTGTCATTTGTACGACCTCTCCGAGGTCGAGATGTCTGCATGTTATTTTCTATAACTATACGACCTCGCCGAGGTCGGTTAAAAATTCGAACAACAGCTCTATGACCTCGGTTGCACATTTGTAACAATGCATCATTACGGAAACGCCAGACCACAAGACCTCGGAGAGGTCACACAATTATAGTCATCAGCAAAATATAAACACCGACCTCGGAGGGGTCGCACATTTGTTGCATTGCAATATTGCAGCACCACAAGACCTCGGAGAGGTCACACAATCATAGCTATCAGCGAAATATAAACATCGACCTCGGAGGGGTCGCACCTAGTTCGATAGAATTTGAGGTGCAGATATTTTAAAAAGGATTATATTTGCAGACAAATTGATACATGTATATGAAAAGATTGTCATTCGTTATGCTGCTGGCAGTAATATTTGCTTCCACAGCCCTTGTTTTGGGAGGTTGCACCGAAAAGAAAACCGACCTCATCGTAAAATATATATCCTACAATATCCGATATGCTAATGCCAACGATGGCGACAACGCCTGGGACATTCGTAAACCAGCAACCAAGGAAATGATTAGCCGTGAACAGCCCGATGTATTCGGTTTGCAAGAGGCGCTCATTGGGCAATTGCAGTACATCGACACAAACTTTCCGCAGTATAGCCGTGTTGGTGTCGGTCGCGACGATGGCAAGGAAGAAGGCGAATTTATGGCGGTTTATTATCGTAACGATAAGTTCAAGATGCTGGAAAATGGTAATTTCTGGTTGTCTGAAACTCCCGACCAATGTTCTATGGGCTGGGATGCGGCTTGCAAGCGAATTGTCACCTGGGCAAAACTCAAGGATTTGGACAGCGAAAAGGAGTTTTATGTGTTCAACACGCATCTCGATCATGTTGGCGAAGTTGCCCGCGAACAGTCGATTTTGTTGATTGTCAAGAGAATTAACGAAATTGTAAAGGACGACAAAATGCCAGTGCTTCTTTCTGGCGACTTCAATTCGAATGTAAGTTCACCCATTTTCGACCCGCTGAAGGCCGAAATGAAGGACAGCCGTGCCATTTTGCCCGAGTCTGAATGGATTCCGACTTACAACAGTTTTGGCAACGGAAACGACACCATGATTGACTACATTTTTTACAAAAACACTGAAGTTTTGGATTTCAAGACCTTAAATGGCGACTACGGCAAGCCGTATATTTCCGACCATTATCCGGTAATGGCGAAGATGAAAATATAAGGGGGGGCAAAGTTCAAAAGTTTCTTGTTGAGTCGTGGCGCGCCGCGACAGCACAATTCAAAGTAGCGACGCAATGCTTTGCGTCGGTGTTCAAGGTTCAAGAGTTCAACGGTTTCAATGGTTTCAATGGCTGCGCCGTTTGAAGGTTTCTGGGTTTAATAGTTCAATGTTCAAAGATTTGTAGCAATGCATTGCGCCGTTAAAGTAAATCGTAAATCTTCTTTACATTTTTCCTTTCCTGTATTCGCTTGGCGATACACCCGTTTCGCGCTTGAAGTAGCGACTGAAGCTTGCAAGGTCGGGGAAGCCAAGGCGTTCGGATATTTGCTGCAGCGAATATTGTTCTTCGGTGCGAAGCAAGGTCTTTGCTGCAAATATCACATGTTGCTGTATCCAGTAGTTTGCGCTGCGTCCGGTCTCACGTTTTATAGCTGCACTGAAATATTTTGTCGATAGGCAAAAGAGCGAGGCGTAGAATTCTACATCGTGGTGCTGCTGGTAGTGCTTGACAATGGCATCGTAGAAGCGCGAACTTATGTGTCCCTGCGCCGAGTCGCTGCGACCTTCGTTTTGTATGCGATAAATGTTTATGGCCTGCAAAAGAACATGCAGTTGTGGAAGTACCATATCGCCTTGCGACAGTGGACTTAGGTTGGTCGCTATTCGCAGAGCCTCGACAAGTGTTAGCACATCGGCATACTGGCTTGGCGTAAGGGTGAAATGCGGTTCTTGTTCGTGCCAAAAACGACTGCTGTTGGCATTGAGGATGCTTAGTTTGTTGTAAAGCTTCTCGGAAATTATGATGAGCGTGGCCTGGTAGTCGTCGGACGAACTGCGAACATTAAGTGTGCGGTTTGGATAGACAATGGCGATGTTGTGCTGCTCAAAAGTCACCAGCTTGCCTTCGTACTCGGTGCAGACGCTTCCGTAATGATTTATGCCTATGGTGTAGTGTGGCGATGCGAACGGTTCTCCGTATGCGGGCATTTGTCTGACATTGTCGAGGATTACTATGCCTTTCTCGTTGATTTCATCGTTCATCCTTACTATGAAATTGTCGTTGCCTTTCATCTTGTCTTGTGTTTGGACGGCAAATATAGTGGAAAAAAATTAAAGACGGAGTGGTTTCTATGCCTGCGGCGTTTGAATGGCTTCGCCGTTTCAATGGGCTACGCCCGTTTCTGGGTTTCAATGCCTGCGACGTTTCAATGGCTTCGCCGTTTCAATGGCTTTGCCCGTTTCTGGGTTTTAATGCCTGCGGCGTTTGATGGGCTACGCCCGTTTCTGGGTTTTTATGGCTTCGCCGTTTCTGGGGGCTACGCCCGTTTCTGAGTGGCATTATTTGTTTCCTGTCCCGTTAGGGACAATGCTTCGGTAGGATAAAATCCGACCGGAGCAGGCGTGCCGTCAGGTACGCAGCTAGTCAACCGTTTCTGAGACGCAATGAATTGCGCCTATACAAACGGCTGTGAGCCTTCAAGCTTTTTAGCCTTCTCGTCTGTTAGCCTGTTAGACTTTCTGCCTCCAATGTGTATTTTTGCAAAAAAAAGTGTTTTTGCAAAATTTACAATCCTTATTGTCAATAATTGTTTTAGGATGACCAGTATCTTTGCCATTTGCAATTTTGCCTAATTGTCGACTGTAGTTGGCATATAGTGATTGTTAGTGCTTTAGTAAGGTTAAATATTTTAAAATGAATATATTATGAAGAAGCAAATTCTAATCGCAATGGTTTTTGTGCTTGCAATGTTCGCAACAATGAAAACCCATGCACAAACGACGGACATAACCGTCTATTATAGAACAAATTCTTCCACTGATGTAATTCAGGATGTGAAGAAATTTTATTTCGTAGGCGAGACTGTTGTGTTCAAGCTTGGCGACGGCACGACAACCTCCTTTGCTATGACCGATGTCAAGAAGATGACTTTGGCATACAACGAACCAGAGCTGCAGGACATTGAAGAATTGTCGGCAAACGAGGGATTCTACCCTAACCCGGTTTCCGATATGCTTTATTTCAACTTCAATGTCGGCGAAGATGTTACGATGCAGATTTATTCGGCAACAGGTCAGCTTGTAAAGGAAGCAAACCTTTCGTCGGACGGAGCAATCGATGTCAGCGACCTCAACGAGGGTCTCTACATCGTAAAGATTGATGGTAAAACCTATAAATTCAGCAAGTTATGAAAAAGATAATAGCAATATTGGCATTTGTTGTGGCTGTGCTTTCTTTGTCGGCACAGAACAAGCTCCTGTACTATAGCGGTGGAAATGTCATATACACAAAGACAATAGAAAATATCGACAGCGTAAGTTTCTTGCCTACAGGAACTTCGACGGCATATACAAATATTAGCAGCGAAACGCCTTTCAGTTTTCCTGTAATGGGAATCGATAGCATTGTGCTTTACATTGCGTCGCTCGATGGTGATGAGCCAGGTCAGCAGGACGATGGCGACTGGATTTACATCAACTATACCAATGGCGGTGCTGTCGGTGTGGTAAATCCGTGGTCGAGCAGAGGAATAACAGTTACTTGCAATGGCGAGGATGTTGTTGTAAATGCCCTGTCGGGAACCGAAAACCGCACAATTGTGGTGGCTGGCACAACCGCCGACGGCTCGCTTACCATAAGCAGCGACAACAAGTTCGACCTTCGTCTCAATGGCGCAAACATAACCAATCCAACTGGTGCGGCTATAAATGTGCTCTCGGATGTTCGTGTAAAGCTCGTCCTCGAGGACGGTACAACCAATTCGCTTACCGACGGCTCGACAAGTGAATTCAAGGCCGCTTTCCTTTGCGAAGGTTCAATCGAGGTGTATGGCAACGGTACGCTCAATGTGGCTGGCAACAAGCAGCACGGAATCAACAGCGATGCACACATTAATGTATATACTGGCACAATAAATGTCACTTCGGCAGTAAAGGATGGTATCCACGCCAACAATTTCAGATTGTATGGCGGAAATGTCACGGTAAGTGGTTTTGGTAGCGATGGTATCGAGGCCGAATATGGTAGCGTCGAACACGCCGACCAAGGTACAATCAAGCTGATGGGCGGTTCTCTCAATATGACGGTTGCCAATGCCGACTGCAAAGGTCTGAAGTGCGATACTTTGACAATACAGGGCGGAACGCACAACCTTACTGCTTCGGGCGCACAGACAAAGGCTATAAAATCAACCATGGTTTACATTGCTGGCGGAAATACAACCATTACCGCTTCGGGTGCTGCTGTGGTTACTGCTGGCGACCCGTCGTACTGCACAGGCATCAAGGCTACCGAAATGTATGTCACCAATGGCGACCTCACAATTACCTGTCCGTCGTCGAACGATGGCGCAAGGGCAATTTCTACCGACAACCTGTTCAGCATGAATGGCGGTACGATAACTTTGTCGGTGGCTGGCAACGGCGGTTCGTACACCAACACAAGCAATGTTGCCGACACCTACAGCGCAACCTGCATCAAGAGTGATGCTACGGTTGAGATATACAGCGGAACTCTCGACCTTACCTGCAGTGGTACCGACAGCAAGGGCATTTCGTGCGACAATGTCGTAAACCTCAACGGAGGCAACTACACATTGAAGGCAACAGGTACAGATTCGAAGGCAGTAAAGGCCGATGTTACCTTGAATGTAAACAACGGAACATACACCGTTACCTGCAGCGGACAGGACAGCAAGGGCTTCTCCTGCGACGGAACAATAAATGTTGTCGGTGGCGACATAACATTAACCATGTCGGGTAAGGCTGCCAAAGGTTTCAAGTCGGATGTTGCATTTGTAATGAACGATGGAACAATTACAGCCAACATTTCGGGTGCAACACTTGTTTCCGGTACCGATGCTTCGAACAGCGTTGCTGTTAAATCGAGCGGAACACTAACAATCAACGGCGGAACAATAAACGCCACTGCTACAACTGCTTCGGGCGGAGCAAAGGGACTATCATCGGTAGGCAATATGACAATAAATGGTGGCAACATCACCATAACAACCGCCGGTGCTGGTGCAACACTTTCGGGTTCGGGTACTTCGTGTACCGACGGCTACGCTCCTTGCTGCATAAAGAGCGAAGGCAACCTTACAATACTTGCAGGTGTCATCAACTGCTCGAGCACAGGCAAGGGCGGCAAGGGCATCGCTTGCGACGGAATTCTTACAATTGGTACAGCCAATGCCGACAATAACCTTATTGATATTGATGTTATGACCTCTGGCGCACCTGTAAATGCTTCTAGCAGTAGCGGTGGCGGAGGATTCCCTGGTGGCGGAGGTTCTTCTTCTTCCGACTACTGGAAAGGCTTGCCAAAGGGCATTAAGTCGGCTGGCAACATTGTGATAAACAGCGGACATGTTTCATCATACTGCGCACAGACTACTGGCGACCCGACAGGCGAAGCCATCGAAAGCAAGGACGGCATATATATCAATGGCGGTTTTGTTGAGGCTAACTCTTACGACGATGCAATCAACTGCTCCAACCATTTCGAAATGAATGGCGGATATGTTTGGGCATACGCACGCGGAAACGATGGCATCGACTGCAACGGAGCATACACCTACTTCAATGGTGGCATAGTTATTGCTGCAGGAACCGAAGAAGCTATCGATGCAAACTGTGACGGAATGGGTGGAACACAAGGCCATCTAATAATTAATGGTTCTACCATAATCGCTTACCGTGCTTCAAGTAGTGGCATGGGAGGTGGCGGTATGGCTCTTCTCGACAGCCCGACATACCAGAATGGACAGAAATATCTTGCACCGACATTCAGCGTAGGCTCAAAATATTGCATCAAGAATAGCTCAGGAACCACTGTCCTTATTTACCAGCACCCGTCAAGCATCACAGGTAGCGGATTTATGACAAACTCAGGTATCAGACCTCCAGGAGGTGGTGGAAGCAGTGCAAGCTATGTATTCACAAGTCCGAATGTAACTTCAGGCACCTACACAATGTACACCAACCCGACAATAAGCGGTACTGCCAACTGGCATGGAATTTATGTTGGCGCATCTGCAACGACATCAGGTTCGGGAACTTCACTTACAGCACAATAATATTTTATGAAGAAATTACTTTTAGTTATACTCCCGATACTTCTCCTTGTTGCACTCAACTCGTGCAACAAGGGCGAAGGCGAGGGCGGCACTGGCATCATCGAAGGTGATGTCATGCGCGTTTTACACCCCGACGACAACTACAACCTCGAAACCGACACCACCGTGGCGGCAAAGGTTGATGTTTTCATTGTCTATGGCGACGACACCTTCTATGGCGATGATGTCGAAACCGACGACAAGGGGCATTACCGCTTCAAGTATATGAATCCGGGCAACTACACCGTTTTTGCCTATTCGACCAAGCCCGATGGTGAGAAAATCGCTGTTTCGCAGGAAGTAGAACTCAAGAGAGGTGCAACCGCAACTGTACCGACAATCTACATCCACGAAGGCAAGGCATACGGCACTTCGATGATAAAAGGTCGCGTTTACGCCAAATATTACCACAACGGCAACTATCGTGGCGAAGGTTGGGCTTACGACCAGCGCGTGTTCATCAAGCGTGATTCGGAATCGTATCATTTCGACGATGTGCGCGTAGGTATGGACGGATATTTCTATTTCCAGAAAATCACGCCTGGCGACTACACAATTTTCACCTTTACCGAGAATATGAACGAAATTCCCGATACTGTGACTCGCAGTGTAAAGGTTGAAGAAGTTGGCACGATTTATGAAATTGCCGATACCATAAATATCATTTCAAATGTATAGGATATGAAAAGAAAACTCGCTATAATTGTTGTGCTATTGTTGTCGGCTTTTGTCGTTTGCGCACAGACGCCCGAGGAAAAGCGTGAAAAGCGCAAAGGTCTTACCATAAAGGAATGGAACGAAAACCAGGCCACCAAGACGCGTTTTCTCGACCATGTGACCAAATACGATGCCAATGGCTTCAAGATTGAGGAAATCGAGTATGCCAACTACGGGCAGAAGTCGCGCGTGACATTCGAGTACAATACCGTTGGCAAGTGCATAAAGGAAGTGGAATACGACAGCCGCAACAAGCCGGTGCGTATCCGCAAGTTCGAGTACTACCCCGACGGAAGCAAGAAAAAGCAGTACAATTATTTTCCAAACGGAAAACTTGAAACCGTAAAAGAATTCGAGTACATTTTTGATAAGCAGTAATGTTGTCGCAGATTGAAGATAAGTTGCAGTTGTTCGACACAATAACCCTTGCCGAAATGGAAAAGGTTAAGCTGATGAACAGAGTCGATACGAAATTTCTCGTAACGACCGAGCAACTTATGGAAATTCTGGATAGAATACACGACAGGTATTTCGTGCAGTTCAACGAGGGGCGCAGGATTGCCGACTACAACACGCTCTACTACGACACTCCCGACCTGAAAATGTACATTGCGCACCACGACCGCAAGCTAAACAGGCAGAAACTTCGTGCTCGCATCTATGTCGATAGCGGAATTGCATTTTGCGAAGTCAAGAACAAGAACAACAAAGGGCGCACAAAGAAAAAACGCATCCCGATGAATCCCAACGACTTCAACGATATGCTTAGCCGTGACGAAAACAGAAGTTTTGTTTCGGAATTTTTGCACTACGATGTCGCAACGCTATCGCCGGTTCTTGAAAACAAGTTTACACGCATAACCCTTGTAAATGTCGAAAAGACCGAGCGCCTTACCATCGACATGAATGTCAACTTGATAAATCGTGTAACGGGCAAGTCTGCATGTATTCCAAACCTTGTTATCATCGAGCTTAAGCAGGACGGACTTTGCCCATCTTATTTCCGCGATGTGTTACTCGACCTTCGCATCAAGCAGAAACGCATCAGCAAGTATTGTCTCGGCACTTTTCTGACCAACCCCGACGCAAAGGCAAATCGTTTCCGCCGTAAAATGCGCTACATTGAAAAACTATGTAATATAAAATTGATATGAAGAAATTATTTTTTCTGTTGACAGCCACATTGCTGTTGACCTTTGTAGGTTTTGCTCAAAATGCTGACATATTGTCAGACGAAAATAACAATGAAGAGATTGTGGCAGAAGAAACACCAGCCGACATTGCCGACAATATGGACTTCGACCCCGACATCGCCCGCGAGTTTGCCGACGAGATGACCGCAATACCTTCTCCAAACGACATTCTTGGCATTCCGCTATGGAACAAGGACAGCCTTCTCTCGATGTTCGTTTTGTTCCTTGTGAACATTATAATATGCTGGTTGATAGTACATTTCTTGTACTATCGCAAGAGCAAACGCAAGGATTATTACTTCACCTTTATGCTGTTCGGCACTACGGTCTTCCTGCTGATGAACCTGCTCAACAATGTGAATCTTGCAATGGGCTTCGCAATGGGTCTGTTCGCCATCTTCGGTCTTATCCGTTACCGTACCGAACCTCTGCCAATCCGCGAAATGACCTATCTGTTTGTGATTATTGGCATTTCGGTAATCAACGGTCTGGCAATGAGCCACGGATACATCAACCTGCTCGCAGTAAATGTGCTGTTTATCCTTGTGATACTTATTTTCGACGGTAACAAGGCCATAAAGCATGTTGCAACCAAGATTGTACTCTACGAGCGCATCGAACTTGTAAAGCATGGTCGCGAGGACGAACTCATTGCCGACCTCAAGGAGCGTACAGGCCTCGACATCCAGCGCATCGAAGTGGGACACATAGATTTCCTGCGCGATGTTGCCTATATCAAGATTTACTACACGCCCATCAGCGACCAAATCAACAGCATCGACACTATGGTCAAGCATAAGGATTTCATGAAATAAATTTTTTGAAGAAAGTTCGCATCATATTATTGTTTGTTATAATGGTTTGTCTGCCATACATTTCGGTGTATGCGCAGACGACCGATTTTGGTGCAATCGTAGGTGCTGGCTACTCCGGCAAGATTGTCAAGGGCTTTGGCTATTCGCTCGAGGGCGAGGTAAAGACATGGGGCAATTTCAAAAAATTCAACCGACTGAAAGTGTCGGCAGGATTGGGTTATTCGTTCTGGGAAAGTCGCTTCAAGGTTTCTGCCGACTTCGACTATATACTGAAAAACAGGGAAACCTACTTGGAAAATCGCTACCGAGTGAGTGGCGGACTGACATATTCTGAGAAGATAAGAAGTTTCAAGTTGTCGCTGAGGGCGAAGTATCAAGCTTCGTTCTACGACGAATCGCATGCATATCATAAGTACAACCCAAAAACATATATACGAAGTAGGTTCGAGATTACATACAGTTTCTTCAGCAAGCCGCTGAAGCTGTATGCCTCAACCGAAATGTTCATCCGTCTGTACAAGAAAGATGCCCGTTTCATTGACGAGATGCGTACTGTCGTCGGTGTAACATATAGGCTCAACAAGAACAATTCGCTCGACTTTTACCTTCGTGCCGACAACGAGGTACAGGTGAAAAATCCTGCAAATATATATTATATCGGGGTGGGATATAGCTTTAAGTAGTTTTTATATACTCCAGCAACCCTCTGCATCCGTCATTCACATCTTGCCATGTTGCTTCAAAATTGCCAGTATACCATGGGTCGGCTACATCGCGAGGATGGTCGGTATAGTTCAGTAATAGTGAAATCTTGTGTAGCTTGTCTTCGCCAAGCATCCGTGAAAGGTTGCGCAGGTTGTTTACATCCATTGCCACAATGTAGTCGTAGTGCTCGTAGTCGCGGCGAGTAATCTGCCGAGCCGTCTTGCCCTCGCACGAGATTCCGTGTTCGGCCAGTTTGCGGCGTGCAGGCGGATAAACCGGATTGCCGATTTCTTCGGTTGATGTTGCCGCCGAAGCAATCTCGAACCGGTCGGCGATTCCTGCTTCGGCAACCATTTTCTTCATTACAAATTCGGCCATAGGACTGCGGCAAATGTTGCCGTGACATACGAAAAGGATGCGTTTCATTGTTTGTGCTGTTTGGGGCAAAGATAAATATTTTTCTGGTGTCTATTGTGCATTGAGTTTGTGAATTCATTATATTTGCAGTCAATTACGACAAAACAAAAAATTATGCATAAGATATTTCTGCCGCTCGCATTTCTGATTGCCTTTGCATTGTGTGTTTCTGCACAGGAGAAGAAGGAGTACAAAATCGGAACAATTGCATTTTACAATCTTGAAAACCTTTTCGATACGCTTCCGGGACCCAACGATGTGGAATTTACCCCCGAAGGACCCAAAAATTGGAACACCGAAAAGTATTTCTCGAAAATCGACCGTATGGGTGGCGTGATTGTGCAGCTTGGTGCAGATGTTACGGGAACCGCTCCGATGATTGTTGGTGTGAGCGAGGTCGAGAACATTACACCGCTCAACGACCTTGTAAACTGCGAGGCGATGAAACCCTACCACTACAAGGTTGTGCATATCGATGGTCCAGACCGCCGTGGCGTTGACTGTGCATTGCTATACAGGGAGGATTTCTTCAAGGTTACCAATGTGCGTATGCATCGCGTAATATCTGAGCAGGAAGGTTTTGTTACCCGCGACCAGATTGTAGTTTCGGGAATTTACGACGGTGAGGAGATGCATTTCATAGTGCTTCACTGGCCCTCGCGACTGGGCGGAGAAAAGCGCAGTTTGCCACGTCGTGCCGAAGCAGCGACAACTACTCGTCAAATATTCGACTCCATTATGGCAATAAATCCCAATGCCAAGATAATCGCTATGGGCGACCTCAACGACGATCCCATCAACGAGAGTTTGAAGAAATATTGCAAGACCGTTGGCAAGAAGGAAGAAGTAAAGGACGGCAAACTCTACGACCCGATGGAAGAACTTTACCGCAAGGGAATCGGTTCGCTGGCATACGGCGACAGATGGAACCTTTTCGACCAGATGATTTTCTCCCCGGCATTCGTAAGTAGCGACAAGTCAACATACGTGCATTATGCCAGCCACGTGTTCAACAAGGCGTTTCTCACGCAGAAGGAAGGTCGTTACAAGGGCTATCCGCTGCGTACCTACGTCGGCACAACATATCAGTCGGGATACAGCGACCATTTCCCAGTTTATTCGTTCATAATCAAGGAGAAATAAACCATGCTGGTAAAGACTTTCGGCAGTGCCGTCGATGGCATAAACGCGCAGACGATTACAATTGAGGTAAATGTTTCCAATGGGGCAAAGTTTTATCTTGTCGGACTTCCAGATAATGCCATCAAGGAGAGCGAACAGCGAATGATAAGTGCACTAAGCAACTGCAACTTTCACTGGCCAGGCAAGCGCATTGTTATAAATATGGCTCCTGCCGATATGCGAAAGGAAGGTTCTGCCTACGACTTGCCGATGGCTGTTGGCGTGCTTGCCGGTTCTGAACAAATGTCAGCCGATTTGCTCGACAAGTACATAATTATGGGTGAACTTTCGCTCGACGGCAGCGTAAAACCAATCAAAGGTGCATTGCCAATTGCCATAAACGCCAAGGAGGCAGGTTTTGCCGGTGTGATTCTTCCTATCGAAAATACCCTTGAAGCTGCCGTTGTTGATGGAATTGAAGTCTACGGTGTACATAACCTTGTCGAAACAGTTGAATTTTTGAATGGTACTCGTCAGTTGGAACGTGTAACCGTTGACCTCGAAGCCGAGTTCCAGAAATCACTTTCCGACAACGACCTCGACTTTGCCGATGTGAAAGGTCAGGAGAATGTAAAGCGAGCTCTCGAAATTGCGGCAGCCGGCGGTCACAACATAATAATGATAGGCCCTCCTGGTTCGGGAAAGACTATGCTCGCAAAACGAATCCCGTCGATACTTCCACCCTTGAGCCTCGATGAAGCCATTGAGACAACCAAGATACACTCGGTGGCAGGAAAGACAGAAGCAGGTCATTCGCTGATGCTACGTCGTCCGTTCCGTTCGCCGCATCATACGATTTCGGACGTTGCCCTGGTCGGTGGAGGAACTTATCCTCAGCCCGGGGAAATTTCACTTGCGCACAATGGAGTGCTTTTCCTTGATGAACTGCCTGAATTCAAGCGCACAGTCCTCGAAGTTATGCGTCAGCCTTTGGAAGATAGGATTGTAACCATTTCACGAGCCAAATTTACAGTGGAATATCCTGCAAGTCTTATGCTTGTTGCATCGATGAACCCTTGCCCGTGCGGCTACTACAACCATCCCGAAAAGGAATGTACCTGTACGCCTATGGCTGTGCAAAAGTATATGAGCAGAATTTCGGGTCCATTGCTCGACCGTATCGATATACACCTTGAGGTTACGCCTGTTAAATTTGAGAAACTTGCCGATACTCAGCCAGCCGAACATAGTTCCGAAATACAGAAGCGTGTAATTGAAGCCCGCAAGGTTCAGGCGAAACGTTTTGCCAAGAGCAAGAAGATTTACTGCAATGCCCAGATGTCGTCGAAGCAGATTCGCGAGTTCTGCAAGTTGGATAGCACCTGTATTGCTTTGCTTAAGACCGCAATGGACAAGCTTCATCTTTCTGCCCGTGCCTACGACCGCATAGTGAAAGTTGCACGCACCATTGCTGACCTTGAGCATAGCGACGACATACAACCTGCACATATCGCCGAGGCAATACAATACAGAAGTTTGGACAAGGAAAACTGGGGACAATAAATAAAAAAAGCACGAACAACTATGGTCATCCGTGCTTTCTATCATTAACCTAAAATCTTATTCTCTTGCGAACTTGAAATTTCTGCCAAGATAATTTGCATTTTCGCCAAGCTGTTCCTCGATGCGAAGCAATTGATTGTACTTGGCAATACGGTCGGTACGTGATGCAGAACCAGTCTTTATAAGGCCAGAATTTACAGCTACAGCCAAGTCGGCAATGAAAGTATCTTCGGTTTCTCCCGAACGATGGCTTATAATTGTGGTGTAAGAATTCTGCTGTGCAAGATTTATGGTCTGCATGGTTTCGGACAATGTACCAATCTGGTTCAACTTAACCAAGATGGAATTTGCTACGCCGCCACTAATACCTTTTGCAAGACGTATCGGGTTTGTAACAAAAAGGTCATCACCTACGAGCTGAACACGGTCACCAATAGTATCGGTAAGGAGTTTCCAACCATCCCAATCGTCTTCTGCCAAACCATCCTCTATGGAAATAACAGGATACTTTGATGTCCATTCCTTCCAATATTCAACAAGTTGTTCCGATGTATATGACTTTCCGTTTGAACCAAATACATAGAGTTTCTTCTCGGCATCATAAAATTCGCTTGCAGCGGCATCAAGGGCAATGTAGATGTCCTCGCCGGGCTTGTAGCCAGCCTTTTCTATCGCCTTAACGACATACTCAACAGCTTCTTCGTTCGAACCAAGGTTTGGAGCAAAACCGCCTTCATCGCCTACATTTGTCGAGTACTTCGATGCCGACAATACCGACTTAAGATTATGGAAAACTTCTGTTCCCATCCTCAGGGCTTCGCTGAAAGTTGGTGCGCCGACTGGCATAATCATAAATTCCTGTATGTCGATCTTATTGTCGGCATGAGCACCACCGTTGAGAATATTCATCATTGGTATCGGCAAAGTACGAGCGCCGATTCCACCTATGTAGCTGAAGAGCGACATACCGTGTTCCTGAGCGGCTGCCTGTGCACAAGCCATCGAAACGGCAAGTATTGCATTAGCGCCAAGTCCAGACTTGTTTGCTGTACCATCGAGGTTTATCATTGCGCGGTCGATAGCCAACTGGTCGTCGACATACATTCCCTGCAAGCCTTCGGCAATAGTTGTCTGCACATTGCGCACTGCCTGCATAACGCCTTTTCCCATAAAACGGCTCTTGTCGCCGTCACGAAGTTCGAGCATCTCATGAACGCCGGTTGAAGCACCGCTTGGAACAGCAGCACGACCTAATGCGCCACTTGTTGAGTACACCTCGACTTCTACCGTTGGGTTTCCTCTTGAATCAAGGATTTGCCTTGCATGAATATTAGCTATTTGTCCCATAAATTTACTTTACGTATTTACACACAAAAAATGGAGATACAAGTATCCCCATTTTTTATGATGGAATTAAACTATTCTTCCTTCTTTTCTTCCTGTGCTGGAGCAGCTTCTGCTGTAGTGTCGGCAGCTTTCTTGCGTGAACGACGAACTTTCTTCTTAGTTTCCTTTGCAGCGAGCATGTTCTCGTTGTAGTCGACAAGTTCCATCATACACATTTCAGCATTATCACCTAAGCGGTTGCCAGTTCTGAGGATGCGAGTGTATCCACCTGGTCTGTCGCCAACCTTAACTATAACATTGCGGAAGAGTTCGGTTATAGCTTCCTTGTTTTCGAGGTAGCTGAAAACAACTCTGCGGTTGTGAGTTGAGTCTTCCTTGGCCTTTGTGATCAGAGGTTCTACATAAACTCTCAAAGCCTTAGCCTTAGCTACAGTTGTGAAGATGCGCTTATGCAAAATCAGAGAAGATGCCATGTTAGACAACAATGCCTGCCTGTGAGCACTCTTTCTTCCTAAATGATTTACTTTCTTATTATGTCTCATTTTCTAAAAGTATTATTCCTTATCCAACTTATATTTTGATGTATCCATTCCGAAGCTAAGGTTCTTCATATCGAGAAGAGCCTCAAGTTCGGTGAGTGACTTCTTGCCGAAGTTTCTGAACTTCAGCAAGTCAGACTTATTGTATTGAACCAAGTCGCCCAATGTTTCGATTTCGGCAGCCTTCAAGCAATTTAGCGCACGAACAGAAAGGTCAAGATCTACAAGTCTAGACTTGAGCAACTGCCTCATGCGGAGAACTTCCTCGTCGAATTCATCCTTTTCGTGCTTTTCGTCAGTATCGAGCGTAATCTTTTCGTCTGAGAACAACATGAAATGATGAATAAGAATCTTGGCAGCTTCCTTCAAAGCATCCTTCGGGTGAATAGAACCGTCGGTCTGGATTTCGATAATGAGCTTATCGTAGTCGGTTCTCTGCTCAACACGCATATTCTCTACATAATACTTAACGTTAACAATCGGGGTAAAGATTGAACCGATTGGAATAACGCCGATAGTATCGTCGAGAGTTCTATTTTCGTCGGGCTGAACATATCCCCTACCCTTTATGATAGACAAGTCCATCTTGAGGGTTACAGAAGGTTCCATACGGCAAATGAGCAAATCAGGGTTCAAAATCTTGAAACCAGAAAGGAATTTTCCGATATCACCAGCTCTGAACTCCTGCTGTCCTGATATGACAACAGAAACATTCTCGTGGTTGACATCCTCAATCTGCTGCTTGAAACGAACCTGCTTCAGCTGGAGAATGATTTCAGTAACATCTTCCATTACTCCGGGTATTGTTGAAAATTCGTGGTCAACACCCTCAATTTTTACGGATGAAATTGCAAAACCTTCGAGCGATGAAAGCAGTATTCTTCTCAATGCATTTCCGATTGTCATACCATAACCCGGCTCGAGTGGTCTGAACTCGAACTTTCCGTAGAAATCGGTAGCTTCAAGCATTACTACCTTATCTGGCTTTTGAAACGCTAAAATTGACATTTACTTACCTTTTATTTTGAATACAATTCGACAATTAACTGTTCTCTTATGTTTTCCGGAATGTCTTCCCTTTCAGGAATCGACATGAACTTACCAGACATTGAAGCTTCGTCCCATTCCATCCACGGATACTTGCTGTGGTTGAATCCGCTCAAGCTGTTGGTAATGATTTCCAACGACTTTGATCTTTCGCGAACCGAAATGATATCACCAGGCTTTACCGAGAACGAAGGAATGTTGCACATTTCACCGTTTACCATGATGTGGCGGTGTGAAACGAGCTGACGAGCCGATACTCTTGTAGGAGCAATTCCGAGTCTGTAAACTACGTTGTCGAGTCTCGATTCGAGCAACTGAAGCAGAACAACACCAGTTACGCCCTTCGAGCTGCTAGCCTTCTTGAAAAGGTTGCGGAACTGTCTTTCGAGAACGCCGTAGGTATATTTAGCTTTCTGCTTTTCGCGAAGCTGAGTACCATATTCAGAAACTTTCTTTCTCTTCTTGTTAAAACCGTGCTGTCCGGGAGGGAAGTTTCTTCTTTCCAATACCTTATCCGGGCCAAAGATTGGCTCACCAAATTTTCTTGCAATTTTAGTTTGCGGTCCTGTATATCTTGCCATTTTTCTTTGCTTTTAAAAATAACACTAAACCCAAAATTAAACTCTTCTTCTCTTAGGAGGTCTGCAGCCGTTGTGTGGCAATGGAGTTACGTCGATGATTTCGGTAACTTCGATACCCATGTTGTGCAACGATCTTACAGCTGATTCTCTACCAGCACCCGGTCCCTTTACATAAGCCTTTACTTTTCTGAGGCCCAAGTCGTATGCAACCTTACCGCAGTCTTCTGCTGCCATCTGTCCTGCATACGGGGTGTTCTTCTTACTTCCGCGGAAACCGTTCTTTCCTGAAGAAGACCATGATATAACCTGTCCTTCGTTATTTGTCAACGTTACGATGATGTTGTTGAACGAAGTATGAACGTGAGCAAGGCCAGTAGCCTCTACTTTTACTACACGCTTCTTTGTTACTCTTGCTTTCTTAGCCATATCTTACTTATTTCTTTTTGTTGGCAATAGTTTTCTTTTTACCTCTACGTGTTCTTGCGTTGTTCTTAGTCTTCTGACCTCTCAAGGGCAAACCAAGACGATGACGGATTCCCCTGTAGCAACCTATATCTTGCAAACGCTTGATATTAAGTTGAATTTCTGAACGCAATTCACCTTCGAGACGGTATTTTCCAACTGCCTGACGAATTGCTGCGATTTGCTCGTCGTTCCAATCTTTTGCCTTGATGTCTTCGTCAACACCGGCTTCCTGAAGAATCGTTGCCGATCTGCTGCGGCCAATTCCAAAGATGTAGGTAAGCGCAATTACGCCACGCTTGTTATTCGGAACATCTACACCTGCTATTCTTGCCATATTCTATTTCTTTAATTTTATTTATAAACACTATTAATATTAACCCTGACGTTGATTAAATTTAGGATTCTTTTTACATATAACGTAAACTCTTCCTTTTCTTCTGACGATAATGCAATCGTCACTTCTCTTTTTTACAGACGTTCTTACTTTCATCTCTATAATGTTTTTATTTGTATCTAAAAGTTATTCTACCTTTAGTTAAATCGTAAGGCGACATTTCCAACCTGACCTTATCTCCCGGCAATATCCTGATGTAATGCATACGCATCTTACCGGAAATGTGGGCAGTAATTATGTGTCCGCCTTCCAGCTCGACCCTGAACATTGCATTGGACAACGCCTCGATAATCGTTCCGTCCAATTCTATAGAAAGTTGTTTTGCCATACAAAAACTAATTCTTCTTTTTCTTTAAAACTTCTTCAATTAAACTAAAATCAGATAAAATATCTGCCTTACCGTTTTTTACAACCACTGTGTGCTCAAAATGAGCCGATGGTTTTCCATCTTTGGTTTTTATTGTCCATCCGTCTCTCTCCTGAACGATTGCTCGTTTGCCCATATTGATAACCGGTTCGATTGCTATGATCATCCGTTCTTTCAGTTTCAAGCCCTTGCCAGCTCTACCAAAGTTCGGTATGCTTGGCTCCTCGTGCAAGAAATGTCCGACACCGTGACCGACCAGTTCCTCGACAACCGAATATCCGTGGGACTCTGCATGCTTCTGTACGGCATTTCCAATATCTCCTATCCGCTTTCCAACTACGGCCTGCTCTATTCCTTTGTAAAGACATTCCTTTGTACACACCAACAATGCCCTTACTGCCGGCTCGGCTTCACCGACCTCGAAGGTATAGCAGGAATCTCCGTAGAAGCCGTTCATCAGCGCTCCACAATCGATGGAAACAATATCACCATCCTTTAATTCCAGACTTGATGGAATTCCGTGAACAACCGCATCGTTTACCGAAACACACAAGGTGTTTGGAAAGCCGTTGTAGTTGAGGAATCCCGGAATGCCACCGTTATCCAGAATAAATTCCTTTGCCAATTTGTCCAACTTCGAGGTCGTTACACCCGGTGCTATTTCAGCCGCGAGCATCGCGTGGGTCTTCGACACCAAAAGACAACTCTTTCGTGTCAACTCAACCTCGTCGTCAGACTTTATAAAAATCATCAAAGATCGTTACATTGCAGAAACAGAGCCTCTGCCTTTAATTCTTCCCGACTTTGTCAATCCGTCGTAGTGGCGCATCAACAAGTGGCTTTCAATCTGCTGGAGTGTGTCGAGAATAACACCTACCAAAATCAACAATGATGTACCACCGTAGAACTGTGCAAACTGGCTGTTTACACCAAGCAATCTTGCGAAAGCAGGAAGGATTGCGATGATTGCCAAGAAAATAGAACCTGGCAATGTTATCTTAGACATGATATCGTCCAAAAATTCAACAGTCTTGTTTCCTGGCTTTACACCTGGGATGAAACCACCGTTCTTCTTCATGTCTTCAGCCATCTGACGTGGATTGATAGTCACTGCTGTATAGAAATACGTGAAGACTATAATCAGCACTGCGAAGGTGAAGTTGTACCAGAATCCAGTATAATCGGCAAATGCAGCTACAAATCCGCCACCCTCTGAGCTGAAACCTGCGAACATGATCGGCAGGAACATAAGAGCCTGAGCGAAGATGATAGGCATAACGCCGGCAGCATTAACCTTCAGAGGTATGTACTGTCTTACGCCACCGTACTGCTTGTTGCCGACAACACGCTTAGCGTATTGTACCGGAATCTTACGTACAGCCTGTACCAAAGCAATAGCAAGCACGAACACGATGAAAAGAACAACAAGTTCGATAAGGAGGACAAGAAGTCCACCACCAGCCTGCTCAAAACGAGTGACACATTCTCCAGCTAGAGCATATGGAAGTCTGGCGATGATACCAACCATGATGAGCAAGGAAATACCGTTTCCGACGCCCTTGTCGGTAATTCTTTCACCAAGCCACAATATGAACATAGTTCCTGCTGTTAGGATAATTGTAGATGAGATTGTAAAGAACATACCACCATCAACAATTGCACCAGGAGTGTGGACCAATTGTGCACGCAAGTTTGCAATGTACGATGGAGCCTGGATGAGAAGAATTGCAATCGTCAAGAATCTTGTTATCTGATTGATCTTCTTTCTTCCACTCTCGCCTTCACGCTGCAATCTCTGGAAATAAGGAACTGCGATGCCCAAAAGCTGGACAACGATGCTTGCCGAAATGTATGGCATGATACCCAATGCAAATATAGAAGCATTAGAGAATGCACCACCAGAAAACATATCCAACAAACTCAGAACACCTTCTGAAGTTTGCTTCGACAAGGCTGACAGTTCGTTCGGGTTTACACCAGGAAGAACGATGTGAGCTCCAAGTCTGTAAATAAGAATGAATCCAAGAGTGAGGAGTATTCTCGAACGGAGATCCTCAATCTTGAATATATTCTTTATTGTACTAAAAAATCTTTTCATACTAAATTAAATTTTTTCAATTGTACCTCCGAGAGCTTCAATCTTTTCGGCTGCAGTCTTCGAGAATGCATGAGCCTTGACTGTTACCTTGGAAGTTAATTCACCGTTTCCGAGGATCTTTACGAGATCGCGCTTAGAAACAAGACCATTGTTAATGAGGGTTTCGATGTCAACAACCTCAAGGTTTCTCTTTTCTACGAGAGCCTGAATTGTTGAAACGTTGATACCTTTATATTCGATTCTGTTTCTATTCTTAAATCCGAATTTTGGTGAAGTTCTCTGGATAGGCATCTGACCGCCTTCGAACCCGATCTTGTTCTTGTAACCGGATCTCTGCTTAGCGCCCTTATGACCTCTGGTAGAGGTTCCGCCTTTTCCTGAGCCTTGTCCACGGCCAATTCTCTTACAATCTTTTATCGAACCTTCTGCCGGTTTTAAGCAACTTAAATCCATAATAAATCTTCTTTAAAATTATTAAATTTCTTCAACGTTAACTAAATGACGAACTTTTTCCACCATACCAAGTATCTGTGGGGTGGCTTCATGTTCAACAGGATTGTGCATTTTCTTTATACCCAATGCTGCGAGAGTATTCTTCTGACGCTGGGTGCTGCCAATCATACTTTTAATTTGCGTTACTCTAATCTTCATGACAAATAATTTTTATCCGTTAAACACTTTGTCCAAGTTCACTTGTCTCTGATATGCAACCTCGTTTGCATCGCGCATTTCGAGCAATGCTGCGATAGTAGCCTTTACCAAGTTATGAGGATTTGACGAACCCTTTGACTTTGCAAGGATATCGGTAATTCCCACGCTTTCGAATACGGCACGCATAGCACCACCAGCCTTTACACCAGTTCCCGATGCAGCAGGTTTAATCCATACTCTTGCACCGCCGAACTTAGCCGACTGCTCGTGAGGAACAGTTCCCTTATGTACAGGAACCTTAATCAAATTCTTCTTGGCATCTTCAACACCCTTCTGGATAGCTGTTGTTACTTCGCTGGCCTTACCCAAGCCGTAACCTACGATTCCGTCTTCGTTTCCAACAACTACTATAGCCGAGAAACTGAAGGTACGTCCACCCTTGGTAACCTTGGTAACCCTCTGGATGCTAACCAATCTATCTTTTAATTCCAGATCACTGGTCTTTACTTTCTTAGCGTTATTCAACATATCTTTATTATAGTTTAAGTCCACCTTCTCTTGCACCGTCAGCCAAAGCCTTTACCTTGCCGTGATACAAGTAACCATTTCTATCAAAAACCACTTCCTTGATTCCTTTAGCCAAAGCCAATTCGGCAACCTTCTTGCCTACCATTGCAGCCTTCTGCGACTTGGTAGCCTTTGCGCCTTCTATTTCCTTGCACTTTGAAGTTGCAGAAACGAGGGTATTAGCAGCAAGGTCGTCAATTATCTGTACGCTTATCTGACGATTGCTACGGAATACGGACATTCTTGGTTTTTCAGCAGTTCCGAATATGTTTCTACGGATTCTGCGTTTTATCTTGAGTCTTCTTTCTATTTTCGAAAAAGCCATATCTTTAAAATTTTAAGAATTAAACCTTAGCTGACTTACCAGCCTTTCTACGCAACTCTTCGTCAACAAACTTGATACCTTTACCCTTGTATGGCTCAGGAGGACGCAGCGAACGAATCTTAGCTGCAACCTGTCCGAGCAACTGTTTGTCGATGCTTGTCATGGTAAGCATTGAGTTTCCTCTCTTTTCGGTCTTGCATTCAACCTTGATTTCCTTCGGAACTTCGAAGAGAATAGCGTGCGAATAACCGAGAGACATTTCAATTATCTGTCCCTGAGCCTCAGCCTTGAAACCGACACCTACAAATTCCTGTTCGGTCTTGAAGCCTTCTGAAACACCCTTTACCATATTGTTAACCAAAGCTCTGTACAATCCGTGCTTAGCTCTGTTTTCCTTCTCATCGTTCGGTCTTGCGAAAGTGATATGACCATCTTCGAACTTAACTTCGATGTTAGAATCTACCTTCTGTGACAATTCACCAAGGGGACCCTTAACAGTAACTACGTTGTCGTCACTTATTTTCACCGTAACGCCTGCGGGAACCGAAATCGGCAATTTTCCTATACGAGACATCTTCTTAATTTTTTAATAAACGTAACACAATACTTCACCACCAACGTTCTCCTGACGAGCTTCCTTGTCGGTCATGACGCCCTTGTTTGTCGAAAGGATAGCAATACCCAAACCGTTCAATACTCTAGGTATCGAGGTTGTATCAACATACTTTCTCAAACCCGGCCTACTAATTCTCTCTAACTTCTTTATCGCCGATACCTTCGTTACGGGATGATACTTAAGAGCGATCTTAATATTTCCCTGATAACCGATATCCTCGAACTTGTAATTCAAAATGTAACCTTTTTCGAAAAGCACCTTAGTGATTTCCCTCTTAAGGTTAGAACCAGGAACTTCGACAATCTTATGTCCTGCCATTACGGCATTTCTAATTCTGGTCAAATAATCTGCAATTGGATCAGTCATTATTCAAAAATATTTAATTAATAAAATTTAGTTTACCAACTAGCCTTCTTTACACCTGGAATTAATCCGGCAGACGCCATTTCGCGGAAAGCGATACGGCTGATTCCGAACTGACGGAGGTATCCTTTCGGACGACCCGACTGGCTGCAACGGTTGTGCAGTCTGATCTTGTTCGAGTTCTTCGGGAGCTTGTGCAAAGCCTCGAAGTTACCTTCTGCCTTATACTGTGCTCTCTTAGCAGCGTATTTCTCTACTAATGCGAGTCTCTTGACCTCGCGAGCTTTCATTGATTCTTTTGCCATACTAATTAATTCTTTTTAAGATTCTTAAATGGAACTCCAAAATGTTTCAGAAGTGCATAACCTTCTTCGTCGGTCTTAGCCGAAGTAACGAAAGTGATATCCATACCCATAATTCTATTGATCTTGTCGATATCAATTTCCGGGAAGATAATCTGTTCGTTTACACCCAAAGTGTAGTTTCCTTTTCCGTCGAACTTGTAGTTTACACCACGGAAGTCGCGGATACGTGGCAATGCGATTGCTACGAGTCTTTCGAGGAATTCGTACATTCTGTCTCTTCTCAAGGTTACTCTAACACCAATCTGCATTTTCTTACGCAGCTTGAAGTTTGAAATATCCTTCTTAGAAGTAGTAGGAACAGCCTTCTGTCCGGTGATGTTTGTCAACTCGTCGATAGCGATGTCGATCAACTTCTTGTCGGAGATTGCCTGGCCCAAACCTTCGTTAATAACTATCTTTTCCAATCTAGGAACCTGCATTACGGTCTTGTAATTGAATTCCTGCATCAGGGCAGAAACTATTTCTTCCTGATATTTCTTCTTTAATGTAGGAACGAATTTTTCCATTACTTAATCTCCTCTCCAGACTTTTTAGCATAACGAACCAACTTGCCTTCTTCGTTTTTCTTGCGGCCGATTCTTGTAGGCTTTCCAGTCTTAGGATCTACAAGCATGAGGTTCGAAATATGAATTCCTGCTTCCTGTTTAATAATACCACCTTGCGGGTGAGCAGCGTTTGGCTTCTGATGCTTCGATATCATGTTAACACCTTCAACGATGGCGCGGTTCTTCTTCTTCAAGATTTCAAGAACTCTGCCCTGCTGACCCTTGGATTCGCCTGCGTTTACGTAGACGGTATCCCCTTTCTTTATGTGCAATTTCTGAGTCATGATAATTTCGATTTATAAAACTTCTGGTGCCAATGATACAATTTTCATATACTGCTTCTCACGCAACTCACGAGCTACCGGGCCGAAAATACGTGTTCCCTTCAGTTCGCCTGCAGCGGTCAATAGAACGCAAGCATTGTCGTCGAATCTGATATAAGATCCGTCCGGACGTCTGATTTCCTTTTTCACTCTAACGACAACAGCCTTTGAAACGGTACCCTTCTTGAGGTCGCCACCTGGCAATGCGCTCTTTACTGTAACGACGATCTTATCGCCGATAGTTGCGTACTTCTTACCTGTACCACCAAGTACACGAATACACAACACTTCCTTTGCGCCACTGTTGTCTGCAACATTTAATCTGGTTTCCTGTTGTATCATGACTATTTAACTTTTTCAATTATATTTACTAATCTCCACCTTTTGTTCTTGCTCAACGGACGAGTTTCCATAATGAGAACGGTATCTCCTATGTCGCATTTGTTTTCTTCATCATGAGCAACAAACTTCTTGGTCTTATTCACAAACTTACCGTATTTCGGGTGTTTTTCTTTGCGCTTTACAGCAACTACGATAGACTTTTCCATCTTATTGCTTACGACAACACCTATACGTTCTTTTCTCAAGTTTCTTTCTTCCATGGCTGCCCTTATTTATTTGATGTTAATTCTCTTTTGCGAAGCTCTGTGTTAAGCCTTGCGATGGTTCTTCTCACTTCCTTCAATCGCTGAGGATTTTCCAATGGAGAAACAGCGTGGTTAAGTTTCATCTTGTTAAGATTAAACTTTTCCGTAGCAATCTTCTCAACGATTTCCTTTGTTGTCAATCCTACTATTTCTTTATTTTCCATTGTCTGTAGTATTATTCGTTAAAATCATAATCGCGACGAACGACAAATTTTGTTTTGATTGGAAGTTTTTGAGCGGCTAATCTCAAGGCTTCTTTTGCGAGGTCAAAAGGAATACCTTCTGCTTCAAATAAAATTCTTCCAGGAGTAACTCTGGCTACGAATCCTTCGGGAGCACCTTTACCTTTACCCATACGAACTTCGGCTGGTTTGCTGGTGATTGGCTTATCCGGGAAAATTCGGATCCAAATCTGTCCTTGTCTTTGCATCTTTCTTGTAACAGCTACACGGGCTGCCTCAATCTGACGACCAGTAAGGAGGCACATCTCCATAGCTTTGATTCCAAAGGAACCGAAAGCTATCTGGTTGCCGCGCTGGGCATTACCTTTCATTTTGCCCTTTTGCTCTTTTCTAAACTTTGTTCTTTTTGGTTGTAACATAGCTTTCAGATTTTACTTTGTTGTTCTTCTTTGTCTTTTATTACCACTAGGATTCATGCTGCCGCCCTTAGGTGACTGAACCTTCTTGCCGAAATTCGGTGACAAATCGACCTTACCGTACTTTTCGCCTCTGCAGATCCATACCTTGATACCGAGGAGACCGGTCTTGGTGATTGCTTCTGCCAATGCGTAGTCGATGTCGGCTCTCAGAGTATGGAGAGGAGTTCTTCCTTCCTTATACATTTCCGAGCGAGCCATTTCAGCACCGTTCAAACGACCAGAGATCTGAATCTTTATGCCTTCTGCACCCATTCTCATTGTCGATGCGATAGCCATCTTTACAGCTCTTCTGTAAGCCATCTTGCCTTCGAGCTGACGAGCGAGAGTGTTGGCAACCAATTCTGCTTCAAGTTCGGGACGCTTGATTTCATAAATGTTGATCTGAACGTCCTTGTTAGTTATTTTCTTTAATTCTTCGCGAAGCTTATTTACTTCGTCGCCATCCTTACCGATTACGAAACCAGGACGTGCAGTGCTGATTGTAATGGTTATCATCTTCAAAGATCTTTCGATAGTAATCTTCGAGACGGAGGCTTTATCTAAACGAGTATTCAAATATTTACGAATAACTGCGTCTTCAGCAAGTTTGTCAGCATACTTCTTTCCACCGTACCAGTTAGAATCCCAACCTTTGATTATGCCTAATCTATTGCTTATTGGATTACATTTTTGTCCCATGAGATTATGCGTTTTCTTCTTTTACTAATTCATTTTCTTTGCTACCTACCACTAAAGTAACGTGATTAGAACGTTTTCTAATACGATATCCTCTTCCTTGAGGAGCAGGTTTGATTCTCTTGAGCACTCTACCGGAATCAACATAGATCTCCTTTACAACGAGACCAGCGTCTTCCATCTTAGCGCCTTCGTTCTTAGCCTGCCAGTTTGCGATTGCTGACATCAATAACTTTTCGATATCGCGAGATGCAACCTTAGAGGAATACTTCAAAATATTCAAAGCCTTTTCAACTTCAATTCCTCTTATCTGGTCTGCCACGAGTCTCATCTTTATTGGAGATGTCGGACAATTACGGAGGATGGCGAAGCTTTTCTGCTTTCTTGCTTCTTTTATGCTATTAGCTCTTAATCTTTTACGTGCGCCCATAACTTTTACTTTTATTTGTTCTTCTTACCACCGTGACCACGGAATGTTCTTGTGGGAGCAAATTCGCCCAATTTGTGACCTACCATGTTTTCTGTTACATATACCGGAATGAACTTGTTTCCGTTGTGAACAGCGAAAGTATGACCTACAAACTCAGGCGGAATAACAGATGCTCTTGCCCATGTCTTGATGGCTGTCTTCTTACCGCTAGCTTCCATTGCTGTGACTTTCTTCTCAAGATTGAA
The DNA here is from genome assembly GCA_902800045.1 of uncultured Bacteroidia bacterium. Lineage (GTDB taxonomy): Bacteria > Bacteroidota > Bacteroidia > Bacteroidales > ML635J-15 > Bact-19. The sequence continues at coordinate 257,794 of CADCCZ010000004.1, read as the reverse complement.
GTCAATGAACGGTCCTTTTTTAAGTGATCTACTCATACCTGATTACTTTTTCCTTCTTTCAACAATATACTTATTGGATTCCTTCTTAGTGCTGCGAGTCTTATAACCCTTAGCAAGCAATCCCTTTCTCGAACGTGGGTGACCTCCAGAGGCTCTACCTTCACCACCACCCATTGGGTGATCTACTGGGTTCATTACGACACCGCGGTTGTGCGGGCGACGACCGAACCAGCGTGAACGACCTGCCTTACCGTCGCTCTCAAGAGCGTGGTCTGCGTTAGAAACGCTTCCTATGGTTGCCTTGCAGGTAACGAGGATCTTTCTTACTTCACCCGAAGGCATTCTTACGATTGCGTACTTGCCTTCCTTTGATACTAACTGGGCATACGAGCCTGCACTTCTAGCGATAACTGCTCCCTGGCCTGGTCTTAACTCGATGTTGTGAACGATAGTTCCCAGAGGAATATCACCCATAAACAAGGTGTTACCCAATTCTGGAGCTACATTCTTGCCAGATTCGATAACCTGACCGAGCTGAAGTCCGTTAGGTGCGATGATGTATCTCTTTTCACCATCTTCGTAAGCAACTAGGGCTATACGGGCTGAACGGTTAGGATCGTATTCGATTGCCTTTACCGTTGCCTTCATGCCATCTCTATCTCTCTTGAAATCAATCAAACGGTACTGTCTCTTGTGACCACCACCAATATAGCGCATAGTCATCTTACCCTGATTGTTTCGTCCCCCGGATTTTCTTAATGGTACCAACAAAGATTTTTCTGGCTTGCTGCGAGTGATTTCGTCAAACGCGCTGATAACCTTGAATCTTTGACCCGGTGTTGTCGGATTTAATTTTCTTAAAGCCATCTTCTTACTTTACTTAATACTAAATATTGCTATAAAAATCAATAACATTTCCTTCTACGAGCGTGATAACTGCCTTCTTGTAGGAGTTAGATCTGCCGCGCTGTACGCCGCTCTTTGTGTAGCGAACCTTCAGCTTGCCAGAATAACGCATGGTGTTTACGGCTTCAACCTTGACATCATACATCTTTTCAACTGCTTCCTTTATCTGCAGCTTATCTGCTCTCTTATCTACCATAAAAGCGTAACGGTTGAGCTTTTCACCCAACTTTGTCATCTTTTCGGTCAATATCGGTCTAACTAATATTTCCATTTTCTTATACCGTTACGATAAAATACTTTCAAAAACACAAATTGACTTCTCTTCAACCATAAGAATCGAAGCCCACATAATGTCGTATGTAGTTAATTCACTAGCAGTTACAACATTTACGTCTTTCAAATTTCGTGCGGACAAATATACATTTTTATTTGATTCCGACATAACAATTAAAACTTTTTTATCATCAAATTTGAAATTATTTTTCAAACCGACGATATTCTTAGTCTTAATTTCGTCAAAATTCAGATTATCAAGAACATAGATATTGTTGTCCTGCATCTTGTAAGTCAACGCCGACTTTCTTGCCAATCTCTTAACTTTCTTGTTGAGCTTGAAGTCGTACAATCTTGGTTCTGGACCAAAAACTCTACCTCCACCTCTGAAGAGCGGGTTCTTGATACTACCAAAACGTGCTGTACCTGTTCCCTTCTGCTTTTTCAACTTCTTTGTACTACCGGAAACAATACCCCTGTGCAACGACGAGTGGGTACCCTGACGATTGTTTGCCATGTACTGCTTGCAGTCGAGGTAGATGACGTGATCGTTGGGTTCGATAGCAAATATGGAATCCTTCAATTCTACTTTGCGTCCGGTGTTTTCTCCAGATTTGTTATATACTGCTACTTCCATTATCTTTCAATTATTAAATATGAACCTTTGGCACCCGGAACAGAACCTTTAACAATCAGAAGATTGCTTTCCGGAATAACCTTCAAAACTCTCAAACTTGTAACCTTTACGGAGTCACCTCCCATGCGGCCACCCATGCGCATTCCCTTGAATACTCTTGAAGGAGTAGAACATGCGCCCAAAGAACCAGGAGCTCTCAAGCGGTTGTGCTGACCGTGTGTCTTGTCGTTTACACCGCCGAAACCGTGTCTCTTAACTACGCCCTGGAAACCCTTACCTTTGGAGGTTCCGCTAACGTCACAAAATTCACCTTCGATGAAAATATTTACATCGATAACTTCACCCAAAGTCACTTCCTTGCCAAAGTCCTTGAACTCAACCAAACGCTTCTTTGGTGTGGTTCCTGCCTTTGTGAAATGACCCTTCATTGCTTTGGTCGTACGTTTTTCCTTTTTCTCATCGAATGCCAACTGAACTGCTTCGTAACCGTCCTTTTCTACAGTCTTCAACTGGGTTACTACGCAAGGTCCTGCCTCGATAACAGTGCATGGAACATTCTTTCCCTCAACACTGAAGATGGAAGTCATACCTACTTTTTTACCAATAATTCCTTGCATTTCAATACTTTTTTAAAATTACTAACTTGCTTTAATTTCCACATCTACGCCACTAGGCAATTCCAATTTCATCAACGCGTCAATCGTCTTCGATGTCGTGCTATAGATATCGAGCAAACGCTTGTACGAACTGAGTTCGAACTGTTCTCTCGACTTCTTGTTTACGAATGTCGAACGGTTGACAGTAAAAATACGCTTGTGAGTTGGCAGAGGAATAGGACCTCTTACAACTGCTCCGGTTGTTTTTACCGTTTTCAGAATCTTTTCTGCCGACTTGTCAACCAAGTTGTGGTCGTAAGATTTCAGCTTAATTCTAATTTTCTGATTCATACTTAATTACTATAATTAAAAAATAAATTTTCTATTGTCTATTAATTTCTGTTGTATATCTGCTGGTACTTTTTCGTACGAGGAGAACTCCATGCTGAATATTGCTCTTCCCGAACTCAAAGTCCTAAGTGCTGTTATGTATCCGAACTGCTCTGCCAACGGAACCCTAGCCTTCAATACCCTGTGCATTCCTTTGGTATCCATACCTTCGATTACAGCTCTTCTTCTGTTGAGGTCTGCACTGATATCGCCAAGGTACTCGTCGGGAGTCAGGATTTCAACTTTCATTATAGGCTCGAGCAATACGGTCTTGAGCATCTTCGAAGCTTCCTTGAAACATATTCCGGCAGCAATCTTGAACGAAAGTTCGTCGCTGTCCACCGGATGGAACGAACCATCGATAAGTTCTACCTTCATGTTGTGAACTGGGTAACCGAGCAGCGGACCATTCGACATTGCCTCCTTGAATCCGGCTTCTACGCCCTTGACATACTCTGCAGGCAACTTGTCGCCCTTGAGCTTGTTGACAAATTCGAATCCGCTCTCGTCTGAATCTGCCGGTCCGATGTTGACGGTAATGTCGGCAAATTTTCCCTTTCCACCAGTCTGCTTCTTGAAAACATAGCTGTGCTGCACGTTTCCTACAAATTCTTCCTTGTAGTTAACCTGCTGCTTTCCCTGAATTATCTTCAGACCGAACTCGCGAACGAGACGGTCGATGATAATCTCAAGGTGAAGCTCGCCCATACCGCTGATGAGCATCTGTCCCGACATCTCGTCTATTCTAACGGCAAAAGTCGGATCTTCCTCCGACAACTTTTCAAGTGCTATGTTAAGCTTCTCTATGTCAGCCTGCGACTGTGCTTCGATGGCTATCGAAATCACAGGCTCAGGGAATTTCATCTTCTCCAAGACTATCGGTTTCCTTTCGTCGCACAAGGTATCGCCAGTGAAAACATCTTTCAGACCAACTACAGCACAGATGTCGCCGGCCTCAACCGTCTCTATCTGGTTCTGCTTGTTGGAATGCATCTGGAATATCCTTGTAACCCTTTCCTTGCGGCCTGTACGAACATTGTAAACCATGTCGCCAGTCTTAATTGTACCGCTATATATTCTAAGGTATGAAAGTTTTCCGACGAACGAGTTTGCCATAATCTTGAAGCACATTGCAGCAAGTGGTCCTTCTGCATCGGCGCTTCTGGTGATTACGTCCTCGGTCTTGGGATGATGTCCGCTGATAGCCTTGACATCGAGAGGAGAAGGAAGATATTCGCATATTGCGTCGAGCAATAATTGAATACCTTTGTTCTTGAATGCAGAACCGCAAAATACTGGAACACATTTCTCGTCGATGACAGCCTTGCGCAACACATTCTTGATGTCGGCAACCGAAACGCTGTCTCTATCTTCGAGGAACTTTTCCATAAGTTCGTCGTCGAACTCAACTACTGTTTCCAATAATTTTTCGCGGTACTCCTCCACTTCCGACTTCATAGCCTCTGGGATTGCAATCTCGTTGAACTTAACGCCTAGAGATTCCTCGTCCCACTCGTATGCCTTGTTTTCGAGAAGGTCAACGATTCCAGAGAAAGAATCGCCGTCGCCAATTGGCAGTTGCATTGCAAGCGGATTGGCTCCGAGTTTCTTTTCAATCTGCTGGAGAACGCCGATGAAGTCTGCGCCAGTCCTGTCCATCTTGTTTACGAAGGCAAGACGTGGAACATTGTACTTGTTTGCCTGATGCCAGACAGTTTCGCTTTGTGGCTCAACGCCTCCCACTGCACAGAACACAGCGACAGCACCATCGAGCACGCGCAGCGACCTTTCGACCTCGACTGTGAAATCAACGTGTCCCGGAGTATCGATGATGTTGATTTTGTAATCATTGTCATCGACCTTCCAGAAAGCAGTCGTTGCTGCCGAAGTGATGGTTATGCCACGCTCCTGCTCCTGTGCCATCCAGTCCATAGTGGCTGTGCCCTCATGGACTTCGCCAAGCTTGTAGTTGACACCGGTATAATACAGAATGCGCTCAGTAGTCGTGGTCTTACCCGCGTCTATGTGAGCCATTATGCCGATGTTTCTAGTATTTACAAGCGAAGCGTTCATTCTGTGCGTCTGTAAAATTAAAATTTGAAGTGAGAGAATGCCTTGTTAGCCTCAGCCATTCTGTGGGTATCTTCTTTCTTCTTGAAAGCAGAACCTTCGCAGTTGTAAGCTGCAAGAATTTCAGCAGAAAGTTTGTCGGCCATCGACTTGCCAGCGCGCTTGCGTGCGAATGACAACATCCACTTGTGGCTGATAGAAATCTTTCTGTCGGCACGTATTTCGGTAGGAACCTGGAAAGTAGCACCACCTATTCTACGGCTCTTAACCTCTACGGACGGAGTGATGTTGTCGAGAGCCTTCTTCCATATTTCCAATGGAGTTTCCTCGCTGTCCTTCATCTTCTTTCCGATAAGGTCCATGCATTCATAAAAAATCTTAAATGAAGTGGATTTCTTTCCGTCCCACATCATATCGTTTACAAAACGAGTTACGCGAACATCATTATACTTGGGATCCGGAAGAATCGTTCTTTTTCTTGGCTTAGATTTTCTCATCTCTATTTATCTTTATACTACTAATTACTTCTTTGCAGCAGCTTTTGCTTTCGGTCTCTTGGTTCCGTACTTGGAACGTCTCTGTGTACGTCCATCAACGCCGGCAGCATCCAAACCGCCTCTTACGATGTGATATCTTACACCTGGCAAATCCTTTACCCTGCCACCACGAACCATTACGATCGAGTGTTCCTGCAAGTTGTGTCCTTCGCCTGGTATGTAAGCGTTGACTTCCTTACCGTTAGTTAATCTAACCCTAGCAACCTTACGCATTGCTGAATTAGGTTTCTTAGGTGTTGTTGTGTACACTCTCGTGCAAACACCTCTTCTCTGTGGGCATGAATCGAGTGCAGGAGATTTACTCTTATCGGCTGCAACATATCTGCCTTTCCTTACTAATTGCTGTATCGTTGGCATATAACCTATTTATTTTTAATAATTTTACTCTAAATTTATATTTACAAAATTTGGACTGCAAAGGTAGAACTTTTTTTCTTACCGACAATATAACTTTTTTATTTTTTTTAAAATATTTTTTGTGGACAGCAAAAAAATTATCAACACCACCAATTTTCTTTTTAAAAGTCTGATTACAATAATGATATTTTAGATACCTCAAAATATTATCAACAACTTGTATAAAATTTATCTTACACCTAAATTATGCATTTGTCAAATAATATTATCTTTGCGAAATAATCATAATTTGCTTAGGAAAATGAAACAACTCGAATCTTACATCTTGCCCCTTATTATATTATTAATAGGTATACCTCAAACTTCTTGCTTCGAAACAGATGACAAAAGAGAGTTCCCCGAAACAATAAGCAGCAACTTAACCTCGCCAACCACATGGGAGGGCGACAAAACATACATTATCGACAAGGACAACTTGTACATCGACGCACAACTCACTATCGAGCCTGGAGCTACAATAAAAATAATGAATGGCGGCAACATTATACTCAGGACAAACGGCAATATTATCGCCAACGGCACAAGCACCAGACCAATAATTTTCACATCAATAAAAGACGACAGCCATGGCGACGACTCTAACAAGGACGGCGATAATACTATTCCCGCAGCTGGAGATTGGGGTTGCATAAACCTAAACGGCTCGCAAAACTCAACTTTTACATACTGCCAGTTCATGTATGGAGGACGCGACAACACCAATCCCGCTACAGTGGACGTGTCGTCGGAAGCTAAAGCCGATTTCAACAACTGTACTTTTGCATACAACTCGGGCGGTCTGCTCAACAACATGTACGTAGGCGTCCTCAATGCTTCGAATGCAAACAAGAATACCCAGATAACAAATTGCCGCTTCTATGGCAACAAAGTACCTATGACAATAAACGCCGAAATGAGTATAGACAATTCGAACTCTTTCTCGAACGACAACATAACCAACAAATGCAATGGCATTTTCGTGTCGGGTAGCAATGTTACTTCCGACATCAGCTGGCTCGAAGACGAAGTGGCATTTGTAGTAACAGCTCCCGACCTCGAAATTGGCATGAACACAAGACTAACTCTTGGAAATAACGTTGTGATTAAGTTTGCCGAGCACTCGTCGATGACTGTAATGTCGGGCGAAGGATGCCTTGTAAACCACGACGGACCCGGCGTATTTTTCACATCACTCAAGGACGATGAACACAAAGGCGACACCAACGGCGATGGAAATGCAACTATTCCAAGCGTTGCCGACTGGACAGGAATATTCCTCGACAACTGGAAATCGACCAAAGGTTTCGCCAACTGGGACAACATTCTATACAACGATCCGCAAGCCACTGCAAAATAAACTACAATGAACGCTTCGGAACATGTAGCCGAAATTGTAAAAGCCTTGCCTAAAGCCCCTGGTGTTTACAGGTATTTCGACAAGAACGGAACCATCATCTATGTTGGTAAAGCCAAAAGCCTGAAAAACAGAGTCAGTTCCTATTTCTTGTCCAACAATCTCAACCGCAAGACACAAATCCTCGTCAGCCAGATATGCGACATCGAATACACCGTTGTCGACAGCGAAAGCGAAGCTCTGCTCCTCGAAAATGTACTGATAAAACAACTCCAGCCCAAATACAACATCCTTCTCAAGGACGACAAGACCTACCCATGGGTGTGCATTACCAACGAAGAGTTTCCCCGCCTGCTTTACACCCGTCAGAAAACCGACAGCGGCGAATATTTCGGACCTTTTGCTTCGGCATACACCATCAAGACCTTGCTCGCCTTGATACACCAGCTATACCCCATCCGCTCGTGCAAACACAACATTACCGAACAAGCGGTCAAGGATGGCAAGTTCGACATCTGCCTCGACTACCATATAGGCAACTGCATCGGCCCATGCGTCGGCAAAATCGACAAGGATTCGTACTCGGCAATGTTCTCAGACATTAGAAAAATACTACGTGGCGACCTGCAACAAGTACAAGGTTTCTTAAAGAAAAAAATGATGGCACATGCCGCCAACCTAGAATTTGAGGAGGCTGCAAAAGTCAAGCACAAACTCGACCTGCTCGAAAACTACCGCAGCAAATCGACTGTAGTCGACACCAACATTTCTAACGTCGAGGCTTTCGGGTTCGCAAAGGACATAAATTCGTACTACATTAGCTACCTGCGCATACAAAACGGTGCAATCGTCGCTTCGCATTCGGTCGAAATTCGCAAGCGTATCGAGGAAACCGACGAAGACATTCTTGCCTACGCCATTGTCGACATTCGCGAAGAACTGAAAAGCAATGTCAAGACAATAATACTGCCGTTCCAAATCGACTTTCCAATCGAAAATGTAAAGTTCGAGTATCCGCAAAAGGGCGACAAGGGCAAAATACTGGAACTGGCAAACCGCAACGCAAAATTCTATATGCTCGAAAAGCACAAGCAGGTGGAAGGCAAAGACCCAGAAAAGAACACTCTACGCAAACTGGAAACCTTGAAAGCTGACCTGATGATGGACGAACTGCCAGTGCATATCGAGTGCTTCGACAACTCCAACATACAGGGTACAAATCCGGTGGCATCGTGCGTAGTGTTCAAGAATGCCAAGCCGTCGAAAAAGGATTACCGCCATTTCAACATAAAGACGGTGGTTGGAGCAAACGACTTTGCCTCGATGGAAGAAATCATATTCCGCCGCTACCGCCGTCTGCTCGACGAGGGAGAACCTCTACCCCAACTAATTGTCGTTGACGGTGGCAAGGTACAGTTGTCGTTTGCCGTGCGAAGCCTCGAAAAATTGGGACTGATTGGCAAGGTAAAAATCATCGGCATTGCAAAACGGCTCGAAGAAATTTTTCTACCTGGCGACGACATTCCGCTCTACCTCGACAAGAATTCCGAATCGCTGAAAATTATACAGCACGCCCGCGACGAAGCACACCGCTTCGGCATTACCTTCCATCGCAAAAAACGTTCCGACAACTTTCTCAAGAGCGAGCTCGACGACATCAAGGGCATTGGTCCTAAGACAAAGGAAATCCTGCTAAAGGAATTCAAGACCATAAACGGAATAAAGGAGGCTAGCCTTGAAAAGCTTACCGAAAGTCTCGGAGCTGCTAAGGCACAAATTATATACGGATATTTTCACAAGTAGAAAATTTGAGGATTTGATGATTTGAAAATTCGAGAATTGTAGAGGCGCGTCGGACGGATTCAAGGATTTGGCTAACGCCAAGCTTAAGGTTGAAAATTGTATGGCGCAACGATTTGCATCCATACAATTTTGTCCGTTATCAAAAGCCCATTGTTGAGAAAAAACCAATTTTCAACAACCCGAGCCAGTAGATTCTCTTTATCTTGGCAAAAATTTCGGATATGAGTGCAGCCGACATAATAATTATCATAGTGATTGCATTTTTTGCCATCAAAGGTTTGATATGCGGACTGATAAAGGAAGCTGCGGGAATTGCCGCCATACTTGTGGGCCTGTTCTTAGCTGTAAATTTTTCGGGATGGCTGTCGGACTGGATACTCGAAAAAGGCTGGTTCGATCCGAAATATCTCGAAATTATAAGCTTTACAATTATTTTCCTTGGTGTTATCTTGCTAGTAATCCTGATGTCGAAACTACTCGACAAATTTGCCGACACTATAAGCCTAAATTGGCTCAACAAACTGGCTGGTTTCGTTTTCGGAGGCTGCAAAGGAGCACTCATAGTGGCTGGCGTATGCTACCTTGCCGAACGTATAATTCAGAATTTCAGTCTTACCGAACAAGAATTTCTAGCCAATTCGACAATATACCACAAACTTCTGGAAATTTTCGGAGGGATATTCCTATAGAGAGGTTTCATGGGCTAAAGCCCGTTTAAAGTTTCATGTTTTTGGTTTAGGTTTCTGACAAGGCACAAAAAAACACAGAATAATTCTGTGTTTTTTTGCTTCTAGGTTTCTAAATTTCCAGTTCATCAAGCAACTAGAAAGTTAGAAACTCATAAACCTTGAAACCTATTCCATATACGCAACCTTCTTGTCGTCGCGTGGCTTGGCATCAGGATTTTCATCCTTGTAGCCGAGGGTTACGGTCAAGTAAACCACATAGTTTTCGGGAAGGTTGAGCGACTTCACGAAGTCGGCAGCCTTCGGCGAGTTGATGTATTCGCGGCAGCAGCCAACAGCGCACGAACCGATGTTCATCGACTCGGCAGCGAGCAAAACATTCTGTACGAGCATTCCGCAGTCGCTCTGTCCCCAGTACTGGGTGGTGTCGTATGCAACTACGAGCAAGGTTGGGGCATGGAAGAATACGCTTGCATTTTCGTCAGCAAAACGTTCCTTTGCTTCGGGACGCTTCTCAATCATGTCGGCGATTACTTCCTTGTTGAGATTTTCGATAGCCTCCTTGTTCTGCATAACGCGAACTTCCCACGGCTGCGAATTGCGTGCGCTCGGTGCATTGATAGCGCATTCGAGGATGGTCTTCAATTCCTCGTCCTTTATCTGCTCGGGCTTGTAGGCACGGATGCTACGACGGCTCATTATGCAGTCGACTACCTGATTCTTCTGTTCCGAACATTGCTGTTCGCACTTGCTGTTTTCTTCGACAGATTCTGTTTTGTTGTTATTGCACGATACCATAGTGAATACAAACAAAATTAACAAATAAAAACAATTCTTCATATACTTAAAAATTTAATGGTATATACAAACAAGAAAAGGGAAAGCCCAACGGGTATTCCCTATCCTTTAATATTGCAAGAATGCTACTACTTCTTTGCAGCAGCACGCTGTTCCAAGTGCTTCTGATAGCGGTTGCGGAACTTATCAACACGACCAGCGGTATCAACAAGCTTAATCTTACCAGTGTAGAACGGGTGAGATGTGTTGGAGATTTCAAGCTTGTACAAAGGATACTCAACACCATCAACAACAATCGTTTCCTTAGTGTTAGCGGTTGACTTGGTAATGAAAACATTTTCATTCGACATGTCCTTGAATGCTACCAAGCGATACTTATCAGGATGTATTCCCTTTTTCATTGTATTTAACTTTTAAATTATTCTTACTAATTTTTGGACGGCAAAGGTACTACTTTTTTTTTATTCCACAAAATTCTGTTCAAAAATATTCCAAGATTTTTCTTTTGCGACAATAATCATTGTAACTCGTTATCTTACACGCACTTTACGTCCCAGTTGGAGCACGGTATTTGGTGTAAGGTTATTGTTGAGCGAACAAATTTTGCTTACCGAGGTACCATATTTACGAGCAAGAGCGCTCAAAGTGTCGCCCTGACGGATGATATGATATGTACCATCGCCAGTCTCGACCGTATTTGCAGACGATGACGACGAAGACGACGAATACCTCGAAGTCGAGTTAAGCTTGTTGCGCGGTAGCACGAGTGTATCGCAACGCAAGGTTGTGTCCTTCCAGTTTACAATGGTCTCCGGGTCGAACGGGAAGCCCTTGTATCTAGTCTCGAAATGCAGGTGCGGACCAGTGCTACGGCCTGTGCTTCCGCCCAGACCAATAACCTCGCCAACATCAACCGGCTCGTTTTCGCGAACTAGAATCTTCGACAGGTGTCCGTAGTAGGTTTCGAGTCCGTTGGCGTGGCGCACGACGACCAAGTTTCCATAACCACCGCAATAACCAGTGTATCTAACTTTTCCTTCGAATGCCGAATAAACGGGATCACCTATATTTAAAGGTATGTCGCTACCGGTATGAGCACGTCCATGACGCCAGCCGTACTTCGAGAACACAAAACCTATGCGAGGCATGCAAAAGTCGGTCGAATCTTCGATGAGCGGCAACACTATGGTATCGGGAAGAGTTGTAATGTCGAAATTCCTATGTGCATTGTGATCGGTAGTAATCCAGTCGATGTCGTACATCTCGGAATTGACATGCTTAGGCTTGGGCAGTACCAACGAATCCCACGTTCTGTCGCTGAATATTACTATCTTGACATATTTGTCTGAAGTGGATAAAGTATCCACCGAAACCTTAGCCACGCCTTGTGCGAAGACTTCGGCGGATAGAAACAATAAAAACAAAAACAAACATTTATTCATGTCGCAAATATAAGCAAAATTGACGGGATTGCAAGTTTACTTTTGCAAATTCGGCAAGTTTTATAGCAATCCTACATGTCATATCAACATATCAAACAAAAAAGCCACCGAATTTCAGTGGCTTTTTGCAGTCCGGCGGGGAATCGAACCCCGATTACCAGAATGAAAATCTGACGTCCTAACCATTAGACGATCGGACCAAAATTCCCATCGTTTTGGGACTGCAAAATAAGTGCATTTTTCCCACATGACAAAATGTTTTTTCACTTTTTTTGAAAAAATATTGAATTTTGGAACATCAACCCATTCAAACACCTGTAAATCAACGAATTATTTAACAATAATTATACATTATACTATGCACCGATTTGCAATGTGTTGCGATGAATTAAACATGTGTGTAATCTGTAGAGACGTGCCATGGCGCGTCTCTACAATTTACACAAAAAAAAGGTCGGAAATTTGTTTTCCGACCTCTCTATTTTAAAGAAATAATATCCTATTCTTCCATTGCAGCGACGATTTCGTCTGTCATTTCCATATTGTGGAATACGTTTACAACATCGTCGTCGTCTTCGAGAACGTCTATGAGCTTCAAAACGCCCTTTGCATCATCGGGAGAAATAACCTTGGTGTCGTTCGGGATTCTTCTGAGTTCGGCGCAAGTAGGAACAATATTCATTTCTTCCAACTTCTTGTTTACGTTGCCGAAATCTTCGAACGAGCAAGTTACGGTAATGGTTTCTTCATCCATTTCGATGTCTTCTGCACCAGCGTCAATAATTTCGAGTTCGAAATCGTCCATGCTGATAGAATCAGACATTGGAATTTCGAAAACGCCCTTGCGTTCGAAAAGGAAGCTCAAAGAACCGTTGGTTCCGAGAGTACCGTTGAACTTGTTGAAAGCAGCGCGTACCGAAGAAACGGTTCTGTTGTTGTTGTCCGACAAGCATTCAACGAAAAGAGCGATACCATGAGCTGCGTATCCTTCGAAAGTGATTTCCATGAAGTTTGCACCGTCCTGGTCACCTTTCTTGATAGCTCTTTCGATATTGTCCTTAGGCATGTTAACACCCTTTGCATTCTGGACTGCAAGCCTCAATTTTGCGTTATAGTTGGGGTCGGTTCCTCCACCTTCCTTTACTGCTATTGTTATTTCCTTTGCTAACTTTGAGAAGATTTTCGATCTCTTAGCGTCCAATGCGCCCTTCTTTCTCTTAATCGTTGACCATTTATTATGTCCTGACATATAAATATATATTTATGTTAAACTTCTAATTCTAGAATTGAGGTACAAAATTACAAAAATAATTTTTTACACATATTATTTATGGCAAAAAAAATTATCAAACACACAAAAAACACTCTGCAACAAATTAAAATGCATGGATTGCACACCTATATAATATATAATATTAAGAAATCTGATACTTAGGGAACCGAAGATGTCATCCCGAATAGTCTTCCTAAGCTTGTTTCAGCACCGGTTATCCTAAGCTTGTTTCAGGATCAACAACGGATGCTGAAATAAATTCAGCATAACAATGAAGAGCGTAAATCGCAAATATTATTTATTTTTGCAGAAAATTTCAAAAACGATGTCAAAGAAGGAATACGCACCGCTTCTACCGATAGAACTGCGGAACAAAATAAAGGAATACCGTGCCAAGGGATACAAGATTCCGCCCCTGAGAATAATTCGTAGCGAAGAACAGATTGCTGGCATACGCGAAAGCGCAAAGATAAACACCGCACTGCTCGATTACATTTCAGAAAATATTCGTGAGGGCATTACCACTCAGGACATTGACGACATGGTTTACGAATTCACCACTTCACACGGTGCAATTCCCGCCCCGCTTCACTACGAGGGCTACCCCAAGAGCTGCTGCGTGTCACGCAACGAAATCGTTTGCCACGGCATCCCGAGCAAGAAGGAATTCCTCCGCAATGGCGACATCGTAAATGTTGATGTTTCAACAATTTACAACCGCTATTTCTCCGATGCATCACGAATGTTCATGATTGGCGAGGTTAGCGAAGAATGCAAACGACTTGTCAAAGTCACAAAAGAATGCCTCGAAATAGGTATCGCCACTGCTCAACCATGGGCTCGCATGGGCGATGTTGGTGCAGCAATCCAGGAACACGCCGAAAAGAATGGCTATTCTGTTGTGCGCGAACTTTGCGGACACGGTTGCGGTGTAAAATTCCACGAACCGCCCGAGGTTCTGCACTACGGCAAGCGCGGTACCGAAGAACTTATCATCCCCGGCATGACATTCACCATCGAACCGATGATAAACATGGGCAAGAAGGAAATCTTTATCGAAGATAACGACTGGACCGTCGTAACCAAGGACCTCAAGCCTTCGGCTCAATGGGAACACCAGATTCTGATTACTGAAACGGGAAACGAAATTTTGACTTATTAGGCTAGCAGTCTAACAGGCTCACAGTCTTGCAGTCTAACAGACTGACTGGTCTTCTGTTGGACAGGTCTTCTGCTCGACAGTTAGCCTTTTAGCCTGTCAGCCTGTTGGCCCTAGAACTGGAAATAAATGAACGCCTGCATGTCGGAGCAAATCGACTGATATACCACAAATACTACAAGCAGAACCACTATAGCATGAACCCAATGTGGCATATCGATGAACTTGTCGCGCCACTTGTCCTTCAACCTTCCGCTGAACCAATGCGTCAGATAGCCAAACGCCATGAGCAGGAACACCTTGTAGTAGGCGGCAATCACTGCTGGGACATACTCGAAATGGAAATTGGTGAAAACATTCTTAAACATGGCAATGGCTGTGTCAAAATCCTGCGAGCGGAAGAACACCCATGTTACAGTTATGAAAAGGAAGGTGTTGAGCACCCTAACAAAATTTATAAATCCTCCATTGAACTTTGCAAACGGACTGATTTTCTGCCAGTACTTGTCGAAAATCAAGCCCACGCCGTTAAGTCCGCCCCACACGAGGAAATTCCAGCTTGAGCCGTGCCACATACCACCGAGAAGCATGGTTATCAGTCGGTTAATATTCGACTTGATGCCGTCTGCCACCGAAGGCACAAACCTTATGAGCAGGAACAGCACGAGCGCAAATGCCAATATTGCAACGGTCACTATCCAACTCGATGCCATCAGCATGATAACCAGCAGAATGAAGCCGAAATTCAGATAGGTTCCGATTGTTGCCTTGCGGTTTCCGCCAAGCGGAATATAGAGGTAGTCCTTGAGCCAAGACGACAGCGAAATGTGCCAGCGCGTCCAGAATTCGGAACAGTTTTTCGACTTGTACGGCGAGTTGAAGTTCTTGCTCAGGCGGAAGCCCATCAGCAAGGCAACACCTATGGCAATGTCGGTATAGCCCGAAAAGTCGCAGTACAGCTGCAACGAATAGCCGAACATCGCCATCAGCGACTCGAAGCCAGTGTACATGTCGGGGTTTGTGAACACGCGGTCGATAAAGTTGACGGCAATATAGTCGCCAATCATAATCTTCTTTACCAAACCCTTGAGTATCATAAACACAGCCGAGCCAAACTCGTAGCGCGTGAGCGAGTATTTTTGGTATATCTGCGGCACAAACTCCGACGCACGGACAATAGGTCCGGCAACCAACTGCGGGAAAAACGACACATAGAATCCAAAGTCGATTATGCTCTTAACTGGCTCGAGTTTACGACGGTAAATATCTATGGTGTAGGACATTGTCTGGAAGGTGTAGAACGAAATTCCAACCGGCAGGAATATTTCCGACAGGTTGAACTGCGTACCAACCAGCATATTCGACAGTCCCGCAAGGTAGTTTGTCGCCACCAGGTGCGTGCCGAACATCGAATTGAAGGCATCGACGAAGAAAAATGTATATTTGAAGTACGAAAGTATGAAAAGGTTTATGAAAACGCTGAGAACTAAATATGTTTTCCGTTTTCCCTCCTTTTCGGACCTATGGATTGCATTACCAATGAAATAGTTCAGTATAATGTTAACTATCAGTAGGATAAAGAAGAATCCGCTCGACTTGTAGTAGAAAAACAAGCTTGCAAGGAACAAATACAACGCCCTGAGTTTAGGTCGGTTGCAGATGAACGAATATCCGAACAAAACCACTGCGAAGAATATCCAGAAGAACATCTTCGTGAAAATCAATGGCGAATTCTCATCGTACAAAAATATGCCTTGCAAAAATTCTATCACAATCCAATTTTTGAGGGCGCAAAATTAATATTTAGGATATTCGAAACAAAGGAAAATATAAACTTTTGAACGCTTATTCGTTTTTCCTTTGCAAGTTAATGATTCTAAGCTTTTTAATAGTTTCTCGACCTCATCGAGTCCATATAATTGCGAAGCACCGCTTTCTCCGAATCGGGCAAGGACACCTTTTGCAGATACGAATCGGCAATGCTATAGCATTCCTCTATTTTTTTTATCGTAAGGTCTTTAATATTTAAGGTATCGTATATAGCTTTTACCGAATTGTACTTTTCGTCACGGTCGAAGTTTTCTTTCGAAACCCATTCCAACAATTCCTTTTTAGTACTACCCGAAGCCAAGTTTATTGCATTAATGAGCAAAAAAGTCTTCTTGTTTTCGGCAATGTCGCCACCTATTGGTTTGCCGAATACGGCAGCATTTCCGTATGTATCGAGCAAATCGTCCTGCAACTGGAATGCCAGCCCAGCATATCGTCCATACTGGTATATGTTTTCACAATCCGATTCGCTTGCTGCTGCAATCAACGCACCTATCTTCAAGCTTCCGGCAAGCAGTACTGCCGTCTTCAGATTTATCATCTTCATATATTCATCGACACTGACATTGGTTTCGGTCTCGAAATCCATATCGTACTGCTGACCTTCGCAAATCTCTATGGCCGTACGCAGAAAAGTTTCAAGAACTTTTTCCTTATTGACAACTGTTTTTGCAGCGCTTCTACAAGCCACAAGCGACATGAGGTCTCCCGAAAGAATTGCTATATTCTCGGTCCACTTCTTATGCACAGTAGGACGTCCACGACGCATATCCGACTTATCCATTATGTCGTCGTGAAGCAATGTGAAGTTGTGAAAAATCTCAAGTCCAAGAGCTGCATCTATAGCCTTATCCGCACTTGCACCAAACATCTCTGCCGACATTAGGCACAACACAGGACGGATACGCTTCCCACCCGCCGAAAGTGCGTATCTGACAGGCTCGTACAAAAATTTAGGTTCGGTTTCCATCGCATCAAGAAAAGAGGAAAGATGCTTTTTGAAATAATCCCAATAATATTCCTGAGTTTCCATAATTAAAACTAATAGGTATAAATCCTAAAAAATCGAATCAAAATACATAATCTGCAATATCTGCGACACTACCAAACACAAAAGAAGTCCATAAAACACCAGTCCCCGAACAACTCTCCGTCTAGCATTGACCACTATATTCGAAAGCAGATAGCAAAGAGGGAAATACATAAGCCATACCGATTCGTTTGACGAAAGCGGTGAACCAACATACAATCCAAAATATACCAAAAGGACAAGCATCGACTGATAATACTTCATTTCGGCAGCCTTACGAAAAACCCTAAGGATAAAAATCGACAACACAGAAACAAACAGCGAGAAAATGACCGGAATGAAGAAAATATAATTGAGATAATTATACTTCTCTGCAAATATAAGTGTTAAAACCTCGTTCTTTACAGACAGTAGCATCTCGTTGAGGTCGCCATAGAGCCATACTAAACAAAAAGCTATAGCGCAAACGAATGTAGCAGAGAGGAAGAAAGAAAACAAGTCGCGCCACGATACGGGCTTAACAATTATAAACACAATAACTATTGCAGGTAGAAGTACAATATACTTATATGCAAATAGAAGCGAAAGCCCGTAAAGAAGTCCGACATCAAGACTGCTCCTAATATCCTCATACTTGTTGTACATCGAGAATATCCGCAAGATGGCCAGAGATACAAATAACGTAGCAAACATTTCTGGAATAAATCGCTGCGCATTTATGAGACATCCGACAAGCATTGTAAAGAATAATGTAGGCAACTGGTATCCCGATTCAACTATCTGCAATCGGAAATTAGAAACCGACAAGTAGCACGCAAAAGCGAACGTCAATGCGAAGGCTATAGCAGTATAAATATACTGGAACTTCGACGACTCATATATAAACCTGAAAAAATACGAATGCATACCTCCCGTGTCGACTGCAGTAGGCATCACTGCAAATTTGTATGCCCATAAGCCGAGCATAAACAAGAATGCCAGAAAGTAGTTGAACGGATTATTTGATTTTATCAGTTTCAGCATCTACAAAGTCATTTCAAGTCGAAACCAAGGTCGGTACGATAATAGCACTTGTCGAACGATATATTTTTGATTGACGAATAAGAAACGTTCAGAGCATCGAATATCGTGTTGCCATAACTGCTTACAGCAATAACCCTGCCGCCCGATGTAACTACATTTCCGTCAGCAACTGCCGTGCCAGCATGGAAGCAAATACTATCTTTCACATTTCCGAGTCCGCTTATCGTCTTACCCTTTTCGTAAGCTTCGGGGTACCCACCCGAAACCATCATCACAGTTGCTGCCGCGCGCCGGTCAAACTCGACCGACTTACCCGACAACTCTCGTCTTGCCGCAGCCTCGAGCAATTTTACCAAGTCCGATTTGATGCGAAGCATTACCGATTCGGTTTCGGGATCGCCCATACGTACATTGTATTCAATAACATACGGGTCGCCTTTTACATTCATAAGTCCAAAGAAAACAAAACCACGGTAGTTCATGTCTTCCGAATGAATTCCATCAATGGTCGGCTTAACAATCCTGTCTTCTACCTTTTTTGCAAAATCCTTATCGTAGAACGGCACTGGCGAAACCGAACCCATACCGCCTGTGTTCAAACCGGTATTTCCTTCGCCTATCCGCTTATAGTCTTTTGCTTCGGGCAGAAGCACATACGACTTGCCATCCGTTAAAGCAAATACCGAACACTCTATTCCATCGAGGTACTGTTCGAGCACCACCTTATTGCCTGCGCTGCCGAACTTTCCACCAAGCATATTTTTCAATTCGCACTTTGCTTCGTCGAGGTTGTCGAGAATCAACACGCCCTTACCTGCAGCAAGGCCATCGGCCTTAAGTACATACGGAGGATTTACCGACTCGAGAAATTTCTCGCCTTCTGAAATATTCTCGGCAGTTACCGACAAATATTTTGCTGTTGGAATGCCGTACTTCTGCATGAACATCTTTGCAAACTCCTTGCTTCCCTCAAGTTGGGCCGAGAGCTTGTCGGGACCAACCAGCATAAGATTTTCAAATCCAGGCTTTTCTGAAAAATAATCCACAATGCCCTTTACTAGCGGATCCTCCGGACCGACAACCAGCATGTCTATTTTCGCCTTGTGAACAAAATCCGCAACTGCGTCAAAATCATCAGCTTTTATTGCTACGTTCTCGGCAATATCACGAGTTCCTGCATTTCCTGGAGCAACGTACAACTTTTCAACTCTCGGACTCGATGCAATCTTCCATGTTATTGCATGCTCTCTTCCTCCCGAACCTAATACCAATATATTCATAGTCTTATATTTTCTTTATTCCTATTAAAATGTATCGTCAATCGGATGCGGCTCACTTGTACCAGCAACAGTATCAGTGTATGGCGCATAAAATTCTTCTGGCGTAATACGCACCAACTTATAGTCGGTTTGATATCCGCTATTGAAAAGCTGCGACATCCTTACTTCGTTTTCCGAAATACTGCGTATATGTATAAGTGCACGGCTATTGTATTGATTGTAACCTATATAATAGCCATCGACGGCTTCTTCGTAATATACGTTCATCTGCCGGCGACGAATCTCCCACAACATGGTGTCGGTATAATCGAACTTATAGTATTTGGTGGCACCTTTGGCACTGTCGCCGAAATGGTAAAACGGTATTGATGTACAAAGTTCACCCGAATTTTCATTAATAGGCTTCCAGTAACCCTTGATGCTGGATTCCCACTCACGGTCGGTAGCACTTGGTCCACAGCCGTAAGTAAACAATGCAGCTAGTACAAATATCAAAATTTTGCCTTTCATATATTTCATTTGTGCCATATTATTTTTCGTTCTTCGTTGTATAAAATCTTATTATTTTCGAAAAGCCATTTTATTACGTTTACACATTTGGCTTCGTCCTCGCCAACCTTGTCAATCAAATCGTTGTAAAGATATGGCGATTCTCCCAATATACGCTTTATTTTATCGAGAATAATATCAAACTCGTACTTACTGAGTCCCAATTCGTTACGACGTTTACAAACATCACACTCCCCACATCGGTCGACATCGGTTTCCCCAAAATACGCCAAAAGTTGCTGACTCCGGCACTTATTGTCGCTCGTAGCATACTGCAACATTGCTTCCATTTTAGCCACTACCCTATCCTTACGGGAATTGAGAGCCTGTCGGTCGAAATACATGTCGTTTTCGCGCCGACGCTCCATCAGCAACCTTATAAGCGGTTTGTTTGTCTTTGGTATATAACTAATTATCTTATGTTTAGACAGCAACTTGAAGTATTCGTAAACCGACTGCTCCGATATTCCAGCTTTCTTTGCAATGAACTCCTCGCTTATGTTCACATAGTCGGTAAACACACCAGTATACATTCTGAGTATCAGCTTAATAAACTCATCTATATTCTTGTTCTCAAGTTGATATTGGTATAAGTCGTCGCGACGAACGATAAACATTATCCTCGAAACCGTATTTGTATCCTCAACATATTCGAGGAAGCCTGCAAATTCGAGAGTCTTAAGGCAACTATGCGTTGTAAGCACATCGATGTGCGTATGAGCCGAAAAGTCGAATATGTCGAAAGGAATATCCTGGTTCGCACCGCCCTCGTACGGCACGCCTAAATAGCTGCATACAGCCGAGTACACCTCCTTGACTTTAGGTAGCTCGGGAAATGAAGTTGTAATGTTTTTCTTTATCTGTGCCTTATCCGAATTGTTGGTAAGGAGGAATGCATACGCTCTTTTCCCGTCGCGTCCTGCTCGTCCTGCTTCTTGAAAATACGCCTCGGGCGAATCGGGCAAGTCGAGATGAATTACCAGTCGCACATCGGGTTTGTCGATTCCCATACCGAAGGCATTGGTACACACCATTATGCGTATTTGATTTTTCTGCCATGCCTCCTGTTTTTCAGACCTTTCCTGTGCCGACAAACCAGCATGATAAAAGTCTGCCGAAATGCCGTTCTGCTGCAAAAGCATAGCGTATTCGCGCGTCTTCTTACGGTTTCGTACATAAAATACGCCCGACCCCGGCACCTTGTTCAAAATTGAAAACAACTTGCGAATCTTGTCCTCGGTATTTATCACATAGTAAACCAGATTCTTGCGCTCGAAACTTTTCTGGAAGACATTGTGAACAGGAAATTTCAGTCTATCCTGAATATCGTCAACCACTTCGGGAGTAGCTGTTGCGGTAAGCGCAAGCACCGGCACACCAGGAAGAATCTCGCGGATTTCGGCAATTTCGAGATAGGGCGGACGGAAATCGTAGCCCCACTGCGAAATACAATGCGCCTCATCGACGGTTATCAAGTTGACATGCATGACCTTGAGTCGCTCGCGGAAATAATAGTTCTTGAGCCTTTCGGGCGAAAGATAGAGAAATTTATAGTCTCCGTATGTTACATTATCTACAGCCACCTCTATCTCGTGCTGGGTCATGCCCGAATATATTGCCACTGCCTTTATTCCGCGCTTCTGCAAATTGGCAACCTGGTCTTTCATCAGCGCAATTAATGGTGTAATAACAAGGCAAACTCCGCTGTTCGCCATGCTGAAAACCTGAAAAGTTATGGATTTCCCTCCACCAGTAGGCATCAGTCCGAGGGTATCCTTCCCCTCCGACACCGACTTGATAATCTCCTCCTGCGGATAGCGGAACGTGTCGTATCCCCAGTATTTCAGCAATATTTCACGAAACTGGCTCATGATGTTGAAAAGGCAAAAATAAGAAAAATGGCGCAAACAACCAAGTTTACATACTGCAAAAAAAACTTTTCAATTTCTGCAAAAAAAGTCTTATCTTCGCACCTTAAATTTAAATAGAGATTTTATGGCAACGAACAGCAAAATCATCATGGACGGTCTCACATTCGACGATGTCCTTCTTATCCCTGCATATTCGGAAATTATACCGGCACAGGTAACACTTGGATCGGTGTTTTCCAGAAACATAAAGATAAATACGCCAATAGTTTCGGCAGCTATGGATACTGTTACCGACAGCCGCATGGCAATAGCAATGGCTCGTCAGGGCGGTATTGGTGTTATACACAAAAACATGCCTATCGACATTCAGGCTCGCCATGTAAGCCAGGTAAAACGTGCCGAAAATGCAATGATTCTGAATCCAGTCACCATTGATGTTGAAAGCACTGCTGGTGATGCACGCAAAATAATGAACGAATACAACATCGGCGGTTTGCCTGTTGTTGACGCCGAAAAACGTCTCTGTGGTATTCTTACCAGCCGCGACATGCGTTTCCAGGACGATGCCAGCAAGCCTATCAGGGAAATCATGACTCCAGCCGATAAACTCGTCACTGCCGACCAGAATACAAAACTCGACGCAGCAAAGGATATTTTCAGAAAATACCGCATCGAGAAACTTCCTGTTGTCGACAAGGACAACAAGCTTGTGGGACTTATCACCTACAAGGACATCACAAAGGCTAGCGTAAGCCCCAACTCGTGCAAGGATTCCAACGGACGTCTGCGCGTGGCTGCAGCAGTCGGCATAACTGGCGATTCCATCGAACGTATGGAAGCACTTGTAAATGCTGGTGCCGACGCTCTCGTAATCGACACTGCACACGGACACACCAAGAGTGTAAACGAAGTGCTAAAGGCTGCTCGCAGCAAATTCCCGAGCATCGACCTCGTAGTTGGAAACGTAGCAACTGCCGAAGCAGCAAAACTGCTCGTCAAGAATGGTGCCGACGGTATTAAGGTAGGTATAGGCCCTGGATCAATTTGTACGACAAGAATAGTTGCCGGTATCGGCGTGCCTCAGCTTACCGCAATCATGAACGTATGCGAAGGCATCAAGGGCTCGGGCGTTCCTGTAATCGCCGACGGCGGTATACGCTACTCGGGCGACATAGTAAAGGCAATCGCTGCAGGTGCATCGTCGATAATGGCTGGCGGACTTTTCGCAGGTACCGAAGAGGCTCCTGGCTCAACAATCATATACAACGGACGTAAATTCAAGGAATACCGCGGAATGGGTTCGCTCGAAGCTATGCAGCTCGGCTCAAAGGACCGCTACTTCCAGGATATGGAAGACGATGTCAAGAAACTTGTTCCAGAAGGAATTTCGGGACGCGTACCTTACAAGGGAACTCTCAACGAAGTTATCTACCAGCTTATCGGCGGACTGAAGGCCGGTATGGGTTACTGCGGCGCTAAGAACATCGAAGAACTGCACGAAAAAGCTCAGTTTGTACGCATAACCGCAAACGGTGTTGTCGAAAACCACCCACACGATATAACAATCACAAGAGAAGCTCCTAACTATTCAAGAAATCAATAAAGGATACCAAAATGAAAAAAAACGTACTGACAATCGTATTGCTGCTTTTTGCGGCAATACTTTATGCGCAGGACAGGACTCTGCTCGAAATCGACAACGAAAAGATCGATGCCGACGAGTTCATTCACATATTCAAAAAGAATGCCGGCAATAACGGCAATGTTACCCGCAAGGACGTCGACGAATATATGGACTTGTTTGTAAACTTCAAACTTAAGGTCCACGAAGGCCAAGCGCTCGGTCGCGACACTTCCAGAAGTTTCAAGCAGGAAATCGCAGGTTACCGCAAGCAACTTGCACAACCTTACCTTAGCGACAAGAGCATCGAGGACGAACTGATAAAGGAAGCCTACGACAGAATGCAATACGACGTCAATGTGAGCCACATCCTAATTACAGTAAGTTCGAATGCTTCGCCAGAAGACACGCTGAAGGCTTGGAACAAGATAAACGAGGCTTACAAGCGAGCCATAAAGGGCGAAAACTTCTCGAAACTTGCCGACGAATATTCGCAGGACCCATCGGTGGCAAAAAATCATGGAGACCTTGGCTATTGCACCGTTTTCGGATTGGTATATGAATTCGAAACAGCTATGTACAACACAAAGCCAGGTGAAATCTCGGCTCCGTTCAGGACAAAATTCGGCTACCACATTCTAAAGGTCAACGACAAACGTCCCGCCAAGGGCAGATACAAAATAGCCCACATCATGATAGTTTCGCCACAGGATGCAACCGACGAAATGAAAAAAGAAGCCAAGGAAACCATCAACGACGTATATGCACAGTTGAAAAATGGTGCCGACTTTGCAAAAATGGCAGACGAATACAGTGCCGACCGCAGAACCGCTGTGAAAGGTGGCGAACTTGGCTGGATTAGCGTTGGAGGAAGAATGATACGCGAATTCGAAGAGGCCGCATTCAACATTAAAAATGTCGGCGATATTTCTGAGATTGTTTCAACAGGCTACGGATACCACATTATAAAACTGCTCGAAAAAGAACCTATAAAGTCGTTCGACGAATGCAAAGCCGAACTCAAGTCGAAGGTAAGCGGAAACATGAGGTCGTACAAGGGACGCGACGTGGTGATTGCCAACCTGAAGAAAGAATACGGAGTAAAGGACATGCAGAAAAAAATTGCCCCGTTCTACAAGAAATACGTTAACGATTCTATCTTTACGGGCGCTTGGAAAATCGACTCCACACTGAAACTCGACAAGATTATATTCGAAATTAAAGACGAACAGTATACCGAGAAGGATTTTGCGAAATACTTGATGAAATTCAACATAAAGCAGGACCCTGTCGATATAAAAATGTTGGTACTTAACGCCTACAAGCAATTTGGCGACAAGTGCATCATCGAATACGAAGAAAAGCATCTCGAAGAAAAATATCCGTCGTTCCGTTACCTTATGAAGGAATACCACGATGGAATACTGCTCTTTGCCCTTACCAACGAAGCTGTCTGGAACAAGGCTATTGCCGATACTTTAGGCCTTGAAGACTACTACGAGACCGTAAAGGACAACTACAAGTGGGGCGATCGCTACGATGTACGCACCTACAAGTGCAAAGATGAAAAGACAGCAATTGCTTTTTCGAAAGCTTTAGCATTTAATCCACCCAATGCGGGCGATGAAGAAGTTATCCGCCATTTTAATGAAAAGGATTCCACAGCAGTAGTTGTCGGTGAATCGGCATTGGAAGAAAAAGGACACAGTTTGCTTGTTGACAATGCTATTCGTGAATACGAAGTTCGTCATCCGGATACAATGTGCTGGAACAAGGACAACATTGTTACTTGGATAAAACATGTCGCTCCGACAACGAAAAAGCTCAGCGAAATCAGAGGAATTGTCACTGCTGCATATCAGGACTATCTCGAAAAATTGTGGATAGAAAGTCTTCGCAAGAAATATACCGTGAAGATACACAACGAAATGCTCGACCAGATTGTAAAGGAACTTTCGGAAAATAAACAATAATGTACAAGTCATTATTACTGATATCGCTTGCTTTTTTACTCTTCGCGTGCAATAAAAAGAGTGAATCTCCCGTTGAAGAGAAATACGTTGCCAGCATAGGACAGGAAAAGTTGTACGAAAAAGAACTTATGCAGGCAATAGGACCTTTTGTCGATGCAACCGACAGTGCTAAGCTTGCCGACAAGTACATCGACGACTGGCTGACCGAAAGAGTAATGTATAACGAAGCGATGAAGCTCATGACCGACACTGCAGAAATATCAAAGAAGATAATGCAATATAGGAGACAACTATATTCGCACGAATACTGCAACAAGTATATCTACAGCAACGTCAACATGAACATAACCGAAAAGGAAATATCCGACTACTACGACAAGCATCTCAACGAATATATCATCAACACATCATACGTAAAGGCGCACTATATGACAATCCCGCCACAAATCACACGCTACTACGAGATTTTTGACAAACTGCGCAAAAGCGATCTCGACAGCGAACAGGAACTTGGCGACTATTGCGACGGTCCGGACAAAAACGTTTACTTTGTAAAAGACTGGGTGGAACTGAACGATTTTCTGAAACTGATAAATTTCAGTGGCTCCTTGGAACCTTACGAATTAAAATATAAGAATACTTTGGACTATATCCGCGACTCTTTACACTATTTGGTGAAAATTGACGACTATGTCGTCCCAGGCGATCTTCTGCCTATAGAACTTGCCAAGCCCCAGATAATACAGATTATCATGAATAAGCGCAGGCACGACAAATACATACAAGGCAAAAAAGAATTATTGAACAAATACAAATCAGACGGAAATATTACTATTGTCAACCAATAATACATGAAAAGAATTATTTTTATCTCCATATTGACCCTGCTCATCAGTGCAAATACCTATTCTCAAGGTATTATCGATAAGATAGTAGGTATAGTCGGCAACGAAATCATAATGATGTCCGACATCGAGAACCAGTACATACAGATGCAAAGCCAGCAGATGGAAATAACTCCCAACACTCGCTGCGAAATTCTTGAGGACATGATGTTCCAGAAACTATTGTATGTTCAGGCACAAAAAGACAGTATTGAGGTAACACCTAAAGAAGTTGAAACAGAACTCGACCGCCGTCTGAGCGTATTCATAAACCAGATTGGCTCCGAACAAAAACTAGAGGAATATTTTGGAAAGACCATAAAGGCAATAAAGGACGATTTGCGAAGCACTATCGAAGAACAGATGATGGCCCAAAAAGTTCAGCAGAAAATAATTGGCGACACCAAGGTAACACCATCGGAAGTAAAGAAATATTTCGAATCGCTTCCCGCCGACAGCATACCGACAATCGAAGCCTACTACGAACTTTCCGAAATAGTAATAAAGCCCGAAGTTAGCAAGGAAGACAAGGAAAAGGTCATTGCTGAGCTAAACAAGATACGCGAACGCATACAAAACGGCGAAAGTTTCTCAACAATGGCAGTGCTGTATTCCGAAGACCCAGGCTCGGCAATGAAAGGCGGCGAACTAGGTTTCGTCAGCAAGACCGACCTTGTTCCCGAATTCTCGCAGGTGGCATTCAACCTTACAAGCCCATTGGATGTATCGCAAGTGGTAGAGACCGAATATGGCTTCCACATAATACAAATGATTGAAAAGAAAGGCAACATGATGAATTTCCGACACATCCTCATGAAGCCCAAAGTAAGCATGGAAGCCCTCGAAGCCGCCGACAAGAAGGCAAACGAAGTTTACAACATTCTCAAGTCCGATACAATCAGCTTTACCGATGCCGTCAAAAAATACAGCAACGGCGACAGCAAGGGCTCCGACGGCAAGGTTATGAATCCATATTACGGCGATGCCCACATGACCGACGACTTTCTCGACCCATATACAAAGATGGCATTATCCTCTCTCAAGGAAGGAGAATACTCAAAACCATTCCTGTCGAGCGACAATAAGGGAATTCGCGTCATAAAAATTATTCGTCTCGACCTCGACGTAAAGGAACACAAAGCCAATATGAAAGACGACTACTTCACTCTGCAACGATATGCACTCGAAGACAAGAACAGCAAACTCATCGACAAATGGGTAAAAGACAAGGTTCAGAGCGTTTACATAAAGGTTGATGACGAGTATAAGGACTGCAATTTCAACGTTAACTGTTGGATAAAGAAATAATTGTACAGGCGCAAAATTTTGCGTCTTAATAAATATAATAGACAATTCCTAAAGTACGATCGCGCCATTGCGCGATTCAACAAAAAAACTTACATCATGAAGATAGCAAAAATCAAAACCGAAGTCGGCACCATGAAAGTGAACTTCTATTTCAACGATGCACCAAATACGGTGGCAAATTTCATTAAACTGGCCGAAGAAGGCTTCTACAACGGATTGCGCTTTCACCGTGTAATTCCCGAATTTGTTGTTCAAGGCGGCTGCCCGTTTTCGCGCAATCTTGGCGACCCGCGAGTTGGCACAGGCGGACCAGGCTACAAAATCAAATGCGAACTCAACGGTGGCAACCAATACCACGACCGCGGCGTATTGTCGATGGCACACGCAGGACGCGACACCGGCGGATCACAATTTTTCATTTGCCTCTCACGCGAATACACTAGTCACCTCGACCGCCAGCACACATGCTTCGGCAAAGTTGTCGAAGGCCTCGATGTACTCGACAAGATTCGTCAGGGCTGCAAGATTGAGGAAATAAAAATAGAGGAAGAATAAATTTGTGATATCATGAAAACAAAACTTTTTACCATCACCTCATTGCTCCTTATCTTTGCAATTGCAATAAGTTGCTCTTCGCCAAAGCCTAGCGACAACAATGAAGAAACAACAACCTCTGAAGTTCAGCCAGACGATACCGATTTCTCAGCCTTAGTAAAAGAATGGAACAAAGCAAACTCGGCTAAGGACTACGAAGCGCTGTCGGGAATGTTCGACAACAATGTGCTTTTCTACGGCACACAGCTCAACAAGAACGCCTGCGTAGAAAACAAGCAGATGGCTTTCAAGAAGTCTCCAGATTTCTACCAGCAGATTTACGGCGACATTGATGTTGAAAAAATCAGCGACACAGAAGTAAAGTGCAGTTTCGTAAAGCGCGTTACAGTGGGTGGTCAAACTACCGACTACCCGTCGTACCTGAATTTCCGCAAGGTTGGTGACGAATGGAAAATTTCGGTCGAGAGTGACCTTATAACCGACGAAAATCTTGCTAAACGTGCCGAAAATAAGAAAAATGCACTTGCACAGGAAATGGGCGACCGCACCGATGTAGATGGGTTATTCGACTTCAACGGTGATGGCAAAAAAGAATCGTGCTATCTGCTTGAGCCGAAAAAGTACGACGACGAAGACCACTTCATGGAATGCCAAGGCGAATGCAACTGTCTTATCATGTTCTCCGACAGCAATATTCCTCCTATCGAAGTGGAAGCCTGCATAGGCGGCAGTCCCAAAATTTACGGCGATTTGGATGGAAATGGCACTATCGAAATTGGCATTTGGCCATGGTGGTGGACAAGCTGCTGGCATACCTTTTATATATATACGCTCGTAAACGGCGAATGGAAATTCTTTGTAGAACCGTTTTCTGTCCACTGCAATCTGATGGAAGAACTGGAAGAGTCCGGCGAGCCTATCATCACTCCAGTAAAAGGACAAAAAGGTATGTATAAGATACGATACTCGTATTTTGACGATGAAGACGGAATAATGGATGGAACAACAACAGTAAAGAAATTATAACAGAAAAGGCTGAAAAATTTCAGCCTTTTCTATTCATTGTACATTGTCAATTGTTAATTTACATTTACCACTTCCTTCACTTGCGGAACGTCGGTCTTGAGTTTGTCCTCAACACCGAGCTTCAAGGTTTGTATACGATACGGACATGAACCGCATGCGCCCTGCAATCTTACCTTCACAGTAAAGTCGGGAGTTACTTCAATAAGTTCAATGTCACCACCGTCCTGCTGAAGGAAAGGCTTTATCTCGTCAATCGAGGCTTGGATTTTCTTTACTATTTCTTCCATATTGAATAAATTTACTTTGTTTCTACCATTTTTGTCGGTGGCAAGGTTGCATTGCGCTTTTCGACAGCCTTTACCAGATTTGCAGCAAGCTGAGCAAACAATTTTCCAACTATGCTTGCAAATTCCATCGAAGCAGGCATTCCCTTGTCGCCGCTATCGCAGATTGACTTCACGATAGGAATCTGTCCGAGAAGTTCGGTGTCCATTGCCTTTGCAAGTTCAACACCACCATCCTTGCCAAACAGATAGTACTTGTTGTCGGGCAGTTCGGCAGGTGTAAACCACGACATATTCTCGACGATACCCAAAATCGGCACATTGATATCCTTGGTACGGAACAGCGAAACAGCCTTGCGAGCATCGGCAATTGCAACCTGCTGAGGCGTACAAACAACCACTACGCCCGTAACTGGAACGGTCTGAACCAATGTAAGATGTATGTCGCCTGTTCCTGGAGGCATATCGAAAAGCAAATAGTCGAGTTCTCCCCACTTGGTGTTCTGGATGAACTGCCTCATCACGCCTGCTGCCATTGGACCACGCCAAATTGCTGCACTGCCAGGAGCAACAAAATAACCAACCGACAACAACTTAATTCCGTATTGTTCGACTGGCATAATAATTTCACGTCCTTCGCTGTCGGCTTCAGCCATCGGTTGGGCATCTTCGGTTTTGAACATCTTTGGAACACTCGGTCCGAAAATGTCGGCATCGAGCAGACCAACCTTGTAGCCCTTCTGAGCCAACGAAATTGCAAGGTTTACGGCAACAGTCGATTTACCAACACCACCCTTGCCGCCTGCAACAGCAATAATATTCTTTACCTTGCCGACACCACACTCTACAGGTTGCTTCTTCGTTTCCTTCGGCTTTACCTTTGTTACAACATTAACAGCAACATCGCCAAAATGAGCCTCCAAAACATCCTTCACGTCACGCCTTATCGACGAAAGGAACGGATCGGTTGGTTTCGGGAACAATAGAGTTATATCTATTTCTTTGCCGTTGGCTTCAATCTCGCCTATCATTCCTTCCTCTTCGAGTGTACGCCCTGTTTCGGGATAACACACTGCTCCGAGTACTTCAATAATATCTTCTTTGTTCATTGCATTTGTTTTTTAGGGATTGCAAAGATAAAACTTATTTACGATTTTAGATTTACGATTTACTATTTTATTTGGCTAATACCATTTCTTGAGCTGCCCCTAAAATCACACCCCGAACGTAAATATAAAAGTCGACTAATGTAATACAATGTGCACCTCAGCATTGTCCATTCGACATACTCAGGGACGAAATGCAATTTGCTAATACAACGTGTTGATTATTAGCAACAAAAAAGAATACAATCAAAAAAAATCATATTTTTTTGTCACATTTTGACAATGGTATCAAAAAAAATGTAAATTTAACACTCCAAAATATTACGATGATTTTTGATTTAATTAACTGAAATATAGTCTATTATAAAAGCAAAGAAAATGTACAAGATTACCGAACATCCGATTTTGGACATTCCACAAGCCGAACAGACCACCTTTGAGTATAATGGTCAGAAGGTTACAGGACAAAAAGGTTATACTATTGCAGCAGCCTTGCATCAGGCGGGCTTCCCTGTTCACAGTCATAGCATCGACGGACGCGAGCGCAGCCTCGAATGCGGCATCGGCAAATGCGGTGCCTGCCAGATGCTGGTCGATGGCGAAATAAAGCGTATCTGTATAACTCCAGTCGATGGCGTTAAGTCGGTTCGCGAAATTCCACAGGATTATTTCCCGCAGGTCATCGAGCCGAAGGACGAAACACGCAAGGTTTACAAGACTCAAGTCGTAATCATCGGTGCTGGTCCAGCAGGTCTGGCTTGCCGTGAGAAACTCAACGAAATGGGCATTGCAAACATAGTAGTTGATAACAACGAACGCGTTGGCGGTCAGTTCAATATGCAGACACACCAGTTCTTCTTCTTCGAGAAGGAGAAGGTTTACGGCGGAATGCGTGGTTTCGACATAGCAAAGTCGCTCGCTGGTGACGACCACAGCAATATCTTCCTCAACTCCACTGTTTGGGACTTGCTAGAAGGTAAGCGCGTAGCTTGCAAGAATCTCCGCGACGGAAGCATCTTCTACATCGATGCCGAACATCTTGTAGTGGCTACCGGTGCTGTTCCGTTTATGCCAGTCTTCGAAAACGACGACCTTCCTGGCGTTTATACCGCAGCAGTAGTCCAGAAGATGATGAACGTTGAACACACGCTTCTCGGCAAGCGCATACTTTCGATAGGTGCAGGAAACATCGGCTACCTAACTTCGTATCAGGCAACACAGGCTGGCGCTAAGGTTGTGGCTGTTGTCGAAGCAATGGACCACGAAGGCGGTTTCCCAGTTCAGGCAAACCGTGTACGCCGACTTGGTATTCCAATCTACACTTCACATACTTTGCTTCGTGCAATTCCTAACGAAACCCACACTGGCATAGTCGGTGCAGTCATTGCCGAATGCAAGGACTTCAAGCCGATTCCAGGCACAGAGAAAGTCATTGAAGGAATTGATGTAATTAATATATGTACAGGACTTATCCCCGACAGCCAGTTGCTCACAAAGGGCAAGGAAGTTTTCGGTGCTAACGTATTTGGTGCTGGTGATGCAGTTCGCGTTGGCGAAGGTACTTGCGCCGTTCTTCGCGGAAAGCAGGTTGCCCTCGAAATTGCAATGCAGATGAATAAGCGCGTCAACTACGACGAATACCTTGCTGTTTCGAAGGAATACATCGATGCTCAGCAGCGTCCGGTACGCGTTTTGCAGAAACCTAATAAACCGACTAGCGAGCGTATGAACACTCGCGGATTCGTTGTTGCCGACTGCCTCTACGGATTTGCCTGCAACCCATGCTCGTTCTCGTGTCCGCAAGGTGCAATCACAAAGGCTTCTACCTCATCGGTTCCCGAAATCGACTACAACAAGTGCATAGGCTGTATGGAGTGTGTTTCGCACTGCCCGGGTCTGGCTCTCTTCGGCTACAACCTGCAGAAGAACACCATGTTCCTGCCTATCGAATACCACGTTGACGTCAATTCCGAAGTCGTTCTTATCAACGACAACGGCGAAAAGGTTGGCGAAGGCGTTGTTGAACACATCAAGATTAACGAAAACAAAACCAACGTTGCCCGCGTAAAGGCTACCGACGTAAGCGGTGAAAAGCTGACAGAAGTTACCGGCTTTATCCTGAAGAAGAACTTCGGCGAGAAGGTTGCAATGAACCCAACAAAGAAGGACGGCAAGGAACCTGCTTACATCTGCCACTGCGAAGACGTTCAACTCGACAAGATACTCGAAGTCATTGGCGACCGCAAGGTTATTTCGGTTGACGAACTGAAGCACACCACCCGTATCGGTATGGGTACTTGCCGTGGTAAACGCTGTATTCCGCGCGTAAAGCAGTTGCTCCGTGGCTACGGAATAGAGGTTGTTGGCGATGCTACACCACGTGGACCTCTGTCGAACCAGGTTACAATAAACGATATGCAGCCGACGAACAAGCCAGTTGAATTTATCGCAGGCAAGAACACCAAACGCGTTGAGTGCGACGTATTCGTAGCAGGTGGTGGTATCGCAGGTAGCGCATTGTTCCGCTACTTCTCCGAAGCTGGCAAGAAGACCGTTCTCTGTAATGCAGAACGCGGTTCGTCATGGCGTTGCATCGGTGGTGGTCGTCCAGCATTCTCGGTTCCCGAAATTGCCGACATCGCAAACCACAACCAGGACATTTTCCGCGAATTGCAGAGCAAGACCAACGTCGGCTACTACCCTATCCGCTATGTAGGCTTCGCACACGACGAAGCAACATACAAGTCGTTGGAAGCATCACTCGGCTGGTCGGACGGCTATATGGTCGACAGAAAGGATTTCCAGAAGGAAATTTCACCATACTTCAACCCGAATCTCGACACCTACAGCGCAGCATGCGTAACTAACAACTGCTGGCAGGCAACTCCTGGCAAGGTAATCGACTACATCCGTCACTTGGCATGCGAAAAGGGCGGTGTACTGCTCGAAGACTGCCGCTTGGTTGAAGTTCAGCGCACAGCAAAGGGATTCATGGCGTTGGTTTACACCCACGATAAGGAATTCGTAGAATACCATTGCGAACACTTTGTAAACTCGCTCGGTTATCAGGCAGCAAAATTTGCAAAGCAACTCGGTATCGAAACTGGACTTTACCCAATCAAGCACCAGGCATTTATCACAGGTCGTCTGCCAATGATGGGTAAGGACGGTGAGTGCTTGGACATGCTCATCGACCGCCGTCAATACAAGGGATTCTCGGCAGTTTACGGACAGCAGTTCAAGGAAACCGGACAAATCATCGGTTGTGCATCACCTGGTGTTGATGCAGCCGAAGCAGGCAAGAACCTCAAGTTCAACGCACAGAACTTCCTCGAGATCTGCTCCGAAATGTTCCGCGAATGGATACCGCAACTTGGAGCAGTCAGCTTCCAGGCATTCTGGGCAGGCTACTACACCGAACCGCGCTACATCATCGACCCGGGACACGGATTGCTCGTAGGTCTACAGGGACACGGCTTCATGCTCGGCCAGTACCTTGCAAAGATGTATGTCGACAGGTACATGGGACGTCCAGTTCCAGACTATGCCGACAGATTGTTGCTCAGTGGCGACGGTCTTTGCGAAAATGCGTTCAAATAGGATTAATAAAATGCTATTTATAAAAAAAACGGAGGACAATAGTTCTCCGTTTTTTATTAGAACAAATATGCAGAAAATGGACGATAATAAAATTAGATCATTTATTCCTAGGAAATCCTAGGATTCCCTAGGACAGCCTAAATTCTCTATGATACCCTCCAATTCTTTTATTCTCTGTTTCAGTTGCATGTTTTCCGCTTCTAAAGCCTGAATATGAGATTCCTGCGCATTACGATAATCATTACGAGCAGCATACATACGCTCCTTTATTCCTCCCTCAGTAACAAAGTCACGTTCAAGTTTCTCTATATAAGAACACATCATCTTATCTGTCTGGTGACAGAGAGTTAACGCAAGATTTGCCATTTCTTCATCATTCATTCGATTAAGCATTGGCTCATAGTCACTAAAGTCATTGTGTGAATGGCAAAACTCACGCATACGCTGCTGCCGTTCATTGTCCGCAGTCCATATTGAAAGATGATGCGTATTCAAATAATCTATATAATCGGCACGAAGCTCCTGTAAGCTACCACGAGCTACATTAAGTAATTTTATCTCCATCTCCGAACTAGTAAGTCCATCTTCGCTGCCCTCTACAATGTTCTGTTTGCCAGAACGTGCTGCCTGAACCATTTGGTCCACAGTACGATCACCGTGAACAGGCAGATAACGATGGCAAAATGCTACTGTAAGTTGGTAGAGTGCATCACTTTTGCGATAGAAGTACAAATTCTTCCATACCACCGCTTTCTTTAACACTTTTCCCTTCGCATTATAATCCATTTCCATTTTGCTTTTATTGCCTTGTTGGAGTATTAAAAATGTAATTATGAATACATTACCCCAATTTTACTCCAGATACAAATCTATCAGTCCTTCGGGAGCATCAATATACACTTCCTGCTTGTCGTCGTCGATGCCAACGACTATGTCTTCGGTGTATGGGATAATTATTGTCTTGCCGTTGAAGTCGGTTTCGAAGACGGGATTACCAGGAATTAAATTGAAATCGGCAATCTCACCGACAAATCCGTGATGCGCATCGAAGACCTTGTAGCCCACAAGTTCAAGTTCCTCATCATATTCTTCATCGTCCTGCACATCGTCGGCAAACACCAACACCTTGCAACCTACGTATTTCTCGGCTGCTTCGGCACTATCGATATATTTGAATTTTGTGGCGACATAACCGCCAGAGTTTTTGTAGTCCTCTACAAAAAAAGGAACCGGTAACCCTTCTATCAGAAGGAATACCGGTATTTCTTCGTCAAGCAAGTCATCGGAGAAATTATTTTCGAACTTTAGGCTGAGATGGCCATTGAGTCCGTAGGTCTTTGCAACCTGAGCAATTTCAACCAACTCCTTGTTGTCAAACAGCATGGCTTATTCTGCTGGAGTTTCAGCTGGAGCTTCTTCTGCAGTTTCTTCTGCATTTGCTTCAGCAGCTGCTTCCTTTGCAGCCTCTTCGAGAGCTGCCATAGCTTCTGCACGCTTCTTAGCGATAGCTTCAGCACGCTGTTCCTTAACCTTGGTTTCAGCTTCAAGTCTAGCCTTTTCGTCAGCCTTCTTAGCTGCTGCGAGTTCGCTCTTCTTGTTGCTAACCTTGATGTTCTTTTCGTCCAACCATGCATTGAAACGTCTTTCTGCTTCTGCCTCGTTGAAAGCACCCTTCTTTACGCCTTCGAGAAGGTGTTTCTTCATAAGAACGCCCTTGTACGACAAAATGCGTCTTACGGTTTCGGTTGGCTGAGCACCCTTCTGGAGCCATGCCAATGCAGAATCGAAATTCAAATCGATTGTTGCAGGGTTTGTCATCGGATTGTAAGTTCCGAGTTTTTCAATAAATCTACCATCACGTGGTGATCTGCTGTCGGCAACGACGATGTGGTAGAAAGCTCTTGCCTTACGTCCGTGCCTTGAAAGTCTTAATTTTACTGACATAAAATAAATTTTAATAAATTAAATAACTTAAACTCGCAGTTACCCGAACTGCGGGCGCAAAAGTACAACATTTTTTTGAAACAGAGATATTTTTGAAGAAAACTTTTTTCGACTATTTCCTCAATGCCTTGAATTTCTCGGCATTACTGCACAAATCTATATCTACGTATGTTTCAATGCCTTCCAACCTGCCATCCTCGCAGAACTGCCAGAAAACCCAGTCGGATGGTAACTTCTTGGGATTCTCCTTTTCGGAATAGTGCGCTATCCAGATGGGATATTTCTTGAAACGCTTGTCGTCGGTAATGACTTTTTCGTAAAAATTGCTGTAAGTGTAGATTATCGGCACAACACCATAATGCGCCTCCACAATCGAAAGCCAGTTGAGCAAACCATTCTTCAAACTCGTGACACTCTGCACTTTGCTGTACTTCTCAATATCAAGCACAGGAACAAAATCGCCTTTTTCAACAACAACCGTCTTTATGAAAAGATTGGCTTGGTCGGTGCTGTTCTCATTGGGACGATAATAGTGATATGCTCCGCGCGGTACATTGTATTTCTTCAACTGTCGCCAGTTCTCCGAGAAATTTCTGTCCTTGGTATCGCTACCTGCCGTAGCGCGGACAAATGCAAAATCTATCTTGTTCTTGTCAACTAAGGTTTCCCAGTCAATATCACCCTGATATTCAGAAACATCAATTCCAAACAAACTGTACTGCGGATACATCTGTCGGTATGTCTGCATAGGCACTACCGCACCCATTTCGGACTCCTCGCTACTTCCGAAGAAACGCTTGTAGTATTTCTGCAAGTAAGGGTACGAGAAATAGCCTGCGACAAGCAATGCCACAGCAGCCACGAAAACCGCAACGACTTTCCACCTCCTACCCTTCTTGTGCCTCGATGCCATCCGCCTACTTCGCGATGAATTTATCCTTTACATACTGTGCAATCTGCACTGCATTGGTAGCAGCACCCTTGCGCAAATTGTCGGCGACAACCCACATATTTATGGCATTCTTGCACGAATAGTCGAGGCGAATGCGACCAACAAAAGTCTCGTTCCTATCCTTCGCATTTATCGCCATCGGGTAAAGGTTGTTCTTGGGGTCGTCCTGAACAACCAGTCCAGGAGCCGCCTTCAAGTCGGCCATTATCTTTTCCAAGTCGGGCTTTTGCTCGAACTCGACATTTACAGCCTCACTATGCCCGCCAACCACTGGCACGCGCACAACAGTAGAAGTCACAAGCAAATGTGGAAGTCCCAATATCTTGCGGCTCTCGTTCACGAGTTTCATCTCCTCTTCGGTATAACCGTTTTCAAGGAAAGCACCGCCGTGAGGCAGGCAATTAAGGTCAATCTGATGCGGATAAGCAGGTTTTTCAACTGGCTTGCCTTCGCGTTCGCACATAAGTTGGTTCACCCCCTTGAAACCCGAACCGCTAACCGACTGGTAGGTTGAAATCACAAGGCGCTTCAGTCCGTACTTTTTCAACGGAGCGAGCGCAACCATAAGCTGTATTGTGCTACAATTAGGATTAGCAATAATATGGTCGTCAGCAGTAAGTTCCGAAATGTTTACCTCTGGGACAATGAGCTTCTTGTCGGGGTACATACGCCAAGCCGACGAATTATCTACCACATAAGTGCCAGTTTCGGCAAACTTCGGAGCCCACTCTAGCGACACATCCTTACCAGCCGAGAAAATTGCGAGGTCGGGACGCGAAGCAACAGCATCTGCCAAGCCTACAACCTTGTATTCCTTGCCTTTGCAGGTTATTGTTCGACCAACCGAGCGTTCCGATGCCACGGGAACAAGTTCATCGAACTGAAAGTTGAGTTCTTCGAGAACCCTGAATATCTGAGTGCCGACCATTCCGGTGGCTCCTACTACTGCGAGTTTCATATTTCTAAATCAATTTTAGTTATACAATGTCTTTTCCATCAACTACGCTCGGGGGAAATGATTACAATCCCAACTTTGACGAAACATCAAGCATCCTCTTTATCGGACGGTAGGCCTTCTCGCGAACATCCTCGGGAATGGTAATTTCGGGCATTTCGTATTTCAGGCAGTTGTAAAGTTTTTCCAAAGTATTAAGTTTCATAAAGTTGCAATCGTTGCACCCACAAGTTGAATCCAGTGCCGGTGCAGGAATCAAGGTCTTTTCGGGAACTGCCTTGCGCATCTGGTGCAGAATGCCCGATTCGGTAACAACAATAAACTCCTTCGCATCGTTGTTCTTGACATACTTCAGCAAGCCAGCCGTACTTGCAACGAAATCGGCGACAATGACAACTGGCTTTTCGCACTCGGGATGAGCAATAATCTTTGCTCCGGGATGCTCCTCCTTGAGTTTCAGTATTGCCTCAAGGTCGAAACGGCGATGCACATGGCAGGCTCCATTCCACAGCACCATATTTCTGCCGGTCTGCGCGTTGATGTAACCGCCAAGATTCTTGTCGGGACCGAAGATTATCTTCTCGTCGGCAGGCAGACTATCGACAATCTGCTTTGCGTTGGAGGAAGTCACTGTAATGTCGGTCATCGACTTTATGGCCGCCGTGGTGTTGATGTACGAAACCACAGTATGTCCCGGATGTTCGGCAATAAACTTGGCGAACTCGTCGGCAGGACACGAATCGGCAAGCGAGCAACCAGCATTGAGGTCGGGAATTATAACTTTCTTGTCGGGGCAGATGATTTTTGCCGTCTCACCCATAAAGTTAACGCCAAGGAACACAATTATTTCGGCATCGGTCTTGGCGGCCATCTGAGCCAACTGGAGGCTATCGCCTACATAGTCGCTAATGTCCTGCAATTCGGAATTTATGTAGAAATGCCCAAGAATTACGGCATTCTTTTCCTTTTTCATGCGGAGAATCTCCGATTTCAAGTCGATATTGCTGTCGATTGGCTGGTTTAAAAAGCCAAATTTCTTTACATCTTCCTGTGCTGTCATCTTAAAATTGATTTATCTGTAATTCTTTGTTTTCGAATGCGTTGCCAACCACAATTATGTCGGCTCCCGCCTCGTATTTTTGTTTTATCGTTTCAATATTTCTAAGTCCACCACCGACAATGAGCGGAGTTTTTGTCGTTTTGCGCACCGCTGCCACCATCTTGTCGGGCACTGGATTGAGCGCACCGCTGCCAGCCTCCAAGTAAGTCATCTTAAGACCGAGCATTTCGCCAGCCACGGCAGTTGCTACGGCAAGTTCGGGCTTGTCGGCAGGAATTGGTCGCGTATTGCTGACATATTCCACAGATGTCGTTCTGCCTCCATCGACAAGAATGTAACCTGCGCTTATGACCTCTATGTCCATCTGCATAAGCGAAGCCGCCGCAACCACATGGTTTCCAATGAGAAATTCTGGATTTCGTCCCGAAATGAGCGAGAGCAGAAGAATGGCGTCAGCCTTTTCGGAAATGTGGCTTGCGTGTCCAGGGAAAATTATCACTGGTTTCTGGGTGTTGTCCTTGATGGCTTCGATGCATTTGTCGAGGTTTCCGAGCATATAGCTGCTACCAACGAGCACATAATCGGCCGAAGAAACCTCAATTTTCTTCGCAAACGCCGCAGTTTCGCTCGCCGACTGCTTGTCTGGGTCTATCAAAACTGCAAGTTGTCGCTTGTGTTGCAAGCAGTTATGCAAAATTGCCTTATATGTTGGACCATTTAGAATCATTGGTGCGAAGATAGGAAAATAATTTTGTATTAGAACATTTTCGCAACTTTAGCATGCCGCTGCGTTAGTTTTGTGGCAAGCAAACTGCACGAACAGAATGCCCATATTGCCGAATATATGCGTCAACATGACAATACCCCAAATCTAAAACAAGATTCCAAGCTTTGCAAGGAAACGCAGTACAAAGCGAACCCGACCAATAATAGCCAACAGGACCATCATCAATTTCATTGTTATATCGACCACCAGCAGCAGGCAGAAAAATGCTATTGCCATTAGACCCAGTGAACAAGTACCCCAACACTCCGTTATAAGTAATGTCTGTTACATCGCAGTTATTTTTCAATTCGACAAAATCTAAATCGGTAGGCATACGCCAAAATTGCCCCCAATTAGCAGAAGCCACATCATCAAAAGCCTCAAGAGTAATCAAATCATCAACAAAACCATAGTAGCCAAAATCTTCATCACTGCAATACTTTGTCATTGAAGTTTCGTTCCCATTACAATAAATGTATGTCGTCCAATCGTAAGTTTCTTTAATGGTTGTTTCTCCCCAAGCATAATAATTGCCA
This sequence comes from uncultured Bacteroidia bacterium, assembly GCA_902800045.1. GTDB lineage: Bacteria > Bacteroidota > Bacteroidia > Bacteroidales > ML635J-15 > Bact-19. Next base: position 217,301 of record CADCCZ010000004.1, on the reverse strand, counting down.
TAATCCTCTGGTTTTTCTGCTCCTATATTACAAGTAGCCCAAAGAGTACCGCTTGGCAGACCAAGATCAACCCATTCATGCCCATTCAAATAGCCATGAGTTGTATAATGCATAAATTCTAGAATTAAATCCTGACTTGCAGTCAGATTCTGAGACATAGAACTTACAACAATATCGCCATCAATAGTTGCATAGCCAACATAACGCATATTGTCACCCAAATGGAACTCATTAACAGATGTTTGTTTTGCCATAATATAGTTGGATGTACCAACATATTTTATACCGCTTCCACATCCTTTGCCGACATTTACCATCCTTGTCGAATATGAACTACCGCCCACAACCGCATTAAGTATATAGGTCTGCGGCTTGTCTGCATATATTTGAAATGTATGTACCCCTGCATCAAGCGTAGCACTATACTCTGCATACAATTTACCTGACACATCAAGCAATTGCATACGAATATCATCATGCTGCAACACCGATAGTTCCACCCGAGTTTCACAGTGGAACGGATTAGGAGTATTCTGCCCAAGCCCCTGCATAGCCTCCACATTGGGGGAAATACCAGCAATAACGGTAAGTACTATTATGGTGTCAGGGAACTCAATAGTTTCTGTCCAATTGCGAGTAAGATTTGTTACGACAACACTATCCAACTGGCAGTATTCTGGACTTGGAAATTCACGCCCAGAAAAGCGCAAAGTTATTTCCTGCGCCAATGCACCCATACAAATAGCAAGCAGAATGATTATTGAGTAAAATTTCTTCATAATTATTTATTTTTACAAGGACAAAGATAGTATTTTTTTGAAAAACAACACTATTGTCCATTATCACATATAGCATCCCTTAATTTTCTGCCGAGCAAACCGGTCGCACAGGAAAACCCCAGAAACGATATGTATCGAAAACATACAATCCATTTAAACTGAAACTTCCGCATTGCGCGTATGGCGCATATTCGCCAACGGAACTCGTCCAGTAGCCACCATTGTCGTCAACCTGATAAAGTTCAATTTCATAACGATGTCCTGCTGCAGGAAGAAGAATCGAATTGCCGTTGGGTCCCACAAACAACAGTCCGTATCCCGTCCATGTATGTGTGCAATTCTCAAACAATTCTTGCATTTCCATAGAAGTCGGCATACGCCAGCCTTCGCCCCAATTAGCTGTTGCAACATCGTCGCAAGCCTCCAAAATAGTCAAGGTGTCGGTAAAACCATTGCTGCCGTAAGTCGGGCTATTGCAATACTTGGTCAGCGTATTGGCACTTCCGTTGCAATATCGGTAGTAATTCCAATCGTAGATTGCCTTGGGTGCGACTTCGCCCCACGCGTAATAGTTTCCATAGCCTTCCTGCGAGGAAGCACCAACATTGCAAGTTGCCCAACGGGTACCGCTAGGAAGCCCAAGATTGACCCATTCGTGTCCATTCAGAGTTCCTTGTCCAGGATAATAAAAATTCAATACCAAATCCTCGTTTTCTTGCTGACGCTGCACAACCACGATACTCGGCACGACAACCCCGCCAATTGTCGCATAACCAACATAGCGCATATTGTCTCCAACATGAAATTCATTGCTCGAAGTTAATTTTGTTGTGATATTGCCAGAAAATCCAGCATATTCGATACCGCAAGAGCCTCCATATCCGACATTTACCATCTTTATCGAATATGACTTCTCGCCAACAATTGCATTAAGTATATATGTCTGCGGTTTAGTCACCGTAACAACAAAAGTGTGGGTTCCCTCATTCAACCAGCTATCGTACTGGGCAAAAACTTTTCCTGTCACATCAAGCAATCGCATACTTACGTTCTCACGACAAGGAAGAGAGAGGTCAACCCTTGTTTCTGCTTCGAACGGATTTGGTATGTTCTGCCATAATCCTTGGCTTTCGGCAACCATGGCATCATTACCTGTTGTGGCAGAAAGAACAATGACAGAATCGGGATATACTACCGTTTCCGACCAGTGGCTTTCTAGGTTTGTAACCACAACGCTATCCAACTGACAGTATTCCGAGCCGTTAAGTTTTCCCGAAAAGCGAACTGTTATTTCCTGAGCAAATGCGCCTGCGTATACTGCAAGCAAAAATACTATAGAATATAATTTCCTCATCGCCATATTGTTTTCAAGGGCGAAGATAAAAAATCTTTACCAATATCATGGCGTTATTATTCAAAAATCCTCAAAATTTGCCCTATTAGCATACTCCCAATTTAATTCTTTTGGAGGATTCATGACTTGCATGTAAGCCACCTTCATCATATACGCAATTATATCCGACCTCAATCCGCCACAAGCTCCGCCAAACGCAGGAATCACAATGCTCTGAATGCCTTCCCTGATTGCCAGCATCAGAACCGAACGCATACAATAATATACAATCATCGGATCCTTTATGTAAGACGGCACTCTCATTGTCGGAGTATGGATAAGTTTCTTGTTGGTATTGGGTATGTCAACAATAATGCTCGTCCCAACCAATTGTTCACCAAAGCATTCATTTAAAATCTTCTTTTGAACAATCTTCATCAAATCCCAACCGAAATACTCACTTATTGCGCGGTCGTACCCGCCATCCATCAATCCATACGAATTGGCAGGAGAAACCACACATTCCACATCATGGCCATTCATGAAATCCTCGAAAAACATATTCACAACTTCCACATCGGCATCCCCAGCAAAATAGCGTTGCCATTGTTCTGTCGTACCATGGCTCTTGTCCAACAAATATATTTTCATAGCTTGAATACTTTTTACAGAGGTGTATTTCCCCTATCCTTCTCAAAAAGTTCGAGGTTCTTCACAACTCCGTTTTCAATGTCAAAACGAACGCAAGTCATGGTGCGATGTATGCCCATGCGACCTGCCGCGCCTGGATTGATGTGTAAAAGGTTATACTTCTTGTCGTTTACAATCTTGAGTATGTGCGAATGTCCCGAAATGAAAAGTTTCGGAGGCAAAACCTTCATAATCTCGTTTATCTTGTACTCGTAGCGACCTGGATAACCGCCGATGTGAGTCATCAGCACATCGAGGCCTTCAACGGTAAAGCGTTCTATTTCGGTAGTGCGCATACGTATGCCCCAGCCGTCGCAATTGCCAAAGACGGCGCGAACGGTCTTGCGGGCCTCCAAAGCATCGAGAACATCTTCGGTGCCGATGTCGCCAGCATGCCAAACCTCATCGACTGGCTCGAAGAAATCGAGTATATCATAGTCCAGATATCCATGGGTATCGGACAGCAATCCAATCTTTTTCATATATACACAAAAAATCTTGAGTGATACGGGGAATACCACTCAAGACCAATTAAAACCTTTATTATGAAAAATTTATTAAGATCCTTATTCAGTCACTTCTTCAACGAAAGGAAGAACCGAAACATACGACTTGTTGTCTCTCTTCTTCTGGAACTTAACTTCACCGTCGCAAAGAGCATAAAGCGTATGATCTCTACCCATACCAACATTATTACCCGGACGATGAACAGTACCACGCTGACGAACTATAATGTTACCTGCGATAGCAATCTGACCGCCATAAACCTTAACGCCTAATCTTTTACTTTCGGAATCACGACCGTTGCGCGAACTACCAACACCTTTTTTATGTGCCATAATTTTACTGTTTTATGCGTTAATACTTTCAATTTCAATCTGAGTCAAAGCCTGTCTGTGACCATTGAGAGTCTGATAGCCTTTTCTTCTCTTCTTCTTGAATACCAGCACGGTTTCGCCTTTGCAATGCTTGATAACCTTTGCCGATACCGATGCATTTTCTACTACTGGAGCGCCAACTTTAACGCTACCTTCATTGTCAACCAAAAGAACTCGGTCCAACTTGACACTGCTGCCTTCTTCGCTTGCCATACGGTTTACGAAAAGCTTTGTGCCCTTTTCAACCTTGAACTGTTGACCTAAAATTTCTACTACTGCGTACATTTCTCTATTTCTTAAAAATTTGGACTGCAAAAGTAATGCTTTCTATCCACATGGCAAAAATTTTTCAACACTTTTTTGCACAAAAGCCGATAACTCACAGCAACACCCTTGAGAAACAACAAATTACACCTTTTTACATATTACTTTTCGGCTACTCCTTTCAGATGCTTCTCGTACTCCCTAAGTATCGCCCCGAAAAGCAAGTCGCCTTCCAAAATGTAACCATCACTAGTAAAATGAATCCTGTCGGTATTGGCCAGTCCGTGCTTCTGCCAAGTGTAAATCGATTTGCTTCCGCCCATAACGGCATAAAGGTTCCACAATGATGCATGGTAGCGATTGCAAAGCTCCTTCATTGCCTCTACAACCAATGGCTGGTTATGGTTGTGACCGGTTCGGTAACCGCAGAAGTCGTTGTTGCTGACGAAAATAATCGCGCAATCTGGATTTGCGTCGAGTATGGCATCTATTATTTTGCGGTAGTTCTGCACAAACCTTCCCTTGTCAAAATTTTTTCCCGATGCATCGTTTACACCAAGTGCAACAATAGCGAGGTCGGGATTTACAGCATTCATCTGCTTGAGCAATAGCTTTTCCCTGACATACGATTCGGTTGAGGCACCATTGGTTCCTATGGTCACAAAATTTACATTCGGCAACGAATCATCAACCAGCACACCATGTACATGCATTGGTTCAGCAGAACGGGAATCGACATTGCGTACAAACTTGAATACCAGCGAGTCGAACGAATGTGAATACACCATCTCGGTATAGCCTTCGGTAAAATCAGTTGTGCAATCGACCATCAGCGAATCCACATTGGTAAATATGTCGTAACAGGTGTCGTTGGCATCGTGGATTAGCTTTACCCTAGTGAACTCGTGCAACTCCTTCATAGAGCGCTTCGGAAAGGCAAATGTGAGGCCAGCAATGCTATCCTTTGTAAAAGCGACAAATCCTGAAAGTCCTATGGGTGTGCCAGTTACATTCTTTATTATCCTCTCGAACTCCCAGTTGCCCGAGTTTCGCGACACATAATAATATGGGTGGTTGTTCTTTGGAGCAATTGACAAAGGAGCAAGCAAACCGAAATCGCCATGCGAATCGTGGCAAAGACTTTCGAAATGCCTGCGCAGACACCACGAAACCACTCCAGCCTGAATGTGAGAATCGCCAAGATGCAACACGGTAAAGCCCTCATCGCCATCGAAATAGAAATGGTCGAGCTTGTTGAAGAAAGTTTCGAGGTTGGGATTGCCAGCCGGTGTGTAAAGTACTGACGAATCGTAGTTTACGAAGTCGTATTTGCGTTCGGGATATGGAAAAGATAGCGACTGAGCTATACCAACAAGCGATATGCCCATTAACACAAGCGTCAAAAACAACTTTTCCGTGCAATCCCTGAAAGTCATACCTATTTATTTCTCTGTAAATAGTTGGTGTATTCCACTATTATCGCATTGTAAAGCATATTGGAGATGACCTGCGCTCCCTGTGGCGAGAAGTGTGTGTAGTCCTTTGCAGCAAGCGGCGGGTCGGCCTCAACCCACTTGGGCATCGAATTGCGACCGCCCATAGCCTTGTAGGTGTCCCAAAATGCACAGTTGTTACGCTGGGCGGCATCGCGAAGCATATTGACCATGGTGTCGAGGATTGGATACGATTCATATACATCCTTGTTCTTCACAGACATGTCGTTTGGACCGACAATCATAATCGACGCGTTTGGACACATTGCCCTGATGGTGCGCACCTGCGACATAAAAAGGTTCACAAAATACGATGCTCCCTTCGAATCCTTGGTGTTTGGTACGGCGTTGGCACCGAACTGCAATATGAACAAATCGGCACCGAGTTTCGAGTACGAAGCCGACAACAGCGAGCGGTCGGTACCAGTGAAAACTTCACCGCTGCAACCGCGCATTGCAATGTTATCTACTTGTATTCCATGATCGTCCTCAAGCGAAACGCAGTAGAAGTCGGGACTGTCGAATGCCTCAAATTCAAGAGTTACGTCGCTAATGTAGTCGGGCGACTTGTAGGCATATACGTTCAAACCTTCCGAAATTGGCATGCGGCCTTCGTTTACCACTGCTCCGCCGACTTTGACGGTTACATTCACCTCCTCGGTGCAATTACCATAATATATATATACGTTCTTGAACTTGCGCGTGTTGGCGTAGCCCATCGACGACTTTGTGAAGCTTATCCAAGCCTTGTATGGCTCTTCGGGACGTTCCCACAACGAATCGCGGATTGGCGAGAAGCGGTTGAACGCCATCATCGGACCATATTTTCTGTGTGTGATGGCAGGATTGCGCTTGCCGAATCCCGGACAGCGAATCCAACCTTCGGAAGCATCCTGTTTCATGCTGTACTGGGCATAAATGGCTACTGGAGAGCACATTCCCACGCCGTTACCGCCAAAACGTCCCTGCAACTTGTACCTTATGTAAGCGGTTATGCGGTCGCCTTCGAGCTGACTGTCGCCGTAATGCAGAACTCTGATTTTTTCGTATTCACCGTGATGGGCCAGCTTACGGAAGAAATTGTCAAGGGCAGTACTATTGCCTGCCGGCATTTCGAGCGGATTCACAGCCGACTTTATGTCCTCGATGTTGTAGTTGGATGCGTCATCGGTTACGACATTGTCGGAAGTCGGGTCGGGCTGCTCTACATATTCGGGCATATCCTTCAGTTTGGCTGGCGTTTTTTCGGGAATATGCTCGTCGATATTTATCTGGCTCGAAAGCAGCGAGTCGAGATCAACCGAACCCTCATCCTTTGCCGACGAAGACCAAAAATCCTCGAACGACGGGCACTTAAGCACAAAACTATCACCAATCCTAATGCCGTCTTTCGGAAAAACAGCCATCACACCTGCAATCACTGCAAATATTATCAATATGAATATCAATGTATTCCTTACTTTCATCGTTTTGTATTTTGAGAGTGCAAAGGTAGTTGTTTTTTGTTAGGTAGGGATAGAAAAATACAAACAAAAAAAGCCACGCCTAAGCGTAGCTTTTTTGATTTTCTTCGAATTTTCGATTAGTCGTTGTGATGCTTGCAACCTTCGTGATGCTGGCAGCCTTCGTGCTTTTCGCCGCACTTGTGCTCACCATCCTTGCAGCACTTGTGTTCGCCTTCTTTGCAGCACTTGCCTTCGCCATGATGGCAGCCGTGACCTTTGTGGCACTTGCCGCAGCAAGGCATATTGTCGAACAAAGCTTTCTTTTCATCAAGGCTCAGGTTGTCCCAGTTAGCCATTCCCTCTTCGAAAGCAGCCTTCTTAGCAGCCATTTCTTCTTCTCTGGCCTTCTTTTCAGCAACCATCTTGTCGTAGCATTCCTTACGCTTGTTAAGGAGTTCTGCCTTCTTTTCGTCGGTCTGGTTTGCCCAATCTTCCCAAGCAGCCATATCGGCTTTCTGCTCTTCGCTCATTTCGTGGCAGCACTTGTGTTCACCATCCTTGCAGCACTTGTGTTCGCCTTCTTTGTTGCAGCATTTCTGTTCGCCTTCTGCAGCGGCGTCCTGCTTAGGTTCGTTATTGCAGCAAGCAACCAACAAGAATGCAGGAACTAAAAGAAAAAGTAATTTCTTCATATTCGTATTAATTTAAATTTTACTCCGCAAATATAATGCTTTTTAGAAAAATCAGTTGTTTTTTCAAAAAATATCTAAGCCATGACCACCTACGACACAAAATGTCGTAACTATACCTGAACTTTGTCTCGAATTAAAAACTAAAAAACATGAAAAAAATTGACAGAAATTATTCGCAACTAGAAAGACGCATCCTCGAAACCGCAAACGGACAAATTTTCATCGACAAGACAGTACTGCTGGGCAAAGTGCTAAAAATGCCGGAAAACACTGGCATAACCGAAGCCGATGTGGAAAATTGTCTGCAAAAACTTACCGAAAAGAATGCACTTTCACTTCATACCTGCTACGCATTGGAGGACAGAAGCATCACAAATGAATTTATATTCAGAGTTGCAAAGATTATAATTCCTGTAGCAATATTGGCTGCAGTACTAATACAAATATACCTTATGCTCGGCAACTGACAATTCTACCTATGGTCGCGGAGTAGGTCGCAGTGACGCTTCTCGCTGCCGACAAACTTGGTCTTTGAGTAAGTTCCGACAAGGTTACGGTAGTACTGCCACCTGTGCGAATCGTCCAAATCGATGAAACCGCGCATATATTGGCAACGTGCCAGCAACTCGCTGTTTTTTGTAAGTTTCTCGGCATTGCCGAGGCTTGCATACACCTTGTTGTAACGTTCCTGCAGCATGTACGACCGCGACGACATGTAATCCCAGCCATTGTCATCGGTTTGCAAGTTGTTGATGCTCTGGAACAACCCTCCGTTCCAATCGTCGCTGCTCTTGGCGTACTGGGTAAGTGCCCAGCACCACTTTTCTGCCTGCACAAGACCTACAGCGTATGCATAATTTAGCACTGCGCACTCCTCATTGTCGGTCAGGCTGTGAATCTTGTCGTCCAGCATCTTCATTATTATGCAGAACTGCAACTTAGTTGACGAAGTCGCATACATGGTCATAGGTTTGAAATCGCCGTAAATGCTAGCCTTCTCACTCTTTGCAGTAATCCAATCTTCCTCAAACGGATTGCGCTTCAGATAATCGGTGATGTTCTGCTTCTTGAGGAAGGCAGGACTTACCTTCTGGAGATAATCGATGGCCTTGGCATAATCGTGCAAACGCATATACTTTGTACCGATAAGTTCGTTCATCATGCTTTCGTTTACATAACCCATCGAAATAAGCGACTTTTCCAAATTCGTCTTGCCCCTCGACTTTACAAACGCAAGAAAATCCTTAACATTCTCCACCGATGTGGTATCGAGATAGTTGAAATAAAACGTGGAATAGTCCCAGCTTCCTGTTTCGTTTGGATTGCTACGCAACTCGGCACGATGTTGCTTGTTGTAGCAAAACTGTTCGTCGTAGGCATTGAGTATTGCAGCCGCCATATTGTGATTGCCTGTGTCAACATAATGCGGGAATGCATAAACAAACACTACGCGACGCAGAATATTGATAAAATGTGCGTATCCGTTCCCGTTTTTTGAATGATACTCATCGGTTTCGTTCAATTTTTTCAGCAACCAAGGCAAATCGACATATAGCAGGTCGTCGTAGTTGGATGCCTTAGTGTCGGCAGCATGATAGACAAGCCTGAGAAAACGTGCATTATCCTTGACAATCTGGGCTCCATCCATATTGCAGGCTTTTTCAATCATTTCGATAGCCTTGGCGTAGTCGCGGTCAAGAAAAGCAATGTGAGCAAGCGCAGCCTGCCACATAGCCGGATTGTCGGTTTTCTTTTCCTTCAGAACCTGCTTGCAGAAATCGGTAAACTTCTTGACATCCACATTCTTGCCATCCTGATACGAATTTTCGTAATTCTGCACGAAAAACATTAATGCCTTCGACTTGGGATTGTATTGGTAAAGTTCCTGCATAAACTCAAGCTTACCTTTGAAAAATCGCAAGCTGTTCCAGTCGCTGCATTCGCCGTAAATGTCGGCAGCCTTGCAAAGGTCGCCAGTGTAGAACAAGGCTCCAGCATAGTACAGACGGCCTTGCTTTCTTAGCACTGTATCCTGCCACTGCTCGCCACCGTTCTCCCACGCCTTACGGCATTGCTTGTACTCGTTAAGCGCAAACATTATACGTATATATTGGTATGCAAAACGTTCCTTAAGTCTAACATCATCACATTTTCTACCAACTGTTTCGAGCGTTTTTGCCATCTCACGCATAGCAGCGCTATCAACACTCTCGGCATAGTCCCATTCGTCGCCAGTAAGGTCCTGAAAAGCTAATACAGTTTCCCAGTATGTCAACGCATCAACATCGTGCTTGCGCTTCAGAAAGGCGAAAAATGCATTCTTACCCTCCTCAATATCAATAGCATGACATTTATTTAATGCAGCCCACACTTCCGAACGTGGGACTTCCTTGTTTGCATACTGATACCAGAATCCAACATTATAGAAATTTGCATCCTCCTTATATTGCAAGTAGGGAGCAATATCGTATGTCTTGAACATATATGTACTCGATGCATCGGGTTCGCAATAACCGCAGGCGAAACTCGACGAAACAGCCGCAACAAGCAGCGCACTAACGATAAATCTTTTCCACCTCATCGCTTGAAAATTTAGAAAGGTTAACAGAATCGAGCTGGTACAAAACCATCTGCAATGGTTTGTCCGACATTTTTGACACAACCATATCCTTGACTTCGAGAATGTCCTTGAGCGAAACTTCCTCGTGGCGGACATAGCAGGGTGTCCAGTAGTCGTAATATGTGTCACGCTCCTTGCCCTTGTCGATTTCGTACTTGTTCTCCGAAATCTTGCTGAAACGCTTATCGGAAAAATCGTAGCTGTTGTACTCGATGCCGAGCAAATTCTTCTCGCCGCCAAACGTGACATCCCACGAGAAGCAGGGCAAAGCCACCGAAAGCGGCAACTTGTAATCTGACAACTTACTTACGTACGGCTTCACATCCTTGAGGTCGAGTATTGAATTGTCGGTTTCCCAGTCCTTTAGATTACCCGTATTGTAGCACATAAGCACGCCATAATCGGCTTCGGGAGCTTCGTAGTCGAGCTGGAACATACGTACTGTAGCCGAAAGTTCAATTCCTTTGGGTTCGAGAATAGTCCTCAGCTGCTTCATAAATGCGAAATATTGCTCCGAAGTGCTTTCTGTCCAGTCGCAGTCAATCTGAATCTCGCTGTACTTGACACCATTTGCCGAAGCCATATCCTCCACACGCTTGTACATCTTGTCGATGAACTCCGGATATTTGGCAACAGCCTCCGAGGTTATGAAAACGGTAGGCACAATCGTCACATCCTTGGGAATTGAATCGATAAAAATTGTTGTTCCGACAGGCATAATTTTTCCGTCCCAGTTTTCTACGATGTCGAAAAATTTCAAATACATCTTGGTGACGTTGTGCTCCTTCAGGAAATTGCGCTCGTAGTCGTTCATCCTAAAAGTTGTGCGCCAATAATAAACGGCGTTGCCTTCCGGAACAACGTCCTTCTTCTTGTTGTTGCAGCCCGACATAAAGACGCATGCAACAGCTATCAATATGCAAACCAGCCAGTTAATTTTTTTATTCATTATCAAAAAAGTCATTGTCAAACGTGACAAAGATAGACAAAAATGAGGACCTGGATATCTTTGAATCTTTAAAATTTCGAACAGCCTCAAATCAATCGTCAATCGTACTTCGTAAATCGTAAATCTTTTTTATCTTTGCACCCTAAAATTTATCGGTATGATTGAATACAAGGACAATGTGGAGGCTGCAAATGCCTTGAGGTCGAAATACGACGAGATGCTAGTCGAGATTGGCAAGAAGATTTACGGTCAGGACCAGGTTGTTAAGGAAGTGCTGATTTCAATTTTCAGCCGTGGACACTGCCTGCTTGTTGGTGTTCCGGGACTGGCAAAAACCTTGTTGGTAAACACTATAGCCGAAGTTCTTGGCTTGAAGAACAAGCGTATCCAGTTTACACCCGACCTTATGCCATCGGACATTATCGGTAGCGAAATTCTTGGTGAAGACCGCCAGTTCAAGTTCATAAAGGGCCCGATTTTCGCCAACTTCATCCTTGCCGACGAAATCAACCGTACTCCGCCTAAGACTCAGGCCGCACTGCTCGAAGCAATGCAGGAACGCTCGGTAACCGCCTCGGGTACAATCTACAAGCTCGACGAACCATTTTTCGTCATGGCTACCCAGAACCCAATTGAGCAGGAAGGTACATATCCGTTGCCCGAAGCCCAACTCGACCGTTTTATGTTCAACATAAATGTCGGCTACCCGAGCCTCGACGACGAAATCCGCATCGTGAAGAACACTACCGCCGACAAGAATTTCGAAATCAAACAGATTTTGAGCGCAGAGGAAATCATTTATTTCCAGAACCTTATCCGTAAGATTCCGATTAACGACAATGTACTCGAATATGCAGTGCGCCTTGTAAACAAGACTCGTCCCGATTCGGAGATTGCCCCCGAAATCACACGCAAGTTCATACACTGGGGAGCAGGACCACGTGCATCGCAATACCTTGTCATCGGAGCAAAGACAGTGGCTGTGCTTAACGGCAAATATTCTCCCGACATTGAGGATGTTCAGGCAGTTGCAAAGATTGTTTTGCGCCACAGGGTTGTGAAGAACTACAAGGCCGAAGCCGAAGGTCTTTCCATCGAAGACATCATCGACGAACTTGTTAAGGACTAAGTTTCACCAAACAAACGGCAAATGAAATTCCGTGTTGTGCTGACATTGATTCTCGTTTTTGCGACCGTGGCTGCATTGGCGCAAAAAAAGGTGGAGATTCTTCACGCAAACACCTTGGAATACAGCAAGAAGTCGGGCATCGAGGCTAAGCGTCTGCTCGGCGATGTTGTCTTCCGACACGATGAAATCTATATGTTCTGCGACTCGGCATATTTCTACGACGAGACCAACTCGGTGCAAGCATATAACAATGTGCGCTTCAAGCAGGGCGACACCATTCTGCTCATAGGCAAGTACGCCGAATACGACGGCGACATCCGCATGGCCAAGATGCGCGATTCGGTGATTATGCAGCACAACAAGTCGTACCTCATAACCGACTCGCTCGACTACGACCGAGACAAGAACCTTATCTACTACTTCGAGGGCGGACGTATGTACGACGGCGACAACCGTCTGCGCAGCCAGTGGGGGTATTACTACACAGAGACTTATGACTACTATGCCGTCGAGGGCGTCGTGCTGAAAAATCCAGAATATTCCATTACTAGCGATACGCTCAGGTACAATACCGAAACCGAAATTGCCGACTTTTTCGGCCCTACCGAGATAGTTTCCGACTCGAACTACCTGTACTGCGAATATGGTCGCTACAACACCGTCACCGACGAAGCCAACCTTACGCAAAATGCGTGGTTGCAGTCGGGCTGCAACTTCCTCTACGGCGACAGCCTCTACTACGACCGCAAAATCCGTTACGGCGAAGGTTTTCGCAATGTGTCGATAATCGACACTTCCAACAACATGATCGCCAGCGGAAACTACGGGTACTTCTACGAGGAGCCAGAAAGGGCGTTTATGACCGACAGCACACTGCTAACCTACATAATGGACGGTGATTCGCTGTTCATTCACGCCGACACCATATTTATTACTACCGAGAAACAGGGCGACACATTGGATTTCAAGCTGATGCGGGCGTTCCACAAGGTGCTGGCGTTCAAGTCGGACGGACAGGCACGCTGCGATTCCATAGCCTTCCACTCCAACGACTCCATAGCCGAGATGTTCTACAGCCCCATAATGTGGAGCGACAACATGCAGGCCACCGCCGAATACATTTCGGTGAAGTTCGTGAACAAGGAGCCAGATTCGTTTGTGATGAAAAACTCGTCGTTCCTGTGCCAGCACATCGAGGACGACTACTACAACCAGATAAACTGCAAGAACATCAACGGCTACCTGAAGGATAAGAAGTTGTACCGCACCGACCTTTTTTCCGACTGCCAGACCATATATTATATAGAGGACGAGGAAGAAAACGAATTTGTAGCGCAGAACAAGCTCCTAAGCAGCAATATGCGCGTATTCTACGAGGACAAGACCATAAAGGACATTATGTTCTTCGAGAAGCCCGACGGCCTTGCCCTGCCTATGGACCAGATAACCGCCGACAAGCTGTTCCTCAAGAATTTCAAGTGGTTCGACAATGTTCGCCCCAAGGAAAAGAATGATATTTTCCTGTGGAAGGAGATAAGCGAGGAGTAAGAGCTATAAAAGGCAAGAATTCCTGCTGTCTGATTGAAGAACAGCCTGTGCGACATCTGACTGTCATACTGTTAACTTGCTAGCATATTTGCCTAAATTATTCAGGAAGACATTGATCTACAGCAAATTAAAGCATACTCAAATCTTCCTTCAAAAAATATGAACAAAATTTTGTGGATTAAAAAAATAGCAGTACTTTTGCAGTCCGATTTTTACGGAAAAGAAACTTAATTGTAAAACATAAAAATATTATAAGGCGATGAAAAGAACATTTCAACCTTCACAGAGGAAAAGAAGAAACAAACACGGTTTCAGAGAAAGAATGTCAACCGTTGAAGGACGCAAGGTTTTGGCAAGAAGAAGAGCTAAGGGAAGAAAGAAACTCACAGTTTCTGACGAACCAAGGCACAAGAGAAGATAGTAATAATAATTTTATTGTTTTTGCCGAGCATGATTATCCAAGTATTTGGGTGATTGTGTTCTTTTTTATATATACTCAAGATGGGAAAACTGAAGAAACTAGTCGGCGATACCGCTATATACGGGCTTAGCAGCATAATCGGACGATTCCTCAACTATCTGCTCGTTCCGCTCTACACCTACAAGATTGCAGCCGAGTCGGGCGGATACGGAGTTGTCACCAACATCTATGCCTACACAGCCCTTATCCTTGTGATTCTGACCTTCGGAATGGAAACCACTTTCTTCCGTTTTGCCAACAAGGAAGGCGTGAATCCACTCAAGGCATTCTCCACTTCGCTTATTTCGGTAGGTGTTGTTGCTCTTACTTTTATAGCATTATGCTCGGCTTGTCTGCCTTGGATTTCCAATGCGCTTGGCTATGCCGACAATCCCGAATACATCGAGATGATGGCGATTGTAGTGGCAATAGATGCATTCCAGGCAATACTGTTCGCCTACCTGCGCTACCAGAAGCGACCAATAAAGTTTGCATTTCTGAAACTGCTGTTCATATTCCTCAATATAGGTATGAACCTCTTCATATTCCTGCTTGCACCAAAAATGTGCGAATGGTGTCCGTCGCTTATGGGATGGTACAGCCCGAGCTATCAGGTAGGATACATTTTCGTAGTTAACCTGATATGTACTTCGCTGATTACCTTTGGATTCCTGCCCGAACTCAAAGCTCTGCGCAACGGTTTCGACAGAAGCCTGATGAAGGAAATGTGGAAATACACCTGGCCGTTGCTGATTTTCGGAATCATAGGCATTATGAACCAGGTTGCCGACAAGATTTGCTACCGCTTTATAGTTCCCGGACAGGAAGGCGAAACCCAGCTTGGCATATATGGTGCTTGTGTGAAGATTGCAATGATTATGGCTATGATAACACAGGCATTCCGCTATGCATACGAGCCGTTTGTGTTTGGCGAAAACCGCGAGGAAGCCAAGAAAAGCAAGGATATGCAAGCAAAAGTGATGAAGTATTTCGTCATCTTCACGCTACTGGCATTCGTGGCGGTAATGTCGTACATCGATGTACTGAAGTTCATCATCAGCAGCGACTACTGGGAAGGACTTGACGCCGTTCCGATTGTGATGATGGCGGAAATTTTCATGGGAATTTATTTCAACCTGTCATTCTGGTACAAACTTACCGACCAGACGTACTGGGGCGCAATAATTTCAGCAATCGGATGTGCAGTACTGCTGGCAATCAACTTCCTGCTTGTACCGCAAATCGGTTATATGGCTTGCGCTTGGGGCGGATTTGCCGGCTATGGAATCTGCATGGTGCTTTCGTACCTGATCGGACGTAAGAAAAATCCTGTGCCATACAAACTTATGCCGATATTCGGATATTTTGCACTGGCGGTAGGAATATTCCTTGCCGAAAAGTATATGAGAGAGTTCCTGTATCCCGAAAGCACAGTTATTGCAATAATTGTCAACACGTTACTGATGATATTGTATCTTGCTGTTGTTATGTACAACGAACGAGTGCTGGTAAAGCAGGTTATCTCTGGTGTAAAACGAAAATTGTTAAAACGATAATACAATGAAAATTAGAATAGTAAACAAATCCACAAATGCTTTGCCGCAGTATGCAACCTCGCAGTCGGCAGGCATCGACCTTCGTGCGAACCTTGCAGAACCGATTGTTCTGAAGCCGATGGAACGCAAACTTATCCCGACAGGACTTTTCATCGAACTTCCCGAAGGCTACGAAGCACAGATTCGTCCACGCAGCGGTCTTGCTTTGAAACACGGAATTACAGTTCTCAATACTCCCGGCACCATCGATGCCGACTATCGCGGCGAAATAGGCGTAATTCTCATCAACCTCTCGACCGAAGATTTCAAGATTGAGCATGGCGAACGCATCTGCCAAATGGTCATTGCCCGTCACGAGCAAGCCGAATGGATACAAGTTGAAGAACTCAACGAAACCGAGCGCGGAGCAGGCGGATTTGGACATACGGGTAAAAAATAAAAATGGGCGAAAAATTTCGCCCATTTTTATTTTCGTTTACGTACAAATTAGAACAATCCGAGAATTGTGCTAAGTGCGTTTGCAGCAGTTGTCAGTGTACTTGCACTCGACGATGTGTTGATGTTCGACAGCGCATTCGACGAAGTTACCAAACCGTCGTAAACATTTGCAGCACTTGTTTCGGTAAGAATACCAGCACCACCGAGAAGCATACCGGCAATGTATGACTTACGATAAGCCGAATCCTTGCCATTCTGCTTTAAGCCAGAAATGCTGGTTGACAAAGCGATAGCATTGGTAAGAACATTGGCATCGTTCATATTAACCTTGTTGCCAGCAGCCTTGTACGACTTGTAAAGGTTTACAAGCGACGATCCGCATGAAGTACCAGCAGTCTTTGCTACTGTGTCTGAAGAAGCTACATTAGACATTGAACTGCATGATGCAAAAGCAAATGCAACTGCTAAAATCATAAAGAAAATACTCTTTTTCATCTTATTACACTTTTAGGTTCTACATTCTTTTTTCACTTCGCAAAATTAATCTTTTCATCGAAATGCAAAACAAAAAATTATTTTAACGCATCCATATAATATCTTTCGCATTGTTCGGCATTCACATTAATCTGCGTTATGAGGTCGTTTACTAGGTCGCAGACGAAAAGCGAATGGGTATCGAAAATGAACATCGTGGCGTACTTTGTTGCGTTTTCCTGCTGTATTTCGATGGTATAGTCCATAGTTTGCGTGGCGTATTCCAGCGAAAGTTCGTCCTTCGAGAAAACAAATAGTCCGAATTCGTGGAAACTTCCGTAAAATCCGTTTGCAACCTTGCACACTTTGCTTTCTATTATGCGCTTGAGCGGAATTGCCAGCGACCAGAATTCTTCTTCGACCTTACCCATCAGTCTGCGGTGGATACCGTAGCTGTAGCCGTAGCGCCTGATGCGTTCGATGTCGCTGTCGGAAATATCGTCGGCACCAGCCATGTCGGTGATGAGCGAAATCGCATCGTCGCGGCCAGTTACCATTGCACGGGTAACTTCGATGCCGATGCCAGCCTCGTTGTCCTGCAGGTCGGGACGGTCGCAGTTGACGAGGTTTGCGTATTTCTCGCCGAGCAAATCGACAAGCACGATCTTGGCGTACCTTTCGAAGAATGTGGTGTCGAACTTTGGCAAAAGCGATATGATTTTTGTTTCGTTCATGGGACGGCAAAGATAAAGATTATTTACGATTTTAGAATTACGATTTACGATTGATGGGAAACTTAAAATTTCCTTAATTTTATTATTGCATAAAAACATTTATTAATCTATTTTTGCAATCGTTATTATTGTAATTGTAAAATGCCCGAATCGGCAGAAATATCGCACAAGGGAACAGTGAAATCAATCGCTGGCAGCACCGCCATCGTTGAGATTATGGTGTCGTCGGCTTGCGCCACCTGCAAGGCTACATCGTTCTGCGGATCAAGCGAATCGGGCAGCAGGGTCGTCGAGGCCCAGCTTATGCAAGGACAAGAAATTTCCGTAGGCGACGAGGTAAATGTAAAGATGACGCAGACGATGGGCACCAAGGCAGTGCTTATCGGCTATGCGCTTCCGTTTGTGGTGGTGATGATTGGACTTTTCGTGCTGATTGGCATTGGTGTTAACGAAGGAATCGCCGCCTTGGTGTCGCTTGTGTTGCTCACGGCATACTATGTTGTGCTATATCTGCTGAGAGACAGGATAAAGAAGGTTTTTAACTTTAGGATTGAAAAATTGTAGGCTTTATATACGATAAAAATAATAAAACAACAAATCTACTTTTTTCGGCAGTGAAAATCAACTTTTAATCCCGAGAAAATAATGGTGAGAAGAGTGTTATCGCTTACTATGAGGAACATCCCATTGCTTTTGTCTTATATAACCATGAAAAAAATACTATTAATATTTTTACTTCTGCTCATAACTGCGTATTCACATTCGCAGCAGTTTGTTGGCAGCGGAGGATCCGGAACGGAAGATGACCCTTTTTTAATTGAAAACTATAATGATTTTGTCGAATTTCGTTCTCTTTTTTATAATGCGACACAATATACAAGGAATAAATATTTTCAACAGGTAGCAGACATTGCAATTGAAAGTGACTTTTGGAACAATCCAATTCAGGGGTCTTTTTACGGTTATTTCAATGGAAAAGGTCACACATTGTTATTGCCAGATACATTGAATAATTACGATAATGTATTTTATACATTTTTTTCTGATTCACAAGGTATTATAGATTCCGTAAGAGTGTCTGGAAATGTCAATTATTGTTTTGGCATTACTCAATCCAACATCGGGGAAATAAGGAATTGTAAAACCAATGTAAATGTTACTATTGATATTTGCCCATATTCTGAACATAGTTTTATTGCTAACAATAACTCAGGTTTAATTACAGATTGCACAAACTATGGTAATCTAATAGCGGAAGAAAATGAAATGAATTTTTATGCGGGGAGCATAGCGGTCACAAATAGTGGAACTATATCTGCGTGCAAAAACTATGGGAATATCGCAGGTTTTTTATCTATTGGGGGAATATGTGTAATAACCGGTGGGACTATTCATAATTGTATAAATTACGGAGATATTACATCACCCCAAGACTTAATAATAGATTATTTTGATAATTTGCCATCTGGAGGAATATTTGCGATTACAGGAGGCGAAAACGATGCTAATAATATTCCGACAACAGAATCCTGCATAAACTATGGATGCATAAGAGCAGGGAAATTATATTGCGGAGGTGGTATTATGGGAAGTGATAGTGAAAATACTGAAAATGCTGGAGATGGTTCCATAATAATTAGGAATTGTGCTAACTATGGTGAAATTTTAAGCGGTAAAATTCGAGGTGGAATAAGCGGTTCTCTTAGTAGTTTGAGTAACATATTTTCGTGTTTTAATGCTGGACAGGTTGCTTCTGCAACAACTTCGGGCGGAATCGTGGGGACTGTATATGACACTGCACATATAAGCAACTGCCTGGATGTTAGCGGAATGCATATTATGATAGACAAGTGGGAAGTTACAGGCGATTCAATCAGCAATATGTCTTCCAACTACTACGACCGCCAAATGTCGGGAGGTTCGGGCGAAGATATTGAGGGTGAAACGGAAGGTCGCCTTACTTCGCAACTTACAGGCGATACTCCCGAACTCCGCGCTATGCTTGGCGATGGCTGGAGTTATGCCGAAGGTCGCTACCCAATTCCGCTGGGCTTGGAAACCGATTCGCTTGCAATGCTTTTTGCAACACCGATTTATCTATATGCCGAAAGTGAAGATGAATACGATGATGTGGATTTGGTTCAGCATCATTTTACGGTTGGCACAGAAAATAATGTTTCGTGGGCATCGGGCAGCAGATTGAATATTGTTGGAGAAAATGCCACAATTCTTGCTTCTGGCAACGAAAATGTTATGGCAAGTTTGGCAGGATATTCTTTTACTCGCAGTTTAAATCTTATTAATCCAGTAATCATTGATGAACATATTTTTGTCGATGTGAAAATATTCCCAAATCCAGCAACAGATATTCTCAACATCACATCCTCGGAAACAATTTCGGAGATTGAGATTGTAAATACGCTTGGACAGGTTGTTAAGCGCATTGAGGTAAACGCAGACAATGCGGTTTGTGATGTGGATGATTTGAGGAGTGGGGTGTATGTTGTGAGAATCCACTCGGCTTCGACTACACTCAGCCTGCGAAGGTTTGTGAAGGAATAGAAATCTGCGAAACATACGATAAAAGTCCGGCGATTGTCGGACTTTTTTCATTTTACCTTAGCGCTATTTGTCTTTGTAATGTCCTTTTGCACTGAAGAAAGGCGTGACGATAATAATCCAATTATGTTCACAATAAATTGTTTCAGCGTATCATATTTTTTTCTAATTTTGCAATTTGAAACACATGAAACAATGTAATAAAACGGATATGGCACAATTAACGACAATAACTCCTGCACAATACGAAGTGCTGAATATGCTTTCCTGCATTACGCGCGAGGACGATTTGGCAGAGTTGAAGAATGTAATCGTGAAGTTTCTGAACTCTCGCTTGCAGAATGAAATAGACCGCCTTTACGATACTGGCGAACTTACCGACGAAAAGGTTGCCGCTTGGAAACACGAACACATGCGTACACCATATAAGCAAATGTAATGAGTCGATACATTGTTCTTGATACTAACTGCCTGCTGCAATCCTTGTCGAGACGAAGTTTCTACTACAAGGTATGGGAAGATTTTATTCTTGGCAAATATACGCTTTGCGTGTCAAACGAAATCCTGGCAGAGTATGAAGAAATTATCGCCTCACATATATCACCATTAGCTGCCAATATCGTAATTGAAGCTATTTTGAGAGCTAACAATGTAATGAGGGTAGATGCTCATTACAGGTTTGAACTGATAGTGGCAGACCCTGATGACAATAAATTTGTTGACTGTGCTATAGTTTCAAATGCAGACTACATTGTAACTGAAGATAAGCATTTCAATGTGCTCAAAGACACACTATTCCCTAAAATTGAAGTCAAAAAACTTCAAGAATTCTACAACGAACTTTGTGCTGTGGATTTGAACTTGTAAAACATTATAAACACCCAAAATCATCAAACAACATCAAACAACCATAAACATAGAAACAATTAGAAACATAGAAACTTAGAAACCCAGAAACAAAGAATAACAAAAAATAATAATTTAAATCAGTGAATTTATGGAGATTGTAATTTGGACTGTGATACCTTTGTGTGCGCTAGGAATAGTGTTAGCAATAATACTGTTCTTTGTCGCCAAGAAATTCAAGGTAGAAGAGGACCCGCGCATCGACGAGGTTGAGGCTTGTCTGCCGGGTGCAAATTGCGGCGGATGTGGATTCCCGGGTTGCCGTGGATTGTCGGAAGCCGTTGTTAAGAGCGGTAATCTCGATGGCAAGTACTGCCCAGCAGGCGGTAATGCTGCCATGAGCAAGGTTGCTGCCGTTATGGGACTTGTAGCCGAGGAAAAGGAACCTATGGTTGCAGTCGTTAGATGCTGTGGCTCGCACGACAAGCGTCCTCAGACTTCGACCTACGACGGAGCCAAGACCTGCGCTATCGCTCACGCTACATCGAGTGGCGACACCGCTTGCCAGTACGGTTGCCTCGGCTATGGCGACTGCGTTGCAGGATGCCATTTCGGCGCAATAACGATTAACAAGGAAACTGGTCTTCCCGAAATCGACTACGACAAGTGCGGCGGTTGCGGCGGTTGCGCCAAGATGTGTCCGCGCGGCGTTATCGAGGTAAGACCTCGTGGCAAGAACGACCGTCGTGTTTATGTAGGCTGCATCAACAAGGACAAGGGTGCCGAGGCTATGAAGGCTTGCAAGGCTGCTTGTATCGGTTGCGGCAAGTGCGCAAAGGTTTGCCCGTTCGAGGCTATCACCGTCGAGAACAATGTCGCATATATCGACTTCACAAAGTGCAAGTCGTGCCGCAAGTGTGTTGCCGAATGCCCGACAGGCGCAATCAACGCTGTAAACTTCCCGCCTAAGCCGGCAACTCCGCCAGCACCAAAGCCCGAAGCTCAGCCCGCTCCTGCATCAGCACCAGCCGAAGCTACAGTGGTAGAAAACAATGTAAATAACAACTAAACTCAGGAGGACTCATCGTGTTAAGAACTTTTCCAAAAGGTGGTGTTCATCCACAAGAAAATAAGATTTCAAAAGGAAATCCTATCGAAAGAATAGAACTGCCCAAGCAGGTAATGATTCCTATCGCACAGCACATCGGTGCTCCTGCCGAACCGGTTGTTGCCAAGGGCGACACCGTAAAGGTCGGACAGCTCATCGCTAAGAGCACCGGATTCGTATCGGCAAACATTCACTCGTCGGTATCGGGTACTGTTGCTAAGATTGAGAAGACAATCGACACTTCGGGCTACAAGAATACTTGTATCTTCATCAATGTCGAAGGCGACGAATGGCTCGAAACCATCGACCGCACTCCCGACCTGAAGACCGAAATCACAATGAGCGCCGAAGAAATCCGCGCCAAGATTGCAGAATGCGGTATTGTTGGTACTGGCGGTGCAACTTTCCCTGCTCATGTTAAGTTGTCGGTTCCACAGGGCAAGAAATGCGAGCACCTTATCATCAATGGTGTTGAATGCGAACCTTACCTTACTGCCGACCACCGTCTTATGCTCGAGCATACTGAAGAAATCATGGTTGGCTGCAAGATTATACAGAAAGCTACAGGTGCCGAAAAGATTATCATCGGCATCGAGAACAACAAGCCCGACGCAATAGCCAAGATGACCGAGGCTGCAAAGAAGTACGGAATCACCGTAATGCCTTTGAAGGTTAAATATCCTCAAGGTGGTGAAAAGCAGCTTATCAAGGCTACCGTAAACCGCGAAATTCCTGCTCCTCCAGCATTGCCTATCGATGTTGGTTGCGTAGTTCAGAATGTTGGTTCTACCTTCGCAATCTACGAGGCAGTACAGAAGAACAAGCCTCTGTTCGAGCGCGTTGTAACTGTAACAGGAAAGTCGGTTAAGTCGCCGAAGAACATACTTGCAAGAGTTGGTACTCCGTTGAGCCACCTCATTGCAGCAGTTGGCGGTTTGCCCGAAGACACCGGCAAGGTAGTAAACGGCGGACCTATGATGGGTAAGGCTGTTAAGTCGTTGGAAGTACCTGTAACAAAGGGTACATCGGGCGTGCTGATGTTCAAGCAGAGCGAAAGCGAGCGTATGGAAGAAAGTGCTTGTATCCGCTGCGGAAAGTGCGTAAGCGCTTGCTGTATGGGTCTTGAACCTTACTTGCTCAAGAACCTCGCCAAGATTCGCGACTTCGACGCTTTGAAGGAAGAAAGAGTGCTCGACTGCATCGAATGCGGTTCGTGCAGCTTCACCTGCCCTGCAGGAATTCCTATTACCGACTACATCCGCTACGGTAAAGCGACAGTAACAAAAATTTTAAGGTCTAAAAAATAGTAACAGCTATGGCAGAAAATAGATTAGCAATCGCAATGTCACCGCACGTTCACAGCAACGAGTCGGTGAAAAAGATAATGTACAGCGTGGTAATTGCGCTGTTACCGGCCTTCTGCGTATCGGTTTACTTCTTCGGACTCAACGCTATCAGAGTTACGTTAATCTCGATAGTTGCTTGTATGGCTGTTGAATGGCTGATTCAGAAGTTCTTATTGAAGGGAAAGACCACTATTTTCGACGGTTCTGCAATCGTTACAGGTATGCTTCTTGCATTCAATGTTCCTGCAAACCTCGACTGGTGGATTATTGTTATAGGTGCAATCGTCGCAATAGGCATCGCAAAGATGACTTTCGGCGGATTGGGCAATAACCCGTTCAACCCAGCAATCGTAGGTCGTGTATTCCTGCTCATTTCGTTCCCGTCGCAGATGACCACCTGGCCGACTCCGGAACCAATTTGGGACATCAAGGCTCTCGATGCAGTAACAGGTCCAACTCCACTGGGACTTCTCAACGAAGGTCAGATGGTTGATTACAACTATATGGATATGTTTATCGGCAACATGGGTGGTTCGCTCGGCGAAATGTCGGCAATAGCACTGCTCCTTGGCGGTATCTTCCTGCTTATCCGCAAGGTTATAACCTGGCATATTCCAGTTGCAGTTCTCGGAACTATGGCTGCTTTCTCGGCAATCCTCTGGGGCGTTGACCCAACCAAGTATGCCGATCCGCTGTTCCATATCCTCGCCGGTGGTGCCCTGCTCGGTGCTATCTACATGGCAACCGATATGGTAACTTCGCCAATGACTGGCAAGGGAATGTTGGTTTACGGTGTTGGTATCGGTATTATCACCATCTTAATCAGAACCTGGGGTTCGTATCCGGAAGGTATGTCGTTCGCAATCCTTATTATGAACGCACTTGTTCCGCTGATTAACAACTGGTGCAAGCCGAAGCGTTTCGGTGAGGTTGTAAAACCGCCAAAAGAAGAGGTAAAGAAATAATTGTGGAACCTAAAAAAGAATTATCATGGCAAAGAAACAAAGTTCTTTAATAAATATGGTGCTCACGCTGTTCGTGATTACAGTAGTGGCAGCCGTGGCTCTCGGTTTCGTATATTACTTTACCCAGGAGCCTATTGCACAGGTGAAAGAAAAGAAGTTGAACGAAGGTCTTATGAAGGTGCTCCCTGCATTCGACCATCAGGTAGCCGAAGAAGTTGAAGGCGTTCCTACCTACAAGGCATTCGACGCTAACGAACAGCTAGTTGGAACAGCTATCGAGGTTGTTACCGACAAGGGTTTCGGCGGCGATGTAAAGGTTTTGGTCGGTTTCGATACCGAAGGCAAGATTTTCGGATACACCGTTCTGGAGCATAAGGAAACCGCCGGTCTTGGTTCGAAGATGGGCGACTGGTTCCAGGAAGGCGGAAAGGGCAATGTAATTGGCAAGGACCTTTCGACTCCTGCAAAGGTAAAGAAGGACGGTGGCGATGTTGACGCTATCACAGCAGCAACAATCTCGTCGCGTGCTTTCTGCGATGCTCTCAACAAGGCTTACGCAACCTACGTTAATACAGTTGGCAGCTGCGTATCTACTAGTATGGTAATCCTTACAGATGAAACTGGCAGATGCGACACATTAAAAAATGTTGAGACTATATGCAAGACTGCAAATGACAGTTTTACAGTTACATTTAAAGAAGAAGGAGGACAGGACAATGAATAACTGGAAGAATTTCACTAAGGGTTTCATAAAGGAGAACCCCGTATTGGTAATGTTGCTCGGCTGCTGCCCGACACTGGGAACCACCACATCGGCAATCAACGGCTTGAGCATGGGTCTTGCGACGACATTCGTCCTCGTATGCTCCAACATAGTAATATCGCTAATCAAGAACCTTATCCCCGACAAGGTGCGTATTCCATCGTACATCGTTGTAATCGCATCGTTCGTAACGGTAATCGACTTGCTTATGCAGGCTTACTTGCCGGGTATTTACGAAACATTGGGATTGTTCATTCCGCTTATCGTTGTAAACTGCATAGTTCTCGGTCGTGCCGAGGCGTTTGCTTCGAAAAACGGCGTTTGGGCATCCTGCGTCGATGGTTTGGGAATGGGTCTCGGATATGCACTTGCACTTATGATATTGGGTGCTGTTCGCGAAGTCCTCGGTAGCCTGTCAATCTTCGGATGGCAGTTCATTCAGGCCGACGGAATTCTCGTATTCGTGCTTGCTCCGGGTGCATTCTTCGGATTGGCATATTTTATAGCAGTAGTAAGAAGGTTTAACAAATAAAATTTACGACTATGGCATACATACTCATCATAATATCGGCAATGCTCGTAAATAACATCGTGCTTGCCCAGTTTCTCGGAATATGCCCGTTCCTTGGCGTATCGGGAAAGGTTAAGACGGCAGTAGGAATGGGAAGCGCAGTCCTGTTCGTAATGACTCTTGCAACCATTGTGACATGGCTCGTGCAGACCTACATCCTCAATCCGTTGGGAATTCAGTTTATGCAGACAGTAGCATTCATCCTCATCATTGCTGCACTCGTACAGATGGTCGAGATTATCCTCAAGAAGATTAGCCCGTCGCTGTATCAGGCACTCGGTATTTTCCTTCCGCTTATCACCACCAACTGCGCAATACTTGGTGTTGCAATATTGGTTGGCAACGGAACATACAACTCGATGGGACTCGATGCAACATCGCTTTTGCCAGCTATAGTATTCGCAATAGGTACCGCTTTGGGCTTTATGCTTGCATTGATAATCTTCGCTGGTATCCGCGAACACATGGCAAAGCTCCCGATTCCAGAAGGCATGAAGGGCGTTCCTGCAGCTCTCGTAGTTGCTGGTATCCTTGCTTTGGCTTTCATGGGATTCTCAGGACTTGTATAATTTAAGTGTTTCATAATGTTACTGCGCAGTGCTTTCGGGTGCTGCGCAGTTTTTTTGTAGGCACAAAAAAAGAAAGGCTCGACGAGCCTTCTTTATTTTTTAATGTTGAACCAAAATTTCCACTTCTATAAAAGCGAAATCAGCTACAAAGTTAAATCTTTTTTATAAGGTACAATAGTCGAAAAAGCATTTTTTCATCAAAATACCACCTTAATTAGCACAATTATCGTGCAATGTATAAATTTTTGTTATATTTGAATTTAATATGTATCAACATATTTGTCATTTTTCAGAAAATCAGAAAATTTTCAAAATTAGCCGATAAAACACTAATTATCAACACTTTGAGCCAAATAATTTTTTCTTAAATTTTCGCAATTCTACGCCTATATAGGAAAACAGGATATTATTCTCCAGATAGTATATTTTTGATAATAAGCGACTTAATAATAAATGCATTTTCCTGGCATTTACACCGCACAAACTTAAAAACGTCAAAATTTCATGTTGATATCTGGATTCCATAAAAAAAAATGCCACGCCAAAGCGCGGCATTTTTCGAAATATGTATACATAAATTTACTTTCTCGATTCGAGTACTATTGCCGAAGAGCGATACTGATCGTCAAGCGATTCCATAACCTGCTTAGCCTCTTCATAAGTATCAAAATCTCCTATGTAATACTTATATACGCCATTAAATTCGCGTACCTTAAGGTTCGGAATACCAAAGCTACTTACTGGCTTCTGAGTCGACAATGCAAATACCTGAACTCTGAACACCTTGGTGGTTCCGCTTGCTTTGTAAGCAGTCGGATCGCCCTTGCCGTCGTCAACTATTGTTTCTGACTTAACCTTCAGGTAAGCATCGCTACCCTGGATGAGTACCCTGAAATCGACACGACGGTTATACTTTCTGAGCGAGCTCTTGCTATTGCTTGCTATAGGCTTCGATTCACCGTACTTAACAACTTCGATCTTGTCCTGCTTTACGCCCTTGCCAACAAGATAATCCTTTACAGCCATAGCACGGCGACCAGAAAGCAGGTAGTTGTATTCGTCGGTACCAGTATAATCGGCATGACCGCCAACTTCAATCTTAGCACCCGGGTTATCGGTCATAAATTCGGACAACTTGTTGAGCAAGCCTTCGTATTCGGACTTGATGTTATATTTGTCGAAATCGAAATATACATTACCTATTTCTACAGTATCCATAACTGCCTGTGGCGGATTGTCGGCAATGAGTTCTGGCTCGTACAATACAGTTACATTATACAGGTTCCTGTCCATTGGTTTCTCGTTGTACGACATATTTGCCTTGTTCACCGAACCGGCCAAATAATCGACAACTTTCTTTAGCTGAGGTGAATTGGGAGCAATCTGGTTTTCGTCGAACTCAAAGTTTACACAAAGAACTCTCGATTCCTCGTTAAGTTCGTCGGCAGTCTTTTTAACCTTGTTGAGTACCGAGATTGCATCGGCAGTAAGGTCGCTATTGCCATACAAAGTAACCGAAGCTTCGCTTGTCGACAACGGAAGAATAATATCGTCGAGTTGTACCGGATTTCCGTTTTCTCTGAAGGCAGTGACTTCGTTATCGGCTGGAGTCTTCTGCATATCGTTCAACTTTTCGCCATTTTTCGAATATGTAAGGCTGTAGTCGTTGCTTGGCAGCAAGTAGCAAGTATAATTGCCTGCGCTGTCGAGCTTATACGAACCCAAATCGGCACCTGTAGTAGTGTTCTTCACCCAAACCTGAACCCCCTTTGGAATAGCATTGTCGGCATACTTTACAGCACCGCGATACACTATCATGTTGCTTTCCTCGGTCTTGTCGGAAATTACATACAAGTCGTACTCACCATACGAATCGGCGCGAACACCAGCAACGTATGCGGTCTTTCCGTCGCAACTAAGCGAATAGCATATATCGTTGTCGGGAGTATTGATAGGACTACACATATTCTCTGCAGGACTGAAGGTTCCATCCTCGTTTATGCGGGAGAAAAATACGTCGTAACCACCGACAGTCTCGTGTCCCTTTGAATTGAAATACAAAATCGAACCATTAGGATGGACAAAAGGATATTCCTCGTCTTTGGGGGTATTAACCTCTTCGGGAAGCACCTTAGGTTCCGACCATTGTCCGTTAGGCAACTTTTTCATTACATATATGTCGAGTCCGCCGAAACCACCAGGACGGTCGCTAGTAAAATACATACTGCTGCCATCGGGAGAGATAGTCACGTGCGATTCCCTGTACTTGCTGTTTATCGATGCACTCAGGTTGCTAGGCTTTCCCCACGAACCATTGCGACCTTTTTCGACAACATACAAATTGCCTTGCAACGATGAGCCAGACCTAAAGAAATACAATTCCTTTCCGTCGGGCGAAAGAGCCACGACCGACTCATTGCTGCCTTTGGTATTAATACCTGCAGGCAACATCTCAGGTTCGCGCCATTTGCCGTTATCGTCCTTGGTTGTAACATAAATATTTTCGAAACCTTCGGAGCCAAGCGAATTGGGTCGTTTCGAAGTAAAATATAATGTTCTACCATCGCACGAAATTATTGGTGAGTGATCGGAATACACCGAATTGACCACATCGCCAATATTTTCGACTTCCATCTTCAAGCACGACTTACGTGTCGAAATGTTTTTTGCATTGACGGTTATTTCCATTTCCTCGTCAATCAACTCGACAAGCTTTTCCCTATTATTTTCCTGCGCGAGCTGCCTAGCTTTCACAAGCATCTCGGTACTTTCCTCATATTTTCCCAACATACGAAGAACCGATCCGAGGTGATAGTAGCAGTCAATAGGTGCCGTACGCTCCTTGTGTTCACCTCTTTTGTATTTTGGATTTACATAATCCAAAGCCTTACGCAGATATTGCTCCGACATTTCTCGGTCCTTTGAAGTGTTTTTGCAGCACACGCCAATATTATACCAGACATTCGGATTTTCGGGGTCTTTTTCCTCTGCCAAACGCCACATCTTAAGAGCCTCCTCAAAATTATCCTCGTACATAAAGGCCTGTGCATCATAGAAATTACTCATAAAAGCTTTGCTGGGCTTCTGCGAGTAACACACCGCAAACATTGCCGTACATAAGAAAAATAGTAACAGTTTTTTCATCTTTTAATAATTATAAACAAACATATAACAAATAGTCCTTTAAATCCTTTTTTTTTTATCTAAATTTAATCTTATCCTACTATTTATAACCAATATAATATTTTATCCATTCGTATATAGTATCGGCATCGTAGCCGCATTCCTTTATTAACTCCTCCTGTGTGCCATGCGTCACGAAGTAATCGGGAATTCCGAAGCGCTTAACTTTAGTGTCGAATCCGTTGTCGGAAATGAACTCCAGAACCATGCTTCCAAATCCTCCCTGCAGAGCGTTGTCCTCGATAGTTACAATTTGTCGATGTCCAGCACATGCCTCGCTTAGCAGGTCCTTGTCCACTGGCTTGACGAAAATCATATCGTACACCGAAACCTCAATACCTTCGTTGTGCAGGCGGTCGGCAACAATGGCGGCTGTCCGCCCTGCCGTGCCGGCGGTAACTATAGCAACATCCGTGCCACGTTTTACGCAACGGCCTTTTCCGATCTCCATTTCCGAAAAATTAATTTCGGACTTTGGATGGAATGACTTTCCTCGCGGATATCTAATTACGAATGGAAATTTATTCTTTTCGAGCTGAGCAGTGTAAAGCAGGTTACGTAACTGGAATTCGTCGGACGGAGCCGCAATTACCAGATTTGGAATACAACGTAGGAAAGAAATGTCGAACGACCCATGATGAGTTGCCCCATCTTTTCCTACTAGTCCAGCACGGTCGAGACAAAGCACAACATGCAGTTTCTGCAGAGCAACATCGTGAACTATCTGGTCGAAAGCACGTTGCGAGAAAGTACTATAAATACAGCAATAAGGAGTCATTCCCTTAATTGCCAGTCCGGCAGCGAATGTCACCGCATGTTGTTCCGATATCCCCACATCGAAACATCTGTCGGGCAACTCCTCGAACATCTTTGTAAGTCCACTTCCCGACACCATTGCTGGTGATATTGCGACAATATTTGGGTTGTTGCGAGCAAGCTGCAGAACGGCATCTCCGAACACATCCTGGAATTTCTGCGGGCACATTGGGTCTTCGGCATCGGCAATTAACTCGCCAGTAGTTACGTCGAACTTGCCCGGAGCTGCATGCCAACGCTGAGGATTGTCCTCTGCCGGTTTGAACCCCCTGCCCTTTTGTGTTATAAGGTGCAACAAATTGGGGCCATCGATATTTTTCAGGTCCTCGAACAAACGCACAAGCGAAACCACATCGTGTCCGTCGACTGGTCCGAAATATCTTACACCCATCGACTCGAACAAGTTGCCCTGCTTCATCATTACAGACTTCACAGCATTGTCGATACGCTGGGTAAAATGTCTTATATCGGGGCCTACCTTACCAAGCAACCGCCACACATCGTTTTTTACCTTGTTGTAAGTCTTTGATGTTGCAATATCGGTAAGGTACTCGCGGAGCGAGCCAGGAGTCTCGTCGATAGCAATCTTGTTGTCGTTAAGGACAATCAGAAGATTAGGCTTGCTTACAGCCGCGTTGTTCAGAGCTTCGAAAGCTTCTCCACCTGTGAGGGCGCCATCGCCAATCACAGCAATTGTACGCTCGTTGCTTCCGTGCATTTTTGCAGCCATAGCCATTCCCAAAGCAGCCGATATGCTAGTTGACGAATGTCCGACGCCAAAGCTGTCGTATTTGCTCTCGGCTGGCGATGGGAAACCGCTTATCCCCTTGTATTTCCTATTTGTCTTGAAAGCATCGCGACGTCCGGTAAGAATTTTGTGACCGTATGCCTGGTGTCCGACATCCCAAATAAGGTTGTCGCTGGGAACATCGAATACATAATGCAAAGCAACAGTAAGTTCGATGACACCAAGATTAGCTCCGAAATGAGCAGGATTGACAGCCTCCGACTCAATTATGAACTGCCTCAACTCTTCGCACACTAACGGTAAGTCAGCCACATCCAACGACTTCAAATCGGCCGGAGAATCTATTTTGTCTAAAAATCTATATGACATGTCGCTACTATACCGTTAACCTATACCTATTTCATTGTTTTTAAGGTTACAAAATTACAAAAAATATAGTATCATATACAAGTAAATATTAACATATAATTGTAAATAAATAAGTTGACAACAAATATTAAGACGAATTAAAGAGGCATATATTTGCAAATTATATCAATAGATTTTATATAGTTATGAGAACCAATTCGTTAACACTAATAAAACTGATAGTTTTCGCATCGGTAATATCGGGAATACTTTTCTCGTGTGTACCTGCGCGCAAGTTTGAGGACGTAAAAGCTGCCAACGAAGCATGCGAAAAAGAACGTGAAAACCTGAACAAGCAGAACGAAAGCCTAACGACGGCCAACAACGAGCTTAAGGCGACAATCGCCAGATACGAAAGAGAAATGGCTGCTCTTATAGCCGACACCGCCATGAAGAGCAACACAAACAGAATTCTCACCATGCAGTACGACAAGATAAGCGAGTTGTACAAGCAATTGCTTGAGAACCAGCAGAAACTTCGTGCCGACGCCGATAACGAACAGCAGAAGGCAATGCAGATGCTGCAAAAGACCCGCGACGAACTTCAGGTAAAGGAGGACGAGCTAAGAAACCTCGAAGCAAGGCTCAATCAGGAAAGAGCAAGCCTCGAAGCAATGAAAACGCTCAACGAACAAAAGGAACGCGAGTTGAACGAGAAAAACGCTCTGCTCGAATCGCAACGCAACGAATTGAGCAGTAAGAATTCTGAATTGGATTCGAAGAACGCAAAAGTTGCCGAACTGCAAGCTATACTCAATGCAAAGGACTCGGCAATGAACGCGCTTAGAACCAAGGTTTCGGAAGCGCTATCGGGATTCGAAGGCAACGGATTGACCGTAACGCAGAAGGAAGGCAAGGTTTATGTGTCGCTTGACGAAAAATTGCTTTTCAAGTCGGGCAAGTGGGACGTTGACCCCAAGGGACAGGAAGCTCTTAAGAAACTGGCTGCCGTATTGGAGAATAATCACGATGTAAACATCACTATCGAAGGCCACACCGACGACCTTGCATACAGCGGCAACGGCAACATACAGGACAACTGGGACTTAAGCACCAAGCGTGCAACATCGATTGTAAAGATAATATTGTCGAACTCGAAAATTGACCCTGTCCGCCTGATAGCATCGGGACGCAGCTGCTATCTGCCTGTCGACGATGCAAAAACCGCAGAGGCTCGCGCAAAGAACCGCAGGACGGAAATAATACTCACCCCGAAACTTGACGTTCTATACGAACTCACAAAATAACTTTTGGCATGACATAAAAAATAAGCCCGGCTAATGTCGGGCTTATTTATTTTGGGGAACCAGCAATTATTCCGATTTCTTATCTTTCTTTTCCAACGGCAACACTCCTGCCATCTCACCAATTACGTTTACCAAATCGGAATCCGATGGAACAACTATCTTGGCATTGTTCTTAAGAGATGTTTCAACAGCCTCAATCTTCCTTAAAATCTGCGCATTACCAATGAAATACTTTTCAGCAGCCTCGTTAACCAACCTGATTGCTTCAGCTTCGCCCTCGGCGTTCAAAATCTTTGCCTGACGGAAACCTTCGGCCTCCTTAATCTTGGCACGCTTTACACCATCAGCCTCGGTCTCGGCTGCAGTAGCATAGTCGATAGCGGCAATCTTCTCGTTCTCGGCCTTAACGACTTTGTTCATGGTTGCCTGTACGTCCTGCGGCGGATCAATCTGCTTCAATTCGGCACGAACAATCGAAATACCCCAGTCGGTAGTCTCTTCCGACAAAATCTGGTGCAGTTCGGTATTGATACGTCCGCGTTCACTGTTTGCCGACTTAAGCGTCAGTGTACCAATGATGTTACGCAAAGTTGTACGTGCAAGATTAACTATCTGAACCTGATAGTTGTACACGTTGTACTGCGAATTCTTTACACTCTGCTCGTCCTCGCGCACACGGAAATAAATCTGTGCATCGACAGTTGCATTCAGGTTATCGTTGGTAATGATTTCCTGCGGGTCGGCATCGACCATCTGCTCTGTGACATTCACACGATATATGCGGTCGATTATAGGAATAATCCAGTGCAAACCGGGATTTGCAAAATGATGATACTTACCGAGTCTCTCGACCAATGCCCTATGCGTAGGACGAACAACCTTGAAGCCGCACAAGAACAATATGACCACTAAGGTCACTACAATAACAATTATCAAAACTTTCATAGCTAAATGTATTTAAAATTTATGTCAAAGGTAAGGTTTTTTTTGATTGGTAGAACAAACTATGGAATTTATTTTTGCAATACCTGCAAAATCTTTTCCACCAATGTCTCCTTATCTGTTCCCGATGCATCAACGGTAATCTTTGCCATCGAGTAGAATGGTTCCCGTTTTTTTAGCATTGCATCCACATAGCTGGCAAGTTCTTCGTCAGACTTTCCCTCGGTAAGCGGACGTTTGTGGTAAGAACTGGAAATCCTGCCCACTAGCTCGTCGGTAGACAATTTAATATATATGGTAGTGCCAATGGAATTCATAAATGCCATGTTTTCACCGAAGCAAGGCGTACCGCCGCCACACGAAAGTACAAAGTTATCCTTGTTGGGAAACGATTCGAGAACAGAAGTTTCGAGTTTGCGGAAGCAAGCCTCGTCGTACTTCTGGAAAATTGCCGACACCGACATTTTGTAATGCGACTCGATTTCTTCGTCGAGGTCGTAGAACGACAAGTTGAGTGATTTGGCTAGGCGTCGCCCGACAACGGACTTACCAGCCCCCATAAAGCCAACGAGAAAAATTCTCATCTGTTAGAAAAGAGGTATTTGAAGCTGGGCTTCGGCCATTTGCATTGCCATCTCCTCCTGCTTGCGAACGCGCGGCTTGCGAACAACCTGCTGAATGTTGAAACCTAATTCGTTCATCAGTCTCAGGCGGTCTTCGAATTCAAGGTCAGCAAATCTTTCGCTGGCAGCATCGAAAACTTCTACAATGAGCTTGTCAGTGGTGTCGCGTATGTAGTCGATATTTTCGACTTCTGCCTTGTTAAGATTCTGACGATAAGCACGTTCCTTATGTATGTCTTCAAACTTTTCAACCCAGATTTTTACGGATGAGATATTGGGGTTTGTAAGCAGACGACCTCCATTTGCTACTCGGTTCGAGTCGCATTCGAAAAGTTGAGCAGCAACTTCGAGAAGTTCTTCTCCATTGCGAGGATTGGGGATTGAAAACGGGTACTGCAGTCCATACCACGAAGTGATGTCAACAGGCAATTCGCCACGTTCGATAGCCATGTGCATCGACATGTAGTAGTGAACGACGAAAGTCTTTGCCTTGCTAAAAAGATTGTTATAGTTGTTGTTGAATGCCTCCTCCTGCTGTCTTAAGCATTCCTTATAGGTTCTGAACTTCTCGAAAACAGAAAGATTTTCTTCTGCTATATTAGCCTGGTATTCAGCAAATAAACAATCTTCACCCAGTGGATTCTCGCGCAAATACGCATCGAAAGACCTCAGTATTTCGAGTCTTTCCACATCGGTATGTCTGTAAATCAGTTTCTCCATCCGTAGTCTAAATCTATAAAATCGTACAAAAA
This sequence comes from uncultured Bacteroidia bacterium, assembly GCA_902800045.1. GTDB lineage: Bacteria > Bacteroidota > Bacteroidia > Bacteroidales > ML635J-15 > Bact-19. The sequence continues at coordinate 182,373 of CADCCZ010000004.1, read as the reverse complement.
TATATTTCACAAAAACAACAAAATCAACACAAATCACAAAGTAATCAACATATTAGTGTTTATTGTGAATTTATAACCTTCGGATTTTCAAGGGAGAACGTTTTTAAACGTAAGACACGGCAAAATACGTTATAGATAAATTATTATAAATCAACATCTTAACAATCAAACATTACTATATCAATATAGTTAGAACTAATTATTGTAAAGACGCAAAATTTTGCGTCTCAACAATAAAAAGGAATATTGCCCAATGTCTCCAACATTGAATTTTTGAATTATTGAATTTTCAAATCTTCAAATTATCAAATTTTATTACTTTTGTGGTCTAAAAATTATAGCGATGAGATTCAAACGAATATTGTTAAAGCTCAGCGGCGAATCACTTGCCGGAGCATCGAAACAGGGCATAAGCGAAACCCACCTTATGGAATATGCCAACCAGATTAAAGCCGTACACGACAAGGGCGTACAGATAGGAATAGTAATCGGCGGAGGCAACATTTTCCGCGGCATTTCGGGCGAAAGCAAGGGCTTCGACCGTGTGAAAGGCGACCAGATGGGAATGCTCGCAACAATAATCAACTCGTTGGCATTGCAGAACGGACTCGAATCTGTTGGCGTTAAGACCAGACTTTTCACCTCAATAGGAATAGAATCAATCGGCGAACGCATTTCGAAGCCAAAGGTTGTTGAAGCTTTGGAAAACTCGTATGTATGCATACTTGCCGGCGGAACAGGAAATCCATATTTCTCGACCGACAGCGCATCGGCTCTGCGTGCAATCGAAATCGAAGCCGACGTTTTCCTTAAAGGTACGCGCGTAAACGGCGTCTATACAGCCGACCCCGAAAAGGATCCGACCGCTACCAAGTTCGACACCATTACCTTCGACGAGGTTTACAAGCGCGGACTTAAGATCATGGACCTCACCGCTTTTACGTTGTGCAAAGAAAACAACATGCCGGTAATCGTATTCGACATGGACACCTACGGAAATCTTGAAAAAGTAATAAATAACGAAAATATAGGAACTTACATTACAAAGTAATTTATGGAAGAATTAGAATTGTATATAGAAGATGCAAAGGACGGAATGAAGTCCGCACTCGAACACCTCGAAAAGGAACTTGCAAAGATCCGCGCTGGCAAAGCTAACCCAGCTATGCTAGAATCGGTAAAGGTTGAATGCTACGGAACAGCATCACCTATTTCGCAGGTTGCAAACCTTTCGGCTCCAGACCCGAAGACCATCTTCATCCAGCCTTGGGACAAATCAACCATCCCGGCAATCGAAAAGGCTATCCTCGCTGCAAATCTTGGTTTCAATCCGGCGAACAACGGCGAAGTTATCCGCATAATCGTTCCGCCTCTGACCGAGGAACGCCGCAAGCAGCTCGTTAAGCAGGTCAAGGGACTCGGCGAAGACTCGAAGGTTGTCATCAGGAACGCTCGCCGCAACGCAATCGAAGAATTCAAGAAACTGAAGAAGGAAGGCGTTTCGGAAGACGAAGCAAAGGATGCAGAACAAACCGTACACAAGGCTCACGAAGACTTCATCAAGAAGGTTGATGCTGTTATCGATGCCAAGGAAAAGGAACTGATGACCGTATAGCGCAAAAGCTAATCGCCAGTCCATATAACCCTATCAGTCAAACATTATATTGTCGGGAATACCTTAATAATATAATGCATAAAAGTATTTTGCCATATAGCATAACGAAATTACTGACGTGCATGTTGATGCTGATGTGCTTCGGCATTAGTCTGCACGCTCAGTCAGATACCTACGAAAAGCTCCTGTCCGACTTCGACAACAGCACGAGCGTGTCGGCGGCAAACCGTTTCTTCAAGCAGCTCGATGCCGACGAAATAACCGACTCGCTGATTATTTTCAACGAAAACACGCCAGTCGATTCGGTGCAAGGTCAGGTATGGTACTGGGCGTCGGTATGCATGTACGAAATGCAGCAGTACAAGTCGGCCGAAAAGTACGGACTGAAATCGCTACCCCTGTTGCACGACGACGAAACCAAAGCCGACTGTCTGAACCTTATAGGCTGCATATATGTACGGCTTGGCGACTTCGACCAGGCGGCAGCTTACACCAAGCAATGCCTCGACATCGACATGCGAAGTGGTGACGACGACCGTATTTCGTCGAGCCTCAACACTTTGGCAGGCATATACATGGCAGCATACCAGCCCAAGGAAGCCGAAGTGTATATCATCAAGGCAATCGAACATGCCGAAAAGGCTCTGAATCCAGCCCGTAAAGCGATATTGCTCGGCATGGCATCGGAAATATACCATGCGCTCGGCAACGACACTATCTCGCTCCAATATGCCGACCAGTCGTACGAACTCGAAAAAGTTATCGGCAACGAGCATAGGTCGGCAATACGATTGTCGCAGAAAGCGTCGGCACTTATAGGCTTGCACCGCTACAGCGAAGCCGAGCAGACTCTCGAAACGGTAATCCCAATTCTCCGGCAATGCGGCGACAAACATTCGCTTGCAATAGCATGCAATAAAATGGGAATGTCGCTGTTGTGCCAGGAGCGCGAAAAAGAAGCCATAGCCTATTACCGCGAAGCAGCCGACATACTTGTCGAGACTGGCGACCTTATGAACGAAATGCACTCGCGCCGAGGTCTTTACGAAAGTCTATGGAAGATTAACCCCGACAGCGCAAAGATAGAACTCGACAGGTTCGACTTGCTGAAAGACTCGTTATACACCAATGCCACTGCCGAAAACCTTGCACGCTATAATGCCGAATTTGAGAACGACCAGCTGCAGCAGGAAATTTCACGTCGCCAAAGACAGCACATTAGCAACATCATAATAATTTTTGCAATAGCAATAATTGTATGTCTGTCGGCACTGATAGCAGTAAGGAAAAACCAAAAGCGCCAACAGCGCAGAACAGAGGAACTTACACACGAGATAGAGCTGTTGAAAAAAATGCTGAATGCCGAAAATCGTGAAGCCGAACCATCGGACGAAGAAGAGTCACCCGACAGCGACGAAAGCGATTCGAACAAGCAGTTCCTCATGAACCTTATCAAAGCGGTAAACGAAGGCCTGCCAACTGGAGAATTCGGTGTAGAAGCCATCGCATCGAAACTTAACATGAGCGAACAGACTTTCAGACGTCGACTGCAGAGCGCCACAGGAGAAACACCCAAGGCATACATATCGGCAATACAGATGGAGAAAGCCAGCAATCTGCTTTTGAACAATCCAGACCTACCAATAATCGAAGTGGCCGAGCAGTGCGGTTTCAACGATGCAAGCAGCTTCAGCCACACCTTTAAGCGCACCTACGGAATTTCACCGTCGCAATTCCGCGAAACACACGCGTAAATATCATAATTGATTACATATCAAAACATTGGCACTTGTAATTTTCTTACATTTTGTAAGAAAAAAACAAGTTGAAACCTTTATTTTGTAAGAAATCGACAAGTGCGACTTGCCTATTCACCCTAATTTTGCCCACCGAAAATCAGCAAAAACAAATCGAAATAAATTTAATGATATGACAACAAAAATGAAAGTAATCGAAGGGCTATTATTAATAGCATTTATTATGTGCGGTGCAAATTTCACAGCAAATGCACAATTGGGAGGACTTCTGAACAAGGCAAAATCAGCAGTTTCGAAGGACAAGCAAAACAACAACAGCAACAACAACCAGAATGCTCAGCAGAACAACTCGAATTCAAATTTGCAAAACAGCTCACAAAGCAGTCAGGAAGAAGAACTTAGACGTAAACTCGATGCTGCAAGGACAACCGAAACCAACGACGACAGCAACAGCAGTACCGAAAGCACAAGCCAGGAGAAACCTAGCTATCCGACATCGCTCAACGAACTCGACTCGAAACTATTCATCTACAATCCCGACGACGCTGCCAACGATGCATTCTACGATGTAGCAGGCGCCAACGCAACAAAGGCTTACACAGACTTCTGCAATGCCGCAACTATGACCGAATACACCAGCCGCCACGTAGGCTGCGACATGTTCGAATTCGCCGACTACCAGACAGCCAATGGTGTAAAGCAGGTGCATCTCACCGAATATGCATTTTGTGCATACTATTCATACTTCATGACAAATCCAAAAGAAGTTTCGGGATACCAGTGCTATATCCGCGCACGTCTTATGCAGGACTGCTATAGGTTCGACAAGGTTCGCTCGTTCCCTTACATCCGCGACGAAGAACGCAACCAGTGGAAAGCAAAATATCCAGGAGCCGAAAACCTGCGCAAAGTAACCTTGGAAGACGGCAAGGAACTCAACCTTCTGGAAACCGAAACCCAGCGTCAGAAGAGATGGGACGACGTACAGGGCGAAGCCGAAGACATTCTTCTCGCCAACACTCCGTACAATGTTGTAAGAAGCGTACTTAAGGGCACACTCGCAGCTATCAAGCAGTGCGATGCAGCAGGTCGCAGTGCCGACGCTTACAACCTTCTGCGCGAAGCAGGATACATGATGGAAGACTTAGGCAGTCACCCATTGCATAGCAAAGACGAACAATATCAAGGCATTTACGAAGAATACAACAGCTACTTCACACAGAAGCGCCTCGGATGGCTCAAGTCGGCAGGCGCAGCATCGTCGAAGCCAGTAGCAATGCCAAAGGCAGCTGCGGTTTCAGCCGAAATCCAGAACCAGGCTACCGCCAAGGCAAAAGCCAAATTCGGCGACAAGTTCGTGAAAGCTATTGTAACAGAATCCGACTGGCACATCTACAAGGAGCCTAACTATCCGTACAACATTTCGCACCGTAGCATAAGCGTAGATGTAATCATCAAGGAAAATGGCGACTATTTCGTATCACATCAGGACCTGCGACAGAATTACGCCGGCGGAAGCTACTCTGGCTACGACCTGCGCAACAGCATGAAGACACCATTGCAGGAAAAAGTTGATTACAAATAATCATAATTAATATGAAGGAAAATGGCTGGACTTAAATAGTTCCAGCCATTTTTGTTTACAAGAAAGCAAGTGAAAAAAAATTCAATTATTATTGTCTAATTAGACTTAAAAAATGATATATTTGCAACTTGTAACTTTACTTATCAATAAGTATGAAATTAAGAATTGCAATATTGGTAACATTTGCACTGCTTTCTGCAAATATTTATTCGCAGGATGCGGATGCTATTCTTGAAAACGGACTATTCGCATTCAATAACGACAACTTCACCAAAGCAATATCGGAACTGTCGAAATATGTAGAAACCAACAAGGAAAATCCCGTGGCGTATAATACGCTTGGACGTGCATATTCGTACTTGGGCAACTTCGACAAGGCCATGATAAATTTCCAGATGGCTATAAAGCTTGATCCCAAATACTACGAAGCAGTAAAGAACCTTGGCTACGTTTACTACGACGAAGGCGACTTCGAGAAGGCCATAAGCCAATTCGAAAGTGCGATAAAGATTAATCCCAAGTACGACACTGCCTACAATGCTCTTGGCAACGCCTACGACGAACTGAAAAATTACAAGAAAGCTATTTCGTACTACTCAAAAGCAGTATCGATTAGCGAACTTTACGATGGCGCATACAACAACCTCGGTCTGGCATATTCACACAATGGAAACTACGAAAAAGCCATCGAAAGCTGCAAGAGGGCAATTGAAATTAATCCGCGCAACGACGATGCCTACAATGCAATAGGTGTTATATACGAAGATCAAGGCGAATATGTTGAGGCTATCGAGTGGTTCAAAAAAGCTCTCGAAGTAAACAAGGACAATGCCGATGTTTACAACAACCTTGGTGTAGCATACTACTATTCGGATGATGTAAAGGGTGAAAACAAAGCCGTGAAAAACTACCTCAAGGCATTGGAACTCAATCCCAACAACATCGATTCGTACAACAACCTCGGTGCAGCATATTTCTCTACCAACCCGGCAAAGGCTATGGAATACTACAACATGGCATTGACTATCGACCCCAACCATGTCGATACAAACTACAATATCGGCAAGCTCTATCAGTCGATGAACCAGGAAGCCGATGCCATAGCACATTTCCGTCGTGCTGCACGCGCTGGTCAGGAACTCAGCCGTAAGGAACTGAAGCAGAGAGGACTCGACTGGTAATCCCACAATGGATGAAATCTTCATGAGACGGTGCATCGAGCTCGCAAAATGCGGGTTCGGAACTGCATCCCCAAACCCTATGGTGGGGGCGGTAATCGTATGCGACGGCAAAATCATCGGCGAAGGCTGGCACAGACGATGTGGCGAGGCACATGCCGAAGTAAATGCTGTTAACTCGGTTGCCGACAAGTCGTTGCTAAAAAAATCAACAATCTATGTGTCACTCGAACCATGCGCCCATGTAGGACGCACCCCAGCCTGCGCCGACATGCTAATCCGCGAAGGTATTCCCCGTGTGATAGTCGGCAGCATTGACCCGTTCGAAAAGGTGGCAGGCAAAGGCATTGAAAAACTGAGAAATGCAGGCGTTGAAGTGAAAATTGGCGTCCTGAAACAGGAATGTGACTGGCTAAACCGTCGTTTTTTCACTTTCCACACAAAGCGCAGACCATACATAATATTAAAATGGGCTCAGACTGCCGACGGTTTCATCGACAATATCCGTACCGATAACACGAGGAAACCATTGAAAATCACTAATGTACAATTTGACAGGCTTGTCCACAAATGGCGCACCGAAGAAGATGCTATTCTTGTAGGCACGCGCACCGCCCTGCTCGACAATCCACAGCTTACAGCCCGCCTTTGGTCGGGACGGAATTCCGTGCGAGTTTGCATCGACAGGGAACTTAAAGTTCCTGCATCAAGTAGAATATTTGATTGCCAAGCAAAAACAATAATAATTAATGGTAGCAAGGAAGGTACAAATGGCAACTTGATTTTCTGCAAGGCTGATTTCAATGAAAACATTGTACCACAGATACTTGACATATTATACCATAATGAAATCCAGTCGGTAATTGTCGAAGGCGGAGCGCAAACCATAAACTCGTTTATTTCCAGCGGACTATGGGACGAAGCAAGAATTTTCACTAGCACAGAAAAAATCACCAACGGAGTGAAAGCCCCCGATTTACCCTACCCTTGCGCAAAAATCGAAAAAGAAGAGGATGTCACACTGAAATACATCTATAACAACGACTTCTATACTGAAAACATTTTATAAAACTATCCGCATAAATGTCAGCAGCAAAACAGTTATTTATAATCATCCTCTGCCTCTGCGTAGGATTTCTGCTTAACACAGCATTAGTTGTACTATTATACTTTTTCATGCAGGGAGAAACCTCGTACAAGATTCTGCTTATGCTGTCGTCAATCATATCGTTTGCACTTCCTGCCTTGCTTGCAGCAAAATTCATCCAAAAAGATGAACCTGCATTTAGGCAACTTGGCATGACCGAAAGTCCCAGATTTACAAAATACCTCCTCGCAATAGTATTTATGCTAGCGATAATGCCGGCAATTGAATTTATTTCGAGTTTAAACGCATCGTATTCGTTTCCCGAATCGCTAAAAGGACTAGAAGAATACCTACGAAACATTGATGAATCGGCAATGCAATCTACCATGAAGGCACTGGCGGGAAATGGTGTCGGGGCATTTATACTGAACCTTATAGTACTGGCGATAACACCTGCCGTATGCGAGGAAATGTTCTTCCGTGGCGTACTGCAGAAGTTCTTTGTCGGCAACATCCGCAACAAGCACATCGCCATACTGCTTACTGCATTTATTTTTTCGGCGATACACATGCAATTTTCGGGACTGCTGCCTCGGTTTATACTTGGCGCAGTGCTCGGATATTTGTTCTATTCGTCTGGCTCGCTATGGCTGTCGATTGTTGCACATGCAACCAACAACGCACTAGTAGTCATTGCTGCATTTTTCTTCGGCGCCGAAGTTTCTGCATCACCCGACCTCAGCGCATACGCAAATCCTTGGTGGATATGTGCAATTGTGGCCGGACTTGCAATAGCTTTTTTTGCAGGCAGAAAGATTTTCTGCACCAAAAAATAGGCATTTTAAATGTTTTTGCATCATTGATTTCATTGATTATCAAAATTTATATATTTTTGCGCCGAAATTGGTACTCTGCGTTAAAGCAGGTTCACGCGGTACTACCTATTTGTTATGAACCTACAATTTAAAACATAAGGTCTAAATTATGAATTTTATAGAGAGACTAAGCGAATCTCCGGTTACGAACATTCCGGAACTTCTTAACTTGCACCACTCCAACCCATTAGGCATCAATCCGTTGGGACTTTTGATATTCATTTTTATCATGGCAGCATTCATGGAGCTGGTAAACTTCCAAATCCGCTACAGGGACAAAGCCAAGTTCTATCCGATTCTCTACACTTTGTTCGGAATTACCTTGGTTTCAATATATTACTACTGCTTCATGGCCGATTTGCCAACAGTTGACAGATATGGTGAAAAACCATGCATCGGCTGGTTCTGCGACTACAATGTAGTTGGCGACTGGGGACTTACAATTCTTGGCCTTGTAGGACTTGTGCTGGTAGTTTACTGGATGATTTGCGCTGTAATGCAGGTTACCGCCCAGATGTCGGTACACGCCGGACTTAGCGAAGGCAAGAAGTGGAAAGAATGGAAATGGGGAACAGTAGTTGCTCTCGCAGGACTTGCAGCAAGCGTTATCGTTTACATCGCAAAGGCATCGGCATCGGCTTGCTCGTGGGTATTGTTCGGCAGCCAGATAGTGATGATACTTTTCTGCCTTGTTAAGATGGTTCTCGACTGTGTACGCACAAAGAGTGCATGGGGCGTGGCAATTGCATTGGTATTCTTCCTCGGCATCGAGGCACTGATAATGCTTTCGATAGAATGCATGTACGGTGCAATTGTATTCTGCGTTGTAATACTTGGCGCATTCGCCTCAGCAAAGGCAAGAAAGAAAATGCCGAAAAAGAAAAACGAATAAGGTTAAAAATCTTTTATTAGAAAGGGGCTGAATTTATTTTTCAGCTCCTTTTTTATTATTCGCAAACAGCCCCAACCCTAGAAACAGCGCAGCGAGAAACGTGCGAAGCACATAGAAACTTGAAACAGCGCAGCGAGAAACGGCGAAGCCATTGAAACGCCGAAGGCATTCAAACGGCGTAGCCATTGAAACGGCGAAGCCATTGAAACGCGAAGCGAGAAACGGCGCAGCCACAGAAACGGCGAAGCCACACATTATCCTAGCAAGCTTTCCCTTATGAAATTGTCGTAGCCCTTAATTCCGAAATACAGCATCTTCAGTGCGGCAAACGGGCGAAGTTTATTTTCTACTTTGGCAAACTTTTCGGGAGTATCGGCGCCAAAATATTCACATGCAAACATCTCCCAGAACTTGAGCATAGCCGCATTGTCGATATGATATAGCTTCTTTGTCAAATCATCGGGATTGCACCTGCAGACAAGGTACATCATGCCAAAGTCGAACAATGGATTGCCATAGCTGAAATCGGCAAGGTCAATCCACAGGTTGCCGAAGCTCGAATCGAGAATATTGCCAATATGCAAGTCGCCATGGAGACAAGTCGTTGCAGGCGGTACGCTTTTCACAAAATCGAGAACTTTTTTCTTCTCGTCGTCGGTGAATATTTCTGCATTTTCAACTGCCCTGCAAGACATATCGGCAGCCGACGGGAATACAGCAGGATTGCAGACTGTAGAATGCAACTGCTTGCACATACGGGCAAATTCGGCGGCATACCTTTTCATACTGTCGGGATTCTCGGATATTGCCCTTGCGAACGACTTCTTATCTACAACACGACTAAACTCGCAACCGAACCTCTTGCCGTCGGTGACAAAGCGTCCTGGCATAGGCGTAAGAAGTCCCATACGGAAAACATTCATCGCGGTGCGAAGTTCGCGCAACGGCATTTCGGGCGACACCGATTCGGAGTACAGCTTTATCATTGTGCGACCTCCCTTATGGTTGTAGCTTTCGGCATTGAAGCCTTCGCCACTACGTTCATAGTCTGCGAGGTTGATTTTTGCAGGCTCACCGAAATCCTTCTGACCGAAAGTCTTCTCGAGCAGAGTAATAAATTCGCGGTAGGCAGGTGTTCCTGCAAGGTCGAACAAAGCCACAGCCAGTCCACGGTAGCGCCATTCGTGGTCGGATTTGCCATTTGGAGCATGGAAGATTTTCCAAAGCTCGTCGCCAATACGCTCGTAGTCGCGGGCGATGGCGCGCATATTCGAGAGTTTGTCGCCCATAGCCACAATTTTGGCATCGTATGGTGCATTGGCGAGTCTTTCCAAGGCTGCCTTTTTTCGGTCAGTCCAACTGTCGCGCTCCGAAAAGCCGTTTGCAAACTTGTCGCTTTCGGCTTCGACCAAAGCAGCAATCCTGTCGCCAAATTCCTCGCGCAACTGGTTCAATGTTACATCTGTATCTTCAATTGTATCGTGCAATGCTGCTGCGGCAAGTATTTCCTGGTCGGAGGTTATTGTTGCGGCAATTTCTACCGCTTCCATCAAGTGTACCGAGTATGGGAAACCCTTTCCTCGGCGTTCGGTATTGGCGTGTGCATCTATTGCAAAATGCATTGCCTTGTCGAGGATGGATGTGTCTATATATTTGTTTGCCATAAATTTACTTTCTACTTTATATTAATTTTCGACACCTGCTCGAATGTGCGCCGTGCGTGTTCGATGTTGTAGTCCGACTTTCCAAAAACGGAATCGTAGAACATTCGCAGACCGATTTCGCCGCCGCCATTCTTTACTATATACACTATGCAAAGGTTCTGCAATGCTACCGACAGCGCCAGAATATCGAGGTCGGTCGACGAAAGCTGATGAAGTGCAAGTTTGTATGCATCGTCACTGCAATCCTTTATAAGCCGTTGCAAATCACCAAGAGTTCGGAAGTTCATCTTTATCAGCGTTGTCAAGTAGCGCATTAGGTTGTCCTCGTAGATTTCGGCCTGATTGATGGTTGCAATCTTGTCGATTAGCTTCTTGAAAGGCTTCATAGTGAGGTAGCTGCGGAAGGTGTCGCTGTCGAGAGGTACTTCGTCGAAGTTGCCGTCGGTAACCAACGACTGCACATTGCGACGATAGTCGGTGATTTCCTTGCGTATGCGACTAAACTGCTCGTCGGCAAGTTCAAGCATTCCGGCAAGGCGGTTCATATTGCGCAGATGCTCCTTCGGCACCTCAATGCCCGACTTGTAGCCTGTGTCGTGGTACATTGTTGCCCACACATGCTGCAGGGCGGTGCGCATCTGTATTTCGAAGCGGAAATCGTTTATTTCGGGATGTTCGGCATCGTAGTACAGCGACTTTGGTATACGACAGATGTAGTGCAGCGACATATATCCGAACTGGTCAAGGTCGAGAGCCTTGCGCTTATCTACCGAGTTTTCCCAATCGACTTCGAAAACCTTGTCGATGAGAGCCGAAATCTTGTCAACTTCCTCAGAATAGAAAGTAATGACACGAGTGCCTAAAATGTCGGTAATGTCCGAAAGAGCCTTGTACTTATACCCCTTGAGTTCCAACTTACCGGCGAGACTGTTTTCTGTCTTTATTCTCGACTCTATTGCAGTAACATATATGTTGTTGTTGGCGACGCACTTTTCGAGTTGTGCTCGCACGATTTCCTTCATCTTTTCAAATATCGCCAAATTCTCGCGGTATTCGTCAAGAATCATCTGACAGTGAAAGTCAAGATTGTATTCCATATTCAAGCCTGTGGCTAAAAATTAAACTATCTTAATTATGTTCGAGAAACCTGTGATGTCGAACACTTCCTTTACATTTGGTTTCATATTGCGCATCACGAGGTTACCCTTACGTGCCGTCACACTTTTCTGGAGCATAAGGAACATACGGAGTCCTTGGCTCGATGTGTATTCCAAACCTGTGCAGTCAATTTCAATGTCGGGATTATCTCCTTGCATAAGCGGAGTAATGTCCTGCATGAACTTGTCGGCGGTTGTAGTGTCAAGTCGTCCGTTCAAAACTACAAATGTCTTGTTTCCAGTATTTTCAATATTAACTTCCATAAATACTTATATTGTTATTGCAAAAATTGTTATGTCATCGTTCTGTTCGTTACCGCCAGCAAAATCGGTCACAGCCTTGTGAACCGTCGAAACCATCTCGTCGGAACTTAGATTCCTGAAATCTGTCCTCGATGCCAGCTGCAGCAGCCTTTCCTCGCCGAACTGCTCCTTGTCGGCTTTTTCTGCTTCGGTTACACCGTCGGTGTAAAGCAGAAGCTTTGTTCCGGGACGCAAATCCAAGTTTTCGCCCTTGTAGTCGAAACCTCCCCACACTCCTACCGCCATATTCGGGTTGGCTTTCAGGTAGTACGGATTTCCGTCGGGCGGAATGACAATTATCGGGTTGTGTCCTGCATTACAGAACTCCATCTTCTTGGTTTCAAGGTCGATGCATCCGAAAAATAAGGTGACGAACATATTTGCGTCGTTGTTCTTGGCGATGCTGTTGTTTATCCTAGTAGCAACATCCTTAACCGGCAGACCCAAATCGGCAAACAAGTGACACATCACCCTAGTTATAGCCATTACAAAAGCTGCAGGCACGCCCTTGCCCGAAACATCGCCTACCGAAAAATAAAGGCGGTTGCCATTGATGGTAAAGTCGTACAGATCGCCACCAACCTCCTTGGCAGGAACCACCTTCGCATTGAGCGAGCACCGACTGTCGTTGGGAAAATTCTTCGGAAGCATACCTTCCTGTATTTTCTGTCCAATGTATAATTGAGTTTCCATACGCTTCTTTGCCGATGTTACCGATTCAATTTGCTCAAGGTATGTCACCAATGACTGCTGCATAAACGCCAACGAGTCGCGTAGTGTTAGTATCTCATCATTCGACTTAACCTCAGGAAGCTGGGTATGGAAATCACCATTTGCTATATTCAGAGCAGAGACAGAAAAATCTTTAATCGGTTGCGTTAGTTTCCGTATTATGCGATAGCATATTATGAACATTATCAGCAACCCTAAAAGCCCGACTATGATAAGTACAAGGTGCATTTGCGAAGTGCGTTCCAGCACTTCGCTGTACTGGCAGGTTATTGACATCGACCAGCCGTTATCGAGAGGTGCATATACGGCAAACGCTAATCCATGTCTGGTAGAAAAGCGCATTGTTCCGCTATCGCCAGCAACCATGTTCCTCGATATTTCCATTAAACTCCCGTTAAACAAAGTGTCGGCTACGTCAATTGCCGATTCGCCTGCGAGATTAAATTCTGAACCAGATGTTAGAAATCTGCCTTGCGCGCTAATGAGTATTGTTTGTGAATGCTCGTATGGATGTATGGCGGAAACCTTTTCCGAAAGCCAATCAAGCGAAATGTCGGCAGTGATAATGGCATAAACACGGCCGGTAGAGTCTTTTATCGGATAACTGTATGTTGTCATCATCTGCTCTCCACCGCCAACATCGAAATATGGTTCGCTCCAGTGCGGATTGCCAGTGTTCTTAGGTTCGCTGTACCATTCCTGAGTAAAGTAGTCGTTTGTTTCGGTGCCTAGTTCCTTGCTTTTTAGTTCACCAGTCTCAGCATCCTCGTAGGAATATGGAGAAAAGAAATGCCGACCTTCAAAATAGCATGAGTCGAAAGCAATGGCACTGCCTATGATGTATGAATTTTCCTCAACAACCTTGCGTGTAATGTGGTATAGGTATTTCTCATCTTTGTTGTTTTCCTTAGCCAGCCACGAAGCGTCTTTCACGGTGGACTCCACAGTCTGCAAAGTTTTTTCCACATCGAGTATTGTGGCTTTCAGTATGTTGGATGCACTTCGCTTGGCCTCATCGGAAATAAGCATGTGGGAAGATACAGCAACAATGCCCAGCACAATAACAAAAAGGATTGTAACAATCAACAGTACATTAAGGCTTAACCTTGTTGAAAATGATTTTGATTTTGGATTAAGCATAGCGACTGTTATTTAGAGATTTCCTTCTTCATTGTCAATATGTTACATCCATCCTCGTAGCGATACAGGACCTCGTCCATAAGTTGCTTGCACAGATAAATGCCCAAACCGCCGATTTCCCGCTCTTCAAGGGGAAGATTGATGTCCGGATCGCTTTTTTCAAGCGGATTAAACGGTTTGCCAGCATCCTTCAAGGTAATTGTAAGTGTCAAACCATTTTTTTCGAGGGCTGTGCCTACTTCCATCCAGCCAATACCATCCTTGTAGGCATACTGAACAACATTCTCTACTGTCTCCTCTATTGAAAGCCTCAACTTAAACCGCAAATCTTCGTCTTTAGGCATATCGGGTGACGACATGAGATACTCAATAATCTCAGCAGTTTTATCCTTAATTGGATTGAAAAGTTTCTTCATCTTCAAAAAAATTAATGGACAAATTTACACAAAAAATGTTTTCCTACACCAACCTTCGTATCGATTTTCCAACATTTATGAGGTGGTCGGCAACACGTTCGGCATTTGACGACAACGACAGATACTCTGCACCAGCATTTGGAGAACAAAGTCCGAGCGACATTCGTGCGATATGACTGGTTTCCATGTGCTTGGTATATTCGTCAATTTTATCCTCAACCTTTTCAGCTTCAGAATATGCTGCGAAATCCTCATCGGAATATGCCTTCATTATCTTGTCGTACAGCTCGTTGATGAGAGTACGGACATTCTCTATCTCCTCTACCGCCTGCGACGAAAACTTTTCGCCAGTATCCTTTAACATACCTGCATATTCGACAATATTTTCGGCATAGTCGCCTATACGCTCAATGTCGCGGACACTGCGGAAAGTAGTTGTGAGGTAATTGTGGTCCTTTTCGCTAAGCTGACGCATCTTCGAAAGCTTCACAACATAATCGATTATTGCAGAGTTCAAGAAATTAAGCTGGTTCTCGTCCTTTGCGAACTTATCCTTCTCCGAGAAATCCAACTTGGTCACAATGTCCAGCGAACGGTTGAAGTTGCCGATGGCGATCTTTGCCATATTTTCAATTTCACGCTTAGTCTGCTGCACTGCTACAGGCGGAGTTTTCAGCATGTTGTCGTCGACGAAGAATAGGCGTGGACTGTCGGGATCGGTTTCAACCTTGTCGGGAATCATCTTGCAAACCAACTTCACGAGTGCACCGGTCAGCGGAAGAACTATTATCACGGTAGCCACATTGAATATCGTATGGAACATAGCAAGCTGCACCTGCGGAACACCGGGGAACATGCGATTGAAAATAGCACCGAAACTCATATCGTCGGAGAATAGTCCCATGACAAACGCTGCCACAAGGAATAAAACTGCACCACTGACGTTGAATATCAAGTGAATCAATGCAGTACGTTGTGCATTTCGTCCGCTTGTCACACCAGCAACAATTGCCACCACACAAGAACCGACATTGGAACCTATTGTCAGGAAAATACCTTGGTCGAGAGTTACAAGTCCTGTCACTACCATGGCAAGCGCAATGGATGTCATCACCGACGAACTTTGTATGATTGCCGTGAAAATTGCACCTATAAGCACAAGCAGAATCGGATTGCTGATTCCTGCAAGGAAAGTCTTTACGGCTTCCATTTCGGCAAAGTCCGACATCGAGGAGCTCATGAGGCTCAAGCCGACAAACAGCATACCGAAACCGGTAAAAATACCGCCCATGCGCTTCCAGAAATCGCTTTTTGCGAACAGCATTACAAAAGCACCGATACCTGCAAACGCTGAGAAAATTACAGTTGTAGATAGCACGCTTTCGCCAAACATACCGAGTGCGACAATCTGCGCAGTGATAGTAGTACCGATGTTTGCTCCGTAAATCATGGTCGCCGCTTGTGCAAGCGAAATTATACCTGCATTCACAAAACCAATAACCATCACCGTGGTAGCACCAGAACTCTGGATTGCAGCTGTTCCAACCGCTCCTATTCCTACACCAAGAAGTTTGCTCTTAGAAGCTTTTGCAAATAAGTTTTTCAGTTTGCTCGAACTTGCCGACTCGAGGTTTGTACTCATCATCTGACACGCAATTAGGAAGATTCCGATACCGGAAAGCAGTGTCAGTATTGCTGAAATTATAGCTGTTGTTGTCATTTCAAAAAAAAGTGTCACAGCATTTTGCCATCGGATGTGAAAGGCAAAACACCCCGTTTCACAAAAAAATTTTTTGCAAAATAAGCATTTTTCCCATTTCGCATAAAAAGGAAAACAATGTTATTCGGCATAATTTTCGACAAAAGGTATAAAAAAAAAGAATGTCGATTGACATTCTTTTTATAGTAGCGGGGGCAGGACTCGAACTTGCGACCTCCGGGTTATGAGCCCGACGAGCTACCAACTGCTCTACCCCGCAATTGCGCTGCAAAAGTACAACAAATTTTGTAAATTGCAAAAAGTTTTTTGAAATGTTTATTTATTCGGCAATTTGATGATTAACAAAGCCAAGATAAAGATTGATAAATCAATGATTATCAATTGTTCATTGTCAATTGTCCATTGTCAATTGTCAATTGTCCATTAAAACATATAAGTCAACCCTATCATCGCATTGAATCCCTGTGCGCGGTAATTGTTCCAAATGTAGTAGCGCTGGCAAGCAATGTTGTTGAGATAGAGGAATGCACTGAAATTGTCGTCGAACTTGTATTCTCCGAAGAGGTTTACATCAACCACTGCCTTCATCTTCTTGGCAAACATTACACCTTCGACATATTCCTTTGCATAGCATCTGTTCAGGAAATAGCCTTCCAAACCGAACGAAATCTTGTTGGTGAGACGGTACGAAGCCCTCAAACTTACATCCAAATCGGGCATCTGCCACGGACGTGCATCGGCAATTTTGGGAGAATTAAGTATATTCGGGGCGCCCAACTTGATATAATAATAGTAATGCGCCTTCAGCATAATGTCAAGTCCCGGAGCAAGCTCGCGCATCGAAAGTTCGGCGTATGCACCAATCCTGTCAACATCCATATATTCCATTCTGAACTTGTTGTGCAACGGTTCTAGGGTATCATTTACAAAGAATCCCATCTTGTCGATATGTGAGTAATTGGCATTTAAGTGAAGGTATATCTTTTTGCTGATTATGGCTTTTATACCCAAATTAGCTTCGTGCTGATAACTTGTGTTAACAGAAGGAAAACTAATTACAAATGGATTTATGGTAGAAAGATACTCTAGGTTAGTGTTCTCCAAATGTCCGCCATAGCTAATATATGGTAGCAAAGTATTGCTGATATTCAGTTGTGCATATACATCGGGATATATATAAAATTTATTAGTACTACCAACACTATAAACCAAATTAGCTCCAGCTTTTAGATTCCATTTTTCGTTCTCGAAACGGAAATATGGTTCTGGATTAATAAACATATCATTATTAGTATAAGTAAACCACGAAATCTTGTTGGCATTGAACAAGTAGTCAATGTCGAGTCCGTAGCTAGCGTTTTTCACCGAACGACCTATATTTGCAACAACATCAACCTTATGCTGCCATTCCTTGGTCTTGGTAAAGAAGTACTGATAGCCAGCACCAAACTTATAGTTCCAGTGCTTACGGCCTGTCTGCTGCGATTCGATTGCCATATTGGCACCTACACGGTTGAAACGCTGTTTTTCGACCTCATCGCGGGTATTTACGTAATCGAAAGTATCCCAGTTGATAGTATCGGTATTGCCATAAACTTTCGGGTCGTAGCCGTAGTAGCAGATTCCGTTCGACGAGAAATAAACCTTTCCCGACAGCACCGACTTTGCAAATATTTTCTTTCCAAAAGCCTCGATGTTACTGTCGTCGTAGCCCGAATAAATCTTCTGGTTGAGGTAGTTCTTGATTTTACCGAACGATGAATGATGATGCGCCATTATACCTACCGAATAGTTCTTCTGGCGTTTCGAGTTGATATACAACTCGGCAAATGGCGAAATGTAGTTTCCGTAGCCAAGTTTTACGAAACCTGTGTTGAGCGGCTTCAGTGCTTCGCCCTTTACGGTTGCTGCCGGTATCTTGCTCGGCGTGAACGTTGTACGGTACATTGTTGGCATTACCGAATACTCGAATTTCGGTTCTACCTTAATCGTGTCGGCAATTACTGGGAGGCTCTGTATTCGGCTTGCGTCCTTCAGCACCGGCGAATACTCGTTGTAAATTACTACGGTCTGCTCCTCGAGCGTATTGTTGTCCTCTTGTGCCATTAGGCTGCCAGCAGCGACAGCAAAGGCAATCAGCAAGGTCAAATATTTCATATAGCTAAGTTTTCTCATCGTTTCCATGTTTATTCGTTAGTTTTCTCTTCCGAATCTTCTTTGAGTTCAATTACTGGAGCGTTATTTTCCTCCTGCGGCAATTCGTCTTCGGGCATCTGTATTTCAAAATCCTCGTCGGGGAACAGTCCGTCTTCCGAATCATCTTCCACAAGATTTATCTTAAGTTTCAGCATTTCTTCTTCCTGACGGGCGGTTTCCTCGGCCTCGAATATTGCCGACAATTTCTCCTGCGCCTCGTCCTTTATGCCATCGGTCTCGTTGTCGTAGTTGCTAAGCACCGACTGCAAGGTGTGCTTTGCCGAGAAAATGTCCTCTTCGTCGAAATAAATCTGAGCCAGAAGTATGTAGCTCTTCGCCAGCCAGTAGGCGTGTGGCGTGCTCGACTGTGCAAAGTCGTAGATAATTTCCTCGGCTATGCTGTCGTTGCCGTTGGCGTAGTTGATTGATGCCGTCATGAACTTCGATTCGGCACCTTCGTAGCTTACGACTTCCTGCGAAAGTTTTTCGTAGAGCGACAATGCACGCGACTTGTTGTCCTTAGCATAGAAAGCCTTTGCCATCTTGTACTGTGCCTCACGGACATTCTCCTCGTTGGACCTGTCGCTGTCGATTACGTCCTGTGCCGCCGTAATCACATTGTCGTAATTCTTGGCATTGTAGGCACAGCGCAGACGACCGAGGGCAGCCACCTGCTTGGTCGATTTGTTTTCGGCAATCGGGAACAGCTTGTTATAATAATTATAGGAGTCTTCCCAGTTTTCCTTGTCGAAAAGCAACGACGCCGACTTTAAGGTGCTTTCTTCGGTATAGCTGTTTGTAGGAGCATCGGCAACTACTCGGTAACTTCTCAAAGCATCGTCCTTCTCGTCAAAGTAGAAATGCAATTCTGCCTTGTAGTAGTTGGCCTCTATAACGTACTTGCCCTTGGGGAATTCACCCAGATACTTTGTAATCGAGTTGAGTGCATCGCGGTATTTCTTGTCGATGTAGAGTTTCTTTGCTGCAAGCCAGATTATTTCATCCTGCTCGTCGCGACTGATTTCCACACCCGAACCTTCGCTGTTTGCGTACTCGATGTAAGCGTCAGGCTTGTCGAGTTCAAGGTAAATCGACTTAATCATATCGTTGGCACTGCTGGCATCTTCGGTTCCGGGGAACTCCGAAATTACCTGCTTGTAGTAGTTAAGCGCATTGTCGAAATGACGGCGGTTGAACTCGATTGCGCCAAGGCTCGAAAGTGCGGTACTCTTGTTTGCCGAATGCGGATATTCTGCTATGAGCATCTCGTAGTAGTACTTTGCCGAATCCTCAATATTTAGGTCGGTCTGGTATGCACGGGCAATTCCGAACATAGCATTGCTGGCGTATTCCGAATTGGGATATTCGCGAAGCAGACGCTGCAAGGCTCCAATCTTCTCGTTTGACATCTTAAGACCGCCGTATGTAAGCGATAACTGGTATAAGCTGTAGTCGGTCTCAACCATACCAATATTCACTGCTTTCTTGTAATATTCGGATGCGGCAGTAAAGTCGCGGTTTATGTAGTAGCAGTCGGCGATACGGTTGTAAGTGTCGTTGATGACAACGTTTTCAGTAGTATCGGCAATCTTCTCGTACTTGCGGAACCATGAATTTGCAACTGTGTATTGCTTCTTGTCGAAATATGCATAACCCAGATTATAGTGCGCACGTCCGTACTCTTCGAGATTTATCGAACCTATTGAATTTACAAACTCCTTGAATTGGTCAACCGCCACATCTACGTTGCCAAGCCTGTAGTTAGCCTCGGCCTTCCAGTAGTGTGAGAGAGCTTCAAGGTCGCGGTTGTACTTGCCGTTGGCAATCGACTTGTCAAACATGTCTATTGCATCGGCATATTTCTGCGAGATGAACAATTCCTGTCCGCGTATGTAGGTCAGACGCTGATATGCCATATCGACCTTCGAATTCTTGTAGTCAAGGCTTTCGATGGTTGCAATTGCTCGTTGGTAGTTTTTTGCGCTCATGAAGGCATCAAGCAGATAGTCATAGGCTGCTTCGGTGCGCGGGCTATTCGGATATTCCTTAATGTACCTCGTGAATGCGCTTATCGCTTCGTTGAACGGCGACAGCGACAATTCGAAGCAAAGTTGTGCAAAGTTGAACAGAGCATCTTCCTTTATGATAGGATTATAGTTGTAAAGCGATGCTGTCTCGAAAGCCCTGCGAGCTTCGAGTTTCTTGCCAGTCTTCAGACAGCAGGCACCCATAAGGTACGATGCATTCTGACCGATGGTATCCTTGGTGCGTGTAATCTTTCCGAAATTCTTTGCTGCCTCGTCGTACTGACCAGTGGAATACTGTGCGTAACCAAGTTCGTAGTAGTCGAAGTCGGTAGCCGACGAGTTAGCCTCCATGTAGCGTTTCAGATAAGGAATTGCCTCGGCGTATTTCTTTGTGCGCACATACGACAGACCGACAATCTTTGCATTTTCGGGTGCGGCACCCACAAAGTCCTCACCGTGTTCTGCGGCATATTCAACAACCGAATTGTAGTCTTCCTGCATGTAGTAGATCTGCAAGATATAGAACGGCACAATCGATGAGAATGTAGGATGGTTCTGCAATTTCTTAAATCCGATGAGTGCAGTCTGGTACTGCTCGCTGATGTATTTTATGTGCGAATAGAAGTAAAGTGACATAGTTCCATACAGACCGTCGCGGTCCTTGATCTCGTAGAATGCCTTTGCAGCCTCGTCGAAGTCCTTGCGGGCAAACAGGCAGTGACCTTTCTTGAAGAAATATTCGGTCTGGTCCTCCTCGTTGAGTTCGGTATATTGCACGCGCTTGTACCATGCAAGGGCATTCTTGTACTTCTTGTCGCGGTAATAGACGTTTGCCATCGCAAACGAAGCCTCATTGATGTTGTCGCTTTCGGGATGGCTGACGGCAAAATTGTTGAGCTGATACTCGGCATCACGGTTGAATACATGCATCGAGCACATTGCGAAGTAGAAAGCAGCATCGTCGCGATATTTAGAATTGTCGATGTCGGTGCTATTCATTATCTTGAAAAATTCGTTCTGCGCCGACACATACATTCCCTTGTCGTACAAGTCCTTGGCCTCGCGATAGGAATATTCCGCGCCAGTGTATTTCATGGTCTTCTGCGCCGTGGCGGCAAAGGTCGCACACAGGATAAGAAGCAAAATTGCTATGTTCCTTAGTCTCATATACACAGTAATATTTTTATAATAACGTGTCTATCAATACAATATTGTCCAAATTTATCAAAAATCAAAGGTATGCTTTTTGTAAAGCCCAAAACAAATGCAATACCTCTTTTAATTAACACGATGTTGTTTATTACTATCAATCATAATGTTGCGTATATTTGTGGCGCGAATACTACTTTTGTAAACTCACTTATACAAAAATATTTATGGACGAAAATAGCACTCTGCTCGTTGATGTCAAGGGCTTGAACATATATCAGGACGACAAACTCATTTTGCAGGACGTGAACATGCATGTCAATGTCGGCGAGTTTGTTTACCTCATAGGAAAGGTCGGAAGCGGAAAAAGCAGCCTCCTCAAGACCTTGTATTGCGAACTTCCGGTAGCCGAAGGCGATGTTAGTGTCGTTGGATACGACCTCAAGAAGATAAAAAACAGCAAGATTCCGATGCTGCGTCGCAAGATTGGCATGGTTTTCCAGGACTTTGAACTGATGAACGACCGTTCTGTGTATGAAAACTTGCGTTTTGTACTGCGTGCAACAGGCTGGAAGGACAAGCAGGAAATAGAGACTCGCATAAACGAGGTGCTCAAGAGCGTTGGAATGCTTGACAAGAAGATGTCGATGCCTGCACAGCTTTCGGGTGGTGAACGCCAGTCGGTAAGCGTGGCACGCGCACTGCTCAACAATCCGCCGATAATCTTTGCCGACGAGCCTACAGGCAATCTCGACCCCGAAAGTGCCGACGTGATTGTCGGTTTGCTCTACAAACTCAGCCAGTCGGGCAAATCTGTGCTGATGGTAACTCACAACCACGGATTTTTCCGCAAATATTCAGGTAGAATCTACACCTTCGGCAACCAGACTGTAACCGAACAGGGCGACAACAAGATTGCAATCGCAATCGATGACCTTGACGACATGGGAACGCCAGTGGTGGATTTCGATACAGAATCATCCGCCCCTTCGACAAGCTCAGGGAGCGAAATGCCAGAAATAAATTCAGAAAATAATGTACAGATGCAATCCGTTGAGTCTCAATCAGAAAATATAGAATAATGAAAAGAATATTTTTCTACATCATCGCATTATCATGCATTTCTATGTTTTTTGCATCATGCAAAAATGAAAACATAGAAGCTGACAATAAGCAAGCAGAAACCACCGAATGTGGAGAAAGCGACCATCTTATTAATGCAACGCTGTGGATGCAGCATTCAGCCGAATACCGTGCCTGCTGTCTGCAGACCTACAAGCTTGCCAAAGTAGCTCTTGCCGAAAATCTGAAGGCAAAAGAAACCGACAAGCCTGCCGCCGTCGTACTCGACATCGACGAGACTGTGCTCGACAACTCGTACTACGAGGCATACATGGCAGCCGAAGCAACTTCGTTCAGCGACTCCACCTGGGCAATATGGACATCGAAAGCCGATGCAACCGAAGTTCCTGGTGCCATCGACTTCTTGAAATACGCGCAGTCGCTCGGCGTGGAGATAATCTTCATCTCGAACCGATACCCCGAAGAACTTGAATCTACGATGGCAAACATGAAAAAACTCGGTTTCCCCGAAGTTCCTGCCGAAAATTTCCTTATGAAACAAAAGGATGCTTCGAGTTGCAAGAAGGAACGCCGCGAAAAAGTTTCTGAAAAGTATGAAATCATCATGCTTGTCGGTGACAATATGGGCGACCACTCCGAAATCTTCGACGAGCGCAAAACAAAGGGCGACATGCTCGAGGAAACCGACGGAATCATCGACTTGCTTGGTACTCGCTACATTGTTCTGCCCAACCCGACATACGGCACTTGGGAAAAACCGATTCTCGCCGACAAGGAAAAGACCGCCCGCCAGAACCGCATCAACGCTCTCAAAACCTTCTAAACTTCATTTCGGCCGATGCACAAGTTCCTGACACTTGAAGGCGTACTCCTTATTATTGGGTATTTGGCATTGGCATTCCTTATTGTGTGGTTTATCGCGCTCTTCAAGTACAAGAACGATGACGAAACCAGACGCTATTTCTTCCTCGGCTTCGGCTTCAAGATGGCATGCTGTCTAGGATTTGCCGTCATCTACGACTTCTACTACAACTGGGGCGGCGACACATATTATTACTTCTGGGCATCGCAAAGGCTGGGACAGGTCCTTTTCCAGGATCCTGCCTCCTATTTCAGGATTATGCTCGACACCATCGACAGCAACAACGTCAACACGCTTGCCGAGGGAATTGCCTACACGCCGTCCTTTAACGACCCGTCACGATATGCAGTACACAGGTTTTTGTCTCCGTTTGCAATTATAGGAGGCAACAACTACTATACCGAAAACATCTGTCTGTCGCTCTTCCTTTTCCTGCTCAACTGGAAATTCTTCCAGTACATACGCACCAACATAAACTGCAGTGACAAGGCTGCCTTCATCTGCATAATGCTTATTCCATCGGCAGGTTTCTGGAGTTCGGCACTTATGAAGGACAGCTTTACCTTTACTTTCAACCTTGTTTTCATAATGTGCTTCGCCAAGATTTTCTTCGGGCGGAAAATCAGCATTTTGAACATATTTGGACTTCTTCTGAGCGCCTACATAGTGATGGAGCTGAAAGTTTACATACTTTACGCCTCTATTGCCGCCTGCATGGTATGGCTCGGAAGCGGTTACCTTAAAAAGGTGAAAAGCACATTTTTCAAGTTTGTGGTGGCGCCAATTCTTGTGCTAGTAGTTGCTCTGGGCGGAATGTATGCGCTTAGGTTTGTAGGCGAAAATGTCGGCGGCTCATTCGGCGATGTAGATGCAATGCTTGGAAAAGCGAGTGTTGCGCAGCAGGACCTCAAGCAGGAGTACTACGAGGGACATGCTTTCGACATAGGCAACTTCGACGGTTCCATAGGCAGCCTCATCAGCATGGGACCCCAAGCCATAATAGCAGGTCTGTACCGGCCTTTCATCTTCGAAAGCGACAGCGCGGTAATGCTATTGTCGGGACTGGAGAACACCGTGCTTCTGCTACTTTCGATATTTGTATTCTTCAAGGCTGGAATAAAATATTCGCTCAAGCAAATACTTGGCAATCCGTTTGTAAGCATGTGCTTCATATTTTCCATAGTGCTGGCTTTAGGTATAGGTATTTCCACCTCCAACTTCGGAGCTTTGGTAAGGTTCAAAATTCCTCTTCTGCCATTCTTCGCACTCGGCTGGCTCGAGATATTGTACACAAAGAAAAAAGAGGAACAGAACGAAGTGACAACCAACTGAAGAAGTTGGACGCTCTCCAGCCACACAGTCATCGCGGAAGCCAGAGCGCACACGCGATACGGAACGGGGAGCGTTGTAGCGGTCGGTTATCCGCGATCTCCAAACGCAAACGCACCACTATGGTTCCTGCGCGAGGCTCGGAACACTATTTTTTACCACGAACCTTTAGCTCGGCGTAGCCAATCTCACTAATCCACACGAATATTTTTTTCGGCAAGCCGAAAAACTTTTGCAAGTTATCCACATTCGTGCAAATTTGTGTTATTCGTGGTTGTATTTTTTGTTCGCAGCGAACAGCGCGAACCTTGTTGTCACATGTTGTTTGTGTTGTCGTAAAATACCGCACGTTTTTGCCCAAGTTTAACGCCCTTAACGTTCTTAAGGCCATTAAGGGCGAGGGGGCAAACAACATTGCGGTAATTTCTTGCCATAGACCCCAGCGGGGTCACATATATGTAGCAGCAATAGCTGCGGTGGAAAAGCGCTGGCGGAGTTTTTGCCGCGGAATGAAATGGAGCATGCAAAAACTGTGACAGCGCGAACGAATACAACATATACACCACAAGGGCAGTTTTTTATCTGCCCCTCTCGTCTGTTATCCTGCGAGCCTGTCAGACTGCAAGACCGTTAGCCTGTTAGCCTTCTAGCCCCTTTTCAGCCTTCAATCACTTCCTTCGCCTTGTCCATATATGGATCGTCTTCGAGCAGAATCGTGTTCGCTGCGTTGAAATCGAGGACGTAACCTGCAATCTGGTAGCGCAAAACCATTTTCAGATATTTTTGCGAACGTTCGAGGTCGGCCTGCGAATACGAAATGCCGTCGCTCTTTATTCTCGCAAGGAACTTGCCGAACATGCCGTCACCTTCGAGGAAAGCGTCAAGGTCCTTCTTTGTCGTAATATGCGACATCCTACTCCTATTTACATCAAAATATTCGACACAGAAATCGCTTATGACATTTGCCTTGCTTATTTTCAAAAGCATATCCGAAACATAGGAGGTATCGTGCTCCACAGTTATGTCGGGCATAAGTCCGTCGCCCTCGTAAACCTTGCGCTTCTTGCCAAGCGTATAAAAGACCTTGGTGCTGTCGACAGTCTGCTTGTTTCGCCCGTAGCTAAGGTAATAATTCTCAAGGTACGACACATAGCCGTCCTTGTAGCTGCGCTGTATGCATCGTCCCGACGGCAGATAGTAGCGCGATACGGTGAGCCTTACCGACGAACCGTCGGCAAGATTGAACATCCTTTGTACCAAACCCTTGCCAAAGGTAACATTGCCAATAACCGTGCCAATGTCGTAGTCCTGAATAACTCCAGCGGTAATTTCGGACGCCGAAGCCGAATTTTCGTTTACCAGCACCGCCACCGGATAGCCCACACACATGCCGTTACGTCCCGACGAATACACCTCCTCGCGCTTCGAATTGGCACCTTCGGTATATACTAGCAGACGCCTGTCGGCAAAAAAGTTGTCGAGAATCTGCTGAGCTGCATACATGAAACCTCCGCTATTGTCGCGCAGGTCGAGAACAAACGACTTTACCTTTGTGAGCATCAGCAGTTTAAGCGCGTTACCGAACTGCTCTGCTGTATTGCTGTTGAACGATGTCACCTTGATGTAGCCTATACCATCGACATTGACATAATACACGCTCTCGACCTCGACGGGTGCACGTCTTACATTGTAATCGAGCATCTGTCCGTCGCGCAATATCTTGAGGCTCACCTTCTTGCCTTCTTCGCCAAGAATACGTCCGCGCACGCTATCGTTGCTTACGCCTATGCCCGAAATTGGACGGCCATCAACATCTATAATTCTGTCGCCAGCCTGCAGTCCAGCCTTTTCGGATGCACCGCCGGGAATTATATTGGTAATCATCACGGTGTCGTGCAAAACATAGAAACGTATGCCAATACCAACGAAGTTACCGGTAAGTTCGGTCTCCGCCTCGGCGGTTTCCTTGGCTGTCATATACGACGAATGCGGGTCGAGGTTGTGCAAGAAATCGGAAATCATGACATCCTCGATGCTGTCGCGGCTAAGGTCGTCGACGTAATAGGTTTCGATAAGGTTCATCACATTGTCGATCTTGCTTCCTGCTGCCGAAGGCGTGTAGTTCAGCGTATTACTTTCCGACAATCGTGCAATGAACATGCCAGCCACAACCGACAAGGCGATTATCATCGGCACCAATATGGCAACCTTGGTATTATTGTACTTCATCGTCCTTGAAATTTTCCACTTCTATTTTAGCACGTTTCAGCAGTTCGATACCCTCCGACTTGCGGTACTCCTCGGCATATACCACCCGCTCGATGCCCGACTGTATTATGAGCTTTGCACATTCGATACAAGGAGCTGTGGTTATGTAAAGCGTTGCACCTTCGCTGCTGTTGCCCGACTTTGCCACCTTGGTTATTGCATTTGCCTCGGCATGAAGCACGTATGGCTTGGTGGTATCGTTCTCGTCCTCGCACTGGTTTTCGAATCCCGACGGAGTTCCGTTGAATCCATCCGATATTATCATTTTGTCCTTCACTAGCAAAGCGCCCACCTGACGACGCTTACAATATGAGTTTTTTGCCCATATTGCTGCCATTTCGAGATAATGCTTGTCAAATTTATGCTGACGATCTTCGTTTTTTACTTCCATGTCCTATATGTTTTTAATTAAAATGGTGCTTCTTCATTTCCTCCATTGCCAAAACCTGCCGGAATTGTAGAATTTTCGAAACTGTTGTCGTTACTGAATCCCACATTTTCGTTGGCTATTCCTTCGGCAAAACTCTGCTGGTTCAACTTTGAACCTCTGGTCTGGTACACTTCGGTGTCAGACGATACAATCTCACTCACGCCGCGGTCGTAGTCCTCAAACTTGGCAAGGTCCTGGATAAACTTAAGTTTCACGTCTTCCACGGCACCGTTACGATGTTTAGCTACAATTATTGTTGCCTGGTCTTTTGTTGAATTTCCATCATCGTCCTGAGTTATGCCATAATAATATGGTCGGTGGATAAATGCCACGATATCGGCATCCTGCTCAATAGCACCCGATTCGCGGAGGTCGGAAAGCTGCGGGCGCTTGTCGTTGCTTCGAGTTTCGACCGAACGGTTGAGCTGCGAAAGGGCGATGATTGGAACGTCGAGGTCCTTGGCGATTGCCTTCAGCGAACGCGATATTGTACTTACCTCCTGTTCGCGACTGCCCTTGCTGTCGCCTCCTGCCGTCATAAGCTGCAGATAGTCGATTATTACAATGTCGAGGTTGTGGCTACGCTTTAGACGGCGGCACTTGGCGCGAAGCTCGAAAATGGATATTGCAGGGGTATCGTCGATGAAAAGATTTGCCTGCTCGAGTCCATGGAGTTTTGTTTCGAGACATTGCCACTCCGAATCGCTCAGCGTACCGTTGCGCAATTTGTCGCTACCTACTTCAATTTCGGCGGCAATAAGTCGGTTTACAAGCTGTATCGATGACATTTCCAACGAGAAGAAGGCCACAGTCTTGCCATGGGCTACCGCCATGTTCCTTGCCATCGAAAGCACGAAGGCCGTCTTACCCATTGATGGACGAGCAGCCACAATGATAAGGTCGGAGTTCTGCCATCCCGAGGTAAGGCGGTCGAGGTCGGTAAAACCCGACGGCACGCCACGGCAAGCGTTGCCACCTTTGCTATTATCTTCGGCAGCTTTCGCTATGGCATCCTTGGCGGCAGTCACCACTTCGCCAATCTTGACGATATCCTTGTTTATCGCGCCATTCGAAATATTGAAAATCTCGCCCTCGGCAAAGGTTATAAGGTCGTCGACGTCCTTGGTCTCGTCGTACGATGCCTTCTGTATCTCGGTCGAAGCCTTTATGAGTTCACGCTGGATATATTTCTGCTGAACAATTCGTGCATGGTACTCGAGGTGCGAAGCCGTTCCGATGAGTTCGGTAAGTTCTATAAGGTATGGCACACCGCCGACCTCGTCGAGCTGGTTGTTGATTCTCAACTCCTCCGACACAGTAATGTAGTCGATTGGCTTCTGCGCTAGCGCAAGACGCTGTATGGCATCGTATATAACCTGGTGCGCCGGCACATAAAAGCTTTCGGGACGAAGTATGCTCTGGACATCGTATATTGCATTTGCCTGCAGAAGAATAGCTCCCAAAACCGCCTTTTCAAGTTCGGGCGATTGCGGAGGAATCTTTCCCAACAAGGAGTTCAGTTCGTCCAACACTTCATTGCTTTGCTTTTTCCCTTTCTTCGTTACATTCTTTTCCTGTGCCATATCTTTTAATTTTTGGATTGCAAAATTACTATTTTTCGAGCACGCCCGCTCTCCTATTTTTCAACGGGGAAAGAGTTTGGGCAAAGTATTATTAACAATTTAGCTGCTAAAGTTTTAAATATTGCACATTTATAATGTTGAAAACGGCAGAGAAGTTTCAATGGCTGCGCCGTTTCTGTGGCTTCGCCGTTTCTATGCCTTCGGCGTTTCTCGCTGCGCTGTTTCTTGGTTTCTTGTTGTGTCGTGACACGCCGCGACAGCACATTAAAGTTCAAAGGGTTGATGTAGAGTCGTTGCGTGCATGTAGTCGTTGCTCGCAACGACTCTACATTATATCTCCCATCCTATTGTAAATATCATCACGTTGTTGTAAACGCCACGATTTAGCCTATAGACTTGTCCACCGGGGTGCTTGCGTATCGGCAAGAAGAAAAAAGTATACGAAAACCGATAGTTAAGGAAAAAATGTTCACCTATATAATATGTAAGTCCGAGATGTATTCCGCAGTCGTAGTCGAAAAACGCCTTTGGTGGGTCGAGAAAGCCTTGTCCTTCGTTAACTTCCGCCTTCAGAAGATAGGCATAGGAAACTCCAGCCTCAATGCACAACTTGTTCTTGAAAGTATAATCGACCAGACGTGGAATCTTGAACTTTTCGAGTTGCCACGAAAAAGTAAGCGGCATCTCTATGTATTGCAAACGTATGGCAAATATGCTCGTTATTTCGCCAGCATCATTTTTCTTCACCTCCTTGCTCCCTTTACGTATGTAGGATACGCCAAGAGACATCGAGGCTCGCCGACTTTCGCCGAAACTTGTCTTTGCATAAAGGCAGCCCGTGGGAAATATTGCACTGTATCCGCCACGTCGGTCCCCATCAACCTGCGAAATGTCGAAACCCAGCTTCAATCCGCCAGTAAACGACTGCGAGAAAGATAATAATGACGCGAAAATCAGAAGTGTGGCGACAAAAACACGTTTATGCCTCATCGCTCGGAAAATCTATTGTGAAATACCAACCATTTCGGCCTGCAAGACTTCCTTGGTGTCGGTGTCGTAAACGAAAGCTACGACCTTGCAGTTGGCGGCATTCCAGTCGCTGCTGAACGCCTTGCTGTACGATTTCTCGATTGTTGCATCCTTGGCCATAGCATCAGTGTTATCCTTTACACTTTCGCCCAATGCACCGCTGAGGCTCGTACGGAACACGTGATTGTGAACATAATTCTCGATAGTTTCGGGATCGGACTCGTAGTCGGTCTGTCCTCCGATAATGTTGTCTTCTACAACATACACACAGAGCGACAATTTGCGCGAACAAGCAGTTGCAGCCGTCAACTTTACATTGGTAGTAAGCGAACCGCCAGCAATAGACGGAGAAACTTCAACCGACAATTCGGGAGCAACATCGTAATAGCGAGCAAACAAAGTAGCCCATTCTGTAGGCGAATTACTTACCGACAATGGATCCAATGTGTTTATAACCCCAGCAGGAAGACCTTCCAATTCCATATAACTGCACATATAGTTGCCTTCTTCGGTCCTGAAGTCGGCTGCAAAGGCTGTTCCTGCTACCGGATTGGCAAACGACGAGCAGTGCATTGCCACGGGGACAACTGCATCGTGGTAAGTTTCCTCCAATGTGCTTATCATTTTATGACCTTTCGGACAATTTCCACACTTATGACCTGTAAAGTCAATAATCAGAACCTTGCGGAACAGAGGCTTTGTCCCTGTGGTGTCAGTGGGATCTTGCGAAGAATTATTCGGTTTTTTCAGGTATTCACCTTCTTCAATCTTGTCGCACGAAGCAAGGAAAAGCCCTGCAAGTGCAAATATGGTCAAAAATACTATCTTCTTCATAATCATTTTGTTTTCGTTAATAATAAACCCTTCGACAAGCTCAGGAGCTATGTGCAGTTTTTAGAACGTACTCGAAATCGAAAGTGCAAATCCGTTGGATGCAGGAACATGACGGCATACACCGCCTACGCACATCACGCCTTCACGCTGCTTGCCGTAGGTGAGCTGGATGCGGTTGCCACCCTTCACATAGCCGAAGCCAACATTGAAATAGTGAACACGTGCGCTCTTGTCGGGATTGCCGTAGTTCCAGTTGTCGAACACGGTAAAGAACCAGTTTGGCATTGTGAACTCGAGCTGTCCGAGAATCCAATTGCCCTTGTCCTGCTTGGTGAACATTGCCTGAACCTCACCCTTCAAAGCATATTTGTCGGTAATCTTGTAGGTAGCCTCCACAACAGCGATGTTCGCCTTCACATTGTCGTGACCTGCCGTACCCATAAGCACATTGTAGTTGTAGTACAAGTTCATATAGGCAATGTTGGTGTACCACTTCTTCGACCATTTCTTCGAAATTTCTACATTGATGTCCTGATAGTACAGCTCCTTGCCGATAGCGAACAACGAGGTGTTGTAGCCGTAGGTTCCGGTGGTGCCTATAGGTGTGGAATCGTTGATTGCGGTCTTCTTTATGTTGTGGACACGCGAATAGTTCAAGGTTATTGTCGTTCCGTACTTCCCGCCTAACTTGGTGCCCTTCTTGAACTTGTAGAAGAATTCGCCCTTTGCGCCCCATTCGCCCATCGGCTGGCTTGCGTAAGGATAGAAAGCCTGCAAGACATAAGTGTAGTTGCGTGTGATTTCGGGCAGATAGCTAACGGTAAGGTCCGAAAGCGTTGCATTGCGGTCGCTGCGAAGCGACATGTTGTCAACCCACTTGGTAGAAAGTATCACGCCCAAACCCTTCTGCGAATATGTAGCATTGATAAGGAATGCCTGTCCGGGACGGTAGATGTAGTTGTTGTCTGCCGAAGGGTCGTTTATCTTGTAGGCGTATTCCGAAATCAGGTTGAAGTCAGAATAGCCGATGTTGATTCGACCGGCGCCAGTTGCCACGTTGTTGGGCAGGTTGTAGATAGGATTGTCCTCCTTCTGGTACTTGCTTACGAAACTACCGCCGATTCCGAAACGGAACTGGCTTTCGTTGAGCGACTTTATCATCTCGTTGAACTGGATTTCACCGTCAACGCCACGAAGGATACCATCGGAAAGTTCCCAGTAGTAACGCTGTTTGCCGACCAAACCCTTGATGTTTACACCAGGTACAATCGTATATTTCACACGCGCACCGAGAATCGCATTGTCGATACCGAGCGACTTTTCCTCGTACGAACGCAGCGTAAGGCCGTTGCCGAACTGCTCGTAGAAATGCCCTACTGTGACTTCTAACTTGTCGTTGGTAAAGTTAGCCCAATACGACGGAATGCCGAAACCATCGTTCTTGCCGCCCGAATTCGGGAAACCGAGCAAGGTGTTGTAGTAACCTTCGAAACGCACGCCAGCAGAAAATTTTCCGTACGAAATCATAAAGTTGGCATACGAGTTCGACAGCAACTTTTCATCGACAGCCACTGCGCCAATCTTCTGGTCTTCGAAATAATATTGCAAATCGCTCTGGAAATTACCCGAGACATTAAACTTGTTCTCGTTCTTGCCGTCCTTCTGCGCAAAAAGTTGAATTGCAGACAAAAAGACGACAAGCAGAAATAAAAATCTCTTCATATACTATAATGTTCGCATTATTAGTTGCAAAATAATTCCTTTTTAGGGAAAATGGAAGTAGGAATACTATTCCTCTTCCTTTTCTTTCTTCTCGTCCTTCAGAGGTTCGCCGGCTGCCACCTTCTTTATCATCTCGAAAGTTTCAGCTTCGTCGCCTTCGAGGTACGAAGTGTGCTGCCATGCCACATTGCCCTTGCCGTCGAGCAGGAACGAATGGGGAACATTGTTCACATTCATGGCACGCTTGAAGTCGCCGTTGGCATCAAGGTAAACATCGAAATCCCAGCCACGGGCATTTACAAACGGACCGACCGAATTGGTACTGCGGGCATCGTCAATCGACACAGCAATTATCCTTACACCGGTTTCGTCAGCCCAGTCCTCGTAGGCCTCGCTGAAAGCAGTCAACTCCTTGATGCATGGCTTGCACCAAGTAGCGAAAAAGCATACCATAACTGGCTTGCCGTCATTTTCGATTATCTCCTGCGAATTAACAACTTTTCCCTTCAGGTTCTTCAGTTGTACCTGTGGAACTTCCTGCGAGTATGCCACTGCCGACACTACAAACGCAAGTAACATTGCAAAAACTATTTTCTTCATATCTGTAAAATTTTACGAAAACAAAAATAATACTTTTTCAAAAACTATTCCATACCATGCGATTTTTTTCAAAAAAAACATTGTCCGAGTTAAAACATTTTTGTATCTTTGCAGAAAATTTTAGACTGATGAAACGTATATTTACAATATTAGCAGTTATAATTACTTGTGCATCACAGAGTTTTGCACAATTAGTAATATTAAACGGCAGAAATGGCGAAGAAAATATTACAAACACAACAGTGAATATAACCAACGAAATATATTTCAGGGTTAAGAATGCATCATCAGAAACAATTTCTGACATTAAATGCTATTTGAGAATTAGCGCTGATGAGAACGCGGATTATGGTACTGATGCAGAATGGGAATTTTGTTCTACACAATGCGGAATGAATGGCGGATGTCCTAAATTTACATTGGCTCCTGGAGCTGAACAAGAGGTACATTTAGGTTTTTCTCAGATAAATGCAATACACGACTTTATGATTTACACATATCCTACAGGTGCAAATCCAACTGCAGTTTTTTCAATACATATTAATACTGCAGGTATTTCAACCGTTGCTGCAAATTCGTTCAACGTTTACCCAAGCCCAGCAAACGAATCATTCACAATCGAAAATGGTTTTGGCAAGAACAGCTACGTTGAAATCTACAACGTATTGGGACAGACTGTAAAGCGCATCCCATCCGACAACACCAACAGCATATCGGTTAACTGCAGCACTTGGAAGAACGGATATTATGTATGCCGCCTCTACAAGGACGGAAAGGCAGAAAAGACCGTAAAGGTCGTTGTGGCTCACTAAAAAGCATCATCACACATTAAAATATAAAGGTATGCGAAAGCATGCCTTTTTTTGTTAACCACAACAAACAAAAAAAACGGCTACCTCACGATAGCCGTTTTTCATATATAATGACAGACTAATGTTTGCTTTTTATCCGCATTTCGAATATCCGCAGCTGGTGCATTTCACGCAACCGTCCTGATATACCAATGTACCCTTCTGTCCGCAATGAGGACAAGCCTGCGAATTATCAACGCTGGTGCCGTCGGGAATGTAGCGTTTGAGAGCACGGGCAACACCAGCCTTCCAAGTGTTGATGTTGTCGCTCAACTGCAACGAGGTTACAAGCTTCACAACCTTGTCGATTTCCATTCCGTGACGCAAAACACCCGAAATAAGCTTTGCATAGTTCCAATATTCCGAATCGAAAATGTGCGACAATCCTTCGAAAGAGGTTACATAACCATATTTGTTCTTATACTGGAAATCGTAGCGTGTTGTCCCATTTTGCAGCGGAACCTTGACGATAAAGCCGTGTGTTATGGATTTCGGTATGTTCAGCACATCGTCCTCTACACGACCTGTGAAAATCTCGTATGGCGAACCATTTACCAGTCCGATGAATGCTATCCAGTTTTCCTTCTGGTTGCTGAACCTTACAATGTCGGCTTCGAGAACCTTGGGGCGCTCGTGGATAGTTGCCGGCTTTTCTTCCTTGCCGTCACCCTTCTTGGCATCGACCAAAACACCGCTGCGCGAACCGTCGCGGTAAACAGTAACGCCCTTGCAACCGCTCTTCCATGCTTCCATGTAGCACTCGGCAACCACATCGGCCGAAATATTGTTTGGCATATTGATTGTCACCGAAATGCTGTGGTCAACCCACTTCTGGATTGCTCCCTGCATACGTACCTTATTAATATAGTCGATGTCGTTGGCTGTAGCCTTGTCATACGGCGACTTGGCGACAATCTTCTCAATCTCGGCTTCGGGCAGACGCATAACCTCGTCAACATTGTAGCCGTTGACCTTGAGCCAATCGACGAACTTGTGATGGTAAACAATGTATTCCTCGAACTTTTCGCCAGTGTCGGGGTCAACATAATCGACATGCGATTCGGGGTCGTTCGGGTTGATTTTTCTACGGCGCTTGTAGTAAACCTTGAAAACAGGCTCAATTCCCGATGTGGTCTGCGTCATTATGCTGGTGGTGCCAGTCGGTGCTATGGTAAGCATAGCAATGTTGCGACGACCATATTTCAGCATCTGCTCATATACTTCAGGATCGGCTTCCTTAATCCTGTTGATGAACGGATTGTCCTTTTCGCGGTTGGCATCGAAAATCGGGAAAGCACCACGTTCCTTTGCCATTTCTACCGATGCGCGGTAAGCTTCCACTGCCAAAGTCTTCTGCACCTCGACGGCAAAAGCGTTTGCCTCGTCGGAACTGTATCTCATATTTAATGCTGCAAGCATATCGCCCTCAGCGGTGATACCGATTCCCATACGGCGACCACGGACAGCCTTGTCGTAAATCTTTTCCCACAGATGGCGTTCCACATGCTTGATTTCTTCGTCTTCGGGGTCGGAATCAATCTTTGCAAGTATCGAGTCAATCTTTTCGAGTTCAAGGTCGATGATGTCATCCATCATTCGTGCTGCAAAATGGACATGCTCCTTGAACTTCTTGAAGTTGAACTTAGCCTTTGGCGTGAACGGATTGTCAACATACGAATATAGGTTCAATGCCAGAAGTCGGCACGAATCGTACGGACAAAGCGGAATCTCGCCGCAGGGGTTGGTCGAAACCGTGCGGTAGCCAAGGTCGGCATAGCAGTCGGGAATTGACTCGCGGATTATGGTGTCCCAGAAAAGTATGCCCGGTTCAGCCGACGACCAAGCGTTGTGGACGATTTTCTTCCATATATTTTCAGGATTAACCGTCTTTACAACCATTGGATTGTCGGAATCGACAGGATATTGCTGCACGAAGTCGCGATGCTCGATAACGGCCTTCATGAAGTCGTCGGTAATTTTCACCGAAATGTTTGCTCCTGTAACCTTGCCGGCTATGAGCTTTGCGTCGATGAAGTCCTCGCTGTCGGGGTGCTTTATCGAAACACTGAGCATAAGGGCGCCGCGTCGTCCGTCCTGAGCCACCTCGCGTGTGGTGTTGGAGTAGCGTTCCATAAACGGCACGATTCCCGTAGAAGTAAGAGCCGAGTTCTTCACAGGCGAACCGGCAGGACGCAGATGCGACAGGTCGTGACCAACGCCACCGCGACGCTTCATAAGCTGAACCTGCTCCTCGTCGATGCGCATGACGCCACCATACGAGTCGGTAAGTCCTTCGTTGCCAATTACGAAGCAGTTCGACAGCGAAACTATCTGCTTGGTGTTGCCGATTCCCGACATCGGGCCGCCCTGCGGAACAATATATTTGAAGTCCTTCAGCAAGTCGAAGAAAACCTTTTCGTCAACTGGATTGGCGTAATTGCGGTCAATTCGTGCCAATTCGGCTGCAATACGATGGTGCATATCGTCGGGAGTCCTCTCGTAGAGGTTGCCGTCCGAATCCTTAAGTGCGTACTTCGACAGCCACACGCGTGCTGCCAACTGGTCGCCACCGAAATATTCCTCAGATGCCTTCTGCGCATCGTCCATCTGGTATGTTTTCTTCTGTTCCATTTCTACATCTTTTTTGGGATTGTAAAATTACAAATATTAGAGGCTGATGATATTTGATGTTATCAACAAGTCAATTCCTGTTTTTTTTAAATGGAGAATAAATCTTTTATTCTCAACAAATTAAAAAGGGTAAAAACTTTTTTGCGTGAAAATATCAACAATCGCAATACCTTGATTTTTCAAGGCGAAAAGCAGATTGCGGAATTTTTGTTAACAATACAAATGAATTGCATGTTGCTTTGATTTGTTTCGTACTGATTTTCAATACACAAGCCATACAAAATAACAAAATTCAAAAAAGAAATAAACAATAGAAGAGAGCAATTTATGGGCAAAATATCTCAAATTATAATGGTTGATTGTAGCAACACAAATGCTTTATTACTTGCTCTGCTTTAAACTCTATGCAACAAAGAAAATCGTCTATATACAGAAAACTTTTAATCAAAAATCGTCTGTGTAGAGAAAAATATTTGCAAAAATTTTTCTGTCCAGAGAAAAGTTTTTACCTTTGTGGCGATGAAATTTTGATTGAAAGGACAGCGGTATGGAAAGCGTTTACAGAATATCGGCACAGCTTGTTGAGAAGACATCGCACGACATCATTAGGTATATCTTCGACGAGATACAATGGGAAGACAGGCTTATCGGGATTAAGGGTGCGCGGGGCGTCGGCAAGACGACCATAATGCTGCAATACATAAAATCGAAGATTGCCGACAGGCGGAAAGCCTTGTATGTTTCGCTCGACAACATCTGGTTTTCGGCGCATACCTTATTCGAGCTTGCCGAGTACCACGCAGCGCACGGTGGCAAGTATCTTTTCCTCGACGAGGTTCACCGGTACCCAAACTGGTCGGTGGAGATAAAAAACATCTACGATTCGTTTCCCGATATGCACATAGTTTTCACCGGCTCGTCGCTGCTCGAGATCGACAATTCCATTTCCGACTTGTCGCGGAGGTGCGTGATATAC
The DNA here is from genome assembly GCA_902800045.1 of uncultured Bacteroidia bacterium. Taxonomy (GTDB): domain Bacteria; phylum Bacteroidota; class Bacteroidia; order Bacteroidales; family ML635J-15; genus Bact-19. The sequence goes on along the minus strand of CADCCZ010000004.1, from coordinate 144,682 downwards.
GAGATGCGGGGATTGTCGTTCAGGGAGTTCCTGAACTTCGAGGGCGAGAAGTTCGGCGAGGTGTATTCGTTGCAGGACATTATGAAGTCGCACTACGACATTGCCACGCAGATTTCCACCAGATGCAAGATTTTGCCCAAGTTCGAGAAATATCTCAAGCGTGGCTACTATCCGTACTACAGGGGATGCTCCGAAATTACCTATCTGACACGGGTTCAGCAGGTTGTCAATACCATTATCGACTACGACATTCCCGCCGTTACCGAAATAGAGTACGCATCGCTGAAAAAGGCCAAGCAGTTGCTTGTGATTCTGTCGGAAACGGTTCCATATACGCTCAACATACAATCGCTATGCACGATGATGCAGATTGGCAGAAACCAACTTATGCGGCTTTTCGACTTGCTTGACAGGGCTGGGGTGATCCGGATGCTATATGCCGAGGACAGGGGCTCGAAGCAGCTTGTGAAGCCCGAAAAGATTGTTTTTGGAAATACCAACATTATGGACGCGCTGTCAAGTAAGGCTGAGACTGGCACTATACGCGAAACCTTCTTTGCCAACCAGCTTTCGGCATCGAACCGCATAATTATGCCACAGAAGGGCGATTTTCTTGTCAACTCGGCATATCTTTTCGAGGTTGGCGGACACGGCAAGGGCTATAGGCAGATAAGCGGCGCGAAGGACAGCTTTGTAGTTGCCGACGGCATAGAAATCGGCATCGACAACAAGATTCCGTTGTGGTTGTTTGGAATGATGTACTAAACTCGCCCGAAAGAATGCGCGACCAACAGTTAAACGCTATATATAAGGCTTTTGCAAATCTTCACGCTCAGGCTTATTCGGTTTGTATGTTATTTTCCACCGAAATACACTTTGTACGAGAACGAAGCGAGGAACGGGAAATAGCTAACCTGATACAATTTCAATGCTGACGAATTGCTGTCAACACTTGGATATAAGAAATAGTCGTATGGCGTATTGTTGTAGTAGTAGAAAAATGGATTCTGGCGGAAATACGCATTGTAAATGCTGAAACTCCATGCAGCATCGCGGCCTTTCTTGATTTTGTATTCGTAGGTAAGCGCAAGGTCGAGACGATGATAGTCCTTCATTCTGCCACTGTTGCGCTCGCCGTATATCAAGCATTCGTACATATAAAGTTCACCCTCTTCGGTAATTGCCGGGACATACTGCTTGCCCAATGCCGGTGTGTATGGGATTCCTGTCTGGTATGTCCATGTAGCACTGATTTTGAACTTTTCGTTTATCCTATAGCTTGCAGCAATGTTGAAATTATGCGGGCGGTCGAAGTCGTATGGGAATTCCTTTCCGCTGTTTATGTTGGCGTATTTACGGAACGACCGGGCGTAAGTGTAGCCGACAAATCCTGTAAACCGACCTGCCTTCTTGCGCAACAGAAATTCAACTCCGTATGCCCGTCCAATTCCGCCAGTTTCGACCTTCGATTCCCAGTTGTCGTCGCCGATGAAATTGGTAAAGCCGTCCTTGTAGGTTGCAAGGTCGGTCGACGACTTGTAGTAGCCACCTATCGACATTGCCAGTTTTCCGCCAAGGAAATCGCTTTCCCATTCTGCCGAGTACTGAGTTACCTTTGCTGGATTTATATTTACACCCGCGGGTATCCAAACCTCGTTGTTCATTATGCTTCCCGATGTGAATACCAGATGCGAATATTGCGTTGCAGTCATATAGCTCAAGCCGAGCCTATGGTTGGGCGAGAAGCCAAAAGTGAGCGATGCTCGTGGTTCTATTGAAAAATCACGATAGGTGCTAGACATTATTCCGTTTGCCCTTACTCCGAGAGTTGCACTCGAATATTTCAGGAATTGCAGTGTTGTCGATAGGTATGCGAATGCGGCTGGACGATAGATTGTGTTTTTCTGCTCGAAGTTGTATGTCGGCAAGTACGACTGGAATTCGCCTTGTATGCCTGCCTCCATATTCCAGAACTTGAAAAAGTCGTGCTTTACCGACAAATCAGCCATTGTGACATCAAGCGACGAAAGGAAACGGCTTCTAACATCGGGAAGCGTATCCACTTCTTGCTTTATCTTGTAGCCCGTTCGCAGTCTGTAGCGAGAATGTGAAATGCCAGCCGACAGGAATGTCTTGCAGCCAAGTATGCGCTTGTATTGTACCGATGCCATCACATTTCCCCACATATAACCAAGACGGAACTGCTGTGGATTCACATAATAACCTGTTTGCTTTTTGCTTCGCAATCCAAGGTAGTCGTCACCGATATAAAGGTTTACAGTAAGCTTGTCCTTGTCGGTAGGACTCCACGAAAATTTTCCGTTTAGGTCGTAGAAACCATATCCGATAAGATAGTTTTGGTCGGCTAGATAAGATGCAAAGAGCAACAACGCGCCAATCATAGTCTTTCGTGCGCATACTATATAGCTTGAGTTTTTCAGTCCGGCAGGACCTTCAGCAGTAGCCGAGATATCGGTAAGTCCAACATGCAGAGAACCGCAGTGCTTGTTCTTGTTGCCTTCCTTCTGGGTTATGTCGATAATTGACGACAGTTTGCCACCGTATCTTGCAGGGAATCCTCCCTTGTATATGCGTATGTCGTTTATTATGTCGGGGTTGAAGGTCGAGAAAAATCCGCCGAGATGGTTTACATAAATTATCGGTACATTGTCGAAAAGGTACATGTTTTCGCCGGGATTTCCGCCTCTTACATTCAATACGCTTGTGCCTTCGCGCTGGGTGCTGATTCCTGGCAAAAGCGACATTCCCTTTGCAATGTCGGGCTTGCCACCCATTGATGGAAGTTCGGATATTTCCTTTATGCTCATTTCCGACACATTGCCGCCCTGCTTTCTACCCTGCGCCACAACGGTTACTTCGCCTAGCATCTGTTTGTCGGGTGCAAGCGAAATTCTGAGTGGAAGCTTTGTTTTGGCATCTATAGTAAGCCTTTTGGTAGCATAACCGATAAACGATACCGATACTTTGGCAGGCAACACGGTATGAAGGCAGAAATATCCCGAATTGTCGGTTACGCTCCAGCTTTGTCCTGCGCTATCCACGACATTCGCCCCAATAAGCACCTCGCCGGTTTCGGCATCGGCGACTATACCCGAAACCGAAACCTTGTTCTGGCAGATTGCAGCCAAGGCAATGCACGATAAAATCAATATTGCGATTAGCTTTCTCATCGTTGCCATACATTTGGTGGATAAATTGTATCAGTATACTCGGTATATGCGGCAAATACTCCTAATCCGTTTTCAACATTCGAGTAAACGTTGAACACTACTGGATTGTCGATAATGCCTTCGGAGTAGCGACCTTCGTAATATAGGTAGTGCATTCGCGTGAACTTGTAGTAGTTCTCGTCAACAGCACGGAATCTCACAAGTATTGGCCGGATCATCTGGACTAAAGTATCGTTGTAAACTGCCGCGCCATGGACATGAGTCATAAACTTGAGCGTGACGGAGAAGTTTTCACCAGAAGCTAATTCGTTGGAGAACAACGGCAACGGCAGTCCTTCGTTCTTGATAATGGGGTCGGTTATGTCCATAAGAGATGTCCCACCATAACGATCGTATCCTTCTACTGTATAAATCTTTATCTCATAATATTTGCTCTGATTTTTAATATTGCCGATAGTGGTTACAACTCCTTGCAAAAGTTCACCGGAATCATCAACACCAGCATTTGCAATATATTCGAAATTGAGCGGAATTTCTTTCTGTGGCACTACGCAATGGCATCGGGCTGTATCGCCATTATATGCAACCACACATTCGAGGCTGTCGTTCTCGTTGGCTATAACAGTAGAAACATAATAGCCGTCGCCTTCGTAGCTTAAAGTTTCGGCATGGGTTCCGTTTATATACAGATTAACCGCTGCATTATCGACAAAGGCAAGGGTTGAATCGTTTATGTTACCCGTGAGCGAAACATTTACCAACAGCGGTTCGCCAGCCTTTGCTATTGAGTTTACCGTTATCTTCTGCGGATAGTCGGGAAACTTGTCGGTCACCACCTTGCGGCAGGAAGAAAAGCCTGCAGCAAGGATGACAATAATAATTATGTATTGTACAAAACTTTTCATTTTGTCAAAAATCTAAAGCATAATCCGAAGTTTATTCCGTTTTGATAGTTACTTCTTATCGGTTTTCCCGTAATCATAAACCCCCATCTATATTCAAGATTAATTCCAACATTTTTCGCGAAATAAAAGGAAGCCCCTAATCCAATGTCGTTACAAAGGTAATAACTAGCTCCAAACGTTTTGGTTTTCCAAATGTTTACATCAAAAACATCTGTTATGTATACGCAAACTCTAAAATATCTATTGTCTGGTTTCAAGAAGAATGGCAATATGTGAAAATTGTTCTTGATTCCTATATAATGGGAACCTCCGCCAAATGTTTCCTCGCATAGACTATAATACAATCCTGGTTCCCAGAATTTTGTCACCCCATAACATGCAGACAGAGAAAATGCATCCTTTTTTTCTCTTCTTACCTTTTCCTCCATTAAGTCTCGCTTGTTGAGCGTATATGAAACATCAAAATAAAGCCTGTCCTTAATGTACGACGACTTCTGGGCAAAAGCCACCACACTAATAGTGCCAAGAAAATATAGTAAGAACAAATGTTTCATACCATCTTGTTTATTATTACCGAGCAAAGGTAAGTATAATATTGCACAAAAAAAATATTTCGTAAGATTTATTTTGTAGATGTGTTGTGGTCTTATTTATCTGCTATTTTTACAGTTGAAATTATGCGTTTTGTCAAAGAGAGATATGTTTCGTCCAGCAAAACTCGCCCGAAAAAGTGTAGAGAAAGGCTAAAAGGCTGGAAGGCTAACAGGCTCGCAGGCTAACAGGCTAACAGGCTCGCAGGCTAACAGGCTAACAGCCAGACTGCTCGACCGAGCCTCAGTTCGACTATCAAAACGGCGAAGCTATTGAAACGCCGCAGGCATTGAAACGGCGAAGCCCTCAAACCCTTTCCGAACTTATCTTCTCCGCCACCAGCCTTGCTGCAAACGCAACATACTCCACACAGGGCCGTTTCTTGTAGAACTCGGCATTGCGGGTTGAAGGTTCTGGACAGGGACAGTTGTCGTCGGGCAGACCGAGCAGGCGACGGCAAATTATGTCACCGTTTTCGGCACGGAACTTTTCGGCAAACTCCTGCACAAGAGCATAGTTGGCTGTACGTGCAGCTTTGTCCGACGGGTCGTCGGCTGGTGAAATGAAGCCTGCGCACATAGCCATTCCGCACACCGTACCGCATACTTCGCGCATACGGCCTATGCCTCCGCCAAACGATGCCGAAATCTTGGATGCCATTGTTTTGTCAACACCAAAATCCTCGGCAAATGCCATAAACACCGACTGCGAGCAGTTGTAGCCATCTTTGAAATACTGCACCGCCAGTGCAACCTTTTGTTCTATATAGTTTTCCATGGTTCTGAATTTTGGACAAAGGTAATGCAATTTTGGAATTATTAGACAATGATGTTCTTTTGTTTATAATCTGTGGAGTCGGAGTCGTGGCACGCCGCGACCCCACAGATTATCAATTGTCCATTGTTCATTGTCAATTGTCCATTGTTTTTTATTCACATCCCCAATTTAATAACATCCGCAATTCTTCTGTCAACTATTCCCTCAAAATTGCTATACTCGCAGAATAATAAAAATTTTGTAAGATGAGAATACATTTCATAGCAATTGGCGGTGCTGCAATGCACAACCTCGCAATAGCACTACACAAGAAAGGCTACAACGTAACCGGTTCCGACGATGAAATTTTTGAACCTTCGCGTTCGCGCCTCGAAGCCTGCGGACTTCTGCCAAAGGATTTCGGCTGGCATCCCGAAAACATAACAAACGACATCGACATTGTAATCCTCGGAATGCACGCCCGTAAGGACAATCCCGAACTTGTCCGCGCACAGGAACTCGGCTTGAAGATTTGCTCCTACCCAGAATACCTCTACGAGCAGACAAAGTCGAAAATGCGCGTCGTTATCGGCGGAAGCCACGGCAAGACAACCATAACCTCAATGATTATGCACGTGCTGAAAAACGCAAATCTCGGCTTCGACTACATGGTTGGCGCAAACATCAAGGGATTCGACACAATGGTTAACCTCGAGGACAAGAACCACGTGGCAATATTCGAGGGCGATGAGTACCTGTCGTCTCCAATCGACCTCACACCAAAATTCCACTGGTACAAGCCACATATAGCCGTACTTACTGGCATAGCATGGGATCACATAAACGTTTTCCCCACTTTTCCGAAATATGTCGAGCAGTTTGAAATATTTGTAAAGTCGATACAGTACGGCGGAAACCTTTTCTGGTACGAAGGCGACGAGAACCTGAAAAAAATCAGCCGTGTAAACCATGACATCAAGTCGGAATCATACGGCAAAATCGACGTCGTTGAGGAAGACGGAAAGTACTGCGTTGTACGTGGCGACAAGAAATATGTGCTAAACGTTTTCGGCGACCACAACTTCCAGAACATCAACGCAGCCTACAAGGTTTGCCAAAAACTCGGCATCAAGGACGAGATATTCTGGTCGGCAATGGAAACTTTCGAAGGTGCGGCAAAACGCTTGCAACTGGTAAAGGAAACCGACGACTCGGCATTCTACATCGACTTTGCACACGCTCCAAGCAAGCTGAAAGCCACCGTAAATGCGCTGAAACAGAAATATCCGAAACGCAAACTCATAGCCTGCATCGAACTTCACACTTTCAGCAGTCTGCAGAAGAATTTCATTCCGCAGTACAACGGTGCGATGGACAAGGCCGACACAGCCATCGTCTATTACAACCGTGAAGTTTTGAAACACAAGCAGTTGCCTGATATTCCAGAAGAATACGTAAAGGAAAGTTTCGGTGGAAACGTAACCGTATATACCGACACCAACAAGTTGCAGGACTATCTGCGCTCCACCGACTGCCACGGCACCAACTACCTGATGATGAGCAGCGGAAACTTCAACGGCGTTGACTTCAAGAAACTTGCCGACGAAATAATATGACGACCAAAACCGCCATATTCCAAGGCAAATACCTTATAACCATAATTGCTGCCGTAGCGATGTTTGTCGTTACGGCAGTATCTAACTATGGCTACTACCACCCCGACGAACATTACCAGATTGTGGAATACGCCGGCATAAAAACCGCCACTTTCGAACCTACAATCTCGTGGGAATACGAGGCCCAGATTCGTCCGATGCTGCAACCTGCCATTTGTGCAGGGTTTCTAAAAGTGTTCTCTTGGCTTTCAATCGACGACCCCTTCGTGCAGACAATGCTCATGCGCATTTTCACAGCCTTCCTCAGCCTTGCAGTAATACTATATTTTGTAAAAAACACCATTTCGGCATTCCCCGACGAACGAAAACGATTCGGCTACTTTGTCGTTTCGCTACTATTGTGGTTCATTCCTTGCCTCAGTGTCAGGTTCTCATCTGAAATATACGGCGGATTGTTTTTCATCCTGTCGCTTGCCATCTACCATTCAGGCTTAGAAAGTAGAAAAAGCAAAGTACTTTTCGGCATTTCACTCGCACTTTCGTTCATTTTCCGCGCACAGATGGGACTTGCAATAGCAGGATTCCTGCTTTGGTCGTTGATTATCGACAGGAAAAAACTGAAAACTTTTGTCACTCCGTTTTTCTCGTTTGTGCTTACATATCTGCTACTTGGATTTTGCATCGACTGGTGGTTCTACGGTGAACCTGTTTTCTCACAATTCCGATACATGGCAGAAGTTAAAGAAGGACGATTTGGCGACCGTCCATGGTGGTATTATCTGCAAGAAATTGTTGAATACCCAACCTATTTCGTTGGAATCCCACTTGCGCTAGCAATTATTTTCCTGCTCATCCGCAATCCTAAGAATCCATACATCTGGAGCTTCCTGCCGTTTTTGCTTGTCCATTCGCTCATAGGACACAAGGAAGCAAGATTTATGTTTCCGATGGCATTCCTCGCTCCTATTATACTTGTTTCGGCATACACCGAGGTTGGCAAAATAATCCGTCACGAACGTTTCAAGCAGGTAGCCAACTGCATAATACTGCCGATATTTGCTGCCGTCAACATTCTGGGAATAGCTATCGAAATGAACAAGCCAGCCCGCGACGACAGTCTCTTCCCCACCCGATACATCAACGACAACTTTTCGTCCGACGAGGACGTAAACTTGTTTGTCCACGACATTGTAACCTGCGTTCCGAACGGATTCTACGAACGTGGCAACATTGCTAAGTCGCAATGCCAGAACTTTTTCCAGCTGCAATACATGTCCGACACCTGCCGCCCTACCCTTTTCTGTTGCTACAGCAGTAAACTTAAAGAATTCACCAATTCCGACGAACCTATTTCCGCAATGAACGCCATTGGTTACGAACTGGTTTTCAGCTACGTGCCGCAATGGGCAGAATACCTTTTCAAGTTCTTCCCAAGCTTCAACCAGGACGAAGTCGCCTACCTTTTCAGATACAACGGACATACAAAACCTTTGGGCAAGATTGTCGCACAATTCGGCACCGACTGCGAAAATACCGACGGCTGGGGACAAACGCACACACTCAGCACCGAAAAGGCATTTTCTAGCAACCATTCTTCAAAAACTGACGCTGAAAATCCATACGGCATAACATTGGAAAGAAAAGCAACGGAAATAGATGCCAACGCACAAATCTTGACCGTTTTTGCCCATATCTACGAAGAAAACTTAACCGACAAGGCTGCGATTGTGCTTGAAGCAAACAAAGAAGATGCAAATACATATTGGCAATCGTCACCAATCACAATCGAACGAGCAAACATCTGGACAAGTTTTGCCTGCGACTTTGCCTTGCCCAACGATTTTGCCAAAAACACCGCTTTCAAGGTGTACCTATACAACACCTCAGGCGAAACAATATATATCGACGATATAAAAGCAATATTCCGCTAGTGGGAACACTACAGTACCAATCTTCTAAAATAATCTATCGTATTCACAAGCCCTTCTTCGAGCTGAATCTTTGGTTTCCAACCGTTTAGCAATTCCGAAGCCTTTGTAATATCGGGTTTGCGCTGCATGGGATCATCCTCTGGCAACTCGTGGAATTCGATTTTACTCTTCGAGCCCGTAAGTTCGATTACCTTCTGGGCTAATTCAAGGATTGTAAACTCGCCAGGATTGCCAATGTTTACTGGACCTGTAACCTCATCGGGAGTATTCATCATCCTAATCATGCCCTCCACAAGGTCGTCGACATATTGGAAACTGCGTGTCTGGCTACCGTCACCGTAGATGGTTATAGGTTTGTCCTGCAAAGCCTGGACAATAAAGTTTGAAACAACACGACCATCGTTTGGGTGCATGTTTGGTCCATAGGTGTTGAAAATACGAATTATTTTTATGCGCACATTGTTCTGCTTGTGATAGTTGACGAACAACGACTCGGCGCAACGTTTGCCTTCGTCGTAGCACGAGCGCGAGCCTATCGGGTTCACCTTGCCCCAGTAGGTTTCGGGCTGAGGATGTATGTCCGGGTCGCCATAGACCTCGCTGGTCGATGCCTGCAAAATCTTGGCTTTGATGCGCTTCGCCAAACCGAGCATATTTATTGCACCCATTACCGACGTCTTGATGGTCTTAATAGGATTGTACTGGTAATGTATCGGCGAAGCCGGACATGCAAGGTTGTAAATCTCATCGACTTCGATGAAGAACGGCATTGTAACATCGTGGCGTACAAGCTCGAAGTAAGGATTGTCGAGCAAATGTATGATATTGTTTTTCGAACCTGTAAAATAGTTGTCGAGACAAATGACCTCGTTGCCCTCGTTGAGCAGACGCTCGCACAGATGCGAACCTATGAATCCGGCGCCGCCGGTGACTAGTATCTTTTTCATGCAGTGTTGTTTTTCGAATTGCAAAGGTAAACAATTTTTCGTAGCGACACAAAGCATTACATCGCTACATATTGTTAATTATCAATTGTCCATTATCCATTAATAATTATTTTTGCAAAAATTTTTCGCATGGCACGAATTCTTAACATAGAAACCTCGACCGACTATTGTTCGGTATCGATATCAAACGACGGAAAATGCACCAACCTTCGCCTGATGCAGCCTGACAACGCCCGCAAAGCCGCTCATTCCGAGATGCTTGCTGTTTTTGTAAAGGAAGTCCTCGACGAGGCAGGAATGAAGGTTTCCGACATGGACGCAGTTGCCCTCAGCGGTGGACCAGGTTCTTATACAGGTCTGCGTATTGGCGCAAGTACCAGCAAGGGACTTTGCTTTGGCGGCAACATACCGCTGATTTCGCTCAACACTCTGCTTGTCATTGCAGCAATGGCAAAGGCAAAAAGCCCACAGAACTACGACCTCATCGTCCCGATGATTGATGCACGCCGAATGGAAGTCTACACGATGCTCACAAATGCCAAGCTTGACAAATTGTCGGAAGTGGAAGCAAAAATCATAGATGCAGAATCATTCGCGGAACACAAAGGCAAACGCCTACTTTTCTGTGGCAACGGAGCTCCGAAATGCAAGGAAGTGCTTGCTTGTGATGGTTTTACTTTTATGGACAACATATATCCGTCGGCCGAATTCATGGGCGAACTTGCTGAAGCGGCCTTCAACAGCAAGCAATTCGAGGACTTGGTATATTACGAACCATTCTACCTGAAGGAATTCATCGCCACAACATCAAAGAAATCACTGTTCTAAACATACAATTATGCCATACAGAGCCAAAAAGAACTACAAGCGCTTCGAAAAGCCGAAGGTTACAAATCTGGAAGTCACCGAACCAGACGAACTCATCAACTTCCTGATGAAAAAGTTCCCCGACCGCAGCCACAACAAGGTAAAGTCGTGGTTACGCAACAAGACTGTGGAACTCAACGGCGCCGTTGTAACATTATACAACCAAAAGCTGATTGCAGGCGACAAGATTTCCATTCATTGGAAGCGCATAGCCTCGGGACGCGACCTCAAGGGCATAACAATAGTTTACGAAGACAGCGACATAATTGTCATCAACAAGCCAGCGGGAATGCTTTCGGTGGCAACTGCCAAGAGCAACGAAACAGCCTACAGCATACTTAGCCAGCACATCAAGGAGCAGAATCCCAACAACCGAATCTTCATCGTCCACCGCCTCGACCGCGAAACCTCGGGTCTGATGATGTTCGCCAAGAGCGAAGAAATACAGGCTCTGCTGCAGGACGACTGGAAAACCAACATATACGACCGCCGCTACATTGCCGTAACTGCTGGCGACAAGCCTATCGGTGATGGCGTTTACGAATCGTACTTGGCACAAAACAAGGCTTACGTGGTTTATTCCACCAAAGACCGCGAAAACGGTCAGCTGGCAGTAACCCACTACAAGACCATGAAAACCAAAGGCAGATATTCGCTTATGGAAATCAACCTCGAAACCGGTCGCAAGAACCAGATTCGCGTCCACATGAGCGACCTCGGTCAGCCAATTATCGGCGACAAGAAGTATGGCTCGAAGGAAAATCTGTTCAATCGCATTGGACTTCACGCATGGATTCTAGGGTTCACACATCCTCGTACACACGAAAAGATGCACTTCGAAAGCAATATACCGAACGAGTTTCTGAAGGTGTTCGAAAGTTAATGGGCTACGGCGTTTAAGTGCCTGCGGCGTTTCTAATTGTTTCTAGGTTTAGCTTACGCTGAGCTAAAGGTTAACTTCGTTGAGGGCTTCGCCGTTCTCGCTTCGCTGTTTCAAAGTTTGAATGCCTGCGGCGTTTGAGTGGCTTCGCCGTTCTATGCCTTCGGCGTTTGAATGCTTCGCGTTTCTGTGGCTAAAGCCGTTTTAATGTTGCACGTTTCTAAAAAAGCGGAAGGTCATGCTGAACTTGTTTCAGCATCTGATTCTGCTTTTTTTGTTTCAGGGTTCAAGGTTTAAGGTTGGTTTACAAATATTCCTCCAATTTGCGTAAATCTTCTTCGGTAGTCGACCAACTTGTTGCAAGGCGAACTATCGTATGCGAATCGTCGTACTTTTCCCAGAAACTCATGCAAACATGCTTTCCGAGTTCCGCCAACTGTGCATTTTCTAAGATAATAAATTGCTGATTTGTAGGTGATTCCAAATAAAAACGATATCCTTTTTCTTTAAGCAGCGATTTTAGTCTTTCGGCCATTTCGATAGCATGACGGCTGATTTCCATATAAAGATTGTCGGTAAAAAGCGTATCGAACTGGATGCCCAGCAAACGACCTTTTGCAAGCAAGGCTCCACGCTGTTTCATCTTGGTAATGAAATGTTTAGGAGCATTGTCGTGAGTAAAAACAACAGCCTCGCCACATAGCGCACCTACTTTTGTGCCTCCAATGTAAAATACATCGCAAAGTTCGGCAATGTCGGGCAGAGTTACATCGGTCTGACGGCTTGCCAGTCCGTATCCAAGCCTTGCACCATCCAAAAACAGCGGAATATTGTGCTTTCTGCAAACTGCAGAAATAGCCGCGAGTTCATCTTTGCAGTAAAGAGTTCCATACTCGGTCGGATGGGAAATATATACCATGCCCGGGAACACCATGTGCTCGTGGTTGCCGTCGGCATAGAAAGTGTTGACATAGGCGTCGATATTGCCTGCGTTCAGTTTCCCGTCGGTAGCTTCGAGAGCGAGCACCTTGTGTCCGCTGAATTCGATTGCACCGCCCTCGTGCACGCTAATATGTCCCGAAGTAGCAGCTATCACGCCTTCGTAGTCGGCAAGCATGCTGCTTATGACAACCTGGTTGGTCTGCGTTCCTCCGACAAGAAAATGCACTTTTGCGTCGGGACGGTTGCAAGCCTTTTTGATTTTTTCCTCCGCCATTCGGCAATACCTGTCCTCGCCATATCCAACGAGCGATTCCATATTTGTCTCTGCAAGTCTTTCCAAAATTTTGGGATGAGCACCTGCTATATAGTCACTTTCAAACGAAACCATGTCAATCAAAAAATTAATAAGTCCTATTCTTCCTTCTTTTCGCTTTTCTCGCTCTTCTCGTATGCGTCCACAATCCTGCCCACTACCTTGTGACGGATAATGTCGCCCTTGTCGAACTGCACGAACGAAATCTCGGGAATATTTCCAAGTATCCGATGAGCAGAAAGCAAACCCGAATCCGACTTGCGCGGCAAATCTATCTGCGTAAGGTCACCTGTGACGATAAACTTCGAATTTTCGCCCATACGCGTGAGGAACATCTTGAGCTGGGTATAAGTCGCGTTCTGCGCCTCATCGAGAATCACAAAAGCCTCGCTAAGAGTGCGTCCACGCATAAATGCCAGCGGAGCAATCTGTATTGTTTTCTCCTCGAGAAACTTTTCGAGTTTACGATAAGGAATCATGTCGAGCAGAGCGTCGTAGAGCGGCTGCAGGTACGGATCGAGCTTCTCGCGAACATCACCAGGCAGAAAGCCGAGGTTTTCGCCGGCCTCCACGGCAGGACGTGAAAGTATGATTTTCTTTACCTTCATCTCCTTGAGCGACTTTACCGCCAAGGCAATAGCTGTATATGTCTTGCCAGTTCCAGCAGGTCCGGTAGCAAAAAGCAAGTCGTTTTTCTGGAAACATTCGACAAGAAGTTTCTGGTTGGCTGTACGTGCCCTTATTGGCTTACCGCTGATGCTGTACAAAAGCACATCCTTGTCCTCGGCAATGCTGACCGAATTGGTATCGCTACCGAGAATTTCGCGCACCTCCTCTGCCCCAAGACGGTTGTACTTGCCAAAAAATTCAATCATCGCGTTAAGCTTCATCTCGAAGATCTTAATCTCCTCCTTATCGCCGACAACCTTTACTGTATCGCCGCGCTGCACAATCTTCAAACGAGGAAAATTCCGCACCAGCAACATAAGGTTTTCGTCGCGTACTCCGAAGAATTTTTGCAAATCTTCAATTTCAATCAGAATAGTTTTTTCAGTCATCGATAAATTTTGATATTTTTGCGGAGCAAAGAAAAGCAATTTTTTGGCATAGTCATAAGATTTTTACAACGAAAATGACGAAACTGGTAACACTGACTACCGACTGGAGCAACAGCGACTATTATATAGGTGCTGTAAAGGCTACAATTCTGTCGAAACATCCCGACACCATTTTCGTTGACATATCGCACAATATCGAAAAATTCAACTGGCAGCATGCAGGATTTGTCCTCGGCAGTCTCGTCGATGACTTCCCCGAAGGCACTATACATATTATAGGTGTAGACAGCGAACCCGACAGCAATACCGACATTGTGGTTGCAATCTACCACGGCCAATACTTCATAGGAGCCAACAACGGTACACTTGGCATCATATTTGCCGAGGAACCAGAAGCGGCTGTATTTATTAGCGGCGATTCGTTCGCCGCCGATAGCGTATTTGTCGAAAAGAACGTCTTCGCCGAAATCGCCAAGTTCATTCTTTCGGGCAAGGACATACGCCAGCTTGGAGAAGAACGCGACGACGTACTACGATACACAGCAGTCCAGCCTCAGATCACAGAACGTGGAATACTCGGCAGCGTAATCTACATCGATTCGTACGGAAACGCAATCACAAACATCAGCAGGGAGACTTTCTACAATGTTATCGGAGAAAACAAATTCGAAATACTTCTGAACTCGAATATCCACAAGACCGATAAGATTTGCCAGTCGTACAAGGAAGTTGAAATTCCAGAAATCGTTTGCATCTTCAACTCGATAAACCTGCTCGAAGTAGCAATGCGCGGAGCAAACGCCAAAAACTTGCTGGGCCTCAGACCCGACTCAAAAATACGAATCGACATAATCAAATAAAAGTTCATCCGTATGCGCGAAAAGAAATATATACACGACAAGAAATGGAAAATAATACTGCTGATATTTGCAGCACTCATTTTCACATTGTCGCTCATTTACACCAACAACTTGATGAAAGACCTGCGACAGGAGGAATACAAGCGTATGGAACTATGGTCGCACGCCATGCAGAGCTTCATCAATTCGGAACCCGACGCCGACATTGGCTTCCTGTTCGAAGTGCTCGAAAACAACCAGACCATACCCGTCATCCTTGTCGATGCCGACAATAAGACCATAATTTCGTACCGCAACTTGGATTCCATAAAAATGGAAAATGCCGAATATGCCGCAGAGAAGCTGGAAGAATTCCGCAACAACGGCAAGGAAAGTTTTTCGATAACCGACCCCGACGGCAATGTGCTTAACATCATTTATTATTCCGACTCTCTTCTACTGATGAAACTGCAGTTCTATCCTTACGTGCAAATGATACTCATCGCCATTTTCATAATAATGGGATATGTAGTGCTGAATGTTTCGCGCAAGTCGGAACAAAACCATGTATGGCTTGGAATGTCGAAGGAAACCGCCCACCAGCTTGGCACGCCAATATCGTCGCTTATGGCATGGCTCGAGATAATGCGCGAAGAGCATGGCGAAACCGAAATGTTCCACGAAATAGAAAAGGATGTTTTGCGACTAGAAAAAATTGCAGCCCGTTTCTCAAAAATCGGCAGCAAGCCAAATCTCCACGAAAACGAACTTACCGACTGCATACGCAACACGGCCACTTACCTCAAGACGCGCATACCGTCATCTATCCATATCGAAACCGACATCGACAATCACGGCCTTATTTTCCTGCCGCTCAACGTGGAACTATTCGAATGGGTAATAGAAAATCTTTGCAAGAACGCTGTCGATGCCATTGGCACAAACGGAACCATACGGATAAGCCTTTACGATTCGGAGAAGCACGTAGCCATCGAAATTTCCGACACGGGCAAAGGCATCAGCAAGTCGGATTTCAAAAATGTATTCAAACCTGGATACACCACCAAAAACCGAGGCTGGGGACTGGGACTAAGCCTAGCCAAACGAATTGTAGAGGAATACCACGGCGGAAAAATATTTGTCAAGTCGTCGGAAATAGGCAAGGGAACAACGTTCAGGATAATACTGAAGAAATAGGAACGAGAGGGGCAAGGATTCAAAGTTTAACGTTCAAGGTTCAAGTGGTTGATGTAGAGTAGTTGCGTGCAACGACCGCATAGTTCAAGGTGTCAAAATTGTAGCGGCGCAATGCTTTGCGTCGGTATTCAAGGTTCAAGGTTCAAGGTTTGCAGCGGTGCAAAAAAGAAACATTATTTTTCTTTTTCATATTCCAAAATTGTTTTGTACTTTTGCACGAATTTTATTTTAATGCCATACGATTGGAATGGAACGTGATAACCAATATATTATACCGTTGGACGGCCTCGAAGAGAAGGAATATACCTTCGCTTTTAAGGCTGACGATGCGTTTTTCCAGTCGCACGAAGGCGGAGAAATAAAGGGCGGAGAGGTTGATGTGAAGGTAACTTTGCTAAAAAAGAAGACCTCGATGCTTATGAACTTTGACTTGTCGGGAACGGTAAAGCTGACTTGCGACAGATGTCTCGAACTCTACAACCAGCCCATCGAAATAAGCGATGAGATTCTGGTAAACTATGGCGACGAGACGAATTTCGACACAAACAGCGATGCCGTCACGCTAAGTCGCGATGCAAATTCGATTGACGTGTCGAGTTTCATTTACGAATACTCGCACTTTGCATTGCCCATAGCGCACTATCATCCCGAAGATGCAGACGGAAATCCGACTTGCGACCCGAAGATGATAGACCTGATTGACAAGTACAAGGTTGAAGAGACAGAAAAAACAGAAGACGCAATAGACCCGAGATGGGAAGCGTTGCGAGAATTAAAAAATAATAATAACTAACTAAAAGTTTAAGAAAATGGCACATCCTAAAAGAAAAACCTCAAAGCAGAGAAGAAACAAACGTCGCACTCACTATGTAGCAGAATTCCCGACATTGGCAACCTGCTCAAACTGCGGAACTACAATACAGTATCACCACGTATGTCCAAACTGCGGATACTATAGAGGCAAACTCGTTATCGAACAAAAAGGAGAATAAATAATACAACAATATGAACATTGGTGTTGACATACTAGGCGGGGATTTCGCACCGGATGCCATTCTTGATGGCGCAATCCTTGCTTTAGAAGTTTTGGACAAGGACGACAGGTTGTTCCTTTTCGGCAACGAAGAGTACATCCGCAAGTATTTCGCCAATCGCAGCGTCGATGCTGGTGTTTTTGAGATTGTTAATTGCTCCGAAACTTTGGCAATGGGCGACGACCCTGTGAAATCCTTCCTCGAAAAGAAGGATTCGAGCATCGTAAAAGGATTCTACTATCTCAAACAGGGAATTATTGACGGTTTTGCCAGTGCTGGCAACACCGGAGCTATGATGGTAGGCGCAACTAAGGTCATCGGTGTACTCGATGGAATCATCAGACCTTGCCTATCGTCGATATGCCCCAACAACAAGGGCGGTAACAACCTGATTCTTGATGTAGGACTCAATGCCGACCCAAAGCCCGAAGTTCTTGTGCAATACGCCCAGATTGGTAGTGCTTACGCAAAATATGTAATGGGAATCGAAAACCCGAGGATCGGACTTCTGAACATCGGCGCCGAAGAAGGCAAGGGAAACCTTACCGCAAAGGCTACCTACAAGCTTCTGAAGGAACTCGACAACATAAACTTCATTGGTAACATTGAAGGCGGCGATTGTTCCGACACTAACAAGGTAGATGTAATTGTTACCGACGGATTCGTTGGCAACATTTACCTGAAGCATGCCGAATCGATATACAGCATCTTGAAACAGAGAGGTATAAACGATTCTTTCTTCGAGAACTACAATTACGAGAACGTCGGTGGTACTCCAGCTCTCGGTGTAAACGGAACTGTTATTATCGGTCATGGCAAGAGCAACGGCAAGGCTATCAAGAATATGATTCTTCAGACAAAGGCCGTAGCCGCTGCAAAACTCCATGAAAAGATTGCTTCGATAATAAAATAATAATCTTTTTCATAAATGGCGAGTCCCAGTCCGTCTGCGATTGGGATTTGTTTTTTGTTGTATAGCACCGAATCCTATCAAAGGATGCTTAAACAATTACATCATGACGGTGAAAAGGGAAAATCATAAATCGTAAATCCAAAATCGTAAATAATATTGTATCTTTGTGCAAATTTTAAAAACGTATAGAAATGAAGCAAATAATTGAATGCGTTCCTAATTTCAGCGAAGGACGCGATATGGCTGTCATCAAGCAGATAACCGATGTAATAGAATCAGTAGAAGGCATCAAGCTCCTCGACGTTGACCCGGGAGCAGCAACAAACCGCACCGTTGTAACCTTTGTCGGCGAACCCGAACCAGTATGCAACGCTGCATTCCTTGCAGTAAAGAAGGCTTCGGAACTCATCGACATGAGCAAGCACCACGGAGCTCACCCACGTTTCGGTGCAACCGACGTATGCCCGCTCATCCCTGTTTCGAACATCACAATGGAACAAACCGTTGAATATGCACGCAAACTTGCTAAGCGCATAGGCGAAGAACTTTCAATTCCGGTTTACTGCTACGAAAGTGCAGCTTTCGAACCAAAGCGCCGCAACCTTGCAAACTGCCGCTCGGGCGAATATGAAGCTCTGCCAAAGCGCATCGGCAGCGACGAATGGCATCCCGATTTCGGTCCACGCGAATGGAACGACAGCGTAATGCACACTGGTGCAACCGCAGTTGGCGCACGCAACTTCCTCGTGGCCTTCAACGTAAACCTTAACACCACATCGGTAAACAAGGCGAACTCAATTGCATACGATGTTCGTGAACGCGGCCGTGTAAAGCGTGAAGGTCATCCCATTACAGGCAAGCCGGTTCTCGATGAAAACGGCAACAAGGTATATGTTCCTGGCCTCTTGAAATCGGTAAAGGCAATCGGTTGGTACATCGAGGAATACGGAATCGCACAGATTTCGATGAACCTCACCGACATCGACGTTACTCCTCTGCACGTTGCTTTCGACACCGTCTGCGAACGCGCTGCAGCTCACGGAATCCGCGTAACTGGTTCGGAACTCGTTGGTGTAACACCTCTCAAGACCTTGCTCGATGCAGGTCGCTACTTCCTGCAGAAACAAGGACGTTCGCTCGGCGTTTCGGACGAAGAACTCATAAAGATTGCTGTCCGCTCACTCGGTTTGAACGATGTTAAGCCTTTCGACCCGAAGAAGAACGTTATAGAATATATGCTTGAGGACAACAAGCCGAAACTCATTGACATGGACCTCGTAAAATTCTGCCACACAACTGCATCCGAATCGGCAGCTCCTGGTGGTGGTTCTATTTCGGCATATATGGGTTCGCTCGGTGCCGCTTTGGGAACTATGGTTGCAAACCTCACCGCTCTCAAGCACCGCAACGACGACACATGGAAAAACTACAGCGACTGGGCAGAAAAAGGCAAATACTACCACGACGAATTGCTCAAGATGGTTGACGAAGATACCAACGCATTCAACAAGATTATGGACGCATTTGCACTGCCAAAGGCAAGCGACGAGGACAAGGCACGCCGCAAACAGGCAATCCAGGACGCAACCAAGTTTGCTATCGAGATTCCATTTAAGACCATGAGCCTCAGCTGCGAAAGCATGCAGGTAATGCTTGAGATGGCAAAGAACGGTCTCGAAGCTTCGATAAGCGATGCCGGCGTAGGCGCATTGGCTGCAAGGTCGGCTGTTCAGGGGGCTTTCCTCAACGTGAAAATAAACTGCAAGTCGTACAACGACAAGGAGTTTGTCGCCGACATCTTGAAGAAGGGCGAAGAAATTGAAAAACGCGCTCTCGCAATCGAAAAGGAAGTAATGGAAATTGCCAACCAGAAGATAAACGGCTAATAAATAAAACCAATAAAGTAAAAACGCCTTGGATATCTCCAAGGCGTTTTTTTTCTCAATACTGAGAGAGAAGTCTTATCGTATAACTTTTTTTTCTAAAAAGGCATCCCAAATGCGGGGAACATTCTGGGATGCCGAACCTATTTGTTAGTGTGTTTATTTAGGCAATTTTAGTTCTTCACAACCTTGCGGTTTATAACAAAGTCGGAAGTCGAAACGCGAACATTGTAGGTCGAAGTTGGCAATCCGCCAAGTTGCAGAACCGTATTATAACTATTCTGCGGATTTTCGACCGATTCGGTGTAAACCAACTTGCCGAGCATATCGAACACCTCGATCTGGGCTGGACGGTCGCCGAAATTATCAAGTTCTATATTAAGATCATCGTTGAACGGATTCGGGTATGCGAGTACTTCGGGTTCTTCGCCAGTTTCGTCGGCACAGAATACCACCACTATTTCCGAAACCGAACGCATACCATCGTAGTCTACCTGAACGAGGCGGTAGTAGTTGTCGCCGCTACGTTTGCCATAATCGGCATAGCTATAGTCGAGCTGCTCGATGCTGTTGCCAGCACCAGCAACGCGTGCTATTTCGACAAAGTTGATTGCATCGTCGGAACGTTCAATGATGAAGTAGTCGTTGTTACGCTCGCTAGCGGTAGTCCATTCCACAAGTACCGACTTGCCGTCGCAATTAGCCGAGAAAGCAGCAAGTTCGATTGGAAGCAGAGTGCTACGGTCAATAGAACCGAGGGTTACAATGCCGTCGAATGCACCGCCGCGGGTACGTGGAATAGAAGGAATACCATTTATCCTTATAGTATTATGGTTACCAGTAACTGTAGATGTTACTCTACCAAGATTTTTCCAGCAATCGTAATGAGCTACAGCACATATCTTGCTAGGATCGTACTGGCTTCCTGAATGGAAATGCTGAGTAGGCGAATCTGCATCAACGACGAGTGAAAGCGAAGTTAGATTTGTGTTAGCTCCAAGTCCATCTACCTTCCAGTACTCAAAGTTGCTCACATGGTCGAGCTGAGGATCGTTGTCGCTACACATACTATTTGCAGTCCACCATTCGGGATAGTAATCTGGTGCTTCGCTAGAGAAGCCAGACTCATCGGTACCATCGCCGCGCTTATGGTTGAACCTTACAGACAAACCTTCGGGTGCATTATTTTCAATCTTTGTAGTGAATGAACCCAATACGCCGTCGCTACCTGTCGGGAATGTGAACGAATTTGTATTACCCTTCTTAGTTACATTTCCGTCAACGTAACTATTGAAGGTGCTTACATTCGCAGAAGCTCCATCGTTGAATGTTGCATTACCAATGACAATACCCTTGTTAAACGATGCAGTATGATCTACGGTAATACCATTGTTTGCTATAATCTTATGAATATCATTACCAGATTGTGAGAATTCCACGTCGCCAAATGTCTGAGCATTGCTAATCGTCTGGTCGCCAGAACCTACGAAGGCAACGTAGCTCCTATTATTACCAGAACCTTCATTAGCATTCAAAGCACCTTCATTTACAAGATCACCAGCAATACTCAATGGGACACCTGCAGTAACTGTAAGCGAAGCATTCGAACCTATCGTAAGGTTCTTTGCACTTGCTGCATCGGTAAGCACAACATCGGTAGTCTTTGTACACTGAGATTCACCGATATATACATTGTGAGCCGTAGTTGGAAGTGAAGATGTTACAACCGAATATGATCCGTTCTCGTTTACATACCAGTTAGTTGCAGTATTCCAGTCGGTGCTAGTTGCATCAATAAATTTACCATGCCAAATGTAATCGTAGTCAGCCATATTGGCAATATCTGGCAAATTTGTAATAATAATATCATCAATTATACCACCGCAACCATGAGCATCGTATATCTCGGCTCTGAACCTATCGCCCGAACGTGTAGGTATATAAGAGAATGCTGCGGAAGTTACACCACTTACTGGGTTAACAACGCCCTGATCGTTAAGTGGCTGCCATTCGGTTTCGCCATACGGTAAAGTCCACCACTTGAACATAGACTGGCTACCTGGTACCACCCAGTTACCTCCAAGATCTGCAGATACATGTGCCTGTTCGCCCAAGCAGATATCAGGGCTAACAATATGCGGTATTGCAGGTTGGGAAATATTGTATGTAAATCCATTTCCAGTAGTAAGGCAACCTATATTATCTTCGAGTGTCAGTTCACAATTGCGAGCTAAAGTTGCTGGATAGGTAGGCAAGGTTATACCGTTGCTTTCCATATTGGCAATTGTCGGGTGAATATAGAAGTTTGGAGTACCCGATCCTGAACTTTCGCTTATTAAGTTGTCGTCATCATACGGATTATTCGAGTTATAGCCTCCGCAGTTGCCTACATACGAATCTTCGAGTTTTACTTCATAAGACCATGCATTGTCATCAATGTCCTTCAGACCGATTTCCCAATTAAATATATAACCGTTATCCAATCCCCACGAGTCGCATATTTGTATTGTCCATACGCCGTTGAGCTTACATCCCACAAGACTCTGGAAACTCTGGAACGGATGGTAGTACTGGGTTCCGTTGCTTGCATTCGAAGGCTTTACTATTAAAGCATTTGTATAGCCGCGCATGTGGTTTGCATTGTCGAGCATATTTCCATCGGCAGCAGCATACTGGTAGCTGTCGCTGTTCGACCAGCAGTAGTCTAGGCCTATACCTTCTTCATTGTATGAATTTGTCAGAATATAGTTACCAAGACCATCGTGCATGCTAGGCTTACCATAACCTAAGGATGCAGCCTCGGAATACCATTGGTTATATGAAGTGTTTCCAAAACCTCCATTACCTGCACCTCCAGTACTGAAATTACCGTTATAAACCCACCTATTAAACTTATAATAATAGCCACCTGAACAGAAATCAGCAGGAATATTTCCAGGATTATTATTACGCATATTGCGAAGTTCGGTAAGCATTTCAGCTGTAGTCAAATCCTTATCGAAAGCTCTAGCTTCCTGACGTACGCCTGTCGAAGTATTGTCGTATCCAACAAATACTTTCATATTAGCCGAACCGCTAGCACGTCCCTTTATACAATCGCCGCTATTATAACCATCGTTGACAAATCTGTCGAAAACAGCATAACATGATATTACCTTATACGGCCATGCATACGAATCATTGTCGAGACCGCCACCAGATGCTCCCTGGCAATCCTGAAGCAATATTGCTGTTCTAGGCTCATGGTTCGGTGTATAACACTTAAGCGAGATTTGTACGTCGCCGATATGCGAGTGTTCCAAATTAATCTTTACATAATCTATATTTGAAGCATCGGCAATCACAGCATTTTCCTTGAAGTCGGCAAATGTAACATCAGAAGTATAGCATTCGCCTACACCATCAGGAATAAACTTGGTTACAGCCTGACCCTGAGTTGACTTAATTTCCAATCTCTCATTGTCAACCTCAATCATAGCCTCAGGCACTACTCGCGGATCGCCCACTATAATTTCCTTAGCCTTACCTACGCAAATTGTACCGGCAGTCTGTTGGTCATCTACCACTCTAAGACCATGCGATACCCATACACGCAGAGGAATCTCCTGCCTACAACCATCATGTCCATCGACTTTGAACAAGATGTCGTGACCCATAGTAGTGGTGGCCACATAAGATACAGAAGAACTGTTGCTAGTCACATGAGCATTACCATCGTGACGGTTTACATCCCACGAAAAGGTAATATTGTCTGGTGCTCCAGCCTTTTTCTCTGCAACGAGTTCGATAGTCTCACCCTGGCATACATTGAACTTCTGGATTCCGAAACTGTCTTTTCCACCATCGTCGACACCCTGCTGAACATAGCCCTGCTTAACAATATCAACATAATCGCACAACCTATATATTGCATAAAGAACCAAAGTATCCTGCGGTGCTTGTGGAATAAATGCTCCCGAAGCATAGCTAGTACCACTATCATCGGGTCTGGTATTCCAATGCAAGAAGAGACCTGTACTGCACGAAGGAATATCGCTTGTAACAAAGATTGGATAGCCAGCTACGCCAACACTGCTCTGGATATCACCAGAAACGCCATTCAAACAATTTTCTGATGTGTTGTACACTATTGTCGATTTACTACCATCGTAAATACAGAACTTAGTATTAGGACGTGCACCATCACAAATTTTTGAATGTCCGCTTATATTATTGTTTCCGTAATTACTATTATCGCTATAATATGATATTACAGAATTGTAACTGGTTGTTGTGCTATTAAATACATATCTTTCTGAATTAGATGTAGCCGAATTGTCGTCGATTACAAGCAACAGATTATTGTCTCCACCTGAATATGGGAATGGAGTATCGAGGAAGAACGAGTTCCATCCCTGCGAACAATTGAGCGCACCTGAATATACCAGATCGTCCTCTGTTATACCGAGAACCCAGTCGTTTTGGTTAGCGAAAGCAGTTTTGTCTGTTTCCTTCAAGTATATCTTTACCGAATTCTTGGCTGTCATTGGCGTATTGTATGCATACTGGAAACTTATTGATGTTATCAAACCAGTAGCATCAATTTCTTCTTGCCTGTATAATATCTGAGTATATGTATATCTATATTTATTATTTACAGGAGCCCTATATGTAGTAGCAGCAGAATTACCGATTTCCTTGCACGATTCGCTACCTACTGTTACATAAAAGTAAGCATAACTCGGGCACTTTGCAGGATCATCGGGAGTAAATGTTGCCTCGATGGTAGCTATGCCGACAGAAGTTCCTGTTACCAATCCGTTGCCATCAACTATTGCTATTATTGGATTCAAGCTCGAATATGTTACGCTACCAGGAATAGATATTTCATTACGAAGGTATGTCGCAATACTTTCGGACATAGTGTTACCCTCAAGAACTGTTCCAACTGTTGTAGTAAATTCGAATGCGCCTTCGGCAGCAGAACAGATACATATATTGTCGATAGCGACACTATAACTGAAGTAATCGGTCTGGCAGAACCATCTGAATGCTATATAAGCATTGGCAGGCATATTGCCAGGCAAGCTTATCTGGTTTACACCAGCAGTTGCCGAACCAAAGTTGTAAAGGAATGGTGTAGCATTTTCTACTGCAACAAAAGTGCTAGCATCATCCGGATCGGTCATGTAGCCCAAAGTAAGGGTACCATAATCGACGTACTGCCACCATGCATTGAATTTTACCATACCGCCATTTTCGAGACCAGAAACGTATGGCATTACAACGTAATTTGTATATCCATAATTCTGACCATATAGCTGATAATTACCAGATGTAATTTCGATTGCGTTGCCATCCATTGCGAATTCGCCATTATACACATGAGGAGCACCACCATCATGGGAACCTTCATATATTCTGCGCCAGCAGCTTGGAATACCTGCATCTATCCAATAATTAGTATTAGGCTGAGCATAATCTTCGAAGTCGAAACAAAGAACATCAGTAGCCCCACAATCAACTACAGCAGCAAATTCTGCCTGTACTGCGCAATACAATGTACCATTTTCCAATACCGAAGGAATGCTTGCTGTTATTATAGCCTTACCAGCCGAGTGACCTGTTACAACACCTTCACTACTAACGGTTGCGATTCTAGTATCGCTGCTGCTCCACTGTATTGTACCCGAAGGCGACACATTATTGGTAAGGTAGTTAGTCCCCGATATGTTTATTGTACCTCCAACAGGAATTATTTCCGAAGAATTAGCAAACTCAAATGTACCAGGACGCTCTTCACAGCCTGTAATACAGAACTTAATCTGATTCTTTACAGTTGGCAAAGTTCCTGAAATGGAGGACATGTTATCTTTATTATAATTAGATCCATCACTATATACATACAACGACTGCTTAGTAGCATTATATGCCAGGCAAGACATACCTCTTACATACGAACCTGTGTTGTCGTCAATTACTACAGCAATATTCCTTGTACCATCGAACTCAATTGCATTATCAAAATCTATTTGTGTCCATTGGCCTTCCGTCATTGTTACGGAACCTGAAAATACCTTGTCGGCATCAGAAACAGGGATCCAGTCGGACACATTAACAAACGATGTCTTGTTTGTCGGAACTATATACAAGTCGAAAGTTCTTGTTACTGTTGTTCCATTATTATATAACGAAATACCACTCATAAGACCAGCAGAACCAAGTTCGGCTGCAGTATATATTTGCTGGCTATATGAGTATTTGTAATAAGAATTTGATGGCAGATTTTCATTATCAGCCAATCCATTACCCATTCGACGACAAATAGAAGGAGTTACCTCACATACATTACTCCACGAACTTTCGTCTCCGATACCGCAAACAGCTTTTACCCTGAAATAATAAGTTTCATCGGTTGTAAGACCTGTATATTCCTTTTCGGGAGTTGCATTGACTGCAATACTGCTGATTATGGTAGAAAAGTCGCTGGAAGAACTGCACTCTATAATCCAGCTGCTTGCTGTGCCAGCTTCCCACGAAAGTATTGCCGATGTTGTAGTAACTTCAGTAGTTATAAGATTGTTAGGACGAATACATGTTGGGCAATTGATAGTATAATTTATAATACTTGGCGTCATTGATCCAGTTTGGGAAACAATCACAGCACCACTTGCATCGGTTATTGTATAAGAACATTCACTATCATAACTACCATCTCCCCATATTAGGCGGATGTCATGATCGTCCTTAACAGGCAAGGTTCCCGATACATTATTACTTCCGCTTGGAATAGTCAAAGTGGCAATAATAGCACCTTCGGTAACATCTACAACCATGATAGTAGCATTATTCCAACCGTCACCATAACTATCAACCAAGTCATAGTTTATTTCACACATATTTCCTGTCTCAAATGAAGCAACCCTTGCTTCACTTTGTTCGCTACCGCAATCAGTACGTACACTGACAGTGTATATTTGACCCTCGGTCAAACCAGTAAGGTCTGCATGGGTTACACCAGAAACAGACTCCCAGTTTGCACCGTTATCAATGCTATACTCCCATGTAGTGAAATTTCCGTTAGGAGTCCATGAAATTTGAGCAGATGTTGCTGTTATATCAGAAACGATAAGATTTTTCGGTTTCTTACAAGTTTTGACCGTACAATCAACAGTATATACAGTAGGAGCAAAAGCATTTTCACCGAGAAGTATTTCCTCGCCGTTTACATCATAAACTATGTACGAGCATTCATCCGAAGAACCACCATCAATCCATTCGAAACGGATCTGTCTTCCATCGCAAACAGCGAGTGTTCCTTCGGCTTGCGATTCACCATCTTCGACAGTCCAAGTTCCGAGAATAATTCCAGTCGACGCATCAACAACTTTAATGGCACTACCATCCCAACCGTCGCCTTCGCTATCGGTTAGCTCGTAGCTTATTTCGCACATGTCGTTACTGCTGCACAATGAGGTATGGAAAGAAACTGCTTCACTAGGTTTACTCTGATCGTTTAGGTTGTCGCTACAATATGCACGTACTTCGAGACTATAAACTGTTGCAGCAGTCAAACCGCTGATAGTTGCAGTCTTGGTTGTTGTTCCTGTGACATTTTCAAGGTTTGTCCATGCTCCGTTATCGAGCCTGTATTGCCATGCAGTTTCGTCGCCACTAGGAATCCATTCAATAGTCGCAGTATTCAGGTCTGCAGAAACAACAGCGAGTCCTGTAGGTTTAAAGCACGAAGGAATATAGTCGATCAATACATTGTCGATATGCAAGTTATTGTCGGCATTGCTATCCGTCGATTCTCCATAGAATGCAATTATTATTTCATTGGAGCCATAAGCCGACAGATCGATAGTAATCAACTCTCCTCCAGTTGCTATGTTATTATATACATCGGGAGAACCTACATTGTCGTACTTACGAAGCACTGTCCAGGTAGAGCCATTGTCGGTGCTAATAAGGACAGCAAACATATCGTCGAGTCCCGAATTATCAGCTGGGCCATTACCGTAGTATGATGTCAATGCCAGGTCAAAAGTCAGTTGTACATTGGGTTCCATTATAATAACTGGGGTTGCCAACCAGTAGTTGCATGATGTACCATAAATGTTAACCCTGGCATGATCGTCAAATACACCATTATTTGTACCAAAGCTCCATCCTGAGGTTGTAGTCGACAATGATATAGTCCCATTCATTACATTATCAAGTCTTCCTGTATATCGAGTCCAATCAGCAGGCATCGTTGTGTTTGCAAACTCCTCGAAGAAAACTATTCCATACTTAGTACTGAACGTTTCAGATCCAGTCCAATCCGAAATGCTTCCCCCGCAATCAGCCTGGACCTGTATTTCGTATGAAGTTGATGCGCTAAGTCCTGTAAGCGTATATGGATTTGTAACATTATTTATTATTGTCCAGTTATTTTCACCATAAACGCGATAACGCAAATTCCATTCGGTTTCGGCATCACCTGGAGTCCATTCTAATGTAGCTTCGTTCAAACCAGCAGACGAAACAGTAAGGTTGGTTGGTTTAGTACATGCAGAAGGGATCTTTACGGCCACATTATCTATTGATAAATAATAATTGTTACTACTACCCCCTACATATTTGAATACGATATAATAATTACCAGTTTCATCTGTATTCTCTGAGAAAACAAGTTCTTCCTGCGTCAATGTAGTAGTCCTAGCAAAAGACTTAATCTCTATATATGATGATTCCAAATTGGAAAGGTCACTTGCAATACCTACATGCAAAGTACCATTAGATTCTGATGTGCCTTCATTTCTATATGTAAAATCAAGTTCAAGAGTTTCGATGTTATTAGTAAATTGGGGTAATACTGCATAAGCAGGCGTAGTGCTACTCGATTTGAAGAACAAACAGTTGCCACTTACAGAATAAGAAGAAGATGATGATAAAAACATTTGAGGATAATAGCTTGTACTAGCACTCATATTTACAAATGTCCAGCAAGATGGCATAGTGTGATATGGATATCCTGTTGGTGCCGTAGTAGATGAGACAGAACCATCATACGAATTAAAGTCTTCTGTATACGGGAAACCTGCCACAATAGTTTTTGCAGCGCATTCAGTTGTAAACGATACTGCTGCACTCCAAATGCTCAAATCATCAATAGTACATTTTGACTTAACTCTTACATAATAAGTTGTTGCATCGGCAAGTCCAGTGAGTTCAAAAGGATTCGTAGTGGCATTTATTGTTTGACTATTTGAGAAATCGCTGTTGGTACTATATTCCACTTCCCAACTGGTTGCCGAATTGTTTTCTGTCCACGAAATGTTTGCTGTAGTTGCAGCAATGCCGTCGACAGCAACAGCTGTTGGTGGCATACACGACGGAACGTCAAGAACTCTTAATGTATAGTCGTGAACTATAATTTTTGTTCCAATTGGACAAGGATCAGCATACTCAGCAGCAGCAATTGAAGACACATAACTATTATAATAGCTAGCAGCACCAGCAATACGCATGCGATAGTCGCCAGTTGGAGTCGATGCCGGCAAGGTAAATGCTGCGTTTAATGTTGTTGGGTCGGCACTTGACGACTTTCCGACATATACCACCTCGTTGCCATCAAAAGTAAGGTTGTTGTTAAGGTCGATCCAGATTATTGTACTATAAGCCACACCTGTCTCGTACGTAATGCTTACCATGCTTTCTATTCCTGCAGGTACTGCACCGATAAGGTTAGAATAGTTTCCGTAATATGGAGGGAATAGAGGCCTTGTTGTATTATTTACCACATTGTCGCCAGTACCAAAGATAACTCTTGTAATAGCATTATTGTCAATGGTTGTCGGTTCTGGCTGGCAATATCCAGTAAAGAAACTATACGAAGCTGTCCATTCGCTAAGACTCATTGCACTACATTTTGACTGCAGCTGCAATTCGTAGTGGGTATCAGCAGTAAGACCGGTAATAGTATATGGATATGTAACATTATTCAGTATTGTCCAATCGGCAGCGCCATTTGCTTTGTATCTTAAGTTCCAGTTAGTCTCCGAAAGACCTTCAGTCCATGTAATAGTTGCAGTAGTAAAAGTTACTTCTGCAGATATGTTTGTTGGAGCGGGACAAGCAGGAAGAGTAGTAAACGAAGCCACCTTTGACCATGCGCTAACGCCAGTACCGCCTTCGCAGTTTGCCTGAACCCTTACCTGATAATCTTTCTCAGGAACAAGTCCGTCGATGGTAACCGGGTTTGTAACATTAGCCACTTCTGTCCAATCGGGATCATCATCAGCCTTGTAGCTCAAGTTCCAATTAGGTTCAGTATCTCCAGCAGTCCATCCTATAGTTGCTTCTCTTGCACCAACACTTGTGACATTAAGATTTTTTGGACGATGGCATGCAGAAGAGACATCATGTATGTAATTAATAGTAACCTTGGGGAGGAAGTTCTGCTGACTGATTGATGAGCCATAACCACCCATAGAAGCACCAGTAGCGGATACACCATACCAAGAGCAACTAACATAAGAACCACTAATTGTTTGGTTGGTTCCAATCATAAGGTCTCCGTCTTCATAATAAATAGGTGTATCGAAAGTTACTTCCATAACATTTCCACTTATACCGAGGTTTCCATGATATGCAAGATCCATGCTGTTCCAATCTTCAAGAGAGGATATAGTAGTGTGATCTACTTCTTTGAGGCGCACATCGAATTCTGCAGCACCCCAGTTTATCGAAGCATTGCTACTATAGAAGGTCAACTTGGTAATTGAACTCCACTGTATATCGGTCAATGCAGAAGCAGGAATAATGAACTGGCTGCGGCTATAATTATCAACATAATAACCATAAACAGGTACATATCCATTTGTCGCTGTTCCATCGTTCAAGGTAATAGAATATGAGTTGGTTGGAGTAAAGTTGATATTACTGCTCCAAGCACTTTCACCATCGATTCCGCCACAAATGGCCTTAACACGTGCATAATAAGTAGTTTCGGCTGTAAGACCTGTAAGATCTATCGAAGGTGTTCCTGTCACAGTTTCCGAAACTGCACCAGTAAAGTCTGCAGCTGTACCATATTCGACCACCCAATCGGTAGCTGTTCCGTTCCCTGTCCAGCCAAGGGTAGCAATAGTACCGTTACCTGGAGTAAGAGTTGCTGCCAAGTCTGTCGGTGCTGGGCATGCAACGGGAGTTCCAAACAATGCATTATTTGACCAAGCACTTACGCCATCTACATCGCCACAATTTGCACGAACTTTTATTATATATCGCGTTGATGGCATTAGATCTGTAAGCGTATATGGATTAGATGTAACATCTATAATATTTTCATGTCCAGGAGCATCACTAATACAAATCTGCCATGCTGTTTCGTCTGCACCGGCAGTCCATGACAACTTGGCGGATCTTGCTGTAACTTCTGATGCTGCTAAATCTTCAGGAGCATAACAAGAAGGAAGTGTTGTAAAGTTTATAGGACTGCTCCAATTACTCTGTTCCGAACCGCAATTAGCACGTATCTTTATTGTATATTCTGTATCTGGCGTAAGATCTGTAAGTGTATATGGTCTTTCTGTAACATCTATAAGATGCTCTTCGTCTCCGTTAACACAAATCTGCCATGCCGTTTCGCTACCACTTGGTATCCAAACCAAATTTGCCGTTCTTGCAGCAATATTTGTAGCTCGTAATGCTAAAGGATTTAAACATGATGGAGGATCTAAAACTCTTATTGTATAGTCATGCACTATAGTAAATGAACTTGTTGGACAAGAATTAGCTTCTGCTGCTTCAGAAATTGATCCAACATAACTGTTATAATAGCTATCTGCACCAGCAATACGCATACGATAGTCACCTGTTGGTGTTGATGCTGGCAAAGTAAACGTTGCCTCGAGAACTGTAGGATTAGCACTTTCCGATTCTCCAACATATACGACTTCGTTACCATCGAAAACGAGATTGTCGTTCAAGTCTATCCAAATAATAGTACCATATGTATATCCAGTAGCATAAGTGATACTAACAGTTGCTTCTACACCTGCCTGTACAGCTCCTATAAGATTGGAGTAATCGCCATAATATGGACTTGCCGTTGGTCTCTCACTATTATTTACAACGACATCACCTGTACCGAATGTTACATTGGTAATACCAGTACCGTCAACACTTGTAGGAGTCGGCTGGCAATGTCCAGTATAAAAATATACAGAGGACGACCATTCGCTTAAACCATCACCGTCGCAGTCTGCCAAAACTTGTACTTCGTAGGTAGAAGCGTCATCAAGCCCCACAAGCGAATAGCTATTTGATGAGACAAGAACAACTTCCGTCCAAGTGGATGCCGAAGTTTTCTTGTACTGCAACTTCCAACTTATTCCACTAACATTAGCCCATGATACTAATGCTGACGACCTTGTTATATTTGTGCATGTTATATTTTGGGGAACCGGGCAAGCAACTGTTGTTGTAAATGATACAGCAGCTGTTGGTTCGCTATAACCATTTGTTCCACAATTGGATCGTATTTGAATAGAATATGTTGTCTCTGCTTCTAATCCAGAAATTACACAAAAATAGTTTGTTCTACCAAGTGAAGCGTTCTCAATATCAGCCCACTCTCCATCATTTATTTTATATTGCCAAGCTGTTTCGTCAGCACCAGCTGTCCAATTTAAAGTTGCTTGTCTTGCAAGGACATTTGAAACTGACAATCCTGTAGGCTTAATACATGCAGGAGCTTCTCTTACTATAAAATTATCCATATAGGTAGCACTTCCGTATTGGCTTTCACCTCTAAGTATAATATAGCAAGTTCCTGTAAGAGGAATATTCAATTCGTAAGTGAACCAACCAGAAGCAGACTCTGCAGGGATACCATGTGCGTCATCACTTGTACTATAGTTACGGCTAATAAAGGCAAGTTCTGTAGCGCCTTCGATATCTCCATCTTCACTAGCAAACACTCCACTACCCGAAATATGTTCATTTACCCAACATGGCTCTGTAAAATTACCAGATTCATAAGATTCAAAGTTCTCGCTCCATGGGAAAGAAGTGATAGCACTGCAAGCAGTTCTGAAAGAAATGTTCCTCCATTCGCTTTCGTCACCGCCGCCACAATTAGCCTTTACATATACATGGTATGCTGTATTTGCAGTAAGACCAGTAATCTCGAATGCAGGAGTTGTAGAAATGTTCTGGGTTGTACCTTCTGTTTCAACATTGAATCCGGCTGTTCCATATTTGAGAATCCATGTTGTTGCGCTACCGCCTTCTGTCCATGAAATGTCTGCTGATGAAGGTGTGATATTGGATGCCGCTAAAGTTGTTATCTGCGGACATGACGGAGGTGAAAAAATTTGTATGTCATCAATACCAACGCCATAACCATAATTATCTGTCATTTCAAAAGCCAGCTGGTATGTACTACTTGTGCTTGGAAGCACAATGTCTTCCTCAGTTGTCCATGAAGCAAATTCCGATGTGTACTCAGCAATCTTGGTCCACGAATCGCTACTGGAAGCGCGATAATATACTCTCAACTCATCAAAGTCGCCAGCCCACGCGCGCTCTATGTGCATGAATGATAGTGTTGCAGAAGCAACAGAAGAAAGATCGATTTCAGGTGTGATCAATTTAGTTACTTCATCATTATTGCCGTGAGTGATTTTTGCATTGTAGGTACCTTGACCAGCACCTGTTGAAGAAGAATAGTCTCCTGTTCCAACCGACCACGTACCAGGACCATCGATAGTCCAGCCAGTAGGCATATCTCCACTTTCAAAGTCTTCATTGAAAAGTGCGGTCTGTCCCCATGCCTTACCGCCGAATACCAGCACCATACAGAATGCCAGCATGGTAAACAGAATTCTTAATTTGTATGTAGTAAGATTATTTTCGTAGGTAATATTACCTATTTTTGAAATATTTGCTATTTTATTTACTTCAAATAGCTTTGATACACAAACACTTGCTTTATTTCCTTCGTTTAAAGCACCTAACATAATAGTAGAGTTCCCTCTCATACCGTAAAAATCCTTCATATTTTAAACTATACAACTCCTTTCGGAGTAAAACTAAAATCAATAAAATAAAGAGTTCCCCACCCCTCATTTATTTGGGCGCAAAAGTACAACTTATTAATTTACCTTAGTCAAACTATGTAAAATATTATATATTATTATTAATTACAAATATAATCGATGAATATTTTTATATAAATAAAAAAATATGCACCCACTTCTCAGAAAGAGAACAGACTTGCTATTGGCCTACAAAATATTATGTAATGTATTAGCACTTAGCACAATAACATAGCGCCAAGTGTAACACATAGGGGAAATGTCACATTATATATGCAATATCCGTACCAATATTCCTTTGCAGCGCTCGAAACAGCAAAAAAAAGAGCGGATAACAATGTCATCCGCTCCTTCTTTGTCGTTATAAACCAGCCTATGCCTTTGCGGTGTTGCCTCCGAAATTCATCGGCAACTTGTTGGATTGAACTTCTATCTGTCCAAAATTTGATTCGTACTTCTGGATATTGTCCTGCAATGCACGCAGAAGCCTCTTGGCATGTTCGGGGGTAAGTATTATCCTCGACTGCACCTTCGACTTCGGCAAACCAGGCATTATCCTTACAAAGTCGAGTATAAATTCAGACGACGAATGAGTTATCACAGCAAGGTTTGCATACGTACCCTGTGCAACGGCCTCGTCCAATTCAATGTTCAGCTGGTTGTTATTCTCTGCCATAGCTATTCAAATTAAATTTCGTTTTGCTGTTCGAGTGTATCAATGTAAGGAGCAACTTCGGCCTTGTTGCACACGCGCAGGCTCTGGAAGTCGCGAAGACCTGTTCCTGCAGGAATCAAGTGACCGCAGATAACATTTTCCTTCATACCTTCGAGAGTATCTTCCTTAGCGCGGATAGCAGCCTCGTTCAATACCTTGGTGGTTTCCTGGAATGATGCAGCCGACATGAAGCTCGATGTCTGCAATGCAGCCTTGGTGATACCCTGCAATACCTGGCTCGATGTTGCCGGAATTGCTGGACGTGCTTCAACCAACTTCTTGTCCTTACGTTTCAACATTGAGTTTTCGTCGCGAAGTCTGCGGTACGAAACGATCTGACCAGCAGTGAAGTTCTCGGAATCGCCAGCATCAACAACCACCTTCTTGTCGAAGATAGAATCGTTTTCCTGTCTGAATTCCCACTTGTCGACAACCTGGTTCTCGAGGAACTGAGTGTCGCCCGGGTCTTCTACGAGAACCTTTCTCATCATCTGGCGTACAATAACTTCGAAGTGCTTGTTGTTGATCTTAACACCCTGCAGACGGTAAACATCCTGAATTTCGTTTACAAGATATTCCTGAACTGCGGTCGGACCCTTGATTGCAAGAATGTCGGACGGAGTGATAGCACCATCGATAAGCGGAGTACCTGCCTTGATATAGTCGTTAGGCTGAACAAGTATCTGCTTTGATAGCGGAACCAAATATTTCTTCGAGTTGCCTTCCTTCGGAGTAATTTCGATTTCGCGGTTACCACGCTTGATCTTACCGAACTGAACGACACCGTCGATTTCGGAAACAACAGCTGGGTTGGATGGGTTACGAGCTTCGAACAACTCGGTTACACGTGGCAAACCACCCGTGATATCACCACCCTTACCTACAACCTTCGGCATCTTGATGAGGATGTCACCAGCCTTAATCTGGTCTTTTTCGTTCTTCATCAAACGTGCACCTACTGGGAGGTTGTAAACTGCAAGGACTTCCTTGTTCTTATCAATAATCTTTGCAACAGGAATCTTGGACTTATCCTTTGTTTCGGTAATTATTCTCTCGATGAAACCTGTCTGCGGAGCAATTTCCTGCTTGAAGTTGACACCTTCGACAACATCTTCGAAAATAAGCTTACCAGTGTATTCGGAAATGATTACAATGTTGTACTGGTCCCATTCACAAATCTTGTCGCCCTTCTTAACCATATCGCCATTCTTGAAGTACAAACGCGAACCATAAGGCAACGACTTGTTAACCAATGCGATCTTTGTTCCCGGGTCGAGGATCTTGAGTTCGGCCATACGGGTAACAACGATATCAACATTGCCTTCTTCCTCTTCGTGAACAACAGTACGGAGTTCGTCGATTTCGAGGATACCATCGTACTTGGCTGTGATTGTAGATTCGCTTGCGATGTTACCTGCGATACCACCAGAGTGGAATGTACGAAGAGTAAGCTGAGTACCAGGTTCACCGATTGACTGTGCAGCGATAACACCTACAGCCTCGCCCTTCTGAACCATCCTGTGGGTTGCAAGGTTACGTCCGTAGCACTTAGCGCAAACACCTCTGTGCGATTCGCATGTGAGAACCGAACGGATTTCAACCTTTTCGATTGGCGAATCGGCGATAGTCTTAGCGATGTCCTCTGTAATTTCTTCACCAGAAGCAACGATAAGTTCGTTGGTCTGTGGATGGAATACATCGTGAACACTTATTCTACCCAAGATACGATCGTAGAGGGATTCGATAAGTTCACCGTCGTCCTTTCTGAGTTCGGAAACTTCGAGTCCGCGCAATGTACCGCAGTCTTCTTCGGTGATGATTACATCGTGAGCCACATCGACGAGACGACGGGTAAGGTAACCAGCATCAGCCGTCTTAAGAGCGGTATCGGCAAGACCCTTACGAGCACCGTGGCTGGAGATGAAGTATTCGAGAATCGAAAGACCTTCCTTGAAGTTTGCAAGAATTGGGTTTTCGATGATTTCGCTTGCGCCTGTACCAGACTTCTGCGGCTTAGCCATAAGACCTCTCATACCGCACAACTGGCTGATCTGTTCCTTAGAACCACGGGCACCAGAGTCAAGCATCATGTAAACTGAGTTGAATCCCTGGTCGTCGGTCGAAAGTTTCTTCATCACGGCGATACTCAACTTGGCGTTTACATTGGTCCAAACATCGATAACCTGGTTGTAACGTTCGGTATCGGTAATGAAACCGTTGCTGAAGTTGAACATGATTTCGTCAACCTGATCGTAACCGTCCTGGATAAGCTGAGCCTTTTCGTCAGGAACGATAACGTTGTCGAGGTTGAACGACAGACCGCCGATGAATGCGTTGTAGTAACCCATGTTCTTGATATCGTCGAGGAACTTAGCCGTAGTTGCAGTTCCGCACTTATTAATAAGGTTACCGATGATATCTCTCAACGACTTCTTGGTAAGGAGCTGGTTGATATAACCGTATTCCTTCGGAACAACCTGGTTGAAAATTACACGACCGGTAGTTGTTTCGATAATATGTTCGATGAAGTTGCCGTTTTCGTCAACATCGTGGTGTCTAACCTTAATCTTAGCATGAAGACCAAGTTTGCCTTCGTTGTAAGCGATGATAACTTCCTGCGGACCGTAGAAAGTCTGTCCTTCGCCCTGTTCGCCAGTTCTTTCCTTGGTGATGTAGTACAGACCAAGAACCATATCCTGCGACGGAACCGTGATAGGCGCACCATTTGCAGGGTTAAGGATGTTGTGCGAAGCAAGCATGAGGATCTGAGCTTCCATAACGGCAGCGTTGCCCAACGGCAAGTGAACAGCCATCTGGTCACCATCGAAGTCGGCATTGAATGCCGTACATACAAGCGGGTGAAGTTGGATTGCCTTACCTTCGATAAGTTTCGGCTGGAAAGCCTGGATACCGAGGCGGTGCAACGTAGGAGCACGGTTGAGCAGAATCGGGTGACCCTTCATTACGTTTTCGAGGATGTCCCATACAACCGGGTCCTTGCGTTCAACAATCTTCTTAGCGGACTTAACGGTCTTTACAATACCGCGTTCCATCAACTTACGGATTACGAACGGCTTGTAAAGTTCGGCAGCCATATCCTTTGGAAGACCACATTCGTGCATGTGAAGTTCAGGACCTACAACGATAACCGAACGAGCCGAGAAGTCGACACGTTTACCGAGCAAGTTCTGACGGAAACGACCCTGCTTACCCTTCAAGCTGTCGCTCAACGACTTGAGAGGTCTGTTGGCATCGGTCTTCACAGCGCTCGACTTTCTTGAGTTGTCGAACAATGAATCTACAGCTTCCTGAAGCATACGCTTTTCGTTGCGGAGGATAACTTCTGGAGCCTTTATTTCGAGAAGTCTTCTCAGACGGTTATTTCTAATGATAACCCTACGGTAGAGGTCGTTGAGGTCGGAAGTTGCAAAACGTCCACCATCCAGCGGAACCAAAGGACGGAGCTCGGGAGGAATAACAGGAACAACCTGTACGATCATCCATTCGGGCTTGTTGATGTCCTTCGACATTCTGAAAGCTTCGACAACGTTAAGTCTCTTGAGGGCCTCAGCCTTTCTCTGCTGCGAAGTTTCCTTACCGGCCTTGTCGCGAAGTTCGTACGACAACTTGTCGAGGTCGATTTCCTTGAGGAGTTCGAGGATAGCCTCGGCACCCATCTTAGCAACGAACTTGTTAGGATCGGTATCTTCGAGCATCTGGTTTTCGCGTGGAAGAGAATCGATAATCTGTACATATTCCTCTTCGGTAAGCAGATCGAGTTTTGCAACACCTTCTTCGGCCTTAGGACCTGGCTGCAATACAATGTATCTTTCGTAGTAGATTACCGAGTCAAGTTTCTTTGACGGCAAGCCGAGTAAGTAACCAATCTTGTTTGGAAGGGTCTTGAAATACCAGATATGAGCTACTGGAACTTCGAGCTTAATGTGACCCATTCTTTCTCTACGAACCTTCTT
Source organism: uncultured Bacteroidia bacterium (assembly GCA_902800045.1). GTDB lineage: Bacteria > Bacteroidota > Bacteroidia > Bacteroidales > ML635J-15 > Bact-19. The sequence continues at coordinate 106,061 of CADCCZ010000004.1, read as the reverse complement.
TTCGGTTACTTCTACACCACACCTATCACAAACAATACCTTTATATCTTATTCTCTTATATTTACCGCAATGGCACTCATAATCCTTGCAAGGACCGAAAATCCTTTCGCAGAACAGACCATCTCTTTCGGGCTTATATGTTCTATAATTTATGGTTTCAGGTTTAGTAACTTCGCCGCTCGACAAGTCCTGAATCTCTTCGGGAGAAGCAAGGCTTACTGTTATCTTCGTGAAGTTGGTCTTAACTTTTGTATCTTTTCTAAAAGCCATTTTACCAGAATTTTATCAATTATTCAAGATTAATTTTCAAGCACAAACCTCTTAATTCGTGCAACAACACATTCAACGACTCGGGGATTCCCGGTACAGGCATCTGTTCGCCCTTAACGATGCTTTCGTAGGTCTTAGCTCTACCGACAACATCATCGGACTTAACAGTAAGTATTTCCTGAAGTACGTTAGCTGCACCGAAAGCCTCGAGAGCCCAGACTTCCATTTCACCGAAACGCTGACCACCGAACTGAGCTTTACCGCCCAATGGCTGCTGAGTGATGAGAGAGTATGGACCAATCGAACGAGCATGCATCTTGTCTTCGACCATGTGACCGAGTTTCAGCATGTAGATGACACCAACTGTTGCCGGCTGGTCGAACTTGCGGCCAGTACCGCCGTCGTACAACCAAGTCTTACCATAGCGTGGAACGCCTGCCTTGTCGGTGTATTCGCTGATCTGTTCGAGGCTAGCACCATCGAAGATAGGAGTTGCGAACTTGCAACCGAGAACCTTACCTGCCCAACCGAGAACAGTTTCGTAAATCTGACCGAGGTTCATACGTGAAGGCACGCCCAACGGGTTAAGAACAATGTCGACTGGTGTACCATCGTCGAGGAAAGGCATATCTTCCTGACGTACGATACGAGCAAGGATACCCTTGTTACCGTGACGACCTGCGAGCTTATCACCCACCCTGATTACACGCTTGCTTGCAAGGTAAACCTTTGCCAGCTGCATGATACCCGATGGAAGTTCATCACCGATGGTAATGTCGAGTTTTTCACGTCTGTACTTACCTGTTATCTTCTTGTATTCAACCATGTAGTTGAACAAAATCTTTGCTATCTGGTCGTTGCGGTTCTTGTCGGTCGTCCACTTGTTGGGGTTAACATTGATGAAATCAACACCCTGCAACAACTTCTGGGTATATTTTACACCCTTCTGTATTACAACCTGGTCGAGATTGTCCTTTACACCCTGCGAAGTCTTGCCGTTAACAAGAACGAAGAGCTTGTCGATAAGAACGCCCTTAAGCTTGTCGAGTTCCTTTCTTTCGACTTCCTCGATAGCTTCAACCAACATCTTGTCGTTGGTCTTGGTCTTTCTGTCCTTAACGCTTCTCGAGAACAACTTCTTGTCGATAACGACACCGCTGGTAGAAGGAGAAGCCTTGAGGGAAGCATCCTTTACATCGCCTGCCTTTTCACCGAAGATAGCCCTAAGGAGCTTCTCTTCTGGTGAAGGATCGCTTTCGCCCTTAGGAGTAATCTTACCTATCATTATATCGCCCGGCTTTACCCTAGCACCAACACGGATGATACCGTTTTCGTCGAGGTCCTTGGTAGCGGTTTCGCTAACGTTCGGGATATCGGAAGTGAGTTCCTCCATACCGCGCTTGGTTTCGCGAACTTCGAGCTGGTAGTCGGTAATATGGATAGATGTGAAGTAATCCTCGCGGACAACTCTTTCGTTGAGAACGATAGCATCCTCGTAGTTGTAACCCTTCCAAGGCATGAAAGCAACCTTGAGGTTACGTCCGAGAGCAAGGTCACCGCCCTGGGTACCATAACCTTCGGTAAGAATCATACCCTTTGTAACCTTCTGACCCTTAGTAACTACAGGGCGAAGATTTACGCAAGTATTCTGGTTTGTCTTCCTGAATTTAGGAATCTTATATTCGACAGAATCGCCGACAAAGCTTACGAATCTTTCTTCGTCGGTTCTATCGTACTTGATAATTATCTTTTCTGCATCGACGTATTCAACAACACCCTTGCCTTCGGCAACGAGGAGAATTCTCGAATCCTTAGCAACCATGTGCTCGATACCAGTTCCTACGATAGGAGCTTCGGGACGAAGCAGAGGAACTGCCTGACGCATCATGTTCGAACCCATCAACGCACGGTTAGCATCGTCGTGCTCCAAGAAAGGAATCAACGAAGCTGCAATAGAAGAAATCTGGTTAGGAGCAACGTCCATGAGCTGAACTTCTTCGGGAGTTACAACAACATAGTCGCCTTCCTTTCTTGCCTTAACCCTATTGCTCTGGAAGTTACCGCTATCGTCGACTTCGGCGTTAGCCTGAGCAACAACAAGACCAGTTTCCTGTTCGGCGCTCAAGTAAACAATATCGTCGAAACTTACTGCGTTGTTAGCAACCTTTCTGTATGGGGTTTCGATGAAACCGAGGTTGTTGATCTTTGCATATACGCAGAGCGACGAGATAAGACCGATGTTTGGACCTTCAGGAGTTTCGATCGGGCACAAACGGCCATAGTGGGTGTAGTGAACGTCACGAACTTCGAAACCTGCTCTTTCGCGCGACAGACCGCCAGGACCCAAAGCCGACAGACGACGCTTGTGAGTCATTTCGGCCAACGGGTTGATCTGGTCCATGAACTGAGACAACTGGTTAGTTCCGAAGAACGAGTTAATCACCGACGACAAAATCTTGGAATTGATAAGGTCCATCGGATGGAAAACTTCGTTGTCGCGTACGTTCATTCTTTCCCTGATAGTACGAGCCATACGTGCTAGACCGACGTTGAACTGGTTAGCGAGCTGTTCGCCAACGGTTCTAACTCTACGGTTGCTCAAGTGGTCGATATCATCCACATCAGCCTTCGAGTTGATAAGCTCGATCAAGTACTTTATGATAGCGATGATGTCTTCCTTAGTAAGCACGCGGGTTGTATCGGGAACATCGAGAGCGAGCTTCTGGTTGATTCTGTATCTACCAACATCACCAAGGTCGTATCTCTTATCGGAGAAGAACAACTTGTCGATAACGTCGCGAGCAGTAGCCTCGTCGGGCGGCTCGGCGTTTCTCAACTGACGGTAGATATAGAAAACTGCTTCTTTTTCTGAGTTGCAGGTATCTTTCTGCAATGTATTGTAGATGATTGCGTAGTCGGAAATCTTCTGGTTTTCCTTGTGGAGAAGGATAGTCTTGACTCCCGAGTCAACAATCATGTCGATATGTTCGTTTTCGATTACGGTTTCGCGGTCGAGGATGATTTCGTTTCTTTCGAGTGATACTACTTCAGCGGTATCTTCGTCAACGAAATCTTCGATCCAAGTCTTAAGCACTCTTGCTGCAAGACGGCGACCGACAACCTTCTTCAAAGCTGTCTTCGAAACCTTAATTTCGTCTGCCAAATCAAAGATTTCAAGTATGTCCTTATCGTTTTCGAAACCGATAGCTCTAAGCAAAGTGGTTACGGGCAACTTTTTCTTACGGTCGATATAAGCATACATTACAGTATTTATATCGGTAGCAAATTCTATCCATGCGCCCTTGAACGGGATAACACGTGCTGAATACAATTTAGTACCGTTAGTATGCATTGACTGGCTGAAGAAAACGCCAGGAGACCTATGCAACTGTGAAACAACAACTCTTTCGGCGCCATTTATCACAAATGTACCACTAGGTGTCATGTATGGGATAGTACCCAACCATACATCCTGAATTGAATCTTCGAAGTCCTCATGTTCCTCGTCGCTGCAAGTCAGCCTAAGTTTAGCCTTCAGGGGAACGCAATAAGTAAGGCCCCTGTCGATGCATTGTTCGATGCTATATCTCGGAGGATCGAGAGTATAGTCGAGGAATTGCAATTCGAAATTGTTTCTAGTATCGGTTATAGGGAAGTTCTCAGCGAATACCTGATATAAACCTTCCGACTTTCTTTGTTCAGCAGTTGAATCGAGCTGAACGAATTCTTTAAACGATTTTATTTGAATTTCCAAGAAATCCGGATATTCCAGCTGATTTCTTGTAGTTGAAAAATTTATTCTTTGATTTGTATTAACAGCCATTGTCGCAATTTTTTAAAAATGAACTTAAACCAACAAAGGTTTAGACCCCCCGAGGGGGCTCTAAACCTATAAATTATGCAACAAAAGTCGTTTATTTAAGTTCAACTTCTGCTCCAACTTCTTCCAACTGCTTCTTCAAAGATTCTGCTTCGTCCTTAGCAACACCTTCTTTTACAGGCTTTGGAGCTGCGTCAACTAAATCCTTAGCTTCCTTCAATCCGAGGCCGGTCAAGGTCTTAACAACCTTTACTACGTCCAACTTCTTAGGACCAGCTGCCTTGAGGATTACGTCAAATTCGGTCTTTTCTGCTGCTGCTTCTGCTGCACCACCTGCTGCTGGAGCTGCTACTACTGCTGCTGCTGCTGCGGGTTCAATACCGTATTCTTCCTTCAAAATATTTGCTAATTCGTTTACGTCTTTAACAGTAAGATTAACTAATTCTTCTGCCAATTTCTTAAGATCTGCCATTTTTATTAAATTTTAAACTTTTTTAACTTTAATTTTTTATTCTCTCTCTGATAAGGTTTTTACTAAACCTCCTAATAAATTCTTGCCTGACTCTAGTTGTCCCAATACGGTCTTCATCGGCGACTGCAACAATAATATAACATCACCAATAAGTTCTTCCTTAGACTTGAGACTTGCTAATGCCTCAAGGTTGGACTGTCCGACATAAATCGATTCTTCTGCATATGCACCCTTGAAAAGAGGCTTGTCGCTCTTCTGGTTCAATTCCTTTATAAGCTTTGCAGGCACATTAGCTGTGTTGCAGAACATTACTGCGGAATTTTCAACCAATACGGGATACAATTCTTCGTAACCGTTGCCGATACGTTCCAATGCTTTTCTAAAAAAGGTATTCTTAACAACAATCAGTTCAATGTCTTTCTCGAAGCATTTCTTTCTAAGCAAATAAGTCTGCTTAGCGTTCAATCCTGAAATGTCGGCTACGTAGAAGTGATTGTACTGCTCTACTGCTGACTTCAGGCTCTCGATAAGAGCATTTTTGTCTTCTCGTTTCATACTCGTGTGTTACTAATTAATTGTTTTTGTATCGATTTCTATTCCAGGACTCATAGTGCTAGAAAGGTAAACGCTCTTTACGTAAGTTCCTTTAGCTGCAGCTGGCTTCAACTTGATGATAGTCTGGAGCAATTCGTTTGCATTGTCGGCTATCTTGTTGGCTTCGAACGAAACCTTACCGATACCTGCGTGAATGATACCGAACTTATCAACCTTGAAGTCGATTTTACCCTTCTTAACATCTTCTACTGCCTTACCAACTTCCATAGTAACGGTACCGGTCTTTGGGTTTGGCATCAAGCCTCTAGGACCTAATATTCTACCCAACTTACCTATCTTAGCCATTACCATTGGCATGGTGATGATGATGTCAACATCGGTCCAACCACCCTGGATCTTCTCGATATAGTCATCCAAACCTACATAGTCGGCGCCTGCGTTCTTGGCTTCCTGTTCCTTGTCGGGAGTACACAATACCAACACGCGAACCTGCTTACCGGTTCCGTGAGGCAAAGTGGTGATACCCCTTACCATCTGGTTGGCCTTACGAGGGTCAACACCAAGGCGAACATCCAAGTCAACAGATGCATCGAACTTTGTGTAAGTTATTTCCTTTACCAATTTAGCAGCTTCCTGAAGATCGTACTTCTTGCCATTTTCTATTTTAGACAAAGCAACTTTTCTTTTCTTACTAATTTTTGTCATTTCAAAAAGTACTTAAATTATTTCTTAATTGGAGAGTCGCCCTTAACTGCGATTCCCATACTTCTAGCTGTTCCTGCTACCATGCTCATTGCTGAGTCGATTGTGAAAGCATTCATATCAACCATCTTACCTTCGGCTATGGTCTTTACCTGATCCCAGGTAACCGAGCCGACCTTAGAACGGTTAGGTTCAGAAGAGCCCTTCTTTACCTTTGCGATTTCCATCAACTGTACAGCAACCGGCGGGGTCTTTACTACGAAGTCGAAAGACTTGTCACTATAATAAGTGATGACAACAGGCAATACCTTACCTGCGGTCTGAGGAGTCTGGGTTCTGCCGTTGAACTGCTTGCAGAACTCCATGATGTTCAAACCTTTCGAACCTAAAGCTGGACCTACCGGAGGAGCGGGATTTGCAGCTCCACCTTTAATTTGCAGTTTAATAAAACCGCCAATTTGTTTTGCCATAACTTTTTACCGTTATTAACTAAGATTACTCTTTTTCGACTTGCATGAATCGAAGTTCGATTGGGGTCTTTCTACCGAAGATGGTAACCATAACCTTCAATTTTTTCCTCTCATCATACACTTCTTCAATTACACCACTGAAACCGTTGAATGGTCCGTCGGTAACCTTGACGGCCTCGCCAACAAAGAACGGCACGGTAACTTCGTCGGCGTTTTCCGACAATTCGTCAACCTTGCCAAGAATTCTTGCGGCCTCGTCGTTTCTCAAGGGCACAGCCTTTCCATCCTTGGTTCCAAGAAAACCAATCACGCCCGACACATTCTTAATCACATGTTCGACCTCACCATCGAGGGCTGCATAGATAAGGATATAGCCAGGGAAGAAATTTCTTTCCTTGTGAACAGGCTTTCCGTTTCTAACTTGATAAACTTTTTCAGTTGGAATTAGTACCTGCGGAACTTGCTCGGTGAGGTTACGATGCTGGATTTCACTTTCGAGATATTCCTTCACCTTCTTTTCCTTACCGCTCAATGCGCGTACCACATACCATTTCTTAGTAACTTCTGACATAACTCCAATCGAAAAAAAACTGGTTTAATAAAATAACCCGTAAACCCATTCCAACAGACCTTTGAATGCAAAGTCCATTACGAAGATTACGAGGGCAAATATTAAGGAAGCAACCATTACCACTATTGCACTACTTTGAAGTTCTGACCACTTCGGCCAGGTAACTTTCCTTACCAGCTCGTCGTAAACGCTGGCGAAATATGCTTTTATCTTCTTCATTATAGCGTATATTTCTTTTTTTTATCTTGCACGGGTAGAGAGGCTCGAACTCCCGACACCTAGTTTTGGAGACTAGTGCTCTACCAACTGAGCTACACCCGTAAAAAAGTGACGGGAATACTCCCATCACTTTATAATAATTGTTTTAATTATTCAATAATTTCGGTAATCTGACCAGCACCAACTGTTCTACCACCTTCGCGGATTGCGAAACGGAGACCAACGTTCAATGCTACCGGGTAGATCAAAGTTACATCGATAGTAACGTTATCACCAGGCATTACCATTTCGGTTCCTTCTGGAAGAGCGATTTCACCAGTGATATCCAAAGTTCTCAAGAAGAACTGAGGACGGTAGTGGTTCTGGAATGGAGTGTGACGTCCACCTTCTTCCTTAGTAAGAACGTAAACTTCAGCCTTGAAGTGAGTGTGCGGGTGGATTGAACCAGGAGCAGCGATAACTTCACCTCTCTTAACTTCGTCCTTATCGATACCACGGAGCAACAAACCTACGTTGTCACCTGCTTCACCTTCGTCGAGGAGCTTACGGAACATTTCAACACCGGTAACGGTTGTATCCTTGAATTCGTCGCTCAAACCAACGATCTGAACCTTATCACCAACGTGGATAACACCAGTTTCGATACGGCCGGTAGCAACAGTACCACGACCAGTGATTGAGAATACGTCTTCAACAGGCATCAAGAACGGCTTTTCGTTCTCACGCTTTGGCAGAGGAATCCAGCTGTCAACAGCAGCCATAAGTTCTTCAACCTTAGCTTCCCACTGAGGTTCGCCATTCAAAGCACCAAGTGCAGAACCGCGGATAACCGGAGTGTTGTCACCGTCGAAATCATACTTAGTAAGAAGGTCACGAACTTCCATTTCTACGAGGTCGAGCAATTCTTCATCGTCAACCATATCGCACTTATTGAGGAAAACAACCATCTTAGGTACGTTTACCTGCTTAGCGAGAAGTACGTGTTCGTTTGTCTGTGGCATAGGACCGTCAGTTGCAGCAACTACCAAGATAGCACCGTCCATCTGAGCAGCACCAGTAACCATGTTCTTTACATAGTCGGCGTGACCTGGGCAGTCAACGTGTGCATAGTGGCGGGTTTCAGTCTGGTATTCAACGTGAGCTGTGTTGATGGTTATACCTCTTTCCTTTTCTTCTGGAGCGTTGTCGATTGCGTCAAAATCCTTTACTTCCGACAAGCCCTTCTTTGCCAATACCTTAGTAATAGCAGATGTTAATGTGGTCTTACCGTGGTCAACGTGTCCGATAGTACCAATGTTAACGTGCGGTTTCGTCCTTTCAAATTTCTCTTTAGCCATGACTTAAATTTATTTAGTTATAATTATAATACTTAAATTACTACCTATATTATATATACAAAAAAAAGAGCCAATGATGGGAATTGAACCCATGACCTCTTCCTTACCAAGGAAGTGCTCTACCCCTGAGCTACATTGGCTTTACGAGCGGGAAACGAGACTCGAACTCGCGACCCTCAGCTTGGAAGGCTGATGCTCTACCAACTGAGCTATTCCCGCACATCTTCCCTGTAGTGGGGAGAGAAGGATTCGAACCTCCGAAGTCTTACGACAACAGATTTACAGTCTGCTCCAGTTGGCCACTTTGGTATCTCCCCAGACCATTTTTTGAGCCGATGAACGGATTCGAACCGCCGACCGGCTGATTACAAATCAGCTGCTCTACCAGCTGAGCTACATCGGCTAAAAAATAATCATCAACACTTTTAAAGATCGTTTTTACTCCCTCGAAAGGGACTGCAAATATAGATGATTATTTTTTACTGGCAAAATTTTTTTTATATTTTTTAATCACGTTGTTTTTCTTTTGCCTTTACTAGCTGTTTTTTCAACGCATCTACCGATAAATCAACAGCTTCCTCGAAAGTCTTGCACTGACGTTTTGCGAACAAACCGGTCAATTTTGGTACGTCAAGACTAACTTCTGCTATCTTATTTTCGTTAGTTTCCGACTTATCGAGGCGTAAAATCACTTCTGCACTCAAAATATTGTCAGCCATCTGCGACAATTTACCAACTTTCTTATCAACATAATCCAATAATTTTTGGTCAGCGTCGAACTGAACCGACTGTACTTTTACGTTCATATCTTTTCCCTTTCATTTTTTATGCTCGTGGATGAGCTTGTTTATAAACTGTTTTTAATTTTTCGAATGTATTGTGCGTATATACCTGCGTCGCCGACAGGCTTGCATGGCCGAGCAACTCCTTTATCGAGTTGAGATCGGCTCCATTGTTGAGCATCTGAGTGGCAAATGTGTGTCGCAGAACGTGTGGACTTTTCTTGTCGATGCTAGTGACTTCGCCGAGATAATGCGTAATCTTGCGATAGACGAACTTGCTGTACAACTTTTCGCCATTGTCGGTTACCAAAAGCCAAGCCTGCGAACTGACATCGAAGCCTTGCTGCTTTTTCTGCTCCAAATATTCGTTATACCTATTAATAATATAGTCGTTCAACGGGCAGATTCTTTCCTTGCTTCTTTTTCCGAAAACTTTCACCTGACGTTCGGCGGGCATAAAGTCGATATGCTTGAGATTGATAAGTTCCGACAGACGCATACCCGTAGCGTAGAAAAGTTCCACCATAAACTCGTCGCGCTTGCCCGCAAAACCTTCGGGATAAAAATCAGCAGTGGTCATCTTGTCCATGTCGTTTTCGGCGACGAACTCGGGCAGACGTTTGCTTGTCTTCTGACTTGAAATTTTTGCCATAGGATTTCTGTCCATCTTGCCTACTTTCTTCAGATAATTGGCAAAAGCCTTCAGGCTCGACAGCTTCCGGTTGATGCTTCGTGATGATATTCCGCTTTCCTTGAGGTTCATCATCCACATTCTGACATTCTTGTCGGTAAAATACTCACAGACTAGAATACTATTTGAGTTAGCACAAATAAAATCACGAAACTGAAGTAAATCAGTTTCGTAAGATTTTACTGTATGCTCCGAACTTCTACGTTCGAGCCTCAAATATTCCGTGAACATTTTTATTTCCATTTGACATCTCCTATGGAGAAGCAAATTTAAGAAATAAAAATGAAAACAAAAATATTTTTAATTATTTTCCTGCATGCTCTGCAATTTCTGTACGTAAATTGCATGGAGCTTCTGCTGACGCTTAATAACTGACTGCTTGTCAAACTGCTGACGAGCTCTCAATTCCTTTACTACGCCAGTCTTTTCAAATTTTCTTTTGAATTTCTTCAAGGCTCTATCGATGTTTTCGCCTTCTTTTACAGGTACAATAATCATTTCGTTATCTTTTTAATTTTTAATTTATGTTTCCTAAAATTTTGGACTGCAAAAGTACACATAAATTCAATACCGACAAATTTTTTTGAACGATTTTGCAGATTTTTTATTTATTGTATTACAGCAAGTTACAAAAACAATGTTAATTTCTTCCTATTTGCAAATCGTAAATCGATGTCGTTTTTGTCGTTTATAGGTTTCTAATTTCATATTGAGACGCAAGGTTTTGCGTCTGTACAAATGGATGTTAGGCTTTTTGCCCAATAAAGTAAATCCCTTTAGGAGATCACGGACAGCCGATCGCTACAACGCTCCCCATTCTGTATCGCGTGTGCGCTCTGGCTTCCGAGATGACGGCATAGCCAAATCGAAAATCTATAATCGTAAATCAGTTTTCGTTTCCGTCAAGCATTATAAACGCTGCCCAGAATCTCGGATTCTCGAACCCAGCGGTTGTCTTGACCTTGTTTTGCGCAGAAAGGAAAGCTTCGCGTTTCGACATTCCTTTTGTGAGATTGGTATAGAACTCGGTCATCATCAACAAAGTAGCATTGTCATCCACTGGCCAGAGGCTCATGATGATGGTACGCGCGCCTGCTTTTTTGAAGCCACGCTGCAAGCCGAAAACGCCTTCGCCGGTAATTTCTCCAAGTGCGGTCTGACAGGCGGAAAGTACCACCAAGTCGGTCTTGCGCAAGTCCATGAAGCTTATTTCCTTGGCGGTAAGAATACCGTCCTCGACACCTTCGGGGACTGGCATATTTTGCCAAGCAAGGTTTGCTCCCGAAAGCAAAAGACCAGATTGTACAAGCGACTGGTCTCCCGACATCGTTTCGTCGGAAGGCAGGAAAAATCCGTGGGTTGCAACGTGCAGAGTAGAGATTTCTTTGCCAGATAGTGCCTTGAACGATTCCTCGTTTGCCTGTGCGCCTTCGAAAAGTGTTGTGGAAATTTTCTTTTTCTTCATCTTGCCGACAATGTTTTCGACCTCTGTTTTTGTACCTGGCAGATAGCTGAGGCTTCCTCGTTCTCCGCTACGGCTTATGCTGATAGAATTTGTGGTTGCACTGCGAGTTGAATACCTGTCGCTTTCATGTTTCATTGTAGTGGTATCGCTGTCGTAGTAGATACCGCCATAAAGCACAGTATTTTTCATTGGTTTCGGCATATATTCCATTGCCAGAAAACGAGTCGATGACATACGATAGATTTCGTACTTGTCCGAAATGGTCTTTTCCTTGTCGATTGGTGCATACTCAACGGCAATCTGGTGCAACATTCCCGACGGGGCAAAGTAGATGCGAGGATTTTCGGGGAAATATTTCTCCAGTGGTTTCCAAAGCAGGTCGTAAAGGCCTGTAGATTCGTAGATGCCCAGTCGTTTTGCCGCGACAGTGCTTGCACCACGGTTCTCATCTTCGGCTGATGTTTCTGTTTTTACAGGAACTATACCCCTCTGTAACTTTTGCATTTCTAACTGATTGAAAAGAGGCACACAGAGAGGTGCTTCCATGCCTTTTGTAAGCACAAGTGCGACAAATTTTGTCGTATCGTTTTCAGTAAAGTTGGAAAATTCTATTGCGACATCGTTTGGCTTGAGTGAATTTTGAACTTCCTTCCAGTCGATCTTTATGAAATTGGTAATATCGCCGAACTCCTTGCTCTTCTCTACAACACGCCTCTCAATCTTCTGAATTTCCTCATTAAGCGAATCGCAGTCAAAAACTCGTTCTGAAGCCGGTTTTTCAAGTTCCTTATCCAACTGCAAGTGCATAGTTTTTAGATTCTCGTAATCGGAAATCAAGGTTGAATCACCGCTCTCCATTATAATATTTGTCATATTTATTTCCGAAGCGAGAAGCAATCCTTTGGTAATAAGTTCTGCATCGTACGAAGTTGATGTTGCCAGCGTGTCATCGGGCAAATGATACATATAATTTATGTTCTTGTAGAAATATTTGTTCGTTGCTGACCAGTAGGCTTCGCGCTCGTGCGCCGTCATGAACGAAAAGTTTCTGATTAAGTTGCGTTTACATATATCCGATGCATCTTTATTTGCCTTAATAGCATTAGGATAGTCTGCTTCACCGAAATATGCCCTTCCAATATTATATATCGTCAACGCATATAGAGGGTGTTCCTCTCCAAGAACTTTTTTCCGGATTTCCAAAGCCTTTGAGTAATACTTCATCGCGCTTTGGTAGTCACCCATTTTGTCATAAACAGAACCAATGTTGTTTTGAGAAGATGCATAATCGGGATGTTCTTCGCCTTGTATTTTCCTAATCGTCTCCATCGATTGATTGTAGTATTTCAAAGCATTCTGACTATCACCCATATTATTGTACACAATACCTATGTTGTTCAAAGATCTAGCATAATTTAGATTATCTTCTCCCCAATTTTTTCTTTTTATTTCGATTGATTGCATCTGATATTTCAACGCATTCTGATAATCGCCCATATTATCGTACACAAGGCCGATATTACCCAAAGTCGATGCACATTCGTGATGATCCTCACCATAAACTTTCTTTTGGATTTCAAGTGCTTGCGTTAAATATTTCAAAGAGTTTTGGTGATCGCCCATGTCATTGTACACAATGCCTATATCATTCAACAAAGATGCGTATTCCGGATGTTCTTCGCCAATTGTTTTCTTTCGTATCTCTAATGCCTGTAAAAAATATTTCAAAGCATTCTGGTAATCACCCATATCGAAATATACGCCTCCAATATCGTTAAGCGTTACTGCATACCTAGGGTGTTCAGTTCCAAGAGTCATCCCTCTTATTTCCAATGCTTCCATATAATATTTCAAAGCTGTCTGGTAATCGCCAATATTTTCATACACCGTACCGATATTGTTCAATGAATATGCATAGTCGGGATGTTTTACACCGAGAACCTTTTCTCTTATTTTCAATGCCTGCTTATTATATGACAAGGCTTTCTGGTAGTTTTTCAAATTTTGATAAGAAATGGCAATATTATTCAGTATGGAAGCATATCTTGAGGTTTCCTCGCCATAGGATTTGGCTGTTATTTCCATAGCTTGCAGGTAATATTTCAAAGCACTTTGGTAATCACCCATGCTTTTGTATGCAATGCCAACATTATTTAGCGACATAGCATAGTCGGGATGTTCCTCGCCCAAAATTCTTTTCTTGAGCTCCATCGCTTGCAAATAATATTTCAAGGAATTTTGTTCGTCACCAAGATAATAATAGGTAACACCTATGTTATTTAGCGATGACGCATAATCGGGATGTTCCTCTCCAAGAACTTTTTTCCTGATTTCCATTGCCCGTATCATATATTCCAAAGCAGTCTGATAGTCGCCCATTGTTGCATACTCAATCCCGACATCGTCCAGCGCCGAAGCATAGTCTGGATTATCTTCTCCCAGGACTTTTTTTCGGATTTCCATTGCCTGCATGTAGCATTTCAAAGCATTTGGGTAATCGGCTTTGCGGTCATAAATCATAGCAATGTGCCTCAATGTGGTAGCATAATGCAAGTTGAGTCCTCCAGCGACATCTTTTGTCATTTCGGCCGCCTGATTGAACAAATCGAGAGCTTCGTTATATTTTCGTTCATTCCTCAAAGTGGCACCTAATTCATTAAGCGAATCTGCCTTATGGAATATTGCGGTTGTGTCGGTCTGGGAGAATGCTCCTACTGCAATTGAAACAAAGGAGATTAGAATAAATAATTTCCTCATATAACTATCACTTATGTGTGTCGTGCGCAACTATATATGCCCGCCAGCGCCAAACGGACAATTTACAAACAAAGCGTGACGCCAATATACAAAATGTATAACGCTTCGTAATCAGTCTGCAAATATAACTATACTACATTACGCTACAAAATTTTACCAGTTCTCTTTTCACATATCTTGTTGATAAAAATATCTTAGCCTCTATTTTTTACCACTTCCAACGAACATTTCTTCATTACCTTTGTGCATAAATATCAAATTATAGCAAAACATGACACTGATTAAATCAATATCGGGTATCCGCGGAACTATTGGCGGACAAATTTCGGAAAACCTCACTCCCATCGACATAGTAAAGTTTACAACCGCATACGGCATCTGGAACCGCAAGCAGGGACTCGACAACAACAAAATCGTTGTTGGTCGCGACGCTCGCCTTTCGGGGCAAATGGTCGAAAACATTGTAGTCTCAACCTTGGTATCGCTTGGATTTGAAGTCATAAACATAGGTATGGCAACCACCCCGACCACCGAGATGGCTGTTATCTTGGAAAAGGCTGCCGGCGGAATCATCATCACCGCAAGCCACAACCCCAAGCAGTGGAACGCGCTTAAGCTCCTCAACTGCCACGGCGAATTCCTTACCGACAAGGAAGGCAAGGACGTGCTTGCAATTGCAGAATCGGAAGACTTCACATACAACGACATCGACCATCTTGGCAAGGAAACCAAAATCGCCAACTACGAAGACCGCCACATCGACATGGTTCTGAAGATGAAAGTCCTGAACCTCGATGCTATCAAGGCTGCCAACTTCAAGGTAGTAATCGACTGCGTGAACTCTGTTGGCGGAATCGTACTGCCAAAACTCTTGAAAAAGCTCGGCGTGAACAAAATAGTTGAGCTCAACTGCGAGGCAAACGGACATTTTGCCCACACTCCAGAACCTATTCCCGAAAACCTTACGCAGATTGCATCGGAAATGCCGAAGCAGAACGCCCACGTCGGCTTTGTGGTTGACCCCGACGTTGACAGGCTTGCAATAATCTGCGAAGACGGACAGATGTTCGGCGAGGAATACACGCTGGTTTCGGTTGCCGACTACATTTTGTCGAAAACTCCGGGCAATACGGTTTCAAATATGTCATCGACACGTGCTTTGCGCGACGTTACCGAAAAGTACGGCTGCGCGTACAATGCAGCCGCTGTCGGCGAAGTGAACGTAGTTACCAAGATGAAGGAAACCAACGCTGTAATCGGTGGCGAAGGCAATGGCGGTGTAATTTACCCCGAAGTCCACTACGGACGCGATGCACTGGTAGGAATCGCATTGTTCTTGTCACTTATGGCAGAAAAGAAGATGAAAGTCAGTGAGTTGCGCCGCACTTTCCCCGAATATTCAATTTCGAAGAACAAGATTCAGCTCAACGAAAAAATCAACGTTGACAACATTCTGAAGACAATGGCGCAGAAATACGCTTCGCAGCCCGTTTCGACCATCGACGGTGTAAAGATCGAGTTCCCCGACACAAAGGAATGGGTACACCTGCGCAAGTCGAACACCGAACCTATAATCCGCATCTACTCCGAAAGCAGCACCATTGAAAAGGCCGATGTGCTTGCAAAGAGGATAATGGATGAAATTAATGGGATAATTAATAATGGATAATTGACAATGGACAATGGATAATGGACAATTAACAATGGATAATGATAAGGCACTTTAGGTGCCTTTTTTTATATTGTCAGGTGAAGCCCATCGTAGGCTAGTTCCATGCTCGGTGGCAACTTCGACATTGCATCGGCGTAGGATATACGGTGGCCGATATGCGTGAAGTAAGTATGCTTCGCCCCGACTGTTTTCGCAAAAGCAACAGCCTCGTCGAGGGTAAAGTGCATAGGATGCACATCGTACTGAAGGGCATTGATAACCAATGTATCTACATTTTGTAACTTTAACATTTCCTCATCGGGAACGACTTTTACATCTGTCAAATACACAAAATTTTCCAAACGGAATCCCAATATCGGCAGCTGTCCGTGATAAGCTCGGATAGGCGTAACCTTGACTTTTCCTACGAAGAAATCGGCATTAGCGTCCACAACGTGAATATTTACCTTGGGAACACCCGGATAGGTGCTGTTGTCGAAAATATAGAAAAACTGCTTGTGCAGGGCGTCGATTACGCGTTGCTCTGCATATATCTCCATAGGTTTCTTGGTAAGGTAGTTGAGCGGACGGATGTCGTCGAGGCCGCCAGTATGGTCGATATGTCCGTGGGTGAAAAGTATGGCATCCACGTTGTTAGCTCCCTCTCGGATCATCTGGTAGCGGAAGTCGGGACCGCAATCGATAAGTATGTCCATACCGTCGTTATGTATCAGCACCGACGAGCGCAAACGCTTGTCGTGCAAGTCTTTCGACCTGCAAACCTCGCAGTTGCAACCCAATATCGGCGTTCCCTGCGATGTACCCGTACCCAAGAATACGACTTCCATTTTCAAAATTTGGCTCAAAGATAGCTAAAATTTTGCACAGAAACCCAACTTATTTTTTTCTCTAATCGGTATAAGTTTTCTAATTTTGCGCCAACAAAAAACACAGAGACAAATGCTAATATTAGAAAAACCATACGTTTCGGAAACGCTTATCCGAACAGCAATTGAGAAAAATCTGCCGGTATTGCGCAACAGCATGTCGGAATTGCTTGCAAGCCGCGGATACAAGTTGAACCTATACAACGACGACGAGTTCGTGGCCGAATACCACAAGCGCCACCGCCTGTACTCCATGTCGGAAAACGGCTTGGGGTGGATAGTGGAACACCTTAAGGACAAGGAACTTATCGACAAGATAGAACTTCTGAAAAACAAGGCGACTTTCCGCCGTATATGCAGCGACATGTACCCCGATTTCTTCTTCAAGGAAGTCGAAATAAAGGAACTTCTGAAGATGGACACCAAAGGCTTGAAATTTCCGCTCGTGCTTAAGCCGTCGGTAGGATTCCTGAGCGTAGGCGTATATGTTGTACACGACGATGCCGAATGGAAGAATGCAATGGCCGACATTGAGAAAAATTTTGCAAAGTCGAGTGCACAATTCCCCGAATTTGTCGTCGGCACCGCCAAATTCCTCATCGAGGAATACATACATGGCGAAGAATATGCCGTCGATGCCTACTTCGATGCCGAAGGTGCACCAGCAATCCTCAACATCTACCATCACCGCTTTGCATCGGAATCGGACACCAGCGACCGCCTCTACTGCTCGAGCAAAGCACTGTACGACAAGTACGAAAAGACCTTCAC
Organism: uncultured Bacteroidia bacterium; assembly: GCA_902800045.1. Taxonomy (GTDB): domain Bacteria; phylum Bacteroidota; class Bacteroidia; order Bacteroidales; family ML635J-15; genus Bact-19. The sequence goes on along the minus strand of CADCCZ010000004.1, from coordinate 88,641 downwards.
CGATTTCCTTGTCAACACCAACAAGGTCATCGGACTGCGCAACTTCCCGATGCACATCGAGTTCCGCTACGACGGCAGCAAGGCTATTCCAATCGAGATAAACCCACTGCGTTTCGCAGGCTTCTGCCTCAACGAACTGCAAACCCATATCACTGGCATTCATCCCGTTGCGGCATACCTCGAAAACATTCACATCAGCAAGGAGGAAATGTGGAAAGGACGCGAAAACGACACCTATAGTTTCCTAGTGCTCGAACGTCCTGCAAAAGCTGCAGAAAACATGGTATTCGACAGCGAAAAGTTCAATGCAAGATTTTCGGATGTGCTCGAAATCCGCGAAGTTAAGGAAGCCAGCGTAGGTGTCGCCGCAACAGCCTTCACCCGTACCGACAAGGCTCACGAGGCCGAACTCGACGAAATTCTTACCCTCGACATGATGGACTACATGAAGTAGAAACAAATAATTTACAAAACAAAAGGCTGCCTAACCTACATCGTTGGACAGCCTTTTTTATTATTCGGCATCCTTGTAGCTCACATAAGAACCTTGAATGCATTTCCATCGACCATCGTTGAGCAGAATGACTTGGTCGCCATATACGCCGTCAAGCTTGCGACCATCCTTATCACATGCGTACCAATACCTACCCTGTTTGATGAGCCAGCAGCCGTTCCAGAAGATATAAGGGGATTCGTTGGAATAGAAATCCACCTTTCGCCCACTACAGTGATACACATCCCAATAGCCGCCACTACGCAGAACCGACACATACCCCCAGGGATAGTACCGTATTTCCTTGCCATAAATACCGCTTATAGTGTTGCCGTCGGGGTCCATCAAATACCATGTACCATTGCGATTAACACGATAATAGCCATTGTAAAGCAGGTTTATCTCATTGCCATAAAGTATCGAACTGCCGTCCCTGTAGATATACACGGTTCTGCCAATTATTTTTACATAACAGCCGTTCCAAAGATCCTGGAAATTTTCGTCACAGCGTACCGACTTACGTGTTGTAACCTCGTGGTCGGAATCCTCGAACCACAAGTCGTACTTGTCGGAAACTACATACTGGGCAAACAGGGAAACGCTTGCCATCAGTGCCATACAGAAGGTAAATATCTTTTTCATATCCTTGAATTTTATGGGTTATTATCACCATACACGAATTCAAACATTATGCCATGCGAATAAATTTTGCAAACTGAAATATTAAAAAAAACAAAAAGGCCGCCCGAACAAGTCGAGCAGCCTCTATCCTTGAACTTACAAAATTTACTTTGTCTTGCCCTCGATGTATGCGACAACCTCTCCTACTGTCTTGAAAGGCTCCACCGTATCGAAGCGGAAATCAAATTCCTTCTCGATAGCCAAAGCCAACAGAATCATCGACAGAGAATCGACGCCCAAATCCTGCATAAGCAAAGTCTGGTCGGTAATGTTGTCGGTATCAACATTAGGCTTAACAGTTTTGAATACTTTTTTCAGTCTTTCTATTGTATCCATAATCAAATTATTAATTGTTTTTTCTATCAACTTTCAGAGCACCTGTACGCTTAAAATCCTCGGTACGAATCTTGGTAACGGCAATCTGCATGTACGAAGGCAATTTTGCATTTACCTCGGCTACAAGCTTATGCAGTTCGGCACCTACAAACTGAGGATCCTGGTTTTCGAACGAATCCATACGTGGCAGTATTTCGATTCCGATAACCATTTCGCCGTCCTTCTCGACTTCCTTCACGAGGCAGTCGCGAACGCGAGCGTCCATATAAAAGTGTTCCTCGATAGCTTCGGGCGAAACATTTTCACCGTTCTTCAGAAGGATAATATTCTTTATACGTCCAGTGATATAGAGGAATCCGTCTTCGTCGAAACGAGCAAGGTCGCCAGTCTTCAACCAACCGTCTTCCATTGCTTCGGCAGTAGCCTGCGGGTCGTTGTAGTAACCCATCATTATGTTTTCGCCCTTTACCCAAAGTTCGCCGTTTACGAGCTTGAGTTCCTGTCCCGGGTAAGGCTGACCGACAGATTCTGGTCTTTCTTCGACATTAGCATTTCCCGAAACGAGGTTTGTAGATTCGGTAAGTCCGTATCCTTCGAGAAGAGTTATTCCGAACTGCTTGAACAAAGCGATTAACTTTGGAGGAACATTTGCTGCACCGCAGATAAGCTGGTGAAGTTCGCCGCCGAGGAATCCCACACCGTACATCTTAACAAGACCAAGAAGTACTTCGGCAAGACCAGGCACAACGACAAGGCAAGTAGGCTTTATAGCCGGAATCTTGCCGAGCATACCCTTTATGTCTTCGCAGCTGTAGATGAGCGCACCTGTGTAAATGCACGAAAGGAATCCCCTGATAATACCGAAGATATGTGACAACGGCAACAATGCGATATAGCGGTGAGGCATCAGCACGCTGCCCGGCATAAATATACCGTTGAAAGCACCGCGCATCATAGCGCCCTGGCTCAACATAACGCCCTTAGGAGTACCGGTAGTTCCGCCTGTGAAATATATGCAGGCAAGGTCTTCCTTCTTGACATTTGCACAAGGAGCAAACTTGTCGGAAGTCTCGTTTGCAGGCAAAACCTTTATTGGAAGGTCCTTGCACATAGGCATAAACTCGTCGCGGACGAAAATTGCCTCAATGTCGAACTTCTTTACCGAACCGGCCACTGCAGGAGCAGGAAGCTGTGCAGGAAGCATAACTACTGTATAACCCGATGTTGTAATTGCAAAGAAAAGTTCCATTGCGTCTATTGTATTGCGGTCGAAGACAGCAATTTTTGCACCCTTCGGAAGATTCAAGCTTTCGATAAGGGCACGACGCTTGCCTATGCGCTCGTAGTACTGACGATATGTGTATGTGTTTACCATATCCGAAACAGCGGGACGATCTGCATAATCGCGATTTACTTTCTCCAACAAATCCACCAATGTCGGCAAATAAGGAAGCTTTTCCAATTCCTCTTTCGGAATCAAGTTAAAAAAATAATTTTCCATAGTATTAAGATAATTTGTTATTTGCTAATTCGTTTTAAAAATTCGCCTTGAAGCTCAACCATACTATCATGCAGTTTCTCGGTCTGCGCCTTTATGTATTCGGCAGTCATGCCTTCGGTCGGCGGGTCGAGATGGAAAGGCGTTCCCACCATAAGCTTTGTACGCTTAAAGAAGTTATAAGGTCCATCGATATACACCATAACTATCTGCACGCCTGCGATAGCCGCAATGGTAGTTATTCCCGAATGGAACGGTAATATCTCTCTGTTTTTTCCATGGCGACCCTCGGGGTAAATGCATATGTTTTCCTTCTGGTTGCGCAGTATGTCAACCGACTGGTACACCCACTTGGTATCGACGTTCTGGCGGTCGATTGGAATACATCCAGTGTGACGCAAGTACCAGGCCATGCCCTTGTTGTTCTCGAAACGGTCTTTAGCTGCCAGATGGTGTATGGCATCGCGACGGAAAATAGTACCTATTATCGTCCCGTCGAGATGATTTATATGATTGCTAACCAATATTGTAGGTTCGGTTAGACGATTTTTCTGCTTCTGCTTGTCCACATAATATGCCTTGGGATGAAACACAAGGTGCACTAGGAAAGCCAGAACAGCACAAAATATTTTGTCCATTGCCTTTTTCATCAATTATCTTCTTTAGCAAATTTGCGGCTGCGAAGATATACATTTTATTTAAGACGGCAATCAAAATAAAAAAACGTCTATTCCATGCAGAACAGCAACTGTAACGTATCTCACTGTTTACAAATAACATATCCGTGTACAAACGACAAGAACCAACTAATAAACGAAAGTAAATATTTAAAAAACGACTCGTGTTTTGAGGCTGCCCGACCTTTGCAGCGGTATAGTTTATTTACAATGACATGGAAGGTAAAAACGATATTGAAATAGCATTAAAATGGGCGTATAACAATCTATTAGAAAAGTCATATTATTGTAATGCGATTGAAAATTATGTGCGTTTTAGCGCTGGCGGTATTAAACACGCAGTAAGGTCAAAAACTTATCCCACAAAAATCAAACTCATTTATCAAGCTGTAGAAATGCTACAACGTTCTGTACTTATATGGAATGGAGCTGATAAAAAGAATCGAAAAGATGTGGTTAAAATATATCATCTCAAATCATCTACAGATATTGACGGCGAACAACGTACAGTTTTTATTGTGCTAAAAGAAATGAAAGACGGCGTTATCTATTATGACCACAACACACAAAAAAAACCTTAGTATGGTTCAAAATGGTACTTTTACAGTTGCCAGTCCTCTACTAAGGTAATGTCGCATATCGACATTGCAAACATACTATTTTCTTTTCACTTGACAAAATACTTCAACGAAATTTTTAAATAATAAGCAGTGAGCTAAAGATTGGAAATCCCATTGTATTGAGAATAACGTGTAGTTAGCATATAAAATTGCATAATCGTTACTTATACAATATTTTCTTAATTACCAATTATATATCCGTGTATAAACGACAAGAAACGACTAATAAACGAAAGTAAACGTTTAAAAACCGACTCGTGTTTTGAGGTTGCCCGACCTTTGCAGCGGATTTCGAAACGAAGTCCGAACGAAATGTTTAACGATAAAAATTACACGCGATGAAATTAGGCGAACACATAGAAATTGAAGCAAGAATAGGTTCGGTTCCCGAACTGGCTAACGAAATGTGCGGACACAAACTTGTCAGGTTTGTAATAGCAGTCACCGACCGGAGTATAAATAACAATAGGTACGCACAGCAGACGCACTGGTACACGGTAAACGCACTAGGCGACACAGCCGAAATGCTACTCGAATCGGGTCTGCGTATATGCGATACTATAACCATCAGTGGCAGGTGGGTAATTGATGGCAACCGCGATGTACTCGGAAATAGTAATTATATGTATGAGATTATTGCAGAAAGTGTATCGATGGCAAAAGATAGCTGTGCGAGAAGTTATGAGGTGGCATAAAAGATAAGAATTGTATTGTAATGGTTAAGACAAGCGAAATATTACAAGAAGATATTGCATCCTCCAATAAGACTATTGATGAAATAAAACAATCTGAGGAACAACAGGAAATCTCTAAAAAGAAAAATTGTCCTTTTTCGGAGAGCGGGCCAACCTATTCGGACTCCCCATCGGACAATGCAAATTCTTCTATTACGAGTAGCCCTACCGATACCCTTCGTACCTCGAAGAATCCAACTGCAAAAATAATAAAAAACATAACACCAATACTGAATAAAATACAGAAATTTAAAAATAACGATTTTTCTATCAATTATAGAAATGGATGGAATGGTGCGCTGATTGGTATTAGAAAATTATTACAATTAAACTATTCTGGAGGTTCAAACTATGCAAATTATGAAACCACAAGTGGTATTTTATCTTTACGATTGTCGGGGCATAATGCCAATGGTAATAATTTCAATGCAGAACATATCAATATAAGTGTTTTTGTCGCATTATTCGAGTACCCACATATTCCAAGCGATTATGATTATAAAGAATTTAGAATTTCACAAGAAAAATATAATAGTAATCCTATAAAAGTTGTACGAGAAATCATTGCTGCCACAGAAAAAGCATTATTGGGAGGAGTTTTTATAATGGACAAAAATATTGCAGAGGAAAAACAATATAAAATGGAAACAAAAAAACTCCAAGCGGATGTTGCAGATACCAACGCAGTTCATGGAGAATCAAATCTCGTTACCCATCCTCAAGGAGAGGTTGCAAAGGTACTACAAAATTATGTAAGCGCAAACAAAGGAGATATAAATTCTGGGAATTTACTTAATGACAAACCAATTATAGAGTTAAGCGGCGATGAATTCTTGCCCAAGGAAGGAATTACATTTGCTCAACAAGTAAACGAGTACTTCATATCACAAGGTGGAAAAGCGAATTCCACATTTGGAGAGGTATTGCTCGACATAAAAGGCATACAAAACAGCAAACAGCATGGCATGAGCAGGATTAAAGCCGCAGCATTTGCAGCCGTTAAGGATGTGCTTGAAAAAGGGATTGAAATACTTCCTATGGATTATCATGGAGTACATGATAAGAAGCAAATGACAGGAATGATTGCTGCGCCAATTGTAATAGGAGTTGAGAAGTATATATGCGTTGTTGAAGTTATTGCTAACCTAAAAGTTAATCGGCTGTATGTTCACGAAGCATTTGTAATAAAAACTCTCTTTGAGGATGCTGCATCTAACTTGGTCCATGGTAGTGAAACTACGTCTCCACATCCTCAAGGAGAGGTTGCAAAAGTACTACAAAATTATGTAAATGCAAACAAAAATAGCAAGCCCAGTTGATATATCCAGAACCATAAAAAAAGTCGTTGGGCAACAAGAAATATTAACAATTAAAAATTTTTAAAATTATGGAATTTAAAAATCATGTACAGTTGGTTGGCCGCCTAGGTAGCGACCCCATCGTAAGAGAGACAAAGAATGGAAAAGTTGCAAGGTTTTCAATCGCAACAAACGAGCAGTATTCCGAAAACGGACAGGTGAAAAACAACACCCAGTGGCACAACATCGTGGCTTGGAACAGACTTGCCGAAAAAGTAGAGCGTTATTTCCACAAGGGAGACGAAATCCTAGTTGAAGGGAAACTTACGAGCCACAGCTACGAAGACCAAAACAAGATTAAACGCTATGTCACCGAGGTGGTTGCAAACGAAGCCTACTGCCTGAATAAGCAGGAAAAGTCCGATGCAGCTTAGCTCTGTCGCAAAACGGGCGGAACTGTAATAGGCAGTTCCTGCCCTTTGCAAATTTGTTAACAAGTTTTTGCAACAATGGGCACAAAGACAAAAAATTGAAATTATTTTTGTAACTTAAACATAAAAGACAATGATAACACTGAAAAAAGGCGACAAAGCACCATCGTTCAGCGGAAAAAACCAGAACGAGGAAACAATAACAAGCGAACAGCTTGCTGGAAAAAAGTACATTCTCTACTTCTATCCGAAGGATAGCACTCCTGGATGCACCGCCGAGGCTTGCGACCTGCGCGACAACTACAACTTCTGGATGAAGCGCGGATATACCATAATCGGCGTAAGCACCGACTCCATAGCCAGCCATCGCAAATTCATCGAAAAGAATTCTCTCCCGTTCGACCTTATCAGCGACAGCGACAAGGTGATTGTCAACGCTTTCGGTGTGTGGGACAAGAAGAAGATGGCAGGACGCGAATACTACGGAATTTTGCGCACCACATTTATAATCAACGAAAACGGAATCATCGACGAAGTGTTTACAAAAGTCGACACAAAAAATCACACAGAACAGATAACCAAAGTATTAGAATAACAAAAAAAATTACAGATATGGCAGAAACACCAGAAGAAATCAGAAAAGAAAAGCTGAAAGCAGTTCAGCTTGCAATGGGTAAAATAGAAAAGGACTACGGCAAGGGCTCTATCATGATGCTTGGTGCTCAGGTAGTCGAAAATGTACCAGTTATAAAGTCAGGTTCGATTGCTCTCGACGCTGCACTTGGCGTTGGCGGTTATCCACGCGGACGAGTAATTGAGATTTACGGTCCCGAATCGTCAGGTAAGACAACATTGGCAATCCACGCCATCGCCGAAGCTCAGAAAAACGGCGGTATTGCAGCTATAATCGATGCCGAACATGCTTTCGACCGCTTCTATGCCGAAAAACTTGGCGTCGACATCGACAACCTTATCATCTCGCAGCCCGACAACGGCGAACAGGCTCTCGAAATTGCCGACAACCTTATACGCTCGGGTGCAATTGACATCATCGTAATCGACTCGGTGGCTGCACTTACACCAAAAGCCGAAATCGAAGGCGAAATGGGCGACTCGAAGATGGGTCTGCAGGCACGACTGATGTCACAGGCATTGCGAAAACTCACCGCAACCATCAACAAGACTCAGACTTGCTGCATCTTCATCAACCAGTTGCGTGAAAAAATCGGTGTAATGTTCGGCAATCCCGAAACCACTACAGGTGGTAACGCACTGAAATTCTATGCATCCATCCGCCTTGACATCCGCCGCATCGGTCAGCTAAAGGACGGCGACACCGTCATCGGAAACCGCACCAAGGTAAAGGTTGTAAAGAACAAGGTCGCTCCGCCATTCAAGCAGGCCGAATTCGACATTCTTTACGGCGAAGGCATCTCAAAGACTGGCGAAATCATCGATATGGCTGTCGAACTCGAAATCATAAAGAAGAGCGGTTCGTGGTTCAGCTATGGTGAAACCAAGCTCGGACAGGGACGCGACACCGTAAAGCAACTCATCGAGGACAATCCTGAAATGAGAGAAGAAATCGAAAACAAAATCAGAGAAAAGATTTCAGCAAAATAATGAAGCAATACATTTATCTAACTCTGCTGTTTGCATTTACACTTCTTGCATATTCGTGCAAGGACGGCGAAAATGGCAATAGCGGAGAAACGCCCGAACCGAAAACTTTGTCCGACAGCATACAGATGTTGTCGGACAAAATTCGGGAGAATCCGCACGATGCGGCATTGTTCGTACAGCGTTCCGACTTGCAATTTCTTAATGGCGACCTCGACGAGGCCATAAACGATATGGAAATCGCAATGAAGGTCGATTCGACAAAGCCTCCGTATTACAGCAAGTTGGCAAGCCTTTACATGCTCAAGGCAAACGGCTCGGAAAAGGCAAAGGAAGTGCTCAACAAATGCATAAACCGCTACCCGTCGTACCCGCAGGCGCACATCGACCTTGCAAAAATTTTCTTGTATGTCGGTATGTTCCAAGAAGCTATGCAGGAAATTCAGTTCCTTGAACTCAACAACTTGCAAAATGGCGATTCGTACTTTGTACGCGGCATAATTCTTCGCAAGGCTTCCGAAACCGAGTCGGACACAGCAAATACGCACAAATGGAAACTCGATGCCCTTGCCGCTTTCAAGAAAGCTGTTGAATACGACGACGAAAACTGGGAAGCATATAATCTTATAGGTGTAAGCCTTACCGAACTTGGCGATTCCATTGCCCTTGAATACTTCAAGACAGCGACATCAAAATTCCCCGACAATCAGGAAATAAAATATTGGAACGGCTGGTCGCTTCGCAACTTTGGACACTACGAGGAAGCAAAAGATACCTACATCAAAGCAGCACAAATGGATAGCGCATCGTACTGGACTTTCATGGCGTACAGCGACTTAGGCGACATGTACAAAGACATAAGCCTCGAACCAGACCGCTACAATACGGCAATAAACTACTATTCAAACGCATTGGCTTGCGACACAACTGCTTTCGAGACTTATGCCAAGCGCGGCGATGCATACGCACAAAACAAGCAATACCAGCTTGCCGAAGCCGACTACCGCAAGGCTCTGAAACTCGAAACAAACTACGAACCTGCCATCGAAGGTCTGAACCGAATAGCAGGAAAACGATAAATCGCAATGAAAGCGGAAACAATCATATTCTATGTTGCAATCGCATTGTTATCAATGTTGTGCAGTTGCAATTCTAACGGACAAGCAAACTCAAACGCAGAAAATACAACAAATGATTCTGTGACTCAACAACAGCCACGCGAAGCGAAATTGACCTTTGTTGGCGATTTCCTGTTCGAAGCTCCGTTTTTCTCTGCTGTCGATAACGGCTACGATCGAAATTCCTACTTTGCACTTGTAAAAAAATACTTCGAAGATGACGACCTCTCCGTTGGCAACATGGAAGTCGTAATCGGCAACGATCGCATGAAGGTCAGCGGCGACAACTACAACTTCTGCGCACCGTACTACATAGGCGAACTGGTGGCATCGCTCGATATGCAGGTGTTGTCAACCGCAAACAACCACACATTCGACCGCGGCATCGAAGGCATAAACTCCACTCTCGACTTCTTCGACAGCACCGATATTGTAACAGTAGGCACTTACCGTAGCCAGCAAGACCGCGAAACGCCTAGAATCGTTGAGAAAAACGGCATAAAGTTCGGATTTTTGGCATACACATTAAGCACAAACCAAATTGTTCCTCAGCAATACCGAGACCTCGTCGGGCTATACAGAAATCCAGAAACCCGCAAAGTCACCGATGAGTACAAAAATCTGATTGCCAACGAAATGTCGGTACTTAGACCGCAGGTTGATGTGCTTGTCGTGATGATGCACTGGGGAACGGAATTTACCTTTGAGCCAAACAGCGAGCAGAAGGAAATGGCAAAATTCCTCAACGAACATGGTGCCGACATCGTTTATGGCAGCCATTCACATTCGGTACAACCAGTCGAAATCATTGGTAGCGACCACAAGACTCTAGTTTATTATTCGCTTGGCAACTTCGCATCACAGGACAACGACATTGCCCGCACGCCCAAAGGTCAGGAAACCTTCGACAATGCATACCAAGTTGGACTATTGTCTCAGTTCAAGGTTACGCTCGACAATGGCAAGGTGGATTTTTCCGACATTACAAACCATCTAATTGTCAACCATCTGAACTACGACATGAAGAAGTTTACCCTCGTGCCGTTAGAGCAGTACGACGAGTTCTACGAAAAAACCCACTTCCGCTACAACCTTGGCTTCAACAAGGAGTTTGTGAACGGGCTACATGAGGTGGTAAATAAGAATCTCTACAAGTAATTTTATCTACAAGAATCTTTGGTCTTGTTCGGTGAAAGTTCGTACGATGCGGTCTGACCTGAATTAATTGCAGCATTTACAGTTGATTGTGCATCAACTTCGTAGCCCCAAAGATATGTTACAGTATTGCCGATTACTATCTTCCAGCAGGAAGGTTCATTCGGATTGGTATTTGCTGCTGGAGCATGGCACGATTTTTCGTCGTTGGCTGGTGTTTCAACGTATCTTGCCTGCTGATAACCATCACTTTGCAAGTTGGCAACCTTGCGTCTTGCTACCGTTTCGGTTGACCAGAGATACTGCTCATATCCTTGACCGTTCTTTGTTCCTGTTATCTTCCAGCACTTCTTGGGCTGAGATTTTTCGTTGTTAGCATCGCATGCTTCTACTGTTCTATGATTACACGATTTGTAAGTATATGTTTCGTTGTGCTGCGATTGCATTTCGTTAATCCACTGTCTTACATTTTCCTCTGTATCCCATCTAAATTCAAGGTCACCGTTTTCGCCAGTAATTTCCCAGCACGAAGGTTTAGGCTTAGCAGTTGCCGTGGAAATAGACTGCACTCTGCTGTTCTGTTTGCTTGATTGATTCTGCTTGGTGGTATTTTGTGCAAATGTACAACATGCAGCAAATGTGAAAATCATAAGTAATGAAATCGACAGTAAGTTTCTCATATTTTATACGTTTAAAAAATTATTATGCAAAAGTAACAAAATATTTGTTATTCAAACGTCGTGCCAAAAAAAAGGCGGAGATTATTGTCTCCGCCTGTATGATTGGAATCAATACTTATTTTTTCTTGTCAGCGCCAAGGAAAGGATAACCGTATTCTGTCGGTGGGCAGAAAGTTTCCTTTATCGAGCGGGTGCTAATCCATCTGTAGAGGTTGAGTTCGCTACCTGCCTTGTCGTTTGTACCCGATGCCCTTGCACCGCCGAATGGCTGGTTGCCAACAACTGCGCCTGTCGGCTTGTCGTTGATGTAGAAGTTACCAGCTGCGTGACGAAGTACGTTTTCGGCTTCGATGATTGCATAGCGGCACTTTGCAAAGATTGAACCTGTAAGTGCGTATGGCGAAGTTTCGTCGCAGAGGTGAAGAGTTTCGGTGTACTTGTCGTCGTCGTAAACGAAAACAGTGATAACCGGACCGAACATTTCTTCCTGGATAGCCTCGTAGTGCGGATCGGTAGTAACGATGATAGTCGGGTCGATGAAGTAGCCAACCTTCTTGTCGTATGTTCCACCGAGAGCAATCTTAGCCTTGCGCGACTTCTTAGCCCTGTCGATGTAACCTGCAATCTTATCGAACGATTCTTCGTCGATAACTGCGTTTACGAAGTTTGTGAAGTCGAATACATCGCCAACCTTTACGGTCTTCATCATTTCCTTAACATTCTTCAAGGTTTCGTCCCACAACGACTTTGGAATGTATGCGCGTGAAGCAGCCGAGCACTTCTGTCCCTGGAATTCGAAAGCACCGCGTACGATTGCAACTGCGAGTTCGCGTGGGTCAGCCGACTTGTGAGCGAAGATGAAGTCCTTACCGCCAGTTTCGCCGACAATCTTTGGATAAGTGTTGTACTTGTCGATGTTGTCGCCAATCTGCTTCCAGAATGCCTTGAAAGTAGATGTGCTACCGGTGAAGTGGATACCTGCGAGGTGTGGTGAAGTGAAAGCAACGCTGCTGATAACCGAACCCTTGCCTGGGAGGAAGTTGATAACGCCGTCGGGCAAACCTGCTTCCTGGAAAATCTTCATCAGGTAGTAGTTGGAAAGGATAGCGGTTGTAGCCGGCTTCCAAATGGTAACATTACCCATCAATACTGGCGAAATGTTGAGGTTGCAAGCGATTGATGTGAAGTTGAAAGGAGTGATTGCGTAAACGAATCCTTCCATTGCGCGGTATTCGTTGCGGTTGAGTACCGAATTGTCGGAGATTGGCTGCTGAGCGTAAATCTTCGATGCGAAGTACGAGTTGAAGCGGAGGAAGTCGATAGTTTCCTGTGCGCTGTCGATTTCAGCCTGCATCGGGTTCTTGCCCTGACCGAGCATAGTAGCTGCGTTGATTACATATCTGTATTTCTTCGAAAGAAGTTCACCTATACGCATCATGATGGAAGCGCGTTCGATCCATGGGGTGTCTTCCCACTGCTTCTTAGCTGCCAATGCAGCGTCGATAGCCATCTGTACTTCCTTCTTGCCAACCTTGTGGTACTTTGCAAGCACGTGCTTGTGGTTTGTAGGCATAACAACCTTGCCCATGTCACCGGTCTTAACTTCCTTACCGCCAATGATGCAAGGAATTTCGATGCACTGGTTGAACTGACGTTCGAGTTCTTCTTTCAATAATTTTCTTTCTGGAGTTCCGGGTGCGTATGAGAATCCCGGTTCGTTTTTCGGCTCTCTGAATGAGAATAATGCGTTATTCATAATATTTTTGTTTAAGTTATTTTTTGTTTTGCAAATCTAAAAAAATAAACTGACTTGCGAATAGTTTGGTGAGATTTTTTTACAAAAAAACGGCTCCCGATAGAGAGCCGTCATATTTTAAATTAAAATCCGCTTACTTCAAGATTTTGAATTTGCCGAACAATGGCATAGGCTTGGTGCTTCCCTGTGCTGCATTAACAATACCAATGATTGCGAATACAAGGATACCAATATTAACCAACCAGCTAATTCCAGTCCACAAAGCCAAGAATCCGAATGACAACGAATGTATCAATGCCAACGAAATAAAGTAGCTTATCAAATACCATACAACTTCAACTATGCAAAGTACGAGACCTTGATTTGCATGGAAACGTGCAAACTTTGATTCCTTTGCTGCAAATATTGGAACCAATACCAAAATGCCGAAGTATGCAAGTATTGCAAATACTTTGTTATTCTGTACATCTTCTGGTGTAACCTCTGTCTGTGCGTTGTTTTCTACAGGCTTTTTTTCGAGTTCTTCTGCCATAATTTTATCTCCTTAAAGTTTTATGTTATGAATAAATAATTTTTTGCAAAGAAAATGAATATTCTGTTATGATGCAATATTTTTTTTGTTTCTGGTTCAACGGTTCAAAGTTCAATGATTTAATCCTGCAGCTTGTTGCCAACTTGAAACTTAGAAACATAGAAACCTTCAAACTACTCGATAGAGTACAGTTCCCTGTTGAGTGTCATCTTGCCCTTCTTGTTGTACGACTCGTACTTCACAGGACCTACGCCGAGTTTCCACCACTGCTTCGAAGTTACATTTACCTTTACGAAAAGTATCTGTGCGCTGTCTTCCGAATCTACGCGGATGCAATCGTATGTGCCGGCGTTGGTTGTGACGCTCTGTCCGGTTGTAACTGTAACGTTGTTATTGTTAATGGCGATGCCTGGTCCAGTAATGTGGCAGTCGTCAAGCTTTTCACCGTTAGATGGATGTTCGGGAAGGATAATTGTGTGACCCTTTATCGAGTCGATATTCACCATCGAAGCCAGCGAACCGAGAGCATAACGTACGTCGGTGTGGAAATAGCCGTCGGCACTCCAAACCTTGCCCTTATACACTTCGCCAGTCTCCTTGAAGTTGTCCTTCAGCCAAACTATGTCGAAAAGTATTGTGGTCTTGCCGTCGCCCTTCTGTACGTCGGTTATCTCGTACCTGAAGGCCTGTATTATCTTGCCTTTTGCGTCCTTGTCAACGTAGGTTATTTTTGTGCCGACCTTCTCGGGCATGTATGTCTGTGCGAACCCTGCATTGGCGAATACTAATGCCAATAGAACAAGCATCAGCGTTAAAACATTCTTTTTCATAATCTTCTTATTGGGTTAATCTATTGATTTTTGCTTCATTGTTACAGTCTCACCCTTAAAAGTAAACTTCATCTCCTTGTCGCAGACAGTAAATGTAGCCTTGTCAACAACATTTCCATTTTCACCAAGAGGAATACTGCCTTCGCCGTTATTATATGTGACATCACCAAACAGATTGCCACTATCCAGCAGATTGCCATCATCGTCATACTTCGTGAAGAAAAGATTTGCATTATCTTCGACGCTGATAGTCAGACGATATGTACTATTTTCTGATTCATAAAACCATTTTGTCCTAGAAACAGATTCTGGAGCAGAACTTTTTGCTGGTTCAACAGATTCGGTAGCGGATTCGCTGGTTTTGTCTGTGCTTTGTTCCTTGTTGTTTCCGCAAGCAGTCATTATGACTAAACTTGCAATGCACATAAGTGCTAAAAATGTCCTTTTCATATTATTAAATGTTTGTTTACATGTTGTCTGTCTAACAGGCTTGCAGTCTCACAGGCTGTCAGCATGTTTGCCTGCGAGCCTGTTAGACTTTTACTTCTTCACGAATTCAACCCTTCTGTTCTTGGCCTTGCCTTCTTCGGTGCTGTTGTCGGCAATTGGCGAAGTCTGTCCCTTACCAACCGATGTAAGCCTGTCGGCAGAGATTCCCATTTCGACCAACTTGTCAACGATTGCCTTTGCGCGGGCTTCGCTGAGGGTCTGGTTAGATGCTGCATTGCCAGTATTGTCGGTGTGACCCTGAACTTCGAACTTGAGTTCCGGATTGTCGTTCATAAGTTGCACGATGCGGTTGATTTCGCCCATTGACTCCGGCTTAATTACCGACTTGCCAACATCGAAGGTAATGCCGTAGGTAATGAACTTGCCATCGGTCATCATACGGTCGTAGAGGGGTTTTGCACCTTTGGCAAAACGAATATTCTTAATGTATGCAGGATACTGCGTTGTTGCACAGCAGTAGTGGAAACCGAAAAAGCCACTGTTAGGGTTTTTGAAATTCGGTACATTCAGTACGCGTGTTTCGTCGAAATACACTTTCACGGCGCGCTTGTTCACGGAGATAGAGATATGATGCCACTTGTTAAACTCTACTTTATCCAAATGGTTGGTGTTGCTAAGGCCTTTGCCTGTAGTTATTGCCTCGTCTGCGAAACTTGTGTAAATATCCTTGCTATCATCATTCCAGGAAATATGGTTGTTCTCTCCGATATAGTTAAGGAATCTGATTGACCATAATGGCCAAATAAGATTGTGTTCGTCAGCAGGCATTGACATAAAGTTAATTTCACCATAATCCTCGCCATTCTTCTCCATGAACTCATAGTAGTCGAACTCGATGGTATAAACATCAGGCAGGTAGTTCCATGTCGGCTCAATTAGCGGCATGATACGCCCTCCTTTCATCAGTGCAATCACATTCTCGCCATTTACCTTCTGTATTTCTGCTTCACCTTCTATAAGTTCCCATTTGCTTGGGAATTCACCAAGTTGCTCTCCTTCAAGTTGGTCATAGAATATTACTTCGTCGCCGGGGACAAAGTCGAATTTATTCCATTCCGACTGAGCGCGTTCGTTCTGCTTTGTTCCATCGCGTTTTGCACCACATTCGTCGCAGAATTTACCCTTATTGCCCTTGTGTCCGCACTGTGGGCAAGTCCAAGAATCATCGGCTGCAGTTGCTTCCGGTTTCTTTGCTCCACACTCGTTGCAGAATTTACCTTGGTTGCCAGTATGTCCGCAGGCCGGGCAGGTCCAACCGCTTTCGTCAGCAGTGTTGTTTTCTGGAGCTGAGTTTGCACTCGGCTTCTTGGCTGCACATTCCTTGCAGAAATTGCCAGTGTTGCCAGTTGCTCCACAGGCCGGACAAGTCCATCCGCCATTGTCGTGGGCATCGTCGTGAACTGTTTTGGAATTGTCGTTCTTTTCCTTTTCGAGCGCTTTCCTAGTATTGTCGAAAGTATTGTCGATTGCATTGTCCACAGCCTTATCTACGGCATGGTTTACGCCTTCTTGAACCTTCTGGTTAAGCTTATTCTTAATTAGGTTGCCAATTTGTGCGTTTGCAACAAACGAAAGACACAATGTTGCCAGCGTTAATACTATCAATCTTTTCATAAAAATTCGATTTTATATATTATAATTTTTAGCAAAGGTAGAAGAAAAAAATGAATTGACAATAGGGATGATAAAAAAATCAGACAAAAGCCTTTTAGTAGGCTTGCAGGCTCACAGTCTGTTGGCCTTTTAGCCATTTTGAGTTTGAAGTGGTTTGAGTTTGTTTAAAAATTATTTTGTTAGAGACGTTGCGCGCAACGTCTGTTTTATGTTGTTTGAATTAGCCTTTTAGCCTTCTAACCCTTTTCTCTCCCCCACGCCACCATATTATCTTCAAATTTCATCGCAGAAAACGAAAAATGTTTTGTGGAGCCAGATTTTTTTAATGTACAATGGATGATGGGATTATGTACAATGGGATTTTCTTTGCTGGAATTATCCTGAAACGAAAAATCGTACGACAAATCGACTTCTATCATCTTGCGGAAATCAATGCCATTGTCGTTGGCAAGTTTGAAGACGCACTCCTTGCAGTTCCAAAGGATTGTCAACTTCTCGAGGTCTCCGTTGGCTGCGGCAAGTTCTTCGTCGGAAAACATTCGTTTCGCCACGATTTGAATTCTCGGATCTATGTGTTCAATGTCGATAGCAACAGGATGGTCGGGACTGTAGATTATTGCTGCAACGTCGGACGAATGGCTGATCGAAATGTAACCTTCGTCGAGGTATGGCCTGCGGTCGTCGTAGTGTATGGTCTGGCGTATGCCGACGGCTTTTAGCAGGGCGCGTACCGACAGCAATTCGATATGACGGCTGTTTGATTTGCAACTGCCGATTATACGCAAGTCCTCGTCGCTAAGGTCGCACAACGTACGCAACTGTTCCTCGCTCTCCTCCATTTTCCAGAAGGCGAGAAGGGAATGGTCGGGTAATATGTTTTTTTGAATTAACAATGGATAATTAACAATTAATAATTGACAATTGATAATGATTTTGTGGCGCTAGTGGCGACGCGCCGTGGCACGTCGCTACCGCCATTCAAAACTCTCCATAAAATGTTCTATGTCGTCGCGGATGAAATCGACCACCGGTGCGAGCGAATCCTTGTTGGGATGCGCCTCGAAATACAACGACCCGCGCATGAAATGCGTTGTGCTGTCAGTCATGTAGAACTGTACCTGAGAAGCTACATTACCCTTGATGTTATATAGGCAGCCAAACACGCGCGACGAATCCTTCTCAAAAATATTTTCCTCGATGGCATCTGCCTTCACGGTGTGCTTGTAGGCAAAGTCGTGGGCATCGTTGAGCAGGGTGTCGAGGTCGTTGTTCACGGTGCGGTAGGTCATGTAAACCGTAGCCTTGAACTGCGGAAAATAGATATCGAACCAGCAGTTGTCGTCCTTTTCCTTTATCAGGAACGAATACTCGGGAATCTCGAACTTGAACGGACATTCGCCGTTGTACTGCTTGTAGGTTTTTTCGGGGAAGTCGATGCGGAAATAGCCCTTGGGACGTGGCGCGTAGGCCTTTTCGCCGCAGGCGCCAAGCACGGCAAGTGCTACCGCCGACATGATTATTATGACTGCAATCTTATTTTTCATTGGTTTCGGTGTTTTCGGGTTCTGGTAACTTGACGCGTATTTTCTTGATTCTACGCTCGTTAGATGCCGTAACGGTAAAATCAAAGCCCTTGATGCTGATAGTCTTGTTCTTGGCCGGGATTTCCTGGTTTATCTCGAGCAACATACCGGCAAGCGTCTCCGATTCGCCCTTGGTCTCCTGGAACAACTCGTAATCGACATCCACAATCTTGCAGAAATCCACTATGCTGGTCTTGGCATCGAACTCGTAGGTGCGCTCGTCAATCTTCTTGAACATATCCTCGTCGGTGTCGAACTCGTCGTGTATTTCGCCCACAAATTCCTCCAGAATGTCCTCCAAGGTCACAATGCCGCTCACGCCGCCGTACTCGTCGATTACTATTGCAATGTGCATCTTCTTCGACTGGAAATCGGCAAGCAAGTCGTTGATCTTCTTGGTTTCGGGCACAATAAAGTGCGGACGGATAAGCTTGTGCCAGTCGAAATCGTGTTCCTCTACGTGTGCAAGCACATCCTTTATGTAGAGTATTCCCATGATGTTGTCGAGGTTGTCCTCGTAGACGGGAATTCGCGAGAATCCCGACTCGACGATGTCGCCTATTACCTTCGAGAATTTCGAATCGTACTCGATGGCGAACACATCCACGCGCGAGGTCATCACTTCGCGGGCGTCGAGCGACGACGAAGCCACTATGTCCTCAAGCATTTCGCGATCGTCCTTCAGGTCGTCGGAGGCAAGCTCGATGGCTTGCGACAGGTCCTCGATGCTGATTTCGGAAGTGTGCTTGTTCTGCAGACGCTTTTTCACGGCATTTGTCGATTTTATAAGCACAATGCTGAACGGAAAGCACAGCGGCTCGAGTATCCACAGCGGATATGCCATGAATTTCGAAATCGACAGCGGATATTTTGCTGCCAGAATCTTCGGTATCATCTCGCCGAACAGCAAGATTATGAATGTGATGACAACGGTTTGCAGCACAATTACAAGCACGGTGTTGTCGATATGCGCAAAAATCCTGTCGGAGAGGAATGCCGTGATTATCACTATTGCAATATTGATAAAATTGTTGGCTACAAGTATTGTCGCCAGTAGTTTTTCGGGATTCGACAGCAGTTTTGCTATAAGTTTTCCCTTTGCAGACTTGGCCTTGCGGATTTTTTCCTTGTCGCTTGCCGAAAGTCCAAAAAATCCCGTTTCGCTTGCCGAAACAAGTCCGGAGCATACGAGAAGGAATATTACTACGATAATTCCTATTATTGTCGATTGATTATAAGGGTCGGGGTCCAATTTAGTTAAAAATTAAGAGTTGAAAGTTGGGGATTGCTTACTTGTAAGCAATCGCAACAACTAGAAACACAGAAACTTAAAAACATAGAAACTAAAAAAACTTAGAATGGTAAATCGTCTTCGGGTTCTGCTGCCGGCTGGAATGCTGCTGGCTCTGCTACGGCTTGTGGCTGTGCCGGCTGTTCGCCAAATGGCTGGGCAGGTGCAGGTTGTGGCATAGATGCTACTGGCTGACCGTCGCGTGCCGATTTGGGTTCCATCATGCGGATTGTGTCGGCTAGGATTTCGGTGGTGTAGTGCGTGGTGTTGTCCTGTCCCTGCCAGCTGCGAGTTTGCAGACGGCCTTCTACGTAAACAAGCATACCCTTGTCGAGGTAGGTTTCGCAGAACTTTGCAAGGTTGCGCCATGCAACTATATTGTGCCATTCGGTATTTTCACGCCTTTCACCTTCCTTTGTACGATAAGGTTCTGTGGTCGCCATACGGAATGTTGCCACTGGTGTCTCTTCTTTTACATAACGAATTTCGGGCTTTACTCCAAGCCTTCCAATAAGCATAACTTTGTTCAGGTACATATCGAAAATTTTTCTGCAAAGATAAGGAAAATTTACGATTTGCGATTTATTATTTGAAAAAGGGAGAAGAAGGCTAAATTTCTACTCCACCTTCACTCTTATTCCCGTGCTGTGACTAGTATATTCGGGTGCGTACATGCTCTGGATAGTCGTTATGCCATTCGAGAAGTTACCCTTCTGAGTAGCGATAACCTGATACTCGAACACGTATGTGCCCTTTGGCAGAATATCGATGAAGAAGTTTACCGATGCGTCCTTTATCGACTGGTAGTAGCCCAGCGAGTGCTTGAACCTGTAGCCCGAAAGTTTTTCGGTTGGCTCGAAGGCTGCGGCACGCATATCCTTCAGGTGGACATACTCCATATTGCGGTCAACTTCGATTTCGATGCGGACTGTAACCTTGTCGCCGACCTTGAGATTGGCATTCTTCTGCGTAATCGGCACAATCACCTCCTTGCCGTTCTCCACCCGGTTGACGAACAAATCCTTGCGAATCTTCAGCGGGGTATCCTCGAAGCCTTTTATCTTGTCGATGTCCTCGTAGTACTGCCAGTAGATGCTTCCCCAAGCCACTGTGCTGTCGGCCTTGGTGACCGAAACTTCGCTCCACGAGTTTTCTATCTCGTCCTTCTTCCAGGCTTTCTTGTAGTAGCCGGTGCCGTCCTCGGTCTTTTCGGTGGCAAGGTCGATGGTCTTGTCGCCAAGGGTGATTGTCGGGTAGTCGGTTTCGCCGAGAATGCTTGTGCCGTCGAGCAATAATGCATAAACGGCTTCGGCGGTTGCCTTGGTGGTCTTCCAGCGGTTGGTTTGCTTCTGCTTCAGCAGCCATACCTTCATATCGTTGACATCCTGGTTTTCACCAACTTCGTCAAACAGTTCTATCAGCAACGACTGAGTCTCGATACCGCTGTTGTACCAGTACCATCCGCGTTCCAAATCCCAGTACATACCGAGTTCTTCGCTGTGCTGAGCATATTCCTTCAGCGACTTGATTATCGCATTCACGGTTGCGGTGCGTCCGCTGCGCTGCATTGCCAGAGCAAGCATTCCGCGCATATAGAAGCCCCAGTCTTGCCAATCTCTCTCGCCAAGTTTCATATATGCGTCGAAAACCTTCTGCGCCGACTTGTCCATCGGGTATTCCTTGTTGAAGAATGAGCGCACATACAGGTAATGAATCTGCGTGTAGCCAAGACTTAGCTTTCCTCCGTATTTCAACTGCTCGTCGTAAATTTCCTTTATTTCCTTGTCGGTGTACTTGATGGCTTTCTTTATCATGCCTTCCATCGACGAGTCGGGGAACTTCACGCCGAGTTTCTTCAGATGTCCGTAGTTGCCAACAATATGCTGTGTTACATAAAGGTTAGCGTTCATTCCCTCGAACCATGGGAAACCACCGTTTGACTTCTGCATCTTCTCGAGCTTGTCGGTAGCCTTGCGTGTTTCGGCCTTAATGCGAGCAAGGTCGAACAGAACGCCAATGTTCTGCTTGTCCTCTGCTTCGTCCTTGGCATCGAGCAGCCACGGTGAATTTTCGAGCAATACCGATTTCAGTTCCTCGTTGCGCTGCAGGTTCGACTTCAAAGCTTTGGCATCTGCACCCTTCCACTTGTTGAACATTTCCTCAATCTTCTTGTCGGAATTTGCAATGTGCGATGCAATCAGGTTGGAGTAGATGCGCGAGAAAGTCTGTTCGGCACATTCGTAGGGGTATTCCATCATATACGGCAGTGCAAGTACGGCGTACCATGCAGGATTTGGCGTAAATTCGAGCGTATATGAGTAGTTTTCGAGCGAATTCGACTTGTTGTTCTTCATCGAAGCAAACGAGAACTTTGTTGTTCCAGCGCGACGCACAGGCAAAGGCATTGTCTCGGTGACCATCATGCGGTTGGTTAGTATCGGCAGAACCTTTTCCTCACCGTCGGAATGTTCGCCGCCAACTGCAACTATGCGAACCGACACCGCGCCAATGCTCATCGGAACCGAAACTTTCCATTCTACCGAAGTGTTACGGTTTGCATCGGCTGTGAACGAAACCATGTTGCTGCTTAGGAATTTAGCGGTAATATCATCGGAATTTTCGGTGCTGATGAACTCGATTTTAGCCTTGCCGCTGATTTTGTTTTCGGTAAGGTTTGCAATCTTGGCCGAAATGTAAATTTCATCGCCTTCGCGCAGAAAACGCGGCAGGTTTGGCGTTACAGAAACTTTCTTCTGGGTGACTATTTCGGCTCTTATATGGTCGGTTTTCAAGTCCTTGGTGTGGGCAAGTCCGAACACATTCCAGCGCGTGAGGCTTTCGGGCATTGTTAAGTTGATATAGACATTGCCGTCCTTGTCGGTGCTGAGGTCGGAAACAAAATATGCCGTTTCGTTGAAATTGGTGCGCACTTCGGCATTGTCGAAGGCTTCGCTTTCTTCTTCCGAGATTTCCTTTTCTGAGATTTCCTCTTCCTGCACAGCATTATCGGCAAGCATAATGGCATCGTTTGATACTTCACCAACTTCGCCAAACATTTCTGCCTCTTCAAACACTCCGCCGGCCTCTTTTGCCCTTGCATTGTATAGCCTTGTCGTATATTCGCGCTTGTAGGCCGTGTAATAGACATTGAGAGCGCTGAAGAAATACGGTGTAGGATATGGTGTGTAGGTATGCGAACTTGGTGGATAGGTGTAGAAGCGACGGTTGCTGCTGGTGTTTCCAAAGCCCTCGTAGTCGAAATTGTTTTTTATCGAATTCGAAGAATATGGCCAGAAATACCAGCTGTGCGGCCTGTACGAGTCGAGCGACGCGTCATAGACGGTGGCTGCAAGTTCGGCTTCGACAGGCTTGCCGAACTTGTCCGAGATCTTCATCTGCCACGATTCCTCAGCACCAGGCAAGGTCTTGTCGCGGAAGGTTACAAGCTTGATGTCCAGTTGCTTGTTGATGCGCGAAACGCTTATGGTCTTGCTGTCCTTGAATACTCGTCCGTGGCGCACAAAAATTGCTGTTACAAACACATCGCCGTAGCATTCCTCGGTAATCGGTATTTCGATGCTCTTGACTTCGTTGCTGAGCTTCAGGCTCTTGATGTCGAGTGCGCCCTTGCCAATCTGTATGGTGTAGAATACGGTAACATCGCTGAACGACGAGCCGAACTTCACCTGTACCTTGTCGCCCACCTTTGCCGAAGATTTCGACAACGCGAAGTACGACGGCATCGGATAAGGCATCTTGTCCGACGACTTGTCGGCGATGCGGAAGTTGGCGGTGTCGGTGATTTCGTTGCCGTCCTTGTCCTTGGCTTTCATAATTATGCGGTACGAACCGGTTGTGAATTTCACTTTCTTGCCTATGGCGATTGGCGTGGTGTCGGCAGTGTTTACCGAACCCTTCATTATCGACGACACTATTGTTCGCTTTTCGAGCGTATTTTCGTCGCCGTAGCCGAGTGCGGGACAAAGTTTTTCCCACTCCTCGCGGCTGTACATCTGCATGTCGGCGGTCTTGAGCCTTGCCACGGTTGCGTGCGACGGCTCCTCGAGCTTGAAGATTTCGTACTCGACTGTTGCATCGATGTGGCTGCCCGAAATGTTTTCGCTGTAAATCTTAAATTCCTTGAAGTCAGCAAGTTCCTCCACATCCGAAATGCTGTTCGAAATCCAGAGCGACTGGCGCGAAATGCTGAAAGTCCTTTCCACGGTGTGCGATTCGCCGTTGAGGTCGGATACAACAGCATCAATCTTGTAGCGGTTTACATCGCTGAAGCATTGCTTAGCCACGAAACTTATTGTAAACTCGCCGTTCCCGTCGGTCTTGACGGTACCGCTGGCGAGAAGTTTCTTTTCGCTATTGTCGGAACGCCACCAGAAACGCGAATACGACGAGCAGTTGACGGTAAAGTTCACATCGGCATCGCTCACGGGAACGCCAGAATAGCTCTTTGCACGTCCCTTGATGCTTACCAAGTCGCCAAACGAAACCTCATCGGTGACGTAGTCCATTTCCATCTCGAAGGTCGGACGCTTGTATTCCTCTACGCGGACGCTCTCCGACCCCGACGAATAGTTTCCGCCACGTGCCTCGATGTGGAAATTGCCTGTAAGGACATTTTCGGGAATCTTAAATTCGCCGTGCGCGCTTCCGTACTGGTTGGTCTTGAGCACGACCTCTCCTACTTCCTGGTAGTTTACATCCGAGAAAGTCACACGGACGCTGTCGTCGGCTACAACGTTGAAATTGTTGTTCATCCCGCTGTATTCGATAAGCTTGAAGTAAACGCTCTGTCCGGGACGGTAAATTGCCCTGTCGGTGAGAATCTTGATTGACGAGCGTTCGTATTCCTTCGAACCCTCGTGATAATATTCGTAAGCCGAGAAGCACATGTCGTCGTTGTCCTTTTTGAGGGAAACCGAGGTGCTGTAGTTGCATTTCGCAGGGTCGAAGCTGAAAATTCCGTCGGAACCGGTTTCGGTTGTGAGTATGGTTTCGGTCTTCTGATAGGTGCGATTTGTAACTTTAACCTTTACCTTGTCGATGGGTTTGCCCGAATTGCGGTCGACGACCATATATTTGCCGTCGTTGATGCGAAGCAGTGCAAAGCGCGAGACGGTAAGCAGGGTGAAACTTTCGACTCTGGTGCTGTCGCTTTCGGCAAAGACGATGTAGAAACCAGTCGGCAAGCCCTTTTCTATATAATAGGTGCTGTGGGTTGAATAATCGTGGGCATCGGGAAGGTTTATCGTGCCTTCGGCAACGGCCTTGTTGTCGTAGTATTTGTTGATATTGCCCGAACTGGTACTGAAATTATCGTAGGTGGAAGCATTGTCCGATACCTTTACGACCTTGATTTTGGCGGTCTTGGTATTGCTGTACTCGATGTGGAGCGGAATATTCTCGTTTGGATAAGTGACCTTGTCGGACGAAATGTGTATCGACGGGAATGTCAGTCTCGAAAGCAGGTTTGAGCAATAGCTTATGTACTTGCTGTCCCTGTATTCCTCGATGGTCGAGCGGAGCAGGTTCACAGCTTCCACACGGTCGGCGGCCGATTTTTCCGACAAATGCTCGGCAATCTCGGTGTTGATGAAAATCACGGTTTCGTTGCCCTTGTATTTCTTTGTGGCATCGGTGTAAAGATTCATTACGACATCGTTCTTTCCGCCCTGCTTGCCGGCGATGTATTTGATGCGCTGGAAGTCGGTAAATGCATACGCGCTGCTGCTTGGCGGGTTCTGCTTCATAATCTGCTGCATGAAGTATAGGCTTGCCATCTCGGTATTCTCATCGCTGTCGGGAATTTCCATCCGTGTGAAATCGTCGGCAGAGCAGAAGAAACTGTCGTCGAGGTTGGAGCGTGTGTAACGATAGAGCTTTGCGAGCTGCTCGGTAATGCCGTATGCAAGTTCGTCGTATAGCGTAGGATAGAAATCGTTGTCGGTGCAGTTGTCGCTGAAGAATTCCTTGTAGTCGTTAGCTGCGACATTCTTGAGTTCGGGGTTGAGCGCGAGCTTGTACTTGCCGATGATAATCTTCATAAATTCGTTCTTGTCGTAGAACTCGAGGCGCGAACCTTTCTTGTCGGCCGAGTCGCTCACAGCCGAACGCGAATCAATCTGGTAGCGGTTGCGCGAGTAGTAGTTCTGGTACGACGCGCCCAGCAGGAAATTGCAGAGGTGCTTGCCTGTTCCCGACAACTTTTCGGCTTGTTCCTCAAGGAAATCGACAGATTTCAGGCTGCCGTCCTGCGAAGCCTCGACGAGAAATTTCATTTTGTAAGTTATGGCTTTTATCTGCTGGTAGTCGTCCTTGTCGGCAACTGCCATTTCCATTATTTTCTCGACCTTTTCGAGTGCCGTCTTTGGCAAATCCTTGTACTGAGCGTCGGAAACTTCTTTCCACATTTTCTTGTACTTGTCGTCGGTTGTCTGTGCAAATGCCGAAAAGCCGATGATGGCTAAAATGATTATGGCTACTATCTTTTTCATCGCGCGATGTTTTTTCTGTTAAAACGCAAAGTTAGGTAAAATATTTTGATTGGTGGAATGCATAAATTATACCATAAATATTATGCGGACAAAATTCAAAAAAATGTGCAACAATACCGCATGGTTTTGCCCAAGTTTAACGCCATGTAGGGGCAGGTTTAAACCTGCCCCTACATAGGGCGGTGGGGCAAAAAACATTGCGGTAATTTTCTCACCGCCGACCCCAGCCTACCAGTCATCGCGGAAGCCAGAGCGCACACGCGATACGGAACGGGGAGCGTTGTTGCGGTCGGCTATCCGCGATCTCCACACACATTACCGCACACTTTTGCCCAATTTAACGCCCTTAAGGTTTTTAAGGACCTTAGGGCGAGGAGGGGCAAACAACATTGCGGTAATTGTTGCCATAGACCCCAGCGGGGTCACATATATGTAGCAGCGGTAGCTGCGGTGGAAAAGCGCTGGCGGAGTTTTTGCAGCGGAATGAAATGGAGCAAACAAAAACTGTGACAGCGCGAACGAAATTCAAGAACTAGCCTTCGTAACCTTTAGCTCGGCTTTGCCAAATCGTAAATATTCCTTATCTTTGCACCTCACAAGTAAAATTTAAACATGAGTGATATAGACAACAAGATCATCTTCTCGATGGTCAACGTAAGCAAGAAGATTCCGCCGCAGAGGCAGATATTGAAGGACATTTATCTGTCGTTTTTCTACGGTGCAAAAATAGGTATAATCGGTCTTAACGGTTCGGGAAAGTCAACCCTGCTGAAGATAATCGCAGGAGTCGATAAGGCTTTCGAGGGCGAAGTGGCATTTTCGCCGGGATACACAGTAGGTTATCTGCCACAGGAACCCGAACTCGACAACACTAAGACCGTGAAGGAAATCGTTGAGGAAGGCGTACACGAAATAGTTTCGATGCTCAAGGAGTACGAGGAGATAAACGATTTGTTCGGTTTGCCCGAGTACTACGAGGACCCCGACAAGATGGACAAGCTCATGAACCGTCAGGCCGAGTTGCAGGACAAGATTGACGCTGCCGATGCTTGGAACATCGATTCGAAGCTCGAACGCGCCATGGACGCCCTGCGTTGTCCCGATGGCGACGAGTCGGTGGCTCACCTTTCGGGAGGCGAACGTCGTCGCGTGGCTCTGTGCCGCCTGCTGCTCACCGAACCCGACATTCTGTTGCTCGACGAGCCTACCAACCACCTCGATGCAGAGTCGATCCACTGGCTCGAACAGCACTTGCAGCAGTACAAGGGTACTGTAATCTGCGTTACCCACGACCGTTACTTCCTCGACAATGTTGCAGGCTGGATTCTTGAACTCGACCGTGGCGAAGGCATTCCGTGGAAGGGCAACTATTCGTCGTGGCTGGAGCAGAAAACCGCCCGAATGGCTATGGAAGAAAAAGTTGCTTCGAAACGCCGCAAGACTTTGGAACGCGAGCTCGAGTGGGTGCGCATGTCGCCAAAGGCACGTGGTACAAAGTCGAAAGCCCGTCTGTCGGCTTACGATAGGATGCTCAACGAAGATGTAAAGCAGAAAGAAGAAAAACTCGAAATATTCATTCCGAACGGTCCGCGTTTGGGCGACAAAGTCTTGGTTGCAAATAATATCACCAAGGCATTCGGCGACAAGTTGCTGTTCGAAAACCTCAGTTTCTCGCTTCCGCCAGCAGGAATCGTCGGTATCATTGGTCCCAACGGAGCAGGAAAGACTACGCTTTTCCGCCTGATGATGGGACTTGTGCAGCCCGACAGCGGTAGCTTCGAGATTGGCGATACTGTAAAAATCGGTTATGTTGACCAGGCCCACGAGGCTATCGACCCCGAAAAGACCGTCTTCGAGGTTATTTCGGGCGGTGCTGAATTTGTTCAGTTGGGCGGAAAACTGGTTAACGCCCGTGCCTACGTAGGTCGTTTCAACTTCAGCGGTGCCGACCAGGAAAAGAAGTGCGGAGTGCTGTCGGGTGGCGAGCGCAACCGTCTGCATCTGGCATTGACCTTGAAGTCGGAAGCCAACGTATTGCTCCTTGATGAGCCTACCAACGACATTGATGTCAACACTTTGCGTGCTTTGGAAGATGGTTTGGAAGATTTTGCAGGCTGCGCCGTAGTTATCACCCACGACCGCTGGTTCCTCGACCGTGTTGCAACTCACATTCTGGCTTTCGAAGGCGATTCGCAGGTTGTATTCTTCGAAGGTTCGTACTCCGAATACGAGGAGAACAAGCGCAAGCGCTTAGGCGACATCGACCCGCATAGAATTAAGTACAGAAAATTGATGGAGTAATGAAATTTTGGATTGTTTTCGCATCATTTGCCGTTTCGGCAGTATTGTTGTCGTGTAGCAGTCGGACTCTTAATTTCAATCCAATTGAAAATTTCGATTCGACAAACGATACTGTTGTGCTGGACATGGATTTGGAGGATGTGGTGCTTAATGGCATTGTGCTGCCGTCGGTGCGCCAGACAAGCGACGAAGGATTCAAGTTTTCGTTCGATGTGCCGTCGTTGGAAGGAGAAAAACTTTTCTACAAGATTTATTATCAGAACGAAACCTATAAGTTTTCGGAAGGCGACTCGTTGTGTGACGAGAATTTCTACGGAAGTTGGGAAGATGTTTCCGTTGGATTTAAGGAAGTTGCTGGAGATGAGAATGTTGAGGATTTTTTCCGCATAGTAGGAAATCCGCGTGACGAGAAAATATATTATGGCAGTGATATTTCGGAGAATACCGCAAGTTATGAGAATATACAAAAAGTGGCCGATGGCATAAGGCGGCAGCCTGATTGGTATGCATCCATTGTCGAAAAAGCCAAAAACAACGGTTATTCTGTCGAAAAGCAATTATTTCTTGATGCCCAATGGGTTATCGCCAACGAACGCCATGCCGACGGGGACATAAACCATCGCTGGAAACGTAATCCTCGCGTCGGCTGCTATTCGTTTATGCTTGTCGTATGCAACGAGAAAGGTCTTGCCGAAATTCCCGACTATGTGAAGAACATATCGCTGACGGATGAAAATGGCAAGTTTGTTAACCCGTTCGAGTGGTTTTCCGCTAACAAGTCGGATAACATTGTAGTGGAAAAAAGCAAAAAAGTGCTCAAGACAAGGGCTGTTATTACACCAAAGGATGGAATTTTTGTTGACGAGTTAAATATCCGCACTCCCGAATACACGATGGAAAATAGTTGCGACGAATGCGGTTCAAACGATTCGTTGTACCGCAAGGCATTGTACCAGCAGTTTTTCCCTGCTGTAAGTCAGCAATATACGCTGCGAAATATTCCTGAAATCCGCGATGTTGTTGGCAATCCCGATTTTACATTGGAAGAATACGCAAAAGGCGACAAGAAATATTCTGCTTCGCAACGCTTGCAGGACTATCCGCAGATAACCGACAAGCCTTGTTCTACAGTGAAAGTCGCTGAAAATGGCGAATATATAAGCATTGTAAACCCAGGTTCCGATGCCAACAACATGAAGAAGGAATCGACGGGCATAAAGACTCGTCTCGGCTTTACGTACGGAAAATATCGTGGCAAGATTAAATTTCCGTCAATGCTCAACGAACACAACATTTGGAACGGACTCACATACGCATTCTGGTTGATATATCAGGACAACCATCCGTGGAACAACCGTCGCGGTTGCTACAACTGTGGGTACATCGACAAGGGTGATGACTCGGAAAATCCTGTGCGCGAGACTTTTAACAAGTATTCGGAGATTGATATTGAGATTGTTAAGGCTTCGAGGTACTGGCCTGAACAATATTACAGGAATAAGCCTGCAACAAAGGACGATGCCATGCACAACAACGAAATCATGTACTGCTGCACCAATTGGGACTTGGCTTGTCCGCAGCCGGTGAATTTTGCATCGGGCATAAACTACATAAACTACGAAGGCGCAACCTACGAAGCAATGCGTTGGTCAGACTTGTACAAGGCTTTGACAATCAAGAGCCCGATGTCGAACGATGTATTCGGCGAAGAATACTATTACTACGAGATAGAATGGCGTCCCACCGAAATAATCTGGCGACTGGGAAGTTCTCCCGACAAGATGAAGGTTGTGGGTTATATGAACGACAAGGTGACTTCCATTCCAAACAACCAGATGCTTTGCATCATAACACAGGAATACCATTATTCGGAATGGTGGCCGCCGATAGTGTTCGAGCAGGGGCTTATTCCGTTCAATAAGAGCGACATCGAAGGACGTGTGTACGAAATTGTAATAGAGTAAAATAAGAGAAATGGTTTTTAGCAGCAACATATTCCTATTGTATTTTTTGCCAGCATTTCTGGTGCTGTATTTTGTTACCCCCAATAGGTTCCGCAATTACACTTTACTTTTGGCTTCGCTGGTGTTCTACGCATACGGAGCCCCCGACTTCATCATACAGCTTACTGCTTCGACAATATTGAATTTCTTCCTCGTGAAGTTTATGTGCAAAGCTGAAAAACAGTCGATACGAAAACTTTTCTGTGGAATTTCCATTTTTGTAAGCCTCGGATTGCTCGCCTACTACAAATATGGCAACTTTACGATGGAAAACATAAATGCCATTCGCGGAATGTTTGGCAGCGAACCAATCGAGTGGATTAAGATTCTGTTGCCGATAGGAATTTCGTTCTTTACCTTCCAGAGCATAACATATACCATTGATACATACCGCGGTGTAAACGAGCCAATGCGCAAGTTGTCGGACTACATCGTGTATATAATGATGTTTCCGCAGCTGATTGCCGGACCTATTGTCCGATACAACGAGATAGCAGGTCAAATTACCAATCGTACGCATAGCTGGTCGGAATGCTTGCAAGGATTCTACCGCTTTGTAATCGGCTTGAGCAAGAAGATTCTCGTAGCCGATGTGCTTGGCCGCTGGGTCGATGTGCAGCTTGGCGGTGACATTGCCTTGCTTGATACAGGCACTTCGTGGATAGTGATAGCGGCATACACCATGCAATTGTACTTTGACTTTTCGGGTTATTCCGACATGGCAATAGGTCTTGGCAGGATGATGGGCTTCTCCTTCCCCGAAAACTTCGACAATCCGTACAATTCGGCAAGCATAAGCGAGTTCTGGAGGCGGTGGCATATAACTCTCGGTGCATTCATGAAAAACTACCTCTACATTCCGCTTGGAGGAAACCGCTGTTCAAAGCCACGTATGTACTTCAACCTTTGGATTGTTTTCCTGCTGTCGGGACTGTGGCACGGCGCAAGCTGGAACTTTGTAATCTGGGGTGCATACCACGGTTTTTTCCTTGTGATGGAAAGACTGTTCCTCGGCAATGTGTATAAACGGATTGGCAAAGTACCGAGCGTAATTATAACTTTCATCCTCGTGATGGTGGGCTGGGCAATATTCCGAATCGAGGATATCGGTCAGTGCTGGACTTTCATTTCGCGCCTGTTCTCGTTCGACTTTGCTGCGGTAAGTATTCACGATGCACAGTTTGTGACAACACTTGTGGTGGCACTTGCATTTTCGTTTGTGGCACTATTCGGTTTCGGCAAAAAGATGCAGAAATTTGTGTTCTACACCAATTATTCTGGATGGCAGCACATTGTGGTGTGGATTGTTGCAATGTTCCTGTTGCTGTTTAGCATTGCGGCTCTCAATGTTTCAAGTTTTAGTCCATTTATTTATTTCAGGTTCTGATGGAGAAGTGGGTTCATAGAATATTATGTATACTGACGATGGCGTTTTTCCTGCTGGTTTTCTTGCAGGAGAAAACTCATTTTGTTGAAATGAAACCGCTTGGCGGGGTTGTTGAGGAGGTTTTATACCCGAAGTTTACAATGAATGAATATGCCGACAGGACGTATCAGAACAACCTTGAGAATTACTCCAAGCAGAATTTCGGTTTTAGGGAATGGTTTATCAGGTTCTACAACCAGTATATTTGGGATTTTTATGGTACTACAAGAGCTCGTGTATCAGTAGGTCGTGATGGTTGGCTGTACGAACCGCAATATGTCGAGGAATTCTATCAAAGTAGAATGTATAAATATACCGAAGAACCGGATGTTATAAAGGGAAATTACAGGAAGGAGGCAACGCGCCTGTATAAGTTGCAGGAGATACTCAAGGAATTCGGTGTCACGTTGTTTGTAATGATTGAACCTGGAAAAGAACGCGTATATCCCGAACATCTTCCCGATGGCGATAAATATACTCGACCTATGGGTGTGAAGGCTGTCGACTATTATCCCGTTTTATTCGATAGTTTGGACGTTAACTATGTGAATTTTTCTAAATACTTTGTCGAACAGAAGGGCAAGGTCGATTATCCGTTGTTTCCACAAACTGGCACTCACTGGTCTAATATTGCAGCGGCGCATAGTGCCGACTCGCTTTTCAGGTACATGGAACATATTGGCAAAAAAAATATCCACAATATAAGCATAGGCCCTGCATATTACGACAAAACGCGCAAACCCGACGATGACCTTGAGCAGATGATGAACCTGACAAGAGAAATTCCTAAGGTGCCGAATATGTATGCCTCAGTGTCGACAGATAATGACTCAACTGCGGAAAAACCGAAGATGATAGCGATCGGGGATTCGTTCTTTTGGAATTTTGTCAGTGAGATTCCTATGGATTCAATATTTTCCGATTATCAGTATTGGTATTACAATAGTACTATATATTTCTCTCCCAATTACACATCAACGTCCGAAATCGATTTGGTAACAGAACTGCTTGGTACTAACTTTGTTATGCTATCATATTGTACTGCAATGATATATGATCTAGGCAATAGTTTTATCTCAAATGCACTTGTCCATCTGTGCTACAGCGACCGCAAAATAAATTCTGTGCTTGATGGCATTATCTCAAATATGAAGAATGATGAAAACTGGATGGCTTCGCTTGTTGAAAAGGCAAATTCACAAGGCCGAGAACTCGAAGATGTGATGCTTGGCGACGCGAAGTATCTTCTTTACAATAATCCAGAAGCATATTTCGAGGAACTGGGAGAAGAAGGAGTGCCGCAGGTAAGAAATGAGGACATATACATAAAGGAGATAAAAAGCATGATATATGCATCTCCTCAATGGCTCAACGATATAAAGCTGAAAGCCGAAGCTTGGAATGTTTCGCTCGATTCGGCGGTTACACGCGATGCTATCTGGTATTATAACCAGCACAAGTCGGAGTAAATTTTACGCTAGGAAGTTTTTATAAAGCTATTGCCTTTCGGCCTCGATGCTAATTGATATGTTGTCGTACAAAAAGTTTGCCTTATCCTTGTTGAAAAGGTAGTATTTTATGGTCTTGCCCCTGTTGCTTTTCCCTGCAGGAATTGTAATAGTCGTTTCGAAATGTTCCATTCTGCCAGTATTCAATGATTTTCCGTCGTTGGAAAGCATTGGCACCGACATGTAGTAGTCGTCGGTGGTTATGACTAAATTAGGTAATGGTCGTAAGGTGTCAATATTTTTAATGTCGAATTTAAGTACGTTTGTTATTGTTTTGTATTCCTTTTCGAGGGTAATACTGGGACATATTGGGGCAAAATCAACATTTTCTCCTATCGAGACATACCTGTTCCCCTTTTCTTCGGTTACATATCGACTGAATATTTCATGTGAATCGGTGTCGAAGTCAATGTATTTGCTGTAGAGAATCTCTGCATTTTCAACTGGTTTCAGTCTGTTGTACTTTACTACGTACCGGCTCACGATGTTGAAATTGTTCAGTTCGTCGGAGTATTTGTCGTGTATGGCATCGCTTTTTATTAATGTAGAGTAGAGGTCTTCTTCCATCTTGTAGGTTTCGCCTCTGCTTATATAGTATTCTCCGTTCAGGTAGTCAACGACTTCACGGTTGTTCAGCATAAATGCCATTTTTTTGTTGCATCTGTATTGCTTTGCAGTGTCGAGAGTCGTGCCTATCCAATGACAGTAATTGCTTGTCCTGTATTTGTAGTTTTTCGACAGATAGGCATTAAGCGTGGGAGTTATGTCGTCGTGTGCGACTACGGCTTTCATGCTTCGCGGCGACTTAATAAGCGGCGAATAAATTATCAATGGTACATTGAACGAATACAATGACACACCTAACGGGAGCATTCCCATGCGGTGGTCTCCGGTTATCACGAATATTGTATTCTCGTATTCGGGCAGTGTCTTGTAGTAGTCGATGAGTTTGCGGACGCAG
Organism: uncultured Bacteroidia bacterium; assembly: GCA_902800045.1. Classification (GTDB taxonomy): domain Bacteria; phylum Bacteroidota; class Bacteroidia; order Bacteroidales; family ML635J-15; genus Bact-19. The sequence continues at coordinate 54,476 of CADCCZ010000004.1, read as the reverse complement.
TCGTCGGTGTATGCAAAGCAGGCATATATGTCGAGATTGTTCTGTATTTTGCTCTTTTCTTTTGCAGGCATATCGGCGTGGGATTTGAGGATTGTCTCAACTTTTTGCTTATAGGTATCTATCTCGTTGAATATGAATGGCTCGTGTGTGGAAAGTGTCATGTAAATGTCGGTGTATGGGAGTTGGGGCGGATTGGTATCCCTATGTTCAATGGCGTGTCTTACCAGTTCATCATCGTCAATTCCCCAGCGGTGGAAGTCGTTTAGTATCTTGTATGTTGCAGAATCGACAGCGGTCATTTCGGGCTTGTAAATATAGTCGACGTTGTTCAGTTTCAGGAAGATGTCGTATCGGTCGAATTCGTGTACACCGCCATAGTAGTACGACAGGGAGTATCCGTTCGATTTCATGTCCTTTAGCAGAGAATTGTGGTTGGGTATTGGCTCCCATATTTGTATGAATCCGTGTTCGCCGTATGGTGCCGAGGCAAAGATTGCAGGCAGCACGCCAAAGGTACGTTCCGATGCCGACAGGCAATTGTTCCAATAAAGCCCACATTGCTTCAGACTGTCGATATATGGGGTAAATGAAACTGTTGGATTTACAACTCCTGTGAGCCGTTGCCCGAGGCTTTCAACGATGATGAATACAAAGTTGGGCGGATTTCCGTCGCTTGTGGGAGAAATCAAATTTCCAAGCACATCCTCGTAGTTGTTCTTATGGTACAACGGATAGTCGGGGTTTGTATATTCCTTTTCGGGAAACAATGACTGATATTTTAATGCAGCATTTCGAGTTTCGTCGGTCATATTGCCATCCGAAGTTGCCCATTCTCGCGAAATTCTTATGTAGTCGGTTATTTTTACTATTGTGTACGACGGCTGATTTATTGCCAGGCAGAATCTGCGGTGGTTGTCGTAGAATTTTTCTTTACGGATTATTTCCGAATAGTTTATTGAAATTGATGCGATAATACTGATTATTATGCATATAGTTGCAACTATGAAATTGATTTTTACTTTTTTCCACACAATTGCCAGAGCAATTATTGCGATTGCTGGCAAGACAAAACATAGTATCGGTATAATGCTAAATGATGTTGATGCGCCAATTATTCCCTTTATTTCTTCCGACGAGTAGGCAAATATCACTTGGTCGAGCGGCATTGTGGTATTGCAGAAATATTCGTTGAGCAGCAGAGAAAATATGCAATAAATGAATATAAGGGCAAGTGATATTCCGCGTGCTGTTTTTGGCAAGAACATGTGCAGTATCATAAAAGGCACAAATCCCCAGCACATTATGTGAAGCATAGTTATAAGGTCGAATATGCTTCCCGACATTATTGCCGATATGCCACTGGCGTCAACGTCTATGCGGAAATATGTCACCACGCCGAAGGCGAGCCTGATTAAGAGCATAAGGACAAGCATAAGGACGTTAAGTCTCGCCCATTCGCAGATGGTTTCCTTTATTTTGTTTTTATCGAATATGCTTGTGGCTTTCATTTTAATGGCTTATCGAAACTTTAGCATTTTTGAATTCTCCGCAGTGTCCATCTTTGTTCCAGAAGTATAACTTCAATACATTTTTCTTGGTATTCTTTACAAATGGTACTACGTGGTTGTACGAAAAGTTGAATTCCTTGAACTCACCATCGCTATTTGCCGGGATGTCGAACTTTGTCCAGACCATGTCGGGAATTTCCAGTACGATAGGAATTGCCTCGTCTCCCTTGTATTCTACGCTTCCCTCGATTTGCAGGTTAGTGTATCGCTTGTCGATGTCGAGCTTTGTAATTCTTGAATAAGTGTCGGCTGTTCCTATTGTTCCGCTCTCGACCATTTCGCCCGACGAAATGAAGTTTGGTTGCTTTACATCTATCCCTGCGTACGTGTAATATGCAGCAATTACCATGAAGAATGCAATTAATGCCGACTGCAATATGTTTCCTGTGATGCGTGTTGCACGGCAATCATTTATCTGGACTTTTGCCAACGGTCTTGTGATTAGTTCGTAAATCTTTTTTGCTGCAATCGAGGCGCACCATACAATAAGCAGGAACACAATTCCAGCGAGCAAATGCCATGCGGCATTGTCGTAAATGGCTGCAAACTTGAGAACTGGATGCCTCAAAGCGCCATGAACTGCAAAAATTGCCATCGATATTCCACCGAAATGCATCAGCGTCTTCTTCAGGATGCGTTTTCTTATCGGAATAGCTTTCAGTCCCTGGTATGTAAAGATTGTTATTATTGTGACGGCAAGGAATGTAAGCGGATAGAAATATTTGTAGAAATTGCCGAGAACAAATAATGCGATTGCGGCAAAAAGCCAAATTATGCTGATTTTTGGCTGCTTGTTTGTTGCAAGGAGAATGCCTAGGCAGAATTCGGGAAGATGACCCGGCATGTTCATCATTATCATCTCGCCATCGAAAAGTCCAAGCTGGAATTTATATATGTATATTATTGCGTACGAAATCAAGCAGATAGAAAGAAACGCCTTCCATCCGAACCTTTTTGTTAACCTGTATAGGATTGGGAAAAATATGTATAGCTGTAGTATGAGTGCGAAGAACCACCACGGACCATTCAGCGTAAGTGCTGAACCTGGTACAAGTGTTTGAATGAAAAGCAGCTTGTAGCAAAGTTCGGTTTGCTCGGTATCGGAGAAAAGTCGTCCTTCGGTAAGGACTATGGTAAAGAATAGGAATAGTACACCAACGATTAGAAGAGGGTAGAGTTTCTTTATTCTTTCCCAGAAGAATGGCAACCACGAGCGTTCGTTCTTCATCATCGACCTTGCAAGACCGTATCCGCTTATTAACAGGAACAACTGAACGCCAAAATGTCCAAAATAGCTGAAAAGTATGTTTACAAATTCCAGAGGTCTATCTCCTAGCAAGTTGAACAGGTTGCTAACACTATCGCCAAAGAAAAGGAATTCGTTTTCTCCAGGTGAAGGGGGCAACCAATGAAAGAAGTTGTGCAGGCATATCAATAATATGGCAGCACCCTTTATTATTGCGGTATCGTTTGTATTGTAATGCCTAAATTCCATAAACAAAATTTATTGCAAAATTAAGAATATTTTGGTTTAGTACGCTATTGGTTCGTCATTGTCAACCAATACGACTTTCACCGATTTGTTCTTGCAATATTCTTTTATTCGTTTGCAGTTTTCGTCTTTTTGCTCGTCAGGGGTTTCCCACAGGTGTATATTCTGCTCTGGGAAATAATCGGTGAGAAGTCCATACATGGAGCTCTCGTTGCTAATTGCGTCGGGAGCAAGCTCATCTATCATTCTTTTTGTGTCGGTTATCCATGTAGCGGTATCGACATTGTGCCATTGCAAGTTTTCGGTCCAAAAGATGACGCGCAAGCCGTATCTTTTGATTTTCTTTAGGGCTTTTATGTCGTAACTTTCAACGAAAAGGTTGTCGTCCATTCCTTTGCTTTCCATTATGGAACAAATTATATCGGCAGCCTTGTCGGCATTTTTTGTATTAAGGTTCTTGAAGTCAATCCAGAAATATTTTTTAGCAGGGCTTTCGATTGCGTCGAACCATTTGCATAATTGCAAGTCGTTGATTGTATCTTCTATATTGTGTCCTACAAATATTTTATTCTGGTATTCGGAGTAGTAGACATCAATCTCCAATCCGTCGAAGCATTTGCTTTTTTCTTTTGCCACAGTTGTATCGTTTGCCCTGTGTGCCCATTGTTTGGATTCCGGATAACAGAAATCAGGTCTTGTACAACTTGTAATAAGCGAGAAAAATGCAATTATAAAAGGTAAGATTAGCTTCATATCGTTCTATATAAACAAAAAAAGAACCTCGCTAAAGGTTCTTTTTTGTGTGTTATGTGTTGTTTAGAAGAACTTAGCTCTTCTGTCGTCCATCTTTATTATTTTCTTGACAGCGTTGTTCATGCGGTAAGAGTAGTTTCTCTGATATTCCTGCATCTTAGCAAGCTTGTCGTTTTCGAAGTCCTGCTTTTCGGGAGCAGCGGTCTTGTTGAGAACTTTTACTACATATACACCGTTGTTTCCGTCGATTGGAGCCGAAACCTTGTTAACATCGAGAGTTGTAGCTACTGCATTAACCTTAGGTTCGATAAGTCCGAGACCTGGGATTGAGAAGCTTGCGAAATTGATGTTGCTTATGGTGTCGGTTTTTGCGCTGAACTTCTGAGCGACTGCCTCAACAGTCATTCCGTTCATTTCGGCCATCATCTTTTCGGCCTTCATCTGCTTTCTTACTTCGGGTTCGATAATTTCCTTGGTGTCCTCGAAAGGAGTGAAGCCTTTTTCGCGAATCTTCGAGAGCTTAACAACGAGGAACTTGTCGCGTGCCGAGCTTTCGAATACATTTGATACATCGCCCAGCTGTCTGTCTTCGTTGAATGCCCAGCGAACTATTTCGCGGCCATTGTCGATGCCAGGGATTACGTTGTCGCTCATATCGGTAATTCTGTTAGCCATTCTTACGTTGAGATTCTGTTCTGTTGCGTTCTTGTCGAAATCGGCAGCGGTTATGCTCTTTGCGTAGAATGAATTTGAAGCCTGGAATGCTGCTTCGTAAGTATTGTCGGAGAATCTGATTTCCTGGTCGAGAACAGCGATTTTTGCTTTTCTTACGGCCTTGGTCTGCGAGTTGATCTTAATGATATGAACGCCGAACTGCGATTCAACAACCTGAATTGTTCCGGCAGCGTTAGCGAAGCAAGCCTCGTTGAATTCGGAGATCATAGTACCTTCGGTAAAATCGCCGAGGTTGCCGCCATTGTTCTTCGAACCTGGGTCCTGCGAATATTCGATTGCCATTGCTGCAAAAGCTGCAGAGTCGGCCTTGGTGCTTCTAAGTACATTTGCCAAGCTGTCGGCTGTTGCCTTGCACATTTCCTTTGTAACGCTATCGTTTGGAACGATAAGGATGTGCGAAGCGTTTACTGAGTCGGGACGGTTTGCAACGTCGAGAATTCTGCCAAACAAGAAGTAGTTGCCCTGCATAATTACATCCGACATTGTACCAGCTTCGGAGTTGAAGAAATCGGCAGTGAAACCTAAGTTTTCAGCATCCTTTGCGGTCATGTAAACATCGTCCTTGTACATGCGGTTGTATCTGTCTTCGGGACGGCTGTTGCTGCTGTTTGCCTGAGCAAACGAGAGGTAGTTGTCGTCGAGCGAAGCCATTTCGGTACGAAGGTCTTCGGTATTCTTCTTAATTTCGGCGATGTCGCTTTCCGAAGGAACGATGTCGAAAACAACATATTCGAGATCTCTGTTAGCCTGGTCTTCAACGAATCTGTTTTTGTGTTCGTTGTAGTAAGCCTCCATATCCTTGTCGGTTACGGTGATGTCCTCGTCCTTTATTGAGGCGTATTCTCTGAAAGCATATACCAAATCGACAGAGCTGTTCTGATCTTCGTAGTACATCTTTGCAAGTGCTGTCGGGGTGTAGAAGCCCTTCGATAGCATGTTTCCGTACTTCGAGGTCATCTGGTCTTCGACGATTGCTTTTTTCCAGTAGTCGGCGATAACCTTGTATTCCGGATTTTCTTCGGCATTGTCGAAGAAGTTTTTCGGAGCCTTTGTGTCGTATTCGCCGTTTTCATTCTTCTGCAATCCGAAATTCTGCACTATGATGCTGTGAGCGTGCTTAGGACCGTAGAGGAGGTCTTCGAGTTCGTCGTCGCTTACACCCAAGCCTACTTCATCGTAATACTTGCTCCATACGTATGTGTTGAGAACGTCGTTCCATGCGCTTTCTCTGAGGCTTCTTTCTGTGTTGGCATCAATGTTTCTGCCCTGCTGAGCAACCTCGTAGAACAATCTGTGGTTGTTGTAGTTGGCTGTCCATTCGCTATAGTCAACCTTCGAGCCGTTTATCTTTGCTATGACGGTATCGTCTCCGTGACCTATACGTCCTGAGCTGAGGAAGTCACCAAGCAGGAAAGCTAGCAAAGCCAAGCCGACGATAACAATAACCAAAACGCCACATTTCTCTCTAATGTTCTGTAATACTGCCATTACCTTAAATGTTTAAAATTAGTCTATAATAATAAAAATATTTTTTGGGGTGCAAAGATAGTAATAATTATTATTCGGTACAATCAAAAAAAACAAAAAATGATTTGAGGGGTGAGGGCTACGGCGTTTAATGCCTGCGGCGTTTCTATGTGCTTCGCACGTTTAACTTCGTTGAGGGCTTCGCCGTTCAGGTTTCTATGTTTCTATGGCTGGCGCCGTTTTTAGGTTTATGGGCTTGTAGGCAGAAAGGCTAACAGACTTGTCCCCATCTTTAAGGCCCTTAAGGCCTTTAAAGACCTTAAGGCATGTGGGGACAATTGCATTTCTGTTAGCCAGCCAGCCCTTTCTGCATAATGTCAGAGCAATCGTAATTCGTAAATCAATTTGCATCTTGTCAGCAACCTGAAACATGAAACTGAGAAACACAGAAACTATATTTTGCATCTTGTCAGACAAATCGTAAATCTAAAATCGTAATTCGTAAATCAATTTGCATTATCTTTGTGCCAAATTTAAATTAATGTACAATCTGATTGTTGACGCAGGAAATTCTTCGATCAAGATGTTCCTATTTGATAATGGGAACATTACGAACCGCATAAAATGCCATGAGGTGGCAGAACTTTTGCCGTCGCTCGAAGAAATTGTTCCAGCAAAAAGCATTGCGAGGTGCATTGTTTCGTCGGTAAGCATCGATGCAGAGGAAATTGCAGCAGTTTTCCGTCCATTTTTTCCTGTGGTTGTATATGGCACTTCGTTGAGCTTACCTATAATAATAAAATATGGCACACCCGAAACGTTAGGCAGCGACAGGGTGGCAGCCGTAGTAGGAGCCGTAGCACGCTATCCGAAGCGCAACGTACTGGTTATAGATTCGGGTACGGCAATAACCTACGACATTGTCACTGACAATGGCGAATACCTTGGCGGAAATATTTCGCCCGGACTGAAAACAAGGTTTAGGGCCTTACACAATTTTACGGGGCGGCTCCCGTTATTACAGGTGGACGAGTCGGTCGATGGTTTGTTCGGCACCAACACGAACGAAGCCTTGACCATTGGTATTCAGAATGGTATGCTCTACGAAGTAGAAGCTACAGTAAACGCTTTCAGCCAGCAGTTCGACAATTTACTTGTTGTTTTTACTGGAGGCGACAGCTTTTTCTTTGAGAAAAGAATAAAAAATAATAATTTTGCAGAGCCATATTTGGTGGCTATTGGATTGAATGAAATATTGGAATATAATGTTTAAACGATTGGTGCTAGTCATCTTTGCTTTGTCGATAGCGGCTTTTTCCTATTCGCAAGGAAAGGTCGGCTCTCCATATTCGAGGTATGGTATAGGCGATGTGACAGCAAACTCTCAGGCACGCAATTCGGCTATGGGTGGCGTAGGTTATGCCACACCATATATGTACGATGTAAACTACAAGAGTCCCGCCAGCATTGGCGAGATCGACACGCTTACATTCATATTCAACTTTGGATTCGATGCTGGACTTAGAAATTATTCGATTTCGAATCCACGCACCAGCAAGCTTAAGTCCGATGCCGAATTGTCGCAGATTGCCGTCGGATTCGCATGCGCAAAGTGGTGGAAAATGGCTCTCGGAATTACTCCGTACAGCAATGTGGGATACTCGATATACTCACCCGAAAGTTCGCTGGACATCGACAAGAACTACGTGTATGCCGGCGATGGCGGTCTCAACAGGGTTTTCTTCAACAACGCATTCAACCCGATAAAAGACTTGAGTCTTGGTGTCGGCGTATCGTATCTTTTTGGCAAGATATATCATTCCAATGCCATAGTATTTACCGAGGACTCGGTAGGCACGTATATCAACTCGTTCTGCCAAAAGACATTTAAGATTTCCGACGTTACTTTCGATGTCGGTTTGAAGTACAATATCCACATCGGCGAAGACAACTTGCGACTTGGTGCCTACTACGCATACAACCGCGACCTCAATGCCAAGCAGTCGACTCTGGTATACAACTCCCTGGCTATTGCTTCGACAACTGTAATCGACACAATATATCAGGATAACGACGTGAAGGGTAAAATCGGGTTGCCTCATACTGTCGGATTTGGATTATGTTATACATACAAGTCGAAACTTTCGATTGCTGCCGACTTTACGCTGCAAAACTGGCAGAATAGCAAGTTTTTTGGAGTTTGTGACTCACTCAAAAACAGTTTAGGTGCCGCTTTAGGTGCAGAATTCACGCCCAACAGCTTATCTCCTAAGAACTTATGGCAGTCATCGTCGTATCGTATGGGATTGTATTTTAACAATTCTTATATAAATATGAACGGCGGAAAACTTTCCGTTCCAGATTATGGCATTACTTTTGGAGTAGGATTTAAACCGCGATATGCAAAGACAGTATTTAATGTAACGTTGCAGATCGGCCAAAGAGGTTCTTTGAAAAACAATATGGTAAAAGAAAATTATTATATAATTGGTGTCAACTTCAATTTAGTTGACCGTTGGTTCGTAAAAAGTAGAATAGATTAAAAATTATGGTTATGAAAGCAAAAGTTTTATTATTGATGGTAACTGTAGGAATGTTGTTCTCAACAGTAACGTTTGCTCAGGATGGTGAGGTTGACGATTTCACTATTAATATGTCGACTTATACGGAATTCTACAATCAGAAAAACTATAGGGACGCATATCCAACATGGAAATGGTGCTTCAACAATTGCGACGACAAGGTTGACCGCAAGACGACCAAGAATGTATTTATACAGGGACCTACAATCCTTGAAAATATAATTGCAACAAGGGAAGGTGATGCCCGCGAGGCTGCAATCGACACCCTGCTTATGATCTACGACAAGCGTATAAGGTTGTATGGTCAGGAAGCTACCTATCTTGGTTCAAAGGCTATTATGCTTAACAAGTATCGTCCTCAAAACGGTGCAGACGTTTACGATATGTGTGCACGAGTATTCGAACTTGCAGGCAACTCTGCAAACTATGGTGTTCTTAAGTTGTACATGATCGTTGCACTGAACCGTTACGAAAAGGAAGAAATAAGCAAGGAGACTATGGTAAATGTTTACTCCTCGATCTCCGATGCACTTGCAGAGCAAGCAGAAAAGGAAACCAAGGAAGACAAGAAAGTAAAGATTGTTGATGCTGCAACTGCAGTTGAAGAATTGTTTGTCAACAGCAGTGCTGCCGACTGCAAGTCGATAATCGACGTTTTCACTCCGAAGTTTGAAGCCGACCCGACCAATGTCGAATTGGCAAAGAAGATTGTAAAGCTTCTGAGAAACGGCAACAGCGACGAGTGCAAACTTTCCGACCTGTATATGCGTACTGCTATTGTAATGTACGAAAACGAAAAGAGTTCTGCCGCTGCACACGCAATCGGACAGGCTTACTTCAAGCGTGGTGAGTCGGGCAAGGCCGAACAGTATTACAACGAGGCTATTTCGCTCGAGGAAAGCAACGAGAAAAAGGCCGACATGTACTACGAACTTGGTTTGCTTTACTTCACTGGCATGAACAATTACGCTAAGGCTCGTCAGGCTGCACGCAGTGCATTGGCTGTCGACCCGAACTACGGCAAGGCTTACCTCTTGATAGGTAGGGTTTATGCAGCAGGTGGCAAGGGTTGCGGTAACGATGCTTTCGAGAACAAATGGGTTTACTGGGTAGTTGTTGACCAGTTCCAGAAGGCTAAGAGCGTAGATCCTTCGGTTGCCGAAGAAGCCAACAAGCTTATATCAACCTACTCTGCATATTTCCCGAAGGCTGGTGATGCTTTCTGGGCCGATATGAAGGAAGGCGCAACAGTAACCGTAGGCTGCTGGATTAACGAGACAACCACTGCAAGGTTCATCAAGTAGTGTCAGACTTAAAACAAATATTTTTAAAGACAGGTATCGTGCTTGCAATTGTTGCAAGTACGATATTTGTTTCATGTAAGAACGACATCGACAAGGTAAACCTTCTTACAACACGTTCCAATTTGCCTACGTTCTCGGTATTCGGATTCGAAACCGTATACAGCGACTCTGGAAGGATAATGATAGAACTGAAGGCAAAGGAAATGGCACGGTACGACGGCAAAAACATGAAATACGACGAGTACAGGTACGGCTTGAACGTAAGATTTTTCGATGGTTATGGATCGATTAATGCCACATTGCGCTGCTCGTATGCTCGTTTCCTTATCGAAAAGGAACTATGGGAAATCAAATCGGATGTCGAAATAGACAATATAAGTAGAAACGAAAAAATCAATACGGAACTGCTTTACTGGGACATGAACAAAGAGCTGATATATTCAGACAAGTATGTGAGGATAACCACCGAAGATGAAATTCTTACTGGCGATGGCTTCGAGTCGAACCAGGATTTCTCAGAATGGAAGATTTTGAAGCCGGCAGGAATAATAAGTATAAAAGATGAATAGCAAGAAGATTTTTAGAATTGTTATAGAATGTCTGTGGATTGTGATGGCAATTTTCTGCCTAGCTGCAGGCATATACTATCAGACAAAATACGACAGCGTATCGAATGTATGGATATTTTACGCCATGGCTGTAATAAGTGCGGGAATGTTCATAATGCGATTCATGCAACGACGTAACGAGGAACGCCGTGAACGTAGGCGCAACGGGGAGGAATAATGGTAAACTGGGTTATAATAGTATTGGCACTTGTACTTTCTGCATTCTTTTCGGGAATGGAGATTGCTTTTGTCACCTCCAACAAACTGCGACTTGAAATCGAAACCAAGAGGGACAGTTTCAATTCGAGGGTGCTAGCACTTATTACAAAGGACTCGTCGCAGTACATATCCACAATGCTGGTAGGCAACAACCTCGTAAATGTGGTTTACAGTATTTTCCTTGCAAAAGTTCTGGCGGCACCTTTGGCTCCGCTTGGCAACGAAATGCTTATTCTTCTTCTGCAAACAGTAATAGCCACCGTGATAGTTCTTTTTGTAGCCGAATTCCTTCCAAAGACCTTGTTCCGCATTCTTAGCGATTCGGCGTTGAAGACTTTTGCCGTACCAGTGGCTTTCTTTTATTTCCTGTTTTATCCTGTTGTTGTAATTTCGGTGTGGATTGCACGATTGATAACTAGAATTTTCGGCGTACGAATCGACGACCATCAGAAGGAAAATATGTTCAGCAAGGTCGACATCGAGGATATTATCGACAGCAGCACCGAATCTCCTTCGGCCAAGTCGGCACAGGAACTCAAGATTTTCCAGAATGCGATGGACTTTTCGTCCATCAAGCTTCGCGAGTGCATTATTCCTCGAAATAAGATTCTTGCCGTACAGGTGAACGATTCGATTGAAGACGTACGCAAGAGATTTGTCGAGACTGGACACTCCAACTTACTGGTTTATAAGGAGAACGTGGATGATATTATCGGATATGTAAACATCAAGGACATATTCAAGAATCCGCAGAAACTGCGTAATATTATGCGCCAGATTCTAGTTGTTCCCGAAACCATGTCGGCAAAGAAACTATTTGGTCGCCTGATTACCACCAACCGAAGTATAGCCGTAGTGGTTGACGAATTTGGAAGTACCTGCGGAATAGTTACCGTGGAGGATATTCTCGAGGAAATATTTGGTGAATTTGAGGACGAACACGATTTACATGAATTGTCGGTTGTAGTCAACAAGGACGGCAACTATGTAATGTCGGGACTCGAAGATGTGGAAACATTCAACGAGGAATACGGCTATTCGCTTACCGAATCGGACGAATACGAAACGATTGCCGGCTACATCATGTACTTTTCGGGCAATTTCCCCAAGACTGGCGAGATAGTCACTATAAACGACAACGATACTACCTACCGATTCAGGATTTTGGAAATCAAGGGGACAAAAATTGTAAAGGTAATGCTTTACGCCGATTAGCTACGCATAAAAATTAAAAGGTCGTCATCGCGACGACCTTTCCGTGAAGTATTATGTATCGTAACATTTATTTCTTTCCCTTCATCAGTTCAACGAACGGGTTGAAGTAGTTTTCGCCCTTTTCGGTAACGCCAGCAAGACCTTTACCGCCATTCTTCGGACGCTTGATGTTTGCGAAGATACCCTTTTCCAATGCGGTGAACAAACCTTCGTCGACCATGTGCTCGAGAAGCTTGGTTGCATTGTCGAGAACTTCGGCTGCACGCTTACGAATGATACCGTTTTCCTTGAATTCAACTTCTTCGCCTATGCTCTTCATGTTGTTGAAGATGTATTTTGCATTTTCGATTGACAGATAACGGTCGCTCATGAACGGAGTATGGATAGCTTCGGTTGGCATACCGAGAAGCTGCAATCCCTGGTGCGTCCAAATACCTATTATATTGAACAATGCATCCTGAAGGTGACCGCGGAAGATGTTACCTGTCATGAATTTTGTAGGAGGCATGTATTTGAGCGGAGCCTTAGGGAATATTTCGCGAATCATCTGTGCCTGAGCGAGTTCGTATAGGAATCCGTTTTCGAGCTTTGGATCCATTTCGAATGCATGACCAAGACCCTGCTGTTCTTCGGGAAGACCAGCCAACAATGCAAGCTGCTCGTTGATAAGGTCGGAAGCGAGAACGGTGTGTGCTTCTTCGTATGCATCGGCGGTAGTAAGGTAGTTGTCCTCACCTGTGTTGATGATAACGCCAGCAAAACCGTTGATTATCCTTGAGAAATACTGGTCGATAAGAGTACGCTGCATGTTGATGTCGCGGAAAAGGATACCGTAGAGGGCATCGTTAAGCATAACGTCGAGGCCTTCGAGTGCACCCATAGCAGCGATTTCGGGCATACACAAGCCTGAACAGTAGTTGCAGAGGCGGATGTAGCGGCCAACTTCCTCGCCTACTTCGTCGAGAGCCTTACGCATAATGCGGAAGTTCTCCTGAGTTGCAAAAGTTCCACCAAAACCTTCGGTAGTTGCACCGTACGGCACATAGTCGAGAAGGCTCTGACCTGTGGTTCTGATAACTGCGATAATGTCGGCACCCTGACGAGCACCAGCTTGAGCCTGAACGACATCCTCGTAGATATTACCTGTTGCAACAATGATATAAAGGTAAGGCTTGCTACCCTCGCCGATGGTCTTGATATAGTTTTCGCGGCGCAGACGGTTGCCTCTGATTTTTTCTATTGTCTTGTTGATTGTAGGCTCGAGGGCTTTCTTGATTTCATCGATAGGATGAATCGGAAGCTTTGAAATGTCGAGTTTGCCAGCCGAAATTTGCTCTGCTATTTCTTGTGCCGACAATTTTGTTTCAACCATAGCATTTCCTAAATAGAACATAACGCCTTGGTTCAAAACGCCTTTCGATTTCAGCTCTTCGACCACTACGTTTGGCAGCGGGACATCGTTGCTGTCGATGCCATCGATTCCGAGCAGACGGCACAAGGTTCTTTCTACTGCTACGGTGGTGTAGTTTTCAACGAAATCCTGTACTTGGTTTGCAATTTCTCTTGCTTTACCTCTTGCGTATTCAACTTTTTCAAAGTCGAGACCTACCTTGCTAGTATTCATCGTGTTATATTATTTCCGTTAAACGAATTAATTTGAGTTTGCAAAAATACACAAAAAATCCGATTATCTATGCTATTGACAAAAAAACTTGATTCTATAGTTTTCCGCTCCTACCACGCCCAAACGAGCAGTCCGCCACAGATGATGATTCCTGTTACCACAAGGTCGATGATGCAGAATCCCATAATATCCTTGGCGTTGAGCTTTGCTATGGCAAGTGCAGGAATTGCCCAGAAGGGCTGAATGAGGTTTGTCCACGCGTCGCCCCACGAGATAGCCATGCCTGTTAGTCCAGGGTCAACGGCTAGATTTGCACCTGCGGTAAACATAATCGGTGCCTGAATTGCCCAGTGTCCGCCACCCGAAGGCACGAACATATTGAGCACGGCGGCACAAAGGAAGGTTAGCAATGGATAAGTTGTTGGCGTTGACACCGAAATGCAAGCATCGCTGATGACTGTACCGAGACAGATTCCCGATTCGCCAACACCAGTGATTATTCCCATAATTCCTGCATAGAACGGAAACTGAAGCAGAATGCCTGCCGCACCAGTCGCCGACTTTGTGAAGGCGTGTACGTATGCAAGCGGTGTCTTGTGAAGGATTACGCCGAGGAACAAGAACAGCATTATCACCGAATTGAGGTCGAGCGAACCGCCACGGAAGAACAATTTTATAACAAGGTATGTCAAGCCGAGAATTGCAATTATCAGACTTAGAATGCGGCTGTTTTCCATTTTTTCGGCAGGGGTACTAGCCTTTTCTGTCTTGACTGGAGCATCCTCGGCAAGCAAGTCGGGATTTATTGCGACGACCTTGTCGGCCTTGGGGTGCATGAGCGAGTTTACCGCCACAAGAGCGACTATTATCAGCGCGACAATCACGATGTTGTACGGACTGAGTACGGTGTCGGTTATAGGAATTGGATTTTCGAGCGCACCTTGTGTTACTTCCTTCAAGCCAGCACCAGGGGTAGCCATTGTGAGCGGAATCGAGCCCGACAAACCAGCGTGCCAAACGACGAACCCACTATATGCCGAAGCAATGAGTAAACGGTAATCGACACCCTGCAACTTACGGGCAATTTCCTTAGCGAAAATCACGCCCACGATAAGTCCGAAGCCCCAGTTGAGCCAGCAGGCAAGCGACGAAATAGCGGTTACAAGAGCTATTGCACCAACGGGTTTCTTCGGTAGCGAAGCCAGCCAGCTTATGCCACGCTTAATCAGCGGTGCCGAAGCCAAGGTTGAACCGCACACCAGCACCAAAGCCATCTGCATTGCAAATGCCAACAGCGACCACACGCCGTTGCCCCAGTTCTCGACCACCTCGAGCGGTGTCTGATGACAGACGGGCATAGCAATCAGAAAAGCTACGACGGTGAGTATTACAGCAAATATAAATGGTTCTGGCAGAAGTTTCTGCACCAACTTTACACAAGCGTTTATTATTTTCTGGAACATATTCTGAAATTTTACGCAAAAATAAAAAAATTACGCAAACCGTTTTGTCTGTTTAAAAACAAACTATACCTTTGAGTAAAATTTACGCAAAAAAACATGGAACAAGGCTATACATACAAATACCCGCATCCAGCTGTCACGGCCGACTGTGTGGTTTTCGGATTCGATGGCAAAGAACTTAAAATCCTGCTCATCGAACGCGGAAACGATCCATACAAAGGATGCTGGGCTTTTCCTGGCGGATTCATGAACATCGACGAAACAACCGAACAATGCGCCATACGTGAACTCAAAGAGGAAACAGGACTCGACATTGCAAACATCGAGCAATTATACACTTTCACCGAGGTAAACCGCGACCCACGCGAAAGGGTTATCACAGTGGCGTACTACGGGTTTGTAAAGCTAGCCGAAGTAAAAGGCAGCGACGATGCCGCTCGCGCACAATGGTTTGCATTAAACGACATCCCACGTCTTGCCTTCGACCACGACAAAATCCTTAGCATGGCTATACAAATACTTAGAAATAAAGCCATTGCCAAACAAATATCCGACTCTATTGTCAAAGATTTCACAAAAACAGAACAGCAAAAAATATTAGATATGATATCAGAACAAAAATCAGAGCGCATTGCCCCAGATTTCATACGCTCACTTGGCGAAAACGAAATCTTTGTCTTCGGAAGCAACCTCGCAGGAGCCCACGGTGGAGGTGCTGCACGAATAGCTATGGACAAGTTCGGCGCAGTATGGGGACAAGGCGTTGGTCTGCAAGGACAAAGCTACGCAATACCGACAATGCAGGGCGGAGTGGAAACCATAAAGCCGTATGTTGATGAGTTTATCGAATTTGCAAAGGCGCATCCCGAATACAAGTTTCTCGTAACTCGCATTGGCTGTGGAATCGCAGGATTTACAGACGATGAAATTGCACCACTGTTCAGGAACGCTAGGCAATTGGAAAACGTATGGTTGCCAGAAAGTTTCATTAAGAACATGTAGAACTTTCACATGTCCGAAAAAAATTGTAAACTTGCAGTGATTTTTCAAAAATCGAGAATGGAACAATTTTTGTGAAAGGTGTATTAAACAAAATTTTGGAGGAACTGAAATGAAAACAAAAGCAATAATTACTGCAATCGCATTCTTAATGCTGTCAGCATTATCATTCAATGCATTAGGACAAGAAACCATTTACCTCGAAGCCGATTCGTCCGACAACAGCTCGTCGTTTAACATAGACGCTCCACGCAACGAAATCAGTGCCAGCATAGGAACCGTTTCGGCATTCGGCGGCTTATTCGACTTTTTCAAGCTCGTTATCGAAGGCGTAGGAAATGGTTTGGCCGGCAACCGAACCGACACAAAATTCATCGGCACCTATGGACTCGACTACTACTATCAGGTAAACAAATGGTTCCGTCCGGGTATAAAAGTTGTTTACGAAGGTCTTACCACCTCCATCTACGACTCTACCGATGTGCTTATAAACCACTACAATACATCTACCCTATCCGTTATGCCTAGCGTTCAGTTCTCGTACTTGAACAAAAAGTATGTCAAACTGTATTCGGGCATCGACATGGGCGTTGGTACCATCTTCGACGACAACAAAAAAGGTTCAAGTTCATCATCGGCATTTTTTGCATTCAACATCACGCCAATAGGCATACGCGTTGGAAACGACAATATTTTCGGACTTGTAGAGACTAATATCGGAATGGACGCAACTATAAAAGCGGGATTTGGCGCCCGGTTCTGACAGACATTGTATTGCAATACACAAAAAAAGAAGCAACCTCATTGGTTGCTTCTTTCGTATAACTAAAACTAATTATTCCTTTTCTCCTGTGCCCCTTATAATTCCTCTGTTCGAATTGCGGAGGAAAAGCACAATCTCATCGCGCTCCTTGGTGGCAGGAAGTTCGTTCTCGATGTAAGCCAGTGCCTGACTAACATTCAAACCCTTGTTGTACAGAACTCTGTAAACGTCCTGAATATTGTTTATCATCTCGTTTGTAAAGCCTCTGCGGCGAAGTCCGATTGAATTTACGCCCGAATAAGCCAGCGGATTTCTTGCTGCGCGGATATATGGAGGCACGTCCTTGCCGACAAGAGAATTGCCTGCGAACATGGTATGTGCTCCAATATGGCAGAATTGATGTACCAGAGTGTTGGCACTTAGGATAGCAAAATCGTCAACAACAACCTCGCCAGCCAATGTTGCACCGTTCACAAGTATCACATTGTTTCCAACAACACAGTCGTGAGCCACATGGCAATAAGCCATTATCAAGCAGTTGGAACCTATTACTGTACGTCCCTTTGCAAGAGTGCCACGGCTTACGGTTACGCATTCGCGGATCATGGTATTGTCGCCAATCTCAGCTGTAGTCTTTTCACCTTGGAACTTCAAGTCCTGCGGAATAGCTGCGATTACAGCGCCTGGGAATATCTTGCAGTTCTTGCCGATTTTAGCACCTTCCATTATAGTTGCATGAGGACCGATCCATGTGCCCTCACCTATTTCAACGTTCTTTTCAATATATGCAAATGGTTCAATTATAACATTCTCAGCGATTTTTGCCGATGGATGAACGTATGCAAGCGGTTGATTCATGTCTAATTATCTGTTTAATAAATAATGTCTTAATTCTTTCGACAACTGGGTATTGGCCGAATGTCCTGGACGAACAGCCTCTATCCTCGCGTTGAAACGGAATCCGCACAATGCAAGGTCGCCAATAATATCGAGCAACTTATGGCGTGCCGGCTCGTTGTCGAACTGAAGCTTAATGGTGTTGAGTATTCCACTTTCCTGCGCCTTTATGCTTTCCTTTCCACATATTGCCGCGATACGGTCGTACTCGCTCTGCGGAAGCACCTTATCTACAACTACTATTGCATTGTCGAGGTCGCCGCCCTTTATAAGATTCATCTTGAGCAATGGCTCTATTTCGCTGAGGAATACAAACGTCCTGCAGTTTGCAATCTCCGATGCAAAGTCGGCAAGATTTGAAAGTTCGGCAGTTTGCGACGGCATGGCTGCACCATAATCTACCAGCACCTTTACGCTATAACTATTCGATGGGTTAATGGTGATTTCTGTTCCTTTGCCATTCGAAAACTTGATTGGCTCGGCAACATCAATAATCTTAAGCTCTGCATCCTGCTCCACAATGCCAACTCTAGAATAGCCTTCTACATAATACTTCGAACTGCCGTCGAGTATTGGCACTTCGGGTCCATCAATGCAAAATTCGGCATTGTCGATACCCATGGCGTATGTAGCTGCAAGCAAATGCTCTATTGTGCTGACACTTACACCGTTCTCCTCTATTGTCGTTCCTCGCGAAGTTGCATTTACATTGTCGGCAACAGCCTTCACACGTGGACAACCTTCAAGGTCTGTCCTTACAAACACATATCCGCTATTAGGTTCAGCAGGCTTTATTGTCAGCGTCGACACTTTGCCAAAATGCAAACCTTGGCCCGATAATCTTATTTCTGCAGCAATTGTCTTTTGCTTCATTATACGATTTTAAAAATTCGTGCAAAGTTAGTATTTATTTTGTTAATACTAAAAAACTTTTTTGCACTCATAAAATTAACGAGGAATAAAACCGCTGTCGCATAGGCATAAACGAAAAACTTTTAGGAGAAAACACTTAAACTGCACCTTATTACAGTTCCCTACCCAATATTTTCAGCACCTCGTACGATGCCATTTGCTCGGCTTCTTTCTTTGTCCAGCCCTTGCCGCTAGCCATAAACTTGCCATCGATGCAAATTTCGGTAACAAAATGATACAATTTCTCGCATGCTTCCATACTCTCGAAAGTATCAATATCGAG
Organism: uncultured Bacteroidia bacterium; assembly: GCA_902800045.1. Classification (GTDB taxonomy): domain Bacteria; phylum Bacteroidota; class Bacteroidia; order Bacteroidales; family ML635J-15; genus Bact-19. Next base: position 35,592 of record CADCCZ010000004.1, on the reverse strand, counting down.
CGCAAACTTCTCCTTCTGCGAATACTGGAGCAGACGCGACTTGTAGTCGCTGTTGTGCTTCATAAGGTTCTCGACGTCGAAATAATGCTCGAAGATTCCCCTTACAAACTTATCGCACACCGCATAGCCCTTGTCGAAGAAAATTGCTCCTACAAGCGCTTCGAACGAATTTCCCGTAATGTTCTTCTGTTCGTTAGTACGACCTTCCTTGTATTGCATCAGTCGCTTGAGCTGCAATTCGTTAGCAACCCTATTTAGGCTTTTGCGGCTGACGAGCATCGACCTCAGCACCGAAAGCTCGCCCTCGGTCGACTGCGGATACTTCTCGTACAACATCACGCTGGCAATAGTACTTATCACCGAATCGCCCAGAAATTCCAGTCGCTCGTTGTTGTAACGAATCTCCTTTTGCTTCTGGTTTGCCGAAGCATGACGGAGTGCCATCTTGTAATACAAGATTTCCTTCGGCTTGAAGCCTAAAATTTTTTCAAGCTGTTTCCTTAATTTCTCGTCCTTGGGATTTTTCTTCCTGAAAAGAAACGACAGAAACATTACTTGGACATTTTTTTGAAAATGATGGATGTATTGTGACCGCTGAATCCGAATGCGTTCGACAGTGCATAATCAACATTGCGCTTCTGGGCTTTGTGCAATGTGAGGTTAAGTCTGCGGTCGATTTTTTCGTCGAACTGCTTGTGGTTAATTGTCGGAGGCACTACGCCTTCGTTTATAGCAAAAATGCAGAACATCGACTCGATGGCTCCAGCCGCGCCGAGAAGATGACCTACTTCCGACTTGGTGGAACTGATGTTCAGGTTGTAGGCATGCTCGCCGAAAACTTTCTGTATTGCAAGTATTTCGGGGAGGTCGCCAATTGGCGTAGACGTAGCGTGAGCATTTATGTAATCGATCTTTTCGGGAGCGATTCCAGCATTCTTCAATGCATTGCTCATTGCAATAATTCCGCCAAGTCCTTCGGGATGAGGAGCGGTAATATGGTAGGCATCGGCCGAAAGACCAACGCCAGCCACCTCGGCATAGATTTTTGCTCCGCGGTTCTTTGCATGCTCGTATTCCTCGAGTACAAGCGCACAACCGCCCTCGCCCATCACAAATCCGTCGCGCGTAGCGCAGAACGGACGCGATGCCGTCATGTATTCATCGTTGTTCTTCGACATTGCCTGCATCGACTGGAAACCTTCCATTCCAACCTCGTTGACCGAAGCTTCGGAACCACCCGTCACTATCATGTCGGCCATGCCGAGACGAATGAGGTTTACAGAGTCGATGATGGCATTTGCCGACGATGCACACGCCGATACCGTGTTGTAGTTCGGCCCCATTAGTCCATGCCTTATCGAGATGGTTCCGGCAGCTATGTCGGCTATCATCTTAGGTATGAAAAATGGAGAGAACCTCGAAACAGCACTGCCAGCATAGTCGAGAATTTCGCCAAAAATAGTGTTCGAGCCACCAATTCCCGATGCCCAAATGACACCAGCCCTTGTCCTGTCGATTGTATTAAAATCGATACCGGAGTTCTTTATGGCCTCGTCGGAAGCTATAATAGCGAACTGGCAGAACCTGTCGAGCTTTCGAAGCTCTTTACGGTCGAAATACTGTTCGGGGGCAAAATTCTTTACAATGCAAGCAAACTTGGTCTTAGAAGAAGAGGTGTCGTAGGTGTCTATAAGGGCAGAGCCACTAACACCATCCCGAACGTTATTCCACGTTTCGAGACACGTCAGTCCAACGGGCGATATTGCGCCCATGCCGGTTACGACAACCCTCTTAAGATCCATGCTATTTACTTGATGTGCGCTTCAATATAAGCTATTGCTGCTCCTACTGTAGTGAGATTTTCAGCATCAGTATCAGGAATTTCAACACCAAATTCCTTTTCAAATTCCATTGTCAATTCTACAGTGTCCAATGAATCAGCACCCAAATCTGAAATGAAACTTGCTTCTGGTGTAACTTCTGCTTCGTCAACACCCAATTTTTCTACTATAATACTTTTTACTCTAGATGCAATGTCTGACATAATTCTTTAATTTTAGTTAATAAAAATACATTAAAAAAAAATCGCCGCAAAATAACAAAAATCATTTCAGATAGTCAAACTTTTTTTAATTCTTTTTGTCCATACCATTTTTTTTGCTGTACTTTGCATTGATTATCAAACATAAAGGACAAAACAATGGACAAAATCATACGAATTGCATTATTTGCCTCAGGCTCAGGCACTAACGTCGAAAATATAGCAAAATACTTTGATGGCAGGACCACTGCAAAACCAGTGTGCGTACTATGTAATAAGCCCGATGCCTTCGTGCTGGAGCGCGCAAAACGTCTCGGACTCGACTCCATGACCTTCAATCGAGCCGATTTCAACGACGGAAAACGAATAATGGAATACCTTAATAAATATAAGGTAGACATGATAGTCCTCGCAGGCTTCCTCTGGCTAGTTCCGCAGTACCTCATCGACGCTTATCCCAGTCGCATAGTCAACATCCACCCTGCACTACTGCCCAAGTTCGGCGGAAAGGGTATGTACGGCATGCACGTGCACGAGGCCGTGAAGCAGAGCGGCGAAACCGAAACCGGCATCACCATCCACCTCATCGACGGCAACTACGACCAGGGCAGCACGGTTTTCCAGGCAAAGGTGCAGGTAAGTCCCACCGACTCACCCGACGATATTGCCACCAAGGTTCACGCGCTCGAGTACGAGTATTATCCGAAAGTGATAGAGGATATCGCTTGTAAAGTCGTTGCGAGCAACGACTAAACGGACAAGATGCAAATCAATTAAAAACGCTACGCTCGGAAAAGGTTGTCCGTTGTTGTCTAGGTTGTCGTAAAAAAATAAAACGACAACTAGAACAACATGTGACAACAAAACACAGACAGCCCACCCTAGCAGTCATCGCGGAAGCCAGTCGTAGCACGCGACACGGAACGGGGAGCGTTGCGGAGACTGCTATCCGCGATCTCCACTCACATTACCGCACGTTATGTTTTTGCCCAAGTTTAACGCCCTTAAGGTTTTTAAGGACCTTAGGGCGGAGGGGGCAAACAACATTGCGGTATTTTCTTGTCACAAACCACAATCCCTCCCTCCAAGTCATCGCGGAAGCCAGAGCGCACACGCGATACGGAACGGGGAGCGTTGCGGAGACTGCTATCCGAGATCTCCACACACAATACCAAGCATTATTCATATCGGCATGGCGCTTAAAACATTCAATATTTGAATCCCTGCAAATTATTGTATCTTTGCAAAAAATTTTACCGATGAAATTTATGCACAAGATATTACTTTTTGCAGCTTGCCTTTGCGCCACAACTTCGTTCGCTCAAATGCCAGCAAACTACTACAACGCCACTCGCGACCTCTGCGGCGAGGAACTGCGCCAAACTCTATACTCGATAATTTCGAGCCATACCGTATTCGACTACGGACAGCTGTGGGCAAAATTCTACCAGACCGACCTACGCAACGGCGACACCATCTGGGACATATACTCAAACTGCGATTTCATATACAGCACCGACCAATGCGGTAACTACAACGGCGAATGCGTATGCTACAACCGCGAACACTCGGTGCCACAAAGCTGGTTCGGCGATGCAACCCCAATGAAAACCGACCTCTTCCACGTCTATCCAACCGACGGACATGTAAACAACAAACGCGACAATTGGCCGCTGGGAACAGTTTCTAATCCTACTTTCACATCAAGCAACGGCAGCAAACTGGGACCTTGCACATTTCCGGGCTACTCGGGAACCGCTTTCGAACCCGCCGACGAGTACAAGGGCGACCTCGCTCGCACCTATTTTTATATGAGCGTTTGCTACATGGACAAAAACCTCGGTCAGGCCAGCGAATCTATGTTTACCGGCAGCCAGCTGAAACCCTGGGCTCTGCAGATGCTAATACAATGGCACTACGCCGACCCCGTGTCGCAAAAGGAAATCGACCGCAACAATGCAATATACACCATACAGCGCAACCGCAACCCGTTTATCGACTGCCCATATTTCGTCGATGCAATCTGGCACGACCACTGCGACTTCGAGTCGTGCCTCGGTCCCGATGCCGGAACCAACATCGCACAAACCACGGCAAAACTATCGGCATACCCTATCCCGTCGGCTGACATGGTAAACATATCTTGCGAACAACCAATGGTTTCGGTGTCGGTATTCAATATTCTTGGCAAAAAAACTTTTTACTGCGAAACAGATGCTAACTTTGCAACCATTAACATCGAACAGTACGAAAGCGGAATTTACTTCGTAAAAGCAACTTTCGCCGACGGCAGTTCGACAACGACAAAGATTATAAAATATTAGAATGAAGAATTTTTTTGTAAACGTCCTCAAGGGCGTTGGAATGGGAATAGCAAACGTAATACCCGGCGTTTCGGGCGGAACAATAGCCCTCATAGTCGGAATTTTCGAAAGACTTATCAATTCTCTGAAGTCTTTTAACTTTAAAGCACTAAAACTGCTCTTCACAGGCAAGTTCAAGGAATTTGCAAAATACACCGACTTCGTATTCCTCATCGAAGTGCTGCTGGGAATCGCCCTGGCTATGGTATCGGTGGCTAAACTGTTCAAGTTCCTGTTCGAAAACTACCCGATTTACATCTGGTCGTTCTTCCTCGGACTGCTCCTCGCATCAATTTTCTATGTTGGCAAAGCCATCAACAAATGGAGCATCTGGGTGATTGCAGCATTCATTATCGGAATCGGAGTGTCGCTGCTTATCTCGTTCGGAACCCCGGCACAGGAAAACGACAACTTCTTCTACCTTATCCTCTGCGGTGCAATAGGCGCCAGCGGAATGATACTTCCAGGCATTTCGGGATCATACATCCTAGTGCTCATGGGCGACTACCAGCTTGTGGTAATCGAAGGTATCGACATGCTCACAAAAAGCCCCATGGAATCGATGCCAATTCTCCTGCCCGTAATGATTGGCGTTGTGGTCGGAATTCTGGCATTCGCTCACATCCTGGCATGGATCTTCAAAAACTACCACGACATGACAATCGCACTGCTCACCGGATTTATCATCGGTAGCCTTCCAATAATCTGGCCGTGGAAAACTGGCGTCGTCGAAACCCTCTCCAACGGAAAGGAAATCGTAACCGGATACGACTACAACCTGCCCGAAATGAATTCCGAATTCGTCATTGCCCTTGCTATAATCATCATAGGCGCAGCATTGATAATAATTACCGAAACAATTGCAAACCACAAGAAAAGAAAGGATGATAAAGGACTAGAAGGCGAAAAGGCTTGAAGACAGGCTAACAGCCGTTTGTACAGGCGCAATTCATTGCGTCTCAACAGACACGAGAACAATGTACGGTCGTGGCGCACCACGACTCAACATTAAACCAGAAACTTAGAAAGTACGGTCGTGGCGCGCCGCGACTCAACATTAACTCAGAAACTTAGAAACCCAGAAACTTAGAACCTCCCCCATGCCCAAACGCCTATTCGGACTCATCGGCGGCTCGCTCAGCCACTCGCTTTCGCAGAAATACTTCACCAATAAATTCGCGGAACTGGGACTCTCCAACTGCAAATACACCCTTTTCCCAATATCCGAAGTATCGAAAGTTACCAACATAATCGACGGCAATCCGTCGCTAGTGGGACTCAACGTCACCTCGCCCTACAAGGAGACCATCATCCCCTTCCTCGACGAACTCGACGCCAAAGTCCTGAAAGTCGGCACCGTAAACGTCATCAAGATTACTCGCGACGGCGAATACACTCACCTGAAAGGCTACAACACCGACATCTACGGACTGCGCAAGACCTTCGAGATGCTCGAAGTGCCTGCCGGTTGCAAAGCCTTGATACTAGGCAGCGGAGGTTCGGCAAAAACCGCCAAGGTAGTGCTCTCCGAAATGGGCATAGCGTCGACCAACGTTTCGCGACATCCCGAAACCCTCGACGAACTGTCGTACCAGAAGCTGACAGCCAAAATTATAAAGGACTACAAACTGATAATAAACGCCACACCCGTCGGAATGTTTCCCAACGTGTCGCAGTTCCCGCAGATACCCTACGAAGGCATCACAGGCGACCATATCTGCCTCGACCTCGTTTACAACCCTGCCAAGACAAAATTCATCGAGAACTGTGAAGCACAGGGCGCACGCACAACCAACGGACTTACAATGCTTTACGAACAAGCCGACAAAGCTTGGGAAATTTGGAACGAATAAAACATTATATCATGGAAGACGAAAAGAAATACATACTATTCAGGGTTTTCCGCAACGAGGACGACATGAAATTCTTCACCGACGTATTCGACGACTGCGGAATCGACTATACCATTGAGAATCCACGTGCCGACAGCACCGACGTTCTCTCCTCGGCTTACGGAGTGCAGGTTGCCGAAGATGCTATGCAGTACAAGTTCATGCTCATGGTTGCCGAAGACGATTTCGAACGTTCGCAAAACGAACTCCACAGCCACATAGCCGAATATTTCCGCAACGCAGGCAGCGAAGAAAACACTCTGCTCAACGAATTCAACGACGAAGAGCTTCTCGACGTCATAAAGAAGCCCGACGAGTGGGCGGTCGAAGACATTGTAATGGCACAAACCCTGCTCGAAAAACGCGGCAAGCACGTAAGCGACGAAGTTGTGGAAGCATACCGCAACAAACGTCTCGAAGAAGTCCGCAAACCAAAATTCGGCGGTTACGGAACAATAATCATCGGCTACATCTTCGCCTTCCTCGGCGGTATTATCGGCATTTTCCTCGCAGCATCGCTGCTTGGCAAAAAACGCATCTTCAACGGCGAAAAAGTCAACGTCTATGACAAGGCAACTCGCACAAATGCAATCATCTACTTGATAATCTCGATACTGGACATCATCGCTTTAGTGGTTTACTTTGTGATGAAATAAGGGCAAAAAGGCTGAAAGCCGTTTGTATAGGCGCAATTCATTGCGTCTCAGGAACGGCGAAGCCACAGAAACCTGAAACACAGAAACGGCGAAGCCATTGAAACGGCGAAGCCACAGAAACGCCGTAGGCATAGAAACGGCGAAGCCATAGAAACGCCGAAGGCATAAAAACGGGCTTTAGCCCTCATCCGCCGCAGGCACTAAAAAAAGTTTTGCTATTTCGGAAAAAAGTTGTACTTTTGCGCAGATTTAGAACTGACAGGGGGATAGATTTCCCCCGTTTTATTTTCTGACGTTGATAAGGAAGGAAGATATAGAAGTTTTAAGCAAACGGTTTCTCTCTGAAACACAGTTTGTTGTGGATATTGCTGTAAGTGTATCCAACGATATTTCCATATACGTTGACGACATGAACGGCATCACAATTGACGAGTGCCGCCGCATAAGCCAGGCTATCGAAGAGTGCCTCGACCGCGAAAAAGAAGACTATTCGCTCGAAGTAAGCTCTCCAGGACTCACCAACCCTTTCCGCGTAAAGGAACAGTACCTGAAAAATATCGGCAAGCAGGTGGAAATCGTTTACGTTGACGGCGAAAAAATCGTCGCAACGCTCAAGGCATATGCCGACAACGCCATAACCGTCGAGACGGCTACCGTGAAAAAGGAAGCCAACAAAAAGGTGGTTGTGACGGAACAATTTGATATTGAACGAATTAATATAAAAACAGTTAAAAGCGTAATTGACTTTAAATAATAAAAGCCATGGTACAACAGGAAAACTTAATTGACACCTTTGCCGAATTTAAGGAGCTGAAAAACATCGACAGATCGACGATGATCGGCGTGATGAAGGACGTATTTTCATCAACATTGGTAAAATTGTATGGCGAAGACAGCAAGTTCAACGTGATTGTAAACGACAAGACCGGTGACCTTGAAATATGGCGTACAAGAACAGTTGTCGAAGACGACGACTACGATGAAATTGAGGACAAATACACCAAAATCCCCCTGTCTGAAGCTCAGAAAATCGACGAGGACTACGAAGTCGGCGAAGAATATTCCGACGAAATCCGTCTCCAGGACTTTGGCCGCCGTGCAATCCTCGCTCTGAAGCAGAATCTCCAGGCAAAGATTATGGAGCGTGAAAAGGACAATATCTACCTCAAATACAAAGACAAAATCGGCGACCTCATCACCGCCGAAGTATATCAGGTATGGAAACGCGAAATCCTTGTCCGCGACGAAGAAGGAACCGAACTCCTCCTCTCGAAACAAGACCAGATTCCTAGCGACAAGTACCGCAAGGGCGACACCCTCAAGGCCGTAATCTCGAGCGTAGAACTCAAGAACGGAAGCCCAATCATAAAGATTTCGCGTACTTCCGAAAAGTTCCTCGAAAGACTTTTCGAACAGGAAATTCCCGAAATCGGCGATTCTGGACTTATCACTATCAAGAAGATTGTCCGCATACCTGGCGAAAGAGCTAAGGTTGCTGTTGAATCTTACGACGAACGCGTCGACCCGGTTGGAGCTTGCGTAGGTATGAAGGGTAGCCGTATCCACGGCATCGTTCGCGAACTGCACAACGAAAACATCGATATAGTAAACTATACCACAAACATGCCGCTGTATATCCAGCGCATACTCAGCCCAGCCAAGATTTCTTCGCTCAAGATCATAAACGAAGAAAAGCGCGTCGAAGTTTACCTGAACCCCGACCAGGTTTCATTGGCTATCGGTAAAGGCGGCCTCAACATAAAGCTCGCTTGCCAGTTGCTCGGATACACTATCGATGTATTCAGAGTTTCGCAGGAAGAAGATATCGACCTCGACGAATTCAACGACGAAATCGAACAGTGGGTAATCGACCAGCTCAAGGCTGTTGGCTGCGACACCGCACTCAGCGTACTCGAACTCAGCAAGGACGAACTCGTTCGCCGTACCGACCTCGAAGAGGAAACTATCGACGACGTAATAAGAATCTTGAAAGCCGAATTTAACAAGTAAAACGCGCAAAAAGAACGAAACAGGTAATTTAGGAGAAAAATATGACTTCGGAAACGAAACCAAAAAGATTAAGCGCCGTAGTTGCTATCTACAATGTAGCGACTTCAACCATCGTGGAATATCTCGCCAGCAAGGGTATTGAAATCGAAAACAACCCTAACGCTAAGGTACAACCCGAATGGTTGGCTCTGCTCGACGAAAAGTTCAAGGACTCGAAAGCCATGAACGAAACCGCCATCAAGGATACCGAGAAGGCTAAGGAAAACAAGGAGCTGAACATTTCTATCGAAAAGCAGCAGAACCTTGAGAAGCAGAAACAGGAGGCAGAAAAAGCTAAGGAAGCCAAGGAAGCTAAGGAGAAAGAACGTCTCCAGAAAGAGGCCCAGAAAGAGGCCGAAGAAGCTAAACCTCAGGAGAAACCAGCCGAAGTTCCCGCAAAGGAAGAACCTAAAGCAACTCCTAAACCACACGAAATACAGCCTATCGAAGGCAAGATCGATACCGACGAAAACGGTCCAAAGGTTCTTGGCAAGATTAATCTCGACCAGATAAACCAGAACACCCGTCCAAAACGTAAGACCGCTGCCGAAAAGGAAGAGGAAAGAAAGCAGAAGGAAGAGGAACTGAAGGCTGCCAAGGAAGCTCAGAAGAAAGCCAAAAAGCAGGCCAAGGCCGAAGAGCCTAAGAAAGAAAAGCCTGTTGTTGCTCCTAAGCCTGTAGAACCCGAAAAGCCCGCTGAGCCAGAACCCGAAGTCGAGGCAAAGCCCGAAAAGGTCGCTCCTCCAGAGCCCGAATTCATAAAGACTCACGTCGAAAAACTCCAAGGACCTAACATCATTGGCAAAATCGACATCAGCGAATACGAGCGCAAGCAGGAAGCTGCCGAACGCGCACGCAAGGAAGCTAAGGAAGAACGCCAGAAGAACCGCGAAAAGGAAAAGGCCGAGCGCAAGGAAAAACGCAAACGTATCAAACGCGACAACATAAAGGTCGATATCAACAAGGTTTCTGGCTCGAACGACTTCTCGAAGAAGGGTCAGGCTGGCGAAGGCGGTAAGAAAAAGAAAGGCGGAAAACCTGCTCCTAAGAAACCAGAAATCAACGAGGAGGACATACAGGAGAAAGTAAAGGAAACTCTCGCTAAGCTCACCGCAAACAAGAACAAGTCGAAAGCCGCAAAATTCCGTAAGGAAAAACGCGACATGTTCTCGATGCGCCGCGCCGAAGAGGAAGAACGTCTCGAAGCCGAAAAGAAGATAATAAAGGTTACCGAATTCGTTTCGGCAAACGAACTCGCAACCATGATGGGCGTTCCTGTAACCAAAATCATCGCAACCTGCATGAGCCTTGGTTTGTTCGTTTCTATCAACCAGCGCCTCGATGCCGAAACAATGTCGATCGTGGCAGAGGAATTCGGCTTCCAGGTTGAATTCGTCAGCGCCGAAATCCTCGACGAAATCAAGCAGACCGAAGACAACGAGGAAGACCTCGTTCCGCGTCCGCCTATAGTTACCGTCATGGGTCACGTCGACCATGGTAAGACCAAGTTGCTCGACTACATCCGTCATACCAACGTTGTTGCTGGCGAAGCCGGCGGTATCACACAGCACATCGGTGCATACAGCGTACAGCTTAACGACAAGCGTATAACCTTCCTCGATACTCCTGGTCACGAGGCATTTACCGCAATGCGTGCCCGCGGTGCCCAGATTACCGACGTGGCAATCATCGTCATCGCTGCCGACGACGACATAATGCCGCAGACAAAGGAAGCTATCAACCACGCTTCTGCAGCAAACGTTCCTATCGTATTTGCAATCAACAAGATAGATAAGCCAACAGCTAATCCTGACAAAATCAAGGAATCGTTGGCAAATATGAACTACCTCGTCGAAGAATGGGGCGGTAAGTATCAGTCGCAGGACATTTCGGCAAAGGCTGGTCTCAACATCGAGGAACTTCTCGAAAAGGTTCTTCTCGAAGCCGAAATGCTTGACCTTAAGGCAAATCCAAACAAGAACGCAACAGGTACCGTAATCGAATCGTCACTCGACAAGGGACGCGGTTACGTTGCTACTCTCATAGTTCAGTCGGGAACCTTGCACGTGGGCGACATTCTGCTTGCAGGTTGCGCAACAGGCCGTGTAAAGGCTATGTACAACGAACGCAACCAGAAGGTTACCGAAGCTGGACCTTCTACTCCAGTTCTCGTACTTGGTCTCAACGGTGCTCCGCAGGCAGGCGACAAGTTCAACGTACTCGACTCCGAACAGGAAGCCAAGAGCCTTGCCAACAAGCGTTTGCAGTTGCAGCGTGAACTTAGCATCAGAACTCAGAAGCATATCACTCTCGGCGAAATCGGCCGCCGTATGGCTCTCGGCGATTTCCACCAGATAAACATCATCGTAAAGGGCGACGTGGACGGCTCTATCGAGGCTCTGTCGGACGAATTGATAAAGCTCTCGACCGAATCGTTCGAGGTGAACATCATACACAAGGCCGTCGGTCAGATTTCCGAATCGGATGTCATGCTGGCTGCCGCATCGAATGCTATCATCGTAGGTTTCCAGGTTCGTCCTTCTACCTATGCACGCAAGACCGCCGAGAAGGAAGGCATCGAAATCCGCCTCTACTCCATCATCTACGACGCAATCAACGAAATCAAGGATGCTATGGAAGGCATGTTGAAGCCGGTTGTAAAGGAAACTATCACCGGTTCGGCAGAAATCCGCGAAGTCTTCAAGATTTCGAAGGTTGGTTCTGTTGCCGGATGTCTCGTTACCGACGGCAAGATTTCACGCAAGTCGAAAGTCCGCATCATCCGCGACGGTATTGTTATCTACACTGGCGAACTCGGCAGCCTGAAGCGTTTCAAGGACGATGCCAAGGAAGTCATTGCCGGTCAGGAATGCGGTCTCAACATCGACAAGTTCAACGACATTAAGGTCGGTGATATTGTTGAGGCATTCGACGAAACCGAAGTAAAGGCAACATTGAGCTAAAAGCAAATGTTTAAAATCGGTAATACCGAATTTAACGACAGGCCTGTATTCCTCGCACCAATGGAGGATGTTACAGACCCGTCGTTTCGTTATATGTGCAAGAAGTTCGGTGCCGACCTCATGTTCACCGAGTTCATCTCCGCCGACGGACTTATCCGCGAAGCACAAAAAACAGTAAAGAAACTCGACATCTTCGACTACGAGCGACCCGTTGGCACACAAATCTACGGACATATCCCCGACGCAATGGAAGAAGCCGCACGCTTCATCAACAATGCCGACCCCGACATTCTGGACATCAACTACGGCTGTCCGGTGAAAAAGATTGCCGGACGTGGCGCTGGCTCTGGAATGATGCGCAATCTGCCTCTGATGAAAGAAATAACCGAAAGGGTTGTAAAAGTGTCGCGGTTCCCAGTTACAGCAAAGACTCGTCTGGGTTGGGACAGCGAATCGCTCAACGTGGAGGAAGTCGCACTTATGTTGCAGGATTGTGGAATTCAAGCGCTTACCATACACGGACGCACACGCGCACAGATGTACAAGGGCGAAGCCGACTGGACGCTCATAGGCAAGGTCAAGAACAATCCTGCAATTCACATACCAATTATCGGCAACGGTGACATCACCAGCGGGAAAATCGCTGCCGAACGCTTCAATACATACGGCGTTGATGCCATAATGATAGGTCGTGCCGCCATTGGAAGGCCATGGATTTTCCGCGAAGTGAAACACTATCTTGAAACAGGCGAAGAACTCCCCACTCCTACCGTCCTCGAGCGCGTTGACTATGCCCGCGAACATTTGCACAAGTCGGTCGATTACAAGGAAGGAATGCGCGGAATCTACGAAATGCGCCGCCACTTCACAATGTACTTCAAAGCTATTCCTAATTTCAAGGAAACTAGGCTAAAACTTCTCACCGCTAACACCGTAGAAGAAATAGAATCCCTGCTCGACCTCATCGCCGACAAGTTTGGCAATGTAGAGTTGAACAAAGACGTGGCAAATCAAGGAATTTACGAGGGCTAGAAGGCTTAATGTCTAACAGGCTAGCAGTCTTGCAGGTGGACTGAAGGCTAAAAGGCTAGAAGGCAAGAAGTCTTTCCCCCCCCCCCATCTTTAAAGCCATTAAGGCCTTTAAAGACCTTAAGGCATGTGTGGGGGGCAACAGCCTTCTGCTAGCCTTTGAGCTGTTAGCCTGTTCTTCTGCTGGACTGTTAGCCCTCTTAGCCCGATTGTCCATTGAAATAAAATCGTAAATCGTAAATCTAAAATCATAAATAATTTCTACTTTTGCCACATCTAAAAAACATCACAATGAACTACGAACAATTATTCCAGCAAATCAAGCAAAAGAAAAGTTTTCTTTGCACAGGACTCGATTCCGACATACAGAAATTGCCGAAGCACCTGCTCAACGCAGAATCGCCAATCTTCGAATTCAACAAGCAGATAGTTGACGCCACTGCAAAATATTCGGTGGCATACAAACCAAACCTCGCATTCTACGAAAGCGAAGGCACCACTGGTCTTAAAGCCCTCGAAGATACCGTGGACTACATCCGCAGCAAATATCCCGAAATTTTTATTATCGCCGACGCTAAACGTGGCGACATAGGCAACACCTCGAAACTATACGCCCGCGCATTCTTCGAGAAGATGAACTTCGACGCCGTAACAGTCGCTCCGTACATGGGCGAAGATTCGGTAACACCTTTCCTCCCCTACGACGGCAAATGGGTAATTCTGCTTGCACTCACCAGCAACAAGGGTTCCGAGGACTTCCAGATGTTCAGCAACGGTAATAAGAGACTTTTTGAGGAAGTTTTAAGCAAGTCGCAACAATGGGCTGGCAAGGACAAGATGATGTATGTAGTAGGCGCTACAAAGGCCGACATGCTTGCCTATATCCGCAAGATTGTTCCCGACCATTTCCTGCTGGTGCCAGGCGTAGGCGCACAAGGCGGTTCGCTCGAGGAAGTAGCCAAGTACGGCATGAACGACCACTGCGGTCTGCTGGTAAACTCGTCGCGCGGAATTATTTTCGCCGACAGCACCGAGAACTTTGCAAAGGTTGCCGGACAGAAGGCAGAAGAATTGCAGAAGCAGATGGAAGGATTGCTGAAAGAAAAAGGAATTGCATAGTATATTGCTGTTTTTTGCCCCCAGCCATTAAAGGTCTTAACGACTTTAATGCCCTTAAGGCATGGGGGCAAGAAAGACAAACAGCAACCATAGAAACAAAAAAGGCGGACCGAAATCCGCCTTTTTTGTTTGTTACCACTATGGATTATTCCTTGGTAAACTTCAGGTTGTGAACCTCTGTACCAGTTGTAACCCTGAGGATATACATTCCAGGAACAAAGTTGCTTACGTCAACAGTGTGAACTGCCTCGCCTGCTACAGAAACAGTCTCGAAGGTCATTTCCCTGCCGCTGAGGTCAACAACAGAGTATGAAACATTTCCTTCGTATCCCGATACAGTGAATGTTGCAATATCACGTACTGGATTCGGGTAGAGCTGAATTTCCATAACCGACATTTCTTCAACGCCGTTGCAAAGTTCAACAGTTACTGTTACGGTATCTGTAGTTTCGCAATATTCGTTGCTTACGGTTACCCATACCTGATATTCGCCAGCATACGGATAAGTCTCTGTGTATGTATTGCCTTCGACTTCATCGAGCCACAATACAAAATCGTCGGTTTCGATAGTGAGCATCACTTCCTGGTTGGTGCATGCTGTGACATCGTCGAGCGAAATTGTCGGAGCTTGCAATACTGCTACGTTTACAGCATCGGAAGCCGAACAAGCAAATTCGTTGGTTACAGTTACAGTATATTCGCCAGCAGCCGAAACCATTATCGACTGGGTTGCGTCGCCGGTGCTCCATGCATACGATGCATAACCTTCGCCAGCATTTATTTCTGCCGAAGCATTGCTACATACATTAACGTCGTCGCCAAGTTCAATTACAGGCAGCGGGTTGAATGTAACTGCAACATCGTCGGTAGCTGTACATCCGTGATCGTCGGTTACTACAACCGAATAGCTACCAGCCTCGGTAACTTCTATCGTGCTTTCGGTAGCACCGTTGCTCCATGCATACGCTGCGAAACCTGCTGCGGCATTTACCGTAACGGCTGAGCCTACGCAAGCTGTCAGGTCGTCGCCCAAGTTGATTGTCGGGTTAGCGTAAACGCGGATTACAGATGTTGCTACGTTGGTTCCATCCGGGTTAGATACCATTAACATAACGGTATATGTACCTGGCTCGGCAAACTCGAAAGTAGGATTCTGCTCATTGGAAGTTGTTTCACCGAAATACCATGTCCACGACTGCGGATAGTTGGTACTTGCATCGGTGAAGTTTACTGTAAGAGGAGCACAGCCAGATGTTGCCGAAGCTTCGAAAGCTGCTACCGGCGGTGTGTTGGTAAGACCAACATTAACCGAACCGCTAACTTCGCAGCCGTTGTCATCGGTTACAACTACCGAATACTGGCCATTTGTAAGACCTGTAATCTGCGCTGTAGTTGCGTTGGTGCTCCATAATATCGAGTAAGGAGCTACGCCTGAAGTGATTTCAACCATTGCAGTACCATCGTGCTGTCCTGTACCTGTTTCGTTAGTAGATGTAAGAGCAAGAACTGGCAATTCGTAATGAGTTACCGATACCATATCGCTTGCAGTACATCCGTGGTTGTCGGTAACAACTACGGTATAGATGCCATCTACGGTTGCAGTGTAAGTCTGCGAACCAGCAACGCCGTTCCATGTGTACGAAACGAAACCTGCGGTTGCATTGAGAACTGCCTCGACATTTGCACAAACTGCAATATCGTCGCCAAGGCTTACCATAGGATTAGCATTTACTACCAATTCGGTCTGGAATGTATTTACACAGCCTGTAGCCACATTTTCTACTTCGAGGGTATAAGTACCTGCATTGGCTAATGTTGCTGCCGAAATTACCGGAGAAGCTTCGGTAGAAGCAAATCCGTTAGGACCGCTCCACGAGTATGACAATGTTTCGTTGCTCGAAGCTGTAAATGTTACCTGTCCGCTTTCGCAAACTGGACCATTGTTCGAAATTGCAACACTCGGATTTGCATTAACAACCACATTTGCTGAAGAATTTACTGCACAGCCGTTGGCTGGAGTAGCAGTAACAACGTATGCTCCACTATTGTTGGTTGTTGCATTCGGTATCGAGATTGATGCCGTGTTTGCTGTAAATCCGTTAGGACCTTCCCATGCAAATGTTGCAGGAACGTCGGATGTTGCAGTGAACGAAATTGTCGAGCCTTCGCAGTAGGTCAAGCCACCATCGATTGAAACCATAGGATTATTACCGTCGGAGGTTATTGTTATCGAAGCCTCGTCGGTACAATTGCCTTCGTTGGTTACAACTACTGTATAAACACCAGCAGCAGTAACAGTGTATTCGGCATTGCCTGTTACGCCATTCCACGAATATGAAGTACCGCCATTTGCAACAAGCTGAATTGAAGTTGTCGTACAATTCAAAACTGTCGTACCGCTATTGTTGGTAATAGAAGCAACAGGATTTGCATATACAACGACATTTGTGCTTGCTTCGACCGAACAACCATTTGCACTGGTTGCAACTACCGTATATGTACCACTATTATTAGGTGTTGCGTTTGCGATAGTCGGGTTCTGCAATGCCGAAGTGTATCCGTTAGGACCGCTCCATGCAAACGAAGTAGCATCTGAAATTGCTGACAACGAGATTGTTTCGCCTGCACAATATGCGCCATCGTTCGAA
Organism: uncultured Bacteroidia bacterium; assembly: GCA_902800045.1. Classification (GTDB taxonomy): domain Bacteria; phylum Bacteroidota; class Bacteroidia; order Bacteroidales; family ML635J-15; genus Bact-19. Next base: position 18,832 of record CADCCZ010000004.1, on the reverse strand, counting down.
GTTGTCAGTGTCGGGGTTGCATTTACGACAACCACCGTGCTTGCCTGAGCAGAACATCCGCTTACGTTCGAAACTACCAAGGTATATTCTCCAGCATTTTCGGTTGTAGCATTGCCAATGGTCGGGTTCTGTTCGTTCGAAACAAATCCGTTAGGACCGCTCCATGCGTAGGTGCCGGTTGCTGTTGTCTGCAATGCGATTGTTGCGCCCTCGCAGTAAGGACCGTTGTTGGTTGCATTTGCCACTGGATTAGCATTTACGGTTACATCTGTTGTTGCCACAGCCAAACATCCGTTGGCAGTAGTTACGGTTACCGAATATGTTCCAGTATGGTTTGTAGTTGCATTTGCACGTGTCGGGTTCTGCAATGTGCTGCTGAAGCCCATAGGACCAACCCACTGGTATTCGGTAGCTATGTCGCTTTCGACCGAAAGCTCGATGGTTTCGCCTGCACAATATGCGCCGGTGTTAGTTGCATTGGCTGTAGGAACAGCATTTACAACCACATAGCCTGCAACCTGCTTGGTATCACTTCCGTCCTGATTTGTAACAGTGAGCGAAACATTGTAGCTGCCAGCAGCGGCGTATGTGTGGGTTGGGTTCTGTAGGTTGGATGTTTGTCCATCGCCAAAGTTCCATGCCCACTGAGTAGGAGTATTTGTCGAAAGGTCGGTAAATGCGACTTCTACGCCAAGGCATACGGTTGTATTGTTAACAGAGAAATCGGCAACTGGAGGAGTGTTCATTGTTGCAACATTTACTATCGCAGTAGTTTCGCATCCATTTCCATCGGTTACGGTAACGTTGTAGTTGCCACCAGCAAGTCCACTGATAGTTGCGGTGTTGCCATTGTTCGACCACATATATGCGAATGGTGCAGTACCGTTCGGAGTTACTGTTGCAGTACCGTCAAGAGCATTGTTGTGCGATTCTGCTGTTGATGACGTTGTAAGAATTGTCTGCGGATAGTTTGCAACCGAAATATTGTCGGTAGCCGAACATTCGTTTGCATTGTAAACTGTAACGTAGTAGTCGCCTGCAGTTGCAACAATTGTCTGGGTTGATGCTCCCGTCGACCAGTGGTAGGTAAGACCAGCACCAGCGTCGAGAACAGCAGTTGCACCCGAACATACGGTCTGGTTTGCACCAAGTTCGATTGTCGGGTTTGCATTTACGACAACCATTGTGCTAGCTTCGGCATTACATCCGTTTGCATTCGAAACTACCAAGGTATATTCACCGCCATTAGCAAGTGTAGCGTTTGCGATGGTCGGGTTCTGCAAGTTAGAAGTGAACCCGTTAGGACCGCTCCATGCGTAGGTGCCAGTTGCTGTTGTATGCAACTCGATAGTTGCGCCCTCGCAGTAAGCACCAGTGTTCGATGCATCGGCAGTAGGATTAGTGTTTACAACAACTGTTGTGCTTGCATTTGCTTCACATCCGTTTGCGCCTGTTGCAACTACGGTGTACAAACCTGCATTATTGGTAGTAGCATTTGCGATAGTCGGGTTCTGCTGAGTTGATGTGAATCCGTTAGGACCATTCCATGCAAACGAAGCTGCATCGGAAGTTGCCGACAACGAGATTGTTTCGCCAGCGCAATATGCACCGCCATTCGAAGCAGTCAATGTTGGAGTAGCATTTACTACAACATCGGTGCTTGCATTTGCAACACAACCGTTGGCACCTGTTACAACCAGGCTGTAGGTTCCGCCGTTGGTTGTTACAGCATTGTCGATAGTCGGGTTCTGCTGAGTCGAAGTGAATCCGTTAGGACCGCTCCATGCGTAGGTGCCGGTTGCTGTTGTCTGCAAGTAGATTGTTGCGCCTTCGCAGTATGGACCGTTGTTGGTTGCATTAGCTACAGGAGCTGCATTTACAACAACCGTTGTAGTTGCTTCTGCCGAGCATTCGCCAGTGGTTGCAACCAAAGTGTAGATTCCGGCATTTGCTGTTGTAGCATTGTCGATGGTAGGATTTTGTACATTCGAGGTAAATCCATTAGGACCGCTCCACGAGTACGAAGCAGCATTGGTTACAACAGCTGTAAGTGCTATGCTAGCGCCCTCGCAATAAGGACCTTCATTCGAAACGCTAGCCGTAGGAGCATCGTTTACAACAACTTCTGTAGTAGCATTTGCTGTACATCCGTTTGCATTCGAAACCACCAAGGTATATGTACCAGCAGCTGCCAAAGTCGAGTTTGCGATAGTCGGATTCTGCTGGGTTGAAGTAAATCCGTTAGGACCACTCCACGAATAGGTTCCAGTTGCAGTTGTCTGCAATGCGACTGCCTGTCCTACGCAGTATGGACCACCATTCGAAGCATTAGCAGTTGGAGCTGCATTTACGCTGACAACAGTGCTCGAAGCTGCCGAACATCCGTTTGCATTTGTTGCAGTAACAGTATAGGTACCACCGTTGCTTGTTGTTGCATTTGCAACTGTCGGGTTCTGCTCTGCCGAAGTGTATCCGTTAGGACCGCTCCATGCAAACGATGTAGCATTAGAAGCTGCCGACAAAGCGATTGTCTGACCAGCACAATATGCACCGCCATTCGAAGCGATAACTGTAGGAACAGCATTTACTACGACAACTGTGCTTGCCTCAACCGAGCAACCTGTTACCGAATTGGTAAGCGTTACATTGTAGGTTCCAGCATTCGAAGCAGCCGAGTTGGCAATTGTCGGGTTAGCAACATTGGATGTGAAGTTAGGACCGCTCCATGCATATACAGTTCCGTTTGCGCCATTAGCATTAAGTCTGATGGTGCTTCCTGCACAGTAAGGACCATCGTTAGATGGGTTAAGAGTAGGAAGAGCATTTACGGTAACATTTGTAGTTGCCGAAGTCGAACATCCTGTTGTGTTATTTGTAAGAGTTACGGTATAAGTACCGGCATTGTCGGCATCGGCATTAGCGATAGACGGGTTACGCTGAGTAGAAGTGAATCCGTCGGGACCGCTCCACGAATATGAAGTTCCGCCGTTGCCAGTTGCCGAAAGTGCTATTGTTGCGCCTTCGCAGTAAGGACCGCCATTCGAAGCAGTAAGCGAAGGAGCAGCATTAATTGTAAGGTTTGCCGAAGCAGTAGCAGAACACGAAGCAGCACTTGTGACTGTGATTGTGTATGTTCCTGCATTCGAAGCAGTAGCATTTGCTATCGAAGCGTTCTGAGTAGAAGCTGTGAAACCGTTAGGACCGCTCCAAGCATAGGTAGTTGCACCCGAAACGGTTGCATTGATTGCGGCAGTTTCGCCAGCGCAATAAGCCTGCGGAGCAGCAACCGAAACGGTTGGATTAGCATTTACCGTAATGTAATTGTTCTTGGTTTCGGTATCGGTACCATTTGCATTGCCAGCAACCAAAGTTACTGTGTAGTTGCCAGCAGTTGCGTAGGTGTGTGTTGGGTTCTGCTCGGTAGATGTACCACCGTCGCCGAAGTTCCACGACCACGAAGTAGGATTATTTATACTCTGGTCAGTGAAAGTAACCGTTGCACCAGGGCAAACACTAGTTGCATTAGCAGCAAATTCTGCTTCAGGAGCTGCTGCCATTTCTACACCTTTTACAACAATGTCGTCGATTAATGAAGCATAAGTATTAGCATTCACTGTATTGCCGCCAATACCTGTAGTCGACCTCATTATCCACCTGAGGTAAACCGTTGCCTGATTATTACATGCAGCAGGAAGTGATATTCCTTCAAGAATACCTGAAGTCCAGTTCCTTGCAACTGTAACATTAGTTCCTGATACATCTGTCCATGTAGAACCATTCAAACTGTACTGTACCTTGAAATCTCTAGGCGACCTATTATTATTACCACTCTGCTTCGACCAGAACTTAATGCTTTCGTAACCAGAAGTAGTAAAGTTTACTGTCCAATATTTTGAATTATTACCATTTTGCCAGTTTGTAGCACTTGCACACCTTGTTGAAGCGCCATTTGTTGTATAGGTTGGAGTATTAACACCACCGCCAACGGTCAAGGTCTTGTTAAGGTTTGCCTGAATACCTGCATCAGCAGTTGCATCGGCGCTATTTGTCGGGAAGTTCCATTCAACGATAACTTCAGCTGCGCGAGTTACTGTTATGTAGCCTGTCTTGGTTTCGGTGTTGGAACCTTGTGCGTTTGTAGCGGTAAGGCTTACCGAGTAAGTGCCAGGAGTGCTATATACAACGCTTGGATTCTGCTGTGTGCTTGTTGATGGAGTACCGCCATCGAAAGTCCACGACCACGATGTAGGCATCATTGTAGATTGGTCGGTGAAGTTAACCGTCTGACCTGCTTCGATAGTAGTGTTGTCGGCTGTAAATTCAGCATCTGGTTCGGTGTATTCGCTCGAGATGAGGATATCATCAATCAGGAATGCGAATGCATCGTTCGAAACGCACTGTATTGCAACATAAATAGTCTGTCCGTCGTAAGCCGACAAGTCATAGGTATATTGAGTCCAAGTTGTCGGAGCCTCAATGTAATTGTTTCCACTAAGCTTTACAGTAAAGCTAGTATAAGTATTATTAGTTGTAGAAAGCAATACATTGAATCTTTCTAGGCCGTACTGGTCGGTTGCTGACTTTGCCCAGAATGAGAAAGATGAGTTATTACCCAAGGTAATAGCTGTTGACATCAGCCAGTCGTTGTTTGGAGGTGTTGTTGCAGCAAAGCAAGCACCGCAACGGCTTCCACCGTGAGCTGCCCACGAATCACCAGCAGCAGGTTCTGTTGCTGAGGCGTTGAATGCAATGAAAGAACCTGTATATCCAGAATTTGTATACGAGGCACCTTGTATTCCGTATGTTGTTTTACCATCGCCATCGTAAGTTGTCCACGGATCGAAGTTATCGACCTGGAAGTTTGCACAAGCCTCGAAGTCGAGCGAGAATGCATTGGTTGAGTTCGGGTCGTAAACTTCGATGTAACCAGCGACAGTCTTGGTGTTGCTACCGTTTGCATTTGTAACTGTCAAAACAACTTGATAGCTACCAGCTGCAGAATATGTAACTACTGGATTTTCATCGGTACTTGTCGATGGCGTTCCGCCCTCGAATGTCCACGAACGTGAAGTTACATTACCCGATGAAATATCGGCAAATGTTACACTTCCACCAATTTCCACCTGACGTGTGTCGGAAGTGAAATTGGCAGTAGGAGGCTGCGAACCATCGTAGCAAACAAACGGGAACATAGGATATTGGAAGCTCGATTCATCCAATAGGTATGCATAATCGTACCAATTGCCGCTATAGTAAACATACGCAGTATTGTATTCTCCATCCGAGTCATTGGTATATGTAGCAAGCGTATCACCTGATGCTGGAGTACCAGGACGGTCGAAACCTATTGCAAAACCATCGGCTGGAATATCAATGACATTGTCGAATTCGATGTCGATGTAACCGACATTATTCATTGCGGTAACAACACTTGCCATAGGAATGCTCTTCGAAGCAATTACCTGATTTGGCACATCGCCAGAAAGATTCCATATATTGAACGTAACATTGCTATTGGTTGCATTCTTAGCGACAACAGGATAGAACCTAAAACCGCTTATGCGATTGTACGGCGATATTGACGGGAACTTTTCTGCCCATGAAGTCATATCGTAACCGTTTGTACCTGCCACATAGCCATTGTCCAACATATATACAGTAGGTGTACCTCCAAACTGCGAAACGGTATCGCAGAACGAACCTGATGCACTTACAACATTGATGTATCCGTTCTTAGTAACAGAATTTGTTCCGTTGGCATTGGTTGCAGAAAGTGTAACATTGTACGAACCAGCAGTATTATAAGTAATTCCAGTCGGTTCTTGTGCTGTACTCGACGATGGAGTAGCTCCAGGGAACGACCATGAATATGAAACCGGGTTGTTCATTGTATAGTTGTAGAAATCTACTGAACCACCTTCAAGGATAGTAGTGCTCGAAGCTGCAAAATCTGGCTCAGGCGGCTGATTTGCAAACGGGTCGTAGCCTGGGCAGGTTGTTACATTTGAATTCGACGGGTCGAGCCACGGCTTAAGCTGGGTAGCATTTGTATTGCCGTTCGACTGCCAGTGGTACGAAATTTTTCCATAGTAGTCGTATCCTGCAGTAGCAGTACAATAGGAAGAACCACCAGTAAGAGTACCCACAACAAAACCATTGCTGTCGAACAGAGGCGAACCAGACGAACCACCTTCGGTTACACCGAAACCGTTGGCATTCTGCCTCCATTGCAAACGCCAGTGGGCACCTGTTGCCGAACCGGTGTACGAACCCGACTGAGAGGTTGTATAAGTAGAAATTTTCTTGATGTCGCCTGCTGGGTGGTGAATACCTACGCCGTTCGATGGAGCTGTAGTAGAACGGTTCCATCCATTGTAGTAAGGTTCGTAGGCTGCCGTTGGCGTTGTATTAAGAAGCAGAAGCAAGAAGTCGGAACCTCCAGAAATATCACCGCTTGCCTTCTTGGTACAGCCTGTAATGGAACGTGCCGACGAAGGTTCGTTTGTTATTGTAGTTCCGTTACCAGATGCCTGTGCAGCAGGTGCTTCGTACTTGAACTTGAAAATCCATTGGTTGAATTCGGCAGTAGTAGTATTGTCTTCGCCACAATGGAAAGCTGTAAGGAAATACGGCGTACCATCGCTGTTGGTGTTGTTAATAAGCGAACCTGTACATACGTACCAGCCTCCGCCCGATTTGAGGGTAATCTGAGCGACGCCACGCTTTTCGTCCTGCCAGTTGTCGCCAACAGGAGTACAGTTTATATCGACCTCGCACGACTCAGATTCCTGAACCCTAGTCTGTGTATCCTTATAAGGTTTTAGGTCGGTAAACTCGCGGTAGAAATAACCTACATCGAAAATGTGGAAAGTAGTCTTACCAGCACTGCCTGACTTCTTGTATGCTGGTTCGTAGTACTCGATATAAACGACCTCGCCTTGCACCTGTTCGATAGCGAAAGTCCTGTTTTCGAGGTTGTTCTCACTTGTGAACGCACCGAGCACCTGCTTGCGGTTCTCGTTGTAGAAGAACAGCTTGCTACCTTCGGCAAGATAGAAATCTTCGAAACCGAGAGTAAGAGCTTTTGCTCCTGGAACTTTCACTTTCAATGTCCACAGCCTTGCTCCCATCGGCAGCTCGGTCCAAGTACCTGCGTTTTCCATCGAAATGTCGGCGTCGATCGAAACACCAACACGCAATGGCAAGTCTTTAGAGGCATTTGCCAAGTCCTCGGCAATTAAAGGTTCTACATCGGGAGACTTGAGAACAATCTCGTCGTACTCCACATTTATAAAGGAAGAAGCCACTCCCTTTGCAGTGTTGAAAGTCCACGGCTTCCCGCCATGCGATATCTGCGCCGATACGCTATCACTGAAAAATATCAGCGACAACAATGCAATCAGCCCAAATAGTGACTTTAGTAGTAAATTTCTACTCATATTTATACTAATAAAAAGGTTACTAAATAAACTAACAAATATAATCTTACACTATTATAAGTTTGAAATGTCAAAGTTATCAAAAAGTTCGGATATTATAACAGCGCACATGAATATTATATATATTTCTTATATTTTTAGAGTATTAACTTATAAATTTCTACATAACGCAATAATACAAATACCAAAAGCATTGCTATTTATAATTGGAAATCTGTATTATATAGAAGAAAATTGCATTTACGCCCACTGAAGTCACAAAATAAAAAAGGTCGTCAGAAACTGACGACCCTGGATATATCACCTATTCCAAAAATATCAATTATTTTACCTTGTTGCAGATTGCTGCAAATGCTTCTGGGTTGTTCATAGCGAGGTCGGCAAGAACCTTGCGGTTGATGTCAACATTTGCTGCGTGAAGCTTACCCATCAATTGAGAATAACTCAAACCATTTAGACGAGCACCAGCATTAATTCTCTGAATCCACAATGCGCGGAATTCTCTCTTCTTGTTTTTTCTGTCTCTGTATGCATAAGCAAGACCTTTCTCGTATGCGTTCTTTGCTACGGTCCAAACCTTACTTCTTGCTCCAAAATAACCTCTAGTCTGAGAAAGAACTTTTCTTCTCCTGTTTCTAGCGGCAACTACGTTTACACTTCTTGGCATAATCTTAAAATTTGCGAACGTTAGCGTCCTTTTGATCGGAACTTGCGGCTAAACGTTCTGGTTCATAATTTAATTAATCATTCTAACTGCGCGGAAACTATTTCATTCCAAGCAACAACTTTACAGATTTTTCCTTGTTTTCTGCTACTGTTGTGTAGTGAGCAAGTTCTCTTTTGCGCTTAGTAGCCTTCTTGGTCAAGATATGACTCTTGAAAGCGTGTCTTCTTTTGATCTTACCGGTTCCGGTCAAGAAAAATCTCTTCTTAGCTCCGGAATTAGTCTTCATTTTTGGCATTGTTCTAAATTTTTAAAGTTATTATTTCTTTTTAGGTTTAGGTGATATCACAATTTGCATTTTCTTTCCTTCGAGCTTAGGCATCTGGTCAATCTTGCCGTACTCCTCGAGGTCGTTTGCAAGCTTCAGGAGCAATATTTCGCCCTGTTCCTTATACACAATCGAACGTCCCTTGAAAAATACGTATGCCTTTACCTTGTTGCCTTCGTCTAGGAATCTCTTGGCATGGTTCAGCTTGAAGTTGTAGTCGTGGTCGTCGGTCTGAGGACCAAAGCGCAACTCCTTGATTGTCATCGTATGAGTCTTGCTCTGCAACTCCTTCTGCTTGCGCTTCTGCTGATAAAGGAATTTCTGGTAGTCGATAACCTTGCATACGGGCGGATCTGCGGTCGGAACGATTTCTACCAAGTCCATCTCGAGTTGTTCCGCCAGGTCCAAAGCTTCCCTAATGCTGTAAACTCCAGGTTTATCAACATTATCGCCTGTTACACGTACAAATGGTGCGCGAATTGCGCGATTAATTCTGTGTTCGTTTTGCTGATTTTCTTTTGCCATATAATTTTATAAAAAACTTTTACCTCCTTTTATTAGTCAATATACTTCTTAACTTCATCGTTTACAATCTTTGCGAATTCTTCGACAGTCATTGCGCCCATATCGCCTGCGCCCTGCTTGCGAACCGAAAGCTGTCCGTTTTCCTGTTCCTTCTCGCCTACAATCAGCAAGTAAGGTATTCTCTTCAATTCGTTGTCGCGAATCTTACGGCCAATCTTTTCGTTTCTTTCGTCGATGATACCGTTTACATTCAAGTCCTTCAGCTTGTTTACAACTTCGTGAGCATAGTCGTTGAACTTTTCGCTGATTGGCAATACTACAAACTGATTCGGAGCAAGCCAAATCGGGAACTTACCTGCGGTGTGCTCGATAAGAACAGCTACGAAACGTTCCATCGAACCGAACGGTGCACGGTGAATCATAACCGGACGGTGCTTCTTGTTGTCTTCGCCAACATATTCGAGTTCGAAGCGTTCCGGCAAGTTGTAGTCGACCTGGATAGTACCAAGCTGCCAACGACGACCGATAGCGTCCTTTACCATGAAGTCCAACTTAGGACCATAGAAAGCTGCCTCACCATATTCTACGCGTGCGGGAAGATTCTTTTCCTTGCAAGCGTCGATGATTGCCTGCTCTGCCATTGCCCAAACCTCGTCGGAACCAACATACTTGGTAGTGTTGTTGGGGTCGCGGAGCGAAATCTGTGCTTCGAAGTTCTGGAAATCGAGAGCCTTGAAGATGATTTCGATGATTTCCATTACGCGGATGAACTCCTGCTTAACCTGGTCCTGACGGCAGAAAATGTGTGCATCGTCCTGTGTGAACGAACGAACGCGGGTAAGTCCGTGCAATTCGCCCGACTGCTCGTAGCGGTAAACTGTACCGAATTCAGCAATACGCAAAGGCAAATCCTTGTAGCTGCGTGGGCTGTTCTTGAAAATCATACAGTGGTGAGGGCAGTTCATCGGCTTGAGCAAGTACATTTCGCCTTCTTCGGGAGTAGTAATCGGCTGGAACGAGTCCTTGCCGTAGTGGTCCCAGTGACCCGATGTTACATACAATGCCTTGTTTCCGATGTGCGGAGTCATAACCTGCTGGTAACCGTAGCGCTTCTGGATTTTCTTCAAGAAATCTTCGAGACGCAGACGCAATGCGGTACCATTTGGCAACCAGATAGGCAAGCCCTTGCCAACCATATCGGAGAACATGAAAAGTTCGAGTTCCTTGCCGATTTTGCGGTGGTCACGCTTCTTGGCTTCTTCGAGCATGGTGATGTATTCTTCCAACATCTTCTGCTTCGGGAAGCTGATACCGTAAACGCGGGTAAGCTGCTTGCGGGTTTCGTCGCCACGCCAGTAAGCACCAGCCAAGCTCAATACCTGGATAGCCTTCACATAGCCGGTTGACGGGATATGCGGGCCCTTGCAGAGGTCGGTGAATTCGCCCTGATTGTAAAGGGTAATCTTGCCGTCCTCGAGTTCGGAGATGAGTTCAACCTTGTATTCATCACCGCGTTCCTCGAACAACTTGAGAGCATCGGCTTTCGAGATGTCCTTTCTTACGAGCTTTGAATCGGCACGGCAGATTTCCATCATCTTATTGTTGATTGCTGCGAAATCGTTTTCCGAAAGGATTTTTCCGTCGGGAAGTTCGATGTCGTAGTAGAAACCGTTTTCAACAGCAGGACCGATACCGAACTTTGTTCCTGGGAACAACTTCTGAATAGCCTCGGCCATGATATGTGAAGAGGTGTGCCAGAAAGCGTGCTTGCCTTCCTCGTCCTCGAACTTGTGCAACTTGATGGAAGCATCTTCCGTTATTGGCATGGTCAAATCCTGAACCTTACCATTTACACTGATAGAAAGCACTTCCTTGGCAAGCCTCGGACTGATGCTTTCAGCTATTTCCATACCAGTAACACCTTGCTGGTATTCCTTAACCGAACCGTCGGGTAAAGTAATTTTTATCATCTTATTCTTTTATAGTCAAAAATTTCGTGCAAAATTATCACTTTTTTTTCAGATACACAGCGGTAAGCGGAAAATAATTTTTCGTACATAATCCACTATACATCAACGATTTAAAAAAATTCACATAGGTAAAAGCAAATTTAATCTAGCCTTGCAAGCAGGCAAATTGTTCATAATCGGTTAATTTTTTGAGCATAAAATAGTTGCGGGAAATATTAGCCACTATTTTTGTTTGTGACGGATAAATTCTTACTTTTGTGCCATAAAAATAAATATTACCATGAGGGAACACACAAAAACTATCGCTTTCATAAAAGCAATGACCGTAATTTTGGTTAGCCTGACATCGTTGCAGTCGGCAGCGCAAATCGCTAAAGCATTTGATTTCAACATTGCCAACACCGATTTTGTAGATACGGTGAAAATAAAAATCTGGGACGGGGCTGCAGTAGTTCCGGTAGAGATTAACGGAGTTGTAAGAAACATGCTGTTCGACACTGGAGCGCAGACTGGCTTCTGGATAGGAAAAGAGGAGGACTGGATGATAGCGTCGGGCGACAGTGTAAAAACCGTCGACTCACAAAAAGCAATGCTTAAGAAAGCTATTCACAAGTGCCCGACCATTAAGATGGGCAACATTAGCATCGAAAACTACCCTATTATTGTTGACAACGGCTTAAGCCAATACACCTGCGGAATTATTGATGGCGCACTTGCGTTCGACCTTATTGTCAAAAAAGGCCTTTCGTTCAAATTCGACACGAAAGACAGCCTGATGATAGTAACCGACCGCAAGGGATTCTTCGCCAAGGAGGAGAAAGGACATAAAATACTGAAATACGATTCGAGCAGACCGACATTTTTCGTAAAATTCCCGTTTTCCAAAATCAGGATGCTCTTCGACTCGGGAAATGTAGGTGGCTGGTTCGACCTTCCTCAAGAGCTGCTTGACCGCTGGGGGAAAAGCGACCAGAAAATGAAACAGAAAATAGATGAAATGACATTACATTCAGACACTTCAGTCCTATCGAGCGCTGGTATTTTCGGTGCCACCTACGACACAGTCGCCTACAGGATTCTTCGTATTCCGCAGGTAGAGATTGGAGACCTTACATTCAAGGACCTGTGCATTTCGACCAATACTGCCATGCTGAAACTTGGTACGGCCGTAATGCAACACGCATCTCTTATTATCGATGCTCCGAAACGGCGCTTTGTGCTGCTTCCTCACGATGGAAAGTCGGAAGTTGTTGTTGCAAACAAAATAACAAGGGGACTCTCATTTAGACCAGCCGAAGATGGCGACACTCTTGGCGTAGCAAGGGCTATTGTAAAAAAAGGTTTGGATGCATACAAAAAAGGCGTTCGCTCTGGCGACTACCTGATAAGCATCGACGGAATTCCTATTACAGATTATTGCACATTTAGATTGCTGGAACCACATGACGATTTAATGCATTATGTGCTCCGCAGTCCCGAAGGGGAAATAAAAGAAGTGGACTTGTAATATTATTCCACGGCTGCAGGCTGCTCTGACCCAAGGTCCTGATTTTGTTGCACATATTCCTTGACTCTTCTGCTGAAATCCGATTCGTTTGTCAGGGTTTCCGATAGTTCCTTTACGGTTTCAAAGTCAAGAGACTCTTTCTGCTGGTCAAGGATTAAATGTGCAAAATAGCTACCGGGGTGGCTTCTTATAAAATCTACAATGGTATTGTTGTATTCTTCCAATGCAGCATTGAATAGCGAATCAAGTTCCGCCGACATAATGGTATCGTCAATCACGCTGAGTTCAGAATAGATAGCCATAATCGAGTCTTCCTTTGGCGAGAGGATTTGGCGTAAGTTATTGTAATCTTCCATTGTGGCGCAGCCTTTCACCGTCCAATTTTGCCTTGCATTAAAATCGCCGGTAATAGTTGTGTTCTGGTTCTCAGTAAAGAACAAAAAGATATTATTTTCACATCCTATATTGTCGCATTTTTTTTGATGATCGAACCGAATGATATAACAAGTCTGCGGAGCATCGAAATCGGCTTTGAGTTCTGCATTTTTGCCAACGAAAACGGTACTGTCGAGACGCACTCTTTTTCCGTCGACCTCCTTTAGAAGCGACACTTGCATGTGGTCGGCATTTTCAATATTAAGAGTTACCGTAAACTGTTCCTGTTTGTTGCAGCCAAATAAAACAAGAACTGCAATGAGGATAAAGACAATTCTTCTCATATTATTTATTTTTATACTGCAAATTTATAAAATACTTGATATACTTCAAAATATTGTTGTCTGCTAAAAGTTGCGCTGCTCTTAGTCTTTATTGTTGAAACGATATTTAGCGAATACCAATAAATTCAAAACATCACCCGCCTTTTCAGATCCTGAAACAAGCCCAGGATGACAAAAAGGCGGATGATGTTATTTATCCCAAGCTTTATTTTTCTGTTGAAATGTATTCTTTCAACGCAGCCACATAGTTTTCGAACGCTTCGATACCGGCTGGGGTAATCTTGCAGGTTGTGCATGGCATTTTCCCCTTGAAGCCTTTTTCGACTGATATGTAGCCAGCAGCACTAAGCTTGTCGATTTGCACGCTGAGATTTCCCGACGTAGCGCCTGTCTGCTTCTTGATGTAGCTAAACTCGGCACCATCGACATCGGCCAGAATGGAAATCACTGCCAATCTCAGCTCCGAATGAAGAATCGGGTCAAGTTTTGGAAACATAGCTACTTGTATTGAAATTTAATAATCAGACCTGTTACCACTAAAATAATTCCACCAAGGGTGAAAATGAGCAGCTGAGCCTCATTGTAAACCATTGAAGCAAATATAGCGCCCCCTATACCAAGAATAAATCCACCGATAGTGATTGCCCAGTTTTTCAGCAGGAAGCCTGAAATGCATTCGGCAAAACCCAAAAGCACGGCAATAACAAGCGAAATATTCATAGGTACTGCCAGCATTGCGATGACACTGATACTAACTGCAAAAATGCAATAGGTGAGCCATATCAGACCAAGCTGCTTGTTGATGACGTTTTGCGGCACATCGGTATTTTTCCTGTCGAGGATTCTCACAATTGGGAAACCCAATGCTGGCATGGCAAACCAAGCGCAGTTCCATATAGGATTGCCGGTAATGTGCCAAAGTTCGTAGATGACAAGCGATGTCACTGTGAGCAAAATACCCCAAAGCATAAAGTGCTTTGCATTGTTCTGAAGGATAATGCGTCTGCTGTTGTTCAGCATTTCACTAATTAGAGAGAGGCTCTCCTGAGCCGTCATCTCTTTGTTTTGTTCGTTCTGATTCATAGTATCAAATTTTAAATTAACCTTATTTATTATTTCTTTTTGTGACCTAATTACCACCGCGCGTTAGTTCTTAAATCACATTGCAAAGATAAACAAGTTTATATTATAAACTAAAATATTTTTCAAAAATTTTTCTTTATTACAACGTGCTTATTATCAATGATTTGGATGCTAAATTTTTAAATTTCCACATGAATTTGCTCTTCTATAAACAAAAAATGACGGTACAAAACCGTCATTTTTTCATCATTTATTATGCAAACCTATTATTCCTTTACAAATTTTTGTTGTGAGACAACAGCTCCCTGAGCCTGTCGAAGGGCGCGAATTCTAACCACATACACCCCGCTTGTCAAATCTTCGACATCGCAAACAGCATTGTCGGCATTCACTTCCATGCGCCTTACAACCTGTCCCAAGGCATTTACAATTTCAATTTCCGAAATTGTTTCAGATGATGTGATGTTCAAGATGTCGTTTGCTGGATTTGGGAAAATGTTTATCAGCATTTCTGCTTCCGAAATTCCAGTTAAAACATTCAAATGCAAGGTTACAATTGAATCGCAACCGTTGGCAGCAGTGAAAGCCTGAGTGTAATCGCCAGTTTCGGTAAATGTTTCACCATTCCAAACGAAGGCTTCATTTACAGAAGTATCGAACTCATAAGTTACAGGTTCGTTGATGACAAGATGCAACGTAACGACCGAATCGCAGCCAGTTGCAGCAGACAAAGTCTGAACATAGTCACCACTTTCGTTATATGACACACCGTTCCATACATAGAAATTGCAAGCCTCGGCTTCAAATTGTTGGGTCTGCGGATGGTTAATTGTCAAATGCAAGGTTACAACTGAATCACAACCGTTAGCTATTATAAATGTCTGAGTATAATTACCGCTCTCGGTATAAGTTTCACCATTCCATTCGTAGGAGTCGCAAGCGGAAACCGCGAATTCTGCTGTAGTCGGATGATTTATTGTCAAATGCAGGGTAACAACAGAATCGCAACCATTGGTAGCCGTGAATGTCTGCTGATAGTTGCCACTTGCGGTATATATTTCGCCATTCCAATTGTAAGATTCACAAGCCGTAGCTTCGAATTGATGTGCAAGCGGCTGATTTATGGTAAGATGCAGAGTAACAATGCTATCGCATCCATTATCGGATGAAATCGTTTGCTCATAATTTCCAGATTGGGTGTATGTTTGATTGTTCCATACATAGCTGACGCACGAAACAGCTGAAAATTCTCGACGCGGAGATTCATTAATTGTGAGACGCAAAGTCACAACGCTATCGCAACCATTTGTAGCAGTGAAAGTCTGCTGATAATCACCACTTTCGGTATAAGTTTGGTTATTCCATTGGTAGGAATTGCAGGCCTCGACTTCGACTAGCTCGGCCACTGGCTGATTGATTGTAAGATGCAGTGTGACAACGCTGTCGCAACCGTTTGATGCAGTGATATTCTGTACATAGTCACCACTTTCATCGTAGGTCACGCCGTTCCAAGTATAACTTTCACATGCGCTATACGAGAATTCGCGCTCCGACGACTGGTTGATTGTCAGATGCAAGGTTATTATGCTGTCGCAACCGTTCGACAGATGCTTGGTAAAGTCGTAGTCACCCGACTCGGTGTAGGTTGTACCACGCCAAACATACGAACCACAAGCCTCCACAGCTGTTTCGCCAGTGAGTTCGCACGATTGAGTATCGAAACTCCACACCTGAGACCAAACCGAATTTCCGCTTGCATTGTAGCCTTGAACACGCCAATAGTAAGTTGTGCCATAATTTAGATAGCAGGTTGCCGTTGTGTTGACTGTGGTGCCACTGCGGTATATTGTTGCAAAAGTATTGTCGGTCGACACCTGATAGCGGTAACCAGTTACATTGTCCAGTGGATTCCATACCAAATCGACACCAGATGGCTGTATTTCGGTGCTATTGTTTTCTGGACTTACAAGCACTGGTCCAGAGGTAAGCTGATAGGCAGTAGTGAAACGCCATACACTCGACCAACCAGATGTATCAGCAGCATTTGCCGCACATACCCGCCAATAATAAGTTGTTCCATAGAGCATATTCGTTATGCTTGTACTCTTGTATGTTTCTGTACTTGTCGTTGACGACGAAACGCTTAAATTACGCAATAGTTCCGAATTAAAGTTTCTTGTTGTATCAACCTGAACTATGTACGAAGAAGAGCCCAAGGAGTTTTTCCAATACAATGTACGCGAAGAAACTGCCAAACCTGTACTATTATTTGATGGAGAATCCAATACAACCCAGTCGACAGTATGGAATTGCCAAGTTGAAGACCAGCCCGATGTGTCAGCATTGTTTATAGCACAAACTCGCCAATAGTACATTGTACCATAACGCATATCGGAAACATACTTGTATATGTATGTATCGGTGTTGGTGGTTGATGATGAAACATCTATGCTGCGCAACAATCCGGAATCAAAACTCGGGACTGTATCTAACTGAAGAATATATGATTTTGAACCTTTTGAATTTTTCCATTCAAGTTCCTGGCGGGTATAATAGCCAGCAGTAGAACTTGTATCGTTGAGATAATATAGCGCAACCCAGTCGGTAGTATGGAATCGCCATGTAGCAGACCAGCCCGATGTATCAACTGCATTTGCCGAACATACACGCCAATAATACATTGTGCCATAACGCATATCGGAAATATACTTGTATATGTATGTATCTGTGTTTGTAGTTGATGATGAAACATCTATGCTCTGCAACAATCCAGAATCAAAACTCGGAACTGTATCTAACTGAAGAATATACGATTTAGAACCTAATGAATTCTTCCATTGAAATTCTTGCCGTGTAAAATAAGTGCCATTTGCACTAGTATCACTTGGGAAAAACAGCTGTACATCGTCCATCGTATGAAACTGCCAAGTCTCAGACCAGTCGGTTGTATCGACAGAACTTATTGCACAAACTCTCCAATAGTACATTGTTCCATAATATAAATCGTACACACACTTTTCATAGTATGAATCTGAACTTGTACTTGATGTTGTCACACTAATATTTCGCAATACACTTGAACTGAAATCGGAAGTTGTATCAAGCTGGATCAAGTATTCCGAAGAGCCTGGTAATGTATTCCACTTTAAATACTGCCGTGAATAAAACCTGCCTGTCGGACTTGGATTGTTGGTTGGTGAACTTAAAGTAACTGTTCCGGCTGTTGTGAAATTCCACACCTCAGAATATCTTGATGTGTCGCTGTCGTTTGTATTGGTTGCCTTAACGCGCCAATAGTACTTTGTGCTGTATCGCAATCCATTAATATAAATGGATGTCGATGATGTTGTATATGTGCGGAACATCGTTGATGAAAACGAAGGCACTGTATCCCACTCTAGGATATAACTTCCTGCGCCAGTGATTGAATTCCATGAAACTGAAGGCCGTACCATAGTCGTATAAACCATACCATTACTTGGAGCGCTCAAAATTGGAGCCGAGCAAGTTGTAAAATTCCTAACTTCGGAATAGCTGGAAGTGTCGCTGTCGTTGCTGTTGGTTGCCTTTACGCGCCAATAATACGTTGTGCCGAATAGCAATCCATTAATATTGACAGATGTTGAAGATGTTGTTAAGGAACTGAACATCGGCGATGAAAATGACGATACTGTATCCCACTCAAGGATATAACTTCCAACGCCTGTGATTGTATTCCATGAAACTGTTGGCCTTACGGTCGTCGTATAAATCATATCATTATTCGGATAATCTAGAGTTGGAGCAGAGCAGGTTGTAAAACTCCTAACTGCGGAATAGCTTGATGTATCGCTGTCGTCGCTATTGGTTGCTTTTACTCGCCAATAATACGTTGTGCCGTATAGCAATGCATTTATAGTGACATTTGTTGAAGAAGTTGTAAACGTACCAAACATCGGCGATGAAAATGATGATACAGTGTCCCATTCAAGGATATAACTTCCAACGCCTGTAATTGCATTCCAATAAAGTGTCGGCTTTACGGTTGACGAATAAATCATCCCATCATTTGGGTAATCTAAGGTTGGACCTGAACAGGTTGTAAAATTCCGTACCGCAGAATAGTCCGAGGTATCATTTGCACTTTCATTTACAGCACGGACTCTCCAGTAATATGTTGTCCCATACATCAGCGCTGTTAAATTGACATAAGAATATGTTGTTGAAAATGTACGGAACTTTGGAGAAGAAAACGAAGATACGGTATCCCAATCCAATATGTATTTATTCGCTCCAGACACGGAATTCCATGAAACTGTCGGCTTTATCACAGATGAATAAACTGTACCGTCGTTAGGAGACGATAGTGTTGGTGCGTTTAATGCCATTGAGTCAAAAGCAAACGACATTAAGAAGGCACAAATAAGTACTGCAAAATTTCTCATGTTAAACCTTATTATCAAATTTTGTGCAAAGATAATAATATTTTGCATATAAACAAAAAAAGATCCCGACTTGATAGTCGGGACCTTGAAGGACGGCGGCGACCTACTCTCCCACAATACGCAGTACCATCGGCGCTGGTGAGCTTAGCTTCCGAGTTCGGAATGGGATCGGG
>CADCCZ010000003.1 GCA_902800045.1 uncultured Bacteroidia bacterium | reverse complement strand
GACTACGACGGCACTCGCACCGCATCGGAGATTATCGTTGCCAACTGCAGCGATATGCCGACCGAGGAGCCAGAGGTTGTTGCTTACCCGAACCCGTTCGACAGCGACCTAACGGTAGAGCTTGAGAACTTCGGTGACCGTCCTGCACGCATCGATGTTTACGATGTGCTTGGTCGCCTCGTCTACACCGAGGAGGTTGCTGCTCCGCAGAACGATTACCAGACGGTATTGCACCTCGGCGGATTGTCGGATGCAACCTATACGGTTCGTGTTGCAACCAGCGATTTCGTAATCAACCGCAAGGTTGTAAAACAACAATAGACGTAATGTTTTTTGCCCCCTTCGCCTTAAGGTCCTTAAGAACCTTAAGGGCGTTAAACTTGGGCAGGGCAAAAACATGGCAGTTTTAAGCCAAAAATTAACACAAATAAATTAACATCCAGCGGGTTGTCCCCCAGACTTTCCGCTGTTTTTGTTTGTTCGCGCTGCGTATGTGGAGATCGATAGCCGTAATGTTATTTGCCCCCTCGCCCTAAGGTCCTTAAAAACCTTAAGGGCGTTAAACTTGGGCAAAAACAAACGTGCGGTATTTTACGACAACCCAGACAACCTTTGACAACTTCGTTCCGCGCCCCCCGAGGAACCCTATTTGTTGTTAATTGTTGTCTCATGTTGTCCTTGTTGTCGTTTCTTCTCTTCTTTCCGAGCCACGCGAGGAACCCTCTTGTTGTCCCTTGTTGTTTAATGTTGTCCTTGTTGTCGTTTTATCCTTTTTTCCCGAGCCCTGCGAGGAACCCCTATTTGTTGTTAATTGTTGTCTCATGTTGTCCTTGTTGTCGTTTCTTCTCTTCTTTCCGAGCCATGCGAGGAACCCCATTTGTTGTCCCTTGTTGTTTGTTGTTGTTCCTGTTGTCGTTTTCTCCTTTCCTTTCCGAGCCCCGCGAGGAACCCATTCGTGTAAATTCGTGAGATTCGTGGTAAAATACATTCCTTTCCGAGCCACGCGAGGAACCCGCGTAATTACCCAGCCTTCTTGATGGGTAATTTTACTTGTCTTCTGATGTTTGTTCTTGTTAGTATCTGGTTTTCAGTGTTATAGGGCATTTGTTGTGTTAAATGTTTCTTTGTCAGTAATTTATGTGAAGTTTGTGTTCGATTTTTGGCGGTTCTTCTTGGAAAGTCAAGCTTCTCACATTTCGATTACCTGCCTTTGGTATAAATCATTTTGCGGCATTAGTAAGTAATATTACCTATTGGTATACTATTCGAGAAATGGTGGCACATCCTTTCGCAAAAGAAATACTTTTGCACTCGAAAAATAACGGTGAAAAGAACCTATTTGTTAGTGTTTTTTTTAGGTTACTTTTTGATTGTTAGTTGTTGTTTTTGGTCATGGGAAAGAGTATAACAAACATAATAAAACCTTGTGTATCAAGCATAAGGGATGATGAAAAGATGAAAAGCATTTTTAATCTTGTTGCAAAGCATTTGCTGTCGGTGGCAGCATTTGTTTTTTTATACGCGGGCGCGTGGGCGCAAGCGAAGGTTACGGTAGGAAGTGAGATTTCTGCTTCCGACTCTTTGGTTCTCGAAGTTCGTGGTGTGGACGACGCTTCGGTGAATGCAACTCCTGTGGAGCGCACTTCTCCTAACGGCAAGCAGCTATATTGCGCCTACGACATTGACATTACCAAGGATGGCCGCGAGTGGCAGCCCGAGCCCGAACAGCCGGCAATGGTAACCATGCAAGACCCCAACTTTGCCGACGGGCAGATGCTCGATATTTACCACGAGGGTGCCAACGGACTCGAATTCGTGGCTACCGTGGCTTCCGAAAACGGCAAAATCACTTTCCCGGCCCACTCGTTCTCGGTGTATATCGTGGCTCAGGCCGAAAACTATAACCGCTTGAAGGTAATTTTGCACCAGGCTGATGGAAATGTAGTGACAATCTGGGTGAAGAAACTCGACCTCGATAGGGATACCAATGTTTTCAACCGCATCGTATATAACCCTGGTATGGGAACTCCAGCTGCAGGTGTGAAATGTTTGGGCTGGATTGCCAAAGAAAACTACGATGCTGCTGATGTTTCGTCGGCAATGACATACGATGCTGTACGCGATAGCATTAGCACAAGGTTGTCCAGAACAAGTGTAACAGATGGAACAGAGTTGCATTTCTACACTATGCTCTTCAAGTCGTACACAGTGACGTATGTGGCCGATTCGGCAATTATCAATACACACTATATGCCGTTCCGTGTTTCCGATGAGAATCCAGTGATGTCTTATACGGTGAACACTGCGTATACCCCACGTTCAAATACCGAGAAGTTCGCGGGCTGGCTAGTTGCATCAAGCGAATACGGACAAAATATCGAAGACCATCCCGGTGATAATCATAATTACGTAAACGGAACAGAAATAAGAATAAAAGGCGATGTTGTTTTTAATGTTAATGTGATTGGTGGACATTGGCTTATTTACCACGAGAACGGCAAGGGTGCAACCTACAAGGCTGCCGACTTTGTTAAGAGTGGAGAAAATACAGAAGCTCCATCAATAGACATGATGCGACTTGGCTATACCTTTGTCGGCTGGTACGATCGTGGACCGGTAGGTTGGACGGAGACACATGATACAGTTGGCGAGCCTAGAGGAAATTTGTTTAGCTTCGGCAGGCAATTGACGGCAAATACTCATGTTTTTGCCAAGTGGAATCCAAAAACTACTGCGGGATATTCTGTCATTATATGGAAGCAGAACGTAGATGGTCACGGCTACGATTTCGATACGGTTATTTCGTTGTCGGGTACTGTTGGACAGAATATCAATACCGTATCTTCCGTGGGAACAGGCAATGGTATGTATGCCAGAATAAATGGACGCAATTACACAGGAACAGAAATTTCTGGTCGTAACTATACAGGCTTCCATCTCGACCGTTTCGACCAGAATGTGAAAATCAATACCGAAGGCAATGCAGTGCTGAATGTGTATTATGACAGAAATAGATATACACTGCATTTCCAGGTTGAAGGTAATACCTGGAATTATGTTGAATCAACTTCAACATCAGATGGATATTATTATATCCCCAATGGTAGTGGTGGATATACGGAAGTACGTTTATACCGAAATGATAATCGGTGGTGGAGAACCCGTAGAAGTGTTGGTTCATGGTGGTCGTCGTCGTATGAATATAGTGATGAATACGTAGGTCCAATATACGAAAGGACTAAGTGGTACGACATCAAGACCATCACGGCTTTGTACGAGCAGGATATATCAACTAATTTCCCAATACAGGGTACCAATGGTGTTGACTATACAGGATATGTGTGGGAACCACAGAATAGTAGTATTTTTGCTTCAGGTGATGTGCCATCTCTAGATGCTATGCGAGAAGAGAATACTGTATTCCATGCAAAGAAATATGGTAGTGGTACTACAATTCACATGTATTATTACACAGAGGCCTTAGGCTCTACAAGCATCCAATATCAAGGAAGATATTTTGACGAGCATCAGCATGTGAAAATATTTACGAATGGTGGTATTAATTCAACCGAAGATGAAGACTTCATTAATATTTTAGGATATGATAAATTAACTTCTGACCCTCGCTATGGTTCGGATGGAACAGTTAGTCTTAATTCAGGAAATAGATATACTATTAAATTTTACTATACCCGTAAATTTTACACTGTCAACTATATGGATGGTGCCTATTACGATGGTGATGGCAACCCGCTTGATGAAATTCGACAAGGTCAATTGGATATGAGTACAGACATTGCGTACGGAGCAGATGTATCTTCGTGCGGCAACTATCGTCCGGACGCTGCCCATACTCCTGCTGGCTTTGTATTCGAGGGATGGTATTCCGACCAAGTTTGTACGCAACGATACGAATTCACCAAGATGCCCGAAGGTGGTATCACTGTATATGCCAAGTGGCGTCAAATCCAATACCGCGTATTCCTGCATCCAAATATCACACAAACCGAAGCTCCACACCTTAGCTGGGGTAGTAGCGGACAGACGACTAATTTCCGTATCGACTATGGAGGAAAAATCAGTGCTCCAAATGGTGTTTGCGACGACTATGATTTCATTGGCTGGTATACCGACGAGGATTTCATGAATCCGTTCAGCGAAATTGCCGTTACTTTGAATGATGGTAATACAACCACATATAATAAAGGAACAGACTATACCGATCCTATGGATAAATGGGGTCAACTAGGAGCTGATCCTTGGAATTCGGATGCGAGAGGCTATAATGGTGGAGACCGTTTCTGGATAACTAGGAAGTACGACCTTTACGGCAGATGGCGTGCAAAGCTACCTGGTGCCAAGGGTATCATTGTGGTTTACACAGGCAACAATGGAACAGAGTTTAATGATACAGCCTCGAGCCTATATCAGGACAATGTGGATGCAATAGCTAAAGTCGCACCTACGCATTCCGATGCAAACAAGGAGTTTTCGTATTGGGTGCTTCAGCGATACGATAATGGCACTGGCAGTTATGTGGATATGGACACAATATTGCCAAATACACCATTCAAAGTTAGAAAGTCTAATGCGAAAGTCGTAGTATCTGAATGGTGCGATCCTGATAATAACACAGATATTTCTACAACTGAAGATGCAACTCACTCGATGATTTCCAAGGCAACCTATACGGTAAAGCTTCGTGCTGTGTATATGGATAAGGAAGAAGAGTCTCCTGAATATACCTTTATACAATGGTTCAGGAACGATGGTACTGCTGATATTGAGCATACCGATGGTAACATAAACACCAGCATATCTACTCTTGGAATCAACGTGGCAGTTGCACCTCCTGCGGCACCTACCCGCGCAGGCTATATTTTCAAGGGATGGTACAAGTCGGATAATGGAACAGGAGCTGCAATCTCTGGCTGCGACCCAGAATTTTTGTACTACGATAATGCTACAAATAAATATTATAGGGAATCGACTTATACAAATCGAGCCGACTCTGTGGCAGCCGACGAATACAGCCCAATCGAATACCTCTATGCAATATGGGAGCCGAAAGTGGAATTCGATATTGCACCAATTTGTAAGGGAGATCAGATTGTTCTGCCTACAACTACCACAAATGGTGTTGACTTGTCACGCGGTTCGTGGAGCTGGACTGTTCCTGCAGGTTCTGGTAGTATTTCTGGAAGTACCTACACCGCTTCTACCGACGCTACTTCTGTAACTCTTACCTTCAGACCCGATTATTCGGAAACTTGTGCCCACGAAACAGGAATTCCAGTTTCTATACAAGCACTTGATCTTTCTGTTTCGGACGATTTCGACTATATATGGAAGGGTGGGGCTGCAAGTAGCGAAAGAGATTGGAATACCGCATCAAACTGGTATGTCTACAATCGTAACAACCATACATATTCAGTCGCCACTGTATTGCCAGAAGCAGCCAAGAACATATATGTAGGAGATTATAATTGCAAGGCAAACCTGGACCCAATGGTAGGTGTTGCCGAGGCATACGCAAAGGACATTACAATAGCCAGCGGTGCTTCGCTCACAATTCCCGAAGGCAAGACCTTGAATATTGCCGGAAACCTCGATATTGCTGCTGATGCAACTTTTTCTGCTGATAACACCAACAGCAAGGTGGTTTTCAATGGTAGTTCGGACCAAAGCATCAACAGACCGGTTACATTCAGGGATGTGAAATTCGCACAGACAGGCGTTCACCAAATCACTATCCCCGAAATGATGACCGTCACCGGCAAGGCAACTTTCGAAAAGGGTATTGTCAATGCCAATGCAACTTTCAACAATGACGCAAGCGCTGAATTTGCCGATGGTGCCCGCTACAACAGCTATGTTTCGGGAACCGTAACCAAGAAGGGAAATGCCGAATCGTTCACTTTCCCGCTCGGCGACGATGGCGTGCTTGGCGCATTCACCACAAAGATTGCAAACAATACCGACGATGGTGTTTCCATAAAGTTCAACCATAAGAGAGATGGCAATGGCACAGGCTTCTCGATTGAGGACAATTATCCGCGCTGGTGGAACATAAACGATATGTGCGCTGGCTCTAATGCTCTGCCACGTTTCGACCATGTAAGCAACTACGAGTATTGGAAGGTGGTTGATATGGGCGATGAAACATCGTTGAGTGCAATTACTCTTAAGGTAGATGCAAGCAATCAGTTGGAACACTTCAACCACACTTTTAACGGACGCGATAATGAAAAAATATATGCGGCTGCACATTTCGATTGCTGGAAGAACATTGGTGGTCCTGCCGAAGCATTACAAAATAGTAACCAGACTATAACAGTAAGTGTATCATCGATTTCGCGCTCACGTGGCGGCAATTTCGACGGTATCATAACCCTCGGCTCAATCGACCACAACACCGTACTTCCTATCGAACTCACCTCGTTCTCGGCAACCTGCGACGGACATAGCACCCTCGTAGAGTGGACGACCGCCACCGAGAAGAACAACGACGACTACGACGGCACTCGCACCGCATCGGAGATTATCGTTGCCAACTGCAGCGATATGCCGACCGAGGAGCCAGAGGTTGTTGCTTACCCGAACCCGTTCAACAGTGACCTTACGGTAGAGCTGGAGAACTTCGGTGACCGTCCTGCACGTATCGATGTTTACGATGTGCTTGGTCGCCTCGTCTACACCGAGGAGGTTGCTGCTTCGCAGAACGACTACCAGACGGTATTGCACCTCGGCGGATTGTCGGATGCAACCTATACGGTTCGTGTTGCAACCAGCGATTTCGTAATCAACCGCAAGGTTGTAAAACACCAATAGCCGTAATGTTATTTGCCCCCTTCGCCTTAAGGTCCTAAAATCCTTAGGGGCGTTAAACTTGGGCAGGGCAAAAACATGGCAGTTTTAAGCCAAAAATTAACACAAATAAATTAACGTACAGCGGATTGTCCCCCAGACTTTCCGCTGTTTTTGTTTGTTCGCGCTGTCACAGTTTTATTTTTTTTACGACAACCAAGACAACTTTGGACAACATTTTTTTCCGAGCCTCGCGAGGAACTCCATTTGTTGTCCTATGTTGTCCCTTGTTGTTTATGTTGTCGTTTGTTGTTTATGTTGTCGTTTTCTCCTTTCCGTTCCGAGCCCCGCGAGGAATCTATTCGTGAATATTCGTGTAATTGGCTACGCCGAGCTAAAGGTTCGTGGTAAAAAATCTTCGTTCCGAGCCTTGCGAGGACACCTCGTGGCGTTTGCGTCTGGAGATCGCGGATAGCCGACCGCTACAACGCTCCCTGTTCCGTATCGCGCGTGCGCTCAGGCTTCCGCGATGACGAGGAGAGTGGCCTGCAGGTTCCTTGTATCGCCCACTAATAGCCGTAATGTTATTTGCCCCTCCTCGCCTTAAGGTCCTTAAAAACCTTAAGGTCGTTAAATTGGGCAAAAACATAACGTGCGGTATTTTACGACAACCCAGACAACATTTGACAACATTTTTTCCGAGCCCCGCGAGGAAACCTTTTTGTTGTTCCTTGTTGTCTTATGTTGTCCTTGTTGTCGTTTTCTTTTTTTTACGACAACCAAGACAACTTTTGACAACCTTTTTCCGAGCCATGCGAGGAAACCTTTGTTGTTTATTGTTGTTCCTGTTGTCGTTTTCTCCCTTCCGTTCCGAGCCAGTGAGGAAACTTGTTGTTGTTCCTAGTTGTTACTTGTTGTCGTTTTATTCTTTTCGGAATTATTTCTATGCCATCTTTAGCATAGCCTTTGTTTCCTCGTATTTCTTTATCAGTTCTTCGAGGTTTTCGCGGCAGACAAACGAACCGCCATTCTTTATGAGGCTTACCATCTGCTGTTCGTTTTCGCTGAGTTGCGACTTGCCCTTTTCAGCTTTGCGCAGTATTGGTCTCGACACCATCCTGAACATTAACTTGTAGAAGCCTTTGAGGCGTTCGCGGTGCAGTCCGCCCTGCAGATAGTAGAACGGCACGTCGATGTTGTTCTGCTGTGCCAGGGTAAATGCATATTTGTCGCTCATTGGCGTCATGCCTACAGCTGCGATTATCATCGGATTGTACTTCAGCCTTGCCATTCTCAAGCCGTTAATCTTGCCGGCGCAAACCCAGCCGAGAAATATTACCGCTTCACGCTTATCGAAAATCATCGAGTTGTCGATGACGGGAATGGCTGGAACTTTTATTATGCTCGATAATAATTCGGCATAATCCTTTGTGAACCCAGTGTTCGATTCGTAAACTATCGCCTTTATTTCTGCCATTTCGTTTCGATATAGTGTTGTTTTATGCCAAAGAATGTCTTGAGTGCATCCAGTTGTGCAAGAATTTTCTGCTTTTGTTCGTCGGTTACGCTCGATTTAGTTGCGATAATCATAACATTCTTGTGCGTATGTGCATCGGAAATGAACTCGACTACCTTGGTTTTGTAGCCAAGGTATTGCAGGAAAAGCACTCTTATGCTGTCGGTAACTAGTTCGGCCTGACGTTCCATGAATATACCGTGGCGCAAAATGGGCGACAGTATTTCGTTAGGCTTGCCGCTTTCCATTTCGCCTCGTATCTGGTGCTGGCAGCATGGTGCAGCTACAATTACCTGCGCTCCAGCGTATACGCCCTTTGCAAGTGCATCGTCGGTAGCGGTGTTGCAGGCGTGAAGGGGAATGAGCATGTCGAGTTTGTCGGCATTGTAGCTGTCGATTGCACTCTCGGCAAAATGCAGTCCGTCGAATCCCGATTCCTTTGCATATTTGTTGCAAAGTTCAACCATGTCGTGGCGAATCTCGACGCCTGTGACTTCGGCCTTGCATTTGAGAGTGTTGGCAAGGTAGTCGTATAGAGCGAAAGTGAGGTAGCCTTTGCCGCTTCCCATGTCGGCGACGGTTATGGTGCGGTCGGTGGGTAGCGTACCGATGTGGCTGCTAAGAATTTCGATGTAGTGTGTTATCTGCTTGAACTTGTCCTGCGATTTCGGATTTACGTTGCCGTTGGCATCGGTAATTCCGAGCAAATGGAGGTATTTTTTGCTTTCGGATGCCTCGAGTTTGCGGTTTTTGTTGCGATCGTGGCTAAGTGATGGCAGTTCGGTAATGCTGGCCTCCTGACGTTTCATCTTGAAGTGGTTGCCGTTGTGCTGCATTACGAAGTCGCCAGTAATGGTAAACAGCGTGGCAAAACGGAACTCTTCGCCAATGTGCTTGGCGATATTGGCGATGCCCTCGTCGATGGCGAAGTTTTTCACAATGTCGCGCTTCTGGTAGCGGTAAGTGAAACTGAGCTTGCGTTCCCCTTTGATTTCCACCTGCTTGATGTAGATGTTTCGCACTTCGGCATCTTTGCTTAGTGGCGACGAAAGAGTAATCTTGACAAAGGTATTTTCGTCGAGACTTTTGGTAATCAAGCTGATAAATTCATCCATGAGTCAGTTCCTTAAGTTTTGCAAGACGGGATATTGAAGGTGATTTCGGATAGCCGCCCTTCTGGGAGCGACTTCCGAAAAGACTCTTTGTATTAGTGCTTCGAGCTACCGATGTTAACAAGTTTCTTCATTCCGTCGGTAATCTTTCCGATGATAACATTCGGATTTGCAGGACCTTGCTGCTGCTCGTCCTGGTGCATGTAGATCTCGTCGATTACCGAAGCGTATTTCTTCTTTATGACATTACGTTTGAGCTTGAGGGTAGGTGACAATTCGCCACTATCCTGCGACCATTCCTCGCATACGAGGCGGAAACGCTTGATGCATTCGTATTCGCTCAAAGTGGCGTTCAACTTGTCGATTTCGCCCTGATATTTCTTGATAACGTTCGGATCCTTAATAAGTTCGGCATTGTCGCGGAAGTGCAGTTTGTGCTTCGAAGCGTAGAAGTGCAGGTAGTTGAAGTCTGGCGAGATGAGTGCGCTGGCAAACTTTTCGTTTTCACCGATAATCATTACCTGTTCAACAAAATTCGAGTTCTTGAGCTTATTTTCGATAACCTGCGGAGCGATGTACTTTCCGTTCGACATCTTGAAAATTTCCTTCTTACGGTCGGTAATCTTGAGGAACTTTCCGTCGACAAGTTCGCCAATGTCGCCAGTGTGGAACCAGCCGTCCTCGTCGATAACCTGGCGAGTTGCCTCTTCGTTGTTGTAGTAGCCCTTCATGATGTTTGGACCTTTGGCAAGGATTTCGCCGTCGTCGTCGATTTTTACGGTAACGCCTTCGAGTACCGGACCAACAGTTCCTAGCATCGACTTATCCCATGCAGGCCAGTTTACGGCTATCACAGGCGATGTTTCGGTAAGACCGTAGCCTTCGCAAATTTTCAGGTTGGCTGCTGCAAACAGCTTTGATATGTGCAGGCTAAGCGACGAGCCACCAGCGACAATTACAATGATGTTGCCACCGAAGGCTTCTTGCCATTTCTTGAAGACGAGCTTGCGGGCAATATTGAGGCGGAACCTGTAGAATGCCGAGTTATTGTTGCGAACGTCGAACTTTTCGCCAACTTTGAGCGCCCAGTTGAAAACATGTTTCTTGAATGGGGTGAAGTCTTTTCCCATAGCCACAATCTTGTCGTAGAATTTTTCGGCGACACGCGGTACCATGTTGAAAATATGAGGCTTTACATCCTGTACGTCGCGCATGATGGTGCCAAGGCTTTCGGCGTAGTAAATCGATACGCCCTTTATCTGGAATGCATAGTTCATCATACGTTCGTAAATATGGCACAAAGGCAGGAAACTAACAGCACGCTGCTTGTATTCGGCAGGGATAATAGGACGAACACCGTACGAGTTCGACAGGATGTTCTTGTGCGAAAGCATTACGCCCTTTGGGTTGCCTGTTGTTCCCGAGGTGTATACGAGCGAGAATACATCGTCCTCGTTGATTTCCTTTTTGCGTTCCTCGACAATCTTCATCAGTTCATCTTCCTTGCCTTTGGCGTCTACCATCAGCGATGTCCAGTTGTCGGCGTCGGCAACATCTGTAAATGTGTATATGCGCGGTTTAGACTCAAGGTTTTCGACGACCTGCTTTGCTTTTGCAAAAAGTTTAGCATTCGACACGAATACCATCTTTGCTTCGCAGTTGCGCATAATGAACTCGAGTTCGGCATTGTTGAGAGTCGGGTAAACTGGCACGTGAACAAGTCCTGCCATCGAAATAGCCATGTCGAGGATATTCCAGTGTGGCAGATTCTGCGAAATGCTTATTATCTTGTCGCCCTTCTGCAGACCGGCGTTGATAAGTGCGCATGCGCACATGTGTGAGTATTTGCAGTAGTCGGCTGGTGTGTATTTTATCCATTCGCCTTTGTCCTTGTGTGCAAATGCAACCTCAAGGTCTGCATGTTCGTTGCTATAAATGTCGAGGATATCAAAGGTCCTCGTAGCTTTTCTCTCTTCTACTTTTTCCATGAATTTTTTGTTTTTGTGAACGGGCAGCTTCCGCACTTAATTGGGTGCTTGATAATCGAAGACAGCCAGTATCTGTATCCAATAGTAATGTTAAATGTTTTCTTCTGGTATCCGTACGACAGGTTGAACATAATGTCGCTCTTGTCGTTGAGGAAGATTGCGTATTCGAGGTCGGCAAGGAAGCCCAGCGAGTATTCCCATTTGCCGTTCTGTATCCATCCGCGTTCCTGTTCGTAGTTGGGCACAGTGCTCCAGCATTCGTGACCGTAGCCCATGAGTCCAGCGCCAAAGCTTAACGAGTTGCGGTAAATCTGGAACATTCTAACCTTCAAGCCAAACTGCAGGAAAAGTCCTGGCTTTGATATGGCGTCGCTAAGACCGCCGAAATGGCCTCTTACGCAGAGTATGTCGCTCACAACGTAGGTTTCGAATCCAAGAATTACACATGGTTCGAGTACGAATGTTGCGTTTGAATCTATTTTGTTTTCGAAGTTCTTTTTGTTGGGTTCTTTGAAGAAATGTGCGCCTATTGGCGATATTTTTAGCTGCAAAGTGGTCTGCCCTGCTGATTTGCATGGTAATAGCACAATAGTTAAAATTGTGATAGCCAATACGATACTGTAAAAAACAGACTTCTTCATATTATGCAAAGATACTTATTATATTGAAGTGCAAGTATAATATTTATTTTTTTGTTTGAACAATTTAATCTTTTGCAAAAACTTCGTTGAGAACTTTCAACGATTTTATTTCCGACAGATTTTCTGTATGTATCTTGTAGTAGTCCAGCATGTTCTCTATTATTTTGCGGCGGTGTTGGTACGAAAGCCTGATGACGTTGCTGTCGTAGGTTGTTGATAACATTTGTGAGAATGCGAGGCTCAGCTGCTGGTCGAACGACTCTTCGTCGGAGGTAAAGAAGGGAAGGAACATTCCTTCGCGCGAATTGAAGTAGGGAGTTTCGCTGCAGAAATTGTTTGTGATTTCGAATCCGAGGTGCTTGGCGAATTCCTTGAGGAAAATTATGTGCAGGTTGACAATGTTGGTTTCGGCGCATTCGATTGCATCGATGGTGCTGCGGAAGAAATCGTATAGAGCGAGGTTCTGTTCCTCTTCGCGTACCATTTTCATTATTATTTCGGCAATGAACTGCGAGATGCATATTTTTTCGATGCTGCTGTCGATGGCGGCTGGGCTTTTAACGAGTTCGCAGTATGACATTGATTGAACCGAACGCGTGTCCTTCAGCCTGAATTCGGTCTGCACTATGTTAAGCGGGGCGAAAAGGTTAGCCTTGAGACCAGCCTTGTGCGAAGTGCGTGCAAGTACCGAAATTTTTCCTTTCGCCTGGCTGAATAGGTTGACGACAAAGGAGTTGTCGGTGTATTTGATGCGGTTGAGAACTATGGCTTCGGTCTTGAGGAGCATTTAATAATTCAAAGATTTGATAATTCAAAGATTTAATGATTCAAGGATTTGATAATTTGATAATTTGACAATTTGATGATTTGTAGCGACGCGGCGTGCCGCGTCGCACAGATTATCCATTATCCATTGTCCATTATCCATTGTCCATTGTCCATTGTCCATTGTCCATTGTCCATTGTCAATTATCCATTATCCATTATCAATTATCCATTATCCATTATTTTAGGAATAGAATTTTAGTTGTTGATTTTTGTTCTCCGATTTCGGTGGAGGCGAAGACGACGTAAACGCCCGATGCTACGCGGTTCCCGTTTAGGTTTAGTCCGTCCCATACCAGTTGACCTCCTGTTGATTTTGCTTCGTAAACAATGTTTCCGGCAATGTCGGCAATCTTGACAATAGAGCCGGCTACCAGTCCCTTAATAGTTATAGGTCCATCGTAGTCGGATTTTACTGGGTTGGGGAAGACAAATAATTCGTCGTATGTTTCGGATCCTTCGGTAGCTGTGCCTCGGTACGAAATAATACCCTTGGTAGTGCCGAAAAATACGTCGCCAGTATTTGGAATAATGCTTATTGCTAGAATGTTGTCGTCGGGGATAGGGCTATTTGCGGTGTTGAAGTGGTGTATTGTCTCGATTCCGTCGGCGCTAGTGTAGTATGCACCTCCGTTCTGAGTGCCGAACCATTTGTTGTTGGCGCCATCGACGCATATTGCGGTTACAACATCTGCAGAAAGCAGCAGGTCGGCGTTGTCGGTGCCGTCGTTGCGAGGTACTTTTATCTGTCGTCCCCAGAATGTTGAATTGTCGAATACCTTGTCGGGATTGTAGTATACGACGACGCCCTTAGCCGTGCCAACCCAGATATATCCGTTCTTGTCCTCTGCAATTGAGTACACATCGTTGCTTACAATTTCGCCGCTTTCGTTAGTGACGTTCAGACGTTTGTATCGGTCGTCGCTGGTGTTTTCGGGTGTGCCGTTGTCGTCGAATACGAATAAACCGCCAGCCTGACCAATTGCCATCCATTTTTTTCCGCTGCTGGTTACTATTATTTTCTTGATATTTCTTACCATATCGGGGAAAGAGAAGCCTATCCATTGTCCATCAGTAGTCATTACGTGCAGGCATTTTACCGATAACGAGTTGGCTACCCACAGGTTGCCTTTGCTGTCGAATGCTGCCCCGGATGTTCTTACCATATCGCTGCCTTCAATATTACACAAAGTGCTGTTTGCGTTGGTATACTGCTTGTAGAATTCATCGTTTCTAAATTCGACAACTCCGTTTGCCCACGAGCATAGGAAGTAGCGTTTTTCGTCGTTAGGATCGAAGGTTACTGATACGATGTCGTTTATCCCTGATAGTTCCGGGACTTCTTTTGTTGTCCGTGTTGACCATTTGAAATTATCGTATGTATATATCATTGGCGCTTTCCATGTCGGGGTAAATGACGAATTGTAGCCTCCGTTCACTGCTATTAGCTTTGAGTTGGACGATGACAAGTCGAACACCTTGTTGCTTTGGGGTGCGTTGATATTTATAATGTTACCGAAATCTTTTTCTATGCAGCACAGGCCGTTTTCGTTGTCGGCCACCCATATTCTATCGTCTTTGATTATTGCATGAGCTGCCCTGATGCCTATCCAGCCTTTATCTGTAATATAGTACCAATTTTCGCGATTTTGTGCAAGGTTGCTGTCGTATGAGAACAATGTGTACCCTGTCGAGCAAATCAGTGTGTTGTCGTCGCCGCAGAGCGATTTTGTAAAATTCCGTTCGTTGAGGACATGCGACCATTGGTTTCCATCGTATGCCATTATTGTGTCGCTGTTAGGCTCAGGGCTTTTGTAGTTTACAATAAGTTTTCCTTGGAACCATTTGAGCGTGTTGTATTCTTTTTCTTTCATCCATGCTAGCGGATCGGGATATTCAATGTCGGTAAGAATCTGCCAGTGCGAGAAATCGACGAGTCTGTCGTTGAGGTTGCCTTTGTGTATTCCAGTTTTTGATGCGACGTATATGTCGTCTCCGTGGCATTCCATATCGTTGACGTGAACATACGAACCATTTTTTCCAAAGAACCATGTTTCGTTTATTTCCTGCTTGTCAATGTTTAGTACCACAATTCCGAAGTCGCAGCCCAAATATGCCAGTCCGTTGCGAGTGATAATCGAGTTTATCGACTTGCTGCTGTTCATCGATTTCTTCTTGATGTCGTTGATGTTGGATATTTCGTTTCCTTTGATAATATCGATGTTTCCGTTTGAGTATCCAACGACGATGCTACTAGTTTTTTCATCGTAGGCAAGTGCTGTCGGTGTGATGTCTGACAAAATGTTTAGCTGTGTAAGTTTTTCTATTTCACCCGATTGCAGGTTGTATACGAGTATTCCGCATTCGGAAATCATGTAAATGGAGTTGTCGATTAAGCTTAAATGTTTGCCATTGCTGAACGAAAAATGGTTTTGCCATTGTCCTACAGCCACTTGTGCCGACGACATCAGCGAGACGACAAGCAGTAAAAGAGTTATGCCTAATGATTCGAATTTATTCATCTTTGTGGTAGTTGTTGAGAAACTCTGCAAGTTTTTTTGCTGCATTACCTCTGTGGCTTATTTTATTTTTTATTTCGGCTGGCAGTTCGGCGAAAGTTTGAGAATAGCCGTCGGGGAGGAACACTGGGTCGTAGCCGAATCCGTTGTGACCGCGATATTCCTTTATGATTTGTCCGTTGACTTCGCCTTCGAAGATGTGTTCTTCTCCGTTGAGAATAAGAGCGATTGCTGTTCTGAACCTTGCCTTGCGGTTTTCTTTCCCGTCCATATTGGCGAGGAGTTTTGCAATATTGTCGGCAAATGTAGGGTGTTCGCCTGCGTAGCGTGCCGAATATACGCCAGGTTCACCGCCAAGGCATTCGACCTCGAGTCCTGTGTCGTCGGCAAAGCAGTCGACGCCGAACTTATCGTGTATGTAATGTGCCTTTTGCATGGCGTTGCCTTCAATTGTGTCCTGTTCTTCGGGGATTTCGTCGTGGCAATTGATGTCCGACAGCGACAAGATTTCGATGTCGTTGCCGAGGATTGCACGCATTTCCTCGAGTTTGTGCTTATTGTTGCTTGCTAGAACAAGTTTCATATCAGTGGAATTTTATTTTCTTTATTATCTGGCGCATTATTTCGGGGAAGTACTGGTTGACAATTCGTTCCTTGTCGTCCTCGTAGATCGGGACTTTGGTACTTGCGTAGTTGCCCGAAATGAATTCGCCGTTGGTATTGTATATGCTGAAATGTACGCGCATCAACCTGTTTACATTGCGCTGTCCGCTGATGTACGGGTCGCGGTAGTCGGTTTTGATGTCGAACTGGTTTATGAAAAGGAAATAGTCGACGCGACGACGGCTGGCAATTTCCTTGAGCACTTCGGGCTGACCGATTACGATGTGCAGGTACATGTCGTCGGTTTGCTGTCGTGTGCCGACAAGTTCTCCATTTTTCATTCCCGGGCGTGCGTTTTGCATCTCCTCCTCGCGCTGCTTGCGTCGTGCTTCCTCGAGTTTTTCGGCTCTCTTGCGAGCAAGTGCGCCCATGTTTTCGGTGTCGAGTTCAAATTCGGCAAGACGTAGCTCGTACGACATGGTGGTGTAAAGTCCTGTAATGTCGGCTTCGTCTTCGCGAGTATTGTTGGTCATTAGGTCGACAATCTCGCACGAGTCGATGAGGGAGTTTATCAGCTGCAGGTTAAGCTGGTAGCGGAAATATTCCATTATCTCGTCGTGGGTTAGTCCGTCGCGCTTTGCGATTTCGGCAGTGGCATCGTTGAAATAGATGCGTTCGTCGAACGGGACAACAAGCACTCTTTTCTGCCTGTTGTAGCGGTTGTTGAAGTCGAGATATTCCTGTCCGTACGATAGCGATACGCAGGAAATTGCAATCATTAATGTTATAGTAATTCGCTTAATGTCCATATCAGAAAAGATTTATAATATCGTTAAAGATTATGAAAATCATTAGTGCGAGCATTATTAATAGTCCTATTCTTTGGATAATGTCCAGGACTTTGTTTGGCAGTCGGCGACGAGTTATGGCTTCGATTGTCAGGAGCAGGACATGTCCGCCGTCGAGGGCAGGAATAGGCAGTATGTTCATGAATGCTAGGATAATGGAAATTATTCCAGTAAGTTTCCAGAATCGTGCCCAGTCCCATGTGGGGCCATATACTTTAGCGATTCCGATTGGACCTTGCAGGTTTTCGCGAGCCTTTTCCTTGCCGCTAAAGATAAGTCCGAACCCTTTGATGTTGGCGTAAAGTGTCTCCATAGCGTCGCGCCAGCCGTATTTCATTGCTGTAGCAAACGTGTAGTCCTTGGTTTCGTATTCGGGTTGTTTTACAAAAACACCGATTTTGCCAGTGCTGTCGATGTCGACAGGAACGCTATATTCGCCACCGTTTGCTGCAAGTTCAAAGTTGAGAGTCTTGCCTTTGTTGAACTCTAGCAGGTCGCGCATCTGTCCGAAACTTTGAACCTCTACGTTGTCGATTTTTAGCAGTTTCGAATTGGGCTTTATGCCAGCTTTTTGGGCTGCCATGCCGTCGACAACGCTGTCGATTACAACCTTGTGGTTGGAAAGAGAGAAAAGCATTCCTCCGCTTTTCATGTATGAGTAGAGCGTGTCGGGAATTTCGATTTCCTTGATGTATCCGTTGCGGTTTACGGTAATCGACTTAGCAAAAAACAGTTTTGCCGAGAAGACATCTTCGTAGCGTTCGACGGGATTTCCGTTTATTTCGGCAATCATGTCGCCTGCCTCGAATCCGAGGAAGCGTCCGTATTCGCTAGGATATATGCCTTCGGGAACGTTTTCGACTGGCAAGTACGACTTTGTGAATGCCAGATGCGAGAATCCGAGTATCAGCACAGCTGCGATGACGTTCATCGTAACACCGCCAATCATTATTATCAGTCGCTGCCATGCAGGCTTTGTGCGGAATTCCCACGGTTTAGGTTCTGCTGGGAGCTGGTCCGATGATGTTGTTTCGTCAACCATTCCGTCGATGGCGCAGTATCCGCCCAGTGGGAAATATCCGATTCCCCATTCGGTTGTGGTTTCGTCGTCGTCGTATTCCTTGGGCGCATTACGGCTAAACCAGCTGAAAATCCATTTGCCGTTTACTTTCTTTGCCCTGAAAAGAGCGAAAGTAGGCTGGGTAAAAAACATTGGGAAATCGAAGAACAGGTAGAACTTCTTTACCCTTACGCCGAATGCACGAGCAGCGAGGTAGTGCCCGAATTCGTGGATAACTACTAGCAGCGAAAGTGCCAATAGCAGTTGTACGGTCATTGTCAGTGCTCCCATCGTTGTGCGGTATTAGTTTTGTGATTCGGTTGGATATACCTGTGTGAACGAGTAGTCGTCCTTAATAGTGTATAGGTATACCTTTTTGTTGCTGAACGAATTGTCGAAGTAGTTGGAGTCCTTGTGGTACTGGCGTTCGCCTCCGAGGCCTTCGTATATGTAGTTCTGGTCGATGCATGGAGCGAAGTCCTTTCCAGCTTTCTGCAGCAAGGGGATAAAGTAGTTGATTGCATCGGCTGCAATGTAGGCATCGGTGTTAGGCTCGCAGAGGAAAGCATTGTGGAACCGGCTTATGAAAGCCTTTACGTTCGGGGTTTTGTAGTTTATGTTTGTGTTGGAGAAATAGGTGTATTTCACTTCGACGTAATAGTTCGGGTCGATGCTTTCGTAGTTCATGATCTTGGGGTCGGCTACAAGTGTAATCTTGTAGTCGTCGGTAAGTTTGAATGCCTGTGTAAGTACTCTCGTAATTGACATTTCGGTTTCGAAAGTTATGACAATAATGTTTTCGACACCCTTTTTCAGCGAGGCACCAATGTTTTCGATGCTGCTTCCGTTGAATGCAAGTTCGGTGGCTGAAACGCCGGCATTGTTCATAGCATCGACGTATTTGGCTGCCGATGCTTTCGAGTCGTCGGACGTACCCTTTACGATAATAGCGTTGCAGCCTTCGATTTGTGAGGCGTATTTTGCAACTTCGTTGCGAATGTCCTGCTTGCTCGGATTGAGCATTATGTTGTATGGATTGTTCTTTAATATATTTTCGTCGGTAACGAACGGCAGAAGCATAGGTACATTGAGGTCTAGTGAATTGAGGTAGTCGACCTGGCTCTTGTATGCAGGACCGATTATCATGTCGACGCCATCGAGTTTGCCTTCGGCAACCATTGTTGTAAGTATTGTGTTGTCCTTTCCTATGTCGAAAGCTTTGAACTTAATCTTCACGTCTTCGTTCTTGAAGTTTTCGAGAGCGACGAGGCATCCAGAGTAGAAATCAACGGCCTTTTCTGTTACAGACCTGATTTTCTGCGGAACTTTTCTCTTTTCCTGTCCGGCAAGGTCGCGAAGGTTGGCACCGGTTTCAAACGACATTAGCAGTGCCACAGTGAATTCTTTGCCGTGAGTGTACCATTCGTCGGGATTGCATTCGCCTGGAGTGTAGTTGTGTCTTTGCGTAGTGTCGTCGCTCTGAACTGGAGTTGTGTCGGGCATTGCATGGACAACAGGAATACGGTTGTCGTCGCCTTCGGGCTTAGCTACTACTGGTTTTACTGTGTTATTCTTGCGCGGTATGCGTATTGTTTCGTTTATCGACAGCGGACGGTTTGCCAGACTGGGATTTTCGGCTATCAGTTCGTCGAGTTCGATGTTGTACTGCTTGGTTATCTTGTACAAAGTTTCGCCTTTTTCAACAGTGTGGTAAATGTATTTGCTGTCGTCGCGTACTTGCACTTGCGGAATATTGGGCTTGTCGTCGGGTTTGGGAGTGACAACGGCAATATTTTCGGGTTTCTTTTCCTTTACGGGGAAATATATTTCGTCACCAGCCTTTATGCTTTCCTTTTTGTTGAGTTTAGGATTGGCTGCATAGAATTCCTTTTCGGTGGTGTCGAAACGTTTGAGGAGCGAGTACAAGGTTTCGCCTTTTTTCACCATATAAATGATGTATTTGCCGTCCTTGGAGATTTCGTTCTCGATAGGAATGCGGATTACCTGACCGATGGAAAGGGTTCCCGACTGAAGTTCGGGGTTGTTGTTTATCACTTCCTTTTCGGCAACCGAGTAGGCTTTGCATATCGAGTACAGGGTTTGTCCCTGCTGTACGGTGTGCAGGTAGAATTTCTGTCCGTTTTCGAGGATTTTTTCTTGCGAGATTTCCACGGTTACCTGCGCCGACGAGTAGCACACGGCGAAGATAGCTGGGATTAATATGATTAGAATTCTTTTAAGCATTTTCCTTTAGTTTTGTTTGTTTTTATATTCCCTTAATTTCGATTGGTATTCGTTGTAGTATTTTTGTATGTCGACACCTTTGTCTTGCAAATTGTCGTTGAAGTAAGTGAGTATTTTCTCGATGGTTATGTGTGATGAAAATCCTCGCTGAACAAAGAGCGGATGTGTTGCGTGTTCGTCGAAGATTATGAATGCCGGAATGCGGTAGTCGGGATGTAGCAGCGACACGACCAGTTGGTTGGGGTATTGCATTTGACCAGTTTCGTTTACGAACTCGTGGCCTGCAATACGAAGTGTATCTGTTATGTCGTAAGGGATTTTTACTGCGTAGAAGTTCTTGTTGATGTATTCTGCCAGTATGTTTTCCTTGAAGGAGCCACCCATCATGATTTTGCTGCTTGAGTTCCAATCGGAATAAATATAGAGCAGGAGTTTCTTTGGTTGTGTTTTCATTTTTTCCACAGCCTTGTTGAAGTCCATCCAGTCGATGTTGCTGTTGAAGCGCATGGTGGTGTCGAGGTCGGGACGCAGGGCAGCGTTGAAGCACTCCATGTATTCGTTCCAAGGGCTGTATTTGTTTATTCTTTCGGCAAAGTATACAAGCATAGGTTCGAGGTCTTCGGGCGACATATATCCTGGCACTGGCGTTATTCCACCTTCAAAGTCGATGAAAACTAGGGTGGGGTACGACATTCGTCCGCTCATGAGCATCTGTGCGAGCATGTGCGGTGAGCGTTGTCCCGACTGCAAGTTTATGAAAGGCTTGAGTTCCGTGGTTTTCTCGCCGGTCTTTTCGTCGGTGTGTTTTATGGGGAACATTATGGTGTCGGTGGTTTCGGCATTGAACTTCACGGGGTAGAAGTTGTTGTTGATGTACATGGCAATGCTTGGGTCGTGGAATGTTTCTGCGTCCATCTTCTTGCACCAGCCGCACCAGTCGGTATACATGTCGATTATTACTGTCTTTGGCATCGAGTCCTGCTTGCGCATAGCCTCCTCTATGCCCATCCATTTTATCTGTGCCGGAGCAACTTGTGCACCGCAGATAACAGCTATTATAATGAACAAGACCTTTTTCATCTCATAAAAATTTAAACTGCAAATATACTAAACTATCCCGTTATAAACGGTATCGTAACCTTAAAATTATTTTAACATCATGCTTTTTATATTGCAATGAATGTGCCGAAATGAGGTCAAGGAGTTCAAGGGTTCAAAGTTCAAGGTGGTTTGAGGTCGTTTGAAATTGCTGGCGCGAGCTAAAGGTTGTTTGAGATGGTTTCAATTTGTTTATGATGGTTTGAGGTGGTTTCTACAATTTATCATTATTTTAAGTTTGCGGTTCAGAAATATTTTTTATATTTGCCATCCGTAAATAAAATTACAAACAAATTAAAAAACAAATAAAATTATGAGTGAAATCACAAAATTGAATCCACAGGGTGTATGGAAGAATTTCTATTCACTGACACAGATTCCGCGTCCATCGAAGCACGAAGCAAAGGTTGTGGCTTTTGTTAAGGAATTTGGCGAAAAGTTAGGTCTCGAAACAGTAGTCGATGAAATCGGCAACGTTATAATCCGCAAGCCTGCAACTCCAGGTATGGAAAACCGCAAGGGCGTTATCCTTCAGGGACACCTCGATATGGTTCCGCAGAAGAACAACGAAAAGGTTCATGACTTCACAAAGGACCCGATCGAAACCATCATCGATGGCGAATGGGTACGCGCAAACCAGACTACCCTCGGTGCCGACAACGGTATGGGTTGTGCTGCTGCAATGGCAGTCCTCGAATCGAAGGACCTCGTTCACGGACCAATTGAAGCCCTCTTCACAATCGACGAGGAAACCGGTATGACAGGTGCTAACCACCTGAAGGCTGGCATGCTCAAGGGCGACATCCTCATGAACCTCGACTCCGAAACCGAAGGCGAACTTTACGTTGGTTGTGCTGGTGGTGTTGACGTAAACGTTACCATGAAGTATGACGAATGCGCTGCTCCTGCTGGCTACACTGCTTACCGCATCGATGTTAAGGGATTGAACGGCGGTCACAGCGGTATGGACATCAACATTGGTCGTGCAAACGCAAACAAGCTTTTGGTTCGCTTCCTCAACCACTGCCTCTACAAGACCGATATGCGTCTTGCTGAAATCAAGGGTGGTGACATGCGCAACGCTATCCCGCGCGAGGCTTACGCAATAGTTCTCATCGCTAATGCCGACTGCGCTAACTTCGAGGCCGAAGTTGCAAGATTTGACGGCTACTACAAGAGCGAATTCGCAGCTACAGAAAAGGGCATTGCTCTTTGCGCTGCAAAGGTTGCTATGCCGGCAAAGGTTGCCGAAAAGGAAATCGGCGAAAAGATAATCAAGGCTACATTCGTATGTCCTCACGGCGTAGTAAGAATGAGCGACTCGATGCCTGGTTTGGTTGAAACTTCGAACAACTTGGCAATCGTTGAGTGCAAGGACGGAAACTTTGGCGTTAAGTGCCTCACCCGTAGCTCGGTAGAATCGGCTAAGAAGGGTACTATGTACAAGATTGGTACTGTTTTCGACCTGATTGGTGCTCATGTTGAATTCTCAGGTTCGTATCCGGGATGGAATCCTAACATGAATTCGCCAATCCTCAACACTATGAAGGACTGCTACAAGCGTTTGTTCAACGAGGATGCTAAGATTATGGCTATCCACGCTGGTTTGGAATGCGGTCTGTTGGGTTACGTTTACCCCAACTGGGATATGATTTCGTTTGGTCCTACCATCGAACATCCGCACTCACCGGTTGAGAGAGTAAACATTGCTTCGGTTGAGAAATTCTGGAAGTTTATGGTCGAAACCTTGAAGAATGTTCCTGTAAAGTAAATCGGAATATGCAATAGATAAAAAGGCGGAGAAATCCGCCTTTTTTTATTGGTAACTATATACAAGTTGACTAAATTTTGTGCTATTAACTGTCATTCCGCAAGTTAGAACAATAACGCGATACGGAACGGGGAGCGTAATATTGTTCAACTATGCGGAATCTTCTGTAGAAACGTTTTCAATTGGAGATTCCGCATAAACGAACTCACAAGCAACGTACCTTATGCTGTTCGTTCTGTTTTACGGACCCTTTAGTGCACGAAGCTTGCGAGTAATGACTCAGAGAGCATAGGAAAAAATCACATTGTGTCAACACGTATATAGTTTCCTTTTTATTTGTGTTTCAATGTTATCACAGTAATTTCGGCATTAGCACCAATTCTTGCTGGCAATGTGCAGCCGAGACCTACATTTATATACATTGTCTGTCCGTTTTCGTCGTAACGGCCGTCGGTATCGGTGAATGTCCACGATGCTGGAGTCCAGCCGAAAAGCTTTACTTGTGCAGCATGTGTGTGTCCGCAAAGTGTGAGTGGAATGTCGGTTTGTCCGACAACTTCGCCGCGCCAGTGGCTTGGGTCGTGAGTTAGCAGTATGCGGAATCCGTTGGTACCTTGCATTGCTTTGGGCAGGTCGCCCATGTCGATGGTGCGGAAGCCCTGGTTTGTACAGTTTTTGTTGTCCACGCCGACGATGGTAATTTTTTTGCCGTTGCGTTCGATGACATAGCTCTCGTTTCGTAGTAGATGCCATCCGAGGGTGTTGCGTTGCAGGCTGTCGAGACGAGCGACTGCTGTTTCGCGGTCGAATGTGCTGTCGCTGCGGTGACGGTAGATTATGAAGTCGTGGTTGCCAAGAATGCTAGTCACACCGTCCTTGGCTTTCAGCTGTTTAAGTATGTCGATGTATGGTTCGGCTTCTTCTACGCCGAGGCTAACAAGGTCGCCAGTAAAGCATATCAGGTCGGGGTTCTGTGCGTTTATCGAATCGACAAAACGTTGCAGTTGCTTAGGACTGTCGTCGAAGGTAGATAGGTGCAGGTCGCTGATGTGCACGATCTTGTATCCGTCGAAAGCGGCTGGAATGTCGGTGTTCTGGTAGTCCCATTTGTTGATGTCGAGTTTGAAGCGACCTATAAGATACCCATAGGCAAGCACTATCCATGCGAATGCTACCAGTACGAAGGCTGTCCATCCGAATGGCGCGTAGGGTAGGGCATAGTGGAAGCATTTGCATACAAGCCAAGCAACTAACCATAGTATATTTGGTATAGCAAACAATACTATGCTCAAGAAAATCACCGATACGAGCATCATTCCTATCATGTCTGTTCAAATTTTGGCGCAAATGTAATTAATTTGTTTGGCGATAAAAGTTTTTGTTGGCAAACAATAAATTGAAGAAGCTATACGTCTGCCACGGTCATAAAAAAAGCCTCCTGGACGAGGAGGCCTTTGTATTATTTATTCATATTCTAGAAATCGTCGCTATCGTTGTGTTGTATTACAGCGTTACCCTTTCTTGCGGCTTCTTCTTCGGCAGCCTTCTTTTCGGCTTCCTCGATGCCGTAGTCGGTCGATACTACGCTGAATTCGGTACGACGGTTAAGCTGGTGGCAGATTTCCTTCTTTCCGAAATCCGGCAACTTGTTGATGAATTCTTCGTTAAGCACATCACCAGCTTTCAAGAAGGTATATTCCTTAGCCATCTGTGCGGTTACGGTCTTAGGTTCGGTTTCGCCGAAACCCTTGGCTGTAAGTCTGTCAGGCTTTATACCCTTTGAAATCAAGTAGTCAACACACGATTTTGCACGGGCAAGCGAAAGCGTCATGTTATAGTCATCGTTGCCACGGAAGTCGGTATGAGCACGCATTTCGATAGTGATGTTCGGGTTGTCGTTCAACGTCTTTACCAAAGCATCGAGCGAAACTGTCGATTCTGGCTTCAAGTCGGCCTTGTCGTATGCGTATTCGATGTTTGGAAGTTCGATAACGCGCGGTATGCGACCAAGGTTGAGTATTACATTGAAAGCGGTATCGTATTCGACCTTTGCTGTCGAGAATCTAATCGAATTTGAGAAGTAGTCTCTCGAAACTTCGCCTTTTACTTCGTATACCTTGTCTTTCTGCAAAGGCATTGTGAACTGACCTTTTTCGTTGGAAGTGAGTTCGCTTACTACAGCGCCATCGGCATAAACGGTAATTTTTGCTTCCTTAAGCGGAATTTTTCTGTCGATGTTGGTTGTATCGTAGATAACACCGTTCATTGTGATTTGTAGTGGAGGCAGCGTAAACGAATAAATGTCGTCGCTTCCCTTTCCGCCCTTGCGGTTAGATGAGAAGTAGCCCGATTCCTCTTTGCCGGTGAAAATGATTCCGAAATCGTCGAACGATGAGTTGATTGGGTACTTCATGTTTTCAACACCAGTGAAATCCTTGCCTTTCTTAACGGCTTTGTAGATGTCGAGGCCGCCCATTCCCT
This sequence comes from uncultured Bacteroidia bacterium, assembly GCA_902800045.1. GTDB lineage: Bacteria > Bacteroidota > Bacteroidia > Bacteroidales > ML635J-15 > Bact-19. The sequence goes on along the minus strand of CADCCZ010000003.1, from coordinate 228,111 downwards.
GATGTCCGTCGGAAGCGAAATACAAGGTGCCGTCTTCGCGAACTGTCGGGAAAACTTCGTCGCCGAGAGTGTTGATCTTCGGACCGAGGTTGATAGGCTTTGTGAACTTGTTTGAAGTTCCTACTCTTTGTGCCATATACAAGTCCAGACCTCCATAACCGCCTTCTACTTCTGCGCTGAAGTATAAGGTTTTGTCGTCAGGAGACAATGCCGGATAACCAATTTCGGCAGATTCGAATCCTGGTAATTCGATTTGGATAGCTTGTCCCCATGCGTTACCTTTCTTAGTGCTGAGAAAAACTTTGCATGGTTCGTCAACTTTCTTACCTGCCTTGCAGCGGGTGAAGTACATGTCGGTACCCTTGAGTGAAACTGTTGATGCACCTTCGTCGTCTTCAGAGTTGACTCCGCCAGTTATTGGAGTCGGTGACGACCAAGCGCCTTTTCTGTCTTGTGTTACTTCGAAAATATCGGTGAACTTCTGTCCCGACTTGTAGTTGTCGCGGCTACCCAGCGAACCTTCGCGCGATGAGGTGAAATATACGGTGCGGTAGTCCTTCGATGCCCAAACTATCGAGAAGTCGGCCTGAGCAGTGTTGAACTTCGATACGTTTGTGACTTTGTAGCGGGTTGGACGGCTAATCCAGCTTGGAACGATTGTGCACGATTCCTTACCGCTCTTTGCACGGTGGTCCTGCGGAGCATATCTGAGGTATTGCTGGTAGTAGTCGATAGCTTCCTCGTACTTTCCGTTCATTCTGAGTGCATCAGCGTAGAAAAGCAATACGTCGGGCTTGATGACACCCCTGACAAAATTTTTCACTGCAACCCTGAAATACATCTCCGACTTGTCGGTATTTCCAAGTTCCTTGTAGCAATATCCCAACTGGTAGTTGACTTTTGCAAGATCTTCCTTTGATGAGATGCTTGGCAGAGCCTTTTCATAATAGTCCTTAGCCAAGTCGAATGAATACTGGTTGAAATATTCGTTTCCCTTGTCAATCAGAGCTTTCTGTGCTTGCATGGACAGCACCATGAAAACCATTATTGCTATTGCGAGTAGTCGTTTCATATATACAGAATATCCATTTTAAAAAAGTGCCCAAATATACATTTATTTTTTCAATCAACAGCAAAGTATTGTAAAAAGTTTCAAAGTTTCTATGGCTGACGCCGTTTCATGCTACGCTGTTTCTAGTTGTTTCAATGGCTTCGCCGTTTTTGAGACGCAAAATTTTGCGTCTGTACAAATGGCTTCTCGCCTTCTCGCCTTTCAGCCTTTTCGCCTTCAAGCCTTTCAGCCTATTTCTCCATAAAAATATCTCTTACAAAATTTTTCGTTTCGGTAAGGCCTTTTGTCTCTACGTTGGCTTTTCCAATTTTGTAGTTCGATGCCTTGTAAAATATTATGTAGTTGTTTTCTGGTTTAAGTTCAAGTTCGTACCTGCCGTTTTCGTCGGTGGTCTGGGTGTCCATCAGCACATATTCGTCGTTCATAATCTGTATGTCGACATTTGGAATGGGCTTGTTAAGTTCCTTGTCCCAGACCGTACCCGAAACGGTGAACGAAATTTCGGGCAGCACAAAGTGGTAAAGGTCGGTCTTCCCGACTCCGCCTCTGCGTCTCGACGACAGGAATCCTTCTTCGCGCATGCCAGTGAACACAATTCCGAAATCATCAAGCGAGGTGTTGATAGGGTAGCCCATATTTATAATAATGTATTCGGAATTTTTTACTTGCTTGGCAAGGTAGATGTCGAAACCGCCCATGCCGGGGTGTCCGTCCGATGCGAAGTACAGGTCGCCGTTGCTGCGGATGTAGGGATGAACCTCGTCTTCTTCGGTATTGATGTAGCTGCCAAGGTTTTGCGGCGGATTGAACGGTTGATTCTTGCGCTGTCGGGTAACTCGGTAGATATCCTTGCCACCAAGTCCGCCAAACAGCGAATCGGCAACAAAATATAGTGTCAGCTCGTCGTCGCTGATGGCTGGGTGACCTATGGAGACGCTGTCGGGAATGCCCTTGATTGGGACTTCTTGCGCATTCATCCAGTTGTTGCCAACTTTCTTGGCCATATAGATGCGGCAGCCCTTGTCGCTGTTCTTGTCGTAGGTGCAGCGCGTGAAATACAGGTTGTTGGACTTGCGGTTGAGGCAGGCGGCACCTTCTTCGGCCGTTGTGTTTATGTTGCCCGGGGCAATCTTGGCTTCGCTCCACTTGCCTTCGCGGTCCTGCTCGGCGTAGAATATGTTGGAGCAGTATTCTCCCGATTCGGGACTGATGGTGACATGCGTAGGGGCATTGCGGGTAGATGTAAAGTATACCTTCTTGTGTGTGCGAGCCTCGTAGAACGGGCAATAGTCTTCACCGCCCGAATTGATTATCGGTTTGAGCGTAACCTCGTAGCGTGACGGATTGGCAAGCATTTCGCGGGCGAGGGCGATGCCTTTTATGCCTTTCTGCGCAAGTCGGCTGCCAGGCGAAAGTTCGCCGAATCGCTGGAACTGCACAAGTGCCGAGTCGTAAAGCTGTAGCATCTGCAGTGCCTCGCCGAAATATAGGTATGCTAATGAATCCTCGCAACCGTTTTCGATTGCAAGTTTGAAATTTGGCGCGGCTTCTTCGGGAATCGAAAGTTTCTTGTAGCAGTAGCCAATCTTGTAGTATAGTTCCGAGACAAGTTTTTTGTTGTGCTTGTGCTTTTCGGCAAGGGGCGTGTACAGCGATATGGCTTCCGAAAATTGTTCGCGCTCAAGTGCAGCATCGGCAAGTTTGATGGCTTTCTGCGCAGTGAGTGTTGCGCAGAGGAACAATGCTAGTAATATGGCTGCAAGTCGTTTCATTTTAGTAACAATGCAGGTGCAAATTTACATTAAATCAAATTTTGCGCCAAAAAAATAGGGACGTATTTTTGTCTGTTTCAAATATTAGAACTACTTTTGCTGCGAAAATAACTTTTGTAAAAGTCAAAATAATTTAAAATTGACTTTTAGAAACGACAAAATATGTATTAAATTAACTTATATAAACGACAATTAAGTAAAAACATATAGTTATGCAGCGACTAAATTCCATCTATCTTCATTTGTTAGACGATGTTAGTCTTGACTTTGTAAGGTATCTTTATCCGCAAATCAACTGGAAAAACCGTCTCATAATGCTCAAAGGACAAAAGGGCGTTGGAAAAACTACAATGCTGCTACAGCATATCAAGCAGGCTTTTGACGACCCGAACAGCGTATTCTATGTTTCCGCCGACAATTCTTGGTTTGCCACGCATACGATTGTTGATTTGGCTGACTATCTTGTATCTCACGGGAAAACACATCTTTTTCTTGACGAGGTTCACAAATACAATGGTTGGGACAAGCAGATAAAGGAAATTTACGATTCGTATCCCAAGTTGAAAGTAGTAGTAACAGGTTCATCAATGTTGCATCTGGACGAAAGTGATGCTGATTTGTCGCGCCGATGCAGGACATATACTATGCAAGGGTTAAGTTTTCGCGAATACCTTAAATTGGAAGGCATTGTCGACTTGCCAGCGCTGTCTTTGGAGGACATCCTTGAAAAACATGAGTCCATTGCAGCTCGGCTTACAAATAAGTTGCCAGTCTTGAAATATTTTGAGCAGTATCTTATTAATGGGTATTATCCTTTTTATAAGGAAGAAGGAGACGGATTTCTGCAGCGTTTGGAAAATGTTGTAAATGTAATTATTCAGGTAGAGATTCCATCTGTTACCAAGGTAGAATACGAGTCGGTATATAAGATAAAGGTGCTGCTTGGAATTTTGGCGCAGCGTAATCCATATACTCTTAATGTACAGGAATTGTCGAGTCTTCTTGGGGCTTCGAGGGACAGCGTATATAAGATGCTACAGTTGCTTCATCGTGCGGCGTTAATTAGACGGTTGTTTCAGAAAGACGGAGGATTAAAGTTGGTGCAGAAGCCCGAGAAGATATTGTTCGATAACACAAACCTTATGTACGCGCTTTCCGAAAGTACTGATGCAGGAACTATGCGTGAAACATTTTTCTCAAGTATGCTGAGTTCCCATAAACTTTGTATGCCACAACAGGGCGATTTGCTTGTCGATAACAAATATTTGTTCGAGGTCGGTGGCAGGAAGAAAGGTTACAAGCAAATAGCCGATGTTACGGATAGTTATGTCGTCGCCGATGGAATAGATGTTGGCATTGGCAACAAGATTCCGCTATGGATGTTCGGTATGCTGTATTGAAAATAAAGTGTGAAACAAAAATAGGGACGACATTCGCCCCTATTTTTGTTTGTAAAGTTTTCAAATTACTTGTTGCATTCCTTCTTGCAGTCGAAAATCTTGTAGATGAGAGCTGCAAGTGCGCCGCCTACGAACGGACCAACGATGAAAATCCACAGGTTGCTGAGTGCTGTTCCGCCTTGGAATACTGCTGGAGCAATCGAACGAGCCGGGTTAACCGATGTGCCAGTGTAGCGGATGCAAACGAGGTGTACAAGTACAAGAGTAAGACCAATTGCAAGTCCTGCTGCATTGCCTGCACCATTCTTTTCGTGGGTAGCTGCAAGAACTACAAAAACGAATACGCAGGTGAAGAAGATTTCGGCAAGCAGACCGCCAAGTACGCTAACACCTGACTGCAGGTCGTTTGCTCCGGTGCCTTCCATTCCGCTTTCCTTTGTCAACCAGAACAAGATAGCCGAACCGATGAATGCTCCAATTACCTGGAAAATCATGTACATGATGGCATCCTTCCAGCTCATTCTGCCGCTCAATGCAACACCAAGGGTAATTGCGGGATTGATGTGGCAACCCGAAATCTTGCCGATTGCGTAAGCCATGCCTATTACGGCAAGACCAAACGCCAATGCTGTTCCAACAACAGATGCAGTGTCGACGCCGCAGCTAAGGCTTACAGCTGTTCCGCATCCCATAAGAACCAATACCATGGTTCCAATCATTTCTGCTAAATACTTTTTCATTGTCTTATAATTTAAGTTAAAATAAAGTACAAATTTTGCATTTATTAATGCAAGTAACAAATAGGTGACAAAAATGTCGTTTTGCCATAGTGTTTATGCATGCAAAGAAACCTTTTTATGCTTAACGCTTGTCTATGGTTTCGGAAAAAAGATTCAACAGGAAGGTGTTAGGAAAGTTTGATGGGCTAAAACCCGTTTCGTGGCTACGCCCGTTTCTGGGTTTCTATGGCTGACGCCGTTTCTCGCTTCGCTGTTTCTGGTTTTGGCTACGCCCGTTTCTGGGTTTCTGTGGCTTCGCCGTTTCTATGCTTCGCGTTTCTACGCCTGCGGCGTTTATGGCTTCACCGTTTCTGAGCCTGTAAGCCTGTAAGCCTGTAAGCCTGTTAGCCTGTCAGCCTTCCCATTGTCAATTAAATCTAAAATCGTACTTCGTAAATCGTAAATAAATTGTATCTTTGCGATATGAAAAACTTCTTGAAGCTTATTCGCTGGAAAAACATTCTGGTAATCGCACTGACAATGATGGCAATGCGGATGTTGGTAATTTTCCCGGTATTCAAGGTTTACGGCATCGATGTGATGTTTCCCGACTGGGGATTCTACATGCTAATGCTTGCAACAATGCTTATAGCAGCCGGCGGATATGTCATAAACGATTACTTCGATGTCCATATCGATAGTGTAAATCGTTCCGATAAAAGAATTATTGGTGTAGCTGTACCGCGGCGAAAGGCAATAGCTTTGCACTTGTGGCTTAGCATTTTCGGACTGGCGTGCGGAGTTGCTGCAACGGTGGCTGCACATAGGTTTTGGTACATTTTTGTCTTTATAGGTGCATTCGCTTTGCTGTGGATTTATTCGCGCGACCTGAAAAAGTCTACATTCTGGGGAAATCTGCTTATAGCCATGCTTTCTGCAATTGTGCCTCTGCTTGTCGGAATGACCGAATATTTTGCTGTCGCCGATTCAATTTCGTACTGGGATATCAGCCATATACGTGCAGTAAAGATGGCCATGCAGGTAATTATTTTCTTCTCGTTTTTTGCTTTTTTGTTCACCTTGATGCGCGAAATAGTGAAGGACTGTGAAGATATAGAAGGCGACAAACAGAACGGAGTTCGTTCGATTCCTGTGAAAATCGGTCTGATGAAGACAAATATAATTGTAGCGGTAATAGCTTTGATTTCTGCATTCGCAGTCGTGTTTTTCTGGTTTTATTACCTGTCGCGTACGCGTTTTTTCATGTTCGAATCGGCGCCTGTTTTTTATTTGGGAGCGTTTGTTTTGTTGCCTACAATCGTTTGCGGAGTGATATCGCTGTTTGGTACCGCGAAGCGTAAGTATTCATTCTTGAGTGCTGCACTAAAGTGTATAATGGTTATTGGAATCGCATTTAGCATAGTGTTCTGTCATATAGTTTTAAGCAATGGAAACATTTGATTCAAAATATAATATTCTGCTTGCTTCGGCAAGTTTCCGTCGTCGCGAACTGCTTGCGCAGCTTGGCGTGCAGTATTCGTTGGTAAAACCTTCGCAGGAAGAGGAAATTGTTCCCGCCGACATTTGGGTGGAGGATGTCTCGGAATACCTTGCCTGTCAGAAGTCAAACGCCTACAAGGAGTTGCAGGGCAACGATCTGCTAATAACCGCCGACACTACTGTAATTGTCGAGGGCAAGATCCTCGGCAAGCCCAAGGACTATTCCGATGCTTTCCAGATGCTTCGCCTGCTGAGTGGAAAGACGCACCTTGTGGTTACAGGCGTATGTCTTCGCTCGCTTGAAAAGACGGTGAGCTTCAGCGTGAAGACCGAAGTTTCATTTTCTGCCCTCGACGATGAAGAAATCCGCTTCTATATCGAGAATTACAAGCCATTCGACAAGGCTGGTGCATACGGTATCCAGGAATGGATAGGCAAGGTGGCCGTCGAAAGCATCAATGGCTCGTTCTACAATGTTGTGGGACTGCCAGTACAGCGACTGTACAGGGAACTGAAGAAATTCTAGTGATGTACTTTGGTTCGTCAAATTGTTAATTGTCACTTATAAATTATTATATAGCAAATGAAGAAAATATTCAGCATCTTGATTTTTGCGCTGCTATCGTGCAGCCTATTTGCCGACGAGGGAATGTGGCTTCCCTTGCTAATCGAAAAGTACAACATCGCCGACATGCAGAAAAAAGGCTTCAAGCTCACTGCCGACGACATTTACAGCATCAACCACGCATCGATGAAGGATGCAATCGTGATTTTCGGTGGCGGTTGCACCGGCGAGATGATTTCGAACGAAGGTCTTCTCATTACCAACCATCACTGCGGTTACGGAACTATTCAGCGTCACAGCTCGGTGGTGCACGACTACCTCACTGATGGTTTCTGGGCTATGAGCCGCAAGGAGGAACTTGCAAGCCCTGGACTTACAGTGACTTTCCTCGTCAGCATGGAAGATGTTACCGACAAGGTTCTCGAAGGTGTTACTTCGGATATGTTGGACAGCGACCGCGAAGCAAAGATTTCGTCAAATATAGCCCGTATAAAGGAAGAATCGGTAAAAGGGACTCACTATCAAGCACGTATAGAATCGTTCTACAATGGGAACCAGTATTTCCTGTTCAAGAACGAAATCTTTGAGGATGTTCGTCTTGTTGGTGCTCCGCCATCAGCAATAGGCAAGTTCGGCGGCGATACCGACAACTGGATGTGGCCGCGTCACACTGGCGATTTTTCGCTTTTCCGCGTGTATTGCGGTAAGGACGGCAAGCCGGCAAAGTATTCCGACGACAATATTCCTTACACACCAAAGAAATTCTTCCCGATTTCGCTCAAGGGCGTTCAGGAAGGCGACTTCACAATGGTGTTCGGATATCCGGGCACAACTCAGGAATACCTTCCTGCAGTGGCTGTCGAGCAGGTAATGTACGATTCCGACCCGACTCGCATTGCTATCCGCGACAAGAAGCTCGATGTCATAAAGGCTGGCATGGAAAAGTCGAAACTCACACGCATCCAGTATTCCAATAAGGCAGCAAGCATTGCCAATGGCTGGAAGAAATGGCAGGGTGAAATAAAGGGCTTGAAACGCCTTGATGCAGTGAATGTTAAGCGCAATTTCGAGGAAGGTTTCCAGAAATGGGCAAACGACAAGCCCGAATACAAGAATCTTCTCGACGACTACGCAAAGGTGTATGCCGAAATGAAGCCGTTGAACTTGGCTTATATCTATATATCTGAGGCAGGTCTTGGAAGTTATGCAGTTTCGTTTGCCCATCAGATGCGTATGCTCGAATCGTGCAAGGATGCTTCGGCGGAGAACTTGCAGAGCCTCAAGGAAATGGCTCTATCAAAGTCGAAAGGCAACTACAAGGACTACGACGAGGAGGTCGAATTCAGACTTTTTGCCGAAATGACGCGCATTTATGTTGAAAATATGCCCGAAAAATATTGGCCGTCAACTTATGCGAGCATCGACAAGGTTGCCAAGTCGGCATCCGACAAATATATGGCTTTTGCCGAGTACTGCTTCTCGAAGTCGGTATTTGCAAACCAGACCAAGTTCGACAATTTTGTAAACGGACTTTCGTCGAAGTCGGCAAAAACACTCACGTCTGACCCAATTTACTGCATTGCAAAGGAAATAATGGACATATATAGGAACGAAATCCGTACTGCGCTTGTCGATTGCGATGACCGCATAAATAAGCTTGACCGTATCTATATGAAGGCGCAGATGGAATACGAACCGCAGAAGCGTTTCTTCCCCGATGCAAACTTCACCTTGCGTATCACCTACGGACAAGTTTCTCCGTACAAACCTGCCGACGGAATTGATTATCTGCCGTTTACCACTCTTGACGGTATCATTGAGAAGGACAATCCCGACATCTACGACTACAAGGTTCCTGCTCGTCTGAAAGAATTGTACGAAAAGAAGGATTACGGTCGCTATGCCGACAAGGACGGTAAGCTGCATGTCGCTTTCACGGCTACAAACCACACTACGGGTGGAAATTCGGGTAGCCCTGTCATCAACGGCAATGGCGAACTCATTGGTGTCAACTTCGACCGCAACTGGGAGGGCACTATGAGCGACATTATGTACGACCCCGAAATGTGCCGCAACATTTCGCTCGACATCCGCTATGCTTTGTTCCTTATCGACAAGTTTGCAGGTGCAAGCCATTTGATTGACGAAATGGAGATTAGAAAATAAAAATATACCTATGAAAAAGATAGTTTCGCTGCTCTTTGTTGCTTTGTTACCATTGCTGACTTTCGCTCAGCATCCTTACGAAGGCCTTATCGATGTAAAACACTACACCATAAACCTCGACATAAGCGATTTTGCAGGAAAAACAATTTCGGGAAATACCGTTCTTAACCTCAGCACAACCGAGGAAAATGTTTCGACAATATATTTGTATCTATTGCATCTTACCGTCGATTCTATTGGCTGTAACGATTATGAAGTCGAATCGTTTTCGCACAACGATTCCATAATAACGGTCAATTTTGCTTCGGCACCAGTTGCCGACCAGCCTTTTGACCTTGACATTTATTATCATGGTGTTCCGCAGAAAGACCCGTCGGGGTGGGGTGGCTTCTATTTTTCGGGCAACTACGCCTTCAATATGGGCTGCGGGTTCCAAGATGTGCCTCACAACTACGGGCGCGTGTGGTATCCATGTAACGACAATTTTACCGACAAGGCAAAATACACGACCATCATAACTACGCAGTCGGGAAATACTGCTATTTCGAGCGGAGAACTTATTGATACTCAAACCGATGAAGAGGCTGGCAAGACCACTTATACATGGAATCTTACTCAAGAAATTCCTACTTATTTGCAGTCGGTGGCTGTCGGAGCGTATTATCACCATCACAGTGTATATCATGGCCTTTCGCGCGATATCCCAGTCGATATCTATGGTTATCCAACCGACAGTGCAAAGATTGCAGGCTCGTTTTATCGTTTGGATACAACTTTGCGCGTTTATGAAACTTTGTTCGGCGAATATCCGTGGCAGCGCATTGGTTATGTGCTTGTCGATTTCTCGTCGGGAGCAATGGAACATGTTGGGAACATTTCAATAGGGCGTGCATTTGTTACACAGGGTCCAGGCATTTACGAAACCTTGTACTACCACGAACTTTCGCATCATTGGTTCGGTGACCTTGTTACATGTGCAACGGCCGAAGACATGTGGCTCAACGAGGGATGGGCAACTTACTGCGAAACTATATGGAAGGAATTTGTGTGCGGACACGATGCTGCATGGGAATATCGCCACAATGCCCACTCCAAGGTGCTAACGCAAACATATCTGAGCGATGGTTACCATCCGCTTACTCCGTTCCCTGTCGATAATACTTACTCATCGACGGTGTACGACAAGGGGGCTTCTGTGGTTCATACATTGCGCAATTATCTTGGCGATGAGGTTTTCTTCGAGTCCGTAAGGGCTTACCTGAACGAATATTCTTACAAAAATGCAACATCATACCAGTTCCGCGATTTCCTGACCCAGCATACTGGCATCGACATGACGCCATTTTTCGATTCGTGGGTGTTCACAAAAGGTTTTCCGCATTTCTCAATCGACTCGACAAGTATTGTCGCTAATGGCGGAAACTATGATGTGATAGTATATGTAAAGCAGAAAATGCTTGAACGTGAAGCTTTTACCGATGCAAATAGGATAGAGATTGCATTTATGAAGCCTGATTTTTCTGTCGAGACGCGAGTTCTGGAATTTTCTGGCGAAACTGGCAGTCAGACCTTTACATTGCCGTTCGAGCCTGCACTTGTTATGTGTGACTTTTACGAGCGCACTGCCGATGCTACTGTCGATCATGCACTTGTTGTGGATACTATAGGAACAAAAACTTTCTCGAAGGTAGACTGTTCGATGTCGGTTTCAGATATCGAAGGCGAGGCAATGGTTCGTGTTACTTGCAATTACGTTGCTCCCGACGATTTTATCGAGCCTGTCGAGGGCTTGCAAATCGTTCCAAGCCGTTATTGGCTTGTCGAGAGTATCAGGCCTAGCAATTTCACTGCAAGTATGAAATTTATGTTCAATTGTACAGGTGAAACAGGTTGGGAAAAGCCGTATATTCAAAGTTCCGATCGTGATTCGTTGTCTCTCGTTTATCGTCGCGACAGGTCCGAAAACTGGCGCGTAATTCCTGCCCAGTACAGCAAGGCTTCACAACGTTTTACTGTTAGCGATTTTGCCGACGGCGAATATGCATTGGCAATACGTAACGGTTATAATGGAGTCTCTCGCCTGACGGCTGATTCATTCTCGGTGTATCCAAATCCGTCGGAAGGAATGGTTAACGTGTCGTTTGGCGTGGCATTCAACGGCGATGTCCAGGTTGTGGATATGAATGGCAAACTTCTTGTCCACAAAAGGGTAAGAGGTTCGGAGATAGAGTTGAACCTGAAACATCTTTCGGCGGGGACATACATTGTTACGGTTAAGGGAAAGACTGGAATGGCAAGCAGGAAGATTGAAATAAGATAGGAAATGTTTTGTTGGTGCTATTCTGCTTTCCTTGTTCCGTTACATTCAGGGAACGATGAGCAACTCCAAAATTCTTTGCCAGAGTTGATGCCTTTTTTCGCAACGCGTTTTATCATTGGTTTGCCACATTTGGGACATAAAGGGGCTTCTGATTGTATGCATTTTTTCAGTGAAAATGCAAGCCTTTCGGTGATTACGCTTTCTGTAAATCTTGACATATAAACAAAAACGGGCGACATTTGCCGCCCGATTTCTATTTGAAAAATTCCTTTTTTGATCTCTATATGCTGATTGCTAGAGTTTTTTTTATGCAGTAAGCCAAGTGAATTTTTTAAGTGTGAATAGTTAAAAAAACGAAAAATATTTTTGCGTATAAATAAAATATCCTTACCTTTGTATCATATTATTCAAAATAAAAGACAAGAATGGTTGCGTTAAACAAAATTACGATTAGGGGGTTTAGGAATATTGAGAAATTCTCAATAGACCTAAAAGATATTACATCATTGTTAGCACCAAACAATTATGGCAAAAGTAATGCAATGACAGCTATTGCGTTTGGTTTTCAGTTTATAAAAAGTCTACCGAAGACCAGATTGGGAATGATGGGTGACCAGTCATGGATTTCCATAAACAAAGAAATTGCAGGAAAACCATTTGTTTTTGAGGAGGAAGGTGCTATTGATGATAATACGGACTTTATATATGGATTTAGTTTTGAATGGAAACGGAATCGTAGGAACGATAAAGAAGACTTGTCTGAAGGACAAATAGTTTCAGAATATTTACAAGTCAGATCTAAAAATGGTGAAAAACCAAAGTTTACAAAGCTGATAAATAGAACATCTGCGAATAAAGCAATGTATGTGCCTAGTCCGACGGGACGGTGCAATAAAGAGATCCTGATAGAGTCGAGTGAATTGGTTCTGAATAAATTATATAATTATGACGATTTGTTTTATCATGATAGCATTGAGATAATCAAGAATATTGAAATCAAGTGGATTGATACATTAGCCAACCCAGAGAGTTTTTTTATGCCACACATGTTGGTTAAGGATGGCAAACGTCAATTGATTGTAGAATCCTGGATTTCTAAGTATTTGTATGAATTAAAGCAAAATGACAAGGATAATTTTGAATTATTAGTATCTGCTATTACGAATCTTGTCCCAACTATTGAGATGATTGATCCTGTAGTCATCAACAATATTAATCTCAAAATTGACGACGATGCCCCTTTCGAGTTGCCTGACCAATATGATATTATTGTAAAAGAAAAAAATAATAATCAGCAAACAAGATTCCAGTTGCTTTCAACAGGAAGTATGAAAATATTGAATTTGTTAGCCGCTGTAATAAAATCTCAGAAAGATGGGGTACAATTGTTGCTTGTAGAAGAACTGGAAAATTCAATACATCCAAGGTTGTTGCAAAGTCTTCTTTCTTCAATTAGTGATTTTTTAGGAGGAACGAAACTGTTGTTTACAAGTCATTCTCCCAATTTGGCTAAATATTTGTCTGCGCCACAATTGTATATTGGATTGCCTTCAGAAAAGGGTTTTGTTGATTTTCGCACTTTAAAACCATCAAAAGTAACGCATGTCCTTAAAATAGCATCTGCAGGAGAAATGTCTTTAGGTGAGTACTTGTTCGATTTGATGCTGGATTTGGAATATGATAGCAATTCAGTATCTGAGCTTTTTGCTAAATATTAATTGAGTTGGCGATATGGCAAGAAAGAAAATTAGCAAACAGATTAATTGCATTAATGTCATTTTTGTTGAAGGTGATGCTGATGAAATATTATTCAATCGGTTGATTCAGTATTATCGCTTGATGGGTTTTGATACAAATGGAATAGTACAAAACACGCATGGTTTTCCAGATGAAAAGAATATGCGGAAAGGTTTGAAAAAATTAGAGTTGGAATCAAAAAATCCAGTTGTGTTTAATGCTGTTGTATGTGAGTATGATACGGATGTTTTTGTGAAAAAGATACAATTGGAACCTAACTGGAAAAAGGTTGAAGAGAATTTAAAACGAAACTATAGCGTATCACACTTTTGCCGGATTGAGGCCAAGACAAGCATCGAGGATTGGATGTTGGACGATATTGAGAGTTTGTTGAAGGCTCTGAATCTGCCGTCGGATACTACTACTAAAGGTCGTGATGGACAAGAAAAGGTTAAGAATTTATTCAAAAAGAAAAACATAGTATATGACAGGCATAAGGGCAAAGAAAAAATAAAACCAATTTTGGATAAACTCGATATTTCTAAAATTCGTGATGCACGAAAGAAAGAATTGAAGGAGTTTGAAAGGTTGTTGGGAGTAAAAAACTTAGATGATAGAAACTAGCACTTTATGGATTCAAATTTCTTAAATATTGTAGCAAATAAAGATAGACTTCAGAAAGAACTGGTATTTTATAGCCTATATCTGATGATATTTGAGAATTTTGTGTCAGATTGGAAAGAAAAATCTCTTGATTTTTACTCAAATTGGAGAATAAAAGATGAGCAAACAGGAAAATATTATTATTTTGTAAAAACGGAATTGGTTGACGGAGAATTTCGTAGTACAAGGGATATAGAAAAAGAAAAACAATATAATCGTGATGTTTTCCAACGAGTTAAGGAAAACGGCAAATCATATCCAAAATTATCTTTGTTTCTATGGATGGCGGAAATGCAATTTATTAACGAGGCTGATTATCAAATTCTTAAAAAGTGTTATTCTAAAAGAAATGAATATGCACACGGCATAGATAAATGTTTGGAACGATTTGTTTCCAAAGAAGAAAAAAATCTACTTATTTCTTTGATTGAAATCAGTAAAAAGGCAAGCAAGAATTGGTTTTATTATGTTGAACTGCCAACAAATCCTAATATTGACCCCCAAAAACTTGTGTACGAAAATACTAATACTGGCATGCCATTAGTATATACGGGAACAGAATTATTTTATTCATTAGTATTGGCTAATTTAAATGATATTTTCGATGGAGAAGATGAAAATGCAATCCACTAACATTGTGGACGAAAACATAAAACGCATTGGGGAACTCTTTCCCAACTGCCTCACCGAGCGGATGGATGAGAATGGTAAACCTGAGACGGCCATCGACTTCGACCTGCTGCGGCAGGAACTCTCGAAAAGCATAGTGGAAGGCCCCGAGGAACGTTATCAGTTCACCTGGCCAGACAAGCGTAACGCCATACGACTGGCCAACGCCCCGACTACCGACACGCTGCGTCCCTGCCGCGAGGAGAGTGTGGACTTCGACACCACGCAAAACCTCTATATCGAAGGCGACAACCTGCAGGTGCTGAAGTTGTTGCGCGAGAATTACCTCGGTAAAGTGAAGATGATTTACATTGACCCGCCTTATAATACGGGCAACGACTTTGTGTATAACGACAACTTCGCCCAAAGTGCCGGCGAGTATATCCACAACAGTGGGCAGGAGGATGAGGAGGGTAACCGCCTCGTGGCTAACACTGAGAGCAACGGCCGCTTCCACACCGACTGGCTCAATATGATTTACCCTCGCCTGAAAGTAGCAAAGGATTTGTTGAGTGAGGATGGGGTGTTGTTTATTTCAATTGATGATAATGAACTGTATAATATAAAGAAAATCTGTGATGAGGTTTTTGGGGCAGATAATTATGTAAATGTCATATCTGCAAATGTTAAGAATATTGCAGGAGCTTCAGGTGGTGGAGAGGATAAAAGGTTAAAAAAGAATTGTGAATATTGTTTGGTTTATTCAAAAAACTATCAATCACTCAAACCATTTGCAGGAGTGTATGCCTACACAGAAATGCATGAGGTCTTAGATCAATATCGAAGTGAAGGGAAAAGTTGGCATTATAACTCTGTGCTTATTGACCCTGGTGATAAAATAATTGCAACAACAACATTTGATGGTGAGGGTAATGAAATAAAAATATATAGAAGACCTAACGCAATTATTAAAACAATTAATCAACTTATTTCTGAAGAAGAACTTGCTGAAAAAGACGTTTTCAGCAAGTATGGGAATTATATTTTTGAAGCAAAAGATGCTCAATCATCAATACGCGGCAGGGTCATTGAAGCAAAGAAACAGAATGGTATTCTAGATGATGTTGTTTCAATAGAGTATGTGCCACGGTCAGGTAAAAATAAAGGTTGCATTTATGAGCAATACTATAAAGGTGAAAGCTGTAGATTATTTGCATGGTTGAAAGATATTAGTGAAGTTATTGATGGCGTTTTATATAAAAAGGACACACAAGGAACATATTGGGATTTGACGCCTTTTATCAACAATCTTTCTAAGGAAGGTGATATGGTGTTCGCCAATGGGAAAAAGCCAATCGCATTAATAGAACGTATGCTCACTATGGTGACTGCCAAAGATTCAATTGTTCTAGACTTTTTCTCCGGTTCCGCAACCACAGCCCATGCCGTGATGCAACTTAATGTTGAAGATGGTGGCAACCGCAAGTTCATTATGGTACAACTGCCCGAAGTAACCGATAAGAAAAGCGAAGCGTATAAGGCTGGCTACAAGAACATTTGTGAAATCGGCAAAGAGCGTATTCGTCGAGCCAGAAAGAAAATCCTTGAAGAACAGCAGGCAAAACAGGCTGATTTATTCAGTGGAGAGCAGAAACCGTTAGACATCGGTTTCCGCGTGCTCAAACTCGACAGTTCCAACATGCAGGATGTGTATTACTCGCCCGAGCAGTTCAATGAGGACCTGCTCTTTGAGGACAACATCAAGCCCGACCGCACGGAAGAAGACCTGCTCTTCCAAGTCATGATAGAACTCGGTATCGAGCTTTCGTCCAAGATTGAGAAGCAAGAATTGGCGGGCAAAACCGTGTGGAGCGTCGCCAACGGCTACCTCATGGCCTGCTTCGACACTGATGTAAACGAAACCACCATCACCGAAATCGCCCGCCAAAAGCCCTACTACTTCGTCATGCGCGACAGTAGCCTGGCCACCGACAACGTGGCGGACAACTTCGAGCAGATTTGGGAGGAATATTCAAAAGAAACGATAAGGAGAATCATATAATACGTGAAAACATACGCTTATGAAACTTAAATATTTAGCAATAGGATTAATGATGCTGCTCTGTCTAAATGTATTTGGACAGCAAAAGAAAACCATGCCATTGACGGTGCAGCCTCAAAAGACAGAAATGCAGGTTTTGGAGGAAACTGTTTCGCAGTTGCAAGCTGAGAATCAGGCTATGCAGAAGCAATTGGAGAGGATGGAGAAGGACGTTGAATTGTATCGAGAAGAAATAAGAACAAAAAGAGACGAAATAGACGATATGCTTTCTCACTGGATTAATATGTTAACTATTATAATGGGGCTAATCGGAATTGTCCTTGGTGCTGTTGTGCCGATTCTTATTAATAGAGATAATAGTAAACGCTTGGAAAATAGGTTTTCGGATATGAAGGAAGACTTAAAGAATCAAGTACAAGCTGCAACGAAACAAGCTGAAGATGCTAAGGAACAGGCAGGGAAAGCAAAAGAAGCAGTAGATATAATACAGCCTCAAATCGAGTCTGTTTCGGATCAAGTTTCATCTGCTTCTGAACAAGTCAGAGTTGCAACTGAACAAGCCCAAAAAGCTGAAGAGGCATCTCAACAAATGCAAAAGCAGGTGGATTCTGTTACGGCGCAAGTCACGTCTGCTTCAGAACAGGCAAGGATTGCTACGGAACAAGCGGAACAGGCAAAACAAGCTTTAGCTGTAATTGAAGATTTAAAAAAACATGTTGATGAGATTGAAAAGAGAATAAACAAGGATGCGGAGACTGCAAAAGAAGCTGCAAAAGAAGCTGAAAAATCCGCCAAAATAAACCAACTATATGCTCAGGCCACCAAAGAAGAGAATCCAGAAAAAGCTATTTACATAATCACACAAGCTATAAAGTTGGATCCTAATAATGCATCGTTGTATTGCTTCCGTGGCTCCTTGAAAGAAGGCATGAAAGATAAAGAAGGTGCATTGATTGACTATGACAAGGCTATATCGCTAAATCCAGATTTCGAATATGCGTATTATTGTCGTGGCTATGTAAGAAAAGAGAACGACCCTCAAGGTGCACTTGATGACTTCAATAAGGCATTATTGTTGGCTCCTAATAATGCAGTCTATTATTGTTTCCGAGGCAATTTGAAAAAAAACATGAACGACCCTCAAGGTGCATTGATTGACTATGACAAGGCTATATCGCTAAATCCGGAATACGCATATGCATATTACTGTCGTGGCTGTTTGAAAGAAGCGAACGACCCACAAGGAGCACTTGATGACTACAATATGGCAATATCGTTGGATCCTAATGATGCAGTTTTGTATCGCTTCCGAGGCAACTTGAAAAAAGACATGAACGACCCTCAAGGTGCACTTGATGACTTCAATAAGGCTATATCGCTAAATCCGGAATACGCATATGCATATTACTGTCGTGGCTGTTTGAAAGAAGAAAACGACCCACAAAGTGCACTTGATGACTTCAATAAGGTAATATCGTTGGATCCTTATGATCATTTAACATACTTACGCCGTTCTAAGTATTTTCGAAATCTTGCAGAATCAGAAGAAGATCCATCAAAGAAAGCCGATTATATTGCAAAAGCTGAAGCCGATGAAAAGAAAGCGGAATCATTGAAGAAAGAAGAGAAGAAATGAAATTCAAATTCAAAATACAACAATATCAGACCGATGCGGTGGAAAGTACGGTGAGCGTGTTCGCGGGACAACCCTCGAAGGCCAACGCGCAGTACCGCCGCGACTTGGGCAAGCAGAAACAGCAACTGAAAGCCGAGTTTGAGGAGGACTATGTAGGTTACCGCAATGCCGATGTGGAACTCAATGCCAATCAGCTGTTGGAGAACATCCACCATCAGCAGGTGCAGAACGACATTCCGCTGAGCAAGTCTTTAGCGGCCACCAACGGCCTCGGTGCCTGCTCCTTGGATGTGGAGATGGAGACGGGTACGGGCAAGACCTACGTCTATATCAAGACCATGTTCGAGATGAACAAACGCTTCGGCTGGTCTAAGTTCATCGTGGTAGTGCCCAGCATCGCCATCCGCGAAGGCGTGTACAAAAGCTTCACCATGCTGGAGGAGCATTTCATGGAACTCTACGGCAAGAAAGCCCGCTATTTCATCTACAACAGCGCCAACCTCACCCAAATCGACTCGTTCAGCAGCGATGCCAGCATCAACGTGATGATTATCAACGTGCAGGCGTTCAACACCTCGTTCAAGGAGGGTGCGGCGAACAAGGAGGCGCGTATCATTTACTCCAAACGCGACGATTTCCAAAGTCGCCGTCCCATCGACGTTATTGCCGCCAACCGTCCCATCATCATTATGGACGAGCCGCAGAAGATGGAAGGCGAGGCCACCCAAAAGGCCTTGCGCAACTTCAAGCCGCTGTTTGTGCTTAACTATTCCGCCACCCACAAGACTTCACACAACTGCATCTATGCGTTGGATGCCTACGATGCCTACAAACAACGCTTGGTGAAGAAAATCCAGGTAAAGGGCATCACAGTGCAGAACCTGTTGGGCACGCAGAGCTACATCTATTTCGACAGCATCATCCTTTCGAAGAACCATGCGCCGGTGGTCAGGCTTGAAATCGAAGTGAAAGGAGCCGCTGCCACCCGCCGCCAACTCTGCAAGTTCGAGCAAGGCGATTCGCTGTTTGCCATTTCGCAACTTCCTGCCTACAAGGATTTTGTCATCACAGAAATCAACCCATTGACCAACACGGTCTATTTCCAAAACGGCAAACAACTGCGTCAAGGCGAGGTGATGGGCGATGTCAGCGAGAAAGCCATCCAACAGATTCAGATTCGGGAAACCATCAAGTCGCATTTCGAGAAAGAGAGAGCCTTGTTTCAGCAGGGTATCAAGACACTTTCGCTGTTTTTCATCGACGAAGTGGCTAACTACAAGAGCTATGATGACGAGGGAAACGAAGTGCCAGGTCCGCTGTGGAAGATGTTTGAGGAAGAATACAATCGATTCTTAAACGAGAATTTGACACTATTTGAGGATGAATATCAGCAATATTTACGTCGTTTCTCTGCTACCGAGGTGCATAATGGCTATTTCTCAATTGACAAGAAAGGCCATTCGATTGATAGCGAGGTGAAACGGGGAAAAGACACTTCGGATGACATTTCGGCATACGACCTAATTCTGAAGAACAAGGAGCGTTTGTTGAGTTTCGAAGAACCGACACGTTTTATTTTCTCACATTCCGCATTACGCGAAGGCTGGGACAACCCGAATGTATTTCAAATTTGCACACTGCGTCACGCTAGTTCCATTACAGCCAAACGGCAAGAAGTAGGACGAGGTCTGCGTATATGCGTAGATAACGATGGCAACCGTATGGATAAGGAAAGACTTGGCGATGCTGTGCATGATACCAACAAGCTGACCGTTATTGCCAACGAAAACTACAGTTCTTTTGTAGAGGCTTTGCAGAAAGAAACGAGGGACACTCTTAGAGAACGCCCAACACAGGCTACAGTTGATTATTTCAAAGGTGTCACTGTCAAAGTCGGTGATGGTAAGCACACCATTTCGGAACAAGAAGCAGCAAGCATCATCAGCTATCTATTTGACAACGATTATATAGATGACAAAGGCAATATTCTGCAGAATTACCACACTGACATGAATAGTGGGGACCTAGCTCCGATGAGTAAAAAACTGCAACCTATTGAGGAGCAAGTAAACAAACTGATACAAAGTATTTTTGATCCTACTGCATTGAATGATATGGTTGAAGATGCTAATAGCAAGGCGGAAGTTGTAAACGAGCATTTAAACGATAATGCCAAAAAGAAGGAATTCAAAGCCTTGTGGAACGAAATCAATCATCGCTATGTCTATACGGTGCATTACGACAGCGAAGAACTGATTCAGAAAGCCATTGCCGCCATCAACAGCGAGTTGAATGTCACGCAGTTGAAGTATGTAGTGACCACAGGTATCCAAGGCGATGACGAGTTGGATTTCACTGGTGAGCAAAGCACCCGTACAAAGGAAATGCGTGATGTGTCAACCAGCAATGTGCCTTACGATTTGGTGGGCGACATCGCCAAAGCGGCCACGCTGACCCGCCGCACGGTCACCCGCATTCTGAAGGGCATTCAGCGGTCGAAGCTGTACATGTTCAAGAACAACCCTGAAGAGTTCATTCGCAAGGTAAGCCATATCATCCGCGAGCAGAAAGCCACGATGATTGTGGAGCACATCAGCTACAGCCGCACGGAAAACAAATACGATTCCGACATCTTCACCAAGGGGAAGAGTCGCCAAACGGTGGATAAGGTCTACGAAGCCAAGAAACACATCCTCGATTATGTTTTTCCTGATAGCGAAGGAGAACGCCATTTTGCCGAAGACCTCGACAAAGCTGAAGAGGTATGTGTTTATGCCAAGCTGCCGAGGTCGTTCCAAATACCAACACCTGTGGGCGATTATGCACCTGACTGGGCTATCGCTTTCAACGACAATGCAGGTATTAAGCATATATTTTTCATTGCAGAAACTAAAGGCTCGATGGATTCAATGCAATTGAGTAAAATGGAAGAGTCAAAAATTAAGTGTGCAGAAAAATTGTTCAATAATATATCGACATCAAAGGTTCGATATCACAAGGTTAAAGATTATAAGACTATGATGGATATTATCCAGAATTCTGAGTTCTAGAATAATAAAAAAACGAGCGATATTGTCGCTCGTTTTTTTGCATTATGCTGTTTTCTTTTTATTCTGCCATCAACAGTTCCAGCATGCTGATTGCTGACTTCGAAACAGGGGTTCCAGGACCGTAGATCGCAGCTACGCCTGCATCGTATAGGAACTGGTAGTCCTGAGCTGGGATAACACCACCGGCTGTAACCATGATGTCGTCACGACCCAACTTCTTGAGTTCTTCTATCAAGGCCGGAATCAAGGTCTTGTGACCTGCTGCCAACGACGATACACCAACAATGTGGACATCGTTCTCAACAGCCTGCTTTGCTGCTTCTTCCGGAGTCTGGAACAGCGGTCCCATATCGACGTCGAAACCGCAGTCGGCGTAACCTGTTGCAACAACCTTTGCGCCACGGTCGTGTCCGTCCTGACCCATCTTGACAACCATAATACGAGGCTGACGGCCTTCCTTCTTTGCAAACTCACGGCAAAGTTCCTTTGCCCTTTCAAATTCGGCGTCGTTCTTGGTTTCCGAAGAATATACGCCAGAGATAGTCTTAATCACTGCTTTATGTCTTCCTACAATTTTTTCACATGCATCCGAAATTTCACCCAACGAAGCGCGTACCTTTGCTGCTTCAACAGCAAGTTCGAGCAAGTTGCCTTCGCCAGTCTCTACGCATCTTGTAATAGCGTCCAATGCGCGGCGAACATCGTCGTTGTTACGCTTTGCCCTCAACTCCTGCAACCTCTGTACCTGCTGCTTTCTAACTGCGGTGTTGTCAACTGCAAGGATGTCAATCGGGTCTTCCTTTTCGAGGCGGTACTTGTTGATACCGACGATTGTCTGGTTTCCGCTGTCGATGCGAGCCTGGGTGCGAGCTGCAGCCTCTTCGATACGCATCTTTGGAATACCGCTTTCGATTGCCTTTGCCATACCGCCGAGCTTTTCAACTTCCTCGATGTGCTTCCATGCGCGGTGTGCAAGGTCGTTGGTGAGGCTTTCGATGTAGTACGAACCAGCCCACGGGTCGATTGAACGGCAAACATTGGTTTCTTCCTGGATGTAAATCTGGGTGTTACGAGCAATACGAGCCGAGAAGTCGGTCGGCAATGCAATAGCTTCGTCGAGTGCGTTGGTATGCAACGACTGGGTGTGTCCCAAAGCTGCGCCCATTGCTTCGATACAAGTACGTGTAACATTGTTGAACGGGTCCTGTTCGGTAAGCGACCAACCTGATGTCTGGCTGTGGGTACGCAACGACAACGACTTCGGATTCTTCGGGTTGAACTGCTTTACAATCTTTGCCCACAGCATACGAGCTGCACGCATCTTTGCAATTTCCATGAAGTGGTTCATGCCGATTGCCCAGAAGAACGACAGACGCGGTGCGAATGCGTCAACATCGATGCCAGCCTTGATACCTGTACGGAGGTATTCGAGACCGTCGGCAAGGGTGTATGCCATTTCGATATCGTTGGTTGCACCTGCTTCCTGCATGTGGTAGCCCGAAATCGAAATCGAGTTGAACTTAGGCATGAACTTCGAGGTGTAAGCGAAGATATCACCGATGATTCTCATTGAGAACTCAGGCGGATATATATAGGTATTACGAACCATGAATTCCTTGAGGATGTCGTTCTGGATTGTACCCTGCATTTCTTCGAGCTTTACGCCCTGTTCCAAACCTGCCACGATGTAGAATGCAAGAATCGGCAATACTGCACCGTTCATTGTCATTGATACCGACATCTTGCCCAATGGAATCTGGTCGAACAATATCTTCATATCCTCAACCGAGCAGATGCTAACACCAGCCTTACCAACATCACCTACAACGCGCGGATGGTCGGCATCGTAGCCACGGTGAGTAGGAAGGTCGAATGCAACCGACAGACCTTTCTGACCTGCAGCAAGGTTACGGCGGTAGAATGCGTTAGATTCTTCTGCTGTCGAGAAACCTGCATACTGACGGATTGTCCACGGCTTCTGCACATACATTGTTGAGTAAGGACCGCGAAGGAAAGGCGGTACACCTGCTGCATAGTTCAGATGTTCCATTCCTGCAAGGTCGTCGGCAGTGTAGATGCCCTTTACGCTAATTTGTTCGGGGGTTGTCCAAAGCGACTGGTCGCTGCTATTTCCGCAGCATTCTGCTGCTTTGCCCGTATATTTTATATCTTTGAAATTCGGTCTCATGGCTTCTGTTATAATTCGTTAATACCCAACATTTTTTGATATTCCTTCAAGGTTTCAAGCACATTGCACTTTACGTGGATGTAGTTCTTGATGCCCTTTTCTTCGAGTGCGGGACGGCATTCGGGGTCACCGGCAACAACAAGTATCGCCTTGTCGCCAATGAGTTCGGCAATCTGCGGAACTGCTTCGGCGTATTCGTCGTCCGACGAGCAGGCAACAACTATCTGAGCCTTTGATTCCAAAGCAGCCTTTGCGCCTTCCTCGATTGTTGCGAAGCGGTTGTTGTCCATAACCTTGATTCCTGCCACTGCGAAGAAGTTCGATGAGAACTGTGCTCTTGCGCGGCACATTGCCAGGTTACCGAATGTAAGCATGAAAGCCTTCGGTTCTACACCGCTGCGGTCGGTAGCGAGACGCAAAGCCTCGAATGCTTCGGCACCACGGTAAGGCTTCAATGGTTCGGCTATCTTTTCGTGCGAGCAGCAGTCGTCTTCCATCTTCATGCCCATCATTGTAGGAATGTCGCGCGAAACGATTTCCTTGGTAATGTTGGCTTCGGCTCTCTCGTTGAAGTTCGGGAACTGGTTGGTTCCGAGCAATGTTTCGCGGCGGGTTGCGATGTTCTTGTCGCGCTTGTCCGAAACTGCCTTGATTTCCGCTTGTACGAAGCCTTCCTTGAACTTAGCTACGAATCCGCCACCATCTTCAACAGTCTTGAAGAGGTTCCAAGCGGTGTTGGCTATCGAGTTTGTAAGGTTTTCGATGTAGTACGAACCTGCAGCAGGGTCAACAACCTTGTCGAAGTGCGATTCTTCCTTGAGGATGGTCTGCACATTGCGAGCGATGCGGTTCGAGAAGTCGGTAGGAACTTCGAACGGATAGTCGTAAGGCAGAACTTCGAGGTAATCGACACCTGCGATGATTGCGCTCATTGCCTCAGTAGTTCCACGAAGCATATTTACGTATGCGTCGTAAACAGTCTGATTCCACTCGCTGGTGGTTGCTGCAATCTGCATTTTCTTTGCGCATTCCGAATCGCTACCGTAAGCCTCAACTATGTTAGCCCACAACATTCTTGCGGCGCGGAACTTTGCAATTTCCATGAAGTAGGTGCTTCCTACGCCAAACAGGAATACCATTTTCTTTGCAACTTCTTCGGCGGTCAAGCCTTCGTCGGTGAGGCACGACAGGTATTCGCTACCTTCCGAAAGTGTGAAAGCAAGTTCCTGAACCGATGATGCGCCAGCGCTGTTGAATGTGTATCCGTCAACGCAGATGACGCGAACGCGCTTGTAATCCTTAGCCATCTTTACGCATTCGGCAAGCAGCTTGAATGCCTTGTCCTCGCAGAGGAAACCTTTGTTGGTGAGATTTCGTAGCGGGTTGAAGTCGAAGTTGGCTCTTACCTCGTTCTTGTCGATTCCGAGCGAATCAACATATGCGAGGAAGTTCTTCAAGGTTTCCATGGTCTTTAGGCAGCAACCGATGAAGGTAACTGGGGTTTTGTCCAGTTTGATATCGGCGAGCAGAGCCTCGAAATCGGCCTTGGTCTGAACCTTTGTATTGTCGATGTAGAAACCGAGCGATTCTATTCCCTTTGTCAACAACATCTTTGCGGTTGCGTTGGCTTTCTTGTAGTCGCCGTCGCAGCAGCAGATGCCGTGGTGTATGAACCAGTTGTTGTTATTCTTGGTTCCGCGGACAAACGGGAACTCACCGGGCTTCGAGTCCAAATATTTTATGTCATTTAGGTTGTCGGCGCGGTAGTATGGGCGGACATTGAATCCTTCCTGAGTTTTCCATACGAGTTTCTTCTCGTAGTCGGCGCCTTTTAAGTCCTTGATTATTACATCCTCCCATTCTTGGGTCGGCACGGGAGGAAATTCTTGAAATAATTTTTCTTCCATCTGTACAGAATTTATTTTGAGGTTGCAAAGGTAACATCTTTTTTATTAAAATAGGTGGGCTTACGAAAATAAAAACGAATAGGCTTTATGTTTTGTAGCATTATTTTTTTTAGTCAAAGATTTGTTTTTGACGTCCTGCATTTGTCTCGATTTGTATTTTGTCCGAGTGCCATTTTGATATTTTTTCGTTTCTTTTGATGTGATGCCGATTTCTAACTTGCAATATAATAGATGGTTATGCTAAGAAAACTTTATTTTGAAAAATATTGATTCAAAAAATTGTATTGACAAAAAAAGTAGTATCTTTGCAGTCCGAAATTTTTGGAACATTTAAGGTAAAAATAAATTAAAAGTTAAGAAAAAATATGGCACATCATCAGTCAGCAAAGAAGAGAATCAGACAGATTGAAGCAAGAAGGTTGCACAATAAGTTTTATGCTCGTACATCGCGTAATGCTGTTCGCGCATTAAGAGCTATGTCGGTAAAGTCGGAAGCTGAAGCAATGCTCCCGAAGGTTGCAAGAATGTTGGATAAGTTGGCTAAGAAGAACGTTATCCACGCTAATAAGGCAGCCAACCTCAAGTCATCTTTGGCAAATCACGTCAACCAGTTGTCGTAATTGCGATGACCAATTGAAATCTTGCTGTTTCGTCTGTGGCGAAGCAGTTTTTTTGTTTGTACGTATATGGTAGAACGTAAAAGCATAAAGAATTGGGCAGAGGAGGAACGCCCGCGCGAAAAACTGATATTCCAAGGGGCAAAGTCGCTTACGGCGTCCGAGTTGCTAGCTATACTTATAGGCTCTGGCAATACAAGGAAAACTGCCCTCGATGTTGCTCGTGAGATTCTCGACGATTGCGACAACAAGGTCGACAATCTGTACCGATTGTCGTATAGCGACTTGCTGAAATACGAGGCAATAGGTGTGGCCAAAGCGGTAACGATTGTCGCTGCATTGGAACTTAGTCGTCGTCGCGAACTTATTATGGGCGAGCCGCTTTTAAAAAGTGAGGACATTTTCAAGGCGATAGTGTCGAGAGTGGTCGACGAAAACCAAGAACTGGCATTTGCCATTTACCTTAACAATTCAAATGTCATAATTAGGATTAAGCAGATAGGACTTGGCGGAATCGACAGCACACTGGCCGATGTTAGGGTTGTGATCTCCGAAGCATTGAGGTTGAATGCATGCGCGATGGCTTTTGTGCACAACCACCCTTCGGGAAATATTATGCCAAGCCGTCAGGACGACGAGCTGACCGAAAGACTGAGCAAAGCCTGTTCGTTGATGAAAATCAGGTTTGTCGACCATCTGATAATAAGTAGTAATGGAAAGGACTATTATAGCTATCACGATAAGGGAAGAGTGTAGGTGTGTGTCTGTTTGCAAGTTTCTAAGTTGCCGACAAGATACAAATTGATTTACGATTTTGAACTTTAAACCATCGCAAAGCATTTTGATGCCGTTGAACCTTAAACCTTAAACGTTGAACTTTAACCCCATAAACAGGCGAAGCCCTATATGTTGTATCCAAAATTGCTTAGGCTTCTGTCGCTGCTACGCCAATCCTTTTCAACCTTGACAAAAGTCTCGAGGAAAACCTTTTTGCCAAAGAACTTTTCGATGTCGAGTCGCGCTTCGGTGCCGACTTTTTTTATTGCAGCGCCCTTGTTTCCGATAATGATTCCTTTTTGAGACTGGCGTTCAACAATAATGACAGATTTTATCCTGATGATATCGGGGCTTTCCTTGAATTCTTCGACAGCAACTTCGCACGAGTAGGGGATTTCCTTCTGGTAGTTGAGGAAAATTTTTTCGCGGATGATTTCCGATACTATGAAACGTTCGGTCTTGTCGGTAAGCTGGTCTTTTGGAAACCATGCAGGACCTTCGGGTAATACCGATAAGATTTCATTAAAAACTTGTTCGACGTTTGTTCCGTTAAGAGCCGAGATGGTAAATATCTTTGCGTTGGGTAGCCTGTTTTCCCAGAATAGCTGCAGTTCTTCGATTTGCTTGTCGGTGGCAAGGTCTATTTTGTTGATCAGGCAAAATACCGGAATCTTCACTTTGCTCAGGCGTTCGATGTATTCGGCGTTTTTTTCTGGCGATTCAACCACATCGGTAACATACAGGAACACGTCGGCATCGTCGAACGACACCGATACAAACTCCATCATCTTTTCCTGCAACTTGTAGTTTGGCTTTATGATGCCTGGTGTGTCGCTATACACAATCTGGAAATCGTCACCATTTACGATGCCAAGGATTCTGTGTCTTGTAGTTTGTGATTTGGAGGTGATTATCGAAATTTTCTCTCCTACGAGTTCGTTCATGAGGGTCGACTTGCCGACATTCGGGTTGCCTATTATATTTACAAAGCCTGATTTGTGCATCGTCTGTGAGATTTTATTTTGTGTATTTTTCGACTAGTTCTATTAGTTGAGCCCTGTTTATCGGCTTCGATATGAAGTTGCAGAACAAGCTGTATTCTTCGTCGTTGAGCGCTTTTATTGCCGATGAGGCTATGATTTTAATTTGCGGATTAATGGCTTTTATTTGCCGCGATGTCTCGACACCGCTCATTTTTGGCATTTTAATGTCCATTATGATTAGTTGAAAGTCGTTATCTTTTACCATTTCAATAGCTTTGTAGCCGTCTTCTGCGTACTGCGCGGTATATCCGCTTCGCTCCAGTATTGCTTTGAGTAATATGAAGTTTATCGGTTCGTCATCGACGACAAGTATGCATTTGCTTTCTTTTGCCATTGTGGTCTAATCAAATGTAAGCACAAAGATACAAAACTTTTTTAGTGCATGATGTATAAAAAATAAAAAAACGCCCCAATGCAGGAGCGTTTTATAATTTTTTCTAGTTCTTGTATTTCAGCCATTTCCACAATTCCTTGTAGTTGGTTTTCTTGCCGTACATCAGGATGCCGACGCGGTAAATCTTTGCCGCCAGCCAGGTAATTGCGATGAAGGTTACAACCAACAGAGCCATTGAGATGATAATGTCGGTGAACGGTACGCCAAACGGAATCCTTACCATCATTACTATCGGTGAGGTAAACGGGATTATCGAGAACCAGTAGGCGAGGCTGCCGTCGGGATTGTTGATTGCTGAAAGCATTACGAAAATACCCAGGATGAGCGGAACTGTTATTGGCAACGTAAACTGCTGCGTGTCGGTTTCGTTATCGACTGCCGAACCTGCTATGGCGAACATTCCAGCATATAGCAAGTAGCCGCCAACGAAGTAGAATAGGAACATCAGCAATAGTCCAACATAGTTTACCGAATCCATTGCCTGCGTTATTTCGCTGAACTTTGCCATGTCGTCGGTGTTGACATCGGTGGCGTCGGTAAGCGACGAACCCATAATCTGTGTCTGCGGATTGAGTTCTGCCGGAGATAAATCCTTCTGCAGCACTGCGTATGTTACGCTAACGATTCCAAGCGTAAGCATTACCCACAGCACAAATTGCGTAATTCCCACCAGTGCAACGCCGATAATCTTGCCGAGCATAAGCTGGAACGGCTTTACCGACGAAACAATAACCTCCACAATGCGGTTCGACTTTTCCTCGATTACGCCGTTCATGACCATCGAGCCGTACATGAAAATGAACATGTAAATCAGGAATCCGCAGAGGTAGCCTATTATCATTGCCACGGTTGTCGAAGATTCCTTTTCTGTGCCATCGTCGTTCATTGTGGTGGTTATCACATTGATAGAAGTGTTTGCAACCATAAGTATGTTGTCGATTTCCTTCTGGGTGATGTCGAGTTCCTCGGCTTTCTTGCTGAGTTTCAACTCTTCAGCTTTCTTCTCTATGCCATTGGAAATGTGCATCTTGAGTCCCATGTTGGGTTGCTGGTACGAGAAAAGTTGTACCGAGCCGTTGTTCGACGACATTGCATTTATTGGAATGTAGAGCAGTGCGAAATGCTCGGAATCCTTGAGGTCGGCCTTTGCTTCGGAGACATCGTAGTAGTTGCCACGGAAATATTTATCGGAAACGAAGTCGAAGTTTATGCTCTTGGTGTTCTTGAGCGAATATTGGTCGAACATTCCAGTTTCGTCGATTACGGCGATGTTCTTGAAGTCATCGTCTTCGAGGCGCATAAGAATTGCTGGTGCCACCATCAGGGCTGCGAACAGAATCGGGCCGAGGAGTGTCATCACGATGAATGATTTCTTGCGAACGCGGGTTTTGTATTCCCTTCCTATAATAAGTCCTATCTTGCTCATATCCTTAGTTTTGTGCTTGCGCTTGTTCTGCATTTGTGTTATTTACCACTCTGATGAAAATGTCGTTCATGCTCGGCAGTGCCTTCTGGAACGATTCGATGTTGCCGAAGTTGGTCAGGCGCGAGATGATGTCGTTGTTGGTCATCTCCTTGTTCAGCAACTCGATGCTCATCTTGCTTCCGCCTTCAAATTCCTTGACATCAAGAATCTTGTAGTCGGATGTAAGCGTTGCTATCATCTTGTTGAAGTAGCCGGAATACTGCACCTCGTAGATGTCGGGGGCATAGTCGCGGCGGATAGCGTTAACTTCTCCGTCGAGAATCTTCTTCGACTTGTTTATCAATGCTATGTAGTCGCAAATTTCCTCTACCGACGACATGTTGTGTGTAGAGAAAATTATTGTCGAACCATTTTTCTTCAGTTCCAATATTTCCTGTTTCAACAGGTTGGCGTTTATCGGGTCGAATCCGCTGAATGGCTCGTCGAAGATGAGCAGTTTCGGCTTGTGAAGGATAGTGGTGATAAACTGAACTTTCTGCTGCATACCTTTCGAAAGTTCTTCCACTTTCTTGTTCCACCAGTTTTCTATTTCAAACTTCTCGAACCACTTTTTCAGTTCGCGGAAAGCGTCGGCTTTCTTCATTCCCTTGAGCTGGCATAGGTAGAGAGCCTGTTCGCCTACGGCCATTTTTTTGTAAAGTCCGCGCTCCTCGGGCAGATAACCAATCTGAGCAATGTGCTTTGCGGAAAGTTTTTCTCCGTTGATATATACTGTTCCCTCGTCGGGTGCGGTAATTTGGTTTATAATTCGTATAAGAGTTGTCTTGCCAGCGCCGTTTGGACCTAGCAGACCGAAAATGCAGCCTTCGGGAACCGATATCGACACTTTGTCGAGTGCGAGGTGGCTAGAATACTTCTTGACTACATTTTCTGCAACAAGTGTTTGATTCATAATTTGTTACTACGATTATTTAAGTGAATATGTATAAATTATACCTTCGATATTTCTAATTTTGTCGCGCACAGGTGCATTGGGCTCATACACAAAGCCTTCGACACATACAACGCGCTGGCGAGCCTCGTCGATTTTGCTGTAGCTTACAAACGGACCGCCCATAAAGTCGCCGTGCATTTTCCACATTCCGTGTACAACAGCGGTCTTTGTGCCGTTGTGCATTATGGTTTCGATGCTCGGGTAGTCGAATTTTGTTTCGGTGGTCATATACGAGCCTTCGCGTCCGCCCGGTACATTCTTCTGCAGTACTATGTTGCGCATTGCAATTATCTGTTCCACAGAAAGATTGGTGGTGTCGGTCAGCGGATATTCGTACACAAAGATTCCGTTTGTGGTCTTTTGTGTTTCGTACGAAATCCACGAAAAATCATCCAGAAACTCGTCGATGCGGTAAACCGACGGCAGCGAAATGCTGATGTTGAAAGTGTCGGCAATTTGCTTTTCGCCCATCTCGTTGCGGCTTCTGCTGAACGAATAGATGTATCGGTCGCGGTCGGCGGTGAGGAAAAGTTTTTTCAAGTAATCGCGCTTTTCGCAAAGTGCTTTCACAAATTCTGTCTGGTTAGCAGCCGTAATTCGTACAAAAACCTGATTGCGGGCATACTTGTCGTTTTCTACATTTACCACGCCGTTTTTCTGTCCAGCAATTTTCTCGAAGAAAATTATGTTGCGATGCAACTGGTTCATTTCTACAAACTTGTCGTAAGGAATCTGATGCAGGTCCATAATCGGTTGTTCGAAAGGCAGGTTCGGGCAAAATTCCGAAAAGATTGCTCTAAGGCTGTCGCCTGCTTCGGCTTGCCAGTTTTCGTTGCTCATTACCACTATAATGTCCCCTGGACTACCATGTGCCGTTGGCATTGTGGTAGTCTTCGGCATGCACGACTGCAACATTGTGCAAGTCAGGCAAATGCTCAATATTACCAATAAACTTCTCATATATTTATGTCTTTAATTATACCGCGAAGTTAATAATAATTTTGATAGGGGCGGTAAAATTGCGAATTTATTCCAGCATTTTGTTCAGATAACAACACAAAGAGAGCCTTAATCAATTCGTCGCCAGATGCTTGGTTATTAATGAATTCTGAACAAAACTTACACTTTTCTGGACGAATAATTTTAAAAACTTACACTTTTATGGGGGAATGTTTGTGAAACATTACACTTTTCTGGACGAATATCAAACTGAGTCCAATAAAAAGACACATCAGAAACTTTTTCCGATGTGCCTTATCTTTATGCAATATTAATGCTTATTTCTTCAAATGCTGGTCGAGCCAAGCCTTGAATTCGCGCTGCCACAGGATGCTGTTCTGCGGTTTCAGAACGAAATGAGTTTCTTCGGGGAATACCACCAGTTTGCTCTCGATGCCACGCATCTGCGCCATGTTGAATGCCTGCAGGCTTTCGGTGTATGGGATGCGGAAGTCCTTGCCACCTGTGAAAATCAATATAGGTGCATTCCAGTTCTGTACGAAGTGGTGAGGTGAGGTTTCGTACGACTTCTGTGCTGTTGCGTTATCCTTTTCCCAGTATGGTCCGCCGAGGTCGTGGTTGACGAAGAACATTTCCTCGGTGGATGCGTATTGCGATTCAAGGTTGAACATTCCGCAGTGTGCGATGAATGCCTTGAACAGGCTGTCCTGGTTGTGACCTGCGAGCCAATAAACCGAGAAACCGCCGTAGCTTGCACCAACTGCACCGATGTGGTCTTCGTCGATGTAAGGTTCGGTCTTTATGGCATTGACTGCCGAAACATAGTCCTTCATGTTCTGTCCGCCGTAGTCGCCCGAAATCTGTGCGTTCCATTCGGTGCCGAAGCCTGGAAGTCCTCTGCGGTTAGGTGCGATTACGATATAGCCGTTGGCTGCCATAATCTGGAAGTTCCAGCGGTACGACCAGAACTGTGAAACTGGGCTTTGCGGTCCGCCTTCGCAGTAGAGGATAGCGGGATAAACTTTTGTTGAGTCGAACTTTGGCGGATAAATCACCCAAGTGAGCATCTGCTTGTTGTCGGTGGTGGTAACCCAGCGTTCTTCTACGCGACCCATTTCAATCTTGTCGTAGATGTTCTTGTTTACATTGGTGAGTTGGCGTTCCTGTCCGTCCTTTCCGACTACGAAAAGTTCGGTAGCCATCGACATCGAGGTCTTGGAAGCAAGCAAGTCGTTTCCGCATGCTGCAAGTCCTGTGAAATCGTGCTGTCCCTTGGTGAGCTGAGCAATTTCGCATGTGTTGAGGTCAACCGAGAAAATCTGGAAGGTTGCGTTGAGGACTGTTGTGAAGTACAACTTGTCTGCATTTTCGTTGTCCCAAACTACATTCGAGCAGCCGTAGTCCCATTTTTCGGTGACATACTTCTTTTCGCCCGATTCCAAGTCCATTACGAAAAGGCGTTCCTTGTCCGATTCGTAGCCTGGAGTTTCCATGCTAATCCAAGCCAGTTTCTTCGAGTCGGCCGAGAATACAGGGTACTTGTCATAGCCCATCATACCTTCGGTGAGGTTCTTGACGGTGCCGTCCTCAAGGTTGTAAAGATAGATGTCGGAATTTGTGCTAACTGCATAATCCTTGCCGCTGAGTTTCTTGCAAGTGTAGGCGATGCTCTTGCCGTCGTTGCTCCAAGCGATTTCTGCATCGTCGAAGTAAGGGCTAAGCGGAGAATCAAACTTTTCGCCTTCCATAATGTCGGCAGCGGTTGTTATGTTGTCGTTGAAATCGGCTACAAAAATGTGCGAGTACTTGTAGTCGTGCCAGTCGTTCCAGTGGCGGTACATAAGGTCTGTTGCGATGATGCAGTTGGTGTTTGGCAGGTCGGGATAGATTTCGGCTGGAGTTTCGTCCATCTTCACATCGGCGATGAGCATAATCTTGTCGCCAGTGGGTGAGATCTTGAACGAATTTACATCAAATGCAAGGTTCGAAATCTTCTTGTTCTTCTTGCCGTCGGCAGTCATAGTCCAAACCTGAACAGCATCGCCTTCGGTTGAGAGGTAAGCGATATTTCCGTCCTTTGTCCAGCGCGGGTTGAAGCACGAAATGCTCTCGTCGTTGGTGAGCCTTGTTGCTTCGCCGCCTTCGACAGGAATCGAGTAGATTTGGGTGTTGGAACCGTTGGTTTCTACGCTGTAGTAAGTTACGGTGTAAAGTACGGTTTTACCATCGGGGCTGACCTGCATATCGCCAAGTCGTCCGAATTTCCACAGCACTTCGGGGGTAAGGATGCCATTCTGGATTTCCTCTTCGGTCAGGTCGCGCTGATAAGCTACTGAACCTTCAGCGTTTCCGCCTTTCTTGCCATTCTTGTCGCACGATGCAAAAATCATTGCAAGGCAGACAAGCAGTAATGATATTTTCTTCATATTCGTATATATTTATTTGAGTTGCAAAAATAAATCTTATTCGATAAAAATGAAACTAAAAATGTCCCTATATATTTGTCCCAAAATCATCAATACAGCATTCCGAATGCCCACAATGGTATCTTGTGAAAAACTGCACTATCAATATCATCGGCGGCGATATAGGCGTTGCGTTCGTTTCGTATTTGGGAATAGTCCTTGTCCTTGCCTCCAACTTCTATCACGCATTCCCTGTCAATGCGAAAATCGCCCGATTTCAAACCGCCATATTCAACCTTGTGCCCCGAAGAAGCAAGCTGATTGCAAAAGAAAGTTTCGCGTACCGTTCCTATTTCGGGCTTTACAATTGACAAGGCATAAAGCAAATTTGGATTGTCAAGCAGTATCTTGTCTGGCTTCTGCAAGTCGCCAATCCTGTCCAAACCAGCGAAAAGCCTGCGTATAAGGGCAGCTTCCTCAAGATTAGTAAGGTACTTAAGAGTTGTTGCTCGCTGTATTCCAATGCTTTTCGACAACTTGGCAATGTCAACCTCGTATGGCACTATCTGTGAAAGCACCTGAAGCAATGCCTTTATTTTCCGCACATTGCCGACCTCTACATTCCTGTAGCCAGTGAGTTCTGCATCTATAATATAGTTCACAACCGACTCTATCTTGCTCTGATACACCTTCTTGCCTTCATAATAAAACGGATAGTAGCCTACGCGAAGGTACTGCGGAAAAAATTCCAAAGGATGGCAAACACTCTTCACATATTGGCAATAGGCATTGGGGGCAGCAAGCAGTTCTTCAAGCGTTAACGAATCTATCTTCAGTCCGTGCTCGAACCAAAGGTATTCGCGGAACGAAAGCCCCGGCATTGCATATTCCTTGATTCTTCGCGACAAATCGGATTGACCATCGTTGATTCTCAGAAGCGACGACCCGCTGACAACAATATGCAGATTGCGATGCAAGTCGTAAATCTCCTTTATTTCTCCGCTCCAGTTTTCGTACTTGTGAATCTCATCAATAAACAAGTGCGTTCCACCCTGCTTGCAAAAGTTATCAGCGACATCGACCAAAGTATGATTTGAAAAATACGATGTATCTGCCGAACAATAAAGCACATGACGGTCATCGGGAGCAAAATTGCGCCTTATGTACTGAAGCATCAAAGTCGATTTGCCAACCCCCTTCGGGCCCTTTATTGCAATAAGTCTCAACGACCAGTCAATCTTGTCCATCATACTGCGGACATATTCCATAGGAACTGTCGAAACATACTCATCGTGTCGCTCAAATAACTTTTCCATACCTTAAAAATTATGACCGCACAAAGATAAGTGTTTTTTATAAAATACAAAAACATATCAAAAGTGTTTTTTATAAAGAACACATTTGAAGTAAAAGTGTATTTTATAAAAAACACATAAAAACTTGGCATTGCATTTCAATCAAAGAGAAGCAATGCCAAGCTATATTTACTTGAATGGTTTAGAACAAAATTTTACTTCTATTCTGCAATCACCAAGAAGTAGTTCTTCTTTCCCTTCTGCACAAGCAAGTACTTGCCGTTGATGAGGCTGTCGGCATTGATGATTCCGGCCTCGTCGGAGTATTTTTCCTTGTTGATGCTCATGCCGTTACCCTTGATTGTGCGCTTCAGTTCGCCCTTTGAGGGGAAAATGTCAGTTTCGCCGGCAAGCAGGTCGAGGACATTTATTCCAGCATCGAACTTTGCCTTTGCAACATTGTAGGTCGGTACGCCATCAAATACGGCGAGGAAAGTCTTTTCGTTGAGCTTGCGAAGTGCGTCGCTTGTTGCGTTGCCGAAAAGTATTTGCGAAGCCTCAACAGCTGCATCGTATTCGCTGCGCGAGTGAACCATAACGGTAATTTCCTCGGCAAGACGCTTCTGGAGAATTCGCATGTTTGGTGCTTCGTCGTGCTGCGCGATAAGAGCATCGATGGTTTCCTTGTCCAAAGTGGTGAATATCTTGATATAACGCTTTGCATCGTCGTCCGAAACATTGAGCCAGAACTGGTAGAACTTGTACGGGCTGGTCTTTTCGGGATCGAGCCAAACATTGCCCGATTCGGTCTTGCCGAACTTCACGCCATCAGACTTTGTGATAAGCGGACAAGTAAGCGCGTATGCTTCGCCACCGCAGGTACGACGGATGAGTTCGGTACCGGTAGTGATGTTGCCCCACTGGTCGCTTCCGCCCATCTGCAGCTTGCAATTCTTGGTCTGGTACAGATGCAGGAAGTCGTAGCCCTGCAAAAGCTGGTAGGTGAATTCGGTGAACGACATTCCGTCGCGAGCTTCACCGTTGAGACGCTTCTTTACCGAGTCCTTTGCCATCATATAGTTGACGGTAATAAGTTTGCCGACCTTGCGAGCGAACTCGAGGAAGGTAAAGTCCTTCATCCAGTCGTAGTTGTTGACGAGTTCGGCCTTGTTTGGAATATCGGATTCGAAGTCGAGGAACTTTGCGAGCTGGTTCTTGATGCACTGCTGGTTGTGACGCAGGGTTTCCTCGTCGAGCAGGTTGCGTTCGAGCGACTTTCCCGACGGGTCGCCAATCATGCCAGTAGCACCGCCGATAAGGGCGATAGGCTTATGACCGCAGTTCTGCAAGTGCTTGAGCATCATTATGCCGCACAAGTGACCTATATGTAATGAGTCGGCAGTCGGGTCAATTCCAACGTATGCCGCAACGTGTTCTTTCTGTAGTGCTTCTTCGGTGCCGGGAATCATATCCTGCAGCATTCCTCTCCATTTGAGTTCTTCTATGAAATTTTTCATCGTGATAAATCTAATTTGGGCGCAAAGTTACATAAAATTCAAGGATTTAAATTTAATGATGCAAAAAAAATGTTTGAAAGGTATGCTCCTTTAAAACGCATTATTATGCGTATATGCTATTTGTGATGCTTTGATAATTGTCTATCAAATTATCAAATTATTGAATCCCTAGAAGCTGTATCCCAGCTTTATTGCAAATGTCATAGCAACATTTTTGCAGAACGTGTTGAAGTAGTTCCACAATACGAAACCGTGATGATAATATGTGTCGGCTTCTCGTCCCAGCGAACCTCCAACACCGATGTATCCGTCGATAATGAATTTCCTGCGCGCCCATTGGTAGCCTGTGCAGGCGAATATTCCAGCCATATTGGCCTTGTCGCGGAAATCCTCTTCGCGCTTGTCGTAGTTGAAGTTTGACCATACTATTTCGGGCTTTACGTAAAAGCCGTTCAGCGCGTAGTCGGTGTTGTTCTTCAGTATGAACTTATGTGCGTATCTGATTGTGAATCCTTTTGGTCGATTCTTGAACTTGTCGTATCCAGCGCAAATTACACCTAATGTAAGTTCTCCAGTTTGGATGGGGGTGTACGAACGTTCGTAGCTGATTTTTGTTGTGCCGGTAAACCACGATAAAAAAGTGATTTTAATGGCATTGCGACGTTCCATAAGTTCCTGGGCTTTGCTATTGTAGAACGAGACGGCAAGCATTGCCACCATCAGGAATTTTACAATTTTGGTGCGTATTTGTGTAATATGACGGTTGTTCCTCATAAATTTAAAAAGAAAGAAGCACTAAGGCTTCTTTCTTGTATAGCAAATGTTATAATTCTGAATTTGTATTTTCAGTTTCGTTTGCGTTTTCTTCCTTCTTGTTGTGATGAGGCTTTTCTGGCTTCGGAAGCAATGCCTTGCGGCTGAGCTTTATCTTGTTCGACTTGGTGTCGATGTCGATAATCTTTACTTCTACTTCCTGACCTTCCTTCAAAGCTTCCTCAACGGTCTTGATGCGCTTCCAGTCTATTTCTGAAATGTGCAACAATCCCTGGCAGTTCGGAAGAATTTCGACGAATGCGCCGAAAGTTGTGATGCCCTTTACAACACCAGTGTAAACTTCGCCTACTTCGGGACGCTTAACGATTGCGTTGATCTTTGCGCGTGCAGCCTTCATGTCGGCAGCATTGCTTGCAGAGATTTCAACATAACCCTTTTCGTTCTCCTCGGTTATTGCGATAATAGTGTTGGTTGTAGCCTGGATTTCCTGGATAATCTTTCCGCCCGGGCCTATTACAGCACCAATGAGATCCTTAGGAATAACCATAGTTTCGATTTGCGGAGCATAGTCCTTGTATGTAGGACGTGGACCTGGCAATGTTTCAAGCATCTTGCCGAGGATGTGTTCCCTACCGCGCTTTGCCTGATTGAGGGCTTCTTCGAGGGTTGCGTATGAAAGTCCGTCAACCTTTATATCCATCTGGGTTGCAGTGATACCCTTTTCGGTACCGCAAACCTTGAAGTCCATATCGCCGAGGTGGTCTTCGTCGCCGAGAATATCGCTCAAGATTGCATATTTGCCAGTCTTGGGGTCGGCAATAAGTCCCATTGCAATACCCGAAACTGGACGGGAAATCGGAACACCAGCGTCCATAAGAGCAAGACAGCCAGCACAAACGGTAGCCATTGATGACGAACCGTTCGATTCGAGAATGTCGGAAACAACTCTTGTTGTGTAAGGATAATTTTCGCCCTTAACCGGCATTACCTTCTGCAATGCGCGGTGAGCGAGGTTTCCGTGACCTATTTCGCGACGGCCAACGCCTCTGTAAGCCTTAGCTTCGCCAGTTGCGAATGGCGGGAAGTTGTAGTGGAGCAGGAATGATTCCGAACCAGCTATCATTGCACCGTCGATTGTCTGTTCGTCGAGCTTGTTGCCGAGGGTAACTGTCGAAAGGGACTGGGTTTCGCCACGGGTGAAGATTGCCGAGCCGTGTACTGTTGGCAAGTAATCAACTTCGCACCAAATAGGACGGATTTCGTCGGTCTTACGACCATCGAGACGAACTCTTTCGTTGAGAACCATCTGACGAACCGCTTCCTTCTGAACGTCGTGATAGTAACGGTCAACCAATTTTTCTACGGTTTCGAGTTCCTCTTCGGTGTATTGTGCGAGGAAGTTTTCCTTAACCTCGTTGAAGAGTCTTTCGCGTTCGTGCTTGTTGGCAGTCTGAGTCATAGCTGCTGCGTAAGCCTTGTCGTAAGTTTCGTCCCAAACCTTCTTGCGGAGGTCTTCGTCGTTAACTTCGTGGCAGTAAGGAGCAGGTTCTGTAACGCCGCACATTTCGCGGAGTTCCTTCTGAGCCAAGCACATAGGTTTAATTGCTTCGTGAGCAAACTTTATTGCATCAAGCATTTCGGCTTCGCTAACCTCGTTGAGTTCACCCTCTACCATCATAATGTTTTCGTAGGTAGCGGCAACAATCATATCGATGTCGGCTCTCTGGCACTCGTCGTAAGGAGGATTAATCCTGAACTGTCCGTCGATGCGGGCTACGCGCACTTCCGAAATAGGGCCTTCGAATGGAAGGTCGGTGATTGTAAGTGCTGCCGAAGCTGCAAGACCTGCAAGTGCATCGGGAGTGTCGTTCTTGTCGGCCGAAAGGAGACTTACATTTACGAATACTTCTGCATGGAAGTCGCTCGGGAACAATGGACGCAATGCGCGGTCGATCAGACGTGAAACGAGAATTTCGTAGTCCGAAAGACGACCTTCTCTCTTGTTGAATCCGCCAGGGAAACGGCCTACTGCCGAATATTTCTCCTTGTATTCAACCGAAAGAGGCATGAAGTCAACATCTTCCTTCGCGTCGTCTGCAGCAACAACTGTTGCCAATAACATGGTTTTACCCATCTTCACCACTACCGAACCAGTTGCCTGCTTCGCCAGTTTACCGGTGGAAATTTCAATTTCTCTGCCATCAGCCAAAGTGATGACTTTCTTAATTTCGTTGTACATTATCTATTGTGTTTAATTAATTTGCAAATAAAAAAGGAAAGCAAAACATTTGTCTTGCTTTCCGAATGTCTTAACGACGTAAGCCTAATTCTTTAACTATCGCCCTGTATCTTTCGATATCCTTGGTCTTTAGATAGTCGAGTAATTTTCTTCTCTTACCTACAAGACCAGTCAAGGCACGCTGAGTACTGAAATCCTTGCGATTCGATTTCAAGTGCTCGGTTAAGTGACTGATACGGTAGGAAAATAAGGCTATTTGTGACTCAGCTGAGCCAGTGTCTGTATTAGACTTCCCGTGTTTTGAAAAGATTTCTTTCTTCTTTTCTGAATCTAAATAATTCTTCATCACTTATAATTTATAATTAAAAAACGGCGCGAAATTACTGCTTTATTTTTGAACAGCAAAATTTATTTTCAGTAGATTTCTGCGTATGTTAATTCTATGAAAAAAAATCAGCAAGTTGTTGCTTGCTGATTCTTTCTATTCTTTGTATCTTGTTATTTCACAACGATATTCACAATTTTCTTCGGAACAACGATTACCTTTACTACCTGCTTGCCGTCGGTGTATTTCTTTGTATAGTCGTTTGCCATGACGGTTTCCTCGATTTGTTTCGGGTTCATGTCGAGCGGAAGTTCGAGGTTGAAACGCATCTTTCCGTTGAACGAAATAGGGTAGGTGAAGGTGGTTTCCTTTGTGAATGCCTCGTTGTATTCCGGCCACTGGGCCTTGGTTACCGATGTGTCGTGTCCGAGTTCATGCCACAGTTCTTCGGCGATGTGC
Organism: uncultured Bacteroidia bacterium; assembly: GCA_902800045.1. Lineage (GTDB taxonomy): Bacteria > Bacteroidota > Bacteroidia > Bacteroidales > ML635J-15 > Bact-19. The sequence goes on along the minus strand of CADCCZ010000003.1, from coordinate 187,520 downwards.
GGTGCGTAGGGCGAAATAAGAACGCAAAGCGGTTCAAGGATTTCGCGCTTGTTACACTTGCCAAGGTCGTTGCAGCAAATCATAAAGCAACTTACGCAGGTGTTGAACGAGAAACGCTCAATGTCGTCGGTTACCTTCTTTATTGTGTTGTGAAGTGCTTTCAGTTCAGCTGGCGTTGCCTTTTCATCGGTTACGCAGAAATTGTTGTCGTCGTCGTGGAACATACGCCAGAACTTCTTTATGAACCTTGCAACACCTTCGATTCCGTTGGTATCCCATGGCTTTGCCTGCTCGACAGGGCCGAGGAACATTTCGTAAAGCCTCAAGGTGTCGGCTCCGTAGCGTTCTACAAGGTCGTCGGGGTTCTGAACATTGTACATCGACTTCGACATCTTTTCGATTTCCCATCCGCAGACATACTTTCCGTCTTCAAGAACGAATTGTGCATCGTTGAAATCTGGTCTCCACTGGCGGAACTTTTCAATGTCAAGAATGTCGTTGCTTACAATGTTGATGTCAACATGAATCGGAACGGTGAATTCTTCGCGACCAGGTATGTTCTTCGAAATGAACAGGTTAATTGGAACAAATGCTTCGCCTTCCTCGAATTCGGGAACATCGCCGCCAGCAACAAGGTCCTTAATCTTCTGCTCAACCACATCGATATGGTTCATAACATCGAATATAGAAATAAGCAGAATCCTGTATCCCTTGTCCTTTGCGTATTCGCTGTATGCTTCGGCAACCTTTTCGAGCGAATGTTCGCGCTTGATTTCGATGAGTATCTTCTTTTCGTCGCAGAAGAAGTCGAAACGACGCTTGCCGTCCTTGTAGTCTTCCTTGAATTCAACACCCATTTTCTTGTCCTTCAGCAGCTGCCAAACCTTGTATTCGGCCATCTTTTCGAAACTGCTGACGCGGTAAACAAAGTTCGAACGGCCCTGAATCATACCCTGGTTGATGAGCTTCTTGTAAGGCTCTTCGTTTGGAACCAATCCGAGGTCGTAGAGGAACTTGTTCCAGAATCGCGAATAAATAAGGTGTCCGGTTGCGTGTTCGCGTCCGCCGATGTAAAGGTCAACATTCTGCCAGTAGTTGACTGCCTCGGGCGAGAAAATCATCTCGTCGTTGTGCGGGTCGGTGTAGCGCAGATAGTATGCCGAAGAGCCAGCAAAACCTGGCATTGTCGAAGTTTCGTACTTGTAGCCTTCGGGAGTGCACCAATTCTTTGCGCGTGCTAATGGCGGTTCTCCGGTTTCGGTCGGCAAATACTTGTCAACTTCGGGAAGTTCGAGCGGAAGTTTCGATTCGTCGAGCGGGTAGGGGATTCCGTCCTTGTAGTAAATCGGGAACGGTTCGCCCCAATAGCGCTGACGGCTGAAAATGGCGTCGCGCAGACGGTAGTTTACCTTGCGCTTGCCTATGCCCATCTCCTCGATGCGGTCGTTCATAGCCTTGATAGCCTGCTTTACGCGCAGTCCGTTGAGGAAATCGGAATTCATAAGTATGCCATCCTTCGAGTCGAACGATTCTGTCCATTGGTCGGTAGGAACAATTTCTGCACCTTCCTTTGCAACAACCTGTGAAATTGGCAGGTTGAAATGACGTGCGAAAGCAAAGTCGCGGCTGTCGTGAGCCGGAACTGCCATAATTGCGCCCGTACCGTAGCCGATAAGTACATAGTCGGCGATGAAGATTGGAATACGTTCTTTTGTGAACGGGTTAATTGCATACGAACCTGTCATCTGTCCGCTGACTTTCTTTTCGGCCATACGCTCAACATCGGAACGGTTCTTTGCCCAGGTTACATATTCCTCGACTTTTGCGCGGTACTCGTCTGTAGCGAGCGAAAGAGCGAGGTCGTGTTCGGGAGCAATTACCATGAACGAAACACCGAAAATAGTATCGGGACGGGTGGTGAAGATTTCCATTTTTTCGCTGCGGCCTTCGATTTCAAAGAATACCGATGCACCTTCGCTACGACCAATCCAGTTGTTCTGGATGTCCTTCACTGGTTCGGGGAAATCAACGGTGTTGAGTCCGTCGAGAAGCCTTTGTGCGTAGGCAGTGATACGAAGCGACCACTGGCGCATTTTCTTGCGTTCAACAGGGTAGCCTCCACGAACCGACAGACCGTCAACAACTTCGTCGTTGGCAAGCACGGTTCCGAGTTTCGGACACCAGTTTACAGGAATGTCGGCAAGATATGCAAGGCGGTAGTTCATAAGAACTTGCTGTTGCTTTTTCTCGTCCCACGAATTCCATTCCTCTGCTGAGAACGAAAGATCTTCGGTGCATGATGCGTCGATGTTTTTTGTGCCGTTTTGTGCAAATTCGGCAACAAGTTCGGCTATTGGACGGGCTTTCTGGCATTTGTTGCAGTAGAAACTGTTGAAAAGTTGTATGAAAGTCCACTGTGTCCACTTATAGTACTTCGGGTCGCTGGTGCGCACTTCGCGGCTCCAGTCGAACGAAAAGCCTATGTTGTCGAGTTGCTCGCGGTATTTGTTAATGTTCTTTTCGGTGGTTATAGCAGGGTGAGTGCCTGTCTGGATGGCGTATTGTTCGGCAGGAAGACCGAAAGCATCGTAGCCCATCGGGTGCAGCACGTTGAAGCCCTTAAGTGTCTTGTATCTTGAAAAGATGTCGGAAGCGATGTATCCAAGCGGATGTCCTACGTGCAAACCGGCTCCCGAAGGATAAGGGAACATGTCGAGGACATAGTATTTGGGCTTAGATTTGTCGATGACAGCCTTGTAGGTGTCGTGTTTCTTCCAGTATTCGCGCCATTTGCGCTCAATTTCCGTAAAATTGTATTCCATCTTTTATAAATTTTGAAGATGCAAAAGTAAGAAAAATAAGAATTTGATGATTTGAAAATTTGAAAATTTAACTTCGTATGGCTAAAGGTAGATATGTTTGAAGAATAAAATGTTCAAATGTTACAATCGCAGCGACACAATGCTTTGTGTCGTATTCTTCGTCTGTGCATTGTGAATTAAATGATTACGATGCCTATATGGTTATGGAGTTGCATTTTGTAAAAAAATGCAAGTATTTTTGTATATAAAACGAAAAGAGTTGTTATAAATGTTTATCTTTGCGAATTTTAGAAACTAATTGGATATGTGGCAGAAGATCGCAAGGTTGATATTGAGGCGGAAGTATTACCTTATAGCCGCCATAGCGCTGGTAACGCTATTCTTGGGCTATGAGGCTTTGCATGTTCGTATGGATTACGGATATGCCCGTATGCTTTCGGAGGACGATGAAGTATATCTGCAGAACAAAAAGTTTAAAGAGTTGTTTGGCGACGAGGCCAATGCCATTGCTGTCGGCATAAACGATAGCAAGTTGCTTACCGACTATTCGCATTTCGAGAAATTCAGGCAGCTCGACAAGAAGATAAAGTCGCATAAGGACGTGCGCCTTACTTTCTGTGCGCTCGAGGCGATAAACCTGCAGATGGCTACCGTTGACGATGGCAAGGGCGGAAAACGTCGTGCATATCAGCCTGTGAAAATATTCGACGAGTCGATATCGTCGCAGGCAGAGCTCGATAGCGCCAGCAACGTGTTCTTCGGTTTGCCTTTCTATACCAATCTGCTTTATAGCAACGATACCAACGTTTTCCTCTTTACAATAACTCTCGATCCCGAAATCCTCAATAGTTCGCAGCGTCAGAAGTCAGTGGCCGAAATCGAGGACATCGTATTCAAGTATTCCGAAGATGCAGGCGTTGATGTTCACATATCGGGACACCCCTACATACGTACCGAAATAACCAACCTTATAAAGAAGGAACTTCTGATATTTACGCTGCTTGCAGTGCTAGTATGCGTAATAATATTGTATATATTCTTCCGCTCGTTCAAGATTATTTTTGCTTCGCTCATTGTGGTGGCGCTCAGTCTCGGATGGGTGTTCGGCTATATGGTGCTGCTTGGATACCAGGTCACCATCCTTACGTCGATGATTCCGCCGCTGCTGATAGTAATAGGCATCCCGAACATTATATATATGTTCAACAAGTACCATGCCGAGTACAAGTTGCACGGACGTAAGGTAATGGCATTGCACCGCACGATATGTAAAATTGGAAATGCATCGTTTGTAACCAACCTTACAACGGCTTGCGGTTTTGCAACGTTTATCATCACGTCCAACAGCCTGCTTATCGAATTCGGCGTTGTGGCATCGCTGGGCATAATGACGGTGTTCCTGCTGTCGTTGCAGATAATACCTATTTTCTTCAGCCTCAGCAAGCCGCCTTCAGTAAAGGCAACAAAGCACATCGACAACAAGGTTATTACTGGCATTGTGGCTAAGATCGAGAATATAGTAACATACAAACGTCCACGAGTATATGTCGTTTTTGTAACTTTGGCAGTGGTAATGCTTGCAGGTCTTTTCCTTATCGACCGCGCCGGATATATTCTCGACGATATTCCCGACGATAGCCGCTTGTGTGTCGATACCAGGTTCCTCGAAGATAATTTCGGCGGAGTTTCACCTATCGAGATAGTTGTAATTTCGAAGGATACCTTGCGCAACGACCTCGACTATGTCGATCAGATTGAGCGACTCGACTCATTGCAGCACAGGCTGGCAAAATATCCGGAACTTTCGAGGTCGGTGTCGATTGCCGACGCAGTGAAGTTCCTTTACCAGTCGCTAAAGGCCGGTAACAGCTACGAACTGCCGCCTTCGCCCGATACATATTCGACAATTATCAAGCGAATGCCCGATATGAATGGTGCTGGTCTCGAAAAGTCGTTCATCGACAGCACTCGTACGGCTACACGTGTTAGCATGAATATCAAGGATGTGGGTTGCAACCGTATCGAAGCACTTCTGCCTTTGCTTAAAAAGGACATCGACGATGTGTTCCCTGCCGACAGGTACGAGACGATTATAACGGGTAACTCCATAATGAACTATACGGGAACAACTTATCTGACCAAGAATCTGTTTATAAGCCTTGCGCTTGCAGTGCTTGTGATAGCCTTGTTCCTGTTCGTAATGTTCAGGTCTATCAAGGTGACATTGCTTTCGCTAATACCTAATCTTATACCAATGATTGTTACCGCCGGCATTATGGGCTACTTTGGCATTCCGATAAAGCCATCTACAGTATTGGTGTTCAGCATAGCGTTTGGTATTTCGGTCGACGATACGATACATTACCTTGCAAAATACAGCCAGGAATTGAAACATTCCGACGGAAACATAGGCGTTTCTGTTAGAAATGCACTGTCGGAAACAGGTATGAGCATGATATATACATCGATCATTCTGGTTTTAGGTTTCGGAATGTTTATAATTTCCGACTGGGGAGGTGCTCAGTCGATGGGAATACTGGTTTCGACGGCATTGTTTGTAGCAATGTTTTCCAATATAATCCTGTTGCCCTCGCTGCTTATGACGCTCGAACATCATTTCAACAAGAAGGTGTTTGGCGAACAGTTCTTGCAGATATATAACGAGGAGGACGAGATAGATCTTGATGAATTAAAGATGGAAGGGGAGGATGACTTGTATGAAAAATAAGCGGATGAAGCAGAAATATGAGAGGCGTATATTGGTAACTGGCGGTGCGGGATTCATTGCTAGTGCTCTTGCTGAGCGACTTTCAGAGGATACTTCAAACCTTGTTGTTGTCTTAGACAACCTTTCAACTGGTGATATTCGTAAGTTGCCTCCAGCCAAGAGCAATCTATATTTTGTCGAGGGCGATGTAAACGACTATAGAACTGTCCTTGAGGTTATGATGACTTATGCTGTGGACTATGTTTTCCACTATGCTGCGGTTGTCGGTGTAAATCGAACCCAGATGCATCCGATACGTGTGCTCGAGGATTTGCGCGGAATCGAGAATGTTTGCAAGATAAGCAAGGAAAGAGGTGTGAAGCGAGTTTTCTATGCATCATCGTCCGAAGTGTATGGCGATCCTGTGGAGTTTCCACAGAATGCCCACAATACGCCACTTAACTCGCGTGTTCCATACGCAGTTGTGAAGAATGCCGGCGAGGTTTTCCTGAGGTCGTATCACAAGGAGTATGGTCTGGATTATACAATATTCAGATTCTTCAACACGTATGGACCCAAGCAGAGCAAGGATTTTGTCATAAGCAAGTTTATCAACATGGCGCTTCGTGGCGACGACATTTCAATTTATGGCGATGGTTCACAGAGCCGTACTTTTTGCTATATTGACGATAATATCGAAGCAACAGTAAAGATTGCATATAACGACTTGTTTATAAACGATGTGGTTAACATTGGTAATTCGCGCGAGACATCGGTGCTGGAGTTGGCTAATATAATAATAGGTATAACTGGCTCGAAGTCGAAGATTGTTTATTTGCCGCCGCTGCCCGAAGGCGACATGAAGCGCCGTTGCCCCGACAATTCCGATATGTTGAAAGTCCTAGGTAGACCGCTTGTAAAGCTCGAGGACGGAATACGCAATATTCTCGATAAAGGTTTGTTTGAGTTGACTAAAGCTGATTAATCAAGACTTAATATATGTAGCGACTTTGTGTTTGTCGCAATGTAGAAAAATAAAAAAAGCCTTCGTATGAAGGCTTTCTTGTTTTGTCGGGGTGGCCAGATTCGAACTGGCGACCCCCTGCTCCCAAAGCAGGTGCGCTAACCGGACTGCGCTACACCCCGCAAAAGCGAGTGCAAAGGTAATACTTTTTTTTATGCGGACAAATAAATTTTTCTTTTTTTCGTAAAGATTATGGAACTGTGGGTTTTGTAAGGAAATAAAAGTTACTTTTGCGAAAAGTTTTATTTATGATTCAGAGAATTCAAACATTATTCTTGCTGCTTGCATTAATATGCATGTCAGTATTTTATTTTGTTCCATTTGGAAGCCTTGAGCAGCAGACAGAAGCTGGTATTACCGATGTGCCTATGGGGCTTTATGGTGTCGATTTCGGAGAAGAGCACTATTCTACTTTGCCCTTGCTCATATTGCTTTCGTTTGTTGTATTGCTTTTGATTGTAACTATATTCATGTATCGCCACAGGGTTTTACAGATTCGTATTTCTATATTCAATGCAATTCTGGCGCTTGGGTGTTCGGGACTTGCATTTTTCTTCCTGTATCAGGCATCCGAGAAGTTTGCAACCAACTATTCGACGAGTATTCTTGTTGTACTGCCGATAGTCGCAGCGATATTCATCGCGTTGGCTATCAGAGGTATTGCCAAGGACGAAGCCCTTATCAGGTCGATTGACAGGATACGATAGTCCGTATCAGCAATTGTCGGAGGCATACCATTCGGCAAACGACGTGGATGTTTCGTAGAGTCGCAGGCTGAAAAGTTCTACGCCGTCGGGTAGTAGGGGCTTTATCAGTTCGGCGAAATGAGCGACAATGTTTTCGGCTGTAGGTTGAAAATCAACCACATGTATTCTGCGGAAAATCGGGCTTCCATTCGTAAAGTTACCGCTTTCGTCGCGACTGACAATAAGGCTATGGTCGAATTTGTCGACTAAGTTTTCCTTTATTTTGTTTTTCAATACGCCAAAGTCGACAACCATTCCGTATTTTGGCGAACTAGGGTCGGATATTGGTTCACCTATCACGGTAACATGAAGCTTGTACGTGTGTCCATGTATGTTGCTGCATAACCCGTCGTAGTTGTGTAGTGCATGTGCAGTATCAAATTCAAATATTTTTGTTACTCTAATCTTTGTCATGGTTTCTAAAATCTATTATGTCTCAATCTAGGCATTTAATTGTTTATTCATGTTCTTAACAGTTATCAGCATGACCATTTAAAGCAATTGTCCGTTTAGTAGTCAAGTCCCTTTTTGTTGAATAGCATAAATCCAAGGTGGAACATGAAATACCATTTTACATTGTTGTCGTCCATATAGTTTACACTAAGTCCTAACGGTCCAAAACGTGTGTTGTAAATGAGTGCTGTCGAGGCCATAAGGTAATAGTAGGTGAACTTTTCGGAATATAATGGAGTGTAAATGTTAGTAGTAAGTTCCTCCTTGATAATCTTTTGGAACGGCATGTAGAAGTACACTTCCGACCTTATGTTGAACCTGTCGGTGATGGTAATTATTGGCTTTACACCGATGGCAAAGAAATTGTTGGCTCTGTAGTTGGTTAGTAGCAGAGTCTTCGAATTCATTACAGGAGTGAATGCAGGTGCGTTAAGTACACTCGACGAGTAGTTTCTTAGCAGAGGTCGGTTGCTTATAAACACTTGAGCGAATGTCCCTATGGTAAGGTACTTGGCTATGTGTGAATAATTGTCGGCAATTAGGTTTACTTGGAACCATTTGTGCCGCATTCTGTAAATGTCTGTTTGGTCGGTTGTCGAACCAGGCTTGTTCAACTCGTTTTCGGTGGCATGTCTTATGTCTACTACAAAATTGCGACCTGCAGTCGGGTACATCGTGTAGTTGAGAGTATTGTAAATGTATGATGCGTGAACAGAAGCATATTTTAGGCTGGTAATGTCGGCCGTATCGGACGATTGGTATGATGATATTTGGAAGTACGAATATTTTTGTTCTCCTGTGGAAAATCCGAGTTTTGCAACCGAATGCCTTGTGATAGGTGTTATTGCGTCGAGGCGTATATTGTTCTCGTAGTCGATGATGTATGGTGGCTGATATGACATAGATAGTACTCTTGAACTTCCCTTGAAGAAGTCGTACCTGTTAAGAGTGCCGGATAGTTCTATTGCAAACGGCTGGTATGTTGGTATGTCGATTCGTCCGCCAACGAATAACGAGGCGTAAAATTTGCCAAAATAGAAATTGCTTCTTACAACTCCCGATACTTTTCCCAGCATCTTGTACGAAGCGCTTGCCGATACCATGCTAGACGAACCGCTCGAAACCGATGCTCCAAGACCAAATGTAATTCTGTTATCCTTTTTTATTTTTAGGTTAAGTCCAAATTTGTTTTTCGAAGTGTCGTATACCGCTTTTGGTGTAGCAAGTTCGATTTGATAGTCGGATATAAGTCTGTAGTAATTCGACTCTATATCGTTGATGTCCAAGTCCGAATTGCCTTTATGTTTCTTTATGCGCTTGATATTTAGAGACTTCTCGACATATTCCTTTTCAGCAGGTTTTATTCTTCCCTCTATTGAAATGTTGTCGAAAATCAATTCGGGAAGGCTGTCGCGGTATTTTTTGCGTTCGCTTTCTATTTCGGCAGGGTCTTTTCGACGTTTTACCAATTTAAGTATGCTGTCGATCACTTCGTTGCAGTGTTCGTATCCAATGTTCGAAACGTGTTCAAGCTTTTGGAAATCCATAACACCGACATCTTTGAACTTGTATCTCAGTATGATACCCTTGTCACTGTCGACGGTTTCTCCTTTTTGTTCGCCCATTACGAGACTTTCAATCTGTGCGAAAAGGTCGTCGGGATCGGGCGAGTCTGGTTTCGCTGCAGATGATACATACACACCAATTATAATATCTGGGTTGAATGTTTCCTGCATGGTTTCTATAGGGAAGTTGTTGTATATTCCACCGTCGAAGTACAGCGTACTGTCCATTTCGACAGGTTTGAACAGCATTGGGAAGGTCATGGAGGCTCTGATTGCAGTGCCGAGGTCGCCTGAGTCGAATACCTTTTCTCGATTTCTGTATACGTCGGAGGCAATGCACCGGAATGGCACAAAAAGATTGTCGAAGTTGTTTTCGGCCTTTGCCGAACTTGGTGCAAAAAGCTCGATAAGTCCGAGATCCATTGGCTGTGTTGCAATGATGTTTGTTGGCAACGCAAGCGCTATTTTCTTGCTTTTGCGTCTAAGGTCAACCCTGAGTAAAGTCCCGTCTGGTTGTTCGAGCTTGAAATAGTCGATGTATTGTGGAGGAAACTTTCCTTTATAGTAGTTTCTGAATTTTTGCCCGTCGAAAATTTTTATCATCTCGTCGGGTGAATACCCAGCGGCGTAAAGTCCACCAACTATGGCGCCCATCGATGTGCCTGTGATGTAGTCGATGGGAATTCCGTGTTCTTCGAGTGCCTTTATTACACCAATATGGGCATAACCTTTCGCACCGCCGCCACTGAGCACGAGACCTACAGTCTGTGCTGTCGAGGTAGTACAGAAGCATAAAGTACTGATAACCAAAGTTAATAATATGTGCGCAATCTTGCCCAAATAAGGTACAATTTAACTATGCAAGTTAGTAAGATTATTTTTAATATATGGTTTTTTGTTCCGAAGATTTGAAAAGTTTCTTTTTTCTAAATTTCCGGCTTGCTGACAAGATGCAAAATAGGGCTAAAAGGCTGACAGTCTAACAGACTAAAAGCCTTGAACGTTGAACTTTTGAACGTTGAACTTCCGCCTCCCTTTCTCTAATACTCCGTCTTGTCGTCTTTCTCTTCCCATTTTTCGAAGGCTTTGATAGCTTCGTTTCGGAGCATGGCTGTTGTCTTTATGCTTCGCATATTTTCGGGCTTGGCGAACTCTTCGTAGATGAAGTTGTCGCTGAATCCGATTTTTTCGGCATCCTGTTTGGTGTTGGCGTAGTATAGCTTGTCGATTCTTGCCCAGTATATTGATGCGAGGCACATCGGGCAAGGTTCGCACGATGCGTATATTTCGCAACCCGAAAGGTCGAAAGTGCCAAGTTTTTTGCATGCCATGCGTATTGCGTTTACTTCGGCGTGGGCGGTGGGGTCGTTGTCGATGGTTACCGAATTGGAGGCCGCAGCTATGATTTCACCGTCTTTTACAATGACAGCGCCGAACGGGCCGCCTCCGTTGTCGATACTCTTGAGCGACATTTCAATTGCTTTGCGCATGAACTCTTGATTTCCCATATTATGTACGTTTTATTTTCTGTCGGTTGTCCATTTAAGCAGCGAGAAGAAGAATGCCACAAAAACAGTTCCCGTAGTGGTTTCAAGTGTATCGTCTGAGAACATCGATATTGTGGCGATGAGGAAGAAGATTCCAAACAGGAACTTGTTGGTGTCCCATTTGTAGAATGCTGGTACGAACCAGGCGATAAGGCATATAATGAAACCAAATATTCCAAACGAAATCATGAATGTAAGGAACTGGTTGTGAGCTCTGTGCCTGTATTCGGGACGCAGACTGCTATTTTCTTCTTCGTAAAGTTTTTGGAATTCTTCGTTTACATCGCCTGTTCCAGTGCCTGTCAGTAGATTGCGAGACGCGAGTTTGCCTCCGTATTTCAGAAATTCGATGCGTTGTACGGCCGAATGTCCGTTGCAGTCGCCGGTTTTCCTATATACGTCCAATTCCCATAATATTACATATATTCTGCATGCAAGACCGCTCCGATTGGCAAACATGTAGTTGGTCTCACCGTTTTCTATATTTTTCACATCGTTGTCTGAAAGTTTCGATACACCTTCGGCATCCTTGGTCAGACCTAGCGATGTAAGGTAACGAACGAGCGTGGGGTAAATGAACTGACCTTTGTTGTCGAGGCTGTCGATGTGTATTTTGCTACGTTGTGCCCATGCTTGGGTGAGTTCTGTCTTTGATATGTTGAGCCATATTAGATTGCCGTTTTCTATTGTGCCGTCAGATACTACTGTGTCGTATGGATTTCCTGCGGCAGTGGTCTCCAGTTGAATATTTTCGCAAGTCGGAGTGTAGAATTTATGTACCGAGTATGCAATATAGCTAGTTATTACAGTGGGAATTAGAACAGCAAACGCAATGCAGAAAATACGATGTAACTTGTTGTTTGTTTTAACAGCAATAACTACAAGAATTGTCGTTAGCCCTATGAAGAAGCATGCGAAGCCTGTAATCGATTGTATTATCGACATAAATGCAAGCATCCATATAGCTACAAGCACTGCTATCCATTTTGTAAATCCGGTGAAAAATATCTTCTTTACAATGAAGTATGCAATAATGAAAAACGACATGCAAAGCATGAGCGACATTCGTATGTTGCTGATAAACAGTGATAATGACCTAAATTCATTGTTCTCTGCGAAAATCTTTGCAACGATTCCCATCAGCGATGCTACAAATACACCAGCTACGAATGTTACAAGTACAATATGTAGTTTTTTTGTCGATAATGGTTTCGAAGTGCCGAAAATCACAGGCAATGCAAGTAGTGGCAGTTTAATCCGCAGGTCGTTCATTGCATAGCTAAAGTCGGAGGTGTTGGCAAGCCATATCAGATGAACGATATATAGTGTGCAGAATATCAGAATGCCGATGTTTTCCTTTATGCGTTTCCATTTTTCGGCAAAGTTACATTCCACAATCCAGTTTGTCGCAATCATCAGCATGGCTGCGTTTGTGACAAATATTGACAATGGCATGAAGAATGCCATTGTCAATAGTCCGATTAGGTATATTGTAGAATGAACCTTTTCCCGCATTTCCGATATCCTATCGCATTAGGCTACAGTCTCGATACAGTCTTCAGGACTTTCTTCGGGTGTCCGAAGGTGAGGTTGCATCCCATTCTCCAGTTTATTGTTTTTGCTTTCTGTGGGAAAATCAGTCCGATAACATCGTCGGTAACTACGTACCAGGTCATGAATGCTGCGCGGGCAGAAATACCAAGGCCGATATTCATTATCGTATTGTTTATAAGCGACCAGCTTCCGTGCAGCGACAGCCAGTGGTTGATGTTGGAGTTGGCCGACAGAGTAAGCGACTGGTTGTACGATTTTCTGTAGATTTCGCCGCGATATAGTACACCGAAACCGATTTTGTCGTTCAGCTGGTATGTTGCACCTAGGAATATGTTTGACGGAAGCCATGTCATATAGCTCTTATTTGCAACTTTCATGTCGAACATGTCGATAAGCGAATCGGCTATATGTTTGTATTTTGTAGTATCGAGTCCGTATCTAAGTTTGCCAATGCTATCCTTGTTGAATGTGAGTTCCACACCCTCGAATGTATATTCGCCTTTTGCCGAAGCAATTTGTGCATTTTGCATCCAGTTTATGAATCCGAGGTCGGTAAGTGAAATCGATGCCGAAATTTTATCGGTAATGTTGTAGGTGAATCCGAGGTCGAGTCCAACGCCGAAGTTGCCGAACGACCCTAAGGCTCTCGAAATGTCCATATCGGTTACAATGCTGTCGCCCATCTGGTCATATTCGAATAGGCTGGTCGATTTTCTGATCTGGAAGTCGGCGTCGGCGGTAACGAAATAATTTTCCGGATTAGTGGTAAGGCTCAGGCTACCTACGTTGGTGCTTATGTCGGCAATACCGAACATGAGCTTCAGTCGACCGCCTACCGAGAATTTTTCGGCGAATTCGGTAGCAAAACCTATTCCCAGTTCGTGGAATGCACATGCATCGAACGACAGTTTGGAGAGGTTGTGGGCTTTGCCTTCATCCATGTATGGCTTGTTGCCGTGGATGGCGAATTCGAACAAGTCCTTTGGCAAAGTTGTACCGAAAAGAATTCTTTCGGCAAGAGAAACTGTTACTGCAGAATTGTTTTTCGACTTAAACGAAAGGTTAAGCAGGTCGAGTCTGAATTCGTTTCGTATTGCAGTTGTCTTATGGACTTTTTTCATAAGCAGCGGCAGGTCGATTATAAGGCTATCCTTATATTCTTCTTTGCCAAAGTGTATTATATGGTTGTAGTTGAACGAATTGTTGCCATAGTTGAAGTACATGGTTGGAGGAACTTGTCCGAATACCGGGATAATGAGTCCGCCAACCTGAACCTTGTGTACCGGGATTGCCGATACGTTGACGGTTTGTGACTGGAATACGCGGTCCATATAGTAAAGCGTATTTGCCTGCTGTGCCATCGATGGCAATGCGAAGATAAGCAATATTGCAGCGATGATGAGTGCTTTTACGTTTTTCATTTTCCGTTCCTCCATTATTTAAGGGTTAGGTTTTTAGCTCCGATGTTGTCGATGTCGGAAGTGCTTTCTACGTCAAGGTCAACTTCGATGCCGATGTTTGCTTTAGCACCGTATTCCCTGTATATCTTCATGAGGCGGCCTTGCAGTGCGCCGTCGGTGTTGGCATAAAGCTTTATGAGCAGGTGCTTGCAGTTGCTCATGTCGTTTATTTGTTTCTGCGTCAGCTCCATTTTCGTCTGGGTGGTTACCTTATTTATTATACGTCCGTTTGCATCGACTGGTGCTGCTTCGAGAACCAATGAGTTGGGGTTGTCGATGAGTGAGTCGAGTACATGGTAGTTTTCGTCGGTAAGATATATCTGTGCGAAAGCTTCAACGGGCATTCTGTTTTCCAATGTCAGCAATACGGCCATGCGGCTTATCGGCAGATTGTTTGTGTAGTCGGCTATGTCGATGTCAACAGTGTCGGTGTATGTGAATTTGTATAGATAGCCCCAAAGTGGGAATTCCACGTCGATGAGCGACCTGAGTTTCGATTCTTCTGTTATGAAGTTGTCGTGAGTGTAAACACCAGGATTTGTTGCTGCCAGAGCCTTGAAGTGAACCCAGTGAGGTTTGTTCGGGACAATCTGGTCGAGGTTCGAGTTGTTCTTGTCGAGGTATATTGAGTCGAGAGCCTCGGTTCCGTAGCTCGATGAGTGTTTTACATAGAATGGGTGCGACTGCGACATTGGGAAGTTTTCGCTGCTCGAAGTGATATCCCATACCTGGTCGAGTTTTTGCACGTATGTGTCGAGTTCGGTAAAGTAAAACATCGACGGCACACCGTATGAGTTCCAATAGTGGACTGTAAGTTTCGGGTCGTTGAAGTAGAACCTGTCCATGTAGTATTTAGGGTTATCCTTGAAGAGCTTTATCGTAATGGTATCGCTCTGGAAGAATAGTTCGTGGTAGCCGAAGTAGCCGAACATTTTCGAGTACTTTACATCGTTGATTCCTACCGTGAATCCTAAAGTGCCGCTTGTTGGCGGTGCGTCTGTTGCAAAGTTCAGGTCTATGCTCACGTTTATAGGAATTTCGTTCCAATGCTGTGAGGTTTGTGTAAGGTCGATGGTGTAGCCATCGAGTGACAGCTGTTTCTGGAATGTGCTTTCCGACGGCATCAATGTTATCGAATCCTTGAATACCCTGCCATTTTTAGTTATGGATGGGAATTCGAGTACAATCTTGGTCGTCTTGCCGATTGTGTTTGTCAGACTGTAGTCGAATGTTGCCGATTTAAGGGTTATGGAGTCTATTTCGGCTTGGTCGTTGAACATGGTGAACGATATTACTTCCGATGTGCTATAATGTACCGAAGCTTCCGACCTGGTGGCTTTTGACATGATGTCAGAAAGCGATATCGAACGTGAATAGGTCTGGTTTCCGATGTTCAATAGGTCCTGTACAGGCTTTGATTCTACGTACGATTCGTAGAAGAGCGACAGGTAGCCGTCGTTGTTGTCGCGGAGCTCGATGGTCGAGTCCATAAGGTCGATTACTTTGTAGAATGCTATATCGCTGTATGCTATTGGCAGCGCAAAGCTTCCAGTATATACGACGTTGTCGCTCAGGCGATCCATGTCGAAATTCTTTTTGGTGCACGATGGCATTGCGAAACCCAGTGCCGTGACCAGAACGATTGTTAATAACAGCTTGAATGATTTTTTCATAACAGTAAATTATTTCGTTATTTTATAATTGCAAAGTCTTCCGCGGCTCAGTCCTGCAAGCAGGCTGTACGAGCCGCCAGTTTCGTATATGCTGAATGGTGTGACCCCATCGAGCGGGAAACTGTCGTGTACAGTTCCGTTAGCGTTGATGAGGTAAATTTTTCCGTCGCCGGCAACGATTCCTATTTTCGTTTCCTTGCCGAACTTATAGATATATGGTTTCGATGCTGTGGCACCAAAATCGTGTTCAAACATCAGCTTGCTTGACGAACCGAATACCGAAATTTTTGTCGAGTCGGTAAAGATGTATTCGGGTTTTCCGTCGGTGTCGATGTCGGCAAGTGCAAAGTGGTGCTTTGGCGAGAAGTCGGCTAGCTTTACCGAATCTTGCTTGCCGCTCTTGTAGAAGCGGTGTATAGTTCCGTGTTCGTCGGTTGCCACAAACTTTGCCGACGACGAAAGGTCGCAGTATATGTTGTTGTCCGAGAATCGGAAATTTGTTTGGAATTGCAACTTCGAATTTCCGTTTCGTGCTACGAAATACGCCTTGTAGCTGTCGTGGAAAACTATGAAATCTTCGGTTGATATTACATAATGTGAAATTTCGGAGTTGACTGGATTTTCGGTTCCACCGAATGCCCAGCCCTTAATAAGGTTCCCTGAAATGTCGTACATGTACACGTGTTTGTCTTCGCATGCCACTACCAGTCTGTAGTTGCGATTGTTCTCGTAGTCGAATACGGCAACTGGCGACGATGCTTCGGCGCGCAACTGAAGCGGGAACTTCGGCATGAAGTTGCCAAGTCTGTCCACAATGTAAATCTTGTCCTTTGTCGAGAATATGTACTGCAGTTTGTCGTTCTTGTACGAATCCACCTGCGATATGTTGCCGATAATCCTGTCGTCGATTTGTATGTGCCATATTTCGCGTCCCGACGAGTTTATCAGGTAGAGCATGTTGTTTTTGTCCTGCACGATGATTTCCTTTTCGCCTGTATCGTGGTTTGTTACGATAAACGGCTTGGTTGCCAAGTCGGTACCGATGTTTGTTTCCCACGACGACTGCGTTTCTGCCACGGACTGCTGTTCCGATTCTACTATGGAAATGTTGCAGTACATCATTCCGTCAACTTCCTTCATCTGTATTCCGCCAACACCGATATTGCCGATGGCAGTCCTTTCCTTTTCGATGTCGGATGAGTACTGGCGCGAGAATATGCGTTTCAGTATCTCGTTGCCTTGTGCGAACGAGAAATAGGTGAACATTGCCGAGCTGGTTGCAAAGTTGTTGCGGAATTCCCTATGCTCGATGTTTGCCTTCATGGTGTTGTTGAGCGTGATTTCCTTGGCAAGTTGCCTGAGGTCGTCGGTAGTGTTGGCGAAGACCATGAAATTGTTCATGCAGCAAACGTATTTGCCTCTGCAGTTTGCAAATATTTCGCCGAAGAGCGCGGCCGGAATATCATCGTATGGCATTTTGAATACTGTACCGTTGAAACCTTCACCGAGGCTGGTGACGTTGTCTTCCGAAACCATCTTTCTAAGCTCCATTTCGGCTGCCGACTGCGACTGCAGTCCGCAAATCACCACTACGCTTTTTTCGGCATCGTAGCTGCTTTCGGTTACGACGTATGCAAATTCTTGTTTAATAAGCGAATAGAACTTTTCCTTGGCATCAAATCCAAAGGCATCGTTCATTGCCGAAACTAATTTTTCCCTGTCCTTGAGCCTTCCGTTCGATGAGAGGTAGGCATTCAATGCTTCGTCGTACATTTGCGGGTTGGCAAACGACATTAGGATGTATGCTGCCGATTTCTCGGGAATTACCGACAGCGAACTGAATTCGATTGCCGGCTGTGTGCCGATTATGGAAGTGAAACCAGTCGAATCGCCTTTCGGGAAGTCGAATCCGTTGAGCGTGAGTGGCTTTCCGCTTACAATGTCGAAACTTGCCCAGCTGTTGGTTTCACTAATTGTTTTGACGATGTCGTTGTCTTCGAAAAGTTCGCTTGCGAAGATGTTTACGAACTCTTTGGTCGAAATCATTACGTTGGCAAGTTCCTTTTTGCCCGAAGTGGCGAATGCCTTTGCAAAAAGTTCGTCGTCGGACTGACGTCTGCCAGCACCAGTAAGGCAAAGTATGGCGTCTTCAATGTAGCGTTGCGACGATGAGGCCAGCATTAGTCCGTTGATGAAACTTACGCTCAATGTTTTTCCCGACGGCATAATCTTGTACTTTACGATTTCGCGGTCGTTGTATATTCTCGACTCGGTGGCTTCAAGGTGCTTCAATGAGTCGGTAAGGGCTGCTGACGAATCGTCGGTAAGGTCGGTGCCGCAAATGTATAGCTGGCAGAGTCCGCTGTTGCCGTCCTTGCGTATGGCGAGAGCTGCATTTTCCTGCAAATGGTTTCCAAATAGTCCGGCCTTCTTAAGGCTGTCGATTACACAGCATATAGGAGCGGCAATTTCCGATTTTGGCGAGTAGAACATGTCCATTAGCTTGTTGCCGTCGGCAATAAGCGACGATATTGAGTCGATGTTTTCTGTCCTTACTACTAGCGACGAGTTCTCGGGAATTGCATCGAAAACATCGGCGGATTGTTTTGTACTCTTGTCGCAGGACACTAGGCTGCAGGCTATTGCTATTGCCAGTGCGACCAATGTTGCTGCGTATATGTTGTTTTTCATCACTGATGACCAAATTAATTCAAACTCCAAAGGTAATACTTTTTTTGCAACCGCCAGCCGTTTTGAAAAAAAATCAAATAAAAAAATGAATAGCCCGTTGTTGATACTTTGTTGTTTTTTGTGTGTTTCGTTTGGTTTTTTATTCCGACCTTCGCAAAGTTTATAATGAATATGAAAAAAATTATATATTTGATATTGTTGATAGTGATGCCGTTTTTGCTGCATTCGCAGACCGATGGGGCAAGGATGTCGTCGATAAATGCTTCGATTGCACGCATGTGCGATTCGGTAAATGTGTGGTGGCGCTCGCCAGCTAGTGTTTCCGACAGCATACGTCAGCTTAAGGCTCCGAGTTATCCCGAAATAGTTTACGAAAAACGCATTGCCAACCTCGACGGACTTACAACCATAAAGCTCGAGTACAACGATGTGGTCCTGAAGTACATAAAAGCTTACGGAATTAGTAACCGGCCCAAGATGCAGAGGGTTATCGCAAGGTCGGCCTACTATTTCCCGATTTTCGAGGAATATTTTGCAAAATACGGGCTTCCTCTGGAACTCAAATACTTGGCTGCTGTGGAATCTTCGCTCGACCCGAATGCAATTTCGAAGTCTGGTGCGGTTGGTCTATGGCAATTCCTTAAGCCAACAGCCGATGTCATGGGCTTGAAAGTGACAACATATATCGACGAGCGTCGCGATGTGCGCAAGGCTACCGACGCTGCTTGCCGCTATCTCAAGTACTTGTACGAGACTTTCGGCGATTGGCAGCTTGCTCTTGTGGCATATAATGGCGGTCAGGGAACTGTAAAAAATGCTATTGAGCGCAGTGGTGGCAAGACAAACCATTGGGATTTATTGCCATTTTTCACCGAACAGATGAAAAACTATGTTGGCGCTTTCATAGCAATGGAATACCTGATGCTGTATCACGCCGAACATAACTTGTTCCCAGGAAAGGACTACATCGAGTACATGAAGACCGACACCCTGCATGTTTCCGGTCCCATGCACCTGAAGAATGTTTCGCAGACAATAGGTGTCGATTACGAAACAATCAAGGCTCTTAATCCTGAGTATATTTTGTCATATATACCAAACGACGGTGAAAATCATGTGCTTACATTGCCTTTCGACAAGACGAATGTTTTCATAGCACATCAGAGCGAAGTCGTAAATGTTCCAGTGCAAGTGACCGATTCGATAATAGCAACTGAAGAACTACCTGCAACAATAAAGCGCGACAAGGAGGTCATCCATAAGGTGGTTGCTGGCGACAATCTGTTCCGTATCTCGATGAAGTACAAGTGCTCCATAAACGAGATTAAAAAGTGGAACAATATGGCTGAAGACCATGTTATCCATGTCGGCGACGAAATAAAAATTTACTTGGAGTAAGGTAAAATATACCCAATCGGGTATAAAACCATTGCGTTTTTCGCAATTTACCATCTAATAAAAAATAACTATGTTTGCAAGTCATAAATACTTAGAGATGAAACGACTTATATTTACCACAATACTTGCACTAACTGCCGTTGCAATATTTGCACAAACCGATACCCTTTCATCAAACTGGACTTTCCGACAGGTGCGAGCAAACATCTGGCACAAGGCGACTGTGCCTGGAGTTGTGCATACCGACCTTATTGACAACAATATAATCGAAGATCCGTTTTTCCGCCTCAACGAGCGCGGGGTGCAATGGGTTGATAAGGAGGATTGGGAGTACAAGACCACCTTCGACATCAGCGACGAAATGTTTTCGCGCCAGAACATCGAACTGACATTCTACGGACTGGACACCTACGCCGATGTATATCTCAACGACAGCCTAATCCTGAAAGCCGACAATATGTTCCGCATTTGGACGGTCAATGTCAAGGGTATTGCCAAGGCAAAAGGCAACGAACTTCGCGTTTACCTGCACTCGCCAATCAAGGTTGACATTCCCAAGTTCGACGCTTTGGATTTCCGCTATGTGTCCGACAACGACCAGTCTGCAAACGGCGGCATTTTCGACAAGCAGGTCGGCATTTTTGCACGAAAGGCTGGCTACCACTACGGCTGGGACTGGGGTCCGCGACTTGTAACAAGCGGAATCTGGCGGCCTATAGTTTTGAATGCTTGGGACAATTTGAAAATCAATAATGTAAGGTATATCCAGGAAAGCATTACCGCTAAAAATGCTTCACTCAAGGTAGTTGCCGAAGTGGAAGCCACAAAGTCCGGCACAGCCACTATGACCGTCAGTGCCAACGGACTTTCGCAGAAATGGACCACAAAAGCGCAACTAAAGGCGGGGGTAAACACAATCGAAATTCCTGTAAGCATTCGCAACCCTAAGCTCTGGTGGTGCAACGGGCTTGGCGAACCAAACCTATATCATTTTACCACAAGCGTTTCGCTCGATGGTACAACAGACAGCCGTAGCGAAAATATTGGTCTGCGCGACATTAAGATTCTGCGCGAAAAGGACGAGTTCGGAACTTCATACACCGTGCAAATCAATGGTGTAAAGGCATTTATGAAAGGCGCAAACTATATTCCTCAGCATAGTTTCCTCACCGAAGTTACAGATTCAATGTACGAGCGCACAATACTCGACGCTGTGAACGCTAACATGAACATGTTACGCGTGTGGGGTGGAGGAATTTATGAGAACGACATATTCTACGACCTGTGCGACAAGTACGGAATCCTTGTATGGCAGGACTTTATGTTTGCCTGCAGTTTTTATCCCACCGAGGGCGAAATGCTTGAAAATGTGCGTCAGGAAGCCATCGACAATGTGGTGCGTCTGCGCAACCACCCCTGCATTGCGTTGTGGTGCGGCAACAACGAATGTCAGGCTGCATGGTACGGTTGGGGATATAAGAGGCGATACGACGCAATGGGCAACGGAATTTCCGAACTTATAATGAAGCAGTACACCGACTGCTACCTTGTTACGCTTCCAGAAGTGGTTGAAAAATACGACGATAGGTTTTATGTGCCGTCGTCGCCATTTAATGGAAATCCGTACAGCAAGCCCGAAACTGGAGATACACTTTGGAATCCCAATGGCGACGGCCATTACTGGGGTGTTTGGCAGACCAAAGGCAAAACCGCGATGTTCAACGATGTAAGATGTCGATTTTTCTCCGAATACGGCTTCCAGTCCTTCCCCGATATGCAAAGCGTAATGCAGTTTGCGCCAAACCCCGAAGACCACGACATACATTCGGAGGTGATGATGTCGCACCAGCGAGGCGGCAGCAACGCCAACAACCGCATTCTGTGGTATCTGGGAAGCGAATATCGCAGACCTCGCGATTTCGAGGAGACTTTGTACCTCAGTCAGTTGCTTCAAGGCGATGCTATAAAGACCGCCATAGAAGCGCATCGTCGCGATATGCCGTATTGCATGGGAACGCTTTTCTGGCAGCACAACGACTGCTGGCCAGTTGCTTCGTGGTCGAGCCGCGATTTCTACGGACGATGGAAAGCCCAGCACTACTTTGCAAAGAAAGCCTATCGCAACATATTGGTGTCGCCAATCGAAAAGAATGGAAAACTAAACGTTTACATCGTTTCTGACAGCCTAAGCGACTGCAAGGGACTGCTTTCGGTTAGCGTACTCGGATTCAATGGCGACACGATCTTCGGCGAAAAGCAAAATATAACTGTAAAAGCCAATGCTTCGCAGGTTTATTATAGCAGACCAATAGGAGAACTCATTGGAAAAAATGTAAGAAGCGAATTATTTGTCAGGGTTGAATTTGTCCCGCAAAGTGGTGGCTACACGGCTGACAACAACTATTTCCTTAGCATAATGAAGGAAAAGCACATGCCCGCAGCCGACATCGAATGGAAATCGGAAAAGGCCGACGGAGGCTACTTTGTTACCCTTAGCAGCAAGATATTCGCACGCGGTGTTTTCCTCAGCATCAATGGCATAGATAATTCATTCTCCGACAATTACTTTGATTTGCTTCCAAACAAACCGGTAAAAATCTTCGTACGGACAAACATTTCGCAGTCCGATTTTGATAAGCAGCTGAAGATTGTCGGGTTCAACGTGCCTATGCCATTTAGATTGGAAAAACAGTCAAGATAAAAGGCCTTGGAGATACAAATTAAGGACAAGAAGATTGTTAGGAAATTATTCTAATAATCAATACCATAACCTTTATTTATTCCCGAACTTGTGGAACTTTCATTCCCGAACTTGTGGAACTTTTATTCCCGAATTTGTGGGATTTTTGTTCCCGAACTTGTGGGATAGGCGCAAGGCATTGCGCCGCTACAATCATAAAATCAATCGTAAATCCAATCAATTTACGGTTTCAGACTGCATATTGGCACAACCCATACTCCATCGGTACGGCGATATACATAGTCGCCAGTCGCTACAAGAACCATCAAGAACGAAGGTGACTTCATTTTGTCGGTATCAATCTTGTCGCACAACTTATGCAACGACACTGCGCCAGCCTCTATCAGACGGTCTCCGCCTAGTTTTATTTCGACAAGTCCGTAGTCGCCATTGCGCAAATGGATTACAGCGTCGCACTCCAGTCCATCGGAGTCGCGGTAATGATATACAAGACCATTTATTGCTTGTGCGTAGATGCGCAAGTCACGAACACACATTGCCTCAAACAGCAGTCCGTAGGTTTCAAGGTCGTTCATAAGGTCTTTGGGTCCAATGCCCAAAGCAGCAGCGGCAATTGAGGGGTCGGTAAAATAGCGAGTTTCTGAAGACCGTATAGCTGCTTTCGACCTGAGGTTCGGATTCCACGATGGCATATCCTCGATAACAAACATCTTTTTCAGTGCATTCAGGTACGAAGAAAGAGTTTTCTCGTCGAATGAACTGTCGCTGCCGGCAATGACATCCTCTCGGATTTTCGAGAGCGGAGCCTGCGCCCCTTGGAATCGAGCATACGAACGCATAAGACGGCGAGCTCGTTCTGTGTCGCGGCTTACACCATCAACACGCGAAATATCATTTGTAACTATGGCATTCAGATAGTCGTACGCCCTGTCCAATGCCACCGACGGCCTTTGCATAACGGCACGAGGCCAACCTCCACGGCATACAAGGTAGGCAACTTCGGACAAAGTCTTGTCCATTGTGGCAGCGTTGCTGGCGGCATTTGCGAAAAACGAAATAAGGCTTGCAGTTCCTGTGGATTCGCCCGACTCCCAAAGGCTCATCGTACGCATCTGCATACGCGCAATCCGCCCTGTACCTGTGTGGTGAACCTGACTCATATCGGCAGGAACGGCCGAGCCAGTAAGGATAAACTGACCTTCGGCATTACGCCTGTCAACTTCGTAGCGCACGGCATCCCAAAGTTTTGGAGCCTCCTGCCATTCGTCGATAAGACGGGGAGTGGCTCCTTCCAATAACATCTGCGGGTCTTGGTCGGCAATCTGCAAGTTACGGGCAAACAATTTAGGGTCGTTCATATACAAGACACTTCCAGCCTGCTGTTCCGCCGAGGTTGTCTTTCCGCACCATTTCGGACCTTCGATTAGAACAGCTCCCATACCTTCCAGTTTTCTACTTAGCAACTGGTCAAAAATTCGTTCCTTATAATCGCTCATTTTTGCACTATTTTTATCACACCGCAAAAATATGTAAACTTTTTGAAACTCACAAATTTATTTTTATCAATTCCCGAACTTATGGGATTTTCATTCCCTAACTTATGGGATTTTCATTCCCGAACTTATGGAACTTTCATTCCCGAATTTGTGGAACTTTCATTCCCGAACTTGTGAAGATATACGACAAAAATGGCAGCCTTTTGAGCTGCCATTACCTTATTGTCAAACTAAAATTTATTCTGGTAAGTCGGTAAGTATCTGACCGCCTTCGTAGTCAACACCGTTGTATGTTCCACCGCTTTCGAGCCATACATTGCCACCGGCACAATTTGTGAATGTATTGTTGCTGTGTGAGATGCGACCCATAAGTTCAACATCGTCCAAGGTAATTCCATAGTGCAGGCTCTTGCCTATGGTGCAGTTGGTAAGTGTAAGGCGCGACTGACTGTATACGCAAATGCATCCGCCGTGGAATGATTCGGTGTCTTCACCGCAGTTGAGCACTGTGCAATAGTTCATAACAGATGCCTGCTTGGTGCTGTGATACTTTATACCAATCCAATAGCTGTCCTCATCATCCACTCCACGGAAAATAATAGGCTTTTCGGCTGTACCGTCAGCAATTAAAGTGCTGTTTTCGTCCATATCAATATTTTGGCCTGGCCTTATGTAGAACTGTGTACCTGGTTCTATGGTAAGTTTATAACCGCCATCGAAATGTAAGCCATATTCAAGACAATAAGGTATAGGCATAGCCTTTATTGTGGTGTGGTCTTCCATACTGATGTCGCGGCATTTTGCATCAATGAAGTTATGACCGTTGCTGATGAAAGTGTTGTTAGCATTAAGGTCAAGCAAGTTTTCCCAGTATTCGCCAACAATAGGATATTGTGCACAGTTCTTTATTGTGTTGCCTTCGAAAGCAGTTAGACGTGTGCCATATTCCATAACAAATCCATAGCCGAGCGATCCGTCGATTATACAGTTGCGCATTGCAAGTTTTGCATCATTAACGTCAATTACGCCATCCCATACATAATCGCTGCTTCCGCCACGGAGGAATTGTACATATTCCCAAACGTTGTCGTTGCGCTTCGAATGGATTTCGACTCTGCCCCACGAACCATTGTTAGGATTGTTTAATGGACCAACAAACTTGATGGGCTTGTCGGCAGTACCAACCATCTTCAAGCCTGCATTTTCGTGTACTGTCATACCACCATTTTCACCTGTGAACATGATAGTTACACCAGGTTCGATGGTAAGTAATGCATTGCCTTCGATGTTAATCCAGCCGTCAACGATGTAGTCGACTTCGAGACCAAGGTCCGGCCATGTGGTATTGTCGCTGATGTTGCCGTTGAAGTTGACTGACGTGCCGTTTCCACCTTGTCCGCCACCGTTAGGATTGTTGGAGAAGATTGCCTGGTAGGTCTTGTCGCTGGTTACAACAATGGTACGCGGGTTGTCGGTGTTTCCGTCGTCCCATTTGATGAAGTAGTAGCCAGCTGCCGGAATTGCTGTGATTGCAATTTCCGAATTTGCAACATAAGTACCGCTTCCTGTTGCAGTTCCCCAATCACTGTTGTTTGAGGTCACTGTGATAGTGTATTCTTTTACACATGAATTCATAGCAAGTATTCCTAAAAGGAATGTTGTTGCGATAACTAATAATCGTTTCATACTATTTAAGATTTTTAAAATTAGACATTTATGAATTTCAACTTTATCGAAACAAAGATCTTGCCGAATGAAGATTTTGACAACCCCCCATTTGGGGGATTTTTTCTAGGTATTTTTATTTAATTTTTATAATTTTGCGTCATTGATAATGATGAAGTTTGTATCACATATCGTTGTCTTGCTTTGTCTGTCGAGCATTTGTTTGGCTGGATATGGTCAGTATTCCGACCATCGCAATAGGAATGTCGATTCGCTCGAGATGGTGTTGAACGGCAGCAATCCGCCCCAAGGCAGAGAACTGATGAAGGTGTATAACAACCTGATGTGGGGCTATCTGAATACCGATGGGGCAAAGTCGCGGCAATATGCCCTAAAGGCTATCGACCTGTCCTACGAGGAGAATTTGCTAAATGCACGTGCCGATGCACTGCGTGTGCTTGGACTTATCGCATACGGAGGCGACGATTATGATGCTGCAATCGAATACTACAATCGTGCCTTGGAGGTCTGCGACTCTATGAAGAACGACGGCCGCTACAGCGAATCCGACATCGACGACAACTTGAGCGTTATATACGGTTCCATCGCTAACGTGTACAATATGCAGGACAAGGCTCATCTTGCAATACATTATTATCAGCAAGCGCTTCCGATTTTTGAGAAGTACGGTTGGATGGAATCGACAGCCATACTCCATTATAATATAGGTGAATTGTACCATAGCATGGGCAATTCGGACGAAGCCCGCAGTAACTATCTTATGGCTGTAGATGCTGCACAAAAGTCGGGCGATTCGCTGCTTGTCGCCATGTCGCACAAGGGTTTGGTTGCGATATATAATGATGCTGGCGATATGGCAAAGGCCGAAGAGGCTGCAAATGTTAGCTATGAATATTACCGCAATCATATAGAGGAGGAAAAAGGCGACTACATTGTGACTATCCTTGCGTTTGCGAGATTGCAGATGAATCATTACAAGGACTTGGACCGTGCCGAGAGATACATTTCGGAAGCATTGTCGCTGCTTGATGATGAGACAAGTTGGGAGACAAGAAGCAATGTCTATACCGTCTGCTGCGAACTGGCAATGGCGCGTAAGCAGTGGAAAAAAGCAGAGGAATATGCCCTTATGTCGCTCGAAGATGAATATGAAACTTATGATGATATTGGCATATACGTTTATCTGGCTCAGATATACGCCGAACTGGGAAATAATGAAGGCGTGAAGGAATACTCTGAAAAGATTTTCAGAGGAATGGCGCAGTTTGCCAATTCAAACTATCAGTCGGGGCTTTCGCAGATGGAAGTGCTTTACGAAACCGAGAAGAAGCAGGCTGCCATCGAACAGTTGACACGAGAAAAACGGTGGTACGTAATTGGTTCGGTTCTGATAGGCTGCATAATGCTTCTTGTTGCTCTGTTGTTTTTCCTGTTGTGGCGCAATGTGCGCAAAAACAGGCAGAATGCCATCGTCGTTGCAAAGTTGAGCGGTGAAGTTGCCGAGCGTGTGCGCATCGCCCGCGACCTGCACGATCGTATGGGAGGGTTACTGACAAGCATAAAGAGAAATTTGGAATACGCGGAAAATCCCGATGAGACAAAGTCGTCGATACAGGTTGCTAAGTCACAGACCGATGAGGCTATGCGCGAGATGCGCAATGTCGCCCATCACTTGCTTCCCGAATCATTGAAGCGTTACGGTCTCAGGGTCGCCCTACGCGATTATTGCCGAAGCATGAGAAATGTGTCGTTCTCATTTGTTGGCGATGAGACTGGGGCGGTGGTGAAGCACGAAGAAGCGGTGTATTGCATAGTTTACGAACTTGTAAACAATGCCGTGAAAAATGCAGAAGCCGATCATATCCGAGTTCAATTGTATGTCGATGAAGATTCTGTTGTTATCAACGTGAGCGATGATGGTCGAGGCAATATAGAATTTGATGGTGAAGGTTCCGGATTGCGTAACATCAAGGCTAGGGCCGATGCTATCGGCGGAACCTTTAGCGTGTATTCTGAGCCAGGAAAGGGTAGCGAGATAAATGTCGAGTTCAAAAACAAATAATTTTAGTTGAGGATGATAAGTGTATTAATAGTTGATGATCATCGGGTTGTTGCTGAGGGCCTTTCGAAACTAATCGATGAAACCGAAGACGTGAAAGTTCTGGACATCGCCTGCACTTTGTCCGAGGCTGAACATTTGCTCGAAGTTCACCAGCCGCAGGTTGTTCTGCTCGATGTGGCTTTGCCCGACGGCGATGGTATTGATGCAATTCCTCGTTTCGGGGCGATTAGTCCGTCGTCGAGGTTCATTATTTGTACGAGTTTTGCCGAGTCGGCAGTGATACAACGTGCCATGCATGGCGGTGCTCATGGATATATCTTGAAAAGTACGGGTATGGACGAGCTGCTTCGAGGAATTAGGAAGGTGGCTGAGTCCGGTTCGTATATATGTGAGGAGGCAGCGGCTCTTGTCGAAGATGATTCCGAAGTTCCGCCTACTCTTACTATGCGCGAACGTGAAATACTCCAATTAATGGTAGAAGGATACACGATTAAGGAGATTTCAGATAAATTGTGTCTTGCCTTTGAGACGGTGCACAGCTATACAAAATGCCTTAGGAGCAAGCTCGGCTGCGGAAATACCGCTTCGCTGGTAAGGACAGCAATAATGCGGCATTTAGTTTAAATTACCGTATTCCTTCCGATTCTATTTTTCTTATTACATCTATTTTGCCAACGTCGAGGACCTTGTTGTTGTCGTGGATATATCCGCCAATGCGGTGCAGTTTCGATATTTTCAGCAGTTCGGGGATGATAGGGAAGGAGCCTTCGTTGTCGATGAGGTCGAAAATGCGGTAGTTGCAAACATATATTCCGCTGAAAGCCATTTCGTTGTAACTGTCGCGTTCGATTGTGATTATCGACTTGTCGTTTTTTAGGTCGCGCCATCCGCAGAGGCGGTTTTCGGTGTCGAAAAGCAAGTGCTTTGAACTTTCGCGGTGCATTACGGCAAGGGTTGCGACATTTTCTGTCGTACAATGATGCTCGTATAGAGCCTTTAGGTCGATATCAGAAAAAATATCGACGTTGTGAATCAGAAAATTGTCGCCTTCGCAGAAGAATTTCTTTACGTTTTTCAGTCCGCCACCGGTATTCAGCAGTAGGTCGCGTTCGTCGGAAATCTCGATTTTTACGCCGAAGTCGTTGCTTTTCACGAAGTCGATAATCTGGTCGGCAAAATGGTGGACATTTACCACTATGTAGTCGAATCCGAATCCGCGCAGTTTTTCAATCTGGTGCTGAATCATTGGCTTTCCGCTGATTGGAACCATTGCCTTTGGCATAGTGTTGGTCAGCGGTGCGAGACGGGTGCCGAGTCCGGCAGCGAAAATCATTGCTTTCATGACGATATGAATTTGGCACAAAAATAAAATTAATTTGCGATATACTAATATTTACAGTCTAACAGTCTTACAGTCTAACAGTCTTGCAGGCTGACAGATTGGCTGCTCTTCCGTTAGACAGGCCTTCTGTTAGCCTTTAAGCCAAAAAAAACTTGCATCATCGTTGTCCGCGTTATTATAAGTTGTATATTTGCATTGCAATTTTGCGCAGAATTTAAAAACATATTTTATGGATAACACCAAATTTACGAAACAATTTGTTGCCTTGACAATGGCTACATTGAGAGCCGATGGCATCATCGAGCAGGTTGAACTCGACACTATCAAGGAACAGGCTGCCGACTTGGAGCTTGACATGGTAGAAGTTGAAAAGTTTATCGCTGAGGAAAACAACCTCCAGCAGAATGTAAACATCGAAAATTACATCAAGGAAATCGGTGCTACCGTTGAAAACCTTGGTGACAAGCACTGCATCATGGACGGCTGTATCCTTGTTGCTTTGTCGGACAAGATTCTCAAGGAATCGGAAGTAAAAGTGCTGAAGTTCGTATGCGAAGCCCTTGGTTTCTCAGTAGAACGCATGGTTCTCGACATTGCTATCATTGCTCAGAACGACCGCAGCATAAAGATTGAAGGAAGCGACAGCAACTTCGACGAGATTATTGAAGATGAGGATTACAAAAATTAAAAAATTATTGGTATGAAAGCATATAATCAGAACAGTCAGATAATGCCATTGTTGATGAATTTCGTAGTTCCTACCGACATAGTTGAGTATGTTCCAACCGAATTCTCATACGATGATGCAAATCAGGTAACATACGAAATGACAATCACCAGCACCCGCAGCCTTCGTCACCCTAGCACACACAAGGGTGGTGAATATGTAGGCGTTGATGCAAAGAACGAAATCGACGACACCAAGAACAATCGTCACATGTGGTTCTAATCGCGTGCGATGATTCTTATTTACACAAATAAGGAGGACACTCATCCTACCAATGTCATCAAGTACCTGAACGAGTGGAATGTCCCGGTATTCAGGCTCAACACCGAGTGTATTCTTACCGACTACGAGTTTGAATGGTGGTGCGATGACAGGGGTGTCGATTTCCGCATAAGAAACATAAAGAACGATCTGCAACTTTTCGGACATGAGATTACGGCGGTATGGGACCGTCGCGCCCTGGTTCCGTCGGAGTTGCCGGTGGTTAACGAACATGACGAGATAAACCGCCATAACCTCGACGAGGCTCGCGGTTTTCTCGCTTTTTTGCGCTACTACACGAAAGATATTTTTTCAATCGGTAGCATTGTGGAAGACCGCCCGGCCGATTCCAAGATGCTGCAGTTGCAGGTTGCCCGTTCGCTCGGAATGCCTACTCCCGACACCAGTTTTGCAAATACCAAGGATGCGGTGCTGAAGTTCGCACGTAACTACGAGTACATTTCGCTCAAGTCGATTGTCGATAGTGGGCTTTTCCTCGGTGGCGACAAGGAGTATGTGTTCTTTTCGCAGCGAATCAAAAGCAGCGACCTCGAAAGTCAGCCCGACGAGGCCTTTTCGCAGACTGTAAGCTTTGTCCAGAACTATATTGACAAGAAGTACGAACTGCGCATTACGGTCGTGTGCGACGATGTGATTGCCTGCAAGATAGATTCGCAGTTGCAGTCGGAAACCACAGGTAAAATCGACTGGCGGCAGGGCTACGAGCACGACCTGAAGCACGAAATTGTGGAAATTCCAGATTTTGTTTCGGATTTCTGCCGTAAGTTTCTGAAGCGTATGAAACTCAATTTCGGTTGCTTCGACTTTATCGTCACCCCCGACGATAAATACGTTTTCCTCGAGTGCAATCCCAACGGGCAGTGGCTGTGGATTGAGATTGTTACAGAGTATGACATTTCAAAGGTTATTGCCAAGAATCTGGCAAAGATGGAGCGATAACCGCTGATGATAAGACAAAAAAATAGGGACATCGAAATGTCCCTATTTTTTTATTGTTGGTATTCTCAATTATCCGAGGAAGCTCAACAACAGACCGGCTGCGATTGCCGAGCCTAATACGCCAGCAACATTCGGTCCCATTGCGTGCATGAGGAGGAAGTTGCTTGGGTTTTCCTTCTGACCTACGGTCTGCGAAACGCGGGCTGCCATTGGAACTGCCGAAACGCCTGCCGAACCGATAAGCGGATTGATTTTTTCCTTGAGGAAAAGGTTCATGAACTTCGCCATCAATACGCCACCTGCAGTACTGAAGCTGAATGCAACAACACCGATGATAACGATTTCGATGGTCTTGAGAGTAAGGAACGAACCTGCTACTGCAGTTGCACCAACCGAAATTCCGAGGAATACGGTTACTATGTTCATAAGTTCGTTCTGTACGGTCTTGCTAAGTCTTTCGGTTACACCGCATTCCTTAAGCAAGTTTCCGAACATCAAGCAGCCGATAAGCGATGCTGCCGACGGAACTATAAGAACTGCAATCATGGTAATTACAATCGGGAAAACGATTTTTTCCTTCTTGCTTACATCCCTGAGTTGCTTCATTGTAATCTGGCGTTCCTTCTTGGTTGTGAGAGCCTTCATGATAGGCGGTTGGATTACAGGAATCAAAGCCATGTAGGAGTAAGCAGCGATTGCTATAGGACCGAGCAAATCCGGAGCAAGCTTCGATGTGAGGAAGATTGCCGTAGGACCGTCGGCACCACCGATGATACCTATTGAACCAGCCTCGTTTGGTGCGAAACCTATTGCTACTGCGCAGAGGAAGGTAATGAAGATACCGAACTGTGCTGCAGCACCGAGCAGAAGGCTCTTCGGGTTTGCAATCAGCGGACCGAAGTCGGTCATTGCGCCTATACCTATAAATATTAAGCACGGGTAAAGACCCAACTTAACGCCCATATAGATGATGTCAAGCATACCGCCTTCCTTCAGGATTGTGCCGTAGCTGTGGTAAGCTGGGCTATTCTCATCGAGGAAATTCGACCAGAGTTCGCTGTGGTACATTTCTGCGCCAGGCAAGTTCGACAACAGCATACCGAATGCTATCGGGAGAAGCAAAAGCGGTTCGTACTGCTTTGCAATTGCAAGATAAATGAGCAGGCAGCTGATAAGCAACATGATGATTGCCTTCCAGTTTTCGCCCAATCCTGCTATACCGCTGGTCTTGCAGAACTTTACGATTTTACCCCAAGCCGAATCATCAGTTTCCTCTACTGGTTCAGCAATGGTTTCTTCTGCTGGCTCTGTTTGATTTTCAACATTTTCGGGGCAAGTTGTGGTTGCCACCGAGTCTGCATTCTGGACTGTAGCTCCTGTAGTTGCTGAAACTTCCTGATTTTCGCCATCGGTTTTGTCCTGTGCGAAAATATTTGGAGAAGCCAGCATCGAAATCAGGAATACGAACCCGACAAGCAGACTTTTCTTTAAAATATCCATAATCATACTTTTTTAGGTTCGTTATTCGATTTCAACAAGTGCATCGCCGAGGGCAACAGTTCTGCCGACCTCAACATAAACAGCCTTTACAGTACCGTCCTTTTCTGCCATAATGTTGTTTTCCATCTTCATGGCTTCCATTACGAGCAGAGTGTCGCCACGCTTTACAGCCTGGCCTGCCGATACCAAAATCTTAACTACATTGCCTGGCAACGGAGCCTTTATTGCCGATGCCGATGCTGCTGTAGCAGGTGCTGCTGGTTTCGGAGCCGATGCTGCTGCAGGCTTTGGAGTCGGCTTGGCAACCTTTGCTATCTGCGGTTCCTTTTCCTTCTCTATTTCTACTGTGTACGACTTGTCGTTTACCTTTACATTTGCAATGGTGTCGTTTACATCAACTTCGACAGCGTACTTTTTACCTTCTATTGTAAGATTGTACTTTTTCATTTCCTTAATTATTTAACCACGGGGAATAAACCTGTGACACATTCTTGATTGTTAATACATTGGATTCTTTGTCGTGTTCGCCGCCGAAATACAAGTGCAGAGCGACAGCGATTGCTGCATAGTCGGCATCGTCAACTTTTCCGCTGGCTTTGGCTTCGGCAGCAGGCTTCGGTGCTTCCACCTTTGCCTCCTGCTTCTTACCTCTCTTTGCAACAACGCCGAAAAGCGTCATCACAATCACGAAGAAAGCCATGATGAGCAAAACTATGCAGAAACATATTCCTACCAGTGCCCAAGTGTCGTTCCAGCCCCAGTTTTCTGCGTTGACTGCTAATAACATATTACTCATGACAATACGGTTTATAGAGGAATATTATTATGTTTCTTGTTAGGACGGGTATCCTTCTTGGTTGCCAAAGCTGCAAGTGCGCGGATGATTCTGAAACGCGTGTTGCGCGGTTCGATTACATCGTCGATGTAGCCGTACTTGGCTGCCTGATAAGGATTTGCAAATGCTTCCTTGTATTCGGCTTCCTTCTCTGCTGCATATTTGGCTTTTTCTTCCGGATTTTCGATTTCCTTCATTCCCTTTGCGTAGAGAACTTCGATAGCACCCGATGCACCCATAACAGCGATTTCTGCTGACGGCCATGCGTAGTTGAAGTCGCCCTTGAGCTGCTTCGAACTCATAACATCGTGTGCACCACCGTACGACTTACGCAATGTAACGGTAACCTTCGGAACTGTAGCTTCGCCGTATGCGTACATAAGCTTTGCACCGTTGGTGATGATGCCACCGTATTCCTGATTGCTACCCGGCATAAATCCAGGAACATCAACCAAAGTTACCAGCGGAATGTTGAAGCAGTCGCAGAACCTGATGAAACGGGCGCCCTTGCGCGACGATTCGATGTCGAGGCAACCTGCGAGGAACGACGGCTGGTTGGCAACAATACCTACCGACTGTCCGTTGAAACGGGCAAAACCTACAACGATGTTCTTTGCATAGTCCTTGTGAACTTCCTCGAACTCGCCGTTATCAACGATAAGTCTGATGATATCCTTAACATCGTAAGGCTTGTTGGGGTTGTCGGGAAGAATCGAGTTCAATGCATCTTCCATTCTGTCGATTGGGTCGGTGCATTCGACGCGCGGAGTCTGCTCCTTGAAGTTCTGAGGCATATACGAGATGAGTCTCTTCAAGGTGTCGATTGCATCTTCCTCGTCGTGAGCCACAAAGTGAGCAACACCCGACTTCGATGCGTGAACCATTGCACCGCCGAGGTCGTTTTCGGTGATAGTTTCGCCGGTAACGGTCTTTGTTACCTTTGGACCAGTTACGAACATATAGCTATTCGATTCCGACATGATTATGTAGTCGGTGAGAGCCGGTGAATAAACAGCACCACCTGCGCAGGGACCGAGGATAGCCGACAACTGCGGAACTACGCCCGATGCTTCGATGTTGCGCTGGAAAATTTCAGCGTAGCCCGAAAGGCTGGTAACGCCTTCCTGAATACGAGCGCCACCGCTATCGTTCAAGCCGATGATAGGAACGCCGGCCTTCATAGCCATATCCATAACTTTGCAGATTTTCTTGGCGTTGGTTTCCGACAGAGAACCACCCATTACGGTGAAGTCCTGCGAGAAAACATAAACCATTCTGCCACCGATAGTTCCGTAGCCGGTAACGACGCCGTCGCCGAGGAACGATTCCTTTTCGATGCCGAAGTTGTGGCATCTGTGGGTTACGAACATGTCGATTTCTTCGAAGCTACCTTCGTCGAGGAGCATGTTGATTCTTTCGCGGGCAGTGTATTTGCCCTTCTTATGCTGTGATTCGATGCGCTTTTCGCCACCGCCCAGACGGGCTTCGGCACGCATGTCAACCAATTTTTTAATTTTTTCTTCTAAAGCCATCTTGTGATTTTTTACTTGTTCTTGTCTTCGCAAAATTCAGTGAGCACGCCGAAAGTTGACTTCGGGTGGAGGAAAGCAATGCTGAGGCCTTCGGCACCCTTGCGCGGAGCCTTGTCGATAAGGCGCAAACCAGCGAGTTCGGCATCCGACAAGCATTTTTCAACACCGTTTACGCAGAAAGCGATGTGGTGAATGCCTTCGCCCTTGTTCTCGATGAACTTTCCAACTGGGCTGTCGGCCTCCATCGGCTCAAGAAGCTCGATTTTTGTCTGTCCAACCTTGAAAAATGCTGTAGTTACCTTCTGGTCAACAACTTTTTCGATAGCATAACACTTGAGACCCAATACGCCTTCGTAGTATTTTTTAGCCTCTTCGATTGACTTAACGGCAATGCCAATGTGTTCTATGTGAGATATATCCATTTTAAAAATATTTTAAAAATTTTTGCGCAAATTTACAAAGATATTTTCAGTTTTAAAATATTTGTTTGAGGTTTTTTGAGGGTGTTGTTGAGCAGGGAAAATGGTGGGGATTTGGGTGGCTAATAGCATCAATAGTGGCTATAGCGACTATAGCCACTATAGGCCGCCATCTCCACCAGACCTTGTTTCCTTCCTAATTTTTGTCATTTTCTCCCGAAGCCCACCATTTTTAGCAAAATTATCCTGCAATACCTTAATGTATTTACCCATTGCAGAATCTACCTGATGGATTAGGGTAACAGCCACATTCACAATCCGTTGTCCTTTCGGATTTGCAATCCGAAAGGCTTGAATATCAGCATTTGTAATGCGAAAACAGAACACCATTAAGCGGATTAAAAATCCTTATATTCATATCGTCTGGATTGCAAATCCAGACAACATTGGTGTTTGAGGAAAATTCCATCTCCCAAATATTTTTGCAAACTTAACAAATAATCCCCTTTTCCGCATTGCAAAAATCATTTTTGTGCTTTGAGAGATTTGAAAAATCCCATGTTGAGACGTTGCTCGCAACGTCTTGGTTTGTTTAAGTGTCCTACGGACAGAACGGCGAAGCTCTCAACGAAGTTAAACTTGCGCAACCTAAAAATCCTCAATCGTACATCTAAAATCGTAAATTTTCTTTACCTTTGCAATTGTGTTTAGGCACAAAATGATTGTTTGTTCAATGTTGGTAAATTATTAACTTTAGATAAATGAAAAGATTTTACATCATATTTCTCATGCTTTCCATCTGCTTGGGAGTATTTTCGCAGGAAATCACAGTCCGCTTTACAGGGCAGCTAAACGGAACAAGCTACTGCCAGTTGGATAGTGTTGCAGTTATTAACCTTTCTCGCAACTGGATGGAAACAGTCGTGTATCCCGACACAATAATAGTGCTAGGTGGTACTGTGGGAACCGACCTCAACATTGCTGCCACTCAGGGGCTTGGGCAGAACATCCCAAATCCGTTTGACTGCGAAACTCGCGTGGAACTGTCTCTCTCGCAACGCGAAAATGTGCGTATGCAACTGCTTGTCGCTTCGGGCAGACAGTATGCCGACTATAGAGGTTCTCTTGATGCAGGTGTGCATACCTTCGACATTTCAGCAGCTAATCCACAGACCTATATATTAAATGCAGTTGTTGGCGACCGTTCCTATTCCATACGTATGGTAAATATGGGTAGCGGATGCGGAAGCAGCATAAAGTACGCCGGCATTTCGGGCAGTATTACGGCAAAGTTGACTACCGCCAACGAGTTCCAGAATGGTGACAATATGCATTACATAGGATACGTAACTATAGGCAGTGAAGTTGTAGCAAGTAATGTAGTTGAGCAACCGCAGACGGCAAGCGAAGATATAACTCTGAACTTTAGCCATTGCCAACCGCTGGCTGAGCAAGTAGAAGTTACGGCTTGCGATTCGTACGATTGGAATAATGAAATCTATACCGAAAATGGTGATTATCAACAAACATTTGTGGCTGCAAACGGTTGCGACTCTGTTGTAACCTTGCGCTTGATAATAAACCACAGCAATACTGGCATTGACGAGCAGACCACCTGCGACAGTTACACTTGGATTGACGGCGTAACATACACGGAAAGCACTACCGAACCGACTTTCACTTTGACCAATGCCGCTGGTTGCGATTCTATTGTAACTCTGAACTTGACAATAAACCGCAATACAGGAATTGATACCCAGACCGCTTGCGAAACTTATACTTGGATTGACGGCGTAACTTATACAGCAAGCACCAATGAGCCGACATTTACATTGACAAATGCTGCAGGCTGCGATTCTGTTGTAACCTTGCACTTGACAATAGTATGCCCCCCAACCGTGCAGACAAATGTAGCAACAGGAGTTACTACCACAGGGGTAACTTTAAACGGTAATGTTACTTCCGATGGCGGAGCAACAGTAACAGCCCGCGGTTTCCTTTATGGCACAAGTTCCAGCAATCTTACGCAAACCGTGCAGAGCGGTAGTGGAACTGGTAACTATACGAAAGCACTCACTGGACTTACCTCTAGCACTACATATTATTATAAAGCATACGCCACTAATAGTGAAGGAACAGCATACGGAGAAGTATTGTCGTTTACAACACCTGCGTATGATTACAGCGACCCAACGGGCTATACCAACGGCTACGGCTATGTTGACCTCGGCTTGCCATCAGGTACACTTTGGGCAACCTGTAATGTCGGCGCAAACAGTCCAACTGCATACGGAGACTACTTTGCTTGGGGCGAAACAACGGCAAAGACTACCTATGATTGGAGCACATATATATATTGCAATGGTAGTAATAGAACACTAACTAAGTACTGCAGCAATTCAAGTTGGGGCGACAACGGTTTTACCGACAATCTTACAATCCTTGAAGCCTCTGATGATGCAGCCACAGCCAACTGGGGTACTGGCTGGAGAATGCCGACCTACGATGAACTGAACGAACTTCAAAGTAACTGCACAGTAACTTGGACAACCCAGAACGGAGTAAACGGACGCTTGTTCATCGGACCAAACCGCAACTCCATCTTCCTGCCCGCTGCCGGCTTCTGGTCCTACAGTGACTTCTTCAGTGACGGGAACCTCGGCTACTACTGGTCGTCGTCGCTCTACTATAATACGGACTACCCGATCTACGCGAGGGACTTCGAATTCTTTTCGGACACTTACGTCATGGGCAGCTACTACCGCAACAGTGGACTATCAGTGCGGCCCGTGCGCGCGAGTTCTACCTCTTACAGCGAACCTACAGGCTATGTGAATGGCTACGGCTATGTTGACCTCGGCTTGCCATCAGGTACATTCTGGGCAAACTGTAATGTCGGTGCAAACAATCCAACTGCATACGGCGACTACTATGCATGGGGCGAAACAACAACCAAGGAAACATACAGCTGGGATACATATAGGTATTGCAATGGCAGTTTTACTACACTTACCAAGTATTGCAACAATTCAAGCCTTGGCAACAACGGTTTTACCGATAATCTTACAACCCTCGAGGCCTCCGATGACGCAGCCACCGCCAACTGGGGCGCAGGTTGGAGAATGCCTACAAGTGAAGAACTGAACGAGTTGAAAAATAGCTGTACCGTAACTTGGACTACTTTGAACGGAGTAAACGGACGCTTGTTCACCGGACCTAACGGCAACTCCATCTTCCTGCCCGCTGCCGGCAGACGCTTCGTCAGTGACCTCTACGGTGCCGGTTCCTACGGCGACTACTGGTCGTCGTCGCTCTATGTGGCCCCCCCGGGCAATGCGTGGTACCTCGACTTCGATTCGGGCAATTACGGCATGTACAGCTACGACCGCGACTACGGACAGTCCGTGCGGCCCGTGTGCGCTCAGTAGGAATTTACGAAGTACGAATATTGATTTACGGCAGTCGGCAAAGGTCGGCTGTCGTTTTTTATACTATTCTTTTTGCATTATGCAAAATGGATAGTGAAAAATTTTATAAATCATTTTTTGTTTTTTACTGTTCGTTCTGGTTTACTTATTTCGCTTTGTGTGCTAAAGGTTCACAAATCCAGACAACATTGAGAGGAGGAAACGATTTATTGTAAAAGCAATATTTATTAATTTTTTCAGTGCGTTGAAGAAATTTGTACAAAATTATTCATTGCGTTGAAGATTTTGATTATTTTTGCATCGACAAAAAGAATGAATTATGATTGAAAGAAGATTGGCAAATGTTATTTCAAGTTTGTTGACAAACCAAAAGGTTATGCTTGTATATGGAGCAAGACGAGTTGGTAAAACCGTATTAATCAAGCAGGTGTCGGAAAAGTATGCGGGAAAGACTTTGTTCCTGAACGGAGAAGATGCTTCTACGGAAGTAATGTTTCGGGAAAGAACAGCAGCGCATTATAGGCAATTGCTTAGCGGAGTTGACCTTTTAATAATTGATGAGGCACAAAATATTCCTGAAATTGGCAAAATATTGAAGCTGATAGTTGATGATGTTGAAAACATTCAGGTCATTGCATCTGGTTCTTCCTCATTTGATTTGCGAAATCAAACTGGCGAGCCATTGGTCGGAAGGTCATACACTTTCCACTTATCGCCATTGTCTGCTGAGGAATGGCTGACGCAAATTCCTGCCGCACAATTATATATGGATCTTGAAGAACGTCTTGTATATGGCAACTACCCTGAGCTTCTTTCTATTAAAAGTTTTGAGCAAAAGCAAATGTACTTAAGCGAGCTTGCGCAATCGTACCTGCTTAAAGATATTCTGACATTGGACGGCATAAAAAACTCAAGCAAAATGTATAATCTATTGCGCTTGGTTGCTTTTCAAATGGGGAGCGAAGTTTCGTATGACGAACTCGGCAAACATCTGTCGTTGAGTAGGAACACTGTGGAAAAATACCTTGATTTGTTAGCAAAAACTTTCGTAATATATCGGCTTCCGGCGTATTCGCGTAATCCGCGCAAGGAGGTCAGTAAAGCTGGCAAATGGTATTTCTACGACAATGGCATTAGAAATGCTGTAATTGGAGATTTCCGTCCGCTTGCAATACGGCAGGATGTTGGGGCATTGTGGGAAAGTTATATGATATCGGAGCGTATGAAACTCAACGACAACAGACACGACACTTCTATGTACTATTTCTGGCGAACATACAATGGACAGGAAATTGACTTGATTGAAGAGCGCAACGGAGAATTGAAGGCTTTTGAGTTCAAGTGGGGAGATAAAAAGCCGAAGTGTCCCAGTTCGTTCAAGGACAACTATCCCGATGTGCCATTTACATCAGTAAATAAATCCAACTTCATTGATTTTGTAACGAAATAATTACTAAATTTTTCATTGCATTGAATAAATTAGTACAAAAATCTTCAATCAGTTGAAGATTTTCATTATTTCGCATAGCTCACAAGTGTGATTACTTTGTGTACGAAAGATTATTGCTGGGGCTTTTTCCGAGAATATCACTACATATCCTCCATCGACAGAAGCCTATATTCAATTTTGTAGCCGTCGAGATTTGGCTTCAGCACTAATTTATCTTATCACCCACTTCCCAGCACCAACAATTTGCTCTTTTGCTGTGCCTGGGTAAATTGTCGCTGATGCGCCTACAGGAACCGTAATGTTCAGTTCTGTTGCATTTATTTCAACGCAAATGTCACCAAAAGGTGTCGGTTTTGTTGCCTTTACCCAGCTGATGCCGTCTGCGGGTTGTGGGTCGATGAAGAAATGCTTGTATCCGGGTTGCGACTCGTCGGGACGGATGCCCGCCAAAGCTTGGTAAAACCAAGTGCCTATGCCGTTGTAGCAGTTGTGTACGCGGCTGCGCTCATGTCCCCACGATTCCCATGTTGCGGTTGCACCGTTGGCAATCATAAATAGGTATCCGGGATAGTCGGGCTGACGCAAGATGGTTGCCATCAGGTCGGTCTGCTTGGTAACTGTTGCCCATTCGGTGAAAATCGGCACGCCGAACAGTCCGACGGCAATGTGCGACTTGTATTTTCCGTACGAATCGGCAATTAGTTGTTCGGTAACTTCTTGTGCTACATTGTTTTCGGTCGCAATGCCAGTCTGCAGGGCGTAGGTGTTGTCGAATGGAGTTCCGTTGGCGTAACTATGCGTTTCGGGATGGTAGAACTGCTTGTGGATGGCGGCATTCAGCCGTTTGCGCTTGTCGGCGAACTTTTGTGCATCGTCGGTGCGCCCAAGAAGGTTCGCCATCTTTACCATGTCGGCAAGACATTCGCTGATGAAGCAGTTGTTGGCGTGTATTACCGACTCGCCGCCCATATCAACGCCTTCGGGGGCAAGCCAGTCGCCGAGGAACCACATCCGCTTCTTGGTATCGGGCCAAGGTTGGAGAAGTTCGTCCTTGCTGTGCTTCTCGACAAATCCGAGCCATAGTTTCATCTTTTCGTATAGCTTGTCAATCATGCGGCGGTCGCCATAATTAAGATATGTCCGCCACGGAGCCTTGATTATGAATCCGCACCAGTATGGACCGCCACCAGTTGGGAACGATGGCGCCACATAGGCCAGCGAGCCGTCGCTATCGATTGACTCGCCCCAGGCCGTAAGCCAATTTAGGTAGGTCGGAAGCACATCATATATAGTCTGCAAAGTCATTGTGGAGGAATTGCCGTCGCCACCGTAGCCCATCCGCTCAAGATGCGGACAATCGACCATATAGCCACTGAAAGTGAGGCATTGCAAGGTATATTTTACAAGGTCGTGGACGGTGTTCAGTTTTTCGTCGGAGCAGGAGAATTTCGCCGATTTGTCAACATTCAACGCGCTAATTTGCAACGCTTTGATTTCTTGTACTTCGGCATTGCTGATTTTTACATATCGGAATGCGTGATGATGGAATTTGTTGCAGAAACCTTCGTCCGACTTGCCGTTTGCAATGTAAATGTCGCTTTCGCCCTGACTTTCAAATTTTCCGCCAATGGGAATGTAGTCGTTGTATTCCATTGTGACTTCCTGTCCTTTCTGCAACTGACCGAACGACACTTGTAGCCAGCCTGTTATCACGCGTCCGAAATCAATTAGCAACGAACCATCATCTTGCTTTTCGACGGATTTTGGCTGTAGGCTGTCGATTATGCGGTTGCCTTCGAAAAGTTGTGGCGAGGTGCGCATTCCATCGACATTGCAGGCTGTTGCAGGTTGCCATTGCTGTTGAAAATTTGCATCGAAGCGTTCTCCACCGAACTGCAAGGGCATCCAAGTTCCGGTGTAGCTGTAGCCGCTTGGCGAAGCTTGCCACGAAGTGTCGGTCTGGACGATGGTTTTACTTGTGCCGCTTGAAATTTCGCAGATTTCGGCTTTTACAAGCGGTCCGGCGAATGGCACACCGAAAATATTGTTGCGATACCAGCCTTGTCCGAGCCAGATTGTTATTTCGTTTTCTCCGTTGCGGAGGTATGGCGTGATGTCGTAGGTAACAATGAGCGAGTGCTTGTCGAGTTGGGAGACGGCGGGTTGCAAAATCTTGTCGCCGACTTTCGTACCGTTTATGCAAAGTTCATGGTAGCCAAGCGAATTGATGTGTGCGAGGACTTTGGTTTTGCCTT
Source organism: uncultured Bacteroidia bacterium (assembly GCA_902800045.1). Taxonomy (GTDB): domain Bacteria; phylum Bacteroidota; class Bacteroidia; order Bacteroidales; family ML635J-15; genus Bact-19. The sequence continues at coordinate 145,226 of CADCCZ010000003.1, read as the reverse complement.
TCTGCAACTTTACGCTAAACTTTTTTGTGAGCATCGGTGTCGGAGCAAGTCCGTTGCCTTGCTTGCAACCGATGTATTGGCCGTTCATATTGCCGAGAATACCGACGCCAAAGCGTTCTATTTTGCTCCATCCAGAGCACGTTCCATTTTCGTCCCAAGTGCGTACGCGCCAGTAGTAAAGTTGCCGTTCTTGCAAAGGAGTGCCTGTGTAGGCAACCATAATTTGTTCGTCCGACTCCATGCGACCGCTTTTCCAGATGTCGGCATGGTCTTTTGCAAGAGTGATACTGTCGGTAGCGATTTGTATTTCGTATGCTTTTTGCTTTTGGTTATTGTGATTAAGTGTGTTCTTCCAGCTAAAGTGTGGGGTAGTTGTTTCGATGCCGAGAGGAGATTGAAGACCTTCGCAGCGCAGGTCGAAAACCTGTGCGAAAGAGGTTGCGGATAGCAAGCAGAGGGATAGTAGTATGGGAAAAATGTGTTTCAATTTTGCTGAATTTGGTGTTGCTTGAAGTTGTTATGGATTTATAATTTGTGGAGTCGTGGCGCGCCGCGACCCCACAAATTATAAATTGTCAATTGTCCATTATTCTTTTCCATTGTCAATTGCTAATTGTCCATTATCAATTGTCCATCATTCATTGCCTTACCGCCTTTGGCGTCCAGCACTCAAAGAATCTTATCACCTTTTCCTTATTGTAGCTTTTGCCTTCTTCGAGAAAGCCCGAATCTTGGGTGTGGATTACCTTGCCGTTCTCGTCGAGCACAACAAACACAGGAAAGCCGAATCGGGCAGGATTTCCGAGCCTTTTCATCATCTTTGCGGCATTTTCTTTTTGCACTTCATCCGACTGACGAGGATTGTAGTTGACATGGATATACACAAAATTATCATTGACCAACTTGTTGATAGTGCTGTCGTTGGTGATAAATTCTGCAAACCGCAGGCACCAAGGACACCAGTTGCCGCCAACCTGGCAAATTACGAATTTTCCTTCCGACTTTGCCTGTTTTACGGCCTTGTCAATTTGTTCCATCTGGTTGATGGTTTCGTCGTAAACTTTCTTGGGTGCGGTCTGTGCGGTTGCCGACAATGCGAAAATTGCTAATAATGCGATAGTTAAAAAGTTTTTCATTTCAATTAGAATAATGTGTAGTTGATGCAAAAGTAAGAAATGAATGCGAATTTGACAATAGAAATTTCTATACCTATAATTATATGTCAAAAATTTTAGGTCGGGGAGGTGCTGTTTTTGTTGGAGAGTGGCGAAAAATATAGCGTCCTATCAACCAATATTTTATTGACAAAATATTTTTTACAGAAAATGCAAAAAAAGATTTTTTGGAAATAAAAAAAGTATTACTTTTGCAGTACGTTTGGTCATCCAGCCTAAGGAACTTAATTTATTAATTTTAAAGAAAGATTTTTTAAAGTGAAAACATTGGTTTACAGAACAATATCGGCAAACAAGGAGACTGTTAACAAGCAGTGGTATGTTGTCGATGCTGAAGGCGAAATTCTTGGTCGCTTGGCTTCGAAAGTAGCCTACGTGCTGAGAGGAAAGCACAAACCCGAATACACACCTCACGTTGACTGCGGTGACAATGTCATCATCATCAATGCTGAAAAGGTTGTTCTTACAGGAAAGAAACTCACCGACAAGGAATACATCAGACACTCTGGTTATCCTGGTGGACAGAAGGTTGAAACTCCTGTTGAAATGCTTGAAAAGCACCCAGAACGCATCATCGAGCACGCAATTAAGGGAATGTTGCCTAAGAACCGTCTCGGAAGCGAATTGTTCAGAAATTTGAAAGTTTACGTTGGTAGCGAGCACAAACATGAAGCTCAGAACCCGACAAAGTTGGATTTAAACACAATTAAATAAGCATGGACGTATTTAATGCATTAGGTCGCAGAAAAGCTGCTGTCGCAAGAGTTTACCTTAGCGAAGGAAAAGGAAACATCACGGTTAACAACCGCAAAATGGAAGAATACTTCCCGATTATGCAGTACCAGTATATCGTAAAGCAACCGTTCTTGACATTGGACAAGATGGATTGCTACGATGTAAAGGCCAACATCGACGGAGGTGGTGTAAGAGGTCAGGCTGAAGCTTTGCGCCTTGGTATCTCAAGGGCATTGTTGAAGGTAGATCCGGAATACAGGGCTAGCTTGAAGCCTTGCGGTTTCCTCTCACGCGACTCGAGGGTTGTTGAAAGAAAGAAACCCGGACAGAAGAAGGCTCGTAAGAGATTCCAGTTCAGCAAGCGTTAGTATTTTATTTTCAGAGAATTATAAACAGAGTTTAGTATCTAAATCGTGGAGATGGTCCTTCGGGATTCTACTTCACGATTGTTACTACAGAATGTAAACTTAAATTTTTTAAAATGTCAAGATTAACATTTGATCAATTGTTAGAGGCTGGCGTACACTTCGGTCACCTCAGACGCAAATGGAATCCCGCAATGGCTCCTTACATCTTCATGGAGCGCAACGGTATCCACATCATCGACTTGCACAAGACAGCCGTAAAGGTTGACGAAGCTGCAGAAGCAATGAAGAACTTTGTAAAATCAGGTAGAAAAGTTTTGTTCGTAGCTACCAAGAAGCAGGCTAAGGACATCGTAGCAGAAGAAGTAACAAAGGTTGGAATGCCATTCGTTACTGAACGCTGGCCCGGTGGTATGCTTACCAACTTCCCGACTATCCGCAAGGCTGTTAAGAAGATGTCGTCAATCGACAAGATGATTAGCGACGGAACTTTCTCATCGCTTTCAAAGCGTGAACAGCTCCAGATTAGCCGTCAGAGAGCAAAATTGGAAAAGAACCTCGGTTCTATCGCCGACCTTTCGAGACTCCCAGCAGCTCTTTTCGTAGTTGATATCCTCAAGGAAAAGATCGCTGTTCACGAAGCTCAGAGATTGGGTATTCCTGTATTCGCAATGGTTGATACCAACTCGGATCCTAAGAACGCTGATTTCCCAATTCCAGCAAACGACGATGCTTCAAAGTCAATTCAGCTTATCGTTGCTACTATGTGCCAGGCTATAAAGGAAGGTTTGGACGAAAGAGCAGTTGAAAAGGAAAACACTGCTAAGGAAGCTGGCGAAGAGGCTGAAGAACAGGCTCCAGTTGAAAGAAAGAGACAGAGAAGAACTTCGGCAAAGAAGGAACACGTTGAAGAAGCTCCTGCTGAAACCGAAGAAAACTAGTATTAACGTTAAAACCGAAAGACAATGGCAAATATAAGTGCTGCTGACGTAAAGAAATTGAGAGATTTGACCGGTGCAGGTATGATGGACTGCAAGAAGGCTTTGACAGAAGCTGACGGTGATTTCGAAAAGGCAAAGGATCTTATCAGAGAAAGAGGTCTTGCTATCGCTAACAAGCGTGCTGACCGCGAAGCTACCGAAGGTGCTGTTCTCGCTGGTACTGCAAAGAACAATACCGTTGGTGTTGTTATCGCATTGAGCTGCGAAACCGACTTCGTTGCTAAGAACGACGATTTCGTAAACCTCGCAAAGGACATCCTTAAGGTTGCTTGTGACAATCTTCCAGCCGACCTCGAAGCTCTCAAGGCTTTGACAGTAAACGGAAAGACTATCGTTGACGCAGTTGCTGAAAGAAGCGGTATAACTGGCGAAAAGATGGAACTTGCATACTACAACAAGATGGAAGCTCCTTACGTTGTTGAATACATCCACAACGGAAACAAGCTCGCTACAGTTATCGGTCTTAACAAGGTTGTTGACCGTCAGGTTGGCCGTAACGTTGCAATGCAGGTTACTGCTATGAATCCTGTTGCAGTTGACGAAGCTAGCGTTCCTCAGAAGGTTAAGGACGAAGAATTCTCGATTGCAATCAACAAGACCAAGCTCGAACTCAGCGCAAAGGCTGTTGACGCTGCTTTGAAGAAAGCTGGCATCAACCCGAACCTCGTTGACAGCGACGACCATATCGAAAGCAACATGGCAAAGGGATGGATAACTAAGGAACAGGCTGACGAAGCTCGCAAGATTAGAACCGAAGTTACCGAAGCAACTGTTGCTACTATGCCGGAAGCTAAGATAAATGCTATCGCAAACGGTCGTTTGCAGAAGTTCTTCAAGGAATCAACTCTTATGAACCAGGCTTACATCTCCGATTCAAAGGTATCGATCGCTCAGTACCTCGAATCAGTAGAAAAGGGACTTGTTGCTACAAGTTTCATAAGATTCGGCTTGAAAAATTAATGATTTCATAATTCTATCAGGCAGAGGGCGTCCATTACGGATGCCCTTTGTTTTTTTATATCATATCCATTTCTCGAAGCTTTTTTTGTGATTTGTGCGACCTCGCTGAGGTCGATATATCAATCTGTTGTATTTCTATAACATACGACCTCTCCGAGGTCGCCCATCCATAGTCCGCAAATAAACAAATAGTTCCGGCCACTAATGTGCATGCCAATAAAACAGCGCGGCAATGTAACCACGACCTCGGCGAGGTCGCATAGGTTTAGCTCACAGCAAAATAATTTTTAACGACCTCTGGGGGTCGCACCTTAATTTGTTTTATTACATACAACAGTTTTCTTTTTTTGTTATATTTGCCAAAACAAAATGTATCAGTTATGAAGAAAATATCTATTATTTCGGTAATTGCCATCGCATTGTGCGTATGCGCTTGTGCAAATGCAGAAAAACAATCAGAAAATCAAAACGAAACAAAGGAAATGAAAACATTAGTAGCTTATTTTTCTGCTTCGGGAGTGACAAGAGGCGTTGCAACACAACTTGCAGAAGTCGCTGGTGCCGACCTTTACGAAATCGTACCCGAACAGATTTATACCGATGCCGACCTCGACTGGAGAGATTCTCTGTCGCGCTCGTCGGTGGAAATGAAGGACAAATCGTCGCGCCCAGCAATAAAGAAAAGCGACCTAAATATCAACGACTACAGCACAATTTATGTAGGCTTCCCGATTTGGTGGTACACTTGTCCTACTATAATCAACACCTTCATGGAGGCTCACGACTTTGCTGGTAAGACAGTCATTCCGTTTGCAACTTCGGGTGGTAGCACAATCGAACAGGCTTGCAATGATTTGAAAGCTGCATATCCAAAGGCTAATTGGAAAGAAGGTCGTCTGCTCAACAATACTACCAAGGAGCAGCTCGAAGAGTGGGTAAAATCTTTACAATAAACAATTTAGGCGATGATAGCAATAGCAGATAGCGGTTCGACAAAGACTTTGTGGGTGGTGTCCGACGGAAAAGGACAGGAATATACTTTCAAGACCATTGGTTTCAATCCGTATTTTGTGACGTGCGACGAGGTTGAGTATTGCATGTCGGCGGCTTTCCCCAAGGAAGTGAATGCCAACGATGTTACCGATGTATATTTTTATGGTTCGGGATGCTCCAGTTGCGACAACTTTGCCCATCTGCAGGAAGCCTTGTCAACTTTTTTCAGCAAGGCATGCGTAAACATTTACTCCGATATGCTGGGAACTGCAAGGGCACTGCTTAAGCACGAGAAAGGTGTCGCTGCAATTTTAGGCACAGGCTCCAATTCGTGTTTCTACGATGGCACAGAGATAACAAAGTGCCCTGTTTCGCTTGGCTATATTCTTGGTGATGAAGGTAGTGGCGCGACAATCGGAAAAACTTTCATCAAACGTTACTTGGAAGGACGCTTTGATGTGGAACTTACAAAGCTGATTTTTGAGGAAACCGGCGAAACTGTAACAACCGTCTTGAAGTCCGTTTACAAGGGCGAACATCCTAACCGTTACCTTGCTAACTTTACCAAGATTATCAGCAAGCACATCGACCATCCGCAGATGCAGGAGCTTATGCGTCAGTCGTTTAGAGACTTCTTTGGCAACTACCTGCTTATTTATCCCGACTATCTGAAGTATAGGATTGGTTTTTGCGGAAGCATCGCCTACTATTTCAGCGGCATTTTGGTCGAAGAACTTGAAAAGTTAGGGTATTCCAGAGATAATGTGTTTATTATTAACGAGGTTACAGCCGAGTTGCTGAAGTTCCATTTAGGATAGCGCGCCTTTCTGCCCTGTTTCCGAATCGTAGGCTTTGTTTCGGAAGTCGCGGGGCGAGCAGCCGAGGCGTATGCGGACAAACTTTGAGAATGCGCTTATGCTCGAGAATTCGAAAGCATGAGCGATTTCTTTTATGGAACGGTCCGAGTAGCGCAGTTCGTGGGCAATAGCGTCGGTAGCGTATTCGAGAATCCATGTCAGGGCGTTCTTGCCGCTTAACGACTGTACGGCATGCGATAGGTATTTGGGCGATACACACAGCATTTTGGCATAGTCGGCAACGGTTCGCGAGTGAATGCTTTCGGTCGAGAGCAAATCGATGAACTTGCGGAAAACCAAGTCCTTCTGCTTGGCGATTACGGTGAGCACATTTGTGTCGATATGCCTGTTTATGATTACGCAAATTTCATAAAAAACGGTTTCCATCAGCAGAAGCATGATTTCCTTGTAGTAGAAGTCGCGCGGCGAAGCAATTTTCTCGCGCACTATGGAAAAATAGTCAAGTGCAAGCTTCATTTCCTGCTTATTCATGTGGATAATCGGGTGCGTGCGTGTGTACATCATCAGAGGCCACAGACCGCGTCCCGACATAATTGTCTTTTCGAACTTTACGTACGACAGCGCAAAGAACAATCCGTCGAAATCGTCGTCGAGAACAACGTCGTCAATAGACAGGTTTGGCGGAAGTATCACAATGTCGTTCGCCATAGCTGTGTACGTCGTGCCACCGAGCGAGAAACTTACTTGTCCAGCCGTGCATATTACAGCCGAAACCATGGTGGTACGTATTGTTCCTGCCAGAAAAATGTCACCAAAACTATCCTTTATCAGGATGTCGCCATCGTTGTAGTTTATGTTGCGTTCCATAAGGCAAAGATATAAATTTATCACTAAAAGTTGTCCATTTTTCCTAATAATTTTTTCAGTCGGTTTATTATGCATTATTTCGCGCCGAATTTAAAAAATAGAACATGGAGAATATTTCATTCAACAAAAGACTTCAGGAAAGTTTTGTTCGCAATTGGGGGCTTCCTGCATTGTCTAATTATCAAGGAATTACACTTACTTATTCTGATATAGCCCGCCGCATATCGAAGTTACATATTGCATTCGAGCAGTGCGGTCTGCACAAAGGCGACAAGGTTGCTCTTTGTTCGCGCAGCCAGGCCAACTGGGGCGTATGTTTTCTTGCATCGCTTACCTACGGAGCGGTTCCTGTTCCGTTGCAGCACGAGTTCAAGCCGTCGATGATACAGCATCTTGTAAATCATTCCGAAGCGCGTGTGCTTTTTGTTGACGATGCTGTATGGAAGGGCCTCGATATTGCAGAAATGCCTGGTGTTTCGGTAGTTGTAAACATTTCGGACCTAAATTTCCTGTTTGCTGCCAGCGACGAGTACATGCAGGTGCGCGAGCATCTCAACGAGTTGTACGGCAAGCGTTATCCCAAGCGTTTCGAGAAGGGAGACATTAAGTATTACGAAGATACACCCGACGAATTGGCAATCATAAACTACACTTCGGGAACTTCGGGACAGTCGAAGGGCGTAATGATTCCGTATCGTGCCTTGTCGAGTAATGTCGATTTCGCACATCTCGACGCTTTGCCGCGTTTCGGACAGGGTTCGCAGGTAGTTTCGATGCTGCCGATGGCTCACATGTACGGATTTATGTTCGAATTTATGTTCCAGATGACCATGGGCGCCCATGTGCATTTCATTACCAAGATGCCGACGCCGAAGCTCATAATGCAGGCATTTGCCGACATACATCCTGACATTATCATCTCGGTGCCGCTGATAATTGAGAAGATATACAAGAACAAGTTGAAGCCGATTCTCGACAAGAACAAGCTTTTGTTCCGCATTCCGATTGTCGACCAGATGATAGAGAAGAAGATTTGCACCGAGCTTACCAACACTTTCGGCAACGCCTTCGAGGAGGTTATTATCGGTGGCGCAGCATTCAACAACGAGGTGGAGCGTTTCTTCCGCAAGATAGGTTTCCGCTTTACCGTCGGCTACGGCATGACCGAGTGCGCACCTATAATATGTTATGCACATTGGAACAACACGCGTATGTTTTCGTGCGGCAAGGTGGTGCGCAACATGCAGTTGCGTATCGATTCGCCCGATCCCGAGAAGATTGCCGGCGAGGTGCAGGTGAAGGGTGCCAATGTTTTCCTCGGCTATTTCAAGAACGAGGAGGCTACGCAGCAGGTTTTCACCGAAGATGGATGGTTCCGCACTGGTGACATGGGTGTTGTCGATAGCGATGGCTATCTGTATCTGAAGGGACGTTGCAAGTGTATGATTCTTGGTCCGTCGGGACAGAACATTTACCCCGAGGAGCTTGAGAGTGTGCTCAACAGTCTGACTTACGTTACCGAGTCGTTGGTTGTCGACGACCATGGTGTGCTCACAGCGCTCATTTATCCCGACTACCAGCAGGCCGAGCAGGATGGCATTGGTTGTGAGGCGTTGGAGAATATGATTCGCGACTGGCTGCCGTCGGTGAACAAGGAATTGCCGTCGTATGCCTCGATACAGAAGATTGAGTTCATGCACGAGGACTTCGAGCGTACGCCCAAGCGCAGCATAAAGAGGTATCTGTATCAGAAGAAATAGCAATTTAACTACATGCGTGCAGGGTAGGGGGAAAACCTGCTCTGCTCATATATCTTATTTATTAACAAGGTTTTGTATATTGCAACTGCTGTTATTGTAATGGCGGTTGCAATTTTTTTGCTTCGTTTTCTTTTCGCGCTGTCACAGTTTTTGTATGCTCCATTTTATTCCGCGACAAAAACGTGCGCCAGCGCTATCCCACCGCAGCTATCGCTGCTATAAACGTTCGACCCCGCTGGGGTCATGATAGCGCCCACCAATCCGCCGCAATGTTATTTGCCCCCCGCCCTTAATGGCCTTAAGAACGTTAAGGGCGTTAAATTGGGGCAGGGCAAAAACATAACGAGCGGTAATGACCATGAGATCGCGGATAGCACTCTCCGCAACGCTCCCCGTTCCGTATCGCGTGCTACGACTAGCTTCCGCGATGACTGCAGGGGTGGACTGTCGGTGTTTTGTTGTCCCTTGTTGTTCCTGTTGTCGTTTTCTTCTTTTTTTTACGACAACCAAGACAACTTATGACAACCTTTGACAACATTTTTTCCGAGCCTTGCGAGGAATCCTCTTGTTGTCCTTTGTTGTTTATTGTTGTCCCTGTTGTCGTTTTCTTCTTTCTTTTCCGAGCCCCGCGAGGACCCCTCTTGTTGTCCTTTGTTGTTTATGTTGTCGTTTTCTTCTTTCCGTTCCGAGCCTTGCGAGGAATCCTCTTGTTGTCCTTTGTTGTTTATTGTTGTCCCTGTTGTCGTTTTCTTCTTTCTTTTCCGAGCCCCGCGAGGAACCCCTTGTCGTCCCGTCTTGCCGTTTTTCTTCCTTTTTCCTCTTTTTTCTCTATTTGTGGTTTGCGTTCGTATAATTTTTGTCGTGTTTATTCCTCAATATAGTACCCATCCGACCTCTCGTTTGTCTTTGCAAAAAATCTTTTTCCCAGTTCATATCTCTGGCATCCAATCGATTACGATTCTTTAATTCCCCTTAACAAAATTTTAAGTGCCTAGCAGTATTAAAGACTCTACTTTTACAACAAGTAAAATTACTTGTTTTTTAACTATGAAAGAAGCAAATTTTTTATGCTCCCTTGCTTGCAACAAGGAGGGGGCGAACGTTAATTCTAACAATGTTGGTGTAATCTCTCGTATTGGCGGACTGATTAGGCTACTGGCAATCGTATTGTTGTTGTGCTGTACATTCACTATGGTGCAGGCGCAGGAGATTAAGTTTGTAGAGATTGTAGCCTCCAAGACCTACGACGACGGCACCCAGATAACCTACTTTACGGTTACCGAGATGCCCACAGGACAAAACGAAATCGATTTTATAAAGGAATATACCATTGACAAGATGGACATTAGCCGTCTTGTTATTTTCCCTGGCAAGACCCGTTGCATGATCGACGGAGCCGAGAAGGTAGATATTCCCGAAGTAGTAAGTATGATGAACGAAGCTGCTGCTCTCTGGCGCAAGCAGAACGACCGCGCTTCGAATAATTAACCCTGTAAAATATTTTTGATATGAAATGCTATAAGAATATTATAGTTATAATTTGCTTTTTTGTGTTTGCCGCAATGGGTGGAAATGCGTGGGGACAGGTTATTTCTTGCTCTGGAAGCGGTTATGATTGTGTGCAATGTGGAGCATCAACATATTCCTCGAATGAATATGGTCCAGTATCTAGAACATCATCTAATAATAGTAAGTATTATAGTTACCATCAAATAATATATAAAGCATCGGAGTTGTGTGAAAATGGTGGAAAGATAAATGCAATAGCCTTTAGCGCCAATGGTGCTGGACCAACTGTTAGTATAGATATATACATGAAAAATACAACGCGTACGTCGTTTACTTCAGATACAGATTGGGAAACATCTGACTTGACTCTTGTATATAGCGGTACGGTTACATTTTCAGATGGATGGAATACGATAATTCTTGATACTCCATTTGATTATGAAGGAGGGAATAAGAATTTATTGGTATCTATCGACAATAATACTGGAATAACATCAAATCCTAAATTTTATTACAGTACAGTCACTTCTAATTCTTGTATTGCTCGTCGTGCCACCTCTGATATATCTATTTCTAGTCCAGGTTATGCAAGTGCTAGATATGGTTATCGTCCCAACACTGCCTTCTGTATCAAATGTAATGCTGGATGCACCGACCCTGGCACCTTTGCTTTTTCCGATGATTCTGAAACAATTATTGTCGGCAATACTATTGACATAACCGATGGAGGTAACCTAGCAAGACCAGGAATTAGCGGAACGGTTTCATACGAATCGAGCGACGATGATGTTGCAACAGTTGACGGAAGTGGTGTGGTTACAGCCATAGCCGAAGGCTCGGCAACAATTACTGCTACATTTACTCCTGCTGATGCAAGCTATTGTACAAAATCCGACACCTATACAATTACAGTAACAGACGGATGTACGCAGGTGGGTAGCGGAACAAGTTATAGTGAAGGGTATTATAATCCAATATATACCCAACAAGTTAGTTCTGCATACAAATATTCTTATACGCAGCAGTTATACCTCGCAAACGAGATAAGTTCGGATGCTGGAACAATACACCATTTGAAATTTCAATATTCTGGTCCTTCGAATTTGGAATTGACAGGTAGTAATGCTGTAGTTATTTATTTAGGACAAACAACTTCAACAGAAATTGCTGCAGGAGCCAATGGTTGGGTTTCTGATGCTAATCTGACTGAAGTATATTCTGGTCCGATTACTTTTTCTTCTGGATGGGTGGAAGTTGACATAGATGACTATTATTGGGATGGTACACGTAACATTTTACTGGCAGTGAAAACAAATGTATTGCCGACAACTAATGGTAAATTTTACTATTCTACAAAAGCAAACACAGCAAAATATGCATATAGTGGTTCGCAAATAACTTTAAATTCAAGTAATGTAACTACTGCAGCAGGAAGTTTAAACAATAGACGTCCTAATATCCGTTTCTGCATCTCGCCATGTACGCCTATTGTGGGAACTTTCTCTTTGTCGTCAGCTTCGTCGTCGAAAACAATTGGCGAAACCGTAAACCTTGCATCAGGAGCAGGAATACTTACAAACTCGGTTACTACTCCGGGTACTCTTTCGTATTCGTCGAACCTACCATCTGTTGCAAGTGTTACAAGCACAGGTCTGGTAACTGCATTACAGGCTGGAACAGCGGAAATAACAGTGACTTATACACCAACAAGTAGTGCCTATTGTACAACAAACCTCGTATATACCATAACAGTTACAGATGGGTGTTCGCAGGTTGGCTCTGGAGCTACAAAAGGACATATTACCCCATTTTATTCAACAAATTCAAATTACTATTCCTATACACAGCAGCTATACACTGCCAGCGAAATAACGGCAGCAGGAGGCGAAGAAGGACTTGTAGAATCGATAAAGTTCAATTATTACGGCGAGGCTGCCAACGAGAATCTGCCCATCGAGGTTTATTTGGGTCTTACAGAGCAAACCACACTTACCGCAGGTACAAGCGGATGGATTTCGGATGCAAATCTGGTTCAGGTTTATTCGGGTAACAAGACATTTGCCCCAGGTTGGGTCGATATTGACGTAAGTGCAGCAGGTTTCCGTTGGGATGGTGAAAGCAATATTCTTGTAGCTATGCGAACTACAAGTAAGCCGACAGAGGGCGATTTCTATTATACAGTTGTTACTGGAGGCGCAAAATACGCACAAAGCACATCCTCTGCAATAGCCATTAATGGAACTTCATATGTTCCTACTTCTTCAGATGGTAGCGTAACAAACTATCGTCCACAAATAAAATTCTGCATCGATGCATGTACCGACAGAGCCAGCACATTGACTTTCAGTACCGATACAATAAGGATTGTTTCTGGTGACTCGTTTGCTCGTCCAACCTTAAGTGGTACGGCAACTCCTAGTGGAACAATCACTTATACTTCATCGAATCCTGCTGTGGCAACAATAACAAACTCATCGACAGGTGCGCTTTCGATGACAGGCAGATATGGAACGGCAGTAATAACCGCCTCGACTCCTTACGAGACAATCGGGAGCGTTGACTATTGTGCAGCAAGGGCAAAATATGTCATCGTTGTATCGTGCCGTGAGCCTATAGCAACAATCGATACAACATCGCTTACGCTTGCACCGTCGGAAACATATAATCATCTGAGTATTGTATCCAACAATGCAGGTGGAGTAACATGGAGCAGCAGCAACAACTCTGTGGCAACTGTCGATGGCAACGGATTGGTAACAGCCGTTACCGAAGGTTATTGTGTGATAACTGGTACGGTTGCAGCCGATGGCATATATTGCGAAACAACAGTAACTTGCAATGTGCATGTAGCTGCAGATGATTGTACAAGAGTAGGTTGGGGAACATCAACAGCACCAAGTCTAGGAGCGTATTCTAATATATATAGATATAGTTACACCCAACAATTGTATTCGGCAACAGAGATACGTATGGCAGGAGGAAGGGCTGGAACCATAAATAGTATTAAAGTCAAATATAAAGGATCATATGATGTTGTAAGTGAAATTTATATGGGTATGACTACCAAGGATAATCTGGAAGACGATTATGTAAGGTCCGGTTTGACACTTGTTCGTAATAGTGGAACTATACATTTTGTTGACGGTTGGACAGAAATAATTTTAGATAATCCGTTCCAGTGGGATGGCGAAAGCAATATAGTGGTGGTCTTCAATAACGATAGAGGAACAACCAATACCGATAGCCAAAATGGTTGTCTTGTGCATGTAGCCCAGTGGAATTCTAATAATACTACCGAACATGCATATAAATTAAGATATTATCAGGTAGATGATCCGTCTATAGTACTTAATACGTCACATCTTCCTACAACATATTCTGGAATAAGTGATAATAGAAGTGATATGAAGTTCTGTATTACCGAATGTAACAATCCTGTGGATGCATATTTCAGCTCAGACAATATTATAGTAGCACTATCTGGTGGAACTGTTGCAACTTCGCTAACAGTGAGTCCAGGTTCTGGGCATGGGACTGTTACTTATTCGTCCGATAACGAAAGCGTAGCGACTGTAAATTCGACTACTGGCGAAATAACTCCAGTAGCCGAAGGTTCAGCAACAATAATAGCAAGTGTAGCTGCAAACGGTGAATATTGTGCAGCAACAGCATACCTCAATGTAACTGTGTGCAATTGTCCTGTTGCTGGTGATGAGCAGTACCAGATGGGTAATCATGCATACTCGGAATATACATGTGCGCCAGTTGATAATACCTATAATTATGGGTATAGACAAATAATATATCCGTCGGATATGCTTACGCCAGGAACAATACATAGTATTGCTTTCAATTTTGATTATACTAGCAATCTGACAGAAAAAGACAATGTAGTTATTTATATGGCTCATACCTCCAAATCGGAGTTTGATAATAATACCGATTGGATAATTTCTGGTCTCAGGCAGGTGTATAGCGGAGCACTTACATGTACACGAGGTTGGAACAAGTTCAATTTGCAAACTCCATTCGAATACAATGGTTGCGATAACCTTGTGGTGGCAATCGACGATAATTCTGGCAAATATAATGCTATAGGGGAAGCTTCAGACCGCTATAATTATAAGTTTAAAACTTCACAATCTGCAAATAACATAATAATATATTATAATAATGATACGCATAATCCTGATGCATTGGATCCAAGAGAACCTACCTCTCCATATAATAGACTTCATGCCGATTTGGTTACAAACCATTATCCAGATGTAAAGTTCTGCATAACGCCCTCGGCTTCGGTAGTAGAGCATGTACATACATTAAGCTACGATGTGACAACCAACTGTACTGGAGATGGTGCAACGGTTACACCAACTTCGGTGTCGGGTGAGACGGCTTCGTATGCCAATGTTACAACAATTATGCCTTCGTGTTCCACATTTGTCGGTTTCAAGGAGTGGAATACAGCAGCTGATGGTAGCGGAACTTCTTACCATGCAGGCGACAGGGTAAATCTTTCGTGCAACGACGTAACACTTTATGCAATTTACAACAATGAAGTACAGGGAGAATCGTCGTGCGAAAATGCAGTGGCTTTCTGCAACGGCAACAGTTTAAGTTTTGCAGTATCGGAAGGCTATGGCGAAAACTATGGTAATTTCTGTGCATTTTTTAATAGTCCAGGTACTTGGTGGTACATGCAGATCGACGAGCCAGGTGATATTAATATGACTGTTGCATCAACGGCTGGCGATGTCGATATGGCTTGCTGGGGACCATTCAATAATAAGACATGTGACTTGTCTGACCTAACAGATAATGGAGCAAATGGATGGTATACGTATAGTCATGCTAATGAACATTATACTAATACTGATGCTACTCCAACCTTACTGACATCAACTCCTGTATGCTCTACAAATACACTTGCAAGGCCGAGCGGTAATTTGGTTGACTATGGTGGTTCTAATTCCGCTGAAGAATATCTTCAGATTGTTAATGCACAGCATGGTGATTATTATATGATTCTTGTTGCAAACTATGCAAATAGAGATGGATATATAACCTTTACCCAAACAGGAGGAGAAGGACGTGCTTCGTGCGATGTAGTTACAAACTGCGATATCACAAGCATTTCGGCAAATACTGAATGTATGAATTCCTACTCTTACAAGGTTTCGGGAGAAGTTTCGTTCCGCGATGCGCCAACCGACGGTACGCTTACGGTTGCTCTCGGAAGCAATACGCTTACATTCACACCGCCATTTGCAAGTCCTATAGCATACGAGTTTACTGGTCTTACACCCAATGGCGTAAGCATGAATATTACAGCAACATTCGAGTCGTCAACAGTAAACTGCTCTAAAACATCGTCGTACATGGCACCAACCAAAGACTATTGCAAAGAAGTATTTTTGCCTATAACCCTTGTAAGGCTTCGTGGTGAGTGCAACGGCAAGCGGGCTCTCATATCGTGGACTACCGCCAGCGAGCACAACAACGACTACTTTGTGGTAGAACGCTCCGACGATGCCGTCAACTTTGTGGAGATAGGCCGCGTGGCTGGTGCAGGAAACTCTATCGAGATGCTCTCGTACAACTATGCCGACTACAGCATCCGCACCGGCGAAAACTATTACCGCCTCACGCAGGTCGACTACGACGGCACCCGCACAACCTCGGAGATTATCGTGGTTCACTGCAGCGGCAATGTATCGCTGGGCGACCCCGACGTGTATGTTTATCCTAATCCTTTCCGCGACGAACTTACAGTACATCTGGTTAACTTCGGCGACGTTGCCGCCCACATCCAGGTTTACGATATGCTTGGTCGCATGCTCTTCGAGCGCACCGCCGACGATACCGAGGTTGTCCTCCAGCTCGGCGCTCTGCCCGATGCCGCCTACACCGTGCGCGTTAGCACCGCCGATTTCGTGGTAAACAAGAAGGTGGTGAAGAATAATTGATAATGGACAATTGATAATGGATAATTGATAATTTTCAAATTTTCGAATCATCAAATCATCAAATTTTCAAATTTCCTTTAGGACACACAACAAATAGAATAACGACTCAGCGTGCCGCGTCTCCCCGACCGGCCGCTGTTTTTTTGTTCCGAGGGAACAAAAAAGGTTTCTGAGGCTACACCGTTTCAATGGCTGACGCCGTTTCTAGGTTTGAATGCCTGCGGCGTTTGAATGCCTGCGGCGTTTCTGTGGCTACGCCGTTTGAATGGCTGCGCCGTTTCAATGGCTGACGCCGTTTCTATGGCTTCGCCGTTTGAATGCCTGCGGCGTTTCTGAGGCTTCGCCGTTTCAAGTTTCTGTGGCTGACGCCGTTTGAATGGCTGACGCCGTTTCAAGTTTAACTTCGTTGAGGGCTTCGCCGTTCTATGTGCTTCGCACGTTTGAATGGCTGAAGCCGTTTTGGCTTCTGGGGTCGGGTGGAGCACCCACCAATAGCCGTAATGTTATTTGCCCCCTCCGCCTTAAGGACGTTAACTTGGGCAAAAACATAACGTGCGGTTTTTTTGTTGGAACGAGATCGCGGATAGCAGTCTCCGCAACGCTCCCCGTTCCGTATCGCGTGTGCGCTCTAGCTTCCGCGATGACTACGTGGGAGGACTGTCGGTGTTTTGTTAGTATTGACGTAATCTCCCGAAGCGGAAATTATTTTTTTACACATCGCCCGAAAGAGCGATACCTTGATTGCCGCCTTGGCTGTAAGGGTCGTGGGTAGTGTCCACCAATAGCCGTAATGTTATTTGCCCCCTCCGCCTTAAGGTCGTTAAAAACCTTAAGGGCGTTAACTTGGGCAAAAACATAACGTGCGGTAAATGACCATGAGATCGCGGATAGTAGTCTCCGCAACGCTCCCCGTTCCGTATCGCGTGCTTCGACTAGCTTCCGCGATGACTGCTGGGGAGTCGGCTCTTTACAGCTTCGAGAACTTACAAGTGTATGCCTTATTGCTGTTGTACATGCGTACAAAATATAGACCTGCTGCCATGTCGGAAATGTCGATGCATGCGCCTTCCCACTTCGATGAGGCATCGGAGGCGAGCGATTTTACAACTGCGCCCTGCTGGTTGATGATTTCGACGCGGTAGCTTCCTTCGTCAACATTGTTGGAGATGAAATACAAGACCTCGGTGGCTGGGTTCGGGAAACACTTTATATACCCGTTGTCGATGCTTGCGTCTATCGACATACTAGGATCGCCGCCATTCTCGATAACAAACACATGCGGGTCGGGTTCGCCGATGAACGGATGCGTTTGCACCTGTCCTTGTTCGGTTTCGGCCTTTATGTAGTACGAAATTGTTTGTCCGCGCTGCAGACCTTCGAAGGTAAAGGTATATTCATCGCCCGAAACATTGGTCATTGCTTCCGAAATGTATTCGCCATCGTCGATCTTGAAGAAAACTTCGGCACTTGTGATAGCACCGCCATTGCCGAGAGTGTAGATGCTTGCTGTAATAGTATAAGTTTCGGCATATCCAACGGTATCGAGGATAGGGTAGTGGGCTATTCGAAGCATGTCGAAGCGCGGTACTTCGTGAGTACGGCAGTGCAGAGCATCGGTGCTTTGCCATGCTGCACCGTTGCGTGGTGTAAATCCTATGACCTCATATCCTGGCATAGCTTCCTCATAAACGGCCTTGGCGTTAGCGTTGTTTGTTGCATCGTTGTTTGGAAATGCAAGATATACCTTTTTGTTTAGGATTAATGAATTAGAATAAGGTTCACCATTAGGACTATAAGTTCTGTAAACCTTGTATTTGTTCCCGTACGAGCTAGTCTGGTTTGCCCAGTAATCTGCCATTGCTTCGTATGCTGCGTAATGTGAGTTTGATGAAGGAACACTTGTAATCACAACTTTATCAACGTCGATAAACTTGCCCCAGCAGTCGATATGGGCTATGTAGTCGGCCAGCGGGTCGTCGAGGTGCATATAGTTGGTAAGTCCAAGGTAATGCTTGAAAATAGTATCGAGTTGAGCCTGTGTATATCCGTATTCATCGGCATTTTCTACGTCGAGAGATGCCGAACACGATGCTGCTACGCCAAGTCCGTCGGTCATGTAGTTGCCTCCCGTATGTACCACTTGCATTCCGAATACCTCTTTGCCGAAGTATGTTCCGAAGAAATTGGTTATTTCGTCGTCGTTGGGACGTGGGCGGTTGTAAACGTAGTCGATCATTCCAACCTGCTTGTCGCCATATTCGATAAACCATGGGCTATAGTCGCGGCACCAGTATGAGTCGATGTTTGATGATACAAATTTCAGGTGGTTCATGTTCACACCACTGTTTTGCAGTTCGGTTCTTACTGAGCTTTGGCTGCTTGACCTGCATATCAGGTAAACTGTGTCGTCTTCGGAAAGTTCTGCTATGAGAGAATTCGGTATGCCAAATTGATTAGGATATGCTACGATTACACCTTGGTTTGGCTCAAATTCGGCTATGCTTCGTGGATTCTCTGGTGGGTCTGTAACAATAAGGCTACGAGTATTTCTTTGTCCCGAAAGTTCTTCCCAGCGCAGAGCATGGTATTTGCCACGCAGTTCCATAGGAATTTCCTGTGCGAACATTGCTGTTACGCAAAGGATTGATACTATTGTAGTTATTACCTTTTTCATGGTAAGTCTTGTTTTTAGTTTAATTACTTTTTTGCATTTTTATTCCCTGGGAGATTCCGCACAATCGAACATAACAACGCTCTCCGTTCCGTTTCGCGTGTATGTTCTGATTTGTGGAATGACATTTTTTAATATTTTAACAGTTACACATCGACAATACTTTATCTGGTTACGGACAAGTTGCTTGTCATTATTTTACCACCTACATTTGCTTTTACAATATACATGCCAGCCTTCAATGTCGAAGTTTCAACGGCTACGTAGTTTTCGCCAGCCTGCAGCATAATGCTGTCGATAGTTTTTACCAACTGACCTACGGTGTTGTATATTTCAATCGAAGCATCGCTGTCGTCGGTAAGGTTAAGGTTGATGTATGCGTTGTCGCTTGCCGGGTTGGGGTAGATAGACATTGAGTTCTCGGCTACGTCGGCGCTGGTGTGGATGCTGCTTACTGTGTTGTTGTGAGCAGGAAGTTTTATATTGTCGATCCAAGCGCAGTCGCTACCGCCGATAGTTGAGTAGTCCTTTTCGTACGACCATTTCAGAGTGTGTGTGCCTGCAGTCACGGGGTACGATTGCAAGCTCCAGTTGTCGCTTGTGCCTGCCCATTGTTCCATCATGTTTCCATCGATGTAGAATGCGAGGAAATCCCAGTAGTATCCATACGATAGGTCTTCGCACGAAACTTTCTTGTAGAATTCTACATTGTCGTTGGCGAGGACATCGATTGTGATAGTGAGTTCCGATTTTGCGCTGTTGCCAATATTTCCCGACTTAGCGCAGTATTGTCCAGCGTAGGCTCCTGTCGAAACTATAGTCCATGGTCTGTTGCTGGCGTTGGTCCAAGCGTAAGTGGTGAAATTGTTGTTTTCCCAGTCTTCGATTTGCAAACCTATCGTTAGGCATGCGTCTGTGCTTGCGTTGTAGGTGCCGTCGGTCTGTACAGCGAAGCATGTATTTGATCCTAACGAAACATTGTCGGCGATTGAAATTTCGAATTCGATGTTTTGTGATTCGCCAGCAGCTATGGCGTCGAATTGTGCTTCGTCCGAAATCAATGTGACGTTTTCGTTATTTACGGTTATGGTTGCGGTGCCTGTTTCGAGGGTTGCATGTCCGTTGTTTGTCAAGCTGAAAATTAATTTGGCTGTTTCGCCGGCGTCGAGCAAGTTGTTTCCGTTACCGTTTTCAGTATCGTTGATACCGACAAAAGCTATTGTTGGGGCAGGAGCGTTGGCGGTAACGTATATAGAACCGCTTCTTGTGTCGCAGTTGTCGGCTGTAATCGTGTAGGCGATTTCGATGTTTGTTTGGTCGGCAACTCCGTTTAGTATCGACATTGTGTATGCATCGTTCTTTGTGACGCTAGCTTCGGCAGCAATGTCGCCGAACGATTCGCTTTCGTCGGTGATGGTAATGTATTCGCTCGACGACGAAATTGACATGCTTACGTTGTTTGCAGTTGCAACGCCTACATTATTTAAGGTATGGTTAAACTTGATTGTTTCGTTGTAATCGGCCTGGCCGTTGTTGTTGCCTTCGCTGTCGTTTATGGTGTAGCCGCCATTAACAACGTATGGACCTTCGGGAACGATAGCCAAAATTTCGGTCTGGTAAGTCACCTTGTTGTAGGCTGTTGCAGTGATTTTTACAGTGCATGGTTCGTCAATTCCCGAAATGTTTATGGTTGTCGAGCCGTTGTTGGCATAGCCGGTTCCGAGGATTACAATTTCGCCGTTTACTTCGCGAGTAATAGCGATAAGAGTTTCTTCTGCGTCGCTTGCTACATCGATTGCGTTTTGACCTACTGTAAGTACAGATGGGTGCGAAACAATCATTTCCTGTGGAGTCGTGCTACGGAACATTGTCGACGGGTCGCCGAAGATTGTCCATGCGAGGGCTGTTCCCGGTCCGTTTCCGGTGGAAGCTGAAATAGGATGGTCCTGGATCATACGGAAGTATCCGTTGAATGCAATACCGCCTATGGTTCTCTTGATGTTTCCGTCGAGCGATTCGGTGATAATGTCTATCATTTCGTCCTGGGCTGTCATTGGTGGGTTCCAGTCCTGATTGATGGTAGAACCGAGGAAGGCAAGAGCTCCGGTTGGATTTCCGTTCTTGCTTGCACGAAGCCAAGCTTCTGCAAAGCAAGTGTTTCCGTTGAAATCGCCGTTTACGCAGGCAACGCTTATGATGAACGGAAGTTCGTTTTCGTTTGTAAGAGCATTGACATTTGTGTTGTTGAATCCAGTGTTAACCCATTCTTGAGTGTCGCCATGTCCTACATAGCAAGCCAAGCCCACGCCGTTGTTGAAAGCTGTGGATGTTGCAGCTATGCCGTTGCTGGTAGATTCGTTTACTCGGGTAACGGTGTAGCCGTATGTTTCGAGGTCGGTCTGAATGTTGCCCATGTGAACCATATCGCTTTCTGCGCCATTGCCCTGGTTGTGACCGCTGGTGCCACCGCCTTGGCTCGATGCGCTTCCGTAGGCATTTGTAAGCCATGTGTCAGAAGTTGTAAGTTCCTTTTCGTAAAGGATAACCTTGCGGACCATGTTTTGTATGTTGTCTACCGATTCGCCCGAGAAACGTCCGATGAAAACATCGGCATAGTCGTCGTTGCCGACAAGGTAAGCGTACTTGTTGTCCGAATCACCGCTTGTGGCAGACCATCCGCTTCCCGATGTAAAATTGGATGTGGCGACATCTGCAGCATCGCCAACCAGAAGGATGTATGCAAGGTCGCTGTGGCTGTTGAAATAATTGGTAATGTATGTCTGAACGCTAGTTGCTGTATTGCTGACAGTGCTTATAAGTGCCATTTCGGTTTCGATGCCCTTTTCGCGCTTCCAGTTTACGAAATCGGTCATCGCCGATGCGTAAGCGTCCTTGCAGATAATGAGCATTCTGCCCGGATGTCCGTCCTGCAGCTGGGTGTAGCGAGTCTTGCTGCCGTAGTTGATGAACATGCGGCGGTAGATGTTTTCGAATTCGTCGATTTTTTCGTACGAAGCGGTAATTTCGTTTTCGCTAGGCTGCTGGGTGAATTTTACCTTGACGGTTATTTCGGTGAAAACCTTCAGCTGCTTCTGTACTGGGTTGTACTGGAACGGGAAGAACTGCACCGTAGTTCCGCGTACGTCGCGAATGCAGAAAGCTTCGCTGTTGACGGCTTCGGTCAGCGGGAAGAATGCATCCATCTTGTAGCACTTGCCGTACTCGTAGGGAACGGTCGACGGGTCGATGTTGCGCTTGATTGGGCCTTTCGACGGAGCAATGCTGATGTTGTCGACGGTGGTGTAGTTTGCGTCAACAATTTCGACTACGGCCTTGCCCTTCGAAGGAATGCGTACCGAGGTTGTAAAATATGGAATGTCGGGAAGCCCCTTGTCCATGTCGTTGATGCCTTCGGGTGAACCTACAACCACTTCGGTGCCGTTGGGAGTCTGTACCTCGGTTAGTGTGTACGAGTTGAGATTCAGTCTAAGCGTTATTTCATTATTGTTTTCTCCAAGAATTTCAATCTGTGAGTTAGATGGCTTCTGGTTGTCAATAATTGTTGTCTGTGCGTTGACAATCAATATTGTCGCAATGGTAGCGACTATTAATAATACAAATTTCTTCATAAAGAATCTTTTTATTAAGTATAAGATTGCAAAGTTAATTCTAAATGTCAAAATTGAAATAATTTTTTTTGCCAATTTTTATTTTTAGACCTCAGAACAAAGTTTTGTTATTGATGTGAATAAGATTTAGACAAAAGTGCGGAAAGATGCTTTTTTGAGGGATATTTGAGACAAATTGTTGAGTTTTGTTTTATAAACTTGATTGTCAGTGTCTTTGCTGTTCGGCAGAAAAAATATTCAAACAAACTATTTTACATCAAATTTTTATATAACTTTGTAACTTTGAGTTTTGTCGGAGTACATGTTGTATTCCAGTAGGTTAGAAAGAAAATTGAATTAAAAATTATTAAACATGAGAGAACTTTACATGAACGTTTTCCATAACTTTAGTTTTGGAAAACTTGCGAAGGGTCTGAAAAGTCATTCGCAAAAAATGAAGACTGTCGTTGTCGCTTTGGCGATGATGATGGTGTCTGGCGGCCTGTGGGCGCAGATACAGGTGAGCGACACCCTGTGGTACGAAACGTGGACTGGTGGTGCAGCCAATACAACACCTAGTGCATACGATTTTTCAGGAACTACGGTTTATGGCGGAGCAACGCTGACGTATGCTCAATCGTCAGATGCAACAAAATTGTATGATGCTGTTTTGGCAGAAGGAACAACTCCTGAATTATTATTGTCAAAGAGTAACCAGACATGGACAATCTCCAACCTTCCTACGGGTGGTGTTTATGAGATGTCGTTGACATTCCTTTCCAACAAAACCACTTTTTCGGTAACATCTTCAACCGAAGGCGTAGCTATTGAAGGATCTGCAAAGGCATGGACAATTACAGCAGAATCTACTGTTGAGAATTTTGAAATAGTAATAAAAAATACTGGTTCTGCAAATGCTCGTATGGACAATATTTTGTTGACCGTTACTGCATTGGAGGAGCCTTTGACACCAGTTGCAACTCCTACATTCTCGCCGGTAGCAGGAACTTACACTAATAGTGTGGAAGTTAGCATTGCTTGTGAGGAAGATGGCGCAACAATATACTATACTCTAAATGGTGATGATCCAACAGCAGAATCCACTCAATATTCTGCAGCATTCACCCTAACACAAACCACTACTGTTAAGGCTATCGCAGTAAAGGACGGAATGGCAAACAGCGAAGTAGCTACAGCTGAGTATACTATTAGTGACATGGAAGTTGTTGCAACTCCTGTAATTACTCCCGAAGCTGGTAACTACAACAATCCGCAACAGATTACTATTACCTGTGCTACCGACGAGGCTTTGATTTACTACACAACCGACGGCACCGACCCGACAGCAGAATCGACCTTGTACGATGGTCCGTTCACTCTTAGCGAATCGGCTACCGTAAAGGCTATCGCATTAAAGGATGGCTATACCAATAGTGATATTGCTTCGGCAGCATACACAATGCCGGTATTCCTTGAAAACCTTGCAGCAGTTTACTCAACAGCAAACAATGCACAGTATAGGATGCTCGGAGATGTTACTTTTGTTTTCAGAAGCGGTAGATACATGTTTGTAAAGGATGCAACTGCAGGTATGTTGATATATGACAACAATACGCCAATAATTACCAATACTTATGAGAATGGTGATATTATCAGCGGTGGAATCAGCGGAAAAACCTCAATATATAATGGTTTGTACGAATTAGTTCCAACAGCAGATATTGCTGCTTCAACAGAAAATAATGGTGCTATTGAACCTGTTGTTGTAACTATACCACAGATGACCAACGAAAACGACTTTATGTCGCAGCTTGTAACTGTTCAGAATTTGACGGTAACAGGAATAAGCGGACAAAACATAATTGTTTCGGATGGCGAAAACACGATAAAAATATTTGACAGATTCAGTATGATAACCGAAAGCGACTATGCTGCTGGCGACGTTCTAACAACGGTAACAGGATTTGTTTCAAAATATAATTCAGACTATCAGATTTTCCCGCGTACTGCAGAAGACATTGTTAAGCGTGAAGTTCCGGCTGAACCAACATTCACTCCAGAAGCTGGTACATATACAGCAAGCGTTACTGTTTCCTTGACATGTGAAACCGAAGGCGCTACAATTTATTACAATATCGAACCAGACGATGCTCAAATTGAATATACTGCTCCTTTGACATTCACCCAATCAACCACCATTCATGCATTTGCAGAAAAGAATGAAGTTAGAAGTGCAGTGGTAACA
The DNA here is from genome assembly GCA_902800045.1 of uncultured Bacteroidia bacterium. Lineage (GTDB taxonomy): Bacteria > Bacteroidota > Bacteroidia > Bacteroidales > ML635J-15 > Bact-19. The sequence goes on along the minus strand of CADCCZ010000003.1, from coordinate 120,553 downwards.
GCAATCTACACAATTACCGACATGGAAACCGTTGCAACTCCAGTCATCACTCCCGACGGTGGAACATTCGAAGATACCCAGGAAGTAGCAATCACTTGCGAAACTGCTGATGCTTCGATTTATTACACAATCGACGGAACTGACCCGACTGCAGAGTCGACACTTTATGCAGCACCGTTCACTCTCGACGCTACTGCAACCGTTAAGGCTATTGCAATGAAGGAAAATATGAATAACAGCGAAATAGCAACCGCAACATTCACAAAGTTGGAACCGATTGTTGCTGCAAACTATGTACGCATCACTTCGCTCGACCAGTTGCAGGATGGCGACAAGGTTGTAATCGCTTCACGTTACGATAACGATGCAACTCACTACTATGTTGCTCCGACAACCTACAGGAATGTTTCGTCAACAAACCAGAAAATTTATGGAACTGCAATAACTGCAGAAAACACTTCGGCAGGTTACTTGTTCACCACCGATGTTGACTCTATTGTATTTACTCTTAATATTGTAAATGGTTCGTACAAGTTTGTAAACGCATCGGGTGACACATTGGGTTACAATTCGGGAACAAACTGGGCATACGATCAGAATACATTATGGAGCATTAGCGAAAACACTGCTGGTGCAAATGCTTACGTTCCTAACTACGTTGGTTTCAAGATTGCAAATGTAGCATCAGATTCAAGGGCTATATCATTAAGAAGTAATGAAGACCACTGGTTTGCTCCGTATGCTTATTCCAATAATAACAATAATCAGTACAATTTCTCAATCGACTTGTTTGTAAAGATGGAAGGCAGTGCAACAATAGTTGCTACTCCAACATTCTCGGTTCCTGCTGGCAACTACACAGAAACACAGTATGTTGAAATTTCATGTGCTACCGACGGTGCAACCATTCGTTACACTCTCGACGAAAGCGAGCCAACAGAAGAATCGGCAGAATATGTTGCAGCAATCGAAATTTCACAGCCTACAACAATCAAGGCAAAGGCTTTCAAGCAGGATTGCATAGCAAGTGCTGTTGCCGAGGCATTCTACAATGTTGTTACAACTCCTGCTATCATAGTAAGTGCTGAAGAATTGACATTCACTGCTACCAACGAATCGCAGACCTTGAATGTTTCGAGCCTCAACCTTACAACCGACATTACCGTTACCGTAACCGACAACTTCACAGTTGATGCAGCAACCCTAACAATGAATACTGATGCAACTTTGACTGTTACATTCACCGGCGATGAGGTAACAACTGGTACACTTACTCTTACCAGTGGCGAAACAATTGCAACGGTTGCACTTGTTGCTAATCCGCCAGTTGTTGTAAACTACACCCGTATCGCTTCACTCTCGCAGTTGAACAACGGCGACAAGCTTATCATCGCTTCGCGCTACGACGAAGATAACACCCATTTCTATGTTGCATCGACACGAATCGCCAGCAAGCTCAGCGGTATTGCAGTTGATGTTGAAAACGACGTTATTGCTACCGATGTCGATACTATAGTATGGACAGTAAGCATCGACGGCGACAGCTACACCTTTACAAATGCTTCGGGTGCTAATTTGGGATATGGTTCCGGCACAAACTTCTCAAACTCGTCGAATACAACTTGGAATGTTGCCGAATTTACAAGTATGGCTCTTGTTGACAACTATTTTGGATTTAAGGTCACTAACGAGACCACAAATACCAGGGCTGTCGCATTCAGAGCAGGAACTGCTAATGCATTTGGCGCTTACGCAACTTCAAACGATGGAAACGACGAATACAACTTCGCACTCGACTTCTTCGTTGACCTTGGCGACAATGTTCCAACAGTTGCAACACCAGTATTCACTCCTGCTGCTGGATACTACGAAGAAGCTCAGAACGTAACAATCGCTTGCGCAACCGAAGGTGCAGCAATTTACTACACCCTCGACGGTACCGATCCTACCAACACATCGACATTGTACACCGAAGCAATCGCAGTAAGCCAGAACACAACAATAAAAGCTATCGCATACGTTGGCGACGAAACTAGTGTTGTTGTAACGGCACGCTACACCTTCCCGACAATGGTCGAGAACATTGCAGCTCTCTATGCTCTCACAAGCACCGAAGGCAACTTCAGACTTACCGGCGATGTCACATTTGTTTTCCGCAGCGACAGAAACATCTATGTTAAGGATGCAACTGGCGGTTTGCTTATCTACGACAGCGGCAACAAGATTACTACCGAATACAACGAAGGTGATGTGATTTCGGGTGGTATCGCTGGTACAATAAGCATGTATCACGGACTTCTTGAGTATGTTCCAGTAGCAAATACCGCTGCATCTACACAGAATGTCGGACCTATAGCTCCTATCGATATTACTGTCGAACAGCTTTGCTCAAACAACTATGTTTCGCAGCTTGTAAGAGTTCTCAATGTAAGCGTTGAAACTGGAAACACTTACACCGAAGGTTCTACTGGTAACAATACCACTTTCTCGCAGAACGGAAACGAAGCTGTTTTGAGAAACAACTTCAAGACTCTCGACATGACAATCGGCGACAACACCAACTGGGACATTACTGGTTTTGCAGTTATTTACGATACCGTATTCCAGATCTATCCTCGTAGCAACGATGATGTTTCTATTGTTACTTCGGTTGACGAACTTGCTTCCGAAATTTCGGTTTACCCGAACCCAACAAGCGACATTGTAAACATTGTTACCGATGGCAATGCTCAGCGCGTAGAGATTGCAAATGTTGACGGACAGATTGTTTCAAGCGAAGCCGTTTCGTCGGATGTAATTAGCATCTCGCTCGAAGCACAGCCTGCTGGCATGTACTTCGTAAGAATCTACACTGCAAACGAAGTAATCGTAAGAAAGGTTACGAAGTTCTAATAGTCCAGTTTTAGATAACGAAAAGGTCGGACATTGTCCGACCTTTTTTGTTGTTATATACGTGGTCAGATCCTATGGCAAGTTCAGGATGACGACCACATTTTTATGCTTCTATCGTTTGAAGAACGAGAACAAACCTCCGGCTTTTTCCTTAATTGTGCTGGCTGCTTCCTCGACCTTGCTCGATGCCGAATTGTCAACAAAGGTTTCGTTGAGGTCAGGTTCTGCAATCTTTCCTTCGGTGTGCTGGAAGAAAGTTTCGAGATCCCACGGAGCGGCAGAACTATTTATCTTTGCTGTGTTGACATCAACTTTTTCCTGTCCTATTTCTTTCATGAATTTCTCCATGTAGCCTTCACCGAACTTGGAATTGTAGAATCTTTTCATCCTCATATAAGGTTCGTTTCTAAGAGGATTTACTTCGCGATTTCCTTTGTACATTGCGCTTCGCTTTTCGATTAAATCATTGGGCAGAGTGTTGAACGGTTTGCATTGAGGATATACGTCGAGAAGCAGGTGTTCTATAAGTTCTTGTGACTCGTCAATATAGTTCGACTTTATGGTATGGATGAATTTGCTGTCGTAGATAATATCTTTAAGCCTTAGTCCGAAGTAGCGATACAAAAGCTTTTCGTATTCGCGGATAATTCCGGGATATATGGCCTTTGTCTTTTCAATGTCAGCTTTTGCACGTTCGATGTCACCCATCATAGACCATGGTGGCACATCGGTAGGTGCAAACGGGCAATGTGCGATACTCCAGAAACCTAGATCCCCAATTATTGTATGGAACAAATCGTATATTTTGTCTCTTTTTATTATATCGGGTCTGTATTTCCTTTCGATTCTGTCGGAGATGAGGTTCCAAACATTGACGTCAACAATGTTGAACTTGTTTTTTGAAGCTTCTTTGTCGTATTCTTCGAGTTTTTCCTCACACATCTTAGTTTCTATTTCAGGTGCCATAAGGGCCTTCTGGCTTTCGACAATACTTTCGAGGGCACTGCGGGTAGTAGCTTGAGCAGCCTTGTCGAGTCCGCGTTCAATCTGCAGGCGTAGGAAGTTGGCGTATGTCATGCCAGGTTCTTCGGCGAGAGCAATCATGTCCTCGATGCTCTTTATCAGAGCTTCGGGATTGCCTTCGACCATAAGTCTCATGCGTTCCGATTCGGTTGCCTTTTCCATCACGTTGTCGAAGTTGTCGCGTAAGCTTGTTATGCAATTACGCAGAGCATCCAAGTTGTTCTTGAACAACTGGCTGTCGTCGGGAATTTCGCCGTTTTGCGGCATATATTTCTTGTTGCCTTCCTCGGTAAGTGCGCGGGTGTAGGCGTCGGACATCTTTACGGTGATGTTTTCGTTCTGCATCTTGGCGTACAGTTCGTTCATGTCGGAGCATTCTTCGCCGAGTTCCTCTATGCGCTTGAAAAGCCTTTCGACTTCGTCGTAGTACTGTCCAGTGATGTTCTTGCTCTTCATGTCGTCGAGATAGAACTTGTATCCGCCGGTTATTGCATCGAGTATACTTTTATCTACTGCCATATCTTGTTCCTCCTTTTATCTGTTAATAATGTTTTTGAACTTCTTGAGGTGTTCCTCAATTTCCTCGTCGCTATATGGCATCACGTGCCTGAACCTATATTCGCGTGTAAGTTCCGGTTTCATGCGCCATCCTTCAACCCAGTCGCCAATGGTTTTCTCTTCGCTGTCGCGCGATTCGATGATGGATTTTTTTGCCTCGTCGATAACTTTCTGCATGTTGGCTTTGTATCTTGCAGGAACAACGGCATTGGTGTAAACTTCTATTTCGTCGAGTTGTTTCCAGTTTTCCATCAAAGCTTTGCCACTGGCTTCGTCGGCACTAACTTCGACACCGTTCTTGTTGGTTTGGTCGTTCACCATGTTCATCATGTCCAGGAGTTCGGTCTGCCTGTCGAGTTCGGCAAGTATCTGGTCGGCTCCTTTCTTGCGTATCGGCTCCTGAACGCTCTCGTAGTATTCACTTTCCATTTCGTATTGGTCGCGCGTTACGGCGAAAGCGCAGTCGGTATTGAGTCGGCCCATGTTTTGTCCTATTTCATCGAGATTGTCGTAGCGGTAGAACAAGTCTCTCAATTTTTTCTCAGCCTCGTATGAATGTTTTGTCAGAGGGTTGTTTGCGTATCGCTCTGTGCGTGCATCGTAGTATGCGCGATACTCTTCTAGTCTTTGATCAGCCATAGCATATTACCTTTTAAAATTAGTGAGACAAAGATAAAAGTTATTTTCGATTTTTGATTGACGATTTATGTTTTTTATTAATATTAATAATGGTTCGATGAGGTATGTCTTCGCTGCAGAAACCGATAATTGCTGAAAAAGATTTATCTTTGCGCTGATTTTATTTTATAAGAATGCATTTCGGTACATTTAAGGTAAAAGAGGGCGTGTATATTCCCGACATTGGGGTCGATTATCCAAAGGATGATCCGTTTCGCCGTCTGCTGAAGGTTGAGGTCGAGGATTCGTCGCAGGGAAAATATCAGTTCGACGAAAATTATCCGTACCTCGACAAGTCGTTGAGTTACAAGTTGGGTGACGTGTTGGGATTTTTTATAAAATGGCTATTGGTTGCATTTATGACCCGCTTTCATTTTGGACTACGGATAGAGGGACGGAAAAATGTGCGCAAACATCGCAAAGAACTGAAAAATGGGGCGATGTGTTTATGTAATCATGTTTTTATTTTCGATGCGTTTGGTGTAAATCAGGCAGTTCGTCGATTTGGGAGAATCTGGATTCCGATGTTTGCCAAGCATTTCAACGGAAAATTTGGCTGGATTATGCGCCATGCTGGCGGTATTCCGATTCCCGAAACACGCGGAGGCATACGCAAGTTCAACGAGGCTTTCGACGAACTTCATAGTCGCAAAGAGTGGTTCCTTATATTCCCGGAGGCAGTGCGCTGGGATATGTATGCGCCGATACGTCCGTTCAGGACTGGCGCTTTTGCTATGGCCTACAAGTACGATATTCCTGTCGTTCCGTTGGTTTATAGCTATCGCGAGCGAAAAGGTATGTACAGGTTGTTTGGTAAGCGTAATCTGCCATGTGTTACTTTGCATGTTGGCGAACCTATATTTTTCGAGAAGGGACAATTGCGTAAGGATGAAATTTTGCGGGTATGCAATCTCGCTCACAAAACCATGGTGCAGATGGCTGGAATAGAAGAGAATCCGTGGCCAACGACAGAAGAATAATCAAATCTTCAACCCATTAAACGGCGTAGCCATTGTACAGACGCAATTCATTGCGTCGTTACAAACATTGAACCTTAAACCCATAAACAAAAAAGCGGAATCAGATGCTGAAACAAGTCCAGCATGACCTTCCGCTTTTTTAGAAACGGCGTAGCCATTGAACTTTGAACTTTAAACCCAGAAACCTTCAAACGCCGCAGGCATTGAAACGGCGAAGCCATTGAAACAGCGCAGCGAGAACGGCGAAGCCCTCAACGAAGTTAACCTTTAGCTCAGCGTAAGCTAAACCTAGAAACGTGAAACACAGAAACAATTAGAAACGCCGAAGGCATTGAAACGGCGTCAGCCCTCCAACTCGCTTGGTTCTGAAGCTTTTGTAACCTTCATGAATCGCATGCCGGCCGCATTTGCTCCTGCGCCGTCGGTGTCGTCGCGGTCTCCAACCATGAGGCAGTTTTGCGGAGAAACATCCATTGTGCTGCATATTTTTAGGAATGTTTCCTTGCTAGGTTTTAATCCGCCGAGTGATGGTGCGTCGAAAAGATAATCGGCCCACTTGAGGTCGAAACCTAAGGCTTCAAGTTTTTCTTCAACATAGCCGTAGTCGGAAAACACAGCTATTTTCACGCCTTTGTCGTGCAGTGATTTAAGGCAATCTTCGACCCACGGGGCAATATGGTAATGCTTCTTTAGGATTTTTATGGTGTCGGGCATATAGGTTCCGTAAAACCATTCTTTTGCATTCTTACGCTTGAAATGACTAAAAAATGCTTCTTCGAATCGGTCTTTATCGCCGAAATATTTGCCTTTGAGCAGTTTCCTGACACTACGCTCGCGTTTGAGCATAATTAGCTTCCCGTGCAGGATTTGCCTTGCTACCAGTCGTAAAGGAAGACGGGACTTGTCGTATAAAGTCCCGTCTAAATCGAAGATGACAGCTTTGATTTCTGCCATATTATTTTATCAGTTTGTTGAACTTTGCCTGGCGCTTTTCGTCCTGTAGCAACAGGTTGAGCTTGAACTGTCCGTCGCGTGCGCCTTCCTTGATGCATTCTTCCTTGAAATGCTCGAACGACTCGAACTGCAAGCGGTAGGTTACTGCGTCTTTCAGTCGCAACGATTCGCGTTTTGCCTTGTATTCCATGTTGCTCTCCTTGAGGGCTGCATCAACGGCTTCGGTGAACTTTTCGGCTTGTTCCTGAGTGGTTTCCAGATCGGCAAACTCATAGTAGAAGTTGTAGCGCGATTCGGGCAGTTCGGCAAAACCGATGAAGAAGCGAGTTTTCATTCCAGTTGTGTCTTCAGCCTTGTGTACTGCTTCAATAAACTGACGCTCATAGAGTTTTTCGCCAGTCATTGTAACGATACCGTGAGTTTTCTGTATCATGTGTACAGTTGGTGTGTTCCTGAAGTTCGGACCAACCTCGAGCAAGTCGTTCATGTTGTAGCGGTACAAGCCGGCGAATGTGCTTACATACGGGCAGTAGCGCTGACCTTCAACAAGTTCGTGCAACTGGTAGAATGTTGGGTTGGGGGAGTCCATGTCTTCTTCCTTGACGAACTCGTAGTAGTGCATGTGCGGGAACATAACGCTGTTGAGAGTGTCGTCCATAACTAGTCCGAAGCGGCATTCCGAAGCGAAATAGCCGAATTCCTGATGCAACATGGTTTTGGGGAACGAATCCTTGAACTTGTCGAGGTAAACCTTTGTATTTCCGCACTTCCAAGTGTTCAGAATCTGCATGTTCGGCCAGTAGTGCTTTGGAAGGACATTGCCATATTTTGCCTTTAATGCGCGAAGTTCGGCAGCGCGTTTCGGATTTGGCTTGAGGCAAGCTTCCAGTTCCTTGCGGATTTCCGGGTCGATGTTGAGGTCGGCTTTAAGTGTGCCGTGTTCAATGTCGTTCACATACTCGTCGTAGTAGCGGTTTACATTGTTCTGCAATTCGACGATTGTCGACGGGTTTGCTGTAACAATTAGTGTAATGTCCTGCTCGATGCCCATGCGCATAAGTACGTAGTAACGAGCCGTGTAGTCGGCGATTCCGTAAACACACTGCGGGTTGCTGTAGAGTTTCTTCACGAAACCAGGGCAGTCACGCTGTGTCACACCGCTAACCGAACCATATACGGTGCCATCGGGTGCATAACCTTCGATAACCTTGCCAACTATCGAAAGAATCTTTCCTGCAAAAACCTTGCGGCGGTTCTGAATGAAGTTGTAGAGCCATACCTTGGTCATTTTGCCGTAGATGGTCTTCAGGTAACGCTCGGTTATTGGAATCCATTTCGGTTCGGCAGTTGAACCAGAAGTGGTTGCGTAAAGCACTGGTTTGCCAGGGAAAAGAATGTCGGCTTCGCCGTGTTTGTGGCGTTCAACGTATGGACGTAAGTCCTCGTATTCGTTTGGCTTTACCTGTTCGCGGTAACGTTTGTAAAGTTCGGTGTCGTTTGTGGCTTCAAGTATATATTCAAACTTGTGTTCTTTGCCGTAAACGGTGTCTTTTGCGTAAGTAAGGATTTCGCGAAGCGTATTTTCGCTTGCCTTTCGCGGATTCTTTGTAGCTTTTAAAAGTGCGCGGTACTGAATACCTCCTGCCATTCCCAATAGTAGGTTAGGCACAATCATGTTACTTGTTTTCATGCTATTTTTTTTAAAAGCGGCAAATATATATAAAAAATGTATAGTATAAGTTTTTTGCTACATATATTATGCAACCTTAATCTTGTCGCCAGGCTTAATTTTTTTGTCCTTGGTAAAATGGTTAATCTGAAGAAGTTTCTTGTATTTGATTTTGTGTTTCTTTGCAATTTTCTTCAGGGTGTCGCCTTGTTTTACAATGTAAATGCCTTTATCTGACGATGATACCGGCTTTACTGTGACAGTGTTCGGTTTTGCCGTGGAACTGTTTGCAGGTTTTACTGTAGCAACTGGTTTTGCCGTTGTTGCGGGTTTCGACGGTGAACTTGTGTTGCTTGTCGAAGGCTTGTTCGACGAACTTGTGTTGCTCGACGACGAAGTGTTGTTTGTTGTCGGCTTTGACGTACTTGGTGAATTGCCGTTGTTCGATGAATTTGTTCCGCTATTCGATGCGATGGGGGCGCTTCCTTGTTGTCTTGGAGTACGCGCCTGTATCTTAGCAAGTTCTGATGCTGTAATGTAAACCGACGGTCCTTTGCCTCCTGACCAATATCTGGGATAATCGTGATTGTTTACAAAATCGATGCTTGTGTCGAATCTGCGGTTGGTTCGGTTGTGTTTGAAAAGCCATTCGTAGAGGCTGTGAATTTGGAAATAATTTATGAGGCTATGTCCACCAGATTCCAAACGGCTGTATTTCAATAGGTTTGTGCTTCCGCATGCTTTCATGGCCTCTACAACTCTGTCGGAACAAGCAACATCGGTAGTTTCGTCGTCAGCGGCGTGTATTATCCAGGTTGGCACTTTGTTGAGTCCGCATGGTGACTTTGCATCGCAGCCTCCACAGATACCTACGCAGGCGGCAACTTCGTCGGGATATTTGTTGACATAGTTGAGTGTACCCCAGCCGCCCATGCTCATGCCTATTACATAAAACTTGTTGTGGTCGAATGCATAATGAGCCTTCAGAAATTCGTAAACCTTGTGTAGTTTCACCGAACCCCAGCCTTCGCCTCCTTTTGCGTTAGGCTCTACGACCAGAGCTGGCTGTCCTTTAAGTATATCGAATTCCTTTTTTATTGATTCTATTGTGCCGTACCTGTAGCCGTCAAGACCTATGCTCATGCTTCGTCCGTGCAGGAACATCACCACGGGCATGTCGGTGCTGTTGACGGGGTCGTAGCCGGCTGGTTCGTAAATGGCAAAGTTGTACATGTCCGACATAAGGTCGTTGAAGTATTCGATTTTTTGCGACTTCGCAAGGAATGTGACAAGTGTCAGCGAAATAATTATCAATAATCGTCTCATATTAGTTTGTTGTTGAGTCGTGGCGTGCATATTAGTTTGTTGTTGAGTCGTGGCGTGCCGCGACCTTGGTGTTTTGTTTTTTATATTGTTTAATGGTGCAAAATTAATAAAAAAATGATGCAGATTCTTAGTCTGCACCATTTTGTTGTCATGAAATGCTATATCATAGTGTTTATCTGCGAGAAGATGAATGGCTCGAAGAGCTGTGGCTGCTGCCACTTGACCTGCTCGAAGATGAACTTGAGTGTGAGCTAGGTGAGCTTGAGCGCGAGCTTGACGAGCTGCTGTGGTAGCTGCTTGATGAGCTTGGACGCGAGCTTGAAGAACTGCTGCGATAGCTGCTGCTCGATGAGCTTGGGCGTGAGCTAGATGAGTTGTAGCTGCTGCTTGGCTTTGACGAGCTTGGGCGTGAGCTGCTTGAAGAGCTTACCCTTGAGCTGCTGCTCGAAGAACTCGGGCGTGAGCTGGATGAGTTGTAGCTGCTGCTTGGCTTCGACGAGCTTGGGCGCGAGCTGCTAGAGGTGTTTGTCCTTGAGCTGCTGCTCGAAGAACTCGGGCGTGAGCTGGATGAGTTGTAGCTGCTGCTTGGCTTCGATGAGCTTGGGCGTGAGCTGCTAGAGGTGTTTGTCCTTGAGCTGCTGCTCGATGAACTCGGGCGTGATGAGCTTGAGGAGTTGTAGCTAGGCTTTGAAGAACTTGATGAGTTGGTCCTTGAGCTGTTGCTATTGTATGCAGGAGTTTTGTTTGCGTCGTTGCTAACTCTCGAGGCATTGTTGTTTGCAGGAGTTCTGCTTGCGTCGTTGCTAACTCTTGAGGCATTGTTGCTAGCAGGAGTTTTGCTTGCATCGTTGCTAACTCTTGAGGCATTGCTGTTTGCAGAGGTTCTGCTTGCGTCGTTGCTAACTCTCGAGGCATTGTTGTTAGCAGGAGTTTTATTAGTATTGTCGTTTGCAATTCGAGTTGTGCCCGAGTCGGAAACTCTGTGTACGTTGTCGCTATTAATTCTTGAGGTCGATGGAGCCTTGGTCGAAGGACTTCCGTTTGCATCTACTGCTCTACGGCTGTCGCTGAAGTTCACGTGTTCAGGGTGTCTAGCGTTGTAGCTTCCTTCAGGATGAGCGTTACCGTATCCGTTTGCAACATCCCTGTGGCCATTGTAGCCAGAGTGTGGGTGATGCGGGTGGTGGTAGCTGCAGTAGTGGTGATGGTGGTGATATTCAACGATGTGGTGGTGATATATGTGGTATGGTCTGTGGTGCCAGCATCTCCAGTAGTGTGGGTAGTATCCCCAGTAGTATGGCGAGTGCCAGTAGTGCCAGTATGGATCCCAGAACCAAGTGTAAATTACAGGACGGCGGATGTAAACCGGCTCGATGATGTAGTTACGTCCGTAGATGTACTCGTTGCCGATTACTTGAACCGTAATGTTTTTGGTTTCAACGTCTTTTTTTACAAAGATGGTTGCAATATCTTGGTAGATATCGGCAGCAAGGACTGCTTGTATCACAATGTAGTGGTCGCCGTTTTCTACCGTCTCAACGCACCTGAGGTAGTCAATTTCTCCGTCGCCGTTGAGGTCGAGGTTCGAAATGGCTATCGATTCGTCGTTGAGTCTTTTCTCGAAGTCTTCAATATCTTTTGAATCTCCGAACAGTGAAGCTGCTGCTTTGAGATCGAAATCGTCTGCAATTTCTTCGCTTGCTGCAGTTACCGTTTGTGCCACCGATGCGATACTCATCCCGAGTACCAAACATCCTAATATGATAAACCGTTTCATAACTTTAAATTTTTTTAGTTCGTTCAGTTTGTAAAGATATAAAAATTATGCCAAAAATCTTGTTTTCTGCTAGGGAACTGGAGTTTAAATAATATTTAACAACCTATTATGTACTATTGATGAATAATAATGTGTTGTTATTCAGTGGATTATAAAAAGAAAGGAGGTGTATTTCGCACCTCCTTTATCGTTTGAATGTTAAAATATTGTTTATGAGAACTATTTTACAGCCTCAAATCTACATCCGTTACTTCGTCGTTGTTGCTTGAGCTGCAAGATGATTGCTGCTCTTCTGCAACAAAAGTAGCCGACTTGAGTCTGTCTTTATTCGCTAATCTTGCATATTGCCCTCACCGGCAAACCGCAATCGCGAACCCATGGGTACACATCTGCGTATTCGTTTTCGAGATAAAAAGTGCAATTCATTGCACAAACCGGGTCTGTATAGCTTATGTCGGTTGCCAGCGTACTTGTCCAGTAACGACCGCAAACATAATCGGCTAGACCTTCATCAGAATAGTAGCGGACGGCAGGCATGAAGATAGAGTTTCCGTTTGTGGCCTTAAATGTAAGTCCTACCACATTGTTTATGGTATCTGTTGTTATTGTGCAATTTTCAATCAGTTCCATATAGTCATCTTCCGATGGTGTTTTCCATTGTCCGCCCCAGTTTACTGCTGCGGCGTCGTCTTCAGCTAAAAGTGATGCCAGTTCATCGGTGAAGCCTTCGTATCCGTAATCGCTGTATGGGCAGTACTTAGTAAGCTTTCGAAGAGTATCTTCACCTTCTACCACAATGCGTATATAGGGGTAATTTTCTGTGGTATAAGTCTGTTTTGGAGCTGTTTCGCCCCATGCGTAATAGTTTCCGGCAGCTTCGGGAACATCGGCGCCAATGTTGCAGGTTGCCCATAAGTTTCCGCTAGGCAATCCAAGGTCGATGTATTCGTGACCGTTGTGCATGGTTACGGGGCGTTCTTCGTTCCATTGTGCGTAGAGTGTCATGTCGGCAACCACTTTTATTTTCTGCTGGTCGGTGTAGGAAGTGCCAGAGCCGTCGCGCACTGTGTTCCATCCTGCAAACGAAAAGCCTTCGCGTGTGAACTTGTTGGCACTAAGCGCTTTTTCGTAGTCTTCGGTGAACAATTGTGTATCCATGGTTCCTTCGCCGCCGTTGGCATCGAAAGTTACCGTATAGGTTGTTACATTTGTATCGCAACCGCTAAATGCTATCATTCCTGCTACAGAAACGATGGCGAATAATAGAAATAATGATCTTCTCATCGTACTTTATTTTTTGTGTGACAAAGATATAATATTTTTTTTGTTTCTATATGCCAGTGAAAATTTACACCATAAAAATATGGAATTTGTGCAGTTGCCAGCTGCGCAATTAGAATTTTGAAATCACAAATTGTGATTTCAAGTCAATGCGTAATATCATCCCTATATGGAATTTTGGGTTGATGTATTAGGGTTTTATAAAGTAGTATTTAACAAAATATGCGATTTTTATAAAATGCCGCTTAATAAAATCAAGAAATATTAATTCTGGACCTTCATTCTTCAAGTAGCCATTTCCAGCATGGAACAACATCTATCTCGCCTTTTGAATCTACAATGGATTCTGCAGTTGTATCGGATTTGTAATCCGACACGATCGAATATCAGCATTTGTAATGCGTAAATAACACCAGACAACATCGTTTTGCACGAACACATTGTCATGCCCGACCATTTTCACGCGATAATACAAATTGATAACGGGCTTGTTGTTGGTGGAATATCCGTAGGGGGCGGTTTCAAATCGTCCCCTACGGATACGCAACCGCCCGAACCGGGCATGCAACCCACGAAACATGGTCTTGCCGAATTTGTTCGTGCATTAAAAACATTTTCGGCGCGGAAAATCAACGAATTGCGCAAAAACGCAAGGCCCACCCGTCTGGTAACGCAATTATTACGAACACATTATCCGCAATGATGACTCTTCATTTCGGCAATGGTTTCATCCATTAACTCTATTATTTGTTTTATTTCGGCAGAGCCGTATATGCCGTGTAAGAATCCGCGTTGTTCCTCATCACTCATTGTTGCAAATTTCTTTCCATTGAGAGAGTATTCCTTGATGAAATATGTCGTAGTGCTATATTTTCTCAAGTATTCGATATTATTTCCCTTTGCTTTCTCCAACAAAATATTTCTACATTTATCTTTTTTCACCGAATCGCCTTCTATGTGTAGGACGAGTTTCAAAGTGGTGCTTTCAAACAGGCTTGTATATGATATACCCCATTCCAAATGAGGAGACAAACCATTAATGCCAGTCCACTGCTTTCTGAAAATCTGGTAAAAACCACTGTCATACTTAATCTGGTTGTTATCACACCAACCTAAATCATCACAAAAATACTCTCTGGACAACTGCTGGAATTTATCAGTAGCCAGTTTGCCCAATTCGTTTACCCTGTTCTCCAAAGCGGTTGCCAACGCTTGAACATCTTTGTATTTCTTTCTTATTTCCGTATAGTTTTCTGGAATATCCATTTCTTTAAGTATTTGGTTTAACGCATTTTTCTGTGCTTGCTTCTGATAATCCAACTGACCGAACAACCCTTTCAAATAGTCTATATACTGATACAATGCCGTTTCCAAGCACCGCTCTTTCAACTTGCAATTAGGCAGGACATCATTTTCCAGCCAAGGCAGGATGTCGTACTGAAAACTCATTGGGATAAAACGATTTCCCAGAATGCTTTTGGTTTCCTTGGACAAACTGTCATCCGAAACTACCTTGCAGCCATTGAGGGTAAGATAAACGACATAGATATTCTCGTTTGGGACTCTACGCTGCTTGTTTACATATTTTACATACCTATCAATCTGCTCGTTTTGGTCACCTGCATACCATATCTTATTTTCAATGATAATGGCGTACTTGCCATCCTCTATTACAAGACCGTCAATCCTTCCGTTTCCAGTCGGATGTTCAGTATCTATGATTGGTCTTGCAACCTCTATGTTAGTCTCACCATCGCATAGGTCGTTCAACCGATTTACAAATGAAAGCAACCAAGTGTACTCGCAATTCTCCTTGTATTGCAGGAGGCGGACAAGTATTCTTGAATGTGCATTTTCGTCGTCGTGGAGTTCCTTAATCACATTCAGGCGATAAGGAAATCTGTCCTTCTCTTTCCGATATAATGCTGAATATCGGTGAGCTAAATCAAGCAAGTCTTTGAACTTTTCTTCTATCTCGATCTCCAGATCTTTTTCGAAGTTCTTTTCCTTGGTCTGCATATATTGAGGATTTTAATGTTCGTTCAATATCATTAATGCCCAGTCGTAATTTTCTGACCAGCAAGCCTGTTTCGCCCTGAAAATAATGTCATCCAGATCATCATTCTCTGTCGAAAGTTCATCTACTTGGTATTCTAAATCATCAACTTGATTTTGTAAATCCTCGTTTATCTCTTCCAACTCTTCAATCTTTTTTTCCAAAGAAGAAACAGAATACTCTAAATCTTCGTTTTCACTTTGGCAGGCATCTAATTTATTCTCAAGTTTTTCGATTTCTGACGGTTCACAAGACACAATCATTACTAATAAAGAGATAATTATTGCAATGAAATTCATTCTATTATTATCCTCTTGCATATCTATGTTTAATTAATGATTTGTTATATCAATCTTATGTCCAAATCAAGTTGGGCGTTGCAATATTTTACAAATTCTTGTATTGCTTCGATTGTTGATTGTTCATCAATGAATCGTTCTATTGGGAATGAATACAATAATACCTTTTCGTTGTTTTCGGGATAATCAATCACTTTATTCTTGAAATCCTTGCACATATATTTTTTTGTATCGAAGAGCTCTTGCCTTTTGTACCATTGTTTCCATTCTGAACCATTTTGTATCCTGTTCACATAAAAAACAAGTTTAGATTCAGAATCCTCTTCTGCAGCAAAAGAATCTGGGTTCTTTTTATCATTGTCTTCTATATCAAAATAGCCAGTATCTACACACTGAAGTAGAGTAATAGCGTATTTGTATTGCCCATATTGTTTGTCTTCGAAATCGTATTCCAACTGATATGAATATAGGAAATCCCAAGCCCACATTCCTGACGGTATATCCTTTTCATTTCTCACAGGGTCTGAAAAATGTTTATATATGCGCAAGCACGGCATATCCAGTTTCATCTTAATGAATTGTGCCAATTCCAGCATTCTTTGCTGGAATGAGCATATCAACCTGTGCGCTTTACGTAAGTCGCATAATGCGTCTTTCAATTCTTTTACTTTACAGGATTCCATATCGTATTTATTGAATTTGTGTTGATGTTACTATTGCTTTTATTAAAGTCTTCCAAGAACAATCTCCTATAAGACTTCCACTTGGTTATTGTTGTGATACTTTCAGTAGAAATTGTTTTGTTGTGTTTTAATGTGTTCAGCCATATTACTTGCATAAATCCGTGACGATTCATAGCTCTTGTTACATCATCGACTAATCTGTTCGTTTCATTGTTTCCTTCTATCTTCTGAATCTCGTTCAAAAGATAGAACCAACTTCCACGATTTATTATATAGTTTCTGACTACATTATTTTTTAATTCAACCGATATTTCCTCGTGTGTTAGGGTTGAATTTCCACCCATTGCCACAAACAAAATCTCCTTCGTGTCGTCTTCGTTATTGAGAGCTCGGATTTCGTTCTTCCATTGGGTTAGGTATTGACCCCCACCGTCATATTTTTTCGCCTCAATTATGACATAATATCTTTCGGTTACTAATAACACATCTGGTTCCACATAGCTACTATTTGTAGTTCCTTCAATATTGCGGTATTGTGGCCAGAAGTCCACATACTCAATTTTGCCAATGGATTCTGGCAGGTTTTCCAACCCTTCGCCACAACTGTTGCGAACTATTTGCCACAAAGTATCATCGGGCAGATATTGTAATATGCCGAAAACGGAAGACGTTAAAGTATCTTCAGAAGGGCTAAAACTCGGATTTTCAAATGAGGCTTTTAGTTTGCTATGTAGTAGTGCTTGTAACATTTATTATGTTTTCAGTAAGTCATCACTGCAAATATAACATAAATATCTAATATCCAGGCAAAAAGGAAAAATATTTACACAAAAAAAGATGTAACCTTTTGAGTTACATCTTTTTAGTTATAGTTAATAATTGTTTGCTTATGGGGATTATTTTACCTCTTCAAAGTCAACATCCGTTACTTCATCGTTGTTGTTGCTTGAGCTGCCAGACGACTGCTGCTGCTGTCCGCCCATGTTCGGGTTGGCTTGCTGCTGACCTGCGCCTGCACTTGCACCAGCGTTCTTGTACATGTCTTCGGATGCAGCGTGGAAAGCGTTGTTGAGGGCTTCCATTGCCTTGTCGATAGCGGCAACATCCTGGCTCTTGTGAGCTTCCTTCAAGTTGTTGAGTGCGGTTTCGATAGGAGCCTTCTTGTCGGCTGGAATCTTGTCGCCCAACTCCTTGAGCTGCTTTTCGGTCTGGAATATCATCGAGTCGGCCTGGTTAATCTTGTCGATTCTTTCCTTTGCAGCCTTGTCGGCGTTTGCATTGGCTTCGGCTTCGGCCTTCATACGCTTGATTTCGTCTTCCGAAAGTCCTGATGAAGCTTCGATACGGATGCTCTGTTCCTTGCCTGTGCCCTTATCCTTTGCCGATACCTTCAAGATACCGTTTGCATCGATGTCGAAGGTAACTTCAATCTGAGGAACGCCACGCGGTGCTGCTGGAATGCCGTCGAGGTGGAAACGACCTATGGTCTTGTTGTCGCTTGCCATCGAACGTTCGCCCTGCAATACGTGGATTTCAACTGATGGCTGGTTGTCGGCTGCGGTCGAGAACACTTCCTGCTTCTTGCAAGGTATTGTGGTGTTCGATTCGATGAGCTTTGTCATTACGCCACCCAAAGTCTCGATTCCGAGTGACAACGGGGTAACATCGAGAAGCAATACATCGGTAACATCACCTGTGAGGACACCGCCCTGGATTGCAGCACCAACAGCTACAACTTCGTCGGGGTTAACGCCCTTCGACGGGGTCTTGCCGAAGAACTGCTTTACCTTTTCCTGAACTGCCGGGATACGGGTTGAACCGCCGACCAACAGAACTTCGTCGATATCCGATGCCGAGAAACCAGAGTCCTTCAATGCCTGCTGGCAAGGAGCAATGGTCGCGTTGATAAGACGGTCGGCCAACTGCTCGAACTGCGAACGGGTCAAGGTCTTTACCAAGTGCTTTGGAACACCGTCAACTGGCATGATGTACGGCAGATTGATTTCCGAAGATGTCGATGACGACAATTCAATCTTTGCCTTTTCTGCAGCCTCTTTCAGACGCTGGAGTGCGATAGAGTCCTTGCGAAGGTCAACTCCGTTTTCCTTCTGGAATTCATCGGCAAGCCATTCGATGATAACGTGGTCGAAATCATCACCGCCGAGGTGGGTATCGCCGTTGGTCGATTTAACTTCGAAAACGCCGTCGCCAAGTTCAAGGATTGAAATATCGAATGTACCGCCACCGAGGTCGAATACTGCAACCTTCATATCCTTGTTCTTCTTGTCAAGTCCGTATGCCAAAGCTGCTGCGGTAGGCTCGTTGATGATACGTTTTACCTTCAAGCCTGCGATTTCGCCAGCTTCCTTGGTTGCCTGACGCTGTGAATCGCTGAAGTATGCAGGAACAGTGATAACTGCTTCGGTTACATCTTCGCCAAGGTATTCTTCAGCGGTCTTCTTCATCTTCTGGAGGATGATTGCCGAAATTTCCTGCGGAGTGTAGTTGCGGTCGCCAATCTTAACACGCGGAGTGTTGTTGTCG
The DNA here is from genome assembly GCA_902800045.1 of uncultured Bacteroidia bacterium. GTDB lineage: Bacteria > Bacteroidota > Bacteroidia > Bacteroidales > ML635J-15 > Bact-19. Next base: position 101,833 of record CADCCZ010000003.1, on the reverse strand, counting down.
CCACGAACAACTTCGTAAGGAACGCGCTCGATTTCCTTGGTTACGTTGTCGTATCTTTCGCCCATGAAACGCTTGATTGAGAAAACAGTGTTCAACGGGTTTGTGATAGCCTGACGCTTTGCAGGGTCGCCGACCTTACGTTCGCCGTCCTTCAAGAAACCTACGATTGAAGGGGTGGTCCTATGACCTTCGCTGTTGGTGATAACAACAGGTTCGCCGCCTTCCATAACTGCCACACATGAATTGGTGGTACCTAAGTCTATGCCTATAATCTTACTCATAATTTTATGTTTTTTTTTGTTTTACAATTTTGAAAAATTCACGACTTCAATATGGCAATCCTTGTGCCAGCAGAATGAAAAATGTTGACAAAAACGGCTGTTTTTGTTTTGTAATATACTGAATGTTAGTGTCTTGTGTAAAATGTGAGATTTTTTTATGGCGAAATTCTTCATGTCATACCAAAGGTTTTGTCGTGCTTTTTTGGCACAAAAAAGATTGATTTTTTGAAATTTGGTGTCAGTGTGGGTGACAAAATGGCAGAGAGGGCTACGGGGCGTTTCATGTGCTGCGCACGTTTCTACGCTGCGCTGTTTCTGAGTTTCTTGTGCTGACGCACGTTTCAAAGTTTGTTGGGCTAACAGTCTCACAGCATTGCAGTCTTGCCCCCATCTTTAAGGCCATTAAGGCCTTTAAAGACCTTAAGGCATGTGGGGGCAACAGCATTCAGTCTGGCTGTTAGACTGCTGGCCTGTCCGCCTGTTAGCCTTTTTAGCCCTTTCTCCCCATCAACATTATTCCCGTAAACAAACAGAAGAAAATTATTCCATTGATAATGCAGAACATATCTTCGATGCCGAAGAAGCAAAGGGTTATTATGCACCACCATATCATAGTGCCGTTGCGCGACTTGATGGCTTTCCGGAACATTGCGAAGAACAGCAGTAGGAGAGAGGCTATTCCCAAAATTCCGAACGAGGCGAACGAACGCAGGAATTGGTTGTGGGAAGCACAGGTGCCTTCGTAGTCGTCGCCCATGCGCAGCTTCATCTTTTTCTGTAATTCGGCATATACGTCGCCTTCGCCAGTCCCGATGAGCCAGTTTTCGGAAATGACTTCCAATGCCGATTCCATGCACTTGATACGGATTGTCGTTGATTCGTTTCGCGTGCGTACTGTTTCCACCCCATCGTGTTGTGCCTTTAGGCTGTCCAACATGCTGTCGATTCTGTATTTTACCATAGGTAAGGTGTAGAAGGCGGGAACAGATGCTATTGTGAGTGTGGCGATAAGTATCGAAAGCCATTTCGGAATTCGTTTCGACAGAACCATGCGTACAATTAGGTATATTGCGTATATGGCGAGTAGCAGGATTGTAATCTTCGACGAAAGCATCCCGATGAAAACAATCATTATCAATGTCGTAGCAATTTCGGTCGCAATGAAACCCTTGCTGCGTAGCGACCTATTGCGAATAATGTCCTGTGTAATTATTATTACAGCAAACATTGCATAGTAGGAGTGGTGGTGTGGTGAACTCAGCAGTTGTGTGTAGAAAAACACATCGGTGTTGTGAGTTTCCATATAGTTGCCGCATGCGTTGATAATGCTGAAAATCATTATTGCAAAAATGCCAGCTATCAGCGAAATGTTCAGTATGCTTAGTTTTCGTTCGATGCCATTTAGCCTGAATGCTGTTGCAATTAGAGGGAAAGCAAGTAGCGAAAGTGCGGTTTCTGTATTGTGTAGTGCTGTCGTAATGTCATCGGAATAAGTAAGACCTATTATATATAGGAAAAAAGGAATTAGCATAGCCCAGAAACCAAGAGTGTGCATCGATTCGCGCAAGGCCTTGTAGTTTCGTGGACGAACTAGGAACAGGAAGCACAATGTTGCTATTGGAATAGGGGTTAGAAATACTTGTACTGGAATAAGGAAAGCAGTGATGCCAAGTAGCACCACTTCGAGCAAGTCAAGGTAATATGAAGACTTTGTTGTTCCCATTCCAATTCGCAAAGTTATAAAATCCATGTAGATAAAAACAAAAGTCTTCGATATTTATTAAAAAAAACGGGGAAAAATCGTTTCCCCGTTGTATTTCTGTTATAAAATTCTCGATTAATGCTGGTTGATGAATCTGTTCAGTTCGCTGACCGATGAGGTGAAAGTGAACACTTCGTTTACTTTAAAGTAGTTTCTGCGGTCGTAGCAGTGGTCGTATGCGTACTTCGCAAAAGTAAGTCTGTCGCTGTCGAAAGTAAACAGACGGCATATTTCTCTAACTTGTTCTGCGCTTATGCAGGTATACGAGCATGCTTGTTTTGCAATTGTCATTTTTGTGCTCGAATACGGCGTGTTGTTTATCATCTTGCGCAGTTCGTTGAAATCTTGTTCCGACATGATGTAGTGGCAGTCGGGATTGTCGCTTTGGAAATAGCCGTAACCACCTTGATAACCACTATTGTAGCCGCCATTATTATAACCGCCGTAAGGATTCTGGTATGCTGCCATCTGGTTGGTGATGTACCTATTCAGTTGGTCGACTGATGATGAATATGAGAATGCCTGACCTACAATGTAGTATCTGTATCGGTCGTAGCAATATTCGAAAGCGTATTTTGCAAAGTCGAGCCTATTCGACTCGTATGAGAATTCGCGGCACAAGTCCCTAATCTGGTCGGAGGTCATGCAGTTGTAGCGGCAGGCTTGCTTGGCTACCGTTAGACGCGAACTGTCGAAATACCTTGCTCTTACTTGTGATCTCAGCGAGTTAAAGTCGTTCTGTGGCATCGGCATGTGGCAACGTGGATTGTCTGACGGACCGTAGCTGTTGCCCCAGTGGCCTCCATTGGGGGCACCACCGTTTGGATAGCCTCCGTTGTGAGGCGGATTGTTGTATCCATTGTTATAACCATTGTTGCCATGGTTGTTATGTCCATTGTTATATCCGTTGTTATATCCGTTTCCATGACCGTTATTTCCATGTCCGCTATGACCAGATTTATCATCCTTTGTTTCGGTAGAACCTTCGTTGCCAGAATTTCCGTTGGACGGGTTGCTGTGTTGACGTGGGGTTGTGCTGATAATCTTCGTCGAGTACACATTTTCACGGCCTTTTACCAGTTGTATCTTTATTTCCTTGTCGGTGCTGCTTACCGACAAAGTACGGTTGAATGCAGGTACACCGCTGCGTTCGAAGACAACTCTTACGTTAATGTTTTTGCCACTGATATTTGTGGCTTTGACATTTGTGGCTGCGGTTTCGTTTTGCTTTACACTGTTCAAGTACAAGGTAAACAGGTCACCATTGTCGGTGTAGAATACAAAGTCGTTGTTTTGTGCTATGCCAGCAATTGTAAGTAGGCACAGGATTGCAAATGATACAAAAGTTCTCATGTCAATATTTTTATTTTCGCAAAGGTAGTGAAAATTATTAAATAGCAAATAGGTATAATTCCCAAAATCATTATCTTTGCCATTGTGTATAAATTTGAACGACATGAGAAAAATTATATCTATAGCCATTACGGCTGCGACAATATTGCTACTTTGCAGTTGTGCTATTTTTAGCGGCGACAAGAATAAGTTGAATGCAAACGACCTTGTACGTTATTATTATAAGGTGCACAACGGCTATTCAGGAATCTCCCGCGAATACGAAATCGAGTATAATGACAGCGTTGTGACTGCCACGATGCGCGACTGCAACTTCATTCTCGATTCGTGCGAAGTATATACGGTAAGCGATGTCCCCCGTGAAACCATGGTGGAAATTGGCGAAATGCTCATCAATGCCAAAGTTCAGAACTGGGAACACAGCTATACTAACCGCGATGTCTTCGATGGCGACAGCTGGTCGATGGACGTGAAGTTTGGAAAGGACCTTATCTGGTCGGGCGGATACATGGCTTGGCCGGACGACGACCCTACACACGAAATAAACAAAATCATCTATAATTTGTGCAAGCCGCAAAAAGAGGAATCTAAACAATAAATTACATGAGGAAAACTTTCTTACTGGCAATAGTAATTGTCTTGTCGACAGTGATAAACGCGCAGACTAATCTTAGCGCTGACGAAATTTTTTATTCGCAACATGTTGATGAAATTATGCAGATGTTCAGCGACGAATGTCCTGTATATGAAATAAATGAAGGTGATGGTCCCGTATACCAGTATGCGCTTGTCGATTTCGACGGCGATGGCATCATGGAACTATGGCTTAAAGAGATAGTAGCCGAAAATGGTGCTTTCTTCTGCCATGGCGGTGATTCCCTTGAAATAATTGCAGTAACCTGGTCGAAGTCGTTTGTTTCGGTAAATGGAAATATCGTATGCGCTTCCGGACCCGCAGGAACAGGGGCGTTCTATGCTGCATATTCTGTTATAGAAAATAGTGCGGTAACGCATTTTGCAACGGACATGCAGATATACAACATTGAAACCGACAAGGTAGACCACGAATGCGAGTACGACGGCAAGGAAGTAACATGGAAATGGTTCAAAAACAAATTCGACAACAATTCCAAAAAGTTTGTCGAACCGCAGAATGATGTGTGGTTGCCATTTGAGAGGTTGTCGTCGGATGTCCCGATGACAAAAGTTTCGGGAACATACTACCGCCAGGAATATGGCGAAAGCGACTATTATACTATAAATGTCGTCACAGACGGTAAAGGCAATGCATGTTTCGAAGCCAGATTATATTCGAATGATGTGGTAAGCTATGAAATCAGTTCGAATAAGTGGCTTCCTATTGAAAATAAAACAATTACGTATAATGCAGGCAACACCAAAATAAGAATTGAGATGTATGGTAGGTGCTTGTATGTAACCGAAAGCAATTCAAGTTCGGGCAAAAGCTTCTCGGGAAATTATTACCGCGACCCCGACACATTTGGCGACAACAATGGCAACCTTTATATATTCGATGCGGAGAAAGGTGGCGCTGTGCTAATCTCACGCGGGGCTACAAAAGGCAAAATAGTAACGCCCGACAAAGTATTTTATGAGTATGGCGATATGGAAGTGCCTGTGGTCGGTGTCGATGATGCCGTGCTAAAATAAAGGAGCAGAATGACCTAGATGCAAATCGCAACTCGTGCTGCAAGAATAATATTATTATTTTTGAATCAAAATAATTATTACCTTTGCAACGCCTTGGTAAGGTTGCCGGGGCAAAATAGGGGTGCTGAAAAAAGTAGGCTGAGATTACACCCGTTGACCAGTCTGGTAATGCAGATTCGGGATTCTAATTCTCTCTTTTTCACACTCTTAACGATTTGATTTGCAATTAGAATGTATATTGATAATTGTAAATTCTTCGCACCCTAAGCGGAGTCGAAGGTAAGGACTGACGAAAAAATCTTGACTTCTACTGCGCTCAGCTAGCGACAATAATGTACAGACGCAAAATTTTGCGTCTCAACAAAAAACTTAGAAACTATTAGAAACTAAAAAACTTAACTATATGGCACAGGAAAATTGTTATAGCGACGACAGAGTAAAGAAAATATATGTCAAGGGAAAAAGATTCCCCGTGGAAGTGGGAATGAAACAGGTACTTCTGACCGATACAGTGGTCGAGGGCGAGAGAATCCCCAACGGAAGCATAAACTTGTACGATACTGGCGGTGTATTTACCGACCCCGACTACAAGCACGATGTACGCAAAGGCATTCCGCGTCTTCGCGAGGCTTGGCACAAGGACGATGACAACTTCGAGCAGCTCAACGAATTCACATCGCGCTACACCAACGCTCAGCTTGCCGACGACGAACTCAAGAAAATCGCCTTCCCGATTACCTATCTGCCCAAGAAGGCAAAGAAAGGAAAGGCCTTCACACAGATGGCATTGGCACGTCAGGGAATCGTAACCCCCGAAATGGAATACATCGCCATAAGGGAAAACCTTGGCAAGGATAGCAAGGACAGCTACATCACTCCCGAATTTGTTCGCGACGAGGTTGCTGCAGGTAGGGCTGTTATTCCTTCAAATCCAAACCATCCCGAGGCAGAACCGATGATTATCGGAAGCAAGTTCTTCGTAAAGATAAACACCAACATCGGCAACTCGGCTCTCGGTTCGTCGATTGAGGAAGAGGTAGAAAAGAGCGTTTACAGTGCTCGTCTAGGTGGCGATACCTTGATGGACTTGTCAACTGGCAAGCACATCCACCAGACTCGCGAATGGATAATCCGCAACTGTCCGGTTCCTATGGGTACTGTTCCTATGTATCAGGCACTTGAGAAGGTAAACGGCAAGGCCTACGAACTCACTTGGGAAATGTACCGCGACACCCTTATTGAGCAGTGCGAGCAGGGCGTTGACTACTTTACCATCCACGCAGGATTGCTCAAGCATTTGTTGCCGGCATTGGATAGGCGTCTCACGGGCTGCGTATCGCGTGGCGGAAGCATTATGGCAAAGTGGATGCGCGACCACAACGAGGAAAACTTTCTTTACACGCACTGGGACGAAATCTGCGACATACTTGCCGACTACGATGTTGCTGTAAGCATTGGCGACGGTATGCGTCCCGGCTGTACCCACGATGCCAACGACGAGGCTCAGCTTGGCGAACTCAAGGTTATGGGCGAACTCTGCCAGCGTGCGTGGGAAAAGAATGTGCAGGTGCTTATCGAAGGTCCAGGTCATGTGCCAATGGACAAAATCAAGGAAAATATGGAATTGCAGAAGGACTGGTGCCACGATGCTCCGTTCTACACTCTCGGTCCGTTAACTACCGATGTTGCTCCAGCTTACGACCATATAACATCTGCCATTGGCGCTGCAATTATCGGATGGCTCGGCACTGCAATGCTTTGCTATGTTACGCCAAAAGAACATCTTTCGTTGCCAAACAAGGACGATGTACGCGAAGGCATTATCACCTACAAGATTGCAGCCCACGCTGCCGACCTTGCAAAGCATCACCCGATGGCAAGCGAACGCGACGACGCACTCAGCAAGGCCCGTTTCGAGTTCCGCTGGATTGACCAGTTCAACCTCTCGCTCGACCCCGATAAGGCTAGGGAGTTCTACGGCGTTGAAAAGATAAAGCACACCCCATACTGCACAATGTGCGGACCTAATTTCTGCGCTATGCGAATTTCGAGAGAAGTATCGTCGAAAGGAAAGATTACGGAATAAATTGGACTAGAAATGATGTAGATATCGCTATTTTATATGCCAAAGTTATATCTGATAATATCATTTGTATTGTTGTCATACATAGCTTCTTCTCAGATCCATATCACTCTTGTAGTAAAGAATGAGAAAACGAAAGAAGCTGTACAATTCTGCAATGTTGGTATAGAAGGTAGCGGATTGGGCGGAATTACAAATGAAGACGGCGTAATAACTATGGAAGTGCCGTCTTCATATTCAACTGATTCAATATCAATATCCCACATAGGATATGAACCTAAAAATATCAGCATTCCAGATATTGGCGATAGCAAGAATGTAGTGTATTTGAAGGAATGTGCATACGTTCTGCCCGAAGTGGAAGTAAGTTCCGATGATGACGTATGGTTTCAGATTCTCAATAAATGCAGGAATGTAAATATCAAGCAGAAAAACCTGTCTAGTGCAAAGGCTTTCTATTCCATAGAATCCACCAAGGATGACGTGCCTTTAGAAGTTATTGAATGTTTTTACACCGCTGATGTTAGTGGACTTAAGGTAAACGATCTGGCATTTAAGAATGGAAAATTATTTCTGAATAAAAGCGAAAGCGGGTGGAAAACTATAAATGCATCGGAGACATACAAGCATTTTGACATATTTCAGGGAACAGACTTATTTCCGTTGTCAATTCTTAATTTTGGTATATCAGGGATGAAGAAAAGATTCAATGTGGAAATGGAATTTACTGATGACATGTACAAGGTCTTTTTTACGCCGAAGGATAAAAACGGAGAGTATTTTTCTGGTTATATTTTCATTGATAGGTCAGACTATAGTTTGAAACAAATCGATTATTTTGCCGATAATGCGACAATATACCCATTTTTACCTTTATATCCGAACGATAGCATTAGTAAAGTTTCGTTGAGCATAAATGAAACATTTGCAGATAATGGCGGTTGTGTATTACCAGAATTAGTGAGATACAATTACTCGTTTGACTATTACAGCAGAAGATATGGCGTGTTGCACAAGGTAGAATCGAAATCATTTTTGTACTTATATGATTATGGGAAACCTTTTATAGAGCCAATATTTGATTATTATGCAGAACCGACGGATTACAGAAAAATTTCGCTAATTCCATACAATGATGTTTTCTGGAAGCAAAATTACAAGTTTACTATTAGCGAATCCAAATCGCAAAAGATTGATTATCTCGAAAGGGAAGAACAGTCTTTTGATTATAATTCAAGCACAAGTGAGGAGGTAATTTTCGGAGACGACATTGTTGCTCAAATTGAAAATAACACGGATAATTTTCGGCATAGAGGATACTTTGAGACTCCATATATAAAATGGAATAGCGATGTTAAATTATTAGTTCACGAGAAGCCACCACAATCAGAAAGTTCGATTAAAAACGTTTATGTTGCTACTCAGAAATATAAGTTCGTTGTACAGATTCTGCTTGACATAACAGAACTCGACGATTCTATTCATTGGCAATCTTTTACAATATTCGACCCGTTCCAGTCGTATTACGAATACGAGGAGCATCCTACCGAAAATATATTTGCGTGCGTGAATATTTATTTTGCGCTTTGTGAGAAAATTCGCTTGGATATGGAAAAAAGATTGAAGAAAAATCATCGTTCGGTTGAAGACATTAGAAAAATATACGACGAAACAAAAATGGAATTAGAAAATTTTAGGAAAAAGTATTTCTTAGAGGTTGGTCTTGGCGAAGATTTACTTGCATTACGACTATACAATGCGATGGTTATTCGTAAATTTGGTATTGATTATGTTGAGATGTTTAAGGATTTTCACAAGCAATGAAAATATATGATTTGAATAAAAAAATAAAAGAAAGACAAGATAAATATTGAATAAAAGGAGAATGCACAATGGAATTTTATGATACGATAAAAGACCTTAACTGGGAGGAAGTTACAAAAAGCATTTATGCAAAGACGGATGCTGATGTGCGCCGTGCGTTGGGCAAGGAAACCCTGACGCTCGAGGACTTCAAGGCGCTGATTTCGCCTGCTGCTGAAAAATATCTCGAGCAGATGGCGCTGATGTCGCGGAACCTTACACAGAAGCGTTTCGGAAAGGTGATTTTGCTGTATATCCCGATGTACCTGTCGAACGAGTGCAGCAACCACTGCATCTACTGCGGTTTCAACCACAACAACGACATTGCCCGCAAAACTCTCACCGACGACGAAATAATGGAAGAAATAAAGGTCATAAAGTCGATGGGTTATGACAATGTGCTGCTGCTCACTGGCGAATGCCCGAGCATTGCAGGTGTTGATTACATTGAGCACGCAATAAGGCTTTGCCGCGACCATTTTGCCGCCATCAACCTTGAGGTCTTCCCGATGAAGGTCGAGGAGTACAAGCGCATGGAACAGGCTGGCTGCAACAGCGTTTACATATATCAGGAGACCTACAACGAAGGCCGCTACAAGATTTACCATCCCAAGGGAATGAAGAGCAACTACAAGTGGCGTCTCGGCACTCCCGAAAGGATTGCACAGGCAGGAATTCACCGCGTTGGTCTTGGCGCACTTATCGGACTTGAGGAGTGGCGCACCGAAATGTTCTTCCTTGCTTCGCACCTGCGTTTTATGACGAAGAACTATTGGCGCACCAAGTACAGCCTTTCGTTCCCGCGTATGCGCCCTGCTGCTGGCGGTTTCCAGCCCAATTTCGTGATGAGCGAGAAGCAGTTTGCGCAGACCTTGTGGGCATTCCGCATCTTCGACAACGATGTTGAAATGTCGATGTCAACGCGCGAGACAAGCAATATGCGCAACCATTTCATTACCCTCGGCGTGACATCGGTAAGCGCAGGATCACACACCGACCCGGGCGGATATGCCCATCCCGACAGGGAGCTTGAGCAGTTCCACATCAATGACGGTCGTTCGGCTGCCGAAATGGAAAAGATGATTCGCGCTCAGGGCTACGATGTGATTTACAAGGACTGGGACAAAACATTGAGATAGTATGCTAACCGATTACGAACTTGAAAGATACCAGCGTCAGATTGTTCTTCCGAACTTTGGCGCAGAAGGGCAGGAAAAACTGAGAAATGCCAAAGTTTTGGTTGTAGGCGTTGGCGGTTTGGGAAGTGTTGCTTCGTTGTACCTTACGGCTGCAGGAATTGGCACAGTCGGTCTAATGGAGAAAGATGTGGTTTCTTTGCATAACCTTCAGCGTCAGGTGCTGTATCGCGAAGATGAAATTGGTCAGTCGAAACTAGAACTTGCTGTTAAGACGCTTCATCGTCTGAACAGTGGAGTGAAACTTGTGCCTTACGATACATTTCTGACTGCCGAAAATGCAAAGTCAGTAGTTGCTGATTATGACATTGTAATCGACTGCACCGACAACTACACGGCGCGTTATCTAATAAACGATACTTGCGTGGCTCTCGGCAAGCCGTTTGTCTATGGAACCATTGGCGACACAAAAGGTCAGTTGGCGGTGTTCAACTACCTGCCGCCGTGTGCCAACTATCGTACCTTATATCCAAACGAGAAGGAGCTTGTTGCGCTCGGAAATGTAAACCGCGGTGTGATGGGCGTTCTGCCATCGGTGATCGCCTCGATGGAAGTCAACGAAGTGGTAAAGATGATTACAGGCATTGGCACTGTGCTAAAAGACACCTTGTTTATGATTGACCTCGCCACAATGGAAACGATGAAATTTAAATTGCCGGTAGGGTAGTGTGTTCCCAGTAGATGTTTGAACTTATATTGTACCAAACATAAAAAAGCCACCCTTTCGAGTGGCTTTTTTGTTATCAGTTGCGACTGAATTAGTTGTTGTATTCAGCCAAAACTTCCTTTACCTTTTCAGGAGTCATACGACCGTAGGTCTTGCTGCCGATGCTCATAACTGGAGCCAAACCGCAAGCACCAACGCAACGGAGGCAGTTCAACGAGAACTTTCCGTCTGGAGTTACCTGTCCAACTTCAATCTTGAGTTCGTTCTTCAATGCGTCGAGAACCTTTTCAGCACCTCTTACATAGCAAGCAGTACCAAGGCATACATTGATTGGATGTTCGCCCTTCGGGTTCATAGTGAAGAAGCTGTAGAAGCTAACAACACCGTAAACCTTTGCTACTGGAATATGCAGGCATTCTGCGATGTATTCCTGTACTTCTGCTGGCAAGTATCCGAAATGACCCTGAGTCTTGTGGAGAACGTTGATTAATTCTCCCTCTTTGTTACCGAAGGAATCACATATTTCCTTGATAACCTTCATATTGCATTCTGACAATTTTATTGTAGCCATATCTTTTTCCTTTGTTTAAATTTAACCTTCAATTTCTACCTTAGTTGATCTGTCGATGTAGTGGGTATGCAGCTGTTCGTGTGACAGATGTCCGCATGGTTCACCATAGTATTCCTTGTAGATAGCTATGATGTCCGGATTTTCGTGTGACTTACGAATCGGCTTGCCTGCATCTTCGCGGTATGTAGCTTCCATACGCTTGCGTATGATGTCGCTGTTACCGTGGTGATAAGGCTGACCTGCGCCACCGATACATCCGCCTGGGCATGCCATAACTTCGATGAAGTGGAAGCCTCTTGGGTTGCCGTTGCGAACTTCTTCCATCATTGCGCGTGCATTCGAAAGAGTGTGGCATACAGCTACCTTAACTGGCAATCCGTCGAAATCAACTGTAGCGGTCTTAACGCCGTCCAATCCACGAACTTCTTCGAAGTCGATTCTTGGGAGGGTCTTCTTTGTGTGAACTTCGTAAGCTGTACGGAGAGCTGCCTCCATAACACCACCTGTTGCACCGAAGATAACTGCAGCACCGGTCGATTCGCCGAGTGGGCTGTCGAAGTCTTCTTCTGGGAGCTGGTTGAGGTCGATGTTGAACTGCTTGATGAGGTGTGCAAGTTCGCGGGTCGAAATCGAGAAGTTAACATCAGGATCGCCGTTTACCTTGAATTCATCGCGTGCAACTTCGCTCTTCTTTGCCAAGCAAGGCATTACAGAAACAACAATCATATCTTCACGCTTAACACCAATCTTCGGAGCGAAGAAGTTCTTTACAGCAGGACCGAACATTTGTTGCGGTGACTTAGCTGTTGAGAGGTTGTCGAGAAGATCCGGGAAGTTCTTTTCTGCGAACATAATCCATGCCGGGCAGCATGAAGTGAACTGAGGCATTGCAACCTTTTCGCCCTTGAGAACCTTTTCAACCCTGTGGAGAAGTTCAGTACCTTCTTCCATGATGGTGAGGTCGGCACTCCAGTCGGTATCGAATACATAGTCGAAACCGATGCGGCGGAGAGCTGCTGCCATCTTGCCGGTAACGATAGTACCAGGTTCCATACCGAATTCTTCGCCGAGAGCAACACGAACTGCAGGAGCTGTTTGAACAACAACTGTCTTGGTCGGGTCAGCAAGAGCCTTCATTACATCGCTTACATTGTCAACCAATGTCAAAGCGCCAACTGGGCATACCTGAACGCACTGACCGCAGTTTACGCACGAAGTTTCGCCGAGGTCGCTTTCGAATGCTGGTGATACAACTGCCGGGAAACCACGGTTGATAGCTGACAAAGCACCAACGCTCTGAATCTGGTTACACATAGTTTCGCAACGACGGCACATAACGCACTTGTCCATGTCGCGGTAAACCGACTTGGTAGTGTCCTTGCGGTAAGTTGACTGTTCGCCCTTGAACGGGATTTCGCGGATGCCAAGCTTTGTTGCCAATGCCTGGAGTTCGCAGTCGCCCGACTTAGCGCACTGCAAGCAGTCATTCGGGTGGTCGGAGAGGATAAGTTCAACGACGGTCTTGCGAGCGTTGATAACGCGTGCATTGTGAGTGTGAACAACCATTCCTTCCATGCATTCGGTAACGCATGCTGGAGCAAGGTTTCTTCTTCCTTCAACTTCTACGACGCAAACACGGCATCCACCCGGTTTGTTTTCAAAATTCATTCCTGCAAGTTCAAAGTAGCACAATGTAGGAATATCGATGCCATTCTGACGAGCTGCCTTCAATATGGTGGTTCCAGCTTCGACTTCAATCGGCCTATTATCTATTGTTAATTTTACCATTTCTAAATTGTTTTTACGGTTTGAATCTTAATTACTTAACTGATATAGCACCAAACTTACACTTTTCGATGCAGGTACCACACTTAATACACTTTTCTTGATCGATTTCCATCGAAGCCAACTTGTGACCATTTGCAATGTAATCGGTTCTTGTGATTGCGCTTACTGGACAAGCCTTAGCACATGCTCCGCAACCAATACAAGCTTCCTTGTCGATGATGTACTTCTTGAGAGCCTTGCACTGACCAGCGCGGCACTTCTTTTCGGTAACGTGCTCTACATATTCGTCCCAGAAGTTGTTCAAAGTTGACAATACTGGGTTTGGTGATGTCTGACCTAAACCGCACAAAGCAGAATCCTTGATAACCATTGCGAGGTTCTTCAACTTTTCGAGGTCTTCCATTGTGCCCTTGCCTTCGGTAATCTTGGTGAGGATTTCGAGCATACGCTTGTTACCTACGCGGCATGGAGTACACTTACCGCAGGATTCTTCGCAGGTGAATTCGAGGAAGAACTTAGCGATAGAAACCATACAGTCGTCTTCGTCCATAACGATCATACCGCCCGAACCCATCATTGAGCCAGCAGCTACGAGGTTATCGAAATCAACTGGAGTGTCGAGGTGCTTTTCTGTCAAGCAGCCACCCGAAGGACCACCGGTCTGTACAGCTTTGAATTTCTTTCCGTTCTTGATACCACCACCGATTTCGTAGATGATTTCGCGAAGGGTGATACCCATAGGAACTTCGATAAGACCTACATTGTTGATCTTTCCAGCCAAAGCGAATACCTTGGTACCCTTCGACTTTTCGGTTCCGATTGATGAGAACCATTCCCATCCGCGGTTGAAGATAACTGGGATGTTAGCGAAAGTTTCAACATTGTTTACATTGGTCGGGAGTTCCATATAACCAGCCTGTGCTGGGAAAGGTGGCTTGAATGTAGGTTCGCCACGCTTACCTTCCATCGAGTGGATAAGAGCGGTTTCCTCACCGCAAACGAATGCGCCGGCACCGTAGCGGAGTTCGATTTCGAAATCGAAGCCTGTTCCCATGATGTCCTTGCCCAAAAGACCGTATTCTTCAGCCTGCTTGATAGCAACCTGGAGTCTGTGGATTGCCAATGGGTATTCAGCACGGATGTAGATCAAACCTTTGGTTGCGCCGATGCAGTAACCGCAGATTGCCATAGCTTCGAGAATCGAGTGCGGGTCACCTTCGAGGACGCTTCTGTCCATGAATGCTCCCGGGTCACCTTCGTCAGCGTTGCAGGTAACGTACTTCTGTACACCAGGACGGCTCTTCGAAGCGATTTCCCACTTAACGCCAGTCGGGAAGCCTGCGCCACCACGACCGCGGAGACCTGATTTCTTTACTACGTCGATAGCCTCTGCTGGAGTCATTTCGGTAAGAACCTTACCCAAAGCAGCATAACCTTCGCGAGCGATGCATTCGTCGATGTTTTCAGGATCGATGAAACCGCAGTTACGCAAAGCGATACGAATCTGCTTCTTGTAGAATTCCATGTGCTTCGAGTCGCTTACATGTTCCTTGTTTTCAGGATCGGTGTAAAGTAAGCGGGTTACTTTTCTACCTTTAATAATATGTTCTTCGATGATTTCCTTTGCATCTTCAGGAGTTACCTGAGTATAGAAAGTGTTGTCAGGAATAACCTTTACGATCGGGCCTTTTTCGCAGAAACCGAAGCAGCCAGTCGGAACAACCTTTGCAAATTCTTTCAAACCGTGAGATTCGAGCTCCTTGTCGAGCTGAGCCATAATTTCATGGCTTCTGGATGCGGAACAGCCAGTACCGCCGCATACCAAGAGGTGCATTTTGTATTGTGCCATTAGTTCTAATCCTCCTTATTTAGATTGATCTGTAGTTAGCAGGAAGAATTCCTTCGATCAATTCTCCGTTCTTAATATACTTTTCAATGATTTCGTCGGCCTTCTTTACGTCAACGTAACCGAAAACCACCGGGTCGCTACCTGGGCGAGTTACTTCGATAGTCGGTTCTGCGTGGCAGTAGCCCATATCGCCAACCTGAATTACCAAAGCCTTAACGCCTCTCTTGTCGAGTTCTTCCATGAGGTAGTTCATGATTTCCTTTGCACCTGCTGCGATGCCGCTGGTAGCCATACCTACCTTAATCTGAACGATAGCGTCGGGAGAATTGCTGTTTTCCCTGAGCTGCATTTTGCCTTGCATGTCTTCCTTAATCTTCCTAAGTTCTGCAAGATTCTTGATTTTATTCATACTTATCCTCCAAAGTTAATTTTGAAATATTTGTATTACATTTATTTAACTAGTTTCTAACCATAAAAATTGAAAGTCCAAAGTTAATTTATTTAATGTTTCGTAAATTGCTTTTTTGCTCCAACTTTTGCAAACTTGCTAATTTGTAAATATTCTAAATAAGTTAATTGTTGTAAACTCGTGTAATATACTTATAATTATAGTTTTAGGCTAAAATTTGTACTGCGATTCTATTCTAAATAAATGTTTTTAAACATATATATTTATAGGTGTAAAATAGGGGTTAAAAAGGGATGTGGAGTCCTAAAAAGTGTCCTCGGCTTTGCAGAGTTTTTTTGATTTTTTTTCTTTGATTTTTTACGATGGATTAATTCTTCACATACAAAAAAAGAAGCCCCGAATTTAATCGGGAGCTTCTGTATTTTTCGTCCAGTTTGCAGTTGTCGTTGCTCGCAACGACCCTACAAATTGTCCATTGTTAATTGTCAATTATCAATTGTCAATTAGATTGTCATACCGCCGTCAACGCTCAAGGTAGCACCGTTGATGTATGCAGCCTCTTCGCTGGCGAGGAACAGGTATGCCGAAGCAATTTCTTCGGGCTGTCCGAGACGACCTACCGGAACCTTTGCTCTCATGCCGTCAAGAACATTTTCGGGCATCTTGGCAACCATGTCGGTTTCTATGAAACCAGGAGCAACTGCGTTTACAGTGATGCCCTTCTTGCCAAGTTCGCGAGCCAAAGTCTTGGTCATACCGATAAGACCAGCCTTTGTTGCTACATAGTTGGTCTGTCCGAAGTTACCGTACAAAGCAACAACCGACGATGCGTTTACGATACGGCCGTAGCCCTTTTCGAGCATGTAAGGAGTGATAGCCTTTATGCAGTAGAAGCTTCCGCTGAGGTTGATGTCAATAACCTGCTGCCACTGTTCGATAGTCATCTTCTTCAAGGTGCTGTCGTTGGTGATACCTGCGTTGTTGATGAGGATATCAATCTTTCCGTACTTGTCGTTAACTCTCTTAGCTGCTTCGCAAACTGCCTCGTAGTTGCTCGAGTCGATAGCGTCGAATTCAGCTTCAAGGCCCATTCCCTTCATCTTTTCGATGAAAGCGTTGCCTCTTTCTGCGTTACGAGCCCAAAGAATAACCTTTGCGCCTTCCTGTGCGAATCTGATGGCGGTAGCTGCGCCAATACCAGCGGTTCCGCCAGTGATGATAGCTACTCTATTTTCCAATCTTTTCATTGTGTTAATTTTTTAAAACCTTTCTGCATTTAATAATTTTGCTGTTCCGGCTATTGCGACCTTTCCGTCGGCATCCTGAAGGGTGCACTTGATTGTTCCGCGGTGCTTTACCTCGTCGAGTTCAACAACTTCGAACACTGCATTGTAGTCCTGCTCTACGAATACCGGTGACATGAATTTCATTTCCTGGTACAGGTAGATAGTGCCTTCGCCCGGCCACTGTGTTCCGAAAACCTTCGAGAACACTGCACCTGCGAAGAATCCGTGTACAATGCAACGCCCGAATATGCTCTTCGAAGCATACTCGGGGTTGATATGTATAGGGTTGTTGTCGCCGCTAATCTGTGCGAAAGTGTCAACATTAGCCTGCGTGTACCTTACCTTTTCGGTATAGGTGTCGCCCAATTTTATCTTGCTCATAGTCAACTTGTTTAGAAAACCATTGGCTTGAGGTTCGGATCGATGATGAGGGTAGCCTCGGTTGCTGCCTGGATAGCTGCAACTGCGGTATCCTTGTCGCCGAATTCGGTGTTGTATTCCTTCAGTACGATACCCTTGTCGGTAACTTCCATTACGCCCATTTCGGTAACGATGAGGTTAACCTGCTTTGCTGCTGTGAGCGGGAGGTTGCACTTGTGCAATATCTTGAAGTTGCCCTTCTGGGTGTGTTCCATAGCAACGATAACGCGCTTAGCACCAACAACGAGGTCCATTGCGCCGCCCATACCCGGGGTAAGTTTGCCAGGAATCATCCAGTTTGCGAGGTTTCCTTCTTCGTCAACCTGCATAGCGCCGAGGATGGTAGCATCCACATGTCCGCCACGGATGATTTCGAACGAATGAGCCGAGCTGAATGTTGCTCCGTCGGGAAGAACTGAAGCGTATCCGCCACCAGCATCGATTATGTGTTCGTCCTGTTCGCCTTCGGCGGGTTTCGGTCCCATTCCAAGGATACCGTTCTCGCTCTGGAGGTACAATTTTACGCCTTTTGGCAGATAGTTCGGAACCATTGTAGGCAATCCGATACCCAAATTGACAACATCGCCGTCGTGGAGTTCGAGAGCCACTCTCTTTGCGATAGTTTCTCTAATTTGATTTTTATCCATCATACGTAATTTTTTTTTAGTTAATTATCTGTTTTCCAGTTCGAATTTCAGTCTTTCGGTGAGCAGAGGGATAATCTTGTAGAGGTCGCCTACAATACCGAGGTCTGCTACTTTAAATATAGGTGCAAACTTGTCCTTGTTGATTGCAATGATGAATTCCGACTCTTCCATACCTGCAAGGTGTTGGATTGCGCCCGAAATACCGTTTGCAATGTAGAGGTTAGGACGAACGGTCTTACCAGTCTGGCCAACCTGACGGTCGTGAGGCATAACGCCTGCATCAACCATTGCTCTTGATGAAGAAACTTCGCCGTGAAGAACTTCAGCCAACTTGCCGAGCATTTCGAAACCTTCCTTATTTCCAACGCCACGACCACCTGATACAAGAATCTTTGCGTCTGCAATATCAACCTTGTTAGAGGTAACCTTTACATTTTCAATAAGTTTTACTTTGAACTTCGACTTGTCGAAATTAATCTTTACATTCTCAACTTCGCCCTTTCTCGAGGTGTCCTTTGCCATCTTCTGCATAACGCCCGGACGAACGGTTGACATCTGTGGACGGTGATTTGTACACATGATGGTAGCCATGATGTTTCCGCCGAAAGCAGGACGGGTCATCATAAGTTCCTTGGTGTCTTCCGAAATGTCGAGCTTGGTGCAGTCTGCTGTAAGACCTGTGGTTATACGAGCCGACAGACGTGGACCGAGGTCACGGCCGATTGTAGTTGCGCCAATGAGGAAGATACTCGGCTTGTAGTCGTGGATTATCTGTGTGATTGCCTGAGTGTAAGGCTCGGTGATATAGTCCTTCAAGCATTCATCTTCAGCGAGCAGTACATGGTCTGCACCGTAAGCGATGAGTTCCTGAGCCTTGTCGGCGATGTTGTGTCCCAAGAGGACTGCGTAAACCTTCTCGTTGAGTGCTCCAGCCAAGTCGTGAGCCTTGCCCAACAGTTCCAATGCAACCTTCTGTATTACGTTGTCGCGCTGTTCGATGAAAACGTAAACGTTTTTATATTCTGATTTATCCATATTAGTATCCTATTAAATGATGAATTTTTCTTTTAATTTGCTAATGATGAGGTCAACGGCTTCTTCCGGGCTAACTTCGTAGGTTTCGCCTGCAGGCTTCAGAGCCTTTGTGAACGACTTGAATACTCTTGTCGGAGAACCCTTAAGACCGAGGAGGTTTTCATCTGTTCCGGTCTTGTCGGCGTTCCAGATTTCAACTTCGCGGTTGTAAGCTTCAACGATTCCGTTTACTGTCATATACCTTGCCTTATTGGCAGTTGAAAGAACTGTGAATACGCATGGCATTTCGGTTTCGAGAATCTGGTAACCTTCTTCGGTTGACTTCTTTACGCGGCAGTTCTTACCGTTGACTTCGAGGTCGAGGAGGTAAGAAACCTGAGGAAGACCAAGGTGTTCTGCGATCTGTGGACCAACCTGAGCGGTATCACCGTCGATAGCCTGACGGCCAGCGAGGATGAGGTCGAAGTCAATCTGGCGGAGAGCGCCTGCGATAGCCCTCGAAGTTGCAAGGGTATCTGCACCACCGAGCTTGCGGTCGGTGAGGAGGATTGCGCGGTCAACGCCCATTGCCAAAGCTTCGCGCAAAGCTGCATCAGCCTGCGGAAGACCCATTGTGAGGACGGTTACATGTGCGTTGTACTTGTCTTTCAACTGGAGAGCCAATTCGAGAGCTCCCTTGTCGTCGGGATTTATAATGCTGGGGATACCTTCGCGGATAAGTGTTCCGGTTTTCGGGTCAAGTTTTACCTCGGTGGTATCCGGTACTTGCTTTATACAAACTACTATATTCATTTTCTTGATTTTAATGTTAGTGAAAAATTATTTTAAAAGCTTACCAGAAATAACCATTCTCTGAACTTCCGAAGTTCCTTCGTAGATTTCGGTAATCTTTGCGTCTCTCATCATTCTTTCAACAGGATATTCGCGGGTGTATCCGTAACCGCCGTGGAACTGAACAGCCTTGGTTGTCATTTCCATTGCAGTTTCTGCTGCGAACAACTTAGCCATTGCTGCGTCTGCCGAGAATGGAACATGCTTGTCCTTCTTGTCGGCTGCGCTGTAAACGAGCAATCTTGCAGCTTCGATTCTGGTTTCGAGGTCAGCGAGCTGGAACTGGGTGTTCTGGAACTGAGAAATCGACTTTCCGAACTGCTTGCGTTCCTTTGTGTACTTAACAGTTTCGTCCATTGCACCTTGTGCGATACCGAGAGCCTGCGAAGCAACACCGATACGGCCGCCGTCGAGGGTAGTCATAGCAACCTTGAAGCCTTTTCCGAGTTCGCCGAGCTGGTTTTCCTTAGGAACAATGCAGTTTTCGAAAATAAGTTCGCAGGTTGACGAACCGCGGATACCCATCTTCTTTTCCTTCTTGCCGATTGAGAATCCCTTGAAGCCCTTTTCAACTATGAAAGCCGAAATGCCCTTTGTTCCCAACGACTTGTCGGTCATTGCGATAACGATGTAAACATCTGCGTTGCCAGCATTGGTGATGAAAATCTTGGTTCCGTTGAGAACCCAGTGGTCACCGTCGAGGACTGCTGTAGTCTGCTGTCCCGAAGCGTCGGTACCAGCGTTAGGTTCGGTAAGACCGAAAGCGCCAATCCACTGTCCGCTAGCAAGCTTTGGCAAGTATTTCATCTTCTGCTCTTCGGTTCCGTATTCCAAGATAGGGCCGATGCAAAGCGAAGTGTGAGCCGAAACCACGATACCGGTAGTAGCGCAGCATCTCGAAAGCTCTTCGACAGCCATTGCGTAGAGTTTGTAATTTCCACCGGCTCCGCCGTACTGTGTCGGTACCGGAATTCCCATAATTCCTAATTTTCCCATCTTCTCGACGGTTTCAATAGGAAATCTTTCTTCTTCGTCTATTTCTGCAGCCAAAGGTTTTACTTCGTTTTCTGCAAAACTTCTAATCATCTGCTGAAATAATACTTCTGTTTTTGATAATCCAAAGTCCATAATTATCTTTTGTTTTTATTAATTTACAGTTAATAAATTTTAATTTTTTAAACGGTCGTAAAATTAGTATTTATTTTTGAAAAAGAGGTATACTTATATTAAATATTTTTATGCACAATGTTAATTTGCTGAGAATAAATGGATAATCGGTAATTCGGCTCTCGGAAGGGTAAAAATCTTGACTGCGTTTCCTGTCGATTTCATTTGGCTTGAAAGCTTGCTTATAAGTTGCCATATCTAGGCCTTTTTGTTGAGTTGTGGCAACTTTTGAATGTTTATAAATTGCCATAACTATGTATTTATGTTGAGATATGGCAACTTTTATTGTTTTACAATTTGCCATAAGTCGGTAATTATTGTTGTTTATGGCAAGTTTTATTTTGTTATATTTTGCCATAACTGAACAAAATTTTCATTTGTGGATACTTTATAAATAAAATTATTACCTTTGTCCCGTATTTCAAAAATATCATCCGATGAAGAAAATAATTGCAAGAGATAAGGAAATCAATATGTTGGAAGAACTTTACAATTCTAAGCGACCGGAGTTTGTCATTGTTTACGGACGCAGACGAATAGGGAAGACCTATCTTGTGAACCAGGTTTTCGAAAAACGGTTTACTTTTTCGTTTGTTGGAGCAAAAAAGGAGTCGCAGAAAGTGCAGCTGAAGCGTTTTGCTGCACAGTTGCAACGATATGGAAGTTCAACCTTCACGCCTGCGCTCGAAAGTTGGGAAGATGCCTTTGACGAGTTGCGACGCTTAATCGAAAGTAAGCCGAAAAAGCAGCGAAAGGTCATATTTCTTGACGAAATGCCGTGGATTGACACTCCGCGAAGCCGTTTTTTGTCGGCATTGGAATATTTTTGGAATGCTTGGGCTGCGCAGCGTGATGACATTATGTTTATAGCCTGCGGTTCTGCCACTTCGTGGATGGTTAACCGCATTCTGCGGAATAGGGGCGGGCTGCACAACCGCTTTACTGCGCAAATATATCTCCGTCCGTTCAATCTTAACGAGAGCGAGGAGTTTCTGCATTCCTCGGGTTGCAACTGGGACAGATACACCATACTTCAGAGCTATATGACATTCGGCGGCGTACCTTATTATTTAAGCCAGCTGAATTCGAAGGAAAGCCTTGCGCAGAACATCGACAGGCTGTTTTTTGCCAAGAATGCACCTATGAAACTCGAATTCGACGAACTTTTCAGTGCTTTGTTCCCCCATGCCGACAAGTATGTGGATGTTATGAAAGCCTTGTCGCAGAAGCATGGCGGAATGATGAGGTCGGAAATTATCGCAAGCACTGGAATTTCGGGCGGTGGACTTTCAAAAATCCTCGACAATCTGGAACGCTGTGACTTCATAACCATATATTCGCGCTATAAGAGTTCGGTCAGAAATTCGCTTTATCGGATATGCGACCCATATACCTTGTTTTATTTTAAGTTTGTACATTCGAGAAACCGAAAAGATGTTCATTTTTGGTCAAACAATCTGACTTCGCCGTCGGTGGTAGCTTGGCAGGGCTTCAGTTTCGAGACTATATGCATCGAGCATCTTGACCAGATAAAGAGAAAGCTGGGAATTAGCGGCATAGGCACAAATTCGTGTACTTGGCGTAAAGTCGGCACAAAGGACGAACAGGGGACGCAAATCGATCTTCTCATTGAGCGTGCCGACAGGGTAATCAATATCTGCGAGATGAAATTTTCCGATTCTGCATATAGTATCACCAAGGATTACGAGAATAAGCTGCGGACAAAACTTTCAGTTTTCCGAGAAGAAACACGCACTACAAAATCAATTCTGTTGACGATGGTAACAACCTACGGAATTACTATGGGTATCCATTCGGGAATTGTTACTAATGAAGTGTGTATGAACGATTTGTTTGAAAAAGTATATTGATTGTCATTGCTATTTTATTGTATTATAAGTTGCCATATCTATACTATTTTGTTGAGTTGTGGCAACTTTTAATTATTTATAAGTTGCCATAAGTGTATATTTTTTACGAGTTGTGGCAACTTAAAACCGTCGTTTTCAATTAAGAAATTGGATTAAGATTAGATTTTATATATTTGCATTTTCAAACATTGTTACTGAAAACTTTATGGCTTTAGTTTCTTCTATAAATAACAAATTGCAGAATGTAATTGTCTTGCATATTGCTAGTTTTCTGCTGTTTGTAATGTCTATAAATCTCTCATCTTGTGCTCAGCAACCTAGGCAAGAATCCACACAAGAAACAATGCAAGAATTGACGCAGTCAACCGATATGGATACTCTACCCAAAATGGTCGGTATTGTTGACGGTTGCAAATCGCACAAGGATTATGAGGAATGGCTGTCTGAATATGGATTGGACTACAGGATTGTTACTTCTCCTGACGAAGCGGACAGTTGCGCTTTAATACTTTTCTGTGGCGGTCCCGACTTGGGAATAGCTCCCGAGCGCGACAAGTTGGATTCGCTGGTTTACGAAGAATGTAAGAGCAAAAATATTCCGATTTTCGGTATATGCCGCGGGATGCAGATAGTTTGCTATTTTATGGGTGCTGAACTGATTGAAGATTTAGGCGAATTGAACGCAAAGCATCAAAAGACAGCGGATTGGAAAAGCCGATTTCATACTATGATTTTGAGCAATGGCGAACAGTGGCGTGTAAATTCGCGGCATCATCAGGCGGTAAAGGATGTTCCGTTTGAGTGTTCACTTACTGGGAAATCGTCAGAAGGCATCTGGGAACTTCTTGTCGCAGCCGATAGCAGTATGATGCTTGTTCAATGCCATCCCGAAAGGTCGGAAATGCGAGGAACTGAAGTTGAGCAGGCGAGTATAAATTACATTAAAAGCAAGCTGGAATAAGTAGGCAAAAGATTGATTTGATAACTTTTACGCATTACAAATGCTTATATTCATACGCGGTGGATTACAAATCCACTGCGACATTACAAATCCACCGCGACAATATTGACTTATGGCAACTTTTATGCATTTATAAGTTGCCATATCTATGTATTTATATGTAGTTGTGGCAACTTATAGTATTGAGAAATAGTTGTAGTTTGCTGATTGTTAGATTTGTGACGCATTGCAAATCCAACGCGACAATGCAAAAAAAATATGTAGGGATAGGTTTCAACCCTGTCCCTACATATTTCTTACCAATTCTTCTCCAGCGGTCGTTTTTGTGCCTGTTGTGCCTTCTGGACCTTGTCCTGAGTTTCTTTTTCCTTCTGGCTTAGCGATTCCAAGTAGCGTTCCATTTCTTCGCGCGACATGTTCTGGTCGTTCTGCTGCTGTTGTTGCTGTTGGTCTTGCTTGTCCTGATTATCCTTGTTCTGGTCTTGGTTCTGCTGTTGCTGGTCCTTGTTTTGATCCTGATTCTGCTGCTGTTGCTGGTTGTTGTCACCGTTCTGTTGCTGATTCTGCTGCTGTTGCTGCATAATCTTGGTGGCGACTGCCATATTGTGGCGGCTACGGTCGTGGGTGGGGTCGAGCTTCAGGGCGTTGCGGTACGACTCTACGCTTTCCTTGTACTTGTTGGCTTGCATGTAGGTGTTGCCAAGGTTGTAGTAGGCTTCGGCTTTCTGCTTGTCGGTGAGGTCGGTGCGCAGATATTCGTTGTAGGCGTTTACCGACTTTTCGAACTGGTCGTTGCGATAGTTGGCTGCGCCCGAATTGCCATATACGCTGACCTCGGCGGGATTGGTTTTCAATGCCTTGTCGTACTGGTCGGCGGCCTTGCCGAAGTTGCCTTCCTCGTATGCCTTGTTGCCCTTGCGGATGAGCGAACGCTCTTCCTGAGCAAAGGAAGTGGATGCGGCTAATATAAGTACTGCGATTATTGCGATTGTCGTTTTCATTGGTTGACCTTTCTTTTAAATGTGAGACGCAAAATTTTGCGTCTTTACAATGTATCTGTATCTATATCTGTGACTTGTTTTCGTTTTCTTCTTTTTTGAACAACTTAATCTTGCTTAGAATCGGGTTCTTGCGTTCGAGCAGGAATACCTCGAGGACAAGCAGTATCAGTGCTGCAAAGACAAAGTACTGGAACCTTTCGTCGTACTCGGAATATATCTGCTTGGTGGTTTCGCTCTGTTGCAGGTTGTTGAGTTCGCTGAGGATGGCGTCCGATGAACTTGAACTGTTGGTTGCGCGGACATATATGCCTCCGGTAATCTTTGCAATTTCGACAAGTGTCTGCTCGTCGAGCTTGGTCATTACGGTGTTGCCGTCGCGGTCCTTCATATAGCCACTGCCGTTCTTGTTGGGAATCGGTACTCCGCTTGGCGAACCGAAACCGACTGTCATCACGATAATTCCCTGTTCCTTGAGCGACTTGGCAACTTCTATTGCATCTTCCTCGTGGTTTTCGCCGTCGGTCATAAGGATGATGACCTTAGATGCATCGTCGCTGCTGGAGAAAGAGCGTGCGGCGAGCGTCAGTGCCTTGGCGATGTCGGTTCCCTGCACCGAAATGTCGTTGGTGCTGGTTGACGACAGGTAGAGCCTTGCCGAGCGCACATCGGTGGTAATTGGCATCTGCACGAAGGCATCGCCGGCAAAGATTACCATTCCGAGCCTGTTGCCGTTGAGCTTGCCGAGAATCCTCTCGATGAACATCTTGGCGTTGCCCAGACGGTTTGGCTTAACATCTTCGGCAAGCATCGAGTTCGAGACATCGAGTGCGGTAACAATCTCTACGCCCTTGAGCGTGACTTCGCTAAGCTTCGAGCCGAACTGCGGGCGGGCAAGTCCGATGATTATGCAGGCTATTGCGAGGCAAACCATTATCAGCTTGGCGATTTTCCTGCCGAGGCTGGCTTCGGGAATTAGCAAGCCTACGAGGTTGTCATCGCCTATCTTTTTCAGCCGTCTGCGCCTTATGATTTCGGTGACGGCAAAAATCACTGCCAATGCTGCAATTATCAGCATTAACCATAAATATTGTGGATTCTGAAACCTGAACATAGCCTAAAAAGTATTTTTTAATACCGTTAAACCTAAAATTTGTTCTATCAGCAGAAGTATGAATGCCCATACGAGTATTGGCATATATTCTTCGCGTGGCTTTGAGAACGACTTGACATCGAGCTGTGTCTTTTCCATCTTGTCGATTTCGGCGTAGATGTTGCGCAGGCTTTCGTTGTCGGTGGCGCGGAAGTATTTTCCGTCTGTCATCTCGGCAATCTGCGTAAGGCTTTCCTCGTCAATCTTTACATCAATGTCTTGATATACAGTTGTTCCGAATGCAGTCTTGAACGGGTAGGGGGCTTTGCCGTTCTTGCCGATGCCGATGGTATAGACGCGGATGCCGTATTCCTTGGCAAATTCGGCTGCCGTGGTTGGCGAAATGTTTCCCATGTTGTTTTCGCCGTCGGTAAGCAGGATGATGACCTTGCTCACGGCCTTGCTGTCGCGTAGACGGTTGACTGCGGTTGCAAGACCAAGTCCGATGGCGGTTCCGTCGTCGATAAGACCGCTCTTGATGCTTCCGAAAAGGTTGAGCAGCACGGTGTGGTCGATTGTAAGCGGGCATTGCGTGTAGCTTTCGCCTGCAAACACTACAAGACCGATATTGTCGTCGGGACGTGACGAAACGAACTCCATACCGATGTTCTTTGCCGCTTCGATGCGGTTAGGACGAAAATCCTCGGCCAGCATACTACCGCTTATATCTAGTGCGATGGCAATGTCGATGCCTTCAGTCTTTTGCTCCTCCCAGCTGTCGGTGCTCTGCGGACGGGCAATGACGACAATTATCAGTGCAACGCAAGCCAGACGCACGGCAAACAGCACATGCCGCAAAATGTAACGCCACGGCGGACGCTTTCCGCTAAAAGCTTCGAGCGAGCTAACATTCATCGAGGCTACCGATTTCTTCCGGCGCCACACATACCATGCTATCATCGGGATAAGCACGGTGAGGAACCATAAATATTCGGGGTTTGCAAATTCAATGTTACTCATAGCTATGCCTCTTTGTCGTCATTTTCTAATTTTTCAACCTTATCAGCCTCAATTTCGGCCTGGACATTTATTGCCTTGGGGTCGTTTACGATGATTTCCTTGGTGTGTTCTACAAAGTCGAAGGCGTTGCGCAGCGAAAGGTCGTTGTCGCCCTGCAGGGGCTGGAATTTTGCGAACTTCACGCTGTCGGCAAGTTCGAGCATCTGGCGCAGACGCATCTTGTCCTCGCTGTCGATTTGGATGGCGGCACCAAACATATCAAGGATTTCGGATGTTGTCATCTGCTCGGCGTCGATTCCGTAGCGGTCGGCAATGTAAGTTCTTATGGCGTCGGTCAATTGCACATGGTATTCCTTAACCTGACCACGGCTCCAAATCTTCTCGTTGCGGATGCGTTCAAGTTCTTCAAGAGCGGTCTCGTGTGCTGGGCGTTTCGGCTTGACCTTTATCATTGGTATCGGCGACTTGCCGTGCTTCTTGCGGTAGATGACATAGAATATTATCGCACCGGCAACCAACACAATGAGTATCAGCCACCAGAACTTCGAGAAAAATGCCTTCACATCGTACCAGAATTCGTCCCAGTTGAAAGGCGTGTTGTAAAGTTCGTCGTTGATGTCCTCGATTTCGAACAGGGTGAACAGAATGTCGCCTTTTGCAACTTGTTGACCTTCCTGCACGAATACCGAATCAACGCTTCCATATACATAGTGCGTCTCCATTATGTCCTTGTCAACTACGAACATACGGTGCGAATCGGCGTTGGCGATGGAATCAATCTGCTCTTGGTTCGTGAAGCCTGTCTGCATCACCTGCGAAGCGTACTGCTGTATCATCTGGCGCTTTATTTCCTCGCGGAGCATCTGCAGGGTGTCGGCGCTCATCGACTGCTTGATGGAGTCGGGGATGTACTGCTCGATTTCCTTGCTGAAGCCGTCCTTTCCGAACAGCACCGTACCTGCATTTTCGGCAAAAACTGTGTCGCGCGGAATGGTGTCGATGAGGATGTAGGGATTGACCTTCAGGTAAAGTTCTGAGGTTGTGAATTCGTTGGTGTCGGTGCCCGAAATGGTCATGAACCTTATCGGTGATATTGCGTTGATGCCAGTGTCGAAGGAAGTTATGAGGTAGTCCTTCGTGTATTTGCCGTTTTCGACTTTTGCTTCCAAGTCCTTGATAAGGAATATCTTGTCGCAAATGGTGTCGGCAAACTGCTGTGCGGTCACCTGAGTTTGCGGTGGAATTTCCGCGCTAATCGATATTAGCGTCTGCTCGCCAACGATTATACTGTCGTTCTGAAGTCTGGCCGAGAAACTGATGTTTTGTGCGGAAACCGAAAATCCGACAGCCAACAATAATAATATGGTAAAAACTGACTTTTTCACGGTTATCTGTTTTTAAATAGTGCAATGAGCGGTTTCACATAGTCGCCGTCGGTGCGGATTACAGCCTTATCGACCTTTGCCTTGGTGAGGATGAGGTCGGCGGCTTCGTTCTTTTCTTTCCACCACTTTCCGTATTCTTTGCGCGTAGAGGCCGAAGCTGTGTCTATCCAGCGCATTTCGCCGCTTTCCATATCGCGGAAGTAGGCAAGGCCGACATTTGGCAGACTTTCTTCGAACGGGTCGTAAACCTTGAGTGCGGCAATGTCGTGCTTCGAAGCGGCAATCTTTAGCGATTCGGAGAAGTCGGGCGACATAAAGTCGGAAATAATGAATGCTGCGCTGCGCTTCTTGATGGCGTTGGTGAGGAACTTGAGCGCCTCGTTGATGTTGGTCTGCGAACTTTCGGGCTTGAAGTCGAGCAATTCGCGTATAATCCTCAATATATGCTTCTTGCCTTTCTGCGGCGGAATGAACTTTTCGACCTTGTCGGAAAAGAAGATTACGCCAATCTTGTCGTTGTTTTCGATTGCCGAGAACGACAGCACAGCGGCGATTTCAGCAATAAGGTCCTTCTTCTGCTTTGCGCGTGTGCCGAAGTCTTCCGAACCGCTCACATCTATGAGCAGCATCACGGTAAGTTCGCGCTCTTCCTCGAACACCTTTATGTACGGCTGGTTGAAGCGGGCGGTCACATGCCAGTCGATGTCCTTTATCGGGTCACCGTACTGGTATCCGCGCACTTCGCTGAAAGTCATACCCTTGCCCTTGAATGCCGAGTGGTATTCGCCTGCAAAGATATGGTTGGAGAGCATACGGCTCTTTATTTCAATCTTGCGAACTTTCTTCAGTAGTTCCGATGAATCCATAATTTATTCCTTTACATTTTTATTGATGATGTTCCTTGCTTTGTGACGCTGCATGCAGCGTCTCTACTACGGAACATCAACTCTGTTGAGGATTTCGCTGATGATTTCCTCGGTCGAGATATTTTCGGCTTCGGCTTCGTAGGTGAGTCCGATACGGTGGTTAAGGATGTCGTGGCAAACAGCGCGGACATCTTCGGGAATCACATAACCTCTGCGCTTGATGAAAGCGTATGCCTTTGCTGCTTTGGCAAGGTTTATTGATGCACGCGGCGAACCTCCGTAGGCAATCATATTCTTCAGTTTGTCGAGCTGGTAGCGCTCGGGGAAACGGGTTGCAAATACAATGTCGAGGATGTAGCGTTCAATCTTTTCGTCGAGGTAAACATCGGCAACTACTTCGCGGGCCTTAACTATGTCTTCGGGCTTAAGTACCGGTTTAACTTCGATTTTCTGCTTTGCAAGGTTGTTGCGGATGACAAGTCTTTCCTCCTCGAATTCGGGGTAGTCGATTTTCACCTTCAGCATAAAACGGTCAACCTGAGCTTCGGGCAGAGGGTAAGTACCTTCCTGCTCAATCGGGTTCTGGGTTGCCATTACGAGGAAAGGATTGTCCATCTTGTAGGTCTTGTCGCCGATTGTAACCTGGCGTTCCTGCATTGCCTCGAGCAGAGCCGACTGAACCTTTGCTGGTGCACGGTTGATTTCGTCGGCAAGTATGAAGTTTGCGAAAACTGGACCTTTCTTCACGATGAAGTCCTCGTTCTTCTGACTGTAAATCATAGTACCGATAAGGTCGGCAGGCAGAAGGTCGGGGGTGAACTGCACGCGCGAGAACTTTGCGTCGATGGCGGTTGCAAGCGTGTTGATTGCCAATGTCTTTGCCAAACCTGGAACACCTTCGAGCAGGATATGTCCGTCGGAAAGCAATCCGATGAGCAGACCTTCAACCAAGTGCTTCTGTCCCACGATGGTCTTCGACATCTCCATGTTTACGATGTCGATGAATGAACTTTCTCTCTGAACTCTTTCGTTCAGTTCTCTTATGTCAATTTCCATAATCTGAAACTTTTATTCGTTATTATTCCTTGTTTCTAATCATTACCGAAGCCGACAAGCATACTATTGCCGACGACATCATCATAATTATGTCCTTCATTGTGCCTTTCGACAGAATGCTTAATACAACGCAAGCAACACCCAGTCCGAGTGCTACGCAGTTGAGTATGAGTGCCGGTAAATTCTGTTTCTTTTTGTCCATATTCTTTTTTTAGTTTTTGCAGTTGCAAATTTATGTTATTATGCAATTATATAAAACTAAAATTGAATTAGATAAATGTTTAAATAGTGTTAAAGGAAGATATGGGGATTTGATGATTTGATGTTGAGTCGTGGCGCGCCGCGACAGTACAATGTTGAAGATTTGATGGTTCTTGGATTGTGGCATCGCAATGCTTTGCGTCGGTGTTCGATGATTAAATATTCAGTGCCCTCGCCTTTTTCTGTTGAGTCGTGGCGCGCCGCGACTGTACAATGTTGAAGATTTGAGAAATCCGCGCGTTGTGTTGAAAAATTCTCGTTGTGAAACAAAAAAAGTATTATCTTTGCGGTCTCAAAATTGGATGGCCTGATAGTTCAATGGATAGAATGGCGGTTTCCTAAACCGTAGATTCGGGTTCGATTCCCGGTCGGGCTACGAAATACAAATCACAAGTGTTTGAAAATTAAATGCTTGTGATTTTTCTTTTGGCAAATCGCACCACCATCGCACCACGGATTTCGGCGAATGGTTTTAGCATAAAGAAATACGATGAAAAAAAAAGCCAGCCGCAAAAGCGACTGACTTGTGATATTAACTCTCGTTGAATATGGTAATTCAACGATGCAAAGATAATAAAAAAGCCACTCGTTACGAGTGGCTGCAAAAACAATAATAACATATGGACTTAAGATCTGCTAGCATCAATGTCCCGCTACTGCCCTGCGCAGATACTTCGCTGCACTGAACTTGACAACATTCTTTGCCGGAATGTTGATGATTTCCTTCGGCTTTTGAGGATTGCGACCAGTGCCAGCATAAGCATAGAAAGTATCACCGTCATTGAACGATTCAAGCAATCCTATTTCGATGCGGTACTGCTCATCTTCTCTCTTTGCATTAAGATAGTCAATCATTACATCAACAATGCCCTCGTTAGCTGATTTCCTTACCATAACAACAGCAACCATGTCATCATTGAAAGCCGTTTCTTCATCGGCATCATTTACCCAGTTTAAGTTGAGCGACAAAGTTGTTTCGTCCTCATTAAAAACTACCTGAAGGTCTGTTAATCCTTTCCTTGAAAATTCTCCGAAGGAGAGTCTTTCAAGGTCGATTTCATCGTTGACAATGGCGCTGTCATAATTGATGCGAACTGCAGCGTTGAACGCCGACTGCTTCTTGGCATTGCTCCAATTCGACAATTTTGTTATCGGATTGGCCTTTGCCATGATAGATGCTATCGTTTTGAAGTTCGACCTAACTGTTACCTGTGCTGCGGTTTTCGGATTGGCTACAGAGGTCGCAAGAGACCTCATGTAGTCAATGCCTTTCCAAGAACCACCTACTACGGTTCCGGTTTTTCCTGAGAAACCACCCAGAATACCTTTCTTAATCTTTCCCATGATATGATATTTTTTATTAGTTAATATTATGATTTCGTTTTACCTCTTTTACAAAACTACCTGCAGGCTTGAAAGCCGGTATATTGTGAGCAGGAATGGTTATACTTGTATTTTTCCTGATGTTCTTTGCCGGAATCTTTATTACTTCGCTTGGTTTCTGCGGATTGTGGCCAGTTCTGACCATACATTGAGCGACAACGGCAACGGTGAAATAAATAATTGTGCCAGTATCAACATCCAATCCGCAGGGAATAAGTATGTCGGCGGAGCCAGCACCCCTCTCGTTATTTAGAACATCACAATACAAGGGCTTGTAAAAGCCTTTGGATATTTCTTGAACAGCAAACAATATGATTGAATCATTTGGAGACATCCAAGGCGTTTCAATCTTGTTGTCCCAAGACAATGTTCCACTAATATACTCCTGCTCCTCTTCCAAGTCGTTAATAGAAATCTTGGCATTAAACAGAGGCTCACCAACATATTCACCCAGTTTCAACGAAAACAAATCGATTAACAATTTGCCCGATTCGTCTATCTTAAAATATTTCAAGTTAGAGCGAAGAGCGTTGTTGAATGAATTTTTAACTGCATTTTTGTTCCAGGTTGAAAAAGAAAGCCCTCGATTAAACGCAGACAAAAAGGAACCAGCCAAAGCCATTCTTTTACGATGGAGCTGCTGTGCAGGAGTTTTCGGATTGCTTACATACTTGGGCATTGCTCGCATTGTAGAGACACCAGCGTAGTTTTGTCCGATAACCTCGCCGACCTTGCCATTAAACCCACCTAATACGCCATTTCTAATTCTTGCCATAGAATTAAGTTTTAGAGGTTATTAAATAGTCTTAGAGGTGCGGAACTTAACAACATTTCTTGCAGGGATGTTGATGACCTCGCGCGGGTTGCGCGGATTGCGACCGACACCGACATAGGCGTAGAACTTGTCGCCCGGGGTGAATGACTCAACCAGACCGATGAACATACGAAGCTGCTCGTCTTCTCGCTTGTAGTTGAGGTAGTCGATAATCACATCGTCCATACCGCCATCGGCAGGAACTTTGACGATAGCAACTGCTACCTGGTCATCGGCGAATGATGTTTCATCGTTTGCATCGTTGGTCCAAGTGGCATTCAGGATTAAGTCGGTGCCATCAGGCACAAATTCCGCTTCAAGACCAGTAAGCTCGGACAATGAAAACTCTCCGAATACAAGCCTTTCCATGTCGATTACGCCATCGACAACGGCGTTCTTGTAGTTGATGCGGACACCTGCATTAAAAGCAGACTGCTTCTTTGCCTGTCGCCAGTTGGATTCCTTCAGCAGAAGGTTGGCCTTTGACATAATACGGGCAATCGTACTGAAATTAGTTCGAACTGCCATCTGTGCACTGGTTTTTGGATTCGAAACAGAAGTTGCAAGCGACCTCATATAGTCGATGCCCTTCCACGCTCCACCTACGACGGTTCCGACCTTGCCGGAAAATCCGCCTAGGATTCCTTGTTTAATTTTTCCCATGATAAAAAGGTTTTAATGTTGCCTCCAATAAAAAAAATAATAAAGGTTTTAATTGACAAAAATACGGACTTGGTACGGACTTGGTACGGAGGTGATACCTATCAGAACCTTATCCGTTGCAAAGATAATACATATATGATATATGTCAAAAAAATATTTGATTTTTATCAACTATTTTTTTTCTACAGAGCAAAATGCCTGTTGGATTGTGAAAAAAAATGCCGATTGGTTACGGCATTAAGGCAGAGATGGCAAGGTGGTGTCGGAGCTGCTTGACTTTCTGTAATTGGCCGGCGAGGTTTGCCAGATAGTTGTCAATCGCATCGAGTTTGGCGGTGACCGCTGAGATACGCTCGGCATCCAAAGTTTCCCAGAGCTGGGTGAACTGGGAGCGATAGACATCGATGCGGACGAACTCGATTACCGAACCATGGAGATGTGGGCGTAGGTTTCCAGATTCAAACAAAATACGGGCAACCGCTTTCGCCTGCCTGGGATCTGGCGTGAGAATCTGATAACAGTTGGGACAAGGGACATCGAGAGGCTTTCCCGAATTTAATCCGCGTGACAAAACATAAACTGCATTGGGCTGCTTATTGCCCTGATAGGTTTTTACCTGAATGTGTGAATTTTTCATTTTATTGAAATTTTTTGGTTAGTACTGATGAAAAATGGGATAACTCCCTGTTGCTTGTCGCACCACGGCACGAACTACGACGGCACACTACGCCGCGCAAGCAACATCACACTCTGAAAAAAGAAAAAAAGGAAAAAAAGAAAAAATGCAAAAGGAACGGCTGTTATAAAAAGGGAAAGTGGAGCGCACAAAACAAGATTGGCGAGAAAAAAATACTACCCGAAGGTGTGGAGATTTTTTTATCAGCCACCCTTTAGGGCTTGACCTTGTTTTTGGGCGCGGAACGACCTAATTTTGCCGTTTCCTTTTAGTTTTTGATTTTGGATGTAATGTATTACGAATTTCCTTGTACGGATTTCGTAACGAAATGAACGAGAGGTGAAAAGTTGAGAGGCAATGACGGAATGATATTAGGGGCTGTAACGACCATAACGACAATTAAGGTTGGCGACGATTTTAACGACGATAACGGGATAAGGACATGATGACACATAATAAAATAAAGTCAATAACGACCGTAACGACAATTAAGGTTGGAGACGATTTTAACGATGATAACGAGATAAGGGATTAACGACATAAGGACATGATGACACATAATAAAATAATGACAATAACGGCTGTAACGACCATAACGACAATTAAGGTTGGAGACGATTTTAACGACGATAACGAGCAATTAAGGTTGGAGACGATTTTAACGACGATAACGAGATAAGGGATTAACGACATAAGGACATGATGACACATAATAAAATAATGACAATAACGGCTGTAACGACCATAACGACAATTAGGGTTGGAGACGATTTAACGACGATAACGAGATAAGGGATTAACGGCATAAGGACATGATGACACATAAAAAAATAATGACAATAACGGCAGTAACGACCATGACGACAATTAGGGTTGGAGACGATTTTAACGACGATAACGAGATAAGGGATTAACGACATAAGGACATGATGACACATAATAAAATAATGACAATAACGGCAGTAACGACCGTAACGACAATTAAGGTTGGGGACGATTTTAACGAGATTAGGGTTATTTAACGGCATAATGATATTCAACTGCAAACCGCTATATTGGGTGGCGGGTGGGCTTGGTGCGGAGGTAGCGGAGGAAACAACGCAGGTTATACAGCCTTGAGCCGAACGGAGGCAGGTGGGCAGTTTGCGTAACGGAGTGGAGAAACTGACCTGCCTGCCGCAGTGAGAGGCGCGAGCCGTCGCGAGCGGAACGAGGGGGTGGCACAGAAGAAGCCCGAAGAACTGCTTAGGTTGTTGCGGAGGGTGATTGAGGGCTCTGGGGCACTCCGTTTGAAAACGCAGGGGTGGCGGAGTTTTTTGCCTCGCAGGTGCTTTTTGGGGTTTTCGCAAGGGCAGGAATGATTGAGTGAATGAAGTGTAGGCACGGAACGAAATGAGTGAAAGAATGACTGCTCTTGCTTGGGTTTTAAAATTGTGGTGGTGGGGAGCGGATAGAGGAACGAAAGAAGCGACACACCTACACAACCGCTGAAAAGGGTGGGAAAAGCACCAAGAACTGCAAAAACTATGACACCCCGATTAGCCCGAGTGACCCGCAGGCGAGCACAAACATATAGTGCGACTTGCCCCCATTATTAAATATTTACCTTAGAGGGGTTTGGGGGCAAGGGAAAGCACGGATGAGGACTGAATGAGCGTTTACAGCAGAAAAAAAGACAGCACGCACACAAACGAGTACCCACTGGAGCGCAAGTGTGTAGTGTGATGGCGGTATGCACAAGGGCTGGCGAAAAAATACTACCTGTAGTTCAGGCTGTTGTTTGGGAAGAAAGACAATAACGACCAGGAGTGGGATGGAATGTTAGGGGCTGTAGGGGCTGTAGGGGCTGTAAGGGCTGTAAGGCCAGTAAGGACTGTAAAGCCTGTAAAGCCTGTAAGGACTGTAAAGCCTATAAAGCCTGTAAGGACTGTAAAGACTGTAAAGACTGTAAAGCCAGTAAGGACGGATGGATAGCTCCTATAGCACAAATAGCACCTATAGACGGATTTTCGTACTAACGGTTTAACGAATGGTCGTGTTGGCTTTTGTGTGGTGGGACAGCCTAAACGGAATGGTGGAGATTTTTTTCAGCCAGTTTCATATACCCTTGGGCATATTTTTTTGCTGTACAAGTGAATGATGGACGAATACCTTATAACCTGCGTTGGTTTTGTGGAGGTAGTAGCGGAGGAGATTTTAGGATGTAAGGACGAATGCATGTAACGGCCATAGGGACTTTAACGGATGTAGGGATGATAAGGGACATAGGGGCTTTAGTGCCCATAGGGGCAGAATGATTAGGGGCGGTAGGGAGATTAAGGGCTGTAGGGGATGTAGAGCCCATAAGGGCAGTAAGGGCAATGGATGTGCGGGATAGCGGGATTAGGGAATGAGGGATTAACGAGAGAGGGAACTAGGGACTGATTATAAAAGAATTATTGAGATATAAATTCTATCTCTAACTGCATCAGATTCTGTAATTCGGACAAACGAATGATTGAAAAGTCTTTAATGCCAAATTTATAACAAAAGTTTTTTGCACGGGTTCTATCCCTCGGGCTGAAGCAACTTATTTCCCAATGAGCATCTGGGGCATAATTGTTAATCTTTGACAAGTAGGGTTCATCAATGTCTGAAAATGAAAATCCATATACACATATCTTACGCACACCTTTGATACTATTGAAAAAGTTCTTATTTTGTTCAATTATTTTCTCTACTGGTTTTCGCATAGAAGACACTTGGTCGAACATCTCTTCCCATGCCCAAACATCATGAATGTCGTAATTGCTTGCCGACTCCTCATCTAATTTGCCTTGGTAATAAAGGTCGTTGGGTGTTGGATGTTCCTTTTTAAGAACTTCTTTTGATTTACCATGTCCGAAAATTAACTCTTCATTCTTGCCAACCATTCCGTGTATATGCAAAATTTTTTGTATAGGTACTTTATATAGTGTCTCCAATGTTTGCGTATAATTGAACACGATAAACTTAGCATCATTTTTATCAATATAAATCTGTTTGTCCGGTGAAGGTGGATTTAGTTGAGCAATCCATTTTTCGAAGTTTTTTCTTAGCGATTTGTATAACTCGGACATTTCGTTTTCTATTGTCACTTGTGCATCGTTCCATGTGTTATCGCAATGATCGGAAGATAGTTCCACAGGATTTTCAATGGCTATCCGCTGAGCATAATCCATCAATTCAATCTCGCCTAGGTTGTATTCAAAGTCAGACCACCACTCACTATCGCAACCTCCATAAATTTCTTCTATTTTGTTGGGCACATCGGAGTGATGTTCGCCTAACCATTCACGGAAATTCTTGTAAGAACATTTAATGTCGTGATGCATATCGAAACCGTTACCTATGATGTATAGTGTTTTCATTATGTAATGTTATTTATATTCTGTATGGCTTTTTTTTCTTGGTGATATGTCAAAAAAAATCTACAACCCAAAGCATCGTTATCTGCAATGAATAGTAGCCCCAACTATAAATATTATGCATAAGATGGCATATAGGGTCGTCGTATATATTTATCATAGTATGCCCATGTTTTGGGATTTTTTATAACACCTTTAAATATTTCGTTAGAAAGCGGGAATCCATTTTTCGCATCATCCAAAATTATCTTGCTCAAACGGATGCGATTTACTCTGTAAAAACCATTTGTGTCGTTCGAATATTTTGGATTTGGGACATAAATTAAATTACTAGGAATGTCAACATCATTAATTTCAAAACTGTAACCACCATCTACTATACATTCCCATCCTGTCGGAACTAAAGAAACATTTATATTGATTTCTTCTGATATAATCAAGGAAATTTTTTCTATAATTTCGCATGCTGCATAATAGTATTCCATATTTCAATTAGTATTTTTCAACATTTATCTTGTCTTTTATTTCTTTTCTGTTTATCCAGTTTGATATTTTACTTTTTGCAAAATCTTTTAAATTACATTTTTTATCAAAGAACTGAATTGTTGAAGCAATTATCATCTCAATAAAATTGAAATATTGTGCAGAAAATGGCATGTGTTTGTATGCTTTCCATAAATTATATGCTGGTTCAATAATGTCTGACATTTTATCTATTTCTTTCTTCAACAGGAAAGGATCTCTTTGTTTAATATATTTAAAAGCTGGCCACAAAATCTCATACATATTTGAACATTCAGGAGTTATACGGCAATAATCTCGTGTGTCATCATTCAATTGCTCGTAAACTTTTTGATTAAATATCAATCTAGGTCCCTTTATTTCCTTTTCTAAATCAACGGCATCTATAACAGCTTGTCCTGTTATAATTTTTGCCTTTGCTGTTTTTTTGTTTAATACACTATATAAATCTATCGGGAATGCCTCTCCATAAGCTAATCCACCACGAAATAATGCAGGATAATAATTGCATTCTTCTTTATTCACAAGGATTTCTCCATTCTCATTTACAGAGTAGTTGTTTACATATCCTTTCTCTGGTTTTGAAGAGTCGATAGGATTTTCACAAAAACGAGCAGTAATAATGTATGAATCAAAAACAAAACTTCCTAATTGCTTTACGAAAGAATTACAATCATTTGACATCAAGAAGACTGAATCTGAATACGGTATGAAAAAATCGAAACTATCAATAGAACATCTTTGTGCTAATTCTTTTAGTTCTTCTGGATATGATGAAACAGGATGGATAATTTTATCCCGCAATTTTGTGTATAAAATGGTATTATAGTTATTCATAGCCATTACGGCATCTTTTGTATTTTCTCGCATGTGATTGGAGAACGCAAGTAAATCAATATATGCAACAATATTATTACTCATAATTATTTATTTTATTAATTAAGTTTATTTCATTTGTTGTCTCTATTTTTTTATTCCTTAACTAATTTCAAATCCTCCACTTCGCCGGTTATTCTTGAGACCTTTACGATGTATTCGTCGGGACGGAGACCGCTGATGTCGAATGTGCTATCGTAAACCTCCATTATAATCCTGCCTTGCATATCAATTACTGTTGCGCGGTAGAAATCGCCACAAGATATGCTGACCGTAGATGTTGCGGGATTGGGGTATATTGAAATTTCTGCCGTGCCGTTCTGCGAAATTCCGCTTAGGATGTTCAAGTGGAGCGTTACGATTGAATCACAGCCGCTTGCAGAAGTGAAATTCTGCGTATAGTCACCCGTTTCGGTGTACTCGATGCCGTTCCAAGTGTAGGGACTTGTGGCGGTTTCGGTGAAACTGTATTGAACGGATTCGTTTATTGTAAGTTGCAAGGTAACAACCGAATCGCAACCGTTTGAAGCGGTGAAAGTCTTTTCGTATGTGCCGCTTTCGGTGTAGGTTTCGCCGTTCCATTCGTAGGAATCGCATGCCGTGGCTTCGAAATGTTCAGCCAGCGGATGATTGATTGTAAGATGCAGGGTGACAATCGAATCGCAACCGTTTAAGGCGGTGAAAGTCTTGTCGTATGAGCCGCTTTCGGTGTAGGTTTCGCCGTTCCATTCGTAGGAATCGCAAGCCGTGGCTTCGATAAGTTCAGCCAGCGGATGATTGATTGTCAGATGCAATGTAACAACCGAATCGCAGCCGTTTGAAGTGGTGAAAGTCTTGTCGTATGTGCCGCTTTCGGTGTAAGTCTCGCCATTCCACTCGTAGGAATCGCAAGCCGTGGCTTCGATATGTTCAGCCAGCGGATGATTGATTGTCAGATGCAAGGTTATGATGCTGTCGCAACCATTTGACTGCGGTACGGTTATCGTATAATTGCCCGATTCGGTGTATGTCTGGTTGTTCCATACATAACTGCCACAAGCAACTGCTGAAAAATCGCGTGTTGGGGATTCGTTCACTGTCAAATGCAAGGTAACAACCGAATCGCAGCCATTTGAAGCGGTTAAAGTCTTTTCGTAAGTGCCGCTTTCGGTATAGGTTTCGCCATTCCACTCGTAGGAATCGCAAGCGGTGGCTTCTACTTGCTCAGCCAGCGGTTGATTTATTGTCAAATGCAGTGTAACAACCGAATCGCAACCGTTTGAAGCGGTGAAAGTCTTTTCGTAAGTGCCACTTTCGGTATAGGTTTCGCCGTCCCACTCGTAGGAATCGCAAGCAGTTGCTTCGACAAGTTCTGCCAGCGGTTGGTTGATAGTAAGATGCAAAGTCAACACACTGTCGCAACCATTTGACTGCGGTACGGTTATCGTATAATTGCCCGATTCGGTGTAGGTTGTGCCGTGCCACAGGTACGAACTGCAAGCCGTGACCGATGTTTCGCCAGTAGGCTGCTGGCAATCCTGAGTGCTGAAGTTCCATACTGCCGACCACACTGAATTACCGCTTGCATTGTAGCCCTGAACGCGCCAGTAGTAGGTTGTTCCATACATAAGGTTGCAAGTTGCATTGGTGCCTGCTGTTGTTCCGCTGCGGACTATCGAAGCAAAAGCATTGTCGGTAGCCACCTGATAGCGGTAGCCGGTAACATTGTCCAGTTCGTCCCATACCAGTTCCACTCCCGATGGCGCTATTTCGGTGCTGCCGTTTGCTGGACTTACAAGTGTTGGCGCGGTGGTTAACTGATAGGCGGTTGTGAAACGCCGTATATAAGACCAATCAGAAGTGTCAATATCATTTAACGCCCGAACACGCCAGTAATATGTTGTGCCAGATAAAAGCGGCGATACTCTCACATTCCATCCTCCTAAATTATTAGAATATGAAGCAGAACTAGGTTCATAAATTGAATCGTATGGAGAATCAAATGTGTTGGAAATGTCAACTTCCACTTCAAAACCTGTTGTGCCAGACATTCGAAGCCAAACTAAATATACATAAGAAGCATCTTGTAAGGTTATTCCATTGTTAGGACTATATAATGTAGGACACGCAGATGTAGTAAATCTGCATATTTGTGACCATTGGGATGTATCGATAGCATTTATTGCTCTGACACGCCAATAATATGTAGTGCCGAAAAAAAGCGGACTAACATTTACACACGGTAATTGGCTTGTTGCATGGTATGAAAATGAATTGTACATTGAATAGAGTGGAGAATCAAATGTATTTACCGTGTCAATTTCAACTTCATAATCTGTACTCCCTTTAAGTTCGTACCACTGCAAAGATGCAAACGCAGAATTTTCCAATGCGGTATTGGGACTATACCAATCAGGACGCGCAGAAGTCGTAAATCTGCGAACTTGTGACCATTCAGAAGTCTCTGTTTCATTTGTTGCCCGCACACGCCAATAGTATGTCATACCATATAACAATGGTTCAATAACTTTGTATGGTTTTCCGCTTGTGCCTGAATATGTGAAAGAATCGTATAGAGAATAAACAGGAGAATCAAAACTACTTGCTGTATCTATTTCAATTTCATAGCCAGTTGCATCTGATACCCTATTCCAAACCAATTCTACTCGTGCTGCATTTTCAAGATTTGTAGCATTAGATGGACTATATAGTGCCGGCTGGTCAATAGCAAATAAATTAATATTCAGCAATATGAATGCGATTGAAAATAGCGAAACAAAAACAGTCATTTTCATAATATCAATTATATTTTATATGATAAAAGTAGAAAATTACCGTTTTACATTTAAATATTATACAAAAACAAAAGCCTTTATATTTATGTTCTGTATATTGTCATTTTCACAATGGTAATATTAAATAATATGTTAAGAGAAATCTATTTCTTTGGCTATAATCTTTAGCAAATCAAACCTTCCGACCAAAGTTTCTGCACTATATATGCTTGACTTCAATTGTTCGTGGCTCTTGAACTGATTAAGAAGATTTTCTACATACGATGTTATATCTTGTGATTCGGGTGGTTGAATTATACCTGCCTCCTTTGCTGGAACCATAATTTGACGCACGAGCGTAGTAACTTTGTC
This sequence comes from uncultured Bacteroidia bacterium, assembly GCA_902800045.1. GTDB lineage: Bacteria > Bacteroidota > Bacteroidia > Bacteroidales > ML635J-15 > Bact-19. The sequence goes on along the minus strand of CADCCZ010000003.1, from coordinate 59,998 downwards.
TATATTGTCGCGCAATGCAGCATTTATAGAAAAAAGAATATCCTGCGCTTCGTTTACTGTAGAAGCAGCCTTGCTGTCCAATGCCTTGCGTCTGTTTCGCTGTAAATCAGGTCTGTTTTTTTCTGCCACAATTTCGGCACGCAGACCAGCCAAACGGGCTGTATCGCTGTAGCCGTAGTCCTTTAGAATCTTTTCCGATTCTTTCAGCCATTCCATCCAAGTATCGACAGCCAGTCCGTCCCTGTTCTCGAACATATCGACACAAGTGCCTACCTTGTTGAGTTGCTGTTCAAGTTTCTCCGATATTTCTATTGATGACCTAAACATTATTATTCGGGCATAAGTTTTGTTTCTATTTCTTCCTTGTCGTTCTTGGAGATAGCCCACTGCATACCATCCTCAACCAATTTTATCTTTAGGTTGAGCAATGTATTGCTTGGGAACTCTTTCAGTTTTGAAGCCTCCACAATTACATCTATATCTTCAATTTTTGCAGATACGAACTCCTTGCCCAAAGTTGCTTCAACTTGCAAAGCGACAGCAGGAACCTTGTTCTTGTCAACATTGAAATTGTGCTTTCCCAATATATTCAATGAATTATCCGCAATCTTACTGGAACTTGACTTTAGAACTTCGCTATAGGTTGATTCGTCAATCTTATTGCCAATCTCTGCGACTTCTAACGATATATCTTCACGCAATGCCTTGCTGGCAGTAGCATTATTATCAACATCTGCAACATTAAGACCGAAGCCGTTGCAGACATCTGTATAAACCTTATCGGTGACGAGACTTAGATTTGGCTTATTGATTACAGTTGTCTTGCTACCAGCAGAATTTACAGCAACAGGGACATCCATTTCCACATCTCCAATCCTCATACGAGGAACGGGAAAATGCCGAAGCATATCGTTTTCAAGGTACAACCTTGCTACATTTGCCGAAAATGTATCGGCATTCACCCGTGCCTCAGTCATACTAGTAACCAAGGCGGATATATAGTCCTTCAATATTGGCATCTCTTAACTTTTTATGCAAAATTGTAATTTTCTACCTTGTTGATTAATTAACTATTAGGCATTTCTTTATTACTAATCTCAGATTCAAGAATACGCAAAATCCTATCAAGACCAGCAGGAATTTCATCATTAACGACCTTGACATGAACATTCATTTCGTATGCTTTTTCAACCTTCGAACCAGATGTTGTTGTTTTCCTATACGAAGCAGAAATCTTTAATCCTACTTTTTTAAAGCCTAATTTGAGGTCGGCTCCAATTCCCAAAGAAGAATTGGCACTTGCAGTTTCAACAGAATTCAACTTTGCATTGAAATCAATAGTCATTTCTTCAATTCGTAAGGCAGGAATCGGAACTATTGTAAGTAATGGAACTGACAATTTGTAACTAGCTAAATTATTGTTTTCCAATTGCTTTTGGTAAGAAAAAGTCACATAATTAATTACATAACTAGGATTAGTTGCATCTCCTTCATTGTTAAAACCTACATTTCGAATGAAATCCACAACTGCCATAGCTGCTGAGTTCTGAGCGTCAACTGCAGCTTGCAAAGGACCTCCGATATAATTACTGAAGTCCAAACTGTTTAAATCATCCACCAAATTGATGTTGTTGTTAGGGTTATTTGCCATAAGAATAAAATTTTAAATTAATAATCAAAAAGTTAATGTTCTCCATAATAAGCCATAACATTTTTCTCACCATTATTTTTTCGTCAAAGCGTGAGAACTACTCTCCGACATATTTTACATTATGTTATATCTTAATATGAGAACTTTGCAAAGTTAAGAAATTATTAGACATAATCATTTTAAATATAATATCATTATATTAAGGCATATATTTATTATATAACACACTATATAAAAACGACATGTAATGACATGAGCGCCTAAATTTCTTCTAACAACATAGACAAATCAATCATTAATATAAAGTTTATGCCTACGAATGAAGTTATGAGGAATGGGAATAAAAATGGGAAGTAAGGGCTGTAACGCCCATAACGACTGTAGGGACAGAATGATTAGGGGCTGTAGAGCCTGTAGGGGCAGTAATGCCAATAGTGTCCATAGGGGCGAAAGATGTTCGGGATGAGGGGATAAGGGATTAACGGATTAACGAATAGGATGAAGAAAAAAGGACGGGTTGTGACCGTCCTTAAAATTATTCATAATTTAGTCTTGAAAACATATGTGAAGATTATTAATCATCTACACTAGTAAGCAAATACATTTATGCATTATTATTTTTATGCTCGTTTCTTTGTTCAAAAGAAATATCGTAGGTGAATTCTTTTGCTTCATCCGCAAGTGGCTTGAATCTTTTTAAGATTGGATTTTGATTATATGGTTTTAGAAGTTCCCAAAATCGATTAAAATCTAATTCGCTATTGAAATTACAATTGTCTTTGCTGGAAAGAGGTATCAACGCAATGAAAGTAAGACCATTAATTTCTAATACCATAAAAGAATAAGGTAATTCCGTATTTTCATTCTTTCTGAAAAATACGCTTATTTCGGGGAAAGATTTGCTTGTTTTATTTGTTGCAAGAATTGTAACCCAGGATAATTCTTTACATGAAAAATCTGATTTTATCCATTTGATTGTTTCCTTGAAATTTTGCAAGTAAGACTCATTACACACACTTAAAGCATACTTAACCAAAGTGCGATAAACATTCTGCCAGTTGATTTTTTGAGGATGTTTCAGTTGAATTTTAATCTTGTTTTTATCTTCCAGTGCTATATTTTCTTCTTGAATTTTTAATAATAATTCATTTTGAATGTTATCTTTGGTTATTTCGAAATCTTTGGAAGCAAATTTTTTCTTGCCGCCTTTACCTTGTATGCCATAAAATAATCTAAAGAAATCCAAACAATTAATCAAATCAATTTCTATATTTTTACCGAAGAAAGCATTACATGCGTCACATTCGTCATTAGTAATAATGTTCTTGTTACCAAGTGCTTCTGATATTGAATGAGACTTGTTGTTGAATGTTGTCTCTGGTATTTTTAGCCCACAAAAACGGCAAATGCGTTTGCTTTTTCCTTTTTCACCAATACTAGATATTGTATTATGACCATTTTCGTAATGTGTTATGTTATAATTATTTGTAATATTTTTCCATATGTTGTCATAATAACTCTTGTAATTTTCATATTGAGGACCTAAATATCTTTTAATCATTTCTTCTCTAACAACCGAAATTTCATCAACGGTCAATGGCTGAGGGAAAAATGCGAAAGGATCACCAAAATCCATTTGTTTAAAAATGTTATATAATTGTCCTATAGCATTATTACTAGACAGTACCATTAAATGAGATAGGTTTTCTTTTATATTTTGCGAATATTTTTGAAATCGTTCTCCTTGGCATTTCATTATGCCAGACTCGTCTACACCACACTTAGCTCCGAATGCTAATAAAACTTGAATATAAATTTTTAATACATTTTCATATGAACCAGAAATGTCTATTTGTGGTTCGTGTTTTAATGTTACAATCGTAAAAGTTACTTTTATATCATTCATTTTTTTATTATTATACTTTTAATATTAGCTTAATTTTTTTTATTTATAGGAAATTATTTTTTCACTAGTTTCAAATCCTCCACTTCGCCAGTTATTCTTGCAACCTTTACCACATACACCCCTGCCTTCAAATCTTCTACATCACAAACCACATTATCCGCATTCACTTCCATTCTCTTTACCACCTGACCCATTACATTCACAATCTCGATTTCTGAAATTGTTTCCGATGATGTGATGTTGAGAATGTCGGTTACCGGATTTGGAAAGATGTCTATATCCTGCAAATCAATGGTTTCGGTAACGACAGGCACATTGACAATATTCAGTCTTATTTGTTTTTCATAAAGATTGCTATACCTCGTCTTCAATGTCTCTCCGCCTACATAGCGCAATGTTGCATTTTCTCCGGAAATCTCAACATTATGAGCAACTGTTGACCACGAAGCACCATTTGCTGTGCTTACTGTAAAATTACTTGCCACACTATCAATATGCTCGTAGTCATCGTCGCTTTCGGCGTGTAGGAATATTGGCGTGGCAGCACGAAGCACAATGCTGTCATTTTCAAATCCCAACGGAATAGGATAGCGACCTTCGGCATAACTCCAGCCCTCGCCGAGCATAGCGCGGAGTTCGGGGGTATCGCCTACAAGTTGCGAAGTAAGACGGCTTTCTACTTGCCCCTCAATAACACTATCCGTTCTCGTTCTCATTTGCTTGTCGTAATAATTGTTGCGAAATATTGCATTAGCAAAATCTGGATTATTTCCCAAAAATGGATAATGACACAATGGTCCAGTGTTGCCGACAACAAGACAATTCTCCATTATATAAGAATTTCCTAAAAATAATGTTGTGCCTATTGGTATTGTATCATTATTATTTACATTTACTTGAAATCCACTTGCGTTTCCCACATCAAGGCAATTTCTCACGATGCCTTCGCTTTCTCCGACAAGTGTTGCTTTCATTTCGTAATTTGTTTCTTCTGCCACTAAATTGCCTAAGTTTATGCAATTTTGAACTACTGCTTTCGCAGTATCACTAATCCATTGCATATTTATAGAATCATAAATATGGCTAATCTGATTATAATTCATAACCACTAAACCTGCGATTACAAATTCAACTCCTAGCATATCGCCAACATTCATACTATATTCAACAGTTCCAGGAGGGTAATTTTGAAAAAGAATTCCAGCACTTATATTGCCATTACTCTTTTCTGGAAAATCGGCATAATTAATACAATGAGAGACAAGCCCATAATTATCACAGCAAATGCCAGTAAATCCGCCCATAAGTAGTTTTGTATAATTGCTTACATATTCAATAATTCCAGTCTCGAAATTAACTTCTGCAATTCCCCAAAACATATCATTTTCCACATAATGAGAACAATCAAAATTCATTGAACAATGAGAAATCTTTCCATAATTTGTTCCGATAACATTTCGTATGCCATATGAATCAAGAGCTCCTCTAAAGTCAATTGAATCAATAACACCATTTACCCCAACTGATCCCCAAAAATAATGGGGATATGAAATCCCGTTTATATTACTAGGTGGTATTATAAGTGCATGTCCTCCACCGTGTAAATTGCCGTTAAAACTTTTATACACAGGGATGTCAGGAATTTCAACCAAACCAATCATACAGTCTCTTATTGTGTCTGCAATATCGTTCATCAACCGCAAGTGCATCCCAGAAAAATCGCCATAAATGGATTGCGGGTCATTGTATTCGGTTGTGAATTGATTCCAATGCTCAATGTTGTATATGCGGTAAGGGTCGGATTCAGTACCAGTGCCACCGCCAAGAAACTGGGCATTCGCAGGTTGAATATATGTAGCAAATGCAACAAATAACAAAATTATTTTTTTTCTCATAATAATAGTTGTTATGATAAAATCAGGAGACTGCGTATTGCAGTCTCCCCTAATAGATTAGTTAACCACTATTTTTTTAGTTGCAAATCCGTTGTTAGAATCTGTAACTCTTATTAAATAAAGACCAGGAATAAGTCCGTTCAAATAGTTTGTGTTGCCATTTTGCGTTGCTCCTTCGTTTACAACCCTACCCTGAATATCATATACTATATATTTACAGTTGCCATTGAACTTTGAACAAACAAAACTATTTTCTTCCAATACATCTATTTCTCCATCTGCCGACACGGATTTTTCCGTAATCGGCACTTCAATTTTGTCGCTTAGCCTCATTTTGGTATCCGCTATCAAACTTTCATAGTCATAATATAGACCAGACGAACATTCATCAACTGTCCAAAAATATCGCGAATTTTGCGCCAAGGTATTCGTCCAAGGAAAAGTAGCATTAATAGCTATACCCCAAATGCTTGTAATGTTGCTATTTGTATAAACGCACGATGAACTTGTTGTGTAATTAACAGGCATTAATGCATTTTCTACTAAACTATCACATTCATTGTAATTCAAGTCGTAGCATTCCGTAAGATAACCATTGCTATTGTATGCACCTGTAGCTTGAACCAAATATGTATATTGGTTAAAAATAATATTGTTCAAGAATGAATTATGAGAATATTTTGAGAAATATACATGAGGCTCTGTTTTTAGGTGATATGTTAATATATCAGTAGAATCATACAAATTTATTTGAGCAAGATAGCGGCTCTCATAAACATTAGGTGTGTTCGGATAGTTTCCATTATTGTGTCCAAGAACATACAGATAATCAAAATTGTGAGCAATATCATGTATACTGACCTTTGCTCCTCCAAATTTATATCCCATGCTCCCTATTACAGAATTGTTTATGTAGTCAATCTTCATAACCAATATTCCGTCAAAAGAATTACCTGGGTCTGTTATGTTTCTTAAATCTTGAACCATATATGCAATGCCGTCAGAATATAATTCATTGCCGGATAAAACATGTTTGCTAGTGTATTCTGATGATATGTAATTTGACGGCAATGTATAAACATTGAAAGGAACATTATTTAGTATTGTCAATGCATTAGAAAAAGTACCCAAGAAAAAACTTGATTGCCTTGTTCCGCTAAGCACAAACTTACTGCTAAAGTCGTCAAAAGATATAGACATACTACTTGTGTACTGTGCGCCAAAATTCTTAACGATTCTTGTAGAATTCTCATTACGAAATGGTATTCTCATAAATTTGTCATTGGAAACAAAACCATATACCTTTCCATTATTTGTCAGCCTAGCGCAACATCCATCTAATATATTTGTATAACTTACTGAACTTATAGAATAGTCTATTGATGTAGCATGAGTGCCATTCGTATTCATATTATAAATGACAATCAATCCTTTATAATCGCTATCGCAGTACCCATAAGCGACAATATTTCCATCGTAATCGACAAAAGCTCCATTGAAAAAGTATCCTGTATGCGTACTCGGCAACTGGAACTTATCAAAAAAATTATTATACAATCCTTGTGGGGTATTGTTGTCTAACTGTCCGAGAAATACATTTTTGTCATAAGTTGTTACTAGCAAATAGGAATTTTGGACACCGGATACATCAGAGACGCTTACCATTGATATGATAGAATCTCCAGCAGGCATTTTTATTTGGGTATTAGCAATTTGACCCAATGCAAGTCCGCTTACCAAAGCGCACATTGCCAAAAGTAAAAATTTTTTCATACGCTAAAAGTTTTAAAATTAATAATACGGTTTGGCGTTCCTCATAGTAAGCGATAACACTCTTCTCACCATTATTTTCTCGTCAAAGCGTGAGAAATGCTCTCTGACATGTTGTTCACTATGTGTTAATCTTAATATGACAACATCGCAAAGATAAGAATTAATTAGAAACAAACATTTTAAATATAATATCATTATATTAAACTATATAATTTATTATATAATATGGCACGCATGAACTACATACAAAGACACAAGCGCCTAATCTTCTTCTAACAACATAGACAAATAAAGCATTAATGTAATGTTTATGGCTACGAATGAGGTTATGATGAATGGGAATAAAAATGGGAAGTAAGGGCTGTAAGGCCTGTAACGGCAATAACGGCTGCAGGGAAAGAAAGGGTTGTAAGGTTGGGAATAGAGACTATAGTTTGTATAGACGATATAGAGGGATGAGGGATTAACGACTGTAACGACAGTAAGGCCTGTAACGGCTGTAGGGGCAGTAAGGGCGGAATGATAGTGGGGATAGCACCTATAGCACAAATAGCAACTATAGTGAACGGGTTAACGGGTTAACGGATTTTCGGATTAACGGTTTAACGAATGGGATGGTGGGATGAGGATTAGGGGTTGTAAGGACTATAACGCCTGTAGGGACGGTAGGGGCAGTAACGCCTATAGAGCCCATAGGGACAATGGGCGATGTGCGGGATAAGGGGATAACGGATTAACGACTGTAACGCCAGTAAGGCTAGTAGGTGCTGCAGGGGCTGTAGGGACGATGGACGATATGCGGGAGTGGTGGATTAAATGCTTACTATTTTTTCAAAATTTCTAGACCATCTTTTACATAAGGCAGCATCTTTTCTGCCAAACGGAACATTTGTGTTGAAAATAATGTCGGTATGCCATTGGATTCCGTATAGTTACATTTTGCATTCTTGATATTTTGCTCTATTTTGAAAATGGCTTTAGTGGTTTTCAACCCTCCTTTTACTTGCGTATTTGCCCAAGTCTTAAATCTTGAACTGATTTCCAGTTTGTTGCTTGGAATTTCAAAACCGATGCATCTGTCTGCCTTTTCTGCATAATAAAGCCATACTTCGAAACACGAATTGCTGATAATCAACTCAATGTCGTTAGCATCACAATCTTGTTTCATTTCTAACAGAAAATTTTCAAAGTGGTCAACATCGGTAAGTAAAAAGTAAATGTCAGGGTTTTCTTCGTTTGCAGAATCCTTGTACTCTTCTGTCTTATCAATGGCAACTTGCATAATTGTAGGTTTGCCTCCTTCATCGAAATTAGATTCGGCAATAAAATCAATCTTTATAGAGGGGAAAACATTAGGGTTCCTGTCGATAAGATGAAAGTAGTCCTTTTCTCTTTGCGTACCTCCTGAATATATGACAAAAAATGCTCGAGGCATTTGCGAGGCTTCCGGTTTGGTGTATCTTGAAACTTGTGCGGACATTAAAGTATCTCCTTCAGTCGTTACAGAACCTTTTGGGCTTGCAACAACATCGGAAAGTTCTTTTTCCGGATTTCCCTTTTTGTAGTATCTGTCGCTTTTCATTTATTCTATGCTTCTAATTTGAGGGATGCCGCCGTAACGACCTTCTTCATATCCCTTTCGGATATTCATTGTATTATGAATCTTATAATCGTTGAAAGAACTCATTATAGAATTTCCATATTGCTTTTCGACTTTCCATAGTTCGTCTGGTCGAACAAGATCCTGCTGGTCTTGCAATAATGTAAGATGAGTTGTACATATAAGTTGCCCCTTGGAATCTGTATTAAAAAAGTATTTCAACAACTGATAGATAAGAGTCGGGTGCATACTGTTTTCAATTTCATCAATAACCACAACTTTTCCTTCGCTGGCATTATATAAAGCAGGTATAAGTGTAAGCAAACGAACCGTACCATCAGATTGACTGGCAATATTCATTTTCTTTTTATAGCCTCCAATTCCCAACTGTTCAAACAAAAACTCTTGAACTATTTGTTCGCCATTTTTCATTGTAATGTTAAAATTGTTTCTGTTGTTTGAAAATGCAGTTAGACCTGTATGTTCATTTACAGGATTTTTGAGAAGCAACTGCTGTAATTCCGATGAATTTTTCTTGCTTGACATCCATTTTTCAATAGGCGTTTCTCCGACTTTGAGCGAGTCTGTGATATGCAAACAAGAAAGTAGTTTGTTGGCGAAATCAAGTAAATTCTTGTTCCTAGACATCAAATCAATCAAAAAAGGAATTTGCGTGTTAATGGTAATTATGTCAAAATAATTAATGAACCAATCATAAACTATCTGAATATGCTCGTTATTAATCACGGGATATTTATTGTTCAGATAAATTATTGATGTCCCAATATTTTTCTTCAATAAATCCGTAGAAATTGTGTTGTCTATTGTTGGTTTAACGACATTCCCGATTCTCTCAAATATTATAGTGTCATCTTGTTCGCCAAGACCAGACAAAAGGAGAATTTCTTTAATTGTGTTTTCTTTAGAATGCTGAATTTCCAATTCGTAAATATAATAATTCCCTTTTGTGAAAAATTCGATTTCAATTTTTATGGGATTCTTATTCGAACTTACCAATTGAAAGAAGAAATCATTCAAGTCAATGAAACTTAAAAAGTTATCAATTGTTACAAATGACTTTAAAAAATTCAGCACTTTTACGAAATTGGATTTTCCAGAGCCATTGGCTCCGTAAATCAAAGCGTGTTTTAGTAAGTGAATTTTATTTTTTGTATTTATATGGTTCATAAAAATTTCCCTTTTTGGATTGGGAAACATGTCAAATGTGGTCTTTTCGTAAAAAGACAGCATATTCTGAATAGTAAGTCGCAATAACATAGCTACAATCATTATATAGAAAACAGAGGCAAAGATACAATTTTTTTTGTTACGCGTGAAAAAATCACGCCAAAAATATTTTTTTTGTTATGTCGTTTGCAATCAAAGACTTTTGGATTAGGAGCATAGGGAGATTAAGGGCTATAACGCCAGTAGTGCCCATAACGCCAGTAAGGGCGAAGGATGTTCGGGATGACGAGATAAGGGATTAACGACCGTAGGGGCTGTAAAGCCCATAGAGCCAGTAGAGTCAATAGGGACTGTAAGGCCTATAGGGGCAAAATGAGGATTATGGGCAATAACGCCAGTAGGGTCAATAAGGACAAAGGGATTATGGTTTGGCGTACCTGCCGAAGTCGAGGTGGTTGAGGAAGCCATCTTTGCAGTAGCGTTGTATGTAACGCTCTGCTGAACGGACAGAAATTTGCAGTTGCTGGGCAACGGCAAGAAAGGTCTGGCGGTCGAACTCGGACGGCAGATGCTCAAAGAAAACTTGCTTGATGACCGTGGGAGCCGATGAGGCGACAACGGAATCGGAAACAGGTAAACTGCCAAAAATCTTGGCAGTGTGACGCAAAAGGATTTTCGCCATAGCAACAGCGGAGGCAAAATCCTCATCGGAACAAACTAGCGATGCTTGAATGTCGCCAGTCTCCATAATGCGCAGGGTGGAAAATATCATCGCCAAACGATAGGTTATAAGCCCAAACCGACGGACAGAGGCGACAAAATCCAAACCGAAAAGGTTTGCATAGTCGTTTTGCACCTGTGCAAAAAAGTCGTTGAACCTGTCCTGCTGACTTGTGGTAAGCGTAAAGCATAAGGGCTGACTGGTCTTTAAGAAGCGATATAGTTCGTAGAACTGCTTGCCATATTCGATAAAATAACTGTCAAGGGATTGCTCGGTCTTTGCAAACACATTGTTCCAAACCAAACGAATGTTCATGTAGTAGAAAATGAAACGGCTGAATAAGCCGTTTTCTGCATTGGGAATAAGCGACAGAATTTGCTGAGGCGTGCCGGACAACAAGGTTGACAGGCAGGGCTTGGTGAGCTCGACGAACTCACGGTCTTTCCTTCGCGAATATGAAATCATTTCGTGATGGAAAGCCTTGCGCAATCCATCAGAAAAATTGCCGTGGTCGGACTTGAATGTGTTTGCAAGTGTGTCGCCCTCGGTTTCGAACATAAGACCTACCCCACCATTGTCGTTCAGTATCTGGTAAACGGAAGTTGCGGAACTGTTGGCAGGAATAAGCAATGTCTTAATTAGCGGTTCCTTTGGCTGCTCATTGTTCTTCTTGTCGGCATTGTATTCGGCCTTCTTCTGCTTGTACTCCTCCAATTCGGCGGCATAAAGCTGCTTGAGTTCGTCGTGAATAGGCTGAACGATGTGCTTGCACAAGGAAAGCCTACCCTTGCCAGCCGATGCTTGAGCGGTGATAAAAACAAACAGGTTTGGAAAAACTTCGCGTTCCCCATATATGCCATGGACACCAGGCAGACAGGCGGAAACCACCGCGAGGGAACCGAGCAACAAAAGGTCGGCATCTTCGTCGGAATTTGCCAAACCGACAATCTGAGCGAAAAACGCTGGAAGCGTATCGCTGATAAGGTTTGAGAAAGTAGGCATTTCTCCTGTTTCGTCAAATTCTTCGGATTGAGAAACAGATGGAACTTTTGGAAACTCCGACATTCTGGCGGAGTTGGCGGAGTTGACGAATCTGGCAAAGTTGGCGGAGGCATTTCTGCCATCTTTGCCAATTCCGCCACTTTCGCCACTGGCGGAATGCTGGCGGAATTTTGAATCGGAACGATGTGACGGCAATGTTATGCCTGCGGTTTTGGCAAGATGAAAAAAAGATCTGATTGTAACGCCATGTCCGTGCGAAGCAAGACAGGCGTTATATTGCTTGTCGGTAGCGGAGGAAGTGTAATCGTGATGAAATCTGCTTATGCGATGAAAGCAAGAACGGCCATTTTCGCCAAGTGCATCGACGAGGGCGAAACCAAGGGTAAGCCACTCGTCATAGGTTGGCGCGATGTCGATGGCAGAGGCTTCGACAAGCGAAATGACATCTTCGATGTCTTGAAGCTGAGAGGGGACGGGTGTAGGGGCGGTAAGGCTAGTAGGGGCTGTAGGGGCTGTAACGCCGGTAAGGGCTGTGGGGGCAGAATGGGCGGTATGGGTGTTTGGGGATTTTGCCATACTAAAGATATTCGGGGTTGATGTAACATTCGGGGTCGTAGGGCAAGAAACAGGCGCGAGATATGTTCTTGCCCGACTTGTCAACTTCTACTCCGTAGGTTGAACGAATATAGTTTGCAACTGCGGTGAAATATTCGGCGTGGTTGCTGAGCGGGTCGGGAAAGTCGGGGAAAATCTCTATCACCCATTTTAGTCCGTCGCCAGATGGCGAACGGAACAAAAGCTGTGTGTTAAAACAATTGTCCTGCAAAAGCCGAGAGCGCAGTTCTTCAAGCTGAATGCTACTTGTAGCATTAGCGCCAATATGGTCGAAATCCAGACACAATAAGCCGGAATGCTTTATTAACGCCTTGTCGTTCCTGCTGAAGAATGTTCCAGAAAATGTACAATAGTCGAAATATGTTGCCTTATAGGTTCTTGCCGTTTTTTGTGCATAGAAGCTGTCGCCCGATGAGGTTCGTCGAGAGCGTAGCGAACGCAGAGCTTCGGTGCGTTTCTTCGCGAACTTGCCTGTAATGTAATTATAGGCATCTAACAAAGTTATATGCTTGTAGGGACTGAGGTTTGTTATTGGGGCCTTGAAGAATGAAAAACGCGGTGGCTGACAGGTACTGTCAACTTTAGGGACATTGCCTGACATATTCGCACCATCCTGCAGGATGGGCTGTGTGGCAATGCCATTGCCGGGCAATGGACTATCAGAGTTGTCCTGCTCTTCTTCGGTTAGCCATTCGATTAATGGGAGGTTTGATTTCAGGGGTTCGTCAAGGTGCAAACAAAGTTCTTTGTTTAGCAACTCGTAAAGTTGTTCGCCTTCGATGTGGTAATAGTGCTCAGCGAAGAAGATGGCATCGCCATCAGGAATAGAGTGGTCGGTTGAGGTGTGGCGTGCAAGTTCGGAGGACATTGCATCGCCAGGGACGGATTTTTCGATAAAAATGTGCAGTGTCGGATGCCCATTTGCAAATGGATTTCGACAAATGCCACAGTCGCGACAGCGAATGGTCATAATTGGGGAATCGTAGGGAAAACACTCGCGCAATATGTGCGCGTAAATATTAACGCCGTAATTTGTGGCGTTAATGATTGCTTCTCTTGTTATTTCTGACATAGTTATTGCTTTTGTTGAATTATTGAGATTTATTATTGTTCACTAAATTGTGCGTTGTCACAATTTAATTTCATCCAAATGCAAGCCATATATTTTATGATACATAAAACTTTTAGCGGGCAACAATTATTGATATTATGGTTATTGCATTTCAATCAGCTTGTTGACATCGCTTTCCCGATAAAGAGTGCGCTTGCCGACTTTGAGAGGGACAAGGTAGTGATCCTTTGCCCATCGCCACAAAGTGGGACGGGTGACTTTTAGTATTTCCATAACCTCATCGGTTGTTAAATACTTTTCCTTTTTGTTGTTCTCGTCGTACTTTACAATAGTGTCGGAAATGATGCCCTCGATGATTGACCGCAGGTCGTTTTCATTTACGACCAGTTGAACTGTGCAATTATCAGGGACGGGGTTTAGAAGTTCTTTAAATAATTTCATATAACAGTTGAATCTAAGTTTACTGAATATTGGAAGCGTATGCGCCCAATAGATTTGCGTTTCAAATCCAACTGCAATAATATAGAGTTAAAAGGCACAAAATACCGTATGCCACCGTATATACGGTGCATATATGGTGTTTTTTTATGCTATGCAAATGTATGCAATATGATTTTACTAAATTTTTTTGCAGGCCATAGTAATTATATATGGTGTTTTTAGTCCTTATCTACGGAGTTGCTTTTGAACAAAAAGTCAATATCCCTTGCCCACTTGGGTTTTCCGTTAGAATTTCGATGGTAGTCGTACATTATTCTGCTTGGATTCTCAATCCCAAAATTTTCGACAATCCAATTTGCAGGAAGTTCATTCATATTGTTGCGTCCATTGCAGAAAACCGCCTCACAAAAATATACGATTAAATTCGTATGCCTACAATTCTTGCCTATACCTTTCCAGTCTTTTGAGATAATGCCCATCTTTGCGGCAAGTTCAAAACATTTTCTTGCGCGATTGACATTATTGTAACCTTTCGGGAACTTGAAGTCGTTGAATTCGTCGGTAGAAAGGCTGTCTAGCGTGCGGTTGCCTTCTTCCTTTACGATTACTGGACCTGGTTCAAACTTCAACTCCATCTGCACACAGGGATAGCAGTAGCCTGTCTTTTTTGTAAGCAATGCCATTTCCTTGCGCATAAGTGCATCGGTAAGTTCCCGAATCTGGTCGAACTGGCTTTTGGACAAGGTTGAGAAATCGGAGAAACAAATAGTAGAGCAATTCTCCAATAGGGATGTTTCATTCTGGTAGTATTCGGCCACAGAATCGGCAATGGCATTATACAGGATAAACAGGCGGTTCTGCGCCTTTGCATCGGTTTCTGCCTCGAGCGCAGTCTTGAGGTCGCTGAGCAGATAACTCATACGGTATGCTTTAATCCGCCGGCTAATCTCGTTCTGAAATCGGAATCCAGAAAGCATATCTTCCTTGACTTCGTAAAGGAAATATAAGTCTTCGTCGTATATCGGTGTCGGGGGATTAAAGTATTCTTTCTTTCGGGACGGCAACGAACATTCTGCATTGTTGCTACATATACCATAGTATTGTAGCAGGAAGCGCACTTCGGATTGATATGCTTGGCGCAGGCATTTCAGATTTTCGGCTTCGATGTCGATGAGGTTTTCTGGAATCTTAGGGAAAGGAATGCGGAATGCAAGCAAGTCGTTTATTTTGCAAAGCACAGAAGATAAGGTATTACAGGCGTTTTTCAGATTGTAGAAACTAATTTTTCGATTGAACGCAGACATTAACTTCTCCCTTGTTGCCTTAACTACAAAAGTGCTACTGCTTTTCAGATTGCCAATAATGCTGTTGTGATAAGTGTCGATATATTTGTAGTCGAAAATTTCAGTGGCGACTTGCAATATGAAAGTGTTGTCTTTCTTTCTTCGCAGTCTGTAAGTTATGTAATCATCAATGTACTCTTCTGACGGATTCCCCGCTTCGATACAAAAAAAAATTCTCGCTCATCATCTGCTGAAATACCCATAATAAATCATATTGTTAAAAAAGTGAAACAAAATATTGAATTTGTCGGCATAAAATTACAAAAAATGATGAGATGTGGGATTAACGGCTGTAGGGGCAGTAACGCCAGTAACGGCTGTAGAGGCGGAATGATTAGGGGCTGTAGGGGCGGTAAGCGATAGACGGGATGATAGTGGTAGCACCTATAGCACAAATAGCACCTATAGTTAACGGGTTAACGGATTTTCGGGTTAACGAATGGGATGGTGGGATGTTAGGGAATGTAAGGGATGTAGTTTGTATAGACGATATAGAGGGATGAGGGGATAAGGGATGATTAGGGGCTATAACGCCAGTAGCACCCATAACGCCAGTAAGGGCGAAGGATGTTCGGGATGACGGGATGAGGGATTAACGGATTAACGAATGGGATGAAGAAAAAAGGCTGTCCAAAAAGCAAAATGAATCCTCTGAGATTTCAATATTTGCGAACTCCTTTCATTTGATCGGATAAAGAAACGACAAAAGACTTTTTGGACAGCCTATTAATTGTACATAAAACCTTTATGACTAGAGGTAACTTATTAATCTTTTTTTTCTTTATTCTTTTGCCTTTGACTGATAGCGAGTGTTATGACAAGTCCGAGAGATATTAAAAACGACATTATTAACGACATAACAACATCGCCTTTAAGTCTTTCAATAGTATAAACCCCATTTTCAAAATGGATTAAAATATAGCCATAACCAAAAAATGGGAATGTAATAATCCACAAAATGATGAAATATAAGAACTTCTTTGCCATAATATTTAATTTTTATTTTTTTTATCTTTATTGTATATCTCAATAGCTGTTATTGCAGAAGAGACTGCTGCTTCTGCCCCAATACCTACTAATGCAGCCCATCCAACAGGTCCACTTACAACACCAGCAACAATAGCTAAACCAATCATACTTATACTTGCTGAGAGTCCATCCGATTTAACAATATCTTTAATTTTTTCTTTGTCTTTGTCTGATATTAATGCTTTCGTTTCTGTTTTAAATAATAAAGAATCGTTAAACCAGTAATGTGCAGAATACATCCAAACTGAGCATGCAGAACATATTGCGTATTTTTCAATTTCTGATAAATTTGATTTTATGACATTGTTCCTAATTGAATTTAATTTTTCTTTAAATTTCTCATAATTATCATATTCTTCACACTCGTATAAACCTCGTACTATATAATTCATTGCATCATCGCTGAATTTTGATTTCATTTTCCCGATATATTTATCCCTGTCGTGCATATAGCAACCGATAATTTTTGCAAAATCAACATCCAAGACAATGCTTATTTTTTTCATAATAGGAATTTGCATTACAATATTGTACAATTCCTTTTCAATATCTTCTGCTTCTAAATTTATTTTCTCAAAAATTTCGTGCAAGCAATAATTATGAAAAACACCTTCAATGTCATACAACAATTGTCCATCACGATAATCGCACTTCTCTAAACCTTGTATAAAATCAGTTAAATCTTTTCCTTCCATAATCTAAAAATTTAAATGTTAAAACTCAATGTTTGTGTTTTTGTGTTCATGATAGTAAGTTATAACACTTTTCCCACCATTATTTTTTCGTCAAAGCGTGGAAAATATTCTCCGACATATTATACACTATGTGTTAGTCTTACTCTAAGTAATCGCAAAAATAAACAATTTTCTCAATACGACAACACATTTTTTGCATATTATTAAATAAGGTTACACGATTTTTTGAAAAATCATTGATTGCCAATATGTTACAACGCAATATGTATATAGTATTATATTTGATAGGTATAAATAGGAAAAATATGGTTTTTGACATGTAGTTTGTAGAGGAATAGAGAAATTTTAAAATTGAGATGATAGCAAGTAAGGACTATAACAAGATTAAAGGCAGTAAGGGCGGGTAACGACTTTAGGGACTGTAACGGCTGTAGGGGCGGAATGATTAGGGGCTGTAACGCCCATAACGGCTGTAGTGGCTGGGAATAGAGGCTATAGTTTGTATAGACGATATAGAGGGATGAGGGGATAAGGGGATTAACGGATTAACGAATGTGGTGAAGATTATGGGCTATAGGGGCAATAACGCCTGTAGGGGCAAAGGTCGATATGCGGGATAGCGAGATAAGGGGATGACGGATTAACGAATAAGATGAAGAAAAAAGGACGGGTTGTGACCGTCCTATTGTGTTTTTGAATCTTTTTTTCTTTCACCGAGAAAAGAATATTAGCGTTTTGAGACAGATGCTACAGAATCGAGGTAATTTTTGAAGGCAATGTACCTTTCTTCATTGACTATTGGTTCTTCAAATGTTGTTATCCTTATAATGGAGTCGTTCACTATTATTACTAGCATGGACGAATAGTCTCTTGGCGGATTGTTGGCGTAATACAAATTGCGCAACGATGATCTTAGTCCCACTATGCTGTCGTAAACAGGATATTCTGGTGTTACTTTTTTACGGTATTTTTCCGGGTCAATTCCCGATTTCTTGGTGCATTTTGTTTCGACCTGAACATCAAGGCCGTGAGCAACTTGCTTAGGACTATAGTTTGTTACAGCCACCCATTCGTATTCATCTTTTGTTTCTCGGTATAGCCTGTTTTGATAAGGCACTTTCGCATATCTCACTCCGCAATACGGGTCAAAAATGTCTATGCAATATTTTTTGTGTGGGTCAACAACAAATCCCTTATCGCCAAGATATTCATTTATTATTTCTGATGGCTTTTTGTCGGGACTCATCTTATAATTTTCTACTTTTTCCCATTCGGCAGTCAAAATGTATATCTTGCAACCGCCAATCGCAAGGCAGGAAAATACAAATATGAGTAAAAAGATCTTTTTCATAATATAAAAAGCCAGTGAATGCATATTTCACTGGCTTTTGCCGAATTTATTTCTTAATATTTAAAACCACATAGTTTTTGAACTTTTGGCTGTCATCTCTATATATCTTATACTTTCCTTTTTGTATTATTATTATATCTTTACTGCCCAATGCTTTTGACATTTCTTCGTCACAATCCACATCTTCATCAAAATCGAATATGTTATCCTTGATTAATTCTGTTTCATCTTTCAACAATTCATCATTGAAAAAGAAAACAACATATTTCGGTAACTCTTTGTAGCAGCACAAAGTTCCTTCATACACACTTGGTATGTCTTGCATACAATCCCCACCTGCACAAAGCCCTTTGCCTGATTGGCAGTCGCTAAAGCACCATTTTATTCCCCATTTCAGTTTCCGTTTAATTTTAATACCACCTGATGTGTTGTCAGGATTTGCTACAGATTTTACACAGGATGCCAATTCAAAATCATCGTCACCAGGTTTTGGCGCGCTACAGCTTTTACAACCACTCAAAAATAAACATGCTGTTAGTACAAACATCAATACAGCACTAAAACAAACTATTTTTTTCATAAAATAAAAATTTAAAATAAATAAAAACAAGGCAACAAAAAAATGCATATATAAGGTCTGCCTTAATAACTAACTATATATGCTTCAAAAAAGAAACCTCCTTTCGTAAGAATAAATATTTAACATTTTTTGACTTCATAATAAGAACCAACAATTTCTTATTCTTTTATCAGTTTTAAATCTTCGGTTTCGCCAGTGATGCGAGTTACTTTTACGATGTACTCGCCAGGGCGAAGGGCGGAAAGGTCGAGTTGCATAGAGGTGGTTTGGAGAAGTATGCGACCTGTAAGGTCGATGACGGTGGCACTGAGGAAGCCATCACCGAAGATGGAAACAATATCGCTGGCAGGGTTCGGGTAGAGCGACATTGCCGTGGCTGTAGGTTCGGTTATGCCATCGCAGACCTGCGCAGTGATGCTGATGGTCTTGCTGGCGGAACACTCGCCACGGGTGACGGTAAGGCTTACACTCTGCGTACAGGCATTGTCGAACTGAAGCATTTCGGTGCAGCCGGTACCGCCTGTGCTCCATAGGTAGGAATCGAAATCGCCACAGGCATCCAAGTAGAACTGCTGGGCGGTGCAGATGGTAGTGTCGTTAAGCCCGATAGAGAGCGGTGGCAGTACGGTGGCGTGAACAAGCACAATGCTGTCAATCTCCTGCCCGCCTTCGGGATACACGAAAGTATAATCGCCCGAAGCGGTAAGGGTTACGCCCTGCACGACCTCGCCATAGCAATAGGTAGCGGTATCGTAAATGTAGGTTGGGCAAGGCAGACCAAACTTGGCAATGAACATATCGGTATCCCATTGCTCTCTTATTGTATCCTCGCCAAATGCCATAACATTATCGAACCTTCCTGCCGTATAGATTTCTCCCAAGGCGTTTATGCGAGTGTCGTATGGTTCTGTTCGTATTTGTGCCTTGCTATATATTTGTCTTACATCGGTCATATTGCCTTGCGTGTTCCATTTGCAGATGGAATATCCACTATATGGAGTACCAGCTCCTTGCAGTCGCTCACTTGGATAATATGTTATATCTTCACATGTAAGTTGAGTACACCATCTAACTGCTGCATATAGTTTGTTTTGGTAAGTGGCAAAATCACCAATAGAACAATAATATGTCAATGGACAACTATACCATTTATAATTGCCATCGGTATCGTAGCAAGATAAAATATATGTTACTTGTTTAAAATAAGAATCTTCTCCATCATAATTGTTGACGACAGTATCATTATCCCCTATAATTGTAATATTTCCAGGAGCAAAAGAGTTATTCTGAACCATCGCATATCCAGATACATATATGTTGCCAGACTCTTCATCAAGAAGCATTGACTGGAATTCGCTTTGACCATAAGTTCCCAAATTTTTTGTCTGATTTATCCACAAAAATTCCCCATCGCTATTCATTTTTAAAACAATACTATGTGAGCTAGTATTGTGAATATATATATGCTTGTCGTTGGCAAGTTCCACATCGTAGGGATAAATAGGATTAGCAGCAGTATCGCGTATTTGAATATAACCAGCAAAATATATGTTGTCTTCTGAATCACACTCCATATCATAGAAATCAACAATCAATCCCCAATATGGAGAGTGCACACATTCTGTAATAGGTTTTATGTACTGTAAATTGAAGTTATGGTCAACTTTCAGTATATAATATCCGTTATATGTATTAGAAACCATTGTATCTGTAATTGGAATGTCATTATGCTTTAGAACAAAATTTTCAGGACGATAACTATATGTATGCTTTATAAGTATATAGTAGTTGCCTCCGCTGTCAATAGTAAAAGGCAATTGCTTGTTGCCGCCTGTCTCCCATAATGGTTTTGATGCAATGTGATTTGTGGAATCCCGTTGTTCCATTTCAAACAGGTTATAGTCAACAATATTTCCGTCAATGTCAAGTTCCATTATGTATGTGTAGTTCTTGTATGGAATCCACGGAAAGGCAAGGCTGTCGGGATGATACACATAATAGTATTCGAGTGTGCTGCCTTGAACCGTAGTGTCAAGAAAATATATAGGGTTGTCGTAGTCGATTCTTACTGTTCCCTGCAAGTATATATGGTTGTTCTTCAATATCATATATTGAGCCTCATTATCCTTGTTTGCAGTACGGGCTATAGCCTTGTGCCACACTACATTGCCGTTGCAGTCTAATTTTGCGAGAAAAGCACCGAAGTTATAGTCGCCCCAATCGTATAGTTGGAATGTTTCATCACTAGGATAGTTGCCAAATGTGGCAAGACTGCCGTATGTGCCAAATATATAGGCATTCCCTTCATTGTCAATTTCAAGGTTGTGGGGATGGTTTAGAATTTTAAAGCCAGAAGGTGAATCGTAGTTGTGACCGCCGAAGCGAGTAGCATACTGCCAATCCATAGACTGGGCGGAAGCGAAGGAGATGGAAGCGACTGATAGAATTAAGGATAAAAATATTTTTTTCATACATTTAATTATTTGAAGATTTGAAAATTTGATGATTTGAAGATTTGACATGATGATACAATGACACTTCGATGCTTCGACAAGCTCAGCACAAGCAGGCTCAGCACAAGCAGGCTTGCTTCGACTCCGCTCAGCACAGGCAGGGAGCAAAGAAAGAAACGAAGCTCGGGGAGCGGAGAAATCCGCTCCCACAAGTTTCGTAGAAAGTTGTTTGTGTTGTTTGTAAATCATCGTTTTATAAGTTTTAGGTACTGGATTGCACCGTCGAGGCTGACTACCTTTACAATGTATTCGCCGTTGCGGAGCGTTCCGATGTTGAATGTGGTGTCGTAAACTTCCATCACAACCTTGCCTCCCATATCGATTACAGTGGCACGGCTGAAATTGTCGCCGGATATGCTGACCGATGAGGTGGCTGGATTAGGATACAGGCAGAAGTCTGGTGTTAATGGAGATAATGGTTCGTCCATATTCTGGACTTCTCCAGTTTCTGCATCGCTGTCATCCTCTGCGGAGGCAGACTTGCTACCGATGGAAAGCATTGATGCCGGTATGCAGAATGTTGTCTTGCATATATCGCCGTTCTTGCACGCATACAGAGTGAAGCATATATTTCCACTGCTGTCTATTAGTTGCTGAAGTTCGAGCGGAGTTATAGAGAACAAACCGCTAACTGCACCTGTGGATGAATTGTAGTTTACATCGACAATAGTAACATCGTCGCTGTAGAGCCTTACATTTGTAAGTCCGAACTGGGTGTAGAACAGATAGGTGTAGTATGACATTCCTGCCGAAGATATTCCTTGCTCATAAGTGAAACCATCGACCTTTACGCCACAATCATTTGTTATACACGACTGCAATACCGAGGAAATGTCGAGCCAGTAGTGCGATATGCAGTCTCTTCCCATACCATCGTGGAACAAGAATTCCATATATGCCAGCGGATGGAACTCCGACAAGTCCATCTCGAAAAGAATATTCGAATATGTTCCCGGAGCTATGGCCGTTGGCAGGTAAGGCGTGTATAAATTGCCTATGCTCGGCGAATTTATTCCATAGAGGGTTGCTGTACCAGCTCCCTGATTGTATATGCGCAGGTAGAACTGCACTCTTAACTGGCAGTCCTTGACAACACACCATATACCATCCTCAAGACTGATGTTTATTTTACAGGAGTCGCATATTTCTTTTTGAGTTACAACAAGATTGTCAGATGTAGCATTGCAACCTCCACCGTAATAGACATTAAGGAAATATGTCCCGAAGTCAGGAACTTTTAAAGGATGTGGAATGTCGCCACCATCGCTAGTAAGTATGGAATTTCCCAAAAACCATTCCCAATAGTCGAAAATGCCCCAAGGACCGAGAACGAACCTTGGTAAATCCTGCTTGCAGAATTCGAAGCATCCGGACATGAGTTCGTTGAAGTCGGGTGGCTTCGGGACATCTATCTCCGCATTGGCAGAACGGCAACCCGTAGTGGGGTCGGTATAGTATGCGGTATGATAACCGGCATTGTATGTTTCGGTAGATGTACCATAATCGCCAGTGCTCCAGTGGAGGTTCTGGCTTGCGGTGCTGATAAGGTTTACAGGAGGAATGTGCAGACAATGGTTTGCTCCGAAACCTATCAATGGTACAGCAGGAGCTGAATGTATGGTTATTGCCTTGGTATCGGTACTGTTGCAACCATTTTTTGTAACGGTCAAGGTTACGGTATAATTGCCAGCACTAAGACTGCTTGCATCAATAGAAATGTTTGGCGCAGTGCGTGGATACGGGCCGAGACCTGTCCACTGGTAGGTATTGTCGCCGGAGTTTCCGAAAAGCCTGATTGTACCGTCGGGGCAATATTCGGCATCGCCTGAAATTTCGGCGACAGGAACAGGATTGAACCCGATATTTATCCATTCGCTTTGCGTTGCACAACCATTATTATCAGTTACACGAACATAATATGAACCAGTTTCATAGAAATTGTTTTCTGGAATAGATGTTGTTTGATTTATTTCTAACCATTGATAAGACGGACTTGTAATAGGCATTCCTGAAAAATATGAGTAAGTTATTTTTCGCGGATTGCCGTAACATACAACAGGGTCGGCCAATACGGTTCCCCCCAAAGTGTTAGGTTTTACATTTATGTTTGCTGATGCTTGCGAAATACAGCCAAGATTATCTGTTGTTGCAAGCAGAATTCCAACAAACATTTGATTTCCATTAGTATTATTAAAACTTTGCTCTGGATTCTGGGAATAATTTGTTGTAGGTGTCATACCTGCAATAGCAAATGACCACTCCCACGATATTGCATTAGTGGAGATGTCGGTAAATTGTACACCTGTTTCGCTGCAGTATGGACCAGGCGATACCGTAAAGGCGGCCGTGCCCCTGTTGTATGTTACGGTCTGGGTTGTGGAGCAGGATTCGGTAATGTTTCCGTAAGTATAGTTTACGGTAAGCATAACGGTATGAGTCCCCGATGTTACCGCATAACTTGACGGGTTGGTGACAAGAATGCCATCGACATACCAGGTTGTGGAGTTTATCACAGTTCCCGACATATAGTCGCTGATGTCCTCGAGTTCAAGGTTTATGCCGGTGCCAGTAGCGCAGGAATAGCCGACTTTGAGCCGTGCAATCATTGGAACGCAGAACTGCAAGTCGGCAGTGTACATACAGTTGTTGTATATCCTACCGGCCACCACCCTGTAGTAACCGGATGATGAGAATGTTGCGGTGCATACGCTATTGTTTGTGCCCGACAGAGTAAACTGCGGAGAGGAAACATTCTGAAAGAAAGTCCATGCGCTGTTGCCACCCAATGCGCTGTTGTGCGTGAATGTAATGCTGTTGCAGTTACGCGATGTAAGCACAACCGAGCCACCACCGTCTGGATTTGTGCAATTGACACCAGGGTCGGGACTAGGAATAACCGATGAAGTCTGGGTAATGTTCTTGGAACTGGTACATCCTGTTGCAATGTCGGTAACCGTGCAAGTGTAGTTAAAGGTTGCACCATAGTGTGTGAAATACGGGTCTGTACTGACATTCGGATTCCAAGCATAGGTATAGCCAGTAGCATTGGGTTCCATAACCGTGGCGTTAATCAGATAATTGCCAGACGATTGGTCGTAGTAACTGAGGCTGAACTGCGGGGCAGGAATTACCTCTATGGTTTCGACATTCTCGTAAACATTAGTACAGCCCGGCGTCTGGAATCCCATCCTTACGGGTATTGTACCCGCATTGTTGAATGTGTACTGCCAGGTTGCACCCGAAGTAAGACCTGTGTAGTTGTAACTGCTACCCTCGACATTCAGCGTCCAGATGCCGTTAAACTGATCGGTGTTGCCGGCGCTTATTGCAGTTGTTCCGTACTGGCAGATGCTGGACGGCAAGTTTATTTCGGGAATAAGGTATGGTTTCACCGTAACAGGAATAGTATCCGCTTTTATTATATTACGGCAGTATTTTCTGTTAAGCAGCATACTCATCGGACCATAGAAATCATTAACCTGAACATCTACTGGAGTTGAATATTTGTCGCTTACTATGTCGGCATTACCTGTAAGAACCTGCCATTCCAATTGTACACCACTTTCTGGGGTAACGGACATCTGGAATTCCTCGTTCGCGCACACATTGTATGCCGGCCAATTGATGGTTTGAGGCATAAACTGCGTGAGTTGGTACTGGTAAGGAAGCGATGGGCATTCAGTATTCCTGTCAATATGCTGTAAGTTGATTGTACAAGGCAGACTTTGTATAGTTATATTGTAGTCGTTCCCATCGAAAGTTGAAGGCTGTCCGCAGGTTGCGCTCCAATGCAGGTAATATTCGGGGGACGATGGCGTTGCACTATACATATAGTCCGAATTTAAACATACTTGATTTGTCCATTCCGAAACATCTGGTTGCGGAGTTGGTGGCCGTCCGTTAATGTTTATTGAGAAGTAGGCTGTGTTGCAGAAGTTTGGACTTGAAGCCTCAACAACATATCCGCCTGCGGTATTGAAAGTATAAGTTATGTAACTACCTGTCTGCGTATAAATAGCAGTGCCGTTATGGTAAATAGTCCAATCGAATACATCATTAGGATAGTCTGTTTTGAAAAGAACCGGCACACCAACACATTCTTCATCGTCAGCAATGATGGAGAACGGTTTGGTAACTATTACAGTTTTCGTCTGGGCAATACCACCGCATTCGAGAAAACTGCAATTGTAATTACATTTTATTGTATAGGTTCCAGGAGAACGGAACTCAAGCGAATATTTGTGCGGATGTCCAGAATACCGGTCGCGGGCAAAATTTGAACCAGAAGGATTTACACTCCAGTTGTATTCGGTAGAAGCCCACTGCGGAAGTTCAAAGGTCACGATGTCTTCCACGCAGACCATATCTGGACCCTGTATCTCGGCGTTGTCGGAGATTACAGGGATTGGCAGGTAGGTAAGGTATGGACAAGTTTGCTGTCCGCAGTAAGCACCGTTGAGTGCGATGTAGCCATAGCCGTTATCGATGTCGTCCCACATAACGGTGAGCGAACTTGTGCCCTGTCCGCCCTGTATGTGTCCGCCTTCGACATGCCATAGGTAGTCGGAGCAGGAATTGACGGCGTGGTAGGTTGCCGTAGTGTTCTCGCAGGCAGTACCGAAGCAATCGACTTCGAGAGTCGGGTAACTTGAAATGTTAACGATATACATTACGGAATCCTCGCATCCGCATTCGTTCACCACGCGATGCACTATGGTGGCAGAACTACCATACAGGCTGTAGTCGGCGGTAAAGGTGTAGTTCTGATAAGCGGATGTTTCGTTTCCGACCTGCCAATAATAGCCTACAACTGGCGATTCGGGTACGGAAGTGGAATTGTCGTAGAACTGGATTTCCTGACCGTCGCAGACATTTATGTACTTTACGCCTGATGGGGAGTAGCCAGTTTCGGTAGGATTAGAGATGATTCCAGCGATAGGCCTTTCGATGAGGTCAACGCAGAGCTGCTTTTCGCAGAACTCGTCGTTCTGACCGTAAACCGAAAGGATGAGCGTTCCTATTCCGGCATTCTCCGACCAGTTGACCGTGATGGTGTTGTCGCTGGTGTTTGTGGTGTAGGAATCAGCACCCGAGACTGCCCAGTCGTAGCTTGCGCCCGACGGCAGTCCGACAATGCTGTAGATGACTTGTGACCCTCGGCAGGCAACCAGGCATTCGTGCTCTTCATAGTTTGGCTGAGGACTGGAGTTTGGTTTGTAACTAGTGATAATACATTCGGAGTCGAAACCGCTCCTGATGTAAAAATTGCAGAAATCGCCGCTCTGAGCGACCAACAGACAGGGTATCAACCACTGCATGAACAAAATAATAAATTTTTTCATAATAGTAAAATTTAGGTTGTTAATATTTATTTTCAGATTCAATTCAAAACTCGGTACAAAGATAATGATTATGTTGATACAGATAATCATTGTAGTAGTTATATTATACAAATATATCGAAATACTATGTAATAATATGAAATAAGTACGATAAATGGTGTAAATTTTGCATTTCTTTTTGTGTAAGATAGTATTCATTAAACCATAATTTTAAGTAATAAAAGCGTAATTGCTTTATACTAACACAGGCAATGACTAAGGAAAGTGTGCACCCGTGCCTAAGAGAAGGGAAAGTGTTAATGGAATTTGAAAAAATCAGGAATTGAAGTGTTTTTAGGGGCTGTAGGGGGATTAAGGGCTGTAACGCCTATAGGGGCAGAAGGATCAGGGGCAGTAAGGGCTGTAGGGCGGATAGTGGCTATAGCTTGTATAGACGATATAGAAGGATGACGGGATAAGGGGATGAGGGATTAACGAGAGTAAAGGTAGGTAACGACTTTAGGGGCTTTAACGACAGTAGGGTTTGAATGAGGGGGATAGATATTGTTTCATTGGATTTCATAAAAGTTTTTTTTATTGCAAGTTCAGAAAAACGAATTACATTTGCAACAATTTCATTTATATAAGTATGCATAACAGCAATGATAATTTTTTTGTGGCAAATGCAGGGATGGTAGAGTGCTGTTTGGACATTGACCTATATTGCTGAAATGTCAAATAAAATAATAACAAGATTATGACTGAACATACACAGAAAAAGACAATAAAACTAGAATGGAAGCGGACTACATTCGCAAATATGGGTACAGAGAAAAATACCTATTTCTATATGTTTGAGCGATTAGGTAGAATTATTTATATCGGTATGACTGCTGTTTCTTCAGAACAGAGCGTACAGGACGAGATAAATTCTAAAATACCCGATAAACTTAATGGAAACAAACACGGAATTACTGTATGGCTCGGATACAAAACAATCAATATTAACATTAAAGCCCCTGTACTAAGACTTAACGACAATATTGTTCGTGAAGTAGAAAATCTTTTGATATATACGGTCAAACCTTGCGAAAACATACAATGCAAGGATAATTACAACGGCAGAGGTTTGCGCATAATCAACAAAGGTTGTCCATTGTTACCAGATGAAATAGACAGTACCAAACTCAAAACAAAGGAGAACAATTTAAAGAGTTTAAGAAGATGAGCATTTTCAGAAGGAAACAAACAATCGAAGAAAAGACGAAATCTAATAGCAATGGCTGGTATTGGAAAACACTAGTCATAATTTCCGCTACAGCTATTTTGCTATGGCTTATTGCAATCGTCGCTGCAAAATGCTTTGATTTTTACATAAGCGAAGATAGTGCAGTTATAACAGTAATCGGAATAATTGCCGGCATCGTAGTGATAGGAAATTATGCCCAGGTACATGAGATAAAGGTTTGCCTGGATGAAAAGATTGAGGAAGTAGAAAAGAGGCAGAAAGAAACTGAAAAATTGCTTTCCGAAACACTACAACATATTAATGATTTAACTCAAATTTCAAACGAAATAGACAATTTAGCCCAAAATGAACGAACAAAGATTTCGAGAACTGAACCATAAGGTCAATAAGGGTACTGCCACCAAAGAGGAAAAAGACGAATATATGCGTATGATGCTTGAAGCTGGCAAGATAACACAAGACCAATATGATAGATATAAATCAGGAGAACAATCTGATGCGCTATTGTCTATCGCTATGTTTGCCGGTGCAGTATTATTGCTAGGCTGGATATTGAAAAATTCTGGAAACGAGTAGAAAAACAAGATAAGAAAGTGAACAAAGGAGTGATGTCCTAGTCTAAAAAACAATGCTGAGTACAATTTTTATGCAAAAAAAAATTTTTATTGTTTAATTGGTAGATTAACAATGACATATCCGATTCAAATAAACACGATGGATTGTTCTCCTCTTGTGATAGACAACAGCTATAATGTTATAGAACTTGATTTACTCGCGCAATGGGTTGCTCAATTGTTGTTGGGCAACTATCTTCACATAGCTCGTATTATTGAAGGGTTGGACTCTAGTGCCGCACCGTTAAGAAACAAAGCTATAGACGGTATTATAGAAAAATTAAAAGCTAATAACAATAATGTATATAGAAGAGACGGCTGGTTGTTTCAAATGATATCATGGATAGCATTAAAGATCAAGCTTCATGAACAGTACGGAAGTGGTAAGGTATTTATGATCGCACCCCATACGGCACCTGCACAGCATGGTATAGATGGATTGGCGCTAGTTGTAGATGAAGAAAAAATGATAAAGTATATCGTTGTGTGTGAGGATAAATGTACAGATAAAGCGCGTAATTTGATAACATCTCAAATTTATCCCGAATTTAGAAAATTTGAAGAAGGTGAATTTGATAGTCGCGTTATGTCAGATGTAAGTTCCATGATAAGAGGAGAAGACGGTGGTGTGCTGTTGCAAAACATACAAAATGATATTGGTAATAATAAATATTGGATATATCGTATAGGAGTGACTAGACAAGATGGTTCGGAAGACATGGAAGGTCGCAAGGCTTTGTATAATGGATATGACGATGTGGTGAATGGAGATGTGACAAGGAGAAATGCAGCATCTGTCAATTTGAATGACATTAGAGAATGGATGGATGCATTCAGTAAGATGGTAGTGAAGGAACTGGAGTTAAAAAAAACAAAGGATGTTTAATAGTGTAACGGCAAATAGTCTTAAGTCACTGCCATCAGTCGAAGGTGTTGACAGTGTTCGTATTCCTCAGATTCTTTCTCGGGTGTACGCCCATATTGTTGGCTTAAAAACAAAGTACGAAATAGGTGCGCTGAACTTTGAACGAAAGGAAATTGACGAAGATTGTCGGCTGCTAGGCAACCTGGCATTCACATTGGAGTTATATTTGGAATCAGGAAAGTTTGCTAACCAAAATGATGCAATCGCTTTTGTGGCCGCAATGTCACATAAATTGCTTGGAAAGTTGAAGGATCAAAAACAAAAATCATTGACATGTTACGAGATGCCTTCTGACCTTGTATCTGTTTTGCTATTCGTAATTGGCGGTTATATAGCAGATGCTGAGGAATTGTCGTATGGAATAAAGAAAGGCGATGAGGAAAGTGAAGCGGCATGGCAGCTGAAACAAAATATTATCTTACTTGTGAGAGGTAAGTTGTCTAAAATAATCAATGCTTCAGCATTAAAGGAAGAAAATGATAATATTGAAGATTATGCGCAAGATTTACTATGGAATTACCTTGCCAAGGGAATAAAAAAAATGTCATTTATGCTATTGGGCAGGGGAAATGGAGATTATGCTAAATATTTCAAAAGGGTAATAGAACTATCGGTATTTGTAGATAATACAACGAATATAAAATATGATTACACAGGCATAAGCAGACTAGCACGACTCTTGCTTATGGCTTCGAATGTTTTGGAAGAACAATCGGTTTTAAAGGTGGTTAATAGTCATGTTGAGTCAATAAAATCTTGCGATTTACTTTTGAATATAGCATCCCGCAGACCCTATTTGTGGCGGAACCATATTGATGCAATAGAAAAGGGAGTTTTGGATAAAGGAAAATCCTCGGTTATCACTTTTCCGACAGGTGCAGGAAAGTCTACATTAATAGAACTAAAAATAATCCAACATATTGCCAGTGGAACTAAGGTTATTTATATTGTGCCTACGCACGCT
This sequence comes from uncultured Bacteroidia bacterium, assembly GCA_902800045.1. GTDB lineage: Bacteria > Bacteroidota > Bacteroidia > Bacteroidales > ML635J-15 > Bact-19. The sequence goes on along the minus strand of CADCCZ010000003.1, from coordinate 29,550 downwards.
TTGGAATATCAAGTAAAGGATAATATGAACAAGTTGTTGGATTCGGAATCTTACAAATATTTGAACATTGGTAGAGAGTTTACAACGGAGAGTGAAGAAGAAGCACCAGTGTTGGTTATGACCCCAGAAAGGTGTTCTACGCTACTGACATTAAATCCTATGTCATTTGATGGCACAACTCTGGTTATAATGGATGAATTCCATATTATTGGGGATGGTGGACATCGTTCTTTAGGTGCTATGTATTGCATAGTGTCGCTTCTTTCTATATTGCCCCAAGCTGATTTTATGCTTGTGTCTGCAATGGTTGAAAATGGATACGAAATGGCTGACTGGATAGAATATGTGACAAATAGGGAATGCTTGAATCTCTCAATGGCCTGGAAGCCAACAAGTCAATTGCAAGGGTGTATAGTTTATCATAATGATAAGATAACTGAGCTTATGCGCTTAGTTGGTGAAGATAAAAGAATTAAAGGAACAAGGAAGAGCCCATCTGCAGAATTAAAAAGAAGACTTATTGCAACCCCGTATTGTATGTTTAGCTTATGCAATACATGGGAGTCAAACTATAGCAAAGATTATTATCTGACACCAATACTTGACCATAAAGTTAAATTAGGTGTAAATAAATTCTGGGCATTGAATGGGAATAAAAACCAAGTTGCTAAGGAGTTGGCGAAGAAATTTGCTGCTATTGAGATGAAAACCATCGTGTTTGTAGAGACCCCTCTGCAGTCCAATTCTCTGGTCAAACAATTGAATACAGAAACGAGAGTGGAACAATTACCAGCCAATTTACAGAAAAAAAAGAATAGCATTGTAGAAGAGTTGGGCGATATGTCGTGTTCATATCTTAAAGATGAAATGGGTGCTGTTCCTCACCATTCGCTGTTGTTGCCAGAGGAACGACATGTGATGGAAGCTTTGTTTAGGGAGGGAAGCAACATCATGATAGCTACGCCTACTTTAGCCCAAGGTGTAAATTTGCCTGTGGATGTTGTGTTGATAGCTGGAGAAGATCGTTATGATGCCGAGACAAAAGGAAGGGATCGTATGGATGCGCATGAAATATTGAATGCAGCAGGTCGAGCAGGCCGTGCGGGATTCCGCTCACAAGGTGCCGCCATACTAGTATCAAACAAAGTAATAGGAATTCAGGATAAAACATTAACGAAAGATTGGTTTGATTTAAAGAATGAGATTTTCTCAAAGGGTGACCAATGTCTGAAAATTGAGGATCCTTTCGGAAAATTGGCAGAGTCAACTGTTGCAGATGAAGAAATGTCAACAGAGCAGAAAATTGTGCTGATGAAGTTGAACTTGCTAGGAGAGAATGAAAAGAAGGTGTTGTCCAAGTCATTATATGCATACCAGTTAAAACGAGACCAGAATGATGTGTCTGCCTTTGAAGAGCGAATTATGAACCTTTCATCGCTATATGAAGGAGAGGAGGGCTCACCATTGATGGAACTTTCGCTAAAAACAGGTGTGGACATTCAATTACTTGATGCATTTTATGAATGGCTTGGAGATAAAGAGCAAGATGAAGATTTTACAGTCGGGGGTTTATTGAAGCTATATTGCAAATGGCTTTATCAAATGCCAGAGGCACTTCGAGAATTGTTGACATACAAACAAACTTTAGATACATTGTTAGATTTGTTCGGGAAAGATAAAGAATTGGATGGGAATTTTATAATTGATTTATGTAAAGTACTTAAGAAGTATGTCAATGGTTGTTCTTTGAAAGAAATTAGTGATTTGCTGAACGAGAATGACGACTATCTTAATGTAACGCGCAAATTTGTGTTGAAAGTTATACCAGAGTTGAGTTATGCTTTCAGTGTTCTGACCATGGTTCATATCCAATACTTAAAGGATATTGGATGGGGCAACGATGTAATACCCACCAATTTAAAGAATTTTGCCACATATTTAAAAGAAGGTGTAACTTCTGATGATATGCTGAAGTATAAAATTGATAACCAATTAATGAGAGTAGAAGCACATAGATTATATAATAGTTTAGAAAAATAAGAAGTATGGTATTGGTGTATTTATTGTAATATTGCCTATTTTAAGTAATGACAAGAAAATATAATGTACAATTTTATGGTGGGTAATAGGATTGACGGATTAAAATGAATAGCCAAAAGGTGGATTTCTCCACCCTTTGGCTATTCGATAACATTCAAATTCTTGTCAACCTTGTAAAGTGGCTGATTGAAGGCTGCACACATCAAAATGAAATGTTGTGTGAGTGTGTTGCTGATATATCTTTCAACAGCTTGACTTCCTGCGGCGTGCAACCCTGCAGCATACCTGTCAATTTGAATTTCATTCATAATGTTGACATGAGTTTTGCGGCATAACTTTGAACTTCCGGCTTCGTAAAGCGGAACCTCTACAATGTTGCCAGAGACTTCATCGAGTACTTTCACCGGACGGTCAATGCCACAGAACTTGAGTAATCTGCGAATCTTAACATTGTAGCCATCTTTCCCGGATACATAGTTGAGAATGTGAAAGTCAAAATGCTTGCGCTTGATTATTTCCAAAGCATATTTTATAATAGGTGTAACGGTCTCGATGTGGCGCGTGTTGGTACGCTCAGTCTTTTGCGGTAGATAGTGGATGTATGGGATGCCACTATCATCAACAGCAACATTGGCCATCGATAGAGCGGAGAAATCGCTTACCCGAGCACCAAAAGCACATTGCAAGACAAATGCATCTTTTGTTTCCTGCAACGCTTCAGGGACATCCGTATTAAGAACCTTGAAAAATTCATCACGCATCAGACAAACAGGTTCCTCGTATTGCTCACGTAACAAAGCGGATTTATACTTTTTCGGCATCTTGTCGAAAGGGTTGTAATCAATACCAAAACCAGTATATGCGGCTTTGAATGCCTTAAGCATGGTTGCCACGGTATTTTGATTGCGCCTTTGTTTAGGGACAACATTTGCCGGCAAAGCTGCATAAATCCTTTTGTGTTTAGGCACAAGCAAGTATTCATCGGCAAGAAAGGACTTGAACGCCAGAACATCATCGGGCGTAAACTCAGTAGCGACATACTCAATTTTGCCATAAATCGTAAGAAACCTTTCCAAATCAGCATATAAAGTTTTATACTTCTTTTGCCTTGATTCCTGGATGATGTTGAGGTTAACAGCTTCATCGATGTACTTCGTGAAGCGCTCCAACAATGTAAGTTCCTTTTGACGAACTTTCTTGACAGGATTCTTTATCGCGATTATCCTTTCTTCGATGAGGTCGATGTTTGGAACAAGATTGTCCTCCAAAATTCCATTGTATGCGTCAAGCATCAACTTCGACTCGGCTTCTATCTTGCTGACTAATTCTTTGTTGTAAACTCTGACACCAGGCTTGGGTTTGCCTTCCGGTGTCAACTTTTTTAAGTCATTAACATCTGCTTCGATATTCGAAGGATGAAAAAATTGGGTGGCGCGACCATCCCTCAATCTAAATCTTAGATTGATAACACCAGTATTCTGACTGGATCTAACATAAAGAGTTATTTTTGCCATAATCAATGAGTTAATATCAGTGCAAATATAATAAAATATATTGAAATATCGCACCACCATCGCACCACCGAATTGAAAATAATCGAAAATTGGTATAATATTTTGCAATGATATAGAGAGTAAAAGTGTTGCAAATCAAATAGTTATGTAAAATGCGGTTTGGTTTGTATAACAATTATGTATTCCCGGTCGGGCTACGAAAACTCATCGAATTTCGATGAGTTTTTTTTGTTTTATACGCTGAATTCGTAATCTGGGTCGTACCAGCCTGTGTCTTCTTTCAGGAGGTCGTACTCTTCGCCAGTTTCAAGGTTTGTTACGTGGATAATGCCGGCTACTTCGTCGTAGTCGAACTTGTATTTTGAGTTCTTTGTGTTCTTGTCCATACTGCGTTGTTTTCGGGTTGCAAAAATACAATTATATTTACGATTTTCGAATGACGATTTACGATTTAGTTGAATTTAGAATGTGAGTGATTCTGATTTATTCATATTGTGTGTTGAAAAACATCGAAATTATGATTTGCTGTGCGAAATAATTTTACTATTTTTGCGGCGCAAAAGGTTAAGGGAAGCGTGTGAGATTCACGCACAGTACCCGCTGCTGTATGTTCCTTTTATGGATTGCGCAATATGTCACTGTAATCCTCATGGTTATGGGAAGACGCGCATTTCGGAACGAGTCAGAAGACCTGCCCTTTGTAGTCAAAATAAATGGCTTTCGGGAGATAGAGCCTGACATATAAATACTTTATATTTTCCCGTGACTATGAGTTTTGGCGGTCAAATGTTCTTTTGTATTTATTAATTTTTTAATTTACATAAGTATGAAAAAAATTGTACTAATGGTCGCAGCACTTATGTGCGCTTTTTCTTGCTTTTCGCAAGTTGTTGATTTCGAGGAGTTGGAGCTTGCTCCTAATTCTGCATGGACTGGCGTTCCGGGACCTGAAGATGGGGACGGAAGCAGCTTTACCAGTTCTTATTTGACATTATACAACATTAACATTTCGGAGTGGAACTACTGGGAAGGTTTCGCATACACTAACGGAACCGATTCCGAAACTTATTCTTATACCAATAATTCAGCTGTAGCAGGACACGGAAATGCTAATTCTGAATATTATGTAACCTGTTATATGGGTTGGTATAATAAATCTGCTATAAAAATTGATACTGAAAATTCTGGCAGTTTCGAAAATCGTGGCGCATACTTCTGCTTGCCTACATACGTTTCCAAGTATGTTGACGATGAAAATGCACATTTTGCAGAGCACGAATCATATTTTTCAGTAAAGGTTACTGCTTATGCAGAGGGAACTGAAGTTGATAATCGTCTAATTGTTATGGCTGACTTCCGCGAAGGTAGAACCTACAAGATGGATGACTGGACATACGTTGACCTCTCATGGATTGAGGGCGCAGACAGCCTGTATTTTGAAGCGGTTACTGATGACGGTGCGACACCTTATTATTTTAGCATGGACGATTTCGGCGCACAGGATCCCAACTATATAAATTACACAGAAATCGTTGATTTTGAAGAGCTGACTCTCGCACCTAATTCTCATTGGATGGGAACTGAAGATGTTGATCATTTCACAAGTTCATATTTGAGCCTTTACACTCATTATGATGAAGACTGGGGTTCTCCGTACTGGGAAGGTTTTGTTTATACCAACGAAACTGATACAGAAACAAGTTCCTATAATAATCTGTCAAGTTGTGTAGGACACGGCGTTGATAATTCTGACAATTATGTTACCGCTTATATTGGTTTCTACAATACCACTGGTATTAAGATTGACAGGGACCATTCTGGTTCTTTCGATAACCGTGGTGCATATTTCTGCATGCCTGTACTTTTGAAAAAATATGTAGTAGGAACGGGTTCTGAATATTATTTTGCAACACAACAGTTCTATTTCGGCTTGAAAGCTTCTGCATATTCAAACGGCACTTTGGTTGCTGAACGGGAAATTATGATGGCTGATTTCACCGAAGGTCACTCGTATATGATGGACGACTGGACATACGTTGATCTTTCATGGATTGAAAATGCCGACAGCTTGTATTTTGAGGGTATTGGAAACGATACTGCAGGCGGTTGGGGGTTGAATACTCCTCTTTACTTCTGCATGGATAACTTTGGCGCACCGAATCCAGGTCCTGTTTACGTTAACAATAATATTGCTGAATCGCTTTCAATCGATGCATATTTCGATGCTGCAGGTATGCTTAACCTCAGCTGCGAAAGCCGCATAAATGATGTTTATGTTTACGATATGACAGGTCGCCTTGTAAAGAATGTTTCGGTAAACGACAATAATGTTTCGATGCCTTTTGATGGTGTAAACGGAATGTACATCGTTTCGGCTCGCACCGAAAAGGGCATGGTAGTTTGCAAGATTATTAATAATAGGTAATGTTTGTACAGAAGGTTTTATGGTGGCGGGCAGAAATGTCCGCCACATAAAATCAAAATGCAATAGATATGAAACATTTTTTATTCTCATTTTTTATCGTACTCTCGGTCGCAGTTTCTGCTCAGCAGCTTTCGAATCCAATTGCCATGCATAAGGATTCTTCTGCTTTTATAGGATGGGCGACTTCGGCCGAAATAGTACGTGGTTATGTTAAGATTTCGGACACCACATTCACGTATACCGACAATTTTTCTGGTGTAACGTCAAATCATGCGTTTTACGGAACCATTTCAAATTGTCTAGGAAAGGCAAATGGACAGTTCATAAGCCTTGGCGATGGTGGAAGCATAACTTTGCAGTTTGATAGCCCTATTGTAAATGGTGCTGGATATGATTTCGCAGTTTTCGAGAACGCATTGATTCCCGATGCTGTGCCTGACCAGGATTCCATTGTTTTCTACGAACTTGCGTTTGTGGAAGTTAGCAGCAATGGCGAGGATTTTGTCCGTTTCCCAGCAGTGTCGCATGTTCAGACAACCGAACAAGTAGGAACATTCGGCTACGAAAATGCAAATCTGCTTACTAATTTCGCTGGCGTTTTCCCTGTTTTCTATGGTTATCCGTTCGACTTGGAAGAACTTGCCAACGAACCAAACCTCGATGTAAACAATATTACTCACATTAGGCTGATTGATGTTGTCGGTTCTATAGACCCACAATATGGGACTTACGATTCTGAAGGCAATATAATCAACGACCCGTATCCGACACCTTTCCATTCTTGCGGGTTCGACCTTGATGCAGTCGGTGTTATTCATTCGCTTAATTCGGTCGAAAGCAATGTGTTTGCAACGTTTGACGTTTACCCGAATCCAACAAGCGGCTTTGTAAATTTGTCGTCGGATAGGGATTTTTCGGTTGAAATATATAATTTGATGGGGCAGAAGGTGTTGTGCAATTCAGAAAAAAGCACTTCCTTTGCAATGGATATTTCAGATATTGAGTCTGGAATATATTTCGTGGCTTTTGTGTTTGACGACTGCCGCGTAGTAAAAAAGATTGAAATTATGCAATGATAGGACTAATTAAACAGATTCTTAGTATGAAGGAAGAAAAGGTAAAACTTATCTTCCTTTTGCTGTTTATTTTGTCCTCTTCATTGGCTTTTTCTCAATCCGACACGGTTACTTTGCCCGATGTTGAAATTATCGAGCACCGCGAAATGCTTGAAACAGGCACTTCGGTTGTAAAACTCGACAAGATGATCCTAAAGGTCAAGGAGTTGAGTTCGCTGTCGGAAGTGCTGTCGGAAAATACTTCGGTATTTGTGAAAACATACGGACGAGGTTCACTTTCGACGGCTTCGTTTCGTGGGACAACTGCTTCACACACAAAGGTTTCGTGGAATAATGTAAGCCTCAGTTCGCCTATGCTGGGTATGGTTGACATGTCGCTTGTGCCTATGTCGATTGCCGACGAGGTGAACGTTTTCTGTGGTTCTGCTTCGATGCAGAAGTCAGAAACGGCAATCGGTGGTGTAGTAGAGATAAATACCCGTCCGATGTGGGACCGAGGTGTGTCGGCAAAGATTGTATCGTCGGTGGCAAGTTTCCATACTTTCGACAATATGGCTCAGGTGCGTGCCGGAACCGAAAAATTCCAGTCGGTTACTAAGTTCTACGATACTCGTTCGCGCAACGATTTCAAGTTCAAGAATAGCGACATTGCTGGTGGTGGCGTGCAGAAACGCGAAAATGCCGACTACCGTATGATGGGTGCAATTCAGGAATTGTATTTCCGCACCACCGAAAGGTCGTTCCTGTCGCTAAAGTTCTGGTGGCAGAACTACGACCGCGGCGTGCCGGGGCTTACCACCAACGAAAGCGGTTTGCTCAACAACAAGAACCGTCAGGACGGCAATAGCTTTGTGTCGTCGCTGTCGTACAGGTTCTACACCGAAAAGTCGAAACTTGACATTTCTGTCGGCGACAATTTCCAGTTGCAAAACTATATGTCGCAAAGCTATATAAGCGGTGTTGGCTTCTACAAGGTCATCGATTCCGACACTAAGGCCAATTCGCTTTACACTACAGCAAATTATTCTTACGCTTTCAACGACCGCCTCGAATTGTCGGCGCGTCTGAAATATAATTTCCATACTGTGGCATCAAACGATGCTGTTTTACAAAATGGCTACGATACCATTCGCCACGACTATGGCGCTCTGGTTTCTCTATTTGGCGAGCCTTTCAAACGGTTCCGCTGCGGTGTTACATTGAGGCAGGAATTTTATGATAAGAGCGTTTGCCCGTTCTTGCCATCGCTTTTCCTTGAGTACAATTTCCGCCATCGCTGGTTTGTGCGCTCTTCGCTGTCGAAAAACTATTCGGTGCCGACGCTCAACGATTTGTTTTATGTGCCGGGCGGAAATCCCGACCTTGTCCCCGAAACAGCGTATGTGGCAGATATTTCGTTTGGCAAGAAATACAACAGTCTGAACGGCAAATTCTCGATTTCGGCGGAGGCTGGCGCAAACTACAGCCATGTGAAAAACTGGATAATGTGGTGCCCGACGAACCGCGGTTACTGGCAGCCGATAAATCTAGAAAAGGTCGTCGCCTACGGCGCCGATGCAAAATTGAACACATCGTTCGAATTTCACGATTCGTGCCTGATTTCGCTGACGGCAAACTATGCCTACACGCATTCGACAAACCTTTCGACTCCGCGTAGCGAAAACGATATGTCCATAGGCAAGCAGTTGGCATATATCCCGTTGCATTCAGCAAATATTTTCGGACGGATTTCGGCATACGGTTTTTATTTCTTCTACCAGTGGAATTATTTCAGCGAAAGGTTTACCACCTCGGCAGAGGAAACAGGTGTGCTGGTGTCGATTTATCCGTATTTTATGAGCGACATCGGATTGGGCAAAGAATTTGTGATTTCCGATTTTGCCATCGATTTGAATTTCAAGATAAACAATTTGTTTAACGAATCTTACCGTTCGGTATTGTGGCAACCGATGCCAAGAATTAATTTTGCATTCCAAATTAGCGTTAGTTATAGATGATGATGTTTTGGAAAAATATAAAATCGAACAATTGTGGCGACGCGGCACGCCACGTCGCCACAAATTGTCCATTATCCATTGCCCATTGTCCATTATTTATCATCATTTTCCTCATTTTCTTCTCCTCCTGCATGAAGGACGACATGGCACCTATTACGGCATTCGATACATCGCATGATGTTGACACGACAGGTGGAGTCGTTCGAAATTATGGGGTTTTTATCCCTTGTGAGGGCAATTTCATGTATGGTAACGCATCTCTTTCGTATTACGACCAGAATAAACGCGAAGTCGAAAATCAAGTCTTCCTGCGGGCCAACGGAATCCCACTGGGCGATGTGCTGCAGAGCGTTACTATATACGATTCGCTTGCCTATTTGGTCATAAACAACAGTGGAAAAATATATGCCATCAATAAGAATACATTCACGTATGTAAACAAAATCACAGGGTTGACTTCGCCAAGATATATGTGCTTTGTGTCGCCGACGAAGGCCTATGTTTCCGATATGTATTCGCGTAGCATATATGTTGTAAATCCGATGACTTGCATGGTAGACAAGACAATAAACATTGACGATGGAAGTGGCGAATATTACCGTCATTCGTCGGAACAGATGATTGTGCATGGGGACTATGTTTTTGTAAACAGCTGGTCGTACGACGATAAGATTCTTGTTGTAAATGCTACTACCGACGAACTTGTGTCGCAGATAGATGTGCTGAAACAGCCTCACCGAATGGTTATTGACTGTAACGGCAAGATTTGGGTTTTGTGCGACGGCGGTTACCAAGGTTCTGAATACAGCGGTACGCCTGGACTTGTGAAAATAGACGCCGCAACGCAACGTGTTGAGCGTACTTTTGAGTTCTCAGTAGGCGATTATCCATCCGAAATCACCATTAATGCCACTGGAGATACAATTTATTACTGCAACAACCATATTTACAGGTTCCAGGTTGATTCTGACAATATAGCAGGCGACGTTTTCTTTAGTAATCCAGGTGGTCGCACTTATTACGGACTTGGTGTCGATCCGGTAAATTCGGATGTGTATGTGGCCGATGCGGTTGACTATATGCAGTCGGGAGTGGTTTATAGGCTGAATGCAACTGGTGAGCAAATTGATAAATTTACCGTTGGTATAATCCCTAATGGATTCTGTTTTAAATAGACTGGTGAGCATATACAATATGCTAATCCTTTACATACCTCACTGACAAGCCGCAATTTTTAGAAATATTAGACACATATTCTTCCATACGGAAATCTATCTGGGTCATTGGCGTAGTGTCGTGCCTTATTGTCCATCCCGACAAATAATCCTTTTCGCGACCTCTTTTCTTTTCCCACACAAAACAATATATTCCTAAATCCTTGAACTTAACACTGTCCCTTTGTTCATAACCTTGTGGTGTTTCTTCGTAAAAATAATCTGGCTGCATAATTCCCCCCGGGACAAAGCCCAATCCTGAAACATTAAGAAGTATATGTGTACTATCACTTAATCCCCACAATTCCCTGTCGCCACAGAGCATAACTGTTGTATAAAATTCATAGTTCCCATACTTATCTGCCTTATCATTGTTGATGCTCTTTATCAATTTTGCAAAATCGTCCTTTGTAGGCAAATGCCAACCATCGGGACAACTTTTTTCAGCAGCTTCGTAATTGTACAGCACTCCATATTTCTTATACTCGTCGGTAGCTTTCGCTTCGTTCACATCGGTACCATTGTAATTGTAAACATAATAGCGCGGACCATCGAACGACACCGTATCAACATCGTTGCCATCTACAGCTGGAAGATACCTGAAATTTTCTGCAAGCCAAGTTGTTCCGTCTATCGTCACAGTCTTGTATTCGTAACCATCCCTACTGTCGGTAAATGTCGAATATTCCAAATCAAACTTTACAGGTCTGTCCTTTTCGCAGGAGCAGAAAGCCAGTAATGCAATGATTATTAAAGGTATTATTAATCTTGTACTCATAGTTATTTCTTTTTATTGCTGTTGAAACGATAACCTATGCCAGCGTGTATGTTTAAGCTCGAATGGAATATTTCGGTGTTATAGACATTCATAACACCCCTGTTTGCATCATAATAGTAATAAGGTGCGTTGGAGTCGGCCTCCCAACTTGTAAAACCTAGACTAACAAGAAAATACAATCCCGAAGGAAACGAATGTCCGCTTTTGAACTCAAATCCCCATCCCATATTGTAGTTGACATTGAAGTTTTCATAATTGTGGCTATGAGCAAGATTCAGTATAAACCCTATACCATATAAATTTGAATGTCCTTCGCCACATTTCTCTCTAGTCCAAAATATTCCTGGCACAAATGTTGTCCACGATCGATACGAAGCATACAAGCCCAGTCCACTTTTCTTGCCAACAGGAGCTGCAAAATCGAAGTCTAGGTTCATATCCCACGAAACTCTGTATTTGCCGATAGAACTGCCAGTTCCGACATTTGCACCAACAAACCATTCCCGATGCTCCTGCGTAGCCCTTGTCGAATCGGAAACATATCCTGCTAAGCAAGTGATGGCAAATGTCAAAAATATTATAGCTGTCAAAAATATTTTCTTCATAAATAAAGTAGTAACAAAACCATGCAAATGTAATGTTTTTTCTCTCTCTCTCTCTCTCTCTCTCTCTCTCTCTACTTTATACAAAGTCTTTAATCCATGCGATGAATAGCTATGAAAAACCGACTTTCGGTATTTTAAAGATTCGATAGTTCAAAGTTCAATGCATCAATGGCATCTCGCAACAACTTTTAACTTTCAACTTTCAACTATTTTTGTCCTTTTCCTTATCTTTGCGGCAAATTTCTTGACACATGAACTTTGACGAACTACGCATATCAAAGCAGTTGGTAAACGCGCTCGAAGACATTGATATAGTTGAACCTACGCCTATTCAGGAAAAATGTTTCCCGCGAATATCAGCAGGTGCCGATGTCATTGGTGTGGCGCAGACCGGCACAGGAAAAACTTTTGCTTACCTTCTACCGATACTCAATTCGCTAGAGTTTTCTACCCAGAAGAATCCACGCGTGCTGGTGCTTGTGCCAACCCGCGAATTGGCGGTGCAGGTGCGCGATGAGGCCGAAAAGCTCGCCAAGTACAAGAGTTTTCGCATAAAATGCGTTTATGGTGGTGCCAATATCAATACGCAGAAGGATAATCTCTATTCGGAAGGCTGCGATGTGCTGATAGGCACTCCCGGTCGTATTTACGACATCGCTGTTACTGGAGTTCTGCGTTTTGCATCGGTGAAACGTCTTGTAATCGATGAGGTCGACGAGATGCTGAGCCTCGGTTTCCGTCCGCAGCTCGAGCAGATTTTCGAAATGCTGCCGCAGAAGCGCCAGTCGATGATGTTCTCGTCAACGTTAACAGATGAGGTCAATGCATTTATACATAAGCATTTCCGTAGCCCCGAAACCATTGAGGTTACTCGCCGTTGCACGCCAATCGAAAAGATTGAGCAGCGCGTGTATATGCTTCCGAATTTCAATACAAAGGTCAATTTCCTGACAACAGTCCTTGCCGATGCCGACGAGTTCCCCAAGGTGCTGGTTTTCGCCGAGAACAAGAAACACGCCGATTTGCTGTTCGACAAGTTAAGCCTTGCTTTTCCCGAAAGGGTAGGAGTGACGCACTCCAACAAGTCGCAGAACTATCGTTTCAATGCTGTGAAACGTTTCGAAGATGGTGTGTTCAACATTCTGATTGCTACCGATGTGGTGGCACGAGGAATCGACTTCACCGACATTTCGCATGTGATAAACATGTCGCCGCCCGAGAATCCTATCGACTACATACACCGCATCGGTCGTACGGGTCGTGCCGACAAGGACGGTGTTTCGCTGCTTTTTGTAGCTCCATACGAGGAGGAACGCTATGCCGAAGTGCGCAAGATTGCTGGCGATAATGTTTCGGAACTTGATGTGCCCGAAGGTGTTGCAGTGTCTAATCTGCTGTTGGAGGAGGAAAAGCCTGTCGCTACGCACAAGATATATCTCAAGGCACCGTCGTTGAAAAATTCGGGCGGGGCATTCCACGAGCGCAGCGCAAAGCGTCAGAAGACAAATTCTGGCGGTCTCAAGGACAAGGCCAAGAGAAAAAGAAAGAAATAGTTATTGAAAACTTATTGCATTTGTTAGTGCAAGCATACAAAATTACGCCTGCATGCGGTGCTATTATTGTATTAGAAATGTTTATTTTTGTATGTAATATAAGTTCGTAAATATAATACGGTCTCGTGTATACTAGCCGTCGTTAAAACTTTTTTAATTTTGAAACAGTAAAAAAGTAAAAAAGGAGAACTTATGAATGGTAAATGATTTCTCTATTTGATAAATTGTCTACCAGGAAGTTAGGTTTATTTAGTAATATAAAATTAAGACTATGAAGAAGATTCTGTTGATGATAATAGCCACGTTGGGGATGCTTGTCGCTTTGTGCGATGGGCTTAGGGCGCAGGAGAATATCGCGGTGTGGATGTTCCCGCAGAACGTTACAGACGTTACGTGTGTTTCCAACTCAATCTTGGCTTCTGATTGCGTTTTCTCATCGGAGGGAACAGTGGCCGTGTCGGGTACTAATAGCGCAAATACAGATTTGTGTGAAGATACAGACAATACAAAATCCTTACAGATTTCTGGGTTGAACGGCGGTGCGGCAATTTTCAAGATATCGACCTTGTCGTATGTAAACTTAGGAGTAACATACGACATTAGGTGCCATCCAAGTATGGCTGGTTATCCGAATTATACATGGTCGTATAGTTTTAATGGCGTCGACTTTACCGATGCCCCTGCATCAACTGCAGTAACAGGATTTACATCGACAACATTCGAGACAAAGACTGCCGACTTTTCGTCGATTGCAGCATTGAACTGCAAGAATGAAGTGTGGCTGAAGCTTACAATGAGTGGTGCTGGGTCGGCAAGTTGTGCATCGAACCTTGATAATGTTGTGTTTACGGGAACCTTATCCAACTGCTTGGCTCCGACAGGACTTGCAGTGAATGCCGTTACCAGATATAGCGCAAATGTATCGTGGACACATGGCGGCGGCGATGCTGCTGCTTCGTATGCGGTGTTTATCACCACCGATCCCGATGCTGAGCCTACTGCTGGAACAATTGTTACCGAAACACAAAAGATGTTTACTGGCTTGACTCAAGGCACAACGTATTACGTGCATGTTAGGGCAAACTGCAGTGAAACAGTGTCGAGCCCGTGGGTGTCGACAAGTTTTACAACTTGCTACGCTCCATCAGGCCTTACTGTTAGCAATGTGTCAACTTCTTCGGCCGACATTGCATGGAACGATACGTTCAACTCGCAATGGCAGGTATGTGTTACAGCAAGTACCGCCGATTGGAATAACGCTGTGCTCGTTAACGTGCCTTCGTATCATGCAACAGGTTTGACCATTAATACAGCCTACACAGTGTATGTCCGTCCATACTGTTCCGATTGTTCATGCTTGCCGGGAGCTCCAGGCACTATAATAAATACTTCATTCAGGACACCTTTCGCCGAAACAGCCATTGATGTGGTAATCGGAGATGGAACTACGGAAACATACACAAGCCCATTTAATAACCTGTATAAAATATCGTGGAACCAGTCGATATATTCAATCGAAGAGGTCGGTCATGCAGGAATTATTGGTTCGATAGCTTGGTATTCTACAAATACTGCAACATTGCATTATTCGGATTTGAGAATATATATGGGTACAACAAGCATGACATCGCTTACATCTTCGAGTTGGGTGCCTATGTCGGATCTTACGCTGGTTTATTCTTCTACAGATTATACAGCAGGTGGAATTGTCGACTGGGAAACATTTACTCTTGATACTCCTTTCGAATACGATGGTTCTGGCAGCTTGGTTGTCGTTGTCGCTAAGAATACTTTGCCCGATTCATATAACAGTTCTGTAAAGTATAGATATACTTCTGTTACAAATAGAAATCTTTATAGGCAGAGCGATTCAGATGCTACGTATGCACAGCACCCTGGTGCAAGTACAGGAACAACCAGTAGTTATCTGCCAAATATTAAGTTGGCCATTGGTAACGCACGTGATATTTGCTTGCCTGTTACAGCGTTGTCCGTCAGAAACCAGACTGTTGACGGAGCAACAGTAACTTGGAGTCATGGCGGGTCAGAGTCTTCTTGGATTGTAAAGTATGGCGTTGCCGGTTTTAATGTCGCAACGGAAGGTACCGAAATTGCTACTAATGATACTTCGGTTGTATTGTCGGGTTTGAATGCCTCGACAGTCTACGATGTATACGTAAAGGCAGTTTGTGATGCACAAAACAATGAAGAAAGCGGATGGAAACATGTCGTATTCAATACGGTATGCACGGTCTTGAATATGCCATATTCTGCAAATTTCGAAGAATACAATGCGACCTCATATTCAACAGCAGGAGAGATGCCGATGTGCTGGGATTATGTGTTCGGCGGTTCTGCATCGTACGCACCTCATGTGTCGACTTCGGGCGAAATAACAGGGAAAGGACTTGTGGTAAATGCCAATTCGTCAAATAGCTCGGTGGTTATATTGCCGGAATTAAATGGTAATCTCAACGAGGCAATTGTAAAGTTCGATTCTAAGTTCTACTCGGCAAGCTACGGTATCTTGTCGTTCGGGTATTATACTTATGATGAAGGCTTCGTCGCTTTGCAACAGCTTACTTCATCTACTAATATAACCGAAAATATTATCGACCTTTCAAACGAATCGGTATTCCCCTCCGGTGCTAGACTCGCATTGGAATATACCAATCCGTCAACAACAAGTTGGATATATTATGTCAATATCGACAATCTGGTAGTAATGCGTTCGTCTTCGTGCGGATACGTTTCGGATATTACGGTAAACTCTGTTACAAATAATACGGCTTCGGTAACATGGGAAACCGAAGGCAATGCTACCCAGTGGCAGGTAATGATAAATGGAGTAACTCACGATGTGAACGAGAATACATATCAAATAACCGGTCTTGCGGGTAGCACAACATATCAGCTGTATGTACGCACTTCGTGTGGCAACGGCGAGTATAGCGACTACTATACCACAACTTTTACAACAACATGCGATCCCGTTACCGTAAATGCAGAAAACCAAAACAACGAGAATTTTGAGCTCGTTGCCGATTATGCACTTCCTGAGTGCTGGATAAGGTATTCGGCATATTCAACGGGAACATACATTTATCCTTGCGTATACAACGGTTCAACGTATGCAAGCAGTGGCGTAAAGTCGTTGCGAATGTATACATACTACGTCAATGCACCCGAAAATATTGTTGCCATGCCTCCGATGAACGGTATCAATACATTGCAGATTTCGTTCCATGCAAGATATTATTCGACAAAACCACAGGCTTTCGAGGTCGGCTATATCAGAAATGGAGAATTTGTTGCGATTGAAAATATTACAAGCCTCACTACAACTTATCAGCAATATGTGGTGTATATGAACGAGGCTGTCGATGCCGAGGCTATTGCTTTCCGCTCTTACCATGGATCGTCAAGTGCCTATGTGCATATCGACGACATAAATGTAACGTCTTTGCCTTCGTGTGTCGCTCCGTATCATCTTGTAGTTACCGATTTGTCTGCTAATTCGGCAACAATATCATGGACAGATGTAAACGATGTTTCGGGATGGCAGTATATATTAGAAGGCAACGCCATTGATGTCGATGAAAAACCATTGACCATTACAAATCTTACTTCCAATACAGAATATACACTGCAGGTTCGCGCCCATTGTGGAGATGGAACATATACCGAGTGGTCGAGTATAAGTTTTTCTACCCCATGCGATGCCATAAACGTTTTTCCATGGTCGGAGGACTTCAATAGCCTGACTGTTGCAAGTTCGATTCCTGGTTGCTGGGACAACAGCGAAGGAACTACAACTACAGCATCGTACAGATGGTGCTACAATACTAATACTTCAGGTAACGGTGCCGCCAATGGAACAGGTATTGAAAGCTCTAAATGTTTGGTGTTCAATTCGTGGACAAACTCTAACGGATATACCAACATGCTAAAGTCTCCGACATTGGATCTTACTGTTATTTCGACGGCTAAGCTCGAGTTCTGGTACAAGAATCCGACTGGAGGCGACTTCTCCGTTTATATTTCTACCGATGGCGGCGCTACCTATGCTAGCAATGCGGTGGCAACAGGACTTACTGAAGTTGCCGAATGGACTTTGGCTTCTTACGATATTTCTTCGTATTGCGGCAATAGTAATGTTGTTGTCGTATTCAAAGGAACGAGCAACTATGGAAGCGGTGATGCATACATATATCTCGACAATGTTGCTGTTAGGGAAAGTTCTTCCGACAATACGATTCTTTCTTATGCAGCTTCAACTGCACATGGCGATGCTATCTGCTCGCTTGATAGCGAATCGCACTCAATATCGGCAGTACTACGTCTTGGTTACGAGGCTGGTGATGCAATATCCCATGTTGTCGAACTTTCCGACTCGAGGGCAAGCATCTTGATTCAAGAAGGTGCCGATTTCGTCGAAATGCCTACAACAATCGCATGGTACATGACTTCGACCGATACTACATTCGTATATAAGGTTATTGCCGAAAATGGCGACGAGCAACTCTACTATGCAACATACAGCCTCGAAGATTGCCCGGCTCCGTCGAATTTGGTTTCGGAACAGACTTCGACAACAAATGTGAACCTTTCGTGGACTTCGCACGAACTTACTTCAGCATGGGACGTCTACGTTTCAACAACGCCAATGTCGCTAGCCGAACTCAACGCAGCCGACTACACTTCGGTAACAACTGCATCGACAAGCGTTGCTGTAGTTGGCGAAACAACATACCACTGGTATGTGCGCACCGTATGCGACAACGACAATAGCGTATGGATTGGTGCTTCATTTACAACGTGGGAAAATTGTATTCCTCCAACCAATATCACAACCGAAGTCGTAAACAACAACGACATTATTGTTTCGTGGGACGAGGTTGCAAATTTGCCAATCAATAATATTGAAACTGTCGATGGTTTCGAAAGGACTTCGGTTGCTGGTGGCAACTTTACTTATACAAATTCTGCAGGAAACCTGGCATGGACAATCGTAACAACCGATAACCATTCGGGTAGCCGCAGCTTGAAGAGCGGTGGCGCTGGAGTTGCTTCTGCTTCGTCGGAAATTTCTACAACAATCGATTATCGTAGCGAGTCTACACTCTCGTTCTGGTATAAGATTTCGTCGGAATCATACGATAAGTTCTATTTCCAATTGGATGGTACCAATGTAATTAATGGCTTGGGCGGTACGGTTGCATGGACATTCTACCAAACAACTTTGCCCGCCGGATCTCATACATTGACATGGAAGTATGTCAAGGATATTTCGGTAAATTCGGGAAGCGACTGCGTTTGGATTGACGATGTAACTATTTCAGCATCTGTATATGACGAAAGTACTGAATACGCGCTGTATAGGGATAACATATTGCTCGCTAATGTTCCCGCATTGCAGAATACATATACCGACGAAAATCTTGGCATAGGCGAATATTGCTATAGCATAAAGACTATATGCCGTGCTGGTAACGAGTCGGCTATGTCAGCATCGGTATGCCAGGAGGTTAATGCATGCTTTGCTGTAACCGATTTGTCGGTTGACGATATTACCCCTAATACTGTTACGTTGACATGGACTCGCGGTTCTGATGAGACTGCGTGGGCTGTAAGGGCAAACAATGGAACTCCGATAGCAATCGACGAATATACTTCAGGCGTAAGTGTTAACGGAAATAGGATTACATATCAGCTCGCAGGTCTCGAGCCTAATACTTCTTACACTGTAGCAGTTCAGGCAAATTGCGGTGCGTCGGAATCTATGGAATGGGCAGAAATAGATTTTGTTACCGAACGTGTCCCTGCTACATTGCCTTATACTTGCGGTTTCGAGAATATTGTTGAAAATAATGGATGGATACTCGAAAACGGAACTCAGACAAACAAGTGGCACATTGGTACGGCTTCACACAATATTGGAGCAAATGCGTTGTATATCTCGAACGACAATGGCGTTTCGAATGTGTATACAATTGGTGAGTCGTCCAGTGTATATGCATATCGTACAATTAATTTCGAAGATGCCTCCGAATATGTTGTTGCTTTCAGATGGAAGGCAAACGGAGAGTCTACTTACGACTATCTGCGAGCTTTCCTTGTCCCTGCCGATGTCGATCTTGTTGCCGGAAATTCAAACAACATTACAACAACGGGTGCTCCTGACGGCTGGATTGCTCTCGATGGCTCAATGAAACTCAATCTGCAGACATCGTGGCAGATTGTGTCGAGAACAGTAAGTGTTGATGAAGCTGGTCTGTACAATCTTGTATTTTACTGGAAAAATGACCTTTCGGGTGGTACTCAGCCTCCTGCTTCTGTCGATAATATTAGTATTACCGAAATATCATGTCCATCAGTATATGGCCTTGCCGCTACTGATATTACAAATACCACTGCAAATATAACATGGACCGAACGCGGTGCTGCAAATGCATGGCAAATTATAATTTCGTCGTCCGAAATGACTGCAACCGAACTTAGCAATGCCACTCCCGAAAACCTGACAGCTACTAGTTACGTAGCAACAGGTCTTAATGCAACATCAACCTACCATGCGTACGTAAGGGCAATTTGTTCTCAAAGCGACAATAGTTCATGGGCTCATGTATCATTCTCAACTGTCGACAACTGTCCGACACCTACAGATCTTGTTGTTACAACCCTCTTGCCCGAGCTGGTAACTGTCGAATGGGAAGGCTATCACGCAACGCAGTGGACATTCGAGTACAAGGAGACTTCGTCAACTGATTGGATTGTTGTAAATAATCTTACAACTACTACATATTCGTTCGAAACCGAACCTACAACATCTTATTCGATGAGGGTTAAGGCTGTTTGCGACAATGGTGAGCAAACCATATATGCAACACTCGCTATCGCAACTCCTTGCGTTGCAATAACTGTTGATGCTGAGAATCCGTATGTTGAGGATTTTGAAAGCTATACAGGCTCAACCTACAGTACAACTAATGGCGCGGTGCCAGATTGTTGGGAGGTTTCTACAAACAATACCTCCAATATATATCCTCATGTCATAGGAAGCGGTTCGTACTATTATGTACATGGTGGTACCAATGCATTGACATTCTATGGTATGGGCGATTGTTATGCTGTTTTGCCGTTGTTTACAAACGATTTGAATACTTTGGCGATAGATTTCTGGAGCCAAATGGAAAGCACTTCGTATGGTACATTGACCCTTGGATATATTAAGGCCAATGATGTCAATATGAATACTTATTCTGTAATTGAAACATACTCAAGTAGTGAAAGTATGGTTCAACATCACACCTTGATAAATAATTTGCCTGTCGATGCGGCACGTTTGGTTTTCAGATGGACATACCAGAATCAATGGAGTTGTTGTATCGACGATGTGACAGTCCGTGTATTGAGTTCTGAAGCAGAAATACTGACTTACACATTGCCAACCCAGTTGACACCGGCAACTATCAACAGCGATGCTGCATTGGTTAATATCAATGTTGCATACGGTACCGATATGTCGGCGCTCGAACCTGCAATTACAGTTTCGGAAGGTGCTACCTACGTGTCTGCCGAACCAGTGCATGTCAACGACTTTACCACCACAATCGACTACGATGTGACCGCCGAAAATGGTACGACAGTAAAACAATGGACGGCAATTATAAATCGTTCGGCGGTAGCAAGCGACGAAAAGGATATTGTCTCGTTCTCGTTCAACGGACAAATCGGCGAATCGGTAATTGATCATGCAGCGCATACTGTAAGTGCTGTGGCTTCGTGGAATATGAACCTTGCTGCGATATCTCCAGAAATAATTGTTTCTCCATTGGCTACCATAAACCCGCAAAGCGGTATTGTGAACGATTTCTCTTCTCCAGTTGTATATGTTGTAACTGCCGAGAACTCTACTACACAAGAATGGACTGTGACAATTATCCACGACCCTGAACTGCTTGCAAGTCTGCCATACAGCTGCGACTTCGAGGAAGCTTCAGAAAATGCTAACTGGACACTCGAAAATGGTACGCAAACCAACAGTTGGTTCATAGGGACTGCAGCAAGCCATGATGGCGCTAATGGTTTGTATATCTCTGACGACAATGGAGCAAGCAACAACTACACAGGTTCTGCATCTTATGTATATGCATATCGTCTGATAAATGTTGCTGAAGATGGCCTTTACAACATCAGTTTCGACTGGAGGTCTAATGGTGAGTCGAATTACGACTTGCTGCGTGCATTTGCAGTACCGTTATCATCTGGCAGTATGCTTGTTGCTGGCGATGCAAATGGAATGACTTCCAGCACGAATACAACCCCTTCAACCTGGATTGATATTGCTAATCCGACAGGTAAGCTAAACCTTACAACAGAATGGCAAACAAGCAATACTACCGTAACGTTTGAATCTGGAGTATACAATATAGTATTCTTCTGGAAGAACGATGGCACTATCAATTATCAGTCTCCTGCAGCAGTCGACAATATAAGCATAGAGCGCGTTTCGTTCGAAATTACTGCAAGTGCAGGTGCAAACGGTTCTATTACTCCGGTTGGCGAAGTTCCTGTATTTGGTGGTGCTAATGCCGAATTCACAATTTCGCCAGACGATGGTTACCAGATTGCCAGCGTAATGGTTGACGACGAAGAGTCTATAAACGATGTAGTAGGCGGAGTTTACACTTTCCAGAATGTAATGGCAGACCATACTATAGCGGTAACATTCGAACCGATACCAGTTATTACCTATACAATTACGGCAACTGCAGGTACAAACGGTACTATCACACCTAGTGGCGACATTAGCGTTGTCGAAGGCGGCGACCAGTCGTTCACAATTGCTCCGAACAACGGTTACCGCATTTTGAGGGTATTGGTCGATGGCGTCGATGTCGTAGACGAACTTGTAGATGGCGTATATACATTTACCAATGTTGTCGCCGACCACACAATTACGGCATCGTTCGAATTGATACCGCTCAACACATACACAATTGTGGCAACTTATGGACCTCATGGTATGATTACACCGACAGGTTCGATATCAGTTATCGAAGGTCGTAACCAGACATTTGTACTGACGCCCGACGAAGGATATCGTATTGCAAGCCTGACCGTAGACGGTGAAGATGGAATGCTTGATATTTTCAATATGTCGTACACATTCTACAGCGTAAATGCCAACCATACAATCGATGTCACATTCGAAGTCGACAATGCTGTCGATGAGTATTCCGCTGCTTCGCTGTCGGTTTACCCGAATCCGAACAACGGTATGTTTAGCATCGTATTCAATGGGGTAGATGGTGATGCAACATACGAACTTATCGATGCTCGCGGTGCAATAATCGAGTCGCGCGATATTAACGTTACCAACGGCGATACCATGACCTTCGACCACAACCTGTATCCAGGTGCATATATCGTAAGAATTATTGCTGCCGACAAGGTTTACATGCAACAGATCGTTGTCGAATAACCTAGATAAAAAACGAAAAAGGCTGCCAGTTGGCGGCCTTTTTCGTTTTTATGAGGTCGGCAAATAGTTGTTAACTTGATGTTTAAAATTATTATAAATATTTTTCACCATATATATAAAAAACATTACTTTTGCGCCACGCTAAAAATATGAGGTAATGTATTTTTTAGTTTGTAATTATTTGAGGTTTTTAAAGCCGATGGCTCCGATGGTATATAACAGGAGATGATTAAAAATGAGGAAATTACTATTAAATTTTCTACTATTGTTTGTAGTGGCAATAGGAGCGTTCGCGCAGACTTCACTTTTCAGTGAAGATTTTGAAGGTGGAACTATGCCTGATGGCTGGACTACTGAAGGTCCTGGTTCTTGGTCGGTTGGAACGGGAGACTATTCTAATTCAACTGGTGCAGGTAATGGTTCCTACAATGCATTAATAATTCACAACGCATCAGGTAATGTAACTAAATTGATTACACCAGAAATTGACCTTTCATCTGTAACTTCTGCAGAACTTAGCTTCATGCATGTTCAGCGTTCGTGGGCTGGTGACTATGATTATTTGAAATTGTATTATCGTGCCTCAAGCGATGATTCATGGGTAGAAATTGCTTCATACACATCATTGTATGCTTCATGGACAACAGAGGAAGACATTGTGCTTTCCAATACAAGTAGCACCTACCAGTTGGCTTTTGAAATGACTGACAATTATGGTTATGGTGTTGGTATCGACGACATACAAATTATTCAACATTCATCATGTTCAAGGCCTGCTGCTTTGGCTGCAGCCCTTACTGCCGGTAATGGCACTATAGCTACGCTTAACTGGACAGAGAGCGGTACGGCTACCGAGTGGGTGGTAGAATACAGTACTGCAGCAGACTTTACTGGTGCCGTTTCTGAAAACGTTACAGGTACACCTTCTATTAATATTACTGGTCTTACTGCCGAAACTACATACTATGCGCGTGTTAAGGCTATATGTGGAGGTGGAGAAGAAAGCAATTGGTGCAATGCAATCAATTTCACTCCAACTAATGCATATTCAATTACCGTGAACGATGGAACAGCGACAAATGGATATGTACCTGTTTATGGTTATTATGTTGATAATTATAGCCGTAGTCAGTTTATTATTCCCGCTTCTGCATTGACCGATATACAGTGGAGTTCAATTACCCATCTGACCTTCTATAGTAGCAGTGGTTCAATTGACTGGGGCAGTGCAGAATTCGATGTGCGCCTCAAAGAAGTAAATTACACTACTATATCTTCTCTTGAAGATTGGAACGACATGGAGCTTGTATATCATGGAAACCTCGGTATAAGTGAAAATGTTATGGAAGTAACTTTCGATACACCATACACATATTTGGGTGGAAACCTTGTGATAGGTACTAACGAGACCACAAGTGGTTCATGGAGTAGCTGTTCTTGGTATGGTGTTACTGCTACTGGTGCTTCTATGGGTGGTTATGGCTCATCAATCAGTCAGCAGAACTTCCTTCCTAAGGTTACTATCAATTACATCCCGGGTGAAGCACCTACATGTTTCAAACCAACTGCTTTAGCAGTTTCAAACATTGGCAATTACAATGCAACTTTGACTTGGACAGCAGGTGCCGACGAAACCGCATGGCAGGTTATGATTAACGATGACGACGAAAATATCGTTGATGTTGAAGATACTCCTACTTACGAAATGACAAACCTGACATCAGAATCTACTTATTCAGTAAAGGTACGTGCATATTGCGATGTTGACGATCAGAGCGATTGGTCAGACGTTGTAACCTTTACAACTCTTTCTTCTTGTCCACTACCGGCAGGACTCAACGCTTCTAATATTACAGCAACTACTGCAGACATAAATTGGACAGGTTTCAGCGATAGCTATGTTGTACGCTATGCACAAAAACAAACATTGTTCTCCGAGGGCTTTGAAAATGGTATGCCAGAAGGCTGGACAACTATAGATAGCGATGGTGACGGATTCAACTGGGAATCTCACATCAACATAGGAACAGGCAACCATGGAACACACTCAGGTGATGGAGTTTTAACTTCAGCAAGTTATGATAATGATAATGGCGTTGCCCTCACTCCCGACAACTGGTTAATCACTCCTGCTATAGATTTGCCCAATGATGCAGAAAGCATTATTCTTCAGTTCTATGCAAACGGACAGGATGCTGCATATGCAGAAGAACACTATGGCGTATATATATCAACTACCGTCGCCGATGATACCGATGCTTTCACATTGCTGTGGGAGGAAACTATGAATGCTAATGGCGGTCCTCACAGAGAAGAAGGCGTATATGGAGAAAAGAATACTGACCTCACTGCATACGCAGGAGAGACCGTTTACATCGCAATACGCCATTTTGGCGTAACTGACCAGTTCTATATAAATATTGACGATGTAAGCGTTTTATATGTATCGAATTGGAATACAGTAACAGCTGACGCTTCTCCTGTTGAATTGACAGGCTTGACACCTAACACAACTTACGAATATCAGGTAATGGGTATCTGTGGCAGTGAAGAAACTGCATGGACAGAAATATCTGTTTTTACAACTTCGGTTTCGTGCTCTGTTCCAACATATTTGGAAGTAAGCAACGTTACAGCAAATTCAGCAACTCTCGCTTGGACTGCTGGTGCTGACGAAACAGCATGGCAGATTTGCATTAACAACGATTTGGACAACTTGATTGACGCCGACAGCAATACTTTCGAACTGACTGGTTTGAATCCTGATTCTAATTATGCAGTAAGTGTTCGTGCTGTATGCGGTACCGACGACGAAAGCGAATGGTCAAACACTGTTGCCTTCACAACACTTCCAACCTGTATCGTTCCAACAGACTTGACAGTAAGTGATGTTACTGCTCATACTGCAACTATTACATGGACTGCTAATGGTAGCGAAACTGCTTGGCAGATTTCTATTAACGGTGACGAAGATGATCTTGTTGATGTAGATAATACTTCATATACTATGACAGATTTGCCTGGCGATTCTAATTATTACGTTAAGGTACGTGCATACTGCGATGTTGACGATCAGAGTGCATGGACAAGTCCTGTGCCTTTTACAACTCTTCCATCTTGCACAGTTCCAACCGATATCGAATTTACCAATGTTACAGCAACATCGGCAACCGTATCGTGGACAGCAGGTGCAAGCGAAACTATTTGGAATCTTCAGTACAAGCTTCTTTCGGATGCAGATTGGACAGAAGTCAATGGCTTGACAACTAATAGTTATGAAATTACTGGTCTTACTGCAGCTTCGGCTTACAGCGTTCGCGTTCAGGCTGATTGTGAAACCGAAGGCACTTCTACTTGGTTATCTGGTGCACTTATGACATTGTATTCTGTTCCTTTCCTTGAGGAATTCGCTGGATCATCAATGCCAGCTAGATGGTCACAAAAGACAGGTCTTCTTGCTGATGTAATGGGCGGTGCTGCATTTGCTTCAAACACTGGTAGTTGGTATTTCGGCACAAACAATGGCGTTTTCGACAGCCATGCGCGTGTTAATATATATGGTACATCCAAGAAAGATTGGTTACTCACTCCAACTATCGCTATGGATGCAAATGTTCGCCTTACTTTCGACTTGGCTCTTACCGCATATAGCGGTACAGGAGCAGCATCTGGAAGTTCTGATTAGTACCGACAATGGTGCAACATGGACAATTCTCCGTCAGTACGACAACGCAGGTTCTGAATATGTATATAACAATATTCCTACTGCTGGCGAAGAAGTTGCTATCGACCTTACAAGCTACAGCACCGACAATGTAATAATAGCATTCTATGGAGAATCAACAGTAGGTGGTAATGGCGACAACAACTTGCATATCGACAATGTACGTCTCGACTATATTCCATCGTGCTTTAGACCTACAGATTTGTCGGTTTCGAATGTAACTGCTAGAACAGCTGAAATCGCTTGGACAGCAGGTGCCGACGAAACTGCATGGCAGGTTATGATTAACGATGACGAAGATGGTATCGTTGATGTAGAAGATACTCCTATTTACGAAATGACAAACCTGGCACCAGAATCTGATTATTCGGTAAAGGTTCGTGCATACTGCGATGTTGACGACCAGAGCGAATGGACAAGTGTTAACTTTACAACAGGCATATCATGCCTAGCTCCAACAGCTTTAGCAGCTCACTTAACCCCTGGTAATGGAACTGTTGCTACTCTTACATGGACAGAAAACGGAACTGCAACAGCTTGGACTCTTGAATACGGTACTGCATCTGATTTCTCTGATGCAACTTCGATGGATGTAACCGAAACTCCTTCAGTAGACCTCACAGGACTTACTGCAGAAACTACCTACTATGCTCGCGTTAAGACTATATGCGACGTTGACGATGAAAGTTCTTGGAGCAGTGTAATCAATTTCATTCCAACCGATGAATATTCAATTACCTTGAACGATGGAACAGAGACAAATAACTATGTTCCTGTTTATGGCTATTATGTTGATAATTATAGCCGCAGCCAGTTCATTATTCCTGCTTCCGATTTGACAGCTCTGCAGGGCGCTACAATCACTAAACTCACATACTATAGCAGCAGTGCTTCGGTTACATGGACTGGCGCAGAGTTCGACGTTCGTTTGGCAGAAGTAGATGGCACTACTGTCGAAAGCTTAGCAACATGGGATGACATGACTCTTGCATATCATGGAAGCCTCGGTATAAGTGGCAGTGTTATGGAAGTTACCTTCGATACACCATACACTTATATGGGTGGAAACCTTATGATAGGTACTAACGAGACCACAAGCGGCTCGTACTATAACTGTACTTGGTATGGTGTTAATGCAACTGGAGCTTCAATGGGTGGTTATGAATCAACTTATGGTACATATGTCAGCCAGCAGAACTTCCTTCCTAAGGTTACTATAGATTTCATACCTGGTGCTCCTACCTACACGATCACCGCAACTGCTGGTGAAAACGGTACCATCACTCCTAGCGGAGCAGTAACAGTTACCGAAGGCGCTGATAAGGAATTCACAATTACAGCAGATGAAAACTACCGTATCCTCAGCGTTGTCGTAGACGATGCCGACGTTACCGCTGCAGTTGTAGAAAACAACGGCGTTTACACATTCACCAACGTTACAGCAAACCACACAATCGCAGCAACATTCGTATCAGAAACTGCTGTTACCTACACTATCACAGCAACTGCTGGCGAACATGGTACTATTACTCCTAGCGGAGCAGTATCGGTTGTAGAAGGCGAAGATCAGTCATTCGTAATCACTCCTGATGCCGACTACAGAATAGATGTCCTCACTGTAGATGGTGAAGTTGTAACTCTTTCCGAATCCGAACAACGTTGAAATCAACGCAGCCGCTTCGATGGCAGTTTACCCGAACCCGAACAACGGTATGTTCAGCATCGACTTCAGCAACATCGAAGGCGAAGCAACTTACCAGCTCATCGACGCTCGCGGTGCAGTTGTCGAAACTCGCGAAATCAACGTTACAAACGGCGAAACCAAGATGTTCAACCACACCCTTACCGCAGGTACTTACTTTGTAAGAATCATCAATGGTGACAAGGTTTACGTTGAGCAGATTGTTGTAGAATAATAATTAATTAATACATTCAAGGAAAATGGGCTGTACCTTAGGGTGCAGCCTATTTTTTTGTATTGAAATTTAAGTATATGATTCGCCTTTTGGGTTTGATGTTGTTTGAGATTGTCTTTTAGCCTTTTCGCCTTTCAGCCTGTTCGCCTGTTCTCCCTTTAACATTATTTTCACTTTTCCGCCGTGCCATATTCAAAAAAACGTTACCTTTGCAGTTGCTTAGAATTGTATTCTAGGTGTATGTATTTTGAATGTAATTAATTGATTTTTATTAAAAGCCGAAGGCTCCGATGGCATATAACTGGAGGCTATTTATGATGAAAAAACTATTTTTTAGTGTGTTTCTATTGCTGATGATGGCAATAGGAGCGATGGCACAGACGACGCTCTTCTCTGAAGACTTTGAAGGCGGATCTATGCCTGATGGCTGGACTACTGAAGGACCTGGTTCTTGGTCAGTTGGATCTGGAGACTATTCTTCTACAACAGGTGCAGGTCAAGGTACCTACAATGCATTAATCACTCACAGCGATAGGGATAATGTAACTAAACTTATCTCGCCAGAAATCGATCTTTCTTCGGTTACTTCGGCAAATCTATCATTCATGCATATAGAGCGCTCGTGGACTGGCGATATCGACGAGTTGAGGGTATATTACCGTGCATCAAGTGGTGATTCGTGGGCACAGATTGCTGAGTACACATCGGCCTATGCTTCATGGACAACTGAGGAAGATCTTGTGCTTCCCAATACAAGTAGCACCTACCAGTTGGCTTTTGAAATGACAGATAATTATGGTTATGGTGTAGGTATTGACAACATACAAATTTTTACACCTCCGTCATGTCCGCTGATTTCATCTTTAACGGCATCTAGCATCACAAATTCATCTGCATACATTTCATGGACAGAAACCGGTAGCGCAACTGCTTGGGTTCTCAAGTATGGACCTGCTGGTTTCAATGTTGAAACAGAAGGTACAACCCAGAACATTTCTACAACTCCTGCATTCGAGATTACTGGTCTTACTGCAAATACAGCATACGATGTATATGTAAAGGCTGTTTGTGGCGGTGGTGATGAAAGCGCCTGGAGGAACATTTCTTTCAGAACTACTTGCGGTGCTATCACTTCTTTCCCATGGAGCGAGAACTTTGAATCTTATGAATCTGGTAATTTTACAGAGCCATGTTGGGTAAATGAACATATTTCGGGTAGTG
>CADCCZ010000002.1 GCA_902800045.1 uncultured Bacteroidia bacterium | reverse complement strand
ATCATCGAGGCCGAAGGCTACGACGGAATGGAGTACAACCCGAGCGGACCTCTGCACCTTGTAAGATAACACAAATCGAAAATAACATGGATGGCTGCAGTTTTGCAGCCATCTTTTTGTTTGTAGTAGGCTGAATTTTAAGAAGATAAAAAATATTTTACTTTTTTTGATTTCCCAGGCAACGAAATCGCGTTTTAAATTGTCATATAGGTGTAATGGGTGATAACGAGGAACTGATAAGGAAGTGTCAGCAAAAGTCACGGAAGGCTTTTGAAGAGCTTTACAAGAAGTTCTCGCCGTTCGTTTATGGGATTTGCTTGCGATATGCAAAGAACAGGGACGAAGCCCAGGACATCCTTCAAGATTGCTTCATAAAGCTTATGGACAAGATTGGAGATTTCAGGTTCGAAGGTTCTTTTGAAGGCTGGTTACAACGAATGGCTGTTAGAGAGTCGCTGAATTATTTGAGGCTTACACGTAGTTCTTTCGTCGATATTGACGAGAATGATTCAGACGAAGAGGATGTAAGTTCCGACATAATTTCGAATATGACAGCACAGGAATTGATTGCAGAGATAGGCAAAATGCCCGATGGCTACAGAACGATTTTCAATATGTATGTCATCGAAGGTTATCAGCATAAAGAGATTGCCGAGATCTTGAATATCACAGAGTCTACAAGCCGTTCGCAACTGAAGAAGGCAAGAGAATATTTGATTGAAATGATTAAAAACGATTTTAAAAGGTAATGAACGAATTTGACAAGATATTAAAACAAAAGCTTCAAGGCTATACCGAAACCCCACCACCAGAGGTGTTCGATAATATAAGCAGCAAGTTGCCGAAGCGAACAGCTTCCGATATCCTGTCCGCTTATAAGTACTACTTTATATCGGCGGTCGCTGCCGTAGGCATTATTGTCGCAGTTGTTTTCGCTCTATTGCCGTCAGATGAGCAACTTATATCTACAGAAAATAACATCGTCAAAAATACCACTCCTGATGCCCCTGCAAACCTAACAGATGCCGCCCCTGTAAAATCAGACAATTCAATACAACTTTCTTCCAACGAGTCACCTAATGTAATGACGTCTGAATTTATAGCACAATCTGAAAATAAAGTTGATATACTTGACTTGAAAGACACTATAATTTGCGGCAATGAACTTCTACTTGATGATTTTGACTATTCGAATATCAAAATTTCTAACGGACTTACTATAAGCAGGTCGGCATCAGGAGTTAAATTATACGCCAACACCTATGGCGAACATACTGTAACTGCTCAGAACCGCGTTCTAAAGGTTACTTTTGTAAAGCCAGAGACAATTGTTGCTTCTGCATCGAAAACCAATTTGTGCTACGGCGAAAAACTTACAATCACAACCTCCGAATCGGTTACAAACCTTAATTGGAACAACGACGGATATTCGGTTGCGAGACTTGGTGCCGGAAAGTTCGAGATAACTGGTTTGCATTCGGGCGACAACAGCATCATTATGACAACTGCTTCGGAAAGATGTCCGTCGACTATCTCGTTCACCGTCAATATGGCTGCTAAACCTGTTTATGCGTTGAGTACAAAACCAGATTTCTGTTCGGCAGCAAACGGAGAAATAGCAATTAGCACAAAGTCGGCTGTAAACTACTGCAGACTCAATGGCGGTGCCGAATCGAAAAACGGTACTTTCGCAGGCCTGAAGGCAGGAAAGTACATTGTTGAAATTAACTATGCAAACTCTTGCGCTTTGTTCGATACGGTTTATGTGAGAGAAAATTCTGGTATAAACGCTTCGTTCGAGAGTGCACGCAATGCATTTAGCGATAGCAAATATGACTTTACCAATACCACAAAGCTTAATGGTCAGGCTGCTGATTGCTTATGGTTTGTTAATGGTGTTGCAGTATCGTCAGATTTCAATTTAAGCTACGAGTTCCAAGAAAATGGCAAATATACTGTCGAACTTTTGGTAAGCACTGGCGAATGCGAAAGCCGTCATTCCGAAACAATAGTCGTGAATGCAACAAAGTTTAGAATACCGAATGTATTTACGCCAAATGGTGATGGCAAGGGAGATGAATTTGTGATTAGATACGACGGCATATTGTCAGATTTTGACCTATCGGTATATAGCAGGTCTGGTCAGCTTGTATTCCATTCGCAGCAGATAGACAAGTATTGGGATGGTAAAATGAGTGGAAATAATGATGCTTCGGAGGGTGTATACTTCTATGTAGTTACGGCTACCGACGAGAATGGTGATAATATAACTCAAAAGGGAACTGTTCAGTTGTTAAGATAGTAACTTTCCGTATGTAGTGAGCAATGAAAGAAAAAGGCTGCCAAAAGCAGCCTTTTTTGATGTTTTATGTTAGCCAATTATAGGCTCCAATATTTCAGGTCTTTTATCTTGCCCCTAAGGACTCCCTTGACATCGACAAGAATGCCGTTTTCGGCCGAAATGCTCTTGAAGTAGTCTTCGGTAAGTTCCATGTACGGACGGTGGTTTACTGCCACGATAATTGCATCGTATTTGCCTGTAGGCTCCTTCGACATGTCGACGCCGTATTCCTTCATAACCTCGTCGTGGTCGGCAAAGGCATCAACAACATCGCAGTTTACACGGAAATACTTCAACTCGTTTATAATGTCGATAATACGAGAGTTGCGGATGTCGGTGACATTTTCCTTGAAGGTCATACCCATAATGAGAACCCTCGACTTGGTGATTTCCTTGCCTGCGTTGATAATCATCTTTACAACCTTGTCGGCAATGCGAGTGCCCATGCTATCGTTGAGTGCACGACCAGAGTTAATCATACTTGCGTGGTAACCAAGCTGTTTTGCCTTGTGAAGCAAATAGTACGGGTCAACGCCGATGCAATGTCCACCAACAAGACCTGGTGAGAACTTCAGGAAGTTCCACTTTGTTCCAGCAGCTTCCAATACCTCGTAAGTATTTATTCCCATGATGTCGAATATGATTGACAATTCGTTCATAAGGGCAATGTTGATGTCGCGCTGAGTATTTTCGATAATCTTTGCGGCTTCGGCAACCTTGATTGCGCTTGCACGGTGAACGCCAGCCTTGATTATTATTTCGTAAACCTTTGCGATGTTCTCGGCAGCCTCGGGGTCACAACCAGAAGTAATCTTCTTGATTTGTGTAAGCGAGTGAGCCTTATCGCCAGGGTTTATTCTTTCCGGCGAAAATCCAACCTTGAAGTCCTGCATGAACTTCAAACCCGACATCTTTTCGAGAATCGGAACACAGTCTTCTTCGGTACAACCTGGATATACAGTTGATTCGTAAACTACATAGTCGCCTTTCTTCAAAGCCTTGCCAACCGATTCCGATGCTTTGATTACTGGGGTCAAGTCTGGTAGCTTGTGCTCGTCGATTGGTGTAGGAACGGCAACGATGAAGAAGTTGCACTGCTTGAGGTCATCGGCATTTGAAGTGAATGTGATGTTACATCCGTCGAATGCTGATTTGTCAAGTTCGTTGCTCGGGTCGATATGGTTGTTCATCATAGCAACTCTTTCGGGCTTTACATCAAAGCCGACTACATTTATATGCTTCGAGAATTCAAGTGCAATCGGCAGACCTACGTATCCAAGGCCAATAACCGAAAGTTTTGCCTGCTTGTTGATTAATGCTTCGTAAATATTATTCATACGCAATTTATTTTATTTCGTTAATTTCGATAAGAATGGATGTTCGCAATCCTTCATTGTTGTTACAATCTCGGCATTTCTGATATAGTGTACCATCTCGATGCTAGGCTTTGCATTCTGAATGCCAAAACCATTGCCTGCAAGAATATTCCTATAGCTTTCGGTGTGCAAATCGGTGAATCCTCCTGTAAATTCGAGTTCGTCGCCAGCAATTTGGATAGAGCGATAGGTTGTCTGTCCTTTTGCTTTAATTTCGTCGGGCAGATATTCGCTGTCGACACTGAGGAACCAGCGCACGCGTGCCTTTTGCAGCTCGAGGTAACCCGAAACCACATGATCGTCGCGGTGATGTACAACAAGTGTCTTCTTTGCTCCGAAGATGTACTGAAGCATATCGAAGAAATGTATGCCAATGTTGGTTGCCAATCCGCCCGACTTCGACACGTCGCCTTTCCACGAATAGTGGAACCATTTTCCGCGCGAGGTAATGTAAGTAAGGTCAACATCGTAAATCTTGTTGGGGTCGCCAGCTTCGATTTTCTTTTTCAGTTCGATAATTGCCGGATGCAAACGAAGCTGCAGGATATTGTAAATTCTATGTCCTGTTTCCTTTTCGAGTTCGGCAAGTGCATCGATGTTCCATGGATTGAGCACAAGGGGCTTTTCGCAGATTGCATCGGCGCCATTGAGCAATGCCATCCTAATGTGGGCATCGTGCAGGTAGTTTGGTGTGCAGATGCTGAAATAATCGAGTTTTTCGCCCGAACCATGCTGAAGTTTATAAACGTGGCGTTCGAAGCGTTCGGGTTCTGTAAAGAAGTCGGCCTTAGGGAAATACGAGTCGATAATTCCCACGCTGTCGTTTTTGTCGAGCGCTACAAGCAGGTTATTGCCTGTTTCCTTGATAGCTTTCAGGTGACGTGGGGCGATGTATCCGCCAACTCCTATTATTGCAAAGTTTTTCATTTTATTCTAGTTACCTTATTGTTTTCAAGTTTGTATTGCTGACCGCTTTCGGGGCAGGTTGCAAGACCGTTGCTGTCGAAACTGAGCTTGCATCCGTATTCGCTTACCCAGCCCATCTGGCGGGCGGGATTGCCAACTACAAGCGCATAGTCGGGAATATTTTTTGTTACAACAGCACCAGCGCCGATAAGTGCATAACGGCCGATGTCGTGTCCGCAAACCACTGTTGCGTTTGCGCCTATGCTTGCTCCCCGCATCACCAAGGTGCGGCGATAGCAATCCTTACGGCTAACTGCGCTACGTGGATTTATGACATTAGTAAATACCATCGACGGACCGAGAAACACATCGTCCTCGCAAATTACGCCAGTGTAAATCGATACATTGTTCTGGACTTTCACATTTCTGCCCAAAGTCACATCGGGCGATACAACTACGTTCTGTCCGATGTTGCAGCTTTCGCCAATGGTACAATTGGACATTATATGGGAAAAATGCCATATTTTGGTGCCTTTCCCTATCGTACAGCCTTCGTCGATGACTGCGGTTTCGTGTGCAAAATAGTCTTTCATACAAAAATGCAAAAGTAACCTTTTTTGTTTATAGGTGCATGTTTTTTTTACTTCAACGTCAATTTTCTTATTTTCCCGCTATCGGTACATATTCCTGTTAATTCAAGAATTGTTTTTCCTGTTTGCGGATGAACGAAATCAGGTTCTATTTCTTGCATAGGCAAAAGCACAAAAAGTCGCTGACAGATAAGAGGATGCGGGACAATCAGGCTTTCGGTACGGATAATTTCATCGTTGAAGAAAAGTACGTCGATGTCCATTGTGCGTCCTTCGTAACCATTGCCCGAACGGGTGCGCTTAAGTTCTGCTTCGATTTGGAGAGCCGAGGCAAGAGTTTCGTCGGCAGAAAGTGCTGTACGCACTTTAGCTACAATGT
Source organism: uncultured Bacteroidia bacterium (assembly GCA_902800045.1). GTDB lineage: Bacteria > Bacteroidota > Bacteroidia > Bacteroidales > ML635J-15 > Bact-19. The sequence continues at coordinate 467,247 of CADCCZ010000002.1, read as the reverse complement.
TTGTAAAATATTTTGCATGCTTAAATCCCCAAGGCTCAGACAGGTAAACCGATGAAACCTTTTCTAATTTGCCTATGCGGTCGCCAATAAGATTTATTGCGCTTCGTAGGTTTGCAAGGCGGTCGCCAAGGTTCCCGCCAATGCCGAGGAAGACAATGTTCTCCTTATTCGGTGCAGTTGTTGCAAATTTCGATTCCATTTCGTTGGGTAAAGACTTGTTTTACAAAATTACGGAATTTTTCCGAGTTGCGTATTTCGGCGAGACTCTGGTTTGAAATATTGCCGAATTCGTGGTCGGCATCCTTGTCGAAGCAGCATGGCACTATTCGTCCATCGAAGCAGACAACTGTTCCGAAAATCAATCGTTTACAATGGTTTTTCGACTCCTTTTTCAGTTTGATTTTTCCATTGCTAATGTTGTATCGCGAGTATTTTTGATTTTCGGGCAGAAAATCAATTTGCGATTCTTCGTATATCTGTGCCGACTTTAGTGTAATCTTATCGATGCGATATTTTTTTTTCAACTTTTGCAGTTTGGGAATTTCGTGTTCGTTGTGCGAAAAGACAAGGAATTGCAATTCGATGTAAGGCCGCTCTTTGATTGGGAGTTGCGATAGTTTTTCAAGCCCGTCGAACACATTTTGCACTTTTCCGCCAACTCGGTATTTTGTATAGGTTTCGTCTGAAAGTCCGTCGAGCGAGACGATGATATGGTCGGGACGGGCGTTGCGTATGAGGTCGATGCTTTGCGCGAGCAATTGTCCGTTTGTCGAGAACATCGTGTGAATGCGGTTCTGCCTTGCAAGAGAAATCATCTCGCCAAGTTGCTGGCACATAAGCGGTTCGCCCTGAAAGTGCAACATTATGTTGGTGAGGGTTTTGCGATTTTCGGTTATGAACTTCCGATACAAATCCATATCGGCTGTTCCACGTGGACGCTTGAGCTGTCCTTTCCCCGACGGACACATTTCACAGGCGAGGTTGCATACGTTGGTTGGCTCGTAGCTTGCAAAACTTGGTGGTGGAACTTTCTTGCTGAAATTGCCGTGCTTAGCCTTGCGGTAGAATGAATGCAGATGACAAAGATTCCAGATTTTTGCCAGAGAGATGTACCTTATGTTCCTGAATAACCGCATCGGTGCAAAATTAGAGAAAAACGGGGAATAGGAGAAAGAGTTTTTACATGGTGTCGATGAAATAAACTTATTTCAAATAAAACTATTTCAAATAAAGTTATTTCAAATAGAATTATTTCAAAAATTTCAAATAAGCTTATTACAAGTGCATAAGGATTTGAGATAATTTTGCTATCTTCACAACCGAAAATTAAAAAACAAGATGATAACTGAAAACACTAATATAGAAGCCTTTGCGATCCACATGGTGGGTAGCAAAGCCGAGGACGAGGGCTACAGCCTGTCGAAATCGGTGATGGAAGTTGATGACGAGATGAAGGAAATCCTGAGAGACTACTTCCTTTCGTCGTTCAAGTCGGACGAACTATACAACTTCTACCACGACAGCGAATTGTCGTACAACGAGGTGTGCGACTATGTAGCCAAGATTTTTGATGATGGTTCTCAGCTTTTCGAGCAGTCGGTAAACCTTACCAAGCATCTGTACGAAAAAAGTTCGCATCCCAACATCAAGTCGGGCGAATTTTATGTGGTGCTCTTCCGCGACTGCGAGGTCGATGGCGAGATTGTTGATGCTGTGGGGCTGTTCAAGTCCGAAAACAAGGACACTTTCCTAAAGGTAAAGCGCGACGGCGAAAACTTCTGCGTCGAGTGCGATCGTGGCATCAACCCGCGAAAGATGGACAAGGGCTGCATAGTGTTCAACCACGAGCGCGAAAACGGCTTTGTGGTCAAGGTCATCGACAACACCAACCGCACCGAGGCGCACTACTGGACCGATGATTTTTTGCATATCAAGCAGCGTCAGGACAAGTACTACAATACACACAATGTGATGTCGATGTACAAGAACTTTGTTACCAAGGAAATGCCGCAGCAGTTTGAGATGTCGAAAGCCGACCAGGCCGATTTGCTCAACCGCTCGGTGAAGTTCTTCAAGGAAAACGAAAACTTCGAGATGCAGAACTTCGAGGATTCGGTAATCCAGCAACCCGAAGTCATCCAGCAATTCCAGACTTTCAAGGACACCTTCTCTCGCGAAAACGACTTTGAGATTCCCGAAAGCTTCGACATTTCCGATTCGGCAGTTAAGAAGCAGAGCCGTGCCTTCAAGAGCGTTATCAAGCTGGATAAGAATTTCCACATCTACGTGCACGGTAACCGCAACCTTATAGAGCAGGGCGAGGACGAAAAGGGAAAGTTCTACAAGGTGTATTACAAGGAGGAGGAATAATAAATGGTCATTTCGGAAGCCAGTCGTAGCACGCGATACGGAACGAGGAGCGTTGCGAAGACGGCTATCCGTAATCTACCAATTTCAGACAATGATAGTTTTTTTCATAACTTTGCACAAAAATATTTTCAGTTTTGCCAGACATTATCGACACATATAAGACCATAGTTTCCAACTCGGAAGGTTTCTATTCCGAGAAGGGTAGCAAGTTCATATCGCTGGCATTTCCGGTGCGTACCGAGGACGAGGTAAGGGAAAACCTGCAGGCTGTGAAGAAAAAATACTACGATGCCCGCCATCATGTGTATGCCTTTGTGCTTGGCGACTATGGCGACACCTACCGCTGCAGCGATGACGGTGAGCCTTCCAATAGTTCGGGTATGCCTGTGCTGGGACAGTTGCGCTCATTTGGGCTTACATATACGATGATTGTGGTCGTGAGGTATTTCGGCGGAACAAAACTTGGCATTCCAGGACTGATAAACGCCTATCGCACAGCCGCTGCCGATGCGTTGAACAATGCGCAGATTGTGGAGGAAACGATTGTTGCATCGTATTCGCTGTCGTTCACATACGACGAGGTTAATTTTGTGATGAAATGCCTCAAGGATTTCGATGCGAAGATTGTTGCACAATATTTTACCGAGGATTGCCGTTTGGAATTCATGGTAAAACTTTCGATGGAGGCTCCGCTGGTGGAGGCACTGTCGAAGAATTACAAGGTTGGAATTAATAAAATGGATAATTAACAATGGACAATGGACAATTTGTAGCGGCGCAATGCATTGCACCGCTACAGATTATCAAATAAAAACAAAAGGAAAATGGGAAGAAAATTTTCACGGTTCTTTATTCGCGGGTGGAATGTGGTGGAAGCCCCCGAAATGACCAAAGCCTTGGTCGTTATGGCTCCGCACACCAGCATGATTGATTTCATTCATGGTAAGTTGTACTTTTCAAGCTGCGGCTACAAACCAAAATTTTTGATGAAAGCCGAAATGTTCAAATGGCCGCTGTCGCCAATTTTGCGTGCTTTGGGTGCCGTGCCTATCGACCGTAGCAAGAAGGTGGGGCAGATTCGCCAGGTGGTGGAAGCCTACGAGAAAAACGACAATTTCATTCTGGTGATGTGTCCCGAAGGCACGCGCAAGAAGGTTAAGAACTGGAAGCGTGGTTTCATAAAGATGGCCAAGAATGCCAATGTGCCTGTGTATTGCGGTTTTATCGACTACAAGACCCATTCGATGGGCATAAAGTGCGAACTCGACATGTCGGGCGACGACAAGGAAATTATGAACCGCATGAAGGCTGTTTACGCTGATATGGAAGGTCGTAATAAAGGTTGTTTTGATGCTACTCCCGATGAAAATTAGTCTGTTACAATTAGATACGCTCTGGAAGGACAAGCTAGCCAACCTTGAGACCATTGCCCGCCGCATCGACGAGAACCAAGGTTCCGACATTTATGTGCTTCCCGAAATGTTTGCCACCGGCTTCTGCAACGAAGTTGACGAACTTGGCGAAACCGTTTACGGACAAATAGTTGACGAAATGAAGTCGCTGGCTGCAAAGTACGATGCCGCCGTTTGCGGGTCGCTTATCCTGCACGATGGTGCAAAATATTATAATTCATTCCTTTTCGTGAAACCAGACGGTGAGATTTTGCGCTACGACAAGCGGCACCTATTCCGCTTTGGCGGCGAAGCCGATATGTTTTCGCAGGGAGAAAATCGCGTGATAGTGGAGTACAAAGGATATAGAATTTTGCTTCAGGTATGCTACGATTTGCGTTTCCCGGTGTGGAGCCGCAACCGCAACGACTACGACATGATTTTCTATGTGGCGAACTGGCCCGACAGCCGTCGCAAGGTTTTCGACACTTTGCTCAAGGCAAGGGCTATTGAGAATCAGTCGTATGTGGTTGGAGTAAACCGCGTTGGCGACGATGGTATGGGCTTACACTACGATGGTGGAAGTTGCATAATCGATTTCAAAGGCGAGTATGTGGGGCGTTGTCCCGACAACGAGGAATTTGTTCTTACGGAAAAACTTGATATTGAGGCTTTACGGCAGTTCCGCGAGAAATTCCCTGCATGGAGCGATGCCGATGAGTTTTCTGTTTAGAAGTAAAATTATGAGGAACTTGTATATGATTTTCAAAAAAATATTGCTCTCCTTTATAATAGTTATTACAGCTATTAATTTATATTCCCAGGAAGCAAAAAAATCAAGTTTTGGCATTCAATACACGCTTTCCTACGATTTCTATGTATATAACAAAAATAGAAAACCCGATTACATTATTGATGTTTTGCATCACGCACCTGCATTTTCTTATCGAATAAAAAATCATAACTTATATATAGGTCCGTTGCTCTCTCACGTTTTTCAACCTAAGCCTATAGGAAGTGAAAAATATGATAATAAGGCTTTCGGCTTACATTTCGGTTACAGATATTATTCGAATGAACTTCTTCGCAACTTCAGGATTTTTGGGCAGTTCCATTTCTCAATCTTTTGGGTTGAGTACCATCATCATCAACTTGGAATACCAGGAGGTGTAACAGGAACCGAAATTAGGGTAAACAATACGGCATCATTCGGCGTTGATTACGAAGCTATTCCTAATATGCACATATATGCGGGAACTGGATTCGGCTCGTATGATGGCTTCTTTCTAATATTGGAAAGAGTCAATTTAAGCGAATACATTGGTGTCAAATATGAATTTTGATATGTCTATTCCGATTTTATTTCGCTGACCTTATAAAACTTGCTAGTCGGGAAATTTATATTACTTTTGCGCTCAAATTTTAAGAACTATGGCACGAATAATATTTTTACTGGTAATATTTGCTCTTGTGGTTGTGATTGTCGTATATCTCGTAAAGGCAATTAAGATGAACAATCCCAAGGAAGAAAAGCAGACTCCGATACAAAAGACAAAGGAGCGTACAAACTATTCCGTTGCAGACGAACTCCTCAAGTTGCAGAACCTCAAGGAGGAAGGCATAATCACCGAGAAGGAATTCGAGGAGATGAAAAAGAAACTGATGGAATAGTATCATTAGCGGAATTTTTTGATAAGACTATATGGCATCTGTAAATCGGATGCCTTTTTTGTGCCTTAAAATTCAAAAATTTACATTATCTTTGTGCTCTGAAATTTTAAAACAAACATAGAAATAAAACCCTATTAATCAATTGATTATATTTTAATATGGAATTAAGGAACATAGGAATAGCAGCGCATATCGATGCAGGAAAGACAACGGTATCGGAACGAATTCTTTATTTCACTGGTGTGAACCGCAAACTTGGTGAAACCCACGACGGTCAGGCAACCATGGACTTTATGAAGCAGGAGCAGGAACGAGGTATTACTATCGCTTCGGCAGCAATTACTTGCACATGGAACAACCACCAGATAAACCTGATTGACACCCCAGGTCACGTTGACTTTACTGTGGAAGTGGAGCGTTCGTTGCGTGTAATCGACGGAATGATAGCCGTTTTCTGTGCTGTCGGTGGTGTTGAGCCACAGAGCGAAACCGTGTGGAATCAGGCCGAGCGCTATCGTGTGCCGCGTATCGCCTTCGTCAACAAGATGGATCGCACTGGTGCAAACTTCGGCGAAGTGGTAATGCAGATGAACAAGTACCTCGATGCAAACGCATTGCCATTGCAGGTTCCGATGGGTGCCGAAGATTCCTTTGTCGGAGTTATCGATATTGTTCGCAACATTGCCTATACCTTTGCCGATGGCAAGCGCTTTGAGAATCCTATTCCAGCCGAATATGCCGCACAGGTCGAAGAAGCACGCACCTTTATGATTGAAAAACTTGCCGATGGCGACAACGAAATCATGGAAATGTATTTCGACGGCAAGGAAATTCCTGAAGAAAAACTGAAGAAGGCAATTCGCGAGCAGACCTTGAAACTTTTGATTACGCCTGTTTTCTGCGGTGCAGCATACAAGAATATCGGCATCCAGCTTTTGCTTGATGCAGTTGTTGATTATCTGCCATCGCCTATTGATGTTGGCTCTGTTATCGGCACCGACCTGCACGACAGTGAAAAGACACACAGCCGCAAGCCTTTCGACAGCGAAAAGTTCTCGGCTCTGGCTTTCAAGTTGATAAACGACCCGTATGTTGGTCAGCAGACTTTCATCCGAATCTTTTCGGGCAAGCTCACAAGCGGAATGTCGGTTTACAACTCGTCGAAGCGCAAGCCCGAACGCATTGGTCGTATTTTCCGCATCAAGGCTAAGGAACGTCAGGAAATTACCGAGGCTGGTGCTGGCGAAATCGTTGCATTGGTCGGTATGAAATACACAAAGACCGGCGACACCCTTTGCGACCAGGAATTCCCGCTTTATCTTGAATCTATACATATCCCCGAGCCAGTAATCCAGCTCAAGATTCAGCCAGCAAACCAAAAGGACAAGGACAAGCTGAGCGAGGCTCTTGGGCGCTTGGTGAACGAAGACCCGTCGTTCCACGCAAAGTACAACGAGGAAACCGAGGAAACGGTAATTTCGGGTATGGGCGAATTGCATCTTGAGATTATGGTCGACCGCCTTCGCACCGAGTTCAAGGTTCCGGTGGAGGTTGGCGAGCCTGCAGTTGCATTCAGGGAAACCATTACAATGCCTGTCGAGACTATGTACAAGCACGTCAAGCAGACTGGCGGTCACGGACAATACGCACATACAATCATGCGTATGGAACCGAATCCTGGCAAGGGCTACGAGTTTGTCGATGTTGTCAAGGGCGGCAACATTCCGGGCGAGTACATTCCGTCGGTTGACAAGGGTGTATGCAACATTATGGAGCGCGGTATCTTGTCGGGATTCCCAGTTGTTGATGTTAAGGTTACCCTTCTCGACGGTTCGTACCATCCAGTCGATTCGTCGGATATGGCATTCCAGTTGTGCGCCGAATTGTGCTTCAAGAGCGGTTTCATGAAGGCAAGTCCTATTCTGCTCGAGCCGGTTATGAAAATAGAAGTCAACACTCCAGACGACTACATTGGTGATGTTGTCGGCAACTTGAACCGCCGCCGTGGAAAGATTGAAGCAATGAGACGTTACCGCAAGGGTTCGCAGAAGATTGTCGGACTTGTCCCGCTGATGGAGATGTTCGGCTATGCCACCCAGTTGCGCAACATAACCTCTGGCCGTGCAAACTATTCTATGGAGTTCTACCAATACATGGAAATGCCGATGAACATACAGACAGAGGTGCTGAAGAAGTTGAACGAGAAGAAAGGGTAAGGCTAAAGCCAGTTTAAAGTTAAAAGTTTCAAGTTTCAATGCCTGTGGCGTTTCTAATTGTTTCTAGGTTTCTGTGGCTTCGCCGTTTAACTTCGTTGAGGGCTTTGCCGTTCTCGCTTCGCTGTTTGAATGTTTCACGTTTCAATGGCTAATGCCGTTTGAAGATTCAATTGTAGAGACGTTGCGTGCAACGTCTTGAAATATTTCCGATGTAGTAGGTGCGTATAATGTGTTGTGGATTAGTGCAATATGCAAATTATTCATTTTGAATAATGCAAATTGAATAATAGAATTTTTTATCATCTTTTTTCGTCTATTACGCCAATTTTCAATGATTAATTTTTGTCAAAATCGGATTTTTTTGTAATTTTATAGTCGGTTTTTAATTTTGATAACTATATGGAAGACAAGATAATAATATATCAAACATCTGACGGTCAGACACAATTGGATGTCAGATTTGAGAACGAAACGGTATGGCTTAGTGCCAATCAAATGTCGATACTATTCGCTAGAGAAGAGTCAAATATCAGACGTCATATAATCAACGTATTCAGGGAAGGAGAACTTGATCGTGATAATAACGTGCAATTTTTACACGTTAATGGCGTAAAAAAAACGGTTCCATTCTACACTCTTGATGTGATCATTTCAGTCGGCTATCGTGTAAAGAGCCAGCGAGGTGTCCAATTCCGTCAATGGGCTAATCGTGTATTGAAGCAGTATCTTATAAAAGGCTATGCAGTTAACGAGCATATTCGTCGCGAGCAAATTCAAGAACTGCGACAATTAGTGCAAGTTGTCGGACGAACATTACAAAGCAAGGAAGTTGCCAACACCGTTGAAAGTCAGGACCTGCTAAATGTGGTTGTTGACTACACATACGCTCTTGACACCCTTGACAACTACGACTACCAGCGATTGAACATAGAAAAGACAACAACCGACGAGCCATTTCACGCTACCTACGAAAATGCGATGAGAGAAATCAACATGCTGAAGCAGAAATTTGGACATTCGGCATTGTTTGGCAACGAAAAGGACGGCTCGTTCAAAAGTTCCATCGGACAGATTTACCAGACTTTCGATGGTGAGGACCTATATCCATCTGTAGAGGAAAAGGCGGCAATGCTGCTGTATCTTGTTACTAAGAACCATTCGTTTAGCGATGGCAACAAACGTATTGCAGCCACTTTGTTCCTATGGTTTCTCAATGGCAACCATATACTTTATAATCCCGATGGAAGCAAGCGCATTGCAGACAATACACTTGTAGCCCTTACGCTTATGATTGCAGAAAGCAAGACGGAAGAAAAGGACATAATGGTAAAAGTCGTTGTAAATCTTATCAACAAGAACAATCTATAAATCAATACATTACCACTAATTATTCATTTTGAATAATGCAAATTGAATAATGGGAAAATCATTATTTCCCATACCTCCCCAATGCCATTTTCAGCGACTTGATATGATTATCTATTAGCGACTGGAGGGGGAGTAAATAGTTCTACAAATTTGGATAATAAGTTTAGTTTTTTGAAAAAATATGCGTGTTGTAATACATTGATACATAGTGTATTGCAATCAAAATCGTCTAGAAATCGTCTAAAAGTTGTCTAAAAATCGTCTAGAATTTGTCTAATTTATTTCTTTAGACGATAAGTGATTTCTTTTCCACCTCCCCATACCTCTCCAGCGCCTTTTTCAACGCCTCTATATGCCTGTCGATAAGCGACTGGGGGGAGAGGATGGTGATTGAATCGGCGTATGAAAGTAGAAGATGCTCTAGTTCGGGATTGATTTTGACATTGAGCTTTACATCCAGAGTGTTATCTTCTTTATCAATCCAACGGGCAATTTGGCTTTCGTGGATGGGTTTGGTTTTTATGTAATACGCTGATTTGCCGTGTACAATGAAGTGTACTTCCTCTACTGGTTTATCTGCATAGTTAGTTACACCTATTATATCTTCGAAATATGTTTTCCAGTCAACATCTATCTTTTTGTACGGCAACTTGGTCGATTTTATATTCTGTATGCGGTCGAGAGCAAAGTTCCAAATTTGGTCGGGATTGTCATCCGTGATGCCAAAGATATACCAGCGGTTGTTGTATTGCTTTAGGAACTGGGGATGAAATTTGTATTCAGCTGGTTCTTTATCAAAAGGTTTGTAGTTGATTATTACAACAGTCTGGTATTGTATGGCATTGAACAGCTTGGGAATGTGCCTTTGTCCTTCTACATATTCGTTATGGTCAAGCGAAACGCATGGTTCCACTTCTGTATTATAGGTCATCAGTCCTATTTTGGCAAAGGTGTCATTAAGACTTTCAAATTGAGGCAATCCTGCAAATGCTTTTACCAAATCAAGAGAAGATTGGAGTTGCTTGAGCTGTGCTTCGCTCAACTGCACATTGTCAATGGAAAATTTTGGATCCGAATAACGGTAATAGCGACGGTTCCCATCTTTAACAATTTCAATTGGAGCCTCCCAGCCATCAAGGCTCTGCATATATTCAATATCATAATATATAGTGCGGCGACTTACACTTTTATCAAGTTCCTCATTGCATTTTTTAACAAGGTCGCTTATTTGAAATTGCACTGCGGTATTGCGAAAACACTTGTCAAGAATCCTATAACGAAGAAACGCATCTTTTGTAATTGGCATAAAAGATTGGATTTTAAGTGATTAAAATATTATTCCGCAAAAATACAAAATTTTTCCGTGCGTGCAAATCGTTTGCACACAGATGCACTTATTTTGCAACCGAAAACCGAAGAAGAATTATGAAGATTGCAACAAGAATGAAAAAGATGAAAGAACAGAGATTTATCGACGAAGTCATCAGTAAGATGAACAAGATGGGCTACAAATGCCGTTTCGACGACAACCACCTTGTCATCGGCAACAACGATTGCCAGTACGATGTCCAGATTTGGGCTGCATCGGACTCCGGCAAGCGCAGGGTTCAGTTCTTCCGTCTGTTTGGTCTCAAGGATATGGACTCTGTCCAGCCCGAAGGACTTATAATGCTTACTTCTGAATGCAACAACCACAACGACCTTACCACTACACTCTTCCTCGAAGACCATTTTGCCTGCCGTGCCGATACCTTCATATCATCGGCAAAGGAATTTGCAGAGGAATTTGCATTTGCCCGCAAGCAAATCGACGAAACCATACACGAGTTTAACATCAACTACAAGGCAATAAAGGAAGATTTCCCCATAAAGCCGACACGCCGCCCCATAGGTTTCCTTGCCGACAGATACTACGACGATGAAAACAGCAATGTGCAAGAACTTGTTGCACAGGCATACAATAACTTTGCAAACGAAAACAAACAAAATGACTAACTTGAAAAAATGATAGCTATGACAGAAATCAACTACTTGAACGAGAGAGTGTTCGACAGCGTAAAGGTTGCCCAGAAGAGAAACTACCAGTGGGGTGTTGTCGATTTGGAAGGAAACGAAATTGTGCCTTTCGGAAAGTACGATTGGATTGACGGCTTCGACCACGGACTGGCACGAGTGAACAAGCTCAGTCCCGACGGCAAGAAGTGGGGAATAATAAATATGTCTGGCGAGGAAGTCCTGCCTGTCGAATACGATTCGGTATGGAACTTCTACGGCAAGAACCGCAATTCCACGACGATAGAGAAGGCCGGCAATAAGAATACTGTATATTTCAGCAGTCTGAACTCCGACCTGTACGACGACGATGCCGACTTCGACACCGACGACGATTACCGCTACGGAAGTCATTATGGCGATTTTGCAGGAAGCTATGCCCAAGACGAGATGGGTTACAGCGATGATGTTATCTACGATGCTTTTGAAGGTGACCCCGATATGTATTGGAATATTGACTAAAAAATGTGCTGTGTGCAAATAGACTGCACACGGCGCATTTAACTTTGCGAACGAAAATAAAACAGAACGGATATGAAGAAAGAAAACAAGGAAATGAAGAAAAACGACGAGACTATGAACAAGGAGAATGAAATCGACCAGATGAGAATATATGGTGTACACGAAATCGGGACTCCGATAATTGTTGCTGAGTTTCAAGGCGAAAGGTTGCTGTTTGTTTTGGACACAGGCTCCGACACCAACTTCCTTGACGAACGCGTGTACGAGCATTTCAAGGACAGCATCGAGGCTACCGAAGGCGATGGCTTTGTAATAGGAGTTGAAGGCAACGAAATTCCGCGTGGCAAACTGGTTACCGTCCCTATGCAAATTGTCAACCGGCAGCTTTCCGTGAAGTTTTTCACACTTCCACAAGGCATGAACAGCTTCGAAATGCTAGAAAAGCAGCATGGCCTTCGCCTCCACGGAATATTGGGAACGCCTTTCATTCTCCACAACAAACTGATAATCGACCTTACAAATGGCGAGATGTCCTTTGGGGAGGAAAAAATGGCATCGTAATGAGAAAAAGTTTTATTAGGTAAAAGAGAAATATTTATTAATTTTGCAAATAGAAAAAAGAGATGAGGCGACGTACTCTATAAAAACTTCGCAAAATGTTCTTTGAAACGATTGTCTATACTCATTTGAATTAGATGCTTTTCATTGGTGGAAAGCTGCCTGCTGCTATCGGCAGGTCTTTGCGACTCTTATTGAGTAGCATAGTAAAGAATGTCTACAATAACGTAGAGAATGATGCTATTATTTGAAGTAATTTTTTTGAGTATGGCAATCGTTTTATGGAACAAAAATATGATGACCAATAAATTAATAACGAATAATATGTTTGTATCAAAGCAATCAAGCAGCAAAAATGAAAATCTTTCATCTAAGATTATTTTATTGTGGAAAAATCTTAATTACGAAAGTGATTTGCTTGATTTGATAAATATTGTTGATTCTGAAATGCAATTAGAATCAATATTTTCTCTTTTAAAAAAGAGAAAAAAATATACTCTTAAACAATTACATTTCAATGCATACAATAAGGAATACGATAGAATGTACACAACATTCGTTATTCCTAAAAAGAAAAAGGGAGAATTTCGCACTATAGATGCGCCCAACTACATACTAAAGGGTATTCAGCAATGTTTAAATTACATATTTGAACAAATATATACTCCTAACAAATCTGCAGTTGGTTTTGTCCGTGATAGATCAATTGTTGATGGAGCAAAAGAACATATATCGGAAAAGTTCATTTACAATATAGATCTAAAAGATTTTTTCCCTAGCATTTCTTCTGCCCGGATATACAAACGTTTGTTATTTAGGCCATTCTGTCTCAATCCAAAACTAGCAAGTCTTATTGCAAATTTATGCTGCCATAAAAAATCTGATAATAGTCTTGTTCTTCCGCAAGGAGCACCGACATCTCCTATCATTTCAAATTTTATTTGCGAAAAACTAGATAGAAAATTGAGTAAACTTGCTACTGCATACGGACTTAAATATACTCGATATGCAGATGATATTACTTTCAGTGGAATGAAAAATGTATTTTCTGAAGACGGAAAATTTTGCAAATCACTGCGCAATATAATCGAGAATGAAGAACATTTTATAATAAATGAAGAAAAAACTCGTCTATGTCACATCGGTATGCGACAAGAAGTTACAGGTCTTACTGTAAATGAAAAAGTAAATGTGTCGCGCAAATATGTTAAACAGTTGCGTGCAATGATTAACAACTTGGAAAAAAAGGGGGAAGAAGAAGCAAAATCAATATTTATTGCGAATCTTGCAAAAGGCAAAGGAGCATATTCAAAACATGTTGATATAAACGAAATCTCAATTAATGAAGTAATCCGTGGAAAATTAAATTTTCTAAGGATGGTAAAAGGAGAAACTGACCCAACATATCAAAAATTAAAAGAAAGATTCTACAGATTAGATTCTAGCGCAAGTATTCCTTTAAGAAAAGAAAGAAAGAAAAAGGAATACTTGAATTGTTCAGAAGAAGAGTCTTTAGGCTTAAACCACGATCCTGAATTTGTTTCTAGATTTTTACATCAATTTACCGAAAAAAAATGCCAAGCGTTAAAATTCACGACTCATTATTGGGATAAAAATTATCAAACCGACGAATATAATTATGAAAGTTTTGAAGATTTAAAAACTAAATACATAGAAATCCTAAATGACAATACAAAATCGCTAGATAAATATAAAGACCTGTATCCACAAAAATTAAATAGGAAGAAACCATCACCGATGGATGTCCTACAATATAGATGCGAACACCTTTGGCGAACAATAAGGAATTTCCTTGTAAATGACGATGCTATATATCCTTGGAGCGATGGTGAGCATAATTGGAAAATTGGCTACAACAAATATCTCAAAGAGTGGATGGATAATAATCCCCAACAACAACCATTTGCCATGCCATTGTCAAGCCTTCCTAGCGAATTGATACCTTCCAAACCTATAAATGGAAAACAATTGTCTGATTTTGGTGATATTGTAGATATATTTAAAAATTGTATTCAATTCCGTGATGATAATTTCTATTTTGATATTATCCGCATTTTCAAGAGTTCTGATATAAAAATAGACAGAAAGTTGTTGGCATCTTTAAAGGGTAAATCTTTTTTTACAGATACAGTACTTGTAAGATCGGCTTTAGGGTTAATAGCTGGAAATGTTTTTCAGCGGTCTGAATATCCAAATTTGGAGATATACTGCACAACAAACAATAATGAAGAATGGGAATCTATTACATTGGAAATATTACAGGTTGGTTCGTTCTCGAATAGAGATATAAATGATGTGAAAATTAATCCAGATAATGACAATGAGGATGGAGATTTGTTCACGATTAAATCCAAGCTGAGAAATTTATGTGATTTCTCTATTGAGAGTACTTTTTATCAAAATGGAGAACTTAAACCATTAAGGATAAATTATCTTTCAAGTAATTTTAAATATTATCATAAAATTGAAGAAATATCAGAGCAAGATTGCAGAGGATTCAAATATATACTTAGGTTTTATAATTATAATGTGGAGTAATTATTATGAAGACTATTGTAATTGATGATAGAAAAGAACGCAAAAGGCAACACCTAACCGATAGCGAGGTTGAAAGACTAAATTCTATTAGCGAAATTAGTGAGAATTTGCCTTCACATCAGGAACTTGAGGAGTATTCGTTGTTGGCAATTCACGAATCTCTACTTAAAGAGTCAAATCTTTATAATGAAATAGTGTCATTCGCAAAGAAAAATGATAAGCTATTAATCTTGTTTAGTGGAGGTATTACACAAAATAGCATCTTTGAATCAGGGAAAATTATGAAAATCAATTCTGCCGAGTTTTATCATAAAATAATCCCATTCTTGTCAAATTATTCAGAAAATAATGGAGAATATCCCTTATTAAAGTTTTTATATGGAGAAGAGTGGAGACTGCCATTGCTACTTAGATATAAGAATCTATTATGGAAATACGGAACAACAGAATCTTCTCAAATGGAAATACAAAACAACGAAGATGCTAATATTGAAGAGGTGATACGAGACCTTTTAATGCCTGATTCTGATTCTATTACTTTAGAATGGGTAGAAAAAAGACTAACTAAATATAGGGAAACCATATAATGAATATTCTTATAATTCATAACAATAATATTCCAACAGAATTAATAGAGGAATTTAGTAATAACGGAAATTCTTATTTCCCACGTGTAATAGATTATCAGCCATATCACGATTCTGATATTGATACATTTTTTGGTGATAGTTGCTTGAAAATATTTAAAGAAAGGCAATATGATGCTATTGTCATTTCTTACACATTAGGAGAGGAAAATTACATAGATTATTCAGGGTTACGCATTGCAACTCACATTCGCCTAACAAAAGAATGGAATCACTATGCAACGCCAATAGTTTTTTTGGGAGGAGATGACATTGAAGATGTTATACGCCTATCGGATTTAGGTGGCATTTTAAGTACATATCGAATTTATACTAGTAAAGCAAGGTCACAAGAAGAACTCGCAAAAAAAATAGAAAACATTAATTGTGATAAAAACGAGATTCCATTTAAAGAATGGCTAATTGATTCCAAATTTCAACATTTTTTGAATAGAATAAAAATTAAGGCGCCTGCAAATTATGCAACTCATCATTCTATCGCAAATAAATGGGCAGTTTTAAGGTGGATAGAAATGTTTTCGTGGGAAGGAGCCGCTCCTGAGTTTGGCGATGCGCGATTCAAAAATATGTTATATTTAAAATACTTATTGGCATTAGCAGGCAATCGAGAACCTTTTACTGATAAAGATAAAAGAAAAGAACCTTATTCTCCCTTAATTGAGAACATATATTCTAGTGCAGATTACGACAATAAAAGAGAACCTAAAAAAAGAAAACGAGTTGTATATATTGATGATGAAGAAGCATTGTGGAGCAAAGTATTAGCCCCAATATTTGAAAAATCAAAAGTTGATTTAATAACCTATCCTTTTGACAGACATAATAAAATTGAGCGTCCAGAATTGGTAGAAAAAATAAAATTATTTTTACTAAATGATTATAATAATAATGGTGGTGCAGATTGTTACCTTATAGATTTGAGGCTCCATGACGATGATTTTGACAAAATCAAAAACATGGATTTATATACAGACAAAATCACAAGTAAAGATTTGTCAGGTCACCAAATTTCAGAATATATAAAGTCTTTGAATAAAGGATGCCAAGTTGTAATCTTTACCGCATCAAATAAATCATGGAACATAGAAAAATCTATGATGAAAATTGGAGCCTGTGGATATGTAATCAAAGAATCTCCTGAGTTTAATTATACAAGGCAAGAAAGTTATAATTTATTTTGCGACTTTGCTAGAAAAATTAACAAAGCCTTCAAATTGAGCTATTTGCAACAAGTATATAAAACATTGGATGATTTCAGGAACAAGTTAAAAGATAAAAATATAGACTTGTCTCCTTTGTATGATTTTGCCGATCTATTGAACCTTGACAAAGGACAAAAAAGCAATATTATAATTAAATCATGTATAATTTGTCAGATGAGGTTTGTTGAGTCCATTATAAAGAAAAATGATATTCTCATCGAAGGTGATGGTGGTGTTACAAAAAATGGAGAAAAAATAGGAAGTTGTTTCCAAAGAATTGCATTTTCGAATAATGCGGATGATGTTATTATTTCAAATGAGATAATAAATAAAGATTATTTACCAGATGGATGGAAATATGCAAAAGAGGATGCTGATATTTCAAAAATAGTAGCCATGCTGTGGTTATATTACAAAATTAATACAGAAATTATTAAGTATACTGTAAAATTAAGATACGAACGAAACACATCATCAGCTCACGGAAATCAAGGAACGACAATAACCATAACAGATTTGCAAAACCATTTTCAAAAAGTTATTATTCCAATTCTAAAAAAAGAATCAGAAAATTAACGATAGTATTATGTCTCTCACTCCGTCCCAACAAACTGCTTTCGCTCAATTTGAAGCATTCGTAAATTCAGATGAAAATGTTTTCATTCTGAAAGGTTCAGCAGGTACAGGAAAAACAACCTTGCTGAAAGCAATGATTGAATCATTAGACAACCAATGGAAAAGCGTATTAATGGCGCCCACAGGTCGTGCCGCGTATGTTTTGAGTGGCAAAACGAATAGGAATGCGGCAACAATTCATCGGTCAATTTACACCATCGAAGAAGGTCTAAAATATGATGGAACAGGACAATTGATATTCACACTTAGACACAACGAAGATTCTCTATCTAAAACAATATATTTTGTGGATGAAGCATCAATGATTTCAGACAAGTATAGCGAGAGTGATATGTATAAATTTGGCTCTGGTTTCTTGTTAAAAGATTTGTTTGAATATTGCGGTGCAAGAAAAATTGTTTTTGTGGGCGACTATGCCCAGTTACCACCTGTTGGACAAGCAATGTCACCGGCAATGAGTGCCGAATATATAGAACAGAAATACCAAAAAACATGCAAAGAGTTCATGCTTCGAGATATTGTTCGCCAAGTAGCTGACAGTTCCATTTTGAAGAATGCTTCATTTGTTCGTAATGCCATTGAGACCAGCACATTTAACGAATTTGTAATTTCAGATGGAGAAGATGTGAAGAATAGCAATTCTATTTTGGAAGATTATAAAAATGTTACTTGCGGTTCAATAGACGAGAATACCATTATTATTGCTTATTCCAACAAGCAAGTCCTTGACTACAATATCAAAATCAGGGAAATGTTCTTTAATAACGCCCAAGAGAGACTTTTGCCGGGAGATTTGCTTTTGGTTTCGCAAAACAACTATTATAACACTGTTGAACTTTTCAATGGAACAATTGTCCGTGTACTAGATTGTGCTAATGACAATATGCTTGAAAAACGGAATGTTCATTTCTATAGTGGAGGAAAAAATGAAGAAGGACAAGGCATCATAAAGGAGATGGAGTTGGTGTTTAGGCAAGTTACGATAGAAACACCCACGCACGACCAGTTGAAATGTTTTATATTAGACAATTTTCTAACCGATCCATTGGGGACTGTGTCAAAGGAATATTATCAAGCATTAATGACTGATTTCAATAACCGTATGACCAAAAATAAAATTAAGCAAGGGTCAGACGAGTATCGCAGTTGTATAAAAACTGACAAATATCTACATGCTTTAATCTGCAAATATGGCTATGCTATCACTTGCCATAAGGCACAGGGTGGAGAATGGGAAAATGTATTTGCAGATATGGATAAGTTAGGAGGAAAAACTAACAGTGATTATTTTCGTTGGGCATACACAGCTATAACTCGAAGTAGTAAGCAATTATGGCACTTCGCATCACCATCGTTCAATGCTGTAAGCAAAATGATAGTAATGCCTATTGGCAAAACGGATAAAGTTGTTTATTATGTACCGTCTGGTGAAAATTTCCTTGATTGGCATTTTGAAAGAATAAATTCACTATGTGCAGAGCAAGGTATTGTATGTAAAGAAAATAGAGATTTCACATTTCAACATTTGCTGACATTTGAGAAAGACGGGAAATGCTGCACATTTAAACAATGGTACAGAAAAGAAGGATACTCTACGAAGCGAGAACTGATAAGCACCAATGATAACGATTTTTCAAGTCTTGTTGAACAATTGATAGAGTTGTCTTTAATTCCAAAGGAACTGCCGTTTGAACCGAAAACAGAATTTGCATCTAAACTTCACGAACTTGTAATGTCTATAGCAGATGAATTAAGCATAACAATACTGAACATTCGTCAAGAGCAATGGAAGGACATATACTATTTGAAAACACATCCTTATGTTTCTACAGTTTCTTTTAACTATAATGCAAAAGGAATGTACTCGTCTGTTACACCGCAAAGCACTGGAGGAGAAGAAGATCTATTATTAAAAACTTTTTGTAAAAAATTACAATAGTGTGCAATACATTTGCACATACAATATATTATTTTGCAACCGAAAACAAAAACAAAAGGACTATGGCTTTCAAGGAAGTAATGAATTTGAGAAAAACGGGCAACTCTCAGGAAGCATACGAAATGGCAATCAACGATTACCAGCAAAATTCTGATGATATATGGTCAAAAAGGGCATTGGGATGGTGTTTATTTGATGCTATAAAAGCAAATGCATCTTTTGCTCATCGTGATGAGTTTATTGCCAAATTGTCCGAATTGAATGCATTGGAAATTCCTGCTGACGAAACCATGATTTGGAACAACATAATATGGCCAATTAATGCAATAGTTCGGGAATGTTCCAATATGCAAATTATTCCTACAGATTTTCTTTCAACATTATTTGATTTGATTCAAGTTTTTCCGTTTAGCAAACCAAGTAAAGAATATTCCGTATTACTCAAAGCCTTTATGACTATTAAAGATAAATGGCAACGCTTTACAGAGTTTTGCGACTGGTGGGGCTTTGATAATTTTCAAGATGAGGACTATACCCCAGAGATTTTGCCGAATGGACGGAAAATGTCTATCTCTACAGTTGAAGGCGCATATTTGGCATACGCAAAGCAATTGATTAACAAAAGAGACAAAGATGCTATTTCTATGTTTATTCCCAAGATGCAAGATTTGGCTGAAAAACATCCAGAAATGCAGTATCCCAACTATTACATTGGCAAAATGCTAATAGCACAAGGTGGAACAAAAGAGGAAACAATGAGCTATATAGTACCTTTTGTTAGAAAGAAGCAATCGGAATTTTGGGCTTGGCATTTACTTGCAGAAGCACTTGCAGAAGATGACGAAAAATGTATGGCATGTTTGCTTAGAGCTGTTCATTGTCACACTCAGGAGCAATTTCTCGTCAATCTTTATTTAATACTTGCAGACGCGTTTAAGCAACTGAAATATTATGCCGATGCCCGATTCTATTTGGATAAGTACATAAAAGTAAAAGAAGATACGCAAGCACGTATTTCATATAATGCAAGTGCAATGCAAAAAGAAGATTGGTACATTGCATCTGCAAATCAAAAGCCATCATACGAATTAGATTATTTGTCCATTTCAAACGAAGTCCTTTTTGCAGATATTCCAGAAACAGATGCAGTGGTGTCTTTTGTAAACAAAGACAAAAAGATGGCAACAATTGTATATGGACAGAAGAAGGAAGGTTTCTTTAAATTTGATAGATACGTAAAAAAACTAAACATAGGGGATATTCTAAAAATTCGTATAGCAGAAGTTTCTTCGGAAGGTTATATGAAAATAAATTCCGTAAGAGTTTCTAAAGAAAACCTTTCAAATGACTATTTTCAAAAGGTCAACGGTGTGGTATCAACCAATATGGCAAAGACTGCATATTTTTTGAAAACTGCCGATTCAAACTCGTATTACATTCCTGCAGAACAAGCTAAAAGAATGCAACTTAATCCAGAAGACAAAATTTCTGCTCTAGTTTTGTACTCATACAATAAAAAGAGAAGTGAATGGAGTTGGTCGTGCCTTAAGATTGAAGTTTCTCCAAGTCATTAAAATGAAAAAAATGTTTAATCAAATTTAGTGAATATTATGAGTAAAATTATAATTAGAAGGTAGAAATGGCTGGCTCGCAGATAAAATAACTGCAGAAGAAGCATTAATACTTCTTAGGGAGGAAATATTAGCAGAGAAGCAAAGGCATAATGCTGAAATGGCGCTTATAGACAGCGCATTACATACTTGTATGTCTATTATAAAATGGGAAAATGAAAATAAAAAGTAAGAAGATATGGCAGAATTTACAATAAAGACATTTGATGAAAAGATACATAACATCTACATCAAGGGTACTGTAGGTGAGGACATGTGGCAGACTGTGGTGGACAAGATAAATGAGATTAAAGGCTCTGACAATGAAGTAGTTGAGCAGAATACAGTGTCTTTAAAGTCTGCTGGCATTGAATTTCAAATTATTAGACCAGCTATAAACATTTATTTATGCACTTATGGCGGCAGCTTATATGACATGCTAGCGATTTATGATGAAATTAAAAAGCTTACTCAGGAATATGTTGTGAATATCTATTGTGTAGGCAAAATCATGTCAGCAGGCACTATTATAATGCTGGCGGTTGACTTAGAGCATCGTTTTGCATACCCTAACACAACATTTATGTACCATACGCTGTCAAGTTTGATTTTGGGAAAAATGAAAGACCTTGAGGAGAATGTAGAAGAAGAGAAGCGCCTTCATAAATTGATGTGGAGCATCTATAAAGATAACACAGGAATCCCTGTTGAAAAGCTAAATGAAATATACAAATGCAAGAAGGACTGGTATATAACAGCTGAAAAGGCTAAAAAATATAAGATTATAAGTAAAATTGTATAGAATTTAAAAATTTAAACGATTTAAACGAAGTAAATTAGGGATGTTTCTTTGTAACTTATTGAATATGTGTTTGTTGTGATAAAAAATTTAAACGGTTTAAACGATTTTTACTTATAAAGTAGTCTTTGTAAGATGTAATTCCCCCCCCTCAATGGACGAATCCCCTCTCATACTATCTGGAAAAATCTGTCCTTACTGCGGTAAGGAATCGGAACTTATTGACAGCGCCGAAATCTATAACGGCAAGTCGTACGGAAAGATGTACATTTGCCGTCCCTGCGATGCTTATGTTGGATGTCATTGGTCGTCAAACAAGGCTCTCGGTCGCCTTGCGAATGCAGAACTGCGCAAGTACAAGCACGAGGCTCACAATGCCTTTGACCAGATATGGGAAAAACACCTGATGGGCCGTCGCAAGGCTTACACATGGCTCTCGCAGCAACTGGGAACAAAACGCCACCTTACCCACATCGGAATGTTCGATGTCGATTTGTGCAAAAAGGTAATTCATCTCAGCACCGATTACATTAATGAACATACATCGAAATAAGTTCTGCATTCGGTTGCCACAGTAAATTTTCCTGGAAATCTTCTCAATACATCAACCCAAAATTCCATATCGGGATGATATTGACGCAATTCCAATTTTATTAAATGGTAATTTATAAAAATCATATTTTTTACAAAAACTCACTTTATAATTTTGTCGCATCGGTAACATTGCATATATTTGCGCAGAATTTATTAAATGGCATTTAATAAATTTGTAAAATTTTGTAAATTAGAATTTTAAATTATTGCCATATAATATAGGTAAGATGGATAAGAATATTTTGAGACAGGTACTGGCAGACAACGCTAAACTAATTGGCAGACTTGATGTTATGCCAAGGGAATATAATGTCGAGACTGACAAAAACTATATATTTACTGGCGTCCGTCGGGCTGGGAAATCGTATATGCAATATGCGTTGATAAAAAAATTGCTTTCGGAAGGATATGGTATGAACGATATTCTATATATGAATTTTGAGGATGAGCGAATCGACAGTTTCACTATGACCGACTTCAACTTGCTGCTCGAGTGCCATCAGGAACTTTATGCCTGCCGTCCACATATTTTCCTCGACGAAATGCAGAATATCGAAGGATGGGAAAAATTCGCCCGCCGTATGGCTGACAGCAAATACCATATATGCCTAACAGGAAGCAACGCCAAAATGCTAAGCAAGGAAATAATGACCACACTCGGCGGCAGATTTCTCCAGAAGGACATATATCCTTTCAGTTTCAGGGAATATCTTGACGCATTGAACATTCCATACGGCAATATCAATCTTCTCGACACCGACTCGCGCGCATCATTCTTCCGCCATTACAACGAATATCTTACCAATGGAGGTATGCCCGAAACCGTCAATATGAATGTAAAGCGCGAATACCTAAGCAGCACTTACCAGAAGATATACCTGAACGACATTGCCACGCGCAACGGCATCAACAATATGAATGCTCTGCGACTGCTGGTGAAAAAAATCGCAGAAAGCGTGGGACAGCCCTTGTCGTATAACCGCTTGAGCCATATATTGTCGTCGTTCAACGGAAAAATCTCGGTTCCTACTGTTCAAAGCTATGTATCGTATGCCGAAGATGCCTGGCTATTGCTTAGGCTGAGGAATATTACTGGCTCGCTGTCAGAAAAGGAAAGTGCCTGCAAGTATTATTTCATCGACAACGGTTTCCTGAATCTCTTTTTGCTAAACGGAGAAACATCGTTGCTTGAAAATCTGGTGGCCTTGGAGTTGTTCCGGCGTTTTGGACACGATTCGGAACACGATACCGTATATTTCTACAATTCGGGCGTAGAGATTGATTTTTATGTTCCTGAAAAGGAATGGGCTATACAGGTTTCGTACTCACTTTCGGACATCGACACCCGCAAACGCGAAACAACAGCCTTGGAAAAGATTACAAAAGTTCTGCCATGCCGTCGGAGGACTATAATCACATACGATTCGGAAGAAAGCATTGTAGATTCAAAAGGCGATATAGATGTTGTTCCATGCTGGAAATGGCTACTTGAAGAATGAAGGTCAAGAATAAATATTTCCTTATTTTATTAAATGTTACTTTATAAAAATAGCATCTTTTATTAAATATTGCTTTATAAAACTCCTAATACATCAACCCAAAATTCCATATCGGGATGATATTGACGGAGCCGAACAAAGCGTAGTGGCATGAGTTGTTGCTCCAAAGATCCCTACTCGACAAAAATGCGTATATACGCAAAAATTTCGAATGGGCGCAGATGTTGTTTTATTCGGTTGCCTGTATGTGCCAGAAAATGTGTATTTTTGCAAAAAATTATATTATGCTTGAAATCTGGAAATCACACGAGTTGAAGGTTGTGGGCTTCGAGGGCGAAAAACTGCTGTTCGACGCTGCCGAGCACGGAACCCTCGAAGTTGAAAACATCGACCTCGTGAAAAAATACGAAATTGGCGAACCCGAAAGCATTTTCCTGTACAACGGTTCCGACGGCAAGGTTCACGGATGCATGGGTAGTCCGTTTGTCGGAATAGGCGAGTTCGGAAGCCTAACCTGCGTCGCCAACACCAAGTACGGTTCGTTTCTCGACTGGGGAATCGAAAAGGACCTATTCTGTCCCTTCAAGGAGCAGAAGGTCGATTTGAAGGTCGATGAGGACTACATCGTGTATGTATATCTCGACGAGGACACCAACCGTGCCGTTGCAAGCACCAAGTACGAAAAGTACATCGACGAGAGCCAGCGCCCGCAAGTTGACGAAAACCAGAAGGTCCACGCACTGGTGACTCGCCGCACAAGCTTGGGCTACAACCTGATAGTCGAAAACAAGTATCTGGGAATCCTGTACGCAAACGAGGTTTTCTCGGAACTGCATTCCGGCGATGAGGTGGATGTGATTGTGAAGAAAGTCCGCGACGACAACAAGCTCGACCTCCGTATGTTCCGCAACGACCACGAGGACATCGGCAACTTCGAGGACAAGATTGTAGCCTACCTCAAGAAGCACAAGGGCGAGATGAACATCTGCGACAATAGCAGTCCACAACTGATATACAAGACCTTTGGCATCTCAAAGAAGAATTTCAAGAAGGCCTTGGGCGGATTGTATAGGAAGAGAATGGTGGAAATCGGCGAAAATTGTGTTAAATTGGTGATTTGAAAATCTTTGTCTGGCTAAAGGTTTAAGATTTAAAATCCTTGTTGATATACGCTCAAGCAAAACTTGTTTAAGAATTAAGCGTTCTTTATAAGAATATGAATTTTTTTAAGAATATAAAAATTACAAAGGATAATGGAATATTATTGTTCTTGTTTGTAATTATAGCTATAATTACTCTTGCCCCATTATTTAATGTCGGAATCATTACCAATGATGACTTTGAGTATTATATAACAAGTCTTAGGGGGATGGATTATTGGTGGGAGGATGCCCAATGCTATGCAAATAGTTCGGGACGCTTTTATTTGTTGTTAGTAAAACCGATATTTTATATTCCATACTTAGTTGACAACTTTTTTTACACCAAAGTGGTTCAGTATGTTACATTGCTTGTGTCGTACGGATTGTTTTCTTATTTCCTATATCGTATCTTCAAGTCCAAGAACCTCAGTTTGCTGGTATTCCTGCTTTTATTAGTCAACACAACTTTAGCTTCATTTGAGGATGCATACCCGATAGCGGCTTATCCCTTCTATTTTGCGTTCAATTTGATACTATGTTTGTCGTCGATGTTGTTGTTTTTTAGATATAGGGATACTGGACGTTACAAATATGCAATATTTGGTGCGGTGCTATTCTTTATAACATTGCTGTTTTATGAAACCTACCTTGTCTTTATTGCGTTTTTCTGCCTTTACATATTCGTCAGAAATGTAAATAAGTATGGATTTAAACCTGTATGGAAGGAAAAAACGTTCTACAAGGAACTTTTGCCCTATTTGTCGGCAATTGTTCTTTATTTAGTGCTTTACTTCTGGTGGAGAGCGTCTGTGGCATCAAATTCAGTGGACAATTTTTACGAAGGTTCTTCTTTTGCAGATAATTTTAGTTTGTCGAACTATTGCAATCTGTTGTGGAATTTGACATCGTTTTGTTTTCCATTCCAGGCGTGCATGAAGTTGCGGGCAGAGCTGGGTTGCGATACTTTAATGACCGATGGGGTATTCAAGAACCTTTGGTATATAATTTCAAATTCGGAACCTATATTGTTTGTTAATGCAATCTTCCAATCAACATTATTCATAATTATTATCAAGAATGTTGATTTGAAATTATTCAAGAAAAAAAGCTTACTGCTAACAATGCTCGTTGCATTCGTATTCGCTTTGATGTCCCATTCTATTCTCGGGCTTGCCAGCAAGTATAATTCTGAGGATTGGATCGCATCGAACAGCTGCTATGTCACGACTTTTTTCTCTTATTTCGGAATAATGCTTTTTATGGCCTTGGTTGCAATATTAATTCTTAAATTGGTCGAAAAAAGCAAAATTATTAAGGGAATATTATATGCAATCATGATTTTCTTCGTTTTCATAAACTCCCTTGTCGTTGGATTTGTAAACGTCGGTATGAGTGAGAAGATGGGAATATGGCAGAAATATTTTAGGGTGATGGACTATGCAATGGATAATAATGTTTTTGATGAAATAGAAGAAAACTCCATCATATATATCGATGCGGAAAGTGGCCTAAAAAATTTACATCACTATGTAATATTCAGACATAATTGCAAGTTCTTTTGTAAGAATTCGCCAGACGGACTGAAAGAGGCTTTCGAGGAACATCCTAATGCCCAGTTGTATTATGTGAAATTTGAGAAAACATACGAACAATCGGAAGTGCTGATGTCCATTTCTAAGATTTGTATGCAGCAGTTGGATAAAGCGAATATTGATATTGGAAAATTTAATGCCGTTTCGTCGGAGTTGTTATATTATTCGCCATCGAAGCAAATTGTATTAATGTACGAGGCTAAAGATTTTTGCAAGACTATATTTGATGACAGGT
Source organism: uncultured Bacteroidia bacterium (assembly GCA_902800045.1). Taxonomy (GTDB): domain Bacteria; phylum Bacteroidota; class Bacteroidia; order Bacteroidales; family ML635J-15; genus Bact-19. The sequence continues at coordinate 440,705 of CADCCZ010000002.1, read as the reverse complement.
ATATTTGTTTTTCACAAAAGGGGTTAAATGTTGCGAAGATAATAAGGACAAGCGATGGTATGTTCACTAGGATAAGCATGAAAGGAAATCTCAATCCACATAAGTTTTGTATTAGCAATATGTTGTATGATGCTGAAATAGAAATTGATAAGTCGATTGAAACAGCCACTATAAGTGACTGGGCAGAAACGATACGTTCGGATGAGGAGCGTATGGGTAATTTGATTTTGCAGGCCGACAGTTCTTCGCTTTCTTTGGACGATTTGATTCTTATGGAGGCGGAATCAGAAAGTTATAAGGAATATATGGTTTCTAAGTATGTGAAAGCAATTAATAATTTGCCATATTGGAGAAAAGATATTGAAGAAAAAGCGGCAACTAGGGGTATCCCTGTAGAGGAGATGTTGCATAGGGATGCCGTCTGGATGTATGAAACTTATGATAAAGGTAAAATAGAAAAGGCAAATGCCTCGTTAATAGGAAAGTAAAAACTAAAATCGAATTATGGGAAATATTGTAGCAATAGTAGGAAGACCGAATGTTGGAAAATCGACATTTTTCAACAGATTGATAGAACGCCGCGAGGCGATAGTGAACGACGAAAGCGGAGTAACACGCGACCGCCTTTACGGACATTGCTTCTGGAACGGGAAGACATTCTCCGTTGTCGATACTGGCGGATATGTTGAAAATTCGAGCGATGTCTTCGAGCGCGAAATCTCAAAGCAGGTGCTGATAGCCATCGAGGAGGCCGACGCCGTGATGTTTATGGTTGATGTCGATATGGGTCTCACCGACCTCGATGTCGCCGTTGCCGACATTCTGCGTTCGTCCAAGAAACCCGTTTTCCTCGTGGTCAACAAGGTCGATTCCAACAGGAAGATTGTCAACAGCTACGAGTTCTACAACCTCGGACTTGGCGAGCTTTATTGCATTTCGGCAATAACTGGCACAGGTACTGGCGAATTGCTTGATGCCGTTGTGAAGGCCTTGCCCGACAAGCCAAACGACGAGGAACTTGACCTTCCGCGCATAACTATTGTCGGTCGGCCCAATGTCGGCAAGTCGTCGCTTACCAATGTGCTCATAGGCGAGGAACGAAACATCGTCACCAATGTCGCAGGTACAACTCGCGACTCCATAAACACACGCTACAACAAGTACGGCTACGATTTTATGCTTGTCGATACGGCAGGTGTGCGCCGCAAGAGCAAGGTTTCCGAAGATTTGGAATTCTACTCGGTGATGCGCTCTATCCGTGCCATCGAAAATTCGGATGTCTGCCTGCTGATGATTGACGCCGAGCAGGGCTGGGAGTCGCAGGACCAGAACATACTCAACCTTATCCGCAAGAACAAGAAGGGCATTGTCATCCTTGTCAACAAGTGGGACTTAATCGAAAAGGACAGCAACACGCTCAAGCAGTACCGCGAGTTCATCCAGGAAAGGATTGCTCCGTTCAACGATATTCCAATTCTTTTCATCTCTGCGCTCACCAAGCAGCGCATCAGCGATGTGCTCAGCACCGCAATGCAGGTTTACGAAAACCGCATCCAGCGCATCCCTACCGGCAAGCTCAACGAGATTATGCTCGAGGCTATCGAGAATTTCCCTCCGCCATCAACCAAGGGCAAGTACATCAAGATAAAGTATGTCACCCAGTTGCCAACGCCTACTCCAGTGTTTGCCTTCTTCGCAAACCTGCCGCAGTACATCAAGGAACCTTACAAGCGTTATCTTGAAAACCAGCTCCGTGAAAACTTCAATCTCACAGGTGTGCCTATTGTACTGGTGTTCAGAGATAAGTAGAAAAGTCACGTCAATAATTATGGTAGGAATGATGTGCTGATTTCTATCATAAATATTACAGAGCTAAATTGTGTATAAGTGCGACCTCTCTGAGGTCGTTTTCTTTATTTCATTGTTTGTTATATCTATTTGACCTCTCTGAGGTCAGAAGTACGGGAGGGATAGTGTGACCTCGGCGAGGTCGAATATTTCTAGCAAAATCGTTTGAGTTAACAGCGACCTCGGCGAGGTCGTACAATTTTTGTAAATCTATAGTTTACACTTTCGACAAATATATATCATAAAACATTGCTCAGTATTGTTTACGAGTAAAATTACCTATAAATGCAGTTTGTAGTATTTTAACTTTTTTGTGTGTTTCTATTATGCTGGTATTTAGGAATATGTAGAAAAAACTCTGTAAATTATATGGTAGGAATGTTATGACAATATTCCTAACATAATTTTTTGCGAAGCCTAGTTGTGTTTATGAGCAGCCTCGGAGGAGTCGTATATTTTTTTTGTAAACCTATAGTTTACATTTTCGACAAGTATAAATCATAAAACTTTGCTCAATATAGTTTACGAGTAAAAATGCTTATTAGAGATAATCGTAGGTACTTTTGTTCCGCAAAATAAAATAAAAAGTTCAATTAAAGTCGACGGCTCGATGGCATATAACAGAGATAATGTTTTGTATGAAAAAATTAATCTTTTTTATGGTTTTTATAGGCTTATTATTAAGCCTGTCTTCGTGTACTTTTAGGCGAACAGCATGCAAATGCGGTGACATAGAAATAGGGTCTCCTAGAAAATGGGGAGCTCAAGATTGTTATGAAGCTTGTAATAAATATTGGCATGGATATAAAATGAAATTAGAAACAAAGGTAGTTACCACAATTGAAGAATAATATTTAATAGTAAAACCGAGGTGCCAGATGGGATATAACAAGGCTTAAATAATGATGAAAAAAATAATAATAGGTTTATTAGTAATTGTAATTGCGATATTGAGTTCATGTACGGTTACAAAACGCCACTATATGCCAGGATACCATGTGCAGTGGCATAATAATAACTTTGCAAATAAAGATAAGGCAGACAATAGTAAAACTGAAAAAAGTAAGGACGAAAAAGAATCGATTTTCTCCCCACTTGATATTGCAACCTCAGAAATGTTGGATAATGATATCGCTTCGGTTGACAATAATATTATTGAATTGCCACCTGCCCCAAAGTTGGATTTCACATTAGATATTCCCGACTCATGCGATGTCTTGATTACAAAGGATGGAGAGGAAATTGATGTAAAGATAACTGAAATAACCGAAACGGAGATAAAGTATAAGAAATGTTCGGGAAGCGGTCCTGTATATACAAAAAAGCTAGATACTATCTTTAAGATAAAGTATTCGGATGGAAGCAGCGAAATGATTAAGACCAATTCTTCTAATAATAACTCTAACCAAGCTACACCTAACAACAACAATAATACTGTTATAGTTAACAATTCAAATTCATCTACACCTGTCAAGAAAAAAAAGAAAGGGCTTGCTATAGGTTTATGGTGTCTTACTTTCTTAGGTCTTAACGGCATACATAGGTTTGTTACAGGGCACTATGGGTTAGCCATACTTGAGTTTTTAACATTTGGAGGTTGTCTTATTTGGCAGATAATAGATCTTATTAGATTGTTAAGTGGTAGTTTGAAACCTAAAGATGGAGAATGGGAATAAAAAGGATAAGGTAAGGAAGGTTTGTGCAATGTTTTATTTACTTATCCTTGTTGCAATCCCAGTAGTCCTTTTGATTTTGCCTGCCGACTATTTTGACAATGGGAAAACAATATGCTTGTCTGTGTTGTTGTTTAATCGGACATGTCCCGGATGTGGGATGACAAGAGCCGTTCAGCACATGATACATTTCGATTTCACGGAAGCTTGGCACTATAATAGGATGAGTGTGGTTGTCGTACCATTACTAATCGGAATTTGGGCTGGAGAGGTATATAGAATGATTAAAAAGGTTTTCAATAAGAATATAAGCGAGTGAATCTCGCTTATATTTTCTGTTACAATCGCATAAATGAAACTGCTCACAGCAATAGTGCTATTTTCTATATTCCTAGTCGGTTGTGGGTATGACCTAGTGTCACAAAATAACCATTACCCCAAAGTCAAGGTTAGAAAAAAAATACCATATAGTGAAACTGTAAAAATAGGAAGTAAAAAATCGATGCCATTATGCTTTGATATTTATGAACCAGATTGTAATTCAATTGTATATCGGCCACTAGTAATTACTCTTTACGGGGGAGCTTTTGTTGTCGGTTCAAGAAACAACAGCGACATGCGTGCATATTGTAAAAATTTAGCACAGTGTGGATATCGGGCAGTAACCATAGATTATAGTACAATGAAATTAAGGTGCCTCTCTTCTAGAAACCTAATTAGGACAGCATATATGGCGGCACAGGATTTAAGTACGGCAATCCGGTTTTTCAAGGCAAACTATTATGAATATGGCATTGACACAACAAATATATTCCTTTTGGGCAGTTCTTCTGGTTCTATAGTTATTTTGCATGAGATGTTTATGGATAATGATGAACGGCCTATGGAAATTTTTGAAGAACCATATTTAGGAGAACTACATTCCAAAGGCGATACTGTATTGCTTCATCATAGCAATGAAGTGGCAGGTGCTATAATCCAATGGGGAGGTATACTCAATACGTCTATGATTGATTTAGAAAAATTGACTAAGAATAATTTTTGTTTTATTCATTGCGAAGGGGATCCGTTAGTTCCGTTTACTTACGGTCATTGCTTTTCTATGAAATTCATTCCTTGTTTATATGGCTCAAAAGACATAGTGTCGTATATAGATGACTTGGGCTTCAATAATTACGATTTCTACCATTTCGAGCAAAGGCATCATGCTTATTATTACAATATTATTTATGGAATCGGATTGAACAAGAAAAGGTTCGATGTTTGTTTGCAAATTACCTTAGATTTTCTCGAGAAAAGTATCAATAATGCTTACTATAGGAAAATTAGTAAAGAAAACTGTTTTTGTAAGGGAATGCCCTACTGATTGTCAAATATTTAAAAAATAGCAATATTTGTTCTTTTGAAAAAGTTTCGTTAAGAAATACATTTGATTTATTTAGAATTTATTTTTTGACAAAAAACACTTATCTTTGTTCCTTGAACGAAATAGAATTGACATGTAGAATTTAGAAACGATATATCATTGAGCTTTTGCTCTTATTCTCTGTAATCGGAATCGGCAAAATTCAAGTAGCGAGAATAAGTTGCGGAAAGTTTGCGCTTTAGGCGTGAATTGTTCGTACTTATATGCTACAATGGCTTTGCCGAGCCTCGATTACAATATAAGCATCCAACGAAGCAGTTCCGCCTTTTTTGTATGCTAATATTTGGAACAAGGCAAGGTTCGCAAAGGCAAAGCAATGGACAACGAACCGCACATAGGACACATCATCAAGCAGGAGCTTCGCCGTCAAGGTCGTACAATTACTTGGCTCGCAACACAACTCGGCTATTCAAGACAGAATATGTATAAGTTGTTCGAGCGTAATTGGATATACACCGACTTGCTTCTAAAAATTAGTGACATTATGGACTATGACTTTTTTAAGTGCTATTCGGAATATATTGAGGGTAAAGAGAATTAAAAAACAGTATTTCTCCATCTTGTCGTTTGCAAATGCAAATATTTGTTATCTTTGCGAATATGAAAAAGATTTTCGCCATATTGTTTCTCGCTTTGCTTTTGTCGCTCTCGGCATCGGCACAGTTTTTCCAGAACACCGTGGTGAAAATACGACCCTTCAAAGCACTTGTGCTCAATCCGAATATAGGTTTCGAAAAGCCTTTTCATAGGAACTTCAGTGTCACCGCCGAACTTACATACAAATTTGCATGCATGTATAATAATGGCAATGAGTGGAGTTTCTTTTCGGGTTGCAATGGCGGTGAGATTTCTATTGGTGCGCGTGGATATTGGGGCAAGGTCAACAAACATCTAGTAGAATTCGACCAGAAGGCTCCTTTCGGATGGTACGGCGAAGTGCAGGTTGCATATAAGGGAATGAATATCGATTCGTATCATGCTGGCAGTTTCGCGGCAACGTATAGTTACGTGGAGGATGTCGCAATAAACGACATAACATCGGCTTATCGTCTTGGATATCAGTTTAATGCGGGTAATAGAATAACATTTGACCTGAATGTTGGATTCAACTTCCATTGGCTGACCTCATGGCGGCACGATGTAATCTCAATTGACGAAACGAATCCAGAGGTAATTGACAATGCAGGCATCCGTCCCGGCAATGTCTATCGTGAAAGTGACCAACGATTCGGTTTCGTATGTCAGTTCGCCTTGGGTTACTACATCCGATTCAAGAAACAGCAATAATCTCTCGGAAACATATTTTTTGCTTGACTAATAGAAAAAAGTATTAGTTTTGCGAAATGATGAAAAAGTATTTGATAATATTACTTGCCATTATGGCTTTTTCTGTGACGGCGATTGCACAGATAAAGGACTCGTGCATAAATGTTTGGCAGTGCGAGATAAACTATGCATACCAGTTTTCGCTAACCGACATGAAGGCAAAATACGACCAAAATCCTTCTACAATGGGAGTAGGACTTTCGTTCAAGACAAAGCATAACTGGATTTTCGGCTTCGAGGGAAGCTACCTCTGGGGCGGATACGACGACAAGGGAGTTTCGATCCTGACTGGTATTATGACACGCTCCGGTAATATTATCAATTCGTATGGACAATATGGCACTGTGCTAATGACTCAGTCGGGTTTTTATGCTGGAGTGAAAACTGGACGTCTCTTTGCATTCCGCAAGCCAAATCCTAATTCGGGAATTGTCCTGAATATTGGCGCAGGCATACTCGAACACCATATCCGCATCGAAAACCGTTCGAACAACACACCACCGGTACTTGGCGACTACAAGAAAGGCTACGACGGACTGCGAAACGGTATTGCTTTGCGCGGTTTCCTCGGATATCAATTCCTTAGCAACAAAAAGTTGATAAACTTCTATGGTGGCGTTGAGTATACATTTGCTTGGACAAAATCGCGCCGCAACTACGACTTCAACCTGCGTGGCAAGGATAATACCCAGTATCACGACTCAATGATCGGAATACGCGTAGGGTGGATTTTGCCTATTTACCGTCGCGCTCCCGAGGAATATTATTACTACTAACGATGAAATTCTTCTATTTCCTTTGCATTCGCGCTTATTTTCTGGCGGTAAGGTTGGCTGCCCCGTTCAACCGCAAGGCAAAACTTATGGTGTCGGGACGCAAGAATTGGGAGGAAAATCTGCGTGCAAAAGTCGAGCCAGGACAGAAATATGTGTGGTTTCACGCGGCGTCGCTTGGCGAATTCGAGCAGGGCCGTCCGCTGATAGAACGCTACAAGCGCGAGGGAAAGAAAATTGTGCTTACCTTCTTCAGCCCAAGCGGTTACGAGGTGCGCAAAAACTACGACAAGGCCGACATAGTCTGCTATCTTCCATTCGACAGCAAGCGCAACGCACGAAAATTCATCGAAATCATAAATCCTGAATTCGCCGTTTTCGTGAAATACGAGTTTTGGTACTGCATGATACGCGAACTCGCACGAAGAAAAATAAATACTTACCTCATTTCGGGAATTTTCCGCAGCGGACAGATATTTTTCCGTCCGTGGGGAAAGTTCTACCGTAAGGTGCTTACCGACTTTGCATGGATGTTTGTGCAGGACGAAAACTCCAAGAATCTGCTCGAATCGGCTGGCGTGAAGAACATTTCGGTTTGCGGCGATACTCGTATCGACCGCGTGTATCAGATTTCGCACGAGGAGTACGAAAATGAATTTCTCCGTGAATTTTCGCAGTCGGGAAATGTGATTGTATGCGGTAGCACCTGGCCACCCGACGAAAAAATTATTTCGCAGTATGTCAACTCACACGACGACTTGAAAGCTGTGATTGTTCCTCACGAGATTCACGAGGAGCACCTTTGCGCAATCGAGAAGATGCTCGGCAAGCCGTTTGTGCGCTTGTCGAAGTGCGAAACTGCCAAGGCTTCGGAACTTTCGTACATAATTGTCGATTCGATGGGAATGTTGTCGAAGATGTACCGCTACGGACGGCTTTCGTATGTGGGCGGAGGATTCGGTGTCGGAATTCACAACACTCTCGAGGCTGTGGTTTATGGTATTCCTGTGATTTTCGGACCAAACTACCGCAAGTTCAAGGAAGCATTCGATTTGATAGGTTGCGGTGCTGGATTCTCAATTTCCTCGTACAACGAATTTGAAAATGTTATCGAAACACTTCTTTCCGACGAGGCAAAATATTCCGAATCGTGTGCGCAGGCAAATGCGTATGTGGAAAAGTCGGTTGGAGTTTCCGAGTTCATTTACAACAAGATAAACGAATTGCAATGAAAAAGTTCGGTGTTGCTATAAGGTTCGGTTTGTGCGTATTGTCGGCACTTTTACTGAGCGCAGGCTGGTTCAACCTGCATTTGCCTTGGCTGACGCTTGTGGGCTTTGTCCCAATGCTTATGCTGATGCAGAATATCATAAGCGAGAACGGCAAGCACGGCGGAGCAAAGTTTTTCGGCTATTCGTACCTGACATTCGTACTTTGGAACCTCATTACAACTTGGTGGGTTTACTTTGCAAGTCCTGCAGGAGTATTTATGGCTGTGCTTGCCTCGTCGTTGCTAATGGCACTGACAATGAGGATTGTATATGCTCTGTGGAAGCGCGGCGGCGAAAAGGTTGGACTTATTGCATTCGTCAGTTGCTATGTGGCTTTCGAGTATTTGTTTATGAACAGTGAGATTGCATGGCCGTGGCTGGTGCTTGGCAACTCGTTCGCCAACGATGTGATGTTTGTACAGTGGTACGAGTTTACGGGACATCTGGGCGGTTCGGCTTGGATATTGATTGTGAATGCTCTGTTGTACAAAATGTTGACGGTAAGGTTGAAAAAAGAAATGATGACCTTGCCGCTTGCTCTTTCTACGACCCTGCTCATTTTTGTCCCGATAATTTCTTCCGCCATACGTTACTATACATACACTGAAAAGGAAAATCCGCAGAATATTGTTGTAATTCAGCCGAATATCGACCCGTGGGGCGAAAAATTTGACGAAAATACCTTCGGTTCGCAGATTGAGAATATCCTTGACATTGCAGCGACTTACGGCAATTCCGAGACCGACTACTTTGTCGCACCCGAGACGGCACTGAATAATACCGTTCAGGAAGACTTCATGCAGGGTAATTCGTCGCTTGTGGCGGTGCGCAAGTTTATGGCCGACTATCCTAATGGCAAGTTCGTCGTTGGTGCGACCACTTTCAAGGTCTATTACCACAAGAACGGCGACAAGGCCTACGATGGTACTTCCATTACCGAAACCGCCCGTGAAATCGGCGAAAACGACCACTACGATATCTACAATGTCTCGATGCAGGTCGATTCGAGTCCGTATGTGCAGATTTACCGCAAGAGCAAGCTGGTTCCCGGTGCAGAAATACTTCCGTACATCCGCGTTTTCGGCTTCCTCAGCGACCTTATGACCGACCTTGGCGGAATGAGCGGCAGTCATGGACGACAGGAACATCCGACAGCTTTTACAAACGATGTCAGCGGAGTAAAGGTCGGCGTGCCAGTATGTTACGAGTCGGCATTTGGTGAACATTGCGGTGGTTTTGTTGAGGATGGCGCACAGATGATTTTTGTCATCACCAACGATGGCTGGTGGCGCGACACTCCCGGCTATCGCCAGCACTGCAGTTTCTCGCGTCTGCGTGCCGTCGAGACACGCCGCAGCATAGCACGAAGCGCAAATACGGGCATAAGCTGCATCATCAATCAGCGTGGCGATGTCGTTGAGTCGCTCGGCTGGTGGCAGCGTGGTGGCATAGCAGCAACAATCAATGCCAACGACAAGGTTACCTTCTACTCCAAGTATGGCGACTACATTGCGCGTATGAGCTGCGTAGTGTCGGCTATACTTATTCTTATGCAGATAGTGGCGGGGATAAGGAGAAAGTTGGGGAAAGAATAAAGTATTTGTCTCAAATAAGATTTCCTATTTTAATACTGATATTTTTATAGCCAGTGAGTTGTAAAATATTTTTTGCAACCAGTAGAGATTGTGTATATTTGTAGCCTAATATCATAAATATGGAATCTAATACCCCTCACATCCACTGGTCAATTGCCATCATTCCATTTGCTGTGCTTGTAGCATTGCAGGTGCTTGTAATCAAGGAGTTCGGCTCCGATGCCATCGACGGCGCCAGTCAGACGGCTTTGCTGTTTGCGGCAGCCGTGGCTATCGCAATAGCGATGATTGGCTACAAGGTGTCGTGGAGTCGGATAAACGGTGCAATAGGCGACAACATCAAGACTATCGGACCGGCAGTCATTATACTCTTCCTTATCGGTGCCGTTTCGGGCAGCTGGATGATGAGCGGTGTAGTGCCTACGATGATATACTACGGAATGAAAATCCTAACGCCCTCGCTCTTCCTGTTTATGGCTTGCATCATCTGCGCCTTGGTGTCGCTCATAACCGGCAGTTCGTGGACTACCGTTGCGACCGTCGGCATAGCACTTCTGGGCATCGGTACGGCACACGGATATTCCGCAGGATGGACGGCTGGAGCAATAATTTCTGGTGCCTACTTCGGCGACAAGATTTCACCGCTCTCCGACACAACCGTGCTTGCATCGTCGGTAGGCGAAGTGCCTCTTTTCAAGCACATACGCTACATGCTCATAACCACGGTTCCGTCGTTCGTCATTACCTTGATAATATTCCTAGTGGTAAGCCTTATGCACTCAGCCGAAAGCACAGCGCAAGCCGAATCTTTTGCCGAAGGACTGCAAAACAGCTTTGTCATAAATCCGTGGCTGATGCTGATACCGCTATTTACAGCCGTGCTTATCGCGCTGAAACTTCCTGCCGCTGTCATATTGTTTTTGTCGGCATTGGTGGCTGGCATAACAATGCTTTTTGCTCAACCCGACATAGTGGCGCAAGTTGGCGATGGCAACAGCTTCCGCGGACTGATGGTTACCTACTTCGACAGCACCGCTATCGACACAGGAAACGAAACTCTCAGCAACTTGGTGCAGACCCGTGGAATGAAAGGTATGCTAAGCACGGTATTCCTAATTTTCTGCGCATCGGCATTTGGTGGCGCACTTACTGGTGGCGGAATGATGAGAAGCCTCACGACAGCCTTGGCACGTGGCATCAGTGGACGTCGTTCGATTGTAACCTCTACAGTGGCGACTGGACTTTTTTCCAATATGGCTACCGGTGACCAATATCTCAGCATTGTCCTTACTGGAAACATTTTCAAGCAACTTTACAAGGACAAGAATTTTGAAGGACGACTTCTGAGCCGTTCTACCGAGGACTCTGCTACGGTAACCTCGGTGCTTGTTCCCTGGAACACCTGCGGCATGACGCAGTCGATGGTACTGAAAGTCTCCACTTTGGAATACTTGCCATACTGTTTCTTCAACATCCTTTCCCCGCTGATGTCGATTACGATAGCATTTATCGGATATAAGATATTTAGGCGAGAGGATATTGATACCAAGTTGGAGGATGCTTAAATCTGTCTTATTATATCCTTGCGCCGTATAATAGTCTCTGCATCAAATTTTTCCGACATTTCAAGGCACCATTTCCACACAGGCACGCTGCAAATAAATATACGAACATTTTGATGAATCAATAAACATCGGTCAGATTTTGGCGTAGGTGGCGTGTGGTTTTGCGGAAATCCCCACTTCGTTAAAACTTTATTAAAAAACATCAATAATTTCGCGCTATTTTTATAATTTTGTCCAGAAATAAATATGTAAATTATGAAAATAAACGCTTTGATTGTTTTGTTTATGCTTTGCATTTCGTTTGTTGGATGCACAAAGCGCGGATGTACTGATCCAGATGCAATAAATTACGATGAATCGGCAAAAAAGGACGATGGTTCGTGCATATACGAACCAGCAAGTGAAGGTAATCTTTTAGTTGGACGATACAAATGCACAAGAAAGTCAGGATACGGACAAGTTGAAGGGGATGATACGGAATTAGAAATACATTCTATCAGAGTAACCGACAAAATTTTGAGGGTTTGCGACAATTCTTTAGACCTGTCATTTTATATTACATACACAGAAGATGGATTTATAAAAGACACAGTAGTTCCCAATGTTCCTGGTTATATGCGTGATGGTTTTGCTGCTAGGATATTTGGCTCCTTTAGCGAAGATTCGCTCCATATCGATTATGTTTGGACTAGCGAGCAGTACACCTATGACGGATTTAAGATTCAGCAATTCTCCGGAGATTTTGATACGCCAGACTATAGGAGTGCCTGGGTCGGTTTTTATGACGGTACGAAAGAAAACATTTGGTGGACTCCTGATACTGGAGGTGTATCTGGACCTTACAACGCAACTCTGGAAGTGTCGTTGACAGCAAACGATTCGGTTTTGAAAATAATTGAAGTAGGGAGTGCACAATATCAAGAAGCTATGTATTTTTTAAATAAGAATGGCACCATTCGTTCTGCAAATTACTTATATTGTGATGGGGGTGGCTCTTTTGTAGGTGACAGCCTTAATTATTATGTTAGAAACCATTCTGTGGGAGCAGGAACAGAAACTCGTTTTAAATGCAAGAAAAGACAATAAAAGAAGCAAGCCCTAAATCGTTGCATATATTCCCGTAATTAACACCCACTTTGTTAATTAAAAATAAGGTATAGGTCACATTTTGGCGTAGCGGTTTTGTATTTTTGCGAAGCAAAATTTTTGTTCAATGGCAGAAAACAACAACATAAGCAACTACACCGACGACAACATTCGCACCCTCGAAGGTCTTGAGCATGTGCGTCTGCGTCCCGGTATGTACATTGGCAAGCTCGGCAACGGCGAGGCATCCGACGACGGTATCTATGTGCTAGTCAAGGAAGTCATCGACAACTCAATCGACGAGTTCCGTATGCACTTCGGGCTTAACATCGAAATCAAATTGCGCGAAAATACCATTTCGGTTCGCGACTTCGGACGAGGAATCCCGCAGGGCAAGATGATTGACGCCGTTTCGGTAATGAACACTGGCGGCAAATACGACTCCAAGGCTTTCCAGAAGTCTGTCGGTCTGAATGGCGTGGGTACCAAGGCAGTGAACGCTTTGTCGGTAACATTTACCGTTAAGTCGTTCCGCGACGGAATGATGAAGCAGGCCGATTTTGAGAAAGGCAAGCTGGTGAAGGAATACGACCTTGTCCCGACAACCGAAAAGAACGGTACTTATGTGGAATTTACCCCCGACGAGGAGATTTTCGGACACTACCGCTTCCGCGAAGAATACCTCGAGACGATGTTCCGCAACTATAGCTACCTTAACACAGGGCTTACACTCAATTTCAACGGAAAGAAATACATTTCGAAAAACGGTTTGCTCGACCTTGTTAAGGAACGCCACAATTCTGAACCGCTTTATCCGCATATCCACCTCAAGGGCGACGACATCGAGATTGCATTCACACACACCGACCAGAACGGCGAGGAATACTATTCGTTTGTAAACGGGCAATACACCTCGCAGGGCGGTACTCATCAGAGCGCATTCAAGGAACACATTGCCCGCACCATCAAGGAATACTACGGCAAGAACTTTGAGCCGCAGGATATTCGTAGCGGAATCGTGGCTGCCATTGCAATAAATGTCATTGAACCTACTTTCGAAAGCCAGACAAAAATCAAGCTCGGCTCTGCGAATATGGCGCCAGAGAAGGATGAAGAAGGTAATCCTTATCCGCTGTCGGGCGTGAGCGTCAACAAGTTTGTGGGCGATTTCATTAAGCGCGAAGTTGACAACTATCTGCACAAGAACAAGGATATTTCCGACAGGATGCTTGAGAAAATCCAGTCATCCGAAAAGGAGCGCAAGGCTATGTCGGGTGTACAGAAACTTGCCCGCGAAAAGGCCAAGAAGGTCAGCCTGCACAACGAGAAGCTACGCGACTGTCGTATCCACTACAACAGCAACAATCCCCGTCGCGACGAGAGTACAATCTTCATCACCGAGGGTGATTCGGCAAGCGGTTCAATCACCAAGAGCCGCGATGTTACCACTCAGGCAGTGTTCAGCTTGCGCGGTAAACCGCTCAATTCGTACGGCAAGACCAAGAAGGTTGTTTACGAGAACGATGAGTTCAACCTCTTGCAGGCGGCACTCAACATCGAGGAGGGAATCGACAATATACGCTACCGCAATGTGGTAATCGCAACCGATGCCGATGTTGACGGTATGCACATCAGGCTTCTGCTGATAACATTCTTCCTGCAGTTTTTCCCCGACATCATCAGGCAGGGGCACCTGTTTATCCTCGAAACACCGCTTTTCCGCGTGCGCAACAAGCAGGAAACCAAGTACTGCTACACCGAAAACGAGCGCGACGAGGCCCAGAAGAAAATCAAGAATTCGGAAACCACCCGATTCAAAGGTCTTGGTGAAATCAACTGGCAGGAATTCAAGAACTTCATCGGTCCCGATATGAAGCTTTCGCCCGTAACCCTGTCGAAGGACGACAACATAAAGGCTCTGCTCGAATATTTTATGGGCAACAACACCCAGGAGCGACAGAACTTCATTATCGAGAACCTAAGGATGGAAGAGGACTAAAAATCAGAAACTATGGACGACGAAAACAAGAATATACCGCAGGACGAAACCGATGTTATCGAGGTTGAACAGAACCCCGAAACAGGCGTTACCATTACCCGTATGAAGAATATGTTCCAGAACTGGTTTCTGGACTACGCCTCGTATGTAATCCTCGAACGCGCAGTTCCGCACATCTACGACGGTCTGAAACCCGTACAACGCCGTATCCTTCACGCAATGAAGCAGATAGACGACGGCCGTTTCAACAAGGTGGCAAACATTGTCGGTCAGACAATGCAGTACCACCCTCACGGCGACGCTGCAATCGGTGGCGCGTTGGTGCAGATGGGACAGAAGGACCTGCTCATCGAAACTCAGGGTAACTGGGGTAACATACTCACAGGCGACAGCGCAGCAGCACCCCGTTACATCGAGGCCCGTCTTTCGAAGTTCGCCCTCGAGGTGGCTTTCAACAACAAGACCACCTTCTGGAAGGATTCATACGACGGTCGTAAGCAGGAACCTATAAACCTGCCTATAAAGTTCCCATTGCTGCTTGCTCAAGGCGTCGAAGGTATTGCCGTAGGTCTCAACTCGATAGTTCTTCCGCACAACTTCAACGAACTGCTCGACGGCTGTATAGCAGTGCTCCGCGACGAACCCGTGCAACTTTATCCCGACTTCCCCACTGGCGGACTTATCGATGTGAGCCGCTACAACGACGGTCAGCGCGGTGGAAAACTGCTCATCCGTGCCCGCATCGAAAAGGTTGATAAGAAAACTTTGGCAATCAAGGAGATACCATACGGACAGACAACTGGCGGAATCATCGACACCATTTTGAAAGCCAACGAAAAGGGCAAAATCAAAATCAAGAAAGTTGACGACAACACCGCCGAAAATGCCGAAATTCTGATAGAACTTCAGCCTGGCGTTTCTGCCGATGTTACAATCGATGCATTGTATGCATTTACCAACTGTCAGGTTTCCATTTCTCCAAATGCCTGCGTAATCGAGGAGGACAAACCGCGCTTTGCTTCAGTTACCGAAATTTTGGAAGCATCGGTGCGCAACACCTTGGAACTGCTCCGTCAGGAACTGAAAATCAAGAAGGGCGAACTCGAGGAGCAATGGCATTACCAGTCGCTCGAAAAATGGTTCATCGAAAAGCGCATCTACAAGGAAAAGGCTTACGAAAATGCTGGTTCCAACGATGAAGCTGTCGAGTTCATACATTCCAAGATTATCGCGCACAAGCTGAAACTTATGCGTGAGGTCACAGCCGAAGATATTCTGAAGTTGCTGGAAATAAGGATGAAACGCATTCTCCGCTTCAACATCGAGAAGGCCGACGAGGACTTGATTGCAATACAGGAACAGATAAAGGCTGTACAGAACGACCTCGACCACATTGTTGACTATACCATTAATTACTATCAGCACATCAAGGAAAAGTACGGCGAAGGTCGCGAGCGCAAGACCGAAATCCGCAACTTCGATTCGATTGATGCCGGCGAGGTGGCCGTTGCAAACGAAAAGCTCTACATCAACAGGGAAGAGGGCTTCGTTGGCTATGGCTTGAAGAAGGACGAATATGTATGCGACTGCTCCGACATCGACGACATCATTGTAATTCACGAGGATGGAAAATATCAGGTTTCCAAGGTGACCGACAAGGCATTCTTCGGCAAGGGCATAATATATGTGGCTGTGTACCGCAAGAACGACAAGCGCACCATCTACAATGTGGTTTACCGCGATGGAAAGTCGGCAACTTCGTACATCAAGCGTTTTGCAATTACCAATGTCATCCGCGACAAGGAATACGATATGACCAAGGGAACACCCGGTTCTAAATTGCTGTACTTCAAGGCAAATCCAAATGGTGAAGCCGAAGTTATCTCGTGCAAGCTGAAGCCGAAGCCGAAATTGAGAAAACTTACCTTTGATGTTGATTTCAAGGACATTGCCATAAAGAACCGCGATGCACAGGGAAATATTTTCGCCCGCACCGAAATACACAAGATTACCCAGAAGGAGGAAGGCGTTTCGACGCTTGGCGGACGCAAGATATGGTTCGACAAGGATGTTTTGCGTCTCAATGTTGACGGACGCGGACAGTACTTGGGCGAATTTTCTGGAACCGACAAGATTCTCGTTGTCACCAATGCCGGCGACTGCATTTTCACCAACTTCGACCTCTCTAACCATTACAACGACGACATTCTCATAATCGAGAAGTACAAGGCCGACAAGGTTTTCACAGCCGTTCATTTCGATGCCGAGCAGAACTTCTATTATTTGAAGCGTTTCAATGTTCAGGAAATGACCAAACCGCAGTCGTTTGTTTCGGAATACGAAGGTTCGTATATGCTTGCAGTAAGCGAGGACAAGCATCCGCAGCTTAAGATAACCTTTGGCGGCAAGGACGAAAAGCGCGAGCCGGAAATCATTGATGCAGAAGAATTTATCGGTGTAAAGGGTATCACAGCCCGTGGCAAGCGACTCACAACCTACGCTGTAAAGGAAATCTGTTTTATCGAACCGCTAGTAAAGCCCGAGGACGAGGAGCCAGAGGAAGAACCGCAGGCAGAAGACGATTCGTCGAAACTCTCCGACGATGCATTCATGCCCGACGATGGAACGCAGATGAGTTTGTTTTAATGGCGAAAAGGCTTGAAGTCTAACGGGCTTGCACTCTTGCAGACAGACTGGTCTTCTGTTAGGCAGGATTGCAAATCCCGAAGGACGGATGTGTTATAGAAGTTAGTGCGTGGAAGTAACAATTACCTCGCCATATTCATTGAGTGCATATTTTGTATATTCGTTTGGCCCTGTAATTTGTGGCAAAAGTTTATTTTCAATGACATCTGACTGATATATGGTATCAAGAGTCACCATACCGTCTTCTACAATAGTTATCCTTGGGTTTAGAAGCAAACTTGTTTTTGCAACACTCTTCATTATGCCAGTTGAATCCAAAGCAATCTTGTCAAAATACGTAAGGCCATAATATTGCATATATTTATTAAGCTCATCTGCGTTTCTGCATGAAACAATGATGTACAAAGGTGTTTTATTAAGTATTTCTCGATTGTCGAATAGTGTCTGTAATGTAGTTTGCTCGCATCCTGTACAGCCTTCGTTCCCATACAAAGTTAGAATCTTATATGAAGATTCATTTATGTCCATTTGCGATTTTACAAAATTGATTGAAGGACAACCATTTATCAAGGTGTTCTTTTTGTTCTCTAAATTCTGCTTCATAGTTAGTAGAACATTCCTGCAAGAGTCAATATACTTGTTGTAGTCTTTGTTAGTCCTGACTAACTTTAGGTAATTAATTGTTATAATTGAATCGTTCTTTTTGCGTATGTCAAGCAGCATTTCATTATTTGATACAGATGGCCAATACTTATTATCATACATTTCTCCCAAATATTGAAAATTCTTATTTGCAAATATCAATCCAAGTTTCCATTCCCCATATATTTTACCATTGAAAAATACAGTGCTAACATACACTTGGTTGCATTCGTCATATTCGACTTCTCCATATGAGTATGGTACTTCGTGTCCATATTCAGCGGGATATGGAAGCGGCATTATACTATCGGCTATGGCTGATTTAAAATAATGCTCTATTACATTGTCTTTTTCAAAATCCCACTCGAATGCGGATGATGAATATGGATACCTGAATATAGGTAAATTGTTTGCGGATTTTGTTATACAAATTAGGACATAAGTAGGATAATACATGCCTTCCTTAATGTATGCAAATTTTCTGTGCTTGGACACGTGGTATTTGTTTTCCTTGGTATCCATGCGTATTCCAAGTGGAAGAGGATTCTCTACCGATTCTTTTGTTCCTAGCAAACCATATGAATCCGCATAGGTGCCACTTGAGATTATGTTATCACGGCAAAAGACAAAATTCCCATTACTTGGAGGAATAAGTTTTCTTATTTCATATTTGTATTTATTCAGTTCATCCTGATCTATATCGTATCCATATATTTTCTTTACATTCCCTTCCCAGTCGATAAGCTTTAATGACTGTGGAGATTCAAGTTCCAATTCACCATAAGTATTTATATTTCCAACAAAAATACTGTCTTTTCCTATATAATAAAAAGACCGCATCATTCCTAAAGTGTCTACTAGTATATCGTGTATTTTTTCACCGCTTTCAAGGTCGTAGAAAGACATATAGCAATTACTCATATTAAATATTATGACATCGTTGCCGTCAATGTTGACTAATTGTTTGTATGTTTTAAGTTTTTGCCTTTTGTCTTCTTGGGAAAGAAGAATTTCCTGAGTATTATATACCTCGTAATCGTAAACATATTTGTCGTTTTGTTCTTGTTCTATATTATCTTTACAAGATAAAAGTTGAATTGATAATACGATTATTAATAATATTGTTTTATTCATAATAAAATTGAGTTAATGTAAAAAGAACGAGGCACATTTGTGCCTCGCTGTGTAAAAATTACTCCTTGCCTTGAAGATAAACGATTACTGGGGTTGTTCCTGTATAAAATGATACAGTGTTACCAGAAGTCCAACAATTTGTTGGGTCGTTTATGCATTCATGGTGATCAAATTGTCCATCTACGCGTATTTCGTGTAGTGTTCCAGTATAGTCTGGATTCGGGTGAGATCTAGTTTGTGGACGTTGGTAAATTTCGAAGTACCTGTTTACAGGATTGTTTTCATCGACATACAAATCTCCCACATTACCATATTCGTCTACATAACCATGTTGTACTAGTACATAATTAGCAGCTTTTGTCTCATTGGCTGCAATATTCATAATCTTAAATTTAAGTTACTAAAAATAAAAAATATTAACCACTAGATATTTGTTTTAGGTATGCCATAACACTCTTCCCACCATTATTTTTTCGTCAAAGCGTGAGAAATGCTCTCCGACATGTTATACACTATGTGTTATATCATACCCTAACACGAAACAAAAATAATATTTTTTATTATAAAATGTGTTTTTATAATATTTTTTTTATAATAAAACACAATATGTTGAATGTTAGTATTATAGCCTATGAATTTCAAAATCTTCCTAATAAATATTTTTATGATATTAATAGTAGTAAGATAGGTATATTGTTCAATAATTTATACATAGCTTATTTGTTAAAAAGTAAAGACAATAATATTGTCAAAATATGCAACTAAATAAGAGCTTTTTAGTGATGAAATGACAATATTGTTGCAGAAATGTAGCGGGACTAAGATGTTGTTTATGTCTGTTGGGGTGCTAGACCTTGCGTTTATACAATGTCTGGTGTGATTAATATTATATTTATCCAATAATAATAAATAGAACCTGCGTGTTTTGCTCTAAAATTTATAATATATTTTCGCTTTAATCCCTTTGGTAAATATCTGATTGCCAATACTTAAACAATCGGCTGTGGGTAAAATATGCCCCCAAAACATTCCACGGAGAAAAAATGGATTAATTTTGTATTTGTTTTAATGGACGATTATATGGTAAAACGTTTATTATCAAGTATATTCGCAGTTTTGGCAATGACAGTTTTTTGCACAAGCGGATATTCGCAGTCGGCAAAACTGAAGGGTAAGATAACCGACGAAGCAACAAAAGAGGGACTTTTCGGTGTAAACGTCATGGTGACAAGCACAAACGAAAAGGTAAAGACTGGTACCAGTACCGACTTTGATGGAAACTATGAAATCGCACTTCCCTCTGGTTCATACAAGGTAAAATACAACTACATAGGCTATAAAAATTATAACGAAAATGTTACAATTTCGGGCTCTGATGTTACAATAAATGTTACAATGGCCCAGGATGCCGAAATAATTGATGAGGTGGTTGTGAGTGCCGGTAAGTACGAGCAGAAATTGCAGGATATAACCATTTCGATGGAAGTGCTAAAACCCCAGATGATTGAAAATAAGAACACCTATAATATAGAATCATCACTCAACAAGGTTCCTGGCGTCGATATCAACAACCACCAGCCGAGCATACGTTCGTGTACTGGCTGGAGCTATGGCGCAGGTAGCCGCGTGATGATTTTGGTGGACGAAATGCCTATTATGTCGGCCGACATTGCCGATGCAAAGTGGAATTATATTCCCACCGAGAACATTTCGCAGGTCGAGGTGCTGAAAGGCGCTTCGTCGGCTCTGTTCGGTTCGCAGGCCTTGGGCGGCGTGATAAATATCCGCACGGCATATCCTACATCGGAACCGATGACAAAGGTTAATGCATTCTTCGGAATTTACGGCAATCCACCCGACGAGCGTTTCAAATGGTGGGGCGAGGAGCAGAACCCCGCTTACATGGGTGCAAGTTTCCTGCATAGCCAGCAGTTCGGTAACTTCGACTTTGTGCTCGGCGGAAACTTTTACAAGAACGAAGGCTTCCGCGACACCGAATACGAGCGTCGTGCCCGACTGAACACCAACCTCCGCTACCGCTTCAAGAAGGTTGATGGTCTTTCGATTGGTGTAAATGCAAATTACATGCTAAACCAGATCAGCGACTTCTTCATGTGGAATTCGGATACGACTCCTTATATCTCGAATACTAAGATGGGAAGTACTACTGCTCCCACTCAGGGGTATAGGGTGAATGTTGACCCGTTTGTGCAGTACATTTGTCCCAAGAACGAGGACAGGCATAGTCTACGTGCACGTTTCTTCCGTACGGTAAACAAAATAGCTAACGATACTATGAAAAATAGTCTCGGTGATGTGTGGTATGCCGAGTATCAGTATCAGAAGTCGTTGGAGCATTGGAAAATTTCGGCAGGTGCAGTGGATAACTACCAGGAGGTAGAGTCGAATATGTTCAGCAACCACTACAGCAACGAAATTGCAGCATACGTTCAGGGTGACGCCCGTTATGGTAGGCTGAAGTTTTCGCTTGGCGTACGCTTCGAGTATTTTAAGGTCGATACCTCGATGACCAAGACCGAACTGAGGTTTGGCAAGGATACGGTTAATATTCCTATAAAGCCTGTTGCGCGGCTTGGTGTCAACTATCAGGTTGCCGAGGCTACTTTCTTGCGTGCATCGTTCGGACAAGGCTACAGGTTCCCTGCCGTTTCCGAGAAGTTTATTTCGATGTCGCTTGGTGCTGTGAAGGTTTTCCCGAATCTCAAGCTTACTCCCGAAACAAGCTGGAGTGTGGAAGTCGGTGCAAAGCAAGGCTACAAGTTCGGCAAGTGGAAAGGTTTTGCCGATGCGGCGGTTTATTTCCAGCGGATGTACGACATGATGGAATTTGGCTTTGTCATAATTAATACACTTACAGGCGAGCCTTGGGAGCCGGGAACCAGTATGGTCGGTGCCGAATCTGGTTTTCAGTGCGCAAATGTTGGAAACGCCGATATTTTTGGTGTTGACCTTTCGGGGGTAATTACTGGTCCGCTTGGCAAGTGGGGCGAACTTACTGCAACAGTAGGCTATACCTACAACAATCCAAAATACATTTCCGACGACATCGATCCATCTACATCAACCGATGATAAAACATTGAAATACAGATACAATCATTCGGTAAAGGCCGATATCAGCATATCTGCAAAATGGTTTGAGATTGGTGCCGACCTGGTGTGGAAGAGCAAGGTAAAGAACGTCGACCGCTTGTTCTGCGACGAACGTCCAGACGATCAAATTAATCCAATGTACAGAATGATAAGCGATATGATGATTCTTCCTGGATACTGGGATTACCGTATCAGGACAGCAGACCAGAACTTCTGGAACATCGATTTTTACGTAGGAGCAAAACTATATAAGGAAACGAAGTTGTCGTTCCACATTAAGAACCTTCTGAATCAGGTTTATTGCGGTCGTCCGGGCGACATGTGTGCTCCGCGCCGCTTTGAAATATCTATTTCGTCAAAATTTTAAATAAAAGAATATGAAAAGATTTTTATCAGTGATTTTGTTCGTTGCAATGTTTTTTGCAGCAAATGCTCAGTCGGGAGCTGGTCCGCTAGTAGTTTGTGGAGCAGGAGAGGCTTGTCCTGCAGATCCTAATGGACATTTTTCAAATGGTATAGTTCCTCATGCACCCGATGTAAATAGCGAATACTTTCCCGAGATTAGGACTTGCGAGCCTTTGGATGTGTGCATAACATTGAGATGTCCAGAATCCATAAATCCGCAGGAAGCAGGTCTTGCAAACATAAATTTTCCAATTTCGGTTACTGGCATAGAAGTTACTGGCTTTGGCGGTTTGCCCGATGGCGTTTCGTATTGTTTGTCCGATGCCAACTGGACGCCAGGTAATTACTACACACTTCATCTTACAGGAGTTCCTCGTCAGGCTGGACAATATCAGTTAAAGCTGAGTGCAGCCGTTGGCCTTTACGGAATGCCTCTAAATACCGACAATGTTTCTCCTGACGGTGTAAATGCTGTTTTGGTCACTGTTGTCGACGGTCCGGCACTCGTAGCAGGATTCACTGCCGATGCAACTAACATAACCGCTGGTACCGCTGTAAATTTTACAAATACATCCACAGGCTATCAGGCAAGTCGCTCGTGGACATTTGAAGGCGGAAACCCTGCAACATCAACCGAGGAGAATCCACGCGTAGTGTACTCGACTCCCGGAACATATCAGGTTTCGCTGACAGTTACAAATGCTTGTGGCGAAAATACCAAGACCGAAACATCGTACATTACCGTTACGGAGCCACAGCAAGGCGATGCTCCCGTGGCCGACTTTTCGTATAGGGCTTCGTTGCAGGAGAACGGACTTTCGGTACAATTCAACGATTTGTCAACAAACTTGCCGACATCGTGGAGCTGGACTTTTGCAAACGGCACACCAGAGTCTTCTACCGAGCAGAATCCAGTCGTAACATTCGCAGCCGAAGGCGAATATCTTGTTACACTTGTTGCCGAAAACGAATATGGTCGCGACTCGGTTGCCCGCACTATAAATGTAGTAGGCATCAACGACTACAATGTTGACGATATGGTAAGCATATATCCGAATCCGACAAGCAGCATATTGAATGTTGAAGCAGAAAATTTAATTTCGGTAACAATACTTGATATGTCGGGCAGAATTATTTACTTTGCAAACGAAAGTTGCTCGGCAACAAGCATCGACCTTAGCGGTTTCGCAAATGCCGAATATATGGTAAAGGTGGAAACCAAGGAAGGAAGCTCTTTGAAACGAATTATAAAAACGAGATAAAGGCTAAGCATGAAGGCTTACGTCCGTTTGTAAAGACGCAAAATTTTGCGTCTCAGAAACGGTACAGCCTCAGAATCGGAGACATAGTACGGTCGCGGCGCGCCACGGCTCAACGAGAAACATTAAAAAGTAACGACGCAAGGCATTGCGTCGCTACTTTTTGAACCTTGAACATTATAAACTTAGAAACAACTTTTAAAACACATATTGATATGAAAAAATTTTTACTTTCAATTGTTGCAATTTTTGCAATGTCAATTTGCGGATTCGCACAGATTTCTGTATGCGACAATCCATGCCCACCTGCTACCGATGGCTTTTCTACGGGCGTAGTCCCTTATAGTCCAACAACTTTTCCAACAATGTATGTTGGTCAGTATGTCGAGCAGTGTATTACTATCCAGTGTCCAGCATCGGCATTGGGAGCAACTATTGATAGCATTTTGTTCAAGAATTTTATGGAAGTTCCCAATGGATTGAGCTTTTGTATTAGCGATACCATGATTGATGCATTAGAATATTGCACAGTAAATTTTAGTGGAACACCTACGACTGCAGGTGAATATGGACTGAAAATGAGAGCCCATTTGTATGGAAACTTTATGGCGTCTATTGCAAATGCTATGGTCGATACCGAAAATGGGTACTCTACCGGTATTACGCTTACAGTTCACGAGCAGGGTTCGGTAATTGCCAGTTTCACTACCGATCCCGAAGTAACATCTTCGTGGACTAGTTCTTCGGTTAATATTACAGCTGGAGAGACAGTTTCCTTTACTAGTACATGCAACGAAAATACCCACCATGTTGCATGGGATTTCCCTGGTGGAAATCCAGAAACATCCTCTGCTGACGAAGTGACAGTTACGTATATGACCGCAGGAAATTTTGTTGCAACACTTGTTGCATACAACGAAAATGAAACTTCAACAGATACTGCAACTGTTAATATTTCTGTAAGTGCTGCTCCTGTGATTATAACCGTTGATTTTGAGGCCGACAATACTACTGTTTATACAGGTCAGGCTGTAAATTTCACAAACAATACCACTGCTACCCAGGCAGGAAATGACTACCAAGGTGAATTGTACTACAGATGGACATTTGATGCCGACAATGGATCATTGCTTTCGGGTTCGACTTCGAGCGACGAGAATCCTTCGTACACCTACACAACCGCTGGCGTTTATTCAGTAAAGCTGGCTGTTGCTACTTCGCAATACGGAGTTTATACAACTGCCGACACATTGGTAAAACATGCTTATATAACCGTAGAAGAAGATCCTTATGCAGTAATTGCTGATTTCACTTCTGATCCAGCCGCTTCGGGAATGTTAACTCAGTCGATTAGCGTTGAACAGGGAGCAAGCGTAACTTATACAAGCACAAGCACTGGAGCAACAAGCCTTGCTTGGACATTCGAAGGCGGTTCGCCTGAAAATTCAACCAATGAAGAGGTTACTGTAACTTACAACACTGCAGGCTCTTTCACAACAACACTTGTTGCCTATGGCGAAGGCGACCGTCAGAATACCAAGAGCATTACCGTTAATGTTGGCGAACCTACACCTGTTTTCATTGTCGATTTTGTTGCCGATTATACTACTATCAACGTTGGTGAAACCGTAAACTTTACTAACAATACCACAGCAACTTTAGCAGGCGAACCATATACAGGCGACGTATACTTCCAGTGGAACTTCAATGCTGGTAACATTCTTGGCGGTCTTACGGGCACTACTTCTACCGACATTAATGCATCGTACACCTACACAACGGCTGGCGTATATAGTGTTTCGCTTGCTGCATCCACTTCCGAAATTTCTCTTCTAAACCAAGGAACAGTGGAGACCAAGGACAGCTACATAACAGTTACCGATCCAACTTTGGTTGAAGAAAATGATATCAGCGAAATCAGCGTTTATCCTAACCCGTCAAGCTCTGTAATCAACATTGCAGCAGAAGGTATGCAGAACATTACTATCATCGACATGACAGGTCGCGTAGTAATGTGCAAGGATGTAAATTCTAACTTCGAAACTATCGACGCAGAAGGTTTTGCAAAGGCCAACTACATGGTTAGAATTGCAACTGCCGACGGTGTGGTAGTAAAGAATGTAATTGTGGAGTAATTTATTTTTTCATAATTAAAGTTTTGGGCGGAGGCATTATGTTTCCGCCTTTTTTGTGTCCAATAGTCATTCCACAAACCAGAACATACACGCGATACGGAACGGGGGAGCGTTGTAATGTTCGGTTGTGCGGAATCTGCTTATTTACATCACAAAGGGAGATTTCGGATAGGTTAATTCGCCCTGCTCTACTCCGTATCGCAGGTTCATTATACCTTCCGAAATGACTATGAAAACAGACCTGCTACTGAATTGTTAGTTGAACTAATTGAAATTTTGCTTAGATTTGCAAACAAATACATTGATAAAAAATGAAGACAAAACTATTAATACTTGGAAGCGTAGCATTTATATTGTGCGTTGTTTCGAGTTGCAAGCACGAAAAAACCGAGCAGGAAAAGTTGTATGAAGAAATTACTGCCAAGGAAACCGAACTTTATAAGGACAAAACCGAAGCCATCGACAAGGATAAGGCAATAGAGATGGTGCGTTTGTATGCCGAATATGCCGACAAGTTTGCCGAGGACACTCTTGCTCCAGAATACCTTTTCCGCGCAGCCGAAATAAGCGAAAATGCCAATCAGCCCAACAATGCGATTACATATTTGACTCGAATCGAGGAGAATTACAAGGATTATGAAAATTATCCTGTTTGCATATTCAAGAAGGCATATATCTACGAAAACCATTTGAAAAACCTGGATAAGGCTCGTGAGTATTACGAGAAGTTCATTGCCGACTATCCTAATCACGAACTTGTAGATGCTGCAAATTCGTCGCTGATGTTCCTTGGAATGTCTGATGCTGATTTGATAAAGGTGCTCGAAAAGATAAGTAAAGAATGACGTTCTCCTTCGCGGAAGAAATAAAGCGTTACCCATTCATCAGGCTTACAATTCCACTGATTGTCGGAATTGTTATGGCATTGTTTTTGCCCTTGCCACAATGGGTGTGCTGGTCGTTGCTTGGCATTTCGGCTATATGTTTCGTCGTGTTCAAGATGATTCCAAAGTATAGCCTCGCGCTAGCGGTTGGCATTTCAGCGAATGTTTTCCTTGTAGCTTCGGGCTTGCTTCTTACTTCCTTAAATGTCGAAGGTGAGTCAACGGATACGCTTGCCGGGTACAAGGGCTTTGTCATTGGTGAAATTGCCGACGATCCCAAGATAAAGGAAAACAATGTGTCGCTCGAAATAAATGTCTCGGCCATTCGTGATGGTGACGAATGGATAGAAACATCGGGTCGCACTTTGCTGTATCTGGAAAAGGATTCGTCGTCGGTGCTTTTGCGCACAGGCGACAGGATTGTCTTCAGTCCCGAACTTTCGGGAATCGAGAACAAGGGCAATCCCGAAGAGTTTGATTATCGCAAGTACTTGGCCTACAATATGATTTTCAGTTCCGACTACCTTGCTGGCGACGACTGGCGGCTTGTCGACGACGAGGCAATTGGTTTCCGCCCGAAACTTTCGCGCCTACGCATGAAACTCGTTGGTCTGCTACGCGAGTTCGGACTTTCGGACGATGAGGTGGCTGTGATGTCGGCTATGACAATGGGCTACAGCGACATACTGAGCGATGAAATCCGCCATGCATATTCGTCGGCTGGTGCAATGCACATATTGGCTGTGTCGGGATTGCACGTGGGAATTATATACGGTATCATCGTCTTTCTGCTCTCGTTCATCCGAAACGATAAACTAAACTGGCTTAAAGTTACGCTAACCATTCTGCTTATTTGGTTGTATGCATTGTTAACAGGTTTATCTCCATCGGTGACAAGGGCTTCGCTTATGTTCTCAATAATGGCGCTCGGAAAACTGCAGAAAAATAGTCCAGGTTCACTTAATGCCGTGTTTGCCAGTATGTTTATACTGCTTTTAGTAAATCCGTATAACCTTGTCAATATCGGATTCCAACTTTCGTATTCGGCAGTAATCGGCATAATCATATTGCAGCCTAAGTTGTATGCAATTTTCGAGGTTAGAAACAAGGTTCTCGATTGGATTTGGTCGCTTACTACGGTTTCGGTGGCGGCTCAGCTTGCAACTATGCCATTGTGCTTCTACTATTTCCATCAGTTCTCCAACTATTTCCTGCTTACCAACTACGTGATGATTCCCATTTCGACCATTGCAATATGGACCTGCTTCATTTTCTTTGCAGTGTCGTGGATTCCATACGTTTCAACAGCTGTCGCATATTGCCTTTCTTGGATTGCAAAAGCTATGAACTATGCTTGTCTGTCGATTGAGAATCTGCCATTCTCCACAACTCAGGACATATACATTGATGCACCTCAGATGCTTCTGCTTTTTGCCGCGATAATAATGTTTGTAACTTTCTTTTTCTTCACGAAACGATATAAGCATCTGTTTGTTGCTATGGCAATGTGTATAATCTTCAGTGCAATAGACTTGTGGCAGAATATTGAGGCAAATTCGCAGAAAACTTTGGTGGTGTATAACATCAGCAAGACCACTGCAATCAACATAATCGATGGCACCGACAACATAATGTTTGCAAATCTCGATTCCATTCAGCCCGAAAAGATAGAATTTACCGCCAAGAACAATTGGTTGAAAAAAGGTCTCGACAGGGAAAAATATGTGAACCTATCGTCGGGGAAAGAAAATTTACTTTCGACAATTACCAGCATCGACAACCGCAAGGTGTTTTTCAAACAGAAGTTTATAAATTACGACGGACTAAGCCTTTATGTCTTGGATGACAATTTTATGCCGATAGACGACGATAGTTTCGGAAAGGTTGATGTCGATTATGTTGTTCTGGCCGAGAGTCCGCAGGTTACCTTGGAGGAAGTTGTCCGGCATTTCAACTGCAAGAAGATAATAGTTGCAAGTTCCAACAGTGTTTCGAGGTGTGAAGCATGGGAATCGGAGAAAGACGAATTGGGCTATGATGTACATGATGTAAGAAGAGATGGAGCATTTGTTGTAGCCATCGACGGATAATTTTGTCAAATAAATTATAACGAATTACAATAAAAATATTATATTTGCGTTTCGTATAGGTGGTAGTTTCCAGTCGGACTTCGGTGCTGCCATTAAATAGTTGGAAGTCCTTGATTAAATTAAAAACTATGAGACTAGTAAAGATTGTATTCTTAGTATTGATGTCGCTTGCAGTAAGTTATGGTGCATACGCAAAGAAAGATGTCAAGAAGACAAAGACAGCCGAAGAAGTTTGGGCAAATGTCGAAACTCTTGATCAGTATGATGAAGATTTCATCAAGGCAGAAATCAAAAGCCTTCCAATGCCAGAAAGAGTAAAGCTTGCCAAGATGTCGGTAAAGGATACCAAGAGAGCAATCGAAGCTGGTGAAACTGCTTCGGTTGGTATGTATATCCTTGCAATCTTCATCCCGCCTTTAGCAGTAGGTTTGAACAATGGTGTATCTAAGGAATTTTGGATCGACCTTGTGCTTACAATTATCGGATGGTTGCCTGGTATTATCTATGCATTCATCGTCCTCTAATTAAGTAGGCGGAAAAAACAAAAAAAGCGGTTGAGTGCCGCTTTTTTGTTTATATATAGGCTATTATGTTGTAGATACGAAAATTAAAACAGTCTATTCAACATTAGGCTTGTGATATTTTTATACATAAAAACTGAAATGCAATGAAAAAAATAATAACTTTGCGCCCTCTTTAATAAAGGAGTTATTGTTATTTTATTTTTATTTATGTAATTAAAAACAAAAAAAAATGAAGAAATTTTTAGTTATCGTAGTTACTGCTGTAGCATTGGCTTTCGGTTCAGCTCAGCAGGCAAACGCACAGGGTGCGCTTGGTTTGAGACTTGGTGGCGGTACATGGTTTGGTGGCGAATTGTCGTACTTGACTGCTATGGACGGCAACAGGTGGGAACTCGACCTTGGCTTTGGCGCTGGTCACAACTGGTCACATGTATGCTTTACTGGTGCTTACCAGTGGGACTGGAACATCGTAGCTGGCTTGAACTGGTTTGTAGGCCCTGCTGCACAGGTAAATCTAGTATTTGCAAAGAATGACCTTGACCTTGGTATTGGTATCGGCGGTCAGATTGGTCTTGAATATGATTTCTCAGACCTTGGAGCTCCAATTCAGTTGAGCCTCGATGCTCGTCCTATGTGGGTTGCATTCTTTATGGACCACTACGATTATTATGCAAACGGCTGGTGCGGTTTCGGTTGGGGTGCTGCCCTCGGTATCAGGTACGTATTCTAAGAACCTAACTAGTTGACAATAAAAAAAGGAGCAATTGCTCCTTTTTTTTATTGCCTGTAATCTATTTCTTCTTTTTGTTTTCAATAATCTTGAAAAGATACTTTTCAAAGTTTTCGGTTGGCGACGGCGCCGGCGACATAACAAGCATTCCGTATGGGTCGATGAGGTAATATGTTGGGAATGCCGATACTTTATAGTCCGACAGCACTTTGTCGTTTGCCTTGGCAAATAGGAATGTCCAGTTCAGCGACTTGCTGGCTATGAACTTCCTGGCCTTATCCTTGTCGGTGTCGGTAAGTATTGTTACAAATAGGCAAAGACCCTTATAGCGGTCGTAGATGCGTTTGAGCACGTCGAATTCGGCTGCCGACGAGTACGATTGTGTGTTTGCAAACTGCAGGTAAAGGTATTTGCCGCGGAAATCCGTAAGCGACATCATGTTGCCCAATGTGTCGGGCAGTTCGAATGGCAGGGCGACTGTGCCTTTGGCCATTGTAAGCGAATTGTCGGCTATGTTTTGCGCTATCTGCTGATGTATGGGATATTCGGTTGTGATGTACAGCGAGTCAAGGGTTAGCAGAAGTGGTAGCCATTGCAGGTTGTCGTTACCAAAGGCATCGTTTATTCCCTTGAGCATCACAAGTTCGCGGAATTGCTTGCGTTTGTGCTTTGGATTCGATCCTATAAGCTTGTGCAGCAACGAGATACTGTGTCCGTAGGTAATCACCCTATACAGGTCGGCACCGCCTGGCGAAACCAGATAGTTGTCGAAATAGTTGTGGTATATTGAGTTGAAAAGGTCCATGTAGGCAGGATTGTCGTATAGTATATCCTTGTTTGAATAATATGAATAAACTAGGGCGGACTCGTACTCGCTCTTGGTTGCCATATTCTTGAGTGCTGCAATACGATAGCGGCGGTATTGCTGGAAATATGGATTGTCGTATTTCTTGTATCGCGCATTTATGTTGTTTATAAAAGTGTCGACATCCGACTTGAGCCCGTTGATGTATAATTCTTCCATTTTCAGGTCGAAGTAGCGGTTGTAATAGTAGTCGAAGTCCATTATAAGGTAGTTGAGGTCGGTATTTTTCATACCTTTTATGCCGAGTTGCATTTCGGTGGGCTGGAAGTATGGATTGAATAGGTCTCCGTCGGTCTTTTCGATATATTCTGGCAGTATAAGTTCGTAGTTTCCATTGGGTTCGGCATAGAAATACACGTAGTAAATACCAAATTCGGCAAATATATAGGTAACCATATCAACGCCGAAGTCTGCTTCGAATTTGCCTTCCGAATCAATCTTGAGCCTGAAGACTTCTTCCTTTATGTATGTTATCCTATCCTGGTAGCGGTAGAATATGAGTTCGCTGTTTGCATATTCCTTGGCTGTTCCGTACACATGCGTGGCGTATGTGTCGATAGCCGGAAGCGACAGCAACAAAAGCGTGCACAGCAAAATATTCCTAATGTGACTAAACATAGTGTTCGTGTTTTAAGGTGCAAATATAGTTTTTTACGTTGACTGCCTAATATGTTAATGCTAAACTTATGCAACAGCGTATTGTTAAAAACGTATCGGAATGAAAAATATTTTATCCATTTGTTATATTTGCAGTTTTCAATTTGTAACAATATGTCTGATATAAACATACGCCCTGCCGTTGATACCGATGCACCGTTAATTGCCAGATGCGTGCTGGCAGCAATGGAAATACTCGACATTGATGCACCTGTGCCGGCTGATATGATGCTTTCGGTAAAAAATCTTGAAGCAGCAACAAGCGACGAGAAGCGCCTGTATAGTATAGCGAACACTCTGGTTGCCGAGGTTGATAATGAGCCTGTCGGTTGCATAATATCGTACGATGGTGGCAATTATGCCTCGCTGCGTAAACGTACATTCGATATTCTGTACGAAGAGAGTGGTCTCGACCTGCGCGATAACCCTATGGAAACTGGTCCCGGAGAGTATTATCTCGACTGTATGGCTATAAGACGAAGTTATCGTGGGCGAGGCATTGGACACCTTTTGATGAAGGCTGCTATTAGTAGGGGTAAAAGCCTGGGAGTTAATAGGTTCGCTCTGCTTGTGGAAAAGGAGCACGCTGGGCTGGGCAACTATTATGCTAGGCTTGGCTTTGTGCCTAAGGAAGAAGTATTTGCATTCGGTTCAAAATATGTGAAGATGGAATGTGACTTTTGATTGTAATTTCTTATTTTTGTGCAATCGAATCGACATGAATTATGACACCAAAACAATAACCCAATAACCCAGAACCCCAATAACCCAGAAACCCAGAAACGTGAAACATAGAAACAATTAGAAACCCAGAAACATATCTACTATGAAAATAATAACATTCAATCTCAACGGAATTCGCTCTGCAATTGCAAAAGGTCTGTACGAATGGGTTGAAGCACAGTCGCCCGATGTACTGTGCGTGCAGGAAACCAAAGCTCAGCCAGACCAGATCGATATATTGAAATTCAAGGAGATGGGGTATAATTCCTACATCTTCTCAGCCGAAAAAAAGGGCTACAGTGGTGTGGCAATCTTTTCGAAAAAGGAACCGGACTTTGTGAAGGCTGGCATCGGTATCCCCGAGTTTGATGCCGAAGGACGCTTGCTTCGTGTTGATTTTGGCGATGTTACAATTATTGACTCGTATTTCCCATCGGGAACCATGGGCGATGTTCGTCAAGATGTGAAGATGAAGTATCTTACGGCAGTACAAGAATTTATAAACGAATTAAAAAAGGAACGTCCCAACATAATTCTCGCTGGCGACTATAATATCTGCCACAAGGAAATCGACATCAGCAACCCGCAGAACAAGAAGGGCGTGTCGGGATTCTTGCCCGAGGAACGCGAATGGATAACCAATTTCCTTGCAAGCGGATTTGTCGATTCGCTGCGCGTATTCAATACCGAGGCCGAACAATACACGTGGTGGAGCTATCGCAGTGGAGCCAAAGCAAAGAACCTAGGTTGGCGTATCGATTACCAGATGGTTTCGGAACCATTGGCACCGAGGTTGAAGTCGGCAAGAATCTTCCCCGAAGTGCAGATGTCCGACCATTGCCCTTACCAGATTGAATTAGATTAATATATAGGTATGTCGTTGTCATTGTTGTCGCGTTTTCCCAATCCGTTCCTCAAAGGAATACGGAGAGTGAAAGGTGTAGGCAAGGTCGTCTATATCACATTCGACGACGGACCGACAGACGATGTCACCGAGCAAATACTGGAAGTTCTTGACAAATATTCCGTCAAGGCTACGTTTTTCTGTTGCGGACAAAATGCCGACGAGCATCCTGGCTTGCTGAAAAAAATCTCCAATGCAGGTCATGTCGTCGGCTATCATTCATACTCTCACAAGGATATTTTGAAAACCAAGCCGTCGGATTGGCTTGCCGATGTGGAGCATAGCTCGTCGGTTTCGGACACGAAATTGTTTCGTCCTCCGTACGGACGTATTTTGTTCCGTCATTACCGTAAGCTGAAATCTAAATATAAGTTTGTGTTCTGGGATGTAATGTCCTACGACTATGATGTGAGTCGGTCTCCCGAATCGATAATGTCGTTGTTGGACAAGTCAGTGCGCGACGGGTCGGTTGTTGTTTTTCACGACAAGGAAAAATGCAAGTACAACACGTTGGCGGTATTGCCTCAGTTTATCGAGTTGATGAAATCAAAGGGATATTCGTTTGGTGTTTTGTAGGCGAGCGGTCTCGCGGGCACACAGGCTTGCAGTCTGACAGTCTT
The DNA here is from genome assembly GCA_902800045.1 of uncultured Bacteroidia bacterium. Lineage (GTDB taxonomy): Bacteria > Bacteroidota > Bacteroidia > Bacteroidales > ML635J-15 > Bact-19. Next base: position 406,812 of record CADCCZ010000002.1, on the reverse strand, counting down.
ACAGTCTTCTAGCCTTTTCGCCTTTTAGCCCTTCGAGTTTGATATTGTTTGAATTTGGCTGTCAGCCTGTTAGTCTGTTGGCCTTCTAGCCTTCTAGCCTAATAGTACGAATTATAAATATACAGCACCGAGCCCTGGTAATCAGTTGTGTATTGCAACGGTGTGTATTTCGAAGGCCCGCTTACCAGTGAACCGTCGAAAAGGTTGAATTTCGAACCGCAGATAGGGCATTCTAGGAATAGTCCTGTAGAATCGACGCTTAGGACTGCGTCCTTTGTGCGCGGGTGGTGCGGGCAGGCACGGTCGAAAGCAACAAATTCGTCGGGATATGTGCAAGCGACGACAATACCCTTGTAGCCTCCGTCAACATAAACATAGTTCCCTGGGGTTTTCAGTGCACTATGCGCTGGCATGTCGGGGTATAGCTGAACATTTACGTAAACGTATGGCACATATTCCTGTTTGTCGCATGACGGATTTATTCCAATTGCAAGCAGCAGAATTGAAATTATTATTATCTTTGGCAGCAATTTCATGGTATACTTATTTAATAATTGAACATGGCAAAATTAATTAAAATTGTTATCCAAGTATTTTTGATGGCAATAATTTTTATTCCCAATTATTCAACCGCGCAGGTTAACTATACGGCAAAAAAGGATAGGCATGCCGAATCGATTGATAGACAGGAAGAAAGGCGCATAGAGAAGAATCATCGGGCAAACGAGAAGCACAAGAAGTCGCTGAAGCGTCAGATTGCACGCGAGAATGCACAGCGGTCGAGGGATGCACATAAGCAGCAGCACAAGATGCAGGCCTATAGCGTAGAACGTGACATAAAGTCGCGCCGTGCCGAAAAGGAGCACAGCAAGCCCACTCCCGAGGAGCGCCTCGTGTTGAAGATTGAAAAAAAGAAGGCCAAGGAGGATGCCAAGAAGGACAAGCTTGCCGAAAAGGAGCAGAAAAAGATTCTGAGGAATTACCATAAGAAGGTAAGCGGAGCAGGAAAAGATATTGCTAATAAGAAGAAAGTGTATAAGCGCATGAAGAAGTCGAAGCGCATTGCAAACAAAAATAATAAAAGGTAATATTATATGGTGCGTAGGATACTATTGCTGGCATTTTCGGTATTGACTGCAGTCGGCTTGTCCGCACAGTCGGGCTGTCTGCAGGGTACTGTTGTCGAGGCAAAAACCGGAGACCCGATACCATTTGTAAATATCACAATCGAAGCAAATGGATATGTTGTTACTGGTGGAACGACAGATTTTGATGGCAAGTTTTTTATCAAACCGATTAACCCTGGTAAGTACGATGTACAAGCTTCATACATTGGGTATGCAACTGTAAAGCGTCGTAATGTTTATATCGCACCAAAGAATGACAAAAATAATTGTTCGGTTATTAATTTTGTGTTGATGCCAGAGGAGGATAGAGTGGCAGTAGTTGGAAATAAAAGAGAGTATAACAAATTTAAAAGAGAATACAATTCCTTTAACAAAAAGAATGGTATTGAAGAAAAACTTAGCAGGTATGGTGAGCTAAAATTTCGTGTTGTTGATGATAACCATGAACCATTGCTGTGGGATACTACAGAAACTGGTGTTTTTGTCAAGAAGAATGGTCAAGATTTTGATGATGTTACCTATTATCATGGTGATGGTACATGGGTCATAAAACCTATAAAAATGGGGAAATACGATGTATGGGCATCATGTAATGGATATACGGCTGACCATAAGAAAGTTAAGGTGTATGGCGGGTTTACGTGCTATGAGAGGTTTAGGTTGCATTCTTCATTGCAGCAGTTTGATACAATTTCCCGATGCGGAAGTCTAGTGATTAAGGTTTATGATAAGTATTGTTATAGTGACAATAATAAATTACCAAATCCAACACCATTTGTCCATGTTGCAATAAGTAAGAATGGACGCGAAGTGTTTTATGGAGATGCTAATTATTGGGGATTGTTTAGTAAAGACTTCATAGAGGAAGGGAAATACGATGTGCAAATATCGTATAGTGGACTTAAAACAAAGACCTTAAAAGTGAAAATAAGGAAAGGGAAAACTACCTTTAAGAGTGTAGTGCTAAAAAAGAGTAATTGCGGTAAACTAGTGGGATGGTAACTTTATTCTGAGACTTGCCTCTCCCATCCAACTTACTAACAAAAATATTTGCCGATAACGCATTGAGTTACAATAAATTGTGTTTTATTTGTTAATTTTTCAGAAAAAAAAATCAAAAAAGTTGTTAAGAAAAGAAAATCTGTAGTAATTTTGAAGCCCCATTTTATTTGGGGAGATATAAGTAGTAAGTAAGTAAATTTTTATTATGTTACGAAGGATACAATTGTTGATTTTGACGCTCTTAGCGAGCGTTGGGTTGTTCGCCCAGTCGGGTACTTTGAACGGTACTATTGTTGATGCGGCAACCAATGAACCAATTCCATTTGCGAATGTTTCTATCGAAGAAAATGGAAGCGTGGTAACTGGTGGTACTTCCGATTTCGACGGTCGATTCAGTATCAAGCCTATCAAGGCTGGTAAGTATGATGTTTCGGCTTCATATATCGGCTACGGAACGGTTAAGTATTCAAATGTTCAGATTACCGCTGGACAGATTACCTTCCAGAATTTCAAGTTGAAACCCGAAGCAGAAATGTTGGGTGAAGTTGAAGTTGTTGAGTACAAGGTTCCTCTTATCCAGAAGGACCAGACTCAGTCGGGTGGTACGATGACATCGGAGGATATTTCGAGAATGAACGCTCGTTCGGCCGATGCTGTTGCTGCTACCGTGGGTGGTGTTTACTCCGAAGACGGTTCTGTAGGTAGTATTAGAGGTTCACGTTCCGAAGACGTTGTTTACTATGTCGACGGTGTCAAGGTTCGTGGTTCGAATAGTGTGCCAAAGTCGGCAATCGAACAGGTATCGGTAATCACCGGTGGTGTTCCTGCTCAGTACGGTGATGCTACAGGTGGTATCATCAGCTTGACCACCAAGGGTCCTGCTTCCGAATTCTGGGGCGGCGCCGAAGTCCTTTGCTCTGTCGAAGGTTACGGATACAACCTTGCAGGTCTTACCTTGTCGGGTCCTATCTGGTCGAAGACTGAGGAAGGTTCAAGCCGAAAGAGAACAATCATGGGCTTCATGGTGTCGGCAGAAGGTGCTTATATTCTCGATGGTAGCCCCTCGGCAGTAGGCGAATGGAGAGCAAAAGACGAAGTCGTCGAGGAAATGACCAAAAATCCTCTTCGCCTTGTTGAATCCGAAAACGGTGCTGTGGTTTATCAGAACACCTTATATTTAAGAGACGATTCATTCTATAACAAGAGAAGAAGATCAAATGCAACAAACAAGAATATCAATATTGCAGCTAAGATTGATATCGCTCCTATAAGGGATCTTGACATTACATTTGGTACAAATATCTATCTCGCTGATGCTAGAATGTATTCTAGAGGAAATTCTTTGTTCAACTCCGAAAACAATGGTCGCCAGAAATACGGTAGCTACCGTGCATACGGACGTTTGACCCAGAAGTTCAGAGAAAAACAAAGCGATGAGCCAGAATCCGAAACCGGAAAGAAAAAGGTAACCCTTAAGAATCCGTACTATACGATTCAGGTCGACTATACAAAGGTGCTCTCACAGTCGGGCGACGTAAACCATTGGGATAATTTCTTCGACTATGGTTATGTTGGAAAGTTCGACATTACACCTAATAAATATTACACATGGGCAGAAGATACCGTTACTGGTCTTACCGGTAGCTGTATGGAAACATTCTACTATGAAGTAGATGAATTCAATGGCGGTAGCCTCAACCCAGCACTCTCAACATATACTGACCAGTTCTTCAATTATATGGGAAGTAGTTTCAGCACTATGTATACCCAGTACATACAGATGTACGGTGGTTTGCTTAATGGTGAAGGTCCTGGCAATATATATGGTATGTGGCAGGTTCCTGGTATTCCTTACGGATCTTATGCAAAGTCTGATGCTACTCAGTTGAGAGTTTCGGCTAATGCAGCTGCCGACCTCGGCGGACACGAAATCAGCCTCGGTTTCGAATTCGAACAGAGAAGCGACTCTTATTTCAGTGTTAGCGCATATCCACTTTGGACTTTGGCTCGTAGCCTTACCAACAGCCACATCGAAGAAATCGACAAGACCAATCCTATCGTTTATAGAGACGAAAATGGTTTGTTCCTCGATACCATCGATTATCCTAGAATTTACAATGCATCTACTCAGAAGCGTTTCGACAAGCATTTGCGCGAAGCTTTGGGCTTGGCTGTTGATGGAACCGATTGGATTAATATCGATTCATACGATCCGAGTACTTTCGACCTCAGTTGGTTTAGCCCCGACGAATTGTTCAACCAAGGTTCTAGCTATGTTGGATATTATGGTTTCGACTATGCAGGAAACAAGTTGAGCTACAAGCCAACTTTCGAAGACTTCTTTACAAAGGATGCCGACGGCGACGGATTCCTCGACAGACCTATAGCTCCATTCGAGCCGACATATATGGCTGGTTATATTCAGGATAAGTTCGCTTTCAAGGACCTTATCTTCAATATAGGTGTTCGTATCGACCGTTACGATGCTAACCAGAGCGTACTTAAGGATATGTACACTTTGCATAACGCATATACAGTTGGTAACTCCGAAGTTGACCTTATTGCTTCAACAAATCACCCTGGAAATATTCCTGATGAGGCAGTTGTTTATGTTAACGACATGAATAACCCGACCGAAATCACCGGTTACCGTGTTGGAAGCGTTTGGTACAATGCAAGCGGTCTTGAAATCGATAACCCGAACGCAATTCAAGGTGCTAACGGTATCACTCCTTATCTTGTAGATCCTAGCGAAGACCTCAACGCTTCGGCATTCAAGGATTACAAGCCTCAAGTAGTTGTAATGCCTCGTATCGCATTCTCGTTCCCAATTTCTGAAGACGCTTTGTTCTTCGCTCACTACGACATTCTTTCGCAGCGTCCACAGGTTGGTGGTCAGTTGAGCCCGACCGAATATATGTACATCAGACAGCTCGGTACCTCAACACTTAACAACCCAGACCTTAAGACTGAAAAGACAATCGACTACGAATTAGGTTTCCAACAGAAACTTGGAAATACCTCTTCGTTGAAACTTTCGGCATTCTACCGCGAAATGCGTGACAAGTTGCAGACAATCTCCGTTTACGGAGCATATCCTGTAACATACTATACTCTTGGTAACATCGACTTCGGTACTGTAAGAGGTTTCACTCTTGCATACGATTTGAGAAGAACTGGTAACATTACCTTGAGAGCCAACTACACATTGCAGTGGGCAAAGGGTACTGGTTCAAGCTACGATTCGGGTGCTTCAATTGTTAAGTCCGATAATCCTAACTTGCGTACCATACTTCCATTGGATGTAGACCAGCGTCACAACTTCCAGATAGTTCTCGACTACCGTTTCGGTGGAAAGGCTGACGGAACACCTTACAACGGACCAAAGATTAACGGAAAGAACATTCTCGCTAATACTGGTGTCAACTTCACAGTAGTAAGCGGTTCGGGTACTCCATATACAAAGAGAGACAAGCCGTCAAACGGTGTTATCAGAGGATCTTTGAATGGTGCAAACAAGCCATGGAGAACTAAGGTTGATATGAGTGTTTCTAGAGACATCAGAATCAGACTTTCAAAGGCAAAAGATGATGAACCGACTTCGAAAGAAAGATATGGTAACCTTAGAATTTCGTTGGACGTAAGCAACCTCTTGAATTCTAAGACCCCGATGTATGTATATCCGTATACTGGTAATGCAGGCGACGATGGTTATCTGGATTTTGCAGACTACCAGTCACAGATTGCTGCCCAGACAGATGAAATATCTTTCAGAAATTACTACGCAATGTATATCAATTCTCCGGGATACTATATGTTGCCAACTACAGTAAGACTAGGTGTTAGTTTCTCATTCTAATAATTAAGAAAAATACAAATATCACGATATGAAAAGTTTAAATAAAATAGTATTTGTAGTAATACTTGGACTTTGTTCAAGTTATGCATTTGCCGACAAGTGGGCGGGAACAGTCAATGTTACCCCAAGCGCCAAGGCTACTGGCGGATGCGAATCGGCAAGAACTTCTACCGATTTGGCCTTGAACAATGTTGTTGCTAGGGTTCATACTGGTGGCGACATGTGGTGGGACTTGCAAGGAAAAGCAAAGTACGAAGTACCAAAGGAAAGCGGTATCCATTCTTTGTATTGTTCCGCTATCTGGGTCGGTGGTAAGGATGCTAACGGTCAGTTGAAATTGGCTGCTCAGCGTTATCGTCAGGATGGTATCGACTATTGGCCTGGTCCACTGATTGTTTCTGGTGCAGAAATCGCATCTGTATCGGCAGATATTTGCCGTGAATACGATAAGCACTTCTGCATAGCTAAGCAGCAGGTTAAGGATTTCAGAGAATGGTATCGTTGCAGCACAGATCCTGATTGCGAAAACGATCCCGACTATGTAGTTCCTGACATTATTCGCGATTGGCCAGCACACGGACCTGCAGGCGGATACGATTACAATCTTGCTCCTTTCTATGATATGGACGGTGACGGATATTACGATTATTCAAAGGGCGACTTCCCATATTTCGAATTCATTAACGAAGGTATAACCGAAGACCCAGACTGCTTGCGTCCACGTGGTCAGGCAGCTCGTTTGTTCGGTGACTACACTATGTGGTGGGTTTACAACGATAAGGGTAATGTTCATACCGAAACAGGTGGTGCTGCTATCGGTTTCGAATTCCGCGCCCAGGCTTTCGCATTCCAGACAAACGATGCTTTGAACGATATGACATTCTATAACTATAGAATTATCAACCGTTCAACTTATACCTTGTATAATACTTACTTCGGCGTATTCGTCGACGGTGACTTAGGTAACGCTAGAGACGATTATACCGGATGTGATGTACAGCGTGGTCTCGGTTTCTTCTACAATGGTGATGATAACGATGATACCGAAAGCGGTGTACTCGGATATGGTTCTCAGCCACCTGCTATTGGTATCGACTTCTTCGAAGGTCCTTATCAGGATCCCGACGGAATGGATAACTCTACTAGCTACGTTGAAGTATCGGGAAGAAGAGTCCTCGATTGCAACGAAGGCGATTTCAAGAATGGTAACATCAATGGTTTGAACTTCGGTGATGGTACTATTGATAATGAACGTTGGGGTATGAGACGTTTCATATATTTCAATAATACTACAAACGGAGCTAACACTAACATGACCGACCCCCACACTGCAGTTGAACACTACAACTACATGACTGGTTACTGGAAGGACAATACTCCTCTTCTTTATGGTGGCGATGGTTATTCAGCAGCAAGTGGTGCCGACCAGTCTCAGCCAACAAACTTCATGTTCCCTGGTACTACCGATATTTGCGGTTGGGGTCAGGATGGTATAGTTAGAGAAAACTGGACAGAAGAAACTGAATCGAACCCTGCAAACGACAGACGTTTCATTCAGGCTGCTGGTCCTTTTACCTTGACTCCTGGACAGGTTAACGATATTACTCTCGGTGCTGTTTGGGCAAGAGCAACCTCTGGCGGTGCATACGCTTCAGTAGAGGCTGTAAAGGTTGCCGACGACAAGGCTCAGATTCTTTTCGAAAACTGCTTCCGCGTTCTCGATGGTCCTGATGCTCCAGATTTGAATATCGTAGAACTTGATAGAAAACTTATATTCCATATTTATAATAGAACAAGCTCTAACAATTACCTTGAAGGATATTCAGAAAAAGACCCATCTTTGTTCTGTGGCGATCCTGACGTAAATCCTTGCGACCAGCATTACTACTTCCAGGGATATCAGGTATTCCAGTTCAAGGACGCTTCTGTTTCAATGACCGAACGTTACGACGGCAACAGAGTCCGCCAGGTATTCCAGTGCGATATCAAGGATAATGTATCGAAGCTTGTTAACTACACTTGGTCGGATGATATGGAAGCTAATATTCCTGTTCTTGAGGTTTTGGGTGATAACACCGGTATTTCTCATACATTTGTTGTAGACAAGGACATGTTTGCAACCGGCGATCCTAAACTTATCAATAATAGGGAATATTACTACAGTGCAATTGCATATTCGTACAACCCGACAATGAAGTACGACCAGAACGATGAATCTACATTCAAGGGTCAAAAGACTCCTTATCTTGCAGGTAGAAACAATATCAAGTTGTATACTGCAACTCCTCACATCACAAGTGTTGGTGGTACTATAATCCAGGGTGACTATGGTTATGGTCCCGAAATCACAATGATCGAAGGTTTCGGAAATGGTAACTGCGAACTTGAACTCAAGGAAGACTGCCTCGAGGAAATCATGTCGGGTTATCCTTGGAAGATTAAGGAAAGAACCTACGAGAACGGCAAGGGCCCGATCAATGTAAAGATAATCGATCCTCTTTCAATAGTTGACGATACTTACTATGTTAAGTTCAATGTAACTAATTCCAACTCTGTTGGTGTTATCGGTACAACTTCATCAACAATGTCTGCAAATAACTACCAGCCGTTCAGCTATGTAGTTTATAACGAAGCTGGCGATTCTGTTCATTCGGATGCTGCAGTAGAACTTGGATTTGCAAACGAACAGTTGTTTATGAACTGGGGCTTCTCGATTTCGATAATGCAGGATATGCATGCTTGCGATTACGATAACAACACTTATAACAACGGTGTCATTTCGTCAAGTATAACTTACGCTGATGATACTAAGCCTTGGATAACATTTATTACAGATGACGATTCATATAAGGAGACTCAGGCGTTGAAGTGGACAAACTGGATTAGGTCTGGTACTTATGCTTACCCAAGCCACGATACATGCCAGTTCGATGACGGTCTTCAGGATGCATTTAAGGCTGTTGGTACATCGGGTGATAAGACAATGGTTGACAAGGACCAGAACTTCGAAAAGATTTGCGGCGGCGCATGGGCTCCAGCAGCTCTTACAAATTGCGGACGCTACGGCTTGGTTCCTGATTTAGGCTCCAGCAGACTCCCGATTGCTGATATATCAGCTTATTCTCTCAACAGAACAAATCCTCTTGCTTCGGTTAACATTGTAATCACTTCCGACAAGTCAAAGTGGACACGTGCTTGCGTTGTTGAAATGAACGAAAACGAATGGAAGACCGATGGTTGTGGTTGGGATAAGAAAATGCTTAAGGGCAACTATACTAGCTTCGGCGGTGCCAACAAGTTCGGTTTGAGAAAGAGCCCATCTGTTGACAAAGACGGTAATCCAGATAATTCGGGTACACACGGTATGGGATGGTTCCCAGGCTATGCAATCAATATTGCAACTGGTGAACGTCTGAACATTATATTCGGTGAAGATTCTTGGATGACTGGTGAAAACGGTTGCGATATGTTGTGGAATCCAACATCTAATTATATGGATAACCACTACCAGCCAATACTTGGTGGTAAGCACTACATTTACATCATGGGTAATACCATTGGCGACAACGAAGGTACTGGCAACAACTCACCTGCATACGATTCATGTACTTACATCTATAACCAGCTTCTGAAATACGAAAATGGTGATGATAATGCAATGCGTTCGGTATGGAAGACTGCTATGTGGACAGCAATTCCAATGCAGAATCCTCGTTTCGATTACCTTGCAACTGATGTTACTATCAAGATTCGCGTGTCGATGCCTTATTACCAAGGAAAGAAGGATATGGCAATTGTTAATCCTGAAAATAACAATGCTCCATTATTCAGGTTCTCTACATCTGATATCAAGACCATTTTCAACGATCAGGAAACTGCAGAAAATGCTCTCGACCTTATCAGGGTTGTCCCGAATCCATACTACGGTTCTTCGTACTATGAGTCGAATCAGCTCGACAATATCGTAAGAATAACCAATTTGCCTAAGACTTGTACAATTTCAATTTACAATATCAACGGAACTCTTATCCGCAGGTTTAAGAAGGATACGGAGACAACATTCATTGAATGGGATCTTACAAACTCTGCAAACATTGTTATATCGAGTGGTGTATATCTGATTCATGTAAATGCTCCTGGAATTGGACAAAAGGTATTGAAATGGTTCGGATCACTTCGTCCAACAGATTTAAATAACTTCTAAAATTATAGCTCGAGATATGAAAAGGATATATTTAATATTACTAATTTCGATATTAGGATTAGTTAGTTCAGATTTATTTGCCGGTAACCACCAAAGAGCTGGTCAGGCAGGAGCTTCGCAGCTTTTGGTCAATCCCTGGGCAAGAACCACGGGCTGGGGTGAAGCTGGTGTGGCTTGTGTAACAGGCTACGAAAGTATGCATCTTAATGTTGCAGGTTTGGCCTTCACCAAGAAGTTGGAAGTCGGATTTAACAATTCACAGTACCTTGTAGGTACAGGCTTGCAAGTTAATGCTGCAGCCTTGGCAATCAGGGTTGGTGAAAACAGCGTGTTGGGCGCTATGGTAAATGTTTATAACTGGGGCGAAATTGAAAAGACCAATGAGAATATGCCGGAAGGCGGTTTTGGTACCTACAAGCCTGGTTATGCGACAATCGGTGTATCTTATGCTCGCGAATTCTCGAACAGCATCTATGGCGGTATAACAATAAAGATGTTAAACGAACATACAGACAACATTAAGTCTTCTGGTTTTGCAATTGATGCTGGTATCCAGTATATCACCGGTTTCGGAAAGTACAAGGATATCAGAAACCGCGATAACATCCACTTCGGTATCACCATGAAGAATGTTGGAACAACTATGAAGTACACTGGCGACGGTATGACTTTCGTAGGTTTCTCTCCGACAGGTACATTGATGAGTGTTGAAAACAGAAGTCAGGAGTATGAACTTCCTTCTTTGATTAAGATTGGTCTTTCATACCATATAAGACTCGCTCCGAAGGTTGACGAGGAAGAAGATGTTGTCTATTCAAATCATAACCTTGCAATCGCCTTGAATTTCACTTCGAACTCCTTTACTAAGGACCAGTTCCATGTAGGTATCGAGTATTCGTTCATGGAATACTTGTTCTTGCGTGCAGGTTATACCTACGAAAAGGGATTGTATTCTGTAAGCGATTGCACAACTTGGTTTAATGGACCATCGGCAGGTATCACGCTTCAGGCTCCTCTTAAGAAGAGAGAAGGTGGCAAGAGCTCTTCGAGATTATCAGACGGAAGCTCGCCTAAGAAAGCTATTTATGGTTTGAATACGACTTCTGTAAGCACAAGACCAGTATTGGCTATCGATTACTCATATAGGTTCACAAACATTATGGGTGGCGTTCATACATTCGGTCTGCGTGTAACTATGTAGAATTAGATTTTTATTTGACTATTAATCGGAAAGTTCATCATGATGAGCTTTCCGATTAAAATTTTTTATTTCCAAAGCAAAAAAGTGTTACCTTTGCAGTGGAAATCCCAAGTAGAAAAAGGGATTTCTTTTTATTTGTATAACAATAAAATTAAATAATTATGTCTGGTATTTCATATTTGACCGAAGAAGGTCTTAAGAAACTGAAAGATGAATTGGATAGGATGGTAAACATCGAGAGACCAAATATCTCAAAGCAGATTGCTGAGGCTCGCGACAAGGGCGATTTGTCCGAAAACGCCGAATACGATGCTGCCAAAGAGGCTCAGGGTTTGCTCGAAATGAAGATTAGCAAGCTCCAGGAAACTATTCGTAACGCACGTATAATCGACCCGTCACAGATAAACACTAACGCTGTACAGATCCTTAACAAAGTGAAGCTGAGAAATACAAAAACAAATCAGGAAATGGAATATACCATTGTTTCTGAGTCGGAAGCTGACCTTAAGGCTAAGAAAATATCGGTTTCAACTCCTATTGCAAAGGGCTTGCTCGGCAAGAAGGTTGGCGACGTGGTTGATATTCAGGTTCCAAGCGGAATCGTTTCCTTCGAAATTATAAACATTTCAATCTAAAGGTTATGGCAACTATATTCACAAAGATTATAAATGGCGAAATCCCCTGCTACAAGGTGGCTGAAAATGATAAGTTTATCGCTTTCCTCGACATCAATCCTCTGAAGAAAGGTCACACTTTGGTAGTTCCTAAGGAAGAAAAGGACTATATTTTCCGCAATTCCGACGAGGTATTGTCCGAAATATTGTTGTTCGCAAAGAAAGTGGCTGCTGCGTTGGAAAAGACCATCGAATGCGAACGCATAGGCCTTATGGTCCTCGGACTCGAAGTTCCGCACACTCATATCCACCTGATTCCTATTAGCAAGGAAGGTGATATGCTTCTGTCGAACTCGCGAGTAAAACTAACCGACGACGAGTATAAGAAACTTGTCGAGGATATTAAGAAGAACATGTAAAGTTTTTAGAAGTTATTGGAGGCGGACTTGTTCCGCCTTTTTTTATATACCCACTTTATCAATGATTGAAATGAGTTCGTCGAGATTGCTGACACTTTGTGGTATCTCAAAATCTACGCCTTCGCTTTCGATGAATGAATTAAGTTCGTTGATGTTTTTTATGTGGTTTTTGACGTCTAACGACACTTTGATGTAATTGTCTCCGTGCACGACAAAATATCCCTTAAAATAGCCTCCAGAAGTCTTGCAGGCACATGTCTTCATTTTGAACTTTGTTACGCCAATGAATAATTCCTTGCCGGCAAGCCGTTTTATGAATCCATACGACTCCATTCCGAAACGCTCTTCGTCGAAGAATAGCGACTGATAGGTAAAATTATCGTTGCATACCGACTTTACTGAGTCGGGTGGATATATAGTCCGGTACTCGTCGAGAGAGTATTTCGCCCTGAAAAAGTTGTAGTACGACACTGGGGAAACGTAAACGTAGGCTTCCTTTGGGGTATTATCATTGAATGTTATTGTAGCTTTCTCCCACTTTTTTTGCGGGATGCAAGAGAGTAATGTTGTTGCCGACAGCAATATCAGCAAAGCTATTTTTATTTTACCTGACTTCATTTTTCAAGGTAAGCATTTTCAATGCTGCTGCAGCTGCTTCTGTACCCTTGTTGCCGAGTCGTCCGCCTGCACGGTCGATTGCCTGCTGCTGGTTGTTGGTTGTGAGCAAACCGAATGCGACAGGTGTTGCATATCTGGTGTTCACATCCATGATACCTTGTGTTACGCCCGAGCAAACATAGTCGAAGTGCTTGGTGTCGCCTTGTATTACACAGCCGAGACAAACGACTGCATCGCACTGGTGGTTTTCTATCAGATATATAGCTCCGAGAGGCAGCTCGAAACTTCCAGGAACGCTTCTGAGCACAATGTCGTCGTCGCTGTAGCCGTATTTCTTGAGCGTTTCGATTGCGCCGTCGGCGAGGTTGGCGGTTATTTCCTGGTTCCATTCGGAAACGGCGATACCAATTCTATATGGATGTTCTGGATTTTGTCTTGCGATTCCTGTTTCGGAGTAGATTGATAGGTTTTTGAGTTCGCTTGCCATAGTCGTAATATTAAAAAAATGGGGGACAAGTCCCCCAGAGATTATGAAAGATAATGTGTGTTACTTACCTAAGTGCATTTCGGCACGCTTGATATACTTTTCGATGTTAGTCTTGTCGTTTCTTTCGAGCACTGTGTAGTAGTCGTTCTGTACTCTCTTGTAAGTGTCGAGAGCCTTCTGGTATTCGCCCATAAGTTCGTAGGTGTTACCAGCCTTAATGAGGAAGAGGGGCGACAAGTAGTCGTTTCCAGCTTTTTCGGCTGCGTTAACATAGTGCTTAGCGGCTTTTTCGTTGTCGCCAAGTTCCATGTGAGCATCACCGATAAGTGCGATTGCCATAGGACCAATCATCGGGTCGTCGCTGTCGAAGCCTTCGAGGTAGGTGATAGCATCTTCGTACTGACCTAGACGCATGCAGCAAACGCCTGCATAGTAGCGAGCAGCATTGCCCGAAGGTGTTCTGCCGTAGTCTTCAACTATTGCTGCGAAACCGCTGTATTCTCCTTCGATTCCGTTGAGAGCCAATTCGAAGTTGTCTTCAGCAAATGCGAATTCGGCCATATAGAGTTCGGTCATTGCTTCGCGATTCTTGGGTTGCTGTACGAACTTTATGTATGCTATTATTCCCAATGCTATAACTACGATAGCAGCGAAAATTATAATAATGAGTTTCTGATGTTTTTCGAACCAATTTTCGGTGCGATTCAATGCAGATTCTACATTCTGCAAACCTTCATCCTGTGTAGTTTTCTCTTTGTTTGACATAATCTGTTCTTAAAAATAACGTTACAATTTTGAGAGTGCAAATTTAACGCTTTAATTTGAATTGGCGAAAAAAATAAGTTTTTTTTATTTGTGTTGAATTATTGACCTACTTTGTTGATTCGTAGATGTTTAAAAAAGTAACACTCGGCAACATTGTTACCGAATGTTATGTTGCACAATGCATGTCTATTAAAAGTCGTCCCTTGTTATCGCCTTAGGCAGAAATGCGGAAATGTCGCCGTTGTTCTTTGCGATGTCGCGCACTATGCTCGACGATATGCAAGTGTGTTCGGGCAAGGTTAGCATAAATACGGTTTCGATGTTCTTGTCAAGCAACTGGTTGGCATGTCCAATGGAACGCTCGAACTCGAAGTCGGCAGAGGTACGCAGTCCGCGCAGTATGAAACTGATATTGTTTGCCTTGCAAAAATCAACCGTAAGTCCCGAATAGGTTACGACTTCCACTTTTGGCTCGTCGACGAACACTTTTTTTATCAGTTCTACGCGCTTTTCGCTTGGCAGCATTGCCGATTTCTCGGAATTGACTCCTACGCCGACAATTATCTTGTCGAACATCGGCAGTGCGCGGCGAATAACAGACTCGTGCCCGACGGTTATCGGGTCGAACGAGCCTGGGAAGAGTGCTATTCTACTTCTTGTCATTTTCTGCAATTTTAGCCCACGAGTCCTTAAGTGTGACGGTGCGATTGAATACAGGCTTTTCGGGAGTCGAGTCCTTGTCGAAACAGAAGTAGCCCTTGCGCTCGAACTGGAAGCTTGTCTCCTTGGTTTCCTTTATGTATTCCTCGACCTTTGCGGTAACGACCTTCAACGAATCCGGATTCAGATAGGTGAGGTAGGTTTCGCCTTCGGCAAGGTCGTCGGGGTTTTCCTTGGTGAACAGACGGTCGTACAGACGCACTTCGGCATCGACGCAGGTGTCGCAGTTTACCCAGTGGATGGTGCCCTTTACCTTGCGGCCATCAGGCGACTTTCCGCCACGGCTTTCGGGGTCGTAGGTGCAGTGCAGTTCGGTGATGTTGCCGTCGGCATCCTTTATCACTTCGTTGCACTTGATGAAATATGCATATCTCAGGCGCACTTCGCCACCCGGTTTCAGACGGAAAAACTTGTTGGGAGCATCTTCCATGAAGTCTTCGCGTTCGATGTAGATTTCGCGTCCGAAGGTGAGCTGGCGTGTTCCTGCGTTTTCGTCTTCGGGATTATTCTGTGCCTCAAGTTTTTCGGTCTGACCTTCGGGGTAGTTGGTAATCACGACCTTCAGCGGGTCGAGGACTGCCAATATTCTGTAGTCGCGCTTGTTGAGGTCTTCGCGGATGCAGTATTCGAGAAGGCTCACATCAATCATATTTTCGCGCTTTGCAACGCCGATTTTTTCGGCGAAGGTGCGGATTGATTCGGGCGTATAACCACGACGGCGTAAACCGCTGACGGTAGGCATTCGCGGGTCGTCCCAGCCGCTTACATACTTGTTGTTTACGAGTTCGAGGAGCTTGCGCTTGCTCATTACCGTGTATGAAAGGTTCAGTCGTGCAAATTCAATCTGCTGAGGACGCTTGCCGGTCTTGTCAATCTGGTCAAGGAACCAGTCGTAGAGCGGACGGTGAACCTCGAATTCCAAGGTACAGATGGAGTGGGTGATGCCCTCGATGTAGTCGCTCTGTCCGTGTGCGTAGTCGTACATCGGGTATATGTTCCACTTGTCGCCTGTGCGGTCGTGCGGACGGCGGATGATGCGGTACATAATCGGGTCGCGCATGTGCATGTTTGGCGAATTCATATCAACTTTGGCGCGCAGTACCATCGAGCCTTCCTCGTGCATTCCGGCGTTCATTTCCTCGAGGCGCTTGAGGCTTTCCTCGGCGGGACGGTTGCGGAAGGGGCTTTCGATACCGGGAACGGTCGGGTTGGTGCGCTGTTCGGCAATCTGGTCGGGGGGCTGCTCATCGACGTATGCCTTGCCTTCGCGGATAAGCATCTTGGCCCATTCGTAAAGCTGGTCGAAATAGTCGGATGTGTAGAGCAACTTGTCGTACTCGAAGCCGAGCCACTTGATGTCGGCGATTATCGAGTTTACATATTCAACGTCTTCCTTCGACGGGTTTGTGTCGTCGAAACGCAGGTTGCACTTGCCGTGATACTGGTTTTTGATGCCGAAGTTGAGGCAGATGGACTTTGCGTGTCCGATGTGCAGGTAGCCGTTTGGTTCGGGGGGAAAACGAGTGTATGTGCTAGTTACTTTTCCTGATGACAAATCGTTCTCGATGATTTGTTCGATAAAGTTCAGTGAATCCTTTTTTTCTTCCATCTTGCGAAATTTGTATTAGTTAGAAAAACGCACAAAAATAATGCAAATTACGATTGGGACGGAGAGTTTTCTGATTTTTTTTGATTTGAGAGCATCGGTTGTCTTGTTGTGAAATTTTTATTCAAGGCAGAGCCTATGGATAATCATGGAAGTGTCGAATATATTCGATAAAAATTATTAGTTTTTGTCGAACATATTCGATAAAATTGTATATTACCTACGCATCTGCCGTTTTTGTTATTCGATAGGAATATTATTCGAGATTGAATTCATATTCCCAGTATTTCAAATCGAATAAATTGATGACTTCTTTTACTTCTCCTGATTTAATCTTCAGCATTGCAGAATAATCTGTGCCCGAGAGTTTCTTGTAGTATTCCATTTCCTCGTCGCTGAATATGACATTCATGCCTTCGACGGAATAATCTTTGATTGTCTTCTTTTTTTCAACTTCGCGCATGTCTGGAAAAACAATGGTCACATTGTTGTCGCGTAGTTTTTTGTTGAACTCGGGATTCGATAACATATATGTATTACCGTCGGTCAAATTGATATATTCCCTAGCATTTATATACGCAACATAACCATTCTCAACTTTTGTCTTGCATGATGCAAGCATGCAGGCTGCACCAATGAAAAATACTAAAAATCTTAAAAATCTCATATTAAAACTATTTGATTGTCAGTAAATAAAAATTCTCTCCCTCGAAATGCAGGACATGCAGGTTTTCGCCAATAAAATCGATTGTGCGGATGTCCAGCCCTGCAGGAATGCTGTATCTGCAATCTATAGGCTTCTGCGTATTTAGCGAATATGCATTGGCTGTGTAAACTTTGGCGGTGTCTTCCTCTATGGTATATATTGTGTCGCCATCAAATCTGAACGCGGTTATGCTGTTTTGTGCCGGGCTTGCCAACTTTGACACTTCTCCATTACGATATTCGTAAATGTCCACTCCATTGGATAGGTATATCTTCCCGTTGGCAGTATGGAATGAGAACGAAGACACGCTGTGGCATTCGTCACTTTTATCGTCGCAGGTGCATGTATTGTAGGCTGGCACATTCTTAAAATACAAATCCTTTTTGTAGCTCAAGTCTCCGTCGTTGTCGATTGAAAATACCGACAATAGCGGTAAAGTGTCGGGGGTGGTGTTTTTTGTGAAGTATGCAACTCTAGGCATAATGACCAGTGTGTCGGAAATGTAGGCATTTCCAAATGCAAGTTTAAGATATGGCATTACTGTTGAATCATTTTTCTCAACAAGAAGTTTGTCTCCCTTTGGACCAGTAACAAAAACTGCTTGTCGCACTGCTGATGAAAAGGAATCCTCTTTTATGCACACAGAAACGCTAACTAGTCTTACATTTGCACAATTCTTGTCAATACAAGAAAAACGAGGATATACAATTGAAAAATCTTGTTCACGCTGAAGTATTTTGCCTCCAAAATAGTTGTAGCTGGCGATTGCAGCATAGCACTTTTCGATGTATTTTTCATCCTCGTCCAACTTTTTCAGTTCTCCTGTATTCGTATTAAGCGAAAATGAAATTGACTGGTCGTCAATCAAAAGCATACTGTCGTTAATAAGCGACAAATTGCTAGGGTACTGTATGACAGCATCTTCTGTTTCAATTACACGCAAGCCCTTGTTTTTCGAGCAAGATTGCAAAGAAATACTGAAGAATCCTAGCGAAAGCATTAAAATGCTCAACAATATAGTTCTCATATATACAAAACTTTAAAGTTAATAACACGGCAAATTTAAGACAAATTACAATATGGACAAAGGTATTTCTGTTTTTTATGTAAAAAATTGGCAGAGGCGGGGAACCTCTGCCTTTTTTCATAATGATGAAAAATCTATGATGAAAATACTATTGTATCCCTATGACAACGAAAACATCGATTTCGTTGCACGGGGATTAGAATTTTTTCAAACAATTATATTTGTGGAGACTTTTTGTGGATATACGAACTATTCGCAGGTTATTTCTTCCTGATAAAAAATCCAACCACGCTGTGATATTATTAGTTCGTATGAGTTAGGCTTTATATTATCAATTGAATAGTCGACATCTATTGGACAAGTGCAATTTGTACTATTAGGACCTATTTCAAACAAATTCACATTAATGGTTTGATTGTCGAACTCTATTTCTGAAGAAACACTATCCTTACCACAATCAATATGGAAATTATCAATATTTAATAGTAACACTCCATTTTCATACTCCGTTGTTACTATAGGATCATAATAGCCTTTACTTTGGCTTGAATGACATCCTGTATATGACAACGTTGTATTGTGAGTTACAGGAGTTGTTTGCGGTTTGGTTACAACAGGAATTTCCATTGTGTCTTCTTTTTCACAACCTACAAATGCTATCATTCCCATTGCTGCAACGAGAAGTGATATGATCAGTGCTCTTTTCATAACTCAATAATTTTAAGTTGATTCACATTGCAAATATATAGATTAATTTGTAAGTGAAATATGTGTAAAAAAAAACATACGTAAATATTTTAAATTTAGATATATGTCGAAATTTTAAGCACAAAGTGACTCTTTTGGTGTTTTGGGGAAATAAAAAGCGTTTAGAATTGGCAACAAAAAGGGGCTAAAAGTCTAACAGGCTGGCAGTCTAGCTGTCTAACAGGCTGACAGTCTAGCAGTCTTGCAGGCTTGCAGTCTAGCAGAATGCAGTTGCCCCCCACATGCCTTAAGGTCATTAAAGGCCTTAATGGCCTTAAAGATGGGGGGCAAACCTTCAAGCCTGTGAGCCTTTGAGCTTGCAAGCCCCAAACCCAGAAACGGGCTTTAGCCCTTGAACGGCGAAGCCCTCAACGAAGTTAAACTTGAAACAAAAAAAGGAATTAGATTCTGAAACAAGTTCAGAATGACATTCCTTTTTTGAACATTGAACCGTTGAACTTTAAACCTAAAACTTGAACGGCGTACTTCGACTGCGCTCAGCACAAGTAGTCCTCAACGAAGTTAAACGTGCGAAGCACATGAAACCTAGAAACAGCGTAGCTATTGAAACGCCGTAGGCATAGAAACAATTCCCTACACTTCGCTGTCGTAGTCGATTCCCTGTTTCTTCAGAATCCTCTTTACATACATTGCAAAGAATGCAAGGAATGCAAAGCATAGGACAGGTATTACGTACGAATAATGTATTCCGAACCCTTCGGTCGGCGAAAGCGTCTGCATATAGTCGGCCAGTTTGCCCTGGATTGGAGGAATTACAGCACCGCCAAGAATCATCATCACGAGGAATGCCGAACCCTGGGTTGTGTATTTGCCGAGTCCTGCCAGTGCAAGGTTGAAAATCGACGACCACATGATGGAGCAGAACAAACCTCCAGCCATAATTGCATAAACCGAAACCATGCCTTCGGTGCAAATGCCTACGAGCATCATACATACTGCAAGTACTGCGAAGATGAACAAGGTGCGTGCCGGTTTGTTCTTGGTGAAGAAGAATGCTGCTATCTGTATTGCTATAAGTGCGATGTATGGAAGCAGAACCACGATGCTGTATTGCGAAATTGCATTTACGCCCAGCACTACTCCGAATGCTACCAGCGGAACGACTATTGTAAGAATCTTCTTTGTCGTAGATTTGAAGTCGAAGGCGGCAACAGCACCTGTCCAGCGACCTATCATAAGGCTGCCCCAGTACATCGAGATAAACGGAGCGACCTCGTTGGCTGCGAATCCGCCGAAGTCGGGTTTCTGCAGAAGTTCGCCAAAGTTGCTTACTGTCGAAACTTCAACGCCTACATAGACGAAGATTGCAAGCATACCGAACACAAGCTGCGGATACTTCATTGCACCCCAGCCTTCCGATTTCTTTTTTGCCAGGCCATTGACAGAAAGCAATGTTACGAAAACAATCAGAAGCGTTGCCAAAAGGAATATCACGCGGAAAATCTCAACATTTTCCATTGCGGTAAAACTTTCGCGGTAGCTCATGAATACAGGTATGAACATTGCAACTAGCAATACTGTCATTATAGTGAGGGCGACAAGTGCCTTGCTCGACTTTTCGGTCTTTTCGTCTGAGGTGTCGTTTGGCAGTTTCTTCGAGAAGAAGAATATTGCTGCGGCAATAAGGAACAGAACGCCAACGCCGGCATAAAGTATTTGAGCCTTGCTGATTTCGAGGTTTGCGATTTCCTCGTCGCTAACGGCTGCGGTGGTTCCGAAAAGAAGCAATGCCACGATAATCGGGCCTATGGCCGTACCAAACGAGTTGAGGCCTCCGCAGAGGTTAATACGCGAAGCGCCTGTGGCTGGCGGACCTAGTGTTATTGCAAAAGGATTTCCTGCTGTCTGTTGCAACGAGAAGCCGAGCCCCACTACAAACAGTCCGATAAGCATTCCTGTGAAGTTGTCGGCACCAACAGCAACAATCATCGCTGCCGCACCCACTGCCGACAGGAGCAGTCCGTACACGATTGATTTCTTGTAGCCCGATTTTGCAATGAAGTCGCTTCGCTTTGCCACCGAGTAGGCAAAAAGAATCAATGCACCTACATAATATGCAAGGTAGAACGCAAAGTCGATAAGCTGGCTCTGGAACTGGTCCAAGTTGAAATAATGCTTGCAGAAAGGAATGAAAATGCTGTTTCCTGCTGCCATGAAGCCCCAGAAGAAGAATACTATTATAAGTATCGACAGGGCCCCGTAGTTGGTCTGTGATTTATTTTCGGTCATAGGTTCAAAAATTTTTGCAAAAATAAAGTTTATTTACGATTTTGCAAAGCCGAGCTAAAGGTTACGAAGTGCAATTTATGATTTTCTCCCCATTGTAATTATATATAGTAGCCATATCGTTGTGTAAATTTAATCTGCAGACACTTTTGTCATCCTGAACTTGTTGCCATATTTGAAAAAACGTTTGCAGTTTTGGGACATCAAATGTTATAGGTAAAATTTTGAAAGAATTTTGAAAAATATTCCATTGGGTTCAAATGATTGTATTATTTTTGTTCTATTGTCTGATATCAATTTAATGAGGAAAAAATTGACAAGGCTCTTTTTTTTGTAACATGCAGAAAAAAAATTGCTTCAAGCAGGCAACCAAATAATAAAAATTACGTCTATATGGTGTATGCGGAAGGATGAGTTGGACATAAATAATGCCGACGATGCGAAGAAAATCGCAAAGGGATGTGCAAAGAACGATAGGTATTATCAGCATATTCTTTATAGTCAGACATTTAAACAGATGATGGGTGTCTGTCTGCGTTATTCGTCCAACTCCGAGGAGGCGATGGATTTCGTGCAGGATGGCTATGTTAAGGTGTTCGAAAGAATCGATAGCTATCAGATGTCAGGTTCTTTGGTTTTGTGGATAAAGCGAATAATTGTGAACAATCTTGTTGATTCGCTACGTAAGACGTCGAAGTTTCATTTTTCCGACATTGACGAGGAAAAAATAGATGAATCCTACGATGCCGACGAAGAACTTGACAGGATTGCGCGGAAGGAGCGAAGTGCCGACCGCATTGTGGAACTTCTGCAGGAGTTGTCGCCAGTGTATAGGGCAGTGTTTAACATGTACGTTGTCGACGAACTTCCGCACAATGAAATTGCCGAGAGGCTTGGGATTTCGGTTGGCACATCGAAGTCGAACCTAGCAAAGGCAAAACAGAGACTTAGACAGATGTATATAAATAAATATGGCGAAGATGAATGATTTAAAGAAAATATTATCCGAATACGAGGGGGAATTCTACCCCAACGGCTGGGCACAGCTCGAAAAGCGTCTGCCAAAGCGGACCTTTATGCAGCGGTTCGGCAAGTTTATTGTCGGCGGAGCTGCGGGTGCATTGGTTGTTGCCGGTGTGCTTGTGGCTGTGCTGTGGCACAACGACGAAAAGCCTTTGACCGAAGAGCCTTTGGCAAAGTCCGAAATTTCGAATCCTATGCAGACCACCGAAACTAACGAAAATGCTACTTACACAACCGAACAACCTTCTACAATGCCTAATGATAGAATTTCGGAGGCGAACAAAACTACTACGACCGAAGTTGCTGAAACAAATAATACTGATATAACAGAAACAAAGGCCGAACCTGCAATTCAAACCGAAACTTCAGCTAGCAACGAAAAACAGGAAGTCGCCACCAATGCGCAGGACAATCAGCCTAAGCCGACGCCGAAAGTCCTTAGCGAACCGTCGTTCTCGGTTTCGTGCGACAGGCATTGTACGCCAGCAATAGCAAAGTTTGTGGCTGTTGGTGTCGAGGCCGACTGCGAAGTTGTGTGGGATTTCGGCAACGGAAAGCAGGGCAACGGCAACAATGCAACCTGCGAATACCGCAAGAAGGGAACCTACACGCCATCGGCATCGGTGTACCGCAATGGTAAGTTGCAGAAAAAAGTTACTCTTGATGCAATTACTATTGGAGAAACACCTGTCGCTGATTTTTCGTGGCGTTCAACCGACAATACTTATACATTTTATACAGGCAGAACGGTTAATTTGTCGTACAAGTGGGAAATCGACGGTAAGTCGTTTACAGACAAGTCGGTTGAATACGAGTTTGTCCGCAGTGGCGACTATCCGATAAAGTTGGTTCTTGCCGATGGCGAATGTTCGGCAGAAACCATCAAGACAGTAAAAGTTGTTATTACACATGTATTTTATGTCCCGAATGCGTTTACCCCCGATTCCGAAGGCGTAAATTCAACATTCGGACCAATAGGCGAAGATCTAAATTTCAAGACATATAGTTTTGGTATAACCAATTCGAGGGGAGATGTTGTGTTTACTTCGACCGACCCGTCGGTACAGTGGAACGGTAAGGTAAACAATGTGGGAACTGCCGTCGAGGCTGGCGTGTACTACTGGATAATAAAGACGGTGGACAATTACGGCAACAGCCAGACGCGGAAAGGAACCGTAAACGTAATGAGGTAGAGTATTATGATTTTTCAAAGGTCGTCTGAAACAAGGCGACCTTTTTTCAAAAAATGACAAATAGGTGTATATTTGCATTTTGATTAATGTCAATTTATGCCAGCAGAGAAATTTCAAAATAAATACCGTATTGGTTCTAAACGCGCATCGTGGCACGATTATAATGGCGGTGAATATTTCATTACGATATGTACAAAGGATAGGAAACATTATTTCGGGGAAATCGTTGACGGCGAAATGCAAATGTCGGCGGTGGGGAAATACATGGATGAATGTGTGCAAAAAATTTCGGAACACAACCCATACGCACAAATTCCCGAATATGTAATTATGCCCGATCATATTCATTTAATTGCAATAATTTCCGATAACGATTGTAGAACCGTGCCATGGCGCGTTTCTACAGAAAACAAAAACGAACCCATGCAAAAAATTGCCAATCATCAGGGCCGATTATCAACCATGATTGGCGGTTTCAAACAATCCGTTACACGATTTGCCCGTCAAAATGACATTCCATTCCAATGGCAACCCCGTTTTTATGACCACATTATTCGCGACCAGAACGAAATGAATCGCATTTCCGAATACATTGAAAATAATGTTTCAAAATGGGAATCTGATATTTAACCCAATAACATTCCCCACAAATCAATCTAAAATCATCCTTCGTAATTCGTAAATAATATTGTATTTTTGCACCACAAAAAATTAAAACATTATGGTAAGGGTAAGATTTGCACCTAGTCCTACGGGACCGCTTCACATAGGCGGAGTTAGAACCGCATTGTACAACTATTTGTTTGCTCGTCACAACGGCGGACAGATGATTCTCCGAATCGAAGACACCGACCAGACCCGCTACGTCGAGGGTGCCGAGGAATACATTATGAATTCGCTCGAATGGTGCGGCATAAAATTCGACGAAGGTATCCGCGAAGGCGGAAAATACGGTCCGTACCGCCAGAGCGACCGCAAGGACATTTATGCAAAGTATGCACAGATACTCATCGACAACGGTAGCGTATATATGGCTTTCGATACGCCAGAGGAACTGAACGAGCTCCGTGCTGCAGCCGAAAAGGAAGGCAAAACCTTCATCTACAACTTTTCCACTCGCATGAGCCTGCGCAACAGCCTTTCGATGAGCAAGGAAGAAGTTGACGAACTGCTGAAAAACGGCACTCCATACGTTTTGCGCTTCAAGGTGCCGGAAAACCGCGTGCTTGAAACCCACGACGAAATCCGTGGCGACATCACTTTCAACACCAAGGAAATGGACGACAAGGTGCTGATGAAGACCGACGGCTTGCCAACCTATCACCTTGCAAACATAGTAGATGACCACCTGATGGAAATCACCCACGTCATCCGTGGTGAGGAATGGCTGCCATCGTTGCCGTTGCATATATTGTTGTACGAAGCATTTGGCTGGGAACATCCTAAGTTCGCACACTTGCCGCTTATCCTCAAGCCAAGCGGAAAGGGCAAGCTCAGCAAGCGCGACGGCGACCAGCTTGGTTTCCCTGTTTTCCCGATGCAGTTCAACAACAACGGCGAAATGTGCAAGGGTTACCGCGAAGATGGATATTTCCCAGAGGCTTTCATCAATATGCTGGCACTTTTGGGCTGGAATCCAGGCACCGAGCAGGAAATCTTCTCGATGGACGAACTCATTAAGGAATTCACAATCGAGCGCGTCGGCAAGAGCGGAAGCCGTTTCGACCCCGACAAGACCAAATGGTTCAACCACCAGTACATAATGAAGAAGTCGGCAGAGGAAGTCGCCGAACTTTTCCGCAAGGATTTGGACGCACGTGGCATCGACTACTCGAAGTTCGACATAGTACGCATCTGTGAACTTATGAAGGAACGTATTTCGTTTATCCACGAAATGTGGGACGAAACCCGCTTCTTCTTCGAGACGCCTACTCAGTTCGACGAAAAGTTCAAGAAGAAAGCCTGCAAGGAAGATACTGCCGAGGTTCTCGAAACGTTGATTACCATTCTGGACAAGTGCCCCGACTTCAAGCCAGAAACTACCGAAGGTGCTGTAAAGGCTTGGATAGAAGGCAACGAATGGGGATTTGGCAAGGTTATGTCGCCTTTCCGTCTGGCTATCGTTGGCGAAGGCAAAGGCCCGAGCGTTTTCGATATGATTGAAGTCATCGGTAAGGCCGAAACCTTGAAAAGAATAGAAAATTTAGTCAAGGAACTGAAGGCTTAATTATTTATATATAAGCAATTTATTTGCCGAAAGGCAGAAATTTTCAATATACAAAAGGCGGATGTGCAATAAATCCGCCTTTTGTGCATTATTGTTATATACAAAACATACTAAATTTAATTTTTTAACCTTTGAATATTTATTAAGAATAATTTTTTATTTTTGTAGCCGATATGATGATGGAATAGAGTTGTTGATATAATATGTTTAATCATTCCGGAGAAGGTTCTGCGCTTTGGAGAAAAAAGGAAAGGCAGACAAGTTTGATTTTTATTCGTATAACATTAAATTTTAGGAGATTAGTTTTATGAGAAAACCATTTTGGTTATTAGGAATTGCCGCATTAATGGCGACGTTGGTTTCGTGCAATCGCAATGCAAAGCCAGAACCTGCAGTTTATGAGTGGGAAGTGTATAAGACACAGGAAATCCTGGTAAATCCAGAAGACAGGGGCACTCGGTATGCCAGCAGAACGCGTCCTCTAACACTTTTGGACATTGACGGCAAGGATGTTCTGGTCTTTTCTTATAGCGCTTATGGCGAAACCAATTCATATTATGACTTGGCAACAGGCAAAAAAATGTATGAATTGGATAAAGCAGAAGATGTAGAGTTGGTGAGAGAGGAACGCAAAGAAGTTGCGGATAATGTGTTTCATGTAAAAGCAATAGATTTAAACACGTTGTATTTTGATACCATAATGCCAACAGAAGTTCAATTGGCTACTAGCAACGAGAAATTATATGTTGATACAGTCTTCAGAGAGAAAAATGATATGCGTCGTACTTTTATATATGATAAAACTAATGATGTATATTATCATATTATAGCTTATGATTCTGAATACTATGGAAAGCATGTTCACACATGTGTTCTTGCGGATAAGGATTTCAATTATATAGGTGAGATTTACAACGAACGTGGTATATGGTGTTCTAATGACAGAATTGCGATTAACTATGACATTGTCAACGATTCTATCATAAAGCTGAACTATCTGAGGCTCACAAAGACCGACCGCGACTATAAGCAGTACATTGATTCGTGCCGTGCCGACCTTGAGAAGAGGCATAAAGACTGGGAAGAATACAAAGTCAAGTTTGCTGAAGAAAACAGTCCTGTTGTAGCTTTGGTAAAGTCGAAGAACGAGATTGATGGTGCTATGTATAAGATAATTACGTTTTATTGCAAGAATGAAGTGTCAGATGCCGACAGAATGGTAATTGATTCGTTGATTGCTAGAAAGGAGATTGTCAATTTGGCGCCGATATACATTGTAGTTTCAGCCGAAAATGAAGAGCTTGCAGCATCGTACATAAAAGACAATGGACTCGATTGCATCGACAAGATTGTGTTCGACACCGAAGGTATAGCAAAGACCGATGCCGGACAAGCTAATCCGCGCCTTATGCTGGTAGAGGATGGTCTCATAACAAAAGATATCGTTTATAGTACCGAGGACATTGCCAAGAAAATGATACCTAGGGTGTTTGGCGTAGGCAGTGGAATGCAGTATGATATTTATTGTGAAATGCTTGTTGTAAGAGGGACACATCCGGATTATTTCTTTGACGATTAGTTGAGAAATACATTAAAATGAAAAAACGCTGTATATCGCAGCGTTTTTTTTGTTGTTGCGGAGAGAGTTGGGGATTGCATATCCCTAGTGCTGCCGCGGGCGTCCTTGCAAAAAAAATAGAAAACTTGCTCCGCTACGTTTTCATTTTTGTTTTCTGCAATTCCTTTTGAATAAAAAACGTTGTGAGGGGGATTGCATATCCCTGGCGCTGCCGCGGGCGTCCTTGCAAAAAAAATAGAAAACTTGTTTCACTGCGTTTTCATTTTTGTTTTCTGCAATTCCTTTTGAATGCGAGCATTCAAGGATTTGCAGAAAACAAAAATAGCGAAGCTTTTGCTTCGCTATTTTTTGCGGAGAGAGGGGGATTCGAACCCCCGGTACCGGTAACCCAGTACGTCAGTTTAGCAAACTGGTGGTTTCAGCCACTCACCCACCTCTCCGTGCTAAAATCTGAACATCTCCTAAAAGCGGAAATGCGGGTGCAAAGATATATGTTTTTTGAATAACACAAAAATTATTTCTGAAAATATTTTTATATGTAAAAGTTCGTCAGGAATTAAAAATGACTATATTTGCAGTCTTGTAAAAAGAATGTAGAATATGGAGTGTAGAAAGTTTACAATATTAATATCTCTGTCGTTGGCGATATTGTCCTTTCTGGCGTCGTGCAATGCTAATAGTTCGGGCAAACGCGAACTGGTGTCGATGTACGGACTTGTCAATGGCTCCAATTGGAGAAGTGCCGACCCCACTGCAATAATAAGCGACAGCAGGATAAAGATGACTGGCATCTCGGGCAACGGTCAAGCCATAATCATAACCCTAAATGCAAAGCAGGTTGGTGAATATACGTTTAGCCCGACCAATGGACACTATGCCGAATTTATTCCCAATATGGCGGCAGGAACCGAAAGGTTTTCTACTCTCAACAGCGAATCTGGAAGCGGATTCGTAAGGGTTTCGTCGCTTAATACCGAACTTAAGACTCTTGGCGGCGAATTTGCTTTTTCTGCGT
Organism: uncultured Bacteroidia bacterium; assembly: GCA_902800045.1. Taxonomy (GTDB): domain Bacteria; phylum Bacteroidota; class Bacteroidia; order Bacteroidales; family ML635J-15; genus Bact-19. Next base: position 378,426 of record CADCCZ010000002.1, on the reverse strand, counting down.
ATCGTTCCGATGGCAGCGTTAAGAATCTGACAGAAGGCAAGTTTGTAAATGTGCCCTATACATACTACGATTTCGGCGAAGATGTCTATACCAATGTTTTCAAATATGGAGCAGGCGGCACAATATGGAGCGCTGTCGACATATATGCCAACAAAACCGATACCGCAATGGTACTGTATGGCGCTTGCGACCGTTCGGTGTCGTGGCAGAGCATAACATTGCAGTTGCCTACAAACATAACTACAGGTCGACACGATTTCGGCAACGGTATATCAGCTACTTTTCAGTCGGGATTCTATAACTTCCCCGCAACCGAGGGAGCTGTTACAATTTCAGAATACAATACAAATACAAAGGTTATAAAGGGAACATTTTTCTTTAATTACCTGAACAACAATAACGAGGTGCAGTCGATTACCGACGGCTCGTTCGATATTAAATATACGGATTTGACAGTAATTGAATAATCATAATAAAAAATAACATAAAACATTTTCACATGAACGAAAAGATATTGAAAGACCTTGCCAAGATAGGCATAACAGGTGTAAAGAAACTTCATTATAATCCCTCGTACGAGGAATTGTTCAAATTCGAGATGGATCCTTCTCTCGAAGGCTTCGACAAAGGCCAGCTTACCGAACTCGACGCAGTAAACGTAATGACTGGTATCTATACCGGCCGTTCGCCTAAGGATAAGTTCATAGTTATGGACGAAAACTCGAAGAACACCGTTTGGTGGACAACCGACGAGTACAAGAACGACAACCACGTTTGCTCGCAGGAGACTTGGAATGTTGTAAAGGATCTTGCTAAGAAGCAGCTTTGCGACAAGGAACTGTTCGTAGTAGATGCTTTCTGCGGTGCCAACAAGGACACCCGCATGAACGTGCGCTTCATCATGGAAGTTGCATGGCAGGCTCACTTTGTACGCAACATGTTCATCAAGCCGACAGAGGAAGAACTCAAGACTTTCGAACCGAACTTCACCGTTTACACCGCTTCGAAGGCAAAAGTTGAAAACTACAAGGAACTCGGTCTCAACAGCGAAACAGCTGTTGTATTCAACATCACAAGCCGTGAGCAGGTTATCCTCAACACTTGGTACGGTGGCGAAATGAAGAAAGGTATGTTCTCGATGATGAACTACTACCTTCCATTGCAGGGTATTGCAGCTATGCACTGCTCGGCAAACACCGACATGCAGGGCAAGCACACCGCTATCTTCTTCGGACTTAGCGGAACAGGCAAGACCACCCTTTCGACCGACCCGAAGCGTCTGCTCATTGGTGACGACGAACATGGCTGGGACGACGACGGCGTTTTCAACTTCGAAGGCGGCTGCTACGCAAAGGTTATCAACCTCGACAAGGACAGCGAACCCGACATCTACAATGCAATCCGTCGCAATGCACTTCTCGAGAACGTTACTGTTGACGAAAAGGGCAAGATTAATTTTGCAGACAAGAGCGTTACCGAAAATACCCGCGTAAGCTACCCAATCGACCATATCGAGAAGATCGTTCGTCCGGTAAGCGCAGCACCAGCAGCAGAAAACGTTATTTTCCTTTCGGCTGATGCATTCGGTGTTCTTCCTCCTGTATCAATTCTTACACCCGAACAGTGCAAGTACTACTTCCTTAGCGGTTTCACAGCTAAGTTGGCAGGAACAGAGCGTGGTATCACCGAACCTACTCCAACTTTCAGCGCATGCTTCGGACAGGCATTTCTCGAATTGCATCCGACAAAGTATGCTGAAGAATTGGTAAAGCGCATGGAAAAGAGCAATGCAAAGGCTTATTTGGTTAACACTGGTTGGAACGGTACTGGCAAGCGTATCTCGATTAAGGATACCCGTGGAATCATCGATGCAATCCTCGATGGCTCAATCTTGACCGCACCGACAAAGAAAATTCCGTACTTCGATTTCGAAGTTCCGACTGCATTGCCAGGCGTTGACCCGAAGATTCTCGACCCGCGCGACACCTACGCAACCGCCAACGAATGGGAAGTTAAGGCTCGCGACCTTGCAGAACGCTTCATCAAGAACTTTGTTAAGTTTACAAGCAACCCAGCAGGCAAGAAGTTGGTTGATGCAGGTCCAAAGCTATAATTAAGGATTTCTACATTTTACAGAATAAAAAAGTTCCGTCGAATGGCGGAACTTTTTTTGTTGTCAATTATCAATTGTACATTGTCAATTGTACATTATCAATTGTTATTTGTCCATTTCTCCCTTTCTTCTCTGCTGGGCGCTTTGCCGTGCCACTTGTAGTCGCCTTCGATTTCGGGAACGCCCTTGCCCATGGTTGTGTTGGCGATGAGGACTTTCGGCTTGTCGCCGGCCATGCTGTCGAAAGTGCTGACAAGTTCCTCGATGCTGTTGCCGTTGCATTCGTAAACGTCCCAGCCGAACGATGCCCATTTTTCGCGCAGCGGTTCTAGTCCCATTACCGATTCGTTTGGTCCGTCGATTTGCAGGCGGTTGCGGTCGACTATGGCTATAATGTTGTTTAGCTTGTGATGTGCGGCGCTCATTGCAGCTTCCCACACTTCGCCTTCCTGGATTTCGCCGTCGCCACATACGCAGAAAATCTTGCGCGAGCAACCGTCAACCTTGTCGGAAAGAGCCATTCCTACGCATACCGACAAACCTTGACCGAGTGAACCCGAAGCCGATTCTACTCCTGGCAGCCCCGAAGCCAATGATGGGTGTCCCTGCAGACGACCGCCAATCTTGCGCAGAGTCAGAAGTTCCTCTTTCGGGAAGTATCCTGCATTGGCAAGTGTCGCGTAAAGCACTGGAGCAGTGTGACCTATCGAGAGTATAAGCTTGTCGCGGTCGGGCATCTGCGGATTTTTAGGATCGTGCTTCATGGTGTGGAAGTAGAGGACGGTGAAAATGTCGGTAAGGTCGAGCGAACCGCCGATGTGTCCCGAGCCAGCTTCGCACAGCGAGTCTATGATGTCGCGACGTATCGTGGCGGCTATGCCTTCGAGTCGCTTCAGTTCATTGGTGTCCATCAGTGGATAGGGTATTTTATGTTGGTCTTTATGATGTATGCCTCCGGATATTTTGGCAATAGGTCTTTCATCAGCACCAAAGCCTCGAAACGTGTCATAAAGTCGCCGACGTGCACTTCGAAGTTCGGTTCGACGAAAGTTACGTATGCTTCGTGGTCGTCGTTGCTGCATGCAGAGCGAATGGCATTGGCCCGTCCACGTGCGTCCTGTGTGTTCTGTGCAAAAACTTTCACGCGGTAGCCGGGGAATCCGTCGCGCTTCTTGTTGAGGCCTACGCAGGTTTCCATGAAGTTCTTCAGTGCGGCGTCCTGTTCAACTTTTACCTTTCCGTTGTAGCATGAGTCGCTGAAGTATTTTATGCGTGAAGGGGTTATGTTCTGTCCCATCATTTGCAATGAGCAGAAGGCTATTATGAATATTATCACGAACTTTTTCATCGAAGACAAATTTTTGCAAAGGTATTAAAAAAACTTGAATCTGCTTAAATTCTCCTGATGTTCCACTTTTATTTTTTTCGACACGATAAACTTCGAAACCTTCACATATCCCGAAAGCTTCAGGGTTGTGCTGCCTTTTGTAAATGCGTTTTTCAGTGCTATGGGGTCCTTTACGATGTCCTTGAACGAAGCATCGTAGTTTATCTGGTAGGCGTTGTTCGACTTCGGGTTGATGTGGATTCGCTCCCTTTTGTTGAGGCAGCCGATAGGAATGTCGTTTACGCTGACATCGAGTTTTATGCCCTTTATGTTGAACCCGAACGAGTTGGGATTGTCAACTGGAATTTTTCCGCTTATGCTTATTCCGCTTAAACTTAAGTTGTTTACTTTTATGTCTTTAGGCGTGCCGACGCTTACCTCCTGGATTGCACACGAGTTCATTCCGACTATTGCCACCGAAAGGGCCAGCAGTAATATTGTTATTCTAGTTTTCATCGTTACAATTTTTTGCAAATGTAAGGAAAAGATTCGATGATTTGATAATTTGAATATTCAAAAATTAAACCACATTTTTGTATAATTGTCAATTGTTAATTGTCAATTATCAATTTTTTATTACCTTTGAGGTCGAAAAAAAATATAAGTTATGGCACGAAGCGAAGAAATAAGCAACAACCTTAATATTATCGGTAGTGAAACCACTATCGTGGGTAATATTGTTTCGCAAGGCGATGTGAGGTTCGATGGAACATTAGAAGGAAATCTTACAACTCAGTCAAAACTGGTAATAGGCACTACCGGTAGGATTACTGGGGAAATAAAATGTAGGGATTGTGAGGTTGCCGGTACAGTACGAGGCAAGATAAAAGTGGAAAACCTGCTGATGCTCAAAGCTACCGCAGTGGTCGAAGGGGAGATAAAAACCTCGAAGTTGGCCATCGAGCCTAATGCTGTATTCTCAGGCACATGCAGCATGAGTACCGCCGAACCTCAGGTCGAAGAACAGTATAATGGATAGCAAGGAAAAGGGCGACAAGTTCAATTCCGGTCTTGGCAAGTGGGCGCGATACACGTCACTGGCCTTCGAGATGGGGATTGTGATATTTGCCGGTGCTTTCGGCGGACTGAAGCTCGACGAGTATTTCGGTACCGAAAAGCCGTGGTTCACGGTGGCATTGTCGCTTTTTGCAGTTTTCGCATCTATATATATAGTAGTAAAAGGTGTTAAGAATGAAAAATGATTCATTAGTCGGAGTTTTGACAAAACTTGCAATTTTTGGCATCGGTCTGTTTGCTGTGCATTTTCTGCTTGCTCGCGCCTTTCCTGTTTGTGCCGCCGAGGGAATATACGAGGCACATCTTTTCCTTTTCGTGCTGACGGTGGCAGTAGTTCTGGTGCTGAAATTCATTTTTAGGAAGATGACGCAGAAGCAAGGACTTTTCGGTTATGCCTTCATGGCGTCGAGCCTTGTAAAAATGGCGCTGTGCGTGGTGTTCCTCATCCCTATAATAAGAAGCGACGCCGACTATCGCATTGCATACGTCGTGCAGTTTTTTGTGCTGTATTTCGCATACCTCGTTATGGAAGTCGTGCTGGTCGCCAAGTTGCTGAAGGCATCGCAGGAATCCTAAATCTTTGAACTTTGAACTTTTTTAAAACAAAATATAATAATTGTCGTATAATATTTAGAGTTTATAATTAATGGAAATAGTCATGGAAGAAGAAAAGACTAGATATTCAAAGGAAGAACTTGAAGAATTCAAAGAAATAATTCTCAAGAAGTTGGAACGTGCACAAGCTGATTTCGACTTGTACAAGAGTATGCTCACCAAGGAAGACATGAATGACATTGATGATACATCACCAACTTTCAAGGTTTTGGAAGAAGGGCAGAATGTATTGTCGAAAGAGGAGATTGGACGTATTGCACAACGTCAGCTTAAGTTCATACAGAACCTTCAGGCTGCACTTTTCAGAATTGAGATTGGTACCTACGGTATCTGCCGCAAGACTGGCAAGTTGATTCCAAAGGAGAGACTTCGCGCAGTACCTCATGCAACCCTTTGCGTAGAAGCAAAGCAAAACAGATAAAAAAAATTGACCTCGAAAACGGGGTCAATTTTTTTGTTCAACGAAAAACATTATTTCTTACATTTGCCAATCGAAAATAATTTAAAAACAAAATATCATGTATAACGATTTTCAAGCTTATCTACAGAAGGAAATAGCTGGTATCAGAGAAGCCGGCTTGTACAAGAACGAACGAATAATAGCATCGCCGCAGGGTGGTGAAATCACATTGCAGGACGGAACCAAGGTTCTCAATTTCTGCGCAAACAACTACCTCGGCCTCGCCAACAATCCACAGCTCATCGCTGCTGCAAAGGAAGCCATGGACACTCACGGCTACGGTATGGCATCGGTAAGGTTCATCTGCGGTTGCTCCGACCTCCACAAGGCTCTCGAAAAGAAGATTGCAGAATTTTTCGGTACCGAGGACACTATCCTCTATGCAGCTTGCTTCGACGCTAACGGCGGTGTTTTCGAACCATTGCTAGGCGAAGACGATGCTATCATCTCCGACTCGCTCAACCACGCTTCAATTATCGACGGTGTTCGTCTGTGCAAGGCTCAGCGTTTCCGCTATGCAAACGCCGACATGGCCGATCTCGAGGAAAAACTCAAGGAAGCCCAGAAGTGCCGTTTCCGCCTCATTGCTACCGACGGTGTATTCTCGATGGACGGTAACGTTTGCCCGCTCGACAAGATTTACGAACTCGCAAACAAGTACAACGCAATGGTAATGGTTGACGAATCGCACTCGGCAGGTGTTGTCGGAAAGACTGGCCGCGGTGTTACCGAACGCTACAACCTCCGTGGAAAGATTGAAATCCTTACAGGTACTCTCGGAAAGGCTTTCGGCGGTGCAGTTGGCGGATTCACAACTGGTAAGCGCGAAATCATCGAAATGCTTCGCCAGCGTTCGCGTCCATATTTGTTCTCCAACTCTATTCCTCCGATGGTTGCCGCTGCAGGCTGCAAGATGATTGACATCATGTCGAGCACCAACGAGTTGCAGGACAAGCTCCACAGCAACACCGACTACTTCATCGCAAAGATGAAGGCTGCAGGCTTCGACATCAAGCCAACCGAATCGGCAATCTGCGCAGTAATGCTCTACGACGCAAAGCTTTCGCAGGATATGGCTGCAAAACTTCAGGAAGAAGGCATCTATGTAACTGGCTTCTACTATCCTGTAGTTCCGAAGGGACAGGCTCGTATCCGCGTTCAGATTTCGGCAGCACACGAAATTGCCCACCTCGACAAGTGCATCGCAGCATTCACCAAGGTCGGCAAGGAACTCGGCGTTATCAAGTAAAAACGACAAAATTTATAATAGGAAAGTCGGGGCGAAAGTTCCGACTTTTTTTTGTTGTGTGTTTACAGCACTTTTGGTGCAGCACCAAAAGTGGAATTGAGATAAAATGCGGGATATAAAAATGTTATAGTTCATAGCAAAATAAATTTTGACACAATTTTATATATATTGCGAAAAAAAATAACTTTGTGGTAAATATGTAATATCATCATTTGTAATGCGCGGACAAAACAACCTTATGAGTGCGGATTATAAATCCTTATATTCACATTGTCTGGATTGCAAATCCAGACAACATTGAATGGCAACGAACCTAAGGTTATAAATTTATAATCCGAAAGTCGGGGCGAAAGTTCCGACTCTTTTATTGCGTAACACATTGTATTTTAAAGCCTTAAAAAAATCTTTTCAAAAACTTTAAAAAAAGTTGCAGTTTTCAAAAAAGAAAATGTAAATTTGTGGTCTTACAATAAAATTCATAATTGGAATATGAAGAAATATGTTTGGTTTTTGTTAAGTCTTTGTGTATTGCTGACTTTCGCAATGCCAGTATGCGCTCAAGAGGCGGAAGCACAACCGCAGGACACAGCAAAACAGATTGAGGAATCGGACGAAATTGCGCAAAATATTGCTGAACCGACAGATGATGCACAACCCGAAGCTGCAAAGGAAGAAAAGTTTGATGTCACCAGCTTGATTATGGGACATATCAAGGACTCGCATGTATGGCACATCCTCGACTACACCAAGGAAGAAAACGGTGTGGAAGTTGAAGTCCCAGTTGCTGTTCCTCTGCCAGTAATCGTGTTTGCTAACGGTCATCTCGACTTCTTCATGTCGGGCGCATTCCACCACGGACACGAAGCCGTAACCAAGGGCGACAACACCTACATCCTCGCCAACGACAAGATTTATCTTGCCAACGACAAGGGCGGCCTTACCTTCCAGAACGGCGAAGCAACCGAAGCAATGGAATTCCACGAGAGCCTCGAATACCTTGAGGCAAACGCCAACGCCGAAATCGCTAACGAAAAACCTCTCGACTTCTCGATTACAAAGAACGTGGCATCTATGATGCTCGTTTCCATTATATTATTAATAGTATTCATCAGCTTCGCAAAGGCATACAAGAAGAACCCCGGTCGCCCGAAAGGCATGCAGGCTTTCCTCGAACCAGTTTTCCTATATGTAAGGGACGATGTTATCTACCCCAACCTTGGCGAAAAGACAGACAAGTTCCTGCCATACCTTATGACAGTGTTCTTCTTCATACTTTTTAATAATATATTAGGTCTCATCCCGTTCTTCCCCGGCAATGCCAACGTAACGGGTAACATCGCAGTGACTATGGTTCTCGCCATCTTCACCTTCCTTATGATTAACTTGAACGGAAACAAGGACTACTGGCACCACACTTTCTGGATGCCCGGCGTTCCGGTTTTCGTAAAGCCTATACTCGCAGTTGTTGAACTCATGGGTATCATCGTTAAGCCTGTTGCTCTTATGATTCGTCTTTTCGCCAACATTTCGGCAGGACATATCATCATCCTGAGCTTGGTATCGCTGATATTCATCTTCCAGACAATAGCAGTCGCTCCAGTGTCGGTAATATTCGTATTGTTCATGGACTGCCTCGAAATGCTTGTCGCATTCCTGCAGGCATACATATTCACGATGCTGTCGGCAGTGTTCATCAGTCTGGCAGTTGCAGAGCATAAGCACGAGTAGAATGTTGATTTAGAATTTTTTATGTTTAATTTTTAATATTTGTTACTATGGGAATTACAACAATCGCATCACTTGGCGCCGGTTTGGCAGTATTGGGTGCAGGTTTAGGCATCGGAAAGATTGGTAGCGCAGCAATGGACGCTATCGCAAGACAGCCTGAAGCAGCAGGTAAAGTTCAGACTGCAATGATCATCGCAGCAGCTCTTGTAGAAGGTGTTGCTTTGTTCGGTGTTGTAGTTGCTTTGATCGCTTAATTCAGTGCAAAAGCAAACGGGTTCTCCAGCGATTGGCTGGAGCTACCCGTTAAAAACAGAAGAAACGTTAAATTAAAATATATAGGTTATGGATTTAGTAACGCCCGGAATAGGATTAGTTTTTTGGACCACCATTATTTTCCTGACATTGCTCATCGTATTGGGCAAGGTTGCTTGGAAGCCCATCAACAATGCTATTAAGAAAAGAAGCCAGAGCATCGAGGATGCATTGAATCAGGCCGAAATCGCTCGCGAGGAAATGAAGAAACTTCAGGCCGACAACGAGAAGATTATGGACGAGGCTCGTGCAGAAAGAGACAAGATGCTTAAGGAGGCGCGTGAAATAAAGGAACAAATCGTAGCACAGGCTAAGTCGGAAGCAGAAAAGGCTGCCGCAAAGGTTATGGCCGAGGCTGAACAGAAACGTGATGCTATGATGGTGACTGCTATGGCCGACATCAAGAATCAGGTTCTCGACCTCTCGATTGCCGTTGCCGAAAAGGTTGTACGCAAGCAAATCAGCACTACACCCGACCAGGAAATGCTCGTGAACGATTTGGTAAAAGAAATTAAATTCAACTAGTTATGAATCAGAGCAAGATTTCTGTTAGATACGCAAGGGCAATATTCGAGCTTGCAGAGGAAAAAGGACTGCTTGAAAAAGTGTATGCCGATTTCCGTCTCGTGCGCGAAGCATTGGCCGACCTCCCCGAATTCAAGGAGGTAATGGCTAGCCCTATCGTCAAGAAGTCCGACAAGATAAGCCTTTTCGATGGAACTTTCGCTGGAAAGATTGACGAATTGTCGCTCAACTTCCTCAAGTTCCTTGTCGAGAAGAACCGCGAAATATATGTGGTTGACATACTTCGCAACTTCGAGACTTCGTATCGCCGCAAGAACAACTGCAAGGAAGTTGTGATAACCACAGCCCAGCCGATTAACGACGCTCTTCGTGCCGACATCGAAAACCGCATCAAGGAGGTTTACAAGGCAAATGTCGATTTGAAGAACAAGGTTGACGAGCAGATGATTGGCGGCGTGATAGTACGTATCGAAAACCAGCAGCTCGACCTGAGCGTCAGGACACAGTTGCAGGAAATTAAACAGTCACTTCAGAGATCAATATATTAATAGGTATAACATTTAATTAAACATACGACTTATGGCAGATATTAAACCATCCGAAGTGTCTCAGATACTGAAGCAGCAGTTGGACGGCATCGCAACCAAGAACAACTTGGAAGAGGTCGGCACTGTTATTGAGGTAGGAGATGGCATCGCTAGAATCTACGGATTGGACAATGTTCAGTCGAACGAACTTGTCGAATTCGAGAACGGCACCAAGGGGATAGTTTTAAATCTAGAGGAAGATAATGTAGGAGCCGTAGTATTAGGACCTTGCGACGAAATCAAGGAAGGCAACGTGGTGAAGAGAATGCGCCGTATTGCTTCCATTATGGTTGGCGAGCAGATGTTGGGCCGTGTTGTAAACACAATCGGCGACCCGCTCGACGGCAAGGGACCTATTCAGGGCGAATTGTTTGAAATGCCTCTGGAAAGAGTTGCTCCCGGTGTTATTTTCCGTCAGCCAGTTGACCAGCCGTTGCAGACTGGTATCAAGGCTATCGACTCCATGATTCCAATCGGAAGAGGACAGCGTGAATTGATTATCGGTGACCGTCAGACAGGTAAGACGGCTATCGCAATCGATACTATAATTAACCAGAAGGAAAACTTCGAGAAGGGCGACCCGGTTTATTGTATCTACGTTGCAATCGGTCAGAAGGGTTCTACCGTTGCTAACGTTGCAAAGACCTTGGAACGCTACGGTGCTATGGACTATACCATCATCGTTACTTCAACGGCTTCCGACTCGGCAGCTATGCAGTACTACGCTCCGTTCGCAGGCGCTGCAATCGGCGAATACTTCAGAGATACTGGACGTCACGCCCTCATCATCTACGACGACTTGTCGAAGCAGGCAGTTTCGTACCGTGAAGTTTCGTTGTTGCTCCGTCGTCCACCAGGACGTGAAGCTTATCCGGGTGACGTTTTCTATCTGCACTCACGTCTGCTCGAAAGAGCTGCTAAGATTATCCAGTCCGACGAGATTGCAGCTAAGATGAACGACTTGCCAGAATGCCTCAAGGGTAAGGTAAGAGGTGGTGGTTCGTTGACCGCTCTTCCTATCATCGAAACCCAGGCAGGCGACGTTTCGGCATACATCCCGACCAACGTGATTTCTATCACCGACGGACAGATATTCCTCGAGTCAAACTTGTTCAACGCTGGTATCCGTCCCGCTATCAACGCCGGTATTTCAGTATCGCGTGTAGGTGGTAAGGCTCAGATAAAGTGTATGAAGAAGATTGCTGGTACCCTTCGTACCGACCAGGCTCAGTTCCGTGAACTGGAAGCTTTTGCTAAGTTCGGTTCCGACCTCGATGCAGTTACCCTTTCGGTTATCGACAAGGGCCGCAAGAACGTCGAAATCCTGAAGCAGCCGGAGCATGCACCAGTTAAGGTTCAGGAGCAGGCAGCTATCATCTTCTGCGGAACAAAGGGCTTGATGAAGGATGTTCCGATTGACAAGGTACGCGAATTCGAAAAGGAATACATCGAGTTCATGAACACAAGCCGCAAGGACATCATGGACCGTCTTGCAAAGGGCGAATATTCCGACGAAATCACCAATGTGCTTACCGAAGTCGCAAAGGATTTAACAAAGAAGTACAAGAAATAATGTAAATTATGGCAGGACTTAAAGATATACGAAATAGAATCAGTTCTGTAAAGTCAACCAAGCAGATAACATCTGCAATGAAGATGGTTGCTGCGGCTAAACTGAAGAAGGCTCAGGACAGAGTCTTGCAGATTAGACCGTATGCCGACAAGATGCGTGACGTTTTGTCTGAGGTTAGTTCAAGCCTCGACAAGAACCATGCAAGTTGCTACGGCGAGGTTCGCAAGGTGGAGAAGGTTCTTGTGGTGCTGATGGCATCGAACAGAGGATTGTGCGGAGGTTTCAACTCCAACATCTGCAAGAAGGCTATGGCTCACGTGAAGGAGAACTATCCCGCTCAGCTCGAAAAGGGCAATGTGAAGTTTATTTGCCTTGGAAAGAAGGCTTACGACTTCATACTTAAGCAGAAGTTCGAAATTGTTGCTCACAGCGAAGAAATTTTCGACAAGCTCAATTTCGCAACTGCCGCCGAAATCGCAGAACCGATAATGAAGGATTTTGTTGATGGTAAGTACGACAGAGTTGACCTTATCTACAACAGCTTCAAGAACGCAGCTTCGCAGGAACAGAAAGTCGAACCTTTCCTTCCGTTCTCCATCGAAGCAGGCGAAGGAGCAAAGAAATCCGACTATATCTTTGAGCCTACTGTCGATAAGATTGTTGACGACATGATACCGAAGTCGATGAAGATTCAGTTCTTCAAGTCGGTACTCGACAGCTTTGCAGCAGAGCAGGGAGCCCGTATGACAGCAATGCATCAGGCAACCGACAATGCAACCGAGCTTATCAAGACTCTCACGCTCATGTACAACAAGGCTCGTCAGGCTGCCATTACAAACGAACTTTCCGAAATCACCAGCGGTGCCGAGGCACTCAAGGGATAAGGAACTTGTATTCGAAAATAAAGAAAGTCCGCTCGCAAGGCGGACTTTTTTGTTTGAACCTTCACTGAAAAATAAAAATGCAAAAAAATAATGCGATGTGAAAAATAAATCTTATTTTTGCACCGCCTTTTGGCAGACGGGGTGTGGCGCAGTTGGTAGCGCGCTACGTTCGGGACGTAGAGGCCGGAAGTTCGAGTCTTCTCACCCCGACAAAGCGGATTTGTAAAGCAAGTCCGCTTTTTTTTGTAATCATGTCTAATAATATTTTAAATTTGCACTGAATATAATTTCAGTCATGAGTAGTAGTCTTAGCAAAGTAGAACGGCAAATCGAAGATCAGAACAAGATTATAATGTCTAGTTATATTGAGCGCAATAGGATTATCAGCGAGTCAAATATTGGTGTCGATCTGATGGTTCCTGGTTATAAGCTCAATTCGAATGGAAAATTTCTGAGTGTAAATATCAAGTTTGCCCAGATGCTAGGCTATTCTTCCGAGCAGGAGCTCATGGATGCCATAAACGAGGGCAAATATGTGGTTCTGAGGTCGGATCTTACTTCCATGTTTGCCAAGACCGACTGCGTTATCGACAAGCCACTATATCTACGTACACGTACTGGAGCATTCGTAAGTCTTTCGGAGTCTATTCTTAAACGTACCGAAGATGGTAACGTAAGATATTATGCCTTGGTTAGATATAAGGAACCAAGCAATAGGGTCAAGCAGGAAGACGCTATGGCATGGAGCCTGATAAGCCAGCTCTTCGGCGAATTGAAGACAGGTGTGGTAATATGCGACAGGAACGGCATGATTGTGTACGAAAATTCAATGATGCGCCAGATAATGGGATTCGGCACTCAGGACGACCTGCCTTACGATAGTATCGAAAATTACGTAGCCGAAGAATGTCTGCCTAAATGCAAGAGCTCGCTCGAGGTAATATTCTCCACAAACCAGAAGAACCCCGTAATAACATATTCTGTTGTAAAGAATGGCGGTGAAATTATCGAAGTAGGCGTATATTCGTATGTTTTTACCTTCGGCGAGCAGAAGTTCTGCGTATCGCTGGTATCACAGCATACCGATAGTGGCGCGGCAAGCTCGGGAACATTTCTCACATATCGCGATACATTCGATGTAATGTCCGAACTTTATATCCTGATATCAGAAAATGGAGATATCTGCGACCTGAATGCCTCCGCTGTTAAGATGTGGGGTTGGGACTATAAGTCGTATCTTACAAAGTCGATATTCGATCTTGGAAACTTTGCTTCGACTGGCATTAAGCGAAATATGGCCTTGTTGTACGATAGCCAGACATCTACCGAGCACAAGTTTATGGCAAGAAATACCATTTGGGGCGACTTGGAGATGGCTTGTCGTCTGCTGCCGGTAGGGAAAATGGGTCAGAGATACATTGCCGTGGTAATGGAGAGCCGTCGCGAATTGCAGCAGGTAAAAGACAATCTTACTCTGCAGTACACCTACAACCTGGCTATGTTCGACAATTCAATCTGCGGTTTGATGGTAATCAGAGGAAATAAAATAGAACGGGTGAATGCTAAGGCCTATTCGTTGCTCAAGATTAAATACGACATCCGTGGCGAATCGCTCTCGGATGTGCTGAAGGATACCAAGCGTAAAAATCGCCGTATAGAGGTTACAGCATCGAACCGCAAGGAAGAGGTGTTTTTATATGAAATACTTTCGGAGGGCAGACCAACGCAGCTCGAGGTGCATTTGCACTATATCGACAAGGACAACACCATTTGTTACTTTATCGATCGTTCGTTGCGGAAAAAAGGCCCTTCAAAGTCGCTCAATGCGGCATCGCGATATAAGCTTATTGTCGAACAGTCGCCTTGTGGCGTGCTTATTGGCGATACCCATGGCGATATTATCGATGTGAGCGACCATTTCTGCGAAATGATAAAGTTGCCGCCAAGCGAGATACTGGGTAAGAATATTTCCGATTTGTTTACTCCGTCGAGCCTTTCCTCGAAGCCTTTGGACTATACGCATGTTGATGCCGGCGAAGTTATAAGCGCCGAACGCGAATTGAAATGTGGCGACGGAACGGTAAAGATTATCGAAATGTATTCGGGTGCAATATCAACCGATATGTATCAGGCTGTTGTACTCGACATTACCGACCGAAAAATATACGAAAACCAGATGATGAACTTCCGCGGCATGGTGCAGAAGATGGAAGTCGAGAAACAGCATTTCCTTAGGGCATCAAAGGATGTAAGCGTTATTTTTAGTGCCAATGCAGAGATAAAAGATGTTTTCATCGGCGAAAATTCCCCTTTCTATACTTATTATAAGAGTGATGATGAATTTGTTGCTTATTTTGTAAAGTATATTTCGCGCAGGGAAAACGACATGCTTATAAGGCAGAGTATAGCAAGGGCTATGTCCCAGAATTCAAGTTATGTCGTAAGGAAAAATGTTAATGTGGGGGGTGTCAGCTATATAGTTGAAGCCAGTTTCTTGCCAATGGAGTCGGAGGTGGTTATGGTCGTTTCCGATGTTACCGAGAGGGAGCAAGTAATAGAGCAGCTCAATACTATAAGGAAGCAATCGGAAGAGAACGAAAAACTGCAGACTGCTATCCTTGGCAACCTCTCGCACGAATTACGCACTCCTATGAATGCAATTATAGGTTTTGCCGACCTGTTGCTCGAAGACGAGGAAAATGCCGAAAAACAGGATTATTTGAGGACTATACTCGACTCGTCGCATCAGTTGCTCGGTGTGCTTTCGGACCTCATAGAAATGTCGAAACTCGAGGCCGGTGTGATGAAAGTGAAGTCGGAAATTGTTAGCGTAAAGAAGGTCATCAGCGATATATGTGCTTCGATGCGTGGTCAACGGTTAATTGAGGAAAACAATTTGAAACTTGTAAATGCAGCGCAGGAAAAAGACGATGTGCTGATTGTCTCCGACAATGTAAAACTGCGACAAATAATTACAAACCTGATAAGCAATGCCCTGAAATTTTCGAAAAATGGAAATGTTGAGGTGGGTTACAATGTCGGCGATGGAAGCGTATGCATATATGTGCGCGACAATGGCATTGGAATTTCGAAGGAAGATTTGCCGAATATTTTCGATAGGTTCTACCAGACAAAAAATGTGGAACTCGCAACTAAGGGCACAGGTTTGGGCTTAGCTATTGTAAAGTCGTATGTCGATATGCTGCATGGAAATATTAGTGTTGAGTCGGAAGTAGGAAAGGGTTCTTGCTTCTATGTGGAATTGCAAAGTCGTTATTGATATGAAACAGATAATATTGTTGCTTTCGTTTGCATTGCTGGCCGTTTTGTCGGCTTTTGCCCAATATAACGAATGTGGTATACCGCAGATAAAGAATTTCGGTCCGGCCGACTATAGGCAGGAAAGCCAAAATTTTTGCGTAGTGCAGGACAAGAATTCGCTCATGTATTTCGGAAATACCAATGGTATAATGGAGTTCGACAACGAAAAGTGGGATATTGTAAAGGTTCCTGGTCGTCCGGAAATGGCAGTCAGCGACAATAACGAAATTTATTTCGGTGGATATAATACGTTTGGACGCTTGTTGTACCAGAACGGTCACATGGGGCTCGTGCTGTTCGCCAAGGATTCTGAAGAAAATTTCGGACAGGTAAAAAAAGTTGTTACTTCTGGACACGATGTTTATTTCTGCACCGAAACAAATCTATACATGTATGCCGACTCGTCGATTACAAAGCTGATCGAAGAAGAGCCTTTCCGTATTATGAGTCTTGGCGATTCTGTATATGTTCAGAAAAAAAAGGCTCCACTGAAACGCCTTGTGCATGGTGTTTTCGAAGATGATGACTTGTGTGCTGCAATTGCCGATTCCATCAGAATCAACGACATGATCAGGACAAAAGAAAACAAGATATTGTTGCGTGATAACAGAAATTCATGCTTCTGGTTGTATTCCAACGACGGAATTCTAACCCATTTCCCAACCGATTTCGACAGGTACATCAGGAATAATGATTTTTCGTGCATAGGGATGTTGCACGATGGGAATTTTGTCGTTGGAACTCATGGTGGAGGCGTTGTGTCGTTCGATAGCGAAGGTAAGTACCGCTATGTGCTGAATTCGTCGAATGGACTGAAAACAAACGAGATAAACGACCTATGCGTTGATAATCAGGGCAAGGTTTGGCTAGCTACCGAAAACGGTATAAGCCTTCTGGAAACAAATTCGGAATTGTCGTTTTTCAATGCTTCGAGCAGCGGACTGAGAGGCGCAGTGCTTGCCATTATTCGTTACCATGGTCAACTATATGTGGGTACAACTGTTGGACTTTTCGGATATGTAAATCATACAGGTCCCGGAGGAGCCATAAATGGTTTCAGGTATATACGTGGTATGCACGACAATTGCTGGAATCTGAATATCTATAACGAAAAACTCTATGCTGTGGCAAACGAAGGCTTGTTCCTTGTCGAGGACATGTCGCTCAAGAAATTGCTCGATGGTTCGTTTATTTCTATGCGGAGCATAACGATTGCTGGCGACGACTATATAATGCTTGGCGGAAGACAGGGAATTACTTTTGCAAGAATATCGGGCGAAAAGGTCGAGAAGATAGGAACATTGAGCAATATGCGGTATATTGCACGTACTGTGGTTTCCGATTCGGACGGCATCTGGATTGGTACAAACCGTGATGGTTTGTTCCGTGTTGCTATGGGCGACTCGTTGGACTTGTCGGCCAAGGTTGTTGAATATGGAGAAAAAGACAGTCTGCCTCATGGTTTCGACTGGATCGATGTGTTCCCGACTCATCAGTTAGGAACGGTATTTTCCACATCCGAAGGCCTTTATCGCTACGACAATAGCCGAATGAAGTTCTACAAGGATTCGTCGTGTTTCTGCAGTGGCTCGCGCTGTTCTACGGTATATGGCATCATCAGCGAGGACATGAACGAAAATATCTGGTACAGTTGTTCGTTTTCTGATGCATACGAGCGTGAAGTCGGTGTCATAAAGTTCGACGGAAAGGGCGGATACAGCCGCGAGATATCATCGTTCGCCCAGATGGAGGAGGCTGTGGTGGAAACAATATACCCCGAAGGCGACAGCGTGGTATGGTTCGGAACTTCCGATGCGCTAATCAAGTATAGCAAAGACAAATATGCCAGTTTTACTGGCGATAGCGCTTTTGTGTGCATGATACGAAAAGTAACTGTTGCTGGCGACTCAATTATATACGCATTCGACCTCAATTATTCAGAAAGTAGGGATATTGTTCACAAAATACGTTATCAGGACCGTAATATCAGGTTCGAGGTGGCTGGATTGTCGTACAACACATTCGGTGATACCTATTACCAGTATCGACTCGAAGGCTTCGACGACGACTGGTCCGACTGGACAACCGATTCGTACAAGGAATACATAAGCCTGTCGGAAGGCTCGTACAAGTTTATGGTACGTTCGCGCAACGGCTACGGGTATATGAGCAATGTCGCCGAATTCGGCTTCGAGGTGTCGCCTCCATATTATCGTACAGCTTTGGCTTATATTCTGTATGTGCTTAGTTTTGTCGTGATATTTATACTTGTGCTGGCATGGCGAAACATTGTGCATTCGAAGGAAAAATATCGCCTCGAGAAACTTGTCGAGATGCGAACAAACGAACTTGTGATGCAAAAGGAGCAGACCGAAAACCTTGTCAAGAAACTTTTGCCGCAGAATGCAGTGGATGAATTGCAGCGCACAGGAAATGCAAAGTCGCAAAAGTACGAAATGGTTACAGTGCTGTTTTCTGATATTCAAGGCTTTACAAAGATAGCTGCGACAACCAATCCCGAGGAACTTATAAAGTACCTTAACGAGCTGTTTGTGTCGTTCGATAACATTATTTCGAAGTATAACATCGAAAAGATAAAGACTATAGGTGATGCTTACATGTGCGCTGGAGGTATGCCAAACCGCGATGCTACAAATCCGGTCGAGGTTGTGCTTGCCGGAATCGAAATGCAGAAGGCTTTGGACGACCTCAACAAGACTCACGACCTAAAGATGAAAATGCGCGTGGGAATACATACAGGTCCTGTTGTAGCTGGTATTGTGGGCGCACAAAAGATTGAGTACGACATCTGGGGCGATACGGTTAACATTGCAAGCCGCATGGAGTCGCATGGTGAGGTTGGACGTGTAAATATTTCGGAAGAGACATATCGCCATGTGAAGGAATTCTTCAATTGTGAAAACCGTGGTTTGATGGATGTAAAGAACAAGGGTGAAATGGAAATGTTCTACGTAAACGGAATCCTCGAGGAACTTTCCGAGAATGGTGATGGTATTACGCCAAACCATCTGTTCAATGTGCGTAAGCAGAGTCTTAATTTCTCGCTTATCCAGGAAGAAATTCTCGAACAGATGCAACGCGACTTGCCGAAGAACTTATACTATCACAATCTCAAACACACTACCGATGCCATTTATCGGGTTACCGACATTGGTACCAAGGAGAATGTTTCGGAAGAGGATTTGTTGCTTCTGCGTTGCGCTGCACTTTTCCACGACAGCGGTTTTATGGCAAGCTACGACAACAACGAGGAAATCGGTGCCCGTTTGGCTCATCAGACGCTTGCAAAGTACAAGTTCTCACGCGAGCAGATAGAAATAATCAAGGGCATAATAAATGCCACAAAGGTGCCACAGAATCCTCACAACTTGCTCGAGGAAATCATGTGCGATGCCGACCTCGACTATCTCGGCCGTCCCGACTTTATACCTATTTCGCAGAACTTGTTCCGCGAGCTTTTCGAGCGTGGCAAGATCGACTCTATCGAGCAGTGGAACAAGATGCAGTACAAGTTCATCACCGAGCACCACTACTTTACCGAAACGGCAAAACGCAGCGGTGAACCCGGAAAGCAGCAGGTACTGAAAGAGCTTAAAGAATTGATATAAAATAAAAACGCCAAGAATTTCTTGGCGTTTTTATTTTATCAATCGGTTTGATTATTTGATTACCAACTTCTTCACATAAACATTTGTATTGCCGAATATCCTTATCAGATAAGTTCCAGCAGGAATCGATTCTATGTTGCATTCGATTCTGTCGCTGTTGACCTCTTCGGTGCGCAATGTCTGTCCTGTAATAGAAACAATTTCAATGTGTGTTATGGCTTCGTCGGCACTTATTGTTACAATATCCGATGCAGGGTTAGGATATACGCTTATGCTGCTTGCAATTTCATCTATGCCAGTAATTGTAGCAGTTGCGGTTTCTGACGCATCCGATGTGCCACCGTTTGTACAGTTAGTAATGATGTAGTAGGTATCGCCATCGTGTCCTTGCAAGTCGATGAATGCTGTGCCGGCTTCTGTTGCAATTCTAACATCATTGCGATAGATGTCGTACGATACTGCATTTTCTGCTGCATTCCACGACAATACGTTTCCGTATGTTTCTGTTCTTGCAGTAAGGTCGGTAACAGCGTAGCAGTCGGGAATTACAATTATTTCGCTGAATATTGCATTGATCGTATGTGCGCTTGTTACATTGTCGAATGTATAGCTTTCAACGGCACCAATGCTTTGTCCGTCAACTGTAACATCGGCAATTTCGTAGCTTTCGTTGGCTGCGATTACGAAAGTCATGCTTTCACCGCAGTTGACTTCAGTATTGCCAGCAGGAGTTATTGTGCCTCCATTGCTTGCACTTGACGTAATTATGTATGTAATCTGGTTGAATGTTACATTAACAGTCTGTTCTTCGGTTACATTCTCGATTGTATACGAGTTGTTTTCGTCAAGCGAAACTTCATTTCCGTTTACGGTTACAATTCCGATTTCGTAGCAAGCATCGGGAGTAACTGTGAATGTGAAGTCGTTGCCTTCGGTGATTGTCTGAGTTCCGTTAGGAGTTACCGTGCCGCCTTCATCGTCGGAATTTACGACAATTACAATTTCACCTGCAGGTATCGGCTCGAAAGTTGCCGAAATAGTGTGGTTTGCAGTTACATCAGAGAAAGTATATGAACTTTCCGAACCTGTACTTTGTCCGTCAACAAGCAGGTCGGCAATCATGTATCCGTCGTCGGGAGTGATTGTAAATGTAATGTCGTCGCCACAGTTGACGTTGCTTGTTCTTGGAGTGATATTGCCTCCATTGCCAGCCGATGCTGTGATAGTGTACGACAATTGGTTAAACGTAACATTGATGTTTTGGTCTGCAGTTACATTATTGATTGTGTACGAATTGTTTGCATCAAGAGTTACAGCAACTCCGTTTACAGTAACGTTGCCGATTTCGTAGCAATTGTCGGGGGTAACGGTGAAAGTGAAACTTTCGCCAGCGTCGAGAGTCTGTGTTCCGTTTGGAGTTACCGAACCGCCCTCTGCATCGGCATTGATGTCGATGTTGAGAACTGTGATGAATGTTGCAGCAATTGAGTGGTTGTCAGTAACGTTCGAGAACGTATAACTTTCTATAGAGCCCATGCTTTGTCCGTCGACGGTTACGTCAACTATGCGGTAGCCATTGTTTGCACTAATAGCAAAAGTGATATTGTCGCCGCAGTTGACATTGCTTGTTCCAGGAGTGATATTTCCTCCGTTGCCTGCTGTTGCAGTTATTGTGTAAGTAATCGGGCTGAATGTTGCCGATATGCTCTGTGGTGCTGTTACATTGTTGATGGTGTACGAGTTGTTGGCGTCGAGAGCGACTTCAGTGCCGTTAATAGTAACCGAAGCTATTTCGTAGCAGTTGTCGGGGGTAACAGTAAATGTGTAGTTACCGTCGTATTCAACCGATGTTTCGCCCGATATGCTTCCGTGTTCGGTGTCGGCGATGCTTATTTCGATGTCGTCCATTGTTGCGTCGATACAATCCGAAGCCTGACAGCCGTTTGAATCGCTTACGGTTACGCAGTAGTTACCATTGTGCGTCATGTCGATGCTTTGTGTTGTCGCATTGCCCTCCGACCACAAATAGCTGTAGTCGCCAGAGCCTGATGTTGCATTTGCGGTAAGCACGTCGTTGCTTTCTGTTATCGAAACCGATGGAACAGGATTTATTGTAACAACTCTTGTAGCTGTCACTTCGCATTGTCCGTTGCTTGCAGTTACTGAGTATGTGCCGCTTTGGCTTACCGTAATGCTTTGTGTTGTTTGTCCGTTGCTCCAAGTGTAGCTGTTGAATCCGTTTCCTGCATCAATTGTAGCAGTACCACCGCATTGTGTAATAGGTTCGCCAAGGTCTATGCTGCCCGATTCGGAGATAGTGGCGGTTACAGGTGTGCGCTCGCTTGTGCAGGTGCTGCCGGTTTTTACAACCCAGTTGTAGAAGGTATAGTAGTATTGCGTGCCGTATTGGTAGTTATATTGTCCTGTTATACTGATTACATTGTCAATGGTATATGGGAAACTTGTGGCCTGTCTGTAGGTGTAACGAACATTTGTAGTGATATTGTATGTTCCAGGTTCAAGTTCTGCGTTTAATGTCAATGTGTTAAGTCCCGATGCAAGCGTGTGTGTGCTTGTGTGTACTGTCTGGTTCGAGCTGTTGGTTATTGTTATTGTCTTGTTCTGGTTAGCCTGTGAGCAATATATATCAACCGAAACCAGTGTAAGTGCCTGCGAAACAGTAAAGGCGAGTCCCCTGTTCTGGCTTTGCGTATACGTGGTTGCCGAAGAGTTGTTTGCAATACCTACGTTGTAGGTCTCCTCGGTACCTACTTGCGATTCTACATAAACGGTAGTTGTTGCTGCGAATGTGTTGGTGTAGGAATCGCCTGTTTCTAGTTCAGTGCCTCCGGTCTGAGCGTCGAACCAGTGCAATGTGCCGGTTCCCTGTGCCGAAAGTGTAAGCGTTGAGCTTCCGCATCCGCTTGCATTGGTTACCGAAGTGATTTCGGGAGCAGAAATTTCAACTTGGTGAGAAATTGTGCTGCTGCCCAAAGAATTTGTAGCGGTAAGTACTATTGTAT
This sequence comes from uncultured Bacteroidia bacterium, assembly GCA_902800045.1. Taxonomy (GTDB): domain Bacteria; phylum Bacteroidota; class Bacteroidia; order Bacteroidales; family ML635J-15; genus Bact-19. Next base: position 356,003 of record CADCCZ010000002.1, on the reverse strand, counting down.
AAGTGCCGTTGGCTGCGTAAGTATGTGTAGGATTTGCTTCGGTTGAAGTAGTACCGTCACCAAAGTTCCAGAGGTATGAAGTAGCGAATGCTGATCCGTTGTTTAATGTTATGTCGTGAGAGCATCCGTCAGCAGTTGCAGTGAATGCAGCTTCCGGTTCCTGGACATAGCAGCTTATTTCGGCAACCCAACCCGAAGAAACTTCGTATTGGTCGGAGTAGAACATTATCGTTAATGCTCCATCCGCGTTGGTTGCTGTTACGGTTCCCGGATTGTTGGTGCCGCATACACCATCGACCAGTACAGGTGCCGAAGTAGATGTTCCATCGTATATGTATAACTTGTCGTAGCATCCTGTATTTCCTGCTGCTTCAAGCGAAAACTCGCTGAATGTAAGTCTGACATACGCTCCGCTGGTTGCTGGATATATTGTCTGAGTAAGATTATTGATACTGTTTGCATAGTTGCCATCGCCACTTGGATCGCGATATGTACCGCTGCATACATATATTGGCTCGCTGCTCATGTCTATTATTGATACGACATTGATGTATTCAGTCTTTGTTTCCGTATCAGAACCGAAAGCGTTCGTTGCAACAAGCGTTACCGTGTATTCGCCGGGTTCGCTATAGGTTACACTTGGATTCTGTTCTGTTGATGTCGCTGGATTGCCACCTTCGAAAGTCCATGACCATGAATTTGGCATGTTCGTAGAAAGGTCGGTAAATGTTACTGAACTGCCTGTCGATATGCTGGTCTCCGATGCTGCGAAGTCGGCAACTGGCGGAACGGCTTCATATACGGTGATTTGTCCGGTCGTTGATGCCGAGCAACCATTTGTGTTAACTATGGTGAGTGTTGCATCGTAAGTCCCGTGAGTGTTGTATGTTACGCTTGGATTGGTTGCGGTGCTTGTTGCTGGCGAACCGCCATCGAAAGTCCACGACGAAGAAACATAGTTGCCGGAAGTAGTGTTGGTAAACTGGACGCTGCTACCTTCGTACAATGTCGTTGGGTTTGCTGTAAATGTCGGAACTATTGTGCCTTCGGGGTATAATGTTACATCTAGACGTGTGCTTGCCATATTCTGCGTGGTAATTTCTAAAGTCTGCGATGTGTAGCCTTCCTTCGAGAATGTAACGCTGTAGGTGCCTGCATATATCGGGCGGTGGTAGTCGCCCACAGGTGCTGCGGTATAGACTTCGGTTCCGTCGGCATCGTGGTTGTTGATGAAGACTTTTACATCGCTAAGTGGCTGGTTTGTACAGCCGTCGGTCACTATTCCACGGAAACCGTAGAGGACTTGCTCGGTATAGTTAAGAATCGACTTGCGGTAGTATCCCCAGAAAGCAACCAGATTTTCTGATCCCAGTTTCTTATCAGATGTAAATTCAACCGTAGTCTCCTTGATATGCTTGTAGTAGTTCATATAGTCCTGACGGCCACCGTCAATAGAGTACCATTCACTACCTTTTGTTACACCGTTCGAGCCGCTAACATCCGATGGTCCAGTAAATCTGTTGGCGTTTATTGCGTGTACGGTATCTACGAACATCCACGAGATGTATTCCCACCAACTGTCGTCGGGATTCGGGTGTGCTGCGTGTGTCCAGCCGTCTTCGTCCCACGGGTAGTTCATACATTCGTCGCCGCCGTGGCAATTTGCCGACATCACAAAGTTGTGTGCATCGGCGTAGGCTGTCATCATAGTGATTTCTGGTTCGTTTGGATATTGTGCCGTGTGGCTTGCCGTATTGGTTACGAACGGGAAGTTTCTGTTAAGGTCAACGCTGTTGTAGTTGTATCTGCGTGCATTGGCAATGCTTGTGCCGTCGTTGGAGCGGTAGAAAGTGCCGTCGGGGTTGGTGTTGGGCGAAATGTATATCTCCACATTGTTCACGAGGTTTGTAATCTGCGGGTCGGTGCCGTATTTTGTCAGCAGGTCATCGACAAGGCGGATAAGGAAGTACCATCCCGAAGTTTCGTCGCCGTGCATTGTACTGCTCCACCAGAATTCGGGTTCGTCCTCGTCAACGCCCACATTGTCCGAAATTGTCATATTTATAATCGGGCGACCGTAAACCGAATGACCGATAGTATCCATCTTGCACAAAGTAGGATAGTTCTGTGCGTAGTTCTGCATCATCTCCAGATATACAGCGTAGGTTGGGTATCTATCCCAGTTTGCCATCTGAGCAACACTTGTAGCCATATTCAATGCACGAGTCTGACGGTAATATTCGTAAACAGGCTCATATTCAATGCCGTATGTCTTGAACTGTTCGTATTCTGTGCGGTTTGCGTAGGCTTCCGCGTATGTGTCATTTACCCTGTCGATTGACATTATGCGGTTGAGTTCGCGTACAAGCTCACGATTTCCGTTGTGTGGGAATCTTAGCACCACTTCGCCACGATTTTCAAGAGTTTGCTCTATGAATTGGAGGTCGGATTCCGTCTGTCCCCATGTAACCGATACTATTAATAGTAAGACAATTACAAATAATATTTTTTTCATATTTGATATGATATTAATTGAATTCAAATATAATGAAAAATTAAAAGAGAAAATGTTTACATGGTAGTTATTAGACAAAAATGGTATTGTGTTGCATAAAAATGTTTATATGCTGTTTAAAATGGATATATTTTTCATTTTTATTAAGAATAAGAAGAAAATTCGCTTGTTTTCCCTTCTCCAATGTCCTTTACAAAAAGTTTTTATACCTTTGCCAAGTCTCTTTACAAAAAGGCATAACGAATGGATTTCAATAAGTTAAAAGCAAACTTCAAGGGTGCTGTCTGCACCGACAACATACACAGGATAATCTATGCCACCGACGCTTCGGCATACCGCGAAATGCCGATGGCGGTCTGCGTGCCCGAGGACAACGACGACATTCGCGCCGTAATCCGCTTTGCCCGCGAAAATGGTCTTAGCATCATTCCTCGCGCTTCGGGAACTTCAATTGCCGGTCAGGTGGTGGGAAACGGAATCGTGGTGGATGTGTCGAAAAACTTTGGCAAGGTGCTGGAACTCAACAAGGAAGAGAAATGGATTCGCATTCAGCCCTGCATTGTGCTCGACGAACTGAACAAATACCTTGCTCCGCATAATCTTTTCTTCGGTCCTGAAACTTCCACATCAAACCGCTGTATGATTTCGGGAATGGTTGGCAACAACTCCTGCGGTTCGCACTCGCTAATCTACGGCAGTACTCGCGACCATTTGTTGGAGGTAAGATGCATATTGTCAGATGGTTCCGATGTTACTTTCGGCGAACTTACCCGCGAGGAGTTTAATGCCAAGTGCGAACTTCAGTCGCTCGAAGGCGACATTTACCGCCATATCCGCGACTTGCTTTCAAACAAAAATGTGGTCGATGAAATAAAAGCCAACTATCCCGACCCCGAAATCCGCCGCCGTAACACCGGCTATGCCCTCGATTGCCTTCTCGACAACGAGATTTTTGGCAATTCCGACAAGAAATTCAACTTCTGCAAGCTCATTGCCGGTTCGGAAGGCACTTTGGCGTTCATCACCGAGATAAAGTTGAACCTTGTCGATAAGCCTTCGGCAAACAAGGCCCTGATGTGCGTTCACACGGCAACCTTGGACGAAGTTTTCGAGGCTAACCTTGTTGCGCTGAAATACTCGCCGTCGTCTATTGAACTGATGGACAAGAAGGTACTCGACCTTACCAAGGAGAACATCGCCCAGCGGCAAAACCGCTTCTTTGTGGAAGGCGACCCCGAAGGCGTGCTGATTGTGGAGTGGGTGAACGACGACGAAAACTGGATTCAGCAGCAGATTGAGGCTCTCGAAGCCGACTTGCGCAGTCACAACTACGGCTATTGCTATCCCATTGTCCGTGGTGCCGATATTCCAAAGGTGTGGGCGTTGCGCAAGGCTGGACTTGGCGTGCTTGGCAATATGCCCGGCGACCGCAAACCTGCACCTGTGATTGAAGATACAGCAGTGAATCCCAAGGATTTGCCAGCGTATATGAAGGATTTCCGCGCTATGCTCGAAAGGTTGGGGCTCGAATGTGTTTTCTATGCCCACATCAGCACTGGCGAACTGCATCTGCGTCCGATTCTGAACCTAAAGGATGCCCACGATGTGGAACTTTTTCATACTGTTGCGTTGGAGACTGCAAAACTGGTGAAAAAATATCACGGTTCGCTCAGTGGCGAACATGGCGACGGTCGCTTGCGCGGTGAGTTCATTCCGTTGATGCTTGGCGACAAAATATACGAAATGTTTGTCGAGTTGAAAAAGGTCTGGGACAAGGACAATGTGTTCAACGCCAACAAGATAATCGGTACACCGAAGATGAACACCCATCTGCGCTACAAGCCCGGACAGCAGACCCGCGAGATTGAAACCTACTTTGACTTTTCGCGTACTGGCGGTTATCTGCGCACTGCCGAAAAGTGCAACGGTGCTGGCGACTGCCGCAAGTCGCACATCATTGGCGGAACGCTCTGCCCGAGTTTTCAGGCTACGCGCAACGAGCAGAACTCCACACGCGCCCGTGCCAACATTCTCCGCGAACTGATTACAAATTCCACCAAGCCAGACCCCTTTATGGAGAAGGAAGCCTACGAAGTGCTCGACCAGTGCCTGCTGTGCAAGGCCTGCAAGTCGGAATGTCCGTCGGGTGTGGATGTTGCCAAGCTGAAAATGGAATTTCTTCAGCATTACTACGACCATTATGGAGTTCCGTTGCGCAGTCGTGCTGTGGCTATGCAACCGCGATTGTACAGGCTGGCGGCAATGGTTCCGCATATCTCGAATTTCTTCTTCAAGAACAAGTTTTTCGCGAAAATAATCCAGAAAACCATCAGTTTCAGCACCGAAAGGAGCATTCCGCTGATGAGTACGGTAAATCTTAGGAAACAGGTGCGCAAAATAGGGGAGACGCGAACCGAAAAACCGAAAAAGACAATTTACCTTTTCGTTGATGAATTTTCGCGCTACTTGGACACACATATTGCCGTAGATGCGGTTTCGCTGTTTACAAAGCTTGGCTACGAGGTAAGGCTTGCCAAGTCGAAGGAAAGCGCGCGCACCTGGCTCAGCAAGGGGCTTGTGCGCAAGGCGAAGAAGATTGCAAACGCCAATATCGAAATGCTCGGCGACATCATAAGCGACGAAACTCCGCTTGTCGGCATCGAACCGTCGGCAATCTTTGCTTTCCGCGACGAATATCCCGACCTTGTCACAAATGAAAACCGCTCCAAAGCCGAAAACCTTGCCAAAAATGCGCTTCTGTTCGACGAGTTTATCTGCCGTGAAATCGACTGTGGCAATATAAGTTCCGAAATGTTTACCGATGAGGCTGCAAGCATTATGTTCCACGGACATTGCCAGCAGAAGTCGCTAATCGGGACGAAATTCACCTTGAAGGCTTTGTCGTTGCCGAAGAATTTTACGGTTAAGGAAATTCCTAGCGGTTGCTGTGGTATGGCCGGTTCGTTCGGCTACGAGAAGGAGCACTACGAACTTTCGATGAAAATTGGCGAGCTGGTGTTGTTCCCCGCTGTACGCAATGCCGAGCCTAACACTATAATTTCAGCCGTCGGCACAAGTTGCCGTTGCCAAATCAAGGACGGAACGGGGGTAGAGGCGCTGCATCCGCTGGAGATATTGAACAGGGCGGTGAGAAATTAGGGGCGTCTTTTCTCTTGTTTATACAGCCTGTACATCCCATCTATCTGCCGTTTTATTTCCTTGCGGAACTTTTCGGGGGCAAGCACCTCCACCATATCTTCCATCGAGAGCAATTCCATTAAAAAATCGAAGGAGGGAACCATGTAGTACGAGAAAATAGAGTACTCTTCCTTTGTTTCGGTTTCCTTCTGCGACGAATGCAGAGGAAGTGTGCGAATGTGTCCGCGTTGCTCGTCGATAACCTTGATTTTTACTAGTTCCGGTTTCTCTCCGCCACCGACAATGCCATACAGCGGTTCAAAGTATTCCTTTGCATCGAAACTTTTGGGCAACTTGAATTTCTTGTCGGTACTGTGCATCGACATCACGCGGTCGAAGGCATAGCATTTCAGTTTTTTGTCGTAGGTATTCTTGCCAAACACATACCACCTCTGCTTGAAACATTTTATGCAATATGGCTGCAAGTTGAATGTCCTCGGCTCATCATCGAGGAATCTCTGGTAGGTAACTTCGAGTTCGGTGCTTGCTCGCATTGCATCGACAACAGTCTTTACATATTGCTGTCCGCCAGGCACTTCATCGAACAGAATTCTATCGCGCATATCCGAACATTCGAGCAATAAGTTGTTGATAGACAGCGAACTGAGCAGCCAGTTGCGGAAACCTTCGAAGTTGAGTTCTTCTTCGGCAATGTAGTAGCCACGAGCCTTGTCGTACTTAATTTCGATGCCAAACATATCGGCAATCGCATCCTTGTGGTTGAAGAATGTGCGCTGTGCCAGTTCTTGTCCATTTTCGTTCAATACGCTTCTGTTCCACTCGCGCTGTAAATCGTCGAACTGAATATATTTGTAACGCTGTATAGTGTCAATCAGCCACACATATCTATTGAAAAAGTTTCTTGCCATATCGTTTCTTCTTTAAATTCAGCGCAAAGGTAAAATACTGCATTGCCAAAAGCAAGCAGTGTAAAAAGATTTTTAATTGACATTTAACAATGGATAATGTAAAATCGGTATTTTCGCTAATGCACTGCGAAAATACAAAAAAAATCCTATACTGCCGAACTTTGGCAATTTGGCCACCTACCTTTGCTTCGAGAAAAACAAAGGACAATGATACGGATAGTATTTGCAATATTGATAATTGGTGCGCTTGCAAGCCTGATTGCAATGGCGTTGAAGGGAAGAATCGTCTCTACCGGCAAAATTTACCGCCAGTCACGCAAGGCATTGGCAGACGAAGGTTACCGCACCGAAAAAGTGGAGGGACTCAACTATATGTGGATTGGCACCAACCCTATAATTTATAGTATCGACCCGGTGGATGACCTCAACCTGTTGAGGCTACGATTTTATCTTGTCGAAGAATTTGAAGGCCTCGACGATGTGAACCGCGAAGGGATGTGCGTCATTGCAAATAACCTTAACTTGGAATATGGCATGTCGTTCTTCATTGACTTCGACGAGCCTAACTCGATAAGCATGGCTTACGAGACGCGAGTACGCAATATCAATGACTTTATGGCGGAAACCAAGCGTTTTTTGGAGATGCACAATTCAGCAGAAGATTATGTGAAACTGTCGATGCCAGCACTTTTGGCAGAGTTTCCATTGACGGTTGATAACGAAAGAATAGGATTCAAGATAGCAAGGTGATAGTTAACTTATTAATAACCATTTAAAATCTAATGCTATGATTAAAGATTTTGAGTATGGTCCATACGACGATGACCCGTCAACTGATGAAATTCTCGACTGGATGTTTCCGGACGAGGACGCTAGAGCAGAATATGACGAAGATGGAATTGACTATGACGATTAAAAACAGACTACTATGGAAAAGGATTTAGAAAAAAGAGAGAATCACGACCTGACGAAAGGAAAGTTTCCCGAAGAATTGAAGCCTTTTGAGAAAGGAGTAGGTCCAGCGGTTGCCGTTGGCAAGGCAGCAGGCAATTTTGTGTCGGACCTTATCGACGGCATAGTTGACCTGTTTTGCGACGATGACAAAGAAAAAAAGGATTGTCATTCCGCAAGTTAGAACAATAATGCGATACGGAACGTGGAGCATAATATTGTTCAACTATGCGGAATCTCCAATGGAAAATGTTTCAATGGGAGATTCCGTACAAGCGAACTCACACGACACGATACTTAGTCGGTTCGTTCTGCTTTACGGAATGACAATGTAGGAGAATATTAAATTTGTAAAACAATTAGTTATGAATATAAGAAAAATTTTGCAGGACTATTCGGTGCAACAAATCGAGAAAGAAATAATCAGATTCCACGAATCCTCTTTCGATACCGAAAACATTAGCTACCTGCTGCAAATGCGAAAGAACATAATCAACCATTATGTGCTTCAGCATCAGGAGGAGATTCTGCCCGACATAATTGCCTACAACGACGCACTGATTGAGGCATTGCGGATAACTTACGAAAAATATCACATTGTTTACGAAGCCAACAAAGCCCTTGGCGAAGACATAGAAGTCGACGGTAAGTGCCTTTTAGGTAAAGACTACCCTAAACTGCATCCGCTGCAAGATAGCGACCGCGATGAACTTTGGTGGGCATTGTGGAATTCTCAATATGCTGGTTGGGATAGTTGCGTGGCTGGTTTGGTGGTAAGTCCATACGATAGTTTCGACGTTATCATAGGCAAGCGTAGTCGTTGTAAACATGACTCGGATATTTGGACGAAGAATTGGAACGCAGGTCTCGATGAAGAACTTACCAAGAATTTGCACTTGACCCTCCAGTTTAGTCAATTATTCCTGAAAAGCAATTTTGCCATAACCGATTTCATCTATTGCCGTGACTTTTATCACGAAATTACCGTAAAGATAAATTATTGAATAACAAGAGTATAAACATTTAAACTTAATTGAAAATGAAAAAGTTATTAGTATTACTGATGTTCGTGGCAATATGTGCCACAGCATTCTCGCAAAGTATCTCACACATTGAGAATAAAAACCACTTCTACCGCATCTACAACGAAAAAAATGTGGAAGTTAAAGCCGTTGGCGACTATGTTGGAACTTTGGTAGGACATGGCAGCAAGTTCTTCATCGTGGTAAAGAACGGATTCTACGACCTGTATGATATGCAAGGGCACAAATATAAATCGATTTCCACTACGGTGGGCGATATTGTTTCCGTTTCGGGCGACACCTTCGTCGTGAAGAAGAACGGATATACTACTGTTTACAACAGCAAGGGAGAGAAAATAAAACAATAACGATTAAAAACATTTGAATATGAGTTCTGATTTCATTAAAGCCGGTCTAAAGGCACTGGCAGCAATAGCAGCGGTGGTTGCAGGCGGAACGCTTGCCAAGAAAGCCCACGAAGATTACAAGCGAGGCAAGGAATTGCAAGAAAGCAGTAGCAAAAAGACGAAAAAGGTAACAGCGTAGGGGCTTCGCCGTTCTCGCTGCGCTGTTTCAATGCCTACGGCGTTTGAAAGTTTGATGGCTAACGCTGTTTCTGGATTTCAATGGCTGCGCCGTTTCAAGTTTCACGTTTGATGGGCTATGCCCGTTTCAATGGCTAAAGCCGTTTAACTTCGTTGAGGGCTTTGCCGTTCTGTTGAGACGCGCCATGGCACGTCTTTACAATGGCTACGCTGATTTGATGGCTAAAGAAGACCTGTCTAGGTAGGCTTGGCTGTTCGACTGTTAGCCTGTCAGCCTGTGAGACTGCTGTTCGGACATTTGTTTTTCTCAGTTGCCACAGTGGCAACGGCAGTCCGCGCTAAGCATACCGTTTGAAATATCTGCTGGTTGGAAAGGCTCTGGAAATTTGCCAGTGGTTGCAGTATGTAAGGTATGGGCGTGGGCTGTTTTTGAAAACTATTATCCCAATGATATATCCACCTCTTCTCCATTGCGAGAATAAACTTTTAGCGATGCACCTTGATTTATGAGATTTTGCAGTTGTTGTTCTGATATGGTGCTCAAATCCACATTGTTATTCTCGAATAGTTGTGTTAAGTTAGGATTGTCAATTAACAGTTGCATCCTTGGGGTATTCGTCTGGTTTGCAACAAGCGGATATTGCGAAAACAGCTCAAGCAACGAGGCGGTTTCTGTTATTAGTTGAGATTTTACAAATTTCTTTGAAGAACCATCCAGCAAAACTTCGCCAAGACCTTGCATCAATGCCTTGGGACTGGTTTCTGAAACTTTTGCAGCACAAAGTTTTGCATATTCACTGATGGGCATTTCTGTACGCAACTGCACGATATTGGGATTTATTTCTGTTCTGTTGTGAAGGAAAAACCAAGTGTCGTAAACGTCGCGTGGCGTGATACGTTCGCCAAGCGCACAAAGTTTATGTGCAAACATATCATTTATTGTCATTAAGCGGATATCTGTACCCATAAGGTTTTTTATCTCATAATGGTCGTCGTATTGGCGAGTGCTTATTTCTATCTTTAGCATCCGTTCGCCTTTACCGTAACTTAGCACAAGTATGGCACCATAAAACTTTACGGCTTCATCTTCGATACTTCCAAACCTAAGTAGCAAATTTCGCATCCGACGATACACATTTTCCATCTGCGATTTGTCCAGCAGGTTGAAATCCAAGTCGGTAGAGAAACGTGTCAAGTTGTGGAACAGCAATAGCGATGTTCCGCCCTTGAAGGCAAGTAGCTTGCACAATTCACTTTCCTGAAAAACTGCAAGCAGAATCTGCGTCATATAGTACCTATGTTTATTAATATCCATGACTTTCAAATATTTATCAATTGTTTTACTCGTTTGTTCAATGTTGCAGAATTATATGTGGGCAATATTTCCTTGATTAGTTTTCTGTCGAGCACACGAAGATTGTCGAAAAAACAGTTGCCGGCGCTCAGATAAACCATATCGAGGAATGCTCGTTCTGGAGTAGCGATTGCAATATTGTCGTTTTGGATTATTCCTGCCATATTTGTCCACAGCATAGGGTTAATGCGCCGATACGAATAGTCTTTCCCGTCTATTTCGATGCTACGGTTCTGGTAGCTAATGGAAGTTACTTCGTCAACATACTGGAATGTTACACCGCTACGGCTCAATACATATTCCATTGATATGTATGATGGTTGGAATACCGCGCATGCCATTTCGCGAAGGTCGTATCCCGATTTTGCATAGATTCCACGCCGAGGATTTAGCAAAACACCTTGCTTGACATAATAGTGCATCTTTGCCGGCAGGTCGGCTGTTTGCGAACCATCTAGCAGCATAAGCAGCGACTGCATCGTAAAAACAGTGCGTGGGCTTGCCATTATGGAATTTATTACAGTCATTTTTAAAGCTAGAAATAAAATTTATTTTTATTATAGGCTCACAAAATTACAAATATATTTTGAATTGACAAGTTTTTTTGAGTGGCTAACAGGCTAACAGGCTTGCAGCCCGACAAGTCTTCTGTTAGACTGTTTGACATCTGGATTGGTCTCAAAAAAAATCATAAATCGTACTTCGTAAATCGTAAATATTTCTATATCTTTGTAGCAACGTTAGGAGTACGTTTCGTTATGCTTAGCGATTGGAAGAAGTCTGGAAGCTTTTTACAAGTAATCGCGCAGGTAGTTCGAAAACCGTACGCACCCATCATGGGCGTGGACTGCTTTCTTCTTTTTGCGATTACGGGTTTTCCAGAGCCTTTCCAACCGAAATGAAGGATAGTTGGAACACGCTCAATTTTTTTTAAGGAATAAAAGAAATAATGACAAAAAATTTAATATCATGGAATCATTAAACATTATTAGTTCTATAATTTCAATTATTGCGTCAATATGTGCTATCATTGGAATTTCTGGTCTAATTAATTTCAAAGCAGCAAATAAGCATATTATTATATCTAAAATAGGCAACATTACTGAAACAATTATTCAATGCATAGAAGAGTACGATAAATCATGTGCTATTAGTTTTGGAAGTAAACGTACTTTGAAAATAAAAAATCAATTAAAATCCCTAATATTTTTATGCAACTCTCTAATACCATATACCAAATGTAATAAAAGGAGAAAAATAAATTATTTTGTTAAATGGATAAATACTTTACTATATGACATGGAAGATTCTTTGGAAATAGATAATATGGATTTGATAAAAATACTTAATAGGAATGATGTACTCAATAATCTAAAAGAGTTTCTTAAAACGATAAAATACAATTAAAATAATATCATGGAAATAAACAAATTAATCGAAATCTCAAAGGAGATTAATGCAGAAACAATTACAAAAGAATTGGAACAATTAAAGGTAAAAATGTCGAAAACAGATTGCGACTTGATTTTACCATTTGTGGGTGAATTTAGTTCTGGAAAGACAACATTGATAAATGCCTTAACAGATAGCAAGCAACTTGAAACAAATTTTGACCCTACCACGGCAACAATTTTTGAAGTTCATTTTGGCTGTGATTCTTGTTGCGCTGAAGTTTTCGATAAGGAGGGCAAATCTACGCACTACGACAATATTGCCGACTTAAAGAATGACAAATTAGGCAATAATCCTTTCGTTCTTGTACACGATACATCAAAAAGAGTTCCATCAACAACAGTAATTGTTGATACTCCAGGACTTTCTTCTCCTGATATACGACACAAGCAGGCACTTGTAAACTTTTTGCCACAAGCTGATGGCATAATATTGGTAATTGATGTAAACCAGCCAATAACTCGCTCGTTGACAGAGTTCGTTAAAACTATGAAATTGTCTGACAGACCTTTGTTTTTAGTTATAACAAAATGCGATACTAAGACACAAAAAGAAGTTGAGGCTCAAAAGAAATACATATCTGAAAATTGCGAAATTGATATAAAACAGACGGCTTGTGTCTCAGCCAAAAACAACGATGTACAGCAATTGTACGATTTGTTCCAGTCGATTATGGCAGAGAAAAACAATATCTTAAAAAAAGTAAATGAACAAAGAATGAATCTTGCTTCGGAGAAATTGAAAAGTTGCATAGATGAAATGTTGAAGGTATCTTCTTCTTCTGATGATGAATTGGAAGAAAGCATCAAGAAGCACAAAGCAGAACTAAACAATTTCAACAGAAGCATAAACAGGCTTATATCCGATTCAACAGGCGACATAGAAGAAATAGGAAGAAATGTTTCTCGCCATTTTCAGGATTCCATTGTTTCTCGTTTAAATTCAATTGCAACAGCCAAAGGAATTAACTATGATGCGGAAGCAATAAGTGCGATAAACAACACTGCAACATTATTGCAAAACGAGTTCAAGAACAATGTACGTCAAGCAATAAAGACAAAAGCCACTTCGCTTTCGGGTAATGATAGCGTAAATATCCAGTCGCTAAATAACATTTCCTTGCCTGATTTTGATATGTCTGGCATAGGTTACGGAATGAATTTAAATGAAGCAGGACACGAATATGATAATGCAATCAAGATTGGCGTAATTGGTATAGCTGCAGTTGCTGCAGTTGCGGCTGCCCCCGCAGTTTTAGGAGCATCGGGAACTGCGGCAGCAGGAGCGGCAGGTTCTGGAGCAGCAAGTGGTATCAGCACTTCAACTCTGCTTATCGAAGGTACAGAACTTACATTGGCAGGAAGAGCATTGTCTAAGGCATCTCAAGTGCAACAAAAAGCAGAATCCATAGAAAAGAAAAATGGCGGTGTTCTCGGAAATCTTATTGGAAAGATTACAGATGCCACAATGGGTAAACCGCAAAGAATAAGAGCAATTAACAATTATGTTGATTCGACATTGATGCCTGCATTTAAAGCCGAAATAGACCGTATTGGAAATGAGATTGTGAATGGAATAAGTACAGTTTTGTATGCAGAAGCGGAAACAACAATTACAGAAAAAAATCAGATTCTACAGAAACTTGCCGAGCAACGCAAAGCAAATCAGGATGAGTTTGAACGTAGGATGACACAATTACGTAACTATAGGAATATGTTATAAATAAGGAGAAAAATTATGGTAGGAATTATAATAACTGCAATATTAGGATTGTCGGTTGGGTATTTAATCGGTAAATTTACTGGACAGCAGCCGTCTAACGAAAAAAGAACAGAAATCGACGAACTTTATAGGGAAAACGAAAAGTTTCGCAACAGAAATAGAGATTTTGAACGACAGGTTGAAGATTTGCTTGCCGAGAACAAAAAACTTTACCGCCAGTTAAAAGAAAGGGATGAAGACAATGATTCCTTTGAAGATGAAATGGATGCGGCAAAAAGGAAGATAAAGGCTCTGTCTGCAGAAAACTCTGAGTTGAAACTCAAAGTAGAAGAATATAGTCTCGCTGTAAAATCGTTGGAAAATGAAGTTGAATCATTAAAAAAGTAAGTAAATGAATATCACTAACATAATTTTATTGACAATAGGGGCTGCCATCCTTGGCGGAATAATTGTATTTGTTGTGGTAAAACTAATGTCAAGGAAAAATACGCAGCAAAACAATATTGACAAATCAAGTCACAAGAATGAGATCGAATCGTTAAAACAAGCATTATCCGAAAAAGAAAAGGCATATTCCGAGTTGAAGGAAAAACTGAAAACAGTAGAAAAGGGCGGTAATGTAACAATTACATCCGATGAGGAAGATAGGCTTAAAGACGAAATCTCCAAGGCGAAGGAAAAAATCAAGAAACTTGAAAATGAAATTGAAGACCTTGAGGATGAATGTGACGACCAGAAGAAAAAAACAAAGAAAATTGAAGCCGAAAAAGATGAAATAATAGGGCAACTGGAGAATAAGAACAAGCAGATTTCATCGGAACTTCAAGAAACAAAGGACACATTAAATGAGGCAAGAGAGGAAATATCACTAAAGAAACAATCTCTTTCATTTGTTCAGGAAGTTATGACTGCAAAACGTGCCGATGATAAGTCTTATTCCGAACGCATAAAGGCTATTAGGGAAATAAAGGACTACATCGAAGAAGACCTTGAGCCATTCGTTTCCAAGAACTTCAATGATATAAGAGAAGGTTCGGCAAAATGGAACGATTATTTTGGTCCACAGCTTAACGAATGGGCAGAAATTGCCAGCAAGCATTGGGTACAGGGCAAAGTAAAGATTGCCTTTGTCGGTGAATTTTCGGCAGGAAAAACATCAATAGTGAATAGAATTCTTTCGCAGAATGATGCAAGTGCCCAGTTGCTACCTGTGAGCACAGAGGCGACAACCGCTATTCCTACCTATATATCAGGTGGAATAACAACAACTTATTGCTTGTATTCACCGGATAATATCCTAAAGACAATTTCAAAGGAAACTTTCAGTAGGGTGAACAAGGAAGTTCTAAATCAAGTAAAAGGAATATCTTCGCTTATACAGTATTTTGTAATGACCTACAAGAATCCTAATTTGAACGGTATGAGCATTCTTGATACCCCTGGATTTAACTCCAACGACAAGGAGGACAGTGAAAGGACTCTTGGTGTAATAAACGAGTGTGATGCCTTATTCTGGGTTGTCGATGTAAACACAGGTACGATAAACAGAAGTTCACTTGCCTTGATAAAGGAAAAACTAAAAAAACCTCTGTATGTTGTAATAAACAAGACCGACACCAAAGCAGAAAAAGAGGTAGAAAGGGTTGAACAACTAATAAAGCAGACATTTGCAAGGGAGGGTGTTGTGCCGAAGCAGTACATTCGATTCTCAAAAACAGCACAGATTGACACAATAATGAATGTTGTAAAGTCTATTAGGAGAAGTGCTGATTCTGAAAACTATGTAAATAGTCTTGTGAATAATCTTATTCCTAATTGTCTGTCTATTTTAAGGGAAAATGTTAATAGGAAAAATTCTGAACATTCAAACGCACGAAAGAATTGTGAATGGAAAGAAAATTCTTTCTATGCGGGGCTTAAGTCAATGTCTAACAAATGCCAAGATACAATAAGAGAGTTTTGTTCCCATTTGAAAACACGTTGGTTTGTAGAAGATAAATATAAAATGTCTAAATCTGAAGGTGATAGATTAGTAAACGTTCTAGAATCAATATCAAATGATGACGTTCCGCAAGTCGAAAAAATATTCAGTGAGAATGTTGAAGCTGCTAAAAGGTTGCAAAAAACGCATGAAGATTTGTCGGATTGCAAGGCAATATTAAGGGAGATGGAATTGCATCAGAGCAAACTGATAGGACTAATCAACAAATTAAATAAGTAATTTAAGCAACACACAAATATTATGGCACAGAATTTTTTTGAAGAAATAAGGCAAAAAAAAGAAAATCTGAAGTCGCTTGCAGAAAAAGCGAACAAATATGGATGGATTGACGAAAAACGCAAAAATGAGATAATAGAAAAACTTGACAACGACACTTTATGTATCGGAGTTATTGGTCAGATGAAATGTGGAAAATCAACTTTCTTGAATTCATTTGTGTTCGAGGATGATGTTCTTCCTGCAGCAACAACGCCAATGACAGCGGCGTTGTCGGTAATCACATACGGGGAACGCAAGAGAATAGTTGCCGAGTTTTACAACAGCAATGAGTGGAACGAGCAGAAAATGACAGCCAGCCGTAATCCTAATGAGGAAAATTTAAGCGATTCGGAAAAATCAAAGATAAAAGCAGCTAAAGAACTTGTTGAGAAATCATCGGGACTGAATGTTGAAAAATATCTTGGCAAAACACAAGAAGATAACTTTGAAAATCTTGTAGAATATGTTGGTGCAGAAGGAAAGTATGTTTCGATAACAAAATCCGTTACAATATATTATCCGAAGGAATATCTCAAGGGCGTAGAGATTGTTGATACTCCAGGGTTTAACGACCCTATTGTCTCTCGTGAAGAGCGCACGAAGGATTTTTTGAAGAAGGCGGATGTCGTTCTGCTTATGTTGTATGCAGGACGTCCATTTGATTCTACGGACAGGGATATTCTATTCAAGAATGTAAAATCATGCGGAATAGGAAAAGTTCTCATAGGTATTAATAAATACGACATTCCATATAATAATGGAGATACGGAAGACGATATTATAAACTATGTTTCGCGAGAAATCAGAAAGGCCAGTCAAGAATTGGGTGACGATACTATCAATAGCATACTTAAGGAAACCACTCCAATCACATTGTCGGCAGAGATGGCACTTCTTTCCGAAATACCAATGAGTAAAATTTCTTCCGACATCATTTATAGTGACATCTGGAAAAGACATTGCGGTAATTTTGAAATATCATCGCAATCGGAAATGAGGCAAAGAAGCCACATTGACAACCTTATTCGTGCAATACAGGATATGATTGATAAGGAGAAAAATGCGATATTGATAGCAAAACCATTAAATGCAATAAAAGCTGCGGGTCAAAGCAAAAAAACGGAATTTATAAAGGAAAAGGATTTGCTTGAAAACGAATTGAAACTTTTGAATCTGCCTGATTCCGAACTAGAAGAAAGAGAAGAAAAACTTGAAAAGGCGGAGAGGCGTCTGAACAGAAAGATAAATAGTCTTGGTGATGATTTGGAATCTGACTTTAAGGCAACTATCAGAAAAGGTAAAAACGATTTAGAAGATATTGTAGATGCTTCATGCCAAAAAATGAATAGTATTGTGGACGCTTGGGGTAGGTTTGAAAGATCAGAAAATCTAAGCACTAAATTGGACAATGAACTAGACTACCTGAAAAAAAGGCGATTACCAAGAACCTTATTGGACCTTAGTCAAAATACCGAACGAAAGCTGAAATCAACAATATCAGCATTCTTTGATGATGTTCAGATTATTTTTGACAATAATATTGAAGACTTCGATTCGGAATCATTCATTAAGAATGTTACAACAAAACTAGACATGGATATTGACAGCAAGAATCTTTTTGACGAAGACATAACTGCTTTAGATGATGATGGAATAATTAAAATTATATTTAAAAGTGTTTTCTGGGAATTCAGACCAATAATTAATGCTCTCTCTCATGGTTCTATTGTAAATGATGTGAAACGCAACATATCTGATATTAGTACATCTTTTGATCCAGATCCATTACTTGACAGGATATTAGACAAAAAAGACAAGATTATTAACTTTGTTAAAGAAGAATTCATTGATGGTCTTATCAATCCTTTGAAAGAACAAATAAAAGAATGTAAGGGTAAGAAAACTGACAAGGAAAAGAGAATCGGAGAGATTAATCAGAAACTTGTTTCGTTAAAATCTAATATTGAAACAATAGAAACGCAAACTACCGAAATCAATAAGATTCTATTGTAATTTCTATAGCCATCGCATATTATTTGCGGTGGCTTTTTTCTAAATCTCACCCAAGCATTGCCACCTTTTGGCAACCTTCCCCCATACCTTTGTCCTCTCAAACTAAAAACAACAAAGATATGACCAACAAAACAGAAATTTTATCGAGAGGAAAGAGCGTTTCGCCACACGCAGGCGCGTGGCTTTGGATTGCGATAGCCGTATTGTACTCAATTGCACCGCTGGATTTCATTCCAGATGTCATTACCCCATACGGCTGGGTGGACGATATACTTGTAGTGGCAATAAGCATCATCAACCTTGTCCAGTCGTACCTGATGCCGAAAAACGAAGCACTTGCAAAGATGGTTAAGCGCATCAAGTGGATAGTGATAGGATTTGCACCATTGGTTGTCATTGCGCTTGCTGTTGTGGTAGTGTGTGAAAAGTTATTTTAAAAATAGTTGCATATCCTTCACTTTCATTTTTTGATTTTTTCTATACCACATTTCAATAATAAATAATATTTTTGCATTGTCAATCAAATTGCAACAGCTGTTACAGTAACAACGGTTGCAATTGTAAAATATTGTAAATTATGAAGTTTTATGACAGAGAGATAGAGACTGAGACTCTGAAAGGTGTTGAAAAGAAGTCGGCAAAATACGCACAGATGACAGTAGTAACTGGAAGACGGCGGATTGGAAAGACATCTTTGATTAGGCATTCGTTTGCCGAGATTCCTTTCGTTTACTTCTTTGTAACACGCAAGAGCGAAGCCATGCTTTGTGCCGAACTTTGCGAGAATGTACGCTATGTACTGAATGAGGATATTGGAGATTTTTCATCGTTTTCGCGACTTTTCAATGCGATAATGAACCTATCCAAGCGCATTAACTTCACATTGGTGCTCGACGAATTTCAGAATCTAAACTATGCCAATCCTGCCCTTTTTTCCGACATCCAGAATATTTGGGATGCCAATAAGGACGACAGCAAGCTGAATCTTGTGCTTTGCGGTTCGGTTTACTCGATGATGACAAAGATTTTCGACGATTCCAAGGAACCTCTATATGGCAGGGCAACCAGTCGAATCAATTTGAAGCCTTTCAAGATATCTACCTTGAAAGAGATACTTGCCGATGGAAACCCAAACTATAATTCCGATGACCTTCTTACGCTTTATATGCTCACAGGTGGTGTTGCAAAGTATGTTGAGCAATTGGTTATGGACAATGCTTTTACAAAAGACGATATGATTCGTTCGGTTTTTTCGTTCGGGTCGTATTTCATCACCGAAGGTTACGAAATGCTTCGCGATGAATTTGGCAAGGAGTATTCCAATTATTTTTCAATACTTCAGGCTATTGCAGATGGAAATACGGAACGTGGCAACATCAAGAATGTTACGGGAATTGAGCCAGGCGGTTACCTTGACAAACTAGAAAAGAACTACAACCTGTTGAATCGGCACAGAGCCTATATGCAGTCGCCAAACACCCACAGTGTGAAATATTTTATTCGCGATAACTTTCTGACATTTTGGTTTAGATTTGTCCATAAGTATCGTAGCGCCATTGAGATTGGTAATCTTGAATATGTGCAGGACAAGGTGTTTGCCGACTATGATACATTTTCGGGATTTGTGCTTGAACGTTATTTTCATCAGCTATATGCCGAAAAGGGCTGCTATAACATAATTATCAACTATTGGAAGGGTGGCGGAAATGAAATAGATATGATTGCAGTTAACGAAGTTGACAAGCATTTGGTCGTGGCCGAATGTAAGCGACAAGCAAAACGAATAAACCTTAATACACTGAAAGACAAGGCTATTGACATAGTCGCCAAGCACCGCAATTGGAATATTGAGTTCGTGGGACTTTCGCTTGAGGATATGTAATGTCGTTACTGTAATGGCGGTTGCAAATATAAAACAGAGTTGTTGCCACGCTATCATATAGTCTTGGAAATTTGCTGAAACTATTTTCTCCATTGCCAAGTTTTGGCAATTTGAAGTGATATTTTTGTAATGAATTTAAAAACGCACGAATTATGATTAGAGGAAAAAGAATATTCAAATGTACCGAATGCGGCGAAAAATTTCGCGCAGACGATATTGAACTGAACGCCACTGTGCTTTCGGTTCCACAGCCTTGTCCACACTGCCAGAGCATAAGGACTATGCCGTGGGGATTAATGTCGTTCCTGAGCAAGTCAACTTACGAAGATATTTGGAAACAAATGGAAGAAAGGAAATAGATATGTCAGAAGATTTAGAAAAAAGAGAAGTATCGCACGTTGGTGCGTGGATTTGGGGCGTAATCGCTGTATTGTATGCCATATCGCCTGTTGATATTTTGCCCGATGTCATTCCCGTTGCAGGATGGGTTGACGATATACTGATTACAGTAACGGGCGGCTTAAATCTTATCCAGTCGTACCTCAAAGAGTCCAACGAGCACCTTGCAAAGATTGTCAAGGGCATCAAATGGGTTCTGATAGTGCTTGGAATTTTAATTATCGCAATTATTGCACTTGTGGTGGTCGGAATTGCAAATTTGTTTGCATAAATCTATTGGTTATAATTTCAATAATTCAAAGTTTATGGTTGTTTGAGGTGGTTTATAAGTTTGAAATGGTCTAACAACCTCAAACAATCCGAAACAACCTCAAACAACTTCAAACAACTTCAAACAACCACAAATAATATTAAATCACACTTAGATATGTTATCAACCTTAGAAAAAATGACACTAAAGCTTCGAACCAGCTGGTCGTCGGCAATAGTTGACTACATCCGCGACATGGACGAAGCAAATGTTTATATTTCGGCAGGACTTAAGGAAGGTCGCGTCAACGGCAAGGCCGCCTTGCTTAATCCGACAATCGTCGGCGAGGCCTACAACTGCCGCAACTGGTACGGACACAAGCATCCCGAATACTGGGACTGGTGCAATGCCGACCTTATGGGCGAAGGCTACCCACCTCACGACGAGAATGGCGACCCGTACGAACTACACCACATAGGTCAGCAGCCCGATTCACCGCTTGCCGAACTCACTGCCGCACAGCATCACGACGACGGCAATTTCCAGATTCTGCATCAGTTCGACGACTACTCCACCATCGAGCGCGACGAGTTTACACGAGAACGAGAACGCCACTGGATGGAGCGGTTCAAGGATTTCAAGGACTGCTATTTGCGGATGAAATAACATTCACATTTGCATGCTAAAAGCATGTAGGGCGGTGAAAAAAAAGGTGTAACTCGCTGCTTATTTGTCAGCAAAGGCCATAAGGACAATTGTCAGCAAGGCAAGTACACCTCCTGCAATATTAAGTTTGTTAAGTTTTTCTTTGAAAAATACGACTCCGATGACTATTGAGAGTAAAATCGTAGAGGTATTGCAAATGCCGTAAAGCGATGAGGTTGAAATAATTCCTGTATTCATCGACTTGATTACAAAGTAAACCGAACCGAAATTGAACGAGCCGAGCAGAATTCCCAGCCACCAGGCTTTTGCATTGAGAAAATCTTTCAAGACGTTTCTTTTGACAATAGAATACACAAGCCCACAAATCATTGATATTCCGAACAATGTGGCAGTAAATAATGCTGCATCGTCTGTAATGCCGAATTCTTCACGCGAATATATGACCAGCGAGTCGTTGGTTCCCATGAACAAAAATATGATTGCTGGCAACAGTAATTTCCAAATATTCGACTTGGACTTTTGTTCGGCAGGGCGGTAGGTACACAAAAAAACCGAAACAATTGCGAGTATTATGGCTGCAATCTTTGTGAACGAAATGCTTTCACCGTATGCAATTATAGAAAAGGTCATTGGCAGCACCAGCGACATCTTGCTTGCTACGGTGGTAATCACTATGCCTGTTTCTCGCGACGAAATGCCCATCAGCAGGAATGTAACAATGAATAGGAATCCTAGCAATAAGCCAAGAGGAAACCATCCTGCCGATACTATTTGTCCTGCCGGGAAAGAGCCGAATATTGCAAATCCAAGTATCGTGGCTGTAAGATAGTTGACAACCACAGCGTTTAACAGCGGAGCTTTAAACGTGTCGATAAGCTTGAAAATTACGAAAATGCCTATGTATGATATTGCACAGAGGATTATCCAGACCATAAAAAAAGGGGGCAAGCCCCCGTTTTTGTTATTAACTTAGATTTACATCTTCAATCTCTTTTCTATTTCGTCGAGGTCCTGCTTGAATGCCTTGTCGGTTTCGATAAGGTTGTTCACGGTCTTGCATGCGTGAAGTACTGTAGCATGGTCCTTGTTGCCGATGGCGTTTCCAATCATTGCCAACGAGCACTTTGTCATGTTCTTTGCGAAGTACATTGCAATTTGGCGGGCCTGAACGATTTCGCGCTTGCGAGTCTTGCTGCTAAGCACATCGACTGACATCGAGAAGTAGTTGCAAACGACCTTCTGTATGTAATCGATTGAAATTTCGCGCTGGGTGTTCTTGACAAGTTTGTCGATCATGCCCTTTGCGAGTTCGAGGGTGATTTCCTTTTTGTTCAATGTTGCCTGAGCAAGCAACGAAATAAGAGTGCCTTCGAGTTCGCGAACGTTGTTTGTTACGTGCGATGCAATGTATTCGAGGATTTCTTCCTTGATTTCGATACCGTCCTTGTAGGTTTTGCGTTTTAGTATCCTTATTCTAGTTTCGAAGTCTGGTTCCTGCAGGTCGGCAGCCAATCCCCATTTGAATCTCGACAACAATCTTTCTTCCATTCCGTTCAAATCGACGGGAGCCTTGTCGGAAGTAAGGATAAGCTGTTTCTGATGCTGGTGCAAGTAGTTGAATATCTGGAAGAATACTTCCTGAGTTCCCTGCTTGTCGGCAAAATACTGTACATCGTCGAGGATAAGCACGTCGATCATCTGGTAGAAGTTGATGAAGTCGTTGCGGTTGTTGTCGCGAGTTGCCTGCATGTACTGGGTGAGGAACTTGTTTGCATCGACGTACAATACAACCTTGTCGGGGAAATTCTTCTTAACCTCGAGGCCTATTGCATTTGCAAGGTGAGTCTTTCCGAGTCCCGAGCCTCCATAAATGAACAACGGGTTGAATGACGTTCCAGCAGGATTGCCAGCCACTGCGAAACCAGCTGCGCGTGCCAGACGGTTGCATTCGCCCTCCACATAGTTTTCGAATGTGTATTCGGGGTTAAGGTGCGGATCTATCTGTATTTTCTTGAGGCCAGGTATTGCAAACGGGTTGAGAGGTTCGTCGGCACCCTTGCGTGGCAAAGTCGATACGTTTGGCATTGACTTAGGAACATGGTTCGAAGGCATAGCCACGGTTACGGTTCTGCCGGCATTCTGGTCGTTGCTTACTACAATCCTATATTCAAGATTTGCATCGGGACCGATTACCCTGTGCAACGTCATTGCCATAAGTTCCAGATAATGTTCTTCGAGATACTCGTAAAAGTATGTGCTAGGTACCTGTATAGTGAGTTGGCTTCCTTTGAGATCTACCGGAACTATAGGAGCAAACCATGTGTTAAATGCAACCTTTGCTAAATTGTCTTGAATAATCTTCAAGCATTTTGCCCAAACCTCTTCGCAGTTTCTTGTTGTCATTAGACCGTATCCTTTTATTTTTCGTTAAACAATATAAATTTGTTGCAAGACGGCACGAGATCGTGAAAACTTCTTAAAAAAATAATTTTTCAAAAAAATTTTCAAACCAAAACATCATTGACATCATCCTAAACACTAACGATAAGTCTCTGTGTTTCTTTTATTTACGGGAACAAATCCCAAAATTCAAAACTCAATCTCCTGCATCATTTTTGCAGCCCATAAAAGTACTCAAATCTTTCTCTCCGACCAAACATTTTCTGCGATTTTTTTGCCTTTTTTGCAGCTTTTTTTCAAAGGGGACATTATCAAAATCGTATAGTTATCAACTTGAATTAAAAATTAATCAAAATGCATTTAAGTTATTGTTAATCATTGATATACGCCTTATAATGTGCAGTAATCAACAGACTAATTGTTTAATAATCGGGCGGTTACATATAATAAGTTCGGCAAAATATGTCTTAAGTAGTTTTATATATGCAGAAAAAGCACTGAAAAATGTTATATATATATTAAGGTATCTGGTTATAAGACCATAAGATTGCAGCCTCGGACATCGGCACTGTCGAATCTGCCAGAAACAGAGAATGTTCCGTCGTCGAAAACCTGTCCCAAATCGGAGGTCTGCAGGAAACTGCACGAGTAAATGTTGGCAAGGTCGACGATGTTTAATGCTCCGCTTCCCCACTTGTGTAGCGTCAGAGGGTCGTTTGTTTCGCGCACCAGCACTTTCATTGTTGCACTGCAACTATATAAGCCTTCGCCTTGCGAGTAAGCCTGCGACAGCAATTCGGTCATGCCGTATTCCGAATGTATATTGTCAACGCCAAATGCATCCTTCAGGATCGAATGCAGTTCGGAACGCACCATTTCTTTGCGTCTGCCTTTCATGCCACCAGTTTCCATCACGATTCCGTTTTTCATCTGCAAGTGGTATTTCTCGGCGAAGTCGAGCAGGGCAAAACTTACTCCTATTAAAATATACTTCTTCGAGGTGGCTTCGAGGTGGCAAATGGTATTGTACAAGTCGTCGTGGTTATGCAGGAAGAAGCCGCTGTTGCTGTTGCCCGACATCTTAACAAGTTCGTCGACCATGTACACTAGGCTAGAACCGCTACGTTCGAGGTAAGCGGGCAGCAGTCCAAGTATGCAGAAATCAGAAGGCTCACCATAGAATTGTCTGAAGCCTGCCGTGAATGCCTTGCGGTACAAATCGGCGTCGGCAACATAATGCGACGACGGAACGGCTCCTGTTGTACTGCTCGAGGTGAACACTACTTCGGCTTCCCTGCCGTCGCACAATAATTTGTGCGTCTTGAAAAATTCTACAGGCATAAATGGGATGTCGGTTATGTAATTTATGGCTCCAACGTCTATTCCCAACAAGTCGCAATATTCGTGATACACAGGATTGTTCATGTATTGGAAGTAGAATGCCTGCAAAGACAGCCGCTCGAAGTCGGCGGCTGTCCTTATGCTGAATATTTCGTTGCAATATTTATCGATGTCGAACGGCATCGGAAAAGAGGTCTACTTTGTTTTGAATTTTTTATATACGTCTTCGTATACAATGAAATACTTTCCTTTTGGCAGCGACGATATGTTAACCACGTCGGACATTCCATGCAGTTTGGTGTTGCCAAGGTCGTCCACTACCTTATACTCGGTCACGCCAGAAAAGACAATTTCTTTGCCGGAAGTAATCTTTTTTACTACTACCGCGCTTGTCTTAGGCGACATTACCGTTACTTCCTTTTCGCGTTCCTTCATGCCGTCGCTATCGACCTGGTAGACTCTTATTCTGTTTTCGCCAACCAGACCTGGGAACGGTATCGTGTAGGTTTTTTCGGCGCTGCCGCCCTTGCCTTGGAACACACCGCTTGCTACCCACTTGTCGCCCCTATAATGTTCGATATAAAATGGCAGTGGAGCAGCCTCTCCCTTTATTGAAAGCACTAGTTCGTATGCGTCGCCCGAAGGCTCTATTTTTGCCGATACGAGATCGAAAGTAGATGACGATATAAATGCCTTGGGATTTATCAGCTCGGGCTTATTGTCACCAGCGTACTTTACTGTTAAATTGAATTTGTCGCAAAACTTAAGTCCGTTTGCGGCAAAGTCAACTACAACAACACCTGTATTAAGCTCTGCCTTTGCCTTGTTCCCGTTTACCAATACCTCGCTTATGCAGAATCCCGAATTTAGTGTGGGGTTCTTGATGAAAGCATTCTGTTCGTAAAATGTCCCACTGAATTCTACTTCGGCCGCATACATGCTAACGGCTGAAACACCAACAATAATAAAGCTCAAAAAACTTTTTAATATTCTTCCTACCATAGTCAAAAACGTGTTTAAAAAGTTATCAACAAAGATAAAAACTTTTTTTCTAATATGACAAACTTTTTTTTGTCTTTTTTTTGCAAATCAATGAAATAACAAAAGTTGGGCATTTTTTATTCCTCCTGTTCAATGTGTTGATAAAAAATTTACATCATGTAGTCTACTTATAGAGTATAGGGGTAATTTTGTTAAATTGTAAAACAATGTCATAAAACCATGAGAAATCGTTTTCTTTTCATAGTAATAGCAATAGTTACGGCTCTGTCGGCAACGGCTCAGGAATACACCCAGGAAAAAATCCTCTACAAGAACGGCAACGTCAAGGAGGAAGGTACAATGTACCTCGGATTGCGTTTCGGCACATGGAAGTTTTATTCGCCCGAAGGCAAACTTGCCGCCCAAACCGATTTCTACAAGGATATGCTTCATGGTGAGAATATTACATATTACAACAACGGAAACAAGCACGAACTATACAATTACCGTGCCAACAGCCGCCACGGAGCCTGCGAGGAATACTACGAGAACGGCAAGCTGAAAATGAAAGGCTTTTACAAGACCAATGTCCGCGACAGCGTATGGCAGTTGTTCTACGACAATGGAAACCAGCAGTCGGAAGTAGTTTATAAGGATGGTAAAATTATAAGTATCAATAAGTTCTATACTCGCGACGGCAAGCAGACCGTTACGGCTGGCAACGGCTCGATGATTAACTACTACGACAGCGGGGCCAAGAATTCCGAAGGAAACCTCAAGAACGGCGTCGAGGACGGAAAATGGACTTACTACCACGAAAACGGCAAGAAAAAATCGGAAGGTTCCTTTGCTTCGGGCGAACGCGTAGGCGAATGGAAGGAATGGTACGACAATGGTCAACTTAAGACCGAAATCAACTACGAGAACGGTCTAAACACTTTCTGGACTCGCACCGGCACAAAGGAGATGGAAGGCGTTATGGCCGACGGCAAGCGCGACAAGACCTGGACTTACTGGTATCGATCTGGCAAGGTGCGCAGCATCAACAACTACAAGATGGATGTGCGCGACGGACTGCAGACCAAATATTTTGAGAACGGACAGAAAGAATCTGAAATGACATACGTCAATGGCAAGCTCAACGGCGAAGCGCACTTCTGGCTCGAAAACGGTCAGCCCGACATCGACGGCAACTTCAAGGATGACCTGCAGGAAGGCAAATGGACATACTGGCGCAAAGACGGACAGAAAGGTAACGAAGGCAACTACTCGAAAGGCAAGATGGATGGACGTTGGACATACTGGTATTCAAACGGTCAAGTGTGGAAGCAAGTTGACTATACCGCAGGAATCCGCACTGGCGCGTGGCTCATCTTCTTCGAGAACGGACAGAGATTTCGCGAAGGTCAGTATGAAAACGACGAGGAAACTGGTCTTTGGACAGAGTGGAACGAAGACGGTGTGATGGTTCTCCGTGGCAACTACAAGAACGGCATCATGGAAGGCAAGTGGGAGGCTTGGCACGACAACGGCAACAAGAAGTCGGTGGTTGAATACAGCAACGGTCTGCTTTGCGGACGAAACGACTTCTGGTTCGAGAACGGAAGACCGCAGTTCGAAGAGACATACAAGATTACCGACTCTAAGAATGGCGAAGGAAAGACTTCGGTACTGAATGGCACCTATAAAAACTACAACATCCGTGGCGTTGAGATGATTAGCGGAACCTACAACATGGGCAAGCGCAACGGAAAATTTACCTATCGCAACGCCAACGGCGGTGTAATAAAGGTTGAATATTACAAAAACGACAAGCCCGATGGCAAGTGGCAGGAGTTTTACGACTTCGGTGGCCTGCAGACCGAAACCAATTACCGTGATGGTATGAAGGAAGGCAAGTTCACCCGCTACGACCAGCGTGGCAACATAACTTTCCAGTCGAAGTTCCTCGGCAACCGTCAGGTTGAAATAATTGTCGATGACAATCCGAATCTGCCACAAAACAAGCAGAAAGCGGGGCAGGGGAATCAGCAGAATACAAGAAGCGGAGGATACAGGTAGAAAGTTTAACTTCGTTGAGGGCTTCGCCGTTTCAAGTTTCTGGGTTTGATTTGATAATTTGAAGATTTGGCTACGCCGTTTCTGTGATTTCCGCCCCCTGAGCCTGTCGAAGGGAGGGAATTGATAATTCAACGGTTCAAAGTCCTTATCACTCCATCTCCACTTTCATGTAATTCGCTCGCATATATTCTTCGTAAACATTTTCTTCTACAGCCTTGAGTGTTTCGAGTTTGCTCGCGAAATTCCTGTCTGATTCTGGAACTTTTGACAATAGAAGCTTTCGCGGATATTCGCCACGATGCATCATCATATCGGTTTGCATATTTTGGTATGTCTGCCAGTCATCGGATGTAAGTTGTGTTCTATTAGCTAGGAACTTGTCAATTTTTGCACACACCGACTTTGCGTATGCACGGACAGCATCCTGCAATTCAAGCATTTGGTTTGCAGACTCGGCATTTGCATTTCCAATTTGCTTCATCGAATCGATTTCGTGTGCGTAGGTATCGGCAAGATGTTTCAAGGAATCTATTTCGGCAGACTGTTGCTCTACCATCTGCATCGTTACCGTATCCTGTTGAATGACAATTTCTTGGCTGATTTGCTGTGGCAACCTTACGAAAAGAATGGTTGACAATGCAACGATGATTAATACCAATATGGCAATAGCAATACTGCGCGACTTTTTGCTTTGTATGCTGAGTTTCACATCATTTGCCGAAATGTATCGTTTGCTTGTCTGTACTTCGCTGCACCGCATTGCTATGCGTTTAAGTTTGCGTGAGCAGTTTGGCAGATTGCCGATAAGTATTCCAAGCGCGTATATGTCGGCACGATTGTCGATTAGGCCTGTTTTCTGTTGTTCGGGCGAAGCGTAGCCGGATGTTCCTGCAGGGTCTTTGAGTATGGCATAGTCATCGCGGTCGGCAAGTCCGAAGTCTATCAGTTTGATATGGTGTCCGTTGCGTGTGATAAGTATGTTTGCAGGCTTTATGTCGCGGTGGATAATCTGCTGTTCGTGAATGTATTGCAGCGCATCGCAGAGTTCGCAGACAAGCGTTTCGGTTTCTGCCTTGGTGATGTCTTGCTGCTCGAAAAATTCTTTCCAGTTCCAACCATCTATGTATTCCTGCACTATGCAAACTCCCAGTTCGGGAACATCTTCGATGCCGTAAGTCCTTGCAATGTTCTGGTGCGAAAGCAGATACGACACTTCAAATTCCTTTTGGATGAGATTTTTGAACTTCTGATTCTCGCTTTCACTTTCGGTGAGGCGTTTCAGAGTATGCCAGCGACCGTAGCGTTTTGCCTTATAGACTTCGGTGTAGCCGTTTTTCGAGGCGTGGAGCAACTGTATCTCGGAAAATTTTTCCGATACATTTATGTTGCTGTCATCTGAGAAGAAGCCGGAATTCTTGTCGCTATCGAACATTTGATGAATATTTTGGGGCAAAGATAAGGGATATTTACGATTTTTGATGTACGATTTACGATTGAAGGGGTGTAATTGGCTGACAGGCTTGCAGGCTTACAGCCAGCCAGTCTGGTCTTCTGCTAGACAATCCGACATCAAGACTGGTCTTCTGCGCGACTGTCAGACTTTTTCTTAACCAGTTCGATATTTGTCAGCCCTGACTTGTACCCTGCAACATAGTTCGACTGCGCACTGCTTCCACCATTGCTGACTCTTTCTATTTTGTTCATATACAGCGGATGGTTTAGCGTAAACCCCGATGCTGAGAATTTGTCGCCAACGCCGAGAGTACCGTTCTGGGCCACGGTCACTTCATATCGTCCATTGCCTAAGTATTTTGCTTCATAAACTCTGTCGGGATTCCATTCAAAGTGAACAATGTCGTCTTTCGAGAGGTCCGATGTGATTATGCAGTCGTCGGCAATGAAATTCGATTCGGACATATCCTGGCAGAAGTCATTCCAACCCTTGTATCCAAGGTAGCGTGACAAAATACATAGTGTCGTTCTGCTTGGCGTTCCGTTTTTAGGAATATATCCGAAAAAGCGTTTCAGTGTGCTTGAACTGAGGTCTTCATCTGTCTCGATTTTTACTTGTGCCGACAGGTAGTTGAAGTCGGTAGGCGACTCCATTGTACGGTTTACCTTTTCGGTGACTTCGTTGCGCAATTTGGCGTAATACGATTCAATGTCCTGCATATAAATATGGTTTTGTGGCGCAAAAATAATCAAAAATCATATTGTTGACTGCCATCTGTTTAGTTTGGTACAAAATGAACCAACATGAAACAACTTGATAAGAAATCCGAGATTAACCTCGTTCAAAACCGTGTTTTAGAAAATGTCGCAGGTGCAAATGTGCAATTCCATCCTCGTCGTTGTACCTTACAAGCGGTGACATCGAAATTACATATTTGGGATAATTGTCGCGGATTGCCTTGAGATTGCCGAATTCGCGCTGCCGTGTTTCCTCGTTAGCAATGAGATATGCAACCTGAACGTATGCTCGTTCTCCGTTTGGTTTTGAACAGACAAAATCAATTTCTCCTGCTTGCAACTGCCCGACATACACACTATATCCCATACGTACAAGCTGCTGATATACTATATTTTCAAGTACCTTTTCTATGTCGCTGCTGCGAGAGCCACCAATAACGGAGTTGCGTATTCCATTGTCCTCGAAGTAATATTTTTCGTTGCTTTCAAATATGCGCTTTCCGTGCAGGTCGTAACGGTTAACTTTGTGCAGCAAGTAGGCTCCTGCAAGCATATCCAGATAGTTGATAATAACCGACGGCGATATTGATTCTCCAATCGTTTTCATATATTTGCTGATATTGGTGGCAGAAATTAGCTTGCCTATGTTGTCAGCTATAAATTTTACTAATTTGTCAAGAAAATTTACATTTCGTATTTGGTTGCGCATTACAACATCCTTCAGCAGAGTTGTGCTGTAAATATCTTTTAGGTACTGTGGAGTATTGTTTGCGTCAAGACCAATGTTCACCAGTCCTGGCATTCCACCGTATTCGATATAGCTTGCCAGCGACTCATCGTTGTCGGCTAACTGATGGAATTTAAGGAACTCGGAATAGTCAAGTGGCTGGACATAAATTTCCTTGTAGCGTCCGCCTATCAGTGTGGTGAGCTCGCTGCTTAACATTTTTGCATTGCTTCCTGTAACAATGACTTCCGTATCCGGGGTGGAATAATA
This sequence comes from uncultured Bacteroidia bacterium, assembly GCA_902800045.1. GTDB lineage: Bacteria > Bacteroidota > Bacteroidia > Bacteroidales > ML635J-15 > Bact-19. The sequence continues at coordinate 324,935 of CADCCZ010000002.1, read as the reverse complement.
GCTGCGCAACGAACGTTCAAATCCGGCGATGTCCTGAACTTCGTCAATCAGTATAAAGTTTTTCTGCCCTTTTTGCAATTTATTATCAATGTATTCATTCAATTCTTTGTAGCTCGAAAGATCGTCAAATTCATGTTTTTCCTTGTCGATATATATTACATTTCCTTCATTCGACATTTTTTCGCCCCACTGCTTTAGCAGACAGCTTTTACCAACACGTCGCTGACCAGTAAGTACAATAATAAGGTCTTTTCCCATCCATTGACGGATAATATTCAAATACCGTTCTCTCTCAATTATTTCCATAAAAAATCATTGTTGTATCTGGGCACAAAGATAAATAAAATTTGTTAAGTATAATTAATAAAACTGTAAAAGATATACAATTTGTTAAGTATAGTTAACAAAACTAATATTTATAATAGATTTGTGAAGTATAGTTTATAAAAATATACATGAATCAACAAACTGCTATCCTTTCTTTTGTTTGCTAAATATGCAAAGATTTCCCCCCAACATTTTCTTCTTATTTATATATAGGTGTTTAAAAATTACCTATATTTGTCCCGTCAAATGGCAGTTGTATGCCTTTGGCAGACATATAGAAAGCGATTTCGCTTGTTCCGTTGCAGTGAACTTCGACAACTCACAAGGTTAAGGCGGGATAAAGTGAAGATGCTTGCTTGGAGCGTATTCGTACTTACACGAAATACAGCCAAGTGGAGCGTATTCTTCCTTGTTCTTCTTAACCGGGAGTCGAAGCCCTACTGTAAGGAGCATGAAGAAATAACGGCTCCACTTTCTTTTTGTATAATCCGCATTTGCAGAGCTGTCGGATGCAAAAATAACTTACAAAACCGTCCGCAGATGGCTCTTGATACAACAAAAATAATCTTGACACAACTTGAACCGTTTTGGTACAACTTGAACGAAAATGCTATTTGTCAGCAAGTTATCTTTGCGGGCGAAACAAGAACGATGTGTTGTCTATGAGTGAAAACAGAAAATATTACCGCCCAGAATGGACTTGCGGAAGATACAATGCCGAAAAACATGTGGCAATATTTTACAACCTGCTGGCAGGAATGAGTTATTTTTTCGATGAGTATTCGGCAGATGTTGTCGGGCAAGTGCTTGCGACGAAACGGAACGCAGAGGTGTCTGTGGAGAATGTTGCAGAAAAGACTGGTATTTGTGACGAATCTATATGCGATTTCTTTGATGTCCTTATGGAACAGGGACTGCTTACCGATAGCATTCCTACTAAGGATGGCATTTTCGCCTACCGCAGAGAACTTTCAAAAGCGAAGATTAAGGGTAGAAGTGTAGAAAAAACAACTACCGAAAAACTTCCTATGGATGTTTCGTCTGCCGAACAGGATTACTTTGATGCAGTTGAAGCGGAGGGCGTTGTAACTTCTGTAATGTTTGAACTGACATACAATTGCAGTGAAAAGTGCATACACTGCTACAATCCGGGGGCAACGCGCAACGACGATGAAGTTTCGCACCGAGCCGACCGCAACGAACTGCAACTGGACGATTACAAGCGGATAATTGACGACCTTGATAAGATAGGTCTTGTAAAAGTTTGCCTTTCGGGTGGCGACCCATTCTCGAAGCCAATAGTTTGGGATTTAATAGAATACCTTTATGAGAAAGAAATTGCTTTTGACATTTTTACTAACGGACAGCGCATGGTTGACGATGTTGAGCGTTTGGCAGATTACTATCCGAGGCTTGTAGGCATAAGCATTTATAGCGGTGTGGCAGCCGACCATGATGCCATTACCCGTGTGTCTGGTTCGTGGGAACGCTCGATGAATGTTGCGAAACGGCTTTCGGAACTTGCAGTACCTATGAATATAAAGTGTTGTGTGATGCAACCAAACCTGCATACCTATTATATGATAGCCGACATTGCGCGTAGTTTGGGCGCACAGCCGCAGTTCGAGATAAGTATAACCGATTCAAACGATGGTGATATGTGTGCAAGACAGTTGAGGCTGACCGAGGAACAACTTCGTGTGGTTTTGCGCGATGACAATATTCCTTTGTATGTTGGTCCCGAAGCTCCGAATTATGGCGGTATTCCGCGTAATTTGAATAGTTACGCCTGTGGTGCAGGACGAACAACTTTCAACATAACGCCCGATGGCAACATACAGCCATGCTGTGCTTTCACGATGTCGTTTGGAAACCTGCATAATAGTTCTTTGTGCGAAATTCTGACTGACAACAAATTGTTGAAGCAGTGGCAGAATCATAGTTTACAGGAGTTTGCCGATTGTGGACGGCACGACTACTGCGACTATTGCAATCTGTGTGTTGGAATTGCCTATTCCGAGCATGGCGACTACACCAAGCCTGCCGAAAATTGCTGCTATATGGCAAAGATAAGGTGCAATCTTGCACACGACATGATGAAGGGATACGATTCCCTTGACGGAAAAGATTTTGTAACGGCGTTGAAGGCTCTGCCGAAGGCCAAGGCGGTGCTGATGCGTAAATACGATACAATGGGATAAATGGTGTCTCCCGCAGTACACCTGTACCGCTAAAATTTTACAAAGATGAAAGTAGAATTGAAGATTAAAAAGGCTTCTGAAGTTGTTTCGATGAGCGGCTGTAGCAGAGCTTGGGAAAACTCTTGTGGCATCACTTGGAGAAACGGTTGATTCTAAAGAAGTTAAAACATGGAGGGGGAGAATAAAGGTTCTCTTCCCCATTTTTTAGAGAAATTGATTATTGTTAAAATAGAAAATATAAAAATATGGTAAATCAAAAATTTCAAGAATTAAAAAGGCTATGGGGGGTTAATTCCTCAGAAAGAGCAAAAATAATTGAAGCAATGAAAGAAAACTTGCTAGAAAGAAATAGCGGACAAGCAGAATATAAGTGTGACTACGCATATAAAGATTTAATAATTAATATCATAGATACAAATAATGTAGAAGATTTATTTATTGTAGATGGAGATATGAATCCACAAGGAAAATGATTGTTAAATTTTTAATCAATTCACTGCAAGTGAAAATTTTTCAAAGCCAATCAGAACACGCAATACTGATAGTATTAGCGTTGTGAAGTTGGTTTTATAATTGAAGTACCGCTTGAGCATAGTCGAAGGTGCGTATAATGTGATACCGTTACCTTCATTTCGACTACGCTCAATGGGCGAATTATTGACAGTCAGGAGATTTTTGTGGCTAAAAAATACTCAGAAATGGATGAACAAATAAGGAAAAGATTAGAAAATTGGATTGAAAAGGAAGGCTATATCTGGGATGATGAAGAACTTTATAAAATAGTATGGCTCACAAAGGACGAGATGATAGATTATTCCGTATTTGTCCAAATTGCAGAGAAAATTCCCTGCAAGGAAGACCCTGAAATGATTTTCCATCAGTACGAGTATTTATGGATGTTTGCAAGTTACATAAACAAATTTCTGCCATTTCAAGAGTATTTTGAGTTGGAAAAATGAATAATATGAAAATTTACAGAGCCAATAAAGTGCCTTTTGCGGTAATTTGTCACGGAGAAGATAGTTCGTTGCCGCGTTATCCGTTGCTCACAAATAACAATGGGACAGAAGACATATATTCTCCAAGTCCACTTCACGGGCGCAGTTTCGTGGTTGGTAGGCACGATGATGGTCGCTATGTTGTTACAAAAGGCAACGGATTGTGCTATTCGCAGCATACATTTCTCTATACTCCCGAAATGCCTACCGATGTCTGGGGGCTACTGATAAAGGATGACGCAATGCGCGATTTTAATTGTTGCAACGATGTAAAAACATTGGGTATCAAGACAAACACTATGGAGTATGTGCTGGAACTGGACTGTCCGCTACACATCAAAAAGACAGATGCCGACATAAAGCCCTACCTGTTGCAATATAGTGTAGAATGTCCCTACAGGATTTGCGATGCGGCTTTTATGGATAGAAAACTGATAAATGCCGAGGTTGCGAAATGGCAGGCCTTTAACATTTCGGGATGGAAGCACAATCACCAGATTGCCGCAGATGTGCTTGTTCGCAACCTGCGCATTATGCACGACAACGATGTGCTTCACAATGCCATACACGAGCAGAACTACACTTGGGCGCTGGAACTTCTCGACTTCGAATTGTGCCGTACTCCGCAACATCCGTATTCGTCAATTGATTACGAACGGCATGTCCCCGATTTGTTCGACCGAGAAATAATATTTACATACATTATCATAAACTACATTGCTGGAGTTTTGCACGAAGACATTGACTTTGGCATAATTGACAGCATTTTTGAAAAAAATGGCATTAAAATAAGTAAATATAGTATAAATCAGTTTAAAAAGTAAGATTATGGGTAAGAAATACAAGGAAAACATTGCCGAAGATTATACAGGTGATTTTACCGATTTTATGACAGTCCCGACACTTCACGGCAAGCGAATGGGGTTGTTCAAGCGTATGAGATTTGTTCATTGGCGACAAGCCAATACAGAGTTTTTGTACGAATTTGTAAGAAAGAATTTCGATGTAAATGCTGAATATGTAGTTACGAAAAACGAATTGTTACATCCAAATCCCGGTTCTAAGATAACTAATGCGCACGAGGATTATATTTTGTGCAATGGCAATTGCTATGGAGGCAATGTTGGCGACACTGTTACTTTCAATCTTTTTGTAAGTGGCGATGCCAAGCAGCCAGAGGTACGAATCCGCAAGCTCCAGATGACTTGCAAGGATGACCAGGGAAACATCAGTTTTGAAATCCAGTATGGCGGATTCGACTACGACAATTCGCTGGACGATTTTTTCAAGGACTTTGTTGATGGTCCGTATTATTCTATGGAAAAGAAATAAGAAAACACAGTATAAATCTTTAAAATGTTACAATTATGACTAGTTGGATACCTTGTCAATACTGTGGGAGAGAATATTCCGATAATTTCAGGTGGTTTGTTTGCGACAAATGTGGCTATCGCGTATGTCCGTCGTGCCTGTCGTCGCACAGAGGCAAATATAGTTCGGGTGGCTTCAAGTGCAGTCAGTGCGCCTTTGGAACAATGAGAGAGAAATAGATTTGATTTATAAACGATTAAAAATGTAGGATACGATGTTAAAATTTGAAAACAACAGATTTCTCGGTGGAGACCCAACACTGCCTTTGAGTAGAGATGAAAAGACCGGTCATGTCACTTTGTTCGAAGATTTAGATGATGGATTGACGGCAAACTTTACAATGGATTTTTCTGAAGGCGGAACAAGCAAAATGAAATTTGAGATAACCATATATGAGCTTAGCTATCATAGGAAGGGAAACAAAATTCTTATATTAGAAAACTCTTCAGAGAAATACGAATTGCCAGTTGAAGAAGATTTAATGATTTTCGAGGGAAATGAAGGATATATAGTTTATTCTGCTGATATTGATTCAAAGATTCTGCGTGGGATATGTGATTCTTCTTCAATGGATGTAACAATAAAAACAGAAACGGAAAGAATAATAGGTTACAATACTTACGACTTGCCTACATTAGCAAAAATATTCTATCGCGGAGTTATTGACCAGAATAAATATCACGATGAAGAGACTGAAAAAGCTATTGTGTATATAAAGAGAAAAAATGCCAAAGAGAAAAATAGACAAGAAAATGCAGCAACAATACCTGCTAATTCTAAAAATTTCATTGACGATGAAAAAAAATACAAGATAACAGTAAATATTCTCGCTTTGGCTTGGTTGCCTTTTATAATACTTGGTACTATATTATTGTGTGGAAGATCTTATGGTGGTGCAATCTTTTGTGGCATCGTTGTAATTGTTGACCTTATAATTCTGATTGTCGTTGCTTGCAAAAAGGCATACAAAGATTATGGAACAGATGGAGTACTGGAAATTCTAAGTAATTTTAATAAAGGTAGCGGAGGAAGTATAAAGAAATAAAACGCTCTACATATCTACTGCCAATATCGCTGGTTCTTTGCCTATACCGTTTCTAATGTTCATTAGTTACGCCTTATAAATGTATTTATGCTTAGACAATTTGTGAATCATCACATTTTAAATATGTGTGTTCCTTCAAAAACTATCTTGAAAAATTAACCTTTCGTCACAAAATAGAAATTTGTATTTTTGCGACTGATTAGAATGTTTCTATGGCTGGCGCCGTTTATCGCTGCGCTGTTTCTGAGTTTCAAAATTTGAATGCCTGCGGCGTTTCAATGGGCTTGCGCCCGTTTCTGGGTTTCAGTGGCTAACGCCGTTTCTAGGTTTCTCAGTTTCTATGGTTGGCGCCGTTTAACTTCGTTGAGGGCTTCGCCGTTCTGTGCCTGCGGCGTTTCAATGGCTGATGCCGTTTCTAAGTTTTTTGGCTGACGCCGTTTCAATGGGCTTGCGCCCGTTTCTAAGTTTCTCTGGCTGGCGCCGTTTCTGAGTTTCTGCATCCGTATCAAAGTTTCATAGATGTTGGTTATAAAGTTTTTTTTAATTTTGCACACTTAAAATTAGTGTTATGACGATAAAGGATTTCGAAGATTTGAGAATTTGGCAGGATGCTCGCATTTTGTCAAAGGACATATATTCTATAACCAATACAGAAAAATTTAAAGTCGATTATAGGTTTTGTTCTCAAATCCGGTCGGCAGCAGGTTCTATTATGGACAACATTGCCGAAGGCTTTGAAAGAGATGGAAGTAAGGAATTTTTACAGTTCTTGTATATAGCTAAAGCATCGTGCGCAGAAGTTAGAAGTCAATTGGCAAGAGCTTTTGATATTGAGTATATAGACGAAGAAACTTACAATCAGTACCGACAGCGTTGCATAGACGAAGCACAATCAATTTATAACTTTATCAAGTATCTGAAGGATTCTGAAATCAAGGGCCTAAAATTCAAAAAATAATAACCTAGAAACAACCAGAAACCCAGAAACGTGAAACATAGAAACCCAGAAACTATTTAAAACATCATAAAATGACACAGGAAGATTTATTCAAAAAAATCGTATCGCACTGCAAGGAGTACGGTTTCATATTCCAATCGTCGGAACTTTACGACGGACTGAGTGCAGTTTACGACTACGGACAGAATGGCGTTGAACTCAAGAACAACATCAAGGAATACTGGTGGAAGGCTATGGTTCAGCTTAACGAGGAAGTTGTTGGTCTCGACTCGGCAATTTTCATGCACCCGACAATATGGAAGGCTTCGGGACATGTTGACGCTTTCAACGACCCGCTAATCGACAACAAGGATTCGAAGAAACGCTACCGCGCCGATGTCCTTATCGAAGACCATATCGAAAAGTTCAACGACAAGATAAACAAGGAAGTAGAGAAAGCTCGCAAGCGTTTCGGCGATGCCTTCAACGAAGAACAGTTCCGCAGCACAAACCAGCGCGTGCTCGACTATCAGGCAAAGATGGACGCTGTAAAGGCTCGCTTCGTTAAGGCTTTGGAAGACAACGATCTTGATGGCATTCGCCAGATAATCATCGACGAAGGCATTGTCTGCCCGATTTCGGGAACCAAGAACTGGACAGAGGTTCGTCAGTTCAACCTTATGTTCGACACCAAGTTGGGTTCGGTTGCCGAAGGTGCAAACACCATCTACCTGCGTCCCGAAACGGCTCAGGGTATTTTCGTCAACTACCTCAATGTACAGAAGACCGGTCGTATGAAGATTCCTTTCGGTATCGCACAGATAGGTAAGGCTTTCCGCAACGAGATTGTTGCCCGTCAGTTCATTTTCCGTATGCGTGAGTTCGAGCAGATGGAAATGCAGTATTTCGTAAAGCCGGGTACCGAACTTGAATGGTTCGAGAAGTGGCGTGAAAAACGACTGAAATGGCACAAGGCTCTCGGTATGGGCGACAACAAGTATCGCTGGCACAAGCACGACAAGCTGGCTCACTACGCCAACGCAGCCTACGACATCGAGTTCGACTTCCCGTTCGGATTCAAGGAAATCGAAGGTATCCACTCGCGTACCAACTTCGACCTGTCGCAGCACCAGCAGTTCTCGGGCAAGAAAATCCAGTACTTCGACAACGAAGCAAACGAATCATACACTCCGTATGTCGTTGAAACTTCAATCGGTCTCGACCGTATGTTCCTGTCGATTATCTCGTCGGCATACTGCGAAGAGCAGGTTGGCGACGAAACCCGCGTAGTGCTTCGTATTCCTGCTCCGCTGGCTCCTGTAAAGGTTGCCGTATTGCCGTTGGTTAAGAAGGACGGTTTGCCAGAGTTGGCCGAAAAGATTATGAACCGCCTGAAACTCAACCTCAACTGCCAGTACGAGGAAAAGGATTCTATTGGAAAACGTTATCGTCGTCAGGATGCAATAGGAACTCCGTTCTGCATCACCGTTGACCATCAGTCGGCAGAAGATGGCACCGTAACTCTCCGTCATCGCGACACCATGGAGCAGGAACGCGTTTCAATCGACGACATCGAGCGCATTGTTACCGAAAAGTGCGACATCAAGAATCTGTTGAGACAGCTGATGTAAAGCCCAATTAATAGCAAAAAATCCCTTTGGAGAACCAAGGGGATTTTTTTTGTGATAACTAGCTTATAAACAATAAAAGGCGGACAAAATCCGCCTTTTATTTTATTCAGTTGCCTGATTTGTTAATCTATCACAACTCGTTCTATCCATGCTTTGTCGCCAGAAATTATTCTTACAAAGTAAACTCCAGGAGCAACATTGCAGTCGAAAGTGACTTCCGAATTATCGCTTGCATTTATTTCGCGAGTTTCGATAACAGAACCATTTGCATTAACAATCTGGCAAATTACATCGCCTTCAATCGATTTCATTGTTAACGTGAACATACCGTTGTTCGGGTTCGGATAAACCGAGATAGAAGCCATGGTAGCCTCGATGTTCGAAGACTCGAGTTCGAAGTTTGCAACCAGAGTTCTGTCTGCGGTTGCTATAAACGAGTATTCTGCATCAGTCGAAACGACTTCACCGTTTTCTGTCCAGCTTACAAAATTGTAGTTGGCATTTGCCGTTGCGGCTAAAACAACGTTCTGACCATAAGTATATTCACCTGCACCTTCGATTGTTCCGCCTTCAGCTGGATTTGCACTTGCAGAAATTGTGTAGGTAATAGCCTCAAAATTAGCAACCAAGGTCCTGTTGGCTGTTGCAGCGAACGAATATTGTGCATCTGTAGAAACAACAGATCCGTTTTCGGTCCAGTTTACGAAATTGTATCCTGTATTTGCAGTAGCTGTGAGAACAACGTTCTGACCATAAGTATAATCGCCTGCGCCTTCAATAGTTCCGCTTTCGGCTGGGTTTGCACTTGCAGAAATTGTGTAGGTAATAGCCTCGAAGTTAGCAACTAAAGCTCTGTCTGCTGTTGCTGTGAACGAGTATTGTGCATCGGTAGAAACAACCTCATCGTTTTCTGTCCAGTTTGCAAAGGTGTAACCCTCACTTGCGATTGCATTAAGTGTTACTGTGGTATTTTCTTCGTAAGGTCCAACACCAGTTATAGTTCCGCCATCGGTTGGATTTGCGGTTGCTGTTATTATGTACGAAACGACTCCGTCCTGTGCGAAATTAGCAACGAAATCAACATCTGCTACCACGGTGTATTCTCTTTGTTCCTCGGTAACGCCATCGTTCCATGCTACGAAATGGTTTCCTTCGGTTGCTGTTGCAGTCATAACGAGTACTGTTCCGTGTTCGTACATGCCGTCGGTTGTTTCACCTTCAATTATAACGTTACCCTTGGTCGGGTCGTTAGCGGTTGCAGTAACATGGTATCTGTTGATTTCGAAATTAGCAACCAAAGCCCTGTTTCCTGTTGCAGTGAATGAGTATTCTGCTTCGGTTGAAACAACCTCATCGTCTTCTGTCCAGTTTACAAAGTGATAGCCTTCTTCTGTAATAGCAGTCAATGTGCAAGTTTGTCCATGATTGTATTCACCTGTTCCATTTATATTACCACCCTCTGTCGGGTTTGCAGAAGCAGTAATTGTGTATGAAGGAACCCACACCTCAAAATCGTCCAGATACCAAGAATCCTCGCCACTCATGGTATATTTTATAGCCAGACGGTACGAAGAATTACTTGGCGAATTGTCGTCTTGTGTCAAATCGTAGGTATACTGGGTATGTTCAGGAACTGCATAACCAGGAGTCTCAATAGTGCTAAGTGTAGTGAAAGTGGTGGCATCACTTGGGTTGGTTACATAGCCAAGCTGTACTGTATAACCTGAATTTGCATTGCCTCTACCTATCTCGAATGTAATCTTGAGATTATTCAGTGGCTCGTCGAATTGTGGCAGAACCACCATGTTATCGCTATTGTTTGCTCTCATTTCCAAAGAATAATAGCCGCTAGTTGCTGCGCTATAATAGTGGGTGACGCATGCCCCCTTTTCGCATCTCAATGGCGTAGCCCATTCGCCATGCAAGTAAGTCCAACTGCTACATGAATATCCGTCGAAGTTTTCGGTCCAAGGTAATGGAGTAACGGTAGTCTTGGTAAAGTTGGCCTGATAGGTGGAGTCACTTGTAACTGTGAAGCTATAGCTTGCGTTGTATGAAACCACTGAGCCTTTGCTATCCGTCCAGTTGACAAATTGGTAACCTGTATTGGCAGAAGCTGTGAGTGTACATGATGAACCATAATTGAAGTTGGCTGCACCACTGACTGTTCCTCCTTCTTCTGGATTTACGTTGGCAGTAATTGTATATGTGATTGATTCGAAGTTTGCAACCAATGTCCTGCTTGCCGTTGCAGTAAACGAGTATTCAGCATCTGTTGAAACAACCGAGCCGTTTTCTGTCCAGTTTATGAAATCGTAGCCTGGATTTGCTACAGCAGAAAGGGTAACAGACTGTCCGTGAGAGTAATCTCCTGCACCATTAACCGTACCACCAGCAACTGGGTTTGCACTTGCCGAAATGGTATATGTGAATACCTGGAAATTAGCAACCAAGGTTCTGCTTGTTGTTGCAGTAAACGAATAGTTTGCATTTGTCGAAACAACATTGCCGTTTTCTGTCCAGTTTACAAAATTATAACCAGTGTTAGGTGTTGCGCTAAGAGAAACTTGCTGTCCGTAGGTGAAAGTTCCATCGCCAGTTACCGAGCCACCCTGCGAAGGATTTGCCGATGCTGCTATTGTGTATTGTTCTACCTCAAAATGAGCAACAAACGATCTGTTGCCGTCAACAGCAAACTGATATGTAGTATTGGTTGATACGACATTTGCATCTTCGTCGGTCCAGTTTATGAATGCAAAGCCAGGATTTGCAATGGCTGCCAGCGAAACATTTGCACCGTATGTGTATGGACTGTTGTTACCACTGATTGTGCCGCTGTTGGCTGGGTCAACGGTTGCCGTAATGTTGTAGTTTATCTGTGTGAAGTTTGCAACAAGAGTGCGGTTCGAATTAGCAGTAAACTGGTATCTTGCTGCTGTAGAAACTACGTTTCCGTTTTCTGTCCAGTTTGTAAATCTGTAGCCAGCGTTCGGTGTTGCTACAAGGTTTACGCCTTCGCCCAATTCGTAGGTTCCTGCACCTGTTACAGTTCCGCCTGCTGTTGGATTTGCACTTGCCGAAATTGTAAACGAAGGTGTTGCACGTGTTACGGTTATGCAAGAAACATTGTTTGACAAGTTGGGGTCAAAACCTGCATAGTCAACATGCAAACATACGTCGAATGTTCCAGTTATAACCATTTGATTAAGAGTTTCTGCTGTTATAGTATATGAGTGTGCAGAACCATATATCCATGCGAAATAACCTTCATCCAATGCTGCATTGAACGAAACTTCGTCAATTGTTTCTGAACCTATCTTTATTGATGTCGATATGGTTTCTGTTGTTGTTTCTGGTCCCATGTTGTGGGCAACAGGATATAGTACAATGTTGTCGGTAGCTCCAATTGTCATGGTTGGTGCTGCATCAAGATGTGGCGAAACATCGTCATCCATGAGCCATGCGTCAACGTCGGATGATTCTACATACGGAGTATCTCCATCGGAAACATAGTACGAAAGAGCATATTCTAAAGTTGCTGTCTGTGCGGCAGTCTGATTATTTACATAGTATGCAGAATAGTTTAATTTCAGGACTTCGGAATTGCCGCTGGTTGTTGTGAACAGATAATTTCCTGATGCAGCTGCAACGCCCATACTTGCTGTATAGTTAGATAAATCAATTGGGTCTCCAACATTTTCTCTATTAAAGAGGAACAAAGTATTACCGTTTGCAACAACTGCAATCCAGAAGTTTACACCGTCGCGTATAGTATAAGGTGTTTCAAGTTCGACAATATGATCCTTAAGATATTCGTTTGCACTGAAACTTTCCGATGTGTAATTCTGGGAATAAGCCAGTGTGCCGAGGCATCCATCAATATTAGTGGTTTGTCCATTGACAGTCAATGCATTATCCATGGCACTACCTTCGTATATTTTGATTGTAAAGCTTGTATTGATGTAGTCTGTGTAATTTGTTACCAATCCATTGTATGTGGAAAATTTTACTTTCAAGATTTTGTTTCCAGCCTCATAATTTCCATAGTTTTCTGGTCTAATTATTATCTGCTGTCCGCTTGTGAAACGGGTATAAGAACTAGATTCCGTATTTCCATACCACATGTTTGGATTTGCAAACGAACCGTCGGGCTGCGATACAGTTATAACCTTTGTTTCGGAACCTTGTGTTATGGTTATAGTCGCAGTTCTGTCCGAGCCACTTACATTTTCGGTTGCGGTTGCTGTTACGGTTGTAGTTGCTCCGCTGCCGTTTCCTGAGGTTGCCGAAAGAGTTAGCCACGAAGCACTCGAACTAGCATTCCATCTTGTCGAAACATTGTTGTTAGCCTTAACAGTAAAGTTCAAACTTCCGCCTTCAGATGCAAAATCGAGAGTCTCTGGTGTTACAGAAAGTAACGACGGGTCGATGGTGCAGAATGATAATTCGAAGTCGAGAGTGTATAATTGTAATGCGCTCTCTGTATCATCGGTATAATATGCAGAAGTGTTCAAATTAAGGTAATCGGTTCCATTTTCTGTGTCGGAATATAGATATTTTCCATCGAAGGCTTCTGAACTTCCTTCATAGTTTTGTGCAGAAATAGGAGAACCGTATGCAATTCTCTTCAGGGCAAACAAGGTCTTGCCGTTTGCTACTATTGCAATCCAGAAATTATTATTCTCATTTATTATATAAGGTGTGTTGAGTGTTACTTCCTGCTCACCGGAATAGGCCTGAGTATAATTTTGTGAATATACCTGTGTTCCCATTGCTCCAGCAATATTAGATGTATATCCGCTGCTGAGCGATTCGGTGCTTCCGCCTTCGTAAATCTTTATTGTAAAGCTATTGTTAGTGTAATTTGTATAACCTGATGTCAATCCTCCGTCGTATGTGGTGAATCTAACCTTTGTAACTGCATGTCCAGTAGTATAGTAGCCGTAACCTTCGCTGCATAAAACTACCATGTTTCCCTGCTCAAGGGGCTTGTATGTGTCAAAACTGCCATCGTATCCGAAGCATCCAGGGTTATTTGCGATACCGCTTGGCTGAACGATAGTTACCGTTGTCGTTGCGCTTCCCTGTGTTATAGTTACTGTAGCAGTACGTTCGTTGGCTGTATTGTTGCGGCTTGCTGTGGCTGTAACAGTAGTGTTTGCTCCGCTGCCTGCGCCTGTAGATGGAGTAATAGTCAGCCACGACTGGTTTGAGCTTGCCGACCACGACTGGCTCGAAGCTGTGCTCGAACGAACCATAAATGTCTTGCTGTCGCCAAGGCCAGAGAATGTAAGTGCATTTGGAATTGCAAAAAGACCGGCATTCGGTTCTATGCCGAATATTGCCGACTGGCTTTCGTTGTATGTACCGTTTCCGCTACCGATTCCACCTGTACCTGGTTCCAGACTGTTAATTGCATAGAAGCCGTCGCAATAACCGCCCCATCCCCAGTTGAAATGGAACTGGTCGTTGTTGTTGTATCCGTCGCAAATAAAGCAGTGTCCGCCGCCTTCGCCTCTACCTGTATAAATAACCGGTCTGCTGGCATCGAGGTCGGTTTTCAGCATGTTTTTCCATGCTTGATCTGTGTAGTCGCTTCTGCGGCAACCATTAAGTGTATTTTTGTAGAGGAAGTAGGTCTTGAGTGCATATTCGGCAGTTCCATTGCTCGAACCTACAGTAACAGCACCGCTACCGCCTGTGCTGCTCACACCGTAGTCCATCATTACTGCCACGCCGCAATGGTACATAAGTGTTGCCACTGCGTTCTTTTGCGCCTGCGTTGCCGAATTCGAATACGTATTCAGCATATTGTTCCAGTCGTAGGTTGTAGAACCGAAGTTTGCTGTCTGCTGACCGTATGTTTCGTGGGTATATGTCTGAGTGCCATTACCTTGTGTCGGGTAATTCCAGTATTTCATAATCTGAGCCATTGCGGTAGCCACACAGCCTGTTACTGTGCGTTCGCCGTGACTGCTGTCGTAAGGGCAAAGATTGTTGAATGGCGCACTCTGGTTCCATTTTGTCGATACAAGAGCTTCTACCGATCTGCTGCGCTTTGGCGATAGTCCCTGACCTCTGCTCAGTTTTGTCCAGTTGGCTGCAGTTTCTGCCGATGTGGAAACACCATCGCTAATGGCACGATTAATATCGTTCTCGTAGCCTTGGAGCCATTCGTACATATTAACTGGAATGTTTTGTGGATCGAAATTGCCAGCATCCGAATATCCCAAGATAGGAACTGCAATGTCGTTGGCCGACACGATTACAAAACCATCGCCAGTGTTTAGGATGTAAAATTTAGTAAACTCAGTCTGCGATGCTACATCGCTGAATGTTGCTCGTGTCTGTTTTCCAAGGTTCTGCTCCCAGAATGTTCTGGCAACAGTTTTGGCTGTCTCAACGTCAACATGCTTTGCAAATATTGGCAGCGTAAAAACAGCCAATAATGCCCATAAAAATAATTTTTTCATCATTTGATAAACTCCAATTAAGGACCTCATATTTAACATCTTGCAATTTTCGTGAAGTCCGCTTGCGGAAATTGCAAATAACAGGTTGCAAAGATAAAAATTATTTACGATTTACGAAGTGCGATTTAAAATTTAATTGATAATGGACAATGGATAATTAATAATTGACAATGTGTCAATGCCTAAATAAGGTTTCTGGTTAGGCGACAAGATGCAAATGGGGTGAAAAGGCTAAAAGACTGTCAGCCAGTGAGCCTGTCAGCCCATAAACGGCAGCATCCAAATTTTTTTTTCTCCATTTCACAATTATGAATTACTTTTGCAGTTTGTCTTATACACACAAAAATGTACACTTTATTCTTAAAGGAGATAAAAGGCTTTTTCAGTTCGGCAATCGGATACCTTGTAATTGCGGTGTTCTTGCTGATTGTCAGCCTATTCATGTGGGTTTTCCCCACCAACTTCAATATTTTTCAGGTAAATGCAGCCAACATCGACACGCTTTTCCTGATTTCGCCATGGGTGTTTTTATTCCTTGTTCCGGCAATTACCATGAACATGTTTGCCGATGAACTCCGCACCGGAAATATGGAGCTTTTGCTAACCCGTCCAATTTCGGAATTCAAGATTGTAATGGCGAAGTATCTGGCTGCCGTTGTGCTCGTGCTTATAGCGCTGCTGCCCACGCTGCTTTTCCTTATTTCGATAAACTTGCTTGCCGACCCGGTTGGAAATGTCGACTACGGAGCTATCATAGGTTCGTACATCGGACTTTTCTTCCTCGGTGCCGTGTATGCCTCGATAGGAATTTTTGCAAGTTCGCTGTCGAAAAACGTGATAGTGTCGTTCCTGCTCGGAATAGTTTTCTGCTTCTTATTCTACCTTGGATTCGACCTGCTGTCGGATCTGGTTACATCGGGAACAGGAACCGATTTCGTAAAATCGCTCGGCATCAACGACCACTACAGCTCCATTAGCCGTGGCGTAGTAGATTCGCGCGACATTATATATTTCTTCAGCGTGATAGCATTATTTGTTTTCTTTTCTAAACTCAGACTCGAAAGTCGCAAATGGTAGGAGGACACAACATGAAAAACGAAACAGAAAACAGGAAATCCTTTTCACAGATGCGTCGTCAGAACCGCAACCAGAACATATTTCAGGCAATTCTTATTATTGCACTTATAATAATATTAAATGTATTGTCGTCGCAGGTGTTTTTCCGCGCAGACCTTACAAAGGAAAAACGCTTTTCCATATCCGACTTCTCAAAGCAGGTTCTCGATAGTATCGACGATGATATATATATTGAGATATTCCTCAAGGACAAGGAGTTGCCAGCCGAACTCGTTCGTTACCAGCGTACGGTAGACGACTTCATGAAGAACCTTTGCCGATACTCCAGCAATATCCGCTACGAATTCAAGAATCCTTTTACCGAACATAGCGGAGAGGAGCAAAGTTTTGTGCATAAATGGTTCGGATTCCTCTCCGACGAAGAGGAGGTTGAGCCGCTTGAGAAGAAGAAAATCTTTGCACAACTTTACAATAAAGGCTTGAATCCCACCTATATAGTGCAAGAAGAAGGCATGGGCGGATCGGAAAAGATAATTTTCGCTGGTGCATTGGTAAAATACAAGGAAAAGGACTTCCCCGTGAACCTGCTTACCAATAGCGTTTCGGGAAATACTCCATATACCATGCTCAGCACCACCGAGCTCGAACGCGAGTTCGTTCATGCAATTTGGATGCTCTCGAGCCGCCAGATACACAAGGTTGCCTTCCTCGAAGGACATGACGAACTCGACGAGAACCGCACCTACGACATCATGTCGTCGCTCTCGAAATACTACCGCATCGAACGTGTCGACATGAACGGAAGCCTTACGGCACTCGACGACTACGGATGCGTAGTGATAGCCAAGCCGCAGAAAAGGTTCAACGAGCGCGACAAGTACATAATCGACCAGTACATAATGAATGGCGGAAAGGTTATCTGGCTCGTGGAATGGATGCAGTTCGACATGGACAGCCTCAATAACCATCCGACCGCCATGGCCCTGATGAACGACATTAACCTGAGCGACCAGCTTTTCAACTACGGTGTGCGCATAAATCCCGACCTTATTCAGGACTTACGCTGCCTGCAAATTCCTGTGTGCGTGAACACTGTGGAGGGCAAACCGCAATTCGAGCCAAAGCCATGGTACTATTTCCCGCTCATAGTTCCCGACACATTGCTCGAGCATCAGCTTGTAAAGAACCTCGACGTGATGCGTACTTGCTTCGTAAGTTCAATCGATACCGTCGGTGAAGATCCTAATGTAAAGAAAACCATATTGTTAAGGACGTCTCCATACTCCAAGGCGTTGTCGCATCCGGTAGAGATTAGCCTCGACATCCTACGCGAGAAACCAGAGATGCTCACATTCAACAAGCCTAATATTCCAATAGCGGTGCTGCTTGACGGAGAATTCAAGTCGAACTTTGCAAACAGGCTTCCGCCAGAATTGACAGACAACAAAGATTTCAAGTTCAAGGAACGAAGCAAAGCAACGCAGATGATAGTAATTTCCGACGGAGACTTCATCCGCAACGAAACCAAACGTATGGGCGACAAGGTTCAGCCTTATCCGCTCGGCTACGACAAATACTACGATGCGCAGTATACACCCGGAAACACACAGTTCATAGTGAACTGCGTCAATTACCTCTGTGCCGACGAAGGACTTATCTCTCTCAGAATGAGAGAGTTGAAAAGCCGCACCTTGAATGCTACAAAAGTAAGGTCGGAAAAGATTATGTGGATATGCATAAATTCAATAGCTCCCGTACTTATAGTATTGCTTATCGGATTGACAATGATAGTGTTACGCAAAATAAAATACTCAAAGAAAGAAAAATAAAATGAAGAAAACCAACCTGTTGCTTCTCATTGTAATCGTAATCCTGATAGGAGTTTCGATTGCAATATATTTTGTAAGAAACTACGATCCGCAGCGTACGCTCCGCGACTTTGCCGTAGAAGATACAGCATCCATATCAAAGATATTTCTTGCCAACAAGCAAGGCTCGGCAGTTACACTTGAGCGTGCAGACGACCATTGGACTGTAAACCAAAAATATACAGCCCGTCGCGATTTCGTAAACAATTTGCTTACGACAATTAAGAAAGTAGAGGTGACTTCGCCTGTATCGTCGGCTAAGCTTGAACGTGTGATGAAAGACCTTGCTGTGCAAGGCATAAAGGTCGAAATATACCAGGGCGACGAATGCGTAAAGGTTTACTACGTAGGCGGTGTAACCGAAGATAACAACGGCGCATACATGATTCTCGAGAATTCCGACCTGCCGTTCATTGTGTCGCGTCCGGGATTCACAGGATACCTTACCGTGCACTACTTGCCGGAATTGTCGGAATGGCGCGAGCGCATAGCATTCAACTACAATATCGAAGACATCGCCAAAGTATATGTGGAATACCCAGACAAGGATGAATCGTTCATTGCCGAGCGACTTGGCGAAAACGACTACAATCTCAGAAATATCGACGGCAGTAGCATCGATGTTCCTTTCGACACATTGCGTGTAAAGGAATTTGTAAGCCGCATAAAGTTCGTAGGCTTCGAAACTTTCATACTCGACAGCCTGCAAGCACACAAGCGCGATAGCCTGCAGAAGACACAAATGATGGCTTCTTTTACAGTAGAGGACAAAACTGGTGCCAAAAACAAGCTTGTAACCTACCGCCGTCCAAATACATCTGGTCTTTTCGACCCTCAGGGCAATTTGTTCGAATACGACATTGACAACCTTTATGGCATTCTTGACAATGGCGAGGTTGTAATACTCCAGTATCCTATCATCGACCCGATAACATTCTACAAATCCGACTTTTTCGGAGCAAGACGAGAAGGTGTCAATGTCATAAAGGAAATACAAACGCCGTAAAAAATTTACAATTTTAGATTGTTAGTTGGCGCGAACAAAAAAAACAATTTTTGTGTGCCAGTTTCAATAATAATTTGTAATTTTACGCCCTTATAATTTTAAAAACTTAAAAGTAATAATATATGAATTTTGTAATTTCAAGTTCACAGCTTTTGTCGCAGCTTCAAATAGTAAGCAGGGTTGTTAATTCGAAGAATGCTCTTCCTATTCTCGATAACGTGTTGTTGTCTGTCGAAGACGGAATACTAAAAATCACTGCAAGCGACCTCGAAAGCACTATCAGCACAACATTGCCTCTCGAAAACTATGATGGCAATGGCGTTATTGCAACCGACACAAAGAAAATCCTCGAAATCCTCAAGGAATTTTCGGAGCAGCCACTTACATTCAACATCAATACCGAAGACAACAGAATCGACATGGAGTCTGCCGACGGTAAATATACTCTTGTTGGTGTCGACGGTGCCGATTTCCCGCAAGCTACTCAGTTGAAAGCCGACAAGACCATAAGCACAAGCATCAACCACGACGTATTGTACAATGGTATCAATTCTACGATATTTGCAACTGGCGACGATGAACTTCGCCCGATAATGAACGGCATATTCATCGAACTCCAGGAATCGGGAATTAACTTTGTTGCTACCGATGCACACAAGCTTGTAAAATACACCCGCAGGGACGTCAAGATTCCGACCGAAAGCTCGTTTATCCTGCCAAAGAAGCCTGCCAACATACTGAAGGGCATATTGCCGAAGGCTGCAGAAGACGTTCTCCTCGAATTCGACGAAAAGAACGCAGTATTTTCATTCGGCTCGATACGTCTTGTATGCCGTCTGCTCGAAGGCGTATATCCAAACTACAATTCGGTAATCCCACGCGAAAATCCGAATACCCTTGTAGTCGATAGAGTAAACCTTTCTACTTCGTTGCGCCGCGTAGGTATGTTCGCAAGCCAGTCGAGCAACCTCGTTGGACTCAAGATTTCGGGTGCATCGCTCGAAATGTCGGCTCAAGATATGGATTTCTCGATTTCGGCACGTGAACATATCGCATGCCAGTACGAAGGCGATGAAATGGAAATCGGATTCAAATCGAATTTCCTTGTCGAAATTCTCAACAATATCCAGACTCCAGAAGTCACCATCAAGCTTTCGGATCCTACACGCGCAGGAATCATCCTTCCGAAGGACAACGAAAATCCCGACGAGGAAGTCCTGATGTTGCTGATGCCGATGATGATAAACAAAATGTAAAACAAAACTTAATGCATTACCCGAATTTTTCGGGTAATCTTTTTTTTATGGATATGAGAATTCAACTTCGTAAACCGATAGTTTTCTTCGACCTAGAGACCACAGGCGTAAACATAGCCACCGACCGTATTGTCGAAATATCTATCATAAAGGTCTTTCCCAACGGCGAAGAAAAGCACAAGACATACCGCATCAACCCCGAAATGCCGATTCCACCGCAAGCGACAGCTGTACACAAGATTACCGATGCCGATGTCGCAAATTGCCCTACGTTCAAGCAGATAGCAAAGGAAATGGTCGAGATATTCAAGGATTCCGACATTGCTGGCTACAACTCCAACAAGTTCGATGTGCCTTTGCTTGCCGAGGAATTCATCCGTGCCGATGTCGATTTCGACCTGAAGAAGCGAAATTTCGTTGATGTGATGAGCATCTTTATGAAGAAGGAACCTCGCAACCTCTCGGCTGCCTACAAGTTCTACTGCAATGGCGACCTCGAAAATGCACACTCGGCAAACGCCGATACCGAAGCTACATACGAGGTTTTCAAGGCGCAGTTAGAGCGCTACAGCGACATAGGCAACGACATTCCCGAGATATCAAAGTTTTCGTCGTACAACAGCAATGCAGACTTTATGGGACGGCTTATCTACGATGCCGACAACAATGTCGTCGTGAATTTCGGCAAGTACAAGGGTATGCTGCTTTTCGATGTGTTTAGGAAAGATTCAGCCTACTACGACTGGATGATGAAAGGAGATTTCCCTCTCTATACCAAAAAGGTACTCACCGACGAATACATGAAATTCAAGATGATTTCGAAAAAATAGAAAATAGCGGGATTTGTTTTCCCGCTTTTTTTATGTGTTCACAAATTGACGATTTATAAAATTGAATTTGCTCCCTTGTATTAATTGTTATATATTTGCGAATAAGAAAATTAGTTACAATGAAAGGCATAATTTTGGCAGGTGGCGCAGGTACGCGCCTGCACCCGATGACAATAAGCATCTCGAAACAGATAATTCCGGTTTACGACAAGCCGATGATTTACTACCCGCTTTCGACACTTATGCTGGCAGGAATCCGCGAAGTGCTGATAATCTCAACTCCTCAGGACATCGGTCTGTACGAAAAGCTTTTCGGCGACGGTTCGCAACTCGGAATGGACATCCACTACAAGATTCAGCCTTCGCCAGACGGACTAGCACAGGCATTCATTCTCGGTGAGGAATTCATCGGCGACGACAAGGTTTGTCTTGTCCTTGGCGACAATATTTTCTACGGTCAGAGTTTCGGACAGCAGTTGACCGATGCTGCCAGCATCGAAGACGGTGCAATAATCTTCGGATATTATGTCAACGATCCCGAGCGTTACGGTGTTGCCGAATTCGACAAGGAAGGCAAGGTGATTTCCATTGAGGAAAAACCCGAACATCCGAAGTCAAACTACGCAGTTACAGGACTTTACTTCTACTCGAACGATGTCGTTGAAAAGGCAAAGAGCCTGAAGCCGTCGAAGCGTGGTGAACTCGAAATCACAGACCTCAACAACTTGTACCTCAAGGAAGACCGTCTGCAAATCAAGCTTCTCGGTCGTGGTTTTGCATGGCTCGATACCGGTACGCCCGACAGCCTTCTGCAGGCATCAAACTTCATCGAGACCATCGAGCACCGTCAGGGCTTGAAGGCTTCGTGCATCGAGGAGATTGCTTATCGCAAGGGCTTCATAAACAAGGAACAACTTGCTGTCCTTGCCGAAAAACTTGCAAAGAGCAACTACGGAAAATATTTGTTGAGGATTGTAAACGAAAAATAACAGAAATGACTGTAACAGATACCTTCATAAAGGATTTGAAGATTATTGAACCGAAAGTTTTCGGCGACCAGAGAGGTTATTTTTTCGAGACTTGGAATAAATCCGTCTTCGATGCAGCTGGAATCAACTTTGTTCCCGTTCAGCAGAACGAATCAAGTTCGACCTACGGCGTTGTGCGCGGATTGCATTTCCAGCTTAATCCATATTCGCAGGCAAAACTTGTGCGCTGCGTGGTTGGCAAGGTTCTCGATGTTGCTGTCGATGTGCGCAAGAATTCGCCAACTTTCGGCAAGCATATTTCGGTTGAGCTTTCCGAAGAAAACAAGCGTCAGTTCCTGATTCCACGCGGATTTGCACACGGATTTTCGGTTTTGTCGGACTATGCCGTGTTTGCATATCTCTGCGACAATGCCTACAACAAGGAAAGCGAAGGCGGAATCATTTTCAACGACCCCGAACTTGGCATCGACTGGAAAATTCCGCAGGACAAGATGATTCTTTCCGACAAGGATACCAAGCACCCCACTTTGAAAAATGCGATTCTAAACTTCTGACAATGAAAAGAATACTCGTCATAGGATGCAACGGACAGCTCGGCAGCAAAATTCGCGACAACCACGAAATGCTTGCCAATGCCGAATTCGAATACGTTGACATTGACAAACTTGACATATCAAATCTTGAGGCGACAACCGCCTTTTTTGCAAACAACAAGTTTGACGTCGTGATAAACTGCGCTGCATACACTGCAGTTGAAAAAGCAGAGGACGACCTCGAAAATGCAACCTTGGCAAATGCCGTTGCTCCGCGTAACCTTGCAAAATGCGCCAACAAGTTCGGATTCAAGTTGATACACGTTTCTACCGATTATGTTTTCGATGGTAAGGCAAATACTCCATACTGCGAGGATGCACCGACAAATCCGCAGTCGGCATACGGCAGGACCAAGCTCGAAGGCGAGAAGAACATTGCAGCTGAAAACTGCGATGCTGTGATTGTTCGTACGGCTTGGCTATATAGCGAATACGGCAACAACTATGTGAAAACCATGATTCGCCTCGGTAGCGAAGGCAAGATAAAAGGCGTTGTGTTTGACCAGGTTGGCACGCCGACATACGCTGGCGACCTTGCAAAAGCCTTGCTGAAAATCACAGACTTGTACCTCAATGCTGGCGAATGGCACGGCGGTATCTATCATTTTACCAATCGCGGAGTTTGCTCCTGGTACGACTTCACAATGCACATTTTCAGACTGACGAAGATTGATGCCGAGGTAAAGCCTTTGCTCACAAGCGAATATCCCACCAAGGCAACCCGTCCAACCTATAGCGTGCTTAACACCAGAAAGATTTCGGAAACTTTCGGCATCAACATACCTTATTGGACAGATTCGCTGAGAGAAATGATTGACAGGTATTCGAAGTTATGATTCCCTTATTTTGTCATTGAGAAATGTATGATGAAACAACAATATCCTTAAGTCGTCATTGCGGAAGCCTGTCGGAACACGCGATGCGGCACGAGGAGCGTTGTGAAGACGGTTGTCCGCAATCTCCCATGTGTACTAAAAGGAGATTCCGTACAAATGAACTCACAAGGCTCGTTTCTGCGCCTGTTCGTTCTATTTTACGGAATGACTGTTTTTTTAAGTCATATTGCTTTTTGTTGCTTATTGCGTTGGCTTTTTCTTCCTGCAGCAACGGTATCCATTACAAGCAGGTAAACGAAGACTTTTCCAACGTCGAGTCCACCGCCGACAAAAGCCATATCGACAGCATTCTGAACCAGTTGCCCAAATATTCCGAAATCTGCAAGAACATACGACTCAACAAGGTAAAATTC
Source organism: uncultured Bacteroidia bacterium (assembly GCA_902800045.1). GTDB lineage: Bacteria > Bacteroidota > Bacteroidia > Bacteroidales > ML635J-15 > Bact-19. The sequence continues at coordinate 301,084 of CADCCZ010000002.1, read as the reverse complement.
GATAATGACTTGCTGCTCGATGTGCGTACTGCCGACCTCTACCAAAACTCGAAGGAAACCGCCATGGCAATGGGAATGCTCGTCGCCGACCTCGGATATGCCCGATATTTTGAACGAGTGCAAGTTTGCACCGACATCCTTGATGCAACCAAGATGATGGCCGAAAAATTGGCTGTCGATAACGACATTTTCGAGGAATATGTGCCAAAGGTCGAAGAAAACCTCAACGACGAGCAGGTGATTTTTGCCACAATCGACAGCCTTCTCGATACAAATACCATCGTGCCCGCCGAGAATGAAAAATACGGAATTACCGCCATGTTCATCTGCGGTTTCTGGGTTGAAACCACCCATCTGGGACTAGCGCAGGAATCGGAATCTTGCGAGGCGAATGAAAACTCCCTCGAAAGCCATTTCAATGTGCTGCATTCCATCAACGAACTGCTGTCGCAGTTGTCGGATAGCGACATAATTGCAAGCCTAAAGTCCGATTTTTCGTCCATAGAAAGCCGTGGCGCACATTCGCAGACATTAGCCAGCGACATCGAAGCCGTAAGAAATAAAATTATCAAGACAATCTGAAAAGAAAAAGCATTATATTAGCAGTCACAAACAAAAACAACCCGTTATGTTAAGCGAAACCGAAATATCACGTCAAAAAAGCCTGCTCGAGAGCGAAGGCAACTTTGTTGACATTGCCGCGCCAGCAACACCCGAAAATGGCATAACTATAATCACCGACCAGCAGCACTACATCGACTGCTACGACGAAAAAAGCAAAAACTATTCAATCGAAAAGTTTGTCCCTGCATCGGGGGCGGCAACACGAATGTTCAAGCGGCTCATCGCGTTCAACAACGAGCCAAACCTGAAAAACCTGCACGATGGCGGCGACTATTCGGTAAAGGCTACAATTGATGCTTTGCCACGTTTCGCTTTCTTCGATACGTTGAAGGACAGCATCAAGGATGTGGAAAACCTTGAGGAAGTTTCCGACAAGATTCTGCACGAACCGCTAAACTATGCAGGATTGCCAAAGGGTTTAGTCGAATTCCACAAGTACAACGGTTTTTCACGTACCGCTTTCGAGGAACAGATTTTCGAAGGTGTGGCAATGAACAATTCCGACCAGCCTGCAAAACTCGAATTCACAGTCTCGGAAGAACATTACGAAATGTTCAAGTCGTTGTTGGATAAGATTTTGCAGAAGAACAAGCTAAATGTGGAAGTGAAATTCTCGTTCCAGGAAAAATCGACTAACACAGTTGCAATATACAACGACGGCACCCTCGTAACCACCGATTCGGGCGAACTTTTCACCCGTCCGGGCGGACATGGCTCGCTGTTGCAGAACCTTAACCAGATAGACGCCGACATTATCTTTATCAAGAACATCGACAACATTGTGCACGAGGACTATATGGCCGAATCTTTGCCTTACAAGAAGTTGCTTGGCGGTGTGCTTATCGAAACTGCCGAAAACATAAAGTCGTACATGCAGAGCCTCGAAAGCGACAAGTCGGCAGACAACAGCAACCGCATTGCCGACAGCCTAGAAAAGACTTTCTGCACCACTTTCGAGCGTGACGAAAACCTTTGCAATACGCTTGTTCGCTTCATGAACCGACCAATCCGCGTGTGCGGAATGGTAAAGAACACTGGCGAACCCGGTGGCGGTCCGTTCCTTGTAAGAAAGGATGGAAGCATTTCGCTGCAAATTGTAGAAAAAGCCCAGATAAACCTTGCCGACGAAAGCCAGAAGGCACATTTCAATAATTCGACGCATTTCAATCCGGTGGATTTGGTATGCTACACAAAGGACAGCAAGGGAAACAAGTTCGACCTCAACAAGTTCGTTGATTCTTCAACCTGCTTCATTTCCGAAAAGACATACAACGGCAAGCCAATCAAGGTTCTTGAACATCCTGGACTTTGGAACGGCTCTATGGCCGATTGGCTGACAATTTTCGTCGAAGTTCCGCTGATTACATTCAATCCCGTAAAGGAACTGAACGATTTGCTGAGAAAGGAACATCAGCCGAAAAATTAAATCCCTATAGTGTTTTATTTTATACCCGATAGGGTATAATTATGATGTGATTTTGTGATTTTATACCCGATAGGGTGTAATCTAAATTATTTTTACTACTTTTGTACCCGATAAGGTATAATTTATGAAGACAATATTATCATCAACGGTAAAGGAACTGCGTAAAAAGAATAAACTTACACAGGAAGACCTTGCAATAAAATCTGGTTTAGGCCTGCGTTTCGTTCGCGATTTGGAACAGGGCAAACCGACATTAAGGCTCGACAAGGTAAATCAGCTATTGGAACTTTTCGGCTATGAGATGCAGCCTACACGATATAACAATGATGGCAAATGAAGCAGGCTCGGATATATTTCAAGGACAAACCGGCAGGAATCCTGACAGAAAGCGATTCAGGATATGAGTTCAAGTATTACAAGGAATATCTGGAACAGGAATCTGCTAAGCCGATAAGCAAAACTTTTCCTCTTTCGGGCGAGGTATATCACAGCAACATACTTTTCCCGTTCTTCGACGGACTGATCCCCGAAGGCTGGCTGCTTGATGTCGCCATAAGGAACACCAACATAAGCATTCTCGACAGGATGTCGTTGCTGCTTGTGTGCTGCAGGGATTGTATAGGTGCTGTTAGTGTGGAACAAATAAATGATGTAGGCGATGAGTAGATGTTTGTATTGCTACGGAGAGCTTCACGATGGTGAAACTGATTTCCACGCATCGTGTTCAAAAAAGATTTTCGGCGAAAAAAGCGTTCCTGCTTTTGGGTACAGCCGTTCCGATATGGATATGCTTGCAAAACAGATTGTTGCCTCGCAGACAACCATAACAGGAGTACAACCGAAACTATCGTTGCACCTGCAGAAGCACGACGGCTCGAAGCGACTTACAATTGTAGGAATGCAGGGGAATTTCATTTTCAAGCCTCAGACTGAACTTTACAGGAAACTTCCGGAAATAGAAGACCTTACAATGCATCTTGCCGAGATTGCAAAGATCGATGTTGTCCCACACTCGCTGATAAGGCTTGCCGATGGCGAACTTGGCTACATCTCGAGGCGAATAGACAGGGCTGATGACAATTCGAAAATTGCGATGGAAGATATGTGCCAGCTTACAAACCGTACTACCGAGCACAAATACCGCAGTTCGTACGAGCAGATAGCAAAGAAAATTGCCGAATACTCGACAACGCCCAAGCTCGACCTTGTCAATTTCTACAACATTGTAATCTTTTCGTGGATAACAGGAAATGCCGATATGCACCTGAAAAACTTTTCGATGTTTTCGCCAGATGACATTGAATTTAGGCTAACACCAGCCTACGACCTTGTCAGCACGGCAATAGTAAACCCATCTGATACGGAAGAACTTGCGCTTACACTGAATGGAAAGAAAAGCAGAATTGAAGTTAAGGATTTCATTGAAGCTGCTTCGCGAAGCAATATTTCCGAGAAAATTATTGAGAGTTTGTTCCGCAAGTACCTATCTTTATCGCGCAAATGGGAAATATTTATCGACAGTTCATTTATTGATGACAGCCAGAAAACAGAATACATTAAGCTGATAGAAAGCAGGTTGCTGAAAATATCGGATGGGTTGATGTACAAATAACACATTGTGACACAATTTTCCCCTTTTACCGTCATTCCGCAAATCGTGAACAATAACGCGATACGGAACGGGAAGCGTAATATTGTTCGACTATGCGGAATCTCCTATTAGTACACAGGGGAGATTCCGCACAAACGAACTCACAAGGCTCGTACCTACGCCTGTTCATTCTGTTTTGCGGAATGACGTTCTGTTTTATACCCGATAAGGTGTAATTATGCTACATTCTTATGATTTTATACCCGAAAGGGTGTAGTTATGTCTGTTTAATTCGGAGTACACTTAGGCCATTTCCTTATATGGATGGGGGTTAACTCATAATTTGCATCAAACCAATGATTATTGAGTTTAAACCATTTTGATTTGTGTTTTTTTCTAAAGCTAGCCAGTTTGTATATAGTATCGTTCATATCAACATATGATTCTATGTACTTATTTTTTGTTGTTTTAATATATGACCTATTATCTATTTTTACAGAATCAATATCTCCGTATTTATGATTTTTGTAATCATATTTGCTGTATATTTTATAAGCAACAATAGTTCCATTTTTTATGAAATACTTTCTATAAAAAGGGAACATTAATAAGTCTTCATCTATTATTCCGCCTGCTGATTGACTTTGACTATACGTTTCCACCTCTTGCCCCACCACCATATTAGGCAAAAGCAAGATATTAGTAAGCAAGACAATTATATACAATTTCTTCATTTATATGTTCTATACCTTTTAATTCCTAAGAAAGTCTTTTTTGATGCTTTTAGTTTTCCATTTGAAGAATATTGATGCCATTTAGTAGATATTACTTCATAATCACCCTTAAATATAGAATCATTATATTGTAAAAAGACTTCTGTTGGCTTTATTTTTTTATATGATGATATAGTATAATCGCCATCATTATTATAACCTATCCATTTATTTCTATGTATTCTTACATATAGACCACTAAATACAATTGAGTCAACATTCCCACTAAAATAATATATATTGTATGAAAATATTGTATCGTTTCGTCTTACAGAGAGATTTCTTGCTTTTATTGGAATATAATCAATATGAGTTAAATTTGGTTTAATATACATTTTGCCAATATGTGGCATCTCAATTCTGCATAAATTCTGCGTTTCCTCCTCTATCCCCATCAGCATATTAGACAAAAGCATCGCAATTGCAAAAATGAATATTTTTAGTATCCCTCTCATATCAAAACAATTGTCAATTCTTCCCCAGCAGCACTTTCGCATTCTCCAATGCCTCTGGCGTAAGTTTCTCGCCACTCATCATCGAGGCAATCTCGGTAATGCGCTCATCGGCAGTGAGTTTCTTGATGCTGGAAATTGTGCGCTGGTCGTCGGTATGCTTGTAAACCTTGAAATGCTCGCTTCCCATAGCCGCAACCTGCGGAAGATGCGTAATGGAAAGGACTTGTACATTTTGGGCAATCTTTTGCATGATTTTGCCCATTTTTGCTGCAATTTCGCCCGAAACGCCAGTGTCAATCTCGTCGAAAAGTATGGTAGGAATATTCATCGAGTTGGCCATAAGCGACTTCAATGCAAGCATAAGCCGCGACAACTCACCTCCCGAAGCAACCTTCTCAATCGGCTCCACTGCTACCGCCTTGTTGGCACTGAAAAGGAAGGAAATATTGTCGATGCCGTTTGCCGAAATTTCCGTGATTTCGTTGCCAATCTCAAACACTCCGTGCGGCATTCCCAAGTCGTGAAGCATAGAATTTATGTATTCCTGCGTCTTCTTGAACGAAGCCGAACGCTTCTTGCTCAGATTTTCGGCAGCGGCTTTCACTTCCTTCGCCTTGGCTGAATGTTGCTTCTCGAGGTCGGCAATTTCGTCCTCAAGGTTTCCGCTGTTGTCAACATAGCCCTTGTATTCCTCGTACTTCTGCTTGAGTTCGGCTATGTCGGTAGCGCGGTGCTTTGCCAATAGGCTCATCAGCAGGTCGATGCGCTCGTTGGTAAGCTGCAGTTGCTGCGGGTTTACTTCCACCTGCGCCAACTGCTGCGAAATGGTATCGTTGATGTCTGATAGTTCTATAATTGAGGATTCTAAGCGCTGTTCAAGTTCCTGCGCAGGCTTGTAGTTCTTGCCAATTTTTGCAAGGTTGCTGCGCATCTGCTTGAGCAAAGTGGATGCCGAATATTCGCCACCGTCGTACAGGTTGGTAGTCTCGTACAAGGCCGATTTTATCTCCTCGGCATTTTCGAGCATCGAGGCGCGGGCTTCAAGTTCTTCAAGCTCATCGTCTGACGAAAGTTTTGCATTTTCAATCTCCAATGCCTGATACCTATAATAATCTAAGTCCTTCTGAGCCTTTGCGAGCGCGTCTTTCTTGCTTTTTAGTAATTGTGCAACAGACTGGTATTCAGTATATTTCTGCTTGTATTCCTCGAAAAGTGCCAATGTTCCAGCTGCCGAATCGACAATGCGCAGACGATAGGGCAAAGTCGTGAGCGAAAGGTTTTCGTGCTGTGAGTGCAAGTCTAGGAAATTGTCGGTAAGTGCCTTTAGTACAGCCAATGTCACAGGCATATCGTTCACGAAAGCACGTGACTTGCCTTCGGGCATAATTTCGCGCCTAACAATGGTCTGGTCGGAATAGTCAACCTCGTTTTCGGTAAACAAGTCCTTCAAGCCGAGGTTTTTAATATCGAAAGTCGCTTCAATTACACATTTCTTATCCTTAAATAGAAGCACATCGGTGTCGGCGCGTTTGCCTAAAAGTAGCGAAATTGCACCTATAATCATTGATTTGCCTGAACCAGTCTCGCCAGTAATAACGGAAAAACCCGAATTGAAGTCAATGTCGAGTTTTTCAATTAGAATATAATTTCTGACTGAAAGGTTCCTAATCATTCGTCCGAACGTGTTATTTTGTCGTACTTGCTTGAGTTTGCGGCGTCGATTTCCTTCATTATGTTGGCAACGCGCGCCTTCTCGTCGGAGAAGCCGTCGGAGAAGATATTAATAATTTCGTCGCCCTTGACGGTGCTAACAATCGACATCAGGAACGAACCTGGACGGCGGCGGTGCATCGACCTGAGGCTTTCGAGCGATTCTTCGACCGATGCGCGTGCATCGCTTGGCTTGTCGGCAAGACGGTCGAGACCTTGGCGGTGGTAGGTGTACATAAAGTCGCGGAATCCAGAATACTGGTCGTTGAGAAGATTTTCGGTTAGCCAATAGCGGTTCTTTGTGCTTTCGTACTGTTTCCAGCCTGGTTCAACTGCACTTTGTGCATTCTGTACGATTTTTTCCGCCAGTTGGTAGTATTGTGTGCCAGCCTGCGAACCGAAACTATCGTAGTCGAGGCCGAGCATTATGTAGCAGTAGTAGGCAATTACTGCCGAGAGGTTGCTCGAGAAAATGTTCGGGTTGAACTCGATAGGTTCAAGTTCGACGTATTTGAACTGGAACTTGTCGTCGAGGTAGTTGAAAAGCGGCGACATGTACGAAGTGCCGTAAACCGGTCGCGACGATGTAACCTGTATCTTGCCCGAATATTCGTCGGAAGCAACTTCCTTTTCAACGGTAATTGAAATGTTGCACTCTATGCGCTCGTTCTTTGAGAACACATTGTTGGTCCATTTTGTATTGTTGATGAATTCGTACAAGTCCTTGCGCATGCTCTGGAAAATCTTCTCGTAGTTGGTTCCTTGGAGCTGCTGGTGCGAAATCTGAATCTGGCATTCAAATTCCTGCGCCATGGACGAGGAGCACATCAGCAATACGAGGATTATAGGAAGTAATCTTTTCATAATTAAGAGTTTAATAGGTTTTCAATCTCGTTTACAATATCCTTTGCAACCAAAACCTTTGGTTTCAGTTCAAAGTTTTTCACTTCCTTATTCCTGTTTATTATTGTAATCTTGTTTGTGTCGTGGTTGAATCCTGCGCCCTTGTCGTTCATCGAGTTGAGGACGATGAAATCGAAGTTCTTGCGTTCGAGCTTGCCTATGGCGTTTTCGAGTTCGTTTTCCTTCTCGAGTGCGAAGCCCACAAGAATGCGGTCGCCCTTTTGCTTTCCGAGGCTTGCAGCAATATCGTCGGTAGGCTTGAGCGTGATTTCGAGGTTGTTGTCCTTGCGCTTGATTTTGGTGTCCGACACGTTTTGCGGAGTGAAGTCGGCCACAGCAGCCGAAAGCACGGCGGCGTTGCATTGCGGAAATTCGCTGTTGCAAGCCTCGTACATTTCATGTGCTGAGTTAACCCTGACCAACTTTATGTTGGCGTTGTGGACATTTAGCGATGTCGGTCCCGAAATCAGCACAACCTCTGCGCCACGTGTGGCACATTCCTCGGCTATGGCGTAACCCATCTTTCCCGACGAGTAGTTGCCGATAAAGCGCACGGCATCAATTTTCTCGTAGGTAGGGCCAGCCGTCACCATTACCTTCTTTCCCGTCAGCGACATCTGTCCGTTGAAGAAAGCGTCGAGGTTTTCGACAATGCTTTCAGGAGTAGCCAGACGACCTTTGCCGACAAGTCCGCTTGCCAGTTCGCCGTCCTCGGCATCAATGAAATGCACGCCGAACGACTTCAGCGTTTCGATGTTTTTCTGCACTGCAGGATGGGCAAACATGTCCAAGTCCATTGCCGGAGCAACGAAAACCGGGCATTTTGCCGAAAGGTAGGAGGTGAGCAGCAGGTTGTCGGCTATTCCGTTTGCCATCTTTCCGATGGTGTTGGCGGTAGCCGGAGCGATGAGGTAGGCGTCGGCCCACATTCCGAGGCTCACGTGCGAATTCCACTCGCCGTTTTCGGGATTGAAGAAATCGACGTAGATGGGATTCTTCGCCAACGTTGCAAGTGTCAGCGGAGTAATAAACTGTTTTGCCAGCGGAGTCATCACAATCTTGACTTCGGCGCCCTGCGTAACGAGCAGGCGGATGATGTTCGCAGCCTTGTAGGCAGCGATACTTCCTGTAACGCCAAGCAATATGTGTTTTCCGCGTAGCATCGGTTTATTCCTGGGTTTCTTCCTGCGGTTCTTCTACGGCAGCAACTGGAGCTGCTGGTTCTTCTTCGGCCTCAACCTTCTTGATGTTGATGTCCTGGTTGGTGTAGTAAACGTTGTCGTTCATGAATTCCTCGATGGCGATGTTTGTCGGCTTCGGCAACTTTTCGTAATACTTCGACACCTCAATTTGTTCGCGGTTCTCGTGAATTTCTTCCAGATTGTCGTTCAAGGTTGCGAATTCTTCAAGTTTCTTGTAGAGTTCCTTTCTGATGTCGGCATTAACCTGGTCGGCCATCTTCGAGCAGATGACTACTGATTCGTAAACGTTTCCGGTCTTGTCGGCCATTTCAACCACGTCGCGTGTAATGCAAGTTGTTGGTGCTTTAGTCTTTTTGTAATCCATTTTTACTTTCTATATAATTATGTGAATTTGTAAAATATCTTTCTGCTTCTTTAAGTTTCTTCGAGTTCGGGAACTTGTCCAGGAATGCGTAGTAGGCCTGTACGGTGTTCTTGTGTCGTTCTAGCTTTTTGCTTTCTACGCTTTTGGTTGCCAGTATGTGCGAAGCCTTGACCATGGTGAACATTATTTCTTCGCGGTACGATGTAGTAGGGTAGTCGTAAAGAACGTTCTTCAGGGCAACCAGTGCGGCCTTGTAGTCGCTAATCTTGAAATATAGCATGGCATTGTTGTATGCCTTTGTTTCGAGTTTGAAATTAAGTTTTTCTATGCATGTTTGTGCTTGCTCGAGGTATTTCGACTCGGGATATTTTTCGATAAATCCTTGCATGTCCTTGAGTGCTATCTCGGTGTAGGTCTGTTCGAGCGAGGTGTTTGGCGAAATCAAGTAGTGGCAGTATGCCGACATGTATTCGGCCTCCTCTGTGCGTTCGGTGTTTGAGTAGAGGCGAGCATATTCCTTGAACAGATAGCCTGCAAGCGAGTATTCCTTCTGCTGGTAGTTGCAGTATGCATTGTAGAAGCAGAGGGTCTCGTATTTGTCGGTTCCCTTGTACACGGCTTTGATGTCTTCGATGAGTCCGAGAGCCTTATAATAGTCCTCGGCTTCGTAATATTCGAAGACCTTGCGGTATTTCATGTCGCTGTCGGGGCTTTTCATTATCTTGGAATATTCGCTACAAGATACTGAAAATAAAGCGATTAAGCTTACAAAAATATAATATGCACCTTTCCAATTAAACATCTTGCAAAGATATACAATTTAGTTATTTAAAATACTTAATTTTTTAATAAAAAAATCGTTAGTAATAACGGAATTTTAGGTGGAATATTGTAGTAGGAAAAACAATAAGAACGGCAGACACAAAATGCATCTGCCTTTCCTTATTGTGTGGTTTCAGAAAATATATTTACTTTGAATCAGTCGTCCTATGTACACATATAGTATCTGAGACTTCGCAATATGCACCAAAGATACCATAGCCATTTTCCACATTGCTGTACACATAATTGGCTTCCGATGCACTTAACCCAATAGCTGGTTGTCCCAAAGCATCGCAATAAAATTTGTAGTAGTCGTAATTCACAGCTCTGAAATGCGGAACAATGTAGGCAGAATCAACTACAAGATACAAGTCATTTTCCCCAGGATTTAAGGAACCATAGAGGTCGGGGTCATAATCAGGATTATAAATTTTATATTTGCCAAGACCTACCTCATATTCGTATCTGGTGCCATCAATATATTTGTCGTGAAACATAATGTTGCAATAGCCGCCTGTGCTTGTTTTTTCAAATATAGTGAACATTAATGTGTAACTATTATCACCCCAATTCTTTGGCAACGTAATTTCTGCTTTTTCGAAATATTCTTCTTCATCCCAATACTTAATCATATCTACGTTGTACCAATAATAGTTGACCAAGCCTACTGGATCATCAAAAACTAGATTCAGTTTATCTTTATAATAAACCGTATCATATTCATAAACTGGTTCTTTAATAAATGAGAAACTTGCAGACACCTGCGATGGCATTGTCGTTTTCGCCACGATAGTCGAATCATACCCCGGAACATCTATAGCTATCGAGTATTCCGTATTCGCCTTTGGACATATCCCTGTCAACTCATATACACCATCCGAAACAAGCGACAATGTGCCTAATATGTTTTTGTCCTCATAAAGTGCAATCTTTGCATCGTTTATTTCGGGTTCGTCGTTGTCTGATACATACGAAGAACTCCAGAAAAGACGTACCGTAGCCTTATCGTCTGCAAGGAAAGCATATACTACAGGCTTTACCATTCCATCGTCAATATTGTAATCAACCGTCTTCTCGCACGACGAAAAAACCATCATTAGAACAAACAAATATATGACGCACCTCTTCATTTCCTAAAATTTAAATTCATAATTAACAAATGGCATAATAGGGAAAATACATACATATTTCATGTAGGTTTTGCCAGTATAGTCGTCTTTGTCTGGATACATATAATAAGGATTTTTCCTGTTGTAGAGGTTATAAACGCCTACACTCCAAATGTTTGTGCCATGCTTTTTCTTCTTGGTGAAACTTGCGCTTACATCAAGCCTATGGTAGTCGGGCATACGATAACTGTTGCGTGGCGGATATTCCTTTACAATTCCTCCTGTATCGCTGCCATCTGGACACATAAGTGGATAATAAGTGGCTGGCATGGTATAGGCTGCACCTGTATAATAAACCCATGTAGCAGAAATATTTACCCAGTCGCACACGTTCCATATTGCGACAACCGATAGGTTGTGCGGACGGTCATACCTATATGGAAATGGCTGACCATGGTTGAGGCTTTCAAACTGACGAATGCTCCGCGAATATGTGTATGAAATCCAACCCGATACAACGCCCGATTTTTTCTTAAAGAGAAACTCCAATCCATAAGCATTGCCTTTGCCTATTGACACAAGACTTTCCCAGTCGGTCTGCTTTTCCAGACCGTTTATACCCTCTTTGTATTCTATCAGATTCGACATGGTCTTGTAGTAGCCATCGAGGCTGATGCCGAACTGCCGTGCAAACTGCCAGTCGATTCCGGCTGCCACCTGCCGTGCATACATAGGCTTTATATTTGAGGTTGACGGCAACCATGCATCGAGCGACAACCCCAATGAATTATGCGACAGAAGATGCACATTCTGAGTCATCTCGGTATAAGAAGCCAGGAAAGAAACTCCTTTGGCTGCATTTACTTTCATCTGCAATCGCGGTTGAACCTTAGGATATAATTTCCCCCCGACCAAATAGCCTGACAAGTTTAAGCCGATATTTGCTTCGAATCTGCCATATTTCATTTCGTCCTCTGCATATATGTAGCCATCTCCTGATATGGTACCAGGCATGCTAAATATTACTTCATGTTTTTCTGGTTGAATATAGGTTCCTCCAATTATAACACCATTATTTGCCAAATTTACATAATTATGTATAAAAGTATTTCCAGGATTAAAGAATATGCTCTGGCAATTAAAACCAAACCTTAAATCGTTATGCGCATCAATTTTCCAGTCCCAGTCCATGCGAAGCATAATGTCCTGCAAACGGTTTGTAAACTCCGAATCATTGCCTTCTACTATAGAATCGGTTACGATACTAATACCACCATATAATATGTTGCTTATATAATACATTAAATTGCTTTCAAACATCTTGCCCCTATATCGTCCATACGAAAGCGACAACTCGGAGAACAATTTCTTGCCATACGAATGTGTCCACATGGCATTGGCTGCAATGTTCCCCCATTTGTGTACTGTTTTGTGTCCATATCCATTTTGCATAATCTGCTCCTGATAGTAGCGGTCGTCGCCCATATAAAACGACAAAGCAAGTTTGTCATCATTTTTAAAAGTATGGCTTAGCTTTAAGTTCGTATCGTAAAAATAATATGATTGCGCAAGTTTTTTGTCCGGTAACGGCTCGGTTAATTTACGGACGATAGCATTATAAATTGGAAAGCCAGTCAAATCGATCAATGTCCTTCGTGCCGATACCATAAACGAAGTGCGTCCCTTCAGGATTGGACCTTCTACAAGGACATTCGATGCCACTAATCCTACCGACACATTTCCATGTAACCCGTTGCGGTTGCCGTCCCTTGTGCGGACATCGACCACCGACGAAAGTCGTCCGCCGTACCTTGCAGGAAAACCACCGCTATACACTTTAAGTCGGGATAGTGCATTGCCATTGAAAATGGACAGAAAACCATATAAATGATTGATGCCATAAAGTTGTACGCCATCGAGCAAAATCAGGTTCTGGCTGTCGTCGCCACCGCGGACAAATATGTTACTGTTGCCGTCGCCGCCAGCGCCAATTCCCGGCAAAAGCTGCATGGTACGTATTACATCCTGCTCGCCAGCCAGGCTTGGCAGCGATTTTACCTCGGCAGGTGTCAGCGACATAGCTCCCATATCTTTGTGAAGAGAAATGGCCTTGTCGCTTATCACCACTTCGCCAAGCATTATCGAAGGTTCGAGGGAAAAGTTCACATTGCTGTTATCACCTTTGCCCACTATTCTGTATATGGTAGAATATCCGATATACGAAACCTCCAATACTGCCGAATCGCTGCTTACACTCAAGCTGTAGAAACCATGCTCGTTGGCGTATGTTCCGACTTTCGAAATAGTATCGAACACAACGGCATCAATAAGCCTGTCGCCAGTCTTGGCGTCGGTAACATAGCCACTTATGCTTATCTTCTGCGAAAAAAGCGAGCAAGAGAGTAATAGAAGAATTATTGTATTAAAATGTTTTTTTATCCTCATTATCTAATTTTGTGCGATAACAGAAAAGTATTGCAAAATTATGTAAAAAATGAGCAATAATTTTTTTTTAACATATATTTATAAGTTAAGGACTATTATGTTGATTATCATTTAAATGGATATTATAAAAATCAGAATCTGCAATGCCTATCATGTTGCCCATATTTTGATATTGCCCCGAAACTATATTTTTGTATTTTTACGGCAAAATTTTGCACTGATGATTGAAGTACAAAACATAACCAAATCGTACGGCTCGCTACGTGTGTTGAAGGGCATTGACCTGCACATCGGAAAGTCGGAGATTGTGTCGATACTTGGCGCAAGCGGGGCAGGGAAGACGACCTTGCTGCAGATTGTCGGCACCTTGCTGAAGCCGGATTCGGGGAAGGTGCTAATCGACGGCATCGATACCTTTGCGCTCGGCGAAAAGAAACTTTCGGCGTTCCGCAATTCGCACATTGGATTTGTGTTCCAGTTCCACCAGCTACTTCCCGAATTTACAGCCCTCGAGAATGTCTGCATACCGGCCTTTATTGGCGGAAAAAGCAAGAAGGAAACCCGTGCACGTGCACTCGAACTGCTAGAGGCTCTCAACGTGCGCGAACGTAGCGAACACAAACCTTCGGAATTGTCGGGTGGCGAAAAACAACGTGTGGCCATTGCCCGGGCATTGATAAACAATCCATCGGTGGTGCTTGCCGACGAGCCTTCGGGTAACCTCGACTCGCAGAATGCCCGCGACTTGTACAAGATTATTTTCGACCTGCGCGAGAATTTCAAGCAGACATTTGTCATAGTAACGCACAACGAGGAGCATGCACGTCTTACCGACCGCATGTTTACCATTTCGGACGGGGAGATACGCTGATGAGATTCTTTTACGACAATACAATTTCGGGTCAGTTTCACACTCTCAGTGAGGAGGAATCGAACCATTGTGCGCGTGTGCTCAGGCTAAAGCCAGGCGACGAAATCTTCATTGCCGACGGACAAGGAAATTTGCACCGTTCGCAGATTGAAACCATTGACCATAAACGCACTACGGTACAGGTAGTGGAAACAATAGCTGAATACAACAAGCTGCCGTATCGCTTGCACATCGCCATTGCGCCGACCAAAAACATGGACCGCATGGAATGGTTTCTCGAGAAGGCTACCGAGATAGGAATTTCGGAGATTACGCCAATAATCTGTCACAATTCGGAACGCAAGGTTGTGAAGACCGACCGTATGAACCGCATAGTGGAGGCGGCCATGAAGCAGTCGTACAAGGCTTATCATCCGATAGTTAACGAGGCTGTGAAGTTTTCCGATTTTGTCAAAAACGACTGCTCGGAGCAGAAATTTGTCGCTCATTGCGAGGACGATGGCAAGCGTATCTATCTTGCCGATGTCGTGAAGCCGAAAACATCGGTGACTGTGCTTATTGGTCCCGAAGGCGATTTTTCGCACGACGAAATCGAGGCGGCATTGCAAAAATATACGCCTGTGACTTTGGGCAATAGCCGTCTGCGTACCGAAACGGCTGCATTGGTGGCTTGCGACATTGTGTCGATTGTAAATCAAATGACAATGGACAATGGATAATTGACAATTAACAATTGATAATTAACAATCGAATTATCAAATCATCGAACCCTTGAATTATCAAATCGTAAATAATATTGTACTTTTGCAAAAAAAATAATTCGAATTATGTTTTCAGGAATAGTAGAAGAAACCGCAAAATTGGTCAGAATCGAGAAGGAACAGAGTAATATTCATTTTTATTTTACCTGCTCGTTTGGCGACCAGCTTCGCATCGACCAGAGCGTTGCACACAACGGCGTATGCCTTACCGTAGTTGAAATCGACAAGCCGACCAAGACCTACAAGGTTACGGCAATGAAGGAAACCCTCGACAAGTCGAACCTCGGACTGCTCAATATCGGCGATGAGGTAAACATCGAGCGTAGCATGACCATGGACAAACTCCTCGACGGCCACATGGTACAGGGTCACGTTGACCAGACAGCCAAGTGCATCGATGTTACCGAAAACGGTGGCAGCTGGTACTACACCTTCGAGTACGACAAGTCGAAAGGCAATATAACTGTCGAAAAAGGTTCGGTGTCGGTCAATGGTGTGAGCCTCACGGTTGTAAACTCGAAGGCAAATACTTTCTCTGTATCGATAATACCGTACACATATCAGGTTACAAATTTCCACTGCTTCAAGGTCGGAACAATTGTAAATCTCGAGTTCGACATAATCGGAAAGTACATACAGAAGATTATGGCAGGCTACCTCGAAAATCTTGGCAAATAGAAAGTGTCGGTAATAGCCAAATACCTAACCAGCGTAAGGGCACTGCAGTTTCTGCAGTTGTTCCGCTTTGTTGCGCTGCTGCTTATCGGCATCGTACTGTCGAAGACCAGCATAGGTATTAGCCAGATTGGAACCTACGAGACTTTTCTGCTTATTTCGGGGGCATCGTGCTTCTTCTGGACAGGAGGAATGCTACAGACAATGCTGTCGCTCAAGCAAGAAAATAGTAACCGGAAATCGGAAGCATATTTTAATATCTTCCTTATCTTCATGGTTTTAGCGGTGATTACTGCGCTTGGCGTTTTTCTGCTCCAGTCGCAGATTGCTTGTTTTGTCGGTTTCAGCGGGGGACGTATACCATATTTAAAAATACTTTTGGCATATATAGTACTGTCGTGTCCCGCCAATTTGGTAGAATACATATACCTTATCGAAAATAGGCCTTGCAGGATAGCCGTTTATGGAGCCATAGTGTTCACGTTGCAGATTCTGGCGGTTACAATTCCTGTAATTTATACCGACGACCTTGGCTATGGTCTGTACGGACTTCTGCTGGTGACGGCAATAAAATTTGCCTGGCTTGTAATAGCGGTTTTAAGATTCTCGCGATTAAAAATATCGGGGAAGTACATTGGAATATTTTTGAGATTATCTGCGCCGTTTGTGCTTAGTGTGCTGATTGTAAAAGGAATACAATATGCTGATAGTTTTCTCGTTGCCTATAAGTTCGATGAAGGCACTTACGCCCAGTTCCGCTATGGAGCAAAAGAATTTCCGCTGATACTTCTGCCTGCAGTAGCATTGTCGGAGGCCTTTTCGGCACGTATAGCTAACAACAGGGACATGGGCGAGGTAATCGAGAACCTCAAACGCGAAAGCAAGCATATTATGCACATTTGCATACCTGTTGCAATGGTTGCCATAATTACAAGCAAGTTCTTGTATCCGCTGGTTTTCAACGAAGATTTCTACGAAAGTGCATTTATTTTTAACATCTATTGCTTCGCTGCCATTTTCAGGTTCATAGTGCCCGAAAGCATACTTGTAGGCAAGAGGCAAAGCCGTCCTATACTTGCGGCAGCATCGATAAATATATTGGTCAACATTGTGCTGGGACTTGTGCTTATGAATTTCATTGGAATTGTAGGCATTGCCATAGCTTTTCTTGTCGGCAACATTGTCGAAAAGGTTGTGCTTGTATCGGTAGTCAAGTCGCTCTACGGCATAAGGCCAAGCCAATATCTCGATACAAAAATATTCATGTACTACACAATCCTTTTGGCTGTATGTCTTGCCGTAAGCATTGTAATATAATGGTATAACAAAAAAAGGCGCATTTGCGCCTTTTTTATTGTTGATACTAAAATTACTTATTTCCTTATTATTGGAGCCTCGTAAAGGTTCAGTTCTTTCACGACTGTATTGTAGTCTGATGCCCTGAGTTCTTCAACCGACTTTGAGACAACTGCGATATTCGGTATCTTAATAATTCTATATTTCTTTGAGAAATTATTTGTCCATGTATAGCCATCTCCTGCATCAGCAGTGAATGCAAATATACCATTATCGGTATATGCATACTCGTATGATTCTGTGCCGTTGAGCAATGGGAGTGGCATCCACATCTCTTCTCCAGATGAATTGCCAATGTAAATGTATGCGATAATAGCATCTCTAGAGCTGAAATATGAACTGAGCTCGTTTGTGGCTTTTGTTGCGAGCTGATTGCCTGCTGCATTATCAAAGGTAATGGTGATTTCGTGAATACTGCTTTGTGTAACCGTTTTTGTACATCCTGAAGCAAATACCAATGCAATCATAACGCCAATAACAAAAAATAAACTTCTTTTCATTTTACATTGTGCCGAGTTATATACCATGCGGCCCCGTCGGTTTTAGATTAATAATTTTTTTGACGGAGCAAATGTGGCTTATTTGCATGAATGTAATGTGGAGCTTGTAAACAGATGCTTCAAAAACGATATCTGATACTCGAATTTTGTAATTTGCAATTTAACGGGTATGTAAAATGCTAATTGATTTTTCCGATTCTGACATCAAACTCGTCCTTGCGGTTTTCTGACACAAAAAATGGTTTCGGCATTCCTGCAAGGTAAATTTCGCAGCCCTGAATCTTGTGGATCTTGTCGAGGTTGACAATCTGGTTCTTGTTTATCTGCATGAAGTTGCCCGTAAGCTGTTCGAGTATTGCATCGAAAGTGCTGTAAACCGAGTCGGTCTTCGTTGTGCCCGAATAATGTATTACTTTTATCCTCGAATCGCCGCCCTCTGCCATCTCGAACACCTGCGACGATATATAAGATATTGATGCAGCCTTGATTTTCAGGTTGTTGATATTGAGCAGTTGCTTCGAAGGCTCGTCTTTCTCGTTTGCAAGTATATGAATTTCCTTCGAGATGTATAGTTGCTGTTCGAGTGCACTTATACGGCGTTCCATGTCGGCAATGCGATTGGAAACAGAGTCGCGGCTGTCGTCGTCGTTATTGTTTTTGCCTTTTACAAAATTTCTTATTGTCGGGAATGTTGCTGCTATTAAAAAAATGGAAAGCGTAAGGAACAGCAGTACAAGTGAAATGTTTAGGATAATGTCGAACATACTTTTTTTTTGCAAAAATAAGCAAAAATGCAGGATTGCAATTTACAAAAAACAAATCTGCAATTACAAATTAGGCGTTTGTAATTGCAGATTATCCTTTCTGACAAAGAAATTGCAACGATTATTACAACAGCCGGACGGTTTGCCCAATAGAAGTCAGTATCTTTACTTTACCTTCATGTCGATCAGCTTCTGTTCGCCCATGTAAGCCTTGAGCTTGTCGCCGATTTCGAGTTTGCCAACTCCCAATGGAGTGCCGGTGTATATAAGGTCGCCGATTTTCAGGGTCATGTATTTCGACACGTGTTCGATTATGTCGTCGATTGAGAAAAGCATGTCGGAGGTATTGCCATGTTGCACCTCTGCGTCGTTGCGCAGCAGGCGGAAGTCGATGCTGTTTTTGTCGGGCAGTTCGTCGAGCGGAACAAATTCCGACAGCACAGCCGAGCCGTCGAACGACTTGCATATTTCCCACGGCAGACCACGCCGACGACAATCTTCCTGCAGGTCGCGGGCAGTAAGGTCGAGACCAAGAGCCACGGCATCGTAGTAGCGATAGGCAAATTTTTTCTGTATGTGCTTGCCCAGACGACTGATGCGATATACAACCTCGAGTTCGTACTGCAGATTGTCGGTCCAGTCGGGAATAAAGAAAACTTTGTTGCCCTTCAGTATCGACGAGTCGGGCTTCATAAAGAAAACCGGTGCCTCGGGATAGGGGAGGTTCAGCTCGGCAATGTGAGCCTTGTAGTTCATTCCTATGCAGATAATCTTCATTGACGTAATTTTTTTTCGAGATGCAAAGATGGGAAATTTTTATTGATTGGGGAATTAAAAGTTTCTGGGTTTCTATGCCTTCGGCGTTTATAAGTTTGAATGGCTAAAGCCGTTTCTGTGTTTCATGGGCTAACGCCCGTTTCTATGCCTGCGTCGTTTCTGGGTTTAACTTCGTTGAGGGCTTCGCCGTTCTATGGCTACGCCGTTTCTGGGTTTCTAGGTTTCTGGTTTCAAGTTGTTTGAGAAGGTTTTACTGCTTTTAGTTATGGAATGAAAATTTGGTTTGTTGCGATGCGGAACTACGTGTTACCACAAAGTCAAATTAACATATTTTTAACAAAAAAACGCCAAAATCGATGATTTTGCTTATATTTGCACCATTATTAACCATAAAATTAAATTGTTATGAATACCTATACCAAAACCCAAAACATTATCGATTACACCGTAATGGGACTGCTTTCAGTATGCGCAATTTTGGCAGCAGCAAGCATTCCGTACGCGTTGACATGCTTCATTTTCCTTTGGTTAGCATCGCTTGTAATATTTCTCATTACCAGCATCAGGAGTAAGATTTACAAGACCAGCATACTTGCATTCATAATCGACCTGTACTGCAAAATGAATATGTTTGCCGGAGTTTGGTTTGTAAGCAAGGGCTATGCAGGCAAGGAAATGATTGGAACATATATTTCGGCATTGCTGGTTGGCTACCTTATCTACGACCTCATTGCGAAGAAAATTCCTATGCACCGTCCGCTGTCATACCTGTTGATATATGCAATCACGACTGGTGTTTGTGCAGCGATAACGATGTAGCGAATATGAAAATTGAATGTGTTCTAGCAAATTAAACTTTGAATCTTTGAACTTTTGATCCTGGAACTTTTGATTTTTTGCCCCTCTCACAACATAAATGCTTAAATTTGCCGTTTTATTGTATTTGCAATTCGGATGAATCTTTGCAACGGCAACGGCGACAAACGGCTTTCCACTTTGTGGATTCGCTTGGCGTGCATAATTTTTATGCTTGCCACGTTGCCAGCATTGAATTTGTCGGCACAGTCGCTGATAAGCCTCAAAAATCTGCCGGTGCAGGGCGACACGCTGGTGCTCGACTCGATGAGCGTGGTGCAAAGTTCCATAAAATTCGTTGATGCCGACGGAAATCCTGTTGACGCAAAATACCATTTCGACTTCGAGACCTCGACTATTGTTTTCGACGAGAAGCCACCCGCAGGGACAAAAGTCAGCTTCAAGACTTTCCCCGTAAACTTCTCGAAGCCGGCACAGAAATTCGACCGTAGCAAGTATATGCTTTCCGACCACGAGCACGAACGCACTGGCTACGACCTCATTCTTACCAAGGAAAACTACGACGACTTTTTCTCGCAGACCGAACTTTCGCGCAAGGGAAGCATTTCGCGTGGTGTGAGCTTCGGGAACAGCCAGAATGTGATTATGAACTCGAACCTCGACCTGCAACTCGACGGACGAATCGGCGACAACCTTTTCATTTCGGCGGTCATAAGCGACAACAACATCCCCATCCAGCCCGACGGCAACTCGCAGAACCTGCAGGAGTTCGATAAGGTTTTCATCAAGATTTACAATTCCAAGTTTGCACTTATTGCCGGCGATTTCGAACAGAAGAAACCGCAGGGATATTTCCTCAACTATTACAAGAAGTCGCAGGGCATTCACCTTTCGGGCAAAAAGACTTTCGAGACGGCAAAGCATGGCTCTGGCGAAATAAACGCTTCGTTAGGTGCGGCGGTTGCAAAGGGCAAGTATCACAAGATGCAGATTTCGGGCGTGGAGGGCAACCAAGGTCCGTACCGACTTACTGGTGCCAACAACGAGGCGTATGTGGTTGTGCTCGCTGGAACCGAAAAGGTTTACATCGACGGAATCCTGATGTCGCGCGGAAGCGACCGCGACTATGTCATCGACTACAACCTCGGTGAGATAACTTTTACTGCCCACCAGCCCATCAACAAGGATAAGCGCATAATTGTTGAGTTTGAATACACCGACCAGAACTACACGCGTTTCCTCGTCACCTCGTCAAACAGTCTGAAAATCGACAACACCGAGGTCTGGCTCAACCTCTACCACGAAGGCGACAGCAAGAACCAGCCCATCAATATGGACCTCCGCGATTCCGACAAGCGTCTGATGGCAGGCATCGGCGACAACCTCGACCAAGCCATTATCCCCGGTTACGACAGCCTCGGTTTCAATATCGACGAGGTGCGCTACAAGGTTGTCGATACCATTGTCGATGGCGTGCAGTACGATTCGGTTTTTGTGTACAGTACCAACGAGCAGGACGCTTTCTATAGGGTTTCGTTTTCGCTTGTAGGCGAAAACAAGGGCGACTATGTGCGCGGAGTGTCGTCGGCAAACGGCAGGGTTTACGAGTGGGTTGCACCTGTAAATGGAGTGCCACAGGGAAACTATATTCCTTATACAAAGATAGTTGCACCGCAGAAAAAACAGATGGCAACATTTGGGGCAAAGTCGAAGTTCGGTGAAAAGACAAGCGCGTCGGTAGAAGTCGCCCTATCGAACAACGACCGTAACACCTTCTCGAAACTCGACCGTGGCGACAACTTCGGCGTGGCTGTAAAAACAACTGCCGAGCAGTACCTTGTGAAAACCGAAAAGAACAGCCTCAGTTTCGATGTGAACTACGAATTTCTAAACCGCAACTTCGAAGCCGTCGAGTACTTCCGCGAAACCGAATTCACAAGAGACTGGAACATAAGTTCATACTATGCCGATTCGCACTGCGAGAATGTTGCCGGCGGACATATCCGTTACGCCAACCGCAAGCACGGAAATTCGCTCTACACAACATCATACATAAATCGCGGCATCGAATATTCGGGCTGGAAAAACGACCTTTCGTCCGACTACCGACTTGGCACATGGCACATCAGCGGAAACGCCTCGTTGCTTGCAAGCGCCGATTCGCTAAACAGGACACAGTTTCTGCGACACAAGCTCGACATTTCCAAGACCTTTGGCAAAATAATAATAGGTGCACGCGAAGAAGGCGAGCGCAATGTTTGGCACAACACTGAAGGCAACTTGCTGGCAAACAGCTATTCGTACAGCCAGTACGAAGGATTTGCCGGTACATCCGACTCGGCACGGCAGAAGTTTACGCTGTCGTACAAGTTCCGCAACGACCGCAAGCAAAGCCTCGACATACTGAAGGATGCCACACGCGCACACGACTTTTCGTTGTCGTCGGAAGTCGGCGGAAAGAACAACCACCGCCTGAAAGCGACCATCAACTACCGATTGTTGCAAGTGCGTGACACTCTGCTTTATAGCGCCGAACCCGAAGACAACCTCACTGGCAAGCTCGAATACAACTTCAAGTTGTGGAAGGGAGCAATAACATCATCGACCTTGTACGAAATAGGTTCGGGATTGGAAAACAAGATTGAATATACTTACATTGAAGTTGCTCCCGGACAAGGCGTTTACACTTGGACCGACTACAACGGCAATGGTGTGCAGGAAATTGACGAGTTCGAAGTTGCTTTCTTTGCCGACCAGGCCAACTTCATCCGCGTGCAGATGCCATCCACAGAATATATAAAGGTGTATGCCAACAAGTTCAACCAGAGCCTCAACATAAATCCTGCCGTGCGCTGGAAGTCGAAGAAAGGTTTCCTCAAGTTCCTTAGCCGCTTCTCCGACCAATTTGCATACAGCATTTCGCAGAAAAACACCTCGGACAAGATTGCCGAGTTTGCAAATCCGTTTGCGCAGAACATCAGCCTCGACGAGCTTGTCTCGATGAACTCGACAATCCGCAACAGCTTGTCGTTTAACCGCGGGAAACCGAAATTTGGTATAGACTACATTGTGCAGTCGGTGAAGGGCAAGAGTCTGCTTACCACAGGTTTCGATTCGCGGACAAATTTTACACAGAACATTCTTATCAGGTACAACATTTCGCCCAAGGTGGGAATGCAAAACTCGACAATTTTCGGCAAGAAAGGTTACGAATCTCAGTTTTTCACCGCCAAGGACTACAAAATCGCCAGCATCAAG
Organism: uncultured Bacteroidia bacterium; assembly: GCA_902800045.1. Taxonomy (GTDB): domain Bacteria; phylum Bacteroidota; class Bacteroidia; order Bacteroidales; family ML635J-15; genus Bact-19. Next base: position 277,882 of record CADCCZ010000002.1, on the reverse strand, counting down.
GACGATTTCCAGTTCAATGTTCAGCCAAACATCAACAACCGCATTTCGCTTACCTACAATTTCGAGCAGAAGGAAAACACATCGGGCGCCGAAAAACTTACCAGCAACAATGTCGGCCTTGAGTACCGCCTCAATTCGGTGAAAAAAGGTTCGCTCAATGCAAATTTCAACTTTATATATTATAAGTATGCCAGCAGTGGCAATTCTGCCATCGACTACGAGATGCTACAAGGATTGCAACCGGGCATGAATTTCACTTGGGGAGTAAATTTCCAGCGTCAGCTAGCCAACGGATTACAAATCAACCTTTCGTACAATGGTCGCAAGAGCGAGGCTTCGCCAGTGATACATACGGCAAGCGTGGAAGTGAGAGCGTATTTCTAGGCTAAAGCCGTTTCTGTGGCTTCGCCGTTTGAATGCCTTCGGCGTTTCAAGGTTTCAATGGCTGACGCCGTTTCTATGCCTTCGGCGTTTGAAATTGTTTAACTTCGTTGAGGGCTGCGCCGTTCAAGGTTTCAGTGGCTACGCCGTTTCAATGCTTCGCGTTTCTAAAAAAGCGGAATGTCATGCTGAACTTGTTTCAGCATCTGATTCCGCTTTTTTTGTTTCATGTTTAACTTACGCTGAGCTAAAGGTTAACTTCGTTGAGGGCTACTTGTACTAAGCACAGTCGAAGTACGCCGTTCAATTACTTCGCCGTTTCTGTATTAAAAGGGTTAAACGATTCGATGCAGTGTCGCACTGTGGATTTTATATCTACCGAATGTTTTTAGGTATCATTGTCTATTTATTTGTTCCAATGTGCAATAAATTGCCCATATTATCAGCATGTTGAAAAATAAAAATTCAAAAAAAAGTTTGCATGTATTGAAAACTTTATTAAACTTGCAGTTCGAATTAATTTCAAAAAAGAAAAGCAAACTTATTATTAATTTAAATTTAAATGTTATGAAGAAATTTTACATGATTTTGGCTGCCTTATTAATAGGTAGTGTGTGCTTTGCACAGGAACAAACAAGAAGTGCATGGGTTGGTAGCTCGGATATAGCAGGAGCTGCTATAATGGGTCAAGGTTTAGAGTATGCAATGGCTCCCAAGGCTTTCGATGCAAACATTACTGGTAATATTACTAAAGTTAAGTTTTACCACGGATATTCCGAAGAAGATACTATACTAAATACTTCTTACACAATCAAGATTTATACTAATCCTACATTAGGTGGTACTTATGCTTCTTATGGTTTCTATGAACTTACAGCAACTGAAGCATATACTCAGGATTATAATGCAGGTACCGAAGAAGGATGGAAGGAAGTTGATTTGACTACTCCATTCGCAGTTCCAAGTGGAGATTTTTGGGTAGCAATTAAGGCTAACAATGGCGACGCTGCTTTACCAGTAGGTGGTGCTAGTTCTGCTGTTGAAGGACAAACTTATTGCCAAAATGATTTTAGTGCTTATGGACTAGGTAATTTGTGGGTAACACCAGAATTTGGTTCTCAAGGCAATTCTACCTTATATACTATTGCTCTTTCAATATATGTTGACGATGGCGCTGTATATGTTCCGACTACTGACCTCGCTATTCAGTTCTTCGGTGGCATTTCAAACAACCAGTTGACACAAGCACAAGCATCGTACACTTTGACATCGGCCGACCAGGAATTGTCATTGTTGCCTTTCTTCAGAAACAATGGTCCTGATCCAGCTACTATTGGTACTCTTACCATCGATCTTACTGTTGATGGAGTTTCGGTTTTTGGTGGCCCTATGACAGAAGATTTAGGAACTGTTGATGATACTCTTAGCATTGAAGTTGGTGGATGGTGGAATATTTTGCCAGCACCATATTCTTACACAATTACAGCTCAGGAACTGATTGACGCAGGATTGTCTGGCACATTTGATGTTTGTATAACTATTTCTTGCGAGGGTGGTAATAACGATACTGATTTGTCCAACAACAGCCACTGCATTCCTATTACCTTGAATGTTGCTTCAGTTGAAGAAAACGTTGCAGAAGCAGTTTCTGTATATCCTAACCCAGCAAACGACATGTTCACCGTTGCTAACGCAGAAGGTGCTACTATCGTAGTTGTTAACTCACTCGGTCAGGTTGTTACTACTATCGAAAATGCTGCTTCGAACCAGACTATCGACGCTAGCAGCTTCGCAAACGGAACCTACTTCGTAAAGGTTAACGAAGAAGTTGTAAGAATCAATGTTGTAAAGTAATCTTACAATAGCGATAAAATTTATAGCCTCGCCTCGTGCGGGGCTTTTTTTGTATTATGCCTCAACTTCCGTTAACATTCCTGTGTTAAAAAAAAGTCTCACAAAACCCTGCTATATAACATTTTATACAAAACTTTTATCTATTTTTGCAATGGTCGGAAGACTATTGATTTTTTTATGTTTTAACACAAATAGCTAACAACTAAAATATTACGATTTATGATTTATTCACACGAAGTGCAACATCAGTGTTGCGTGAAAAAAGGTCCTAACCATGGTCCAGCGCCTATCCCCGAAGAAGGCAAATGGGTAAAGGTAAAGGAAGTAAAAGATATATCTGGTTTGACACACGGCATTGGCTGGTGTGCACCTCAGCAGGGAGCCTGCAAGCTTACGCTTAATGTAAAGGATGGTATTATCGAGGAAGCATTGGTTGAAACTATCGGATGCTCGGGAATGACTCACTCGGCAGCTATGGCTGGCGAAATCCTTGTCGGAAAGACTTTGCTCGAAGCTCTTAACACCGACCTCGTATGCGATGCCATTAACACCGCAATGCGCGAACTTTTCCTGCAAATTGTTTATGGTCGCACCCAGTCTGCATTCTCCGAAGGCGGACTAGTTATAGGTGCTGGTCTCGAAGACTTGGGTAAAGGTCTGCGTTCGCAGGTGGCAACTATGTTTGCTACCAAGGCAAAAGGCGTTCGCTACCTCGAAATGGCCGAAGGATATGTCACCAAGATTGCCCTCGACGAAGACGATGAAGTTTGTGGTTACGAATTCGTTCGTCTTGGCGTTATGATGGACCTAATAAAGAAGGGTACCGATGCCAACGAAGCTCTCAAGAAGGCAACTGCAAGTTATGGTCGTTTCTCAAAGGAACAGGGCGCAGTGAAATTCATTGACCCAAGAATCGAATAGCAATTAACAATGGACAATTAACAATGGACAATTAACAATGAACAATTGACAATGAACAATGAGGTAAAAAATAGTTATCAGCATAAGGAAAATGTAATTCTTACCAAAAGCAAGACTTTTGCTGTCAATATTGTACGTCTATGCCAGTCTCTTCAAGGAGAAAAACGAGAATTCGTACTTTCAAAGCAAGTCCTTAGGAGTGGTACGAGTATTGGAGCTAATGCAAAAGAAGCAATAAATGGTGCCAGCAATAAGGATTTTGGAAACAAAATGACAATTGCACTTAAAGAAGCGGGAGAAACGGAATATTGGTTGGAAATTCTTTTCGAAACTGGCTATATATCAGTTGAACAATTTGATAATTTGATAGCCGAGTGCCGAGAACTGATAAAAATTCTAACTGCTATTTTAAATACCTTAAAGAAATCATTAACTAATTAGATTATCAATTGTCAATTATACATTATCAATTAAAATTAATTGTCCATTATCAATTATTAATTATCAATTAAAAGATTATGATTAGAGATATAAAATTTGAAAGTCAAGAACGCCGCATGGAGAACATTACCAAAGTTCTCAATTCATACGGCATAGCTTCTATTGAAGAAGCAAACAAGATATGCGACCAGTACGGAATCGACCCATACCTCGAATGCGAACAGACACAAAACATTTGTTTCGAGAACGCAAAGTGGGCTTACGTTGTTGGTGCTGCAATAGCAATCAAGAAAGGATGCAAGACTGCTGCCGAAGCTGCAGAGGCAATCGGAGAAGGTCTGCAGGCATTCTGCATAAAAGGTTCTGTAGCCGACGACCGTAAGGTTGGTCGCGGACATGGTAATCTGGCAGCTCGTCTGCTAAGCGAAGAAACACAGTGCTTTGCATTCCTCGCAGGTCACGAATCTTTCGCTGCTGCCGAGGGTGCAATTAAGATTGCTGAAATGGCCAACAAAGTTCGTAAAAATCCTCTTCGCGTAATCCTTAACGGACTCGGAAAGGATGCTGCAATGATAATTTCGCGCATCAACGGTTTCACATACGTGCAGACCGAGTTCGACTACTACACTGGCGAACTTAAGGAAGTACGCCGCAAGGCTTACTCCAACGGACCACGTGCAAAGGTCAACTGCTATGGTGCCGACGATGTTCGCGAAGGTGTTGCAATAATGTGGAAGGAAGACGTTGATGTGTCAATTACTGGCAACTCGACCAACCCGACACGTTTCCAGCATCCTGTGGCAGGAACATACAAGAAGGAAAGAATACTTGCAGGTAAGAATTATTTCTCGGTAGCATCGGGAGGCGGAACAGGTCGTACATTGCACCCCGACAATATGGCAGCAGGTCCCGCTTCGTACGGAATGACCGATACCATGGGACGTATGCACTCCGATGCTCAGTTTGCAGGTTCGTCGTCGGTTCCGGCACATGTCGAGATGATGGGATTCCTCGGAATGGGCAACAACCCTATGGTTGGCGCAACAGTCGCTGTAGCCGTTTCGGTTGAGGAAGCAATGAAGAAGTAAGATTATGATCATTTACAATAAAGCACTGGCTATTATTTAGTCGGTGCTTTTTATTTGTCGTGATATTATGCATGGCATGCACATTATAAAATCCAAAATTGAATTATCTTTGCACCATGAATTTTACAATTTTACATAAGGACGATAAGACCAATGCCCGTCGTGGTGTGATAACTACCGACCATGGAGAGATACAGACGCCTATTTTCATGCCTGTAGGTACCTGCGGTACCGTTAAGGGCGTTCATACATACGAAATTAAGAATGAAATAAATGCCCAGATAATACTTGGTAATACCTATCATTTGTATTTGCGTCCGGGAATCGAAATCATAAACAAGGCTGGAGGTCTGCACAAGTTCAACGGCTGGGACAGGCCGATACTTACCGACAGCGGAGGATTCCAGGTGTTCTCGATGGCCGACTGCCGCAAACTTACCGCCGACGGAGCTATCTTCAGAAGTCATATCGACGGTTCGAAGCATATTTTTACACCCGAGCGAGTGGTCGACATACAGCGCAACATAGGAGCCGACATAATGATGGCTTTCGACGAGTGTACGCCATATCCATGCGAATACAAATATGCCGCCAAGTCGCTTAAGCTTACAAACTCGTGGCTTTCGCGTGGATGGAAGCATTTCAACGAAACCGAAGGCCTATATGGCTACAAGCAAGCTTTCTTCCCGATAGTGCAAGGTTCTACATACGAGGATTTGCGCGTAGAGTCGGCTAAATATGTGGCCGACATCGGAGCCGAAGGAAATGCTATTGGCGGATTGTCGGTTGGCGAGCCTACACAGCAGATGTACGACATGATTGAAATCGTAAACGAGCATCTTCCACAGGACAAGCCACGTTACCTTATGGGTGTTGGTACGCCAATCAACATTCTCGAAGGCATAGCTCGCGGTATCGACATGTTCGACTGCGTTATGCCAACCCGTAATGCTCGCAACGGTATGCTTTTCACAATGGAAGGTACGATGAACATGCGCAACGAAAAGTGGAAGGACGACTTTTCGCCTCTCGACGAAAATGGCACGACAATTGTCGATTCGTTCTATTCGAAGGCATATTTGCGTCATTTGGTGATTGCAGGAGAAATGCTTGCAGCGCAGATTGCAAGCATTCACAACTTGGGATTCTACTTGCATCTGGTCGATTTGGCGCGTCAGCACATTGCCGAAGGAACATTCTCCGAGTGGAAGAACATGATGATTGAAAAACTAGGAAGGAGACTATAGTTGAGAAAACTTGACTGGTATATATTACGGAAATTTATGGGCACGTTTTTCCTTGCCCTCTTCCTCATTGTCTGTGTGGCGGTGGTGTTCGACATTTCCGAAAAAATTGACAATTTTATCGACCGTGGAGCCTCGGTGTCAGATATTATATTCCAGTACTACCTCAATTTCATTCCTAATTTTGCGAACTTGTTCTGTTCATTGTTTGTGTTTATTTCGGTAATATTTTTTACTTCGAAGATGGCAGGCAAGTCGGAGTTCATAGCTATGTTTGCCAGTGGAATAAGCAAGTTTCGTCTGCTGCGTCCGTATTTTGTCGGCGGGTTGATAATTACAGCCTTTTCTTTTATGCTTGGCAATTATGTAATTCCCGATTGCAACAAGACCAGACTGGCATTCGAGGAAAAATATGTTTCGAAGGGGGGCATTAGGGTAAGTTCGTTCAACATACATAGGCAGCTGGAACCAGGAGTTTATTTCTATATCGAGAGTTTCAACCGTGAGCATGGTGTTGGGTTGAGGCTTTCTCTTGAGAAATTTGATGGCATAGAGCTTAAGTCGAAAATGACCGCCGACATGATACAGTGGGACGAAAGCAAAAATTTGTGGAGGGCGAAGAACTATTGTATCAGAAATTTTGATAAAGGCACGGAACAAATAGAAATAGGTGCGCAAAAAGATACTGCCATACGTGTGACTCCAGACGATTTTTTCAAGAAGACGACCACTGTGGAAGCCCTCAACGACAAAGAGCTGAAGGCGTATATTGCCGAACAGAAATTGTCGGGAACTTCGGCTGTAATTTCAAGTGAAATAGAACTTTACAATCGAATGGCCGTGCCTTTTTCGATATTCATACTTACTATCATTGGTTTTTCGTTGTCGGTAAAAAAACGCCGTGGTGGACTTGGTATAAACATATTGCTAGGATTGCTGCTTAGCTTTTCGTACATATTGTTCCAGCGCTTTTCAACAACGTTTGCACTCAGTGGTATGTTGAGTCCTATGCTGGCTGTTTGGGTACCTAACTTTATCTTTGCGTTAATAGCTGTAGTCGTTTACTTTACTGCTGCACGGCAATGAAAAACATCTTGATTCCAATATTATTGCTGTTGTGCTGCAGTTTGTCGGCACAGCGGACCCATAGTATCGAGCTGAAAGGGTGGTGCGGACGCAATGTGCCGCATCGTATTGGTATGGAATCGCTTGCACGTACTATTGCAGGTGGTGAGATTAACTACTATTTCAGCACTAAGTCGGGCAATTTCTACGACAGAAAATACCGTTCGCCGCAACATGGATTTGGTATTAACTACAATTATCTTGGTTATCCTAATGTGCTAGGCTCGGCGATTGCAGCATATACGTTTATGGATTTTGCATTGGCTGACCAAGGTGTTTTCAGGCTGGGACTACGCGCAAATGCCGGACTTGCTTATACAACCGAGAAATATAATAGGGAGACAAATCCCGAAAACTTGGCGATTAGCACCGACTTATGCTTTTATTTCAATTTGGGACTCAATTTTGCTTTCCGATTGCCGCTTGGCTTCGAGCTGAAACTCATGCCAATGTTAGCACACTATTCCAACGGTGCGGTACTTAAACCCAATCTAGGCCTCAACCAATTTGCCCTGTCGCTTTTGCTGTCGAAGGACATTGCTACGTCGAATTATACGCAACGGCGTCACGATTATCAGGACGGCTTGTCGCCACACGAGGCGTGGATAATGGGAACTTGCGTTACTGCCGACGAGTATTCGGTCGGCTACGAAGGTCGTGGCGGAGGATTCATTTGTAGCACGGTCGCGGCAGGATATACTTACCAGTATGGTAAAATCGGAAAGGTTGGCGCTTCGTTCGACATGTTCTACAACGAAAACATGAAATATTACTACTTCGACGACCAGAGAGGTCTGACTTTGATGTATGACAAATTTTCGGACATAGTTAAATTTGGCGTTGCGGTAGGACATCAACTTGTTTATCGCAGGTTCGAGTTTGTGACATATTTGGGTGCATACGTTTACAATAAGGTCTGGGCTTACGATTGGGTATATTTCCGCGTAGGAGGACGTTATTACCTAACCGATTACATATTCCTGAACCTTTCGCTGAAAGCGCATGGGTTCAAGGCTCAGTACATCGAGAGTGGAATAGGGTTCTCGTGCCGTAGATGGGGAAGGTAGAAGGCTAAAGAAGTTTCAAGTTTAACGTTTGAATGCCTACGGCGTTTCTATGGCTTCGCCGTTTCTCGCTTCGCTGTTTCTAAGTTTGAATGCCTTCGGCGTTTCAATGGCTTCGCCGTTCTCGCTGTGCTGTTTCTAAGTTTGAATGCCTTCGGCGTTTAACTTCGTTGAGGGCTTCGCCGTTCAATGGCTTCGCCGTTTCTCGCTTTGCTGTTTCTAAGTTTGAATGCCTTCGGCGTTTAACTTCGTTGAGGGCTTCGCCGTTCTATGGCTGACGCCGTTTCTCGCTGCGCTGTTTCTAAGTTTTTTGTTGTTGTGTCGTGGCGTGCCGCGACAGTACTAATGTTTAATGGCTTTGGCGTTTTTGAGACGCAATGAATTGCGCCTGTACAAACGGCTTTCAGCCTTTCAGCCTTTCAGCCCTCCTTATTGTTGTTCCTTTATCGATTCCTTGTGTATTTCGGAGAATAGTGCTGCAATAAGTTCGCGCGAAAGTCCTATGTTTTCGGCGTATTTGCTTCGCGATTCAAGAACTTTTTTCCAGCGGTCGATTTGCAGGACGGCAACGTTGTGCGATTTTTTTATCTCGCCAATCTCGTTTGTTATGGCGAATCGTTGTTTTAGTATGTCAATAAGTTGATAGTCGAGCACATCGATTTTGCTTCGTAGTGTTTCGAGTTCCATCTCGAAATTGTGGTCGTCGATTGCCGATTTTTTTATCTTCAGGCTGCCGATGAGGTTTTTGACTTCTGTCGGAGTAAGTTGCTGATTTTTATCGCTCAGTGCATTTTGCGGACAGCAATGCGATTCAATCATCAGTCCTGCCATGCTTAGGTTTAGTGCTTGCTGGGCAATCTCGGCGATGTATCTTGTGTCGCCGGCAATGTGGCTGGGGTCGCAGATGATTTTCAGCTCTGGCATACGTCGGGCAAGTTCGATCGGAATTTCCCAGCATGGCAAGTTGCGAAGTTTTGTTTCTGCAAACGGATAAAATCCGCGGCTTACAGCAACGATGTCCTCAAATCCAAGCTTTTGAAATCTCTCTATCGCTCCGCACCAAAGGTCAATGTCGGGGTTGGTGGGGTTTTTTACAAAAATCTTGAAGTCGAAGCCTTTTGCAGCATTGGCGATTTCCTGTACCGAAAATGGGTTGGCGACAGTGCGTGCACCTATCCAGAACGCCTTAAAACCGTATTTTGCAATTTTTTCGACGTGGCTGGCGTTGGCGACTTCGGTGATTACGGGAATGCTAAGTTCGTCCTGCACGCGCTTCATCCATGCAAGTCCAGTTTCGCCTACACCCTCGAACGAATCGGGACGAGTGCGAGGTTTCCATATTCCTGCACGGAAATAGTCGGGAGCGACAAGTTTTTTTAGTTCTCTTGCCGTTTCCAGTACCTGCTCCTCGCTTTCGGCACTGCATGGTCCGCATATAAGCATCGGTCGGATTGCCATCTGTTTGCAATTTCGCGCAAAAATAATTCTTTTATTTATAATTTTATCCCATTTTTTGCGTTATATGGTCAGTGTCCGACATATTCTTTTTATGTTGAATATGGTATGCTGTTGATTCGATAAAAAGTATTAACTTTACGGCTCGATTTTTTTTATTGAAATGAAGAAGTTTTTTAATTTTATATTAAGCAAGGCATTTTGGTTCAATATATTGGGAATCATATTGTTTTTTGTCATAGCTATAGTCATATTGATGGTAAGTCTGAAGTCATGTACACGTCATGGCGACTCGGTGACGGTGCCTACTGTTGTAGGTATGGATGCCGATGAGGCTATTGCTATGCTCGAGGATGAAGGCTTTGGCTACGAGGTTGTAGACACTCTTTTTATCGATTCGTTGCCAAAGGGTGTTGTGGTAGAACAGAATCCTGCAAGGGAATCCTTGGTAAAGCATGGTCGCACAGTGTATATGAAAGTTAATACCAGGGATGAAATTCTTGTCAAGATGCCATCGTTTGTTGGCGAACAATACAAGGTGCTCGATGCTCGTCTGAAACATGCCAAGCTGAAGAAAGGTTCTGTAAAGTGGCAAAAGGATGGCGAGGTTGTCAATATTGTGCTCAAACAAATGTACAAGGGACGTCCGATAGAGCCAGGAACAGAGATAAAGCAAGGCTCACGTATCGATTTCGTGGTAGCTGGTCGCGATCCGAATTCAAAGGAAGAAGAAGAGGAAGAAGAGGAAAAGACTTCGACTCTTGAAGAAATGAGCAAGTTGGATGAGTCCTCGGCTCCCGAAACCAGTGGCACTAATTTTGATGAATAAAATAAAAATCGTTGTATGAAAAGGATAGTCGCCATATTGATATTTGCCATTTGTGCAGTCAGCATTTATTCGCAGGAGGTTGTCATCGACTGCGGAAATCCTGCACTTAGCGACTATAGTGTGCGCTACTTCGAAAAATACGGATACAAGGTTGCCACTTCCGACACCCTCGAACTGCCATTTTTCGACGACTTCTCGTCTTCGTATATGTACCCCGATTCATCAAAATGGTCGGACAAGTATGCATTCATAAACTCATCGTGTGCACGTAATCCCATTTCGGTAGGTGTGGCAACATTGGACGCTCTCGACGAATACGGTAGAGTGTATCCGACTTTGCCATTTGGAATGTCGGATGTATCAGATTTCTTGACTTCGAAGCCGATAAATTTGCAACGCAACGTTTCGGATTCGATTTACCTTAGCTTTTTCTACCAGTGCGGTGGAAATGGAAATGTGCCAGAGTTCCGCGACTCGCTCGTGCTGCAGTTCTACTCTGTTGCCGACGACGAATGGCGTAGCGTTTGGAGAGCTGCTGGTGGCGCAGTCATGAACAATTTCGAGCAGGTGCTTCTTCCAATTACCGATTCGGTATGGCTGAAGAAAGGTTTCCGATTCCGTTTCGTCAACTACGTGAGCATCAGTTCGAACTATGAGCCGAGCTGGCAGAGCAATGTCGACCAGTGGAACTTGGACTTTATAATTCTTGATGCAAACCGTACCTGCAACGATACCATTATCGAAGATGTCGCAATGGTTAAGAATGTAGGTCCATTCTTGAAGGATTACAGGCAGGTGCCTTGGAGCCATTTCCTGCACAAGGGACGCGAGGCTGTGTACGATTCCATAACTTTCACATACGCCAACCTGCAGGACGCAACACATAACATCAACCGTCAGTACGATGTTTTCGACAAGGATGAAACCTCGTCGTTAATACCTGCACGTACATACATGGACTATCATTGTGGCGACGATAGCGAAAATGCCGGGGCAAACGAGGAAATTACCTATACCAAGAAATTCTGCTATTTCTTCAACGATGAAAATTATTTAACCGAAGACTCTGCAACTTTCCTTATAAGAGCCAACCTCAAGACCGATGTCGCGCAGGTTCGTGAGTATTATCGCTGGAACGATACAGTAAGGTTTTATCAGGAGTTCAAGAACTATTATGCCTACGACGACGGAACTGCGGAGAAAGGTTATGGAATTTCGGGGCAGGGAACAGCAAACGCAAGTTTGGCATACAAGTTCGAACCTTATATGACCGATACGCTTTATGGCGTTTACATTTATTTCAACCGTACGCAGAACGATGGAAATGTGAAATATTTCTACCTTACCGTGTGGGAGGACAATAACGGCATTCCTGGCGATACCATCGTGAGCCGGTTGGGTGTACGTCCGTCGTTCGCAAACGAACTCAACGGATACGTATATTATCCGCTCGACACGGCTGTGGTCATAAATGGACCGTTCTATGTAGGCTGGATAAAGACAACAAACGATATGCTCAACTGTGGTCTCGATACCGAAAATAATGCAGATGGCAAGATTTTCTATAACGTTTCGGGAACATGGCAAAACTCGATAATTTCGGGGGCGCTTATGATTCGTCCAGTTTTCGGCTACGAACTCCGACCGGATGCTGATGTGCCGGTTGAACATATTGTTCCGCAGTGCAGCATTTATCCAAATCCTGCATCCTCCGAGATTAACATCGAGACCGAAACTGATTTCAACGGAGTTATGATATACGATAATCTTGGTCGTGTCGTGATGCAGTCGGGTACCGAAAATGTGATAAATGTCAGCGGCTTGCCCGAAGGTGCATATTTTGTACGTCCGTATTCCGAAAATAAGGTGTTTGAGACGGTTAAAATACTGATAATGCGATAGTACAATAGTATGAAGGATTTTGACGAACTTGAGGAACTCGAAGATATAGACGAACTTGAACTTGGCGACGATGTAGAAGTCGTTGAGGAAGGTGGCGAAATGTACGAGCACAAGCATCTGGAGGTCGAGCCTGGCCAGAAGTCGATGCGTATAGATAAATATCTGTCAATCCGTCTGCCAAATACTTCGCGCAACCGTATACAGTCGGCCGCCGAAGGCGGATGCGTGTATGTGAACGGCAAAGTCGTACGAAGCAGCTACAAGATTAAGCCCAACGACGATATCAAGATTATGCTGTCGTTCCCAAAACGCGAGACAGGCATTGTGCCGCAGGACTTGCCTCTCGATGTCGTCTACGAGGACGACGACCTTATTGTAGTGAACAAGGCTCCCGGAATGGTTGTGCATCCGAGTTTCGGACACTTCGAGGGAACTCTCGTAAATGCACTTGCATACCGTTTCAAGGATTTGCCAATGTTCAACGCCGAGACTTTCCGTCCCGGACTTGTGCATCGTATCGACATGAATACATCGGGGCTGCTTGTGGTGGCAAAGTCGGAGGTGGCGCGCGAAGGTCTTGCAAGCCAGTTCTTCTATCATACATGCAAGCGAGCCTACAATGCGCTTGTGTGGGGCAATATGCCCGAGGACGAGGGAACAATCATTGGCAACGTGGGCCGCAACCTCAAGAACCGCAAGATTATGGACGTTTTCCCCGATGGCGACTATGGCAAGGAGGCTATAACTCATTGGCGAGTGCTCGAGCGACTTGGATATGTAAACCTTGTGGAATGTCGTCTCGAAACAGGTCGCACTCATCAGATTAGGGTTCATTTCAAGCATATCGGACATCCGTTGTTCAACGACTGGGAATATGGCGGCGACCAGATTCTGAAAGGTACAACATTTACAAAATACAAGCAGTTCGTCGAGAATTGCTTCAAGATTCTTCCGCGTCAGGCACTGCACGCAAAGTCGCTTGGATTTATTCACCCTGTAACCAAAAAGGAATTGTATTTCGAGTCGGAACTTCCCGAAGACATGGCAAAGTGCATCGAAAAGTGGCGTGGTTATCTTGCAGGAAGAGACGAATAGAAAGAAATAAAATACATTTTATCAACACAATACGAAAAGCGGGCGCAGAACTCGCAAATAAGCATTACCTTTGTGAAAAGAAATTTGCACAATGGAAAAGACTTTAAAGGAATTTCAGAGATTAATTGAAATACTCGACGAGCTGCGCGAAAAATGTCCGTGGGACCGCAAGCAGACAAACGAAAGCCTGCGCATACAGACGATAGAGGAAGTGTACGAACTATCGGATGCTCTTTTGAACAACGATGCCGACGAGGTAAAGAAGGAACTTGGCGATGTGCTTCTTCATGTGGCGTTTTATGCCAAGATAGGCAAGGAGAGCGGTCAGTTTGAGTTGTACGATGTAATTCATGGTATCTGCGAGAAGCTGATATTCCGCCATCCGCATATCTTTGGCGATGTGAAGGCCGAGACAGCCGAACAGGTTAAGGAAAACTGGGAGCGCATAAAGTTGAAGGAAGCTCCTAAGAAGACTGTACTTGGTGGGGTACCCGAGTCCTTGCCGTCGATAATCAAGGCCTACCGTATGCAGGACAAGGCTCGTGGCGTTGGCTTTGATTGGGACAAGCGCGAGCAGGTGTGGGACAAACTCAACGAGGAATACAATGAGGTGCTTCTCGAGACTGCAATTTCCGACAATCAAGACAAGATTGAAGCCGAATTTGGCGACTTGCTCTTCTCGGTGATAAATGCCGCACGTCTCTATGGCGTAAATCCCGACACAGCCCTTGAACGCACCAACCGCAAGTTCAAGAACCGTTTTGGCTACCTCGAGGAAAAGACCATACAGCAAGGTCGTGACCTCAAGGATATGACATTGGCGGAAATGGATGAAATCTGGGAGGAATCGAAGAAACTGTATAAGTAGGGGAAATGCCTCTCATCATTCTTTCTTCCATATTATTGCTTCTGCTTCTCATTCAGGCGGTATTCTACATACTGCCTGCTGTTGTGATGCGGAAAGATGAAGAGAGTCATAAGGATGACGTGCCCCCCGTTTCTGTGATAATAGCCTGCAGAAACGAATTGCAAAACCTAAAATCGAACTTACAATACGTAATCAGTCAGAAATATCCTGAATTTGAAATCGTGATTATCGACGACAAATCCACCGACGGCACTTCCGATTATATTGTCGAACTGGCGGCAACATTTCCACATATAAAACTAGTCAAGAACAGCGGCTCCGGCAAGAAATCCGCTCTTTCGTGCGGTATCCGCGCAGCCTCGTACGACCATCTTATTTTTACCGATGCCGACTGCAGACCAGCTTCGGAGCATTGGGTTTCGGGGATAATGTCGCAGTTCGATGAAGCAAATCCGCTGGTGATTGGTTACGGCGAATTGACGGGCAAGACATTTGCCGCTCGTTTCTCATCCTACGATGCAGCGCTGATAGCTATGCAGTACACGGGCTTCGCTTCGCTTGGACACACTTACATGGCCGTTGGACGCAACATCGCATATACGCGCAAGCTCTGGGATACCATTGGAGGATTCAGTTCGCATACCGACATTGCATCGGGCGACGACGACCTTTTCGTGAGGGAGGCAGCAAAACATATCCGTCCAACCGTATGCATTTTGCCTGAGTCAAAAACCGTTTCGCCCGCCAAGGATAGCTTTGGAAAGTTGTTGCGACAAAAGTCGAGACACGTTTCAACGTCGGCAAGGTATAGCTTGCTGGACAAATTCTTGTCGGGAGGCGAGATCGTTACGCGGACATTATTCTTTGCCGTGGCTATAGCAATGTTGTTCGTGAACTGGAAAATCGCACTTGCCTTTGTTGTCGTGCGGCTTCTTTTGGCGATGTTTTCGCTTGCAAGATTTTGCAAGTTGACAAAAACCGATTTCAATTTATTTATGTCACTGATATTTGATATCTTTGCGCCGATTTTTTATTTCACATTGTTAGTTTACAGAATCTTTAATCGGAAAACAGAATGGTAAAAAGAACTCACGAACTAGAAGAGTACGACGACCTAAGACTTCGGGCGTTGGTAGTGGCTGGCGACGAAATGGCAAGTTCGTGCTTGTTTCGACGTTACCAGATGGAGATAAAGAATTTCCTTGTTTCGCGCGGTTGTCAAAGCGACGATGCCGACGATGTGACAATCATGTCGTTGCAGAAGATATGGAAGTCGATGGACACATACGACGAAGAGCGTGAAGCTAGTTTCCGCACTTGGGTATTCACAATTGCCAAAAATACATACCTGGACTGGTGTAAAAGATACAACCTGCCGCAGCCACAAAATAGTGAGTCTATTGCGATTACCGACAATAGTACTCCCGAAACTTCGCTTATAGAAAAAGAAAGACAAGCCTATTTTGATTCTCTGTTGGGGCGGCTTTCCGAGTACGAGCAGAAAATACTTCTGATGAAGGGCGCAGGAATGAAGTACGAGGAGATTGCCAGCGAACTTGGTGTTACCCTTCAGGTTGTTAAGAACAGGATACATCAGGCTAAAATTAAACTTGTAAATTTGTCGAAGGATGCAAGGAAAGATTAGAAAATATTTCCCAGAACTCGGTGACGCTCAGGTAGAAAAGATTGTCGAGTTGGAATCTCTTGTCCGCGAGTGGAACGAAAAAATCAATGTTATAAGTCGTAAGGACACCGACAATATTTTTGTGCATCACATATTGCATTCGATGGCCATAGCGAAAGTGAAGCAGTTCAAGGCCGATGAACTTGTCCTTGATGTGGGCACTGGTGGTGGCTTTCCCGGTATTCCGTTGGCAATAATGTTTCCCGAAACAAAGTTTACCTTGGTGGATAGCATCGAGAAGAAAATAAAGGTAGTTAAAGGCATTTCCGAAAGTCTGGGCTTGAATAATGTGGAAGCCATGAAGATCCGTGCCGAACTTTTGCCTCCGAAGTACGACTGCATCGTGAGCCGTGCTGTTACTGCTTTTCCCGACTTTGTGAAGATGACACGCAGTGTGCTTAATCCGCGTTCTACCGAGCGTTCGATAATTTATCTCAAGGGCGGCGATTTCGAAGATGAGCTGAAGGGGATGAAAAATTATTCGATTACGAATATTTCCAGCTTTTTTGACGAAGAATTCTTCGAGACAAAGAAGATTATTTACCTGAATTTGTAAGTGTATTAATATATTTCACAAAATAACACATTGGTAATCAATATCTTATTTGTTTAGTTTTTATAAAATCAAAAAAAATGCTTTGATTTCAAAAAAATGTAGTACTTTTGCAATCCCCAAAGGCATACCGAATGCCCGGGTGGCGGAATCGGTAGACGCGCTGGTCTCAAACACCAGTTCCTTCACTGGAGTGCCGGTTCGACCCCGGCCCCGGGTACAAAGAGATGAGTTTTTCGCTCATCTCTTTTTTTTTGTAATCAAAAATTAGAAATCGTGGCTTATACATCGGGATTTTTGTCTATATTTGCAGTTTGTTTTCGAATTTGGCGAAATGAGATTCAAGGACGTAATAGGACAGGACGAAATCAAGAGCAGGCTCGTGCAGGCGTACAAGGACAACCGCGTGAGTCATAGTTACTTGTTTTATGGCGCACCCGGTGTAGGGAAGATGGCGCTTGCAATAGCATTCGCCCAATATCTTTCGTGCGAGAACAAGGAAGACGGCGACAGTTGCGGACATTGCCCCAGCTGCCTGAAGTACGAAAAACTTGTCCACCCCGATTTGCATTTTGTTTTCCCATATATTACATCGTCAAATTCGCAGAACAAGGCGGTAAGCGACACGTATATCGATTTGTGGCGTCCTATGGTCAACAATAGCCCGTACTTCTCGTATCGCGACTGGACAAACAACCTGCAGAGCGAAAATAAGCAGTGCCAGATTTATGCAGCAGAATCGGCCGAAATCATCAAGAAGGTCAGCCTGAAAACCTACGAATCCGACTATAAGATAATGATAATATGGCTGCCCGAAAAAATGAATACCGAATGCGCTAACAAGATATTGAAGGTGCTCGAGGAACCGCCTCATAATACCGTGTTTTTGCTTGTTAGCAACAACCGCGAGGATATCCTTCCGACAATTCAGTCGCGAACCCAGCCAGTAAAGGTGTTGGGCATTGCCGACGAACCGCTGAAACATGCTCTTGTCGAGAAGTTCGGCATCAGCGAGAGCGAAGCCGCCGATGTGGTGAAGATTAGCAACGGTAGTTTCCTCGAGGCAAGGCAGCAAATTGAACAGGACGAAGAAAATGCCTTCAATTTCGACAATTTCAAGTCGCTAATGCGAATATGCTACAAGTACGATGTAGTTTCGACTTTCGATTTTGCAAAGTCAATTTCGAAATTGTCGCGTGAGCGGCAGAAGAGCTTCATCAACTACTGCCTGATTATGGTAAGGGAGAACTTTGTACGGAACGTAAATTCCGATGTTGCCTATCTGACAAAGGAGGAAGAAGAATTTTCTGTGAATTTCTCCCGTTGCATAAATGAAAGGAACATAGATTCATATATAACAATTTTAAACGATACATATTACCAGATTGAACGCAATGGTAATTCGGAGATTATTTTTACCGATACAGCGTTCAACATAATGAAAATAATACGCATGTAGAATGGAAGACAGAATAGTAAGTATCCCAATAGACAATTGCGACGATTGCAACTGCACGTTTTCGGCAAAAGGTTGCTGCAACAAGCTCGATGTATACGACTGGCTGGCCGATATCAACGATCCACTTTCGCAGTCGCGCTATGTTGAGGTTAGATTCAAGAATACCCGCAAAGGCATATACGAAAACAATCTCGACTTGCCATTGCAAGTCGGCGATATTGTCGCAGTAGAGTCGTCACCGGGACACGATATAGGAATTGTTTCGGCAATAGGGCAGATAGCTTGCTACCAGATGCGCAAGCAGAAGAACCTTAGGCTCGCCGACGTCAAGAAAATTTACCGCAAAGCCCGTGCCAACGACATAAAAAAATGGCAGGAGGCAATAGCTCTCGAGCGCCCGACTATGCTTCGTACACGCGAACTCGCCGAGGAACTTAACCTTTCGATGAAGATTGGCGACACCGAATTCCAGGGCGATAAGACAAAGGCAATATTCTACTATATCGCCGAGGAGCGTGTCGATTTCCGTGAACTTATTAAGCGCATGGCAGAGGAATTCCATATCCGCATCGAAATGAAGCAGATCGGAGCTCGTCAGGAAGCTGGAAGAATTGGCGGTATAGGTCCGTGCGGAAGAGAATTGTGTTGCACTACATGGATGTCGGACTTCAATTCGGTCTCTACAACTTCGGCACGTCTGCAGGAACTTACCCTCAATCCGCAGAAACTGGCCGGACAATGCAGTAAGCTTAAATGCTGCCTCAACTACGAACTCGGTGTTTACCTCGACGCACGCAAGGATTTCCCCGAGAATGCTTCGGTGCTCAGGACAAAGGAAGGCGATGCTCATCATATCAAGAACGATATTTTCAAGAGGCAGATGTACTACGAAGTCAGAATCAACGATATACCTACAGTGAAAATCCTTGACGTGGATACTGTGAAAAATATTGTTGAGCAAAACAGGAAGGGTATTCTGCCAGAGAACGTTTTCGAGATGGAAAAGACCGGTTCGCGTTCGATTTCATATACCGACGAGCTTAACTCCGAGAGCATTACCCGTTTCGACAAGGCTAAGAAACCGAAGTCGAAGAATAGGAATCGCAACAAGATGAAAAAGCAGAATAAGCCTGCCGAAGGAGCTGCAAAGCCGGAAAATAAGAATAATCCCGCACCTGAAAAAACTGAATAACTATGAGAAATGTGATCGTATTGTTGTTTGCAGTTGCTGTGTTAGCGGGACTTAGCTCGTGCGACGGACGTAAGGTTTATGAAGAGTATGTCGAAGTCGACGATTATGTATGGAACGCTTCTTCACCGTTGCGGTTCGAGTTCGAAATAACCGACACCGCAGCATTGCACGACGTATATATCAATGTGCGCCATGCCAACCAGTATCCGTACAGCAACTTGTGGCTGTTTGTCGATTCGTGGGCACCAAGCGGACTCAAGGCTGTCGATACTGTCGAATGTGTGCTTGCCGACGACCATGGAAAGTGGCTCGGAAGCGGACTGGGCGATATTTGGGATACGCAGATATTATGGAAGAAGAACGTTAGGTTTGCAATGCCAGGAAAATATCATGTCGAATACAATCAGGCGATGCGCACCGAAAATCTCGTAGGTATCATGGATATGGGCCTGCGTGTCGAACTTGCCGAAAACGACGAATAGCCATGAATTGTCCATTATGCAATATGCCCGACGAAAACTCGTTTGCTGCTGGCGGACGCACTTATCATCGTTGCCACCAATGCGGGCTAGTGTATATGGACGCAACCAACAGGTTACTTCCCGATGAAGAGAAAAAGAGATATTCGTTCCATCGGAACAATATAGACGATGCTGGATATGTGGCTTTTCTGAATCGGATAATAGAACCTTCGATGCAATACCTTTCCAAAGGTATGAAAGGCTTGGATTATGGGTGCGGACCAAATCCTGTTTTGGCTCAGTTAGTTGGGGAAAAAGGTGTAGAATGTTCTTATTACGACCCTTTTTTCTTTCCCGAATGCCAGTCCGGCGCTAAGTACGATTTCATTTTTGCAACAGAATGTTTCGAACATTTTTTCAATCCTAAGCAGGAGTTGGAAAAAATATGCGTCATGCTAAATAGTGACGGCATTCTCGGCATAATGACAGAATTGGTGCTCGAAAATACCGATTTTGACAGCTGGTACTACAAAAACGATCCCACACATGTGTGCTTTTATAGCAACGAGAGCATAAACTACATTTGCAATACATTCAATTTCAAGCAATTATATAACGATAATCATAGAGTTATCATACTTAGAAAATCATGACACCAAACATAAACATATTAAGACGAATTACACCACGATGGGTCGTGTTCTTAATCGATGCGGTAATGTGCTTCGCATCCATACTTCTTGCCTACTACTTGAGGTTTAACTTCCATATCAGTGAAGCCGAAAGAACAATAATGCCGATAGCAATACTGATTGTTATATTAGTAAGGGCTATATCTTTTCTTATCGGCAAGACCTATTCTGGAATGGTGAGGTACACTGGTATGCACGACATAATAAGGATTGTTGTTGTAATTGTTTGTGGTTCTGCCGTTTTGATGCTTGCCGATATCATAGGGCTGGCTGTACTCGGAAAATATATTATTCCGCTCTCGATTATCATTATCGATACTTTCATATCTGCATCAACGCTTATTTTCTCAAGATTGCTGATAAAGATATTGTATTTGGAATACAATATGCAGCAGAAGGATGTCAATAACGTCCTGATATATGGTATGAGCAATCTTGCCCAGACCACCAAACGTGCTATCGAGCGTGATCGTAGGTCGCAGTACAAGGTGGTTGGCTTTGTCGAGCATCATCAGCGTGTGGCGGGCAACAAAATCGACGGATTGCGCATATACCATCTCAAGGACCTCAAGGACATAATAGAGGAAAAGAATGTCTCGTTGCTTATTATATCGGAACGTAGCCTTTCGGTGGCACGCAAGAACTTTGTGCTCGACATTTGTCTGGCTCACAATGTCGACGTACGTACAATTCCCGAGGTTACTACATGGGTTAATGGCGAACTGTCGGTAAATCAGTTGCGTAAGTTTAAGATCGAAGATTTGCTTGAACGTCCCGAAATTCGCATCGACCAGAACGACATGAACCGTAACATTGGCGGTAAGGTCATCATGGTCACGGGAGCAGCAGGTTCCATAGGTAGCGAAATCGTTAGACAGTTGACCCGCTTTAGCCCCAAGTCGATAATTTTGTTCGACTGTGCCGAGTCGCCTTTGTACGACATCGAACTCGAAATACGCGAGGACTATAAGTTCAACAATATAGAGATTGTAATAGGCGATGTGCGCGACAGGCAACTTGTCGACCAGGTATTCGAAAAGTACAAGCCTGAAATTGTATATCATGCTGCTGCGTACAAGCATGTCCCGATGATGGAAAACCATCCCGCCGAGGCTGTGATAACCAATGTGATGGGAACTAAGATTCTTGCAGATACTGCTGTAAAGTATGGAGCGTGGAAGTTTGTCATGGTAAGTACCGACAAAGCCGTGAATCCCACCAATGTCATGGGCGCAAGCAAGCGTATCGCCGAAATCTACACCCAGTCGCTCAACAATCGTGAAAATGTTTCCACTCAGTTCATAACCACACGTTTCGGTAATGTTTTGGGTTCAAATGGTTCGGTAATTCCACGTTTCCGCAAGCAGATCGAGAATGGCGGACCAATAACAGTTACCGATCCCGAAATAACTCGTTTCTTCATGACTATCCCCGAAGCCTGCCAGCTCGTGCTCATCGCAGGAAACATGGGAACTGGTGGCGAAATCTTTATTTTCGACATGGGACAGCCTGTAAAGATTGCAAAACTCGCCGAAAAGATGATTCTCTTGTCGGGACTTAAGGTCGGCAGCGACATCGAAATTAAATACACGGGTCTGCGTCCTGGCGAAAAGCTGTATGAGGAACTTCTTGCTACCAAGGAAAATACAATTCCTACCGAAAACAAGCAGATTATGGTTGCAAAAGTTCGCGTCTACGATCACGATGAGGTTGCAAAGCCCATTGAGCACTTGATAGAAGTAGCCCCGTCGCGTAACGATATGGAAATAGTTGCCGAAATGAAGAAGATTGTTCCCGAATTCATCAGCAACAATTCGGTATTCGAAAGTCTCGACAAAAAGTAGGCTATTCTATCACGAATCTAGCCGTCTTACGGCTCTTCTGCGTCATATAGACCTTGTGTCCCGAAATCATTCGGTTAATTGCTTCATCGTTGTAGTAGCGGATGGTGATAAGCTGCAGGTTTTCGTTGTACTTCACAAAGTATTCCTTCTGCAGGTCGGCGACAAGCGCATCGAAGTTGCGATTGTTGGCATCTATTGAAGCCGAGAAGTCGATTGCAGAATTTTGCATTACATTCACCTTTACCTTGTACTTGGCGAACAGTCCGAAAATGTTGCTCATGTTCTCCTCCACTATGAACGAAAAGTCCTTCGGCGAAATTGAAATAAGCACCTGATTCTGCTTCAGGATATACACTGGCACAAGGTCGAGTGCATAATCCAGCTTGCGGATGACAGTTCCCTTTGCCGACGGGTCCTTGAACGAGCGTACATACAGCGGAATGTTTTTGTTTTCGATAGGCTTGATGGTCTTGGGGTGGATGACCTTGGCTCCGTAGAATGCAAGTTCGATGGCTTCGTGGAACGAAATCTCATCGAGCTTTTCGGCGAAGTCGCACCATGCTGGGTCGGCGTTCATAATGCCTGGCACATCCTTCCAGATTGTAACGCTTTCGGCATCAATGATATGTGCAATCGATGAAGCAGAATAGTCCGAACCCTCGCGTCCGAGCGTGGTGGTGTGGTGGCTTATGTCGCTACCGATGAAGCCTTGCGTTACAAAAACATTGTTGCTTGCATCCGAAAATGCCTTGCGCACCTTCTTTTCCGAAAGTTTCCAGTCGATTTTCGCATCGCGGAAATTGGAGTCGGTGACCATATAGCGGCGTATGTCGATGAACTTGTTCTGTTTTCCCCTGTAGCGCAGGTATTCCGAGAAAATGGTAGTGCTGAGCAATTCGCCGTACGAAACGATTGAATCGTACTCGAAGTCGTAGTCGTCGGTAGGAATGCCGTCGATGCGTTCGGCAATTTCTTCGAATAGTGAATTCAGCTTCTTGCAAACCGTTTCGGTCTTGCCGCCAAAGGCTTCGGCTGCGTAATCGTAATGGAACTTCTTGATGTTCTCGAACTCGACATTTTTCTGCTCGTCGCCGTTGAAATAGTAGTTGACGAGGCGTTCCAGATGGTTGGTTGTCTTGTCGATTGCCGAAACTACAATTACCAGTTCGTTTTCGTCCTTTATTATGTTATAGACATTCTCTATTGCCTGTGGCGTCTTTACCGATGCACCGCCGAATTTATATACCTTCATAAGTTTAAGTTGTTTCTAAGTTTCAATGTGCTGCGCACGTTTCTAAGTTTCTATGGCTAACGCCGTTTATAAGTTTTTAATGTTCAGGGTTTAACAGTTCAAAGTCGTAGCGACGCAACACTTTGCGTCGATTGTTTTTTATGGTTTGATGTCGTTTATATGTTTCATGTTTCTTGTTTAGTCGTGGCGTGCCGCGACTGTATTTCTAAGTTTTGTACCACAAAAATAAGGTTGTTTTTTGTTTTTGCTACCATTAAAAGCAAAACATTATTCACAATTATTTGATAATAAAACCTTTTTGCAACAATGTTTTTATACAATGCCCAATATCCTCACATCACCAACCTATTATCTGCTGTTAACTCATTTTCCGAATCACTTAGCAGCAAGTTATCGGTAATATTTTACACTATAGTGTGTTGTTAAGTCTAATTTTTAGGGCTTAACAACAAGTTATATGCGTCGATTTACAGACAGAATATTTTAGGTTTTCTGACCAGACGGTTCATGTCGTCAAGCAAGGCTGCGTTTGAGAAAACAATGCCGTTGCGTTCTATCGTACCGTAACCATTGTGTGCGTGACCGAAAAGATGGTAGCGTGGCTTAACCTGCAAAATTCTGTTTCGCAACGGGACATTCCCCCAATGTACTCCAGCCGACTCGTCGAGTATCATAACTGGCGGTTCGTGGGTGACGACCACATCGGCATCGGCAGGAATCAGCTCTTCCGTATGGTTGTACCCTAGCCCGAAGAACTTGACGCCATCGATTGTTATGCTTCTGTCCTGCAGGAAATGGACATTGTCGGGCAAATCTTCGATGTTTTCCGCATCCCAGAGGCAAAGGTCGTGGTTGCCAGTTACGAAAATCTTATGTGGGTACGGCAGTTCTATGAGCCAGTTTAGGAAGTCGAGCACCTCATCCTCGGTGCCACAGTTGCTGATGTCACCGCTATGAACGAGGACATCAGCAAAGGGCAAATCCCTTATCTTTCGATGAAGACAGTGTGTGTCGGAGAGGTGGAGGAGTTTCATAAGGGTTGATTAATGTTTTTTTCTTAATAGTTATCCACAATTTTCGACAATGGGAGATTCCGCATAAGCGAACTCACAAGGCTCGTTCCTGCGCCTGTTCGTTCAGCTTTGTGGAATGACTATTAAACGTCATTTCGGAAGTTATGATGAACCAGCGATACGGAACGAGGAGCTGTGTGAATCAAACTATCCGAAATCTCCCATGGGTAATGATTGCGATTAATCATTTTACTGCAAACTACAAGTATCTTTCAGTAATGTAATTCAAATAATCTCGGTGAGAATCTACCAGTCTTTTACACAAGTTGCAAATGATTTCTTGATAAGTTATATGTCTGACTTTTATCGAAGTACAGGACTCTACTTTCTTACGGAAATCTTCTATTTCATTTCTATGAGCAGCCCCCTCTGCTCCTAATGCATCGTACCACAAATAAACTAGAGTAATTTCTGTTTTGTTACTTTCATCTAAATCATTTGTAATTCCTAAAATATGCTTTACCAATTGTGCACCATCAAGATATTTGTAATCAAAAATATAACGACCTTCTTCCCATTCTTCTTTCTCATCTTTTTTTATCAATCTGCATATATTTTCTTTATTATCAATATTCAATGCTTTATAAATATCACAACCATTATAAATCCAAATTTTCCTTTCGCTACAATACTTCTCCTTAAGGAAATTACCCCTATGAGATGATGAATATGGTTCTGTAAATTTGCTCTCAAAAGCAAACAATTGTTTCTTGCCAGTTTTAGATTTGGTTCTAATAACTGCATCTAAATTTGGAACACCATAAGGAATCCCTATTTCAAATTTTTCTTCAAACCTAATAGGCACTTGTATTTTTTTGTTTTCATATTCAAAATCGACAGGTATTACATCTCCTTGATATTTATTACTAATAAGTTTACACGCCTTCAGAAAGTCTAATACTTTATTCTCATTTCCTATTGCAAAATATTGGAACACATTTACACACAATGCAGAAGATGAAAACAATGCTTTCATCTTTGATGGCCATATTTCATCATTCAATTCATTTCCACTTCCTTTATCAAATTGCATTCTCACGTCTTCATTCAATCCGCCATATATATTACAATCGATACAATTGCAGTATAAAGGATAATTTCCATCCAAAACAAGACCTTTTCTTTTTGCCCATACCAATTGGCGAGTCTTAATAAATTCTTCTGCTCTCATTGTAAAACTTTTTAATTATTTTATTCTTTGCAAAATTAAAAACAAAATCCATATAACCAAGAACTTAATTCTTTTTTCTATTCATTTTTTCACTCTTTATCTTTGGCGTCATGTTATTCCCCATAGTTTTTCTTCAATTTCGTTTTCTCCGAAAAATACCAGTTGGCAACCGACTGCAATTCGTACTCAAAATATGTTCCTGGAGTAAACAGATAATACGGACCTAAAAATTCGTTGAGAAACTTTTCTGCAGCTACAAATTTTTCGTAATCGGTTTGTGCCTGATATATCGGCTCCATCTTCTTCGACATCAATAAACCCATTACAAACTTTTCCTCTGGCGTCGCTTTCTCGTTGAGAGCATCTCCGATTTTATACATCGCATCGCCAGCCAGTTTCATATACTGCTCCTCGTAGGGGGTAAGACTGCGTTCTTGAGCACATAAATTTTGCATGCCAAACAAGCTGAACGCTAAAACAACCAATAAACATTTTACTTCATTCATAAATTTATTCCTTTCAAAAGTTAAATAGTTAAAAAATCTTATCCCTATTCAATACGATTTTGAAATTTAAAACTCGGTCACGCGAGGCATTTTGGGGGCTAAAACGCCTATTTTTATCAATTATTAAAATGTGAAATTTTGTAATTATATTATACCATATGATTTTTACTAGCAAAAATTTGCTATTATCGTATAATATTTTTTGAGGATGCCAAAAATACCACTTTTTGAGCCTTTTTAGGGGCAAAAACAGCGAAAAACCTACGACAAATTTTGTCACAAAAAGGCAAATTCTTCGCGAAAACAGGAAAAATCGGGAAAAAACAGATTTTTTTGAGGGTAGTAATGCTATGATTATTTTCAATAGCATCCCAATTCTTTGCATTAGCTAAAGGCGACAAAAATGCGCACTCCATTGCGCACATTTTGCAAAATATTGCGCAGTCTATTGTGCAGTTTTGAAACCCCGAAGCGCTCAAACTGCTAAATTCTCAGCTGTATCTATTCCTTTTTGTCCACAGTTGCCTGCTTGTTCGGCTTTCTCCTATAGTGCCGTCTGTTCTGACGCTTCTGTGGTGCGGTACCGCTTGTAATTTCTTTTGCTTTCTGCGGTTTTTCATCGTCAATGCCACGCGTAAGCTTGCGGACAATCTTGTACTCCGACAGAAATTCCTTCGCTACCACACGCAACACGGTATAGACAGGGATTGCAAGCATCATACCCACAATGCCGTAGAGTGTTCCTGCCACTATTATCACAACGAAAATCTCGAGCGGATGGGCGTTTACGCTGCGCGAATAGAAGAACGGCTGGAAGACAAAGTCATCAATCAGCCTTACCACCACAACCGTTATCAGCAAGCCGTAAATCTGCGGCATAGTGTAGGTGTAGAAGTCGAGGTTCACATTGGCGGCACCAATGAAAGCAATTCCGATTGCCGCGCCAATCCACGGTCCGATGTACGGGATAATGTTGAGGAATCCGCAGAGCATACCAATCAGCAGCGAAAGTCCGAAGTTCTGTCCGCAAATCAGCATTCCGATGGTTATCAATGTCGTAACCGACAGCATCTCGAAGAAAATACCGTGCAGGTAGTTCTTGATGAGCTTCGGAAGCTTGTCGAGGATATGGGTTGCCTTTTCCTCGTAGCGAGTTGGTACAAGCGCCATAATCAGGCTGCGGAAAAGTTTGGTCTCCTTGAGGAAGAAATAGGTGAAGAATGTTATCGAAAACAGCGACAAAAACAGCGCGATTGCCGTGCTTCCAAGGTTGCCGGCAATGTTGCCGAGTGCCGAGAAATTGATTACATCCTTTACATTGTCGATAACTACCTCTTCGGTCGAAAACTCGGGCATTCCGAAGACGGGGTACGAGCGGACAAACTCGTCAATCTTCTGTATAGGTTGGCTAAGACCTGCCTGCAGGCTTTCGATGTCGATGTTCTGGAACTGAGCGATCTGCTTGCCGACAAACGGAACCGTCAGCACAACAAACAGAACCAGCACTCCCCATATAAGTATGGTAGTAATCATTGCCGACACCCAGCGGGGCATCTGGAAACGTCCAAAATGAATCTTGTCGAGAAGCTTGACGATTGGACTCGAAATCGCAGCAATGAAACCCGAAATCAGCAGCCACCATACGATGTTGGAAAAGTAGATGCAGAAAAGCACCAGAATTACCAACCCGATAAAACCTATGATATATTTGCGGTATTTTGACATTTTATTCTTTATTTGTGTTTGAATCTTTTTCCTGCGAATTTTGTGCCGTTTTCTTCATGAAAAGCGAGAAAAACGCACCAGTAGGACAAAGGAAAGTACACCACGGACGGTTTATGAATATCGAAAGCACAAGCATCACGCCTGCAAGTATCAGCACTGCCAATGAGGCAAACTGGAACTTGAATGCCGAGAATGGCTCAAAGTTCTCGATGCTGATGTCGAGCGAAGTACATAGCAATGCACCAAGCACAACAAGCAGAACATAACGCAGGTAGCGCAGCCATTTTACAACCTTGGGCGAAATCTTCAGCTTGTGCTTGGGATTTACCTTGCCGACAAGTTCCTGGCAAGCGCCGAACGGACATACATACATGCAGTAGAACTGTTTGCCGAGGAAAAGCGGAGCTAGAATTCCTGCCACAAGCACAATGAACAGGAATATTTCCATCTGCCAGTTAACACCCGAAACAAGCCATGCCGACAATTTTGCAATGCTGATGAACTGTCCGAGCCAGAAGCCAAGTATTCCGATTGATGCCAGCAGTAGCACAATGCGGAATTTCCTTGTCCGTTGCGGTTCCCAGAAGCAGAATCCTGCGAACAGCAGGAATACCATCGAGGCGATGAATCCCACGAGGTTGCCCATATTCTCCGTTTCGGAAGAAGTCGTGGCACTGCCGGCGTATGTTTCGAGGCGAACTCTTACCGATTTCGATATTGCCGAACTCGAATAGGTTGCGCCAGTCACGGCATCCACCTGCTTTGCTTTTGCCTCGTCGGTCGAAAGTCCATTCCAGCTTTCGAGGAAACCTTTTGCCACTACGCGGTCGAGGAAGGATGGCGTTTCGTTGTTGTCGAGCAGATGTACTTTCTGCACCTTGTCATCTGGCGAAAGCAGCACTACGAGCGGAACATTTCCAGCATAGCCCTTTATGTCGGCACAGTACGGCATCGAGAAAAGTGCTTTGCCCACCAGTTTTTCCGACTTGTCGTAAAGCTGGTAGCAGTCGTTGTCGGCTGTGTATTCGTAGTACGAAAAATTTTCAACTATTTCGGCAAAGCAGGCTGTCGAGTCACCAAGCTCTGTTATCTTTTCTGCCGATTTTGTTCCTATCCCAATGTTGAACACCTTGCCCGATGTCAGGCATATTGCCACGGCAAAGACGAGAAGGATGGATATTTTTATAAGTCGATTCATATTATGAAAATACAAGGTTTTTTGTTCAAATCTAGTTTTTCTCGCTTCCACTCGGCGATGGATTTTGTGCAGATAAACTCGTCGTCGGAAGTGATATTGAGAGCGATACAAAGCATTGTCTGAGGCGAAAGCGTTGCCTTCAGGTCGTCGAACAGACGGTTGTTGCGGTAGGGCGTGTCCATGAATATCTGCGACTGGCCTTCCTTTCGCGAGCGTGCTTCCAAATCGCGCAACTTGCGGGTGCGTTCTGGCTGGTCGATGGGAATGTAGCCGTTGAATGCGAAGTTCTGCCCGTTCAGTCCCGAAGCCATCAGCGCCATCATCATAGAACAAGGACCGACAAGCGGCACGACCTTAATCCCCTTGCGATGAGCCATTGCCACAATCACATTTCCCGGGTCGGCAACGCATGGAAGTCCAGCCTCGCTGATAAGTCCGATGTTTTCGCCATTTTCGGCAGCATCAAGGTAGTTGGAAATGTCGGTGTCTATGGTGTGCTTGTTGAGTTCGTAGAAGGTTGTCGAGTCGATATCCACTTCGCGGTTAAGCTGTCGCAGATAGCGGCGCACCGTGCGCACATCCTCCACAATGTAGTGTTTTATGGTTGGCACAAGTGCGACAAGTCTCTGTGGCACAACCTCGTCGAGCGGTGCCTCGCTTATCTTGTTGGGTATGAGATATAGAATACCTTTTGAGTCCATTGAAGCTATAATAATTACCATGCAAAAATAGGGAAAAAACGTGGCATCCCAACAAAAAATTACATGGTAGCACAAAAAAAGCGGCTCTTGTCAGCCGCTCCACCGTTGTCCCTGGAGGAATTATAATACGAAATCCAACGATTTTACTATGTTTCATATACTATTTATTACCAATAACTTACATTGTTTTTGCAAGGTTATGAAACAAAATAATTTCACTTGTTTATAAATCCGTGGTGCGATGGTGGTGCGATTTGAAAAACTTTTTGTATCTTTGTATTGACTTTAATAATCAATGACATGGCAAAAATTTTAATTTTCAAAAGAAAGGAACAAACTGAAGGCACAATCAAATTGCGCTTCAGAATTAGGGATGGTCGCGCCATTCAAATTTTTCATCCTAGCGACATTGAAGCAGATGTAAAATCGCTCAAGAAACTTAATGATGATGGCACTAGGAAGCCTGGAGTTTCAATTTATGATGTTGAGTTATCTGAAAGGATTAAAGAAGAAATTGACTATCTCACCAAGGCTTATGATTTGATGAAAGAGAAAGGGTATGATCTGACAGCCGAAGTTCTGGAAAAGACATATCTGGAAATCAAAAATCCTGTTCAAGCCGAACGAGAAGAAGGTCACACTTTGCTGCAAGAGTTCCAGAAATATCTTGATGATGCAGTCAAACTGAAATTTATCGGTGTTCAGCGTCTAAAGGCACTGCAAGTCTTGTATTCGGAACTTGAAAAATATCTTACCATCAAAGGCAGAAGCAAAATTCTTATTTCCGAATTTAACGAGAAGGATGTTCTAGCATTTCAAGATTTTCTGTATGATGAGTACAAGTTTGTAAAAAGGCACAAGCACTTGTATTCAAAAATGTCGGCTAGGAACATTCCCACAAAGCGCAGGTCACAAAACACTGTCGCAGTCCGTATGAAAGCCCTGCAATCTGTATTTCGAGGTATTGATACAGATTACAATCCGTTCGACAAGCTTACTAAGAAATACCGCACTGCAATTACAAAAGAAGAATACGAGGAGCCAATATGTCTGAACCGCGAAGAATTTTTCAAGATATTCTCCTCGTCTGTTCCGGAAGCATTGTCCGAAACCAAGGATGTTTTTTTGCTTCAATGTGCATTTGGTTGTCGCATCGGTGATTTTACTTCGCTAACTATGGATAATGTCTCTGTCGATGACGATGGCATACCATATATACATTATCTCCCTCAAAAGACATTACGCACCAATACAAAAAAAGTCGAGACAGAAACGCCTATAATGCAGTATGCGCTGGACATTATCAAGAAATGGCAATTCAAGTTCCCTATTCTAAAGTATGTTTCTGGTCAGTGTGGATACAATGCAAAAATCAAGAAGTTGCTCCAGCATTGTGGAATTGACAGGATGGTTAAGGGGCTTGATGAAGAAACTGGTGAAATTGCCACCAAGCCATTGTACGAATTTGGCAGTTCCAAGTTATGCCGTAAGACGCATGTAAACATTATGCGCGAAGTTCAGATTGATGAATACGCAGCAGGCCTTCATGCCATCGGCAGTCAAGCTGTCGAACGTTACCACAATAATGGCATTCGTTCCCGGTTCATTCTTATGTGTGCTGCCTTCGGTCAGCCTATTTATAAAGTTGATGATAAATTAAATGTATTATGATATTAGAACCAGTTGAAGATTTCATCCAGGATGTTATTGCAGGACGAAACGAAATAGTCATTCAAGATTATATCGACGAGACCTTCAAAGAAGGAGGTCTCGATCGACTTGAACAATTATACACAGAACTATTTATTGAATCAAAAGTTAGCAATGTCACTAATGCATGTTTAACACAGGCATTGTCACTGATAGAAAACAACATCCAAAAACACCTCAGAGACAATCCTTTTATCTTAAACACAGATCCTCATATAGATGAATTGCTAAAAAATCTTACTGATTCCATAATTTGTCAAAAAATATATAAGTTATGCTACATAACGGAAATTAATAAGGATTATGAATTAAGCAGATCCCATGTTATAAACTTGCCATTTAAATACAAATGGCAAATTTCATATAAATATCCTGAGCAAGTATATGTTAGTGTCGACAATGCAGATGACCCCGATTGTCGCAAAAAAAATACTCTGTGTTTTGGCTATTTGTATAATTATCCAATGGCAGATAGTGCGGATCTTAGAGTTATCGCCGAACTTACTTATAATTACAATCTTACACTTGTTCATAAACTAAAAGAATACATTCTGTTCTTTTTTAATGATTATTGGGAAAAAAGAGACTCTAGTGAAGGTTTGGCAATATGGGAAAAAGAAATGTCCACTGAAGAACTAATTGAATTTCGCAAAAGCGATAAGTATAAGGATCTAATTAATTATTTAATCGATATAATTATGCACCCGAAAGAAAATAGGGTTATCGAAGTTAAAATACCCAAATACAAGTACGATGATTTCATAACAAGGCAAACGCAGGTTGATTTAAAGATAGATGAATTAAGAAAATTTGTCAATGAGTGTTGCATCAATTACTGTTTAGCCGATTTGCTCAACCAGATTTTTTTAAAATTTAAGAAAGCCTTCAATTATGATTTAGAAGAAGAATACTATGTATTCAGAAATTTTAAATATGTTCATAGTTTATTCGGTTTGGCATTAGAAATAGACAATTTTTTTAATGACAATCATAATATCGCCAAAGTTTTACCTGAGCATAACCTCATTTTATTCCCTGATATAAAACTAATTTTCAGTTCAATCAAAGAGTTCTGCATAGACAAAGATGATTATACAAGAGCAATCGAAAAAAGGAACGAGGTCTTTAATATGTTTAGTAAATATATTCAACAGATTTCACTTTTTGAAAAGAAAACCTTAGAACATATCACAACCTATCCAGCTTACATTCCCAATTCAACCCCTATTTCTCAAAAGCCACAGGATACATCTGTTAAAAATCCAGCACTTAACTTTTTCTTTTCTAACCTTAAATATAAGACATTCATTGACACCGCTATCAAATATAATATTATTGACAATAATTTCAAGCCATCTACTAATTTTTTAAGTCAAACAATATTTGTTCTTTTCTTAGATTATATGTTTGATCATCCTGCAAACTGGCCCAAATACTCCGCGAAATATACAAAAGACTTATTTAACATCAGGAATCCAGAAAAACTAAAAAGTCAAAATAGTGATGATGAACTAATCGAAAAATTAAAACAATATAAAGATATAAATCATATACAGAAAGCTCAAATATATCTTAATGTTGTTAAGGAAGCAGAATTAGAATATAAAAACGCCTCTGAAAATAACAAAGACTAAACATCTTCTATTGTAATTTACTGAATACCAATCGTTTACAAACTATCTATATGGACTATCTATATAGATAGTTTGGTATATCTATATTCGTTCGTTTTCGCTTGAATTACCTTTGCTGCATCGTTTGAAACGATTCAAACGCTGGCACGGCTCCCATCCGGTATAAAAATGAAAATCTTTAAATGTTATGATTAAATATAAACTAGAAACGGAAAATCCAGCCACTACAAACATTCAGCTGGTCGTAGGTCAGAACGACCTACGGGACATACTAAAGGAACTCATTACCGATGCGCTTGATGAATACAAGCAGGAGAGTAAGAGTGAAATTCTATTATCTATTGATGAAGTTGCTCAGAAACTCAATGTCACAAAGCCCACTTTGTGGCGTTGGGCAAAGAACAACTACCTTCTACCTATTAAAGTAGGTAAGAAAACTATGTACAGGTTAACCGATGTCGAACATTTATTAGAAAGGAGGGCAAAATGAGAACGGACGATATGTTTTATTCATTCGATGATATTGATATGTTCTATGCCTCATTGCAAGAACCTGTTGAAGAAATTAAACGCCTATATAATGGTGAAGTTTACGGGCTATACGCTATAAACGAAAACACAATCCCAATCATCAAGTTCTTCAATATTGTATATACGGCTTCTTCTGTGCTGGCAGATGCCCACTTCGACGAAGACATTGACTACTTTGCCGATCTGATATACGATGGTCTGAAACCTGGCTCAAATGCTCCAGGATTCAAGACCAATAACGATGATGAACTATATGCTTTAATTGGGGCAATAGTAAAAGACCTTAGTTACAGTTTTCCCAAAAGGGAAGACCATATTAAATTTTGGAATGCCCTTGGGAAACACTGTGACCAGAGCAATAAAGCATATAAATATTACGAGTACTTTGTTAATAATATAGGAGGAGCAAAAAATGAAATTTAAAAAGATTTTCAAATCTATTGATGAAGCAAACACCTACTTCAAACCAACCAGTCCATATCTAACCAAAGTCGTTGATCATATATTTAGCGACAGGCAGACTATCTGCAATGGCACTATATCAAAGATTGATTTCTTCAACATAGTAGCCACTGCGCTTGGAGTTATTATTCCAGTAATAGATAGTGATGACGCAAATACTATGATTGATTATACGGTTAATGTGACACTTAATTGTAAATTCAGTTTCGTTAATTGGGAAATCGAGGAACAAGGCGATGAGTTATTTTATGTCATAGCTGCCATATACTTTGAATTATGCATTCATGAGCCTGAATATAAGAAAGAATGGCAGTTCCTACGCCATCTTATACACAACGAGAATCAGCAACATTATTTTAATTTATTCATCAAAAAGATAATAAAATAACAGCTTATGGAAATATTTAATAGTACTGGTTTCAAAAAAGAAATTCTTAACCGTACAAATTACGGTGCTAATATTTACGCTCACATTCTTCAGGATTGTTATCCCGAAGATACAATAGTGATGAAACATACTGGCAGGGATTACGGCTTTTGCCGTAATCCATTTGCCAATGGTGAAACTACCTTACATATATTTATTGAGAAATCAGATCCCAACAATGTGATGTCTTCGGAGTGTGCCATGCACACTACCACCGACAAATCCATTCCCGATGGTGATGTGTTCAGCTTTGCTGAACTATACTACAAACAGGCTGGTGACCAATTATTAGAAACAATCAACCGCGAGTTGAATCTCAACATCGAAGAAGATGATGATGATTGGCCCGACTTTCTTCCTGAGGTCGTTAGTACAGAAAGTGAAGCCACAACATCAAGAGAAGTCAGCACGTCAACTGTTCAATCCTCCGAAGTTGCCACTTCCGAATCTCCAAATATCACCAAATCTCCAAATGGTGATATGGAGATTTCTGGTGATAACGACGAAGAAAAAAAGGAAACCCTACCAACATTTCCTGATAGTATTTTCAACGCCCTTCCAGAAATACTCAACAGAGCTGTTTCCGTGGCTAAGACACGCGAAGAAAGAGATATTCTTTTGTTAGGTGCAATCACTGTAATCTCATCGGCACTCCCAAACATTTGGGGAATATATCGTAATTCCAGAACTTATCCCAATCTATATTTATTTGTTACGGCTCCTGCTGGTACTGGCAAAGGTCGTCTTTCATTTTGTAGAGATATTGTCAAGCCAATACACAAGTCT
Organism: uncultured Bacteroidia bacterium; assembly: GCA_902800045.1. Taxonomy (GTDB): domain Bacteria; phylum Bacteroidota; class Bacteroidia; order Bacteroidales; family ML635J-15; genus Bact-19. The sequence goes on along the minus strand of CADCCZ010000002.1, from coordinate 242,554 downwards.
CTCAAAGAGCAATCACAGCAAGCAATAGATAATTACGAACAACAACTCGACTACTACAATAAAAATGGTGGCACAAAACCCAAAAGACCCCCTAGAAGAGAGCTTATTATATATGCCGACAATAGTTCTACTGGTGCAATCCAGAATCTTAACGAAAATGGTGGGTGCGGACTTATCATCGAAACCGAAGCCGACACCCTTTCAAAATCATTCAATAGCGAAAACGGCAACTTTTCCGATGCTCTTCGAAAAGCATTCCACCATGAGACTATTTCATATAATAGGAGAAAAGACAATGAGCAAGTTGAAATTGAAAATCCTCGCTTATCTGTCTTATTGTCTGGTACACCCAATCAGGTAACAACCCTCATCCCTTCTGTCGAAAATGGTCTTTTCAGTCGGTTTATGTACTATCGCATGAACACACAAGATAAATGGGAAAATGTTTTCTCTGATGATGAGATTGTTATTGACGATCACTACCATAAAATAGGCAATGATTTTATGTCTATATATCAGATTTACTCTAATTTGCAATCAGGTGTTCGATTCAATATTACAAAGAAGCAACAAGATGATTTCAACGCTTATTTTAGTCGTACATTTAATCAATATCGCGAGCTATGTGGTGCCGAATATAATGCCACTATTTTTCGGTTGGCAGTAATGACATTTCGTATTGCTATGATACTAACCGCACTAAGGCAATCAAAAGAACAATTAATATCGCCTTTAATATGTACCGATGGTGATTTTAATACAGCAATGTCAATTATTGGTGTACTGACAAAGCATTCTTTGTATGTATATAGTTTGATACCAAAAGAAAGAATAGTAGTTCCATCAGACACACCACAAATGAAGTTTCTAAAAGCTCTACCAAACCTATTCAATCGCGAAACATACAAGAATGTTGCTCAGAAATTGAATATACCGGATAGCACTGCACAGAAACAAATTCAAAGATTCGTTAAAAAAGGGCTTCTTACCAAAGTCGAACACAACTATTATCAAAAAGAAGCAATTTAAATGACATTCGTAACTAAACGCCCCAAGTCTCACTTGAGGCGTTTTTTTCTTTATCCCCATCCCTTGTTCCGTCATTTCCTCGCAAATTCTATTTGCGTCCATCCTTATCTCATTAGTTCCCATCCCTCGTTCCGTCATTTTCCAGCAAATTCCATTTGCGCCCCACCCTGCAGCCCTTACAGGCACTATGGGCTTTACAGCCTCTAATCGCGTTACACCCCACTACTGCCCCTAAAAAATTTTATCCTCCAAAAGTTTTCCATCTAGATAATTTTTGTACTTTTGTCCTGTTTCCCGCCGGTTTGTTGCTTGCGACGGGTGGGTGGGAAACAGACATATATTTAAGGCGTTTACTGACGCTTTGTTTTGACATCAAGAAACTTCGCAACTTTCTTTAAACTCTGTCAGGACAATAGCAATGGTGAATGCCTGCGACTGATGGATGTGGTTTCTATTCAACCATATTACCGGCGTGGGCTTCAGCGTTGCTCGTCTTTCAGAGTTGGGCAATGCGAAGGCCTCTTGGTGTGGGACGGGCAACAGTACGGGTTCCACGCTTTTTTATATGCCTATAGGAAGTGTTTATTTATTTTTCCGTTATAGGAATCCAAGCGGAGTTAGATTTGTAATTGTTAAGAAATTCTCGACAGGTGTGTAGAGATATTCATAATACAGATTATGAATGAGATAGAAAGATTTTATAGAATTTTGGAATTATAAAAACGGTATATGATGAATAGACTTTTATGTGTAAATTTGGTAATGCTCATGCTGCTTGTATTAGGAATGTCAGCTTGTGCATCGGAATCGGAGCAAGGAACAGAATCGAGAACGAAATCAATACCAAAGAATAAAAAGCCAGAAAATGGTACATCTGAAAACACAACGCAAAAGTCGTATGTGGTGAACTTGTTTGTTGAAAATTCTGGCAGTATGGCAGGGTATGTGTCACAAGGAAATGAGTTCGATGCATCCTTGAATAACATTATAACTTCAATTGTGGTTAGTGGTTTTGCCGAACAAAGTGATATTAATCTGTATTACATTAATACTAAAACATATTTGCAGAATTGTGATATAGCAAGTTTCATAAAGGGCATAAAGAATAATGTAAATGCTCCCACAACCAATATTGCCAAGTTGCACGAATTGGTATTGTCTAATACTGGCAAGGATACGCTTTCTCTGCTTGTTTCCGATTTAATTATTTCACCTGGTAGAGGTAATAACGCTTCTACTGTTGTAAATACAGAAAAAGGTAATATTACAAGGGCATTAAGCGGCATTATAAAGAAAAGAAATTTAGCAGTTGCCGTATATCGTCTTAATTCTCATTTCATAGGAACATATTACGATTGTGTTGATGCGAGGAGACAGATTAATAATGTAAGGCCTTTCTTCATTATGGCGTTTGGCGACAAAAACGTAATTGAGTCTTTTAGAAACAAAGTGCCAGCTTCAAAAATAGGCAATGTAAAGAATAGCCATGTGTTCTTTAAATATCCTTCTGCTACACCCAAATATGCAGTACAAAGTGTGGGAAATGCAGAAAGATACGATTCAAAAACAATTAAAGGAGCAAAACTTGATGATGGCAAATACAAATTTACAGTTGGTGTTGATTTGAGTGGTCTGAAATTATTGGGAAATTATCTTGTAGACAAGAGTAATTATTCGACAAGCAACAAAGCTTATATCATTGAAAAGGTTGAGAAAAAGCAAGGAGTTGGGACAACTCATCTTATTTATGTGAGCACAACACAAAGAATTTCACCGACATCATTGTCAATAAAATTGAAGAATACTATTCCGCAATGGATTTCCAAGTATAATATTGATGTGAATGATTGCGACAAGATATTCGATGACGGGAATATGGATAAGACATACGGAATTAAAGCGATAATGGACGCAATAAATGATGCTTATAATTATGATTCTGAAAAGTCTCTGACGGAAATAAAAATTAGTATAAATCAATAAAATATATATATATGAATTTGTTTAGGAATATTTATTCGTGGTTCAAGGGGTTATATGGGAATAACCTTTATGACTATTTTGCAGGAAAAGACTGTAATGGAGATTCTGTTCTGGGAAATCAGTTTGATGGTGTAATCGGATGGGTCGTGTTGGCAATTGCTGTTGTATCGGCAATAATATTTTACTTTGTAAAATTCCCTAATATGGGCAGAAAATGGAAGTTTTGGATTGCAGTATTGGCAGTTGCTATCATTGGATGGGTGTTTGGATTCGGATATTCTAAACACAAGGAAGCAGATATGCCATATTATGTAATATATGGTGTGGATAATTGTTATGTTGCAGGAGCAAGTGCTACAATTGTGACCACCGACGATGCAAGTTATGATGACGAAGAAGAATATGAAGAAGATATGGATGTTGAGGAAACCGTGTCGTTTGGAGGTTGTGAAACGCTAGTGCCATACGATGGCGTATCTCCACAAATCACAAATGCTAATTTCGTTGCATTTGGATTTGTAAATGCAATACTTGCATTTTGCTATTTCTTTATATTGTCAATAATTATAAAGAGATTTTCAAAGCATGCTGCGCACAATCCATGGGAAAGCAAATTTGGGCCACAAAGTGTAAAAAGAAAATAAAAAATCTATATGAGCAAGTTATATGTTATTGGAATTGGCGGTACGGGCGCCAGAGTGATAAGGTCGCTGACTATGCTTTTGGCGACTGGTATAGAAATAAAAAATACATCGGAAGTTGTTCCGGTAATAATAGATGCAGATGCAAATAATGGCAACTTAACACAGACGGTGGAGTTGGTTAAAGATTATATATCGTTACAGGATTATGTCAATGCCGCAGGAATGAAAAATAAGTTCTTCGGTTCCAAAATTAACAATATAATCGGAAGCATTGTAACAAGTATGACTTTGAATACCCAGCAAAAATTTGAGGATTTTATTGGATATTCTGGGCTTGATGATTCAAATAAGAAATTCGCATCTATGTTGTTTTCTGGAGAAGAAATGAACATGAATATGGTTGATGGTTTTCAAGGGCATCCCAATATAGGAAGTGTAACCTTAAATCAATTTTCTTCAATCATAAATAGTCTGAATTATCAGGCTGGAGATAGGTTTTTTATAGTGAGTTCTATTTTCGGAGGCACAGGAGCAAGTGGATTCCCTTTATTGTTAAAGAACCTGAAGAATCCTGGTAATGATATACAAAATAAGATTGTGGAAGATGCCAAAATTGGGGCAATTACTGTTATGCCATATTTTGAATTATCAAAGAATGGACAAAATGCTTATGTCCCGCAAAATAGTGATACATTTATGTCGAGGACAAAGGCTGCCTTAAAGTATTACGACAATAATATTAATCCGGATGTACTGTATTATATTGGAGATGATGTTTGTAGCCAATATAACAATTGCGGAGGAGGACAAGGTCAATCAAATAAGGCACATTTTGTAGAGCTGGTATCCGCATTGTCCATATTGGATTTTATGGATATAACCGATAAGGATATGCAAAATTCGGGAGGAACAATCTACAAGGAGTATGGAATGAAGCAAAATGATAGCAATGTTACATTCGATACCCTTGATGATACGACTTCGGATAAAATAAAAGGAAATCTTACTGGTTTTTTGTTATTATCTAAATTCCTAAATGAGCATTTGAAAAAAGCATGTGCCGATAATGACAAATGGACTATCAATTCACAATGTGATGGCAATTTTTTAGGTGGAGATTTTTATAAAAAATTGAAATCGTTTGCATCTAATTATATGAAATGGCTTGAAGAAATGAAAGATAACACACGGAGTTTCCAGCCATTGAATACACAACAAAAGGAAGATGAGTTGTTTGATCTTGTTGTAGGTGTGAAGTCTAGTAAGATGAAAGGATATGGTTTTAATCGCAATTATGACTTGTTTGATGCTGTATTGGATGAACAAAAGGCAGATTCTTTTAAAAACTTGACAAAGGAGCAGCGTTTTGTTGAGATGTTTTATTTGACAATAGAAGAATTGTGTAAAGGTAAGTTGAATTTTAATATTTAATGAAATGGGCAAGATATTAAGAGTAAATCAAGATAATAATCAAAAGGGCAATACTTTAAATGGTTGGGATAAAAGCACAAAATATAATTCAGATGATGCAGAAAAAATAGTTGACCCGTTAATTAGCGCTGGTGGCAATAATTCTGTTGGTAATATAACCCAATCGATAAAAGAAATCACATCTATTCCATCTCCATTTGCAAGAATGGAACTGGTAAAGAGTGCTTTTGAGTATGTTTCTCATAAGGATAGTAATGGCAACTATGATCGGATTGACGGCAATACCGTATGGCACAAGATAGTTTCCGACACTCTTGATGTCGGCCAGATTTTCTTCGAGTTAGAGGATTTTCGCAAAAGAGGAGTAAGTGTTCTTACTTGGGATCCTAATCCTCTGATTAATAACAATGAATTACAAAAACTACTAAATACTAAATTGCCGCAGCATAAACAATTGTATGAAACTTACAGATTGTATATAGATGCCGATTTGAATGGAAATAACTTTAATAATGGAGATCCAATTTTCATATTGACATATAAGGGAGAAGCAATAGGTGCTACATCTCCCAAGACATTGTTTTTTTCTTCTGCCAGAGACTATTCAAAATATTCAGATGAACTGACTTTTGGAAATGACAAGCCTTTTGATGACCAATATTGCCCTTTGTACAGTAGAAGTTTGGAATATCATAAATGGTGGGTACATTTAAAAAATGTGATTGCCAATTTTGGCATTACATACAAGTGCATATACGATTATTTGGAGGCTTGTGATTCATATCTAAGGAATAATGATATGAATAGGTGGAACGAATTACAATCGGTTGATAATACACCGGAATCACTTAATTTTGATACTATTAATTTGACGATTAATGCTAATAGTACGATAAAAGCCGGTGGAATAGATTTGCTTGGACTTAGCAAAAATCCATCAAAAGTAGTCAGTGATTTCTTTATTAAATCCAACAAACCTATTTCGGGTTTAACTCCAATGGTTCTACCTGCCGATTCATTTGCTAGCAAGTGGAAATATGTGTCGGATATTGTATTGTGGGATCCGAATACCAAAGTCGGACAGACTGGTTTGGATGTCAATATAAATAATCGTGTATTACCAGGTATTAACCAGCAATATCCATATCTTACTATGAGTGACTTCTTGGAAGATCGGATAATAAAGCTAGATGGACAGAAATTTAATACAGCGCATTATAATGATTTCGGGTATTGCGATATTTATTGCAATGAAAAGAAGAAGTCAACAATTCTAATCCCAGTCAAGCCATTGTTTTTCAAATACTTTTCTGTCGATGACCTAAAAAAGATGTTGCATTTTGAAAAGAATGCAGGTTTGATTGTATTGTCACTGGAGATTCCTGTTTCTGGAGGAAAAATAAAATTCCAAAAAACTTATTGTAGCAATGACATTGATGAAGCAGATTACTCCTTTGCAATATTCCCGCTGGTTAAGTTCGAAAAGAAAACACAATCAATGTACCGTGTGGCATTGGCTTCTGAATATGATGATTTTGATTCGTATTCAATGGAATTGTATAGTGATGAAAAAACAGTGGAAGTAAATAATTCCTTTGAGAGAAATCAGACATCTAATGGAGATATAAAATGTAGAGTTTCTTCTGTAGAAGGTAAGTTGTTTGACTATGTAAGATTGTCATATAAAGGAAATAGCGGACTTGTTATACCAGATTTCAGACCGACAAACAGCAACAGCGCATTTTATTTTTCAATTGATTTTGGTACAACGAATACCCATATTGAGTATAAAGTAGAAGGTGGTGCGGCAGAACCGATTCCATTTGATATAACAAAAGATGATATGCAGCTATGTATGTTGGCAGAACCATCGTATGCGCACAAATTAATGTATGAAATGGATATTGTTCCAGAATTATTAGGAGATAAATATCGGTTCCCAATGAGGACTGCATTGTGCTGTTCTGAAAAAACGAATTGGAACGGAACTGCTACCGATATGCCTATAATTTCATATCTACAGGCTAGTGTTGCATTTTCATACGAAAAATTAACTAAGAAAAAGTATAATGCACCAACTATTACTGGACTAAAATGGTTAAATCTAAAAGATAATAATGGTTCAAAGGTTAATGAGAAGAAGATAAAATGTTACATAGAATCATTGTTGTTCTTAATAAGGAATAAGGTGCTATTGAATAGCGGAGATTTGACAAAAACTAAAATTTGTTGGTTCTATCCAATCAGTATGACACGAGGTAGATTGAATAGTTTTAAACAGTTATGGAATGATGCATACAAGAAGTTTTTTGGAGGTGAAGATAATTGTATATATTCGATAGCGGAGTCGGTTGCTCCATACGAACATTTTAGACAAGCATATTCGAAAAAGCCCAAGATTATGACTATTGATATTGGTGGCGGGACAACAGATGTTGCTTATGCTGATAATACAGAGATAAAATTCATTTCGTCGTTCCGTTTCGCTGCTAATTCAATATTTGGAACATCCAATAATGGCTATGGCAGTTTAAATGGTATTGTCGAAAAGCATATTGAATTTTATAAGAAAGGCCTAAAGAATAACAACGATTTGTCTGCAACATTGAAAACAATAGAAAATAACAAGGATTCAGAAAACCTTGCATCGTTTTTCTTTTCTGTTCATAACAATATATCAGACAATAAGGATGAATACGATTTTGTAAAGTTGTTGGAAGATGATGCACAAAGCAAGATAGTTTTGTTAACATTTTATACTGCTATAATATATCATGTGGCATCAATAATTAAAGCAAAAGGGTTAGAAATGCCAGATTTGATTGCGTTTAGTGGGAATGGGGCGAGAGTGTTGAAATCTATAACATCAGACAAAGATACCTTGAAAAAATATACGCAAGATGTTGTGAAGTTACTAGGTTTTGGGGAGAAATCGTTTAGCCTTGAAATATCAGATAACCCAAAGGAGGCAACATGCAAAGGTGGTATAATGAAGGGCGAAGGAATGTCGTATGATGATGTCTCAATGCTAAAAGTCGTCCTTAAGGGGTGCGACAATGAAACATTTGTTGGCGATAATGATAAATATAAAGATATTGATGATGCTTATGTTGAGATGGTTTCAAAGCAGGCAGAAAAATTCTTTGTATTTTTGACTCAATGTCTAGATAAATTTAAGGTTAAGGATACTTTTTCCATTGATACAAATGCAATAAACATTGCCAAAGAGTTGTTTAAAGATTCTAATCTGCTAAAAAATAACACTTCTTCTGAGCTCAGTAAGAAACGCAATGAGGTAGAAGAAGCCGATGAAATAGAAGAAACAATGTTCTTCTATCCAATCATTGGTGTTCTCGAGGATTTGGCATCTAAGATTAACAAATAGGAGAATTAATGATGAAAAAAGTATTCAGTTTATTTGTAGTTATTTTGTGCTGCATATTATGTGTGGCACAAAATATTAACCAAGAAAAATTGGCTAAAGACTGGGGAAAACTTGTCGATTATGTAAATTGCAAGTATGTGTCAGCATATATTTCCAATAACAAAACAGATCCGTCGTTTAATAAGTATTTGCAAAATATCAAACCTAAAATAGACTCTTGTTCAATTAATAATTCCATTGGTTACGATAATTTATCAAAATTGTTAAAAGAAAATGGCTGGTCACAAACGGAAGAAAAAATCTGCTCAATTATAAATAACCGCAAAAATCTCCAACCAGACATTGCTGTTTTGCTTGATATTTCTTGTTTTGATTCACAACAAGTACAACCATCATTGTCGGAATGTAAGAATTCTCTTGAAAAAGAATTGAATGGCATTTACATGGAAAAGAATGTAACTGTTGAAAATACAGATAATTATTCTGACAATAATGAACAAGAAAGCAGCAATGGAAATCTACTTTTATGGATACTTCTTGGTGTTGTCATATTGGAAGGGTTATGCATTGCTTTTCTTTGGAGAAGGTCTATGTATATCCCAGATGATGAGTACATAAAGGATGTTTGTTGTGACAGTAAACGACTTGACGATAAGTTTCAGTTGAAAATACAACAATATGTTAATGATGTTGAGGTATTAAAGAAAAGGCTTTCGGCGTTAGAGTCCAATATTTCTAAACAGGCTTATAAGCAGTCTGATGTTGTGGAAAAAAGGGAAATTAAAAATACAGAAAAAATCTTACCAGAGATTAAACCTGAAATAGTTAAGTATGCAAAGAATGTAGGAGGTGGTTATTTGCAGGAATGCCAGCAAAATAAGGCACAATATGAATTAAAATTGAAAGATTCGTCTTCAAATGAGGCTTCTTTCGTATTTTGTGGAGAACAAAAAACGGCTCTTGCACAAATAGATCCAACTTTTAAAGATGTGTGCGAAACTAAGGATTATAAAGATTCGGCAAATCGTGTAGAAATGCAAAAAAATGGGAAGGCCATATTGCAAGATGATGACATGTGGAAAGTAATAGAAAAAGGAATTGTAAAATTTAGTTAAGATGGAAGAATATCTACATTATTTGATTATAATACCGATACTTGTATTTGTAATTATAATGCAAGTACGGATATATAAAAGAACTAAACAAAAAATTAAAGTATTTAATTGTATTTTCCCCGATAATTCAAGTTCTGAATTTATTGTAGAAAATTCAGAGCTAATTTCAAAGGAGCAAAATAAAAAATGGCTCTATTTGCGGGAGCAACTGAAAGAAACGAAAAGCCAAATATCAAAATCAAAAGATTATGAAACAACATTAACCAAAGAAATTTCAAGAAAGGAGGCTGATGGAGAAGAGGTTTCGGAAGATAATAAGAATTTAAATGCAATCCAAAGTCTCTTGGCAGAACTTAATGATAAAAAGAGGAAAATTGAGAAAGAATTGTCTGATTTCAACCGCTTTGGATATAGTTGTGATAATGGCATAAGAAAAACAATTGTTTCTTCAATAAACAACTATCTTACTAAAAATAGGAACACTATAAGCGACTTTGACTTGATAAAGGATATAGTGGACCGGAATTCCGATGCAGCAGAAGAAGAAATATATACACAAGTGCCAGTACCATTGTATTATGGGTTGGCAGGAACTATGGCAGGAATACTCGTTGGTGTAGGAATCCTTACCTTTTCTGGTGGGTTGAAAGTTTTGCTAGCAAGTGATGCCAACTCCACAAATAGTTCTGGTATTGAAGCTCTTATGACGGGTGTTGCCTTGGCTATGATAGGCTCCATAATAGGTATTGTATTAACAACAATAGGCTCCTTAAAATTAAAGGATGCCAAATCTAATGTAGAAAAGAACAAACATAACTTTTTGAGTTGGATGCAAGCCGAACTGCTTCCTGCATTGACATCTGATACCGCAACAGAAATAAAGAAGATGACAGATAGTCTACAAAAGTTCAATTCGTCATTTTCTGAAAATACCGACAATTTGAAAGATACTTTGGCAATTGTAAATAGTACCACCAAAAATCAAGTGACGCTAATTAAAAGGATTAACGAGCTTGATCCTGTAAGAATAGCCGAAGATAATTTGAAAGTTTATGCCAAACTGAAAGACTGTTCCGAGGAGATTGGTATGATAGGTGAGTTCCTTACGAATAGTACGCAATATCTTGAAAGAGTTTCTAAATTGAACGAGCAACTGGAGGATGGGAAAGCATTAACGAATCTCATTAGGGAGATGTCTGTGTTCTTCCAGGAAACCAAAAATGGAATGCAGGGATATTTGGAAACTTCTATAGGGAATGCTGATATAAAGTTGCGTGAAGTCAGCCAAAATTTTATTGAAAGCATAAAGTCAAACTATCAGGAAATAATAAAGTCATCAGGAGAACAATCATTGTCATTGCAAAATGCATTGAGAGAGAATAGTAAATTGCTGGAGGCTGAAACTAGTAAATTTCCTAAATTGGCAGAAGGTATATCTCAACTATCCACAGTAAAGTCAACGATGGATAGGCTGGATGGTGCTATCAAAGAACAAAATAAAAAACTTGACGAGTTAAATAGGTCTATTCGCCAGCTTGCTTCTGAAAAAGCATCGGGCGGTGGTGCTGTTAGCATAATTACATATTGGCGAGGATTGAGGAAGAATACAAAGATTATTGTAATGATTTTTGTTTCCTTCTCGTGGTTATGGCTTATAGCTTGGACAATTTTATCATTATTAAAATAATGAAAGAAAAAAAGGAATCATTTTTTTGGACAAGTTATTCAGACTTGATGACAAGTTTGTTCTTTGTCATGCTTGTGCTATTTGTACTGGCATTAGTCTTGGTACATAGCAAAATGGTAGCTTTAGAGGATGCTAAAAAAGAAGCGGAAAAAATAGCTAATGCAACGCAAGAACAGTTGGCTAAAATAGAAGAATTGAACACATCGATAGAGAGAATTGACGAGAATTATTTTGAATATGATTCAGAATATAAAAGGCATACTTTAAAAAATATTAGTGTTTCATTTCGTGCAAGGAGTTCTAATATATATGATATTCCCATATCAGATAGAGAGCGTCTGCTTGAGGCAGGAAATGCTATAATTAGGTTTATGCGCACTGCTATGGATTCGATACCGGAAGCAAGATATTTGTTAATAGTAGAAGGTCAAAGTTCTAGGGATAACTATTCTAGAAATGATGAGTTGAGTTACGAAAGAGCTTTGGCGCTTGTAAAATTCTGGAAAGCCGGTGGAGTGTCGTTTGAAGGACTTCCATGCGAACTGATAATTTCTGGAAGTGGTTGTAATAGTAGTTTCCGCATTCAGCCAGATATTCCAGGAAATAGTAATAATCAGCGTTTTGTAATACATATAATACCCAAACCTGGTATAATTGGAAAGTAAACTATGAATAGAATTGTTTGCATAATCTTATTGTGTATTGTTGTATTATTCTCCTGCGAAAATAGGTCAGGAGAAAATAACAGGCAAAGAACCAATGTTGGGAAAACATACAAAACAAGGTCATCAAATTCTACTAAAAATAAAAGCACAACCAAGCATAAAGATAGTGCACAACCAAACAATTCTAGCAATATTAAATATAGTGGTAATGAGATTTTTCGCAAATGCAATACGGCTGTATTTACAATTTATACATCTGATGGTAATTCTGGTTATCAAGGCTCTGGCTTTTTCTTGTCTTCAAGTGGCTTGGCGGTAAGCAACTATCACGTTTTTCAAGGAACTCTAATAGGATATGAGACGATTAAGTTGTCTAATGGAAATTCATATAAAATATCAAAAGTTGTTGCTAAAAGCAAAGAAGATGATATTATTATCTTTAAGGTAGATGAGAATGGTGTTCGCTTCAATTATTTGCCGAAATCGACTCATAGGGCTATGGTTGGAGATAAAGTATATGCAATAGGAAGTCCGTTAGGCTTGGAAAATACTTTTTCATCAGGAGAAATATCACAACTTAGGGGGGATGATGTTATCCAAATAAGTGTACCAATAGACCATGGAAGCAGTGGCGGTGCTTTGATAAATGAATATGGTGAAGTAATCGGTATTACATCCTCTGGTATTGATAGGTCGGGAGCAAACTTGAACTTTGCAATAGATATTAATGTGTTGTCAAAATATATTGATTTATGAAAAGAATAGTCGTATTATTACTATTTTCTATTTTACTTATAAGTTGCGGTAGTGAGAAAAGTGTTGATTCTTATATAATTGAGAATAGTGACTATGAAGGACGATATGTTGCAAAAATTGTAAGAATTATTGATGGAGATACATTTGTCAGTTTTGCGAATAATGACAGTTTGAAGATTCGTTTATCTGGTGTTGATACGCCAGAGATGGGCAATGGTAAAAGCAAATTGCATCAGCCCTATGCAAATAAAGCAAAAGAATATATGACAAATCTTATTTTAGGTCAAGAAGTTTTAATCATACCTAAAGAAAAAGATAGGTATGGTCGCCTTGTGGCTTGGGTATTTCTTGATGACATAGATATATCAGAAGAACTTTTGAAAGCTGGTTTGGCTTGGCATTTTGTCAAGTACGATTCAAATGATAATTATACAAGATTTGAGAAAAAAGCAAGGTCTAAGAGAATTGGTCTATGGGAAGATAATGTTCCAATTGCCCCATGGGAGTGGCGAAAAATGAAAAAGGAAGAAAAAGAAGAATACATGAGTTCTAGATAAATCTTAAACATAAAGGTAGCTAATGAATCTTGGACAATAGTGCTTTGGACTTACTATTCGTCCCGTATGTAAATAAAACGAAATATCAAATTCTATGAGAATTAGCAATCTGATTATAGGGATTGTATTGGCTTTTGCATTGTTTTCTTGCAGTAGCCAGAACGAGAAAAACTCAACAGACAGTATTGGCACAACAAAAGATGATAAAAGCGAAGCAACAAACTTCTGTGCCGATTGCAATAAGAAGCCTGTCCACGAGTATCGCAATGCACTTGATACCATTCCGAGCGAATACATCAACTCCGATTGGATGAGAGTTTATGCAGACTACATACTCGACAGCATACACCGCAATTATCAAAGTTTTGCAATCTGCTACATTGATAATGATGACATACCAGAATTATGTCTGTATGGTCTCGGTTTTGGTGATGGTGCTATTATTTTGTCGCAACAGAATGGCGTTGTGTCACATTATAGGTCTTATTGGTCTCCTCAATATATTGAGAGGAAAGGCTTTATAGATGATGGGTATTCATACGGCGGTACTGGTGGGGATAATATTGTTAAGTTGGTGAATGGAGAGTTCCAGGTGGTGTTGCAAACGCAATCGGTTTTTCATTACGGTACCGATACTTGTGACCAATATTTTGAGTATTGGATAAATGACGAGCTAGTAGATAAAATTTTCGGAAAAAATGCCGACTATGGTAGCAGTAAGATTCTCGAAGATGTCATAAAAAATAAATACTCATCAAAAGGCAGTAGCATCGCAATTCTCGATTCTCCCCAAGGCGTATATTACACCAAAACATTATTGTGTGAGTTGTTTTGTGAAGGAGAATAAACGATCATCCCAATCGTTATAACAAATCCCGTAAATCCGTTAACTCGTCTATTGCATCTATTTCTGCTATAACCACTATTTCTCCAACCTTATTCTGCTATTAGCATTATTCATTTACAGCCTTCCACACAATATAGTTAACACTTTCTGTGTACTTGTCCCACAGCAAATAATCTCCCCAACTAAATGAGTTTGTTTCTGTTCGACAAAAGCCGTATGAACTGCCACCAGACAGATAAATCGCCTGTTGAACACCTAAATCTGACAATGCCTGTGCAAAGTCGTGAAACGATTCCTGAGATGAAGAGCTAATTGCCATTATTACCCCATCCTTTTCGCTTAACGCGTGCCGAATGGATTTCCCCTTGGGTTTGTTTTCCTGCATATCGCCATTTATAACCAACGGATATTGTCTGAAAAAGTATCCTTGTTTTTCTATGGCTTCGTCAAACAACGGAGAATCTTCGTTATTGTCTATATATATCTTGCCACCAATTATTGCACAGCAACCTTTCTTCGATTTCCCATTTGACATTTTTTTGCCGTTCAATACAAAATCACCGACTATTCTATTATTGTCAGCACGTATGTCTGCTGCTTGAAATGCCAACACTATTTCTTGGTCAGTTGTATCTATGATTCCGACGCGTAGTTCTGGTTTTGCATTTTGAGGAGTATATATTATCAGCTTAATATCGTTTATGGTTGTGTCGCTTAAAATAACACATGGCAATCTGTCTTCAACGATGTTCGGTGATACCGGAGTTGGAACATATTGCTGCTCTGGTGTGGAATTGTTTCTTGAAAGATGCAACACAATCAACAAAATGATTGTTATCGTACATATAGACACGACAACCCAGAACCACCATCTCCTGAAGACATTAAACTTGTGTCCACCCTTTGGCGTTATTAAACGAATTTCGTCATCCTGTATATCGTCGAAATGCTTCATTTCTGTTTAATTTTTTTGTCAAAATAATCCTTCAATTTTTTCAGAGCATCATTTGACGCTTCAAGATTGAACTTGAAGGTGCGGTTGTCCGATAGTATAATCTTCCGTTTGGCAGGATTTATATAACTGACATATAGTAGATTTACAATCAAGCTCTTACCAATCCGCATAAAGTTGTTTTCTTTTTCCAGTTGCATAGTCATGATTTCCTCAATCATTCCCAACTGAATTGTTACCGTACGCTTTTCCTCGTCGCAAGTAAATATGTCGGAGTAGTTGCCATCCGAGGCAATGTAAACTATATTCCCTGCTACAAATCGGACTAGTTCGTTAGTATTGGAAATTGTTAAGAACTCTGACATAAAAGAAAATTACGGATGCAAATTTACAAAATCGTACTATTGAGCCACCATTTTTTTCAATTTTCTATATTGTCGGCATAATCACTGGCGCAATCGCAGAATGCGGCTTGTATTTCTGGAGCAAAATCATAGTAAAAGTAAGGAAGTATCTTCAATTTAATACTGAATTCACTATGTATTATCATACATTTCAACCAAAATAAATTTTCGTCATAATTTTTCATAGCGATGTCAATGTAGTCATCAACTTTTTTACGGTGTTTTAATTTATCGTTATCCATATATCTTGGGTCTCCGGTATCTCCATTCCAATAACTATTATAATAACCAGTAAGAGCCCAAGAATATCCAAACATACTCTGATACAATCCTATTGCGTATGCGTATGCCGAATTTGCCTTTTCTTTGGCAGTCTTGGCTGTGTTGCAGTTGCTTTCCAGCCTTTTCATAATGCGGCAGAACTCCAATTTCCCTGGATTCATATCATATTCAGCTACAGGGTCGAATGTAAGGTCGTATTTGCCACATTGCGTCTTGTTGGTAATCCATTCTTCTGCAAAGGGGTTACGTTTCTTACAAATATATTCTTTGATGTTCTGTGTCGCTAAAAATTCTTTGGATACTTGTTGTAAATACGATATTGCAGTGCCATATTTGCCTTCTCTAATATATTTTGTTCCTATCAGGTCATAAAAATAGTTCAAGTCGCAGTAACTGTTTTTTATGACATACTTTTCCATAGGAGTACGACCGCCTGAACGCAATAAATCAACATATTGCAGCACAGTTTCTATTTTAGCTGTATCTATGCAAGGGAACAAGTGTCTGCCATAATCGTAATTCCACTTAAGTGAATATGAATGAGTGTCATATTCTTTCCTTGGAAATTCTCTATATGATTCTCTAAATGCAGCTTTGTCATCCCAATCATAGGCATAAAACAAATATGTACCTCTATAAATGGCGGGATGGCAATTACCTGCATAGCAATAAGCAGTATCAATGGTTAGTTTTCCATCCCTTGCGTATTTGCGAGTCTGTTTGTCCCAGAAGGTTACTTCATCATACAAATTTAGATACGCAATGCTTTTATAATCCATTCCTGTATGCTGGAAATGTGGCACTACACCAAGAAAAATAACCCTTCGCAGTACTTTCATCCGATGAAGTGGCAAGTTGCTACGACTAGAATTTTCTCCGCTTAATGCCGAATATTTTTCGTAGTAGCCCATTGGTATGGTATCAAGTTCTTCTATATCCTTTTTTATGTTTTCAACGAGCCATTTGAAGTCGGAATACATTGTTTCCTCATACAATCTACCATTGTCTGTTCTTACAGAATTGAAAATCAAACGCATCATACGTATGTTTTCTTTCACAATGTCAGAACCTCGCATTTTTTCTGCCTGAGAAAGCAATTGTATTGCCTTTGGCGTATTATTGTTAATATAGGTGATTGCCGCCTGAGCCGATTTCCATAGGGCAGGATTTTCACTTTTTCCATCTTTTATAATTTCATCTACTAGCACATTAAAATCTTTTGCCCTCTCAGGTAATGGAAAATCAAAATACTGATTTACAAACTGCTGTACTAAAAATTCAAAACCATCACAATTGGGTTGCTTCTTATAAATTTCACGCAAAATATTCGGGTCATAGTGCAAATCTACATCGCGATAGCCAATTTCAGCATACACAATGGCAGCATCTGCCTTCCTGTCAGACCCCAGTAATGCTCCACCATAATAATTAAGACATTGCGTTCGCAATGCACTTTGTGGAACATTTTCTCCATATTTTTCCCAGATTTCGATGCATTTTTTATTGTCCCCTGTATAGAAATACTTACGCATAACTTGCAATACATATCTGTTACGGATGTTAGGGTCGGGACACTTGTCAATACATTCTGCATCTAATTTAATAACCTCAATGATGCTTAAATCAATTCTTTGCCTATCTGGAGTGGTAGTGTTGTTAGTATCAGGATAATACCATAAGGATTGTTTCCAATGTACTTTTTCGTACGTTGCAGAGTCGTTTGACTTTATGCTCTTCCAATATTTAAGAGCGACAGTATCATGCTTGTTTATGAGATAACGGAAAAATTCATTGTAAGTGTTTTCACACAAAAAGTTTTCTCTGTACAATGCATCCTCAACTTCTTCGCGTGAAACCGATTTCCCAACATAATCGTGCCAGAAAGCAATATTCTCCTCTCGGAATATTTTATTGAGGTTTGTCTGCCATTCATTATATGCATAATAGCCAGTAAAAAATAACCAATGATTCTTCGGCTCTACTACGTAATCTATGCCGCATGCAAAAGTCGGTACACAACCGACAACTATGAGTAAACTAATTGAAAAAACTATTGATTTCATATTCTGTATATTTTGAAAGTTTAGTAGAATCTAAATGATATAGTACAATTGGCAAAGAGCCACATTCGCCTTCAATCAACCTTTTGGCTTGCAGTATGGTTTCCGAAGATACTTGTTCGTATCGTACATATTTCGTTTTTTGCCCTTGAAATGTTTGTTCCACTTCATAAACATTGTCCCCGATTATTTTTAGTTCCCTGTCATCATAATCCGTCCTGTTTAACTTTACAAAATCCCTGTTTTCGTCAAACTCCACATACCACGAATAGGTTGGCAATGCTAGTGTCAATGGAAGTTCGTATGATTTTAAATATTTTAGATATGGCTTTATATCTTCAATATCCAATATTGAATTATGGGTGGTAAACTCCTTGAAATTGCCAGTATTGTAGCACATAAGCACACCCCTGTCAACATCTGGAGGCGTTTGTGCAAGCTGATGCAGTCTAATTGTAGAAGATAGCATAATGTCTTTCTCAAAATATTTTTTTAATGCATTGCGTTCTTCCTTTAGAAACATATAGTAATCATTGCGCGTACTGCTTGTCCAATCGCAATCAAACTGTACCTCATCTATGACAATTTCGTGTTTGCTACACATTGCGAATAGTCTGTGAGCAAGGTCATCGATAAAAGTGCGGTATTCCCTAATCGCTTCTGTAGTTATAAATACAACAGGAACAACATTTCGTCTTTTTATGCAATTAAGATTGTTTTTACTAGTGTTCAAGTTTACAGATGCAACTGGAGCGCACTTGTCACTAAAATTATTGTTCTCATTAATGTCCACATCAAAGAATCTCAGATATACCCGTTCTATATTGTGATGTTCCAAGAAATCTTTTTCGTAATTACCAAGATTAAAATTCGTTCGCCAATAATATATGCTATTATGTGGCAATTGATATTCGTTTTTATTGCATCCTGCCATTGTCATCAGAACTGCAATAATTACAATCGGAGTTATCCATCTCTTTCTTTTCATAAACAAAAAATTAAAAACCAAGGCGAAAATAATGTCTTGATTTTTAATCGTGTAAGAATTACATCTTCATTGTATGAAATGGTGCCGAAGTTGTATGAAATCTTAAATTTCATTTTCCTATTCCTAAATTCGTCATAACATATACCGTTAATCCATCAACTACCCTTTCTGCCCCTACAGCCGTTATGGGCTTTACAGTCCCTAACCAACCTTACCCTATATCATCACTAATTCATCGCCACTCCTAAAAAAATAATTACTATTTTTGTGAGCACAAAAAAGTAACTGATGGCTGAATCACAAAACATAGAATACAAGAAGATTTGGAAAGACGAGTATCTTAAATGGATATGTGGCTTTGCAAATGCACAGGGCGGTACTATTTTCATAGGCAAAGACGACAATGGAAATGTTATTGGCGTGAAAAACGCAAAAACACTTATGGAGGAACTGCCAAACAAGATAACCACAGTTTTAGGAATTGTTGCAGAAGTCAACCTGCACAAGACAGAACAGGGCGATTACATTGAAATAATAGTTGAACCGCAACTAAACCCAGTTAGTTGCAAAGGTGAATACCATTATCGCAGTGGCAGTACCAAACAGGAACTTAAAGGAGCAGCCTTAGACAACTTTCTGCTGAAAAAACAAGGTAAGAATTGGGACGGTGTACCAGTTCCCAATGTATCTGTTGCCGATTTGAAATCAGAAACATTCGACTTCTTTCGCAAAAAGGGTATCAAAAGCAACCGTCTAGATGAAGAAGCCCTAAACGATACCAACGAATTGTTGCTTGCAAACTTGAATCTTACTGAAGGAAACTATCTGAAACGAGCAGCCATATTACTTTTCCATCCAAACCCTGAAAAGTATGTAACCAATGCCTATGTCAAGATTGGCTACTTTGAAAATGATTACGATTTGCGCTATCAAGATGAAGTCCACGGCAATTTGTTCGAACAAGTTGAAAAAACAATGGACTTGCTCTTTACCAAGTACATAAAGGCAATGATTAGTTACGATGGCATTTATCGAATCGAGACATTTGAATATCCCAAGGAAGCAGTTCGAGAAGCCTTGCACAATGCCATTGCCCATAAGGATTACACTGGAGCAACACCAATTCAAATCAGTGTTTACAAAGACAAGATAATGATTTGGAACTATGGCGAACTCCCTGCCAACTGGACAATTGACACCTTGCAGAAGAAACATTCATCACTTCCGCACAACCCCGACATTTCCAACGCATTCTTCCGTATAGGCTACATCGAAGCGTGGGGGCGTGGTATTGGCAAAATGAACTCTCAGTGTGCTGCCGCAGGTTTACCACAACCGCAGTACTATTATGAAAGTTCTGGTTTCTGGGTAGTGTTCCGTAAGGATGTGTTCAACGAAGAAGATTTACAAGCCAAAGGTTTGAATCCTCGCCAAATAAAAGCAGTTTTGTATGCAAAGGAAAATGGTAAGATTACAAACAGCGAATACCAGAAAATTAATGAAACTTCAGAAAGAACTGCCTTGCGGGATTTAAATGAATTGTGCAATAAATATGGCCTTTTTAATAAAATAGGAAAACAAAAGAACACATATTACACACTTCTCAATGGCGGATATGGCGGATAAATGGCGGATATGTGGCGGATATGGCGGATAAATGGCGGATAAAAATAGTCTTACTTGTGGTAAATTAGGCATCAATTGCATCATAATTGCCCCATAATTGCATCATTTGCATCACATATCTCTGTTGGTGATGATCATTCCGTCAATATTACAACCCATCTCCAACCCTAAAGCCCCTAAGGTCGTTACTGCCCCTACTAAAACCACCACTTCATCGGTAATTCACCTCCACGACTACCACCACACAACCAACGCAGGTTATAAGGTATTCGTCCCTCATTCACTTATACAGCAAAAAAATATGGTCAAGGGTATATGAAACTGGCTGAAAAAATCTCCACCTTTAACCTCTACAAATCCACCACAAAAGCCCTGATACTTCATCTGCTTTCGACATTCCCGACACTCACCACCACAAGCAATATCGGGATACCACACCCTCAACACAACAACCAACACAGGGTTGATGGTATGCCGATGTTGCTCACTCCACTTACCTAAACTAATGTCGAATCAGAAGCATTAGGACTTTCCCTACACTCACCAACACACAGGTAGTATTTTTTCGCCAGCCCTTGCCCATACCGCCATCACACTACACACTTGCGCTCCAGTGGGTGCTCGTTAGTGTGCGTGCTGTCTTTTTTTATGCCGTAATCGTTCATTCAGTCCTCATTCGTGCTTTCCTTTGCCCCCTAAAACCCCATTAAGGTAAATATTTAATACTGGGGGCAAACCGCACTATATGTTTGTGCTCGCCTGCGGGTCGTTCGGGCTAATCAGTCGGGAAACAGTTTCCGTCAGTTCCATTTTTTCTCCCGACCCTTTTTTGAATTAAGGTGTTCCAAGCAAATAAGTATCGTTCCTCCACCCATTTGCTTTCCACAAGTTGAATACCCATACAAGCGCAGTCTATTCAATTTCTCATTCCGTAACCTACATTCAAAATTTCATATCCTGCCCTTTCTCTCCCCCATAAAAAATTCCACTGCCTCCAACTGTTCCCTCCTTGCGTTTTCAAACGGAGTGCCCCAGAGCCCTCAATCACCCAACACAACATTCTATACAGTTCTTCGGGCTTCTTCTGTGTCACCCCCTCACTCCACTCGCATCGGCTCGCGCCTCTCACTACAGCAGGCAGGTCAGTTTCTCCACTCCGTTACGCAAACTGCCCACCTGCTTCCGCTCAGCTCAGGGCTGCATAACCTGCGTTGTTTTTACCGCCACTACCACCACACCAAGCCCACCCACCACCCAACATAATGGTTTGCAGTTGAATAAATATTACAGTTAAATATCATTGTGTCATCATTTCCTTATGTCGTTAAATCGTTAAAACCTTATTATCATCAATTGAAATCCGTCATTGCTTCTCAACTTTTTCCCTTCTCGTTCATTCCGTTATGAAATCTCGTACAATGAGATTCGTGATAGATTTCGTCCAAAACAAAAAATAAAGGAAACGGCAAAATTAGGTCGTTCCGCACCCAAAAACAAGGTCAAGCCCTAAAGGGTGGCTGATAAAAAAATCTCCACACCTTCGGGTAGTATTTTTTTCTCGCCAACCTTGTTTTGTCTGCTCCACTTTCCCTTTTCCATTTAGCCGTTCCTTTTGCATTTTTTCTTTTTTTTTTTCTTTTTTCAATGTGTGATGTTGCTTGCGCGGCGCAGTGTGTCGTGTCAGCAACAGGGAGTTATCCCATTTTTCATCAGTACTAACCAAAAAATTTCAATAAAATGAAAAATTCACACATTCAGGTAAAAACCTATCAGGGCTGCCAAAATCCCGATGCAGTCTATGTATTATCGCGCGGATTAAATTCTGGCAAGCCGTTGGAAACCCCATGCCCGAACTGTTACCAGATTCTCACGCCAGACCCAAGGCAAGCAAAGGCAGTTGCCCGAATTTTGTTTGAATCTGGAAACCTCCGCCCGTATCTTCATGGCTCGGTGGTGGAGTTTGTCCGCATTGATGTTTATCGGTCCCAGTTCACCCAGCTCTGGGAAACCTTGGATGCCGAGCGTATCTCATCAGTCACTGCCAAACTCGATGCAATAGACCAGTACCTTGTCAACCTGTCCGACCAACTCAAAAAAGTAAAGCAGCTCCGACACCATCTTGCCATCGCCGCCTTAATGCCGTAACCAATCGGCATTTTTTTTGTCCCCATTCTAACAAAAGTTGATAAATATCAATTTTATTTTTGATATGTATCAAATAAGTATTATATTTGCAGCGGTTAGGTTCAGATAGGTATTTCCTCCGTACCAACTCCGTACCAACACCGCTTATTTGATTAAAACCTTTATTATGTTTTTTGGAGGAAATTATGAACAATTAAAACTTTTATTACCATGGGAAAAATTAAACAAGGAATCCTGGGCGGATTTTCTGGCAAGGTCGGAACCGTCGTAGGTGGTGCTTGGAAGGGTATTGACTACATGAGATCATTAGCAACATCCGTTTCCAACCCTAAATCACCAGCACAAGTTGCTGTAAGAAGTAATTTCAGTACTATCGGCAAGATGATGTCGAGAACTAACCCAATCTTGAAGTTATCAGATTGGTGCATGGCTAAGAAACAATCTGCATTCAATGCAGGTGTCCGCATCAACTACAAGAATGCCATTGTCGACAACGAAATCGACATGGAAAGACTTGTATTCGGTGAGTTCTCTTTGGCTCAGTTAACCAACCTTGAAACAGTCTTCGTGGCAGATGATGTCGAACTCACACTGAAGGCAACATGGACCAATGATGCCAATGATGAAACATCATTCGCAGATGACATGGTTGCTGTTGTTGTGGTTAAGATGCGTGCCGATGGTGAAGGCTTGGATGATGTAATCATTGATTACCTCAATTTCAAGCGTGAGGATGAACAGCTCCGCATTTTCATCGGATTGGTTGAATCATTCACCCCGGGCGACAAGTTCTATGCCTACATTGGTACTGGTCGCAATCCAAGAAACCCACGCGAGGTCATCAACATCCCTGCAAGGAATTATGTTAAGTACCGTGCAACTAAAACTATTTAATAACCTCTAAAACTTTAACCTTATGGCAAGTATTAGAAATGGTATATTAGGTGGTTTCAATGGTAAGGTCGGCGATGTTATTGGGCAGAACTATGCTGGTATTTCTACAATGAGAGCAATGCCAAAATATGTCAGCAATCCAAAGACGCCAGCTCAGCAATACCATCGTAAAAGAATGGCTTTGGCTGGCTCTTTTTTGTCTGCATTCAACAGGGGGCTATCATTTTCAACTTGGAACAAAAGTTCTGTCAAAAATGCATTCAACAATGCCCTTCGCAACAATCTGAAATATTTCGATTTGGACGAATCGGGAAAATTGACAACCGATTTGTTTTCTTTGAAATTGGGAGAATATGTTGGCGAACCTCTGTATGATGCTGCTATTACTTTGCAGGATTTGGAACCAGATCAGGAGTATATTAAGGCTACTCTAACTTGGAACAATAAGTTCGATTCACCTTGGATGTCTCCAAATGATTCCATAATTCTATTTGCAGTTCAAGAAATATCCAAAGGCTTTTACAAACCCTTGTATTGCGATATTCTTGACGAGGAGAGAGGTAATGGTTCTGCCGACATAATTATTCCATGTGGTTTGGATGTTGTTACTGGCACTATCATTTATTTTACAGTTGCTGTGGTTGCCCAATGTATGACTAGAGTTGGCCATAATCCGCAGAAACCTAGTGAAACAATCAAGATTCCGGCAAAGAATAGAAGCAAAAGGGCTTATACAACTATTCGCATCCCTGCTCATAACATACCAGCATTTAAGCCTGCTGAAAGTTTTGTAAAAGAGGTAAAACGAAATAATAAGATTTAACTTTAAAATTTGAATATCATGGGAAAGATTAAAAAAGGTATATTAGGTGGGTTCTCTGGAAAGACGGGAACCGTAGTTGGAGGTTCATGGAAAGGCATTGATTATATGCGTTCTTTGGCAACATCAGTAGCCAACCCCAAGACAAGTGCACAAGTAACCGTAAGGTCAAATTTCAGCACGCTTGTTTCGATTATGTCTGGTGCCAATTCGATATTAAAGGCATCCAACTGGAACGATGCAAAGAAGCAATCGGCATTTAATGCTGGTGTTCGCATCAATTACGACAATGCAATTGTTGATGATGTGATAGATATGGAAAGGCTCACATTCGGAGAATTTTCGAGAGACCCATTGGCAAACCTCAATGTTCAGTTCGAGGAAACAGACAACAATTTTGGTCTGTTGCTAAGATGGGAAAATGATGCCAACGAGCAAACTTCGTTTGATGATGATATGGTTGCCGTGGTTATCGTTAGAACATCAGCAGAAGGCAAGTTTGAAGAGGTATGGGTAAACTCTGATGCCAAGAGAGAAGATGAACATATAAGCATTGAAATTGGCAATGTAGATTTGTTTGAAGATGGAGATATATTCTATGCTTATGCTGGCACAGGTCACAACCCGAAGAAGCCAAAGGAAATAATCAATATTCCGGCAAGGAATGTTGTCAGGTTCAAGGCTGCTGAAAGTTTGCGTAGGGCTGTAAATCACGGTTAATACTGATTGTCATTCGTCTATTTATTATTGCTTGATGCCACTCGAAAGGGTGGCATTTTTGTTTTGGTCCAGCAATCTTATCAAAAGAAAAAGTATTATCTTTGCTGTGTTGAAATGCTTTTTCAACGATTATTAAAGTCACTGCCAGTCCAATTGGGCTGGCTTTTTTCTTTTATAGCATTATGGTGGTGCGAAAAATATTCTTTTAAAATCCGTGGTGCGATGGTGGTGCGATTTGCCTAAATGAAAAATGCAAGTGCTTTAAAATTAAACACTTGCATTTTTGGGTCGTTGTCCCTGGAGGAATCGAACCTCCACAGCCAGAACCAAAATCTGGTGCACTACCATTATGCAAAGGGACAATCATTTCCCATTGATTTTGGGACTGCAAAAATATACATAATTTGTAAGCGTGCAAAATTATTTTTGAAAAAATCATTTGTTTACCACTTTGAAAAGTGCGTCCAATGAAATATTTTTGCAGTTTCAAAATCGAAACAGCGATGAAAAACTTTTGGCTCATCATACTCACTGCCATTTGTATGGCAGTTTCGCTGCCGGCAATGTCGCAGGGCGAAACTAGCAACGTGCAGCTGGCAAGCAAGTACTACCAGAACGGCGAGTACGAGAAGGCTCTTACTTTGTATCAGGACCTTTATGCGCAGACTGAGTACAAGAGCTATCGCGACATGTATCTGTCGTGTCTCACGTTGCTGAAGGAGTTCGATGCAGCTGAGAAATTCCTGAAAAAAGAAGTGAAAAAGAAGAAAAATGATTTCTACCTGCTTATCGACCTCGGCATGGTTTACTATAACCTCAATCGCGCCGCCGATAGCGAGGAGCAGTTCGCCAAGGCAAAGGAGCTGGCTCTCGCCAACGAATCTTCGGTAGCAAACGCAGCAAGCGCATTCCAGATGCATCGCCAATTTCAGCATGCCATCGACCTTTACGAAAGAGCCGAGAAAAAATTTCCAAACAAAAAATACGGACTCGAAATAGGTAACATCTATAGCGTCGAGAAGAACTACGAGCAAATGATGGAGCATTATCTCGAATATCTGAACCCGGAAACTCTTAGTGTTATCGAATCGCGTCTGTCGTATGTGCTTGCCAACGACAGCGAGGACAAGGCCGAACCAATAATAGAGAAGGCTCTCATCGCGCAGGCTCAGAAAAGACCAAACAGCGCATCGCTGAACGCACTCACAATCTGGCTTTACACCCAGACTGGACGTAACGAAATGGCCTTAACGCAGCTTATTGCGTATAACAAGCGTGTGCAGCAGAGCAACGATAAGGAAATTGTGGAATTCGGAAACGAAATGGCGCAGATAGGTGAATACGATATTGCTAGAAGGGCCTTCGAGTATCTCGTGAAGCGTAAAACCCGTTCTACGCTGTACAACGAGGCATACATCGGCATGCTCAACGTTTCGTACAAAAAGGCAGTGTCGAAACTTAATCCCGACATAAACGAATTGAAGTCTCTCGATTCTACAATCAACTTGGCTCTCAAGGAACTGGCGATAACAAAAGCCTATGACATAATAATAACTTCAGCGCAGCTGAAGGCGTTCTACCTAAATAAGTACGACGAAGCGATAGACGTTATTAACGAAGCAATTTCGAGCAACTACTACAAAAACAAGACCCCCGAACTGAAAATGCTTCTGGGCGACATATACATGCTCAACAACAATCCGTGGGATGCCACCTTGCTGTATGCTCAGATTGAAAAGTCGAATGCAAGCGCCGACATCACCAACGAGGCGCGTTTCCGCAAGGCAAAGCTGGCTTATTACACCGGTCAGTTCGAGTGGGCGCAGGCTCAGCTCGACGTGTTGAAGGCTGGTACTTCGAAACTTATTTCGAACGATGCCCTGGAACTGAGCCTGTTCATCACCGAAAACTACGACATGGATACAACCGAAAGTACCATGCAGACTTTCGCCCGCGCCGACTTCTTCACTTTCTCGAAGCAATATACAAAGGCCCTGCAGTGCCTCGATTCCATAGAGCAGAAGTATCCTAACCATTCGCTCATTGACGATGTGCTTTACCGCAAGGCTCAGATCTACGAACTGTCGAACGACCTTGCAAAGGCGGCTTCGCTGTATAAAGAGGTGTTTACAAAATATGGTTTCGATGTGCTTGCCGACAATGCGCTTTTCCGTTATGCACAGATTTGCGAAAGGCAAAACAATAAGGAAGAAGCCGAAAATTCATATTTCAAGATAATTTCCGACTACGCGGGAAGTATTTACACCGTGGAAGCTCGAAAAAGGATGAGGGCATTGCGCAATGGCACAGGCGAGTGAAAAAGATAGGATAATTCTCGGCATCGACCCTGGAAGCAACATCATGGGCTACGGAATAATCCATGAGTTGGGCAAGAAAATCGAACTTGTGGCTTTCGGTATTGTCGATATGCGCAAAATGGACGACCATTTCACCAAGCTGAAATATATTTTCGAGCGTACAACTCAGCTCATCGACGGTTTTCATCCCGATGAAATTGCAATCGAGGCGCCATTTCAGGGCAAAAATGTACAGTCGATGCTGAAGTTGGGACGTGCTCAAGGTGCGGCCATAGCTGCAGGTTTGCAACGTACAATACCGATTTTCGAATATGCACCGCGAAAGGTGAAGTTGGCGATTACTGGCAATGGTGCCGCCTCTAAGGAACAGGTTGCTGCCATGTTGCAGAAGTTGCTGAAAATAGAGGAACTTCCCGAAAAACTCGATGCTACCGATGCCATTGCAATCGCCATGTGCCACTACTACCAGAAAGGCAATATTTTGTCAGGCGAAAAACCTTGCAAGAGTTGGAAGGAATACGCAGCAAAAAAGGGAATAAAAATCTGATTTACTTTGATAAAATGTAGAATTCGGTGCGGCGGTTCTTAGCCCTGCCGGCTTCTGTCTTGTTGTCGGCTATAGGCATGTTTGGACCATAGCCCTTGTAACTTATATTTGCCTTTGGAACACCTTTTGACAATAAGTAGTCGTAAACTGCCTGTGCACGGCGGTTCGACAGCGTTATGTTCGTCTGCGCGCTGCCGATGTTGTCGGTGTGACCGCGTATTTCAACCTTTACAGTCGGGTTGGTCTTCAGGAATTCGGCAAACTCGTTCAGCACGGCATAGCTCTTCGTGTTTATCTCGTACGATGCCGTAGCATAGTATATATCGTTGATTTGTACCGACTTTCCTGCTTCTATCGGCTTTACTTCGAAGTTGACCTCAATAGGCTTTTCGAAAGTTTCTTCGGTAGGTTCAATCAGTGTGGATGAAAAACTGTAGTCTTCCTTCTTCACTACCATTAGGAAGTCGTCGTTTTCGTTTTTGGCGGTTACGGCTACTGCGTAATGTCCGGTTTCGGCATCTACAACGCCTTCCGACACTTCTTCGGTACGGGTGTTTTTCACTTCGAGCTTGGCATCGCTGAGTGCGTAGCCGTTGTCATCGACTAGCTGGCCTTTCACGAGGAATACCTTTTCGGGACGGGCTTCCTTGTACAGGTCGATGGCGTAGATATCCCAGCCACCCTTGCCGTTAAGCTTGTTCGATGCAAAATAAGCCTTGGTTCCCTGAGTGTTGACGACAAACCCCAAGTCGTTGTTCTTGGTGTTGATTGGGTAACCGATGTTGACGGGCTTTGTCCAGTCACCGTCCCTGAACTTAGAGAAGAAAATGTCGTATCCGCCAATTCCAAGGTGACCGTCGGACGAGAAATACAATGTCTGGCTGTCGGAATGTATGAACGGCGACTTTTCGTTGCCGGGCGTATTGATCTTAGAACCGAGGTTTCTAGCTTTTGTCCAGTTGCCCTTTTCGTCCTTGGTCGAATAGTAGATGTCTGAAGTTGGATTGTCGGGGTCGAAGCCGATGTTGCTTTCGCGTATGCTGGCGAAGTAGAGGGTTTTGCCGTCGGCAGAAATCGAAGGCTGGCTTTCCCAGGTCTTTACGCCGTTGATGTTAGGTCCGAGCGACTTCAGTTCCGACCAGCCGTCGCCAGTGCGGGTCGACATGTAGATGTCGCAGTTGTCGTAGTCGCGGCTGACGAATTCGCATATTGTGATAAATAAGGTCTTGTTGTCGATTGAGATTGAGGCGGCACCTTGATTTTTGCCAGAATTGAAAGGATAAGGCAGCGGTTCGCCTGGCGAGAAGACAAGTCCTTTGTCGTCGGAAGCCTTCGAAACGGTGAATTCCTCAACAAACCTATCGCCGTATATCGAGTTTATCTCTTTTTTCATGTAGGCCTTCGTAAATAGGGCCAGAGAGCCGTCGGGCGAGATGAGCGGCAGATAGTCGTCGTATGCGCTCGAAACTCCTTCAACAATCACAGGCTCGAAAGGAACTGGGTTTTCAATAAGGTTGAGGTACTGCTCTATATAATGATAGGTGCTTTCGGCGTCGGAGTAGTATTTTGTGCCCTTCTTTCCGTTGTCGATGTAGGTTTTCAGGTAGGATTTTGCTACGTCGAGCTTGTCGTGGCTGAAGAAAATCTTTCCAAGAGTGTAGCACACTTCGTAGTTCTGGTACGAAGGGCAGAGCTTTGCCACGCTTTCGAGGCATTTCACGTATCGCGAGTAGTAGTTGTTCTGGCTTTTGGGGTCCTTTGCGCTCTTGTATTTCGAGTAGTTGATTTCGGAACTAGCTACCCAGGCCTCGGTAAACTCAGGCTCCTCGTCGATAATCTTTGCGAAGATGACTTCGGCGTCGTTCATCTTGCCGTCATTGAGCAGCTGCACGCCCTTCTGGAAACTCTTTATCAGTTTCTTGTCGTCGATGTCGTTGCAGAAGTCGTCCTCAAACTGGGCGTAGCCGCGGAAAAATCCTACAGTCAAGATTATCAGCAATATGAAAAGTCGCCTTGCCATTTAAAGAGCAAATAAATAGCAAAGATAATAAAAATATGCAGAACGGACGCAAACTTTCGGGAGAATTTTTCGGGGAAGAAGGCTAACAGGCTTGCAGTCTAACAGTCTTACAGTCTGGCGGTCTGTTCGACTGGTCTTCCGTCAGACATACGGGCTGGTCTTCTGTTCGCCTTTTAGCCCGACAAATAAACTCTCAAACAACATATAACACATATAAAATTCATTCGATGCAAAGCATTGCACCGCTACAGTCTTTGAACATTAAACGTTGAACTTGAAACGGGCGTTAGCCCATGAAACATAGAAACGGCGCCAGCCATTCAAACAGCGCAGCGAGAAACGGCGAAGCCATAGAAACGGCGCCAGCCATTCAAACTTAGAAACTTTTTTTCGCTATTTGTTTGAATTACAAAAAAATGTTGTACTTTTGCGGCTCGAAATTTTTTATAAATAATGTCTAACCAAATTAATTGTATTTAATTAAATGACAACAAAGAACATTCAGCCCATCGAGGATTTCAATTGGGATGCCCTGGGCAAAAAAGAAAACAGCTTCGACGGTGTAAGCCGCGAAGAATTAGAAAAGAAATACGGTGAAACCTTCAGCCAGATTCAGGAAGGTACCGTAGTTGACGGAACTATCGTTGCTATCAACAAGAGAGAAGTTGTAGTTAACATCGGCTACAAGTCGGAAGGTGTTATCAACGCAGCAGAATTCCGTTACGAAACCGACATCAAGGTTGGTGACAAGGTAGAAGTTTTCGTGGAAAGCATGGAAACAGCAAACGGTCAGTTGCTCCTCTCACACAAGAAGGCACAGTCGCTCAAGTCGTGGGATAGAGTTAACGAGGCTTGCAACAACGACGAAATCGTTAAGGGTTACATCAAGTGCCGTACTAAGGGCGGTATGATTGTTGACGTATTTGGAATCGAAGCATTCTTGCCAGGTTCTCAGATTGACGTTAAGCCAATCCGCGACTACGACGTATTCGTTGGTAAGACTATGGAACTCAAGGTTGTGAAGATCAACGACGAATTCAAGAACGTAGTTGTTTCTCACAAGGCTCTCATCGAGGCAGAACTCGAAGAACAGAAGAAGCAGATTATCTCTAAGCTCGAAAAGGGTCAGGTACTCGAAGGTACTGTTAAGAATATCACCAGCTACGGTGTATTTATCGACTTGGGCGGTGTTGACGGTCTCATCCACATCACCGACTTGTCGTGGGGACGCGTTACTCATCCGGAAGAAATCGTTCAGTTGGATTCGAAGATCCAGGTTGTTATCCTCGATTTCGACGACGACAAGAAGCGTATCGCTCTCGGTCTCAAGCAGCTCACTCCTCATCCATGGGATTCGCTCGATCCGAACCTCAAGGTTGGTGACAAGGTTAAAGGTAAGGTTGTTGTTATCGCTGACTACGGTGCATTCATCGAGATTGCTCCGGGCGTAGAAGGTTTGATTCACGTATCAGAAATGTCGTGGTCGCAGCACCTCCGTTCAGCTCAGGAATTCATGAAGGTTGGCGACGAAGTTGAAGCCGTTATCCTCACCCTCGACCGCGAAGAACGCAAGATGTCTCTCGGTATCAAGCAGCTTCACCCAGATCCATGGGAAGAAATCGAACAGAAGTACCCAGTTGGTTCAAAGCACATGGCTAAGGTTCGCAACTTCACTAACTTCGGCGTTTTTGTTGAACTCGAAGAAGGCGTTGACGGTTTGGTACACATTTCAGACCTTTCATGGACCAAGAAGATTAAGCATCCGTCAGAATTCACTTCAGTTGGTGCTGAACTCGAAGTTGTAGTATTGGAAATCGACAAGGAAAACCGTCGCTTGAGCCTCGGCCACAAGCAGATCGAAGAAAATCCTTGGGACGTATTCGAAACTATCTTCACAGTTGATTCAATCCACGAAGGTACAATCGTTGAAATGAACGATAAGGGTTCTATCATCGCATTGCCTTATGGTGTTGAAGGTTTCGCAACTCCACGTCACCTCATCAAGGAAGACGGAACACCTGCTAAGGTTGACGAAAAGCTCCCGTTCAAGGTTATCGAATTCAACAAGGAAAACAAGAAAATCTTTGTTTCGCACTCGAGAACTTTCGAAGACTTGAACAAGCCCGCTGACGATGAAAAGAAGAAGGAAAGCAAGGCTAAGAAGGCAAAACCAGCCGACAAGATGGAAAAGACCACTATCGGTGACGTTACTGACCTCGCTGCTTTGAAGGAAGAACTTCTCCAGCAGGAAAAGAACCAGAAATAATTAAAAAAGGATGCGCAAGCATCCTTTTTTTTGTCTTGCAGGCTAACAGTCGGCAGGCTCATACAAAAAAAGCATTAAGATAATCCTTAATGCTTTTTTTTGTGTCTTTGGCCTGTAGAGCCTTCTTGAAGTTGTTTGAGGTTGTTTGAAATTGCTGGCGCGAGCTAAAGGTTGTTTGAAATTGGCTTTTAGCCTTCAAGCCTATTCGCCCTTTGGGTTTGAAGTTGTTTGAAATTGTTTGATGTAGTTTGAAGTTGTTTGATGTAGTTTGAAGTTGTTTGATGTAGTTTGAAGTTGTTTGATGTAGTTTGAGGTTGTTTGAAATGGTTTGATGTTGTTTGAAGTTGTTTCATATTGTTAGTTTTAACTTTCAAACCATCTTAAACTCATAAACTTATAAACCATTTAACTTACTTTTCGTTTCCATCCAGCATTATAAACGCCGCCCAGAATCTCGGATTCTCGAAGCCGGAGGTGGTTTTCAAGGTGCGCTGTGCTTTTAGGAAGGCTTCACGCTTTGTCATACCTTTTATAAGATTCGAGTAAAACTCGGTCATCATCAGCTGGGTGGCGTTGTCGTCAACCGACCAGAGGCTCATAATAATTGTATGAACGCCAGCCTTCTTGAATCCGCGCTGAAGTCCGAAAACACCTTCATCGGTAATTTCGCCAAGTCCTGTCTGGCAGGCCGAAAGCACAACCATGTCGGTGCTACGCAAGTCCATTCCACTGATTTCCTTGGCGGTGAGGATGCCATCTTCGATGCCTTCGGGAATATTGCGGTTCTGCCAGATGTTGTTGGCGCCTGCAAGCATAAGTCCCGACAGGTTGAGCGACTGGCTCGAGTTGAGCTTTGTGTCGGCAGGCAGGAAGAAACCGTGTGTGGCAATATGCAAGAGCGAAACCTTCTTGCCCGACAAGTCCTTGAACGATTCCTCGTTGGCCTGTTCGCCTTCGCGAAGGTCGGTATTCCACTTGCCCGACTTCATCATCGTTGCGATGGCTTCTACTTCGGACTTTGTTCCCGGCAGATAGTTGAGCGACGAACGGTCTTCGTCCTTGTTGATTTCGGCAAACGAGTTGTACGACGCAGCTCGTGTTCCAAAACGTTCGTTCTCGCGCTTCATGGTGGCGGTGTCGGAATCGTACTTTATGCCTCCGTATAGTACAGCATCCTCGAATGGTCGCGGTGAATAGTCGGTTGCAAGGAATCGGGTGGAGGATATGCGGTACATTTCGTACTTGTCGGAAATGCTTGTCTTTGCATCGACTGGCGCGTATTCGATAGCCACCTGATGCAGAATCCCTGCCGGAGCAAAATATATGCGGGCATTCTTGCCGAAATATTTTTCCATCGGTTTCCAGATGGCTGTGTAGAGGTCGGTGGAAGTGTATAGGCCCATACGTTTGTCGCGCAGGACGGTTGCACCTCTGCCGTCGTCTTGCTTGTCGGGCAGCGAGCCAGTGCGCATCAGCTTTTGCAGGTCGCTGGCGGTGCATAATGGCACAAGTACCGGCGACTTCATATCCTTGGCAAGCACAAGTGCGGCATATCTTGTCTGTGTGGAATCGATATCGAATTTCGTAAACTCAACGGCAACGTCACCGCTTTTCATTGCCGACTGCACATCTTTCCAAGTGAGTTCAACCGAACCTGCAATGTTGCCGTATTTTGCAGTTCTTGCAACAAGGTCGCGTTCGGCGTTGTTTATCCTTTCCTTCAGTTCGCGGGTGTCGATATACCTTTCTTCTACTGGTATTTCGTATGCCTTGTTGAGCGTCTCGTTCAGCGAAACCAGTCTCATGTAGTCGGCAATGAGGGCAGAATCTCCACTTGCGTAGATTGTGCGTGTAAATTCAATGTCGGAAGTGAGCAGCAAGCCTTTGGTAATGAGTTCGGCATCGTAGGCACCGCCCGAAATCAAATCGTTGTTCGGCAACTTGCTTCCGCAACGAAGGATGCGCTGGCACATCGAGCCGTTGTTTTCCCAATACATTTCGCGCTCCGAAGCCGTTAGGAACGAAAAGTCGGAAACAAGGTGCTTGCGGTTTATTGCAAGTGCCTTGGTATAGCATTCGGCGGCTTTCTGGTAGTCGCCAGATGCAAAATAGACATCGCCCTTGTTGTTGGTCATGTCGGCGTAGCGGGCGTGGTCGGTACCATATATCTGTTCGGTAATCTTCAGTGCTTCGTCGGCATACGACAGGGCTTTTGCATATTCCTTTTTGGCGTTATAGACGCGCGAAATATTTGCGGTGGTATTTGCATAGTCGCCAGTGTTTTGCATCTTGTTGGCGGCCATTATTGTGCGGCATTTTTCGTACGAAGCCAGGGCGTCGTCCTGTTTGCCTAATCCGTCGTATACATTGCCGATGTTGTTGTAGCTGGCAGCACAGTTTATGTCGTCTTCGCCGAAATTACGCTTGTAAATTGCTAGCGATTCGTTGTAGAAGTCGAGGGCAAGCTTTTCGTTGTTCATCATGCGGTACAGGTTGCCGAGGTTGTTGAGCGTATTGGCTACCGACGGCGATGTTTCTTCTAATTGGGTTCTAGCACATTCCTGCGCCATATTGAAGCAACGGGCCGACTTTTCGTAGTTTCCAAGGTGCAGATACGCATTCCCGAGTATGTTGTATATGTCAACGTACAGTTCTGCATCAATCAGTCCGCAGACAACCCTGTCCATTTCGGGTTCGAGGCAGCCTATTGCCGAGGTGTAGTCGCCCATAAGGCAGTAGGCCGAAGCCATTGAGTTTACAAAGTAGTAGTAAGCGTCGCTGTTGTCGGTCTCGTCGAAAAGCGAAAGCAGGCTATTGTAGATTTTGAAAGCCTTGTCGTAGTCGTGTGCAAAAGTGTAATAATTTGCAGCATTGATAAGATTGCCGAATTGCGGATAATAGAACTGGTAGTATCTGTCCAGGCCCATGTAATATTCGAAAAGTTGGTCGTAAGTATTCGTCAGTGATGCAATATCCTGTTTCTCGTTGAATATTGAAATTCGGTAGTCGAGGTAATAAAGGTACAGCATAACATATCTTTCATCATTTTTGCTTCCGAGACGAATGAATTTGTCGATTTCGTCAAGATATTTGGCGGCTGAATCGTAGTTGGCGAAAGCTATTTCGATGAATGTTGCGTGCAGAAGTGAAACACTGTAAATTATGCTGTCGTTTTCGTCGGAATATCCGTTGTTTGTGAAGTATTTTTTCAGTTCGTCGAAGGCTTTTATGCCCGAATTGCGGTCATTTTCATCATTGGTGCCAGATGTTTCAATGTAAGATGAAATGCTGTAAAGCGTCTGGTACAGCGAGTCGAGTTCGCTCATCGGCGGCATTCCGTAGATATCGAGGTCGTCATAGCCGTCAATGGTGTCGGGACCGTCCCACAATGCCATCTCTTCATCTTCGTCAAGGATGAAGTTTTTCGACATCTTTTCGTATTTCTTGCGGTACTTTTTTGCATTCTTTGTGTCGCCAGCGGCTTCGTATGTCTTGTACAGATGTTTCAAAGTTTGGCAGTACCTATATGATGTCTTTGTATCCTTGTCTTTTTCCATCTCGGACAAAGTCTTTTTGTAGCAGACTGCAGCATTCTGATAATCATCCATGTCGGCATAAATTTTTGCTTTCACTTCGTAGATGGAGACTTTGTATTCGCTGATTTCATAGCTTTCGAGAACACCAGCCGACTTGTCCATAAGTGCCAGATATTCGTCACATACTTCCAATATCAATTTGCTATTATTCAAATTGGTATATTGGTTCATCAGTTCGTTTAGTAAACTTCCACATCTTTTTATTGTGAAGTTATTTACAGGCAAATTGTTGTATATGTTGTATGCAAGTTTGCAATATTCTATTGTTTCGGCACTTTCGTTCAGATTGCTCTTGTTTTCAGCTATTTCGTAAAGAGTGTTGGCATAGTTGCGGGTGTTTGTCCGCGACAGCGTTTCAAAGATAGCCTTTGCCTCGTTCAAGTATTCCAAAGCCTTGTTCGCACCTGTGGTTTCGCCGTAGAAACGCCCAACGTTGTAGAGCGAATAAGCGTAGTAAAGGCTGTCGGTGGCTGTTGCTTTGCCGTTTGCAATGTATTCGCGTAATGCAAGCATTGGTGTCCGCGCATTGTTAAGGCGTTCGCTAGGGTTGCTTTCTCCAGACTTGTACAGGGCGCAAACGACATCGTACCGAAGCGAGTCGCAGCGTGTGCCTTTTGTCGGGTGGAAAGAGCCATCGTATAGCAGTTGCACTTCGTTGTCGTCAACGGCAATGTCCATATAGTCGGTCACTTTCATGTACGAAGTCGGAACAATAGCATCGTCAAAATCATTTATCTCATTTTCAATTATATAGTTGTATTCCTTGCGGTATTCTTCGGCTTCCTTGTGGTTGCCTGCCGTTTCGTAGGCATCGGCTAACTTCAGTATTACATTTGCATTTCCACCGTTTGTGCTGTCGTCGCTGCTGTAGGCTTGCAGGTAGTATTCGATGGCCTTGTCGGTGTTGCCTTTCAACATGTAGCAGTCGCCTATGTTGGTAAGTGCGTAGATGTACTGGTCGATGTCGTTGTCGCGGCTAAGTTCTGCCATTTTTTCGTAGTACAGGATGGCTTTGTCGTAGTCGTGAAGAGCATCGCTGCTATAATGGTCGCCGAGGGCTGTTAAAATGTTAATGATGCTTTGGTGGCGATAGTCGTTGCCTGGCAGCTTTGTGAAGATGTCGAGTGCGGCTTCGGCGTACTTCATTGCTGTTTGCTGGTCGTTGTATAGGTTGTTGTACGTTATTGCAAGTTCGTAAAGTATATCGGCGTGGTTTTCGGTAATTGCATTTTGAGGAGATGAGCAGGCTGCATCGGCAAGCTTGAAGTAATGCAGTGCGCGGGCTTTCATAAGGTTACGACCTTCGTCGCCGTCTTCGTATAATAGTTGCTGTTTGCTGAAGTCGCCCATATTGTAGAGCGCATTGGCATACAGAAGGCTGTCGGAGGAATTTTTCATGCCGCCTTTCTCGAACATAGTTTGAAGCGTATCGAACAGGGCAAATAAATTTTCACCATAGCCGTAGTCGCCATCTATTATATAGTTGTATAGAGAATCGCGGCGAGAGGCAGGATTTTCTATCAAAGTGCGGACGGCAGGTCTGTAGGTTTCTGGAATTTCGTATTCCTTTTCCCACCCGATGAGGTCTTTTTTTTGCTGAAGATTTTCGTATGTTCCGGGTTCGCTGCCTTTCTTGGCATACATTATAGCCTCGTCGATTGCTTTTTCTGCGTTGTCGTAGTCTTTTACCGATAAATACGCATCAGAAACCATTTCCATAGCAGAAGCAAGTTCGTAGTATTGCATCTTGAGGTATTTCTTTGTGAAATCGGCATTCAGCAGCGCATATTGCAGATGTTTTTTGTAATCAATATTGTCGTAACTGTAGTAGGCATTCAGCACATCAAGCATCTCGAAACATCGCCAGACGTCATTGTTGTCGAGTTTGTCAAATTTTGCATAGACGTTCATCGCCGAATCGTAGTACGGGATGTTTTTATAGATGTTTTCGTTTAAATAAATGTAATATCCAACGTGGAACATCATTCGTGCATAATCGAGGTCGCTGATTTTTTCGCGTGAGCGTGGGTTGTCAATGAACTCGCTGTATGCAGCCTTGTACATATCGTTGGCTTCGCCGAGGCATTCGGCATATATGTCGGCATTGCTCGAAAGACATTTTGAGGCAAGCGAATTGGCCTTTTGCAAGGTATTTTCAATCTGCGAAAACGATTGCAGGCATATTATAACGGATGCAAAAAAGAGGATAGTTTTTCTCATAAAGTGCTAATATATTTTTATGCAAAGATATGTATATGATGGAAATATGCAAATGAAAAAGTAAATAAATTTATAGCGGTGAGGAAACTATGCTCACAAAAAAAGCGAACCGAAGTTCGCTTTTCGTGCCCAGGACAGGACTTGAACCTGCACGCCCTTTGTGAGCACCAGCCCCTCAAGCTGGCGTGTCTACCAATTTCACCACCTGGGCAAACACGGGCGCAAAGGTAATACCTTTTTTTATTACGGCAAAGGATTATTTGAAATATTTTTTTTAATCTTATATGTCGGTTTTTTGTGCTGGTGCAAAGCATTTTACCACTGCAAATTTCGTATATTTGCGCAAAACAAAATGCAATGGATAGGTCAACTTTGATGTCGAAGTTTACGGATTATAGCCGAGAGGAAGTGCAGAAAAGCGCGGAAAAAGTGCTTTCCGATTTTCAGCGCATGTATTTTGCCAGATATTATGCCAATCCTTTTCCGTTGCGCAAGTCGGCTGTGATGATATTGCTTTTTATCCGCGATGGCAGACTTAAAACCATAATGATAGAGCGAACCGACATTGGAGTGCATGCGGGGCAGATTTCGTTTCCCGGTGGCAAGTCCGAGCCTTCGGATGCCGACAGTATTGAGACGGCTATCCGTGAGACAATGGAAGAAATCGGTGTTCGGGTACGACGCGAAGATGTGATTGGCGATTTGCCACCAGTGAAGGTGCCTGTAAGCAAGTTCGAGATTTTTCCGGTGGTTGCCTTTGTGGAGGATGCTGGCAACTTTGTGTGCTCCGAGAATGAGGTTAAACGCGTGCTGGAAGTCGATCTGTCAGATTTATACAAAACATTGTCGACCTATAAGATTACAGTTGCAGGAGGTGAGTCCGAAGTGCCAGGCTACCTTTGTGGAAATTCTGTTGTGTGGGGCGCGACTGCGATGATTGTGTCGGAGATGTTCGGGGTGATGGCTGACACCGTTTCACGCTGACGCCGTTTGAATGGCTTCGCCGTTTGAATGCCTGCGGCGTTTCTATGGCTTCGCCGTTTCTCGCTTCGCTGTTTCTATGGCTTCGCCGTTTCTATGGCTTCGCCGTTTCTATGGCTAAAGCCGTTTTACGCTTCGCTGTTTGAATGGCTGACGCCGTTCTCGCCTGCGCTGTTTCTGTGGCTACGCCGTTTGAATGACTTCGCCGTTTCTAAATTTTATGTTGTTGTGATGAGAAAAAAATATATAAATATTTGCAGTTCCGAAAATTATGTGTACTTTTGCGAAATAGTAATGGCAATTACCGTAATGTTGTTTACTAAAAAATAATGCTATGAAATTCTACAATAGGGAAAAGGAGCAGAAAGAACTGAAAAATGTGCTTCAGCAGAGCAGAAAAGAGTCAAGAATGGTAGTTCTGATGGGACGCAGGCGCATAGGCAAAACCGAGTTGGCGTTGAAATGCGGAGATGAAACCGTGCTGTACTTTTTTGTCGGTAAAAAGACAGAACCGCTTTTGTGCCAAGATTTTATGGACGAGGTTAGCAGAAAGTTCGGTTTCCCAGTAATCGGTAGGGTAAATTCATTTCCCGAAGTGTTCCGTATTGTGATGCAACTGTCGGAGAAAAGACCTTTTACCTTGATAATTGACGAATTTCAGAACTTCCTGAAAGTGAATCCTTCGATATACAGCGATATTCAGCGCGACTGGGACTTGTATAGAGAAAACAGCCATCTGAACTTGATAATCAGTGGTTCCGTGTTCACGCTGATGAAGAAAATATTCGAGGACTACAACGAGCCGCTGTTTGGTCGTGCCAATGCGCAGATGACGCTCCGTCCATTTTCCACTTCCACGCTGAAAGAAATTCTTGCGGACTTTAATCCGAACTACACTTCCGAGGACTTGCTGGCGTTGTTCAGCATTACGGGCGGTGTGCCGTGGTATGTGTCGTTGCTGCTCGACAATGGAAATATTACGAAAGACAAGATGCTTGCCGCGCTGACAATG
Organism: uncultured Bacteroidia bacterium; assembly: GCA_902800045.1. Classification (GTDB taxonomy): domain Bacteria; phylum Bacteroidota; class Bacteroidia; order Bacteroidales; family ML635J-15; genus Bact-19. The sequence goes on along the minus strand of CADCCZ010000002.1, from coordinate 202,604 downwards.
GAAAATTCGCCCTTTATCACCGAGGGCAAGAACATTCTGATTGAGGAATTTGGCTCCGACTACGCGACTTATTTCTCCATACTTGTCTGCATTGCTAGCGGAATGAAAACCCGTGCCGAAATTGAGGACGAGTTGGGACTTGACAACATTGGCAGTTACCTGATTCGTTTGGAGAACTATTACCGACTAATTACTAAGTCGTTGCCGATATTCTCGAAGCCAAACAGCAAGAAAGTCCGCTATCAGCTCAACGACTGTTTCCTGATTTTCTGGTTCCGATTCTTTTACAAATACCAGTCGCTTGTAGAGAACAACGCGCTGAAATCGCTGTCTGCCATCATTGAGCGCGACTACAGCACCGTTTCTGGCTTTATGATGGAACGCTATTTTGCGACAAAGTTTGCCGAGAAGGGCAAATACATAGTTGGCAAGTGGTGGGATAGGAAAGGCACAAACGAGATAGACCTGATTGTCGCCGACCCGATTGCCAAGGAAGCCTGGATTTACGAACTCAAAAAGCGTGAGGACAAGTTCAATGCAAAGGTTTTGAAGGAGAAGGTAAAAGTAATGTTAGCGCAGACCCCCGAACTGGCAAAAATGAAACTTCATTTGGGTTCTCTTTCGTTGGATGATATGTAAAGTATTGATATACAATTTTATATCTTAAATTTTATAAAATAGTAATAGCCATTACTGTAATAGCTATTACTATTTTGTTTTTATATGTATAAATAGTTGATATACTTTGTATTGTGTAGAATTATGCGTTTTTTTCTAATTGCGAGTAATGACAAAGAAGCCTATATCAAAAAGCACATTGTGTCAACACGTATTTAGTTTCCTAGTTTTTTACAGAAAGTGAAAGCATTATAGAAAACCCTATCCTTTCAAATACCTCGCCGTCACCGATTCTTTGCTGTTTAAAATTTCGGTAGGTTTTCCTGCAAATAGCAGTCGTCCACCGGCTTCACCGCCTTCGGGACCGACTTCGATGAGGTAGTCGGCTTGCTTCATCACATCCATGCTGTGTTCGATGAGGATGAGCGTGTTGCCGGCATCGGTCATGTCGTTAAAAAGGTTGAGCAGCTTGTGTATGTCGTCAAGGTGCAGGCCGTCGGTTGGTTCGTCGAGGATGAAGATTTCGCCTTTGCGGTGAAGCTGGTCGGCAAGCTTTATGCGCTGCAGTTCGCCACCCGAAAGGGTTGTCATCGACTGGTCGAGGTGTAGGTAGCCAAGACCCACCTTGTCCAATGCAAGAAGTTTTGGCAAAAATGGCTGGTCGACAAAGAATTCGATTGCTTCTTCGACGCTCATTCCCATCACTTCGGCGATATTCTTGCCCTTGTAGCGGTGCGATAGGGCTTCGTCGTTGTACCTTGTGCCGTGGCAAGCCTCGCAGACGGTCTCAATCGATTCCATAAAGGCCATGTCGGAGACAATCACGCCCTTGCCACCACAAGCGGGACAAGCGCCCTTCGAGTTGAACGAAAACAACTGCATGTTGCTGTGGCTCGCCTGTGCAAAAAGTTTGCGTATCGGGTCGGAAATCTCAAGGTAGGTGGCAGGTGTGGAACGCAGGTTTATACCTATGTTCTTCTGTCCGATGAAGATAGTTTCGAGTTTGCACTGGCTTTGGAACTCTTCCATCAGCGACGACTTTCCCGAACCTGCAACACCGGCAATCACCGTCATTACGCCTGTTGGAATGTCAACTGAAACGCTTTTCAGGTTGTGCAGGGTGGCGTTTTCGATGCGGATGAAGCCTGTAGGTTTTCGTATCTCGGTCTTGAACTGGCTTTTGCTGCGAAGCATTTTGCCCGAAATGGTGTCGGAGTTGAGAAGCCCTTCGTATGTGCCTTCGAACATTATTTCGCCGCCGTGTGCACCAGCTTTCGGTCCCATATCGACAATGTGGTCGGCCATTGCGATTATTTCGCGGTGATGCTCGACGATGAGGATGGTGTTGCCGTGGTCGCGTAGATTGCGTAGCGAATCCTTCAGCTTGCTGATGTCCTGAGGATGCAAGCCAACGCTTGGTTCGTCGAGTACATACGCCATGTCGGTAAGCGGCGAGTTTATGTATTTTGCAATCTTTATGCGCTGTGCTTCTCCTCCCGAGAGTGTTCCCGTGCCACGGCTCAGTGAGAGGTAGCCCAGTCCAATCTGCATAAGTGCTTGCAGACGCTTGGCAAGCTCGCGCTTGATGTCAACTGCCAGCGGGTCGTCGATGGCGGCAACGAATTCCACAAGGTCTGAGATCGGCATATCGCCGACTTCGGCTATGTTCTTGCCGTTTATGCGGCACGAGCGAATTTTTTCGTTCAGTCGTGTGCCCTTGCAGTCGGGGCAAGTCCCCATCGTAAGCATAGGGTTTATTGCGGCGGCATGGAGCAGACCTTCTTCCGAATTTATGATGCTGCGGTACATACGTGGCACAAGGCCTTCGTATTTGGCAGTTTTCGGCCAGTTCGACGGAGGATTTTTCAGTTTTATCTGCGGCGAATACAGGAAAAGGTCAAGTTCTTCGGGTGTGTAGTCCTTTATTTTCTTGTCGAGGTCGAAAAGTCCGCTGTGTGCGTAGCGAATCCATCGCCATCCGCCTTTGCCGAAAGCGATGTAATGTATTGTGTCCTCGTCGTTTAGCGACTTATCGAAGTCAACGAGCTTATGAATGTCGAGTTCGCGGATTTCGCCCAAACCAGCGCAACGAGGACAGCTTCCTGCCGGATGGTTGAACGAAAACGAATCGGAATATCCGACAAAGGGTTTTCCTACGCGCGAAAACAAAAGTCGGAGCAACGGCTGGATGTCGGTGTAAGTGCCTACAGTGGAACGGCTGTTAGACGCAGGCTTTTTCTGGTCGATGACTATCGTCACGGGCATATTTTCGATTTTACCGACCTTGGGGCGACCGTATTTTGGTAAGTATTGCTGAACAAAACTTGGAAAAGTCTCGTTGAGTTCGCGTCGGCTTTCAGCGGCTATGGTGTCGAGGCAAAGCGACGACTTGCCCGACCCCGAAACGCCTGTGAATACTGTTATCTGATGCTTTGGAATGTCCAGCGAAACATTCTTTAGGTTGTTTTCGGTGGCGTCGGTTATGGTAATTTTATCGGAGAGCATAGGAAGGTTTCTAGTTTATATGGGCTAAAGCCCGTTTCTATGTTTCTAAGTTTCTATGGCTGTGCCGTTCTTGTTGTGTCGTGGCGCGCCGCGACTGTACTGGTTTAAAGTTCAACGTTTAACGTTCAAATCGTAAATCTATTCCACCTTTACCATGTCCTTTTCAAAGTCGCTGTGGAAGTTCATGTTCTGAAGTTTCCAGATTTTGTCGGGACGGTACATTGTTACGACAAATTCAACGGGTTGCCGGTCGTATTTTAGGACGTAAACGTATTTTGCATACGATTCGCCGAGGTAATATTTTCCAGCAAGTTCGTAGCCGTTGAAATTGCCGAGCAGTTTGCGCGATGCCTCGAACTTTTCCTTCATTGCCGTAGTACCTTCCTTGTTGCTTTCGAGCCAGTCGTTGGTCGAGAACAGGTAGTCGATGGCCTTGTTTACGTCGTCGTTGAACATCGTGAAGAACTTTGCCATGATGTCTTCGGGGGTGTTCTGTGCCTTAGCTGTGTTGCAGAAAGCAAACATTGCTATGGCGGCTGCGATTATGATTATTGTCCTTTTCATCTGCGTTGAATTTTTGATTTAAAATGCAAAGGTAGAAAAAAATATTAAATGGTTTCTATGTTTCTCGCTTTGCTGTTTCTGAGTTTCTTAGTTTCTGGGTTTCTAAGTTTATGGTTGTTTGAAATGGTTTGAAATGGTTTGAGGTAGTTTGAAGTTGTTATAAACAACATTAAACTCAGAAACGGCTTTAGCCATATAAACTTAGAAACGTGAAACTTGAAACGGGCGCTAGCCCATAGAAACGGCGTCAGCCATTGAACGGCGAAGCCCTCAACGAAGTTAAACGCCGCAGGCATTCAAACGGCGTAGCCATTCAAACGGGCGTCAGCCCATTAAACTTTTAAACAGCGTTAGCGTCAAACGGCGCAGCCATAAAAAATGGTCACACCCGAAGGCATGACCACCTATAATAATAAAAAGGAGGGCTAATTAGTCACCCAAAGTTGCTACCATGACAGCCTTGATGGTATGCATACGGTTTTCAGCTTCGTCGAATACGATTGATGCTTCTGATTCGAATACATCTTCGGTAACTTCGATGCCGTCGAGACCGAACTGCTTGTTAACGTCGCGGCCAACCTGAGTTTCGAGGTTGTGGTATGCTGGCAAGCAGTGCATGAACTTGCACTTCGGATTGCCTGTCATCTTCATCATTTCCTTGTTAACCTGGTAAGGCTTCAAGAGTTTGATACGTTCTTTCCAAACTTCTACTGGTTCGCCCATCGATACCCAAACATCGGTATAGAGGAAGTCGCAACCCTTAACACCCTTTGCAACGTCGTCGGTAACAGTTACCTTAGCGCCGGTTTCCTTTGCAATCTTCTTGCAGGTGTCGATAAGTTCCTTGCTCGGCTGCAATTTCTTAGGAGCAACGATACGTACGTCCATACCCATCTTTGCACCACCAACCATCAACGAGTTACCCATGTTGAAACGAGCATCGCCGAGGTAAGCGTAAGTAACCTGGTTGAGAGGCTTGTCAACGTGTTCGCTCATAGTGAGGAAGTCGGCAAGTATCTGTGTCGGGTGGAATTCGTTGGTCAAGCCGTTCCATACTGGTACACCAGCGTACTTAGCAAGTTCTTCAACAGTTTCCTGCTTGAAACCACGGTATTCGATACCATCATACATTCTACCGAGAACGCGAGCGGTATCCTTCATCGATTCCTTAACGCCAATCTGCGAACCTGTTGGTCCGAGGTAGGTAACGTGTGCACCCTGGTCGTAAGCTGCGGTTTCGAATGCGCAACGAGTACGAGTCGAGGTCTTTTCGAAAATAAGAGCGATGTTCTTGCCCTTCATTGTCGGTTGTTCTGTACCAGCATATTTTGCTCTCTTAAGGTCGCGAGCCAAGTCGAGCATATACTGAATCTCTTTTGGTGTGAAGTCCAATAACTTCAGGAAACTTCTGTTTCTTAAATTAAAAGCCATAACTAATTTATTTAAAGTACTTTAAAAAATTTATTTCACGATTCTTGTTCCTGCATTCGGGTTGCCGAGCTGACCAGCTTCGGTGATTATGCACGACTTACCGCCGTTTTCAACGAAGTACAATGCTGCGCGAATCTTCGGAGCCATGCTGCCTTCGGTAAAGTGACCTTCGGCGAGGTACTTCTTTGCTTCTTCGACGGTGATAGTGTCCAACTGCTTCTCTTCCGGAGTGTGGAAGTTGAGGCAAACCTTCGGAACATCGGTGAGGATGTAGAACTCGTCGGCTCCAATCTGTATTGCCAGCAACGACGAAGCCAAGTCCTTGTCAATCACTGCATCTATTCCGTGGTATTCGCCCTTGTCGTTTACATAAACAGGGATTCCGCCACCGCCGACGGTTACAACGATGTTACCCTTTTCTGCAAGGTCCTTTACGATGTCCTTGTTGTTGATTTCGATAGGCTTAGGCGACGCTACAACCTTTCTCCATCCTTTGCCCTTCGGGTCTTTTGCGTAAGAGTCCTGCGGATTCTTTGCCTTCAGTGCATTCATTTCGTCTTCGGTGTAGTATGGACCGATAGGCTTGGTTGGATTTGAGAATCCCTTGTCGTTCTTGTCGACAACCACTTCGGTTACCAAGGTTACGATGTTCTTGTTGAGCTTGTTGCTGGTAAGCACATTCTTGAACTGCTGTTCGATAACGTAACCGATGAAGCCCTGCGAGTATGCACCGCACACTGCCAGAGGCATTTCGGGAAGTCCGTAAACCTTTTCGCCGGCGTTGTTCTGCAGGAGGATGTTGCCAACCTGCGGGCCGTTGCCGTGACCTATAACTATATTGTAATCGCGCTTTACGAGGTCGAGAAGGCTCTCGCAAGTCTTGTAAACATTAGATTCCTGTTCTTCTATTGTGCCTTTCTGTCCTGCACGGAGCAACGCGTTTCCGCCAAAGGCTACAACTGCCAATTTCTTGTTTAACATTTCGTTCTTTGCCTTTTTAAATTTGAAACCGCAAAACTATATTTTTTTTGTCAAACGCCAATAGTGTTTTTTAGCATGATTTTTTGGGGAGGATTTCCCTTGCAATTATAGTAGGTCGCAACCCAGACCCCAGCGAGGAGTGTTGCGGAGACAGCTATCCGCGATCTCATGGTCGTTACCGCAGGTTTTTGCCCTGCCCCAATTTAACGCCCTAAACGTTCTTAAGGCCATTAAGGGCGAGGGGGGCAAACAACATTGCGGTAATTTCTTGTCACAAACCCCGCCCACACAGTCATCGCGGAAGCCAGAGCGCACACGCGATACGGAACGGGGAGCGTTGTTGCGGTCGGCTATCCGCGATCTCCACACACAATACCGCAGGTTTGTTTTTGCCCAAGCTTAACGCCCTTAAGGTTTTTAAGGACCTTAGGGCGAAGAGGGGCAAACAACATTGCGGTAATTTCTTGCCACAGACCCCAGCGAAACAGTGCAAAACAAGTGCAAGGCTTTTGCAATGTTGAGGTGAGGGAACATCTACAAAGTAAAAAAACTGTGACAGCGCGAACGAATACACCATATACACTGCAGGGGCAGATTAGATACCCACCACTGCATATTAAGATCGATTATTTTGCTGCATAGATTTTTAAGAGAACATTATTAACTTTCGCCATTTACTACCATATCGAACACTTTCCGTGTTTTTAAATTAATAGTAATTGTCCAATACGAATAGCCGCCATCAGATACCTCAATGAGACCATCAGATAATTTTTTAATATTGGAAACAAAACCTTTTGCTATTAAACATATATAAACAATTTCTTCATTGTTTGGTGTTAAATAACCTATATATTGGCGATAATATTTTTTTAGTGTACTTTTATCTAAAAGAAACCTCGTATTCCAAGCAGATTCCCATGAATTTACATATTTCTTTACATATTCAGTATTTATACTTTTCTTTAATATCGCCTCTGTTCGGATTATGTTTTTTTCTGTTAATGTATATCGACGTGATCCTATTGGAACATTCCCAACAATAATTTCTGGAGGGAATCCCCCAAGAGAGTCTTCTTTAGAGAAAACATATCCGCAATAATCCTTGCCTTCTACAAAATATGATTCCTGGGAATATGACAAATATCCAAGAATCAATAGTACGACAATTAATATCTGCTTCATATCTTTTTTGTTCTCGATTTATTGTTACAAAATACTTGGCATTATTAACTTTCGCCATTTACCTCCATATCGAATACTTGTTGTGTCTGCAAATTAATATAAATACGCCAAAAAGCACAACCGCCATCACATACCATAATGAGATCTTCTGATAAATCTTTAATATCATCAACGGCGTCTTTTCTCGTAAGACACACATAGGCTATTACTTCATTATTAGTGTTTAAATAGCCCACATATTGACGATAATATTTTTTTAATGTTATCTTGTTTATTAGAGCTCTTCTGCTGCATAATTGTCGGCGTGACTTTACATATTCCGTATTTATATTATTCTTCAAGATTAATTCTGCTTGGGAAATATTTTCAGTCGTTAAAGTATATCGATTCGATTCTGACGGGAACCCATTAAGAGAGCGATCTTTAGAGAAAACATATCCGTAATAGCCCTTGCCTTCTACAAAATATGATTCCTGGGAATATGACAAATACCCTATAACCAATAATATTATAATTAATATCTGCTTCATATCTTTTTTGTTTGCGAACTATTGTTACGAAATATTAGGCATTATCAACCTATTCCATTTACCTTCATATCGAATACCTGTTGTGTCTGCAAATTAACACTAATCCTCCAATAGCAATATCCTCCATCATGTACATCAATGAGATCGTCAGATAATTCTTTAATATTGGAAACAAAACCTTTTGCTATTAAACATATATAAACAATTTCTTCATTGTTTGGTGTTATATAACCTATATATTGACGATAATATTTTTTTAGCGTTCTTTTATTTATAGGAGGCTTTTTCCATAATAACTGACATGATTTTACATATTCAGTATTTATATTGTTCCTTAAAATCGTTTCCGCTTGTATAATATTTTCCTCCGTTAAAGTATATCGGTTAGATCCTATAGGAACTTCCCCAATAATGATTTCTGGAGGGAAACTCCAGATTGAATGCTCTTTAGAAAACACATATCCGTAATAACCCTTACCTTCTACAAAATATGATTCCTGGGAATACGCCAAATAACTTAGAATCAACAATATAAAAATTATAGGAATATTTTTCATATTCTTTTCAATAATTAATAACAATACTTATTCCTAGGACCCAGCAAACTAGGGCCAGAGCCATCAGATGAATAAAATTTCCTTAAAGGCTGGCCCTCGTCGTTGAAGTACAGCGCCCGCGTGTTGGGACGGCGAGGTTCTACTATCCTGTTTATGTTGCCGTTGGCATCCCAGAGGTAGTCCTCAAAAGATATGTGGCAGATTCCCTTCATGGCGACAAAGATAGGAAAATATTGAATTGAACGAAAATATTTTATCGAAAAACGATGCCTACATTACCGCACGTTTGTTTTTGCCCAAGCTTAACGCCCTTAAGGTTTTTAAGGACCTTAGGGCGAGGAGGGGCAAACAACATTGCGGTAATTTCTTGCCACAGACCCCACCCACACAGTCATCGCGGAAGCCAGCGCGCACACGCGATACGGAACGGGGAGCGTTGTAGCGGTCGGCTATCCGCGATCTCCACATTGCAGTAATCCCGACCCCAGCGGGGTCACATATATGTAGCAGCGGTAGCTGCGGTGGAAAAGCGCTGGCGCACGTTTTTGCTGCGGAATGAAATGGAGCTTGCAAAAACTGTGACAGCGCGAACGAATACACCATATACACCGCAGGAGCAGATAAAACCCATCCTTTTTGCATCATGGATGTAGGGGCGATTTCCTCTGCTGGCATCATTTTTGCAATGCACGGAAATTGTTCAAAAGATTAAGTTTTTTTTATAAGTTTTAATTGTAGCACTAAAATATAATGACTATCTTTGCGAACATTTATTATAATAGGTTTAATTTGATTTAGTAACACATAAATTTTTTGAAGATGAAGACTATAGTTAAAGTATTATGCGTGGCAATGGCATTGTTGGTGTCGTTTTCGGTAAGCGCACAGAAGAAGGAAAAGACTTTTGCTGGCAGCATTAGGTATTCAATCACTTACGAAGACCTCGACCCACAGTACAAGGGACAGGTTCCTACCGAAATGATTACCTATGTAAAGGACGGAAAGGTTCGTATGGACCAGATTTCTCCTATTTATACAATGGGCGCAGTAACTCTCGAAGACGGTAGCGCAATTGTTCTTATTGATATTATGGGACAGAAGCTCGCTACTCAGCAGACAAAAGAAGATATGGAAAAGGCTAAGGCCGAAGCTAAGGAGTCTGGCGACTTGAAGGATTCGGAACCTGAAGTTAAGGCTACCGACGAAACCAAGGTAATTGCTGGTTACAAGTGCACCAAGTACGAAGTTACAACCGATGGCGAAACTATGGAGGTTTTTGTAACCGAAGATATACCTATGCCAGCCATTTACCACGAAAATTCGCAGATTAAGGGCATTAAGGGTGTTCCAATGGAATACACAATGTCGAATCAGGGTCTGAATATGACCATGACTGCAAAAGAGGTTAAGAAGGGCGGCGTAAACAATTCAATGTTTATGATTACCGACGACTACCAGAAGCTCTCGGCAGAAGAATTTGCCAAGATGCTCGGCGGTGGTATGTAAAAAATATTCTTACTGAAGGGAAAAAATCCTCGCAAGGGGATTTTTTTCTAATTTAATGGATACAAAGTGAAAAAAATATTCGGCAAGGGAAAAGAAGAAAAATCGGATGGCAAGCCGAAAAAATCGCCCGAAACAAAGTCAAAGAAAAAAGAAGGCGATGCTAAAGGTGCAAGCGAGGCCATCGACGACGAATCGAAGGTAAAACGTTCCGACCAGATAAAAATAAGCATCGGAGTTTTGCTTCTGGCGTTCGTCATAATAATGGTCGTTTCGTTCATTTCGTATTTCTTCACATGGAAGAGCGACCAGTCGTTGTCGAATTACGGTTTCTTCCAGGCTTTGTTCGATTCCGACATACAGGTCGACAACAAGGCGGGAAAACTTGGTGCCGTAGTCGCAAATTTCTTTATCCGCGATACTTTCGGCGTCGCTTCCTTTGCTATTGTGGCAATGCTGGTGGTCGTCAGCTTGAGATTGCTCAGGATAAGAAAGATCCGCGTGGTGTCGTTCGTCATCAAGAGCATGTTCATAATGCTGTGGTTCAGCATTGCTCTGGCTTCGATATTCGGCTCGAGCGAAACTTTGTTCTGGATTGGCGGAAAACACGGCCTGTTTATATTTACAAGCCTGCGAAACCTTGTCGGGGCAATAGGGGCATATGCAATAATAGCTGTGCTGGCCCTTATGATAATAGTCTTCTGCTTCGAAAATTCTGTTGTCGGAATAAAGAAACTGCTCGAACGAATTGCCGCATTCAGGGTAAAGGACATAAAGGAGAAACTTGGTGAAGATGAAGATAAAACCGCTGAGCCGCAAACACCAGCGGCACCAGAACCTATCGACCCAATACTGCCGATAAAACCAGAAGAAAATCCTATCGACGGAGATTCACAAACTGGAAATGATGATGAACCGTCAACTCCTATCGAACTCGGGGACGATATTACTGACGAGCCTGCGCCTCAGGCACCAGATGATGGTCTCGACCTGGAAATAAATCCAAGTGGCGAGGAGGTCGTTGAGGTTCAGCCAGTGGATGAAACTCCAGCCAGCGAAGGCGAAGAATTGCCGGTTGCTCCCGATGCCGAAGGCGACGATGTCGAACTTGACGTCACCAAGGCCGAAGAAGAACCGCAGGTCGATCCCGAAGACTGGACTCATCTTCCCGACTACGATCCGACCAAGGACCTCGAGTTCTACAAGTTCCCAACAGCCGACCTGCTTCCCGACTTCCAGTCGAAGAACCAGCTTTCCGACGAAGAACTGAAGGCTCAGCTTAATGCTCATAAAAACCAGATTGTACAGACACTTAGCAACTATAATATCGAAATCTCTAAGATTTCGGCAACAGTTGGCCCTACGGTTACTTTATACGAAATTGTCCCTGCTCCAGGCGTAAGAATTTCGAAGATTAAGAACCTAGAGGATGATATCGCATTGAGCCTCGCTGCACTCGGTATCCGTATCATCGCGCCAATTCCTGGCAAGGGAACAATAGGTATCGAGGTGCCTAATCCAAATCCCGAGACGGTATCGATGAAGTCGGTGATAAGCTCCAAGAAATTCCAGGAATCTACCTACGACTTGCCGGTGGCACTCGGAAAGACAATAACCAACGAAACATACGTTTTCAACCTTGCCAAGACTCCGCATTTGCTCGTGGCAGGTGCTACTGGACAAGGTAAGTCGGTGGGTATAAATGCTATAATTGCATCGCTGCTTTACAAGAAGCACCCGTCGCAACTGAAATTCGTGCTTGTCGACCCCAAGATGGTTGAACTCTCGATTTACAGGGCAATCGAAAAGCATTACCTTGCAAAACTTCCTGGCAACAATCCTTCAATCATTACCGATGTGTCGAAGGTTACCGAGGCCATGAATTCGCTCTGCATACTTATGGACGAGCGCTACGAACTTCTCACAAAGGCTGGTTGCCGAAACATCAACGAGTACAACGAAAAGTTCATAAAACGTCAGCTCAATCCCGAAAAGGGACATTACTATATGTTCTACATCGTGGTTGTAATCGACGAGTTCGCCGACATTATTGTGCAGGAAGGCCGTCAGGTCGAAACCCCAATATCGCGTCTGGCAGCAAAGGCCCGTGCTATCGGTATACACCTTATAGTCGCAACGCAACGTCCTTCAACCAACGTAATTACTGGTGTAATCAAAGCTAACTTCCCGTCGCGAATTGCATTCAAGGTCACCAATTACATCGATTCCAAGACCATTCTCGACCAGACAGGTGCAAACCAGCTTATCGGACGAGGCGACCTGCTGATTTCGTACGGCGGTGACATCACGCGTGTTCAGTGTGCTTTCATCGATACTCCCGAGGTGCAGAAACTTGTCGATTTCATCAGCGGACAGCAGGGTTATCCTTGCGTTTACGAACTTCCCGAAGTCAAGGGCGAAGGCGGTGAAGGCGGCGACGGCAGTGGCGCAACTCTCGATCCCAACAACCGCGATCCGCTGTTCGACGATGCTGCAAGGCTTATTTGCGAATCGCAGCAGGGTTCGACCTCAATGCTTCAGCGAAAGTTCAGCATTGGCTACAACAGGGCCGGAAAGATAATCGATCAGCTCGAGGCTGCAGGCATTGTAGGACCATACGAAGGTAGCAAAGCTCGACAAGTTCTTTACGATATTACATCTTTGGAACGATATTTGGAAGTGCTACATGGAAATAATTAGTTGAATTTAAAAATTTTTGAATATGAAAAGAGTTATATTGTTGATAATCGCTTCGATAGCATCGTTAATGGTGTCGGCACAGGGTTCTGCTTCACAGATGGAAATCCTCGACCAGGTTGCTGTAAAGACCGAAAAATACGTCGGACTGAAGATTGATTTTACCATGTACGTAGAAAATTTGCACAATGCAAAACGCGATTCGTACAAGGGCAATGCTGTTTACAAGCAGGGCCTCTACAAGATGGACATAATGGGTCAGGTCGTATATTCCGATGGAAAGACAAACTGGACTTATCTGAAGGACGCCGACGAGATTAACATCACTAACAACAGCGAAAACGAGGCTTTCATGACAAATCCTCAGGCTATCCTCAAGGACTACAAGTCGAAATTCAAGGTAAACTACATTTCCGACAAGTTCGAGAAAAATCGTGCCTTGATGGAGTTCGACTTCTATCCGAAACAAATCGAGAACAAGAAGTACTCGAAGATTACAATTCGCATCGACAAGACCAAGAAGCAGATTTTCTCGGTTCGCTATGTCGGCAAGGACGGCGTAAATTATCTTGTTGAAATTGACAAGATGCTCGAGAATCCAACAATTGCCGATACCGAAGTTAAGTTCAACAAGGCTTCTTATCCAGGTGCCGAACTTATTGACATGCGTTAGAATGAGGTTGAATCACATAAACATCAAAGGTTCGCTTTACGACTTTTCAAATCCCCGCATTATGGGGATTTTGAATTTTACGCCCGACTCGTTCAATCCCGCAAGCCGTGTCGTTGACAATGGCGAAATCAAGGAGCGCATCGAAAAGATGTTTGCCGATGGTGCCGACATGGTTGACATCGGCGGAATGTCAACTCGTCCAGGAAGTAGAATCATCGATGCCGACGAGGAATGGGCTAGGCTTTTGCCGGCGTTGGAAATTGTGGCAAAGTATTTTCCCGACAGGATTTTCTCGCTTGATACTTTTCGCGCAGAGATTGCTCGCCGTGCTGTGACCGACTATGGCATATCAATAGTAAACGACATCAGCGCTGGCGATGCCGACCCGAAGATGTTCGAGACGGTTGCAAGTCTGCATGTACCTTATATTATTATGCACGGAGCATCAAATCCGCAGACTATGCACAATGGCACGGAATATACCTCTTTCCCTGGTGACATTCTGCATTTCTTTTCCGAGAAAGTCAACAAGTTGCATTCTCTGGGTGTTTCCGACATCATCATCGACCCGGGCTTTGGCTTTTCGAAAACCATTGACCAGAACTACGAACTTATGAAGCATCTTGGTGACTTTGGTATGTTCGAACTGCCCTTGCTTGTTGGTATTTCGCGCAAGTCGATGCTTTGGAAATATCTGAATATTACTGTCGAAAACGCACTTAACGGAACTACCGTACTAAATACAATAGCCTTGCAAAAGGGTGCGGATATTCTTCGTGTCCACGATGTGAAGGAGGCTGTTGAGGTGGTGAAGATTTGTGGAAAGTTGAATATATAGGCTGTAAATACAGCCGACAATAAATAAAAACGGCGCAATGTTTTGCGCCGCGTTATTGAAAATCGAAAGGTCAATTTTATAATTTGAAGATAATGCATGGCTTCGACTACGCTCAGCCAGCAATATATGAATTCTAAATGATTTCCACAAACGTGGAAATTATTGTATAAATACCTAGCAGTATTATTATCGAGCCACCTACACGGTTGATTACCAGGAAGTGGCGAGGTCTAATCTTCTTGCGGAAGAAACTGAGCGACATTGTGAGGAAGGTCCACCACGAGAACGAACCAAGGATGAAGCCAAGCATTATGAATATGCCTTTTATCAGTTCGTTGCTGTCGGAAACACCATCGCCAACTCCAACATTAAACATTGCAAAGAATGCAAAAATGTAGGTCATAGCCCCGATGAAGTTCGAAAGCGTGAGTCCAACCACCGATATAAAATCCTGCCATAACGAATTGCGGTTGTCCTTGCTTTGTCGGATGTCTTTTACTGCATTGCGCTTGAACATGAACACACCGAAAATGATGACAATGATTCCACCTATAACACCAAGTATGGGCTTGTATTCCTGAATTGTGTTGAAAATTAGCGAATAGAGGAAATAGGAGAGCGCAGCCATAAGTGTGTCGGCAAACACAACGCCCACCCCCGAAATAAACGACGATATGCGCGGACGAGTAAGCGCACGTTGGATGCACAATACCGCAACTGGCCCCACTGTTATGGAAGCCGTAAGTCCTACCATTGCCCCGTCACATATTTCAGAAATCATATTGCAAAGTAACAAACTTTTTTTCAAAGTATGTGTTTTAAAAATCTTATTTTTGGAACAAATTTTTCGAAATGGACTTTAGAACAATCAAGGCTTTGCTTGACGAAAGGTACGAAAAGTTTGCCGTGCCTAGTTTCGTGGAGAACGACCCCATACAGATTCCGCATTCTTTTTCGCGCAAGGAGGATATTGAAATCAGTGGTTTTTTCGCTTCGATGATTGCCTGGGGCAACCGCAAGATGATAATAAACAACGCAAAACGTTTCATGCGGCTCATGGACAATGCTCCATACGATTTTGTGATGAACTTCGAGGAGCGCGACCTAAAATCCCTCGACGCCGCCGTACATCGCACTTTCAATGGCGACGATATGCGTTTCTTTGTGCGCTCGCTCGCCAATATATATCGCAATCATGGTGGACTCGAAGCTGTTTTCTGCAAGTTCCCAGAAATGGACAAGAACTTGATGAACATCCACTCCGTCTTGTTTGAACTTCCGCACGAGGCTCGCAATATGCGCCACATTTCCGATATTACAAAAGGTTCGGCTGCAAAACGACTGAATATGTTTCTGCGCTGGATGGTGCGCGATGATGGACGTGGTGTCGACTTCGGGTTGTGGAAAGGCATAAGTCCCGCCGCTTTGCTTATTCCGCTCGACGTGCATTGTGGACGTTGCGCACGCGACCTAGGCTTGCTTTCGCGCAATCAGAACGATTGGAAAGCCGTGCTTGAACTTACCGAAAACCTTCGCAAATTCGACCCGGCCGATCCTATAAAGTACGACTTTGCACTTTTCGGTTCGGGCGTAAACCAAAATCCAATGGCCTAATGCGTGACGATTTCTTCACATTCAAGCAGTTCCGCGTAATGCACCGCAAGTCGATTATGAAAGTCGGTACCGACGGCGTGCTGCTTGGTGCGTATGTCGATTGTAAAAACGCAAAACGAATTCTTGACATTGGCACTGGCACAGGCTTGCTTTGCCTTATGTTGGCGCAGAAATGCGATGCGCTGATTCACGGAATCGACATAAACGACGAGGCTGTAGAAGTTGCTAAGTTCAATGTCGAGCAGAGCAAGTGGAGTGATAGAATAACGATTTTCCAGTTGTCGGTGCAGGATTTTGTTTCAGAGGAAAAATACGACCTTATTGTCTCGAATCCGCCATTTTATACTACCGATGTCGTTGCTCCCGAGAAGGGTAGGGCTTTGGCACGTCACGACCTTAGCCTCAACATTTCCGAACTGGCGGTTTCGGTAGATAGGCTTTTGTCCGATGATGGACGTTGCTACGTGATTTATCCCACCGAACAGGCTGTCTTGTTCGAAGCGGAAGCCTCAAAGCTCGGGTTGTTTGCTCTTCGCAGGTTGTATGTTTCGTCGCGTCCCGATGTGCCTCCAATACGCACAATTCTTGAATTAAGCCGAAAACAATGTGAGCCAGAAAACGATTCGCTTTTCATTGAAAATGGTGCACGACACGACTTCAGCGAAAAATACAGGTCGCTGACAAAGGATTATTACTTAAAATTTTAGGCTTAGAAAAGACCGAGAGTGAGAGCAAGATAAACTCCCGGTGCGTTCAGTATCGACTGGTTGTAAAGTTCGGGTTTCTTTACATTGATGTGGAACTGGTAATTTATGCCTAACGAAATTTTCAGGATGTCGGTTATTGAGTATTCCACGGCTGCCGATGGTACAATAGCCACAAATCCAGCTTTGTCGTAGCCTTTTCGGCTAACTGAATTTATCAGTAATGATGCCCCGTAACCAATTTTTATGTCGGTAACTAGGTGAAATGAGTGGTCGTTGAAAAAAGGATATCCGAAATATATTCCGCCGTGGCTTTGCCTCATGTTGTGCGGTTCCGAGTCGGTTCCAACAATTTTGACCGAATTGCTCATGCCTTCGTAATATGCTCCGAGTCTGAAGTCCTTTATTATGAATCCGCAGTTGCCGCCAAGCGATATCGACATTCCTTTTTCAACAGGATAAAATTGACCGTTGAACGAGCAGAATCCTCCCTGCTGGTATTCGTTAGGCTCAACTTGCGAAAATCCAGCAAGCGTCGAAACTAGCATTAGCAATATGGCAATTAGTTTTTTCATCATATATCAAACTAATTATTTGCGGAATTATTGTGTGGTATTTAAAGAAACAGCGGAATTTCTCCGCTGTTTACAAGTTATGATTATCAAATTTTAATTAAAACCTCCAAGTTTGATGATGTCGATGCGCTTGTTTACGCACATAACAGGAATCTTAGCGGCCAGAGCCTCGTTTTCAGGATTCTTGATGTCCTTGATATACGACTTGTACTGGTCGGTCATGAAAATAACAAGGTCGCATTCGGCTTCGTTTGCGTACTTGTACATTTCATCCGAGAAATTCTTCTTGCTTTCCAGATACTTGATGTCGTAGTCGATAAGGTTGTCGTTGAACAAGTTTTCTGCAAAGGTAATTGTGTTGTTGATAGACTTCTTGCTGAAACCGTCGCTGTCCTTGTAGGAGATGATGTATACCTTGCTTTCGAAAAGTGTATTCAAGAATCTTACCCAGTTGACTCTGATTCTCGATGACTTGTCGGCGTCGATCGGGATGAGAATACGGTCGTATTCACCGTAGATTGGTGGGTTCTGAACAAGAACGAACGGAATGGTAACGAATTTTTCAACAATCTTCATTGCCTTCTTCAAGTTCTTTAATCCGTGTGTTCCCATTACTGCAAGTAGTGCGTCGATTTCGGTTCCATACTTGTAGATTTCCTTGTCGATGTCACCTTTTCTAACTTCAACTGTAACGTCAAGATTCGGCTTGTCTTTCTTGAAATCATCGATAATTTCCTGAAGTTTAGCCTTTGCCGGTTCTATTTCATCGCTTTTCGAAACAATATGAATTACATTAATCGGATTGTTGTGTGTTTTACCAATCATAAAGGCGTGTTCTAGTGCATACGCGCCTACTTCTGTAAAATCGTGCGGTACTAATATAGGTCTCATACTTCTTTTATATTAAGATGTATAAATAAAAACAATTCTCATTCTCGGCAAATGTATAAAATATATTCGTACCGACAAAAGATTTTATATACTTTTTTCAATAGGTATTTTTACGTGTAAAATTTCAATGTATTTGCCGCAATTAAGTGTTGTTTTTTCACTCTGGCGCAACTTTAGATGTTCAATCTCTTCGGAGGTGGCAATAACATTACGTTATCTTGAGCTTCGTCATCCCTTCAAATCCAGCAGTTGTATCTGCAGCGAGGTCTGGTTCATGAAGTTGTTTTCTACCAAGTGGTAGCAGATGTCGAACGGCTTGTAATCGGAGATTTTGTCGTAGCAGTTGCCAAATCCGAAACCTACTCCGTCAATGCAGTTGTTGTCGCCGACCTGCTGTACTATTTTCAGTTTCAGGTGCTCGAGGTTCTTGCCGATTTGACGGCCCATGCCATTGTCGTATATTTGTCTTGATGCGAACACTGGCGACATGTTTCCAGGTCCGAAAGGCGCAAACTGCTTCAGTATGCGGAAAGTCTTCGGCGTGATTTCCTTTATCAGGATTTCGGTATCGATGCGGATTACCGGCCTGCGCTGGTCTTCGGTGATGTTGGCTCTGACGTATTCCTCAAATCTTTTCTTGAAAGGTTCAAAGTTTTCCTTCTTCATTGTAAGTCCTGCTGCGTAGGTGTGTCCGCCGAAGCTTTCGAGCAGGTCGCCGCAGGCTGTTACGGCACTATACAGGTCGAAGCCTTCCACCGAGCGAGCCGAGCCTACTACAAGTCCGTTGTTTTCGGTAAGCACGATTGTCGGACGGTAATACGATTCGGTAAGTCGCGATGCTACGATTCCCACCACACCCTTGTGCCAGTTTGGCGAGAAAACTACCGTCGAATAAGCATTTTTCAGGTTTTCGTCGCTTTCAATCTGCGCAATTGCTTCCTCGGTAATATTGCGGTCTATTTCTTTGCGGTAGCTGTTCATGCCGTCGATTGAGTTGCCGATTTGCAGTGCAAAATCGCGGTCGGTGGTTGTCAGCAATTCAACGGCGGTCTTGCCGGTGTCGATACGTCCTGCTGCATTTATTCGAGGTCCAATCTTAAAGACTATGTCGTTTATCTGTATCTCCTTGTTGCTTAAGTCGGTAAGGTCGATTATGCTTTCAAGGCCAGTGCATGGCGAGGTGTTCAGTTCCTGCAGTCCGTAGTATGCCAGAATGCGGTTTTCGTCGATTATCGGCACAATGTCCGAGCCTATGCTCACGGCAACAAGATCAAGATAGCGTGTGATGTCCTCGAGGTTGAGGTTATGCTTTTTTATGTATCCTTGCAGAAGCTTGAATGCGACGCCGCAACCCGAAAGTTCGTTGAACGGGTATCCGCAGTCGGGACGCTTCGGGTCGAGCACTGCGAAAGCCTTGGGCAGTTCTTCGCCCACGGTGTGGTGGTCGCATACAATCACATCCATGCCCTTGCTGTTGGCGTAGTCGATTTTTTCGTTGCCCTTTATGCCGCAGTCGACTGTAATGAGCAGAGTCGTCCCATTTTCGGCAGCGTAGTCGATTCCTTGCGTCGATAGCCCGTAACCTTCAAGGTAACGGTCGGGAATGTAGAAATCGACATTTGCGTTGCGGCTTTTCAAGTAACGTAGCATAAGTGCGGTTGCTGTGGTGCCGTCGACGTCGTAGTCGCCAAAAATCAGAATTTTCTCTTTGTTGTCGATTGCGCGGGTAAGACGGTCAACTGCCTTGTCCATGTCCTTCATCAGGAAAGGGTCGTAGAGGTCGGCGAGCTGTGGACGGAAAAATCGCTTGGCTTCGTCGTAGTT
The DNA here is from genome assembly GCA_902800045.1 of uncultured Bacteroidia bacterium. Taxonomy (GTDB): domain Bacteria; phylum Bacteroidota; class Bacteroidia; order Bacteroidales; family ML635J-15; genus Bact-19. The sequence continues at coordinate 182,914 of CADCCZ010000002.1, read as the reverse complement.
GTGTATTCCGCGCTGGACTAACAAAGTCGCAACCAATTTGTCAACGCCAACTTCTTTCATCAGCCTTTCAACCGATTCTTTGTCGTCACATTCCTTAACCGTCCAAAGCTTTTCCGTCATTGTAATTTTTTTTAGGCGGTAAAAATAATATTAAAAATAAAAAAAGTCGGAAATATTTCCGACTTTTTTGTGAACAATCCAACAAATAGTTTCTAAGTTTCTTGGTTTCTATGGGCTTCGCCCGTTTATAGGTTGGTTGTCTTTTGCCTTTTTGTCTATTGTTTTGCATCTTGTCGTCAACCCAGAAACGTGCAACATTCAAACGGCTTTAGCCATGAAACGGCGAAGCCATTGAAACTCACATTGTGGTTATATCTATCTTGTCAAATCCAGTGTATTTTCTCAATACTTCCGGCACAATTATGCCGTCTTCGGTCTGGTAGTTCTCGATGATTGCAGCCATAATTCTCGGCAATGCCAATGCGCTACCGTTCAAAGTGTGGCAGAGCTGAGTCTTCTTGTCGGCGGTGCGGTATCTAAGTTTCAGACGGTTGGCCTGGAAATCTTCGAAGTTGGAAACCGAACTTACTTCGAGCCACTTTTCCTGTGCTGCCGAGAAAACCTCGAAGTCGAATGTAAGCGATGAGGTGAAGCTTATGTCGCCACCGCAGAGACGCAATACGCGGTACGGAAGTCCGAGCTTTATGAGCAGACCTTCAACGTGAGCCTTCATTTCTTCCAATGCCTGGTACGAATCTTCGGGCTTGCGAATCTGGACGATTTCAACCTTGTCGAACTCGTGCAGACGGTTGAGTCCGCGTACGTTGGCACCCCACGAACCTGCTTCGCGGCGGAAGCATGCCGAGTATGCTACGTTCTTAATCGGGAAGTCCTTCTCGTTGAGGATGACGTCGCGGTAAAGGTTGGTTACAGGAACTTCTGCGGTAGGAATGAGGTAGTAGTTGTCCATAGTTGCGTGGTACATCTGTCCTTCCTTGTCGGGAAGCTGACCTGTTCCGTAACCGCTGTCTTCGTTCACCATCAATGGAGGAAGCACTTCGGCGTAGCCAGCCTTTTCGGCTTCGTCGAGGAAGAAGGTTATGAGTGCGCGCTGCAACTTTGCACCCTTGCCCAGATATACTGGAAAACCTGCGCCTGTAATCTTAGTGCCGAGGTCGAAGTTGATGATGTTCAGGTCCTTGATAATTTCCCAATGCGGTTTCTTGAACTTGAGTTCTGGGATAGTTCCGCCCATCTTTTCAACTACGTTGTCGTCTTCGCCCTTGCCGCATGGAACCGATTCGTGCGGAGTGTTTGGCAGAAGCAACATGTAGCCGTTGAGTTCTTTTTCGGCTTCGGCCTGCTTTGCTTCAAGTTCTCTTACTTGCTCCTTCAGTTCAGCAGTCTTCGACTTGGCTTGTTCGGCTTCGTCTTTCTTGCCTTGAGCGAAAAGTTGTCCAACTTGCTTGGCTATGTTGTTCAATTCCTTGAGTATGTTGTCCTTTGTAAATTGGCATTCCTTGCGGCGGTCGTCGCATGCTATTATTTTTTCTACCAGTTCTGTTGCGTCGAAATTCTTTATTTTCAGACGGTTGATGACGAAATCCTTGTCGTCGCGGATTAACTTTAATGTAAGCATTTTCTGAAAAATTTAATCGGGTGCAAAGTTATAAAAGATTTTTGCTGCTGTATTAAAAAAATGGTAACTATATACAAGTTGATTAAATTTTGTGCTATTAAACTGTCATTCCGTAAGTTAGAACAATAACGCGATACGGAACGGGGAGCGTAATATTGTTCAACTATGCGGAATCTCCAATTGAAAACGTTTCTATAGGAGATTCCGCATAAACGAACTCACAAGCAACGTACCTTATGCTGTTCGTTCTGTTTTACGGAATGACAAACTGGCTTAGAACAAAAAGAACATTGTGTCAACACGTGTATAGTTTCCAAAAATATTGCTGTCACAAAATAAAAGTTGAAATATTATATATAGGTATAAGCCAAAAATAAAGTGGCAAAAAATGTTCTCATATATTGTCGTTTAGACTTTATTTTGTGCTTTTTTCCGCATCGTTTATCTTTACAGTTGCGTCGACTTTCCTATTATTCTGGTCAATTTCCACTTCTATGTATCCCTTGTCGAAGTTGTCGGTGCAATACCCTGCAACGTATTCGTCGAGGCTTAGGCGTTGTCCTGGCACTGGCGGGAATAGGCTTGCCTGAAGCGAACCGAACACACCTGTCGGCATTCCGTCCGAACCAAGCACAAGGTTTTCGCCAGGCTTGAATCCTGCCTTGTCGATGAGCATACGGAACGGGTCGTTGCGCTCACAGTATGCTTTTGGAAGACGGTCGGCATAGTCGATGCTGTCCATGTTGAAATTTGGCTGCATGCTCAGAGTTAGATTTAGGTCGCGAGCTTTCATGGCTTGCTTTTCGGTGATGAACTGTGTGTGTTCCAGACGAATGAATCTGTCTGGCGAGTGCCGCATGACATTTTCGAGGCAGCGTAGCACCTGCTCTATTGCATTTTCGCCTATGCAGTGTATTGCCATTGCTGTGCTGTAGCCGAAAATCTGTTCCAGCAGTTCGATAAGTTCGCTGTCGGTGTAGGTCATGAAAGGATTTCCTCCGTTGCGGTACTCCGAAATGGCTGCCGTTGATGCTCCGCAGGCTCCGTCGGCAAAAAGTTTCACACCTCGGCAGACTTTTTTGTAACGCTCGGGCAGGAGCGGGAAGTTCTGCGGCGATGTCCATACTTCGGTTAACTCGCTGCAGTCGTTTGTGGCAAGAAATTCGAAAATTTCGTTGTTGCATACGTACATGTCTGCAGCAAAGCATACGCCAAGCGAAAGGTTTTTCTGTATGTTGTAGTCGAAAATCTCGCGGTTGAAACCGAAAATTCCTGCAATGAATGTCAGCACCTGCATGGTATTGCGTTCTATCCATTCCTGGTTGTGGCAGTTGACGAACCATTCGTTGTACTTTTCCTCAACGGTTTTTCCTGCCTCAGTATTGAAAATGTAGTTGTGAAGCGAGTTGTTGCAGATTATTATCGGAGGCAGTTTGTCGAGGTTTTCCTTCGAGAATGTGAAGTAGGAATCGAACCAGCCCATGGCTACATTTATGCGGTCGTGCGGAAGTTGCGATAGTATTTTTATTGCTTCGTCCTCGGTCCTTACCTTGAACAGGTCGGTGGCCTTGGCAAGCGAACCATACGAAAACAGATGGTTGTGACGGTCTTTCAATAGCGGTATGCGTATCATGTCAAAACTAATTTTATGCGCAAAAGTAAGCATATTTTTTGTTGGATAGAATCTTCAAATCTATCAAATCTTCAAATTATCGAATCTTTATTATTTTTGCATCCGAAAATCTAATATCGCATGTCGAACAAGAACAAACTATTCAAATTTGCGCAGAATGAGACATTTCCGCATTTGTTTCAGCCAAAACTAATGTATGGCAGTCCCGAAGATTTTGAACTGAAGGGCAAGTGGAACTCCGATTTTTTCCACAACGACAATCCCATAACTGTAGAATTGGGCTGTGGCAAGGGTGAATATTCTGTTGCCATGGCAAAGAAAATTCCGACCGGAAATTTCATAGGTGTTGACATAAAAGGTGCTCGCATGTGGCGCGGCGCTTCCGACTCGCTCGAGATGGGAATGAAAAACATTGCGTTCCTGCGTACTAGGGTGGAATTTACACCAAAATGTTTTGCCGAAAACGAAGTTTCGGAAGTTTGGATTACTTTTCCCGATCCGCATCTTGGTGCAAAAAGCACTCACAAAAAACGCTTGACTTCGTCGCGTTTTCTTACCTATTACCAGAATTTTCTTGTCGATGGCGGTTATGTAAACCTCAAAACCGACGACGACACTTTGTACGAATACACCAAAGCGGTCATCGCACAAAACAACCTTCCGCTCGAAATCGATGCTGGCAATTTGTACGAATCGGAACACTACAAAGGTTTCTTGACACTAAAAACCCACTACGAGAAAATGTGGAACAAGGAAGGCCGAATAATAAAATATTTGCGTTTCCGATTGCCAAAGAACAAAATCGTTGTAGAACCTGAGGAAACGGTTTAATTTATTTTTGGTCGTTGCACGCTATTCCATGTCGTTGCACGCAACGACTCTACAAATTTTCAACTCTCAACTTTCAACTTTTAACTCTTAACTGTATTCCACTTCCGTCAAAAACAGCCCATCGGCTGGAACCGACTGTCCTGCTTCGCAGCGGTCCTTTAGTTCTATGATTTTGCAGAAATCATCAACTGTAATTTTCCCTTTGCCTACTTCGACTAGTGTGCCGACAATTGCGCGTACCATATTGCGCAGAAACCTGTCGGCCGAAATATGAAATATAATCTCGTCGCCATTCTTTTCGAACTCGGCACGATAAATTTTACAGTTGTTTGTCTTTACATCGGTATGCAATTTGCTGAAGCTAGTAAAGTCGGTGTAGTCGAAAAGCCGGCTGGCGGCCTCCTGCATTCCGTGCAGGTCGAGCGGGTTGCGCACATACCACGCAAAACCTTTCAGAAATGGATTTTTACGTTGCGTTATGACATATTTATACGAGCGTTTTGTCGCATCGAAACGTGCATGGAAATTTTCGTTGGCATGCTCAATCGAAAATACCGAAATGTCATCGGGCAACAGTCCGTTGATGCGGTCGGTGGTTTTGCTGTCGATTTCGGCATTGGCGTCGAAGTGCGCTACGTAATATTCGGCATGCACACCAGTGTCGGTGCGCCCGCATCCTGTAACCGAAATCGTTTCACGCAAAACCTTGCCAAGAGCATCTTCCAGAGTTTCCTGTACCGAGGTTGCGTTTGGCTGCGACTGCCAGCCGTGGTAGCGTGTTCCAACATACGATAAATCAATCCTGTAGCGCATATTCCTATTGCTTGCTTATCTTTATTGTGTGAATTTCATCTCCTGCGCGAAGCCTTACGAAGTACATTCCAGTCTTGAGTTCGGATCCAAAGGTGATAGGACTTGTTACATCCTTGCCTTCTATTACAATTTGTCCCAAAGTGTTTGCCACTTCATAGGCAACATTTTCGGTCTCGTTTACGTTGAACTCTATTGTAATTTCTTCGCCAAAAGGATTCGGATATGCCGAAATGTTTGAAATGCTGAATTCTTCGGTCATTACAGGCGGGTCTACAGGGTCGCTTCCGCCGCAACGTACAATGTTAGAGTATATTCTATCGTAGGTTTCAGTTCCAACCACAAGCGGATGGCTCATCTTTATCATTATGCGGTAGTAGGTTCCGCCTTCGTATTGGTTCATCTGGATATAGTTGTAGGTGCTGAAAAGTACCGAATCCACAACTACCATTGTTTCGGGCGAATTGCCGGCAAGTATGTAAGTGAAAGTTTCGGTTATGCCCATGTAGGGACTCCAGTTGAGATTGCATACATTGTTGGGGTCGCAAATGGCAGCAAGGATTATTGTGCGGTGGAAATCGTCGGTTTCGCTTTCGTCGCCGCAGTTGCTTACGGTTGTCACCTTATATATATAGTATATTTCCGAAGTGCTGGCTGTCGTGTCTTCGTACATCGGTTCGGCATCGAAGTTCACGGATGCTAGTTGCGAGAAGCCGTCGCCCGAATCGCGGTAAATCCTATATTGCGCTGTTCCTTGATTATCAGTCTTGTTCCAGCGCAAGATTACCGAATTAGTCTCTGTAACGCTCGCCATTGCAAGTTTGTCGCCAGTATATGGATGGCGATACGAAATATTTGCCACATAGTAGGAGTGGCAGTTCTGGTTGTCGGTAACTGTTACCGAGTAAGTGCCTTCGTCGCTTATGCTGATGCTTTGTGTTGTAGCACCGTTGCTCCATTGGTACGAAGCGTGACTGCCGACGTCGAACAAAAATTCTGAACCTTCACATATCATAATGTCGCCGAGATTGCCAGCCTGCTGCATTTCGGGTTCGCTTACTACTGTATCGATTACGGTTGTACAATTGTTTGCATCGGTTATTGTAACCGAATAATTACCTGCCGCAAGCGAGTTGGCGTTGTTATTGCTCGAAATGCTGTTGCTCCATGCAAAGGCGAAGTCGCCGATGTTTTCACCCTCGGCGGTTATAGCAATTGCTCCGTTGCTTGCTCCGTTGCAAGTGGCATCTGTCACGGCTACTGCAAAATGGTGTGCTGCTCCATCTTCTACAACCACCTCTATGGTGTCGGTGCAATTGTGGCTGTCCTTTACTACCAAGTAGTAAATGCCAGCGGCAACGTTAGAATATTGCTGTTGCAACCATACTGGCGTGTGGTTTTCGTTCAACCAGAAATATTGTGCGTAGATGCCTGTTCCGCCGCTTGCCGATGCCGAAAGTTGAGCGTTGTCTGCTCCTTCACAAACAATAGGTGTAATTTCTGCCGATGCTATCAGTTCGGCAGGTTCGGCGATGCTTGCAGCAAAAGTTGTTGTGCACGAATTGTTGTCGGTTACAACTAGCGAATAGTCTCCTTGCGCAAGACCTGTCCTGTTTGCCTCCTCGTTGCCGTCGTTCCAACTGTACTGGTATGGCTCTGTTCCACCGTTCGCCGATATTGTAACCGAACCATCGTTTCTGCCGTAGCAGCTTATGTTGGTTGTATTCCCCGAAACCGTTAGTGCCGACGGCTGCGAAATGCTTGCCGAAGCGGTCGCATTACAGCTGTTCGCATCGGTAATTGTCAGCGAATAGTTGCCAGGAGCGAGACCTGTACGGTCTTCGGTAGTAACATTGTCGTTCCACAGGTATTGGTATTGCTGAGTTCCTCCGCTTACCGAAACTGCGATTGAACCGTTCGCGGCACCATAGCAAGTTATGTCGGTGGCTTCGGCTTGTGCCGACAGAATATCTGGCTGAGTTATGTTTAATGACATCGTTGCCGTGCATGAGTTTCGGTCGGAAACTGTGCAGGAATATTCTCCTGCTGCAAGATTTTCTATTATTGCAGTTTCTGCATTGTTGCTCCATGCGTATGTGTATGGCAAGGTGCCGCCCGAAACATTAAGGGCAATTCTTCCCGTGTTGTCACTGTTGCACAGAAGGTTGTCAGAAGTTGCGTTTGGAAGAATTTGTTCCTTGGCGACAATCGTCGTCGTTAGTATCTTTGTACAGGTGCCCGAGGTTATTGTCACGGTGTATGTGCCTGCACCGAGGTTTGTGCGTTCTGTTGCCGATGTATTATTATTCTCCCAAACGAATGTCGAAGTACCAAGGTCGGAAAGTATAAGGCTTCCCGTTTCACCAAAGCAGTCGGGTTGGACGTATGTAAGTGCTTGATTGTAAAGTGCGTTTCCATATTCGACAAAGAAAACTGAATCGGCAATTATTTTTCCTGCCGAATTTTTTGCAAGAATATGTTTGTATCCGCCCGAAATGTTACTGAATGTTCCGCTTGTCTGCCAGTTTTCTCCGTTGTCGATAGAGTAGGAGGTGGCTCCCGTAGCCGAAGCGTTAAGGCTTGCATTGTGGCTGCCGTCGCAGGTTTCGGGTTGCGATGTAATAGTAAATGTTGTGTTGCAGTCGATGCAGATTCTTGCCACGTTGCCGTCGTTGCAAATTGCCCAAAGCGTTCCATTGCCTGCCGAGGCTATTGCAGTGCAGTTGCTTGTCGTTACTTCGCGCCAAATGTTCGAATATTCGTAAATGTCTCCGTTAGCAAGAAGCACGTATACATTGTCGTCGCAGGCTGCCGACGAGACTATGTTTTCTGGTAATCCCGGTTCGATTACTACTGTTGCAGGAGATTCAGTTGGGTTGAAACTTGCAATTCCACTTCCGATAGTAATGAATATATTTCCCGAGGCTGTCTTTACGAAGCGGGAAGCTGCCGTTAGTGCAATTGCTGGGACTTGAACCATCGTTCCGTTTTCTATTTTGTAGACAGCATTTCCTGACAAGGCGAACAGTCCGTTCGAGCAGAGCAGGTCGCTTACGGCATTGCTCGATTCGATGGTGTCGACAATCTGACCGCCGACAATCCTGAGTATGCCCGAGTTTGTCGCTGCGTAAACTGCGTTGGCATCTTCGGCAAGTGCATTGATGTTGACTTGAGAAACAACCGAAATATTCCGTCCTGCCTTGCGTATCAGCGAGTTGTTTGTGCCAATCCAAAGCGTGTCGTTGTGCATGCATGCCGACTTTACAGTAAGGTTCTGCAAGTTTTTCTTATACGACAGCCAAGTGAAATCCGAAACTATGTTTATGCCTCGGTTTCCTGCTATGCAAACTTTTCCGGCGTTGTCGCCCCAGATGAAGTTGGGCGTATGGTTAATCAAAGTACGGTTTGTATGGAATGTTTCGGCGTTGCCGTCGAAGTCGAGCGCTGCAATTCCGTTTTGAGAATCGGCTGCCCATATTCGTTTTTTGTCTGCTCCGCTTGTTAAAAGTACGTTGGTCGAAAAATTGCCGTTCAGTAATGTGCTCGATGTGCCGTCGTAGCGGAAAATGCCGTTCAGGTTGCCGTAGATGATGTTTTGTGCATAGTCTTCGCATACCGCTGCTACTCCGCCTTCGATGCCGTCGAGGGCTGTCCACGAGTTGTAGTCGTACGACATTATTCCGTTGCTTGTGGCCGCGATGAGGTCTCCGTTAAGGCGTTGATAAACAGCATATACGATTTTCCCTGAAAAAATGTCGGGGAATTGTTTGGTTTTGCCGTTTGCACAAAGCTCTACGAGGTTGCTGTTGCAACTTATCCACACGTTCTGCGAACGGTCGATGTAGATTCCTGTTACTCCGTTCGAGAAGCCGTAGTCGCCGCTTACTGGAGTTGTGTTGTCTGCATAGTATTCGATTACTGAATTGTGAGGTGTCGAATACCAGAATCTGCCGTCGCCGGAGGCTGCAATTTTGCGGATTTCACCGCCAGTAATGTCGTTTTGCCACGAGTTGCCGTTGCTCACCGAGACTCCGTTGCTGGTTGCAACGTATATTTTGCCGTTTGGCGCAACCGAAATGTCGTTTATTGTGTTTCCTGCAAGTCCGTTGGCTGTTGTAATGACATTGAAGCTGAATCCGTCGTACGAAACGAGTCCGTTTGCCGTGCCTATAAGTATGTTGCCTTCGGCATCCATAGCCATGCAGTTTACAGTGTCGGAAGGAAGTGCACCTTCAAATGCATATATCGTCGATGTTTGGCAAAAAACATTCATGAATGTTGCCATAATTATTGAAAATGTCAGAAAAAAGCCTTTCATCTGAATAAAATTTATCGGTAACAAAATGCAAACATAAGAAAATAATCGAAATACGGCTGAATCATTTTCCGAAAGTTATCATCAGGCTGATGGGGATAGCAACGCACCTGTCTAGCGGAAGACCTGTCTAACTGTCTGTAAGACTGCTAGACTGTTAGCCCTCAATATAGCCTTTTAGCCTACCTCATTTCACCACCACAATCTTCTTCGTAACCACCTTTCCGTTTTCCATCCTTACCCTTACAAAATAGCTGCCTGCTGGCATATTTTCTGTGGATATTACAATTACATTAGTGGCGTCGCGCCGCGGCACGACGCTGCCATTGTAATACACCACCTCTCCTAACAGATTACATATTTCTATCCCTGCAATATTCTCACCTGCGATGTTTATGTATTCTGTGGCAGGGTTCGGGTATACCGACAGCATAATGTTGTCGTTCTCGTCCACGGCCAGGTCGTGGCAGGGATTTACGTAGATGTCCTTGTAGATGGTCTTGGTATTGCCGTAATAGTCCGAGAGCGTTATTGCAAGCTGATGCTCGCCGGGATCTCTTGGCGTGCGGATATTGTAGTGGCGGGCGATGGTATTCTCTGCGGCAGAGTCCTTTATTGTCGCCTCGTTAACAGTTTCGGTATATTGGTAGAGCAGTTCGCCACTCAATACGGTATCTATGCCAATCTCCTTTGGTACAAAAACATCAGGATAATATATGTTTTCGATTGTCTGTCCCGTGCTGAAATCCAGACGGTACGGTGCCGAGGGACCGCTGATGTTTACTACACAGTCGATTGTGTCCAGATTGCAAACCGTATCTGGTATGAAAACATCCAAGGTTAATTCTGGCAGTTCGGTATAGCATAGTCCATCCAAGCCGTCCATGTCTGTCTTTACTAGCCAAGGTTGCTGGAAGTAGTCGCCGAATTCGTCTGCCGTATAGTAACTATCGTATGTATATCCACCCATTATTAATCCTCCATCTGGTGTAGGTTTTACGCTATTGAGATAAAGCCTTGGACCACTTTTGCTGCCGTCTGGAGTATAGTATCTGCGGTACATTATATTGCCATTGGGTGTCAATTTTGTTAAGAAACCGGCAAAACCTGTATAATTAGTTCCCTGTCCTGCCACATATATATAGCCGTCATCGTCTACATACAGGTCGTATGTGCATTCTACGGAATGCATTCCAGGCCCATTATAATATGCATAATAATAATTTTTTATTATCTTCTCCCATAATAAATTACCATTGTCGTCTATCTTTCTTATGCATGCGGCATTGTTTGTTTCTCGCTGATAGTGACTGTTATAGCATACCGGATATATGCCGTTCATGACATAGCAGGAGTCTGGGGAGGGGGCGATGAATTTTTCGTATCCATTTTGCCATCCTGAACGCCCATATATATGATGCCACATAATATTGCCTGCAGTATCTATCTTTGAGACTAACCACTTTAGATTATACAAAGAGTTTATATTCCCAAGTGCTATGAGATTGCTGTCGTGGGCTTCTCTAATATGAAAATATTGGTGTTTAGAATTATCCAGATATAGGTTTTTCTTGTAGATTAGATTATTATTACTATCAATCTTATACAATATGGGATGCCAAAATTCCGTATCAAGTGTATCTATTTTTGTTGATGCGGGTATATACAAGTAATCATCAATATTTGTGAATCCTGGCATTTTTACATTTACCAAAGATGAGTCATTTGAAAAATATATAGTTCGGGAATTTATTATGTCCAAATATTCATCAAACTCACATATATATGCCCCTAGCCATTCTTTTACAAATATATACTTATATGTTCCATGATTTGTTATAACAATTTTCTGGTCAAAATCATTTTCATATACATCTGTTGTATTATCTGCAACAATACTTTTATTTATGCATGTCCCAGTACTATCTAATACAGCTATTAATGAGCATCGTCTATCATCTGGTTGTTCATAATTGTCCGTTCCGCAAACGATTATATAAACAGAATCATTAGGCGTCACTGATACTAATATATGATGAGCTTCTCTATCCAAATCTACGATTTTATTAAACCTTGTCTGCGCGAAACAGCCTGTCCCCAATGCAATTGTCAGTAGTATGTATAAAATGATGTTCTTCATAATGTTAACTTCAATTTTGCAACAAAAATAAGGCAATAAATCGTATATGCATAGAAATATTTGTTCTTATCTTTTTTTTACAAAGAAATCCTTCATGATTTTTTCGCATTCTTCGGCGAGCACACCTTTTACCAGCTTGGTCTTGGGGTGGAGAATCTTTTCGGAGAATTTCGAAAATCCGCGTTTTTCGTCGGCTGCGCCATATACAATTTCCGAGATTTGCGACCATGCCAATGCACCGGCGCACATTACGCAAGGCTCCACGGTTACAAAAAGAGTGCAGTCGGTAAGGTATTTTGCCCCAAGATAGTCCTCGGCGGCAGTTATTGCCATAATCTCGGCGTGTGCGGTCACGTCGTGCAGATGCTCTGTGCGGTTGTGGGCACGCGAAATCACCTTGTCGCCGCATACCACCACGGCTCCAATGGGCACTTCGCCTTCCATTTCGGCATCGGCAGCCTCGGCGAGCGCAATACGCATATATTTTTCGTAGTCCATAGTTGTTGCAAAGGTACGAAAATAAATTGGTATATACGCACTTTTAGTCCGATTGTCATTTTGTTAATTATATTTCATGGAAATTAAATGCTGTCCGAAAAAAATGATATATTTTTGCGCATTATAAAAAATGCAGATATGAACTTTAACAACGATTTTCGCAAGTACGCCGTAAAGCATAGAGGCGTAAACGGTCTTGTTTTCGACCAGTACACAAGTATATACAACGGATACATCAATCCTACAATCATCGAGGAGCGCACTTTGAACGTTGCTCAGATGGATGTGTTCTCGCGCTTGATGATGGACAGGATTATCTTCCTCGGTACTCCTATCAACGATGATGTTGCCAATATCATACAGGCTCAGCTTCTTTTCCTCGAAAGCAGCGATCCGAGCAAGGACATACAGATTTACTTCAACTCGCCGGGCGGTTCGGTTTATGCAGGTCTTGGCATATACGACACCATGCAGTACATACGTTCCGACGTCGCCACCATCTGCACAGGCATGGCCGCTTCGATGGCTGCAGTATTGCTTTGCGCAGGCGCACATGGCAAGCGCTCGGCTCTCAAGCATTCGCGCGTGATGATTCACCAGCCTATGGGTGGTGCCGAAGGTCAGGCTTCCGATATCGAAATTACCGCAAAGGAAATCCTGAAGCTCCGCGAGGAACTCTACGAAATCATCGCCAACCACTCGCACCAGCCAATCGAAAGGGTACGCACCGATTCCGACCGCGACCACTGGATGATTGCCGAGGAAGCTAAGGAATATGGAATGATTGACGAAATTCTGTATAGAGAGATTGAATATTAAAGACTAAATGGCAAACAGGCTGACAGACTTCAAGCCTGCAAGCCTTTAGAGCTTCAATCCTAAAACAATTATAAACAGCGTCAATCATAAAACGGCGAAGCCCTCAACGAAGTTAACCTTTAGCTCAGCGTAAGCTAAACTTTGAAACTCAGAAACGGGCGTTAGCCCTTAGAAACGCCGAAGGCATTCAAACTTAGAAACTAAACTTTATGGACAAAAACGATAGATGTTCGCTGTGCGGTCGTTCTCGCAAGGAAGTTGGCATCCTGTTCCAGGGTGTAAACGGAAACATTTGCGACGACTGCATCAGACGCGGATACGAAATATTGAAGGAAGAAGAACAATTCCACAAGAACGACAAGCCGGTGAAGTCGGCTATCAAGCTTAAGAAACCGAAGGAAATCAAGGCTTTCCTCGACGACTATGTAATTGGTCAGGACTATGCAAAAAAGGTTCTGTCGGTAGCCGTTTACAACCACTACAAGCGCATCAGCCAGGAAAAGAACGATGTCGATATCGAAAAGTCGAACATAATAATGGTTGGCGAGACTGGTACTGGCAAGACTTTGCTGGCCAAGACTATTGCCAAAATGCTGAATGTGCCTTTCGCAATAGTCGATGCGACGGTGCTTACCGAAGCCGGATATGTGGGCGAGGACATAGAAAGTCTTCTCACGCGTCTGTTGCAGGCTGCCGACTACGATGTGGCATCGGCAGAGCAGGGCATAGTCTTCATCGACGAGATTGACAAGATCGCACGCAAGGGCGACAATCCAAGCATCACCCGCGATGTTTCGGGCGAAGGCGTACAGCAAGGACTTCTCAAGCTGCTCGAAGGCTCGATAGTGAACGTTCCACCGCAGGGCGGACGCAAGCATCCAGAGCAGAAGATGATACCGGTAGATACCAAAAATATACTTTTCATCTGCGGTGGCGCTTTCGAAGGACTTGACAAGATTATCGCACGACGCATGAATACGCAGGTGGTAGGCTACGGAACACAGAAGAATATCGAGAAAATCGACAGCAAGAACATGCTGCAGTACGTTATCCCCGAAGATATCCGCAAGTTCGGCCTTATCCCCGAAATTGTCGGTCGTCTGCCTGTGCTTGCCTACCTCAATCCGCTCGACCGCGATGCCTTGAGGATGATCCTTACTGAACCGAAGAATTCAATTGTGAACCAGTATATCAAGTTGTTCAAGATTGACGGAATCGATATCAAGTTCGAGAATGAAGCATTGGATTATATTGTCGATCAGGCAATTTCGTTCAAGCTTGGCGCTCGCGGACTGCGTTCGATTTGCGAGTCGATAATGCTTGAAGCTATGTTTGAGATGCCTTCGGAAAAGAAAAAGACTTTTGTCGTAACAAAGGAATATGCCGAAAGCAAACTCGACAAGACAGCAGCGATAAAATTTAGAAACGCATGATTGCCAGTTGAAAGTTAAAAGTTAAAAGTTGAAAGTTGGGAGTTAATAGTTGATGTGTGGTCGTTGCGAGAAATCGTTGAACCTTGAACGTTGAACCAGAACGGCGAAGCCCTCAACAACGTTAAACGTGAAACTTTATTATTTTTGCATCAATAAATTGTATTTCTTATGCAGAACGTTGAAAAGATAAGCGCAGTGATACTCGTCAAGAATGCTGAGGCAACAATCTCGGAATGCCTTGACTCGTTGCGTGCTTTCAGCGAAGTCGTTCTGCTCGACAACGGCAGCACCGATGCCACTCTCGATATTGCTGCAAAATACCCCAACGTGAAGATTTTTCACGAACCCAACTTCTGCGGTTTTGGCAAAATGAAAAACATCGCACTCGGTCATGCTGTCAACGACTGGATTCTGAGCATCGATTCCGATGAGGTGATTATGCCCGAAATTGTTTCCCAGATAAATGCAATGCAGCTGAACGACAATACAGTCGTTGCTCTTTCTCGTCTCAACTACTACGGCGACCGATGCATGAAATGCTGCGGATGGTATCCCGACTATGTGTGGCGTATTTTTAACCGGAAATATACTCGTTTCAACGAAAATATTGTACATGAGGGAGTGGAAACCAAGCCAGATACCCAAAAGGTTTACATAAAGGATGCCATAAAGCACTATGCAGCCGACAGTATGGAGTCGATAATCCAGAAAATGAACCGATACACGACCTTGTCGGCACAAGAGAAGCACAAAAAGGGTAAAAAAGCAAGTGTGATCGGCGCAATTTTCAGATTCATACACACTTTCAATATGAACTATTTCTTCCGCCGTGGCATATTCTATGGATATAAGGGTTTCGTAGTTTCTTTGCTGAATGCCAGCGGTTCGTTCTATAGGCACATGAAACTTTACGAACTGAACAAGAACGACAGATGAAAAAGATTCTGATAACGCTTCGGGATATTACCGAGACTGGCGGAGGCGAAAGGGTTTGCGCCAATCTGTCGAATGCATTGTCGGAATTTTATGAAATAAAAATCATTAGTTTTTTCAAAAAGGAAGAGCATATTACATATAGCCTCGACCCAAGGATTTCGGTCGAATTTTTATCGGAAGGAGCACAAAATTCTAATAATTTCCTTAGAAAATTCTACAATAAAATTTTCAAGCGTATATATCTTAGCCTGCGAACATCCCGTATTATAAATAAGCAGAGCCCAGACATTGTTTTTTGTAACGATGGTACGTTTATGCCTATTGTCAAGTCGAAAGGGGTAAAATATATACGACTATGGCATCTGAATGCGCCTCGGAAAAAGAAAAAAGTATTTGACAAATACGATTCTCTGGTTGTCCTTTCAAATAAGCAGATAGATGTTTGGAAACAATATCATGGCAATATAAAGGTGATACCTAATTTTCTTCCGCAAATAGAGGATAAAATAACAGATTTTAGCCAGAAAGTTGTTGCTTCGGTCGGTCGTATGGATGCAGGCGACCAAAAGGGATTTTTCCGCCTTATTGATATCTGGAAGGCGGTAAGAGAGGATAAAAACCTTGACGATTGGAAACTACATATAATAGGTGGCGGAGCATTGAAATTGGAGATAGAAGCCAAAGTGAAAGCTTTGAACCTTCAGGATTCGGTGTTTGTCAAGCCGTTTTCGGAAAGAATTGCCGATGAATATACGCAGGCCAGCATTTATGCAATGACAAGTAAATTCGAAGGATTTGGGATGGTGCTTGCCGAGTCGGCATCATACGGGCTTCCTGGTATGGCGTTCGACATAAATGCGGGACCGAGCGACATAATTTCCAATGGTGAGAGCGGTTTCCTTGTCGAAGACAACGACTTGGAGGCTTATGCCGAAAAACTTAAATGCCTTATGCACGACGAAACATTAAGACAAAAATTCGGCTTAAAATCAAAAGAAATTGTTTCCGCTAAGTTTTCTAAAGAAGTGGTAATCGGACTTTGGAGAAAATTGTTCGATGAACTTTTGTCGTAGGCTTATTGCCTAGTCAGCTGCTTATATTTTGTGAGTTTTTTCATGTATTCAACCTTGTCGTCGGCAAGCTGGCTGTGAGCCTGTTGCAGCAAGGTCTGCGCTTCGAGCAGTTCCGACATGCTTATCATTCCAGCATTATAATTATCGGTGCTGAGGTTTAGATTCTCGGTGGCGGTTTCGGCTGTCTGCTGCGACAACATCACCTGCGAGTATGCTTCGCTGAGGTCGTTCCAAGCCATCTGCATTTGCAGAAGCATCTGCTCGTCGAGGTCGCGGCGCTGGTTTTCGGCCTTGGTGCAGTTGAGTTCCTGCTTCTTCAGGTCGTACGACTTCTCCCACCAGTCGGAAATTGGAATAGACAGAGTTGCGAAAACCAAGCCGTTGGTCTTGAACTTGTCCATCAGCGTATTGCAGGTGTAGCCTGCACCGACGGCAATCTGCGGCAAAACTTCGCCAACAAGCATTTTCTTCTTCAGCCTTTCGGCATCGGTGCTAAGGTCGAGAAGCTGGTACTCGATGCGACCTTTTACGGCTTCGGTATGGTCCACATGGTAAATGCTTGGGTTGGGAATATCGCCAATGCTGTCGGAAAGCACCATATTCTCATCGTACGGAATGCCAATATGCTGGCATAAAGCCGATTTTGCAAGACGAATTCCGTTGTTCAGTTTCATTTCGTTCGACTTCATCTCCGACTGCTTCAAGGTTACTTTCAGCAGGTCGTTCCGATGAATGATACCTGCCTCTACCGCTCCCGAAGCATCGCGGTAAAGCGTATCGAGAAGCTGGTTTGCGGAGGCGATGATTTTCTTCTTTTCCTGCAAAGAAATAATTGTCCAGTAAAGTTCCACAGTTTTCAGGTCAGTCTCGTCACGGGCAATTTCGGTCTGCAGTTTTGCTGCTTCCACGCCAAGTCCTGCCAACTTGTTTCCATTAACAATTCTGCCGCCGACAAAAACCGGTTGCACTGCCATTACACCGCCTACAATTCCATCGTCTAGACCTTTTACATTCGCACTTGCGTCAATGTATGGACCATAAACATTGTACAAGGTCGTAAATACATTGTTCATTGCTAGATTGCCAAAGTCAACATTTGCATTGCCCTTCCCAATTTCCATGTCGAGAAGCGGGTCGGTTGCCTTAAATGCTCCGCCCTTGACGCTTACCTGCGGGAAATATTTTGTGAAGGCACCTTTTTTTGTAAGTTTGGCCGCTTCAATATCGAGTTCTGCGTTCTTTATCTTGGCGTTGTTCTCAATGGCAAGGCGTTTGCACTCATCAAGCGAAAGGTATTGCACAGTCACCTCGGTCTTGTCGGTGTCGGTTGTTGTGAACTCATTTTGTGCCAACAGAGTGAGGCTGAACAACAATGCGGATAATATGGCGGTCAATCGTTTCATTCTCCTTTGCGTTTGTAGATTTGCCAGTATGCCACAGGAAGTACGGTTACTATCAGTGGTAACGAGAAAATTGTGCCGAAGCAGATTACTACGCCCATAGGCATCCACAGCGAAGTTGCTGCAATTATCATCGGGATAACGCCAAGGGCAGTTGTTGCCGATGTAAGGAAAATCGGTCGCATACGGCGCTTACCGGCTTCGTAGGCGGCTTCCTTGGCTGTCTTGTGCCCTTCGCGGCGAAGCGATTCGGCATATTCGAACATGATGATTGCATTTCGCACAATCACACCTATAAGGCTCACAATTCCAAGCACTGCCGTAATGCTGAAGTCGAGGCCGAACATCCAAAGTCCAGTGAACGCACCGAATATGCATATCAAACTTGATGCTATCGAAAGCACTGCCATATCGATTTTTGCAAAATGGTAGAGCAGGAAGATGAATAGTACCAGCACGGCTGCAATAATTGAAACAACAATCTGCGGAATCATTGAGTTGTTGGCGCCTGTAAGTCCGCCATATTCAACTTTTATGCC
Source organism: uncultured Bacteroidia bacterium (assembly GCA_902800045.1). GTDB lineage: Bacteria > Bacteroidota > Bacteroidia > Bacteroidales > ML635J-15 > Bact-19. The sequence goes on along the minus strand of CADCCZ010000002.1, from coordinate 164,848 downwards.
TTCGGGCATAGTAGGCTTTATGTTGTTATCGACAAATTTGGTAACTTGCTTCATGCTTACAGGCTGACTGCATCCGTATTTTAGGTCGCAACCAACGGTTATGGTACGAATGCTGTTGTAGCGTGTAATCGACGACTTTCGCCATTCAGGTTCTATTTCGGCAACCTGACGAAGAGGCACCCACACACTTGGCATTGCTGTGGGGACAAGCATATTTTCAAGCGTCCGGATCTTGCTGGTGTCGGAAACCTGCGAATAAAGCACCACGGGAATCTTGTAGTCGCCTTCCCATACCGATGTAAGCGTTTGCCCTCCCAGTGCTCCCGACAGGAATATCGAAAGCATGCTTTGGGTTATTCCAAGTTGCGATGCTTCGTCGGGTTTGAGGCGGATTTTTACATTAGGGGTAGATTCGTCGTAGTCGGAATGCACCCAGGTGACTTCGGGCAAGGTGTTCATGTAGGCTTTCAGCGTATCCGCCAAGGCTTCCATCTGCTGGAGGTTGTCGCCACGGAAGCGCACCTCGATAGGATTTTTCACTGCCTGATAGTCCATCTGCTTGAAGCGTACATAGGCATTCGGGAAATAGTTTTCGTATTTCTCCCCGTATTCCTTCAGAATTTCGAGCGTCGCTTTTTCGCTTATGGTGTTCACTATGAACTGCGCGTAGCTTTTCTTTCCCATCTGCGGGGCATAGGTGGCGTGGAATCGTGGCGATGCGCAGCCTACAAACGATGTTACAGCTTTTACGCGACTGTCGGCATTTAGTATTCTTTGCAAGCTGTCAACCACTTCGGCGGTTTGCGTAAGGCTGCTGCCTTCGGTAAGGTGGATTTCGACGGCAAAGCAGTCGCGGTCGGCCTTCGGAAGCATCTGTATGTTCATTCTGGTAAATAGGAAAATACCGATAGCAAATGTCACGAAGAATATGAGAATCACTGTCTTGGGGAAGCGGAAGCAAAGGTTCAGCAGTTTTTCAAACGAGTTTTGCAGTAGGTCGAAGAACTTGTTTTGCGCTTTTTCGAATGCGTTCACATTGTCGTCCTTCTTCCGTATGAATTTGGTACACAGATATGGAGTAATCCACACGGCATAAAGCAACGAAATAAGCAGTGCGAACGAGATTGTCCATGGGAAGAGTTTCACGAAGTCGCCAAGAGGTCCGTTGATAATCTTGGTCATCGGGAAGAACATTGCGCAGATGGCTATGGTGGCGAGCAGGGTGGGAACGAACAGTTCCTTTGTGCTTACCGATGCCGAGAACCACCGCGAATGCCCCTTTTGCTGGTAGTCGGTGTAGCCGTCAATTACAATGATTGAGTTATCGACTATCATGCCGAGAACGACTATAAGTGCAGCAAGTGTAACTGTATTGAGCTCAATGCCAAATAGATACATCAGTCCCAGCGTGATGGCTGTACAAATTGGAACACCCGAACCTGCCACAAGTGCTGTACGCAATGGGAAAAGCAGAAGCATAACGGCAATAACCACGAGCATCGACTCTACAAGGTCGCGCAAGAAGGAGATTACCGACTTGTTAACCACTTTGGGCTGGTCGGTTATGCGTTGCATGTTTACATCGGGCGGAAGTTCGTGGCGCATTTCGTCGAGGATGTTTTCAACCTTTTCGCCGAAAGCCACAATGTTGTTGCCAGCACACATTTCCATCGATATTATCACACAGCTCTTGCCGTTGTACTCGATGTAGTTCGATGGTTCGGCGTAGCGGCGTTCGATGTCGGCAATGTCGCGCAGGCGAATGGAATTTCCGCTGGGGTCGGCATACACAATCTGTTCGCCGATTGCATATTCCGAATCGTAAGGTATTGCAATGTGTATCTGTGAGTTGCCCGAATTTTCCTCTACATTTCCGCCTATCGTGCGGAAGCCTTGTGTAGCAAGTTCGGCAAGCAATACTTTCTGGTCGATTCCGTATGCAGAAAGTTTTTCGGCATCGATGCTGACGGCAATTTCTTCCTTTTGTATGCCGAAAGTCTTGAGGTTGCCCATTTCGCGAATCGACCTGAGGCGGTCGCAAATCTGTTCCGAATAGGTTTCAAGTTCGTGCGGGGTGCGCTGTTCCGACTCAACAGCAAGAAGCATCGATGAAGTGTTGCCAAAATCGTCAACAACTACAACTTCCAGTACTCCAGCCGGTAACGAGGTCGTCTTGAACAACTTCAGTCCGTGGCGGATTTTCGACCATACGGCATCCTTGTCGTTTATTGTCGGCTTAAGTTCCACAAACACATATACAATTCCGTTTTCGGAAATAGAGTAGGTGCCGTCCTTGTCGATTTCCTGATAGGTGAACAAAAAGCGTTCCAGGGGTTTTGCAACCTGCTGTTCCACTTCCTGTGCCGATGCACCTGGGTATATTGCTGCAACAACACCCTGACGGATAGTGAATTGCGGAAACTCATCCTTGTTTAGATTCGGCAGACTGAATATTCCAAACGCAACAAGAGCTGCGCACACAACAAATATTATGCTGTGGTGCTGCATTGCCGACTCTATGTGATTGCGCTTCTTCATTATTGTTCGTTTATTCAATCATCCTGTTTATTTCAACCTTGGCGTTGTCGTATAGTTTCTGGTAGCCTTCGACCACTATTGTGTCGCCCTTGGCAATTCCTTCGGTGACAAGCACGCCGTCGGCAACATATTTGTTTGATGTTATGGTACAGCGTTTTGCACGGCCATTTTCAATTTTCCAGATGCCGATTCCGTCCTGCATGGTCTGTACAGCACGCGATGGAATGACATATCCTGTGTTTTCGGGCTCGTCCATTGTAACCTTGCATACCATTCCGGGCAGAAGTTTGCTATGGTCGCCCTTGAATATGCACTTTACATCGTAGCTGTGCGAAAGTATGTTTGCCTCAATACCTTTTTCAATCACTTCTGCCTCAAATACTTCGTCGTCGGCAGCAGGTACAGTTACCATGGCTTTCTTACCTATGTTTATCTTCGAGATTTCGTTTTCGGGAATCGATGCTTTTACTTTCAGTTGCCTGATATTCATTAGCTTGAAAGCCTGTTGCAGTGGCGAAACATTGCTTCCCGGTTCTATGCTGCGACTACCGATAACGCCCGATGCTGGCGAGTAAAGGTCGCAATGTTGGAGAGCTTCTTTCGATATTTTTTCCATCGACTGAGCCTGTGCAAGTTTGGTCTGGATTTCCACCCAGCGCACTTCGGGAAGGCTTCCGTTGTCGTGAAGCTGTTTTGCACGGCGGTAACCGTCTTCGGCTTGCTCCAAAGTGGATTTGGCTGCATCGTACGAACTTTGCACCGAGGTTTTGTCGAGGCGGGCAAGCAGTTGCCCTGCATGGACATTGTCGCCAACCTTCACGAACACATCCTTTACATTTCCGCCAGCTTCGAAACTCAAAGTTATTGCTTCCGAAGCCTCGATAGTGCCCACATAAGTGCGTTTTTCTCCGAAAGTTTCGGTGTCGGCAACCATGGCGTTGACGGAAATCACGCGTTCTTCGGCGACTTTGTCCTTGTCCTTGCAACCCGAAAGCAAAATTGTTGCTAATATTAATATAAAGGTCAACCTTTTCATTATTCTATTTCAGTAATATTGTCCTCAATGAGGTATTTCATCTCCTCGTGAATGTCGAAGTCACCGATGGTTGCGTTGGGGAGTCTCATATAAGTGCCTTCTGCCGATGCGAGCAATTTTCCGTTTGCATCGTATATTTCGCCAATACCTACGAATCCGCGCGACGAATCCTGTTCCAGTCTTGCTACTCCGCGCAATTGCTCGCCAATAGGCATTGGACGGCGATATTTGACTGTGATTGTAGTCGTTACGGCAAGACTTTCGGGTTCCTTAATCCATAATACGCGACCTATAAGTTCATCGAGCATTGCCGTTATCATTCCGCCATGTACGCGTCCCGGGTAGCTTTGGTGTTCGTTTCTGAAAGTGAACAAACCGCGCAGTTCGCCGTTCTCCATTTCGTAGAACATGGCCTTTACGCTCGACGGATTGTCCATTCCGCAGATTATGCACGATTTGCTATTGCGCTGTTTCTTTACGACCTTCATATCTTTGTTGTCTTTGTGTTATTCATCAAGTTTTGTCCAGTACATGCTGCGACCGAAAATCGGAAGTCCGACATAACCGCGCACCTTCAGTTTCTTTGGCGATTCGAACTTGGCGTATGCCTTGTACATGTCGCCTTCGACGGGATTGTAGATTTCGCCACTCCACTCGTCGTCGCTTGCATTGTACTTGAAGTTGTGCAGAAGCACAATCTTGTCGGCAGGCGTGTTGCGCTTGTTGGGGTCGGGGTTCTTGATGTCGGTCTTTGGCGAACCGTCCTCAAAATACGGATTTTTCATCCAGATTATTTTCCCTTCAAAATCACCGTTTGACTTGCGAGTTACCTTTACTTTCGAGACTTCGCTCTTTTCGATTACAAGGTAGGTGCCGCAAATCTTCTCGGCGTTGCTTTGCGAGAATGACGGGAATGCCAATGCAATTGCTATTAGTATGACTGCTAATCTTTTCATCTTTAATCGTTTAGTTTTGCTATGGTTATTGCGTTGTCGCTTTTGATTGTGCCTACAGCTCCAGTTTCCTTTTCGGTGAAGAATCCCGAATAGTTGTCGTCGAAAACTATAGTGTTGTCGCGGAGTTTTCCTTTAGCCGTATAGGTTACTTTTGCTTTTCCATTAATAATGGTGTCGAGCTTGATTTCCTTTTCGTAGGTGTATTCGTCGATTGAAAGTTCACCGTCCGAAACTTTTCCGCTTAAACGCTTGATGTCGCCTGTTATAGATGTCTTTATTATCGAGACTTTGCCTTTTTCGTCGCCTTTCATTATCTGCATCTGTCCCATCTTGTCGGTAATCGGCACATCAACGCCTCCTGTAATTAGACCTATATTAATCTTGCCGTCGCTTTGGTAAGTGTATTCGCCTATATATGGACGCGGACTATTCTTGCATGACGAAAAGCAGCCTGCGAGAATTCCTAATATCAATATTGCAGTTAAAACTTTTGCTTTCATTTTGTACTAATTTATTATTTCGGTCTAAATTGTTTCTAGTGGTTTGAATATTATCTCGTCTATCATATAATCGAAAGAGTTCTTGTACTTGTCGTAGAGATTGAAAATAAAGAACGGGAATTCAAGCGATGAGAGCATCATAATCAACGAATTGACATACTTTGATGCGTCTATTTCCGGACGGAAAACGCCTTTGTTTTTTCCAGATACTATGATTGCTGTAAGTTGTTCCTTTTCCCAGGTCACCAGTGCATCGTGAACTTTCGAGAAGCATTCCATCAATTGCTTGTCGCCGCTTTCAAGCACTCTGTTTTTCAATACATTGTGGTACGAATATCTGTTGTTCATGCTTTCCATCCTGACCATAGCATACTTTTTTATCTTTTCGGGTTCCGACATGTTGCTGTCGTTTATTATTGCGAGCAGGTCGGTGCGGATTTTCTCAAGTTCGCTCTCAAGGATTGAGTTCATCAGGTTTATCTTGCTCGAAAAGTGGTAGTAAACGCTTCCCTTCGCGTGCTTCGATTCCTTGGCAATGCGGTCCATCGAAATCTTGTTGAACCCGAAGCGGCAGAAAAGTTTTTCTGCAACGTTCATTATGTCGGCCTTTACTCCCAGTGTTTTCTGCATGGCAATCTAAATCTTTGTACCAATTTTCAAATTCGGTGCAAAAATATGTTGTCGTTTTTTTGTAGGCAAATTAAAAATGGAGTTTAACAAAATATTAATGGCTGAGTGATAGATGCCAAGACAAAACAAAAAGCGGACCCGAAAATCGAATCCGCTTTTTAATGCGTTGTATTCCAATTATTTCTTCAGTAGGAATGTAAAGTCCTCGGTCGGTTCAATTTCGCGGGTTTCTTCTCCGTACTTGAAGAGACGCAAGTTGCGTTTGCCGATGATTTTCATCTTGTCGCCTTCGACTACGAACATGCAGCCTTCGCGAAGTCCTGCAACATAAACATCACGGTTAACTTCGATGAATTCCAAAATTCTGTCCTCGCGCGATTCGCCTCCGTGACCTTCGACCTTCTTGTCGAGGTAGTGAGGATTAATCTGGAACGGAATGAGGTTCAATGCATCGAATCCTAGCGGGTCGATGATAGGCATGTCGTTGGTAGTCATAAGGGTAGGGCAAGTTACATTCGAACCTGCACTCCAACCTATATATGGTGTTCCACCAAGAACTTTCTTGCGTATCGGCTCAATGAGCTTGTTGGCGTGCATGTCGTGCAGAAGCTTCCAAGTGTTGCCACCGCCGATTACAATGCAGTCGGCTTCTTCGACAGCCTTTACCGGATCGTCGAAATGGTGGATTGAAACGATGTCGTGTCCTACCTCGTTGAAACGGTTCTTAACCTTCTTCTCGTAGTCGTCCCAAGTTACAGTTACGCCTGCGTAAGGGATAAACAAGCATTTCACGCACTTTTCGCCAAGGAAATCGTGGATGTTGTGCTTCGGATAGTCAAGATATGCTTCACCGGCATTCGTCGAGTTGCTAATTAATAATAGTCTCATAATTATTTACGATTTTTGATTTACGATTTTAGATTTATGTCTAACAGGCTGACGGGCTTGCAGGCTAACAGCCAGATTGTATTTGACTGTCCGACTTTTAGCCTGTTTGCCTTTTAGCCTGTTAGCCTTTTAATATCTGTAGTGGTCAGCCTTGAACGGTCCTTCAACCGGAACTCCAATGTAGTCGGCTTGCTTCTGCGTGAGCTTTGTGAGCTTAACGCCAAGCTGGTCGAGATGGAGACGGGCAACTTCTTCATCCAAGTACTTCGGCAGACGGTAAACATCGACCTTGTAGCTGTTTTTCCAGAGGTCGAGCTGAGCCAAAGTCTGGTTCGAGAACGAGTTGCTCATTACGAACGACGAGTGACCAGTTGCGCAGCCAAGGTTTACGAGACGGCCTTCAGCAAGCAGGAAGATTGAATTTCCAGTCGGGAAGGTGTACTTGTCGACCTGTGGCTTGATGTTGGTCTTCACAACGCCAGGGCAGTTTTCGAGACGGTCAACCTGAATTTCGTTGTCGAAGTGACCGATGTTGCAAACTATTGCCTGGTCCTTCATCTGCTTCATGTGTTCGAGAGTAACAACATCGCAGTTGCCGGTTGTTGTAACGAAAATGTTACCTTCCTTAACTGCTTCTTCCATAGTTGTAACTTCGTAGCCTTCCATAGCGGCCTGCAGTGCGCATATCGGGTCGATTTCGGTAATGAGAACCCTTGCACCGTAGGTGTGCATCGAGCGTGCGCAGCCCTTGCCAACGTCACCGTAGCCGAGAACAACGACAGTCTTGCCGGCAATCATAACGTCGGTAGCACGCTTGATACCGTCGGCCAACGATTCGCGGCAGCCGTAGAGGTTGTCGAACTTCGACTTAGTAACCGAGTCGTTTACATTGATTGCAGGAATCAACAGTTCGCCCTTTGCCATCATCTGGTACAGACGGTGAACGCCGGTGGTTGTTTCTTCCGAAACGCCCTTGAGTTCGGCAATTGTGCGGTGCCATTTCTGGTTGTCGGCAGCGAGCATAGCCTTCAAGGTTTCCTGGATTGCCTTTTCTTCGTGGCACGATGGAACGAAATCCAAGGTCTTGGCATCGTTTTCTGCAGCATAACCTTTGTGTACCAACAAAGTAGCGTCGCCACCATCGTCAACTATCAAGTTTGGACCTAGTCCACCTGGGAACGACAATGCCTGCAATGTGCACCACCAATATTCTTCGAGGGTTTCACCTTTCCATGCGAATACCGGAACACCAGCCTTTGCTATTGCTGCAGCTGCATGGTCTTGAGTCGAGAAGATGTTGCAGCTTGCCCAGCGTACATCAGCGCCAAGTTCAACCAATGTTTCGATAAGAACGGCAGTCTGGATTGTCATGTGCAACGAGCCAGAGATTCTTGCGCCTTTCAGCGGTTTCTCGGCTGCGTATTTGCGGCGTATGCTCATCAATCCTGGCATTTCCTTTTCTGCCATTTCAATTTCCTTGCGTCCCCATTCTGCGAGAGACATGTCTGCTACCTTGTAAGGTAATTTGGTAATTATTTCTTCCATTGTTATATTTTTTTGTCTATATGAATTATTCTAATATTTAAAGGATTACTTGATATACTGCATTAGTTCTTTTTTCTTTGCATCGTACTCTTCCTGCGTGATAATCTGGAGGTCGAGTTTTTCCTTCCACTTCTTTAGTTCATTGATTGCTGCGTCCGAGTCGTTCATTTTTGTCTGAACTTCGCCAACAGCAATTGCCTCTTCGAAGTTTGTGCAGGCGATTCCACCCCTGTTCAGTACGAGGTATATCTTGCATCCGCTAGTTTTTTTGTTGAACGGATCGATAGGTACGCATTGTATTTTCTTTATTGTAGCAACACCGCCGCTTCTGTTTTCGACACGTTCGTAAATTTCTTGGTTTACTGCGGTTTGAGCAGCAGATGTGTTTTCGTCTTCGGCAAGCGTTCCCAAAACACTTGATGTTACATCCCTGAAATACAAATAGTATTTGCCATTGGTCGGGTATCCGTATGTAATTGTGGAGCCGACTTTGTAGGTAATGCCGTCCGAAGCTGTGTATGCTGTTATGTTGTCGCCAGCCTTCTTGCCGGTAAGATCCTTAGCCGATACATGGTTTACAATGTCTTGATATGTAACGGTTTGCGCCGAAGCGTATAATCCAAATGCGATAAATGCAATTACAAAAAATGTTCTCATTTTGTCTATTCTAATTTTAGAAGACAAAAATAAGAAAAATCCCGATAGTATTGTGAACGAAGATGATTTTTTATTAGCCAACCCACAAAAAACTTCCTTTTCCGAGAAGGCCTTTTTTGAAAATAGTTTGTTAAAGCTAATTAGGTGTGAACTTTAAAAGAAGTCGAAAAAGAACCACACAGCAGCCCATTCGCGTTTTATGCCTTTGGCATGACCTATGGTTGAGTAGCTTGCATTGCGGATAGTTCCATCACTGTCGATATGCCCAATAGCGCTGTAGCTTGAGTTGCGGACAGTGCCGTCCTTGTCGATATGCCCAATAGCGCTGTAGCTGGAATTGCGGATAGTTCCGTCATTGTCGATATGACCAATGGCCGAATAGCTTGAGTTGCGGATAGTGCCGTCGCTGTCGATATGCCCTATTGTTGAGTAGCTTGAATTGCGGACGGTACCATCGCTGTCGATATGCCCGATTGTGCTGTAGCTGGAGTTGCGGACATCCTGCGAAAAACCTGCATTTGGCATAGCAATCGCAAATGCTGCAAAAACAAATATTAATGTAATCAAACGCTTCATGACAATATTATTTTTCGAAAGATAGTGCAAAAATTATGCCTTAATTGAAAACAAAAAAGATTGGAGAAAATCTCCAATCTGAAATCGTGAATCAATTATTATTGTATCGGCACATTGCATTGTGTCGATACGAGGTAATCGTAAATTTCTTATCCCACAGCACCGATGAAGCGCATATCACCATATTCGGTGATTCGCATTTCGAGGCGGACGGTGTATTTTACGCCATAGTCCATAAGAATCTCTACATTGGCGTAGATTTCATCTTTCTCAAGGTCGCAGCAAGTTTTTTTAACCTTCATCGACTTGATTCTGCTGAGTTCCGGTGTTATGAAGTAGTAACCTTTCTTGTAGCTTCCTGCCAGAAATTCTGCAATAAACTGCTCTGTGCGTCCTTCTAGGAAACTGTCGTGCTGATCAGCTACGTAGCCAGGGTCAAAAAACTCCAAAGTGCCTTGCAAATCGCCGCTCAAAAGCGTTGCGATGAAACTATTGGTTATGTTCTTTACTGTTGCTGTTGAATACTTTTGTGCATTGCAGTATACTGTTGCTGATAGCAATGCGATAATAATTAAAAGTTTTCTCATATTTATATTTTTTTATTAGTTCTCAAATACATAGTTAATTATATTGGCACCCATTTTTAGTGCTTTTGTGCGGATTTCCTCCGAATCGTGGTGAACCGACTGCGATTCCCAGCCGTCGCCGAGGTCGCACTCGTAACTATAGAAAACAACAAGGCGCCCCTGATAAATTATGCCGAATCCCTGTGGTGGCTTGTTGTCGTGTTCGTGGACTTTTGGCAGACCGTTTGGAAAATCGTATTTCTGATGGTAAATCTCGTGAGTGTAGGGAAGTTCCACGAATTCGAGTTCGGGAAATACCTTTTTCATCTGGTCGCGGACGTAGGCATCGAGGCCGTAGTTGTCGTCGATGTGGAGGAAACCGCCTCCAATGAGGTAGTTGCGAAGATTCTCGACTTCGAAGTCGCTGAGAATGATATTGCCGTGACCGGTAATGTGTACAAATGGATAGTTGAACAGGTCGGTACTGCCGAACTCAACAGTTGCAGGTTCGGGGTCGATATTGGTGCCGAGGTTCTCGTTGCAGAACTTGATGAGGTTAGGCAACGAAGTGGGGTTGGCGTACCAGTCGCCGCCACCGTTGTACTTGCCGAGGGCTATCCTTATCTGCCCGAAAGAAGCAGCAGAAATTGCTGTTAATACTAATATTATGACTAATTTACGCATGTCTTACCTTGTGTACATATTTATTTGCAGTCCCAGCATAAGAGGAGAACGTCCGTAACCGTATGCATTCCAATCGCCGAAGTTGTATTCGCAGGTAAATGCGATGTAATTCCATCCTATACGCATAAAGATTCCGTAGTCGTGGCGGTATTTTGCATCCTTGATACGATCTTTTCTTTTTATCTTGCTATGTCTGGATGGGTTATCGTAGAAGCTGATATATTTGTTTAAAAAAGCAAAGTCGTAGCTGTAGTCTGCTCCCAAGTCGATGTGCCAGCCAAGGTGACGGAAGTCGCTCTTGCCAAAGTTGAAGCGCATAAAAGCCCCACATTCAATGGAATGTTCTATCACAGAAATTTTTGACATTGTTCCGAATAATGTCGGGTCAATTCCAGTGCTTTGGCGCAAGTAGTTTAGCTGGACGCCAATATCGAAAGGTTTTGCGATCTTGTAGCGGTACATGTATCCTACACGGAATTTGCCCGACAAGCCTTCTTTCTCGATATTATTCTTTTCGATAGGAATGGGCATGGCGTAGCTTAGAAAATAGTATCCGTAGTGCTTGTCGATGCACGACCATTTTGTTGGACCTGCATATTTATCCTTGTCAAGTACTGTGGTTGATGGTCGCACATGCTGTGCCGATGCGATTGTTGCCATAGCTATCGTCATCGTCAGGCAAATTGTTCGTAGTAATATTTTAAATCGTACAGCCATTCGAATCTTTTAATTATCAAATTATTGAATTATTTATTCCTTCTGCCAGTCCTCCAGTATCTTGTCGATTTCTTCGGTAGTGCTTCTCAATTTTGTCTTGCACAATTTCGTGAGGAAAGCCGCGCGTTTTACCTTTTCGCTAAGCGTGTCGAGGTCGAGCTCGTTGCTTTCCATGTCGGCAAGAATCTTTTCCAATTCTTCCAGAGCTGCGGCGTATGATATGTTTTCGTTTTGTTTCGTTGGCATAATCTTATTCCCATTCAATTGTTGCAGGTGGCTTCGAGCTGATGTCATACACAACTCTGTTAACGCCTTTCACCTTGTTTATTATCTTGTTTGAAATCTTTGCAAGAAACTCGTATGGCAGGTGAACCCAGTCGGCGGTCATACCGTCGGTGGAGTGTACTGCACGGAGAGCCACTACATTCTCGTAGGTGCGTTCGTCGCCCATAACGCCAACCGACTGCACAGGAAGCAATATTGCTCCTGCCTGCCAAATCTGGTCGTAAAGTCCGTCTTCGCGAAGTCCCTGGATGAAAATATCGTCAACATTCTGCAAGATTTCAACCTTTTTAGCGGTGATGTCGCCGATTATGCGGATTGCAAGTCCCGGTCCCGGGAAAGGATGACGACCAAGTATGTTCTGGCTGACATTCAACGCCTTACCTACACGGCGAACCTCGTCCTTGAAGAGCAGACGCAACGGCTCTACTATCTTCAGGTTCATCTTTTCGGGCAAACCGCCTACGTTGTGGTGCGACTTGATTGTTGCTGCCGGACCAAGTACGCCAGCTGACTCAATAACATCGGGGTAGATGGTGCCTTGTGCAAGCCACTTCACGTCCTTAATCTTGCTTGCTTCGCGGTCGAAAGTCTCGATGAAGAGGCGTCCGATAATCTTGCGCTTGCGTTCTGGTTCGGTTACGCCTGCAAGTTCACGGTAGAAGTCCTGCTTTGCATCGACGCCGATAACATTAAGTCCCATTCCGCGGTACGATTCGAGCACCGACGAGAATTCGTTCTTGCGAAGCAATCCGTTGTCAACGAAAATACAGGTGAGCTGGCTGCCGATAGCCTTGTTGAGCAATACTGCAGCAACCGAACTGTCAACACCGCCCGAAAGACCAAGAACAACCTTGTCGCTACCGATTTTTTCGCGAAGTTCCTTGATTGTCGTTTCGACAAACGAATCGGGAGTCCACGACTGCGAGCAACCGCAAATGCCTACTACGAAATTCTTCAGCAAGGTCTTGCCGTCGGTCGAGTGGTAAACTTCGGGATGGAACTGTATGCCCCAGGTCTGCTCGCCACCGATTTTGTAGGCTGCGACCTTTACGTCGGCTGTTGAAGCTATAATTTCGTAATTTTCAGGAATTTGCTTTATTGTATCACCATGCGACATCCACACCTGCGAATTTGAGGGAACATCCTTCATAAGCACGTCGTTTGCGTTGACGAAGTTGAGGTTTGCACGGCCGTATTCGCGTGAGTTCGACGGAGCTACTTCGCCACCGTAGAAATGAGCAAGGTACTGTGCACCGTAGCAAACGCCGAGAAGCGGCATTTTGCCTTTTATGTTGGATAAGTCGGGCTTGAGGGCTTTTTCGTCGCGTACCGAATAGGGGCTTCCGCTCAAAATTACGCCCTTTACCGATTCGTCCAATGCTGGAATCTTGTTGTAGGGATGTATTTCGCAATAGGTGTTAAGTTCGCGTACTCGTCTGGCTATCAACTGAGTATATTGTGAACCAAAGTCGAGGATGATGATTTTTTCTGTCATTGTCTTTATGTTTCGTTTATGGGTGCGAATTTACAAAAAAATAGAAATATGCAGATGTGTAAGTTTTGTATTTCATAAAATTATGATAATACGTTTAAAAAGCGTATTTAAATACTAAATTTTGCTTTTCTTTGGTTTGATATTCAATGATTTAATAATGCTTTTTATTCGTCAAAAAATAATCATCAAAAAATGATGATTTTGTAAATTGTTGATATGTAATATATTAGACAATTATTATTCCGGCGCGAAGCATCGCGCCGCTACAAATCATCGAATCAATCAAATCATCAAATCCTCGAATCCCCCCAAAATCATTCCTCCTCCTCTTCCAGATACGGATTCTTTATTGTAAACCTAATTGTATCGGAGATTTCGCCGCTTGCGCCAAGAATTCCAAGACCGTTCTTTATGTTGGTTTTCACAAGGGTTGGCTCGGCAAATGGATTGCCGTCGTTTTCAACGTATAAATCGTAGGATTTCTGGTATTGATAGTAGTCTTTGCTAATCGACCTAAGATGAACAATAAGGCTATACTCGTATTCGCGATAGAAAGGAAGATCTTCGATGTTGGTGTCGTCGCCATCTCCTTCATCTCCACCTTCGTTTTCACCTTCTTCTCCATCTTTATAATAGTAATCGTCCTCGTACATAAACCCATAGAAAATGCCTCGTATGTCGCGATAGTCCTGTGCGGAAAATTTTATGGTATAATTTCCATTGCCCATTATTTCATCGGACAAGTAGAGCAAAGTTCCTCCGTAGCCCGAGCTAACCGACATGTCGTTACATTCAAGATTGAGAGTATAGTTATTGTCGAACAAGTCTTCAACGGAGTACATGTAGTTTTCGGCAAAATACTCCTTCATCTCCTCAGGGAAATCGCTTGTCACATATACCATGTAATAGTTTTCGTCGTTGGGAATGTCGCTGAAGTTGAGGCTGACATCAAATTCATCGCCATAGTAGTAGCCGTCGTCGTTGGATTTCTGTTTTCCGCTGAGGCTGTTTATGACAGTGGGTGCTGTCATTTTTACTTCGGCCTCTATTGTCTCGAACTTGTCCTTGGAAACCTGAAACTTGTAAGTATGTCCAACCTTGGGGATATATGATACGTGGTAAACTCCATTGCTTTCCGATACTGGCACGACCTGCAATGGCTTGTCGTCCTCGAATATTATCACATCGGCATCGGGAATCATAACAATTTCTTTTGTATCAAGAATATGCATGCTTCGGCCTACGGTAAATTCTATTTCGCTTGTGTTTGAAAGTACGCAATTGAGAACTAACTTAGGCTGCTTGTATTCAAAAGGAAAATCAAGAGTCTTTTCGCAGGCTGCGAGTGCCAATGTTGAGGCTATTATTATATATATCAGCTTTTTCATGTCTTTCCTGTTTTAGAATGTTTGTGAGAATTTTATCGACGGCATAATCGGGAACAGGCTTATCTGTTTCAGACATCTGTTATCGTGGTTATCGTAGCCGAAATATAAGTAGAACGGATTCTGGCGGCAGTAGGCATTGTAAACGCCAAGGCTCCAGATTCTTTCGCCCAGCTTGTTTCGTTTCTTGAAGTTAAAGTTAAAGTCCAAACGGTGGTATGCTGGTGCCCTGAACGAATTTCGTCCGCCGTATTCACCAATCTCTCTGCCATCAAGCCCCAAGTATCGACCATAGGCAAGTGTAACGGCGTTGCCTGTGCCGAATACCCATGTCATACCGAAATCGAAGTTTTCGCTCTTATTGTAAATCAAGGCAATGGCTATGTCGTGACGGCGGTCGTACTTGTACGGGAACTTTTCGCCGAAGTTGAGGTTGTCGAACTGTCTCCAAGCCCACGACAGCGTATAGCCTATCCAGCCGGTGATTTTGCCTGTGGTCTTGCGAACAAGCAGCTCTGCTCCATACGACCATCCGCGTCCCATTTCGATTTTCGACTCCCAATTGTCTGACACACCGAAGAAACTTGCACCTTCCTTGTATTCAATCAGGCCTTTCATGTCTTTGAAAAAGCCTTCGATGCTGAAGTCCCACTTGTTCTTGAGGTTGTAGGCGAATCCGAGTGCAACCTGGTTGCTTCGTTGCGGACGTATGGTGTCGGTGGTTGGAAGCCAAAGGTCGGTTGGCAGACCTATTGTGCTGTTGGTGAGCAAGTGTACATACTGCGCCATCCTTGTGTATGCTGCTTTCATCGACAGGCTTTCGGTAATCAGGAATCGTGCCGAAACGCGAGGTTCTGCCGACTGGTAGTATTTTTTCTTCACAATGAAGCCGGAATAATTTATGCCGATGTCGGCTTTCAGACGTCCCGTTATGGTTATGTTGTCGGATGCATACACGTTTATCTCGGTGCCGTAAATTTCGCGTGACCCCATTTTTGTTTCAAGACCGGTTGTGTCTATTGTTTGCTTAAGTACCGACACCCCAGGTTTGAATACGTGGTATGTGGTTGATGCTCCGAGCTTTAGTTCGTGTTTTGAAGCAGGGTAGTAGTTGAGGTCGATTTTTGCGCCGTAGTCGTTGATGCCCGAGAAATAGTCGAACGAATATTTTTCTATCGACTGCTTGTTCGCCAAGTTGTCGTATTCCATATAGGTGTCGAACTTGTAGTTCGAATATATGAGCGTTACATTGGAGAATAACTTTTGGTTGAACACGTGGTTCCATCGCATCGAAGTGGTGATGTTGCCCCAGTACAGACCCATGTTGGATTTGTCGTTATACAGGGTGTCGTAGTATAAATACTCCTCTTCATTTTTAATGTATGCCTTGTCGCGGCCGAAGTATCCGCTCAGGAAAAGCCTGTCCTTGTCGCTGAACTTGTGATTCAATTTTAGGTTTGCATCGTAGAAATAATAGCCAGCCTTCAGTTTTTCGCTATTGCCAGAATATTTGTTTATCAATGCGATGACAGGAGCTGCAAGTACATCTATATAGGTGCGCCTTGCACTGAAAATGAACGATGTGTGGTCTTTCCAGATTGGACCTTCCACCATAACCTTGGCTGCGATTGTGCCGATTGAAAATTCACCACCGTACTTCTTGTCGTTGCCTTCTTTTAACCTAATGTCGATTACCGACGACAATCGTCCGCTGTATTGAGCTGGGAATCCGCCTTTTATGAGGTTGATGCTCGAAATTGCGTCGGGATTGAACACCGAGAAGAATCCGAAAAGGTGGTTGGCGTTGTAAACGGGCACACCGTCGAGCAGAATCAGGTTCTGGTCGGGACCGCCACCGCGCACATATATGCCACTTGTGCCTTCGTTGCCCGACTGCACGCCTGGCATAAGCTGTAATGTTTTCATGACATCGGCTTCACCCATGAATACAGGCAGGGTTTTCAGTTGTTCCACTGGCAGACGCACAATGCTCATCTGCACATCTTTCACCATCTGGTCCGACTTGCTTTCGCTAATGACAACCTCGCTGAGCATATTGGCGGAGTTGAGCTTTATGTTTATGCGAATGTCCTGGTCGATATAGAAATTGTGGCTGTACGCACCGTAACCGATGTACGAAACCACAAGGCTCACACTGTCCTGCGGAAGCGTAAGGCTGAAAAATCCGTATTCGTTGGTTGCCACGCCCAAATGCGAGCGCGTATCATACACATTTGCTCCGAAAAGCTTCTCACCGCTTGCCGAATCCTGCACATAGCCACTTATTGTAAACTTCTGTCCGAATGCAATAGTGGTGATAAATATATTGATAATCAGTAATATATACCTAAACTTCATTTCAAAAAACTTTTTGCAAAAGTATCATTAAATCACATTCGTTGAAACGTATTTTTATAATATTTATTGTATTATCAGTTGGCTCTTGTTGATATAAAAAATGCATGCGAGAAAGTGCCTCATGTTTAGTGGAACGGGATATTTTCGCAGAAATAAAGAAAATAATCATGTATGTTTTGCTACAAATGAAAAAAACATTACTTTTGTAACTGATAAAATAATATTAGTAAATATAATTTTATGCCATTAAATAATAATATAATATTACCTAATTGTTTAAGTCCGCACGAAGTTGCAAAAGATATTGCCGCACGAGTGAAGCAACGCAGGCTGGAATTGAATCTTACGCAGGGCGGATTGGCATTGCGCTCAGACATAAAGTTGCCAACTTACAGGCATTTTGAGCAGACCGGTGAAATTTCCTTGTCGGCATTGCTACGCATAGCAGTTGCTTTGGATGCGCTTGCTGATTTCAACGAACTTTTTGCACAACGCAAATACGAAACCATAGACGAAATCATAAATGGCTCAAAAACAAAAAGAAAGAGAGGAAAGAAAAATGAGTAGTATGGTAAAAGTTGTTGAAGTTTGGTGGAACAAGCGCCTCGTTGGCCGTATTGCTCTGGAACCAAGTGGACTTTGTGCTTTCGAGTACGACCAGCGGTTTTTGGCGGATGGTGTTTCTGTTTCTCCTTTTGAATTGCCTTTGAAATCAGGGACTTTCATTGCCCGCCGTACTCCTTTTGATGGCGGATTCGGTGTCTTTGACGATTGCCTTCCCGATGGCTGGGGACTTTTGTTACTTGACAGATACCTGCGCAAACGGAATGTAAATCCAAATTCTCTGACTTTGCTCGACAGACTTTCGCTTGTCGGCTCAACAGGGCGTGGAGCTCTTGAGTTCGTCCCTGACAAAAGCGAAATGCCAGATAACACCAAAGCGGATTTTTCGGCAATTTCGGCCGAAATAGAGCAGATTCTTTCGTCAGAAAACTACGGAGGTACAGGCATTGATTCCCTTTATGTGCGTGGCGGTTCCCCCGGTGGGGCAAGACCTAAAATTTTTGTCAAGGATGGCGATGGAGAATGGTTGGTAAAGTTCCCAGCGAAATACGATAGCCAAGACATTGGAAAACTGGAATACGAATGCTCTCTGCTTGCCCGCAAATGTGGAATCGAAATGCCTGAGACGAAGTTGTTCGAGGGCAAATACTTTGGCACTAAAAGATTTGACAGAACAAGTTCTGGCAAACTGCATGTCATAAGCATGGCTGGATTGGTTTGTGCCGACTACCGAAGTCCGAGCATCGACTACCAGCACATATTTCAGGCTTGCAAAATGCTAACGCACAGCATAAACGAAATGTGGAAAATTTATCGTCTAATGGTGTTCAACTATCTGATAGGCAACAAGGACGACCACGCGAAGAACTTTGCATTTATATATAGGGATGGCGACTGGCATTTTGCCCCTGCCTACGATATTCTGCCGAGCGAAGGTTTCAACGGCTACCACACTACCACATTCAACGACCGCACCGAACCCTCCGACAATGATTTAATCGACCTTGCCGTAAATGTTGGGCTTAACAGAAAACAAGCAAGTGAAATTCTTGGGTTAATTCGGGATGAAGTGAAAATGAGCAGGATTGAATTGTTTTAAAGAAAAACTATGCGATAGCGCGGCGGCGAGTATGGTTTTAAGCCACTTGCCGCCATTGTATCGAGAAGTTCTTATTTTATTGATGTGTAAATGTCCAATACATTTTATATTTGAAATCATCAATGCTCCCGATGTGGTTTGCATAAATAGTTTGTTTAGCAGCATCATATATTTGCTCAAAAATAGCATCAGACATTGCCTTAGGAACATATCCTGCATTGTTATAATAGCTTTCAATCATATTAAAGGTATATGCTTCGATTGCTTCTTTAGCAGAATATCCGTTTCCTACCATAAGAGGTATTGTTGAGCGAAGTTCATTCTTAAAAATTGAAATCATATTCCCAAATTGCAAACCTGTGTTTAATAATGGATTAACCGTCAGTTTGAATGGGTTAAAGTTTGCTGTTCGAACCATCTCACTATATCTGTCTTCCTTGTATATAGGACAAATATATTTGTTGTTAAAATCGTCCATTTGCTTCTTTTTTTGTTTATAAATTAGATAAATATGCAAAGCAATCTGTCAATTGTGAAATTCCAGACTGAATTGCTAATATTTTGTCACAATCATCCTTACTGCTGACTTTCATAATATTTAGTACTGATAACACAGAGTTCCAACCTGATGGCAAGTCTTTTAAAACCATTTTCCTATTGTTATAATTGTCAAGCACTATTTTGTTTAGGACATAATGGGCTTGCATATCGGAATTTATAAATTTTGCAGAACTTCCGTATGAATATTGGTTTTCATAAAGCCATACCAAGATACATATATAAGATTTCGTTACGCTTACCATTTTCTCCGCTCTTTCATTTCCAATAGAACGAAGAGCAATCGAATCATTAAAGATGGAAACTATTTGCTTTAATGTTGAAATATTGGCTTCAATATTTGATGACGACAATACTTGATTATCGTCCCGTGGATATTCCATAAATCTTAATATCTCCTATACACATTTTCTAAATACGAAACAATAGCATCAATGCATTTACGACCTTCTTCAATGTCATAATCTCCGTCCATTACAGCCGAATGTAGCTTTAATAAAGAAGGAGGGACATTATTAAACAAACCTGATTTCTTAAAATCATGATATGCCATATTGAATCGGGGAGTATTTGCTTTTATTTTCAAAGGTATAAATGGCACTTCAAATATGTCCCCGTCTGGTATATCCAAGGCGTTCGCTACCGTATAGAAAAAATCGTTGAACATTGTATCGATGATTGTCAATCTTTTTATATACAAAGATTGGCTTGGTGCTTGCTCTATTGCTTTAGATATGCAATAGAAAGCATTGTCTGCAATGACTCGTCTTGCATCTTCAACATTCATAAAGTGCTGGTATTTTGTCATCAACATGTAGGCATTTCCAACTGATTCATAATTTCTTAGATGTAGCAGTTGACTTGAACTATCTTGAATGGCATTAAATAAATTAGCTAGGCAGACGATAGCAGTTTGATTATCTCCCTCTTTCTCCATCAGGGATGCCGAAAAAGCCCAGTTGTCAATTTTTTCATTATACATAACCTACTGTTTATTTGTAATTTCAATAATAATATCTCGAATCATAGCATCAATAACCTCTGTACGAAATCCATACGATTTCGCTGTTAATTTGCATACTTTCAGCTCATTATCATCAATATCGCCATCAATCATCATTAATGCGACCATATCTTTCAAATAGCGAATCTTGTCATTATCTGATTCAGGAACTACAAAATCAATTTTGTCTGGGTTCTTCATACAGCGTTCAAGTTCATCAGGATTCATCCCTTCTCGTGACATTATAGCAGCAATTGCTCCTAGTTCTGAATTTTGCACAATACCATCTGCTACCGCTACAGCTAACAAGTTCCTAAGATGACTAAGTTTCTCTTTGTCTTTTTTCGATTTAAAAATGTCAAAAAATCCCATAATTATTTATTTTAAATATTCTATTCTTACATTTCTGTCATACATGTGAAACACACATTTTTCTACTTGTCCGTTTTTGTAAAACACTTCAAAACCATAATCGGACAAATCAAAATCAATCCAACCCAATGGTCCCATTGCTTGTGTCATATATCCACGCAACAAGGCATAATCCTTTGATTGTTTTACAACTTCCATTGGTTTGGGAGCAAATTGTTCTCTTCCCGTATCATCATTATGACCTCTGACAATATAGCCGTATCCATTCCGTAGTTGATAACCTGAACAACCATTTACATTTTTTTCTAATTGTAGTGTTCTGCCACAAACTTGCAATCCCATTACAGGAATTCCATTTTCATAACGCTGATGTCTTGTTGAATGAAACACAAATGTTTGTATTCCCAATTCTGATGTGCTGTTAGATTTAAAAATGTCAAAAAGTCCCATAATAATTTACAATCCGATTTTTCTATTATTTTCAGCAATAACCATTTCATTATTTAAATCAAAAGGATATGGAGATGCATACCTTTTTAATGAATCAAGTGTATTAGTTTTTCCTGCAGGTTTCTCCCAATTATCATACATCCCTTTAGTCAAGCGACACGCTTCTGAAAAACTTTCTTCGGACAAAGCAAATTCGTCGTTTTTCATTATCAAATCCTTTATGTATCCAGAATCATACCTTAGAATCTGCCTTATTGTTTCATCCTTATGTCTTTTTGAGAATGGAATTTTATCGTCTAATTCAAAAATCATAGTTAAATCTTCAAAATCTGACTACAAAATTACTCACAAGGCATAGTCCCTATGTAACAACAAAGGATAATATAATTACACAATCTGTGGAATATTTTTACACATGTTGCAATTCCTATGAAACCCCGATGGGGTAAGGGTATGGTTTCTGTTAGGTTTATTAATATGTATGCCCTACGGGCAAAGTTACATACTAAAAAGCAGTGTCGCTACCTCGTTAGAGGTTGCATATCAATAAAAAACAACAAATAACGGAACAACCCCATAGGGGTTTCACTTAGGTTTAGAAAATTGTATTTCTAAAATATACCTTTAATTAGATTCAAATTTTCTCTCCTCAAAATGCCTAGCATAGCACTCAAAGAAATTGAAGTCCAACGCCTTTGAGATTTCAAGCAGCAGTTTTGTGTCAATCCACTCTCGCTGGAATATCTTATACATATTGAATCTTGTACAATTCACCTGCTTAGCCAGCCATGATGCCTTACGACCTTGCTCGTCGAGCTTGGCCTTTATTAGTTTCCCTATGTGAAGTTGTTCCGTCATCCTGTCGCTTTGCAAATCTGGCAATAAAAAAAGGCGATGAACCGTTTTTTCTGCGATTACCGCCTAGATAGCCGACCAAAGCTTTGCAAACAATAAACGCAAACGGCTCACGCCAAATGACGTGAACATTGCGGACTTGCTTCGTTTGCTTAAAATTTGGTCGTTTTCTAGGCGAATGACAAATCCGTCAGATTCAGTATGTTATATTCAAAAATGGAAGACGATTTCTCGCCTTCCAGTATGTTTTTTCCCTATTTCGTCGGAATATTCTTCAGTACATCAAGCAGATGTCTGTACCACATGTCCACGGTCTTGATTTCGACCTTCTCGTCGGGCGAGTGAACGCCACGAAGTGTCGGACCGAACGAAACCATATCGAGGTTCGGGTACTTCTCGAGGAACAGACCGCATTCAAGTCCTGCGTGGATTGCACGAACAACAGGAGTCTTGCCGAACAACCTTTCGTAAGATGCAACAACAATCTTCAGGATTTCCGAATCGGTATTCGGTGCCCATCCGGGATAGCCGTCGCCCGATTCAACCTTTGCACCTGCAAGCAGGAACACATTGCGAACCATAGTGTTGATGTCTTCCTTGCCCGATTCGAGCGAACTGCGCTGGCTGGTCGTAACCTGAATCTTGTCGTCGTAGAACTTTACCGATGCAAGGTTGGTTGATGTCTCGACCAAGCCCTTTATTGCTGGGCTCCAAGCGTGTACTCCGTGAGGACAAGCCGAAACCGCCATCACAAGTCTGCGCTGAGTTTCCTCGTCGATTACGAATGCCGGCATAGCCTCTTCGTGAAGCTCCATATTGATGTTAGGCTCGGTTATCTTTATTTCCTTGATAATGTCTTCCTTGAACTTTGCAAATTCCTTCCTTACATCCTCGGCAAAGTCGGCCTTAACGGTGAAAACAAATTCTGCCTCACGCGGAATGGCGTTGCGCTTGTTGCCTCCGTCGAAATGTGCAAGGCGTGCAAAGTACTTGCTTGTGATTTTCTGCAAGAAACGGTTGGCTATCTTGTTGGAGTTGCCAAGTCCCTTGTTGATTTCGTCACCGCTGTGTCCGCCAGCCAAGCCGTTGATAATGAACTTGTAAGCAACATGATGCTCGGGAACGGCTTCTTTCTTGTATGCAAAGTCGGCAACAGTGTCGATACCGCCGGCGCAACCTATGAACATTTCGCCTTCGTCCTCAGAGTCAAGGTTGAGAAGAATTTCGCCATCGAAAAATCCAGCTTCAAGTGCAAATGCGCCTGTAAGACCGGTTTCCTCGTCGATGGTGAAAAGGCATTCTATTGGTCCGTGTTCAACGCTGTCGTCGGTAAGGATTGCCATTTCGGCTGCGCAGCCAATGCCGTCGTCGGCACCAAGTGTTGTGCCTTTTGCCTTTACCCATTCGCCATCGATGTACGGGGTGATGCCTTCGTTGTCGAAATCAATCTTTACATCGCGATTCTTTTCGCAAACCATATCCATGTGCGACTGCAAAACCACAGTTTTGCGGTTTTCCATGCCCTTGGTTGCCGACTTGCGGATTACAACGTTACCAACCTTGTCGCGGCGTGCTTCGAGGTTGTTGTCCTTTGCAAACTTCATCAGGAATTCCACCATTTTCTCCTCTTTCTTCGAGGGACGTGGAACTTTTGTTATCTGTTCAAAATACTGCCAAACTTTTTTAGGCTCAAGATTACTTAAAACTTCCATAGTAAAAAAACTTTTATTATTTTTGACCAACGAAATTAATACTTATCGAACGAACAACCAAAAAAATGAACGGAATAAAAAATATTTTTTTCATTGCTTTGATTTTCATGCTATTTGTGGCTACAATGAATTCGTGTAAAAAGGAGCAAAACAAGATATACGGCAAAGTTACCGACATGTCGACTGGTGAACCCGTCGGAAATGTAACTGTAGATTTATATCTTACTAGGATCTCTTCCGGTAATTTTTCTGGAACTTTCGAGAAATACATGTCGACAGTAACCGATAGTAATGGCGATTTTGTCCTTGAATTTGAGCCTATTGCAGCTGGTCAATTTAGCCTAAGGGTTGAAAAGGACGGCTACCATCAGAATATTGTCGATTTTATGCCGGAGGAGACCGCTTCGGAATACGAAAAGAACGTGTCGATACCAAAGGCGGGATACATTCATTTCAAGTTGCGCAATGCTTACGGTGTGCATATCGGCGACGAGAACGATGTGGCCAGAATAATTGTACAGGGAATAAATCCATTGTGCTCCGAATGCTGTTCTTCCGACTATTATTCGTTCGAAGGTCTTGATGTGAATGAGGAATTTACTTGCAACATTGTTGCTGGTGACGAAATAACAATAAACCGCTACCTAATTCGCAAGGGCGAATCAACATACAGAAGCAAGAAATATATCTGCGAGCAGGGCGATACAATTTTATATTCGTGGACATATTAGGGCTAAAGCCTGGTTTTATGCCTGCGGCGTTTCTATGTGCTGACGCACGTTTAACTTCGTTGAGGGCTTCGCCGTTCAGGTTTCACGTTTAACGTTGTTGAGGGCTTCGCCGTTCTGGTTCAAGGTTCAAAATTGTAGTGGTCGTGGCGCGCCGCGACTGTACAAGGTTCAAGAATTGGTTTCGCCGAGCCTGATGGTTCAATGATTGTAGCGTCGCAATGCGTTGCGACGATTTCTTTTTCCGTATTCAAAAATTCTCCAGAATTTTCTTCCTGCCTGCCCTCAGCAGTGCCGTAGCAGCAAATTTTTTCTGAAACTGGTGGTTGCTCATGCTTTCCAATTCTTCGGGCGAGAATGATTTTATCTCTGGCAGGATTATTCCGCTTTTCTTGGGTGTCGAAAAATTGTGCGGACAGCAGTCCTGGCAGGCATCGCAGCCATATATGCGGTTACCTTTCGCTTGCCTTACATCTTCGTCGAGGCCATCCTTTTTTTCTATTGTCTGATAAGAGATGCATTTGCTGGCGTTTATGCCGTCGAAAGTGAGAGCCTTTGTGGGACAGGCTTTTATGCAGGCGTTGCAACCGAGGCAAGTCTGGTTGGTAGGCGAGTCGTAGTCTGTTTCGAAATTTACAACCAGTTCGCCGATGAAAACAAACGAACCGAATTTTGGACTTATCAGGCATCTGTTTCTTCCAATAAAACCCAATCCCGACTTCTGTGCAAAGTATCTTTCGAACAAAGGCGCCGAATCGACAAATGCACGGCCATCGGCTTGCGGACAAGCCTTCTTGATTTCGGAAAGCATGGCGTTCAGTTTTTCCTTTACCACGAAATGATAGTCGCGTCCAAGTGCATATTTTGCAATGCGAAAGTCGTTACGGTCGGGATGCTCGTCGGTATTGTATGAGTAAAGCACCGAAATCACCGATTTTGCTCCTTCGACAAGCAATTGCAGGTCGCTGCGCACGTCGATGTTGCGTTCCATGTACGACATTCCAGCGTTGTATTCCTTCGACAACCACGACTGCAATGCCGAGAGGTTTTCGGCATCGACCGATGCTTCGCTAATTCCGCAGGCGTCGAAGCCCACCGATTCTGCAATGTTCTTTACCAATTTGGAATCGACAAACATCCTAGTCGTTTTTGTAGGTTTTGCCCTTGTAGTAAATGCATTCCGACTTCACGCCGAAAGTATATCTTACAGCATCGCCTGTAAGTTCGAAGTCGGTGACTTTCTCGTACGATATTGTTTCGGTCTTTGTGCCGTCGAAATATTTCAGGTTGCCCATCTGGTCGAGGTAGGCTACCGACTTATTGTTTATCACATATTTGTCGGGGATGAAACTTTCGAGCGTGTAAACTTTGCCATCGACGTATGCCTTGAAGTAGTTTTGTACTCCAAAGACCATTATTCCGTCGGTAACTTCATAGAAGTCGGGTGCGTCGAACGAAATTGTACGGGTTTCGAATTTCTCGAAAACCTTAAGGTACGACGAGGCATCTACGTAGGCGACAAAGCCGTCGCCGCACTTGAATGTCTCGGGTGCAAAATCCTCGAGGCTGACAAAATCTTTTCGGTAGTATGCCTCGAAGCTGCCAGTGCTTGCATCGACAAAGGCAATAATGTCGCGTCCGAGTGCTATGCCGCCGAGATTTTTGTTGTATATAATCTGCTCTATCTCACCCACATAGAAGGCGTTTAGAAATCCATTCACATCGACAAAGGCGGCAATGTTTTTGCCCACATATACATTCGACGGTTTTCCCGACGAAAGCACATCGTCCAGAGTGTAGCGTTGTTCGTTCCAATAGCCCATGAGCATGTGCTGCATATCGTCGAACCATACCACCACATCGTCGCTGGCCCAGTATTCGTCGGCACTGGCGCAAAGCGTTAGCAGATTGCCGTCGTCGAAAACCTTGAGCTGCGTGTTCATGGTAAATGTTATGAGATTGTCGGTAATCAGATAATCAGTCACGAAAGTGCTTGCATTGTGAAGAAAACGATTGTGATAAATCTTCAGCCCACCCGAGTTGTCGACGTATACCAGCGATTTGTTTCCTGCTCCACATTCCTTTGGCGGCAGGTGGTCGATTTGCTTGGTGTTGCCGTTGTCGAAAACCCAAATGTTGCCGAGATAGTCGTTGTAGTACGATATACCCTGCGATTTTGCGGTAGTGCCCAACAGCACCATCAGCAACATTATGGCAATATGTCGAAACCCAAATCTCATGCTAATTTTTCTCATGGCAAATGTAATAAAAATTTGAGTGTCTGCAAAAAAATCAACAGAAACCTCTATACTAAATAATCTTTTGAATATTTGTGTTCAAGAGCTAAAAGAGAACAAAAATACGGCAGATACATTTTGCATCCGCCGTATATATGATATAAACTCTATCTATTCCTTAACAATTCTATCCCTTGCAATCACGCTGTCGCCGTTTACAATGCGGTACATGTATATACCTTGCTTTAGCGCGGGGTGCTTTATGATAGTTATATTTGACATAACACTTATACATTTTCATAAATTCACAAAAATATAAAATCAAATTGTAACGGAACTTGCTGAAATTTAATTGCAGATTACAAATCTGCTATTCGGTCTCGTCCGGATTGCAAATCCGAACGAACGGTGTTTTGTAAAAGCATTTTAGAAAAGTTGCAGTTTGCAGAGAGAATATGAATGATGGCAGTTGGGATTGAGGATTACTGCTTAGGCGGTGTGCTAAAGGTTGTTGCTTAGAGCAACGAGCTGAGGATTACAAATCCTTATATTCGAGCCTTCGGGATTACAAATCCCGAAGGACGGGAATTTTTTCATAATTATTCCTTTTCAATACAATCTAATTTATAAATCCAAACTGATTCTTGGTAAATTTCACCTTCTTTAGGATAAACGCTACTTATTTTAGCATTGACCAAGACATTAGGAGATACATTTTTAGGCACACTGCCTGTAATGTGATAGAAATTATTGTCTAAATCGTAAAAATAAGCGGTTATTTTTACATTCTTTTTATAAAAATTTTTGTCTGTTTTATAAGGGTTCTCAAGGACATGTAAATAGCCTTGTATTCCACCATCACATGAAGCACGTTCTTTACAACCTCCTAAAATCATCGCCCCCATTATCCCAACGAGTAGTGATATTAAAAATGTCTTTTTCATAATCTTAATTGTTATTAATTCTCAAGGCAAATGTAATAAAAATTTTTAATGGCATAATCCCCAATGCTAAGAATTGGAAAAATAATATTTTTGCAAAATAAAATTCATAACATGGACAAAAAGGAAAACAAGAAACCGATTGAAATATCTGAACTCGGAGAATTTGGTCTTATTGACCATCTTACAAAAGACTTGACAGTAATCGACAAGAACCTTATCAAGGGCATAGGCGACGACTGCGCGGTATTCGAATGCGGAGACATCTGCAACCTCGTTACTACCGACCTGCTCGTCGAAGGCGTTCACTTCAATTTGATTTACACACCTCTGAAACACCTTGGATACAAGGCTGTTGCTGTAAATCTTAGCGACATTTACGCCATGAACGGAACACCTAAATATATAACTGTATCGATTGCAATAAGTCGCAAATTTTCGGTTGCAGCTATGGAACAGCTTTACGAAGGTATAAAGTTGGCTTGCGACCGCTTCGATGTCGAGCTTATTGGTGGCGACACCACAAGTTCTCTTTCGGGACTTTTCATAAATATTACTGCTATCGGTCAAGCTAAGAAGGAAGACATTGCATATCGCAGCGGAGCAAAGAAAAACGACCTTATCTGTGTAAGCGGCGACCTAGGTGGAGCCTACATGGGACTGAAAGTCCTGGAGCGTGAGGCTAAACTATACATGGACGACAAGGATACCCAGCCCGAACTCGAAGGCTACGAATATGTAATCGAGCGCCAGCTGAAGCCAGAACCTCGTCGCGACATTGTGCGTGAGCTTGCAAAGCGTGGAGTCGTACCAAATTCAATGATTGACATTTCTGACGGACTTTCGTCGGAACTGCTGCATATATGCAAGGAGTCGGGCGTAGGTTGCCGTGTTTACGAGGAAAAAATTCCTGTCCACGAGCAAACCGAATATGTTTCCAACAAATTCCGTCTCGATCCGAGCCTTGCTGCAATGAATGGGGGAGAGGACTACGAACTGCTGTTTACAGTTCCGCTCGATAAGAAGGACATCGTAGAGACTATGAACGATGTAGCCATTATCGGATATGTGTGCGATGCAAAGGACGGCGGAAAGTTTGTCGCCAAGAATGGTGTCGAGCTGGAGTTGAAAGCCCAAGGCTGGAACGCATTTAATAAATAAAAATAAAAGGCTCGAATTTTCGAGCCTTTTATTTTATCTAACAACTATCCGTTTCATTATTATCTCGCCGCTGTCGAGTTCAATCATCAAGGCATATACGCCGGCTGGTATTCCTTCAGCATTTATGGCAACCGAATCGGAATTCAAATCGTCGGTGCTATATATAACCTGTCCCATCGAATTGGCCATTGTTACCGACTTGATTTCGGCACCTGCAATGTAGAACATTCCTGATGCTGGGTTAGGATAAACGTCGATGTCATCAGCGGTTATCTCGTCTATACCGTCACCTTCTGGAGCTTCGCCGGTAGTTGCACATACGGTTTCCGACAAGTTGTAGATTCCGTAGTTGCATGCTATTTCGATTGTATAGCAGTACTCGGTTTCGTATTCTAGATTAACATCGAAGAACAACGAATCTGATGTGCTGGTAACGTACATTCCGTCGCGGTATAGCGAGTAGAATTGTGCATCGGCAACTTTCGTCCATTTAAGCATTGTCACGTTGCCAAGAACCTCTACTGTGAGAACTGGCACTTCGTTGCAGATGTTTGCAACAATCTTCGAGCAAATCTGGTCTGAAGTGATAGGTTCGCAAGCATCGCCTATAAAGTTTGCAACAACCTTGTAGCAGTATTCTGTTTCGGGAATTGCGGTGGAGTCGGTGTATGCAACTCCTGTCAATCCGCCTACAAGAAGTTCGTCGTCGCGATAAATGTCATAGTATTCGACACCGCCAAGGCGATTCCATGCGATATTGATAACATCGGCATACGGACGAACCGATGCGATGAGAGGATTGTTGCAAGGCAAGGACTGGATTTCTATGCAAGCGCTCTCCGATGCTGCCGATACGCAGTCGGTAATGCCACGCATGAAAGCACGTACCTGGTAGCAATGTTCGCCAACGGTAGGTTCGTTAATTGTGTAGCTTGTTCCGTAAACAGTATCGATAGGCATGAACGACGATGCTTCGTAAACGAGGTAAGCCACGCTCTCGTAGTCGCCAATTTCTGCTGCGTCCCATGTCATGTTGACAACATGGAAAGTATCGGTTTCGGCAACAAAGTTAGTAACTGCTGAGCACTGCGGAGCCGAAACCTGTGTGCTTAACGAAAGTGAAATGTCGTTGGGGTTATATACTGCCGGCATAAACTTGATGCTAGCCGAGTAGTTGCCTTCGTCGCGTACAAGTTCCGAAACCCTTACAGTTACCGATTCGCCAGCAGGAATAACACCGCTCTTTTGGCTCAACGACAGCCATACGTCCTTCTTGCCAATTTCGTAAATTACAATCTTGTTGTTTTCGGTGCTGTTCTGTACGTTGGCAAGCATCACGTACTTGTCGTCGTACAGGAGTTCCGAAACGCAGATGCCACCTGCTGTCGATGTCGAAAGCAAGTTGACAATGGTGTCGTTTACATAGTGTGTTACATCTGTAAGCTGACCGTCGGAGTCGAGCATCTGGATGAGAGCAGCAGGACCGTTGTTCTGCGAAATCTGCGAGAATGCCCACAGGCAAGGACCGCCTTCGTGGTATCTGTCGTAAACAACGCCATACACATTGGTAAGGTTGCTAGTCATCGGGATGGTTGTTATGGTTTGTCCAAGTACAACCATGTAGAGCGATGTCCAGTTTCCGACATACAGCACATTGTCGCTTTCGTATGCGCAATAGCGGACTTCCATGCCTTCGGGTAGGACTATCGAATCTACAGTCTGAGCACCCATGTCAATCTTGTATATGATGTTCGAATTGTCGGTTGCGTAGAAGTAGTGATTTCCGTCGTATGTGAGGTTCCTGATTGCGCCAACGCCCTGGATGTTGAATGTCTCAACATATCCGTCGAGGGTGTAGCGGTTGAATTCGCCCTTGCGCATCCACGAAGCGGTGTAGATGAAGAATCCATCGGTAGCGACAGCCTGTTCGGCTCTGCTATGTGTCGAGAATCCTGCATTTACAACATCCCACATGCTACGGGTAGCACGTGTCGATTTCGACGGCACTATGTTGATGTTGTCGGAAACAACAACCGAACTCCAGGTGAGTGGACCGTCGCCGTTGTTTGTTATCTCAACTTCTATTTCGTTCGAAACGTATGGGAAAGTCGATACCTGAAGGTCGTCGGACTGCAATTCCATTTCGGGCTTTTCCATTACAACGAGAAGTTCCTCGCCGTTATCCTCAACGTCCATATAAACAATGTTGTAGCCGTCCATTACAAACTTCACAACCGGATTGTTACGAGCAACTGTCAGCGAGAACAAGCCGTCGATGTCGGTCTGAGTATTGTTAGAGCCATTCGACACTTCAACATATTCCAGAGGAATACCGTCGACACCTACTACAGAACCTGAAACTACAAACGAAAGGTTGGCATCAATTACTGTAAGATGCAGAACCAGCGTACTGTCGCATCCGTTTGCAGTCAGTCCGTTGTAGGTATAAATGCCTGTTGTCGAAAGTGTATCGCCATTCCATTCATATACTTCTACATCGGTTATTGTAACATTTATATCTTCGGCATACGAATGGTTTATGGTAACATTTATTTGTTTCTCCTCGACGCAATCGGTATTTTCGGGGTCGAATACGCCGACAGTGTAGGTTCCCGATTCGGTTATTACAACGGTCTGTCCGTCGATGGTTTCGTCGTTGAGCATTACTATTATATTTTCCTTAGCAATGGTAATGCTAACCGAATCGCAGGCAGTAGTGTCCTGTGGCATGTCGAATGCAAGGTTGCGAACCTTTACATTCACAGTATCGAGGCATGAGCCATATTCGTCGGTTCCAACGGCAATGTAGCTTCCATCGGTAAGAACGGCGCTGCCATCAGCAACAGCAACCTGCAGGTCGGGATTGCTAATGTTGTACCAGTTGACAGTCGGATATTCGGTTACAATTGCAACATGAGCGGTATCGGTGTTGCAGAGCAGGTCGCTAGTGCTTATTTCTACCGACTGGTGTTCGCTTACGATGATGTTTATGGAACCAGTTCTTGTTATGTTCGAAGTACGACCAACCATATTTACTACTTCGCCCTTTGCAATCTTCTTGAATCCCATTGCAAGACCAGGTTCAGCCTTCGGGTGTTCCATTATAAGTCCGTAGTTAGGATTAAACGCGTAAACCGTGTTGTCATCCTTTACGGTTGATGTAAGGATTGCTGTCCTAATATCGTTTTCTGAGAACATCCTGTAGAACCTTTCGTAGTTATTGAGAAGATAGCCAAATTCGTCAACCGATGGCAGATATAAATCTGCATCGACTGAAGCAAGCATTTCAGGAGCCTGCGCCCAAATCACATTTTCCGTCCTTGCAAGTGTCATCAGCAGCAGGCTGTCACCTTCAATATTTACAATTAAATATCCAGTTTCATTTTGATACGAATTGTACTCATAATATTTCTGCATTGAGTATCCGTTTTCGCTCAAGTTATCATCCCAATATACATAGTCGCCGATTTCAAATTCGCCAACCATTCTCTTTCCGCCGCACAATACATTGTATGTAGTAGTTTGCTGCGGTGTAACATCGATACGATCGCCATACCCTATAGTGTCGTTACCTATTGTCCATACATAGTCGCCTCCGTATGCACCAGGACGCTCAATTGTTGCGATGGTGGTGGTTTCACCTAAGCATATAGCATTGTCAAGTGCAGTTGTTTCCAAAGCCGAATTGTCGTAAACACCAAGGAAGTTGTCGTAGGTTATCGACGGACAGTTTTCGTATGCAGGTATTGTGAGATGGAAAATATATTCTCCAGGCATTTCTGCGGTTCCACTAATATACGAACTAATTCCGTCCTCATCTTGACGCGAGCTTACTTCCAAGCCCAATTCTTCGGTGGTAAACGTTTCCGAACCGTCCAGGCTTTCCCATGTAATGATGTTTTCCAAGTTGTACGCACCCCAAAAACTTATGTTTACTTCTTCGCCAAGGTTGACAACTTGCGATTGGTTGCTTATTCCTTCACTACGATAGGTAACGTCTATTAAGCCGTTAAAGACGTTTCCACAGGCCGATATTGTGTATGCTTCATTTTCGCTATTGTGAGGATGACCAGTAAATGTAAGCAGGTTGTTTGCTGTATCGTATTCTGCATAAATACCATACGGGAAAGTGTAGATAGGATCAGTTACCGAGAATACTATCGGCTCTATAGCTTCGCCCTCGCATATCTGCTGGTTAGGTTCGCCGCTTACAACTGTAATTTCACTTGCAGGATTAATTGTTAATGATACTTCGAGAGTGTCTGCAGCACACATACCTCCGTTGTCAACCACAACCTTTATGGTTCTGTCGGCATTGAGCGTCGGAATGTAGAATGTCTTTGCTGTGTCGGACTGCAAAGGAGTCTGCATGTCGGTTGCATCGTACCATGTAAGCATGAACATGTCGGAATACATTTCGTAAGCGCTGTCGATTGTGCACTTGAGAGTGAGGTCGCTTCCGCTGCACAATGCAGTATCGTTGGTTATACTGAAATGTGTTGGCGATGGCAAAACATTGAATTGGAAGTTGAAATCCTTTTCGCATGCATCGTAGCTAACTGTAAGGTTAAGTGTTGCCGAATTATTGTCGGTATGTGCATTCATAAAGTTTGTCGGCACATAAAGTGTGATGCTGTCTCGGTCGAATGCCGAAGCTTCCATTTCGGGTTCTATTGTCCACAGATATGTTGCATCGCCAGCGGCAACAGAATAGCTAATTTCGCCACCTTCGCATGGCTGGAAATCATCAAGTGGAGCGTCGACTTCAACAATACCTTTTGTAACCTTCAGTTTTCTTTGGAACGAAAGACTTCCTATGGTTGCATCGTCAACCGAAAGCATAATTGCGGTTTCGGTTTCGGAATCAACGCATTGTACTACAAAATCATTGCTGATTGGTCCTTCTGTCTCAAATGCTAATGGTGACCACGAAATAGAATCGGCTTCGTATGGAGTAATAGAGGTCACATGCATAATGTCGGCATCGTTTTCGTTGATAAGCAATGGTATAGAAGCAAGTCTGCCTACTGCTTGGTTTTGTGTTCCAGCAGGAACAGGGTATTTGCCTTCGACGTGTGCCCATTTTGCTGAGTTGGCGAACAATCCGTCACCGATAATTTCGCGTGTAGGCTTACCTATTATATTATTATTAGTAGAGTCCGATTCTCCAACAAGCCACATCTGATTGTCGTAGTAGCAATTGCTTGCCGACATTTCGCCAAGTCCGATTGTATTTATGTTTTCATCATAATTGTCACCGATTACAAGGCAAGAATCGACTTCTACATTATTTTTAGCCAAGTTCACTATTGCGCATGCTGTCTCAAGTGGATTGTCCGAAGTGTTGCGGATTCTGAGCATTGATACAGAGTTGTCGATACGTGTATCTTCGGCATCTGCCACGATACCACCTATGTTTTTAGCCGACAGTTCGCCAGCAAATACACAGCCCGAAATTACGGTTCCATCGGTAGCCACATCAACTATACCACCTACATGGTCGGTAGCCGATAGATTTGAAAATACTGAGCAGTTGTTGATTGTAGTCGCCTTGGCGTTACCGACAAGGGTTCCGGAATAATTGTAGCTACCGCTTTCATTGTAATAGAACGAAAGATTCGAAATAGTAGCGCCGTCGGTATATTTGAATAATCCATAATATGTACCCGTGTAACCGGTATTCTGCCAAGTTATTGTGTGTCCGTTTCCGTCAAGTGTACCGCGGAAAGGATAATTGGCGGGGAACAAGACGTATGGGTTATCTATTGTGGATAGGCCGAATTGGAAATTACCGTCAACTTCGTTGTCATCAACGGTAATGCTTCCCTTGTTTATTACTATCGGGTTATTAAGTTTGAAGAACAATCCGTAACCACCGTTTGCATAATTATTGTTGTTAGCGATATGAATTAACTCGTTGCAATCATTAATAATGTATGGATTGTCGGCGGAAATACCCTGTAGTTCGTGTATGTTAAACATATATTCTCTCGTAATGCCTTCACAGCTTGCTGTAATTATCACAGTAGTTACTTCTGTAGAATTTGTTACTGTAGCTACACCGCCCTCCGGAGATACTAAAACTATATCGGGATCCGACGATTCCCAGGTTACGCCGTCGATTTGTGGAAGAGTGAAGTTCGAAATTACCGAAGTTATCCTTTCGCCGTGGCCCTGCCTTTCAGACTTTAGGATTATTGGCAGACGTGCTAGTTTGTTCCTCGGGTCGTTGGGGTCAAGTCCTGCCGGAAGAGGGTAAAGACCATCGGTGAAATCCCATTCGCCTGGAAGTTCGTTGGCAAGAGCACTGCCAACCATGCTCTGGGTTGTTCGAGCTGTACCGCGTTCGTAAAAATTGAGACGTAACGAATCGACCTTCAATTCGGTTATCTGCTCGTCGAAGAAATTATCTTCGGCATCGGCTTCTGGTGAGATTACGCTTCGTTCATCGTTTCTCGAGTTAAAACTTGATGTGACCATACATGCGACGATATTGCCGGCACAAGAGCTTTCGCTATTTCCACCACTAATACCATAAAGATTCGTTTCTGAATTTAGGCTTCCATAATTTGCGCAATTCTCAATTTTACCATTGATGTTGCCTGCAATTCCCGATGAATTTACACCTCCGGTAACATTACCAGCATTTACACATCTCTCTATTGTTACGGTTGCATCGGAACTTTCTCCCACAATACCCGCAGCATTGCCTCTATTCGCTCCACCAGAGTAGGAAACACTATAAATGTCACCATTATTTACCGAATTTGTTATTTTGTTGGTCGAATTTGCTCCTTCTTCTGTCAATTTCCCAACAATACCGGCTAAATAGTTTTCGCTACTTGTACTTCTAATATTTGCGTTGTTTACACAATTTTCCAATACCAGCGAATATGCTTCTGCAACAATACCAGCAAGAACAATATCGCTTCCGTAATCCGATTCAACATCGAGGTTGTTGGTACAGTTGATTATTTTCGAATTATTAGCAGCGGTGACGATACCTGCCAAATTAATATATTGCCTCGATATTTTACCTGTGCCGTAGGTGCTACATCCTGAGACGATAGAGTTTTGCAATACACCGCAGATGGCTGCATTAACAGATATTTCTGCATTAGCGGTTACTGTACAGTTGCTTATTATCGAACTTTGGGCAGAATTGGATAATATTCCAGTATATCCTTCAGTGTCGTCTTCATATTCTTCATCAATAAGAATGTTGAGGCTATCGATTTGTGCATAATAAATCGAAGTGAACAATCCGGGAGATGTAATATCGTTTGAAGTAACAGTTATAGTGTGTCCACCTCCGTTGAAATTACCTTTAAATAATGAAATCTGGCTTACGTGGACAACATTTGTGGAATTTTGCTGCGCCTGTAGGTCGGTGGTAAGCTTGAAATAGCGACCCTCGCCATTGTTCGAAAGGGTTACGCCCTTGTAGGTTATAGTTGTGTCGCTGATTGCTGCAGCAAAATTGTTGAAATCCTCTAGCGATTCTATTAGCAAAGGATTGTCGACACTTCCAGCCCTGGATGGGGTTATGATGTAGTGCGGATATTCAGTATCTCCGATGTACGAGGTAATTATCTTGTATACATTCTCCGAATCGAGACGCCATGTATCGGGATTTACCGAGTTGCTGCTAACGGGAACACTGTCAATCATCCACGAGATGCCGTTATCGGCAGCTAATGTAAATTCGCTACATATAGACCTTACGTTGTCGTTGGCATCGAATAATATAGGTGTTGTAGCCAGTTTTACCCAATCGTTGTCGTATTCGGTTCCAGCAGGAACGGGGTAGCGGCCGTTGTTGAAAATCCATTTGCCGGCTTCGAGTTCAACGTTTCCCGAAATTAGGTCGGCAGTAAGAACCTGATTGAAGCCCAAAAGGTATCCAGCAAACGGCACCATCTGCTTGTCGGTGTAGTTGTTGTCGCAAGTGTTGTATGTCTTGTCGTTAACTGCATTGGTGCTTCCCGATGATATAAGCACACCGATTTCATTGTCAAGATCTTCGACACTGGCGTTCCCGGGAATATTTATATTGTTTGTATATGTTGAATTTTGGGATATTCCTGCAAATGGAATTATACCATTTCCATAGTTTGCACAATCGGATATAATGGCGGCATCTGCTAGTCCGATAATTGCACCAGAATTGTATTCATTAATTGCTTTGCCTACTGTAGGACCAACAAAACTGACGAAATTCATGCTGCCATAATTGGCACACCCGATAATGTAAGTGGGGGCATTACCAGAATCCGAGTTTATAAATGTCTGTCCAACTATGCCTCCGCTATAACTGGTTTGGCCAGAGAAATCGCCTAAATTTGTACATGAACGTATATTTGATCCTTCGCTGAATCCGACAATGCCACCTGCATCCATGTATTCTAGTCGTATAGAAGCAAAATTAGTACAATTGGATATAGTCGAGTTGCTTGCATATCCTACAATACCGCCAACATTTCCGGAATTTTCCCATCGCGAAGCATTAATGCTGCCAACTGCCTTGCAGTTGTATATTACCGAAGATGTAGCCAATGCGACTATACCGCCAAAATCAGCACAACTTGCCGAATTGTTGTATATTACGATAAGATTCGAGATTGTGGCACCTTCTGTATTTCCGAAACATCCAATGCCATAATCACCACCTGAATACGAAAGTTCACAATTACTGAAGTCGATGACGTGGTTTCCGCCGTCGAAATTCCATCTGAAAGGCTTTTCGGAACTACCTATTGGATACCATGTAGAATCGCTGGTTATTGTAATGTCGTTGTCCAAAAG
Source organism: uncultured Bacteroidia bacterium (assembly GCA_902800045.1). Lineage (GTDB taxonomy): Bacteria > Bacteroidota > Bacteroidia > Bacteroidales > ML635J-15 > Bact-19. Next base: position 127,547 of record CADCCZ010000002.1, on the reverse strand, counting down.
GAAATAAAGTTCTCCTTCGTAGTCGGGGTCGAAATTAAAGTCGGATGCACTCTTATGCATACCTTCGTATGGATCGACCACTTCATTAGAGTAAAGCATATTGGACAGAGCAAAAAGGTCGCCTTCGCTGCTTATGCGGTACGGATTGCCCTTTGATCCTAGTTCGCCGCCAGCAAGCTTAAGCTGCAGGTTCTTGACAAGGTTACTGCGATAGGCGTATATTTCGACAATAGAGTCGGGGTGGCTTTGCAGAGTAACATTTGTGCCCAAAATCTGCAAGTGATTGCTTTCGGTGCCCCATGCCACGCCGTTTGCCGTGCTTACTGTAAAGTTCGATACAACCGAATTTATGCAGTCGGATGGGTTCAAGGTCATTGGCGACGCGGCGAGGATTGCAGCGTTTGTATTTGCTATAGCCGCTGGTCGTGGGTACAATCCTGCAGACTCTGTCCAGTTTGCATTGTTGAACAAAGAACCCGTTGTAAGTGCGTTGGTTGCCTTTGGCATAAAGCCTGCAATGTCGGTCTGTGGAGCAGGATAGTCTGCAATAAGTGTGTTCTGGTGGTCGAAATAGCAGCCGCTGTAAGTTACATTGCTGCTAGTTGGTGTGCCATTCGACTCGGCAACCAGACATTTGCTTGCTGTGCCGACGTCGATTAAAGGATAATACGATGCATAGTCACCTCGTATAAATGTTGACGCAAAACAATTTGTCACTGTTGTACGGGTATCACCCATCGCAATGCCAGCAATCAAAGCCAAAGCCGACTGTACATTTTCAACATCGAAAGTAACCATACTCAAACTTCCTGAGATGGAGGTTCTGCTTGCTTGTCCAGCAATTCCCGACAAGAATAAACTATTCGTTTGTCCACTGCTTGTAATTTGTCCGCTTACGGTGACGTTTGAAATCTCGCTATTGCTTGCAATAGCAACCAGGCCAGCACAAATGGACTCACCTTCAGCTATAAAGTTTACGTTCTCGAGGCTAAGGTTTTTTATGCAGCCGTCCTGAACTTTGGCAAACATTGCCACTTTCCCCGAACCACTTATCGACATCTTGGATATTGAGTGTCCATCACCGTCGTAAGTACCCGAAAATTGTCGGTTTCCGGCGAAACCTCCAATGGGGGTGAAGCCGTCGGGGAAAAGCTGCGACTCAATAAGGTTAATGTCGGCAGTCTGCTTGAAATAATTGCCTGCAAAGTCATTTCCTGCGTTAACAGCAGTCGCAAGATTTTGCAAATCCTGGTCGGATGCAATGATGTATGGGTCGGACAAAGTTCCCGAACCGCTAAACTGAGCCATCACGCTACTAATCCCAAATAGCGTGAAAACCAATAGGTTGAGTATGTGTTTTCTCATATATCTATATATCAATACTATAGATTAAACAATCAAAATTTATGCCAAATTAAAGGCTACCTTACACGATTGCAAAGGTATAAATTTATATGTAAATTTTAACAAAAATTTATGGAATAATTTATGACAATTATTGTATTGTCACTTCGTGCTCCCAACTGCTGCGAATTTCGTAGGTCTGAGGGTAATAGAAGACCTTTTCTGGTTGTTTGTGCAGCGAATAGTCGCCAGTGTCCCAGCGACAATTTCCGTTTTCGTCGTCGATGATGCGTATGTCGTACTTGCCAGGAAGCAGATAGGTGAATGTAGCCGTCATGCTTTCGCTGGTTTGTCTGTACTTAACCTTGTCGCCCTGAAGCAGTTCCACCACGTATTGCCTGTCGTCTTGGAATATAACTTTTAATGCTCCGAAATCGGTTTCCCGCATCGGCACAATTTCAATTGTGTCGGCTTCGTTGGCATACCCGTAGATGCAGGTGGCAAATGCCGAATCGACAATAATCTTGTATTTGCGGCCTTCGGCAATGTCGGCTATGACTTTGAGGTTCAGCGGGCAAGCCGAATCTTTTTCCACCTTGCAATCCATAGGTTCGAACAGCGTGTCTACCGCTCCGAAAAGCTTCAGTCCGCTTTCGTCGAAATGCGCTATCGGTTGTGAAAACGAAATGTAATAGTCGGCATTTGGCCGTTTGTCCTTGGCAGGTTTCATGACTAGCACCGTGTCGGCAAACAGCTTGTCCTGCTTGCGGAATTTCAGGGTGTCGAGATGAATACTGTCGGGGAATGCCGGGTCGGTATATTCTGCAAGAATCTTTAGCGTGTCGGAGGCAATCAATGCTGTGTCCTTTAGCCAGATATGGACAGTGTCGGGATTTTCAATCGCCCATACAAATGCCGAATCGTCACCTGGTACGGTGAACTTGAAATTTTCGTACTGAGTGAAATTGAACACCATTTCGAAGTAGTTTCGCTTGATTCGCTTTGTCGATTTGAAAAACTGCGGAGTCTTGTCTTCCTTGAACAGTAGCAATTTGATGTCGTCGGGCAAATACTTCGTTTTCGTCACTACCGAATCGGTCTCCTTGTCCTTCGCCTTTATGGTGTCGTACGAAATTTCGACGGTAGGATGCCGCGTGGTATCGTCGAATGCTATGTACTCCTCGGGCAGGTCGAACATAAAATTCGAGTTGTTGTCGCGCAGGGCAAAAATTTTGTAGTCGTTTTCGCGCACGTAGCCTATCCTGAAATTGCCCTGTTTGTTGACTTTTGTGATATAGTCGGGCATTGTTTTGGCGACAGCCGTGTCGGAAAAGTTGCTGTAGAGCATTACCCAGGCATCGTTCACAGGTTTGCGCGTGAATGCATCGAAAACAGTTCCTGCAAATGCCAGCGAGTCGATTTCGTTGCCAGTGGAAAAAGCATATACGAAACTGTTGAGCGCGTTATTTTCGTTGATGTCGGCTACCGCATCGTTGAAGTTGAGGCAGTAGGTCGTATTGGGTTTCAACTGGTCGGTATTGATTTTGATTTTCAACTTTTTACCGCTTACAACTGCAACTGGCTTTTCCTCCATAGGAGGCGATACAATCAGCTTCGATGCGACATCGTTGAGTTTTATGTACTCGTTGAATTTTACCGTTATGTGTTTAGCCGAAAAATTGGTGGAGCCGTTTTCGGGTGTGCTTTCGCGAGCTTCGGGAGGCGTAACGTCCTTGACTCCGCCGGTAAGCATAACCTGCTTAGCGCACGACAGCACTACGATACTGGCAAGTACCACTACAAATATGCTTCGAAAACTTTTTTTCAGCATAAACACAAAAATACACGGAACATGCTTCTGCACATTCCTATATGTTTAAAGTTTCGTACGAACTACTTAACTTCTGCAATTGTAAATTCGTAAGACTCGATTATCGGGTTTACGAGAACCTTGCTGCAGAATTCGTCGATTTTCTTGCTAGCTTCTGCTTCCGATGCAGCTTCGATTTCAACATCGATGTGCTTTCCGATGCGGACGTTGCGAAGAGTTTCGAAACCAGTCTTAACAGCGCTGTTCAATACAGCTTTTCCCTGAGGGTCCAACAAAGCCTTGAGAGGCATAACGTTGATTTGAGCGTAAAATTTCATGACAATATGTTTTTTTAGTTTCTAAGTTTAAAATTGTTTATGATTGTTTAATGTTGTTTCTGGGTTTGACAATTTGATTATTTATTGTTTGATGATTCTATAGCGATGTGGCGCGCCGCATCGCCACTAGAATTATCGCGGTTAATTATATTCCTGATTATTGATAAAATGACATACATAATAATTGTAAACGCTAGTCCGAGTACACCGAAGAGACAAACAAATGCCACCAATGATGCGATAAGTATAAGTTGCCAGATTATTGCTTTTATTTTCAGCGATTTAATCTTCATTGAGAACAGCCGCAGATTCACAACCATCATTATGCAAACGAAAGCCACCACCGCGATGACGGCAGCTTGAGAGGTAAGTGCTTGTGCCAGTGCCGATTCGTTGCTCTTGCAATAGTAGCATATCGAAACAACAAACAATGCTGATGCTGGTGTCGGTAGCCCCTTGAATTCGGTCGTCTGTTCGGGATCGATGTTGAATTTTGCCAGGCGCAAGCCCGAAAATACAGCAATCAGCAGAACGAAAAGTGCTACATAGTGCGAGAACAATCCGTTCGATACGGCAAATTCGTACATAATAGCCGATGGTGCAAATCCAAAGCTTATAAGGTCGGAAAGCGAGTCCATCTGCTTGCCGAATTCCGATACCTCGTTAAGTAGTCGCGCCACAAAGCCATCGCAAAAGTCGAATACGGCAGCCAATATTATCAGCATGACTGCAAGTCGTGTTTCGCCTTGCAGCGCAAGCACCGAAGCGCAAACTCCGCATACCATATTCAGCGAAGTTACAAACGACGGAATTGCTGCTTTTATCTTTTTCATACCTTTTTTTAAAATATTATAATAAGTGTCATTTAAATTCGTTTTCTTTGCATCGTAAAAATTGACCGATGAAAACGACTGCAAAATTAGCATTATTTGTGTTATTAGCAACCGCTGTAAATTTTTTATATGCACAGAAAGTTGCAAAGTATAGCAACGAATTCCTATCTATTGGCGTGGGAGCCAGAGCTTTAGGCATGGGAACTTCTGTTGTTTCGTCAACCAATGATATTTCTGCAACATACTGGAATCCAGCCTCACTGACAATTCTTGACAAGCAAATAGAAATAGGAGCAATGCACTCTGAATATTTTGCCGGCATATCAAAATACGACTATGTTGGTGCAGGATACAAGATTGACGACCAGTCGGCAGTAGCCATTTCGATGGTTCGTTTTGGTGTCGACGACATTCCCAACACTCTTCGCCTTATCGATGCAAACGGAAATATCAACTACGACAATATTACTTCGTTTTCGATAGCCGACTATGCTTTCATGGCTTCATATTCGCATAAGCTTCCGGTTGACGGGCTGAGCGTTGGTGGAAACGTGAAAATAATTTACCGCAATGTTGGTGAATTTGCTCATGCTGTCGGCTTCGGTCTCGACTTTGCTGCTCGTTACGACTACAAGGCATGGCGTTTTGGCGCTGTTTTGCGCGACGGAATAGGAACATTCAATGCTTGGAACTACAACCGCGAGCTTTTTGAAGATGTATTTGCCGAAACTGGCAACGAGATTCCCGTGAACGGAATGGAAGTGACAGTTCCTCGTCTTATGCTTGGCGCCGGATACCTATTCGCGATAAAGGAAAAGTTTACCATTTATCCCGAAATCGACCTGGCTACAACCTTCGATGGAAAACGCAGCGCGCTTATCCGTACAAAGGCGTTCAGTATCGACCCTACCTTCGGTCTCGAACTCGGCTACGGCGATTTGGTTTTCTTGCGCTGCGGATTCAACAATTTCCAGACAGTGCCCGACTACAACGGCAAAAATACTTTCTCGTGGCAACCTAACCTTGGCATTGGCGTGAAATTCTACGGAGTACGCATCGATTACGCATTTACAGATGTCGGAAACCAGAGTATAGCGTTGTATTCGCATGTCTTTTCTCTGAGCTACGGCTTCAACCTGAAAAAGAAAGATTCGCATAGCCGCCTGTAACAAAAATGCCGTCCCATGAAAAAAGTTACCGAAACAAATAAACACGGAATAAAAATGGCATTTTTTGCCACAATTTTCTTTTTGGCGTTCGGTGTGCTCCATGCCCAGGAAAATTCGTGGATAAACTACAATCAGCAGTATTTCAAGATACAGGTAGTGAGGGACGGAATGTACAGAATATATAAGTCGGACCTTATCTCGGCTGATATTCCAGCAAATATCATCAATGCCGACCACCTGCAGATTTTCCACAACGGTGAGGAACAATATATTTACATTAGTGGTGTAAATAGCGATGGAACTCTTGAAACAAACGGATACATAGAATTTTATGGCCAGCGCAACCGCGGTACAGACGAATACGATTTCTACGATTCGCCCGAAAGCATGATAAATCCCGACGTGAGTATATACAACGATACTGCTGCGTATTTTCTAACATGGAATTTCATGAGTGGCAATAGGCGCATGGCTGTAGTTTCCGAAACCGACTACGATAGCCACTACGATAACCGTCAGGCTTATTGTTTTAGGCAAAAGCGGACAAATTATACAGGCAAATACTATGCATCCAATACACGCAGCTATTTTACCGAGTCGGAAGGTTGGATGGATGCGACTACGCTTTCGACTGGCGGATTGAACAAGTCGGTAGCTACCGCTGGCGCATATACCTCGGGCCCCGACACAAGAGTCGAAATAGCAGTCGGTGGAATCCACACAAGCAGCCAATCGTTTTTCAACCAGCCGCATCATCTTACGGTTACTACCCAAAACCAAACCTGGGTCGATACTATTTACAACGGCTATGGTTTCATCAGAAAGCATTTCAATATTCCAAGTTCGGGACTTACAGGTTCAACCACTTTGCGGTTTGTTGCCGACTACGACGAAAACGACAAAAATGCAATTGCTTACATCGACATAAAGTATCCGCATACCTGGAATTTCGAGAACTCTTCTTCGTTCGAGTTCGAGCTTGATATAAATGGAAACGACAGCCGCGATTATCTTGAGATTAGCAATTTTGCATCGGGTTCTGGTGCGGTATTGTACGACCTAACAAACCATAGGCGAATATTAACGACTTCCGAAGGAACAATAAAATGCCTTGCCGGAAGTACCGACACGTACAGAAAAATGATATTGGTTGGTTCGGGTGGCTATGTTTCGCCTGCTGCAATAAAAAAGGTGTCGTCCGACAATAAGTTCGTCGACTATCTGTCGAGGGTGCCAAATGCCGACTACCTGATAGTTACACATAAAAACTACATTTCGTCGTGTGAGCAGTATGCCGATTACCGCAATTCGAAGGGCTACAAGGCTTTGGTTGCCGATGTGGCACAGCTTTACGACCAATATGCATACGGAGTAAACCGAAATCCAGCAGCTATCCGTCGATTCTGCAATGCAGCATACGGTATGTCGCCGGGCGAGAAATATCTTTTCCTTGTTGGGCGGTCTCTCGAAGCAAGCCAGTTCAAGACTTCGGCATCTAATGCAAGCTATACCACCGTTCCGTCGGCTGGACAACCTGCCAGCGACCAGCTATTTACCATAGGTCTTGGCGGCACGACCACCGAACCGCTTTTTGCAACCGGACGTCTGGCTGTCACATCGACAAACGAGGTTCAGCGTTACCTGTCCAAAGTAATGCAATACGAATCGGCTGCGCCGGCAATGTGGCAGAAAGAAATAATGCACTTTGGAGGCGGAAACAATGCGACGGAGCAAATAAGAATCCAGGAATATCTAAACGAATACAAGGACATTATCGAAGATACATTGTATGGTGGCATGGTGCATACTTTCCTGAAAAATTCGTCGGCGGCAATTGCAACCACCAACAGCGACTCGATAAACAGGATGATAAACGATGGTATTTCGTTGATGACTTTCTTCGGGCATGGTTCGTCTACAACCTTCGACCACGAAATAGATCCTCCCGATTCGTACAACAACGAAGGAAAATATCCGTTCATGATAGGAAACTCATGCTATGTTGGTGCAATTCATTCTACCACAAACACATTGAGCGACACTTGGGTAAAATCCACGAAGGGAGCAATAGGCTTCATGTCGTCGATGGACCAGGGCAATACCAATTACCTGCACATTTACACTCTTGAGCTATACAAGAACTTTGCATACAAAAACTATAACCGTCCAATAGGAATACAAATAAAAAACACTCTTAAGCAAATCCTATCAAGTTGGAATATTAACACAGAAACGACAGGCTACCAGATAACTCTGCACGGCGATCCTGCAATTGTGATAAACTCTACCGAAAAGCCCGACCTCATGATCGACAATAGTTCGATAAGTTTGTCGCCGCAGGAGATAACAACAGTACGCGACAGTTTCGACGTTATGGTCGAAATAAGAAATTTAGGCAGAACGGTAAGCCAGAATTTCTACCTGTATGTAGAAAGGGCTTTGCCAAACGGCGATGAGTCGCACTACGAAACAATTGTCAACGGATGTATTTATACGACCACAGCAAGGGTCAGGATTCCGACCAACATCATCGATGGCACGGGCATGAACAGGATACGTGTGTACGTGGACGGAATGAACGAAATTGATGAAATGTCGGAAAGCAACAACTACGCCACTCTCGACTTTATGATAAAGTCGAGCGATATTTTCCCGATACATCCTTACGAATATGCAATTTATCCGCGCGACACAGTTTCGCTGGTAGCCTCTACTGGAGATCCTTTCCTCGAGACTGCACGCTATAAATTCCAGATTGACACTACCGATAGGTTCAACAGCCCGATAATGCGCGAGGGCATTGTAAATAGTGCCGGCGGTATAGTAAAATGGCGCGTGCCGTTTTCTATGTCCGAAAATACTGTGTATTACTGGCGCGTATCGCGAGACAACGAAAACGAATCCGAAAATGTCTGGAAGGAATCGTCGTTCATTTATATCGAAGGTGAAGAAGGTTGGTCGCAGGCACATTACTACCAGTTCAAGAAGGATGATTTCAACTTCATCGAATACAATCCGTGGACACAGACATTTGCATATCAGCAGTCGCAGCGTCAGCTCAACTGCCACAATCGCGCCAATGTAAACAGCAGTACATTCAATGTTGTAAGGTGGTCTATCGACAATACTACAGGTCCGCAGACTGGCGGTTACAGCAACTGCAATACAGGTTCGGCAATGGTGGTGGCGGTAATCGACCCGATGACAATACTTGCATGGCAGTCGGACAGACAGAATTACGGTCACCGTAACTATCCAAAATGCTTCTCGGCATCGCAGCCGCAGCCATATTTCACATTCGACATTAATGCAAATGCCCTCAATGGAATGATCAATCTGCTGAACGATGTGCCAAACGGATACTACATATTGATATATTCGTGGAGAACAGTAGCATTTAGTAACCTCCCCGAAACCCTGAAGCAGGCAATGGAAAGTCTTGGCGCTGTACAAATACGCACAGTGCCCAACAATAAGGCATACATATTCTGTACCAAAAAAGGTACACCATCGATACACAGGGAAGTTTATGGCGACGACATCGACATGGATCCGCTCAGCCTCACGTCTGACCTTTCGTACGGCTATATCAAGAGCGTGGTTGTAGGTCCTTCGAGGCAATGGCGTTCGCTCAACTGGGATCACGAAAGCGAAAGCAACGACCAGCTGGAACTCGATGTGTATGGTGTTCGCCCGTCGGGAGAAGAAGATCTGATAATTGACAATATCGGTCCTTCGGAACTCGAAATTCTTCGACTCGAAGATATTATCGATTATAGAACATATCCCAACCTTCGCCTTGACTTGTTCACTCGTGACGAGGTCAATCGTACTGCTCCACAGCTTAAGAAGTGGCAACTTCGCTTCGAAGGAGTTCCCGAAACGGCTATCGACCCGAAACTCGGATATTTCTTCCATACCGATACCATCGAACGTGGCGATGAACTTGTTTTTGCCATTGCAACACAGAACGTAAGCAACTACGACATGGACAGTCTTGTGGTGAAATACTGGATTCGCGACAGCCGCAACAACGAAACCGTTATCGATGTCCGCAAGTTGCGTCCGCATCCGGCTCACGACATACTTGTCGATACGATACGCTACTCAACTCTCGGACTTTCGGGTCTCAATAGCATCTGGGTAGAATTCAACCCTATAAACGAAGCCACGGGAACATATTATCAGCTTGAACAATACCATTATAATAATATAGCATCGAAGTACTTCTACATTGCCACCGACAATACCAATCCTCTGCTAGAGGTAAGTTTCGATGGAAAATTCATCATGAACGGTGAGATTGTATCGGCTAAGCCCGAGATTCTGGTTACACTTAAAGATGAAAATAAATACCTTGCTCTCAACGATACTTCGCTGTTCGAAATGCACCTAACCAATCTTACTACGGGACAAACCAAACGGATAAATTTCGGCATACAGGAAAATCCGCAGGAAACTGTCGAATGGATACCTGCCGAACTGCCCGAAAACAGTTGCAAGATAATATACAAGCCGATATTTACCGAGGACGGAACTTATAGACTTCAGGTGCAGGCAAAGGACGTTGCTGGAAATATTTCTGGAGATAATTGCTATGTGATAGATTTTAAGGTTATTACAAAATCAACAATTACCAACCTTATGAATTATCCCAATCCGTTCAGTTCGTGTACACGCTTTGTCTTCGAACTTACCGGCAGCGAAATTCCCGACGACCTCGAAATCGAGATCTTCACCATCACTGGCAAGATTGTAAAACGCATATACCTTGAAGAACTCGGTCCTATTACCATAGGGCAGAACATTACCCAATATGCTTGGGACGGCTGCGATACCTACGGAGACAAACTTGCAAACGGAGTTTATTTCTATACTGTGAAAGCTAAACTCAACGGCGAGGAAATTGAAAAGCGCGACGTGGGTACCGACAAATACTTCAAGCGGGAAGTAGGGAAGATGTATATATTAAGGTAGGCGGTTCCTATGGCTGCGCCGTTTCTGTGCCTGCGGCGTTTAAATGGCTGGAGCCGTTTCTGTGCCTGCGGCGTTTCTATGGCTGACGCCGTTGCTATGCCTTCGGCGTTTCTGATGCTTCGATGTTTTGTTGGTAATAAAAAGATTAAGGTTTAAAAATCTACTTGGCAGCCTGTTTCCGTAATTTCGGCAACCGATGTGCCTAGTTCGTCGGTAACGCTTATTCTGAAAAAAACGTTTTTACGTCCTGATTTCAAGCATTGGGCTTCGGCAATTAGCTTTGTCCCACGTACTGCATTCAGGTATACAATGTTCGACGACACCGACACAACCGAGAGTTTCTCGGCATTGGCGGCAACGGCAAAACAAAAGTCGGCTAACGTGAAAATTACACCACCCATAACCGCGCCCATGGCATTGCGGTGGCGGTCGTCAATTGCAAGTTCGCACCTCGCATAGTTCTTATCTACGGCAACGATTTCTATGCCAGTGACTTCGGTGGCATAGCGGTCGCGACCAAAAGTCGCCCTGGCATGTTCAAGCAACGAATCATTCATTTCCGAAAAGTTCTTTTTCTACCAATTCGCAAACAATATGACCTATCATTATATGTGCTTCCTGTATGCGGGGCGTGTCGGTAGATGGTACATTTATAAGCAAGTCGGATAGCTGAGCCATTTTGCCTCCATCGTTACCCGTCATGGCAATAATGGAAACACCAATTTCTCGTGCTTTTTCGCAAGCCTTGAGCACATTTGCCGAGTTGCCCGACGTAGAAATGCCGACCAAAATATCCCCCTTGTGAGCGAAAGCTTCAACTGCACGTGAAAACACATTTTCGAAGCCATAATCGTTCGATACCGAAGTTACGAACGAGGAATTGCAGTGCAAAGCTTCGGCATACAGCGGCTTGCGGTCGAGGTAGAAGCGTCCCGACAATTCGGCGGCAATATGTTGTGCATCGGCGGCGCTACCTCCATTGCCACAGAAAAGCACTTTTGCGCCCTTGCGGTAGGCGGCAATTATCATCGACTTGAATTCGTAGATTCTTTGTACAAGCTCCTTGTTTTCAAGTATGCGTTGCTTCGTGGCGATGCTTTCGCCTATTATTTTTTCTATATTATTCATTGAAAAGTGTTTCTATTGTTTTGGTAAGGTTTACCCATGAAAATTTTTGTTTCTCGACGGCTACGTTTTTCTCGAATTCTTCGCGACGGTTGTTTTCGTAGAAATCGACAATGGCATCGGCAATGTCCTTTGGGGTAGGCTCTACAACATATCCCACTTTCTTGTCGACAACTATGTCGGCAAGTTTTTTTACATTGGTGACGAGCATTGGCTTTTCGAAATGGTATGCCATTTGCGTAACACCGCTTTCCTTAGGTTTCTTGTATGTCTGCACAATCATATCGGCAGCCGAGAAATATTTGTTTACGTCACGATTGCTAATGTATTCGGTGCGCATTTCAAGATAGTCGCCGACGTTGGCATTCCTGATCTTGTCGATATAGGTCTGTATGTTGTCTTTGAATTCTCCAGCCACTATCAGTTTTATGTTGTATTTGCGCAATCTTTCATCGGCAAGAGCATCAATCATAATGTCGAGTCCTTTGTATGGGCGTATATATCCAAAAAACAACAGGTATCTGTACGCTGGGTCAAGCGAGAGCTTCTCTATTGCCATTTCTCGCGGCATACGTTCTCCGTATGATGTGCTAATCGGCAAGTTGGAATATTTTTTTGGCTTCGGCTCTTTTTCGAAATGCTCAATATCTTCGGCAATGCCCTTGTTTACGCACACAAAGCCGTCGACATTTCGGGCAAACTTATAAGGCAGAACTCGGTCGAGCATGTCGGCGTCGTCGGGAATCATGTCCTTCACTATCGCCACACGTTTTATTTGTGAGCAGCTGTTGAGTTTCTGGGCTATGTTGCCCATACAAACAGCGGCGCGTGAATTGGTATATGCGAAAATCACTTCGTCGGGAAGCGATTTCTTGATGTAGTTTGCTGTTTTTCTCCAGCTCATCGGATTTACCGAATTTATCATGTGAGTTATCTTGAGGTTTTCTGGCGAAGAGTCTCCCGATAACTTCCGGTGTTCCGAACCTAGGTAAGAGTATGTAATGATTTCTACATCGTTGCCATCGGCCATAAGTTGTCGCGCTAAGTTATGGTTGAATGCAGAAACCTTGCTTCTGTATGGGTAGGCTGTACCTATTATAATAACTTTCATCTTCGTCTTCCTAATCGAACGCAAAATTAATCTTTTTTGTAAACTGACAATAGGATATGTGAAACATTTATTCAATAAAAAATAGTTATCAACAACTGGACCACGACCAAAAAAAGTTTGTACATTTGCCGTCCCGTTTAAAAAAGGCAATGGGATTTATTGTTTTTGAAGAAAGGTTTTACGAAAATGACAAAATTAAGTGTTAATATCAACAAGATAGCCACGATACGTAACGCGCGTGGCGGTAATGTTCCCGATGTGAAATTGGCGGCAATCAACTGTGAAAAGTTCGGTGCCCAGGGTATAACCGTACACCCTCGTCCCGATGGACGCCACATAAAATATCAGGATGTGTACGACATCCGTCCGATAATTACAACTGAGTTCAACATCGAAGGCTACCCGTCGAAAGAATTCATCGAGCTTGTACTGAGAGTTAAGCCAACTCAGGTAACTCTTGTTCCCGATCCGCCCGAGGCACTTACTTCCAATGCTGGTTGGGATACTGTTGCAAACAAGGATTTCCTTAAGAAAATAATAGGCGACTTCAAGGACGCTGGCATAAGAACATCAATCTTTGTCGATACAAAGCCACAGAATATAAAAGGTGCAGTATATACCGAAACCGACCGAATCGAGTTATATACCGAGCCATACGCAACTAACTTCCCAAAGAACAAGGAAAAAGCCGTTGCAGACTTTGTAAAAGCTGCGGAACTGGCTAGCGAACTCGGCCTCGGAATAAACGCTGGTCACGACCTAAATCTCGACAATCTTAATTACTTTGTGACGAAAGTTCCTAATGTAGCTGAGGTGTCGATAGGCCATGCGCTGATATCCGATGCACTTTATATGGGACTCGAAACTACTATAAAGAAGTATCTTAAAGAGTTGAAAATAAAATAAATAGCATTAGATAAGGAGAAAAGCATCCGCAAAAACGGGTGCTTTTTTTATGCGCAAAATTTTTCAAAAAATCCTTTTTGTTATAAAAAGTAAATGACTTACATTTGTCGCCAGTTTTGCAATGTAGTTAATTTAGATTTTGATTTTTTTGAGAAATGAAAGTTAAGTACCAGGATTTGATTGAACAGTCGTTCGATTTTCCAACCGAAGAATTCGAAGTAGAAGAAGGTGAACTTCTTTATTACGACATCCCGCTTATGGACTTGGTGAAGCAGTACGGAACGCCTTTGAAATTCACGTATCTGCCTAAGATAACCGAGAATATCCAGAAGGCAAGAGTGTGGTTCAATGTGGCAATTACAAAGGCCGACTATCAAGGCAAGTATGTTCAATGCTACTGTACGAAGAGTTCGCACTTCCAGTTTGTAATGGAAGAAGTGCTGAAGAACAATGTGCAACTCGAAACAAGTTCCAGCTTCGACATCGACCTTATTCGTGCTCTGAAGGAACAAAACCTTGTTGATGAAAGTTTGCATGTTGTGTGCAACGGATTCAAGATTCCTGCATACATCGAAAACATCGCCCGACTGATGAACGAAGGATTCAAGAACGTTATTCCAATCCTCGACAATCCCAACGAGCTGAAAGGTCTGCTCGAAAATGTAGAAGGCGATTTTAACGTTGGAATACGTATAGCAGCCGAAGAGGAGCCGAAGTTCGAATTCTATACTTCGCGACTTGGAATAGGTTACAAAAACATTATGCAGTTCTATCAGGAAGCCATCGAAAACAATCCGAGAGTGAAGTTGAAGATGTTGCATTTCTTCATCAATACAGGAATCAAGGATACTGCTTACTATTGGAACGAACTTAACAAGTGTATCAACGTATATTGCGAGCTGAAGAAGATTTGTCCCGACCTCGACTCGCTCGACATAGGCGGAGGTTTCCCGATAAAGAACAGTCTTAATTTCGACTACGACTACGAATATATGGCCGAGGAAATTGTAAACCAGATAAAAATGATTTGCACGGCGGCAAAAGTTCCAGAACCTGACATCTACACCGAATTTGGCTCGTTTACCGTTGGTGAAAGTGGTGGCGCAATATATTCGGTAGTTGACCAGAAGCAGCAGAACGACCGTGAAAAGTGGAATATGATTGACTCATCGTTCATAACCACTTTGCCCGACTCGTGGGCTATCAACAAGAGGTTTGTAATGTTGCCGCTAAATCGTTGGGACAGCCAGTACGAACGTGTTTTCCTCGGTGGTCTTACATGCGATAGCGACGATTACTACAACTCCGAACAGCATGTCAACGCAATCTACTTGCCCGAATTCGACCCCAACGAAACTCTTTACATAGGTTTCTTCAACACGGGAGCATATCAGGAGGCAATAGGTGGTTTCGGTGGTATCCAGCACTGCTTGATTCCTGCGCCTAAGCATGTCCTCATTAACCGCGACGAAGACGGCAAGATTACAACAAGGCTATACTCGAAGGAGCAGAGCTACAAGTCGATGCTGAAAACTTTGGGGTATTATTAGGATTAAGTATTTCTCCAAGATATTCGAAAGGGTTACCTTATTAGCATAAGGTTGCCCTTTTTTGTTCTTATGCTGCCGTCGAACATTTCGGCTTCTACGTAGTACGAATAGGTATCGTTGTTCTGTACCTTGCCGTTGAGTGTTCCGTCCCAGCCCGTATGCAGGTCGTCGGTGAAGAAGACTTCCTCGCCCCAGCGGTTGAATATGCGGAACTGTAGCAGCCGTTTGATTCCGAGTCCACGTGCATATACGATATTGTTGCCATCGCCTTCGCTAAGCGGTGTGAATGCTCCTGGCACATCGAGCGAGAAACGCATATCGACTTCAACATGTATATCGAACCTATCTTCGTAGCAGCCAAGCGAATCGCTGAGCCATACTATGTAGTCGGTTGTTCTGAGCGGGAAGAAAAATATCGAATCGCATTCGAACGAAACAACATCTGTCTCTGGTTTCCAGTGGCAGATCAGCTCCGTATCCGACAATATCACTGCTATGGCTGTATCGCCTATGTTTATTCTTGAGTATGATGGCTCAATGTCGGCATCGTGCGGCGTTATTACACTTACTCGAACCGAATCTTCGGCCCTGCACATCTTGTCGGTGAATACTTCTACATGGTAAGTCGTAGTTTCGTCGGGTTTTACAGTTTGCCGTGGCGAATAGTCGTCGATCGGTGCTTCCCAATGGTAAGAATTTCCACCCGAAACCATTATGTTAACCTCTTCGCCGAAGCAGATAACGGTATCATTGCTTATCGACGGGTGCGGACTTGGGAAAAGTACATATTGATGCGAAACGCTGTCGTAGCAGTTGTGGTCGTTGGTGACAGCCAACGATACTGTGAATGTGGAGTCTGCATTCGACGGGTTTGTCCAGTGAACTGGTACTTCATCGGACGATGCGCCAAACGGTCTGCCATTCAGGTACCATTCCCATCCCGAATTTTCCGACGATTGGTTAACAAGTGTGGCATCCAAAGGTCCGCACAAGCCTTCTGTTATTTCGTTTCCGTTGGCAAACAGGCCAAAGCGTGCATCAACTTCGTAAACGTGTATCATTTCGGTGATGTCGATGTTGCATTCGCCACTTGTAATGCTGAGTACCACTGGGAAATAACCAGACTGTGGAACATAGCCGTAAGTATGCGTAACCGTTGGTGTGGTGTAGTTGTATCCGCCGCCCACAACCCATTGGTACGACTGAACGTTCTGTGCGTTAAGCATTCGGAATGTAACATCGTTGCCAGCGCAGATGGCAGTATCGCTGATGTATATTTCGGCGGTAGGTCCGCTGACATTGACGCTAGTATTTTTTATCTGTCGACATCCTGCAGGGGTGGTCGCTTCAAACGATACGAAGTAGGTTCCTGGGGTGTTGTACAGATATTCGGGATTCTCGATGTAGAGATTGTCTCCGTTTCCCATGTTCCAATGGAACGAAGGCTGTGTGCCGTCGGGAAGGGCTATGGTTGTAACATTGAAGATTGGTTGTGCCGGATAGCAGTTGAATATCTGGTTTTGTGGCGTAAGTTCAGTTTCGAGACTTTCGACCCACACACCGTCGGGATATGATATGGAATCGGTGCAGCCGACACCACCTGTAACCTTGAGCGAGAACGGGTATCGTCCGGGAGTAGGGAAGTGGAGCGACAGAACCGAGCCAGCTGCTCCCACCGAATATGCATCCCCGAAATCCCATTCGTAGGTAAATTCTGGGTTTACCACATTTGCCGAAAACATTACCATGCTGGTGTTGCATACGCTGTCGTCGAATTCAACGTCGAGCTCAGGTATAGCGATTCCTTGAATGTGACTGTTGAGGGTTTGCCTGTCGACGCAGCCATGTTGGGTTATCACCATATATGATATGTTTTCGTAGCCTACCTCTGTGAATTCGTGCTGTACAGTAATTCCGTGTACAACATTGCCGTCGCCCAGATTCCATTGCACATCGGCTATGGGGTCGTTGGTGTTTGGAAGAATACATTCAAATTCTATTGTCGCAGGTACACATACTACTGTTTGCGGTGGTGTTATTGCCGATGTCGGGTCAACTACGTATATTGGTTTGGTGTAAATCGATATGCACTCGTCGTTTCCTTTTGTATATACGGTTACGGTATATTCGCCAGGGACATCGAACCTATGTGGGTGTGATCTGTTAGATGAAAACTCGAACCATTCGAGGTCATCCACTGGCACATCGTTAATTCCCCAGTTGTATGCAATCCATTCGTCTCCTCCAGCAACTATTTCAACCGATGAGTATTGTCCCATGCAAACAGTATCGGGATCCAAATACCAAATAAGATCTCTAATAGGTATTTGTATATCGGTCTTATCTCTAAATGTGCATCCTGAATCATCATTATGTCCAATTATAACGCAATCGTACAGTCCATATCCTGGAAGTGTGAGATGAATGGATGGTGAAGTGGAATGCGGATCGTAGTAAATCAGGGAATCCCCACTAGAAAGAGGTCCGCCAGTTATAATCCATTCCCAATATTGGGCTCCTTGATTGTCGGAAATTGAGAATGTGTAGTCAAATGGTGTAGTACATGGTGGAGATTGATATGTAACGTGCAAAATAGGGGGCAGAACATAAACACTATCTCGATAATATGAGTCTGATCGGCAATTCAAGTATTCTGTCATTATGCCGACATTGTTCCAGCCAGTATGGACATCAAACATAAATCCGTTGTACATGTTGTTGGCAGGTCCGTGTGCTCCGTCTACCAGAATTGTAAAGTCGATGCTGTCGGCGCTCTCATACATTGAGTTGTATAAAAGATATATATCTTGTGGGCATACAGTATCCAAGTGTATACTGATATGGTTTGTGTCAGTCGCCCAGAAATCTTCAGGAGGAATTTGTATGCCAACTTCAATGGTATCGCATTTGCTCGGGTCGAACTCGTGTATTGGACGAGTGTCTGTGCAACCATTCCGGTCGGTTATAGTAAGAGTAGGAATGTAGGCTCCTGGTACGGTATAAGTATGGCTTACAGGTGTGTAAGTGGTATGAATGGTTGTTCCGTCACCGAAATCCCAGTAATAATCCACAATTTCACTGTTGGGGGTGTATACAACATAATGATTAAATTCTATTGATTTAGGTATGCAATCACCACATGAATTTGATTCCAGATTAGCCTCCGGATGGTTTACAATTATTGTCGGACCTTCGAAAGTGTCGTAACATCCTGCCGAAGTATATGCTGTCAGTGTGGGGTGATACACTCCGTTTTGATAGTATGTAACTTCTGGGTTTTCAACTGTCATATAAGTATTATATGGAGGATCAACATCTATATCGTACCTATATGAAATGCCGTCGCCAGTGGATGTGTTTGTAAAATGTACTACGAAAGGATAGTCGCACGAGAAGGTACTATCTACAACAAACGATGCCTGAACTTCTTCTACTGTCACTTGGAAAGAAGTCGATTGCTCGCATGGTCCGCCGGGGTCGACGGTAAAAGTAACCGTGTATGTCCCAGCGGTTGTATATGCGTGGTATGCCGTCGCATCGCGTGATATTGGACTTCCGTCACCGAAGTTCCATTGGCAGTTGGTGCGCGGAGGCATAAGGCTACGGAAGGTGTTCGACGAGTTTTTGCATACGACAGATGGTGCATTGTAGCGTGGCTCTAATGCAGCAATCGAAATCATGTCGGGATAGGTTGCCGAGGCCGAGCATCCGTAGCTGTCGGTTACGGTTACGCTTACGTCGAAATGTCCGTACGAATTGTAAACGTGTCCAAGGTTCTCGCCTACGCCGGTCTGTCCGTCGCCGAAATTCCACGAAAGCGTGTAGGCTGGTGATACATTGGAAGCAGTTGTTACATGTGAGTGGAATGGTACTTCGAGTGGGGGCTGGCACCACTGGTCGACTTCTGTTTCTATCGATACCGATGGCGTTGACGAAACGTTTACAATTTGTGCATAGTGTTCGCCAATGCAGCCGTTGCTGTCGGTAACACGGAGCGAAACCGTGAGAAGTCCAGAATTAAGGTATGTGTGCGAGGCATTTTGTTCGGTAGATGTGGTTCCGTCGCCCCAGTACCACAGCCAGCTTGTAATTGGTGCGTCGCCGATGGTTGACTGGTCGCTCATCGTCACATCGAAGGGTGTGCAGCCTGTGCGTACGGTTTCGTCGAAACGTGCCTCTGGCGACTGGAAAATCACAACTTCGTGGCTGGCACTTGCTGTAGCTCCGTTGCTGGTGACGGTTACCGAAACGGTATATGTACCGCCTTCGAGGTAGGAGAATGTAGGTGTTGCAAGGTGCGATACATCGCCGTTGCCAGATGACCACGAGTACGACACGTTGCCGCTTGCTCCTGTTAGGTTGCATCCGAAACGTAGGTTCTGTGGCGAACATCCGCTGAACGAATCGGCGGTAATGGTTACGGAAAGCTGCGACTTTGCGGCAAATGCCGAAAGCAGGAACAATATTGTCAATATGCAGACTTTCCTAAACATCCATGCAATTTTTTACCTCTCCACAAATACCATATAGTACCAGTCGTATGGGTCCCCCATTCCTACACTCGGTTGGTACAGATATACAGCGACCTTCTTAGATGTCTGCTCATAGTACGACATAAATTCCTCGCAATCAGACAGTGTCTGCCATATATAGCCCAAATCATTATCCGACTCGTCAACATCTTGCACATAACTTCCATCAGCATCTATGTACGAAATTCTGTCGCTCGGGAATGACAGACCGCGTTTCATTGTATATTCAGGAACATATGTGTTCGACGAATTACCCTTGACAAAAGTTTCGGGAAAATTCAATTCACCACAGCCAGCCCAAATTATTGAACCGTCCATTAATAATTTCGATTGGTCGCGATAGTATAATTTTATGTAGCCGAAATCACTAGGAGACATATAGTCTGCAAGGAAAGGAATTTCGTTTCCTTCGTTCTGCTTGTTTGTAACATTCATCGAGTAGAATCCACCGTATTCAAAAGTCATATAGTCAACTTTGGCTATGAGAATGTCCTTGCCCAAATATTCTTCCGTAAGATTTACGGTCTGAACTTCGGGAAGCGGATTGTTTATGCGCTCGTTCGTTATCTGCATAAAAACGCCATATAACTGTTCAAACAAAATCAGACTATATTTGTTGGCTTGATTGTCGTTTGCTTCAAACGAAACAATAATATCATCATAAGAAGAATCAATTGTTTCCAATGCATCCAAAAGTTGTTCTGGTGTATCAAAATACCGATAACCTTCTCCGTCCAAACGCAAAGAGTAGTGTTCCCTAACAAATAATGGATATGAGTTGGAATATCGTATCTCAGTTAGCCATTTCTTGAAAACCACTAACAAAGTATCAAGGTTATCGTTCTTAACCGTCAATGCTGCATTTTGCATATACTGGTGATAGTCGCGCTCAAAATACAATGTCAATTCTTTTTGTATTGTATCTGTTTCTGTATCAATGTATGTTTTTGAATAAGATTGAGCTTGACTTTCATCTTCTACATAGCCGTGCTGAGTGACAAAATCAATTGCTTCCTGATTTGTTCTGCCTAATAATGATTTCAGAAACACAAAATCGCCACCATCGGTTTCGTATTCCTGCAGGATTGCCCTTGAACGATTTATGTCTGCGGTCTCGTCCTCGTCAAATTTAATGCGCTCACACGATGAGAATGAAAAGGCGAATACTATTCCGAGAAGGATTACTGATAATTTAATGTTCGCTTTCATATTACAAATTTTTAGGTTAATTCGTTACAAAGATAATCAATAATTTTATGTAGAAAAAAAACATCATAAACATTACAAATCGTTTTGTTAACATACATTTTCCTATTCTTTCGTTTCTAGTTTTATTTCAACATTTCTACAATTTTTGTCGTTGTTTGCAACATTTCTGCCAGACGTTGCACGCAACGTCTCTACAATCATTTAATCAACACCACATTCCCCTTTTTTGTCTTTACGCTTCCGTCAAACATTTCGGCCTCGACATAATATGAATATGTGTCCGAGTTCTGTACCTTTCCTCCAATTGTTCCGTCCCAGCCGGTGTGCAGGTCGTCGGTAAAGAAGACCTCCTCGCCCCAACGGTTGAAAATGCGGAACTGGCGCAGCCGCTTTATGCCAAGCCCTCGCACATACACCACATTGTTCCCGTCGCCAACGCTCGTAGGCGTAAACGCAGAGGGCACATCGAGCGAAAGTTTCATGTCAACTCCGACAAATATGTCGAAACTGGTTTCGTAGCAGCCGAGAGTGTCTCTAAGCACAAGTGTAAAGCTGGTGTTTTCGAGCGGGAACAATTGTATTGAGTCGCAGTTTCCTGCAAACGAATATTCTTCTGGCGACACATAGCATTCGAGACCGTTGTCGGCGACAACGATAGCGACAGCAGTATCACCGACATTTATTCCGAATTCCTGTTGGCTAATTTCTGCTTCGAATGGCTGAACTATATTTATAGCGACAGAATCCATATTCATACATCCTTTATCATTAGACGTATAAACATAGTAAATGGTTGCCTCGTCTGTCGAAATATTTTGAATTTGTGTGCTGTCGTCGATAGGAGGAGCCCAGTAGTACGAAGTGCCACCCGATGCCCAAATTTGGGCTTCGCTTCCCTTGCATATTAGAGTGTCGCCGCTAGTATGAATCTCCGGTACCCTATATACAATATATTGGTGCGATACGCTGTCGATGCAACCAATCGAATCGGTAATGGCAAGCGAAATCACGTTAATCTGGTCGCTTGTCGATGAGGTGTTTGTCCACGATATCGAATTGCCATTCGAATATGGAATTCCATTTATATACCATCGTTCCTTGACACCGTCGGATACGGAATATGTAAGGTTGCCCACCAATGGCGGGCAGGCACCGTCGACGATAGTATTTCCTGTAGAATCGACAAGGTTGAAATCGGTAGTTAGCCTATATACGTACACTTGGTTTGTGAAATCTACATTACAATTGCCGTTTTGTAGCGATAATGTAACAGGGAAATAACCAGATTCGGGAGCATAGCCGTATTGGTGAGTAACTTCTTGTGTATAATAGTTGTATCCGCCTCCGACTACCCAAACGAAGTTTTCGACATCAATGGCATTAGTCATGGCGAAATGTACAGTTCCGCCCGCGCAAACTATGGTGTCGCTTATATAAATGTCGGCCGAAGGACCAGAAATTTCAACAGTCTGCGAGTATGTCGAACTGCAACCGCCTCTGCTTATTAATTCCAGATTTATGTCGTAGGTGCCAGGTGTAGTATACAAGTGCCGTGGTGTTTGTACGTGCAGTATATTGCCGTTGCCCATGTTCCAGTTGTACTGCAGGTATGTGCCTGCTGGTTCTGCTTGCACCGATGTGTTAATTGTGGGACATACCGGATAACAGTTGTACATCAGGCTATCGAGACTGAAAGTTGCCGAAATAATTCTTTCGACAGCTATAGCATCCTCGTATGAGACAGTGTCGCTACATACGGCAATGCCGTTGCTGCGTACCGACGCTATGTGTGATATTGTGTAATATCCTGTTTGTGCATATTGATGCGAAATATGGTTGTTGCTTCCTTCTGCTATTGTCCCGTCGCCGAAATTCCATTCGTGCCAAGTGCCATTTGAGGCATCCGACGTAAAAATCTGATCGTTGCCGAGACAGATGTAGTAGTCGAAGTCAATATCAGCATTGGGTGTTTCGTAGATTTTTACCTTATTGACGTAGTTCTTGGAGAATTCGCATCCGTGCATGGTCATTATGTTTATCGAAACATTGTATGAGCCTGCATTGTTGTATGTATGTTGCACACTTTCTCCTTGTACACTTCCGCTGCCATCTCCGAAATTCCATGTTACAGAATAGAATGAATCGTGGGTTTCTGTTGTTACTCCGAAATCGATGGTTGCAGGTGCGCATTCTGCAATTGTGTTGTCGGGAGTTATGCTCGACTGAGGGTCGACAACATATACATGCTTTGTGAATGTATATATGCAATCGTCGACCAGGCGTCCGTATGCAACTACATCGTAGTCGCCGCCTTGTTGGTATATGTGGTGCGAGTCGGTAATTCCGACAATAGGTATCCATTCGAGCTGGTCGGTAGGCACTCCGCTGTTGTTCCAGTCGAATGCCACCTCGCTGAATCCCGGAGCGTTTAACACTACTGCGGTTAGCCTATTGGCAATACAGATCGTGTCGGACGAAAGTACCCATGTAAACGAAGGCGGCATTATGTCGCAATGCATTGTATATGAGTTCTCGCAGTCGGAATTGTCGTTATGTGCAGTAAACTTGCAGGCGTAGTGTCCATACATTTGGAACGAGAAAGCTATGGAGTCGGTTGTGGAATGCGGGTCGAAAAATAGTGAGTCGCCTCTTTCTGTGTCGTATATCAGCCATTCCCAATACTCTGCGCCATGATTTTCGACTATCTTGAACGAATAGTCGAATGGAGTAGCACAATTGGAGTATGATGCTACATGTGCAATTGGCGGTTTTATGTAAAGGCTGTCCCATGGTGTAACGTCCGATCTACAATTCTGGTATTCAACAATAAACCCTATATTGTTCCATCCAGTGTCGACAGCAAAGGAGTATGGCTTGTATTCGGAATTTGAATTTACTTCCCAGTGCTTGTTGTCTGCGCTTATGTCGAAGTAAAAGGCGTATTGATTGAAGTTCCCTGCCATTGAATTATATAGGTACACTTCGTCGCGTGGGCATAGAGTGTCGCCAGGTATAAAGTTGTGCATGGCGTCGGTCACTCCGAAGTTTTCGGGTGAGACTTGTAGCCCTGTTCTTATTCCGAAAGGTCTTTCTTGTAGTGTACTGGTGAATGTACATCCCGAAGTGTCGGTAATTGTAAGTGTGGGCGAAAAGATACCAACTTCGGAATATGTATGGCTTACCGTAGATGTGGTTGTGTTTTCGGTTGTTCCATCGCCGAAGTCCCAGAAATAGTTTACCACCGCCGAATTGCTGGTATATTCAGGATTGTTAAGAAAGTCGATAGTTGTTGGAGCACACCCCCCGTCGGATGAGGAATAAAGGCGTGCATCGGGCATGTTTACTACAATTTCGGGACCAATAAACCTTGAGGTACATCCGCCTGGCGAACTTACAGTAAGCATAGGTGTGTATCGGCCGTTTTGCTGATACGAGTGTTCGACTGTCGGTTCGAAATCCAAGTACGTGTCGCCGAAATTGTAGGTGTAAGTAAGGTTCTCGCCAACAGAAGTATTGATGAACGTTACATTGAAAGGGTAGGTGCAAGAGAATAGGTTTTCGGGTTCGGTGCGGAACGATGCATGTACATCGACGACTTCCACATTGAAAATCCTGACTTGCTGGCAGGCTCCGTTTGGGTCGATGGTAAATGTAACTTCGTGGTTGCCAGTTTGTGTGTAGGTGTGCGTTGCATTCTGACCTTGTTGTACTGGCGTCCCGTCGCCGAAATCCCATTGGCACAATAGGTCTGTGACATCGCTCCTAAAGGTAGAAGTCGCATTTAGGCACACTTGTTCGGGAATGTTTAATTCTGGCGAAATGTTTCCAATTTCGACCATATCGATTTCTGTTACCGTATTTGAGCAGCCGTACGAATCGACAACTGTAAGCGATACATCATAGTTTCCAATCTGTGTGTAGGTGTGTCTTGGGTTGTCTTCGTTGCTGGTCGAACCGTCGCCGAAATTCCATGTGGCTTCGTAAGAGCCGCCAAGTCCGACGTCGGTAGATATTTCCGATGAAAAATTGACTTCGTGTGGGGCGGTGCACCATTGGGCGTTGTTTGCACTGATTGTCACGTCGGGACGTTTCGAGAGCGTAAGCATCTGCGAGTGCATCATGTCTTCGCAACCGTTGGCATCGGTAACTTTGAGTGTTACTGTAAATATTCCGGGAGTGGTATATGAGTGCCATCTGTTGGGTCCAATGTTGGTGGTGCCGTCGCCGAAGAACCATTCCCACCTTGTTATGACAGTATCGCCAGGTGTAGAAAGACTGCTGAATCGATGTTGGTAAGGTACGCATCCGATTTCGGTGCTATCGTTGAATAGGGCAGTAGGTCCGTTGAAAATCACAACTTCTTTGCTGTCGGTGGCGGTCTGTCCGTTGCTGGTGACTGTTACCGAGATGGTGTAGCGACCCGGGTTAAGGTACGAAAACGTAGGTGCTGCCAGTAGCGATACGTCGCCGTTGCCCGACGACCACGAATAGGTTACGTCGCTGCTTGCACCCGACAAATTGCATCCAAAGCTAAGTATCTGCGGGGCACAACCTTCAAAATTTCCAGTTATAGAAACTGCTAACTGAGCATCTGCTGCCAACCCTATCAAGATTGTAGCATATAGCAATAATATGTTTTTAAGTATTTTCATAATGTCAATACAAAAACCAAATACATTTGCAAAAATAATCAAAAATATGTAGTTGGTGAAAAAAAGTAAAAAAAGTTTTAAATAATTTTTGTCATTAGAAACTAATAGTTAATTTTGCATTGAAAAACGTGGCATTTATGAGATGTACCTATATATTAATATTACTCGTGATGCTCTTTGGTCGAATCGTGTGTTTCGGTCAGGATATACATTTTACGCAGTACTATGCAGTGCCTCTGGTGTTCAATCCTGCGGCTACGGGTGCATTCGATGAAGACCTGCGTTTTTCGAACAATTATCGTACCCAATGGAGCGCTGTAGGTGTCCCATACCAGACCATATCGGTGGCGATTGATGCTCCTGTTCGATTCCGTGGTAAGTCGGGACTGGGTGTTGGCGTAATGTTCCTGCACGACAAGTCGGGGGGAACAAAGCTCACAGCCAACAAATTCATGATTTCAGCATCATACATTTATAACATTACCAAAAAGCAAAGCATTTCGGTCGGTCTGCAGGGCGGATACGTCGATAAGCATTTTACCCTCGACGGGGTGACGCTTCCAAGTCAGTATAATCCCGAAACAGGTTTGTTCGACTTGAATTTACCCAACAACGTAACCGATATGGAAATGTCGCTCGGATATTTCGACATGAATGCTGGAGTTTCGTATCGTGCTAAGTTTCAAAAGGTAGAGCCAACGGCAAGTATTTCGGTGCTGCATCTGAATTCACCCCAGGAAACTTTTTGCAATACCGATACAAAACTTGCTCCGCGTATGCTTTTCAGTGCCGAGGTGGGAATTCCTTGTCCTAAATCGTGGACAGTCACGCCGCATTTGCTGACAACCTTTACAAAAAAGACCGAGGAACTGCTTTTCGGTGCTATCGCCGAGCACCCTATTCCTACAAAGGTTGTAACTTCGGCGTTCTTTGGGGCTGGCGGGCGAACATCGTTCTCGAACTTCGATGCAGCAATGATTACAGCAGGCGTGGTGTTCTATGGGATAGAAGTTGCTGCAAGCTACGACATCAACCTGTCGAAACTTATGCAGGCGACAAACGCCCGTGGAGCATTTGAAATTTCGCTTATCTACAAGCTGAAATTCGCAAAGAAGAACTTTATAACACTACCATGCGATAGATTTTGAATATGAAAGTCGTCAATATAGAAATATCGGTACTGAAAAGATTTGTGTATAGTCCGCTGTTGCTTACGGCATTGCTGCTAATGTTGTCGACCGCTTTTTTGCAAGCGCAGAGCAGCGACAAAAAAGTTCCGTCGAAGACGAAACTTTTGAGCACAGCCAAGAATGCCTTGTACGACGGCGATGCATTTACAGCTACCGACAACTACCGCAAGTACGACGACAATTATCCGGGCAATGTCAAGGTGCAGAAAAAACTGGCATATCTCTATTGGCAGGAAAAGAACTATCCCGAGGCACAGAAATATTTCAGCAAGACATTCAGAAACGACAGCAAGACAAACCTTATCGAGTTGTTCTATTCGGCTAAATGCCTTCACATAATGGGCAAGTACGAAGATGCAAAGAAGGAATACGAAAGGTTTGCATCGGTGGCGCGTTCCGACAAGAGTTTGCGCGAGTTTACAAAGCTGGCAAAGTCGCTTGCCGAGGATATGGACAGGGTTGCTGCCGATAGCACCGACAGAAATATTCTTGTGCATCATCTCGATTCGTCGATAAACAGCAAACATATAAATACAGCTCCTGTACCCTATGAAAACAATACCTTGATTTTCGGTTCGCTGCGCGAAAACGAAATCAACTACTACAATACTTACGGCGATACTTTGCCGACTCGCAAGTTTTACGTTGCACGGGAGGATTCGGAACTGGAGTGGTCGTTTGTTGGCGAGTTCGACACCATATTCAATAGCAGCGAATACGATGTAAGCAATGGCGCGTTTTCGGCCGACAAGCGAAGGTTTTTCTTTACAAAATGTCGGAAAGACGACCAAGGAAAGCGACTTTGTGAAATTTATATGTCGAAGCTTGTGGGTGGCGTATGGCAGACTCCCGAGCGTCTTCCCGACGAGGTAAATGTCAGCGGAAGCACTTCGACAATGCCTACTGTGGGCGTGTCGCGCCAGAATACCGATGTGCTGTATTTCGTCTCCGACCGCGAAGGCGGACGCGGTGGCCTCGACCTGTGGTTCTCGTACTATACATCCAAGGACAAAGGTTGGAAGGAAGCCAAGAACTGCGGTAAGGTCGTAAATACTGCAGGCGACGAAATCACACCTTTCTACGATGCTATTACGCGAACACTTTATTATAGTTCCGATGGTATGCTTGGGTATGGCGGTTTCGATGTTTACAAGACCGTCGGCGAGGGCAAGAGCTTCGAGGCTCCGCAGAATCTGTGCAGACCAATCAACTCAAACTACGACGACCTTTACTATAGTATCGACGAGAGCCGCAGGAAAGGATTCTTGTCGTCGAATCGCGATGGAGGTTATTCGCTGCGTAGCAAGAATTGCTGCGACGACATTTACGAATTCATATATCGCGACCATATTGTGGTGGCTGTCGATGGAAAGGTGATAGGAATAACCGACTCGACATTCTTCCGTACTATAGAAAAGGAGTACGAGAGGACTCGTACTGTCGATTATAAGGCTATCGAGAATTCCGACAAAGCCGAAATCCTTCACGATTACCGCGTCGATTTGTACATGACAGGCAGCGATGGTAAAAATTACTTCTTAAAGACCACCACAACTGGCGACAGCCTGTATTTTTTCAATCTTGAGCGCGATGTCGACTACTATATAAGCGTGAAGGACTACAATAACCGAGAAAAGATTTTGGCATTCACAACCAATGGGATAACACATTCCGACACCTTACATCTCGACCCGATAATTATCGGAGCATTGCCAACGCGCGCATTCGTAGTGGAGAATATTTACTACGACTTCGCAAAATACAATCTGCGTGATAATTCTAAGGTTGTGATTGATACAACAATATACAAGATTCTCAATGAATATCCAAAGATAATAGTCGAAATAAGTTCACATACCGATAGCGTGGGCACTGACCAAAGCAACATGATATTGTCGCAAAATAGAGCGCAGTCGGTAGTAAATTATCTGATTCAGAAGGGTATAAGTCCAGAACGGCTTGTTGCTAAGGGCTATGGCGAAACAATGCCTATTGCGCCCAACTCAAATCCCGACGGATCTGACAATCCCGAAGGTCGTCAGAAGAACCGCCGTACCGAATTCCGCATCATAGGCCACATCGACGACGATGCTGAAATATTGTACGAGTACGAGTAAGCACAGTTGATAGTTGAAAGTTAAAAGTCTAGCAGAAGACCAGTCCAGCAGTCTGGTTGTTAGCCTGTGAGACTGCAAGACTATTAGACAGCAAGCCTGCAAGCCCATGCGGGCGTCAGCCATTGAAACTTATCGTAACAGGTCGAACCAGTCGGCATTAAAGTCTGTATCGTCGGCAAATCCGCTCTTTTTCAGTTGCCTATAGGCCCATTCGTCGGCAAAGTTCCATTCGAGGAAGTCCTGGTTTTCGTATCTTTCCATGAAATCGCGGATTTTCATCTTGATAAGGATTTCGTACTTCTTTGAAGTTATGAAGTAATCCTGCCTTGTGTCGAACTTCATAGCCTGCTGCTGTTGCTGGTCGATGAGGTCGAGTTCGGCTCTTGTCTTTGTGAGGTATGGCAAAGCGGGGTCGGCTAGGTCTGCCATAAACGAATATTCGATGAAAGCGCTGTCGCTATGAGCAAAGTTGTACTGGGCAATTACTACGTTCCAGTTTACAAGAGCCGAAAGCGAAATCACAACAAAAAATGCGTAGCTGTTGACCTTGAACAGGTAGTACATGCTCTTGTGCTTTGCCACCTTTATCATTATCGAAATCAGACCGACCAAAACAAGCACAAGGAAGAAAAATACCATAATTCGTCCAAATGCCAGTCCGAAGTATTTTACATACCAGAAATTTCTTAGACCAACCGACAAGGTCATGAAGCAGTTCTGTGCAAGCCAAACCATTGTCAGAATTTTCAGCAGCTTGTTTTTGCTGTAGAAGTTGAGGTTTTCGCGGAACAGCAGCAGGGCAATCATCTGCGAGATGAGTATTGCAAACGAAAGAATCCAAGTGCCTTCGTGAACAAACTCTTTCAGGAACGAGCCGTCCCACGAGTAGAACCACACATAGCGTATGTCGCTTATGTTGAAGAACAAAAGCACTATGTTGAGCATTCCGAGTAGCATCACGCCGAAAAAGTTGCGGTTCTTGAGTGTCTGCGAAAGTCCGCGCAGAAATCTTCTTTTGCGTTTGTGCACCAAGGTTTCGTCAAGACCCGATTCGTAGGTCATGAGTTTTTCGGTCTTCTTGCGGAATGCATAATTTGCAAATACAAGTCCGAGCAGGAAGAGCAAAATAAATTCGAAGTTGAGCGACTGGATTATGTCGCTGACCATATCTCCGAACTTTGAGCTTCCGAGCGAATATAGAATTATAAATGCCAGAGTGATTACAAATGCCAGCACCGTAAGCCAGAAAATCTTGCTTTTCTTCATCTTTGGTTCGCCGTCCTCGTGTTTCCTGTGCATCTGCGGGACGAACGAGAGCGCAGCATTGCGGAACGATTCAAAGGTCGCATACATGTAGCTGCGGTATTCCTTGAACACAATTATGCTGTTGCAGGTGAAAAACATAAGTATGTTGACGAAAATAGTCCATCCCGAATGCGAGTAAAGGACTGCCAACGAGGTTGTCAGAAGCACTGCCAGAGCCGTGACCGTAAGTTTGTTGAACTTAAATGGCCTGTTGAGTATCAGCATTATTGGAATAGTTATCCATTCGAGAATTACAAGGTTGAGACCTATGCTTTTTTCGAAGAACAGCATCGTGAAAACAAGTGCCGTTGCGATTGATGCGAAGATGTATGCAAGTCTTTTCATGTCCTTTTAGTTTTTTCTAAATCCATATAACAAACTTTGTGCCTTAATTATTGTGCTGGGGGAGTGATTTTTACAACTTGGTTTGACAACAACATTAGGCAAAAAGGCTTTGAGTCAGTTAGCCCCAAAACTTTTAAATTGTTGAATTTTTGGCGTGTGATTTATTTTTGTTATTTTTGCAGAAAATATATTGATTATGTTGACTCAACGGACAAAACAAATGTTGCCATTGCTTCGAGAAAGCCTTTCCAAGCAGAATGCAATTGCACGGGCATGGTTGTTCGGATCATGTTCGAGGGGTGAGGAATTGCCCGATAGTGATGTCGATTTGCTTGTTCAATATATTGATAGTGACCATATTTCGCTAATGACTATTTGTAGGATAAAGCGTGATATAGAAAAAAGCATAAAACGTAATGTAGATTTGGTTGAGGACGGTTGCCTAATGCCGTTTGCAGAAGGAAGTGCAAATCAAGATAAGATACTGATATATGAGAGAACAAATTAGAGATAAGGAAAGGTTGAAACACATCCTTGATACATGCGATATTTTATTGTCTAATAAGGATTTGTGCTCTCATGAAGAAATTGAGGCAGACCCGATTAGATATTTTGGATTTGTAAAGCATGTTGAAATAATAGGAGAAGCCGTGTATATGCTTTCAACGGAACTGAAGGAGGCGCATAGCGAAGTAGAGTGGGATGTGATTGAAGCAATGCGGCATGTGCTTGTTCATGGATACTATAAAATTCGCCCTGTTCAATTGTGGCAAACTATTGATGAAGATATCGTTGCTCTTAGACCGCTAATAGAAAGAATTTATAACGGAATGGAATAAAAATTTCACGTTTCAACAGAATCCTGCATTTGTACAGCTACAAAATTTTGCGTCTCAACAACATTCTCAAACATAAACTTTTCTTATCTTTGCCCTCACAAATTTTAATATATGCGAAAGATATATTGTATTGGCGAAACCGTTTACGACATCATTTTCCGTAACGGGAAAGCCGTGGAATCGTGTCCGGGAGGCACAGTCCTCAACACTTCGGTGTCGCTAGGGCGTATGGGCGAAAAGGTTTATGTCGTAGGCGACCAGGCCAACGATGCTATAGGTAACATCATCGCCGACTTCCTGTCGGACAACAATGTTTCGACCAAATATTTGACCTTGTACAACGATGCAAAGTCGCGTGTTGCTCTCGCTTTCCTGTACGATACGCGCGAACCGGCATATAGTTTCTACAAGATTCGTGTGAACGGCGAAATAAAGATAACATTCCCCGAAGTGAAGCGTGACGACATTGTGCTTTTCGGTTCGTTCACCTCGATAAAGGCCGAAGTCCGCGACGACCTTATGGCTTGTCTGCGTCAGGCAAAGGAGGCTGGTGCAATCCTAATCTACGACCCGAATTTCCGTCCTTCGCACCTTAAAGACCGCGAACGCGCCTTGCCTCTAATCAAGGAAAACCTTGAAATCGCCGACATCACGAAAGGCTCCAACGAGGATTTCCAGCTTATCTTCGATTCAAATTCAGCCCTCGACACCAACGAGATAGTAAAAGGTTACGGCTGTCGCAATTTCATCTATACCGCCAACAAGTACGGCGTGAACCTTTTCACTTCCGACTTCCACAAGGTGTTTGATGTGCCTCGCATAACCCCGGTTTCTACCGTTGGCGCAGGCGACAGCTTCAATGCTGGGCTTATCTACGGACTTATCAAGCAGAATGTTTACGCATCCGACCTCGAAAATATGTCGCTCGAAGTGTGGCGAAAGGTCATCTATTGCGCAATTAGCTTTGCAACACATGTTTGCTGCAGCTACGACAATTTCATCAACGACGAGTTTATCTCAAGTTTCGACATGTAGCCATGCAAATAGAAGGGACTTACAATATTGACTACTACCGCAATCTGGTTGCCGACAAGGTTCATTGCCACGATTCGTTGTGGTTTGTCGGCGGTGCGCAGTGGAATGCCGTGCAGGCTTCGTCGGCAAAGTTGGCGAAGATGGTGTCGGCAATAGCAAACAGCAGTGGCGGCGAACTTATTTTCGGCATTGCACAGAAGCGTTTGCGTGCCGAAGTTTTCGAGCCGGTGAAAGGCTTCGACAAGGGCGAAGAGTGGATTTTCCACGAGATTCAGTCGCAGATTGACAAGCCTGTTGACGACCTTTCGGTAAAAATTTGCCCGATTCCCGATTCCGACGGCAAGATAATCCACATCCACATCCCTGCCAACAACAATGCCCCGCACCAGTTCTCCGACAGCAAGTTCTACCGCTGGAACAAAGGCAAATGCTTGGTAATGAACGAGTCGGAAGTCCGTATGGCCTATATGAAGATTAGCACTTGCAATCTGGAGTTTCTTGGCGTGACAAACATAAACGGCATTCCGACCTTGTCGGGAGGAAAGTTCTCATCGATGAACTTCTATCCCAAGTTTATGATTCGCAATGCAGGTAATATAGTAGAAAAGGACTACAAGGTCGAAATTGCTTTCCCGTCGGCATTGTTCGAGGAGACCAACCAGCCGCTGAAGTCGGCGTTCGTCCGCCACGAAGGCATTTACAGCGTTTTTGGTCAGCGTGGCAACTATCCGATTTTCCAGCAGGAAATTTCCACCATCATCGAGGCGAAAATCACCGTTACAGCCGAAAACATTGATACATTCCTAAAAGAATACCTCAACATCTACCTGTATTTCAGCAATGGACTGAAAAAACATTCCATCCGCCTTGCCGATACGCTTACATACAATGGCAAAAGGCTGGCAAAAGAAGATTTTGGAAAGGTAATGGGTGTAATAAATATTTAATTTTCAAGAGTTTAACAAGGTTAGTGCCTTGCTCAAATGTTCCCCATCAAAACGCATCTGAAACGATGTGGTCTTTTTCCTTTACAAGCACCTTCGGTGATTAGAGATATTATTCACCGAAAAATTTTCGGCGAATAGAGTATTTATTTACCGAAAAGATTTACCTTTGCAAAAAATTACAATATGTACCTGCACGAACATACAGGCTGGTGGAAATTCAGATATGACACAGCGTCCGTAATTAATAAACTTGCGGAAGTGAGACTGTTGCAAGGGAAAGTTCTCGGAAATTTATCGTCTATAGGTTTTTCACAGCAGAACGAAGCACAATTGACCAACTTGTCGCTCGAAATTGTAAAGTCATCAGAAATTGAAGGCGAAATGCTTAATCTTGAACAGGTTAGGTCGTCAATAGCACAAAGGCTTGGAATCCCTGTGGCAGGAACAACAAAATCGTCAAGATACATCGACGGCGTTGTGGAAATGATGATTGACGCAACCCAAAACTACACTGCTCCGCTTTCTGACGAAAGGCTGTTCGGATGGCATAATGTTTTGTTTCCCACTGGAATGAGCGGTTTGTACAGGATAGATGTTGCCAAGTACCGCACTCACGAGATGCAAGTAGTTTCCGGTGCAATGGGGCACGAGAAAGTTCACTATCAAGCACCTACACATAGCAGAGTAAAGATGGAAATGAACCGTCTTATAAAATGGATAAATTCCGACAATAAGACCGATGCTGTACTTAGCGCTGCAATTGTGCATTTGTGGTTCGTCACAATCCATCCATTTGACGATGGTAACGGCCGAATAGCAAGAGCCTTGACCGAAATGATGCTGTCGAGAGCCGACGGGACACCGATGCGTTTCTACAGCATGTCGAACCAGATACAGACCGACAAGAAAAATTACTACAATGTCCTAGAACGCGCACAAAGAGGCGACGGCAACATCACCGAATGGATTTTGTGGTTCTTGGATTGTATGAAGAAATCGCTGCTTGCCATCGAAGACACATTGTCGTCGGTACTGAAAAAGACGCATTTCTGGGATGTGCATTCCGAGACCAATTTCAACGCTAGGCAAAAGAAACTCATAAATATGCTATTCGACGGATTCTTTGGAAAACTGACGACTGGCAAATGGGCAAAAATTGCAAAATGTTCGTCCGATACCGCCTTAAACGACATCAACGATTTGGTTGACAAGGGAGTACTCGTCAAAAACCAAGAAGGTGGCCGAAGTACAAACTATTCGTTAACAGACAACACTCCTGTCCAATAAATTTGCTTGAACATTTGGCAACCCGATTGTGATTTCCCGAAAAAAACATATTTTTGCAACATAAATTGCAACATATTATGGCAAAGGAAAAGACAAACGAATTTAACCCCAATAAGCTCTACTACTCGATTAGCGAAGTGGCATCATATCTCGACATTGCCGAGTCGAACATTCGTTTCTGGGAAAAGGAGTTCGAGGCATTCATAAAGCCGCAGCGTACCGCCAAAGGCAACCGCCAGTTCACAATGAAGGACATCGAAGTGCTGAAGCAGATAAAATACTTGGTGAAGGACTGTGGCATGACACTCGACGGCGCCAGCAAACGCCTCTCGAAGAACCGCACCGATGTGGAAGCCAACATGGAAATCGTAAGCCGGCTCGAAGGAATCAAGGAAATGCTTGTGGGAATAAAGAACGAGATGTAAAGAAGGCTGGCAGTCCAGCAGGCTAACAGGCTAACGATCTAGCAGTCGATTGTCTTTGGACCTTTTAGTTTTTTTAGTCTGTGAGCCTGTTCGCCTGTAAGTCTGTTAGACATAGAGAATGAAAGTAAAAGAATTAGTATCCGAACTTGAGCGTTTTGCTCCGTCGAGCCTGCAGGAAAGCTACGACAATGCAGGGCTGAATGTCGGTTTCCCCGATGCGGAGATTGTCGGCGTGCTTATTTGCGTGGATGTCGTCCCAGAGGTCGTTGATGAGGCGATTGACAAGGGCTGCAATATGATAGTTTCGCACCATCCGCTGATTTTTCCGAACATAAAGCGCATTATGGGAAGCAACAATGTGGAGAAGTCGATAATCAAGGCGTTGCAGAACAATATTTCAATTTATTGCGGACATACCAACTTCGACAAGGCGCAGAACGGCGTGAGCATGAAAATGTGCGAAAAGCTTGGACTGAAAAATTGCACGGTGATTGATGCGGAAAAGCATTTGCTTCGCAAGATTGCGGTTTTTGTACCAGAATCCTACGCCGAGCAGGTTCGCAAGGCAATGTTTTTGGCAGGTGCAGGAACAATCGGCGACTACGACGAATGCAGTTTCAATGTGAACGGCACAGGAACTTTCCGCGTTGGCGAGAATTGCAATCCGTTTGTGGGTGAAATTGGCGAACAGCATCACGAAGCCGAGGTGAAAATTGAGGTAATTTGTCCGTCGTACTTGCAAGCGAAAGTTGTTTCGGCAATGCTCAAAGTTCACCCGTACGAAGAACCTGCATTCGATATATATCAGATTGAAAACCAGTGGGAACAGGTTGGACTTGGTGCGATTGGCGAGCTGACTGAGGAAATGACCGAGGACGAGTTGCTTGAAACCGTAAAGCAGACATTCAAGGTTGGCAACATTCGTCATAGCGCGAAGACTGGCAGGAAAATCCGTCGCGTAGCCGTTTGCGGAGGAAGCGGAGCATCGTATATCCGCACGGCAATTGCCTCGAACGCAGATGCTTACATTACAGCCGACATAAAATATCACGACTGGTTTCTTGCCGAAGGAAAGATTCTTTTGCTCGACATCGGGCACTACGAAAGCGAACAATTCACAAAAGAAATTTTTTATGACGTTATTGTGAAAAAAAGCATTAACTTTGCAACCTATTTTTCAGACATAAATACGAATCCGATAAACAATTATTGAGATGACAGAAAACGAAAAGAAAAACGAACTTACCGTAACCGAAAAACTTAAGAACTTATACAAGCTCCAACTTGTTGATTCTAAACTTGATGAGATAAGAACCCTTCGCGGTGAACTTCCTTTGGAAGTACGCGACCTCGAAGACGAAATTGCAGGTCTCGAAACCCGTATCAGCAACTACAAGCAGGAGGTAAAGGACTTGAATGCACAGATTTCCGTTTCGGAACGCAAGAGAATGGAAGCTGATGCTCAGATGAAGAAATATCAGGAGCAACAGAACAACGTTCGTAACAACAGGGAATTTGATGCTCTTACCAAGGAGATCGAAAATCAGGAACTCGATATGCAGTTGGCAGAAAAGAGCATAAGAGTTAACAAGGAAGAGATCGAGAATAGGAATAATATGATTACCGATGCCAAGGAACGTTTGGCAGAACGTCGCAAAGACCTCGAAATGAAAAAGGTTGAACTCGATGGTATCATATCCGAAACTAAGACCGAGGAAGAAAGACTTAATGCAGAGCGTGAGGAAATCTCCCAGCTCATCGAGCCACGTCTTCTCTTCGCTTATACCCGTATCCGCAACAATGCTCGCAACAAGCTTGCTGTCGTTACTATCGAACGTGATGCTTGCGGCGGTTGCTACAACAAGATCCCACCGCAGAGACAACTTGATATCAAGTCGAGCAAGAAGATCATACCTTGCGAATATTGCGGTAGAATTCTCGTCGACCCCGAAATCCTCGAAAAATAATTGAATTTATACGGAACCTATCTTCGGATAGGTTCTTTTTTTGTATAGCAACCCTAAATTATTAACTTAAAAATGAGAGAGTTATGAATAGAATTTTATCATTGATTTTTGTTGCTTGTATTGCGTTGCTCTTCGGAGAAACTTTTGCGCAGACAACTTATAACAAGGTTACAAGTGCCGATCAGATTTTCGCTGGAGGCAAGTACCTGATTGTTTATGAGGCAGGAAACGTGGCTTTTGACGGTAGCCTTACTACGCTAGATGCTGTCGCAAATACCAAGACAATTGCAGTGTCGAACGATGCTATTTCGGTAGCCACTGACGATTTCTACTTTACCTTGGGCACTGTGGAAGGTGGCTATTCGGTAAAGTCGGCAAGCGGTTACTTTATTGGTAATACAAGCGATGCAAATACCATTAAGACTAGTACTACCGAGGCTTATTTGAATACGGTTGAATTCTCAGCAGAGGCAGTAGAAATCATATCGGCAGGGACTCATTTGAGATTCAACACTGCAAGTAACCAGACTAGGTTTAGGTATTATAAGGCTGCTTCGTATGCCAATCAGCAACCAATCGCACTTTATGTTGATGTTGCTTCGCTTAGCGACGATCCGGCAATGACAGTAACAGCTCCTGCAAATGGTTCGTTATTCTTTACAAACTCGGTAAATGTAAATCTTGCAATTCGCAATTTCGATCTTGGCGACGACGGCAAGATAAAATATACCCTCGATGGTGGCGCTGCTCAGTATTCAACAACTGCCACTTTCGCAATTTCAGACATCGAGGATGGTGAACACACTCTCGCACTCGAACTCGTAGATATGGATAATGCTTCGTTGGAAACCCCTGTTACAGCAAATGTAGCTTTCACAATCGATGCCGATTTCTCGACCTTGCTTACAATTCCTGCAATACAGGGTACAGCAGACGAGAATGCCCAGAACGGAAACGTTGTCGCAACCCAAGGTATTGTTACCGCTAAGGTTGAACGTGGTTTCTATATTCAGTCATCAACCGAAGCATATAGCGGACTTTATGTTTATACTGTCGATCATGTTGGCGAAGTAGAACTTGGCGATATGGTTGTTGTTCGCGGTACAATGTCTGAATATAACGGTCTGACCGAAATGGGCGACGTTACCGATGTTATCGTAAGAAGCAGCGACAACGACCTGTTTGCTCCGATAGAACTCGGACTTGGTGCTGTTTCGGAACAGTACGAGTCGATGCTTGTAAAGGTAACTGGAACTCACAACGGAACAATGCTAAGTACAGCTTGGCAGATTGCAAACGACGCAGAAGAATCTGTTTATGTAGGAGCAGATTGCTTCGCTTTTACTCCAGTAGCCGAAGTAGAATATGAGGTTACTGGCGTACTTTCGTTCACCAACAAGCCTACTTACAATGTCAGCTGGGTAGTGCTTCCGCGTAGTGCAGCCGATATAACCGAAAATGTTGATGGCATCGCTCTCCGCATTCTTTCGCCTGTGGAAGGCTCAACAGTTATGGACGACAATGTAGAGGTGCAGTTCCGTGTTTACAATTTCGAACTTGGAACCGACGGAGAGTTGAAATATACGCTTAATGGTGGAAATGCAGTTTATGTTGATGCCGAAGGTTCCTTCGTAGTAAATGATTTGGTTAACGGAAGCAATACTCTTGCTTTCGAACTTGTCGACATGGGCGAAAATTCTCTCGAAACTCCAGTTACTGCAACCGTAACATTCGAGGCTCGCACAAGCGGACAACTTATGATTCGCGATATTCAGTACACAACTGCCGAGAACGGAGATTCTCCTTACAACGGACAGACTGTTACCATAAGCGGTACCGTAACTGGATTCAACAACGACAAGTTCTATATCCAGGATGCCGAGGCTGCTTGGAGCGGACTATACATATATAATACTAATTCGTCGTTGACACCAGCCCTTAGCGACAATGTAACCGTTACCGGTTCAATTACCGAGTACAACGGTCTTACAGAGATGAATCCTACTGCTATTGTAAACAATGGTGCTGCAACTCCGATAAACGGACTAGTTCTTGCTAATATTAGCGAAATAGCCGAACCATACGAAAGTATGCTCGTTACTGTTACTGGTACTTGCACAAACATCGGCGGAGCAAAGAAATGGACAATAAGCGATGGAACATCAATCGTGATATTTGGTCTTACTTACACTCCTACAGTTGGAACTTCATATACCGTTACTGGTATTGTCGATTGGTTTGGACAAGATGGAATCTGGGAACTCAAGCCGCGTAGCGAAAACGACATTGTTGCAGGTTCTGTTGTTCCTACGATTGCAATTACAAATCCTGTAAACAACAGCGTAGTTTACTCTTCGGCAGTGAATGCAACCGTACAAATCTTCAACTTCACCGTCGGAACCGATGGAAACATTTCGTTCTCAGTTGATGATGAAGACGCAATCTCTGGTACCGCAACCTCACATGCTTTCACAGGACTTACCGAAGGCGAACACACCATTCATGCTAGTCTTGTAGCAACTGACCAAACAGTTGTTGCTTCTGCATCATCTACCTTCACGGTTAATTTGGCAGGACCTACCTTCACTGCAATTCGCGATATACAATATACAACCGAGGAAAGCGGTGATTCTCCACTCAACAACCAGACTGTCTGGGTAAAGGGTGTTGTAACATCCAACTTTATAAACACTCCTTATTGCCCGGTAAAGGGTTATTCTATTCAGGATGCAAACGAAGCTTGGAGTGGTGTTTGGGTATTCGACTCGATAAACAATCCTAACATCGGCGATTCTGTTAAGTTGCAGGCTTTGGTAACCGAGTACTATGGACTTACCGAGTTGAAGAATGTTGCAAACTTCGAAGTATTTGATATAGGTGTCGCAAGACCAATGAATGTTACAATCAACGAGGCCAAGAGCGAGGCATACGAAGCTTGCTATGTGCGTGTAGAATGTGCCCGTAGTACTGGCAGTACAATGCCTTACGGCAACTGGTCTTGTGTAAATGCTGCTGGTGATACTGTTACATATAGCCACAATTTTGCAAATGGCGCATATACAATCCAGAAGGACAAATATTACAGCGTAGCAGGCATTGTCGAATATTCGTTCGGAAAGTATTATGTGAACTATCCGACAGTAAACGACATTACTGCCGACTGCGATGCTTCGGTTGATGAAATGTTTGCAAATGAAATCGAGGTTTATCCTAATCCAACAAGCGGACAAATTAGCATTGTAAATGCAGAAGGTCAGAATGTTGTCGTTGTAAATGCTCTCGGTCAGGTTGTAGCGATGGTTGAAAATGCCACTGAAAACCAGATGATAGACCTTTCTGGACTTTGCAACGGAACCTACTTCGTAAAGGTTGGTGCTAGCGTTGTAAAGGTTAATATAATAAGGTAATCACTAACAAATGATAAATTGAATAGGGAGGGAGACCTCCCTATTTTTTTTGTATAGACAAATTATTTTGGATGGTTTTGTCCATATCAGAAGGATATTATGTGGAGGCCCAAAATTATGTGGAGGCGCAAAATTTTGCGCCTCCACTTTAATTATAGTTTCTATGCAATACCCAACATGCAACAAAAAAGGCTGAGCAACCTCAGCCTTTTATTGCGTTAAATGATGATTGTTTTATTCTGCAGCAGGTGTTTCAGGAGCAGGAGCTTCTGCTGGTGCTTCTACAGTGGCTGTGGTATCGTTTGCGGGAACCGTATCGGTAGCGACAACTTCTGTCGGTGCGTCCTTATGGAACGGCGAAGGCAAGCCTACACGCGACAAAACATTGGTAAAGTACAATGCGCAGAAGATGATACCAAGGAGAATAATTACATAGAGGATTTTTCTCCAAACAGGAACGCCCTGCTTGAATGGATCGGTTGCGTTCTTTATGTGCGGGAACTTGGCAATCTTGGTGAGCGTTGCACCGAACTTGATGTTGACGTAAGCCTGTGCGTTGACAGCCCATCCGTTGGCGTTGAGTACCGGCGAAAGGTTACGCTTGCGTAACTTGAGCCAAGCAATTATCATTGCTGGGCCAGAAATAAGCAACATAACACCGATAATTGCAAGAGGCATCTGCCACCACGAAAGTTTAAGGAAGCCCGTTGCCAATGAAACCAAGAAACCTCCAATATATCCTAATGCCAAACCTATTGCAGCAAAGATACCGCAGAACTTAGCAATGTCGAAAGCCTGGTTTTTCTTAGCTTCGGAGCCAGGAACGTTTTGTGCAGCCTTGCTTGCGTTGGCTACCATCTGGTCGCCCGCAGCTTCCATCGTACCGGTTGCCTGACTTGTAACCTTCTCGTCCTGACTTGCAGCGAACTTGTTAATCTGGTTTTCGATAAACCTTGCAAATTTGCGGTAAGGCGACCAGAAAGCTTCGCGTATGCTTATCGGGTTTTCGATAATCTTGGTGATTGTTGCGTCCCAGTCGTTACCTTGACGGTCATAGAAAATGGCATTCTTGCCAACCATAAGGTTGTTTACTTCACCGTTGGTGATTACGGCTGCGATGGTCATGTTCTCGTTCTTCGTCTTCGAGTGGCAGTCGCAGTATGCGATATACATTCCGCTGAAACTTGCAGTCAAATTGTGCTTAGGCATGTCGCTTACCTTGATACAGAGGTCGCAACTGCGCTGGTCGATATACAAGGTACCAGCCTGGAAGATTGCCTTATCGCCCTTGCGTGAATAGAAATCGGAGAATGTGACGAAGTTCTTGAGCAAGAGGAAGAAATCGCGGTAGAGGTGCATCAGTTTGTCAACGCTTTCTATTTCGTTGGCTTCGGTTTCCAATGCCTTATCCTGCTCTACAATCGAAAGAAGTTCTTCCTTGCGGTTGGCAGCGAGAATTCCGTTTATTGCTTCAAGTCCGAGAGATTCTACTACAGCACCTTTCTTCCCATCCATCCATTCCTTGTATGCTGCGAATTTTCCACCAATGGTATTCCATTCGCTTTCGGTAATCGAATCCTTGCCGGCAAAGTCAACGTCGAATATAAGGCTCTTGAGTGTAGCAAAAGCTGCTTCCCAAGCTGGATTTATGCCTTCGTTGAGCATGAGATCCTTTTTGTTGCCTACACGTGCAAGTGGGTAGGTCGAAATTTCGTCGATGCAAGTTGTAAGGTTCTTGTCGCTGATAGCCTCGAAACGAGCAACCGAAACGTCGAGGGCTGCTGTCGAATCGTTGTTGAATGCGATGAGTTTGCAACGCAGGAAGTAGTCGTCAATCTTTTCTTTCAGCGCATTGTAGGCATTGAGTGCGGCCGCGGTATTTTCACCGTATGGGAAAACCGATTCCTTGCGATCGTCGCCATCCTTGCTCCATGCAGCATAGTCGGCGCAGTTGGTGTAAAAATCTTCAATCTGGTCGGCGTTGATACCTGGGTCGCCACTGCGGTCGGTAACGCTGCCAACTGTATCGATGCATGACTTTATTGTTGCTTTCAGGGCCTCGTCATCGGTAGAATTCTCGGTGATTATACCGTCGCCGTTGAATCTTGTCTTGGCGAATATTGCAAGGCGGTCGGATGTATCGGCAATAGAGATGGAATCTTTTTCTAGGCCAAGATTCTTGAGAATCTGTTTTGCCGAATCGAATAGCTTTTTGCCGTCTTCGTCTTCGGTATTTATGTCCGAAAGGTTAAGAACACTATCCTGTTTGATGAGTAAGTTCGGGTCTTTCAGTACTTTTGTAAGCCATTGAGAGGCGGCTATTACTTCGTTAACCTTTATTTTCCCGTCGTGGTCGAGGTCAAGGATTTCAAGAGTCTTGTCGTCTATTTCAAGACCTTTGGTCGGACAGCTCAGTACTGTCCACATTTTCTGGTCGAGTTCGCCAAGGTGGGCTATGTCGTCGCCAGTTTCGATGTTAACGCGTGTAACTCCACCAATCTTCGAGAATTTCCACTCGTATGATTTGTCTTTTGATAAAATTGCCATATAAGAAATTAGTTTAGAGTTATTTTTATGAGTGCAAATTTAGATAAATTTTCTAATTATAATAATATGGTATGGAAAAAAGATTGTCAATTGCGTATTATCCAATATCATTCACTCTATTCAGCCATCCAAATTGTCAATTATCAATTGCCCATTATCAATTGTATAAAGTATTGTATTTCAGCGTGTAGAAAAATATTGAAAAAAAACGGGAGATTTTCTTGTCAGTTCAAATATGTTTTATTACCTTTGTTAGCAAAAATTTTATCAGTTACACAATGGAACAATTAGTAGGTGAAATAGTTCAGGTTATTGGCCCAGTAGTTGACGTAAGTTTCGAAAAATCAGGGTCTGACCTGCCAAAGATTTACGACGCTTTGGAAATTAAGCGTGAAAACGGAAAGCCTCTAATCGTTGAATGCCAGCAGCACATCGGAGAACACACTGTAAGAACCATCGCTATGGATTCTACAGACGGTTTGTGCAGAGGCATGGAGGTCGTCGATACCAAGAACCCTATCAAGATGCCAGTTGGTAATCAGGTTAAGGGACGTTTGATGAACGTTATCGGTGACACCATCGACGGTATGGAACTGCTTCCAAAACAGGATGGTTATCCTATTCATCGCCAGCCGCCAAAGTTCGAGGAACTCAGCACCGAGGTTGAAGTGCTGTTCACAGGTATCAAGGTTATCGACCTTATCGAGCCTTACTCAAAGGGCGGTAAGATTGGTTTGTTCGGTGGTGCAGGTGTTGGAAAGACAGTTCTTATTCAGGAACTTATTAATAATATCGCTATCGGATACGACGGTTTGTCGGTTTTCGCTGGTGTTGGTGAACGTACCCGTGAAGGTAACGACCTCCTCCGCGAAATGATCGAAGCTAATATTGTTAAATATGGTGAGGGCTTCAAGGAATCCATGGAAAAAGGTTCGTGGGACTTGGAGAAGGTTGACAAAGAAAAACTCAATGACTCGAAGTTGAGCATGGTTTTCGGTCAGATGAACGAACCCCCCGGAGCACGTGCTCGTGTTGCTTTGTCGGGCTTGACTATCGCCGAAAGCTTCCGCGACGGAACTGGCGACAACTCATCGTCAACTGGTCGTGATATTCTTTTCTTCGTTGACAATATCTTCCGTTTCACTCAGGCTGGTTCCGAGGTGTCAGCACTTCTGGGACGTATGCCATCGGCAGTAGGTTACCAGCCTACACTTGCAACCGAAATGGGTGAAATGCAGGAACGTATTACCTCAACTAAGGGCGGTTCTATCACATCGGTTCAGGCAGTATATGTACCTGCCGACGACTTGACCGACCCTGCTCCAGCAACTACTTTCTCGCACTTGGATGCAACAACGGTTCTTAGCCGTAAGATTGCCGAGCTCGGTATCTACCCGGCTGTTGACCCGCTCGACTCTTCGTCACGTATCCTTACCGAGGCAGTTGTAGGAAAGGCTCACTACGAAACAGCACAGAGAGTTATCAATATTCTTCAGAGATACCAGGAACTTCAGGATATCATCGCTATCCTCGGTATGGACGAACTTTCGGACGAAGACAAGCTCGTTGTTCACAGAGCAAGACGTGTTCAGAGATTCTTGTCGCAGCCGTTCCACGTTGCCGAGGCATTCACCGGCTTGAAGGGCGAATTCGTAAAGATTGAAGATACAATCAAGGGATTCAACATGATTCTCGACGGTGAAGTTGACCAGTATCCAGAAGCTGCATTCAACCTCGTTGGTACTATCGAACAGGCTATCGAGAAGGGTGAAAAGATGATGGCTGAAACTAAATAACAGTTGCTATGACAGTAGAAATTATCACACCTGAA
This sequence comes from uncultured Bacteroidia bacterium, assembly GCA_902800045.1. Lineage (GTDB taxonomy): Bacteria > Bacteroidota > Bacteroidia > Bacteroidales > ML635J-15 > Bact-19. The sequence goes on along the minus strand of CADCCZ010000002.1, from coordinate 82,749 downwards.
AAAAAGTTGTTCGAAGGCGAAACCTCAATGGTTAAGGTGCCTGGGGCAAAAGGCTCATTCCAGATGCTGAACATGCACGCTCCAATCGTTTCGACATTGGACAAGGGTGAGGTCGTTATCAGGGAAATGAATGATAATGAACTGAAGTTCAGCGTCAATGGCGGCCTTGTAGAATGCAAGAACAATAAGATTGTTATTCTCGTTGAAGAATAATATGATTTATTAACTAAAAAAAGGAAACTTCGTAAAGGGGTTTCCTTTTTGTTTTATTTTTGTCGTCATTCCACAAGTTAGAACAATAACGCGATACGGAACGTGGAGCGTAATATTGTTCAACTATGCGGAATCTCCCATGAAAACGATATTTGATGGTGATTCCGTATAGACAGGCTCTCGAGGCTCGTTCCTGCGCCTGTTCGCTTTGTCTTACGGAATGACTTTAAAAAGACTATGATAAAACATATTTCAATACTCGGTTCGGGCAACGTCGCCTATCATATCGCACGGAAACTTCGTGCCGAAGACTTCGTTATCGACTGCGTGTTCAGCCGAAACAGCATTGCTGGACAATCGCTGGCCGATGAGGTAAATGCTGTTTACACCGATGATTTGTTCCAAATCTCATCAAAATCCGATGCTTACCTGTTCATGATGTCGGACGAGGCAAATGCTAGCATTGCCGCTCAAATAAGCCTTCCTGACGAAAAAATCTGCATACACACTTCGGGAAGTCTGCCCAAAGAGATTTTTAGGCAGAAGAACGCTGCGGTGATGTATCCGTTCCAGACTTTTTCGCGCGATGTGAAGATTGATAATTTCAGCGAAATCCCTGTCTGTATCGAGACTTCTAATGCCGATACGTTTCATGAAGTGCGTTGTCTTGCCGAAAAAATCAGTCCGCTCATTTACGAATTGTCGTTCGAGCAGCGCAAAGTTTTGCACGTTGCAGGCGTTTTCGCAGCCAACTTTATGAACCATAGCGTTTGCCTCGGGCAGAAACTTTTGCAGGAAAACAATATACCTATTAATATATTAACGCCATTGTTGAAGCAGAGTTTTGCCAAGATTCTTGCTGGCGGTGCCTATTCGTCGCAGACGGGACCTGCTGTGCGTGGAGATAGAAAAATTATTGATTCACATATAGATATGCTCGCTTCTGATGAAAATCTTGCCGATGTTTACAAGATTATGAGCGAAAGCATCCTAAAAACATATAACAAATGAACAAAAATTTGGAAACGTTGAATTTCAAGGAGATATTGTCGAACATCAAGGCTGTGGTCTTTGATATTGACGGAGTTTTGTCGTCGTCGACAGTAAATATAAACGAGATTGGCTACTTGCAGCGAACAACCAGCGTAAAGGACGGATTTGCAATAAAATGTGCCATCCGCAAGGGACTTGTCGTTGCAATAATTTCGGGCGGTTTTTGCGAAAAGACAATGATTCGCTACAAGAATCTCGGCGTTGAGGAAGTGATTATGGGTAGTGTGTGGAAGACCGAGGATTTGGAAATGCTGAAGAAGAAATATAACCTTCGCAACGAGGAAATCCTGTATATGGGCGACGATATTCCCGACTACCAAATTATGAAGATTGTTGGTTTGCCATGCTGTCCAAGCGATGCTGCCGATGAGATTAAGGAGATTGCCCTCTACGTTTCCGACAAGAAAGGTGGCGAAGGTTGTGTTCGCGATGTAATCGAGCAGGTTATGCGTGCGCAGAAGACCTGGCTGGATGATGAAAGTTTTGCTGCATATTGATTATGAGGCTAAAAAGGATTTTGCTCTCGGTGTTGCTGATGCTGTTTGCTGTAGCTGTGTTTGCGCAGAGAAACAGTTGGGATGGCTGGATGGTAAAGCCTCGTGGCGAAATCCGTATGCTCAACTTTTTTGTAAACATTATTTACAATGTGCATCCCGAAAGGGAAAAGCCATTTGCGAAGACAAATCATTGGAATATGGTTTTGCTTGAAAGCCTCAACCAGAATCCTCCCGACTATCTTCTTCGCTTGATGGATACTGTATACAATCCAAATAATTTATATGGTTGTATTACAAGGCTTTATGGTGAGTCGTCGTTTGACGAACTGCAGATTACCGGTGATTTCGTCATCGTGAATATCAAGGAGAGTCGGGTGCTTAAATTGGGCAGTTTCAACGAGTCAAACATCGAGAATGCTGCTGTCGATTTCATAAACGAGCAGGGTGGTTTGCAGACAATGTATGGTCACAACGATATTTCTTACTACGATAACGGTTCAGGAAAAATAGGATTTATACAGTTCTTCTTCCGTAATATTACAAAGGAATATGGTGGCGATAGTGCTGGAAGTGGATATTTTTCAACAACGATGCTACGTAGTAAAAAGTTGCTGATTAATGGTAACTATTATCCCTTTTCGGGGATTGGTACGGCGCAGTGCGTTGGAACTCATGATGTTTCGCTGAATCCGACAGGAATCGTGCAGCACGAAATTTCACATTCGTTCTTTGGTCCTAATTCGTTTCACACTTCTGGCGGAAACCATCGTCGCTCTGGCGAATACATGCCTTTTTTGCCCATGCAGTGCGGATATGGATTGATGGGAGGTTCCGGTTCCACTTTGGTTTCGTGCAATGGTTATGAAAGATGGAGAATGCATTGGCAGCATGAAAGCAACAGGAATGCAAACGATTGGTGGATTGTCGCGCGTGATATTGATGGAAATCCAAAAAATGCAGACATTTCAAAGGAGGACGGCCAGCAAACCTTTATTCTGCGAGATTTTGTTACATACGGCGATGCTGTGCGTATAAAATTGCCGTACAAGGACAGCGAGAGTTCTTCTAATCAATATATTTGGATCGAAAACCACCAGTCGGGCAGAAACAATAAACTCGACTTTTTGCAGTTTGCCAATGAGAGCGATTGCCGTCCGCAGCAGGTGGCTGGTGTTTATGCTTACTATCAGATAGGTCGTGACATTTTAAGTGGTGCAAATAACGATGTTTATTATGCCAACGAGCGCGACAACCTGAGGATGATTCCCGCCGAAGGCTATTGGAATTATTCTTACCATGTTGCTGATACTGTGTACAATATTAAGTGTATTAATTGGGCTACGCATGATTGTTATTATAGTCGCGATGCAGAAAATCCATTTTGTGGAACACACGATATGGAAGGGCATTTTTCGGTTTCTGATGACGAAGATATTTTGTCGTCGGCTATGGAAAAGCCGATGTGGAGAAAATGCATAGGTAGGATACAAATCGATAGTCTTGTTAGTCTCGGCGATACTCGCGATATGTTTTGCACTCATACGAATCTTAATATGGGAACAAATCCAAGCACTTGTAACACAAAGACTTTCTATAACTCAATGACAACTGGGCGATGTCAGTACTCTTCTCATCTTTCGCGCAATACTCAGACTACATATCTCACTGGCCTAGGCATTGAAATCACTCCGTTTGATGATGGCAATTGCCGCATTGATGTGCGTTGGGACGATTACACTATTACAAACAATGCCATTTGGACTGGAAGTATCTCGTTGAAGGAAAGGGCTGTTCTTGCACCAAAGATGGAAATTTGGCTAACTCAAAACCTAACGGTTGCCCAGCCTATGCGCGACGATGTTACAGGTTTGTTTGCAAAGCCTACGGTGCTTGTCTGTGAGGCAGGTTCCGAATTTGTGCAGGAGGCAGGAAGTATTGTGAACGTAGAGGAGAAAAGTACGCTAGTGATAGAGGCTGGTGCAGCATACCGAATGGATTCAAAGGCAAAACTGAAAGTTGACCGTACTTCGCATCTTGTTGTGCGCGGCAGATTAATAGTTGGCAATGGTGCAAAATTGGTCTTGAAGTCGAAGAATTGCATGCAACTCGAAGGCGGTGAGATCGTTTACGAATAGATTTATTTCCCGTATTTCGTTTCGTTTTCTGCAGCAATTCCAATCTCTGTTTCTTCTGGGATTTCGTATGTGCGAGGCTGTGGGTGAAGTTTTCTGTGCAGACGTTCGGCAAGTTTGTCGGCTACTGAATCAGCATCATGTGCATGGCTAAGTTCGCATTCCCATACGACAATGACTTCCCAACCCAATTCGCCTAATTTCCAATAGTTTTCCAAATCGCGCTGGCGGTTGCGTTTTATCTTGTTCTGCCAGAACTCGGTGTTTGACTTTGGTGTGGTTGCAATCTTACAGCCCGGGTGATGATGCCAGAAACATCCGTTTACGAAAATCACAGTACCATATTTGGGCAATACAATGTCGGGAGTGCCAGGCAGACGCTTGTCGTTGGTGCGATAGCGGAACCCGCGGGCAAACAAAGCCTTGCGAAGTTTAATCTCGGGTTTGGTGCCTTTCGAGCGGATTTTCGACATTATGTCGGAACGTTTCTCGGTGCTGAAGATGTCGGTCATGGAAAGGTTTGATAATTTGATGATTTGATAATTTGTAGCGACGCGGCACGCCACGTCGCCACAATTATCCATTATTCATTTTATAAGTTTCTTTTTTTACCCATTCCGCCCATTCCGTAGGTGTTTTTGTCTTGTCGAAGGTGGTGTAGGGTATTGGTTTTCCAATTGTTAGTGTGATGGTCTGTCCGCGTTGCTTGAACATTTCGTCAACAAGGAAAAGCATCTCGATGTTGAATTTGATTTTCAGTCGCTTGCGCCAGTTGGCGAGGCTGTAGAAAAAGTTGGAATTTCGTCCACCGATGTAAATTGGGATAATGTCGCGTTGGTATTCCACTGCTTTCACAATGAAGTTCTTCTGCCAAGGCAGGTCAACGATTTCGCCTTTGATTTTTCGCGAGCAAAGCCCGGCAGGAAAATACAGCACCTGTTTGTCGGAAGCGTATAGTTCGTTGAGTTGTTCGGCGTTCGTACGCGACTGCTTGCCGACCTTGTTTATTGGTATGAAAACTGGGCGCAGCGGTTCCAATGCCATCAGCAAGTCGTTTACAACAAACATGAAATCGTTGTATTTCTCGTCGATTGTCTGCATCATCACAAGGCTTTCGAGTCCGCCGAGCGGATGATTGGCGACGAAGATAAAGCGACCTTCGGATGGAATGTTTTCCATTCCGCTGATCTGCCGTTTCAGTTCGAGGCATTCTACACCGACGTTTACAAAGTCGATGCCCGTAGCTCCATTTGCCTTTGCAAGTATCTCGTTTACATCCTTTTCGTGAACCAGCTTGCGCAGCAAGTTGATGACGAAACGAGGCATTTTTTTTGCCAGCTTCGGACTTTTTGCTCGGATAATTTCGGCAACATCGACTTGCATCGGTTTGTTTTCGGTCATAGCTTCTGTGTTTGGTGCAAAGGTAGTGGTTTTTTCGACAGCACGAAAACTGTCATTTTACCTTTTCCCCACGAACATTGTCATATACAGTGGCTGGTATTTTGTGCAGAGTCCATATAGGTGGCGAGAGAAAATAATCGTCCAAGTTCCCAAGTGAAAATCTGTCCTTTTGGATTCGGAACCTTTAGCAAACCCATGAACCTCGTACAACGCATAGCGTCTCATAATCGACCTTAAGCTTGTTAGCATTCGAGCCAGCAGTCCCCAAATAAATTCGTAAACCGTATATCGTCATTCGTAAATATTTTTTATCTTTGCCCTTGTATAAAACAACCCTAAGTCTAACCAAAATTATATATACGAAACAGACAAAACTGAGATTTAACTAATTGATATATAAAACATAAAAGCGTTTTTGCTCTTATTCTTAATGAGAAATCCGGAAAATTTCTAAACCGCAAGAAAAGGAAGCATTGGACGCTCACGAGTTATCGTGGGCTTTCTTATTTGCGGTAGGGTCATTCCGGAACCTCTCATTGAATAAAAAGTTCACGATTTTTTTTATTGCTGTGAACTCAAGAAACGGCAGAGGGGCATTTATGGAACAAAATACGCAAATAACTTTTTAATAATTAAATAATTGACCGATTGTTGTGTCGAAAATGTTAATAAATAAAAATAAGTAACAATGGGAAATACTACTGATAGAGAAAAGAATCTGAACGAAATTGAAAGACAATTGCACGAGCAGTATGCCGACAACAACAATTCATATCTAGGGCATATTGTTACGCTTGTTGTTGGCCTGTTTGCCGTTATCGGATTATTCGGCAATGTTTTTATAAAATCAAGTCTACTTTTTGAAAAAACTAAAGACTATGAATATTCAATGGGTGACTTATTCATTGCTACTGCATTTGCCTACATAGCCTTGGGTATAATGGCATACCTATGTATATATTTGGGGATGCATCAGCGCCACGAACATTTTGTTGTATGGGCTATTCGTAAAAAATTCTATGGAGAAGATTATGTGGATAAGCCTAAGATATATTATGAAGACTATATCCCGTTTGTGGAAAATCCATTTGCCATTATCAAGGGTCTGTATGGCGAATTCGTAAAGATTATTTCGCTTGTAACGCTGTGCATTCTAATTAGTTTGGCGATAAAAGTAGGTTGCAGTATTCATCGTACTGAATTATTATTTAGTGATGTTTCTGAATACTATTGGGTTCCATTTGTTGCTCATATTTTAGCCTACTTGATTTGTTTGTTCCGCTTCTGGCGAGGTAAAAATAAATATTGCAGATTGGCAGATGAATACAAAGAAGTTTGTCCCAAAGAAGCAAAAACATTAGTACAGAAACACATTATTATAAAGTATTTCGCGTATTTTTTTATTCCACTGTCATTATTCAATATTAAAGAAAAAAAGTAAAAATAAATAATTGTAATCACGTTAAATTTTAATCCAATGAAAAAACTAATTTTATCCCTCATTCTAGCCACATTCTGTGGCATTAGTGCATTTGCACAGACCAGCGTATGGGACGGCACAGCCTCTTCGTGGACGCAAGGCTCTGGTACCGAAGATGACCCTTACCTTATTGCGAGTGCCCAAAACCTTGCCTATATTGCTGAAATGGTAAATGGTGGAGTAAACCAGTATTCGAATAAGTGGTTTAAACTTACAACTGATATTGATTTAAACAATCTTGACTGGACTCCTATTGGTGGAGTTTCTGGAAGCTCCTATAATAATGAATATAGATTTCAGGGTAATTTCAATGGTAATTCTCATATTATATCCAATATATCCGTCAGCGGTAGTGGTTTTACATCCGGTTTTGGAGGACTATTCGGAAATGTAACAGGAGGCGTATTCCAAAATATTAATGTGGATGGAATGTCTTGCAACGGGGGGCTTGTGGCTAAAGCTTTTGGAGCTATTAATTTTGATAATTGTAGTATTTTAAATATTAACGGCGGATACGGAGGCTTTATTAATGAAACAGATGGCATCGTAACTTTTAATAATTGCATTTGTACTATTACAAATTCAACAAAAACGTGCTCTTATAATGGCGGATTTATTGGTCGGGCTAGAAGTTCTGCTGTGTTGAATAATTGTAGCTGTGAATGTAGTGATAGCATTATAGGTACAATATATGCCGGCGGTCTTGTTGGACTTTGTGAAGGTAACCTTACTGTAAACAATTGCACTGTTTCTGGCGGTGTTGTATATGGCAAAGGACGATATGCTGGCGGCATAGTTGGCCAATGTGATGGGATTATAACTTTAATCAATAGTACAAATTCTGCTTCTGTCAGGTCTATTGGTAGTATTGCTAGTGTTAGCTATGAGCTGCACTCCTATGCTGGCGGCCTTGTCGGGATGAGTACAAATACATTAACGATTACCAATTGTAATAATTCTGGGGATGTTCTTGCAACTAGAACAGGGTATATACATAGAACCGATACTATTAACCATAATTATTCAACAAAGACTTATGCTGGTGGCGTTGTCGGATATATGATAAATGGGGATATAACTTTATGCACAAATATTGGAAATATTGAAGCGAGTACGAGTCCTTCCCCTAGTGTTAGTGTTGGGGAAAATGGTCCGTCTCCATCGTGGAATTCAACTATAAAGCATTATTCTTATGCATATTCGGGGGGCATAGTAGGTTGGTCAAATGCTTCTTCTGCCGAACAAACTGCAATATCGCTTTGTTATAACAAAGGGACAATTTTATCGACCGCAAGAAATAGCTATGACACATATAAGGCATATAGTTATACATATACTTATTCCGGAGGTATATTGGGAAGGGGTAATAGTATGAAAAGTAATTGTTATAATAGAGGGGATGTAACGGCAAGGTCAGAAATGCCATCGGGAGCATATTCAAATGCATATGAATACGCATCTGGCATAAGTTACCCAGGCAATATAACAAATTGCTATAATACAGGCACGCTTACTACTCCAACAGATAAATGCAGTCATACCTATAAATTTGGTATAGGTAATGGATCAACAACTACAACCAACTGCTACTATTTGGAAACATGTGGCGGCTCCAGCTATGGCGCAACATCGAAAACTGAAGAGGCAATGAAGTCGGAATCCTTCCCCATATTACTTAATCCAGAGGCATATATAATGGACTTAAATCCTAATGTCAATGATGGTTATCCGGTATTTGGATTATCGGTGTGCAATATTACAACCGAGCCTGTTACAAATTTGAATTTCTATTCCGCAACTCTTAACGGAAGATATGAAGCTGGTGAATATTGGCAAGGTTCTCTTGATATGCAGGGGTTTGAATGGAAGGCTGCATCGGCATCGGAATGGACAACTGTATATACAAATGTTGGAACACCAGCATCATATAATCTTACAGGACTGGAGATTGGCACCGATTACCAGTACAGAATGTTTGTAAAAATAGGGGAATCTACCATATATGGCAATACTGTTAATTTTACCACCCGTGCCTGCGATGCTACAGTGTCGGTTACAACAGAGAATGCAACTATCTGCGACAATACTACAGCGGCACTTACAGCAAATGCAACATCGTCGGGCAGTATATCTACTTACTCGTGGTCAACTGGTGGAAATGGAACCGACATAACAGTAAATGCTGCCGGCACATATACCATTACGGTAACCGATGAGTTCAACTGTACAGCTGAGGGAAGCATAGATATTGAAACAATAGCAGCCCCAACGGCTGCCATAAGCGGCAATGCATATTTGTGTACAGGCAACAGCACCACTCTCACCGCACAGGGTGGAGTTGGCTATGTATGGAGTACGGGTGCAACTACACCAATGATAACCATATCGGAGGTAGGTCCATATTCTGTAATTGCCCGTGCATCAAACGGCTGCACCGATACGGCATACGTAAATGTGGCAGAATTTAACGATGTTGTCATTACTGGGAATAACACAATATGTGCAGGCGAAAGCACTACCCTTACAGTTTCGGAAGGTTCAAGCTATTTGTGGAGTACAGGAGTTACTACTCAGAGCATAAATGTAACAAGTGAAGGTTTGTATTCGGTAACAGTTACCTATTCGCAATGCGAGGCAAATACTTCGGTTTATGTTACAGTAAATGCCTTGCCTACACCAGCAATTACAGGCGTTACTGCAATATGCGGCGGCGCAAGCACAACACTTACGGCAACTGGCGGAACTGAATATGCTTGGAGCAATGGTGCAACAACACCTAGCATCGAAGTTTCAACATCAGGAAATTACAGGGTAACAGTAACAAATGCAAACGGCTGTGCGGCATCGGCATCTACAAGCGTTGTGTCGGCACCAAATCCTTCGGTCCAGATAACAGGCAACACAACTGCTTGTGCAGGTACGCAGATTACTCTTACGGCAACAGGCGGAACAGAATATAGTTGGTCGAATTCTGCAAGTACTGCAGCAATAAATCCCACACAGTCTGGAACATACACTGTTACAGCGTACAATGCTCTTGGTTGTTCGGCAACAGCTAGTGCTATTGTTACAATAAATCCAAATCCACAGCTAAACATAACGGCTCCGCATACTATATGTAATAACGCAAGCACGACCTTGGAAGTTTCCGATAATCTTGGAAGCACAATAACAAGTTGTGTTTGGAGCAACGGTGGAAGCGGAAACACAATTCAGGTATCGCCTACTGCTACAACTAACTATACTGTAACTGTTACTAATAATAATGGTTGTATGGCGCAGGCTTCTACAAGCGTAATTGTTGCTGAGCAACTTTCCCTTGCTGTTTCAGGAAACACAAGTATCTGCGGTAACGAATCGGCAGAACTTACCGTTAGTGGTATCGCCCCCGCAAATGTCAGTTCATACGCATGGTCAAACGGAGCAAATACAGCATCTGTTTACGTTTCGGCAGCTGGTACATATTCGGTAATTGTTACCGATGTAAACGGATGTACAGGTTATGCAACTACAAATGTTATTGTATCAGAAAATCCAACGGCAGCTATTAGCGGAAACCTTAGCGTATGTAGTGGCAATTCTACAACACTTGTTGCAAATGGTGGTACATCGTACCAATGGGGCAATGGTTCTACAGATGCAAGTATTTCAGTTACAGCAGGAGGAACCTATACGGTAGTTGTGGCAAATGGAGCAGGTTGTACAGCAACAGCAAGTGCTATTGTAACGGTTAACGAAAGTCCTATGCCTCAGATAAGCGGAGAGTTGGCTATGTGCGAAGGTTCAAACACAACGCTTACTGTCAATGGCGGTGATTCGTTTGTTTGGAGCAACGGAAGTACAAGTGCAAGTGTAAACGTTACAAATGCAGGAACTTATACTGTAATTGCGTCTAATGCAAATGGTTGTACCGCTAGTGCTTCGGCTGTTGTAAATTTCTTGGAAAATCCATCGGTAACAATCAGTGGTAGTCCTTCGATATGTGCTGGAGGGGTTACAACACTTACTGCCGAAGGCGGAAATTCATATTTATGGAGTACAGGTTTCCCCGGAGCATCAATCAATGTAAATGCTGCTGGAACATATTCGGTAATTGCAACAGGAGCAAACGGATGTACATCAAGTGCATCATTGTCAGTTGCTCAATATTCTGCACCTGAAGTTTCAATAACAGGTAACACAACTGTATGCGAAGGAAGCAGTACTACGATAACTGCAAATGGTGGAGTTTCGTATCAGTGGTCAACAGGCGAAACTGGAGCATCAATCAGTGTCAACGCATTTGGCATATATTCAGTAACGGCAACTGGCAATGGCGGATGTACGGCAACTGCAAATGCAACAGTTTTCGTTGCTTCTGCACCGACACCATCAATAAGCGGCAATTTGCATATCTGCGACAATGAGGCTACAACACTCACGGCAAATGGCGGAGATAGCTACATGTGGTCGAATGGTTCTACAGGCAATTCTATCAATGTAACCAATGGCGGAACCTATAGTGTTATAGCAACAAATGCAAGCGGTTGTACAGCAATGGCTTCTGCAAATGTCGAGGCTGGCTATTCGGTAACAAATTCGATAACCGAAACTGCAGAAACAGAATATACCTGGAATGGTCAAACCTATACTGCAACTGGCGATTATACACAGTCGTTTATTGCTGCTAATGGTTGTGACAGTATTGTTACCTTGCATCTGACAATAACCGGCGGACAGCAAGTTCAGCATTATAACATTTTTGTTGTAAGCAGTAATAGTGCATATGGTACTGTAACTGGAACTGGTGTGTATGAAGAAAATGAGGTTGTGACGATTACAGCAACTGCAAATGAAGGTTATGAGTTCCTTTCTTGGAACGATGGCAATACAGAAAGCATACGTCAGATTGTCGTAACTGGCGATGCAACCTATATTGCAACATTCATCCCAGCCACTGGCATCCAGGAAAATGTTGCTCTTGAGGTCAACCTCTTCCCAAATCCCGTAACCGACATCCTCAACATCACATCATCTGAAACAATTTCCGAAATCGAGATTGTAAATGTGATGGGACAGGTTGTAAGGCGTGTTGAGGTAAACAGCGACAATGCGGTTTGTAATGTGGAAGATTTGAAGAGCGGGGTGTATGTGGTACGCATCCGCACCCTTCGACAGGCACATGGGGCGGTTATCAGCCAGCGGAAGTTCGTTAAGGAATAGAATGTTCCATTGCTCGGCGTAGGCTCATGCCTGCGTCGCTGTATTTCCCAAGGCTTTTGCCTTGCACAAAACAGCAATACATAAGGGAAAACGCATCGGAAAGGGTGCGTTTTTTTTGTTTATGTAGGTCCCAATATTTTTGTAACTTTATCTCTTAAATCTTTTGCAAAAGTGTATTTTTGCAAAGAATATTCGTGGAAATTTTAAAGGACAAAATATGGACTCAGAATCCAATAATAAAATTGTCGCACCAGTGGTGTCAAAATCTTTGATTGGCGATTTGCGCCAGATTATCGAGCAGGCGCGTGGGCATGTGGCGGCTACCGTCAATAGCGAACTTACGATGATGTACTGGCACATTGGCGAACGTATCAACCGCGATGTGCTTGGCAACCAGCGTGCTGAATACGGAAAGCAAATTGTCGCAACAGTGTCGCGACAATTGCAAGAAGAATATGGGAAAGGATTTGAAGAAAGAACTATCCGTCGAATGATGCAATTCGCAGCAATGTTCCCCGACATTCGAATTTTGACACCACTGGTGACAAAATTGTCTTGGTCTCATTTTCTGATAGTTATGACGCTGAAAGATGATGTTCAACGCGAGTTTTACCTAACAATGGCAGCCTCGGAACAGTGGAGCAAACGAACTTTGCAAAGTAAAATCGACGGTATGCTTTACGAGCGCACAGCAATCAGCAGCAAGCCAGATGCACTCATTAGGCAGGAACTCTCTCAATTGCGTGAAGAAAATGTATTGTCGCCCGAATTGGTGTTCAAAAGCCCATATTTCCTTGATTTCGCAGGATTGAAGAGTATGTATAGCGAAAAGGATTTGGAAGATAGCCTAGTGGCTCATTTGGAGCAATTTATCATTGAGTTGGGCAATGGCTTTAGTTTCGTGGCTCGTCAGAAACGAATGATTATCGATGGCGAAGACTTTTATCTCGATTTGCTATTCTATCATCGTCGTCTGCACCGTTTGATAGCTATCGATTTGAAGCTTGGCAGTTTCAAGGCTCAGTACAAGGGGCAGATGGAACTTTATCTGCGCTGGCTAGAGCAAAACGAGATGGAACCTGGCGAGGAAACACCACTTGGTATGTTGCTTTGCACCGAAGGGGGCGAAGAACAGATTGAACTTCTGCAACTTGACAAGGCAGGCATCAAGGTCGCACAATATATGACAGAATTGCCACCAAGAGACGTGCTGATGCGTCAAATCCAAAAATCATTGGAGGCCGCCAAATTAAGATTTGAAAATGAAACTACTATAGAAGGCAAAGAATAAAATCATCAGGAGTAGTAAAATCGGAGTCAAGGATTTCAATTTCTGTAGGCCTAATCAATGCTCGGCGTAGGCTCATGCCTGTGTCGCCGTAACCACAGGGCTTTGCACAAATCAGCAAAACACATAAGAAAAACGCATCGGAAATGGTGCGTTTTTTTTGTAGGCTTTCATCGAGCTAAAGATCAACTTTGCTGATTTAATAATTTAAAATTTAATGATTTAACGGTTTGTAGCGGCGCAATGCTTTGCGCCGAATGCAATGTTTTGCGCCGATTCAAACGCAAAATTTCGTGTCCGTACAATCGAATATATTATTGGCCATTCAATGAAAGACCGCCATACCTTTTTTTATGAAAAAGTCCAAAAGTTAATAACTTGCATAATTTTACAAACAATTAATAATCAATATGTTGTGTGTAAAAATAGCCAATATTTATTAACAATGGTGGGAAAGAGTGGGTGCTGGTGTTTTAAAGTGGGAAATTTTGTTTAGTTTTGCAACGAATTTTGAATTGTAGATTATGTTTGTAGGTGAATACATTAGCAAGCTGGATAACAAATGCAGAGTTATCTTTCCTTCGCAACTGAAGCGGCAGGTTCCCGATGAGGAGCAGGCAGCGGCTTTCGTCCTCAAACGTGATATTTACGCAAAATGCTTGGTTCTTTACCCTATGAGCGAGTGGAATCGCCAGACCGGTTTGCTGAAGAAAAGACTCAATCCTTTCAACCGCAAGCACGCCGAATTTCTTCGCGAGTATTATCGCGGCACTGCCGAAGTTTATCTCGACAACAACAGCCGTTTCCTTATCCCGAAAGTCCTGCTCGACTACATTGGTGGCGAGAAGGAACTTGTTTTTGCAGGACAGGAAGGCAAGGTCGAGATCTGGGCTAAGAACGTTTACGAGCAGAAGTCGATGAGCAACGACAGCTTTGCTGAACTCGCCGAGGAGATTCTTGGAGGTGACTTTACGGATTCGGAGGATTAGCAGATGAGCGAATATCACGTGCCTGTATTGTTGAACGAGAGCGTTGATGGGTTGAATATCAATCCCGATGGCGTTTACGTAGATGCTACTTTCGGTGGCGGCGGACACTCGGCGGAAATTTTGTCGCGCTTGTCGGCAAAAGGAACTCTCGTGGCAATCGACCGTGATAGTGATGCTCACAAAAATAAGATTGACGATTCGAGACTGAAGCTCGTTTTCGGAAATTACCGCTATCTGCGCAATTATCTCGACTATTATGGCATCGAAAAGGTTGACGGCATTTTGGCCGACTTGGGCGTGTCGTCACATCAGTTCGATGTTGCCGACCGCGGTTTTTCGTTCCGTATGGGCGGAAAACTCGACATGCGCATGTCGGAGCAGTCGTCGCGTAATGCCGCCGATGTGCTGAACGGAGCTTCGGAGGACGATCTTTTCCGTATTTTCCGCAATTACTGCGATGTGCAGAACGTTGGTCGTTTGGTAAAGTCGATTGTTGCACGCCGAGAGGGCGAACCATTCGGCGAAATTGACGATTTTGTGAATTTCCTCGAGCAGTTTGCTCCGAAAAATCGTGAGATAAAGTACTACGCGCAGATTTTCCAGGCTTTGCGCATCGAGGTGAATGACGAGATTGCTTCGCTCGAGGATTTCCTGACGGCAGCTCCGCAGGTGCTTGCAAAGGGTGGTCGCCTGTCGGTGATTTCGTACCACTCGATGGAAGACAGACTAGTGAAGAACCTTATCCGTACTGGCAACGTCGATGGAAACGATGAACGCGATGTGTTTGGTCGTGCAAATCTCAGCCTCAAGCCTGTTAACAAGCAGGTGATAGTGCCCGACGATGATGAAATTAGTAGAAATCCGCGTGCAAAATCCGCGAAATTAAGAATATCGGAAAGGGTGTAGTATGGATTTCTTCAAGGGTGTACGCAAAGTATTGTCGGGTGACATAATAATGGACAAAATCACCAAAAGAAAAGTGCGTTTTGTCATTCTTGTGTTTGTTCTCGCTGTGTTGTATGTCGTAAACCACTTCCATGGCATCTATGTTTATCGCGAAATAAGCAAGTCGGAGGAGCGAATCGAAAAATATCGTGCCGAGGGCGTAGCTATACAGTCGGAACTGCTCAAGAAGACAAACAGACGTAAAAGTGTCTTGTCGCTTCTCGAAGCCAAAGGTTCTACGCTCGAGGAATCGAAACGTCCGCCGTACAAGATAATTTATAAGAAAAAGAAGTCGAACAGCCGTAAAAAAGCCAAAAAATGAAAGATTCGGGTAGAAATAAAATAATACATAGATCTTATGTGGCTTTGGCTGTGCTCATTATCCTCGCCTTCGTGATAATCGGCAGGATTATCTATTTGCAGATTGTGACTCCAGAGGAAAAGAAGGAAATGGTTTCGATAAGAACCACCACTATAAAGCCCAAGCGTGGCGACATATATTCGTCCGACGGCAAACTGCTGGCTACATCGGTGTGCTACTACGATACGTATCTCGATTTGGCTTGTCAGGGCGTAAAGTCGATGACCGATTCTGCTTTCGATGCCGAAATCGATTCGCTTAGCATTTGTCTTGCCGATTTGTTCAAGACCAAATCGAGAGAGACCTATAGGTCAGAAATTCGCGAGGCAAAGAACAACGGCAGTCGTAGCTACTGCATAAAGCGCAGGGTTTCGTTTCTGCAATACGAAGAAATGAAGAAATTCCCGTTCTTGCGCAGGGGAAAGTATCGTGCCGGTTTTTATTCTTCCGAAATATATGAGCGCGAAAAGCCGTTTGGCAAACTAGCCCGCCGAACTATTGGCGAGTCGAGCGAAAAAGGACACTACGGCCTCGAATATAGCTACGACAGCATTCTTACAGGAACCGAAGGTTATGCCGCATTCCAGAAGGTGTCGAAAGATGTATGGGTGCCGATAGAGAATTCATCGGACTATGTGAAGCCTATCGACGGCAAGGACTTGATAACCACAATTGACATAAGTCTGCAAGATATTGCCGAGACTGAACTCGAAAGCCAGATGCGACAGCATTCTGCACAATACGGCACAGTAGTGGTTATGGAGGTCAAGACTGGCAAGGTTCGCGCTATGGCTAACTTGATGCGTGATTCGCTCAATAATTTCTACGAAAATTTCAACTATGCAGTCGGTAACTTGTCGTCGGGCGGTGCTTCCGATCCGGGTTCTACATTCAAGATTGCATCGGTAATTGTTGCCATGGAGGACGGATATATTACCCCCGAAACAATGGTAAAGGTTGGCAATGGCGTCGATACTTACTACGGCAAGACTATCAAGGATTCGCATACTCCCGACAGCACATGGCTTTCGGTGCAGCGCATAATCGAAACTTCGTCGAACGTTGGTACTGCTCGTTTTGTGTACGACAACTACAAGCACCAGCAGCAAAAGTTTGTCGATGGTATCAAGCGTTTGCACCTCAACGAGCCTCTGGGCATAGAACTCAAGGGCGAGGCTGTGCCGGTAATACACGAGCCTGCTGATGGTTCGAAGTACTGGTCGGGAATTTCGTTGCCGTGGATGGCTTACGGCTATGGAGTTGCCATAACCCCGTTGCAGATACTTGCATTCTACAACGCGATAGCAAACGATGGCAAGTTGATACGCCCGATGTTTGTCGAAGGCCTTTCGTACTGCGGCGAGATGGTCGAGACTTTCGACCCCTATGTAATCGATCCGCAGATTTGTTCGCACAAGACGATTGAGGCAGTGAAGAAGATGCTCGAGGGCGTTGTGCAGAATGGTACGGCACGCAATCTGAAGAACGAAAATTACCCGATAGCAGGAAAAACGGGTACAGCACAGATGAACTATGGCAAGGGTGGACAAAAAATCACTTACCATGCTTCGTTTGTCGGATATTTCCCTGCCGACAATCCGGAATACTCGTGCATAGTTTCGATTTACAATCCATCGGAAGGTAGCTTCTACGGCAATGTCGTGGCTGGTAATGTATTCCGTAAGATTGCCGACAAGATCTATTCGACCGACACCAAGGCTGTAGCCGACGAGATAAACGATAATCCCGAAACACTTTTGCCAGTGAGCAAGTCGGGAAATCGCGCAAATATACAGACGGTTTGCAATATGCTAGATATTCCTACCAATATCGACAATTTCCCGACTGTAAAATGGGTAAGGTTCAAGGACCATGCTGGAGAAAAGGAAAATTTTGCACCCTACGCCCCAGAAATTGGAACGGTGATTCCAGATGTTAGAAATATGGGCGCTTCGGATGCAATAGGAATCCTTGAGCAGGCAGGTCTGAAAGTCGCCATCAGTGGCCGCGGAAGGGTTGTCGCACAGGTACCTGCACAGGGAACCGTATATGCAAAAGGAGATTCAATTTACTTGACATTAAAATAAAAAGGAAATGGATATAAATGTTTCGTTGAATAGGTTGAAAATTAAAAAATCGGTAGTTAAGGCGACCGACTTTGAGAAGATAGAATTCGATTCGCGCAAGGTGTCGGCTGGCGATATGTTTGTGGCTATAGTTGGCACTGTTTCCGACGGACACGACTACATCGAGACAGCAATTTCGGCAGGGGCAAAGATAATAGTCTGCGAACGTATGCCCGAAAAATTGCACGATGGCGTTTCTTACGTCCAGGTAGAATCGTCGTCGGAGGCTCTCGGCATTTTGGCATCCGATTACTATGGAAATCCTTCGTCGAAACTGAAACTTGTTGGTGTTACTGGCACAAACGGCAAGACAACAATTGCAGGCACTTTGTACAATCTTACCCGCAAACTCGGCTACAAGGTGGGCCTTTTCTCAACGGTAAAGGTAATAGTCGATACCGAAGTTATCCCGGCAACCCATACCACACCCGACCAGCTTCAGCTTAACAGATATCTGGCTCAGATGGTCGACTGCGGTTGCGACTACTGCTTTATGGAGGTAAGTTCGCATTCGGTGGTGCAGAACCGCATTGCAGGCTTGACTTTCGCTGGCGGAATTTTCACCAACATCACCCACGACCATCTCGATTTCCACAAGACTTTCGCCGAATACATCAAGGCAAAGCAGGGTTTCTTCACCATGTTGCCGGCTGAGGCTTTTGCAATCACCAATATCGACGATCGCAACGGCGAAATTATGTACCAGAACTCAAAGGCAAAGAAATATACATATTCGCTTCTGTCGGCTGCCGACTTCAAGGCAAAGGTTCTCGAAGACGGCTTCGAAGGTATGCAGCTCGACATCAATGGCGAGGAAGTGTGGGTTAACTTCATCGGACGTTTCAATGCATACAACCTGCTGGCAATCTATGGAACCGCAATTTTGCTTGGTTTCGACAAGCTCGAAGTGCTGAAGGTTATGAGCGAATTGCATCCTGTTGACGGCCGTTTCGAGATTATCCGCTCGAAGGAAGGCGTTACAGCAATAGTTGATTACGCACATACGCCCGATGCCTTGCAGAATGTGATTTCTACCATCAACGATATCCGCTGTGGCAATGGAACATTGATAACCGTTGTCGGCTGTGGCGGAAACCGCGACAAGACCAAGCGCCCCGAAATGGCAGCCATAGCCGCCGAAATGAGCGACAAGGTCATCCTTACTTCCGACAACCCACGCAACGAGGAACCCGAAGACATTCTCGACGATATGCAGAAGGGCGTTGAACCGCAGTGGAAGAACAAGGTTCTCAGGATTACTAGCCGCGAAGAGGCAATACGCACAGCTTGTATGCTTGCCAAGAAAGGCGACATAATACTTGTGGCAGGCAAGGGCCATGAGACTTATCAGGAAATAAAAGGAGTTCGTCATCATTTCGACGACAAGGAGATTTTAAATAACGCATTTAACAACTAACGGATTATGTTTTATCATTTATTTCAGTACCTGCAAGATTTGGGAATGCCCGGAGCCGGTGTATTTCAGTACATTTCGTTCCGTTCGGGTATTTCAATGATTGCTTCGCTTATCATAGCGATATGGTTCGGAAAGTGGTTCATAAAGCGTATGAAGAAGTCGGGAAAGACCGAAATCGAAGAGACTAGAACCACAATGAACGATGTTCCGACCGAAAATTCACAGAATTGTGACACTTGTGTCAACAATGTGAAGAATTTCAAGAAGAACGTGCCGACAATGGGTGGTCTTATCATCATTGCGGCAATCGTGATTCCGACCTTGCTGTTTGCGCAGCTGAACAATGTCTATACCATTTTGATGCTTGTCACTACCTTGTGGCTCGGCTGTCTCGGTTTCCTCGACGACTACCTGAAGCAGAAGAAGCACAACAAGGACGGATTGCCAGGCAAGTTCAAGCTGTTGGGACAGATACTTCTCGGTTTTGCAGTCGGTGCAATCCTTTACTTCTCGCCCGATGCTGTGATAAGGGAAAAAGTAGTTGTTGAAAATCAGCCCAATTGCGAAGTAGTTGAGGTAGTCGGTAATTCGGACTGCAGTGGCGTGACCGAATACTCCGACGTGAAGTCAACCAAGACAACCATCCCGTTCTTCAAGAACAACGAACTCGACTACCGTTGGTTTGTTGCTTGGGCTGGCGACTATGCCGACATATTGGCATGGCTGGTGTTTATCATAATGACAATCTTGGTTGTCGCTGCGGTATCCAACGGAGCCAACCTTACCGACGGCATGGACGGACTAGCGACGGGAACTTCGGCAATCATAGGAGCTACTCTCGGTATTCTGGCATACGTTTCGGGTAACCGCGTGGCCGCCGAATACCTTAATATATTATACATTCCGAACACAGGTGAATTGATGGTCTTTGCAGCTGCATTCATCGGAGCAACTATCGGCTTCCTATGGTACAACACCTATCCCGCACAGGTTTTCATGGGCGACACCGGAAGCCTTACCTTGGGAGGTATCATCGCAGTGTTTGCAATTATCATCAAGAAGGAACTTATTCTCCCGATTCTTTGTGGAATTTTCCTTGTCGAGAGCCTTTCGGTAATCATACAGAACCGCTATTGCAAGCATTATCGCAAAAAGCATCATTTGCCCAAAGGTGTGCCCGTGCCAGTGGAGAAACGTCCGTTTAAGATGGCACCGTTGCACCATCATTATCAGAAAAAGGGAATGCCCGAATCCAAGATTGTGGCCAGATTCTGGATTGTAACATTGTTGTTGGCTATTATTTCAATTGTAACATTAAAATTAAGATAAGACCGTGGAAAACAGAATTGTAGTATTAGGAGCTGGAGAGAGTGGAACAGGAGCAGCCGTATTGGCAGCTGTAAACGATTTCGATGTATTTGTTTCGGATAAGGGCGAAATCGCCGACAAGTACAAGGAGTTGCTTAAGGATTATAATGTGCTTTACGAAGAAAAGCAGCATACCGAGGAATTGATTCTCAATGCAAGCGAAATTATAAAGAGCCCTGGTATTCCCGAAACAGCACCATTGGTGGTGAAGGCTCGCGAACTGGGTATTCCAGTAATTTCGGAAATAGAGTTTGCTGCACGTTATACCAATGCCGTAAAGATTTGTATCACAGGTAGTAATGGAAAGACTACAACTACAATGCTTATCTACCACATACTCAAGAAAGCAGGTCTCAATGTAGGCTTGGCTGGCAATGTAGGACAAAGCTTTGCTTACCAGGTTGCAACCAAGGAGTACGACTACTATGTTATCGAACTTAGCAGTTTCCAACTCGACAATATGTACAAGTTCAAGAGCGACTTGTCGGTGCTGATGAACATCACTCCCGACCACTTGGACCGCTACGACCACAAGTTCCAGAACTATATCGATGCTAAGTTCCGTATCTTGCAGAACACCACTGCTAAGGATTCTTTCATCTACTGTTCCGACGACGAGGTCATCATAAACGAAATCTCGAAGCGCGAAATCCTTGCCACCCAGCTCGAGTTCACACAGAAGAAGAGAAAGGTGAAGAATGGTGCTATGCTCAGCGAGGACGAAAAGTCTATCGACTATGTAAACAACAGCAGCAAGACATTGACAATGCTCATCGACGATCTTTCGATAAAGGGTAAGCACAACGTTTACAACTCGATGGCTGCTGGTATCGTTGCTCAGGTGCTCAACATCAGGAACGATGTCATCCGCGAAAGCCTTATGGACTTCAAGAACGTTGAACACCGTATGGAACCGGTTCTCACTATCAGAGGTATAAAGTTTGTCAACGACTCGAAGGCAACCAACATAAATTCTGTATGGTATGCACTCGAATCTGTCACCACTCCTATAGTATGGATTGTCGGTGGTAAGGATAAGGGCAACGACTACGAGGAGTTGCGCGAACTTGTTGAGAAGAAAGTTACTGGCATAGTTTGCTTAGGTATCGACAATAGTCCTATCCACAAGGCTTTCGACAAGAGCGGAATTCCGATGGTTGACGTAACCAGCATGGACGATGCCGTAAATGAAGCATACCACATGGGTAAGCCTGGCGACACTGTATTGCTTTCGCCGGCATGTGCAAGTTTCGACCTCTTCGACAACTACGAGGACCGTGGTAACAAGTTTAAGATTGCAGTAAGAAACCTGTAATAAATTAGTAAGGCAATGGCATTCTCGAAGTTTAAGGTTATATTCGGTGGAAATCGTGGAATATGGATTATAATAGCCGTATTGTTCATGTATTCCGTATTGTCGGTATATAGCGCTTCTGTGCAATTGCCAGGTACTAATACTACGCAGCACTTGTTCAAGCATGTGTTTGGCTTGCTTATTGCAGTAGCATGTATATATGTCATACATAAGATTCCTTGCAAGTATTTCCGCAAGGTTTCGTATCTGCTGTATGGGCTTTCCATTATCCTGCTGATACTTACATGGCTTTTTGCTCCCGAGGTAAACGGCGCAAAGCGTTGGCTCATTATTGGTCCTATAACCTTGCAGACTTCCGACTTCGCAAAGGTTGCCCTGCTTATGTTCCTGGCTAACAAACTATCGAAGAAGGAGGAAGAAATAACTAGCATAGGAGCTTTTGTAAAGATCATATTGTTCCCGATATTCCTTACATGTTTCCTTATAATGCCGTCGAACCTTTCTACAGCTTTGCTGGTATTTTTCGAAGCGATGGTGTTGTTGTTTTTCAGTGCTATTAAGCGTAAGTATTTCTGGGGACTTTTTGGTGTGGCAGCTGTTTCTGGTGCTTTGCTGTTCTGCGTGATACTTTACGGCAATATCAGCATTTGGCGTTTCCCTACATGGAAGGCGAGGGTTGAATCGTGGATTGAGGGAAATCCCAACGAAGCCGACCAAGTGCAGGTAAACAATGCGCGTATGGCTGTGGCTTCGGGTGGAATAGTTGGCAGAGGCCCAGGAAACGGTCATGCAAAGGTAAAACTTGCAAATGCTCACTGCGACTACATTTTTGCAAATATAGTCGAGGAAACAGGTCTGGTATTTGCTACGATACTCATTTGGTTGTATATAATGCTCTTTTACAGGGCAATAACGATTGTAAAAAAGATAAACAAGCTTGAGCCTGATTCGGAACTGAAGCCGAAATATAAATTCCGGCAGTATCTGGTGCTTGGCCTCATGTCGATGATTGTGATACAAGCCTTGTCGAATATGGCAGTATCGACCGACCTGATGCCTGTTACCGGTCAGACATTACCGTTTGTAAGCTACGGAAACTCGTCGCTGCTGTTTATCGGTTTTGCCATTGGTGTGATACTTAGTGTAAGTCGTGAGGTTGACGACGCTACAGCTCCAATTGCGCAGGAAACCGAGGCCGATGGCGACGTAACCCTTGTTGCTGACAATGCCGATGCAACTGTCGACTCTGCAGTGGTGGAAGAAAATGGCTCGGAGCCAGAAGAAATAATTGAAGATAACGAATTAAACATAGACGAAAATGAACGAAAACAAATTTAAGGTGCTGATAAGTGGTGGCGGTACTGGCGGACATATATTTCCTGCCGTATCGATAGCAAATGCGCTTCGCGAAAAATATCCCGAAGTGGAAATTCAGTTTGTTGGAGCCGAAGGCCGTATGGAAATGGAGAAGGTGCCTGCAGCAGGTTACAATATAATTGGCTTGCCGATAATGGGTATGCCGCGTAAACTTTCGCTCAAGTGGTTTAAGTTCATTTCGAGTGTAATAAAGAGTAACGGCAAGGCCAAGAAGATAATTGCCGATTTCCGTCCCGATGTGGCTGTCGGTGTTGGCGGCTATGCTAGTTACCCTGCTCTTAATGCTGCTTCGAGGGCTGGCGTTCCTTGTCTGCTTCAGGAACAGAATTCGTATCCTGGCGTAGTAAACAAGAAACTTGCCGGCAAGGTTCGCAAGATTTGCGTTGCATACGACAACATGGAACGTTTCTTCCCTGCCGAAAAGATAATGAAGAC
Organism: uncultured Bacteroidia bacterium; assembly: GCA_902800045.1. GTDB lineage: Bacteria > Bacteroidota > Bacteroidia > Bacteroidales > ML635J-15 > Bact-19. The sequence continues at coordinate 59,150 of CADCCZ010000002.1, read as the reverse complement.
TGGAAATCCTGTTCGTCAGGATATACGCAACATAGACTCGAAGCGCAACGAAGCTTTGGATTTTTTCGGACTTGAAGCCGACAAGCCAATAGTACTGGTTGTCGGTGGAAGCCTTGGCGCAAAGACCATCAACGAAAGCATAGCTGGTGGACTTCAGAAGTTCGCCGATGCTGGTGTGCAGCTTATATGGCAGACGGGCAAGGGCTATATCGAGACCGCCCGTGGTATTGTCGGCGAGCAGAAAAAAGGTTTGTATGTTAACGATTTTATCTACAAGATGGATTTGGCATTTGCAGCAGCCGATGTAATTGTTTCGCGCGCTGGTGCTAGCACAATCTCCGAATTGTGCATTGTGGGCAAACCTGTGGTATTTGTTCCATCGCCAAATGTTGCCGAAGATCATCAGACAAAGAATGCAATGGCACTTGTCGATAAGGATGCAGCCTTGATGGTTAGAGACGTAGATGCTCGCAACGTGCTTGTCGATAAGGTGCTTTCGCTTGTGTCGGATATGCCTTCGCGCGAAAGACTTTCGCAAAATATCAAGAAATTGGAACTTCTCGACGCTGCAAATGTAATTGCCGAGGAAGTATATAAACTTGCTTATGAAAAGTAAATTTGAGAACATATATTTTGTTGGTATCGGTGGTATCGGAATGAGTGCCATTGCCCGTTACTTCAAGGCTTGCGGATACAATGTCGCTGGTTACGACCGTACACGTAGCGATGTTTGTACAAACCTCGAGAAGGAGGGTATTCAGGTGCATTACGACGACAGCACAAACCTTATTGGTTCGTACTACAAAGATCCCGAAACTACACTCGTAATCTATACTCCTGCTATTCCAAGCGACCATAGCGAACTGACATTTTTCAGGCAGAATGGTTTCCGCGTGATAAAGCGTTCCGAAGCTTTGGGACATCTTTGCGAAGGCAAGAATTGCCTTGCTGTTGCTGGAACTCACGGCAAGACTTCCATTTCGACCATAACGTCGTGCATAATGGTCAGGACAAAGGAGAAGTGCTCGGCTTTTCTCGGCGGTATATCGAAAAACTTTATGTCCAATCTGCACCTCGAACCCAAAAGCAAGAATGTTGTCGTTGAAGCCGACGAGTTCGACCGCTCCTTCTTGCATTTGTCACCATCGACGGCTCTTATCAGTCATGTTGAAGCCGACCATCTCGATATTTATGGCGACTACGAGACAATGGAAGCAGCTTTCGTGGAGTTCGCAAACAGAACTTCGAAAAAGGGCAATATTGTGCTTGGTCCCGACATCCCCGTGACTGTAAAGTCGCGGCTGCGTAACGACCTAAACGTTTATACCTATGGCGTCGATGATGCAAGTCTCAATTTCTATGCCACAAACATTTCGTATGGTAACGGACTTTGTGTGTTCGATATAAAAACGCCTTTCGGAACCATCGAAGGAATAAAGTATAAAATCGGTGGACGTCACAACATTGAAAACGCAGTAGGTGCAACCGCCGTTTCGATGCTCAATGGCGCAACTGCCGACGAGGTACGCGACGGATTACAAAATTTTATGGGAGTTCTTCGCCGCTTCGATATTCAGTTGCAGTCCGAAAAATGCGTGTTCATTGACGACTATGCGCATCATCCGGGCGAAATCTCAGCTTTTTTGTCAGCAGTAAGGCAGATTTATCCGCAGAAGAAGATAACAGGCATATTCCAGCCTCACCTTTATTCGCGCACCAAGGATTTTTACAAGGACTTCGCCGAAAGCCTTTCGGTTTGCGATACGCTTATACTTTTGCCTATATATCCGGCAAGGGAACTTCCAATCGAAGGTGTTACATCGTCGCTGATATACGACAATTGCCATGCAAAGGAGAAATATATCTGCGAAAAGTCAGAGCTTCTCGACTTGCTTGGCAAGTTGAAGCCCGAACTCGTGCTTACAATGGGAGCTGGTGATATCGATAGGCTTGTAAAACCAATAGCTAATTTTTTGTCGGGAAATGAAAATTAGGAAGGCATATAAGATTATTATCGGAATAGTTTTGCTAGCAGCATATCTTGTCGGCATAGGCATATATGTGTCGCGAAAGTACCACGAGATGCCTTGCAAGGGCGTTAGCGTCGAAATCGACAATACCTACGCGTTTGTGAGCAAAGATATTGTCATGAAGATGCTTGATGACGGAGGCATGGTGCTGGATTCTACGGTTAGATTTTCCGAAATAAATTATGCCAATATCGAAAAGCTTATTGACGAAAACGTGTATGTGGAGGAAACTCAGGCATACGGAGACCTTTGGGGCAATGTCTTTATTAAAATCAGACAGCGTGACCCTGTTATTAGGGTTATGACAGAAGATACCGCATCGTTTTATCTCGACCGCAACATGAAGGTTATGCCTATATGCGACTATTTTTCGGCCGATGTCATGGTTTTGTCGGGACATTTGAGGTCAAGTTGCTTTTATGCATCGGATTCTGTTGATAACTATATGGTAAACAACGATAAAAATTCACTAAATATTGATGATATTTGTGCTTTCGTTAATTATTTGCAGTCCGACGAGCTTTGGCGCAACCAGATAACTCAGATTTATGTCAACGCTGCAAACGAGTTGGAACTTGTGCCTAGGGTGGGAAACCACATAATTCTGCTCGGCGGACTCGATGATTACGAAAACAAGATGAATAAGCTCGAAGCTATGTATAGCAAGGGTTTTGAAATTACGGACTGGAATGCTTATTCGCTAATTAATTTGAAATTCAAGGATCAGGTAATTTGTAAAAAACGCAATAATGGATGACTCTAAAAAAATAATCGCTGCAATCGATATCGGTACAACGAAGATTGCTACAGTTGCGGCTCGCATGGAAAATGGCAAGTTCGAGGTAATGGGCTTCGGAACAGCTCCGTCGATAGGAATCAAGCATGGTGTTGTCTTCAATATCGAGGATACGGTGAAGGCAATAACCACTTCGCTTAATGGACTTGGCAATGCTTACGATGCCAACTTTTCCGATGTATATGTCGGTATTGCTGGTCAGTATGTAAAGACTTCCGACAGCACCTGCCGTCTTTTTGTGAACGGCAAGGTTACCGAACGACATCTGCTCGAACTTCGCGATATGGCAATGAACGTAGCTAATCCTGGAACCGAAACAATCGACGCCATTGTCATTTCGTATTCGATAAATGGTCAGACCGTTGCCAATCCGCTTGGCATGGAATGCGAATACTTGTATGGCAATTTCCATGTTGTGACAGGTCAGAACGTAATGGTAAACAATATAAAGAAATGTGTAAACCTTGCAGGACTTGGCGTCCGCTCGTTGTTCCTCGAGCCATTGGCATCGGCCGAAGCTGTGCTTACCGACGAGGAAAAGCAGAAGGGCGTTGCTCTTATCGACATAGGCGGTGGAACATCAGACCTTGCTGTTTATCGCAACGGTGAAGTTATACATACTGCAGTTATTCCTATAGGCGGAGCAACTGTTACCGGCGACATCAGGGACAAGTTTTCGATAACATACGAGCAGGCCGAAAGTCTGAAATGCCTTTACGGAAGTGCCGTGCATATTTCGGGTGACGATGTCAATATCGAGGTTAAGACTGCCCGTGTAAACAGCAATATCTACATTTCACGTAATAAGATGTCGGAACTTATACAGGCGCGCATGGAGGAAATCCTGAATGCGGTGAAGTTCCAGATCGAAACTGTGTATGCCGACAATGTACCAGCAGGTATAGTCATAACCGGTGGCGGTTCGTTGGTGGCAAATCTTAAGCAGCTTGCAAGTTTTATCATGAAGAATAGCGTAAGACTTGCATATCCGACATCGAAAATTGAAGGTGAAGGTTCGCAGGCGCTTATGAAACCGCAGTATTCAACGGTAGTAGGACTTATCATAAAAGGTTTCGATTTTGAACAGGGCATCGTAAAGAAGGAATTTGTGATGTCGGAGCCAAAACCAGAGCCCAAGCCCGAACCTGCTCCTGAACCCAAGCCCGAACCAGCTCCGGAGCCGGCTAAGAAAAAGCCTGAGCCAGAGAAACCAAAGAAAAAAATATCATCTGTATTCCGCAATTTCATAAACAAGTTGGAAGACGATGACGAATAGTAATATTAAAACCTCTGAATATGGAATATAAATATAATGACGATTTTCAGTGCATTTCGGCAACAGATGCAACCGAAACACGAGTTCCGAAGTCTCAGCCTGTAAATGTCGATGACATTTCGGCTGGTGCTGGTACTGCCGATGGCGTGCACAATATTATAAAGGTTATCGGAGTTGGTGGCGGTGGTAGCAATGCCGTGAACCAGCTTGCCAAGTCGGGCATAATGGGAGTTGACCTCATTGTGTGCAATACCGACCGTCAGGCTCTCAACGACAGCCTTGCGCCTACAAAGATACAGCTCGGCAAGAAGTTGACGTCGGGACTTGGAGCAGGCAACGACCCGCAAGTGGGCGAGGATGCTGCAAAGGAGAACTTGCAGGAAGTTATCGAACTTTTCGACGATAATACCAAGATGGTTTTCGTGACTGCCGGTATGGGCGGCGGTACGGGAACTGGTGCCGCTCCGGTAATTGCCAAGGCTGCCAAGGATAGCGGTATGTTGACTATTGGCGTCGTAACAGTGCCGTTTACCACCGAAGGAAACCAGCGTATCAATCAGGCCAACGAAGGTGTGATGAAGATGCGTGAAGTAGTTGACGCCCTGTTGGTTATAAACGACGACAAGCTCATCGAGTTCAACGATTGTACCTTTTCCAATGCGTTCCAGAAAGCCGACGAGGTGGTTGTGACGGCAACCAAGGGTATCGCCGAGATAATAACAAGGCACGGACATGTAAACGTTGACTTCCGCGATGTGAATTCGGTAATGAAGAACAGCGGTGTTGCTTTGCTCGGTTCGGCTGAGGCATCGGGCGAGGGCCGTGATATAAGGGCTATTTCCGAGGCTTTGGATTCACCGTTGCTTCACGACAACGACATCAAGGGCGCTAAGAACATTTTGCTCAACATTACAACGCCGCGCGGCCAGCACGAGTTGACAATGAAGGAGTTCGGAAATATCACCAACCATCTTACCAAGGTGGCAGGCCAGGGAACAAACGTTATCTGGGGTACTTGCTACGACGATGAACTTGGCGAAAATATCCGTACTACAGTGATCGCTACTGGATTCGGCTACGACAGCAAGCCTATCGAAACTCCGCCTAAGCAAAGCACCATCGAATTTGGCGAGCCGTTGCCTATGGAAGATATTGCGCTGAATCCCGATGAAATGAGGTCGCCAAGCGAGTTCAGGCACATGCAGGATCTCGACAAGCTTAACGACGATGCATATCTCGAAAGCCTTGAAAGCGAGACGGCTCTTGACAGGAAAAACAGAAACAACTAATTAAAACATATTGCAATGAGTATTTTTGATCAGGTAAACGAAGATATTAAGAAGGCGATGCTTGCCCGCGAGAAAGAAAAACTCGAAGGTTTGCGTGCTGTAAAAGCTGCGTTTTTGTTGGCAAAGACTGATGCTGGCAATACCGAGCTTACTCCAGACAAGGAAATGCAGATAATCCAGAAGCTTGTGAAGCAGCGTCGTGAAACTGCTGACTTGTATAAGTCGCAGAACCGTCCCGACCTTGCCGACAAGGAACTTGCTCAGGCCGATGTTATTGCAGGCTATTTGCCAAAGCAGTTGTCGGTTGACGAAGTGAAGGCAGTTGTTGCCGAGATTATTAAGGAAACAGGCGCTAGCACTATTAAGGACATGGGCAAGGTTATGGGTGCAGCAAGTGCAAAGCTCGCTGGTCAGACCGACAATAAGACCCTTTCGGGAATAGTGAAGGCAATGCTGGGATAACAATTGATAATTAACAATTGATAATGGACAATTGATAATGAACAATTTGTAGAGACGTTGCGTGCAACGTCTTACTAAAATTGTCAAATCATTTAGTCCCCAACCGAAAATTTATTTAATTTTGCGAAAAATTTTAAAGCTATGGCAAGTAGAAAAGTATTAAAGAGAGACATTGATTACATGACAAGCGAACTTTTGTCGGATTGCGTATTGTACGTTGACTTGTACCCGGCACAGCCGACCGAGCCTGTTACTGAAATCATCAACAACGTATTGCTCAAGAAGCAGGAAGTATTTTCGAAGATTAACACTCCGACTTCGAAGGTGGAAAAGAAGGCTGTAAAGGAAAACTACAAGGGTTACATTTCCGAAATGCTTACCGCCGTCAACGAAGGTTACGAAAAGTTAAGCAAGCTGCCTCGCAAGTAATGCAGCGAACCATTAGTGTCGAAGGCGTTGGCGATGTGGTGGTGGCAAAGCGTCGCAACTGTCGTGCTATGCGTTTGACCGTGCATCCCGAAAAGGGTTTGCATCTATCCATACCTTTCAGGGTCAGTTATGCTGACGCTGAAAGGTTTGTTTTTGAACATCGCGACTGGATTGCCAAGACCTTGCAGGCGCAGGAGCAGAAAGGTGTAAAACGTCTGTTCACTCCGCAGTCGCATTTTATTTGCCGAAGCACAAAGTTGCAGTTTTCGCCAACCGATGCGCAGAAAAGGATACTCTCGGCAAGAATAACAGACCATATCGTTACAATTTATTACAATCCCCAGTTGGTCGATTTTAGCCTCGATGCGGTACAGAATTTCATTAAGAAGGTAATTCTTGCCTCGATGCAAAAGGAGGCCGAAAAACTGCTTTTCCCTCGTGTAGATGAGATTTCTTCTCGCACAGGCTTGTCGTTCCGTAAGGTTTCAATAGGCAATGCACTTACCAGGTGGGGAACTTGCAGTTCGCAAGACGATATTATATTGTCGTGCCGCTTGTTGCTATTGCCCGACTATCTGGTCGATTTTGTCATTCTGCACGAACTTTGCCATATTGCGCACAAGAATCACGGACCAAAATTCCACGAATTGCTAAACCGTTTGTCAGGCGGAAAAGAAGACCTTTACGACAAGGAACTGAAAGGTTATAATGGTAGGATATTGCCAGATATGCAAAATTAGGTATAATGGGGGGCTTGAAGGCTAACAGGCTTGAAGGCTCAAAGGCTCGAAGGCTTGAAGCCATTTTTGACTTTTAGCCTTTTCTTCTTTTAGCCTTTTGGCCCCATATTGTTACATCACAATAATCTTCTTCGTCACCACCTTACCATCCGCCATCCTTACCCTTACAAAATAGCTGCCTGCAGGCATTCCTTCTGTGGATATTACAATAGTGGCGTCGCGCCGCGGCACGACGCTGCCATTGTAATATTCCACCTCTCCTAGCAAATTGCAGATTTGTATTTCTGCAATATTCTCGCCAGCGATGTTTATGTATTCGGTGGCAGGATTCGGGTATACCGACAGCATAATGTTTTCGTTCTCGTCCACTGCCAGGTCGTGGCAGGGATTTACATAGATGTCCTTGTAGATGGTCTTGGTATTGCCGTAATAGTCCGAGAGTGTTATTGCAAGCTGATGCTCGCCGGGATCTCTTGGCGTGCGGATATTGTAGTGGCGGGCGATAACGTTTTCTACTGCAGTATCCTTTATTGTAGCTTCGGTAACAGGTTCCGTGTACTGGTATAGCAAATATCCACTCAATACTGTATCAATCCCTATTTCTTTTGGAACAAATATGTCGGGATAATAAATATTTTCGATAGTTTGTCCCGTGCTGAACTCCAAGGTATATGGAGCCGATGGACCGCTGATGTTTACAACGCAATCTATTGTATCCAAGTTGCAGACAGTATCGGGAATAAAAATGTCGAAATCAAGTTCTGGCAATTCAGTATAGCACAAACCATCCAAACCATCCATATCTGTTTTTACAAGCCAAGGCTGCTGGAAATAATCTCCGAAATCGGGAGTATAAAACCTAGCGTAAGTATATCCCCCCATAATTAGCCCGCCATCAGGAGTAGGCTTAACGCTATTAAGATAGAGTTCTGGTCCATCTTTACTGCCGTCGGGTGTATAGTACCTACGGTACATTATGTCTCCGTTAGGGGTTAACTTGGTTAGGAAGCCAGCTAATCCCGTACAGAGACTAGTCCCTTGTCCGGCTATATATATATATCCATCATCGTCAACATACAGGTCATAGGAACAATCTAAATCAAGTATTCCAGGTCCATTATAATAATTGGAATAGTAGTTCTTTATCACCTTTTCCCACAATAGGTTACCATTGCCATCTATTTTTCTTATGCATGCGGCATCGCTGGTCCTATCTTCGAAGCGGTCTTCATAGCACACGGGATATATACCGCTCATTACATAGCAGGAGTCGGGTGAGGGGGCGATGAATGATTGTTCTCCATTATTCCAGTTGGCGCGACCATATGTCTTTTGCCAAATTATATTCAAAGATGTGTCTAATTTTACCAACGAATAAAGATGATTATTGATATTAGTAGCTACAATGCCATATGCTAATAAGTAGCCTTCATTATTTCTAATGACGGCATCATATGCACTTTCTACATTATATCCATAAGGAATGATTCTGTTTGAAAGAACTCCTAATGAATCTCTTTTTTCAATATAGCCGCAATATTTATTATTATCATGTATTTGTCCAACAATATATATGCCATTGTCACAATAATGAGCATCGCCAATTGTATGCGGAATATCAAAAAAAGTATCCTGCCTATAAATACAACCAAGGCTATCATCAAATTCACAACATATCATTTTATTCCAATGGCCTTCTAGCATGCACTTATACGTCATATGTGGTGTTGGTTCTATTAGTCCAGAAGAAAACCGTCCTTCATATACATCATATGTACTGTCACAAATGAAATTTCTATATAGTACATTTCCTTCCAAATCTGTTTTTACAAGCATCGTACACCTGTTGTCGCCATACCCTTCAACATTACCGGTACCTACTGTAAGTAAGTATCCGTCGTGCAAAGGCAATACCGATACAAGCACATTCATTGTCTGATGCCCGCAATCTGTTATTATATTAAACCGGGATTGGCTGTAGCAATATGAAGATCCCATAAACGTCCCAGCTACACATATGTGTAACAGGATATATAAAAAGAATCTAGTATTTATTATGAATCTTTTCATTATTCAATTACAATTTAACAATTTTCGTCTGCATTACATTGTCGTAACATCCCTTTATCTCAACAAGATATGTGCCAGAAGGATATTCACTGACATCAATGCTTATTTTCCTCATAATGTTATCTTCTTAAATATCTTTGCCAAAGGTAAAACAAATTCTTTTAAAGAACCAAGCAATTCCATATTTTTATAAATTATCCAATTACGTGTTTGGCTTGAGGCGTTCGCTTGGTGATCTTCTATGCCTTAGTTAGTTCCTTATTTATTTTTTCAAGGTTTTCAAATACTCCTTTTGCTCATCCGTAATCCTATAACTTTCGATGGCTTTTTGTATTGTCTTGTTGTGTGTCCACGGAGCGAGACGTTTTTGCTCGATGATGGGCAGCGTTGCTTCGTATTGCTTTGCTAGTGCGGTGGCAAAATACCATGCGACCATCATTTTCACGTAGTATTCGTCGTTGCTGATGTCGGCAACCCATTCGAGGTATTCGGGACGGAAATCGTCGTCGAGGAAATGCGTCATTAGCATTTCGATGCCGAAACGTATGGTGTAGGTCTTGTTCGACTTCATCCAGCGGCGTATGTCTTTTATCAGTCGCGAGTGGTTTTTGTTGAACGACTTAGGCCTAATTAGGTCGCAGGTAGCCCAGTTGTCGATGTAGGGTAGGAGACGGTCTATTTCGTCTATTGTATGGTCGTAGTCCTTGATTTCTGAAATTATGAAACCATGCAAGTTGTTTTCGTCGTAGTATTGATGTGGTAGGCTCGACAGAAAATCGTCGATTTCAGCATCCTTGGCAAATTCCTTGGCAAGTTTTCGCAGTTGTGGTGTGCGGATGCCAATTATCTTCTCGATGTCGATTCCTGGCATAAGTTTGGAGTGGAAGTCGCGGTATGCAATGTCCTGTTGTGCAAAAAGACTTTCGCGAATTTTGACGCTTACTGGCATGTAGTTCTTCGCATATGCGAAAAGCTCAATTGGCAGATGGCAGTAGCCTGTCGGGTTCTTGTCGAGATAATCCTGATGATATTCGTCAGCGGGGAAGAAGTTTTTCAGCGGAGCTACTTCCACCTGCAATGGAGCATCGTATTTCTTGGCTTCCAATGCCATGACTTCTTGTATGATGGCCAAATCAGTTTTGTCGGTGTAGTATATCCCCGTGCGATAACGTGTGCCGCAGTCAGCCCCCTGACGGTTGAGGCTTGTCGGGTCGATGGCCTTGAAATATAGCCGTATGATGGTTCGCAACGGGATTATGTATGAATCGTATTCGACGAGTACGGCTTCGGCATAGCCTGTAAGGTCGGTATATACCTGCTCGTATGTTGGATTTTCGGTGTTGCCGTTGGCGAATCCAACCTGTGTGAACGTTATGCCTTCGATTTGCTTGAGGTAATGTTCTGCGCCCCAGAAGCAGCCTGCGGCAAGATATATTTTCTTTTTCATGTCTACTGTTTTAATGTTCCGTTATCGTTGAAAAGTTCGCAAATGTCTTTTGGCTTCTGAAGCCAGATTGTGTTTAGTCCAACCTTTTTCGCACCTAGGCAGTGCTTTTCGCAGTCGTCGATGAAAAGAGTTTCATCAGCGTTTAGGTTGTGCTTGTCCAGTATGTGTTTGAAAACATTTTCGCTTGGTTTGCGGTCGCCAATCGTGTAGGAGAAGAAAATCTCGTCGAAGCATTGGCGAGTAGCACCGAGGTATTCGGTGAAGTATTCAGCATTTACCACGTCGCTGTTGCTGAGCATAAATGTGCGGTAATGATTGTGAACTTTCTGCAGAATAGTCTGGTGTTCGCATTTGAAATCAACAATGAGCGTGTTCCATGCCTCGCATATCTGTTCGTCGGATATGTCGGTTTCGAGTGTCTTGCGTAGTTCGTCGCAGAATTGGGCGGTTGTAATAAGGTTCGACTCGAAGCGTTTTGTAAGTCCGCTGTCGTAGAGCTTACGATATGGTTGTTCTGTCGTTATGCCAAATTCGTGCAGACGATTATCGATAAGGTTAACATCGATTGTTATTATCGGTCCGCAGAGGTCGAAGATTATATTTTTGATGTTGGACATTGATTTTACAGCTTGCTGTAGTCGGGTGAGAAGGTATCGCCGTCGTTTATATTGCCGGTGGTGATGCCTTTCTTAAGCCAGCGAGAACGTTGTGCCGAGGTGCCATGGTTAAACGATTCGGGAACGGTGTAGCCTCTTGCCTGTTTCTGCAGGTAGTCGTCGCCAATGCGGGCGGCAATGGCAAGACCTTCCTCGATGTCTCCATCCTCGAGCGAGTTGAACATTGCATTGTCCCTGTTTGCCCACACTCCTGCGTAGAAGTCGGCCTGCAGTTCGAGGCGAACGCTAATCTGATTGCTTTCGGTCTTGCTTACACGGCTCATCTTTTCGTGTGCATCGCCAAGGGTGCCAAGCAGATACTGCACGTGATGTCCAACTTCGTGTGCAATGACGTAGGCGTATGCAAAGTCGCCAGCTGTGCCGAACTGCTGTTTCATGGTTGTGAAGAACGAAAGGTCGATATAGACGGTCTGGTCGGCCGAGCAGTAGAATGGTCCCGACGACGATGATGCACCACCACATCCCGATTGTACCGAACCAGTGAACAGCACTAATTTCGGGGCTACATATCTTTTGCCTCTCTTGCTGAATTCTGCAGTCCACACGTCTTCGGTTCCTGCCAGAATCTTTTTTGTGAACGATGCAAGTTCTTCCTCTTCGGCTGTTGGTGTGTATGCCGATTCGGTTTGTGAACTGTCTATGTTAAGGTTCTGTATTGCTTCCGAAGGGTCTTTGCCGAGCAGCAAAGCGATGATACCAACGATTATAGCTCCGCCGATTCCAAGTCCTGCACCCATTTTCTTGCCTCTTCTGTCGTCAACATTTGTGCTTTCGCGTCTTCCGTCAAGTCTCATAGTTTTATAATTAAGATATTTTATGAGGCAAAGATAAATAAATATTTGCTTCTTGGTTGCATGCCAATAAAAAAGGGAGGAACAAAGTTTCTCCCTTTTGATTTTTTCACAGGAAAATAACCTATTTGGTGTGGTTGATTTTTATAACGGCACCGAGACATTGTTTCTTTATTGATTTTGCATAGAACTTGAATGTTGATGTTCCTGATGCATTGGCTTCGTCGAGCGAGAATGTCTTAGGTCCCATAACCTTGAACAGACGTTCTGCGTAGTCGCCCGAAGTCTTTGCCATACGGTTGCGAATTTCATCGATATTGAGAGGTACGCGGCTGTAAAGTACATAAATGTAGTCGGTTCCAGTCTGGTCGTCCATCTGGATGAAGTGGCGTTCGTCGGGAACGGCAATACGGCTGTCGCTGTAGTCGAGGAGCGGACTTATCAGTCGGCACTGTGGGAATATGTTGTACACCTCGTTGGTAAGGTCGGTGCCGAATACGTAAACGTAGGCCGGTGAATTGTTTTCTACATATATTCTGAAGTAAGTGCCCGATTGGTAAGATTTTGAAATGTTTATGGTTTTGTCGCGTATTGTGCCCTGCATTGCAGTGTTGTCGCCAAGGATAATGCTTATGCTGCCGGCGAAATTGTTTACATCAACCTTGTTGCCGTCGGGTGTCTTTATCTTGTCGACGCTAATTACCTTTACACCGCGGTCTTTTGCGTTGTTCTTTGGCGCATCCTTTATTCCAAGGCTTTCGTTCATGTGTTTCATGTTCTCCTCGTACGACATGTTGCTTACGTATTGGAATGCCGAGGAATTGCGCGACTTCCTTTCCTCTTCCATGTAGTTGTAGTCTTCGGCGGTATAGTCGCTGTCCTTATAGCCCTTCCAAGCACCATTGTCACCATCTTGGTATAGAATGTTGTACGATGTGTAGTTGCTGTTGTCATCGTTGTCGCTATCGTTATTATCGTCGTTATCAATGCGATAGTCGTCGCCATCGACAAAGTTGTCGAGGTAGTCGTAATCAACGGATAAGAAATCGTCGAGACCAAGGTCGTCGAAGGTGTAATCTACATTATTGCTGTCGTTTCCGTCGTTGTAATCGTAATTGTTGTTATTGTTGTTGTCGTCGTAATAGTTATAGTCGTTGTTGTTATAATCGTTGTTGTCGGCGTAATCGTAGAAGTTTGTAGAGAAGTCGAGATTGTCGGTGTTGGTATCTATCTTCGAGTTGTTTATCTGCGTGTTTATTTCGAAAGCGTAGTAAACCCACCATGCAAAATGGTAGTAGGTAATCCAGAAATAACCGTTGAGACCCCAGTCGGTGCCCCAGCTGTTTTGTACGAGGAATGCACCTCCGTTGAATTTTGTATCGTCGTAAGCAACTACTGCCATTGCATGACCTCCGTAGTTGAGCGTAGCTTGTTCGTTGCTGGCTGGCACCCATAGACCGTCGCTACGTATGCCAGTTCCGTTTGAGAACGAAAATGCGCAGTTGAAAGCGATAAGCACGGGCTTACCTTCGGCGAGACTTTTCTTTACTTTTTCGACCTTGTACGAATATCCGCCAGCCCATTGGTAGTACAATTTTGTGAATCCTAAGATTCTATTTTGCGCTGCTTTTTGTTTCCATGCGGTAGGAACATCGGATGTGTTTATACATGCTGGATTCTGCGGGTATTCGCTAAGTTTTACCGAGCCGGTGTTCTTCAGCCATGCGCATGCGTCTGCAATGTCGGTTCCTGCGGCGCAGTTTTGTGTACTCTGCCTAAGTATGTTGACGTATGTATATGCAGGCAGATATGCGTTTTCGGTGATTTTCTTTCGGTTTGTTATCCCGTTGCGCATTGCCCACGACATTGTCGCTATGCAGTATGTCGACGACCATGCGGTACATGTGCCGGTTTGTCCTTGGTTTCCAGGGACTGGTGTCCATTTCTGGAGCGATACCGCCTTTGGCAGGTTGGAATATACATCGCGTGTGTTTGATGCTTTTTCGGGCAGGCGTTTTGCTGCTACAGTATCGACAACGCAACCAGTGAAATGCTGTCCAAATGTGCTAATTGAAGCAAACAGGACTGCAACAAATAATATCAAAGCTCTCATGCTGTTTATTGTTTTGTATTATTATTTCTTGAAATAAAAGTCACCGAATATTGAGGAATTTTCCCAAGGAATTTGCTGTTGCTGGCTTATTTCGTAAACCCTTGAGCGCACCTTCTTGAAGACATCTTCTATTTTTGTTCCTGGCTGGGTTATTTCCTGAGCCAGCTGTTCGGTGTAAAGACCATTGCTTCCGCTACCGTCCGATGCTACACTGCCTGGCGATGTGGCAAATGCAATGAAAGTGCCTCTTGGGGCATTTACAGCGGCAAGACCGCCGGAGTTTAATGCTCTCATGTTTGCAAATGGGTTGTTGCGGCAAGCGTCAAGGATTATGATGTTCAAGTCGTTTTGTGCGTATTCCATTTCACCGAGTACACGTTTCAGGTTTACGCATTCGAGTTCTACATCCTGCTGTTTGGTAATGTTTGCCGTCACTGGCACGAGGTAGTTCTCTCCATTTACCTGCAAGCCGTGTCCTGCATAGAAAAATAAGCCAACAGCCTTCTCTTCAGTAAGCTTGTTTCCAAATTCACGTATTTTAGAGATCATTTCGTTCTGCGAAAGGTCGGTGTACACCATTGTTTCGAAGCCGAGTGAACCTAGAGTTTCGCCCATAAGTCTGGCGTCGTTTGACGGGTTGTTGAGCGCACCGATGTATTGGTAGGCTCCGTTGCCAATGATAAGTGCAAGTCGTTTTTCGCTCGATACATTATCGCTCTTGTTGAGTGTAACGCGGCGCGTGTCGGTTGTTGTAGTTCCTCCTGCATTCTTGACGCTTGCCTTTATTTCGTTTTGTCCAGGCTCGAGGTCGATTTCATATTCGAAAGTGTAGTCGCATTGGCTTGAAACTACAGTAAAGCCTCTGTTCGATTTTTTTGCCTTTACAACTCCGTTTACCGTTACGGTAACTTCGTCGATGCTTGCTTTTGAGGCTACGCAAAGTTTTACAGTAAGCTTGCTGCTGGTTGTCGACATATCTCCCTGCGATGGTTCAAGCCATGTTACTATAGGTCTGGCAACGCTGACATCTTCGGTCTTCTTGACTTCAAGTTCTCCATTTCTGAAAGTGCCTTCTTCCTTGGAGCCGTCGGTGTGGTAAAAAACGCCTTTGCCAGTCATTTCACCGTTAACGAAGCTACCAATGTATCTTTCGCCGGTGTCGCGGTCCTCGAGTGTACCTTGTCCGTTTGCCATCCCGTTTTTAAAATCGCCGACATAGTAGTTTCCATTATATAGGTCAAGCATTCCTTTCCCCGATGGTACCCCATTGACGAGGTTTCCGTAGTAGCGGCCATTGGCGGTAAGCTTTATTCCGAATCCGTTTTTCGATCCGAAGATGACGTCGAACTGGTTTTCGTCCATTTCGCTTACAAACTCGTCGTTGTTCCAGATACCTGAATATTTTGTGTTGGTTTCGGTGTCGAACAATACACCTTGTCCGTGTCGTGCGCCGTTTTTAAGCTGTCCGTAGTACACCGAACCGTCGCTCCATATAAGTGCTCCGTACCCGTCGAGGGCGCTTCCCTTCATGTCGCCATTGTAGTAGGCTAGTCCACCGCGGTCTTCGGGTTTATATGTAGCCAGTATGTATCCGTTTGCTTCGTCGTCAACCCATGCTCCGTCGAAAACTTCGTCGTCGGCAGTGTACAATGTGCCTTGTCCGTGGCGCTTGCCATTTTTGAACGAGCCTTCGTAGTATGAGCCGTCGTCGTAGATAAAAATGCCGTATCCGTTTGTGCAGTTGCCACTTATGCAGCCGTACTGGTTGGTAACTTCGCCTAGGAAACGACCTTCTTCCCATATTCCTTCCTGTTCCGAACCGTCGGGATTTACGAATATGCCATAGCCGTTGTATTTCCCATTTTTGAACTCACCGTTGTATATCGAACCGTCGTTTTTCATGAGTAAACCTTGTCCGTCGGGCTTTTTCTGAGAGAAATTTCCTTCGTATATGGAGCCATCGTCGTATATGAAAACACCGTATCCCGAAATGCAATCGCCGTTGATGCAACCTTGTATGTCGTCATCTACAATTTTGTCGTTCTGATATATGCTTGTCTCTGAATTTCCCTCCGCATCGGATTCGGTTCCAATTCCATGACGCTTCCATCCCTGCCAATGGCCTACATATCGGCTGCCATCGGTCCAGATGTATGTACCCTGACCATTGGGCGCATCATCCTTGAAATTGCCTACATACATATTGCCGTCGCTAAAAATGTATGAGCCAGAGCCGTTGAAGTTGCCGTTTTCGAAAAAGCCTATATAGCGGTCGCCATTGTCGATTCTATATACTCCGTATCCGTCTTCGCAGTTGCCGCTCAAGCAGTTGGGGTTTGTGTTTTGTGCCAAAACATTGCTGGCTACAAGACAAACAAGTGCAACTGCGGTAAGTTTTATGTCTTTAAATATATGGTTTCCCATTTTATCGCATAGTTAAATTAACAAGCGACAAAGTTAAGCAAATATTCGATAGGTTGTATTATTCAATTGTTTCGATGTAAAAGCTCACGGGGCGGAATCCGTCGTTGCAGGAAATCATTGCCGAGTTGGGGTTTTTCATCCAGCCGTCGTAGAAGTTGCCACGCCCTGCAGCCAGTTCTTCCACGAACCAACGCATTGATTCCCACGCGCTGTTGCAAAGACCGTCGGGTTTTTGCCCGTCGGTCGAAATCCAGTTTTCGCCTTCGGAAATGTCGCAGGTGTGTTCGATGGGATTTTCGTATTTTGCCGAAAGGTCGGGGTAGGAGGTCTTTCGTATGGCTGTGATTTTAACTTTTTTCATTTGCGTTTTCTTTTGTTGATACCGAGAACGCACCACCTTATGAATGGTATGCGGCTTATGAGTTCGTTCAATGCTGGCGAAATTAGCAAAACGGATGCTAAAAGTATAGCATATATTGCGAGAGGTGGCAACTGTGTGTACATTTTCAGCATGTAGCCGAGAGATGCGATTACAAGGTAGTGCATTACATATATTCCGAAGCTCGATTTTGCCATGTAGGCTGCGAATCTGGATGTCTTGTCGGTCCATTTAGCGAAGCAACCGATGAGAGAAAGTATTGTTGACCAGGCGAAAATGTTTGTCAGCCAGTCTTTTAGTACAATGGGATTGGTGTCGTCAAGTCCGTAGATTCTAATGGCGAACAGTATGCCGCTCGCTAACGAAATTGCAAGCATTGGCAGACATATACTTTTGGCGAGTTCGATGGCCTTGTCATGCGAGAATACAAAGTAGCCCAGCAGGAATGTGATGAAGTATTCGGCAGGACGGTAGAGGTTCCACAGGCCTTCGCCCGAGTTTGGCTCGGGATAGCTGATGTTTGTCTGGGTTGCACCCCAAACTACAAAATATCCGCCGAGTACGATTATTAGAATCCCAACCCAATTGTTTGCTTTATTATTGATAAGGTTTCCAAACGCAGAATGAATTTTGTCGCCTTTTAAAAGACGTATCAGGATGAGTATCAGTGAGAAAAGCCACAAGTCCTGTATGAACCACAGCGGTCCAGTTCCCGACAAGGCGCAGGCAATATATCGTGCTTCGGTGGGAATGGTCTGTATCTTGTCGGCAATGCCTTGCGAAACGCCTGCAATTTGCGTGTTGAAGTAGCCAGTCATCCACTGGAATACGAAAAGTCCGATAGTTGCGGGAACCAGCAGTTTCCTTGTCCTTGACTTGAAAAATTCCTTATGCGAACACTTTTCGAGTGCATATTTAGAACTCATTCCAGCGACAACGAAAAGAAGCATCATTATCCACGGGTATATGAGCGACATAATTGCGTCCTGCGGTTGGGTTTCGTAGAATCCGCCGATTCCACCGAACACGCCCTTTGCGTTGTAGAAATAGAAGACGTGGTATATCAGTACGATGATTACCGTAGTCCAGCGTAAGTTGTCAAGCCAGTGTTTTCTCATTTTATTTGCTTTAATTCATCGGTTTGTTCCTTCTTTGGCAGTTTCTTTACCACTTCGGCAAACGAGTGGTTGATGAGCTTGCATAGCAGTTCGTCGGTAACGTCACGGTTGAACCATATCTGGTTCCAGTACTGCTTGTTCCAATGGTAAGCAGGTTCGATTGCAGTATAGTGGTCGCGCAACTCGACGGCATAGTCGGGGTCACACTTTACAACGCCAAGTTCGGGATTGTCGAGGGCTATGCAGGCGAAGATTTTGTTCTTCACACGAAAAACCAGTACGGTTTCGTCAAAGGGAAAATCCTCGGTGGTGCAGGGAAGCGACAGGCAATATTCACGGAATTTCTCTATGTCCATAACTATTTGGCTGTAGAATATTTTTTTATGTCGATGTCAACTTTTTTCAGGCATTTTTCCTTTGACATTGCATTTGGGTTGGTGCCTGGAAGTCCTTGTGGGATAGGCTGTCCGATTTGTTCAAAAAGCCAAACCCAGTAGGGCGGGAATGTGCCGTCGTCGGACTTGAAGTTCATAGGTGCTTCGCTGAAAAGGTGTTCGCCTTTTTCGTCGATGTACGAGTTGCGGACAAGCTCACTGCAGTATTGCTCGTCGTTGTCGGGCAGGAAATACAAGTCGTAGCCGCGTCCCGTGAACTGCTTGGCATTTTCGACATACTTTGCAGCATTGCTGTTGTCGCTCAGACGCATAATGTCCATTTGTGGCAACGAGCCGTCGTTGAGTGTGAAGTCGCAGAAGAACGTATCGAGCGGATGGCGGTCAACACCGTGAGCGAGAGTTGCATCGATAATCCAGACGCTGTCGTTGGCGACTTCGGCTATTGCCACGTGTATGTAGTTTATTCCAACGCTGTCGCCAGTAGAGGCGGCTATTGCAGAACTCATTTCGGTGGTATCGGCCATATAGTCGAGAGGCAGGGCAACGAATACGAGGTCGCCTGTTTGGAGTTTTGTTTCTTCGTTGTCGGCAGTTTGTTCGACTTTGTTCTGGCATCCACAAAATATTGTTGCTAAGCCCAGTGCAATTGCAAATATTGTCTTTTTCATGGTTATTGCATTCTTTCCATTAGGTCCATAATGTCGGATTCCATTGATTCTGTTCTAGGCTGTTCGAGAAATCTGCAAAGTTCCTCGCCTTTTTTGTAAAAGACTATTGCTGGCAGAAACTGCACGTAGTAGTCATCTACGTTAAGCACATCGACTGTGATTTTGCTGTCGAGGCAGATGAATGTCACAGGAATGTCCTTAAAGTATTCGAGGTCGAAAATCTTGCAGAAGCGTGGCACTTCGCGTCTTGAATTGCTTTCCCATGTTCCCATGAACACCTGTACGCTGTCGAATTTCTCAGGTAGCTCGAAGTTGAACTTTTCGGTTTTTACGGTATATGATTCGTATTCGGCCTTGAACCAGCCGTCGCCGTTGTTTTCGAGCGCATCACGAGTGCAGAAACCGTAAAGGATGTTTTTGCCTTCATCGTTTATAGTTCTGTTCAGTTGCGAAAATGCGTTGAACGAGCCAAGTACGATAGCCAATGCGATAATAAGTCTCTTTGCCATAATCTTATCTGTTAAATTTCAGTTTCCTTGCAGTTTTGTTTCCTTCAATAATCTTGCCATTGTTGAATGCTAGTTTGCCGTTTACGAAGGTTGACACAATTTTTGAGTTAAGCGTGTAGCCTTCCAGTGGCGACCATTTGCATTTGTACAATATGTTATCCTTTGATACTTCGTATTTTGCGTTCATGTCGACTAGTACGAGGTCGGCAAAATAGCCCTTGCGTATGTAACCGCGACGATCGATCTTGTATAGTCTGGCAGGGTTGTGACACATCCACTTTACAACATCTTCGATGCCGAAATTTCCTTGTTTTGCCAGTTCTATCATTACTTGTAGCGAGTGCTGCACCATTGGAGCTCCCGACGGGCATTTTGTATAAGGTGCGCATTTTTCTTCCCATGTGTGTGGTGCGTGGTCGGTGGCTACCACGTCAATTTTGCCGTCTTTCAATGCTTGGATGAGTGCTTGACGGTCAGATTCGTATTTCACTGCTGGATTCCACTTTATACGTGCACCTAATTTTTTGTAATCGTCACTGTTGAAGAAAAGGTGATGCACGCATACTTCAGCGGTTAATTTTTTGTCTTCCAAAGATTTATTAGATAGGAGAGACAATTCTTTTTCGGTGCTAATATGGAAAATGTGCAGGTGAGCGCCAGTGCGTTTTGCGATTTCGGCGGCTTCGCTACTCGACTTGTAGCAGGCTTCTGCGTTTCGGATTTCGCAGTGCTTTTCCATTGGAATGTCATCTCCGTATATTTCGCGCATTTGCTGCAGGTTTTGGCTTATAATGCCGTCGTCCTCGCAGTGTGCAGCTATGATGGTTGGTGATTTGCGCATTATTTCTTCAATGGCATTCTTGTCCTTTACCAGCAGGCTACCTGTTGAAGAACCGAGGAAAAGTTTTACGCCTGCGATTTCGGTAGTATCAATTTTTGCAATGTCGTCGGAGTTTTCTTCGGTGGCACCGATGAAAAACGAGTAATTAGCCATTGAATTTTCGGCTGCAATGTCGAATTTTTGTCTTAGCAGCTCTGCGTTTGTGGTAGAGGGGTTGGTGTTTGGCATTTCCATGTACGATGTTACACCGCCGGCTACTGCCGCACGCGATTCGGAATGAATGTCGGCCTTATGGGTGGCACCTGGCTCGCGGAAGTGCACTTGGTCGTCGATTACGCCTGGCAGAAGGTAAAGTCCCTCTGCGTCAATGATGTTGTCGTATTGACCGTCTGTGCTGTCGGTAGAAAGTATATCTTCGATATATTCGTCGCGTAGCACCAAGTTTTGCTTCTCGATGCGACCTTCGTTTACAACAATTGCGTTCTTTATAAGAGTTTTCATGTGTCATGTTTATATTGGCAAAGTTACCATTTTAATGCTACAGAGCAAAAAAATAAATTTCTTTCTTGCCTTTGCGAAAAATGTATTACTTTTGCGGTCGGGTAAGTCTTATACGACCAGCTCCCTCTGAATCCTCCAGGTTCGGAAGAAAGCAAAGGTAGGAGGTTGTAGCGGTGCGATATAAGTAGCTTACCCTTTTTTTGTGGGCTGAGCAAATTTCTGGTTTCAGGGTTTCTGTGGCTTCGCCGTTTCTGGGTTTCTATGGCTTCGCCGTTTTTTGTTGAGACGCAATAAATTGCGTCTGTACAATGGTCAGTGATTCAAAAATTTGATGATTCAAAGGGATGATGCGGTTTTGCAACTACATTTTTTCTTATTCTATTTTTTTTTATATCTTTGTGGACGAAATAGTCATAGTGTTTCAAGTATGAATTGTATAGTGGTTGACGATAGCGAAGTTATTAGAACACAGATTGCTGGCTTTATAAATAAGTCGGGATTCCTTACTTGCTGTGGTACTTTCGCCAATCCTGTTGGTATTGAGAAATGTATTGAGGAAAACAATGTTTCCCTCATATTTCTAGACATCGAGATGCCACAGATGAGTGGATTCGATTTCCTCGACAAATATAAGAAGGATATCCAGATTGTTGTGATTTCCGCTAGCCGCAAATATGCGCTCGAGGCCTACGACTACGACATCACCGACTATTTGCTGAAGCCAATAGCATACGAGCGTTTTCTAACTGCTGCAAACAAGGCATTGGAGAAACATATCCTGCATAAACATTTGAACGATGAACATATCTCATAGGGAGCTTTTCCTTAATTATATAGGTCAGACTTCAGAAAGTCCGTATCTTGTTGAAATTGAGCGAGCCAAGGGCGTATATATGTATGGTCCCGACGGCAAGAAGTATTTTGATTTGATTTCGGGTGTTTCGGTAAGTTCGCTCGGACATTGCAACGAAGTGGTAATGAAAGCCATTCATGAGCAGGTCGAAAAATATATGCACTTGATGGTGTATGGCGAGTTTGTCCAGTCGCCGCAAGTGGAACTTGCTGAATATCTATGCAGTATGTTGCCCGACAAGTTCGACAACGTGTACTTTGTGAACAGTGGTAGCGAGGCTATCGAAGGTGCTACCAAGTTAGCCAAGCGTTATACCCGTCGCCACAAGATGTTTTCGTTTGTGAATGCCTACCATGGTAGCACGCAAGGCGCTCTTAGCCTTTGTGGTAACGAGGATTTCAAACGTTCGTTCCGTCCTTTGCTTCCCGATGTATACCATTTGGAACTCAATAATTTCGACCAGCTTTCGCAAATTGACGAGGATACCGCTTGTGTAGTTCTCGAGTCCATCCAGGCCGAGGGTGGTGTTATGGTTCCAACCGTTGAGTATATGCATGAATTGCGTTCGGTTTGCTCCCAAAAGGGTGCGTTGCTAATTCTTGATGAAATACAGACCGGTTTTGGACGAACGGGCAAGATGTTCGGATTCATGCATTATGGAATAGAGCCCGACATTATCTGTTTTGCAAAGGCTTTGGGGGCCGGAATGCCAATTGGAGCTTTTGTTTCGTCGCGAAAGATTATGTCGTCGTTTATGACTGACCCAGTTCTTGGGCACATAACAACTTTTGGCGGACATCCGGTTTCGGCGGCTGCGGCGCTTGCTGGTGTTAAATATATCAACGAATCGGGCATTGTCAATTCGGTACAAGCCAAGGCCGACCGATTCATCTCAAACTTGAAGTCGCATCCGACGATAAGTGAGATAAGAGGTAAGGGCTTGTTGCTTGCTGTTGAGATTGGTTCGTTCGACAATGTGCTTAAGTTTATAAAGCGCGCAATTGTAAATGGACTTATTTCCGACTGGTTTATTTTCCACGATACGGCATTCCGCATTGCTCCTCCACTGGTGATTACAGATGACGAGATTGACGAAGCAAGCGAATTGATAATAAAGACATTGAACGAAATATAGTAAAAACGGAGCATCATTCTGAACTTCAAGATCTGCTCCGTTTTTATTGTTGATTTCCAACAAAAAAGGCTACCGATTTGGTAGCCTTTTTTATGAAGTGTGTTTAACTTACTTTACGATTGACTTGAAAGTGTCGTTTTCGAAGAGGTTGATGAATTCAACGTCCTTAGCTGCGAAATCCTTCAAGCTTGAATCCTTCTGGCAAGCAGTTCTCAAGTTGTTGAAAACGCCTTCGTTGTCAGCCTTGCGAGCGCAAACAACAGCCTTCAGGTAGAAGTTCATAGCGTCGTCCTTTTCAGCACCGCAGTTGAGAGCAGTCATAGCAGCTTCGTTTTCCTTGTTAAGAACCTTAGCAAGACCTGCGTTGAATGAGCAGTCGTCACCGTAGAAGTTCGATGCGTTAGCATACTGACCCTTCTTTATTGCGATAACACCCTGACCTGCGCTAGCTTCGCTAACACCAGTTGCAGAAGCGTAGTTCGATTCAGCTTCTTCTACATTACCTTCTGAAAGGGCAACATTACCCATGTTGTTGAGAACAGTTGCATTTCCGTTGCTCTTGCTCTTTGCCTTTTCCAAAGCAACCTTTGCAGCCTGGAAGTCCTTAGTTTCGTAGAGAGCAGCACCGAGGTTGTTGTAAGCTGACCATTCTTCTGGGAAGAGTTCGGTAGCCTTAGTGTAGATTTCAACTCTCTTGTGAGCGTCTTCGGTGATTTCGCCGTAGTGCATGATTTCGGTGAATGAAAGCTTGCTAGGATCTTCTTTGTACTGTTTAGCAATTTCTTCGTCGGTCTTACCAATGTTAGTTACGTTGATAACGATTTCAGAACGACGCAAGCTCGGGAGAACTTCCTTTTCGAGTTCGTCGAAAGTGTTCTTCATGTTTCTGATTTCTTCTTCTCTCTTGTCAGGATCCGAGTTCATGTTGATAACTCTGATGATCATATCCTTGTCAGCGAGGTTAGAATTCTGTACTGCAGTCTTGAAACCTTCCCAGTCTTCTTCGGTAACCAAAGTCTTGAAGAAGTTGCCACCGTCAGCACCGTTAACGCCCTTGAATTCGTTCTTAGCGAACTTTGAAGCGCTGTTCGAACGGTCGTTAGAAACCTTCTTGTTGATGTCCTGAGTACCTTCTGGAGAAGCGTATGACTTAAGTTCAACACCGTCGAATCTTACGCGGTCATTGTCCTTCGATTCCTTAATGTACTTCTGCATTTCAGCGATTTCGCTCTTCTTAGTTTCAGAAGACTTGATTTCTGATTTGTTCTTGTCGTAGTTGATAGCAGCGATCTTCGAAGCAGTGTTGTCCTTCTTGAAGTTGCTAGCAGCGTTTGACGACTTACCGCCATTCATCTTAACGAGTTCTGGAGTTGCTACGATACCTTCAGCTATATCTTCCGGATCGAATTCAGCTTCCTTTGTACCCTTTACAGCAGAAATCTTCAAAACGAGTTTCGATCTACGCATTTCTGGTGAGTAGTCGAACTTGTCGTTGTATGAGAATGCTCCACCTGGTTTGTACTTTATTACCTGTCCGTTTCCAGAAACCTTTTCACCCTGTACGTAAATAGGAGTGAGGGCCTTTTCGCCACCGTCCCATACCAAGGTTGGAGTTAAAGTTGCAGATACTTTCTTTCTGAAGTACTTTTCAGGGAAATTACCAGTAATATTTACAGCTACCTGACCGTTGTGAACTTCGAGAACCTTCGGATTTACAGAGTAGTTGATGTCGTCGGCACTAGCTGCCATCTTTTTCAAGTCGTTGCAAGAACCCATTACAAGGCCTAATGCTACCACTGAAGTTACAAATAAAAACCTCTTCATAATTTATTCCTTATTCTTGTTAATTTTTAATTATTTTATTTACCACTTCCCTTTCGGGAAAAAATCTGTGCAAAGATAATACGATGTTTTTGAATTGTAAAGAAAAAAGATTAAAAAGATAAAAAAAAATACCTATAAAATAAGTCTTGTTATTCCTATCTCATAATCGTTGTTGAATATGGCATTTTCAATCTTGTCCAAATCTGCAGGATTGTTTACAAAATCGATGTTATTTGTGTCGATAACAACGATTTTCATTTGATTTTGCTGCTTGAAGAAATTGAAGTAGCCATTTTCTATTCCCTTCAGATATTCGGCCGATATGTTTTTTTCGTATTCGCGTCCGCGTTTGCTTATATTCTTCAACAGCAAGTCGGTATTTTTATGTAGATAAACGTATAGGTCGGGTTTCGGCAACGTACTATATATAATATCGAATAGCTGGCGGTATAGTTTGTATTCGTCTTCTTGCAGTGTATGCGCCGAGAAAATCAACGATTTCATGAAAAAATAATCAGATACAATCAGCTCGTTGAACAAGTCGAATGACGATATGCTGTTTTTGAGCTGATTGTATCTGTCTGCAAGGAACGAAAGTTCCAATGGGAACGAATATCTCTCAGGATTTTCGTAGAATTTGGGCAGGAAAGGGTTCTCGGCATATTGTTCGAGGAAAAGTTTTCCTTTTTTTCGTTCGGCAATGAGCTTGCTGAGGCTTGTCTTGCCGGCTCCGATGTTCCCTTCGATGACCAAATATCGTATATCCATTTATACGATGAAGTTTTTGCTGATTGACTTGTGGTGGTAAACGTTGTTGATTACTTCGCCGAACAAATCGCCTATCGAGATAACCTTAATCTTGTCGGATGCACCTTCCTTGATAGGAATAGAGTTGGTTGTGATAACTTCGATGAGAGCCGACTTGTTGATTCTTTCGTAAGCTGGTCCCGAAAGTACTGGGTGAGTAGCAACTGCGCGAACGCTCTTTGCTCCCTTTTCCATGATGATGTCGGCTGCCATTGTTATTGTTCCTGCTGTATCAATCATGTCGTCAACAATAATGACGTTCTTGTCCTTTACGTCGCCGATAACCATCATTTCGCTTACCATGTTAGCTTTTGATCTTGACTTGTGAGAGATAACCATCTCTGCATCAAGGAAGTGCGAATAAGCTTTTGCTCTCTTTGCTCCACCCATATCTGGCGATGCAATAACGAGATTGTCGAGGTTAAGGCTCTTAATATATGGTACAAACAAGGTTGATGCATAAATATGGTCAACTGGTACATTGAAGAATCCCTGGATCTGGTCGGCGTGCAAGTCCATAGTCATGACTCTGTTTACGCCCGATGCCATAAGGAGGTCGGCTACGAGTTTTGCTCCGATAGCAACTCTTGGCTTGTCTTTTCTGTCCTGACGAGCGAATCCGAAGTAGGGGATAACTGCTACAACCTGTTCTGCCGATGCTCTCTTGGCTGCATCGACCATGAGCATAAGTTCGAAAAGGTTTTCTACTGGCGGGAATGTCGACTGGATTAGGAATACTGTACATCCTCTTACCGTTTCGTCGATGCTGGTTACAAACTCGCCGTCGCTGAATTTAAGAAGTGTGCTTTCGCCAAGCTTCATTTCTGGGTTATAGCCTTTTACGATTTCTTCGGCTACGTATCTGCTTGCCGATCCTGCAAAAAATTTGATAGGTGAAGCTATCTCGTTGTTTGTTGTCATGGTTAAAAATTGTTTTTATGTTTCGGTCTGCAAAAGTATTTCATTTTGAGATGGCATTAAAGCAAAAAATATATTTTTTATTAACCTAGTGTTTATATCTTGATTGCACAATTGATAAAAAAAGAAAGGCTACCGAAGTAGCCTTTCCTATGTTATGAATAATTAAATTCTGTTAGTATTCCCATTGGTCGTGTTCGTACTTAAACATTTCTTCCTGGATTCTTTCGCCTTCCCTGATAGCTTCGATACCGATGAGGTAGTCGGAGATAAGACGGTTGTCGTATGGGTTGGTTTCGGCAACTATGAAGCTCGAGAATCTTCTCTGCAGGAATATGTCGTCGAAAGTTCTGTGTTCTGCCTCATTGTGAGTGTTGAAAGACTCGTAGGTGGCGAACAATGGGCGATAGTCATTGTAGGCAATCCAGAATGGCCATACACGAGTACCAGCATCTTTCCAACCGTCGAACGACATTGCCATAATGCGGACATCCATAACAGATCTCTGTTTGTCGAAGAACCATTCTTCCCAAACCCAGAGTTCGTCCATTATACCGCGGTCGCTTTCTTCGAGTTCCATTTTGATAGGTTCGTCGGTGTATTCAGGATTGTCAGGATCCGAATATGGGTCGATAACCTTCATTGTTCCTTCGTAAGACAGCAACGAGTCTCTTGCTGGGTCGTCCTTTTCTACAGGAGTTCTCCACCAGTTGGTAATGTCGCCTGCATCGAGTTTGAATACAGGATACCTATTGTCGGTACTTTCGTTGTCTTCTATTTCCTGTCCGGTTGCCTTATAGAAAGTTTTTCCTTTGATTCCGATATCATATACAAGATACAGAAGGTTAACTCTACTTCTTTGCGGTTGCAATTCGCCCGGATAAGTCATTCTTGTCTGGGGATAATATAGAGGGAGATTCTGTTTCTCTTTTAACTCGAGAATTCTTAGAATTTTCTTCGAATACATAGCGTCTGCCTCCCTAATGTATGGCAGAGGAACTACATTTCTCTTCACTGTTGTCTCTCTGGCGAATGCACCGTCGAGTACTTGACCAAACGATGTGTTTGCCATTATAATCATGAGAGCCAATAATACGGAAAAACTAACTAATCTTTTCATGACTATGAATTTTAATTATTTCAATCTAGCAGTAAAACCAGGAGCATTTCTTGGTCCAGAAGGTGATGATACCTTAACTCCGATGAACGAAATTGAAGAACCTGATGCCTTCTTTGATATATCTGATAGGATATCTCCAGGTATTGTATTGCCGCTAACAACCTGTGATGATGTTACACCTCTAACTTCCTTCATGTAAGTGAAGGATGTAACAGCGTATTTAACGTCCTTGAACGGGAAGAATCCGCCTTCAAGTACTGCATCAAGTCTTGGTGAACCTTTTATAGCAGCCTTAGGAACGTCATCACCACTCTTGTAACCACCGATTGTAATGGTTGGTGACGGAACATTCATTACTTTGAAAGTCTGATGTCCTACCGACTTTCCATCTGCGCTTACGTTGATTGTAACTTCCTTGGTCTGGCTGTTTGCCGGGATTGTTACGATATATTCGCCTTCGTATCCAGCAACCTTACCCTTTGATATTGTTGCGCCACCAGTAGCCGACACGTTGATGTTAGTGTAGCCTGATGCAGCAACAGATACTGGGTTCTGCAAACCTTTGTAGAAAATGTTACAAGCTGTAGCCGAAATAGTTGTCGATGAAGTTGCAACTGCGTACGATGATTTGTAAGGAATCCACTGGTCACCAACGTTTGACTTGTAGAAAATCAAACCGCCGTATCCGTGTTCGCCTACGCCACCAACATTCTTCCA
Source organism: uncultured Bacteroidia bacterium (assembly GCA_902800045.1). Classification (GTDB taxonomy): domain Bacteria; phylum Bacteroidota; class Bacteroidia; order Bacteroidales; family ML635J-15; genus Bact-19. The sequence goes on along the minus strand of CADCCZ010000002.1, from coordinate 30,821 downwards.
TGTACCACGACCTTCTTCGTCCAATGGCAATGTGTCGTATGTTACATTTGCAAGCTGCTTGTATTCGATTTCACCATTTGGCTTAACTACTGAATCGTAGTAAGGAGCAGTTTGTGTAATATAAATAGTAGGTCTCATAGTGGTATCGCGAGCACCGATAAATATCTGTGCTTCGTATTCGCTACCGCTCATTACGACGCTCTTAGATGTACTTACCAAACCAGTAAGAGAAGAGATACGAATATCCATACCTTCGAGGTCGGCAACCATCTGCTGCAATACTTCAGCTTCAACGTTTCTGATATCTGACTGCAATTTTGAGAGCAATGCCAATGTACCAACGAGAGGCATGTGTCTTACAAGACCAAGTTCCCAAGGAATTGTAGCACCGTCGTCGATCTTATCTGGAGTAGCGAGGGCTGCTGCAGTTCTTTTGTAGAACGAGCTAGTTGTATCAACAGGGCTGTTGGGGTCCTTCTTGTCGGTTCTGAATACAGACATCTTGAGAACCATATCTCTGAAGTTGTCCATCCAAGATCTTAAGCTGTCACCCATAACACCGCCAGCTTCCTTATCCATGATAGCAGGAGCTGCGTTGATATCGTCCATTTTCTTAATTACAGCGGTATCCATTTCGATGTTTGTCGGGTCGATGGTTTCATCGCTCTTGTTCAAACACTGAACCTTAATTCTTCTGATACCATTGAAGATTTTATTACATTCTGCTTCAAATTCATGAGCTTCCTTCTGCAGTGCGGCGTATTTGCCTGGCTGCTCAGCGGCTTTGCCGTCAATTCTTCCGTATAGTTCTCCGGTCTTAATCGAGAAGTTTTCAGTGGTCTGCTGAATACCTGCGTTTACCGCCACGAACGCGTTCAAAACTTCGTTTGATACGTTCAATGCCATAAGTGCGGTGTAGAACAGGTACATCATACCGATCATTTTCTGTCTCGGGGTCTCCGGACAATTTCCACCTGACATATAACTTTACTTTTTAATGTTAAACAATCAGTTAATAATTCACTATGCGGAAATTAATTCTGCTTGAAATTCATTGCAGCCAACATATTTCCATAAATAGTGTTCATTGCTGCCAAGTTCGAGCTCAATCTTCCTATTTCGTCTCTGTAGCGCTTTGTGTCTTCTGCCGACTGCTTCATGTTTGCCATGATTTCGTCCAAGCCTGTCGACAACTTCTTTGCTGCTTCGAACTGCTTGTTTGTTCCTTCGAGTTGCATTTCGTAAACCGAGTTGAGAGCCATGAGGTTCTTGTTCATGATGTTCAACTGTTCGTTGTACGACTTGCCGCTACCAGCCGAAGTTTCGAGTTCCTTATTCATCGAAGCGATAAGCTTGGTGTAGGTTGCCGAAAGTTCGTCACCCGAATTACCAACCGACATAGCTGATCTTTCGTAAGCGCTTGCCAACTTTTCAGCCTGTACGTTGAGCTTCTGTGCCGATGCACCGTATGCTTCTGCGAACGAGTTAACCTTTTCAGATGCCATTTCGAAGTTTGCTACATAATTATTTGTTGCAGCAGTTGCATCCGATACGTCTTTCAACTTTTCGGTAGTAGTATTCAAATTCTTCAAACCATGACCCAACTTTTCGAATAATTCTGGGGTAATCTCTGCGTTTTCAATCATAGCGTCGAATTTTTCCAAAGCCGACTTCTTTGATTTAACAGCAGCCTTCTTGTCTTCAACATTGATAGAATCCATATCCTTGTCGATACCTGCAAGTTCGGGGTAAACCAAACTCCAGTCAACTTGTTCGTGAGGTGGTTCGAATGCTGAGAGGAAGAAGATCACAGCTTCTGTCATAAGACCTACGATAAGCATGACACTTGCACCAGGATAGTGCTGGATTTTGAACAATGCACCAACCATAACTACGGTTGCACCCCAACCGTAAACGTAACCCATAAATACTTTGTACCCTTTGGTTTGGGTCAATTCACCAAGACTCATAATTTTACTTTTTTTAGTTTATAATACTTAACTTAAATAAAACAATATAATTCACTAATTAATATACTTGTGAGTATGAAGATCCGTCGCCTCTGTGACGTCCGAGATATTCTCTTACACATCTGAATCCGATATAGCTCTTTGCCGAATCCTGATATTCGTATGTGCGAGTACCATTCTGCATGTAGTACGATACGTCCTTCCACGAACCGCCTCTGATAACTTTTCTCTTAAGAGCAGGAGAGTCGTCAGGATGAGCGTAGTATTGATAGTCGGGATTCAAATCGTGAGTATAATTGTATGCTGCTTCGTCGAAAGCGTTGCTTGTCCATTCTGCAACGTTTCCGCCCATGTCGTACAAACCGAATTCGTTCGGATCGAATGTTGCAACCATAAGAGTCTGAACACCGCCATCGTCGTAGTAGTTACCTCTCATAGGCTTGAAGTTAGCTACGTGGCAACCGCTGTAGTTACGAGTGTATAAACCGCCCCACGGATACATCATGAGGTCGAGACCACCGCGTGCAGCATATTCCCATTCCGATTCGGTAGGAAGTCTGTAGTCCTGAAGTGCGGCTTCGCCCATTGATGCCTGTGCTGCGTTCTTCATCATGGTTCTCCATACGCAGAATGCCGATGCCTGTTTCCATGTAACACCTACTACTGGATAGTAGTCGTAAGCAGGATGCCAGAAATAAGCCTTAGCCATAGGTTCGTTGTATGAATAAGTGAAGTCGCTTATCCAGCACAATGTGTCGGGATAGATATGAACTTTTTCGTGCATCCAGTAGCTGTATCTTCCGCCATGCCTTCCAGCATCGTTCTTTCCGTCATAGTTCTTTATTTCTCTGTCTGCATAGTCTTCCCATTCAGCGTCTTCTTTCAATTTTTCACGGTCCTTAATAGTTCCTTCATAGTGGCCGGTTTCCGGATTAAAGTGTCTGCCAATTCTAAGACCGTGGTCTGGTTCACGTTCGAAATTACGTGCAAGTTCTGCATCCTGGATTACACCGTCGTCACCTGGTTTGAACACGTGCTTCTGTGCGGCCTGCTTAATGTCCATCCAGAAGTATTCGTAGTACAAAGCATCTGTGTTGAGGTCTATCTTGCGGTTAAACCTGTACAATTCGGCAGGAGGCAGGAGGAACAATGTCTGGTTGAAATTGTTAGGAATTTCATTCTTTACAAGGATACCCTTGAGTTCCAAATCATTGTAGTCCAGCGGTCCATTCCAATCGAGGAAATTATTATTGTCGTAATCGTCGAAGTCGAACTCGCCGTTTTCGTACATGTTGGTCATAAAGTTGACCTCTTCTTCCGATACTTCGGCATCGTCAATAATAAAGTCGGTTGGTTGGTACGACTTTTTGGTGCTGATATCGCCGAAATCGGTGGAAGCCTTAGTTTCCTTACCGAGGGTTGTCAGAGCCATAGAGTCTCTTACCCAATATACAAACTGTCTGTATTCCGAGTTTGTGATTTCTGTTTCATCCATCCAGAAACCCTGAATAGTAACAGTTTTTGATTGAGCTGTCATTGCGTATGGAACATCTTGGTCGCTTGGTCCCATCTGGTATGATCCCGGAGGAATAAACAGCATTCCGTAAGGTTCAGGGGTGTACCACGGCTTGCGGTCTACTCCTGTCAATTCGCCATTGCCCGAGTAGCTGCATCCGCTAGCGAGGGCGATGATGAATATAGCCAAAATGACAAGTAACTTTCTCATAATATATAATATTTAGTAAGTTTCTAAATTTTCTTTTTTATAATCTTCTAACGCTTCTGTACCTACCCATATTGTTGTTGCGTGATACATTGAAGCAGTATCTAACCATAATCTCGTGAGAACCAGTGTTGTATCTGTAGCCGTTTGCTCCGAGAGGAATATCGTAACTATATCCTATGCTTAAACCAAATGCAAGATGTATGCCAAGCATTGGGACAATGGCGTCATTATACCTATATGATAATCCTGCCCAGAATTTCTTTTCGTACAAATATTTAACATTGACTTGAAATTCGAATGAGGAAGCATATACAGCCATTGCTGAGAATAGCAGGTCGTTCGATGGATTTGGTAATTCCCAGTTGTAACCACCGGCGATGTAGTAATGAGGAGCAAGATAAATTGACTCAGTTCCTCCTAATTTCAATTTCGGTTTTATAACATGGCTAACAGAAAGACCAGCCCAATAGTCTTTGCCATAGAGAGTTGCACCTAAATGCATATCAAATGCAACCTTACTATCCTTGTGAGGTATTCTGTCGTCGGTGTATACTGGATCTCCTTCGAGCGATTCGGGAGTCTTCCAGTCGCCGTCCAAGTTTCTGTTGAGAATGCCTAAGCTAAGTCCTGCACCAAGAATTCCGAACGAAAATTCGTGCCTGTATGCTCCATTAATCATGAAACTTACATCATTCTGAAAACCAATGTTTTCATGCATTACTACGGCTCCTAGCCCCATGAAGTCCTTTATCGGCATGTCAAATGTGAAAATAGTAGTCTGTGGACGACCAGTTTCAAATCCTACCCATTGCTGACGATGCATACTTGTTACGCACATTGCATTGTTTGCTCCTGCAGCTCCCGGGTTATACACATTCTGTGAATACTCGAATAAGCTGTAATGCGAATCATTTTGTGCAAACGACCAACATGCCGAAAGCAATATCAACAATCCCGATAGCGTTATCCTTTTTCTCATATTGTTTCCGTTCTTTTCGTTCTACAATAAGTGTCCAATATGTCCATTAATAACAATGTAGTCTATCTCTAAATTTCAAGTTGGTAAATTAAATGCTTTTTTTTTATGCGACCAAATTTTATCAACTTTTTTTTGTTTATACGTTACTTGTTTGCTAATATTTTGCTAATCAGTATTTTATGACTTTAAAAAATCTGAAAAGATTTACTTGCCATACTTGCTTGATATGAAAAGTTTTTTGATGCTGTTCAAAAATCAGTCAAGTTTTTAACAAAATACTAAGCAAACAGATATTTTGAATGTTATTTTTTCTTCTTCTCCAAGGCACTTTCGATTATGCTTCGGCATTGCTCCAAAGTGATTTCCTCGGGGTTGAAATTTTTAGGTATTTTGTAGTTCTTTTTCTGGTACGAAATGTATGGACCGAACTTGCCTTTCAGTATCTGCATTTCGGGTTCTTCGTCGAAGGTGCGGCACAGTGCGTTCTTCATCTGTTCCTTTTTGGCTTCGATGATTTCGATTGCACGCTCGATGGTTATGCTGTACGGGTCGTCGGTCTTTGACAGAGCATAGAACTTGCCGTTGTTCTTTATATATGGTCCGAACCGGCCAATCATTACTGTGGCGGAGTCACCGTCGTACTCTCCAAGGTCGCGCGGAAGCTTAAACAGGTCGAGAACTTCTTCGAGGGTTATGCTTTCGATGTTCTGGTTCTTGCGCAGGCTTGCATACATCGGCTTGTCGCCGGTCTCGATTGAGGCGTATGGTCCGTACTTGCCTATCTTTATTATAATAGGTGCGCCTGTCTTCGGGTCGTTGCCTATGTTGCGCTCCCATTTCGAGGTTTCCTTTTCCTTGAGCGACGAGTCGACTTCCTTGTCGAATGACTTGTAGAACGACTTGATCATATCGCCCCACTTGAGCTTGCCCATAGCAATGTCATCGAACTTTTCCTCGATTTGTGCGGTAAAGTTGTAGTCGAGCACGTCGTTGAAGTGGGCGGTCAGATAGTCGGTTACGACAATGCCGGTAGAAGTCGGGAACAACTTATTGCTTTCGGCTCCGTAGTTCTCGGTAGTTGTCGATTCCTTGATCTTGCCTTTCGACAGAGTGATAGTCTTGATTGTTCTTTTCTTAGCTGGCTTGCTTTCCTTTACTACATATTCGCGCTGCTGTATTGTCGAAATTGTAGGCGCGTAGGTCGAAGGTCTTCCGATGCCGAGCTCTTCCATCTTCTTTACGAGGCTTGCTTCGGTGTACCTTGCTGGCGGCTGGTCGAAACGTTCGATTGCTTCGAATTTTGTCGGCTCAGCTTTTGTACCTATAATTATATTAGGGAGAGTCGAAGTTGTATCGTCTGTGCTCTCGTCGTCGGTAGATTCGATGTAAAGTTTTAGGAATCCGTCGAATATTACGGTTTCTCCTGTGGCTTGGAAATAGTACGATTCGCTTGAGTTTCCGATTGTTACGATTGTCTTTTCGACTTTAGCGTCGGCCATCTGCGATGCTATTGCTCTCTTGCGGATAAGGTCGTACAGACGTTGTTCCTGTTTGGTTGCTTCGATTGTTGCATTTTCGACAAAAGTAGGTCTTATGGCTTCGTGTGCCTCCTGTGCTCCTTTTGACTTGGTCTGGTATTGCCTAACGTGCAGGTATTCGTCGCCGTAGTTGCTGATGACGTTTGCCTTTATTGTATTGATTGCCAGCGACGACAAGTTTACGGAGTCGGTTCTCATGTAGGTTATGAAACCGTTTTCGTAAAGGTTTTGCGCGTACCTCATTGTCTGCGAAACCGAGAATCCGAGCTTACGTCCAGCTTCCTGCTGCAGTGTAGAAGTCGTGAATGGAGGTGCAGGGGACTTCTTGCCAGGTTTTTTGCTAACGTCCTTTACCTGAAAATCTTTGCCGTTGCACGACTCGACAAATTTCTTTGCTTCGTTGTAGGTTTTGAATTTCTTGTTAAGCTCGGCCTTTATCGAGTTGCCATCAATGTCGAACAAACCATAAACCTTGTATTCCGACTTCGAGTTGAATTCAGTGATTTCCCTTTCGCGTTCGACGATAAGCCTTACGGCTACCGACTGTACGCGTCCTGCCGAAAGTGCAGGCTTTATTTTTTTCCACAACAGCGGCGACAACTTGAAACCCACGAGCCTGTCGAGTATTCGTCTGGCTTGCTGTGCGTTGACCAGGTTCTGGTCGATGTCGCGCGGGTTTGCTATTGCATTGGTAATGGCTTCCTTGGTAATTTCGTGGAAGACAATACGTTTTGTGTTACTCTTCTTCAACTTAAGGACTTCGCTCAAATGCCACGATATTGCTTCTCCCTCGCGGTCTTCATCGGAAGCCAGCCATACCGTCTTTACCTTGCTTGCTGCATCCTTGAGTTCGGTTACAACCTTCTTCTTGTCATCGGGAATTACGTAGTCGGGAGCGAATCCATGTTCAATGTCTATTCCCAAGTTCTTCTTTTCAATGTCTCTAATGTGTCCATAGCTTGATTTTACAATGAAATCATTTCCAAGGAACTTCTTTATAGTCTTTGCTTTTGCTGGAGACTCTACTATTACCAAGTTGTTTTCCATTCGGTTTCTGAATTTTGGCGCAAAAGTAAAAATTTTTTTTTAATTTTACGGCTTTAAATTTTTTGTGATATGGTTGAAGGTACAAATGATAAAGTATCATATTCGAAGAAGACTAAAGTAAAGATTTTCATAGCGTTATGGACTATAAGTGTATTGTCGGTAGTACTGCTTGTGGTGTATTTCGCATTGTTGTCGCATGGCGTTTTCGGCTATATGCCGACGTTTGACGAGCTAGAAAACCCAAAAGAGAACCTTGCAACTCGTATTTATTCGAGCGATGGGCAGCTACTCGGAACCTATTTCCGCGAAAACCGTTCGCATGTACGTTACGACTCCATTTCTCCGAATGTTATCGATGCTCTTATTGCTACCGAGGATGTTCGTTTCTACGATCACTGTGGCATCGATTTCAAGTCGTTGCCACGTGTATTCAAGGGTATTCTTACTGGCAATAGCGCAAAGGGTGGTGGTAGTACCATATCGCAGCAGCTTGCAAAAATGCTTTTCCCACGACAGAAGATGAACAAACTCGAATTCATCAACCGTAAATTCCAGGAATGGGTAATCGCAACCAAGATAGAGAGCCGATACACAAAGGAGGAAATTATTACAATGTACCTCAACAAGTTTGACTTCCTTAACCTTGCCGTTGGTATCGAGTCGGCTTCGAGAATATATTTCGATACAATTCCGTTGGGACTTACCAAGACTCAGGCAGCGATGCTTGTAGGTATGGCCCAGAATCCTTCGATGTACAACCCGATACGTTTCCCCGAAAAGGCACTCGACCGCAGGAATACAGTTTTGAGTCAGATGGTTAAGTACGGCAAGTTGTCACGAGAAGAATACGATTCGCTAAAGAACGAGCCTCTAGGAATAAAGTTCCGTCGTGCCGACCATAACCTGGGTTCTGCAACATATTTCCGCGAGTTCTTACGTCTATGGCTCAGCGCCAAGGAGCCAATCCGCGAAAATTATATCGATGAGCGCGAATTTATTGAGGACTCGATAAACTGGGCAATCGACCCGTCGTACGGTTGGTGCAACAAGAATAAGAAGCCCGATGGTACTCCATACGATATTTATTCCGATGGTTTGCAACTGTATACAACTATTGACAGCCGTATGCAGAAATATGCCGAGGAGGCTGTTGCCGAGCATGTAGGTACGTATTTGCAGCCAGCATTTTCGAAGAGCATGAAGAACAACAAGAGTGCTCCTTACTATTCGGGTATAGGTGCTTCGAAGAAGGAGGAATGCATCAACAGTGCTATGCGCCGTACCGAGCGTTGGCGCGTGATGAAGAAGGCTGGTTTCAGCGAAGATGAAATCAAGGCTTCGTTCTACGAGAATGACACCATGTCGGTATTCTCGTGGGACGGCGACATCGACACCATCATGACTCCTATGGACTCGATGCTCTACTACAAGGGCTTCCTGCAGGCAGGTTTCCTGTCGATGGAACCGCAGACTGGTCACGTGAAGGCTTACGTGGGCGGCATAAACTACATGCACTTCAAGTACGACAATGCTACCAAGTCGCGCCGTCAGGTGGGATCGACTTTCAAACCGTTTATCTATTGCCTACTTATGCAGAACGGTTATTCGCCATGTACCAAGGTGCCGAATGTTGAGCAGACATTCAAACTGCCTACTGGTCAGTTGTACACTCCAAGGTATTCGAAGTCGAAGCTCGATGGTCAAACAATTACTTTGAAGCAAGGTCTTGCCGGTTCGCTCAACCAGATTTCGGCATGGGCGCTTAAACAGACAACTCCCGAGGCTGTCGTTGCGCTTGCCAACAAGATGGGCGTTCATAGCCAGATCGACCCGTTCCCATCAATCTGCGTAGGTATTCCACAGGTATTGCTCTGCGAAATGGTGGGTGCTTACTGTACATATCCTAACAAGGGAATCTATACCAGACCGATTTACATTACAAGGATTGAAGACAAGGACGGTAACGAACTGGCTGCTTTCATTCCTATCCAGACCGAGGCAATCAGCGAAGAGACTGCAGCTCTCATGATTGAGCTCCTGCGAGGTGTGGTCGACATGGGTACTGGTTCAAGATTGCGTTTCAAATACAATCTTACCGGCGAAATCGGCGGCAAGACCGGAACTACAAACAACAACTCTGATGCTTGGTTCATGGGCGTAACTCCGCACCTTGTAAATGGTGCATGGGTTGGTGGCGAAGAGCCGACTATACGTTTCAGTTCTATGGAATTCGGTCAGGGCGCTTCGGCCGCATTGCCTATCTGGGCTTTGTATATGAAGAAGGTATATGCCGACTGGAGACTGAAAAAGAAATATAGTCCCGACGACAAGTTCCCGCAGCCAGCTGGCATAAAGGATTTGATCGACTGCCACGAGTACGGTTCGGAGACCGACTGCGACTTTGACGAAAACTAAAATTGATTTACAAATCGCACTCCATTTTAAGATTCTGAAACAATTCAGAATGACAAAATGGAGTTATTCCAAAGTATCAATCCTTGCTCCGAGTGATTTGAGAGCATCGAAGAAATCGGGATACGACTTGTTTACACATTCGCATCCACTTATCGTCATTTCTTCCGATTTCAGACCGATTATAGCCATCATCATTGCTATCCTGTGGTCGTTGTGCGAGTTTACAATGGCGGAATTAATGTTTTTCTGCGGATGAATAATAATGCTTTTGCCATCGGTTTCGACGTTGGCGCCAAGTTTGCCTAGTTCGCCAAGTATGGCTTCGAGGCGGTTGCTTTCCTTGTTGGCAAGACGGTTTGCTCCTTTTATCTTGCATACGCCATTGGCCTCAAGCGCAAGTGCACAAAGCGGCGGTATGAGGTCGGGACAGTCGCTCGCATCAAAATCGAATCGACCGATGTCGGACTTGTGGACGATTAGCGTTTCGTCTTGCCATTCATACTTAACTTTGCATGAATCCATCACTTTCATTATTGCCATGTCGGGTTGCAAAGAGTTGCGGTTTAACCCCGATATGCCAATGTTTCCCGATGTAAGCCCTGCAACAATGAGAAATGCCGCATTGCTCCAGTCTCCTTCTATTTTGAAAACTTTCTTGCTGAACTTTGCTGCTCCGTTGATATCTATTCTTAGCGTATTGCCTATGTGTGAGTACTTTATCTTGGCACCTGCTTCGTTGGCTACATCTATTGTCATGAGTATGTAGCCTATGCTTGTCGGGTTTTCAATAGTCAGCGAACTGTTACCGACAAGTGTCGAAAGTGCAAGTATCAATCCAGTTATAATCTGCGATGTGTGGCTTCCGTCCAATGTGAAATTGCCTGGTGCAATGTGGGCATTGCTTATGTGGATAGGAAATCCTTCGTGCGAGACTTTCCAACCGAAGGTGTCTTCGTAGAATTGCAGGTCGCGGTCGATGTTTCTGCTAGTGAGCGTGCCTTCACCTTTTATTGTGAAATTTTCGTAGTTCAGTGCAATGAGTGGTGGAAACATTCTTGCGCAGAGTGCCGATTCGCCGCAGTTGAATGTTTGGTTGCCCGACTTAATGCCGTTTGCAATATTGCGGCAGGCTTCCACATCGGCAGAATTGCCCGAGTTATGGACCATAATGTCTTCGTGCATGAGTGCCGATATTGCCCAGACTCTTTGTTCGTAGCTTTTCGACGGGCAGATACGTATTGTTCCGTTAAGGTTCGATTTGTGAATTTTGGTAATCATCCGACTAGCTCTGCAATTTTATCAATGGTCAAATTCCTTACTGTTGGCTTTCCTATGTCTTCGAGAAGCACGAAATTTATGTTTGATTTCTCTTTTTTCTTGTCGTTTGCCATTGCTTCGATGTGCTTTCCTCCTAGGTTGTACGAGATGTCGTATCCATACGATGACAACAACTGCTTTATTTGTTTTGCCTTGTCGTCGCAGAGAAGTCCACACTTTACAGAAATGTCGGTGGCTGCGTTCATCCCTTTTACAACGGCTATGCCATGCGGAATATTTTCGGTTATTTCGATGCTATGTCCGATGGTGTGACCGAAGTTCAGTATGTGCCTTATGCCTTTGTCTGTTGGGTCTTGCTTTACAATCTCGACTTTTGTGTTTATTGCTTCGGCAATTATTTTTTGCATTGTAGAGCTGTCGCGTGCAAGCACTTTCTCTTTGTCGGATGTAAGAATCTTGAGTATTTCGCTGTCGCCGATGAGTGCGTACTTTATTATTTCGCCCAGTCCGCTCATGTATTGCTCTTCAGGAAGTGTCTGTACAAAGTCGCTATTGGCAACTATAAAGTCGGGGTTGTCGAAACTGCCAATCATGTTCTTGTAGTTTAGGTAGTTGACCCCGTTTTTCCCACCAATTGCTGCATCGGCAAGCGAAAGCAGGGTGGTGGGGACAAGTCCGAATCTTACGCCGCGCATGTATATGTGCGCTACAAATCCGGTTATGTCGCAGACAATGCCACCTCCTATACCTATTATTATATAGCTTCTGTCGATGCCAAGTGCTGATAGTTTTCCTATGATGCTTTCGACCGTTGCGAGGTTTTTGTGCTCCTCTGTGTCGTCGATTGTAATGAGATTTACATTATGGAATATTTCGGGGTAGGTCTTTATAAGATTTTCCGAACTTATCACAACAAATTTTCTGTCGCCGACGAGTGTTTTGAAATACTGCTTGTCGTGGGAGAGGTATATGCTGGTTGTTGTTTTCTTTTCTGTCGAATATTCCAATGTATGCATGACCATGTATTATGAAAAAATCCCATAGCAAGCCCTGCTATGGGATTTTTGTGAGTGATATCAATTACTTTACGCTGATAATCTTGAATTCAACACGTCTGTTCTTCTGACGGCCTTCTTCGGTGTCGTTCGAAGCAACTGGTTCCTGGTAAGCGTAACCCTTGTACGACAAGCGTTCCTTAGCTACACCATGTTCGATGAGGTAGTCGACAACTGCCTTTGCTCTGTTGGCCGAGAGCTTGGTATTGGTTTCGAGCGAACCAACGTTGTCGGTATGACCACCGATTTCGATAACCATCTTCGGGTAGTCGACATTCAAGAGTTTGATAAGGTTGTCGAGTTCGGCCTTCGAAAGGTCGCGCAAGGTTGCCTTGCCAAAATCGAAGAAGATGTTCGAAAGAACGATCTTAGCACCTACGTCGATTGGTTTCAACTTGATGTCCTTGATGAGTTCCTGGTACGATGTTGCTGCTGGTACGTCGACGTTTTCACTGTGGAAGAGGTAACCGTCGGTCTTTGCTGTGATACCATAGTTCTTACCCGAAGGCAAGCTGATGAGGTATTTTCCTGTTGCAGCATTCGATTGGAGGGTTGCGTAAATCTCGTTCTTTTCGAGGTCGACGATTTCGATGTTCGATTCGATTGGGTTTCCAGTATCGGCATCGGTGATTGTACCCTTCATGATGGTAAGTCTAACCTTCTTGACTTCGACCTTTTCCTGGTGAACAACTGTCTGTATCGAAGCGTTCGAACTAGCGATGAGGTTATCTTCGGTTCCTTCAACCAATGGTTTTTCTGGGTTAAGGAATGTTATTCTCCAGATATCCTGCATACCGAAGCCGCCTTCGCGAGCACTCGAAATGTATGCATAGCGTCCGTTACCGGCAACGATGAAGAATACATCGTCTTCGGGAGTATTCAGCGGAACACCCATGTTTACAGGTTCACCCCAGTTGCCGTTGTCGTCCAATTCGCTGTAGAAGATGTCGTATCCACCAACTGTTCCTTCTCTCTTCGAGCTGAAGTACAAGGTTCTGTTGTCGGGGTGGATGAAGACGCCTTCTTCGTCGTACTTGGTGTTGATTGGTTCACCGATATTCTTAGCAGGACCCCAATCGCCTTTAGCGGTCTTCTGGCTTACGAAAATATCCTTTCCGCCCTTCGATGGTGTGCCGTATTCGTCCTTTGGACGTTCGCTTACGAAGTACAAGGTCTTTCCATCTGAAGATATTGAAATTGATGTTTCGTGGTACTTGGTGTTGATGTTCTTGTTAAGTTCCTTAGGCTTGCTCCATTCTGCACCCTTGAGGTAGCTTTCGTAGAGGTTTCCATCGGGAGTACCCTTAAAAGTATAGAGGATAGAACCATCGGGAGAAAGACCTACAGAAGCATCGTGTTCGGCAGTGTTGAGTTTGCCCATGTTAAGTGCTGACGACCATTTGTTGTTGCCTTCGTTGTACGAAATGTAGAGGTCTTCGTAGTACTGGTTGTCGTAGTCGAGGCTACCTCCGGTTGAACCTTCGCGGCGCGAGGTGAAGATCATCATCGATTCATCGGTCGAGATAACTGGACCGTAGTCCGAGTACTTCGAGTTGATGTTCGGGCCAAGGTTGTCGAGGAAGATACGGAGAGGATTTTCGTTGAGCTTTGCTGCGCTTTCGCATTCCTTTATTCTTGCTTCTGCGTTGAAGTCGCTCTTTTTGAGTCTCAACTTCTTGATGTTTTCCTCATAGTCGGTATTCAAGAATCCTTTGTAGCTGCTTATAGCTTCGGTGTACATTCCGTTTACTTGGTATGCTCTACCTATTTCGTACATGATGTCGAACGAAACTTCGTTGTTGAGGTTTTTAGCTTTCTCGAGGAAGGTTATAGCCTTTTTCTTTTCGGTAGATGTGAGGTAGCAGATACCAATTTTGTAGTTAAGTTCAGCGTTTTCGCTGTTGTATCTGTTTGCTGAGAGGTATTGTTCGAGAGCTTTCTTGTATCCTCCAAGCGAGTTGCTTGCGAAATATTCGTCGCCAGTTTGTATTGCCATAAGGGCTTCCTTGAGGCCTTCTTTCTCTGCAGTCTTGAATTTGTTCTTGTCGATATAGACATTTACCTGCGAGTATGATGCTAATGATGCCATAACCAATGTTATGGTCATAATCAATATTCCTATATATAATTTAAACCTTTTCATTGTTCTAATTTTTTTACGTTCATGGATTTATTTGAGTTCTTCGCAATATGAGTCTATATCGTCGAGGTCTTTTATACCAAGCGATTTAGCCTTGTTCCAGTCTTCGCATGCACCAGTCATGTCGCGCGACATTTCCTTTGCAGTTCCTCTGTGCACGTATGCTTCGCCATATTCGGGCTTAAGAGCAATTGCCTTTGTGAATGCTTCGATAGCAAGCTGGTATTCTTTTTTCTTATAGTAGCAAAGTCCGAGGTTGTTGTATGCGTATGCATAATCCTTGTTTATCTTGAGGCATGCGTTCAGTACTTCGATAGCCTTGTCGTAGTCCTTCTTTTCGTACAGGGCGATACCCTTGTTGTTCATCACCTTGTAGTTGTCGGGCTTAATCTGCAGAGCTTCGTCGTATGCGGCGATAGCCTTGTCGTATTCCTTGTTGAGACGGTATGCGCTGGCAAGGTTCGACTTGAAGATGTCGAGCTTAGTGTTCAGTTCGGCAGCCTTTGCGTAGTCGGCTATGGCCTTGTCGTACTTTTCGAGCATTCTGTACGACGAGCCTCTGTCGTTGTACGAGAAGGCGTGGGTATTGTCGACTTCGATAGCCTTGGTGTAGTTCTTAATGGCCTCGTCGTATTGAGCCTTGTTGAAGTTTATTACACCCATGTAGTAGAAAAGGTTTGCATTCGAGAAACCTTGTTCTATTGCATCCTGGAAATACTTCAGTGCGTTGTCCATGTCGGGCATCAGGAAATAGCAGTAACCGATGAGGTAAAGTGCATTAGCATCCTTCTTGCGGTTGTTGTACTGCGTAAGGTCTGCAATTGCCTCCTGGTATCTTTTCAGCTGCATGTAGCATGTTCCGCGTCCGTAGTATGACTGTGCCATTTCCGGATCGGTGCTTAGCGACTGGCTGAAAGCACTTAGCGCTTCATTATAGTTGCCTTCGCCATACAATGTGACACCATTGTTGTATGCAACTTTCGATTCTTCACCTTCAGCGTTTACAAGCGTGTTCAAAGTGTCGCCTTCGGTGGGACTAGTGATGATTTGCGTAGGAACGATAATCGGATTTGCATCCGTCTGGTTATCTTCCTGTGAAAAAACGTAACCTATGCCAATGGCTAGGAATAGGGTTGTGAATAGTAATTTTTTCATATCAAAAAATTGTTAATAATTAATATGTTATGCTTATATACAAAAATGCAAATATATAATTTTTTTATTTAATTCCATTATTGTTTTTATTTTTGCAAAAAAAATGATTTTATGAAGCGATTAGTTTTAATGTTTGCTTGGGTGTTTGTGTCGTTGTTCGGAATGGCGCAGACAGTTGATATGATCTCACTTGGCAATAATTATTCGGTTGAAGTAGAGAAACTTGCACCTGCAGGATTCCGTCTCAATTTGACGTTCGATACTTTGAAGGTTATGTCGGTTGGCGACTATCTGGCCGTCGATTTGAAATCGACAAGCCGTTACGGAACAGTTGGCAATCCGTCGCTACCGGTTTTTCGTCGTCCTTTTGCAATACCTGAGTGCGAAAGCGTAAAAGCAGTTGTAAAGTCGTATTCGGTAACCGAATTCGACTTGTCGCAATACGGTGGCAAGAAGATTATGCCTCAGCAACCTTCGCGACGCAAGGACGATACTAGCCAAAATATTGTTTGCAACAAGGACGTATACGAGACCGACGGCTTTGTCGGAAAGTCGGTGGCATGGTTCTCGCGCGTAGGCTCTATGCGTGGAGTCGAGGTTGGCGAACTCAACGTCGCTCCAATGTCGTACAATCCGGTTACAAATATTCTGCGCGTATACAACGATATTGTTATCGATGTTGTGTTTGAGTCGGCAGGAAACTATTTCGATGCCAGCACTTGTTCGCCATATTTTGCGCAGGCTTATTCTACCATGCTCAACCGCGACGTGCTCGATTCGTACTCCGACTTGTACCATACTCCTGTAAAAATGCTTGTTGTGGCATACGAAGGCTTCGAGACTGTCTTGCAGCCGTGGATCGAATGGAAAACACAAAAGGGCTTTTACGTCGATGTCGAATATGTAGGTTCGGATGTTACTCCCGATGATGTAAAAAGAACTGTGTATGCAAGATATTCGGAAGGTCTTGATGCTGGTAATGCCCCGGTTTTCCTTGTGCTTGTCGGTGATGTCGACAGGGTTCCTGCAAGTGCTGTGGGCTCTTCGAGCGAGGAGCAGACCGATCTTTACTATGCTTCGGTCGATGGCGACTATCTGCCAGAAATGTACTGCAGCCGTATGTCGGCTGAAACTACCTCCGAATTGACTACGATAATTGAAAAGACGCTGATGTACGAAAAATACACTATGTCGGACCCGTCGTATCTCGATAATGTTTTGCTTATTGCGGGCCAGGACGACTACTGGAATCCTGTCATAGCACAGCCTACTATAAATTACGCTACAGAGAATTATTTTAATGCTGCACACGGTTTCGGGAACGTGTATACGTATCTCAATTCGTACGACGGCTGCTATAGCCACCTCAGCCAAGGTGTAGGTTACGCCCATTATACTGCTCACGGCGGCGAAACTTGCTGGGCTGGTCCTAACTTGTCGTGCGACGATGTTCCCAATCTCCTGAATGGCGACAAATATTTCCTCGGAATAGGTAACTGCTGCCTCAGCGGTAAGTTCGGATACAATGTGCCGTGCTTTGGCGAGGCTCTGATTCGCGAGTCGAAGGGTGGTGCCTTTGCGTATATTGGTTCGTCGCCAGTGACTTATTGGTACGAAGATTATTACTGGGCATTGGGTGCTACGTCTGTGTTGTCCGAAACTCCAGACATGTCGCAGACGCAGACAGGTGTATTCGACCTTATGTTCAACGACGATATATTCAATACGGTGTCGTCGATTATGTTTGGCGGAAACCTTGCTGTGACAAATGCCTACAACGAGGGATTTACCGGTACGTCTCCAATGTATTACTGGGAAGCCTACAATGTGTTGGGCGACGGTTCGATAATGCCTTATCTTTCGGCACCTGCAGCCAACGTAGTTTCGCACGATACTGCGCTCATAAACGGCAGCTCTTTTACTGTTGAGGCAGATCCGGGTTCTTACGTTGCACTTACCGATGGCATGGTAATTCTCGGTACTGGTCTTGTTGGCAATAATGGTATTGCAAATGTGCGTCTCGAAGCTACGGCTTCGTCCGACAGCGTATTGCTTGTCGTTACTCGCCAGCAGCGTATTCCACACATCGAGAAGGTGAGGGTGACGTCGCCTGAAGGTGCGTTTATTACTGTTGTCGACTATTCGCCTTCGGTAGCACGTTACGATGTTTCTGAACCAGATATTTTTACTTTCGAGGTAAAGAATATCGGTCTTACGGCAACCGAAACAGCATTGCCTATGCGTTTGCGTTGCACCGATAGCCGTGTCGTGATTGTCGATAGCGTGGCTTCGTGTCCAACATTGCTGCCGGGAGCAACTGCCGAGGTTGCCGATGTGTTCTCGTTCAGTGTGTCCGACGATGCTGTCGACGGATGCCAGTTGCAGTTTACTTTGGCTGTATGCGATGCTGCTGCCAGTGCCGAATATGTGTCGAGCTTTAGCGTCAGGATAACAAAGCCTGTACTTGTTGTGGCAAATTCGTACGTAGTTGGAAATATGATTCCAGGCGTGTCTGTTGACATTAATATAACAGCATCGAATAGGGGCGGAACTGCTTGCGAAAATGTGCATGTGGCTTTGCAGAGCCTTACGGGTTTCCTTTCTGTCGAAGACAGCGAAGCCGACTATGGAGGACTCGACGCTGGTGGTTCTGCCGATGGATGGTTCGGCCTTTCGATTGCTTCAAATGCCAATTTCGGCGATGTTTTGCCATTGAGGGTGGTACTTACTACCGAAACTCTTGAATTTGCCGATACTATAAATCTGTTGGTTAATATTTGCGATATGCCAATTAGCGAATTGCCTTATATCGAGGACTTCCAGTCGCAGGCTATTCCCGATTGCTGGACGCAGGTAAAACAAGGTGCATCGACGGCAGAATGGCGCGTTGTCGATACCGACGACCAAAGTCAGTACGCAAACGATGCAGGCAACTATTATGCATATCTTTTTTCCTCCAACTACACTCCAATGTCCACAATGCTTGTTTCTCCTAAGTTCAACTTCACGCAGCCTCAGCGTACGGCATATCTGAAGTTCTTGCATATCCAGAGGGAGTGGTATGGCGACCAGGACAAATTGTCCATTTACTATAAGGTTTCCGATACGTCAGAATGGGTTTTGCTACGTACTTTTGGCTCGTCTATGTCGGCATGGAGAGCCGAGCAGCTGACACTGCCAAATCTTTCCGATAGCTATCGTATAGGTTTCTCTGGCGAGGTAAGATGGGGCTATGGAATTGCTCTCGACGAAGTCAGGGTTGAGTATGAAGAGTGCCCGGTTCCTGTTGTTTCCGCTTCTCAAAACGAGTCAGGACAGTTGATTTTGACCTGGACTGGAAATGCAGAAAATTACGTTTTGTATAAAAACGGAAATATGGTTGCAGAGACTGTTTCCAATACCTATGATTTAGATTCTAATGAAGGTTGTTATGTGGTCGAAGCCCATTGTGGAAGCGATGTTGCTAGGTCGGCAGAATATTGCTTGGAAGGCATTGACGATGTTGAAACAGATAGCTATAAGTTGTATCCTAATCCTGCTACCGATGAGGTCGGTGTAGATTGCCCCGGCAACTGTACGCTTTCGATTTATAATGCGCTTGGTGGTATAGTGTTGTCAACCAATGTGGAAGCTGGCAGTACGCGCGTTTCGCTTGCCGATTTGCCTGCTGGTGTGTACGTGGTGCAGTTCGAAACCACAGGCGGTAGCGTTATCCGCAAAAGGTTGATTCGCCAGTAGCGATGCAATGTGTTGCATCGCTACGCGTTGTGTGAAAAATCAGCGTAATGTTTTTTTTGCCCCACCGCCCTAAGGTCCTTAAAACCTTAAGGGCGTTAAACTTGGTGGGACAAAAACATTCGTCTTTCTCTATAGTGCATTAATTTGTTAATTTGTTAATTTGTTAAGTTCATATAATTTTATTCTACCATTAGAAAAACCTAATTTTCGCGTTCGGATTATGCCTATCTTTGCATTTCCGATTCATTTATGGGGCTGACCTGGTTTTGACAGCAAGGTAAATGATCGTGTAAGCATGCCGGGCAATGTAGGTTATCCCGTAAAACTGTCTTGCAGAACAATAATTGGCGCAGAAAATAACTATGCTTTCGCTGCGTAGTCGAAGATTAGTAGACTTTGCTTAATTCCGGCACAAGGTGTTGGAACGAAACATCGCTCGATTGGACGGTCTGGTTCCGTTTCGGCAAAGCGGTGGCAAAAAATACCGGACTGGCTGTTGCTATTCTCCTGTGCGACGGTGAGATTTTAGGAGATAAGGATGAGTTTGGGTGTCTGTCCCCGTGCTTCTCCCGACAATCAAAGACCGAATAAGCATGTAGAAAGCACCTTTGTTTCTTGTTTGGACCCGGGTTCGATTCCCGGCAGCTCCACAATGATAATTGACAATTGACAATTGACAATTGATAATTGATAATGGGCAATTGATAATTTGTTTGCAACAGTTCGTGCTGGTGCAATTTCATTGCGTCTTGCATAGAAAACTTTCCAACTGTTAACAATCTTTAAAATCATTCTTAATTTCGTCTTTTTCGGCATGTGTTTTGCTGTATAAATCTTGCGATTCGTACAATAAATAGGTTTGATGTGAAAAAAATGTTTATTTTTATAGGTAAATAAAATTAAAGTTATTATTTTGCCTACAATAAATTAGAGAATACTATGTGCAGTAAAATGCTAACAATGAAAGATTTATATAATTCAATGCGCTCCAAAGGAGGCGCGCAGCAAAATATTTGTGGCGATATTCTGGGCAGGATTGCTAATGTTGCTTTTGTGAAAACTGAACTTATGTTGAATTTAAAGGGTGTCGAGATATGAAAAAGCTTGTACTAATATTTGGGATTTTGCTTGCGTTTTGCATGTCGGCCATGGCGCAGAACTTGCATACAAACGGCAAGATGTGTAATGGAAGTACTACCATTGCATGCGGCGAAACGATTTTTTTCTACGACGATGGCGGTAGTAGTAAGCACGGTAGATTAGGTACCAACCTCCTCCATAAAATTACATCTCCGGATGGAACTCGTATAAGGATAACTTTTACGAGCTTCGACGTCAGGGGTACAGGCTCCTATCTTCGTCTGCATAATGGCTCTACTACGACGGCTTCATATACTGCAATCACAAATGAGACAACTTTTACCTCTACGGGGAATGTGGTGCTGGCCAATTTCTATACTCCTTCAGGATGGTACACTGCTGGTAGTGGTTGGGAGGCAACTATTGAGGTTGTCGACTGCCCTTCTACTCTCGGTACAGTGGCACTAGCTTGCGGCGATGACGCAATAACAATCGGTGGCGATGCAATAAACACTAGCGCTACAGCATACGGCGTCGATCAGAATGCTGTTAGAACATATACGGCACCATTGGGAACAAAGCTTTTCTTGAATATTACCGACTTACCCGACGATGCCGACAACGACTATATTATCGTGTACGACGGTACTAGTATGGCATCGCCCCGTTTAGGACGATATGATGCAACATCTTCATTGCCAATCTCGATTACATCCACAACAAATGCACTTACAATTTCGTTCCGTAGCAACTCCTCGGTAAATGGTTCTTGGTCAGCTACCTTGCAGCCCGACCTCTGCCTGGATGAGCTTGCCGATGTGGAACTCGGCTGCGACGACGATAGACCTGTTGGTGGTACTTATACGGCCAACATGTTTACTCGCCAAGTGTTCAGGGCTACAAATACCGATGCTCAACTCATGCTTGATTTGTCGGCAATACCTAACGATAGCAACAACGACTACATTGAAGTTTACGATGGCGATGGCGCCACTGCAACACTCATCGGCAGGTATTTCGGTTATGGTCGCCCGACAACCATTGCTTCTTCTGGAAACGTAATGACAATCGTTTTCCGCAGCAATGCAACAAATAATGGCACGTGGGCCGGCGTTGTTTCTGTCGATTGCCCCGACGTTATAAGAATGCCTGGACCTGGTCAAGGACATAGAACATATACAACATGTAATGCAATGGTTTACGACGATGGCGGTCCTACAGGAAACTATTCCAATAACCTAAACGACGAGTATATCGTTTTGCGCCCTGGACGCTCAGGATGCGTCTTGCATCTCGAAGGTGAATTCGTATTCGACTGGCAGAACGACTGGATCACTATATACGACGGTGTAGGCCTTACAGGCGATGTTTTGTGGGGTGGTGGACACCACGGACACGGACATTCAAGAGCTGTAAATGGCACTTCTGGTTGTTATGCTTCAACCCCAGGTGCTTCTGCTAATGGCAATGTCCTGAGTTCTGCAGTTGCTAATAGCTATCCTTGCGCAACTTATTATCCTAAGGTTACTTCAAAATCGGGTGCTCTTACTATAAGATTCCATACAAATGGTTCTCAAACATGTGATGGTTTTAGTTTCCATGTAACCTGTGTGCCTAAGCCAACCGATTGCTATAGTACCGGTGTTATTGTATTTAAGCAGGATTTCGGCGGAAATGAACCCTCCGATCCAATATGGCAGACTACAGCACCAGCCGATATAGCAGCTGCTTGTACATACAATTGGGTTGGTAATGGTTGCCCTGGTATCGGCGATTATTCTATTAGAAAATTCATTTATGATGGTTACCAGTATTACAATTATCTTGATGACCATACTCATCCTGGAAATATTGAACGAGGCTATCTGTTCCAAGGTGACCATGACGGACACACAGATAGTTATTTCTACAAGCAGAAGATCAACATCGAATGCGAAGGCGTCGACAAGCTTATGGTTTCGCTGTGGGCTGCAAACATAAATAATGAACATAGCAACCCTGCTAATATGCCTAACCTGGAAATTGGTTTCTTTAGCGATGCTGCTTGTACTCAGAGTCTTACAGGTGAACCAATTCTAACGGGAACGATTCCGAATATGACTCAGTATGGAAACTGTTCCAATGATGCGAACGAATGGCAGTTTTACTATGCAGAACTTAATTCGCCGCCAGCTGGTGACGTTTGGTTCCGAATTATAAATACAGTCGGTACTACTACCGGTAACGACTTCGTTCTCGACGATATCGAAGTCCGTGCTTGTTTGCCGCCTTCAGTATTGACACGTATCGACGGCGGCGGTCAGATCTTCAGCTCTGCTAACGTATGTGCCGGCGATACCCTTACATTGAGAGCCGATTTGGACTACTCGCTCGGTGCACAGTCAACATATACAACCCCGTATTATCTGTGGCAGCGTGGTGTAAATTTGGATCCTAGCGACTACGATTCTCCGATTGTGTGGACAGACATGGCCTTTGAAGGAGGTGATTATGTAGTCGGTGGTGTAGCTATTGCATCAACAAACACTAACGATATAGGATATGATGCAAGTAATAACCCAATAAATGATGCGTCTAATGCCGACAACTATGAAAATTATAGTCAGGTAACAATATACGAACCGCCTTCAACTACCGATCCTACATATACAAGGCACTACTATCGAATAATTATCGCAGGTTCAATAGACGCTTTGACAAGTAGGTATTGCCATTCGGCATCAGAACCACATGTTATAAACGTAATCAGAATTCCAGAAATTAGGTTTGGTGGAACAAATGCTATTTGCGAGGGCGGCGAAATCGACCTTTCGGTAACTCCCGAAAGTCCTCGTCCTGGAATCTGGAGCATCGCAAAGGAGACTGATGGTATTGTAGAAAACACAACTCCTCCATTCAATGCAACTATAAATACAGATGCTGGAGGAAACTACCATGTCACCGGTGCTTTGCATGATATGATAACCGTTCGCTATCAACTCGATGAAGTAAATGGCGGTTGCTGGAACGAGAAAGAAATTCCCGTATATCCTCTTCCAGAAATAACTATTACTCCAGATGTGACAACTATTTGCGAAGGAAGTGATATCACTCTTCTGGCCGCCTCGAACCAGACGTCCACTTTCCAGTGGGATGGCGGCCCTGCCGGGGCGGAATGGCTTGTTGATCCTATAACAACAACAACCTATACGGTTTCTGTTACAACTCCACACGAAATTCCTGCTCAGTCGGGTAGCGGTACAGAGATCCTTAATTGTTTGTCGTCAGCCGAAAAGGTTGTAAACGTACTTCCTATGCCTGGCGACATAACCGTTGATGGCGCTCCTGCAACCCCAGTATGTCCGGGAACCGTGCTCACATTCACACCGTCGGCTACGGGCGCAGGAACATTAACATACAGCTGGGACGGAACAAACTACTACACTGCTGCACAACCAGGAAGTACATATACCGTAACAGCTACAACACCAGGTACTGCTACATACACTTTGTATGTAAAGGATACTAGAACCGAAGGTGGTGTAGAGTATAATTGTCCTGCAACCCACGATGTGGTTGTAACTGTTTACGACAATCCTACATTGGCTGTAAGCACTCTTGTCGATATCAATTGCTTCGGACAGAGTTCTGGTTCGTTCACCCTTACTGGCTCAAGCACTGGAACCAGTATAGCTTACGGTTCTGGATCTACGGCATACTACGATTTCAGTATCGACGATGGTGCTAATTTCACACATGCTACAGCAGGTAACCGCCTGCAATATACATTCTCCGACCTTCATTCGGGCACCTACCATGTTGCCATTAGGGACGGTCACGGCTGTATACACAAAGAGGATGTAACAATATCCGAAACGCAGACTGCGGCACTTTCGGCCGAAATCACTGATGCCAACACAACCCCGACCTGTCTCGGACAGTCGGTCGGTGCACTCACGGTAACAGCAGAAAACGGTACACAAGGTACGGCGCCTGCACCTGCATACACTTATGCATGGAGCAGCTTACAAACAACAGCCAGCATTACCGACCTTCCGGCAGACACATATACCGTAACTGTAACCGACGCCCACGGTTGTTCAACAACAGCATCGAAGGAAGTTATTTCGCGTCCGGTACCGAGCATCAACGCCAGCACTACCGCCGACGATGTCTGCTTGTCGTCGTCGACCAGCACGCTCACCGTACTCAACAACAACACCTTGCCGATAGCATCGCACTCATGGAGTGTAACTCCGACAACAGGAGCAGGCCTACCCGCCAACCTTGGCACCGCATCGCTTACGGTAACGCCAACGGCAAGCGGAACGCCAACCGACCCAGTAACCTACACCTACACCGATGTCGTTACAGCAACCAACGGCTGCGTGGTATCAGGCGAAGTGGTACTTACCGTCAACCCAACGGCGATACTCACCCATACCTCAGGCGACCTCGACCAGACGCTCTGCTTCGAAGAGACACTCACCGACATAGTATTCGAGCGAAGCGGCGGAGCAACCGGCTTCAACTTTGCTTGGACAGGTACCGCTCCGGCAACCACCTGCCTCAACTATGCAATCACAGGCACAACACTTACTATAAGCGAAGGCGCATCGCCAGTTGCAGGCACCTATGAATATACTATTCAGACCACAGGCGCAATATCGCCGTGTGACAATCCGCCGTTCAGCGGAACAATTATTATACGTCCCGAACTTACCGTATCGGTAACCGCCGACCACCAGTCGTGCGTTACTGGCAACATTGGTGTTGCAACAGCACATCCAGCAGGCGGTAAGCCATTCGGCACAGCACCCGATACCTATTACACCTACGCATGGAACAACTCAGGTAATACAGCCACAATCGACAATCTTGAAGGTGGAACATATAGAGTCACGGTAACCGATGCCAACACTTGTACGGCAACCAATACCGTAACCATCCAGTCTCTTACCAACCCGACAATCAGCGTATCGGTTACCGATGTGCTGTGCCACGGATTCAACACTGGTGCTATACAGGTGACAGTCACCAACCACGGAACAACGACAAGCACAAGTAATCCTTATGGCGACGGTTCCTCAGCTCATCCGTACTACTACGAGTTCAGCAAGGATGGCGGCACAACTACCGAGCAGTCTTCTGGTAGCAACTACTATATACATAGTTTCCCAAATCTTGTTGCCAATACCTATAATATATATGTACGCGACGGCAACGACTGTGTAGCAACAGCCTCACCCGAAGTTACTGAACCAGCCACTTATGTTTCGGCACAAATCACCGACGCCAACACAACCCCGACCTGTCTCGGACAGTCGGTCGGTGCACTGACTGTAACAGCCGAAAACGGTACACAAGGCACAGCACCTGCACCTGCATACACTTATGCATGGAGCAGCTTACAAACAACCGCCAGCATTACCGACCTTCCGGCAGACACATATACCGTAACTGTAACCGACGCCCACGGCTGTTCAACAACAGCATCGAAGGAAGTTATTTCGCGTCCGGTACCGAGTATCAACGCCAGCACTACCGCCGACGATGTCTGCTTGTCGTCGTCAACCAGCACGCTCACCGTACTCAACAACAACACCTTGCCGATAGCATCGCACTCTTGGAGTGTAACTCCGACAACAGGCGCAGGCCTGCCAGCTAACCTTGGAACCGCATCGCTTACGGTAACACCAACGGCAAGCGGAACACCTTCCGACCCAGTAACCTACACCTACACCGATGTCGTTACAGCAACTAACGGCTGCGTTGTATCTGGCGAAGTGGTACTTACAGTCAACCCGACCGTAATACTCGACCATACCTCAGGCGACCTCGACCAGACCTTGTGCTTCGATGAGACACTCACCGACATAGTATTTGAGCGAGGCGGCGGAGCAACC
Source organism: uncultured Bacteroidia bacterium (assembly GCA_902800045.1). Classification (GTDB taxonomy): domain Bacteria; phylum Bacteroidota; class Bacteroidia; order Bacteroidales; family ML635J-15; genus Bact-19. Next base: position 4,815 of record CADCCZ010000002.1, on the reverse strand, counting down.
GGCTTCAACTTTGCATGGGAAGGTACCGCTCCTGCAAGCACCTGCCTCAACTATGCAATCACAGGCACAACCCTTACGATAAGCGAAGGCGCCTCGCCAGTTGCAGGCACCTATGAATATACTATTCAGACTACAGGTGCAATAGCGCCGTGTGACAATCCGTCGTACAGCGGAACAATCATCATACATCCCGAACTTACCGTATCGGTAACCGCCGACCACCAGTCGTGCGTTACCGGCAACATTGGTGTTGCAACCGCTACACCAGCAGGTGGTAGGCCATTTGGTACAGCACCTGATACATACTACACCTACGCATGGAACAACTCGGGTAATACAGCAACAATCGACAATCTGGAAGGTGGAACATATAGTGTCACTGTAACCGATGCCAATTCTTGTTCTGTGACTGGCAGCACAACTATCGTCGAGAAGCCTAATCCAGTAGTGGCAATATCAGATGTCGCAACCTTGTGCCCCGAAATAGGAACTACAAATGTTGCTGCTTCGATAACAACCTCTACAACTCCAAGTTATACATACACATGGACAAACGATGGTTCGTTTGCCGTGACAACAACCAACCCTGTTACAACAACAGCAACATCGGTAACTGCAACTGTAAGCGTTCCCGATATTGCGACGGCTGGATGTTCGAATACATATACTTTGAAATTGCAGGTCGAAGATGCAAACAACTGTCTGTCGAACCTTGCCGAAAAGGTAATTACTGTTGAAGATGTTACAGCTCCTCTACTTACAGGAACATGGCCAGCCAATATCACAGGTCAGAACAATTGCTTCGCCAACGCAGATACAACAGGATTGAAGAATGCAAATGAAATAAAGGCTCTCTTCAGCGACTGCAGCAATATCACCGTAACTGTTGACGATGCATCAACTGCAACAAGCAACTGCGGCTGGACATGGACACGTACCTATACAATAAAGGATGCTTGCGGAAACACCTATTACACAACAGGCACAACCAAGCCTACTATGAGTGTAAGCGGTAGCGACCAGAGCGCACCAACACTCACAGGAACATGGCCAGATAATATTACAGGTCAGAACAACTGCTTTGCCGACGCCGACATTAGCGGTCTGTATGGAGATGATGCTGTAAGGGTATTGTTCAGCGATTGCAGCACAATAACCGTAACACACGATGATGTAAATACTAGAACCGATAACTGCGGTTGGACTATCACACGTACCTATACAATAAAGGATGCTTGCGATAATATTTACTACACATCAGGCACCACCAAGCCTACTATGAGTGTCAGCGGTAGCGATCAGAACATCCCAGCACTTACAGGCACATGGCCAGCAAATATCACAGGTCAGGACAACTGCTTCGACCATGCCGATATCAGTGGCCTCTTGAGTAATGATGCAGTTAAGACATTGTACACCGATTGTAGTGCAATAACCGTATCACACACAGATGCAAATACCAGCAGCGACGACTGCGACTGGACTATTACCCGTACATATACGATTAAGGATGTCTGCAATCGCACGACAACAAATTCTATGAGCGTCAGCGGTAGCGACCAGAGCGCCCCAGCTATTATAGGCACATGGCCAGACAATATCACAGGTCAGAACAACTGCTTCGCGAACGCCGACATTAGCGGTTTGTTCGAAGATAATGCTATAAAGGCATTGTTCACCGACTGCAGCGCGATAACCGTATCACATACTGATGCAAATACCAACACCGACAACTGCGGTTGGACTATCACACGTACCTATACAATAAAGGATGCTTGCGACAATATCTACTACACAACAGGCACCACTAAGCCTACTATGACTGTCAGCGGTAGCGACCAGAGCGCACCTGTACTTACAAGTACATGGCCAGTTGACATTACTGGTCAGGACAACTGCTTCGCCAACGCCGATACAACAGGATTGAAGAATGCAAATGAAATAAAGGCTCTCTTCAGCGACTGCAGCAATATCACCGTAACTGTTGACGATGCATCAACTGCAACAAGCGACTGCGGATGGACATGGACACGTACTTATACAATAAAGGATGCTTGCGGAAACACCTATTACACAACAGGCACAACCAAGCCTACTATGAGTGTAAGCGGTAGCGACCAAAGCGCACCTGCACTTGCAGACACATGGCCAGACAATATTACAGGTCAGAACAACTGCTTCGCCAATGCCGACATTAGCGGTTTGTATGGAGACGATGCTGTTAAGGCATTGTTCACCGACTGCAGCGCGATAACCGTATCGCATACTGATGAGAATACAAGCACCGACAATTGCGATTGGACAATCACTCGTACCTATACGATAAAGGATGCTTGCGATAATATCTACTACACAACCGGCACCACTAAACCTACAATGAGCGTCAGCGGTAAGGACCAGAATCCTCCTACTTATACCGTACCACCTACAATCACGGTTTACAAGACGGATGCATGCACATTTACAGCAGACACTACTGTTACGCATTCGGTACCGACAGCTCTCGCCGACGATTGCAGCGCTGTTGAAGACCTCACTCTTACATACACCGATAGCGGTGTGATTACCGCAACTTGTACCGATACCATCAAGCGTACATGGCGACTCGTTGATGTCTGCGGAAACGTTTCTGTTGTCGATTCGGTACAGCTGATACTTATTACCGATACTATCAAGCCTACCATTGCAAGAAATGTAGATGCTTATCCTGCATTGGGTGTTGGCTCCTGCCAGTACGAAATACCAGACCTTACTGGACAAGTTACCGTTGCCGACAATTGTACTGCAGTTGCCGACCTCGTGATAACTCAAGATCCTGTAGCTGGTACTCCAACTAACATGAATCGCGACGTAACAATAACAGTTACTGATAAATGCGGAAATTCACGCAGTACAACTATTTTGGTAGAATATCCTTCCGATATTCATGTACAGGCAAATCCTCCAGTAATATGTAAGGGTCAGGAAACAACACTTACCGTATATTCTGGCGGTATAAGTACATTCTACAATTACGTATGGGATAACGGAATAGGAGAAACATTAAATACTCCTGACAATAGTAATATTGTAACTGTAAGTCCTGCAGAAACAACTACCTACCATGTTGAAATAACAAACGATAACAATTGTACCCAGGGTGCAGATATTACTGTTACCGTTAAGCCTCTGCCTGTAATAACATTCCCAGACCTTGGCGATGTTTGCCCGAATGTAGGACAGCAGGAAGTTGTTGCCAACATCGAGGCTACAACTCCTGATTACACTTACACATGGACCAGCGACCTCACTTTGAATGGAACAGCCACGGGAACTCAGAATGGTACAGAATTTACAATTTCTGCAGTTGTTCCAAATGATTACACCGTTGCTAACAATTGCGACCGAACCAACTGGATAAAGTTGCATGTTAGCGACAACGATGCTTTGCACTGCGAGTATGAATCAACATACACTATCGTAATAAAGGATGATGTAGCTCCTCAGTTGATTACTGCTGGTTCGTTCCCGACTGGCGAAGAAAACATGAACCTTTGCTATGCCGACAGACCGGCAGCAACTCCTGATGATGATATTAAGGCTTTGTATACCGACAATTGCGGTGGCTTTACAGTAGAGCATACAACAAGCGAGTCGGGTAACAATTGCTCGTGGACTGTAAGATATACCTATACAATTACCGACTTGTGCGGAAATACAGTAGATCCGGCACCATATATTGAATATACTGGCGGTGATACCGAAGATCCTACAATAACATGTCCGCGCAACTACTCGTTGCCTGCCGATGCTGACCACAATTATGCAACGCTTACAATTCCAGTACCGGCAACAGCCGACAACTGCGAAGTTATTTCTGTAGTTAATGATTTCAATAGCACCGATGATGCTAGCGGCCATTATCCACTTGGAACAACAAACGTTGTATATACCGTAACTGACGGATGTTCTCATTCGGTTGAATGTAGCTTCACAGTTGTAGTACGCGATAGTACACCTCCGTGCATCGGCTGCGACCACGAAGACCCGATTGATCCGTATGACCCAGACGATCCAGATGGTATCAGCTGTGAGGACATCGTTGCAAGTATGGGTGGCGCATCTGGTACTTTCAATATTTCTACTACTAATCATGAAGACCATTACCACCATGGAGACGATAGTTGGAACATAACTTATAATGATAATACTACAGACCATAGCGAAATAACTGTAGTATGCAACCTTACTGGTGCAACAACAGCTACCGGTCTTACAACTCTTAACGGACAAGACTTTGCCATCGGAACAACAACGGTTACATGGATTGTTACCGATACAAGCAATAATACTTCGAATTGTTCTTTCATAGTCGTTGTTAGCGACAACGAAGACCCGTGTATCGGTTGTGACTCGACTAGTATAGATCCGTTTGATCCAACCCAAGGTGTAAGTTGCGAAAGTATCGTGGCTAGCTACAGCGGAAGTGTTGAGGTTGGTACTACAGAACATCTCAATTACTATCTGCACGATGACGATAGCTGGAATATTACCGCAAATGATAACGTAGGAATCGCTTCGATAACATACGAATTGTCTGGCGCAACCACAGCAATCACAGCACCTAACACAACTCTTAATGGACAGCGTTTCGAAATAGGAACTACTAGAGTTACATGGATAGTAGTTGATTCAACCAATCATATTGTAAATTGTTACTTCGATGTAGTGATAACCGACGACGAAGACCCGTGCATCGGCTGCGACCCGACCGACCCGGTAGACCCGTTCGACCCGACCGACCCGCAGGGCGTCAGCTGCGCAAGCATAGTTGAT
>CADCCZ010000001.1 GCA_902800045.1 uncultured Bacteroidia bacterium | reverse complement strand
TTTGCAACACTAAGATAAGTGAAAAATCTGACATGGCAAAATCCTGAGCAACTTTTTGTTGCTCAGGAACTTATAAATAAAGTTAAATCAAAGTGTTGCGGAATTAAGGTCCAAAAATATTTTTTACATTTGCAAAATATTTGTTTTAACCATAATTTTAATTTTTTTTAGGATGAAAAGAAGTATATTTTTATTTTTCGCCATTGTTACCTTGGCAGGAATGCTAGCGATTTGCGGTTGCAAGAAAAAGGAAACTTATATTGTTACTTTCAATGCGAACGGAGGAACGGGTACAATGCAGCAACAGACATTCACAGAGGATGAGGAGCAGGCTCTTTCTCGCAATACTTTTACATACGATGGCTATACTTTTACTGTATGGAACACTGTACAGGATGGTTCTGGAGCGTCTTATACAGATGGACAGACCATAACGGTACCATCTGATGTGACATTGTACGCACAGTGGACTGGCAATGGATTACCCACGCCGTCAGAACCACAGCCTACCACAGGCGAATTGAACGGTCACGACTGGGTTGATTTGGGGGTGCCTAGTGGTACGAAATGGGCAACATGCAATATTGGGTCCGATACGCCCGAAGGCAACGGCGGCTATTTTGCGTGGGGCGAAACTGTTACAAAGGAGAATTACGACTGGAGTACTTATCGTTGGTGCAATGGTTCGGAAAATACCTTGACAAAGTACTGTGCTTCTTCTGCATACGGATACAATGGCTTTACCGATAATCTTGCTACACTTGAGGCTACTGACGATGCTGCAACTGCTAATTGGGGTGCTGGTTGGCGAATGCCGACAAGCGAAGAGGTTGTAGAACTGATTCATAATTGCACACATACTTGGACAAGCCTGAATGGGGTGAATGGTTGTTTGTTTACAGGAGTTAACGGCAATTCAGTTTTTATGCCAGCCGCAGGAGGGTTCAGCGACAATAGTTGTGGAAACATCGGTACTGACGGCTATTATTGGACTAGCTCGCTTAGTTCTGGGGAGAATGAATATGTGTATGGATTATATTTCCATTCCTACGCTGCTGCCATGGGCAACTTCAGCCGCTATTTGGGACATTCTGTGCGACCTGTCTGCGTCCAATAGGAATTTACGAATTACGATTTTTTACGGCAGTCGGCAAATGTCGGCTGCTGTTTTTGTTTGAGTGGGAAATAAATCCCCATTCCAGATTCTGAAACAAGTTCAGAATGACAGAATGGGGATTTTGTTGCAGTATAGTCTATTTACAGTACCTTTTCTATTTCAGCCTTTGCAAACGAAATGGCATCGTCAATCTTTGAGATGTCCTTTCCGCCTGCGGTTGCCATAAACGGCTGTCCTCCGCCACCGCCTTGCATAAGCTTTGCCGATTCGCGGACAAGGTTGCCTGCGTTCAAGCCTTTGTCCTTAACAAGGTTGTCGGACAAAGCAATGGCAAGTGCCGGCTTGTCGTCGCAAACGCTACCAACTATGCATGCAAAGTTACTGAGCTCGCCACGAAGCTGAGTGCAGATTTCCTTGATGTCGTTTCCGTTGTGTCCGTCGATGCGCGTGCAGATGAAAGTGGTTCCATTGCGGTTTTCTGCTTTTTCAACCAACGACTTCTTCAACGACTTCAATTCTTCCAGCTTGTATGCTTCAACCTGCTTCTTGAGTGTGGCGTTTTCGTTCATCATTGTCTCGATTCCGCCTACAAGGTTCTTGGCATTGTTGAACTTGGCCGAGATTTCGCTCAAGGTGTCGATTTGCTTGAATATGTATTCCTGTGCTGCCTTGCCGGTTATTGCCTCGATACGGCGTACGCCTGCAGCAATTGCACTTTCCGAAATTATCTTGAAGAAACCAATCTGTCCTGTGCTTGCAACATGAGTACCACCGCAGAGTTCGATTGAGTCGCCGAACTTTATCACGCGGACAACTTTGCCGTACTTTTCACCGAACAATGCCATTGCACCCATTGCCTTGGCTTCCTCGATGTTTGCCGAACGGTTTTCTTCCTTTACTATGTTTTGGCGGATTAACTCGTTGACAATGATTTCGGTCTGGCGAATTTCCTCGGCAGTCATCTTGTTGAAGTGTGCAAAGTCGAAACGCAGTCTTTCGTCGTTAACCATCGAACCTTTCTGCTCAACGTGAGTTCCGAGAACCGAACGCAAAGCATAGTGCAGAAGGTGGGTTGCGGTGTGGTTGTCGGTGATTTCGGTGCGGCGTGCAGCGTCAACAATGATTTCAAAGTTGCCGTCGATGTTCTGCGGTATTTCCTTGGTGACATGGATGCGCAGGTTGTGTTCTTCTATTGTATTAATAATAGGTATGCGCTTTTCGCCGTCAACGATTACGCCCTTGTCGCCAACCTGACCGCCTTTTTCGGCGTAGAACGGTGTGCGGTCGAAGACAATGTGGTACAAAGTTTCGTTTTTCTGTACGACCTTGCGGTAGCGCAGTATGCTTGCGTTTTCGCTGAGGCTGTCGTAGCCGGTAAATTCGCAGTCGGCTTCATCGACGATTACCCAGTCGTCGGTGTTGACCTCGGCGGCGTTGCGTGCGCGTTCCTTCTGCTTTGCCATTTCTGCATCGAAATCGGGCTTGTTTACGGTGTAACCCTTTTCGCGAGCGATGAGTTCGGTAAGGTCGAGCGGGAATCCGTAGGTGTCGTACAGCAGGAATGCCTGAACACCCGAAATTTCGGTCTTGCCTTCCGATTTCAGCTTGTCCATTTCGGTGTCGAGCAGACGCAGACCGCGTTCGAGCGTGCGCAGGAATACGGTTTCTTCCTCGTTGATGACCTTTTCGACCAAAGTCTTCTGCGAAACGAGTTCGGGGAACGAGTCACCCATAAGGTCAACCAAAGTATCTACCAGCTTGTACATGAACGGCGTCTTGATGTCGAGGAAGGAGTATGCGTAACGGACTGCGCGACGCAAGATTCGGCGGATTACATAGCCAGCCTTGTTGTTTGATGGCAGCTGACCATCGGCAATAGCGAACGAAACTGCTCTCAAATGGTCGGCAACTACGCGCAAAGCGATGTCGGTTTTGTTGTCCACGCCATATTTTTTGCCCGAAATCTTTGAGATTTCACCAATAATTGTTTGGAAAATGTCGGTGTCGTAGTTCGATTTTTTGCCTTGCAGTACAGCGCACAGACGTTCGAAGCCCATACCGGTATCAATATGCTTCTGTGGCAGAGGTTCGAGTGTGCCGTCGGCCTTGCGGTTGTATTGGATGAACACAAGGTTCCAAATTTCAATCACTTGCGGATTGTCCTTGTTTACAAGTTCTGCACCTGCGACTTTTGCACGCTCGTCGTCGTCGCGCAAGTCGATGTGAATTTCGGAGCAAGGTCCGCAGGGGCCTTGGTCGCCCATTTCCCAGAAGTTATCCTTCTTCGAACCGTAGATAATGCGGTCTTTCGGAACGTATTTCAGCCAGAAGTTTTCGGCTTCGTGGTCGATGTCGAGGTTTTCCTTCGGGTCACCACCGAAAACTGTCACATACAGACGGTTCTTGTCGATTCCGTATTCTTCGGTAAGCAAGTTCCATGCAAGGCGTATCGCGTCTTCCTTGAAATAGTCGCCAAACGACCAGTTGCCAAGCATTTCGAACATTGTGTGATGGTAGGTGTCGTGTCCTACATCCTCAAGGTCGTTGTGCTTTCCCGAAACGCGCAGACATTTCTGCGAGTCGGCCACGCGAAGCGATTCGGGCTTGCGTATTCCGAGGAAAATGTCCTTGAATTGGTTCATGCCGGCATTTGTAAACATCAGGGTGGGGTCGCCCTTTACTATCATCGATGAACTCGGAACAATCTTATGTCCGTTTCTTTCGAAGTAACTCTTGAATCTTGCTCTTATTTCTTTTGAGTCCATTTGTTAATATATTGATTATCAATACTATTTTTATATTCCGTTTCAAAAATTTTGCAAAATTAAACAATATTGTTAATTTTGCACCGTTTTTTGTTAAAAACTCATCGTAAAAAGATGAAGCTGTTTAAGAAAAAATATAAGTTTAACCGCGAGTCGTTGCAGTACGAGGAGGTGAAATTCAGTTTCAAGAAATTCCTCGGCAGGATGATTCCATACACGATTTCGTCGTTGGTATTCGGTGCGATCATAATGTTCTTGTATATAGTGGTGTTTGAGTCGCCAGAAGAACGTATTTTGCGCTCCGAAAATGAATATCTGGAGAAAAATTTCAAGGAGATGGGGCGTCGTCTCGAACAAAGCGATAGCCTTCTGAACGAAATGGCAAAGCGCGATAATTATATTTATCGTTCTTTGTTTGAACAAGATACGATTCCTTGCACTATACGAAATGCTGGTATTGGCGGTTCCGATGCTTATTCGAAATATGATGGCTACGAGACTTCCGACCTTGTAAAAAGCGTGGCAAAGAAACTTGACCGCATTGAGTCGAAGATGAATGTGCAGAGCATGTCGTATGTTACTATAATTGATGAAATTAAGCATCGTGAAAAAGTAAGTTCATCTTTGCCTATATTCCAGCCGATTCGTCCGGGTGACCTTACGAGCATTGGCTCATATTTTGGCTATCGTATGCACCCAGTGCTTCATTTCTTGCGTATGCACACCGGTATTGATATGAATGCTGCAACTGGCACGCCTGTGTATGCCGCTGGCGATGGTGTTGTTGTGACTGCTGATGGCGATAATCACGGCTACGGCAATATGATTGAAATAGACCATAAGGTTGACGGACTTTCGTCGCGATACGCTCACCTGAGCAAGATTCTCGTAAAGAAAGGTCAGCATGTAAAGCGTGGCGAGCTTATTGGCAAAGTCGGAAGCACAGGAATGTCGACAGGTCCGCATTTGCACTACGAAGTTCTAATTAACGGCAAGCAGGTAAATCCGCTCAGGTATATGATTACACCTACGGCCGACGAGTACAAGGCTATGATTGAGGCCGCAAACTATGCAGGAGTTTCATTCGACTAGGCTTCGCCGTTTCTATGGGCTACGCCCGTTTCTGTGTTTGAATGCCTTCGGCGTTTGATGGGCTACGCCCGTTTCTGAGACGCAATGAATTGCGCCTGTACAAATGGCTTTTAGCCTTCTCGCCTAGTCTATTGTCAGCCTTGCGGCATAGTCATAGTGTTCGCCCAATTGTATGATTTCCATTTTTAGTCCGCATTGTTCTGCGTAATCCTCAACGGAATACGGGTCTGCAAAGAACCAGTTGAATTTGCCCGAACTTTGCTTGTGGAACGAAATGTCGTAAACAAGTTCTCCGTAATATTTTCCACCGAGCGGAATATTCATCGAACCGTCGTCTTCCAAATATAGGTATTGCAGGTCCGAGGAGTCGAAAATTATTTGTCCGCCCTCGTTGAGTAGCGATTTCAGGTGGGAGAGGAGCTTCGGTAATTCGGGTAATGTTCCAGCCATGCCTATGCCGTTCATCAGCAGGAATATAGTGTCGAATTTTTCGGCGTTATAGTCGAAGATGTTTTTGCAGACGACCTTTTTCACACCGCGTTTCTGCATCACTTCGCAGCATCCTTCGGATATGTCGAGGGCAGTTACATCGAAGCCTTTTTCTTGCAGGTACAGCGAGTGCGAACCTGCGCATGCGCCAATGTCGAGCACTTTGCCTTTTGCCTCGAGCAGGGCAGCTTTTTCGTGTTCGGGCATCTTGTCGAATCCGCGGAAAAGATAGCTTGCTGGAAGATAGTCGGTTTCGGCAATGTCGGTGCGCACTGTGATGCGTGCTCGCTTGTCGCCTTCCTGATAAGCCTTGAGACAAAGTCCGAAAATATCGTTGTGCTGTGTGTTATCCATTTTATTCCTCGTTTGCTGGTGACACTCTGAATACTATCCTGAAAATCCCGTCGTTGTAGCTTGTGCTGGTAATGCGGAAACTGCCGATTTCTGCTGTGCTTTTTACGTGGTTGCCAAGGCAGGGGCACACGTCGTAGTCGCCGATATAGACGAGGCGTAATGTTTCGCTTGCATCTTCGGGCAGACGGCTGATGTCGATTGACGATGGAAGTTCGTTGCGCGACACGAATTTTGTTTCTACAGGCAAGTTCTGCGCAATAATCTCGTTCACTTTGGCTTCTACGGCGCGGATTTGCTCGTCGGTGGGGCAGAAGTCGAGGTCGTAGTTGCATTTGCTTTTCTTGCGTTCGATGTGGTTTATGCGCGAACGTGCACAGCCGAAAGTGCGTACCATAGTCTGGTTGAGTATATGTTCGGCGGTATGTGCTGGCGGAAATTCGTCCTTGTTGTGTGCGTTGAGTGTCGGTTCTTCCATATTAGTTGCTTGAGTCTGTTATTCTTACCAGATACCATTTGCCGTCAGTTGCAGCAAAGTAGTACCTTACGTATATGCCGTTTTCTATTCCAGTCTTTGTGACAATATACATGTCGTTTTCCTTCTCGGTTCTCGCCTTGTAGCTTTCGTCAACGAAATTGTCGAACAGCCAGAATTCTGCACCGATATCTTCGGTTATTTCGGTTTCGTTGTCTTCGTCGTATTCATAATATGTAAGCGGAAGCGGAAACTTTGTGCGTTCCATCTGGAATACGGAGTCGGAAGTATATGATTTCCAAAATTTCTTGAAGTTTTCTGGCGCATTGCTTTGTGCTGAGCAATATGAGGCTGCAATGCACATAATTGCAATTAAGAATAGTTTTTTTACGTTTTTCATAGTTTTGTGAATTATTGTGGGAACAAAAATAGTGAAAATTTAGTAATCCTCCCTTCTGTGTTTTTCGTCCTCGTCGAAGAAAATGTTTGTGTACGAGTGGTACCTGCTCCATGCGATTTCTCCGTTTTCCACTGCTTCTTTCACGGCGCAGCCAGGCTCGTTGGTGTGGGTGCAGTTGTAGAATCGGCAGTTCTCGGCAGTTTTGAAGATTTCGGGGAAATAATGCGAGATGCAGTTGCGTTCGAGTTCTACAAGCCCGAATGCGCGAACTCCAGGAGTATCAATAATGTAACCGCCAAAGTCGAGGGGTAGCATCTGGGCAAACGAAGTGGTGTGCTTGCCCGAGTCGTGCGATTCCGAAATGCTTGCTGTCTTGAGATTCAGTCCCGACACGGCATTCACAATCGAGGTTTTTCCCACTCCGCTTTGTCCTGAAATTAGGCTTACCTTGTCCTTCAGAATTTCGCGCACGGCATCTATGTTGTGGTTTTTCGTCACCGAAACATCAAGCACCTTGTATCCAATCTCGGCGTATGTTGCCATAAGTTCGGCAACTTGGTCGAATTCCTCTGGCTTGTATATGTCTATCTTGTTGAAGATGATTATTGTAGGTATGCTGTATGATTCAGCCGAAACTAGGAAGCGGTCGAGGAAGACGGTTGTGGTTTCGGGATGGTGCATTGTGAATACGAATACCGCCTGGTCGATGTTGGCGGCGATGATGTGCGACTGCTTCGAGAGGTTGGTCGATTTTCGGATTATGCAGTTGCGTCGTTCGTGTATGCTGGCGATTGTCGCGGGCTCTATAGAAACGTCAAACTCGACAATATCGCCGACTGCTACGGGATTTGTCGAGTTGTAACCTTTTTGTCTCAGCTTTCCTTTGATTACGCAGTCGTACTTTTGGTTGTCGCTGGCAACTATGCAGTTGCTGCCGTTCGACTGTATAACCGTTCCAGTTTTAAGCATCGGTCTATTTGTTGTTCAAGCGCTTGTCGAGTTCCTGAGCTACGAACGAAGCAACATCGTCGGCGTAGGTGTTCATTCCGAAACCAGCGTCGTAGCCAAGTTCCTGCGCAAGCTCGTGGCTGATACGTGGACCGCCGCAAACGAGGATAACCTTGTCGCGAAGACCTTCGGCCTCAAGCATTTCGACGAGTTCGGTCATGTTTTTGATGTGGACATCCTTCTGGGTTACGGTCTGCGAAACGAGCAGAGCGTCGGCGTGCATTTCGATAGCCTTGGCGATGAATTCTTCGTTTGGTACCTGGCTGCCCATGTTGAGGGCTTCAATCATGTCGTAGCGTTCAAGTCCGTAGTGACCTGCATAACCCTTCATGTTCATGATAGCATCGATACCAACGGTGTGAGCGTCGGTTCCTGTGCTTGCGCCAACAACAATTATCTTACGTCCAATGTGTTCGCGGATGAAGTCGTCGGTTTCCTTCATGCTCATCACGGTCGATTCTACCTTCGGAACATGTATTGTCGAGTAGTCAACGGTGTGAGTACAGCTACCGTAGCAGTTGAAGAATGTGAAGCCTTCGGTAAGTTCCTTCGAGAAAACTACGAGAGGATTTTCGAATCCCATTTTCTTGAGGAGCTGCTTTGCTGCTTCTTCTGCTTCGGCGCCTGCAGGTACCGGCAAGGTAAAACTAATCTGTGTCTTACCGTCGTTCATTGTATCGCCGTATGGCTTTATTTTCGTCAAGTCCAAGGTTTTGTCGAAATCCTTGGCTTCCATTGAGTATAGTCCTTCGCTCATTGCAAATAAAATTTTGAGAGTGCAAAAATACAATTTATTTACGATTTACGAAATACGATTGAAGGATTTTATTTTGGGACATAAGGGCTTGAAGGCTAACAGTCCAATAGGCTAACAGCCTAGCAGGATGTTGTTGCCCCCCACATGCATTAAGGTCTTTAAAGGCCTTAATGGACTTAAAGATGGGGGCAAAAAGACTTCAAGACCGTTAGCCTTTGAGCCTTGAGCCCCAAACGCCTAAACGAACTTCACTGCTGTGCCGTAGGCAACTATTTCGGCAGCCCCGTCCATCACTGCTGATGAACCATAACGCATACCGATAACTGCATCAGCGTCAAGTGCTTCGGCTTCCCTTGTCATGCGTTCGGTTGCAATACTGCGTGCTTCGTTGAGCATATCGGTGTAACCTTGTATTTCACCGCCGACAATGGTCTTCAAACCAGCTAAAAAGTCGCGTCCAATGTGCTTCGACTGTACTACTGTTCCTTTTACTATTCCCAAAACTTCAAAGTTTTTTCCCGGAATTGTGTCAATGCTTGCTAAAATCATATCTTAAACATTTTTTGCAAAAATAATACTTTTTGAAATATTCAGCAATTATACCTTTCTGTTTACATAACCTTCGCTGCCTGCATACGAAATGATTTTGGCTGGAATTCCTGCAACGCAGGCATTGTCGGGGACATCCGCCGTAACAACGGCATTTGCTCCAATTGTGATGTTGTTGCCTATATTTATCTTGCCGATGATCTTGGCTCCAGGGCCAATGTAGACTTCATCGCCGATAGTCGGGACACCTTGCATTTCACCGCGGTTTGTCCGCCCGATGGTTATGCCCTGCGATATGTTTACGTTGCTGCCAATTATAGCTTGGTCGCTTACGACTATGCAGCCGAAATGTCCGATGTAGAAGCCTTTGCCAATCTGTGTGGTTTCGGAAATCTGTATGCCAGACTTATACGATAGCCTGTTGAGTTTTAGCCTGTAAATGAGATATATAGGTAATAGCCACTTGCGTGAACGCAGATAACAGCAAATGCGCATAACCCTTGTATAGCGGAATCCGATGACTTTGAGACGAAGTTTCAGTCTTGCCGTTCTGCTATATGTCCCAATGTATCGGTAGGCATCGGCATGTATATATTCTTTGCATTGAGATAGCGAGTCGAATTTCATGATCCTATTTTTTATTGTTGAATACCCATTGTAGATTGTTGTCGCTGAAGGCGTTGATACAGGTAGCAAGGTGGTCGCTTCCTTTTTCGACGATTAGGTTTACTGTGCCTCCGTATTTCTGAATCTCCTTGATTGTCGGCTTTACTGACGAAACTTTTGCCTTGTCGTCCTTTGTGCCGACTACGACACAAAGTGGAGTTTGCGCAATGTGCTTCGGATACACCTTGTATGGATACGAAGCTGCCGTCATTGCGGCTGCAAAGGTGCCGGGATAGTCGGAAACCATGCGCCATACGCCCGCACCGCCACTCGAGTATCCGAAAATATATACCCTTTTGCTGTCGATGTCGGTATTGTCGGCAATTAGCTTGTCTATCAGTTGCTTTGCTGCCGAACTAGCCTTTCCGTCGCTGTCGTTCCAGAAATGGTTCTTGTCGCATTGTGGGACAACGATAATCGATTTTATCTTGCTGTTTTCCAAATAGTTGACAATGTTCTTTAGAGCAGTACCTCGCATTTGCGACTTGTTGTCATCGCCACGGTGCGAACTGCTGTGCAGGAAAATCACTAATGCCGACATTCCGCTTTCGTCTTGGCAAAGTCTGGCTTCACGATAGGGAAGTGTTAGGTTTTCGTTTGAAAATGAACGGAATGCAAACTTGCGGTAGTATTCGGCATTGCCAGTGGTGTCGTAATTCTGTTGCGAAAAAAGCGACAAAAATGTGGTAAAAATTGCGACAATAGTGGTTAGAATTTTTCTCATTGCAATTCAATAAATTCTGTTTTACAACCTGCGAAATCCACTTGTGGCTTTTTGTCGAAAATGCCGTACATTGTTGAACCGGACCCCGACATCTGTGCAAAGATTGCTCCGCGTTCGTAAAGTTTCTGCTTTATTTCGGCAAGAAGTGGATTTTCGGCAAAAACTGTCGGTTCAAAGTCGTTTTTTATGCGGTTTTTCCATTGTACCAGAGGAAGTTTTATCGATTCCTCGAGAGTGAATTCCGGTTCGGCGGGATGGCAGTTTGCGTATGCTTTTGCAGTGTTTACCGAAATTGGCGGCAGAACGAGGACAAGTGTTTTTCCCGACAGGTTAAGCTTTGTTTCGTGGAAAATGTTTCCTGTTCCTTCGGCAAGCATAGGTCGGTTATAAATGAAAAATGCGCAGTCGGCGCCAAGTCGCGATGCGTATGCAACCATTTGCTCAGTAGTGAGCTTCAGCGAAAACATATCGTTGAGCATCTTTATCGTGAAAGCAGCATCGGACGAACCTGCGCCAAGTCCGCTTCCGAAAGGTATGTGCTTGTACAGCACGAACTTGACTGGAGGCAAATCGAAATCGTCCTTTAGCATCTTGTATGCCTTGTAGCAAAGGTTTTTCTCGATTTCGCAGTCGATTCTTATGCCACGGTTGTCGAAGATGAACTTGTCGCTCGGCATAATTTCCATCGCATCGGTGATGTTGATTGGGTAGAACAATGTGCTAATGTCGTGGTAGCCGTCGGTGCGTCGGCGGATAATGTCAAGTCCGATGTTTATCTTGGCGTTAGGAAAGCATATAGTTTTGTCTATCATGATGTTGTATGCTATTGTTTGAGCGATAGTTCTGTTATCTCGTCGGTTATTTCCTTTATGCTTTTCATGGTTTCCATTGCCTGTGCGTTAGAAGTTTCGTAGTTTGCCTTTAGTGCTTCTATTTCTTCGGCAAGTTGTTCGTTTGCAGTATCGTTGGCAAATTCTTGTTCGAGCGTCGACAGTTGGGATTTTTGCTTTGTGTTGGTTTCGATTAGCTTTTTCAGTTCTGCCGACAAATGACGTTTTTTGTCCTTTTTTACCTCGATGAGGTATTTGTTGCATACGTCGATTATTATTTCGGGGAGCCGAGTTTCTTCTCCGTAATATACGCTTCCGTTTTTGGTCCAGATGGAACTGAGTTCGTAAGATGATGAGCAAACGTCGGCAGCCACGCTGCTTATTGCCGGGTCGGGACTGTTGATGAATTTCCTTTCTGAAATTTCGTTGCCGTCGTACACATCGTTTAGAATTTCGGAGAATATTTGCTGGTTGATGCTGTTGCGAAGTTCGGTTATGTTGTATTTTACCATTAATCCGATCATCAGTTCGGCAACTTTTACAACCTGGGGCTTTTCTTTGTTTCTGTCAAGCGGATTGGCGATAGTCTTGTTACCGTGCAGAAGCAAAAGTCTCATTATTTCGCGTTCTTTCGATAGAAAACCTAAATCCTTGTTGCCAGTTGCGCGAGGAGTCTGCTTTTGCTGAGGCAATTGAGGCTCAGTTTTTTGTGTTGGAGTGTATCCAGTAGGCGACTTGCCGTCTAATATCTTCTTCTTACGGAATTTCATTAGTTCCGAATACAGCGTATTCTCGTCGATTTCGAGAATCTTGCTGCATTCCTGCAGGTAAACTGTCTGTTTTATCTGGTCGTCGATTACCGAAATTGTTTTCACGATGTCGGTAATCATTGCGGCGCGTTTCAGAGGGTCCTTGTCGGCTTCCTGCTTCGAAAGGCGCGATTTGAACCTGATGAAATCCTCCTCGTGTGTGTTGAGGTATTCGATGGTTTTTTCGCTGCCGTTTTTCTTAGCGAACGAGTCTGGGTCTTCGCCGTCGGGCAGGAGCAAAACGCGCACGTTAAGTCCTTGGGCCAGAAGCATGTCGATACCTCGTACCGAGGCGTGTATTCCGGCGCTGTCGCCATCGTATAGCACTGTAATGTCGTCGGTGAGTCGATGTATTATGCGGATTTGGTCCTCGGTGAGCGAAGTTCCCGACGATGCCACCACGTTGCGCACGCCTGCCATGAAGAGTGAGATTACATCGGCATAGCCTTCCACCAAGTAGCATTTCTTTTGCCTTACTATTTCGGTACGAGCTTGATACAGACCATATAATGTTTTGCTCTTGTTGTAAATTTCCGATTCGGGCGAGTTGACGTATTTTGCAGTCTTTTCGGCCGTTTTTAGCACACGTCCACCGAAGCCGATTATCTGTCCCGAAATGCTATATACTGGAAACATTACTCGTCCGAAGAAGCGGTCGTAGCGACGCTTGGTCTCGTCGTTTACAATAGTGAGGCCGGTACGGGTCATGAAGTCGAGCTTGTAGCCGTTTTTCAGTGCGTGTTCGGTAAATGCATCGCGTTTTTCGAGGCTGTAGCCCAGACCGAAGGTTTTTATAGCTTCGTCGGTGAATCCGCGTTCGCGGAAATACGACAGACCTATTGCAATGCCTTCGGGGTCGTTGAGCAGATTATTTTGGAAGTATTTCGCGGCGAATTCGTTGAGTATGCGCATGCTTTCACGGTCATCGTTCTGCTTTTGCTCCTCTTCCGACAATTCTTTTTCTACAACCTCGATGCCATATTTCCGCGCTATGTATTTCAGAGCTTCGGGGTAGGTCATTTGCTCGTGCTCCATGACGAAGCCGACAGCATTTCCCGACTTTCCACAGCCAAAGCACTTGAAAATCCCTTTTGACGGGCTGACAATGAACGAGGGGGTCTTTTCGTTGTGGAACGGACAGCAACCGATGTAGTTTACACCGCGTTTCTTGAGGCTTACAAAGTCTTGTACAACCTCCACAATGTCGGTGGCATCCATTATTCGGTCTATGGTGTTGCGGTCTATCATTCCAAAACTCAAATTTCCGTTGCAAAATTAAGTCAAAAAATCGTATCTGGCGAAATTAGTTATTCACAATTATACGCAACGACTAAACAAAAAAAATCCAAAATCGTAAATCCTAAATCGTAAATTATTATTACCTTTACAACCTGTTTTAAAATTTACGATTATGAGAATGTTCAACAAAGAGGTTTATAAGGCTCGCCGTGAGAAACTTAAGTCGGCGATGAAGTCGGGTGTATGCATATTTATGGGTAACAACGAAGCCCCGATGAACTATCCGGATAACTGCTACCAGTTCCGTCAGGACAGCAATTTCTTGTATTTCTTTGGAATTGCTCAGGCAGGCTTGAAGGCAATAATTGACGTTGATAACAACCGCGATATAATTTTCGGTGACGAATTAACCGTTGACGATATTGTGTGGATGGGCGAGGTTGCTTCCATTAAGGAATTGGCTTCCCGTTGCGGTGTGGTTGATGTTCGTCCTGCTGCCGAATTCGAAAAATATGTGAAGTCGGCAAAGGCCGAGGTTCATTTCCTTCCGCCGTACCGTCACGACAATATGATTTTCCTTTCGTCGGTACTTGGTATTCCGATTCCGGAATTGCAGAAACGTTCGTCGCTTCCATTGGTAAAGGCTGTTGTTGCTTTGCGTAATGTAAAGGAGGCCTGCGAAATAGAGGAACTGAAGGCTGCTGCCGAAATTGGCTACGAAATGCACACCACCGCAATGAAGATGGCTAAGGAAGGCGTTTCGGAACACGAAATCTATGGTACAATCGAGGGTATAAGCCTCAAGCATGGTCTTTTGACTTCGTTCCACTCGATAGTTTCGAAGAACGGACAAATCCTTCACAACCATACTCACGAGAACATACTTCACACTGGCGATTTGTTGCTAAACGACTCTGGTGCACAGACAGATATGGGCTATGCTTCGGATAATACCCGTACTTTCCCCGTTGGTGGAAAGTTCTCGCAGAGACAGAAGGATGTTTACCAGATTGTGCTCAATACGATTAACGGCTCTATTCCGATGATGAAGCCGGGCGAAACCTACCAGTCGATTCACCTGAAGGCTTGCGAAATCCTTGCCGAAGGACTCAAGGCTCTCGGACTTATGAAGGGCGACATGAAGGAGGCCGTACAGCAGGGCGCACACGCAATGTTCATGCCTCACGGACTTGGCCACATGATGGGTCTCGATGTTCACGATATGGAAGACCTCGGTCAGATAAATGTAGGCTACGACGAGGAAGTTCAGCCGATAAAGATTTTCGGTGTGGCTTCGTTGCGTATGGGCAAGAGGTTGCAGGAAGGCAATGTCTTGACAAACGAGCCGGGTATTTATTTTGTGCCACAGCTTATCGACATTTGGGAACGCGAACACAAGTTCGAGCAGTTCATCAATTATGCCGAGGTTGACAAGTATCGCGATTTCGGTGGCATACGTCTCGAGGACGATATCCTCATCACCCCGACAGGTTCACGCATTGTCGGTGACAGACGCATCCCTATTGAAATCAAGGATGTAGAAGATTTTATGAAATAGACGCATTCATGTTGGGGCAAGGTCTTAGACCTGCCCCCATATAAAGAAAATATATGGATAAAAAAATAACAATAGCCGTTGACGGCTTCTCATCCTGCGGGAAAAGCACCTTAGCCAAGCAACTGGCGGCGAAGCTAGGATATGTGTATATCGATAGCGGAGCAATGTACCGCGCGGTTACGCTATATGCGCTCAGAAACAATATGATTGTTGACGAGGAACTCGACACAAAGAAGCTTATTGCAAGTCTTGACGATGTCAAGATTCATTTCGAGCTTAACGCTAACGGCGAACCGCAGACATTCCTCAACGGAACCAATGTCGAACGCGAAATCCGCAAGATATATGTGTCGCAGTGGGTTAGTCCGGTGGCTGCTGTCCCCGAGGTTCGCCATGTGATGGTTGCCCAGCAGCAGAAGATGGGCGAGGCAAAGGGCGTTGTTATGGATGGTCGCGACATTGGTACTACAGTTTTCCCGAATGCCGAACTGAAGATTTTCGTTACGGCTGAGGTCGATGTGCGTGCCCAAAGGCGTTACGACGAGATGCTCTCGAAAGGTGAGCCAGCCGATATGAATGAGGTCAAGCAGAACCTTCAGGAACGCGACCGCATTGACCAGAGCCGCGCAGAAAGTCCGCTTCGCAAGGCTGACGATGCCGTGGTGCTTGACAATTCGCATATAACTAGGGAAGAGCAGTTGCAGGTCGCATACGATTGGGCTATGGAGAGAATAAAATCCGCCCATTGAGCCTGTCGAAATGAGCGTAGTAGAAGTATCGAAGTGAAGAATGTGCTAGGTATTAATTGTTAATTATCAATTGTCCATTGTCAATTAAATTGGTAGAGATAGACAAATATGCAGGTTTTTGCTTTGGTGTCACCAAAGCCATCGGTTCGGCAGAAAAAGAACTGTCGGAATTCGGTGTTGCATATTGTCTTGGCAAGATTGTCCACAACCAAAAGGAGGAAAATCGTCTCGAGAAACTTGGACTTCATACGATTGACAGAGACGAGATGCAGGCAAATCCACCGTCGCGAATGCTGATACGCGCCCACGGCGAACCTCCGTCAACCTACGCCGATGCAAAACGACTTGGAATAACGATTGTTGACGAAACTTGTCCTGTAGTGCTTAGGCTTCAGGGGCTTATCGCCAAAACATATCAAGAAAATCCC
Organism: uncultured Bacteroidia bacterium; assembly: GCA_902800045.1. Lineage (GTDB taxonomy): Bacteria > Bacteroidota > Bacteroidia > Bacteroidales > ML635J-15 > Bact-19. The sequence goes on along the minus strand of CADCCZ010000001.1, from coordinate 1,370,823 downwards.
GATTGCGCTATTGTCATCTTTGGCAAGAAAGGACATGCCGAGGTTAATGGTCTTGTTGGACAGACAGATGGCAAAGCCGTTGTGGTTTCGTCGGTGGAAGAGGCTGAAAAACTGAACATAAGTGGAAAAATTGCGCTTTTCTCGCAGACTACCGCTGATTTCCAGTTGTATATGCAAGTAGCCGATGTGCTGAGAAACAAGCATTTGGATGTAGAAGTACACGAAACCGTCTGCGGAAGTGTAAAGAACAGAGTGCCACGGCTTAAGGAGTTTTGTGCAAACTACGATGTTGTAATTTTTGTCAGCGACGAGGCAAGTTCCAATGGACGAATGCTTTACGAAGTGTGCCGTGCGACAAACAGCCGGTCGTATTTTGTAACCGATGCAAACGATTTGCGTCCAGAATGGTTTACAGGCGCATCATCGGTAGGCATAAGCGGAGCGACATCGACGCCATCGTGGTTGCTGGAGGATGTAAAACAGAAATGCTGTAACATCGTTGCGTGCAACGATAAAAAATAAAAAAGACAATGAAGGTTAACGAATTGAAGATTACCTATATTGAGAAATCGCATCAGGAATTGTCCGATGTTGAGCAAAGGCTTTTGAAGGAGGCTACGCAGGCAGCACAAAAAGCCTACGCACCGTATTCGCATTTTAGGGTAGGTGCGGCAGTGAAATTGGCAAACGGGGAAATCCTCAGCGGAAGCAATCAGGAGAATGCCGCGTATCCGTCGGGACTTTGCGCCGAGCGGGTGGCTGTGTATTATGCAAATGCCAGATACCCACAATCGTCCATCGAAACATTGCTTATAACCGTACTTGACGAAAACGATGACTATCGTTGCGAACCTGTTCCGCCATGCGGTGCTTGCCGTCAAGTGCTTACCGAGACCGAAAGTCGCCAGAAATGTCCGATGCGTGTGTTGTTGGTAGGCAAGGACGAGGTTCTTGAATTCGGTTCGGCATCAGATTTGCTACCTTTTATTTTTACTAGTAACGAATTAAAGAAATGATTATGGATAAGATTAAATTTTTTGTTGTTAATGTGCTTATTTTGTTGGGAATAGCAACAGCTGTAAATGCACAGAAGGAGTGCCCCGAAGAGTGGCAGGCTTATACTACCGATAAGCATTTTTCGTATCTGCAGCCAGGCGAGAACGAAGAAATTAAGCCAGAAGATGATTTTTTGTCCGGTTTGGAAAAGAACGCCGTCAATCATCTTTTGAAAAGCGTTAAGGTTGCTGTTCACAATTACGTTGCATTGCAGACATTGCGGATCGATGAGGATGCTGTAGTAAGCTATCTCGAAGAAAATGGCTACGATTCAAACGTTGGTTCCAAGATAATAGAGAGAAAACGTTTTTACAACAACTATACACACCATGGTTGTGCAATTGCATATATCGAAAAGGAAACCGCAAGCAAATTGTATTGCGACGATATTTCGTCATCGCAGAAGATTATAACCGATGCTTTGGCAACGGCAAAGAATCATATTGCTGCAGGTCAAAACGATAGTGCAAGGTTTGCTCTCGAATCGGTATTGCCAAAACTAAAAAGGACTACCAGCGAACTTATCCTTTTGAAGGTTTTCGGCTGCAAGCAGGAGACGATAGACGCATTGCGCGAAAAGCACATGCAGTGCATAGTTGAGCTGAAGGAATGCTTCAAGACTATTGGCCCCAAGATAATGGTCGCTGTCGATTATAGCGCCGAGGTGTTTAGCCAGCCTTACTGGAATATGCAGGAGAGCATAAAGGATTGGTTGGGAACTCGCGGTTTCGGTTACACTACCGACAAGACAAAAGCCTCCTATGTGCTAGTTATTCGCTCTACGGCAAGAAAGTACAACACCATGTCGAATGGTACGCAGACAACCTATTATTCGTATGTTGACGCAAATATAACCTTGCAGAAAAAGTCTGAAGAAAAGCCCGTATACGACAAAAAATTGTCGATAAAGGGCAGTTTCCTGAAAAGTTACGACGAGGCTGCATACGCAGCATACAGGGACTTGGAAAACAAGCTGTTGAAGATTCTGGAGGAAAACATTAAGTAGTCTTTTCCCACGATGAGGATTCTGATTGTTGCCAACAAGATGCCTTATCCTGCCAAGGATGGGGGGACAATCGCTACGCTTTCGCTTGCGCGTTCGCTTCACAAGTGCGGTTGCGAAGTGGACTTGCTGGCTATGAATACCCCTAAGCATTATTGCAAAGTGGAAGATATTCCTGCCGAGATTTCATCGGAAATAAACTTCCATGCTGTCGAGGTTGATACAACAATCAAACCTGCAAAGGCATTGAAAAACCTTCTTTTCTCATCGTTGCCATACAATGCCGAGAGGTTTGTAAACAAGGATTTTGAAAAAAAGCTAAGCGAACTCTTGACCGAAAACTGTTATGATGTCGTGCAGCTCGAAGGCTTGTATCTTTGTCCATACATCGAGACGATTAGGAAATATTCGTCTGCAAAAATCGCTTTGCGGGCCCACAATGTCGAGCACGAAATATGGCAACGTATGGTCGAAAACGAAAAGTCGCTTCCAAAACGGCTGTACAAGGGCATAATTGCTAGGCGTATGCGCAGGTTCGAACTGTCGTACATAAATTCTTACGACTACCTTGTGCCTATTACCGACCGCGATGCCGATTTCTTTGCGCAGAATGGTAATGCAAAGCCGGTGCATGTGGTCCCACTAGGGCTTGAACCTATGTCCCCGTTGTTTTCAATCGACAACTCAAAAGTCGACTTCCCAGTTTTTTCGTTTTTAGGAGCTCTCGACTGGCAGCCAAACATCGAAGGACTTGAATGGTTTGTGCGGAATGTGTGGTGTGAATATCGTAAGAATCATAGTGGGGCGAAATTTCGCGTTGCGGGGCGAAATGCAAATAAAGAATTTGTAGATTTCTTGAATTTCAATGATATAGACTATCTTGGCGAATTGGAAAATGTGGTGAATTATTATGCTTCAGGGGCGATTTTCGTTGTGCCACTCTTGTCGGGAAGCGGAATGCGGGTGAAGGTTGTGGAGGCTATGGCAGCTGGTAAAGCAGTTATAACAACCTCGGTAGGAACTGAAGGCATTGCAACCGAGGATGGTAGGAATATACTCGTTGCCGATGATGCATCAAAGTTTATCGAATGCATGGAAAAGATAGCCGGTAATCGTGCTTTGTTCGATGATATTTCTGCAAATGCAAGGCGCTTTATTCGAGAAAATTACGATAATGATATGATAGCCCAAGGCTTGCGAGACTTCTATTCAATCTAAAATCCTCAATTTAAAATCGTAAATATTTCTTACTTTTGCATCCCAAATAAAGATATGAAGATATTGGCGTTGTTGTCGAGAGTGCCTTTTCCGCTGGAAAAGGGTGATAAGCTTAGGGCTTACCACCAGTTGCGTGTGCTTTCGCAAAGCCATGAAATATATCTTGTAGCGCTCAGCGATGGCGACGTGCATCCTGAGGCTGTCGAGAAATTGTCGCAGTTCTGCAAGGAGGTTCATATAATCAAAATTGGGAAGGCCTCGGTGTTATGGAATTTGTTCCTGGCATTTTTTAAGGGTATTCCTATGCAATGCGGCTATTTTTATACCTCGAAGGCAAAACGCAAGTTCGATGCTATAGTCGAAAGGATAAAGCCCGACCACATTTACTGCCAGCTAGTTAGAGTTGTAGAGTATGTAAAAGACTTGAACATATCAAAAACGCTTGACTATCAGGATGTGCTGTCGAAAGGCATGGCGCGTAGGAGGGATGTGGCTCCGTTTTATAGCCGACCGTTGTTTGCAATGGAATACCGTCGCTTGTGCAGGTACGAGAAGAAGGCAATGTCTATTTTCGACAACTGTACGATTATTACGGCTGTAGATAGGGATTTGATTCCGCACGACGACAACAAAAGCATACATGTAATACCCAATGGTGTCGATTTGGAACAGTTCGCCAATGTGGATACAAAAAAGGAGTTCGACCTTATTTTTGCAGGCAATATGAATTATGCTCCCAATATCGATGCTGCCGAATATCTTGTAAAACAGATTTTCCCGTTGGTGCTTAAAGATTTCCCAAATGCGAAATTGGTGCTTTGCGGCGCTACTCCATCGGCTAGGGTTAGGGCTTTGGCTGCCGACAATGTAATTGTTACAGGCTGGGTTGATTCTATGGCCGAATATTATGCAAAGTCGCAGATTTTCATTGCTCCGATGAGGCTTGGCACAGGTTTGCAGAACAAACTCCTCGAGGCCATGGCGACACGTTTGCCATGCATAACTTCGCAGCTTGCTGGCCGTCCTCTCGAAAAAGCAGAAGCAGGTAAGGATCTGCTGATATGCAATTCGCCGCAGGATTATGCCGATGCCGTGAAAATGCTCATGACCGATGCCGAAAAGTACAGACAGTTGTCGGAAGCTGGATATGAGTTTGTCCGCCTGAATTACAACTGGGAAACGACAACGGAAAAGTTGAGCGAAATAATTTCAGGAACTAGGAAGAAATAGGCTTGTTCTCCTATTTTATCAACCTTGATCTTACTCCGACACACACTCCCAGATATTTGTCTTTCCGCAATTCGTTGCTGTTGTAGCGTATAGCAATCTCTGCAAAAACCGATAAAGCCTTGTTCTTGAGCGGATAATATGCGAAGTTGAATTTCACAGTCGCGACATTTGTGCGAATTCCTTGCAACAGAACATTGTAGTAGCTCGAAACCGGAATATTGATTTGGCTTGGCATGTAGGCGTCCATTGTGGGATAGAAGACATTTTGTCCGAAGTGTGAATTGAACGATGAGTCACAGCCAACAACAGCATAAGACAACTCAAGGGCACATTCTATTACATCGTTTAAATAGCTGATGCCGCCCAATGCTTCTACGAAATTTGCGCCGAGCGGATGAGCAAGAGGCTTTAGCTCGTGCGTGTAGGTAAGTCCCTGTTGGCTATGCGAGTAAACATACGGACGCACAATGTTTCCCTCGACAAAGCAATCCAAACCCTTGACCTTGAACAAGTCGAAGAACTTGATTCCTCCTTGTATGCCCCATTTATTGGCGAACCAGCCGTATTGCCCTGTATAAGAACTGCTAATCCTATGCTTGATGTCGTTCATCAGTTGTCCAACAATCACATCGTCGAGGACAAACTGTGCATATACGCAGTTCTTCTGGCTGAACGAAACTTTAAGATTTGCACCCATAAGTGCGTTTTCGTTGCTGCCCATCGAAAATTCAACTGGGCGGAAGAATATTACAGGGTTGAAGTACTCGAAAGAAAGGAACTTGCTTGACATTACTGATTCGAACAAACCTACATTGACATGCTTGCCTATGCGGCAGTCGAGGTAATGTGTGGCGTTGAACTTAAGTCTTTCACTGAATGATTTCATATTTGTGTAACCCCAGTCTGCCGTCGGCAGATAGCGGAGATACAATCCTTCATCGAGCGCTGACCATACGCACGAATATTTGAAATTGAGAAACTCGCTTTCCACTTTCAAGTATGGATAATTGTTGCAAATGTCCGACTGAAGTAACGAGCGTTGCCCGTCGCCGTAGAAGTGCTTGCCGTTTCCAATTTCAATGCTGAAAAATTCTATTGGAGTGTAATTTATGTTAAAGGTCTGCTCCAAAAAGAAACCGCTTGCTAAGTTTTTATCATTGTAGAAACCCCAGATTTTGTCGAAATTGTATGGGAATAGTTCATCAAATGGGTTGCCAAATGATATTTTTTTCTTATATCCGTAGGTTTCGGTAAGCATATAGTTGATATTCAACTTGCCATTAAGCGAAAAGTCGATGATTGCACCTGCAGTTTCTGCAATGCGGAAATCTTTCTTTCTGGCAAAGTTGTACGAACCACCCAGTTCATATACTGGCTGTATGTTGAGGTAAATGTTGTCATTTTGCAGTTTGTATGCTACAAAGTCGCTCATCGGGACAATGGAATCCGACATTTCGGTCTGCGGTGTGGTTCTGTACGGCTTCATCGATGAGTGTGAGGTCGAGAATTTGCCGTTTGCCGACTTTTCTATGTCGCGGGCAATGCGGAAGTCGCGTACCTGCAGGTTCTGTGCGAAGGCTGTTACCGACGCGAGAATTATGACTGATATTAATGCTATTCGTTTCATTTTGCGTCGATTTTAATAATTGTTTCTTAATGCCGTTCTAAATCCAATGCTGAAGTAGTAGTCGAAAGGTTGGTCCGCTAGGTTGTACATCGAAATTCCTGCAAACCACTGCATTCGGTTCACGGGGTTCATCTCGTAGACGAACTGGAAGTCGAACTGGTCGCGAGGGATTGTGTATATGTGTGGTAGGTAAAATCCGCTGTTGGGACTAATAGGTCGTGGCATAACAATATATTTTGCCATCAGCTTGAATTGCTTTATCTGGTACGAAAGCGCTGCGGTAAAATTGCAGCCAAGTATCTGTTTTCCAATCGGAATGGTCAATGGCTGTCCGTAGTTTGTGTTTATGTAGTAAATGTTATTGTAGTCGTAAAGTTTTTCCATGTCAATATCATCGGCATCATGGTACAGCATTGCATTGATTGGCTGTGTCGTAAAGTTGCATTCTGCTTGCAGGAAAAGCCCTTTAGCACCGAACAGATTGTGGTTTTTATAGCCAATTTGTGCTTCTATCCCGACTTGCCCGCATGAAAAATATGTAGTGTCGGTGCCGTTGTCATGATATCCAAGATACCTATTGTTGAAACCGGCAAATTGCATGTAGAAAATACCTGCTTTAGGATTCTCGTACATTATGTTGGCTCCTAATTTTGCATTGGCATTGTCAACGAAGATAGGATAAAATATTCTCGCTACAGGAATTCCACGAGCAAGTCCGCCCCAGAAGTTGGTTTTGCGATGGTCGATTACGCTTTGTTCGAAGAATGTGAACTGCCAGCCGTTTTGCGGATTGTAGATAAACATGTTATATGTCGCTATTCTGCTGACTTTCTGGGCTGTTTCAACATTTGTGTCGTAACCTGCATATTGCATCATGCGCGTCACTAGGTTCACATATTCCCATTTCCCGAACTTTACGCTTGTCTTCACATAGGGCATTGGTGCTGCGTAGTCGGAAAGTATCATCGAGTGAAGACCGTCGCCGATGAAAAGGCGGTCGTAGCCGAGCGTGAAGTTGAGGCATTTGATGGGGCGGAACGAGATGTTTCCGTAGGCGTTGGCATAGTCGAATTCGGAGAAGCCGTTGAGCTTTTTCACACGTGCGTAGCCGGGGATGTTGCCCTTAACTGCATAAATATCTTCCATATACGCTGGCAAAACGGCTTGGTTTTCGAAGAAACTGGTATTCAAATATACATATTCGCTGAGTTTCGCGTGGACGATTGCACCGCGCGTGTTGGTGTAGCCGTTGATGCCGACAGGATTGCTAGGGTCGGAGAGGTCTTGTAGGCGGTTGTAGCGGAAATCGAAAATCGGGTCGATATAGACCTTGTACTTTTCGTTGCCTATAATAAATAGGTGTTCGTGGAACAGCTTGCGTACGAACCAGTTTTTCTCAACCTTGTCGTTCTTTGGAAAAATTAGGCTGTCGTAAACTTCGTTTTCGACGCCGGTCGTAGGCCTTATGGCGGTGTTAACGCCTTTGAAATATATGTCGGCATCGCGCAGGTTCTGCAGATGACCAATGGTAAAGTCGTCCTGCGCCATTGCAATGTCGAAAGTCAGAAATGCCGCAAGTATGAATAGTAATGCTTTCTTTTGCATTTGTTTATCTTTAGTTAGGGCAAAAGTAAACTAAATATTTGATATCGCAATTGATGTTGTTCTTTTTGTCGTGAATACTTATTATTTTTGCAGTGAAATTTGAACGAAGTGGTAAAAAGGACTTTCGACATATTTTGTTCGTTTTTTGGACTGCTGGTGTTGTCGCCGCTGTTTATTATTATCGCTGTTTTGGTGGCTACTACTTCGCCAGGCGGAGTTTTCTATCGTCAGGTCAGGGTGGGAAAGAACTTTCGCAACTTCAAGATTCTGAAGTTTCGCTCCATGCGTCCCGATTCCGACAAAAAGGGGTTGCTCACTGTTGGTTCCAAAGATAACCGCGTGACCAAAGTCGGCTATTTTATCCGCAAGTACAAGATTGACGAGTTGCCGCAGCTTATAAATGTTTTTGTCGGCGATATGAGCTTTGTCGGACCGCGTCCCGAGGTGCCAAAGTATGTCGAGATGTACAACGACGAGCAGCGCAAGGTTTTGTCGGTTCGTCCGGGCATTACCGACTATGCTTCGATTGAATATCGCAACGAAAACGACATTTTAGCTAAATCAGATAACCCCGAGCAAACATACATCGATGAAGTTATGCCTGCAAAGTTGAAACTTAACTTGCAGTATATCAGCGATATGTCGCTGTGGGTTGATGTAAAGATAATTTTTAAAACATTTTTTAAAATTTTTGATTGAGGATTGAAAAAAATGTAGTACTTTTGCAGTCGCAATTGCCCAATGGTGTAATGGTAGCATCCCAGATTCTGGCTCTGATAGTTCGGGTTCGAGTCCTGATTGGGCAACAAAGCTAAAACGCAAGATTAGTCTTGCGTTTTTTTTTATTTTGCACCCCAGATTTGTCCCCCAATATTTATGTCATTTTGTCTTCAAAAGTTCATTAAAATGGACAAATTGTCCACTTAACTGACTGAAAGTCAGTAATAATATGCTAAATTATGGCATGGTTCACAATTTGCTATTTACGAAATCGAACCTGCAAAAGTGGCAGGCGGAACAAAAGTAAAAGAACTAAATTATTGGAGGTTTTAATTATGTTACCATCAGTTAGAAATTCAAGAAGAAACCAGAATGTATGGCTTCCGTCAATTTTCGAAGACTTCTTCACCGATGATTTTATGGGCGTTCCTGTCAGCAGGCAGTTCGCAACACCTGCGGTAAACATCAAGGAAACCGAAAAGAATTACGATATCCAGATTGCCGCACCGGGCATGACAAAGGATGACTTTAAGTTGAGTATCAACGAGAACTACGAGCTCGTAATCTCACTGGAGAAGAACGACAAGAAAGAGGAGAAAAACGACAAGGACGAAAAGCACGGAACTTGGTTGCGCCGTGAGTTCTCATACGCTTCGTACTCGCAGAGTTTTGTAATCCCCGAAGATGTTGAGATTGAAAAGATTGGCGCAAAAATGGAACACGGTGTCCTGAACATCGACTTGCCAAAGAAGGAAGTTGTCAACAAGACTCCTGCAACACGGCAGATAGCAATTCAATAATTGTATTCCGTTATGTAATAAAAAATGGCGATTGCATTGCAACCGCCATTTTTTTTATTGGATATAATCCCAAATTTCTTCTGGCTTTTCAATTGTAATGTCGGCTCCCGATTCTATTAGCTCTTTCTTGGTTCTGAATCCCCAGAGCACACCCATGGCGGTAAGCCCTGCATTTTTCGCTGTGACCATATCGACGTTTGAATCACCGAGATAAAGGATTTCGGACTTTTCTACGGGACACAATTCTATTATTTTGTTGACTATCGTCGGGTCGGGCTTGGTGGGGACTTCCGGACCTGTGCCAATAGTCGCTACAAACTTTATGTCGGGGAAGTAGAAGTTGACAACTGCGTCAACGCCTTCCTGATATTTGTTAGATGCCACTGCTATGTTTATGCCTTTGGCATTCAGTTGCTTCAAGAGCGGAATTATGCCTTCGTAGGGACAGGTTTCCTCGTGCAGGTGTGCATTGTAGCGGACGATGAACTCATCTAATATCTGGCGGCAGAAATCGTCGTCGGTACGGTATTCTTCTGGCAGAGCAAGCCTTATGAGCCTGCGGATTCCAGAACCGATAAAATAGCGGTATTCGTCGTGTGTGTGAAGCGGAAATCCGTGTTGCTGCAATACGTAGTTGCAGGCGTTTGTTAGGTCACCGATGGTGTTGAGCAGTGTGCCGTCGAGGTCGAATATTATGAGTTTTGTCATTGTCGTAATTTTGAGGATGCAAAGGTACGGAATATAGTTGGTACGGCAAAAGGTTGTTGAGAAACGCATTGCAAATGCTTATATTCGGTTTTGTCAGATTGCTGCATTAAGCAGCGAGCTAAAGGTTACAAATCTGACAAACAAAAAAGGAAGGCTTTACCTTCCTTTTTCGTTGTTTATCTATGTTTTTAGAACTTCGGCTTTATCGAATAATTCTTACTCAACCAAAGCATTTGTTCAGCAAAGTTGTCGGGGTAGGAGATTTCAATGTCCTTTAAGTTGCCCTTTTCGTCGAATACCTGCGTAAGTTTCGGATTTACAAAGCCTCCGTAAGGTGCAAGATTCAATGCACGGTAACGTTCAAGCACTTCCTTGTGCAATTCGGGGTCAACCTTTACGGCATATTTCTCGACCATTGCTGCGCCTGCTGCATAGTCGCCTTCAGACTTTATGCGCTGGATTTCGGCGAGCAAAGTTCCGAAAAGTTCACGCAACTTCTTGTAATCATTAATTTTAACGTATGTCTTGCCGTCCTTCTTGAACATTTCAATCACATTGTCGGCCTTGCCGTTTTCGTAGCACCAGCGCGAAATGAGAGCACGGTTGCGCATGTGGGCTTCCTCGATGTTCTTGCCTTCCAATATTCTGGTAAGTTGGGTGATAAGTCCGTTGCGGATATAGCCGTCGTATTCGGCCTTGTAGGCTTCTTTGTCGGGAAGAAGACCAAGTTCAACCATCTTGTCGTCGGCAAGGTAGTAAAGACCAAAGAGGTCGGCGCGTGCTTCTTCCAATGTCGATGAATGTTCCTTGAGTGCATTGGGGTCGGTGTCGGGCAAAAGCTGACCGCTGCCGTGTCCAAGGCATTCGTGAAGGTCGGTGTGAAGGTTGTCGGTGATGGAACTGTACTTCTTGGCTCTTGCAATTTCGTCTTCGCTAGCAGCAAATTCCTCGAGGCTTCCGCCACGCTGCAAAGCTGCCTGGTCGTAGGCGTAGGTGAGGTTAGTAATGGTAACCGACTTTGAGCCGTGGTCCTTGCGAATCCAGTCGGCGTTTGGCAGGTTGATTCCGATTGGCGGAGCAGGGAAGCAGTCGCCACCGAGGGCAACAACGTTTATGGCCTTTGCCGAAACACCTTTTACCTTTTCCTTCTTGAAACGCTTGTCAACCGGGCTGTTATCCTCGAACCACTGTGCATTTTCGCTGATAAGTTTGGTCATCTTGGTGGCTTCGATGTCCTTGAAGTCAACAATTGCTTCCCAAGTAGCCTTAAGTCCCAGTGGGTCGCCGTAGTTTTCGATGAAGCCGTTTACATAATCCACGCGTGGGTCGGTGTTTTCTGCCCACATTACATTGTATTCGTCCCAAGTTGTGAGGTCGCCAGTTTTGTAGTATTCGATAAGCTTGCGCAATTCGGCTTTCTGTACATCGCTTTCGGCAAATTCGATTGCCTTTTCGAGGTTCTCAACAATCTTTTCGATTGTTTCGCTGTACATTCCACCAATTTTATAGGTGCGCTCGATAATGTCGCCAAAATCGGCAGTCTTTATCAGCTTCGAATTCAGACCTTTAGAAATAGGCCTTGCTGTGTCGGGAACCTGCATTTTGTTGTAGTAGTCTTCGACTTCCTTTGCTGTAAGGTTCTCGTAGAAGTTGTTGCACGACTGCGCAATAATGTCAACTCCTTCGGCCGTATTGTTTTTGCTCTGGTACTTGTCGGGATTGAAGATAATGTCGCAGAGAAGGTCGGTGAACTCATTTTTGTCCATGCCTTCGGTTGCGTTCATTGCAATGTAGCCGTCTTTTGACTGTTCGAGCAACATTCTGAAGTATTCTTCCGAGAACATCGGTGTGAACTTGTCGTTGGAATAGTGGTGGTGGATGCCATTTGCAAACCATACTTTCTTAAGGTATATCTCGAAGTTTTTCCAGTCCTCGCATTCCTTGTCGCCTTCGTAGGTTGTGTAAATACCTTCCAAAGTGTTACGAATCATCAGGTTGTACTTGAAGAACTGGTCGTAGAGGATGTCGCGTCCCCAGTAGGTGGCTTCGGCCAGATAATATACGAACTGTTTCTGCTGCAAGGTCAACGAATCCCAGTCGGGCACCTGGTAGCGCATTACCTTGATATCGTCGAACTGGTCAATCTGCCATTGGAATTCCTGTTCCTCGGCAGGTTTTGCTTCTTCTTTCTTTTCTGTGCACGATGACACGATTAAACTTCCGCTAATCATAACGAATAATAGTTTTGTTAAGCTTTTCATATACAATATTGTTAAATAAAAATCATGTTGCCATGCCGTATTGCAAGGCAGTGTGCAAAGTTAATTTTTTTTTGCAATGCAAGACAAAAAAAAGGATAGCCGAAGCTATCCTTTCAAAAAAATGTAGATTTGGGAGTGTTTACTTCATTACAGATATTCTTCTGTTAGCGATGTTTCCGTTTTCATCGCGAATTATCAGGATGTAATGTCCCGACAGCATGTTTTCGGTAGAAATGCTTGTGAAATCGCTAGCAATGTTGTCGATTGACATTATTTCCTTGCCGAGGATATCACAAATTCTAATCGATTCGATGCTATTGCCTTCGATGTTGATTACGTCCTTTGCAGGAACTGGATAAACATTGATTTCGGTCATTGCATTTTCGTCGATGCCAACTGTAGTGATAGTGAGGTGGAGAGTTACTATGCTATCGCAACCAGCAGCTGTTGCTAAAGTATCAACATAGTCACCGCTTACTGTGTATTCTACGCCATTCCAGGTGAATGAATTAACAGCTTCTTCGGTGATTTCGTTTGTAACCGAATTGTTAATTGTGAGGTGCAAGGTTACCTGACTATCGCATTCTCCTTCATTTTCGGCAGGGATAGTATGGGTGAAGTCACCGCTTTGAGTGTATTCCTGTCCGTACCATGTGTAGCTGTCGCATGTAGTTACCGATTCCTCGGTGTTGGCAGGAGTGTTGATTGTGAGGTGCAAAGTAACCTGGCTGTCGCATTCACCTTCATTTTCTGCAGGGATAGTATGGGTGAAGTCACCGCTTTGAGTGTATTCCTGACCGTACCATGTGTAGCTGCCGCATGCAGTTACCGATTCCTCGCTGTTGGCAGGAGTGTTGATTGTGAGGTGCAAAGTTACCTGACTGTCGCATTCACCTTCATTTTCTGCAGGGATAGTATGGGTGAAGTCACCGCTTTGAGTGTATTCCTGACCGTACCATGTGTAGCTGCCGCAAGCAGTTGCCGATTCCTCGCTGTTAGCAGGAGTGTTGATTGTGAGGTGGAGAGTAACCTGACTATCGCATTCTCCTTCATTTTCGGCAGGGATAATATGAGTGAAGTCACCGCTTTGAGTGTATTCCTGTCCGTACCATGTGTAGCTGCTGCATGCAGTTACCGATTCCTCGCTGTTAGCAGGTGTGTTGATTGTGAGGTGGAGAGTTACGACGCTGTCGCAATTGTTAGCAGCAGTGAAAGTCTGGGTATAGTCGCCACTTGCTGTGTATTCATGTCCATTCCATGTGTATGATTCACATGCTGTCTGTGCAAATTCGCTAGCAACTGGCTGGTTGACTGTAAGGTGCAATGTTATTATGCTGTCGCATACTTCAGTATTGGTCGAAGGAACAATGTGAGTGTGGTCACCGCTCTGTGTATATTCTTCGCCGTACCAAGTGTAAGAACCGCATGCAATTGCCGATTCTTCGCGAGTAGGAGCCTCGGTGATTGTGAGGTGCAAAGTTACTACGCTGTCGCAACCGTTAGCAGCAGTGAATGTCTGGTTGTAGTCGCCACTTGTAGTGTACGATTCTTCGCCCCATGCGTAAATTCCACAAGCTGTTTGTGTGAATTCGCCAGCAACTGGCTGGTTGATTGTGAGGTGGAGAGTTACCACGCTGTCGCAATTGTTAGCTGCAGTGAAAGTCTGCTGGTAATCGCCGCTTGCGTTGTAAGTTTCGTTGTTCCAAGTGTATGATTCACATGCTGTCTGTGCAAATTCCCAAGCAACTGGCTGGTTGATTGTGAGGTGCAATGTAACTACGCTGTCGCAACCGTTTGCGGCTGTGAAAGTTTGAGTGTGGTCACCGCTTGTTGTGTATTCCTGTCCGTTCCATGTGTATGAACTGCAAGCTGTTTCAGAGAATTCGTAAGCTGTCGGCTGGTTAATTGTAAGGTGCAATGTTATTATGCTGTCGCATACTTCAGGATTGGTCGAAGGAACAATGTGAGTGTGGTCACCGCTCTGTGTATATTCTTCGCCGTACCAAGTGTAAGAACCGCATGCAATTGCCGATTCTTCGCGAGTCGGAGCCTCGGTGATTGTGAGGTGGAGAGTTACCACGCTGTCGCAGCCGTTAGCAGCAGTGAATGTCTGAATGTGGTCACCACTTGTAGTGTACGATTCTTCGCCCCATGCGTAAATTCCACAAGCTGTTTGTGTGAATTCGCTAGCAACCGGCTGGTTGATTGTGAGGTGGAGAGTTACCACGCTGTCGCAATTGTTAGCAGCAGTGAATGTCTGCTGGTAATCGCCACTTGCGTTGTAAGTTTCGTTGTTCCAAGTGTATGATTCACATGCTGTCTGTGCAAATTCCCAAGCAACTGGCTGGTTGATTGTGAGGTGGAGAGTTACCACGCTGTCGCAATTGTTGGCAGCAGTGAAAGTCTGAGTGTAGTCGCCACTTGCGTTGTATTCCTGTCCGTTCCATGTGTATGATTCACATGCTGTCTGGGCGAATTCCCAAGCAACTGGCTGGTTGATTGTCAGGTGCAATGTTACAACGCTATCGCACCCGTTAGCTGCTGTAAATGTCTGCTGGTAGTTTCCGCTTTCAGTGTAATGCTGTTCATTCCATGCATACGAACCACATTCGGTTGCTGAAAATTCGCTGGCAACAGAATGGTTGATATTTAGATGGAGTGTAACAGTGCTGTCGCAACCACAGAATGAAGTGAATGTACTTGTGTAGTCTCCACTGGTAGTGTAAGTTTGGTTATTCCAAGTGTATGATTCACATGCGTTAATTGTAGATTCATTATTAGACGGATGTCCGATAGTGAGGTGAAGAGTTACGATACTGTCGCGTGGACCAACTGTGTAAGTTTTTGTGTAATCTCCAGAAGTTGTGTAGTTTGTTCCGTCCCAATTGAACGAGCCACAAGCAGTTTCCGAAAATTCGTGATGTATTGGATTATATATGAATTCGATATCGTCAATGTAAAGCGCGTCGCCTGCTGAACCTCCGCCAGGTGTGGCGTTGGTCGAGAACGTTATAAGAACGTACTGCGGATTATTGCATGAATATCCCTCATATATTATCGGTGTAGAATGGCGTTGCCATGTGCTTCCATTGTTGGTGAAGTTGTATGACGGAACACCTCCAACAATGTGACTTTGGTATCCGCTGCTATTTGATGCCAGCGGGTCTTTCAAGTTGTAGTTGTCGTGTATATAAAGGTGGCAGCATGATTGTGAAGCGTCGCTAGCATTTACTGCCTTTGCCCAGAAAACAATTGAGTCTGGCTTTGCATTCAAACGGTGGTTGAAAAGCGTATCTCCAGTCATTGTTTGGTTACAGTTCTTTGTGCTTGTGGCTGTTGTTGAGCCAAGGTGCATAAGTCCGCTTGTAAGTGCTCCATTTGCAGTAATGCCTAATGCAGATGTTGAGTAAATCTTACAAGAGTATTGTCCTGTTGAGCCAGGACGAACATCATCTGACCTTTGGTGCCTTGTGGAAGTTGCTGTACCACATCCTAATGCAGCTAAGCCTGTAAGTTCACAGCTTGCAGATGGAAATGAGTTCCAGCTTGTAGGTTCAGATGTTGCGCTTCCTGGCCACACCTCAAAGCCTGGATTTTCCAGTTGGTAAACTTGTGAGAACGAATTCTCTGCCTTAAAGATGAGTGCGGCGGTAATCATTACTGCTACGCACAGAAATGTTAATTTCTTCATATTAAAATACTTTAAAATTTGACGGCGCAAAAGTGCATTATTTTTACGCCATAAGCGGTTTTTGAGGTTTTTATTTATTAACAGGGTTGTTAATAATAAAACCCTATGTACCAGTATTTTAATGTTTTTATTAACAGGCTATACTAAAATTTAGGCTTCATCGTTATGGCAGGAATTATCATTTCCTGAAGCGAAATTCCGCCGTGCTGGAAGGTATTTTTGTAATACTTCACATAGTGGTTGTAGTTGTTCGGATAGGCGAAGAAATCGTCGTTGCACGAGAAAATATAGGTGGAACTGATATTTGTCTTGGGTAGATACGCATCAGCTGGATTTGTTATCTCATACACTTCCTTGGGGTTGTATGCGAGGTTGCGTCCCTGCTTGTAGCGCAGGTTGGTGGTAGTAGCTTTGTCGCCGATGACCTTCAGCGGGTTTGAAATCTGTATGCTGCCGTGGTCGGTGCCTATCACGAGGTAGGCTCCCTGTTCGGCAAATGCCTTGAGCATATCGAACAACGGCGAAAGCTCGAACCACGACTTTGTGATGGACAGGTAGGCTTCGGTGGTGTTGGTAAGTTCGCGTACCATGCGCTGGTCGGTGCCGGCATGCGACAGCGAATCGACAAAGTTGACCACGATGGAGACAAACTTGTTCTGCACTATGTTTTTTACATTGTCGGTTACCGCCTTGCAGTTCTTGATGTCGGTAATCTTGTCAAAATGCAGTCCTGTCCTTATGTTGAAGCGGTTCATCATCGAGCGCAACATGTCTTCTTCGTAAAGGTTCTTGCCGCCTTCCTCGTCGTCGTTTTTCCATAGGTCGGGGTAGAGCTTGTTGATTTCCGAGGGCATAAGTCCCGAAAAAATTGAGTTGCGCGAGTATTGCGTCGAGGTGGGCAAGATTGAGTAGAACATATCCTCCTCGGCGGTGGTGTAGAACTGGCTCAGAATAGGCTCAATAACTTTCCACTGGTCGAAGCGCAGGTTGTCGATGAGCAGGAAAAGCACGGTTTTGCCTTCGTTGAGTAATGGAAAGACTTTTTCGCGCAGTAGGTTGGGCGAGAGCAGGGGCTTGTCGTCGCAGTCGGGACGGAACCATTTGGTGTAGTTACGCTTGATGTACTTGGAGAAACTGTTGTTCGCCTCGTCCATCTGCATTCTGAACACCTCGTCCATAGTGCTGTCCTTCGATTCCATGAGTTGCATCTCCCAGTATACCAGCTTTCTGTAAACTTCGCACCATTCCTTGTGGTTGGAGACTTCATTGATTTTCATGCCAAGCTTGCCAAATTCCATCTGGTACGATGAGGTTGTCTTTTCAGTTATGAGACGTTGCTTGTCGATGTTTTTCTTTATGGTAAGCAGTATCTGGTTTGGGTTCACTGGCTTTATGAGGTAATCGGTAATCTTCGAGCCGATAGCCTCGTCCATGATGTCCTCTTCCTCGCTTTTTGTAATCATTATTATAGGTGTGTGCGGAAGTATGTCCTTTATTTGCGAAAGTGTTTCCAGTCCGCTAAGTCCGGGCATATTCTCGTCGAGGAAGATTATGTCGTAGTCGTTTTTGCGCGAAAGTTCAATCGCATCGGTTCCGTTAGTGGCGGTATCAACTGCATATCCCTTTCCTTCGAGGAAAATAATGTGCGGTTTCAGGAGGTCTATCTCGTCGTCTGTCCAGAGGATTCGTATCTGTTTCATAGTGTTATTCGGTTAAAATTATTGCAATAATGGTTATGATTGCGATTGTGCAAAGATAATAAATTATAGTTAAAACGGCGTGTGCGTATTGTTATTGCATGGTAGTGATAAATTTTGTCCAATTGTTTATTTTTTGCAAAATTAAACAAGAACTTTTGATCAACAAGAGCTTGGAAAGTTTAATACTTACATTTCTATATGGTAAATTTTGTGACACCTACTTATGTGAAAGTGCTGCCCATAACCAGCACTTTTATGTTTAAATGCTGTATATAGACAGCATAAATTTAATTTTATGCTTATTATAAATTACATTTTTTTTTAAATGTGCTTGATATAAACGGCAAATTTGTTATTTTTGCGGCAGAAAAATTGTTGCGTATGGAAACTCTATTTGTAAAGCAAGACAGGATGTTAGCCAATACATCAACGGCAATAGTCAGGAAATTAATGGATGAAATAAACTGGGATGCAAGGCTAATCTCCATTCAGGGTCCGAGAGGTGTCGGCAAGACGACGCTTATGAAACAGTACATCAAGAAGAATTATCCTGCATATACGAGGGAGGCATTGTACTGCTCGCTTGATTCGGTGTATTTTTCGTCGCACTCTCTGTTGCAACTTGCCGAAACTTTCTGCATAAGCGGTGGCAAGAGGCTTTTCCTCGACGAAGTTCACAAGTACCCCAACTGGAGCAAGGAGATAAAGGAAATATACGACACATATCCCGAAATAAAGGTAGTCTTCAGTGGATCGTCGCTGTTGCAGTTGCTGAATGGCGATGCCGACTTGTCGAGACGGTGCATACCATATACAATGCAGGGGCTTTCGTTCAGGGAATTCCTGTTGTTTTACAAGAAAATAAAGATTCCTGTATGCCCGCTCGAGGAACTGCTGAAAAATCCTGCCGACCTTTGCCACGAAGTGAAAAAAGAGTGTCTGCCTGTACCTAATTTCAAGGAGTATCTGAAGGTTGGGTATTATCCGTTCTATGTGGACAACAAACGCGATTATCACACATCTGTTGAGCAGGTGGTGAATATGGTTCTTGAAGTGGAATTGCCCGAACTATGCAGGGTTGACATTGGCAATGTGCGGAAACTCAAGGCTTTGATGGAAGTGCTGTCGTCAACGGTGCCATTCACTGTCGATGCTACGAAGATGGCAAAACTAATAGGTATAAACAGGAATACGGTAGTCGAGTACCTTTATCATCTTGGCAGGTCTAAGATGCTGAACCTGTTGTTTTCTGACCTTACCAGCGTAAAGAAGATGCAGAAGCCCGACAAGATATATCTCGAAAACAGCAATATGCTTTATGCGTTGTCATCGCGGCCTGTTGACATCGGAACGGCGCGGGAAACCTACGCGGTAAACCAGCTTTCTTTTGCTCACAAGGTTGAGTATGGCAAAAAGAACGGTGATTTCAGGGTCGATGGCAATTGGGTTTTCGAGGTCGGCGGTTCTGGCAAAACCTACGACCAGATACCCGACATTCCCAATTCATACATCCTTGCCGACGACATTGAAACGCCATACAAAAGCAAGTTGCCGTTGTGGGCAATCGGATTTGGATATTAGAAAGGACGGATTGCAAGCAAGAACGAGGAATGCTACTGCAATAAGTCGTATGGCTCTGGTTACTAAATACCTGCCCGCAAAGAATGCCAGGTTATCTAAGCTAAAAACACACAAAAGTGCTGCCCATAACCAGCACTTTTGTGCTTAAAATGCTGCCCATGGACAGCACAAATAATTAACTGGCAATAGGTATTGTGCTGATTTTTACGCAAAATGCAAAAAAGTTTGAAAATAATTGCCAAATTTTTTGGTCATATCGGGAATTTTATATTACTTTGCATTGATTTCCAACGGGAAAGAAAGTTCTTTGAGAATTTTAGCATCAAGAGACGGCCTTGAGCCGCTCCAACCGAGCAACATAACGCTACGGTGGGAAAACGATGTGAATTGATGGATTGTTTAATTTGTTAATTAAAATAGTTATGGACGCTAGAAACATAAGTTCAGGAAAAAGTTCGTACGGCGAGACAAAAGTTCCGTCGCACGGTTGCCTATATAATAAGGTGGCCTATAATTTCGGGAAAATGGTTTCCGAAATTTTTGGTAGAGAAGTGAATTTTGCCGTAATTGGCATCGAAAATAATGAAAAACTGATTAAAAATTAAGAATTATGGGATTTTTACGTGATTTAGGTATGATGGCTGCAGGATACGCCATCTCGGGATTGAGTGAAAGCAATGCTGTTGCCGAACTGGTCGATAGCAAGTTCGGAAACAAGTCGCTCGAGGAGCTAATCGACAAGTGGGCGCACGACCACAACATCTATATGCGCAACGACGATCTCTACTGTGAACTTTTGAGGATTGCCGAGAAATACCGTGACCCGTATGTGAGATAACAGCCAAGCCATTTGTTGCAAAACTGCGCAACTTATGCCGACAAAAACGGCATAAGCCAGGGGATGCACGGCCTTGTATCGAAGTGAATTAAAATGAATAATAACTAAAACTTATTGAAAATGAAAGCGTTAATTAAAGTATTCATAGTGGTGTTCCTGATTATGTTCCTTATCCCGATGCTTTGTGTAATTGCAGCCGAAATAGGAGTTGTCAGCTGGTTTGCCGGAAGCGACTTCGGCTACATCTTGATAACAGTCGTATCCATTCTGCTGTTTGTCTTTTTCCTGATAAAGATTTTCAGCTAAAGTATTGATTATGTTTAACTAATAAGAGAAAGGATAATAAAATGGAAAAGAATTTTAAAGATGCCGTAAGTGACAAGTTATGTGACTTTATTAATTCAAAGAAATTGCCTAGCAGGCAGATGTACGAGACTATAGGTTGTCCGACAATCAATTTGAACTTCTCGCAGAGTAGGTTTTATTACGGAGGGAGCTTGGAAGCCCTTTGCAGTCTGGCGAAGGAAGGTCGCATTGTGCTGTTCGATTCGTCGTGGGGTGAAATAGAAGCAAAATCGGACAAGTGCAAGGACACAAAGCCAGGTTTTGACGATATTTCACCTAAATGTTGTGGTGGCAGTCCTTGTTATAAATACACTTTTAACAAAGAGAGTGTTGTTGTTGAAGCTAGTTTTTACGATGAAGATGTTGATGATTGGAGCGACTATATAAATGTAAAAAGAATATGGCAGCATAGAACTTTCGTGTTCAAGCCGATTGATGGTGACGAATCGTCGCTGGACTCTATACTCGATGTTTTCTGGAAATGGATTGGCGACAGGTTCTTTGACTGGTCTCTCGATAAAATCCTAAACGAACAGGCGGAGCGTTTGGTATCCAACTTTATGAAAGAAAATTTTGAAAATGAATAGGGGTGTCATCAAGAATAAATCAGAAAAATGAAAGAGATAATAGTATCGGGAATATCGTATTCGATAAACGCAGACGGCATGACGGCTTCGGTGGAGCGTTGCGAGGACAGGGAAATGGTTGACGCCGTGATTGTCGGGAGCGTAAGAATCGGGACAAGAGAGTATCCTGTAGTAGCTATCCGTGATTGTGCATTTGAATATTGCGAGTCGATGCATTCGGTTAAGATTCCGGAGAGCGTGGAAAGTATAGGGGATATGGTTTTCGCGAACAGCGGACTAAAGTCGGTTACGATTACAAAGAATATAATCAGTATTGGTGTCAATCCTTTCCTGGGCTGCGAAAATCTTTGTTCCATTGTAGTGGATGAAAGGAATAGCGTTTACGATTCGCGCGAGAATTGCAATGCAATCGTCGAAACAGACAGTAATGTCCTGATTGCCGGCTGCAAGAATTCGACAATTCCTGATTCGGTAACCGGTTTTGGCGACAATGCTTTTTATGGGACACATCTGTCGCAGATAGGATTTTCGGACAATGTGAGGTTCTTCGGCAACGGGAGTTTTGGATTTTGCAATTTCAGTTCGCTTGTAATTCCAAGTAATGTCGAGAAGATTGCCCCCAATGCTTTTATTGGCAGTAGGGAACTTGCTTCGATTGTTGTTGCAGAAGGTAATGCTGTTTACGACTCTCGCGAGAATTGCAATGCCTTGATTGAGACGGCGACAAATATTCTTGTGCTTGGTTGCAGGAATACAACGATTCCCAGTTCGGTAGTTGGCATCGGCAAAAATGCGTTCTTTAGGTCGTCCGTACGGTCGTTGATTGTTCCTAATTCTATCGGAAGCATTGGAATGGAGGCGTTTTATGAATCAGAAATATCTTCCGTTGTACTTCCGGAGAATGTTACAGAAATCGGCGATTTTGCATTTTCGTATACCAAGCTGAAATCGTTGTCGGTGCCAAGGACTTTGACTGATTTGCCTTGTGGCATGGCTGGAGTTTTCGGACCTTGTGCTGATCTTGAGTCGATAGTGGTGGATGACGGGAATCCCGTTTTCGATTCGCGCGACAACTGCAATGCCATAATTCATACCGAAACGAATACGCTTATGTTCGGATGTATAAACACGACATTCCCGCGAAGTGTAACATCGATTGGTATGGATGCCTTTTCTGAAAACTACAATTTGCGTTCGGTGGTCATTCCCGAAAATATCAGGCGCATTGGAACTATGGCGTTTTTCTGCTGCTATAATCTTTTGTCGGCAGAAATTCAAGGCGTTCCCGATGAAGTAGGATGCTGTATATTTGCCGAGTGCAACAGCCTTATATGCCTTAAGGTACATAGTCCGCAGCCTTTTGCTGTGAATTGGGAAACATTTACACAGAAAAACTACGAAGACATAGTGCTGCTTGTCCCTGCAGGAAGCAAGCAGGCGTACAGGAATGCACGTTGCTGGTCAAATTTTAAGGAAATCGAGGAATTTTAAGAGTGTAAACATTAAAATCTATTTAATTATGAAGAAGTTTGAAAGATTAAATTATCAGGTTTTGAGTGACGCTTTTGTGCGTAACGGATGGAAAAAGTATCATTTGTTTATGGCTGGCGACTACTGGCTCAAGGGCGACGATAAGATTACTTGTTTCTATAACGGTTACAGGTTGAATGGCAATCTGATCAGCAGCGAACAGCTAATCAGGATGCTCGACATTGATGTGCGTTTGCTTCAGGTGGCCGATGCCTTGCATCCGCGCAACATAAACACCAAATACAGTCGTGCTTTCATTGATGGAGTTGCGTGGGCCGACGAGCATCCATGCGCCGAAAGGATTAGGACTCGCGTGGAGGATATGGTTGTGGATGCCAAAAGTCTGCGTCATCGATGCGAAACTGCCGTTCTCAATGTCGGCAATGGCGAAAATTCGCCTTTCCCGTCGGGAATGTACAATGTCACAATTCGCAGTGGCGACAATGCCGGCATTTGCTTGCATCTTGTAAACAACAATGATGGCTGGGAGGCTGTGCTGTCGCTCGAGGGCAAGGTCCTCGAACTTGAGGACAACGGCAGGGACATTTCTGTCGCTGACATTGAGGCGCAGTGCAAGTTGTGGCTTTCGCAGGAAAACAAGTACGGCATCAACAACCGTGTGGCAGCCCTGTCGATGTGGGATTCGCTGCACGCAGAAATAGGAAATGTTTAAAATTTACGGATATGAAAAAGCTTTTTGCAGATATGGACTTGTTTTTTAGTAAATTTCAACTGCCGAAGGGTTGCGAATATGTAGGACAGAATGCCTATTTTGGAGCTTTTCAACCTTTTCCGAGGTTGCATGTAGAATCGAAAGTCGGCTTTGACGATTTCCAACCTCGGAGAGGTTGCATATCTGTAGATAAAAGTATGTGTTTAGTAGCGTTGGCGCATATTTTTGCTGCGGAATGAAATGGAGCAACGCAAAAATTGTGACAACGCGGACAAAAAGAGTACAAATTTAAAAATTAAATATTATGTCAGAAATTAAAAAGAATTTTACCGAAGTATTTGTTGCTGAAAACGGCAAAAAGGGAGTTAAGAATTTTGAAGGTAGCATTATCGTACCGGCAAACTATGATGAGATTGCTTATACATACGGGCGCAGGGTTCCTAAGGATTATCCGTATGTGGCTATTCACGACGGCAAGATGGGGTTGGTTGTGCCCGATGGCAAGGGTACGGAGCTTACGGCTTTTGTTTACGACTACATAGGTATGACCTCGCCGAACGGCTGGTTATTTTACAAAAAGGACGGAAGCAAGCAGTTTGGCATTATGACCATCGATGGTAAGGAAGTCATGCCGTGCAAGTTGGATTCGTATTTTGCAGAGATTCAAAATATCTTCATCGATAGTGGCGACCGTCACGGACTGTTGCAGGCAGGTATAGGTATGCTGGTAGAGCCAATCTACGACGACATTGAATTTGTAGACCCCGAGTCTTCTTTAATCTTTACGCTGAATGGGGAGAAGGGCTATGTGAGGGTCACTGATGGCAAATTTTATCCGCTAAGTTTGTCCGAAACCATGAGCGAAGACGAGTGGGATTATGTAGTGGACGAAAGCCTACGTGCACAATATGAATGATGATGATTTAAAAATCTGATTTTTTTGAGCGGCATTTCTTTTTGCGAATGGGAATGCCGCTTGTTTTAAGCAGATTTAGATGCACTACTGGAAGGGCGACAAGGAAAGTTACGCAAGAGGCTGACAGCATAAGAAGATGTATTTTTTTTCCATTTGCCATGACGAACGCAGAGATTTTTATTTTATATTTGTATCCTAAAATATATCTAGATATATGCCAGTAAATAAAAACGCTCAATTCAGATATCAAATCCTAGATAGATGTTTCAGTGATTTTCATCATAGATATGATATTGATGAATTGTTAGAGAAAGTGAATGATTTTCTGGCAGAAAATCAGGGCGAAAGTTCAATGATTAAAGTGCGGCAATTACGTGATGACATAAACGCCATCCGTAAAATGCTACCTAATGATGTTTATCTTGATGCAATTCCTCTTGACGGCAAAAAATGCTACTACCAATACACAGAAAAAGGTTATTCTATTTACAAAAATCAGCTGACACCCAATGAAGTTCAGAAATTGCATTCTACGATAGAGATGCTAAATCGTTATCGTGGAATTCCTGGCAATGCGTGGCTCGAAGAGGTAATCTCGAAGCTTGAATGTCGCTTTGGTGTAAGGATGAGTAGCGATAATGTAATTTCATTTGAGCAGAATGAACAATTGAAAGGATTGGAATATCTTTCGAAACTGATAGATGCAGTTGTAAATCGTACTCCTATAATAATTAGATATGAAACGTATAAAGGCAGGGTCTTGGATTCAACCTTACATCCGTATCACATAAAGCAATACAATAATCGTTGGTTTCTATTTGGTTATGAGGAGGAGTCTGGAAAGATTGCAAATAAGGCTCTTGACAGAATTCAACATATTTCACATGCGGACGTTCTGTTTCGACCAAATACAGAAATAGATTTTGCTCATTTTTTTGATGACATTGTTGGAGTTTCCATTCCAAACGACGATGTAGAAAAGGAATCTATTATACTTAAATTTACAAGGGAAAGGTTTCCATACGTAACATCAAAGCCTATCCATAAGTCACAAACTGTCTTAAATGAAGAAAAATGCCTTATTGCACTAAAATTGAAACCTACACGGGAACTGGAACAACAAATTTTATCATTTGGTTCGGATGTGGAAGTTGTTAATCCAGAATGGTTTAGGGATAGAATGAAAAATATTTTTGAAAAAATAATAAAAAAATATTTTCCTATGCAGAAAGACTGCACAGATAGTACATACCTTTGCAGCGAAAAATGATTTATGAACCTAAAAAGAATTAATATGGAAGTAAGAGAGAATGTTAGAGAAAATTTATTTAATAGACTTAATAAATGCCTTAACGCGTTAGATAATTATGATATATGTTCTGTAATACCACTATTGTATGTAATAGTTGCTCATCATGAAGGGCACCTTGTTTCTATTGTAGGAGAGAATGGAAATATTTTTAGGGGCAAGAGGCATATTCAATCAATAGAAGCTTTAGATGGTTTTGAGTCTGATCTCCTAAAAGAAATTCGCACATCAGTTAACGAACAGTACTTTGAGGGTCAGTCAGCAGAGGCGGTTCATATTTTTTATGATTATTGTAATGACTATATAAAAGAATACTATTCTGAGATAATAGAACACATCATTTCCTTCTATTCTACTAGAGGAGGGAAATATGCAGGTATGGGTATAACTCCTAATGAGGTAGCATTATTAATTGCGAATTTGATTAAAACTCACAATCCTTCAAAAATATATGATCCTTGTGCTGGTTTATGCACTTATGCATTGCAACCTGAACTTAAAGATGTCCATTTTGTAGGTCAGGAAATTAATCGGATAACAAATGTCATTGCTAAAGTTAGACTTGATGCCTCAATGAGAAAAAATGCGGCAGTTTTCAATGGAGATTCTACTTTAGATTGGAGAAGTAATGATGGTAGTGATATGCTTGCTTCCGAACTGCCTTTCGGAATACATTTGAATGATATGCCAACAGATTCTAATCGACCGAGTTTACTGGAGGATTATATCTTGTATAAATTTATTAACACGCCATCGCTAAAGAAGGCTGTGCTGATGGTTAGTACGGGAACTTGCATAAGGCCAGGGGAAAATTTAGAAATAAGAAAAACCTTGTGCGAAAATAATTGGGTTGATAGCGTTGTAAAGCTGCCCAGTGGAATTCTTTCGTATTCTGGTGTAAATACAGCTATTATTGTTCTCGACAAAGAACGTACATCTAAGAATATTAAGTTCGTATTGGCGAACGACTGTATTTTGAACAAAGGGCATCAAAAGGTTTTAGACTATCAAGATGTAATTAATAGAATAAATAATGATGATAAAAAGCAATCGGCTATAATTCCGTTTGAATCAACTTTCGAGCAAAATTATTCGTTGGATCCGTCTGCTTATGTTCAGGAAATAATAGAGGTGCTTCCCGGACAGCGGATAGTTAAATTCTTGTCCATTGCTACCAAAGAGAAAGGAATAAGAAGCTATGAGGAAACATTTGGGCGTGTCTTGAAGCCGGAGCACATGTATAGTCGTATTGCCGAAATGCATACTCGCGACATTAACATTGAAAAAATGGAACTGCCCAAGTCCAAATATGTGAAATTATGTTCCAAAGCAATCATTTTTAATGTGTCTGCAGGTAAGTTCTATATCAAAACGGACGAAGAACCTCTTTTCGTACCACCACTATTCGATTGTTTCACTATTCAAGAGAATAGGTGTCTGCCGGAATACCTTGTAAATTGTGTGATTAATTCTAAACGATTCAAAGAGCCAGAAACAGGTGCGCTTCCTAGGATAGATTGGATGAACTTTATGATTCCGATGTATGAAAGTCTTGAAAGTCAAAAGCAAATTGTCCAGAGAATATACTGGCAAGAACACAACGTATTAAAGAAAAAACTGGACAACTTGCAAATTCTTAGTGGTAAATCTTCGGATCTAATTCATAATTTGGGTGTTACTTTCACAAAAATTAGTGCAGGTATTGAAATCCTCAAGAATGACCGTGTAGATGATATGGTTGTGGCATTAAATGACAATGTTCAATTCGCTTTGCGACAAATTAACAGTGCCGGTACAGATTTTGAATTTGTACATGCTGAAAAGGGGAAGGTGAATCTATATGATACGATAAGTAAGTATATAAAAGCGTGGGGTAACTTTGGTTACAAATCTTTTGACATTCTTCCAATCAAAAATACAGAAGACCTTGCTGAAACAAAAGTTGAGATGGACATAAATCTTTTTTACACTATGATGGATTGCATATTCATTAATGCTCATCAGCATGGGTTTAACAAAAGAGAAAAGCCAGAAAACAAATTGTTGGTAGAATTGGAAGGCGTAAATTATAAAGGTGGAAAATATATTCGCATAGGTATTTCTAATAATGGTAATCCTTTGCCTGATAATTTTACTATCAAAGACTTTGTTGCAAGAGGCATTGTTGGTATAAATTCGTCACAAGACGGAATAGGTGGCGACCATATATACAAAATTGCGCATAAGTTTGATGGGCTGGTCTCAATTGAAAGCGATAGCGAATGGTTGACATTTAATATTCTTATTCCTGTATATCTTACATCTAACAATACTAAATTTAATGATTATGAGTGCGAATGTTTATAATGTAATATGGGCTGACGATGAATGTGCCACCTTGGAAAAGGACGGAACTATTCGTAAACTTTTCGATGAAAAAAATATCGAAGTACTTAAATATGTGCCTACGTCAGAAGCCTTGAAAGATGCTATTGAATGCTACAAAGATAAAATAGATGCAGTTATAGTAGATGGCAACTTCCCTAAGGGAGATGTAGAATATGTCGAGAGTGATGATATAAGTGGTCTAATTCATACAATCTCATTTATTGAATTGTATAATTCAAAAAGAGATATACCGTTTTTCCTATACACTGCTAAAAAAGGATTTTTGGATAATAAATGTAAGAATGGTGAACTTGACTATTTTATAAAACTAGACAGATACATACAGAAGGGTAATGTTCGTGATTTGGTGGAAAAGATTATCGAGGATGTTGATCATATTCATTCTGTGGAGTTCATGGTTAAGAAAAAGTACCAGTATCTTATAGATATAGCGTCCAAAATTAATGTACAATGTGGAGAGAATTTGCACCAATTACTATTGGATGAAGCAAGGGATAAAAATTTTAACCGAAGTATAGATCTTTTTAATCAACTAAGAGGATTTTTGGAAAGAATTATGGAAGAATGTAGGAGTAATTATATAATTCCTCAAACGATTAAAACTTTAAATAATTTTAAAAATTTCTATACATATATATCATACCGGGATAGTAGAACTTCAGAGTTAGTTAGAAAATGGAAGGGGGTAACCTTAAATGGAATACAATATAAACCGAAAGATGATATAATGCCTATTCCGTTAGGTTATTCTGTTGAAAAATTGGTTGATATTTTACAAGACGGTTCGCATAAATCAGTTGGATTGAATCTCAATGTTTCTGAGTACACTATTAATGCTAAGTCTCCATTTTTGTTTAGAGCTTGTTTGTATCTTGTTATGGATATACTTAGGTGGTATAATGAAATTATTGAGAAACTACAAAATCAAGATTTAAACCCTCCACTATATGAATCAAATCCTATTTCAAGATAATGACACTCTTATGAAAGTATTGGCACATATTTAATGTAATATATCATATAGATAAGTATTGGAGGTTTTGTAAAATATAATTAAATTTGTAATTTTTTTTTGTATACATAAAAGGTATAGTACATGGCAAAAAAAACAACAAAAAAAGAAGAAACTCTTAATCTTGACAGTATTTTGTTCAAGTGCAGGGATATATTAAGAGGTGCTAAGAACTCAGGATCATTCTTCGAAAAAAGAGATTTAATGCTGACTCTCGTGTTTTTGCGTTTTATCGGAGAGAAATATGAAGATGGTGTTGCCAGTTTGCGCAAGAGACTCATTGACGAGGGACTGAATCCTGACGATGAGGAAATTCAGAAGGCGTTCTTCGATGATACCACTTTTGCAGATGGAACTTTCGGTCTTCCTAAAGAGTCTAGATGGTCAACCATAATTAATACTGCGGCTCCAAAACTAAATGTAGCCCTTGACCAGGCTCTAAAAAGCATTGCAGAAACCAATGATCGGCTGAAAGGATGCTTCGTGGAGGGTACATTTACACAAAGAAACCTTGCTGCAAACGATATAAAGAAGATTGTTGACGAGGTGAACAAGATTAGCCACAAGACCTTTGGCGAGGAGAAAGACCTTATTGGGTATGTGTACGAATACTTTTTGAACCAGTTTGCAGTAGCAGCAGTATCAAAGGAAGAAGGTGAATTTTATACGCCCCACGATGTGGTGCAACTCATTTCTACGGTTATCGAGCCTTTCGATGGCACACTCTACGACCCTTGCTGCGGTTCGGGCGGTATGTTTATCCAGAGTACAGAGCTGGTGAAATCAAAGAAAGGCGACATTAGCCGCATTAATGTATATGGACAAGAGAAAGAGGCCGCGACTTACCGCCTTGCCAAGATGAACCTAGCCTTGCGTGGCATAAGCCATAACCTAGGAAACGAGAGCGATTCTACATTTACGAATGATTTGCACAAGGGGCTTTATTTCGATTACATAATGGCTAATCCTCCGTTTAATCTCAAGCCTTGGTGGGACGAAAATCTTCGCACAGATGCCCGTTGGACAGATTACGGAATACCGCCCGAAAGTAATGCCAACTACGCTTGGATTCTGCACATGCTATCCCATCTGAAACCGCTATCTGGCGTGGCTGGTTTTTTGTTGGCTAACGGTGCACTAGGAGACTCTGATACCATAGAAATCAGAAAGAACCTGATACGGAAAGACAAGGTGGAGGCTATCATTATTCTCCCGAGGGAATTGTTTATACATACCGACATTAGCGTAACTTTCTGGATTCTGAACCAGAACAAGAAAGGTGGCAAGTATCATGGTCGTGATTTGCGCAATAGGGAGCACGAAATACTGTTCATGGACCTGCGCAGTTGGACTGAGAATCCGGTTAAAGGCGAAAACAAAAAGAAGGTCAGACTTGTTTCGGAGCAGATTCAACGTGTCGCTGAGATTTACCACAAGTGGCAGTCGGCAGGAACCGACGGCAAGAACTATGCAGAGCCAGAGCTATATAGAAGTGTCGGCATTGACGAAATTGAACAGAACAATTGGACACTGGTGCCAAGCAAGTATATAGAGTTCATCGACCACGATTTGGAGATAGACTATCCCAAGGAAATGGTTCATATCCAGCAGGAAATGAAAGAACTGATGCAGCGCGAAAAGGAATCACAAAAGATGCTTGAAGAGGCGTTTAAGGGTATTGGCTATGGAATCGAATAAGGGAAAGTATATGAAAGAGGGCAAAAACGTAGAAAAGCCATCGTTTGTACATCGTGATGGTATGACAGCCGACAAAGAGTATGTAGAATGGTTGTCGGATGTAAAAAAACGTTTCTGTCAGAGCCAGATAAAAGCATCTATTCGTGTAAATACAACAATGCTTGAGTTCTATTGGAGCATTGGCAGGGATTTGGTGGCTTTACGAGCAGAAGAACGTTGGGGCGCAGGTGTGGTGAAACAGTTTGCTCTTGATATGCAGCAGGCTTTTCCTGATATGTCAGGTTTTTCTTTTACCAATGTAAAATATATGAAGCGTTGGTATCTGTTTTATAATGAACATGATGCAAAAAGTCAACGACCCGTTGACCAAATTAGTCAGCAAGTTGCTGACCATTTGGGAAAAGAGGAAAAAAGTCAGCAGCCTGCTGACCAATTAGAGATGCCTGGTGTTTTTGGTCAAGTACCTTGGTTTCATCATGTCATTATAATTTCTAAAGCCCAATCTGTTGACGAGGCACTTTTCTATGTAGGCAAAGTCATATCAGAGGGTTGGAGTCGTGCTTTTTTGGAGCATCAAATGGATACTCACCTCTATGAAACGCAAGGCTCAGCTATTACCAATTTCGATACGACCTTACCGATATCTCAAAGCGAGTCGGCTAAGGAATTGTTGAAGAAAGAATACGATTTGAGTTTCATTACAGTTGAGGAGGTAAAGAAAGAAAAAGACTTGGAGAATGCTTTAGCCAATAATATCACAAGGTTTCTCCTTGAATTGGGACGTGGATTCTCTTATGTGGGACGGCAAATGGAATTGCAGATGCCTGGAGGACAGACGTTTTTCCCCGATTTGGTATTCTATCATATACCTCAACACAGATATGTTGTTGTAGAACTGAAGGCTGTTAAGTTTATCCCTGAGTTTGCAGGAAAGCTCAATTTCTATGTTACGGCAGCAGATAAGTTGTTGCGTGGCGAGGGAGATAATCCTTCCGTAGGCTTGCTTATATGCAAATCTACGGACAAAACCATTGTAGAATGGTCGTTACAAGATATTCAAAAGCCATTGGGCGTTGCTTCTTACCAGTTGCAAGAAGTTGTCGAGCGCACTATTGCTGAATTGGAAAATATTGAAAAGCATGACGATGAAGAAGTATAAAATTGGCGAATTTGTAGAGCCATATAGTCAACGCTGTGGCATCTCAGATCTTATTCCTGAGCAAGTCTCTGGAATAAATATCGACAAGGAGTTTTTTGAACCTGCAAAGCAAGTTGGCGAAGATACAAGCAATTACAAAATAGTTCCTCCCAACTATTTTGCATGCAATTTGATGCACGTTGGCAGAGACTATGCGTTGCCCGTTGCTATAAACCATAGTGATAAAGACAAATATGTAAGTCCCGCTTATACGATTTTTAAGTTGAAAGACGAAAAATTGGTACTGAAGGAATATTTTTTTATTCTTCTGAAATCATCCGAAAAAGATCGCCTTTTTGCTTTTCATACAGACTCATCCATTAGACAAGGTTTACCATGGGAAGATTTCTGTGACATAGACATCACCCTCCCATCGATTGACATTCAGCGTAAATACGTTGATGTTTATTTGGCTCTCCAAAGCAATCTTTCTGCCTATCAAAGCAAAGTGGAAGAATTGAAACTTGTTTGTGATGGGTATATAGAGGATTTGAAGAGAAAAATGTCTTCAAAAAGAATTGAAGAATATATAGAAGAAATTGATGAGAGAAATGGCAATCTAATATTTGGACTTAATGACGTTGTTGGAGTAAGTATTCAAAAAGATTTCATAGAAACAAAGGCTGACATGTCAGGCGTTCCTTTGGGAAATTATAAAGTTGTTAGAAAAGGGGAGTTTGTCTTTAATGTTAATACAGCTAGGATGGGTGATAAATTTGCAATTGCACTATGTGATGAAGGTGCGCATATTGTATCTTCAATTTATGGTGTCTTTCATTCGAAAGATGAAACAAGGCTTCTGCCAGAATATCTTTTTATGTTCTTTATAAGACCCGAATTTGATAGATATGTGCGATTTAATTCATGGGGCAGTGCAAGAGAGGTGTTCACGATGGATGATATGAATGATGTGGAAATCCCAATCCCAGACATTTCTGTTCAACGTGAGATAGTCAACATCCATAAGTGTTATATCGAGCGCCAACGCATAGCAGAAGCGCTCAAAGAACAGCTCAAAAATATATGTCCTGTGTTGATAAGGGGGTCGTTACAAACCGAAAAATAATAAGTAATATGGCAAAAAACCGCTTTCAGAATATAAACGGACGCTTCGTAGAAAGCGACTTCGAAGATGCATTGATTTCGATTCTTGTAAAAGAAGGATGGCAGTACTTGTATGGAGATTCAATCCCAAGAACAAGCAACAAGGAAGTCCTATATATGGACGACCTTATCAAGTTTCTGTCGGATACCAATCCTAATTTGAAACCCGATGAAATACAGGAAGTGGCAGATAAGGTTAGGCTTGTCGGAAGCGTATCAGACTTCTCTACGCTCCATTTGGTTTACGGATGGATGGTAAATGGTGTTCAGTATGGGCAGAATCAAGTTCCGCTTATCGACTTTGAAAATGCAGACAATAATATATTTAGGGTAGTAAACCAGTTTACTGTAGAATATGTGAACAATGGCGAGACAAAGAATAGGCGTCCGGATGTTTTGCTCTATGTAAACGGTATGCCTGTTTGTGTAATCGAACTGAAAAATCCTGCCGATGCCAATGCAACTATATATGATGCGTGGGAGCAAATAAATATCCGCTACTGGAGGGATATCCCCGGGTTGTTGCATTATTGTCCGCTGGCTTGTATAAGCGATGGCGTTAAGACACGATTGGGAACAGTCCGAACACCCTACGAGCATTTCTATGCATGGAGGCGTGTAAACGATGGCGACAGGGTGTCAACTTCTCCTTTCGACGAGTTGCAGACAATGGTAAAGGGCGTATATAGTCCTGAAAGATTCTTGGAAATTTTCAGGGACTACATATATTTCCGAGATAGGAATTTCGATAGTGATGAAGTTGAAATAGTTTGCCGTTATCCGCAGTTCTTTGCTGCACGCCTGCTAAGGGCTAGCATTATAAAGTCGGTAAAAGAACAGAGTGGTAAGGGCGGTACATATTTTGGCGCTACAGGTTGCGGAAAAACCTATACTATGGCATTCCTGGCCCGTCAGTTGTCGATGAGGTGTTCCGAGGAAATAGGCTCGCCGACTATTCTTATGATTGTTGACCGTGATGATCTACAGAAACAGGGCGCAAAATTGTTTACCAAAAGTACCGAGTTCCTTGGCATTGGCGAAGTAAAGGTTGTTGCTACCCGAAAAGAACTCCGCGACGAATTAAAACTTCGTGAAAGTGGTGGCTTTTATATCTGTACCATTCAGAAATTCTGCGACAGGAAAGACGACCCAGTAGGTCTTATCAACAAACGGTCAAATATAATTTGTTTCAGCGACGAGGCTCACCGCACCCAGATAGAAGGCTCGCGGCGTATAAAGTTCAGCGAGGATGCCGACGAAAATATGAAAGCAATGGTTTCGAAGCCATACGCCAAAGTTCTTCGAGAGGCTCTGCCTAATGCTACATTTGTAGGCTTCACAGGCACACCGATTGCAGAAACCTATCAGACCTTCGGCGACGAAATAGACAGGTACACCATGGATCAGTCGGTTGCCGATGGTATTACCGTACCAATCAAGTACCATCCGCGTATTGCCAAAGTGCTTCTCGACATGAAAAAGGCAACCGAAATTGAAGACTACTATGCAAAATGCGCCGATGAAGGCTCGGAACAAGAAGATATTGTCAAGAGCAAGAAGGCTATGAGTTCTCTTGAAATGATTCTTGGAGAACCAGATAGACTTCAAAAACTGGCGATAGATATTCACGATCACTATGTAGCAGCAACAGCCAACGAGCCAGATAGGGTTCAGAAGGCAATGGTAGTATGCTCCAATAGAAAGATTGCATACGATTTGCTTATGAAGTTCAAGGATAAATATCCAGAATGGTTTGAAGAAAAAAAGACTCCCGATGGAATTATAGCTACGCCCGAGGAGCTCAACGGACTTAAGAAGATGCCTACGATAGCTATGGTAGCAAGTGTGGGCAGCAACGATGAACCTAATATGTACAATTATCTTGGAGGCGTAAAAAACGACAGTAGGTCTGACGATTTGGATGCTGCATTCAAGAATGTAAAGTCCAACTTGAGGATTGTGATTGTGGTTGACATGTGGATTACTGGTTTTGATGTAGAATGCCTTACATATATGTACAACGACAAACCGTTGCAAAAGCACTCTTTGATTCAAACTATCAGTCGTGTGAACCGTAAATATCCGGGAAAGGAATTCGGCTTGATAATCGACTACATAGGTATTCGCGACCAAATGTTAGAGGCTATGAAATTATATGGAGGCGAAGGCTCGGTTGCACCAAATCCTGACGATATTGAGCAAGCTACAAAGTTGTTCCGTGAGCATCTTGAAATACTCAAGAACCTTTTTGATGGTTACGACCTTGCTCCATTCCTTAATCCCGAAACCGACTCTGCAGCAAGATATACGCTTCTGGCAAAAGCTGCAGAATATGTTTTCTCATCAACCGATAGTTTAAATTCGGTAAGTAGTGATGGTAAAAAAACTAATAAAGTCTCTTTCAAGACATACTTCCTGCAAGTGGTGAAGAGGATGAGAAAAGCATACGACATCTGTCAGCCTTCTGGCGAATTAGGTGATGATGAGTCTGCTTTGGCACAGTGTTTCATGGCAATTGCCGGAATGGTATATAAGATGAGCGGAACCGATGCCCCCGACACCGATACGATGAACAGGGTTGTTGCTGGGATGGTTGAAGCGGCTCTAAAATACAACAATGTTGAAAGTATTCTTGAGGATGGTGAGGAAATGGATATTTTCGGTCCTGAATTTATAGAACGCCTTGAAGGAATAAAGATGCCGGCAACAAAGCTTGAAATGCTTATCAAGCTTATTCGCAAGCGTATTACACAATATGGCAGGACAAATCAATTGGCTGCTAAAAAGTTCCAGGAAATGTTAGAAGATACAATAAAAACGTATCACGAACGGCGAAAGTTTCTGTCGGAACAAGAAGCTTGGGATGCACAAGAAGATACAGCAGAAAGCATTATTCAGACAGCAACAGCTAGGGCTCTTGATATTCTAAATGATATGCAAGCTGACCGTGAAAGTTTCCGCAAATTAGGACTTACTTTTGAGGAGAAGGCATTTTATGACATTCTAATACATCTGAGAGATAGTTACGGCTTTGAATATGGTGATGATGAGACTGTAGATGGCGTTGTGATTAACAAAAAATGTATGAGCCTTGCTCGCAAGATTCGTGAAATCATAGATGCAAAATCATCATTTGCAGACTGGCTAAACAATACGAATGTTAGAGACCAACTAAAACTTGATATCAAAATATGTCTTATAAAGAATGGTTATCCGCCACAATACACTCCACAAGTATTCAGAGAAGTAATGGGGCAGGTGGAGAATTTCAAGGAACACGAGAATTCTAGCAACGAAAAAGTAGATGCGCCAGTTGTATCCTTATATGATATACCAGAGGATGGAAGTGTTTCTGCTGCTGCCGATCCAACAATAACTATGGAATAAAAGGATGAAGGTGGCAGAAAAGATGGTCGTTGGGTTGTCGTAATGGATAAATAGAGGTTTGAGCGTAAATTTGTCACCTACACTAAAAAGTCAGCTCTCCATCGGGCTGACTTTTTTTCCAAAAATTTCACCCAAATTTTTGGCTTTCCAGCTTCCGAGAACTTATAAAAAAATCAAAAAAAGTTGATTTTTGAGAGTAGTATGCTGATTGTTAGGGGTTTAGTTGTAAAAATTTTTTTTCAAAAAAATGAAACTGACTGCCCAATTACGAACGTTTTAGCTTCGATGGGGTTATATAGGTTGTTGGAAATTGGTTTTGAATTAAAAAAAATCAAACTTCCTCTCCCCAAAGTGGACGTCTCAGCTTCCTGGGACTTATATACCTATTAAATATAGAATGTCAAACTCTAAAAATGAATTGAGATGAGAATAATTAAGATTGAAGAACCAAATGTAAAAGACACGGCACAGCCTGTGGAGCCTGTGAAATTAGAACTTACGCAAAACGATGATGTGAACAAACTCTTCAAGGCTATTCTAGCAAAAAGGCCGAATGGATATGAAGAGCGTGTAATGGACATCATCAGGGGTTGCAAACGTATGCAGGAGAAATTCGGTAAGAAGCCGTTCGATATGTATTCGTTCGTAGTTGGCGTAATCTGGTGCGAGGAAAGGCCATCGAAGGCGACTGTGTTCAGGGCAATTGACACATACTGCGGTCACGACAGGGATCTGTTTACGAATGCAGATGTCGCACTGGTTTGGGACAGCATTACCAACGAGAGGTTTTAGTGTAATCTAGCCTTTGTCTTGACTCTAATATGACAAAAAACTATTTTTACCCTTGTTGAAATTATGAGCCTTTGGCGGTCGCTAATTTCTGCGAAGACGGATTTCTGGACCATTTAAACCATCGCTTGCGATACCTTGATTGCCGCCTTGGCTGGAGAGCGTTAAGAAAATCGGAGGAACGAAGCGTAAAAAGTCATTCTGTTTGAAGGCGAAATGAAATGGAGACAAGTTAATGACTTTTAGCGTAGTGCAGCCGATTTTTAGCGAAGCAGACACAGCGGACACACTTTTTTTGTTTACTGTTTTTGGTGACAATTGTCGAAGACAATCATGAGCACCGCTGAAAATAAATTGTAGGGGCGAATAACAAGTAAAAGCCTCCGCGGCTCGAGCGGAATATTTGTCGATTTAAACAAGAAATAGTTTAGACAAGAGCCAACATATTTTGGTATAACTATGACGGAGTTTTTGTGTATTAGAAATTTATATTACTGTTTACATTTTTGAAAAATTTTGTCGTACCTGCGGCGCAGGCATTAGGGCGGTGCTTGAGGCTGGTGGGTTGCGGCTATGTATAATAAAAACGCCCATGGAGGAATCATTATGAGAAAACTAATTGTTTTAGCGAATTTGGTGTTTGTGGCGATTGTGCTGCTTGTTGCGCAAGGTGAAATCTCGACTGGCGGATGCTGTAGCCTTGCCAATGTGCAGAGTGTGAGGACTTATACCTGCGAAGTGCGCAAAACCGCCGATGGCTGGATTATCGAGCCGGACATCGAATACCTTACCCCGATATATTGGAAGGTTGTGTGTCGCGCCGACCAAGTGTTCGACAGCAAGGAAGAGCCGATACGCATACTCGAAGCCGCCAGATGGACGATGCTTCCACCGACAAGCAACGACTTTATAAGGTTTCAGAAGACGGACAACTGGTCAGCTTCGCCCCAGGCCATCAATCGCTGGGAAGAATTTATGCAGCAGAATCCGGAGAAACATAATGATGACAGCAAAGAGATAAGTGAATAAATAATAGAGTATTAATTCAAAATTTAAATATTATGAAAGAATTTAAACAGACTTTTGACGAGGTTTTTGAAGCTAAGTACGGAAAAAAAGATTTTAAGTGCCCTAATGTGCCGGCAGATTTTTTGAGGAATTTTCCAAACATTTGTGTCCGTGATGGTAAGAAGGGCTTGGTCTCTTCCGATGGCAAGGAAACAGAACTTACCGAGTTCGTTTACGACGATATTGCTCTTGTAAAGGAATTTGTTGGCACTTGCTTATTGTATCGGAAGGACGGAAGCAAGCAGTTTGGCATTATGGCAAACAATGGCAAGGAAATCACTCCGTGCAACCTTGATGCGTATAGTGAGACAGGTCAGACCATTTATTTCAGAAGTGGTGCATACTGGGGACTTTGGCAAATTGAAACAGGAGAATTGCTCGAACCTATCTACGATAATATCGAGATTGATAATCCGGAGTATGCTACAATTTTTACACTTAACGGCGTGAAAGGCTATGTAAAGGTTAGCGACCACAGTTTTATCCCGCAGTCGATGAAAGAGACTATGGGCGATGACGAATGGCACGACCTTCTGCTCGAATGTATTTGTGACCAGTATATGGACGACTAAGAATAATACCCAGAAAGAATGAAAAAATGAAGTTAGGCTGCATCTGCGGCACAGGCATTCGGGCGGTGCATGTGCCTGCAGGTCGCAGTTTTGTGAAACGAAAATGCCCGAAGGAGACATATTTATGAGTAAGGGAAATAATAGTAATGAATTTTTAAATGATCGCCACAATTTGATTCTCGATGCGACAAGGAAATATCTTGCTACAAAGGAGCGCGAAAAGTTCTATTATTGCGATATTCGTTATCGTCCAGAGGATTTAACGTCGATAAATTATTGGACATTGTCGGAAAAAACATTGGCAGAGTTGCTCGCTATACGCGAAAGGATAGGCAATAATCATAAACTAAAAACCAAGGAAGAAAGAGATTATGCTTGGCGAAGAGAAGTGGCAGAAAATATAAAGGTGGATGAATATGTTGCCGATTCTATTTGGTTCGATGATTTCGGTCAATATTGTTCCGTTCCCTTTTTTAATGAAGATGATTGGGTCTATGAAAAAATAAATCTGGACAATTATATTTACTGCTATAGGTTTGATGTCTGTATTGTCAATGATGATGGTAAGGTTGAAATCGTTTATAAGGAAAATGTCAGGTTGTCTGATGAGGAATATATAACGCTTGTGGCATATCTGGTTGAAAATGAGTTTTGTTCGTTTACAAGATTTTCTAAGGATTTTCCAGAAATAAGCAGAAGGATAAGTGCTATTAGAAGGAAATATGAAAGTTTCTTTGAATGTGCAATATTGATGAAGGAAGCGAAGTATGATGCGGAAATCATTAGGAATAGTTTGCCTTCCGGATTTAAAGGGTAAGTAATTATCTGCATTTTGCACAAAATGAGATTGCTTCCGCTTGCTAAAGGTTGGCTACGCCGAGCTAAAGGTTCCGACCAGCATATTTACGACTAAGAATAATACCAGGAAAGAATGAAAAAATGATGTTAGGCTGCACTTGCGGCACAGGCATTCGGGCGGTGCTTGTGCTTGCAGGTTGCAGTTTTGTTAAACGAAAACGCCCGAAGGAGATATAAATTATGTTCAGTTTTGATGAAAAGCAATTTACTGATGAAGAAATGGTTGAAATGGTGAAGGCACTTAAGTCCGAATACCGCGACTGGCGTATCGAGAAAGCAAGAAATTACCTTGCACAAAAAAATCGTGATAAGTTTTACTATTGTATGGTAAATTATGAAACAATTGGCGATTTTGAAGAATATCTTAATATTCCTAGCGACATAATTGCTAATTATCGTGCTCTGAAGATTAAGATTGCAAATGATCCCGAATTAAAAAACGACTCGGAACGTAGCGACGCATTGCACGATGCAGTTATGGAATTGGGAACTCATATTTATCTCGACCTTTCCAATAGAATGGGAGGAGACTGGTGCTATACCGACATTAACCCCGACAAGTACATATACAAGTATAGGTTCGACATTTGCTATTTCAACAATGAAGGTCAGAATCGTATATGGCCGGAATTTATCAGTCTTTCTGATGACGATTATGTTCAGTTGCTCGCTCATTTGATTGAGTATAATACATGTTCGTTCAACAAGTTGGCAATAGACATGCCCGAAATTTATAGTAAGATTCTGGATTCACTTAGTTATTGTAACGAAACGACTTATGCTGTACTGATGTCGGAAGCCAACAACGATGCCGTTGCAATAAGGGACTATCTGGAAAAGAAGGGTGAAAAGTTCCATTCCATAGATTTCCTTCATTCAATGTATGCTGCAATTTCCGATTGTATTGAAAGGAAACATCCAGAAAATAACAATCTAAATTTCAAATTAAATACGGTTAAATTATGATGACATTTGTTTTGATTTATGCGATTGGCGTGGGAATATCTGCGCTGGGAATTTTTTTGTACGAGTATCTCTACCTTTACGACAGGCAGATAAGGTACATTAGTGGCAAGGAAGTGGTACAGGATGTGTTGTTGTCGCTTCTGTCGTGGATTATGGTCGCCGGTCTTATCTTCAGCGTGGCCATTGACATATATTTGGGGTGGCCGTCGAAAGGCTTCGATTTGAAGATTAAGAAGATAGGTGAAGCGATGAAGAACGGGATGATTGTGAGGGAAATTTGATGATTTGAATATTTGAAGATTCGATAATTGTAGAGACGTTGCGCGCAACGTCTCTACAATGTGCAACGTTGCGTTTAAAAACACCAAAAATTAACCATCGGAAAAACAGTAATTTATGAAAAGAAAAAGCGAAAATGAAAAACCGCAGGGAACCCAGTTCTCTACATTCCAGTTGTATTCACCAAAGGATATTCGTGCCAACCTCGACAAATATGTAATCGGTCAGGACGAGGCGAAGAAAATTTTGTCGGTGGCAATATACAACCACTACAAGCGTCTGCTGTCGTCGAAATACGGCATCGGCAACGACAAGCCCGAGTTCCGCGATGTGAAAATCGAAAAGTCGAATGTTATGCTGCTTGGCAACACCGGTTCGGGCAAGACATTTTTGATACAGACCATCGCCAAGATGCTGGGTGTGCCGCTGTTTGTGCAGGACTGCACCAAGCTGACCGAGAGCGGATATGTAGGCGAAGATGTCGAAAACTGTGTCGGCGGATTGCTCCGTGCGGTGGATTTCGATGTTGACCGTGCCGAAATGGGCATAGTGGTGCTCGATGAGGTTGACAAGCTTGCAAAGCAGGCTAAAGGCAATATGTCGATTACGCGCGATGTGGGTGGCGAAGGTGTGCAGCAGGGCTTGCTGAAAATTGTCGAGGGCAGTGTTGTCGGTGTTCCTCCGCAGGGTGGACGCAAGCATCCCGATCAGAAACTGGTGCATGTCGATACATCAAACATTCTGTTCATTGCGCTCGGTGCTTTCTCTGGCCTGGAAAAGGCAATTGAAAGGCGGTTCAGCAGTAGCAGTGTCGGTTTCAAGAGCCAATCGGAGGTAAGCATTGCTCCCGACCGTATATTGGACAAGGTTACGCACGACGACCTAAAGAATTTCGGGCTTATTCCCGAGTTTATCGGGCGTTTTCCAGTGCTTACACACACAAATCCGCTCAAGGTCGATGATATGGTGCGCATAATAACCGAGCCTAAGAACTCGTTGCTCAAGCAGTACCAGAAACTTATGTCGATGGACAATGTGACCTTGAAGTTTTCTGATGAAGCCATCCGCTATATTGCCGAGGTTGCCATCACGAGCGAGACTGGTGCCCGAGGACTTCGTGGAGTGATGGAGCGGATCCTTACCGATGTGATGTACGAGTACGCCGAAACCGAGCGAAGCAAGACTCTCACAATCGACAGGGCATTTGTAGAAAATATCCTGTCGGAGAGGGAAATGATGTATGGAGTGGCCTAACGGCTTTCGCCACCACCTGAGCTTATCGGAGGGATGAAGAGTAAAATGTCTGGAAAACTTATTGCGTATGGAAATAACAAAGGAACTTATAAAGAAGAAATTCGCAGAATACAACTGGCTGTATTTTTATGGCAAGTTAGGTAGATGCAAATTCTACTTTTTTCCAAGGAAGACTTCCAAGTACGGGTTTTATTTGACCAACAAGGACAAGAATGGCAGATTGTATGGAACAATTTGGCTAAACAAATGCGTTGACTGGACGGAAGAAATGTTCAAGGAGGTGCTTATTCACGAGATGATACACATGTATAACCGTATGGTTGATGGACGCCTTGCCGATAGTTTCCTATTTAACGGATTGTTTTCACACGGTTTCTTTTTCGGCAGGCAATGCCGGCGACTAAAGAGAGTGTATGGAATAGTGATAAAAAAATATGGCAAGTAAAAGGATTGACAGCTTCTGAAAATTCACGCAGAACGAGTCGAAAGCATCTTTCGCCTATTGGTACGATTTTTCGAAATAAATTTCCTGCTACTAGCAGAATCTCTCACTCAACG
The DNA here is from genome assembly GCA_902800045.1 of uncultured Bacteroidia bacterium. GTDB lineage: Bacteria > Bacteroidota > Bacteroidia > Bacteroidales > ML635J-15 > Bact-19. Next base: position 1,328,294 of record CADCCZ010000001.1, on the reverse strand, counting down.
ATAATCAAATCTATTTTTGCATTGTTAAACAAAATAAACATAAGCTATGAATATTTTATACTTACATGGTTACGGTTCATCGGGGCAGAGTAGTACCGTAGAATTTTTGAAAAAAGCCCTGCCAAGTTATTATCGCATCGAGGCACCGGATATTCCTGTTGACCCGGCAGAAGCATTGCCGTTTCTCAGGAAACTTTGCGAAGAAAAAGACTTTAGCATTATCATTGGCACAAGTATGGGTGGAATGTACGCACAGCAGTTGCCGGCTGCATTTTTCCGTATCTGCGTCAACCCTGGTTTACATGTTTCGGAACAGCCCGAGATAATAAAAGTCGGTACATTCGATTTCTTCCAGCCTCGCAAGGATGGGCAAACAAAATTCACTATCACCGAGGAAATTATTCAGCATTACCGCGAGATGGAGGCTCACCAGTTCGACAACTATAGACCAGACAATCCTGAAAACATTCTTTGTATGGGACTATTTGGCAATCACGATACAACAGTAAATTGTCGTGAGGAATTTATGCGATATTATTCCAATGTGCAAACTTTTGAGGGTGAGCATCGCATGAGCCAGAAGGTTCTCAAAAATGTGGTTCTGCCGATTATCAACCGGTTGGAGAACTATCGTCGCGAAGCAGGACTGCTTGGCGAATTGGAGAATTGCGCCAATTGTCCGGAAGACCGCGAGAACTGCTTGTTTTGCCAGAACTATGGTGGATTTGTGCCATGTGACGACAAGCCTCTCCATTTTATGAAGCGGTATTTTGTTGAAAAGGAATGGCAAAGGTTGCTGAAAGAAGGTATTATCGCACAGCCGAATGAAGACGAACCAGCAATTCATGTTGGCGATGAGGTTTATGGATTCTCGCCCGATTACAGGAAAGTTTACAAGGGCACAATCACTGAAATAGTGAACTATACCGACAAGAATCACTACGAGGCAAATATTTCCATGTGTCCGTTTTATGGATTGCCAGTCGAAACTCGTATTGTAATGGATGGCCTTTTCGACACGCCACGAGTTAGTTTGGGCATAAAATCCGTTAGTTTTGAAGAAGGAAAAACAGCAGAACGGCCAGTGGATATGCAGATAGAGGAACTGCCGTCTCACAAGCCTATTGCCCAGATGGTGTTTTTGGACAAATCGTCTGCCAATAACGCTGCTCAGGAGTATTTAAAAAATCAGATTCGACTCATAAATGATGCGATGAGCGATGTGGAGAATAAATTGACGGATGGCTTGGAATAGAGAAATACTAGCACGTTATGATAAACATTGATAGTATATTTAAGTTGACGCCGTATTCGGTTGCTCGTACCAACAGTCGTTATCCCACTTTCAGGTTGCGCAAGGAGATGCCGATTCTATTCCGTTCGGTTGAAGATGCCGAGCGCGATATGCTTGCTTACAACGGTATTTTTCCGTACTGCTTTGCGCTCAGCGAAATGCCTGTCGGGATGCAGTTTTTTACAGGAGAAAGTTTTTCGGAACGTATTTATCTTCCAGACGGTCAACTGTGGGGCAAACGGTTGTATTCCAATGTTAAGCCCTTGGACATTCCACCGCAGTATGGGGAAATTGAGTTTGATAACTACATTTATGGGCGCGGACTTTTCTCTGGCAGAAAGCCCGAAGAAATCCGTTTCAAGCGGGGCGACATTATTGAGATTTTCTGCTACAAGGGCAACGACTATTGGAGCGAAGGTAATGCAGAATTGGCCATTGTGGTTGACACTCCGCCCACCGAAAGTGAAATGGAAGAACGCTTCAAGTATTATCTGGCGCACGAAAAAACGCATCTTACAGGGAACCGAGGTTTCGACCTCGGTGTCCGTTTCGGTTCTCACAAAGATGCCTATACCGTAATTCCCGCCTATCTGCCCGAAAATACAGAACCTGCAAATCTCTTAGACCATTGTTCCACCCATTGCGCTATGCTTCCTCGTTTCGAAGTATTTTCGCGCACCCGTGCCAAACTTGAGAGGATGCTGGATAAGGCTCTCACCGCCCATTGAATATTACCAGTTATGAGTTTATATGTTTATTCCAAATCTTAAAAAATGAAAGAAATGAAAATTACTAATGACAATGGACTGTCTGACTTATGGACGGCTGAAAAAGCCAACGAACGCGCCCTGTTTGATATGTGGCACGAATGCCCGTACTTTGGGGAAAATAAATCGAAAAGGCAAGTCGAGTGTGTTGTGCCGGATGCAGAAACAGCCAAGGTATACATTGAAGCACGGCGCATACGCGAATGTTGTCATGGCGGAACTCCTTATCTGCTTGATAGACATTACACCTCGGAAGAGGTGCGTGAGTATTCCAAAATTGAGGACAGAATTAGGAAAACGCATCCCGATATGCGCGACCAGATTTTCATAGGTGCCAATGGAAAGAAAGGTCTTCGCGATGTTTGCGGAAAGATTCTCATTGAGCCGCAGTTCGACGACATCCCCGAACTCTACACCTGTTTCGAGCGAACCGGTTTAATTCCAGTTGTGCTTGATGGTCGCTAATATCTGTACGATATTAAGGACGGCAAAATCCTAACCAAGGGCTACGACCGCATTTTCCGCTACTTCTGGGCAAATATCAACTATTTTGTGGCGGTGGAGAATGGCAAGAAAGGCATCCTTGACGCATCAGATGGCACCGAGTCAACGCCTATTGACTTGGATGAGGTTTACGAAATGCTTGATTTGGACGGCGCAGTTCCTGTCGAGAAGGACGGCAAAGTCGGTTTCCTGTGGCTCGATACCTATACGCAGCCCATTTTCGACAAGGTTATCTTGTGTTCTGAAAGTTACATCCGCGTACAGCTTAACGGCGAATGGGGCTGGATTGATAGCGATGGAAAATTTACCCGGAAAGAGTCTGAAGCATCGTTTGGCAACTGGTACGACTTGGAAAAATGAGGTTGATCGGTATGTAGACCATTCGCCCCCTGAGCGTAGCCGAAGGGTCGAATGGTTGGCTAATTTCAATACAACAAATATTTTTTATTAACTTTAAAAAACTGAAAAAATGGAAAAGGAATTAATTGAAAAGATGCTGAAAACCTATGGTTTTATGGCAAAGTTAGACTTTGGCCTTGATGCCATTGTTGTGCTTAACGGTGGAACTCCTGGCGAGTACGAAAACAATCCTACAATCATCGAATACGAGGAAAAGGGCTACCGTTTTTGCGATGCCAATATGTTTGGACAGGGCTGCGAAAGGTACGAAGCACTAACTTTCTGTAGGAAAAGAGAGGAGTAACACATTTTATATCTTAAATTTGAAAAAATGAAAGAAATGATTTGTAAAAAGACAAAAACAATCGTGTATCTGCACGGTTATGGCTCAACAGGTTTGAGCTGCACGGGCGAGTATCTTGCGAAAAAACTGCCCCAGTATAGAATCCTAACTCCCGATATTCCGGTTGATCCCGCCGAGGCACTGCCGTTTCTAAGGCAGTATTGTGAAGACAACAAAGCAGACCTTGTAATAGGCACTAGCATGGGAGCTATGTATGCAATGCAGATGTATGATTTTCGTCGTATTTGCGTGAATCCGGCCCTTTATATGTCGCAACTGACCGAAGTTCTGAAAGTCGGTACTCACCAGTATTTTATTCCCACGCAGACGGACGAAACGCAGTTTACAATTACCCCCGAAATCATCGACCATTATCGCGAAATGGAAAGCCATCTATACGATGGACTTAACGATGAAAATCGCCGTTGTTGCTGGGGATTTTTCGGCGACGAGGACAATATTGTAGATAGGAGGCAAGAATTTCTTAAGCAATTCTATCCGAATGTCATTGATTTTCATGGCGGTCATAGGTTGAATAATGCGGTACTGCGTGATGTGATAATTCCGTTTGTAAAAATGCTGTTGGAAGCGGAATACACAGATGAATATGGTGTTACATATAGCAGTTATGGGCGCATCCTGAAAGAAGTCGATTTCGACATGTTTACCTGCGAAGAGTATTCGATTCCCGAAGGTGTGGAAGTGATGGAAGGTGATTTTTATGCAGTTGGAATGAGAGGGAATCCTAGCCGCTTGCGTAAGATTCATCTGCCGAGTACCTTGCGTATGATGGGGGATAATGCTTTTATACTTTGTCCTTTGGAAGAAATTGAGTTGCCCGAGGGGATGACGCAGGTCCCTGATTTTATGTGTGAAAGTTGTCGAGAACTCAAGACCGTACATTTGCCGTCAACGATTGATGGAATAAGAGTCGGTGCTTTCAATTGCTGTGAAAAGCTCGAGTGCATAAATTTGCCAGATTCAATCACTTATATGGCCGATAGTGCTTTCCGTTATTGTAAGTCGCTCAAGAATGTTAAGCTTCCGAGCAAACTTGAATGGATAAGCGCTGAAGCATTTTATTGCAGCGGTATCGAGAAGATTGATATACCTGCTGGCGTGAAAGAAATAGGGCATTGGGCGTTCTGGGGCTGCGACAATTTGCGTTCGCTGACAATACCTGCTTCGGTAAAGAATATTTCGTATGGAATTGTCAGTGCTCATGAGGGATTTGAAGGCATAGTTTGTAATGCAGATGGCTATCACATTGAGAATGATGCCCTGATTAATGACAAGAAGCAAGAACTGCTTTGTTGCTGGAGTAAGCAGAAGCATTATGTTGTGCCGTCGTGTGTGAAGCGCATAGCCGATATGGGTGGCAATCCTTTTGTCGAGACCATTACTGTTAATCAATTCGTGCAGATTACGATATACGACACCTTTGCTTCCTGTCCGAATCTCCGCAAGGTTGAATTCCTTGGCGGTGTGGTTGATTTAGATGAGGAACTGGGATTTTATAATTGCAAGGATGTAGAGGTGGTAAAAGGGAATATTCAGTTCTAATGAGGACGATAAGTTCTTTTTCGAGAAGTTTGAGTTGAAGCGTTAGCATGCTTATTTCCCACTCCTCAGATCTTCATCCGAACTCAGATATGTTTCAGTAATGATGTAGTTGCGTTCGTTTTCGTACTCTTCTCCGTCAAATTCTCCGCGCTGTATGCAGTTTATGGATTTCGTGTTATGATCGATTGCGTATGAGTAGTTTATCTTGTATGTACTCACGCCTTCGCTGCTATAATCAACGAATTCTGAGTAGATAAGAAGTTTGTTTTTTTTGTCTCTTTTCTCCTTGTTCCATTTTTTTATAGAGTCGAAATCGTACATCCATGCGAATTCTCTTACCAGAATGTCGTTTTTGCTGTCGGCGTATGCACGCATCGAGGCAATTGACTTGGTGTCAAGATTTTTTGGCGCTTTGTCGGTGTCGAGTATAAAACCGATATCATTGCCTGAGAACTGGTCGTAGAAGCTGATGCCTTCTTTGAAAATCATGTCCGTTTTTTGTGAAGCAATGCCGTAGTACACCTCTTTGCACTGTACCGAATCAATCTTTTCACCATTATAGTGAATCTTGAACATGCGAATGTATGATTCGTAGTCGAACTGTCCTGTTATGCAGCCGTATTCTATTATTCGACCTTGTGCATCGTATCTACAATATTCGCCTAGAGTTTCCTCTTCGTCACCTTCAAATTTTGCAGTTATCAAAATCGGCTTCGACATGTATAAATACTTGCCGCTTGTGTTGTCGGCATCGTATAGCGATTGTGCCGATAGATTGTTGATTGCACCATAACTCAAAATTATTGCAAGTGCTGAAATAATGAGGGATAATACCTTTGTTTTCATTGTTATAATGGTTTAAAAGAATTGCTTAGACAACTATTTGTTGTAGTTTGCGTTGTAGAACTCCATGTATGAATTCAGGTTGCGGCTTTCGGTAAGCAACTTGAAGTTCTCGGCTGAAATTACAAATATCTTGTAGTCTACATTTCTGAGTTTGTTGAAGACGTCTTCGCTGTTGGCAATCATCTTCGAGTAGTTGACCGACTGGCGCATGTTGCGGAACGGGCGCACGGTTATCATCGAGTAGTTGCTGTTGAAAGTGCTAGTAACCACGTTGAATGTACGCATGTTGAAGTTGAAGATGTTGAAGTTGCGGATTTCAAATGCAAGACGCTTGTCGTCAACCTGTTCCGACTTGAAGTATACGACATAGTAGTGTTCTGCCATCTCGTCGAATTTGTATTCTGCTTCGACAATTTCTTCGCTGTATGGGCTTTTGCCGTCTTCCGATTGCTGTTGCTTTACTACCTCGGGACGCGACTTTAGGTCGGCAATAAGAGCGTCGATGTCGCCGGTGCCAAAGTAGGCGAGAAGGTTCTCGGCAGCTTGCTTAAGTTCGTGTTTTGGATGACGGTCGATGAAGTCGAGCAATGCCAGTTTGAACTGGGTGGTGTCAGCGTTGCGTGCTGTACACATAGTGTTTAGGAAGTCGAAATTTGGAACCAAGTCGCTGTCGCTGTTTTCGTTAATGAAATTAGTGGCATTGCGTTGTACCGTGTTCCATTCTCCGCGCATGAAGGCGTCGTATGTGTTGGCGTATAGTTGTTCGTCACGCTTGCGAATTTCTTCCTGCTCCTTCACGAAATTTGGATTCTGCAGCAACCGCGCATAGTTTGTGTTACCGTACTTGCTAATTATCAGGTTTTTGTACTTTTCAGCTTGAGGTATGTCCTTGATAAGGGTATTGAGAATGTACAAGTCGTAATACGAAAGCAACTGGTAATCAGAATTAGGATAACGCTTGTTCAGATCCTCGTAGCTGTTGATTGCTTTTGGATAGTCGCCGAACTTTTCCTTGTAAATCTTGCTGGCGTTATACAGTGCGTTTTCGATTCGCTTGTGCGACTCCTGCATTGCCGAATCGGTAAGAGGCAAGTCCTGCAAGTAGTATTCGCGACTCTTGGGGTCTTCGTTCTTAGGTCTTGCATCGGCGACAACGCTATCGGAAGCCTCGCTATCGTCGCCACTATCGAACGATACGACTGTCTTGTCGCGACGGCGCCAATGGTCTTCGTTCTTGCGGTTGCCCCATTTTTTCTGGAACTCGTTCTTTCCGTAGCTCAATTGGGCTGGATTATAGAAATACCATTTGCCGGTCGAACTGCCTACATTGTTGGTTTCGCCGCGTCGCTGGTCGAAAAGGTAAGAGTTCATCGATTCCTGCTGTGCCAGTTCGCGTTCGAGGCGTTCCTGTTCTACTACCTTGGCAATAAGTCCGTCTATGAGTTTGTTGCGTTCCTTGTCGCTCATCTTGGCTATTTTCTGCACGCTGTCCTCAAACTCGATTACGTCGGTGTAGGTTACAAGTTCCGAAAGGTTCTTTGTAAGTGTTTGTATTTCCTTGAAATTGTCGTAGTCCTCGGTTATGTTCTGCATGCATGTGTCGTAGTATATGTATGCGTTCTTGTATTCGAGCTTTGCAAAATACAATTCACCGAGTTTTAAGCACGACAAGGCTTTCTGGTAGTTGTTGTCGACACTCACAGCCGACGATTGCTTGTAGTGCTCTATTGCATCGTTTTCCTTGCCGGTGCGAAGTTCTACTTCGGCGATGGCATAGTATATCTGGTCGCGGTACTCCTTGTTTTTCTCGTCCTTGAGCATCTTGTTCAACAACTTGAAGATTTCCTTGTTGCTTCCCTTGCCACCGCTATAGCATTTTGCCATGTTTATGCGGGCGTTGAACTCCATTTCGTAGTTGCTGTTGCGTTTTGCAGCTTCTTCGTAATACTTGTAGGCGTCCTTAAGGTTGTTTTCCTTTTCCTTTAGCTGGGCGAGAATATATATGTATCTTATTTTGTCTTTGCGTTTCTTGGTCTTTTCGACGGCAAGTTTCAACTTTTCGGCTGCTTCCTCGCGGTTGTTCTGCTTTAGGTAGTAGTCTGCCCATACGGCAGCGTAGAAACCTGCATTTTTCTTGGTAATCTTTTTGTCGGCTTCTATCTTGTCGAGAGTTTCCTTTGCCTCCTTGAATTTCTTGTCCTCGCAAAATGTTCGTACAAGGTACATTGCAATCTCTGGCTGAACTTTAGAGTTCGGATATTGGCGAAGTGCAAATTCAAGGTTCTGGCGTGCCTGCATGTAGTCGCGCTTAATGAAATAAGCCTTGCCCATTAGCATGTAGCAGTGGTCGACCCACTTGTTGAACTCGTTTTGTGCCATGAATTCCTTTTCCTTGGGAGACATTGCTTTGCCTGTAGGTTTCGGTTTCTTGGTAATCGAGTGCAACTTTATACCTTTAGCCGACTTTTGGATTGCCTTTTCCATTTCACCGTTTGCAACGCTGGCATTCTCTTCCTTGCTGTCGGTGAATACGCTGAGAATCAGCGCGTAATTGTCGCTGTTCTGGTCGTTTATCTTGGTAATGCCTTTCTTGTACGATTCGCGTCCGTTGAAATATATGTTGTATTTCAATGTGGTATTGTGGTAGAAACGGCTCATCGGCGTGTTCTTTTCGGTAGAACATGCTGCAACAATTGCAATTAGGGCAATGGCTATTAATATTTTTACAAGTCGTTTCATTCCAGCAATTAGGTTTTATTCCACTGTTACGGATTTTGCAAGGTTACGTGGCTGATCGACGTTGCAACCTCTCATTACAGCTATGTAGTATGCAATAAGTTGCAAAGGAACTACTGTCAGCAATGGTGCGAGAGCAAAGTCGGAATACGGTACCTCGATTACATAGTCTGCAAGTTCCTTGATCGTTGTGTCGCCTTCGGTTACGATGGCGATAACAACGCCCTTGCGAGCCTTTACTTCCTGTATGTTCGATACAATCTTGTCGTACGACTTGTCCTTGGTAGCCAATACGATGACTGGCATTTTCTCGTCGATGAGGGCGATAGGTCCATGCTTCATCTCGGCCGACGGGTAGCCTTCGGCGTGTATGTACGAAATTTCCTTAAGTTTCAGTGCGCCTTCGAGAGCGACAGGGTAGAGGTAGCCGCGTCCAAGGTAGATGCTGTTGGTAGCATCTTTTATCTTTTCGGCAATTTGCTTTATGCTTTCGCTCTTTTCGAGGATTTGCTCTACCTTCTGAGGAATTGCATAAAGTTCGTCAACCAAGTCGGTAAATTCCTGTTCGGTAAGTCCCTTGTTTGCAAGACCGACCTGCATAGCCATCATTGTCAAAACTGTAATCTGTGTGGTGAATGCCTTGGTTGATGCGACACCGATTTCAGGTCCTGCGTGAGTGTAAACTCCTGCTACGGTTTCGCGTGGTATGCTCGAACCGACGACGTTGCAAATACCCAACACTATTGCGCCCTTGCTTTTTGCTAGCTGAATTGCTGCCAGGGTATCGGCTGTCTCGCCGCTCTGGCTAATTGCAATTACAATGTCGCCTGGGTTTATAATTGGGTTTCTGTATCTGAATTCCGATGCATATTCCACTTCGGTAGGTATGCGGGCAAATTCTTCGAACAGGTATTCGCCGACAAGTCCAGCGTGCCAGCTTGTTCCGCAGGCAACGATTATTATTCTCTTGGCGTCCTTCAGCTGGTCCATTACGGTGTGTAGACCGCCAAGTGTAAGATTCTTTGTATCAAGACTTAAACGACCGCGATAGGTGTCGGCAATGGCGCGTGGCTGCTCGTATATTTCCTTGAGCATGTAGTGGTCGAAGCCGTTTTTCTCAATCTCGTCGAGACGGAGGTCAACCTGCTGTATGTCGATTTTTGCCTTGCGGTCCTTTAGGTTCACAAGGTTGAAGCCTGTTTTGCTTATTGTTGCGACATCGAGGTCGTTGAGATAAATTACAGAATTGGTATATTCTATAATAGGTGAGGCGTCGGATGCGATAAAATATTCTCCGTTGCCTATTCCGATGACGATAGGGCTTCCCTTGCGGGCAACAGTAATGGTTTCGGGGTCTTCGGAACTCATGACAACGATTCCGTATGCGCCTTCCACAAGTTGCAGTGCAGCGCGAACAGCATCGTCTGGAGTAAAGTATTCGTCCTTTTCGTGGCTTTCAGTGTATATGTACTCAATGAAATTGACAAGCACTTCGGAGTCGGTTTCGCCCTTGAAGGTATAGCCTTTTTCCTCGAGAGTTGCTTTTAGCTTGGCATAGTTTTCGATAATGCCGTTGTGAATAAGTATGAACTTGCCGTTCATCGAAGCGTGCGGATGTGCGTTGATGTCGTTTGGTTCTCCGTGTGTAGCCCAGCGGGTGTGGCCGATGCCGATATTTCCGCTAATGTCCTTGTCGGTTACGTGTGCCTCGAGGTCGCTAACTTTGCCGTGGCACTTGTATACGTTGAACTTACTTCCGTTGTATATTGCTATTCCGGCAGAGTCGTAACCTCTGTATTCCAGACGTTTTAGACCTTTTATGAGAACGTCGTATGCATCTCTTTTGCCAATATATCCTACAATTCCGCACATAATGCTAATATTTTGAGTAATATACGATTATCTTTATTTTGTTTGTTGTATGGCTTCCGCCGTATAGTTGAGCTCTATATGGTACTATTCTGTTTTCGTTTGCAACCATATATATTCCATTGTCTGATTCTCCATTTAATATGCCCTGCAAGTGAAGCGGAATATTAAAAGTATATGAGTTGTCGGTCGCATCAAACGAACCGCCAAAATATTTGCTGTTCGATTTGTAGTCCTCGAGGAAGTCGAATTTTCCGTTGGCCAGAATTTTAGTCATGCTCATGGCTGTGGGGGACGGCAGTGTATTGAGCGTAGTGCCTTCCTGCAAAGTGACTTTTAGTTGAGCTCTATTGATAATAATATTTGTAGAGTCGAATAAGGTTTGCAGTGCCGGAAACTTTATTTTTGTCTTAAGTCCAGCCAAACCTTGAATATAGCAATTCGTCGATGGCGTTTCGGGATTGTCGATGGCAGTTTTCAGTTCGCTGTCGGCATTTGTGTAGTCGTGCGAATACATGTTTAAACGTGCCGAGTATTCGTTGATGTTAAAGTCGAATGTTCTGATGGTGTCGTTATATTTGTACGACAAAACCATTTTCGATTTGTTTCCTATTAAGTCGAGTGCATACATGCATCCGTCTCCCGATGTTAGTTCGGTGTTGATGAAAATACCCTTGAATTGTTTTACAAAGGTTTCGTTGCTCCATGTTCCGCCTCTTACGATTTCTTTTATAAGGCTTTCGGGCATATCAATTTTTATTGTGCTATCGGTTCCGAAAGTAAGTGCAGCGCTATTAAGCAGTTCGTATTGTGCTGCGCTGAAAGAGTGATCTTCGTAATATAACGAGTCGAAATAGATATCGGTAAGAAGCCTATTGATATTTATTGTCATTGCCGATTCCGAACTTCCGTACAATTTTGCGTATTTCAGCTGTAAGCTAAGGTTTACGTCTGTTAGGTCGGTAGTGTCGATTTCGTTGTTAAACTGGGCGTTACTTGAAGAAAGTTGAACCTGGAAAGCGCACGATGCTGTTGTCTGTCCGAATATAGGGTCGTTTATGATGCCAACTGGACTTATTGTGCGGCTTTGGGTTTCGACATGGGAGTCTCTTGTTATATATGTTTCCACTTCCAATGTGTCGCAGAGGAATTCCATGATGTCGCCACTTGGCATAAGGTCGGTGCCTATTGCCGAATTGTCGTCCTTGCACGAGGGAATGGTTGCAGCAACCAAGACGATTGCTATTGCAAGAAACAATATTCTTGAGTTCTTCATTGCAGATTAGTTTTCAGAAACCTTGTTGTAGAATTTTTCGTAGTCCTCAAACTTTTCGTCGCCTTCGGTGTATTCGAGCATAGGTTTGCCGCTATCCTTTATGTATTGTATGATTTCTGGTTTTATATCCTTTGCTGCCAGAATTATACCGTCGGAATTGTCGATTGCAAACTTGGTGAGGTTGTCCCATGTAGGCTCGTTGATTCTGTCAAGCATGTCGATTGTAACGTTCTTTCCGACAAGTTTCTGAGCGAGGCCCTTGTCGATGCTTCCCGAGAAACTGTCGTTGTAAATCGAGTAAACAACCTTGCAGTTGTTTGCGAACATCGGGTCGTTGCAATATACGTTTCTCATTATGAATGGGAAAAGAGCCGAGAACCATCCGTGGCAGTGTACAATGTTAGGCGACCAGCCGAGCTTCTTTACGGTTTCGATGACGCCCTTCGAGAAGAATATTGATTTTTCGTCGGCGGTAAAATTGTCGTCGCCGTTGTTTGTGAGTGCATATTTCTTTTGGAAGAGGTCTTCGTTGTCGATAAAATATACCTGCATTCTTATTGGCTGTATCGATGCAACCTTTATGATTAGAGGATGGTCGGCATCATTTATTACAAGGTTCATTCCGCTGAGTCGGATGACTTCGTGCAGTTGGTTTCTTCTTTCGTTTATTACGCCGAACTTAGGCATGAAAATGCGGATTTCGTTTCCGAGTTCCTGTATCTTTTGCGGAAGCTTTCTGCAAAGCAGTGACATTTCATTTTCAGGCACGTACGGTGCAATTTCCTGAGCTACAAATAAAACTTTCAGTTTCATGTGTTGTGTTTTTACGTCCAATTTAATTCAAGGCACAAAAATAATAAAAATTTTTTCAATACAGAAGTACAGAATAAACGAAAAGTTTTGGGAAATATTGTGGAGGCAGGATAGTATGGCGTTTTTTCCGTTCGTCAAATATGGTAGACGATTGCCTGTCGGTATAAAAGGCGCAATCGTCCCGTCTATCGTGTAAATACCTGTTTTACAGGTTTCCCACGCCATGCTTCTGGCATTTCGAGACCAAGTATGTATGCTATGCTTGCTGCTATGTCGTATTGTGCAATTGGATCGTCGTAAGTGTATCCTGGGCGCACGTTGCGACCGAAGATTACGAGTGGACTTTCCATGTCTTCCATAACAAGCGTGCCATGCCCGTGGTCGTGTCCGCCGTGGTCGCCAGTAACGATAATAATTGTATTGTCGTAAATACCTGCATCCTTGAGGGCCTGTATTATGCGACCAACGCATTTGTCGGCACGAGCCATGTAGTCGTAGTATCCATCGGAGTACCAGCCGTATTTGTGTCCGGGGCCGTCGGGTCCATCGAAGCATGCTGCATAAAACATTGGCTTTTTTTCGGTTATGTATTTTACGATGTGGTCGCAGTTCTTCTCAATGGGTTCCCAGCCATCGCTAAAAAAATGCACATGGCTAATAGCAAGAGTGTCAACAACATATTTTATGCCGTCCCATTCGAAAGTGCAGCCGGTTTCGGCATTGGGGTGTTGTTCGCGGATGATTGAGAATATGGTAGGGAAGATGCCGTTTTTGTTCGTGGTTGATGATGGCAGGTCGTGCTTTTTTGAGTCCCAGGTTGTGTATCCGTGCATTTCGGGACCAACGCTCATGAACATCGACGCCCAGTTTACACCCGAGTCGGGCGGCAGCACCGAACGTTTGTGCATATTGCAGCTTCCGTTTCTGATTAAGTTGCGAATGTTAGGTATGTTGTTGCGAGGGTTGTCGAAGTCGTGGGCTGCCCATCCGTCAAGTCCGATAAGGATTACGTGTTCGGCCAGTTTTTGTTCTTGCGCCTGCATCGAGAGCGCCATTATTGCGACTAGTATTAAGGTAAATCTTTTCATTGTGTGTGCGTCTTGTAATATTTTGCAAAGGTACTTTATTTTTCCATGCTAATGTTAGATTTTGGTTTCGGCGGTCTTGGCTTTTTGAAAAAAATTTTTGCTTTATTGGTTTTTGTAATATCTTTGCGTCTTGTTAAAACGAACTTAGTTCGAATGTTTAATTAAAAATAGTAAAGTATGTTTCAAGAGTTTTTTACTGAACACCGTACATTGGTGTTTCTGTTGGGAGTCTTGGTAGTAGTGTTGCCATTTTTGGTTTACTATGTAATTACTGCACTCAGACATCATCCCAAAGGCTTGATTGCTGCAGCCTTGAGTAATATGGGCGAGCGTTTCGGCTATTACATTATGAATGCTGTGTTGGCATTGTTTATTGTCTCAAAGTTCGGATTGTCCGATGCTCAGGCAGGTGCCATCTATTCGGTGTTCTATTGTCTTATTTACATCCTTAGCCTAGTCGGCGGTATTATTGCCGATAAGTCGCAGAACTACAACCGCACTATCCAGTGGGGTCTCATTGTGATGGCATTGGGTTATGTTGTATTGTCTATTCCTCTGTTCGGAACAGATGCCAACGGATTTATCGTCGATGAAGGCGGTATGTGGTGGACAATCCTTATCGTTACTTGTTTGGCATTGTTGCTCATTGCATTCGGTAATGGTTTGTTCAAAGGTAACCTCCAGGCTTTGGTAGGTAAGATGTACGACAACTTCGAGGCTGAAGCTGCAAAGAAAGGTCCTGAAGCATTGGCAGAAGCAAAGGAAAGACGCGACAGCGGTTTCCAGATCTTCTACGTATTCATCAACATCGGTGGTGTGATTGCTCCATTTATTGCTCCATTGATCCGTGAATGGTGGTTGAAGATTCACAATTTTGTTTACAATGCAGATATGCCAGCTCTTTGCCACGATGTTATCAATGGTGGTGAAATTTCAGAAAAGTTCACAGCCACAATGTCGCAGTCGGTTATCGACCCGTCGTTGGTTGAGGGTACTACCGAATTTTGCTCGTCATACATCGATGTATTCAACTCTGGTATTCATTTCTCGTTCATTGCATCGGTTATAGCAATGGCAATTTCTCTGACAATCTTTATGATTTCGAAGAAGAAATTCCCGCAGCCTGCAAAGAAAGACACTGCTAAGGTTGTTGAATATACTGCTGAAGAAAAAGCTGCAATGGCAAAGGAAATCAAACAGCGTATGGCTGCTTTGTTCGCAGTTCTCGGTATTGCAATTTTCTTCTGGTTCTCATTCCATCAGAACGGACAGTCGCTGTCGTTCTTCGCACGCGACTTCGTAAGCTCCGAAGCTGTTGCTCCTGAAATATGGCAGGCACTAAACCCATTCTTTGTAATCGTACTTACACCGATTATCATGATTGCTTTCGCTGCTTTGGCACGTAAGGGCAAATCGATTTCTACACCTAAGAAAATCGGTATCGGTATGGGTATCGCTGCATGTGCATACTTGTTCCTTATGGTATTGTCATTCATCAACAACTATCCGTCAGCAACCGATTTCAGAGCATTGCTCGATCCTGTTAAGTTAGGTCCTTGGGTACTTATAGTTACCTATTTCTTCCTTACTGTTGCTGAACTTTTCATTTCACCTTTGGGACTTTCGTTCGTATCGAAGGTTGCTCCTCGTCACATGGTAGGTCTCTGCCAGGGCTTGTGGCTCGGCGCTACTGCAGTAGGTAACATCTTCCTGTGGATTGGTCCTTTGATGTACAATGCTTGGCCTATACAGTACTGCTGGTTGGTATTTGCAATTGTTTGCGTAATATCGATGGCTGTAATGTTCGGTATGGTTAAGTGGCTCGAAAAGGTTGCCAAGTAATTAGAAATAAATTGCTAGATTTATATAAGGCGGACGATTGTCCGCCTTTTTTTTTGTGTCTATCCATGGTCTATGCGCTGGTAGTTGCTGTTTTGTACGACTTCGAGAAGACGAATAGGAGGGGTTTGTTTTGGGGGCGGTTAGTACCGATCATGAATGATTACTTGTCTTCGCTGTTAGTTGTTTTTATGCGCTCTTTTGCCTCCGTTTGCAGTTGGGCAGGATGAGACGATTATGTTAGGTTGTCTTTTGTATGGGCATAAAAAAAGCCGCACGAGGCGGCTTTTATAAAGTTGTAATCGTTTATTATCCAATAAATACAATGTCTTCGAAGTAAACTTCGCCTTCTTGAATGCTGATTGTGTATGCAGGCGATGTGAATACTTTTTCCTTGGTTGCACCCGAAGCATCCTGAATCTGGTTTGCCTTAAAGTCAACAGGAACGATGTCAACGCTAGCAGCATTGAATTTTACTGCTGGCAATTCGATAGAATACTTGCCGCCAGAAACTTCAGCTTCGTACTGAAGAGTTTCGTATGTATAGCTAGGATCGTATGTCTGGCAAAGGTCAGATGCGTCGATTCTGAAGATAATCTTTGTGCCGTTAGGAGCATCGCCAGGATTTGCTGCTGTAAGGTCGAGGTTGGCCTTAACTGTACCAGATACTGTGATAGTCTTCAATGGTTCGGTTTCATAGTCATTCTTGTTGCATGATGACAAAACGAATGCTCCAATAAGAGCGATTGCGATAATTGAAAATATTCTCTTCATAATATTAATCTTTTTAAATGTTAAACTTTATTTTCTTTGATTAAAAATGGAACATCATAAACAATGAACCTGTAGATGCATTTCTGAATGCGATTCTTCCGTCGTTTGCGTCCTTTGGCAAGGTTTCGATTTCTCTTTCGGTACCAGTCCAACGTTCAACAGTTCTGTAACCCTTAAAGTCGTAACCTGTGTAAAGACCAAGTCTGAATTCACCGCCAATCGAAATCTTAGGTGCGATAAAGTATTCAACACCAACAACACCGCTAAGGATTACGCCGAATGAACGGTCGCCGCTGTTCGAAAGTATGCGGTCTCCACCAGAAGTAGTGGTTCCTGCTGCGAAATCGTACCAATGAGGTGCTGTAAATTCGGTAGTGATAAGGTTGCCATAAGTGTAGTTGGCTTTGAGTTTGGTGTAGTTAAGATAAAGTCCACCACCATAGAATCCCTGAACACGGCCTTTACCTCTGTACATCAAGTAGTCGGCGCCTAAACCAAGGTCGGTTTCAGTGCTCTTCATGATGTCGGTAACAGTAACCTTCGGATCTGGAATCTGCTGGTTCATCAT
This sequence comes from uncultured Bacteroidia bacterium, assembly GCA_902800045.1. Lineage (GTDB taxonomy): Bacteria > Bacteroidota > Bacteroidia > Bacteroidales > ML635J-15 > Bact-19. The sequence goes on along the minus strand of CADCCZ010000001.1, from coordinate 1,311,615 downwards.
AACGTTTTCACGATCGGTTTCGTTGTAAACGCCAATGAGCAAACCTGCACGGATAGCAGTCTTGTCGCTGAGATAGTACTTTCCAAAGAGAACTGGAGTAGTACGTACGAGAGTGTGTGTGAATGTTTCAAAGGAAGCACTGTTACCAGCGTGACCATTGAACAAGTTTCCAAAATAGTTGACCATCGGGATAGCATTGATACCGAGCGCGAAATCACCTTCAACAGGCAAAATGTATTCGCCACGCTTCGACATCATGTTGACCTCACCGTTTTTGTCATTTTCCTGAGCAAATGCATTTACTGTAAACGCAAGTGCCACTAACAAAATTGAAAATTTCCTCATAGTGAATATAATTTAAAAACTTCGACAAAGGTAGCAATAAACATTCCAAAGTTTAATTTTCCAAAAGAATATTTATTAACATTGGGGTGTTTAGAGGGGCGAACGGGCTAACAGGCGAACGGTCTAACAGTCTTGCAGTCTTACAGTCTTGCAGGCTTGCCGACAGACAAACTGGTCTTCCGCTAGACTGGTCTTCTTTTCGCCTTCCAGCCTTCTTGCCTTCCAGCCTTCTAAGCCAGATTGTTTCCTACCCTGATTGGTGAGTTGAGCGGCAGCTTTATGTTTGCTAGCCTTTCGTCGTCCATGAATAATATTACGCTCGAACCCATTTCGAAATAACCGACTTCCTCTCCCTTATTTATATATATAGGTGTATCGTAGATTCGTTTCGATGCAACACCTTTTTTTATGTTGGTCTGCAATCCGCTATCGAACGACAGTTTTGTCTTGCCGACGAACAATGCTCCGACTAGAATCATGTAGAATTTGCCGTATTCCGACTTGCCGTGAATTACAATGCGCTCGTTGCGGCAATACACGCGGTCTTTCTTGTAAACGACTTTGGGCTTTACGGGGCGCAATGTGCCTGGCAGATAGCTAATGTCGGTGATTTCCATGTTGAATGCTGCGTGAACACGGTGATAGTTGGCGGGGGAGAGGTAAAGCACTGCGTACGACGACATGTTTTCGTACTCGTCGCAGATGAGGTCGTCAACGTAGTAGTGCTTGAACTTGACGTAAATCTTGTTGTCGCCTGTAATTTTGCCGAAGTCGAAGATAAATCCGTCAACAGGGGATACAAGTCCGTCGCCAATTGGCCTTGTGCCTTCCTTGAGGTTGCGAGTGAAGAACGAGTTGAAAGTCTTGTATCCGTTTGGTGGAACTACATATTCCGACAAGTCAATCTTGTACTTCTTTCTCCAGATTTTCATGACACCGCGAACAAACCACCTTGGCTTTGTGGAATTGGCAAGTTTTCCCGCCATTCGCGAGAAAAAGTTGCGATAGTTTTGCTTCTGAGGTTTCGGTGTCGGCATAAATTACTTGTTGTTGTATGTGTTCATAGTGCGTTCGATGCCGATAAGGGGGAAGTCCTTTATGGCATTTATTGCTACTTCGACGCGCTCTTTCAGTTTTTCGCTTTCCTCCTTTGTCCACTCACCAAGCACGAAGTCGATTTGTCCGCCGCGTGAGAATTCGTTTCCGATGCCGAATCTTAGTCGTGCATACTCGCTTGTGCCGATTGTGTCCTGTATGTTCTGCAATCCGTTGTGACCGCCACTGCTTCCCTTGGGTTTTATTCGGATGGTACCGAACGGCAGTGCAAGGTCATCGACAATTACAAAAACATTTTCTACGGGAATTTTCTCCTGGTTCATGTAGTACCTTACGGCGTTTCCGCTTAGGTTCATGTAGGTTGTGGGCTTTATGAGGATAAGAGTGCGTCCTTTTATGCTCGTTTCTGCGCGATAAGCGTAGCGCTTATCAAAAAAAGCGATGCCCGCGCCTTCTGCGAAAGCGTCGAGCACCGTATATCCAATATTGTGCCTTGTATTCTTGTATTCTGCTCCGGGATTTCCTAACCCGACGATGAGATACTTCACAATTCAGATATTGAAATTTGTGGCTTATTATTCAGCAGCTGGAGTTTCAGCAGCAGCTTCGCCACCTTCTTCAGAACCTTCGTCGCTAGATGCACCGCGAGCAATCATAACAGATGCTATGAGTGTGCTGCCGTTTTCGGTGAATTCGAGCTTATCCGACTTCAAGTCCTTAATTCTGATAGTTTCGCCGAGTTTCAAGTCTTCGATGTTTACTTCGTAAACGTTAGGAATATCTTCCATCATACCCTTGATAGCGATCTTCTTGAGGCTGTGTTTCAACTTACCACCGGCCTTTACGCCTGCAGAGTTACCAACGAGCTTCAGAGGGATGCGAACCTTTACAGGCTTTGACGGGTCAACTTCGTAGAAGTCGATGTGGATAACCTGGTCTGAAATCGGGTCGAACTGGATTTCCTTCAGCAAGGTCGGTCTTACCTTACCGTCGATGTTGAGGTCTGCGAACATTACGTCAGGAGTGAAGATAAGGTTGCGGACATCAGCACTTGCAACTGTGAAGTGAGTTGTCTGGTCGATACCATAAACTACACATGGAATGTTGTTGCTTCTCTTGATTTGCTTTGCGGCCTTCTTGCCGAATTCGGTACGAACTGTACCCTTTACTTCAAAATGTTTCATTACTTTTATAAATTATTTATGTACTACTCAGTCACGCACTCGTGACCCCATCGCACAGTTAAACAAAATCGGGCGCAAAATTACAATAATTTTTTGGAATGACAAAAGGTTTTGTGGAGTTTCTGTGGGCTGACGCCGTTTCAATGGCTGGCGCCGTTTAACTTCGTTGAGGGCTTCGCCGTTCTGTGCCTTCGGCGTTTGATAGTTTGATGGGCTACGCCCGTTTGAATGGTTCAAACAGCATCAACCCCCAAGGGCTAAAAGGCTAAAAGCCAACCTCAAACAATTTCAACCAACCTCAAACCACATTAAACCACCTCAAACCACTTCGCATCATACCTTTCTTCTGTCGAGCCAAAGGCTCAAAAGCGGGTCGGAAATTGAATAAAACTTTTCCTTTCGAGTAATCATGTCGTATTCCAAGAGTTTGAGTGCGGCAGATTGTGACGAACTGGGCGAACGCAACCTGTATTTTTTTGTGAATTCCATCGATGTTATGCCGCTTGCCTGACGTGCTTCGTGAACGGCGTACAGAAGTTCCTTTTGCGTTTCGGTTATGAATGCCAGTTGCTCGCGAAGTCGGGAATCATTCTCATCTATATATTCCTCTATCAGTCGTTTGGCAGTTTCGACATCGCAAGTTTCACCTTTTTGTGTTTCGGCATAAGCATCTTTCAGTATTCGCTGTATGTACAATGTAACACCTTGGAATGTGTCGTATATGTGTGAGAATGCTTCCTTGTCGATTTTCTTTCCAGACTCTTTAAAATTTTTGATGGCAAAGTCCATGTATATGTCTTTATCTATCGGCTCTAGCCTTATGGATTTCGCACTTTGGTAAAAAGGTCGTTTCGATGAAAAGAACATCTCTTCCATCAGTCTGCGCTGGCTACCCGAAAATACAAAATTGGAATTCGACATTTTTTGTATGTGCGTGCGCATAAGAGCCTCGACATTTTTTTCTGGATAGTATGTAATCTGCTGAAACTCATCAATTACAATAAGACAGCGCTTGTCAATCGATTCAAGATACTTGAAGATTTCCTGTAGCGTGTATTCGGGTTGCTGCACATCGCCAATCTTAATGTCGAATGTTGGTAAATTGCTAGCAGCGTCGTAGCCGAAACTTGCGCTTAGCGACTTAAGAAATGTTACGAATTGTTTGCGCCATTTTTCGCTTCTTGCTGCTACACAGTCGAATACGGCTGTTCCGAAAGTGAGTATAAATTCGCGGAAAGTCGTTGTGTGAAGAATATCTATGGAAATGGTTATGTAGTTGTCTTTTATTGTTGGACTGTCGAAAACAAAATCGACTAACGATGTCTTTCCCATTCGTCGTGATGATGTTAGCACGACATTCATCTGGTTGCATAACGCCTTTTCCAATTGCTTAGATTCTTCTACTCGGTCACAAAAGTATTGAGGCGGAATTTTGCCAGTTACAACAAACGGATTGATATTCTTATTCATAGCCTTGTAATTTTTGTGCAAAGATAATTATTGAAATTTAATTACCAAAATAAAATTACCAAAAAAAAATAATTTGATGTGGTGTTGATTGTAGAATCGTATCGTGGCACGATTATACAGATTGACAACCCCACATTATTAAAATCTCGCTGGCTAAAACGATTTTTCTGCAAAAATAGATAGGCTGGCTGTCGGCTTTTATGCCGATTCGTTCGTTCGCATTTTTTTTGACAACACTTCATTGTTGGTAAAAAATAAGAACTCCTTAACACACTTATAATATATAAGTGTTACCTTTGCCAATTATTTGTAAAATAGGAATACTATGAAAATTATAATACCAATGGCAGGTATGGGTACGCGCATGCGTCCGCACACCCTCACCGTTCCGAAGCCGCTTATCGTGCTGGCAGGCAAGACTATAGTACAACGTCTGGTTGAAGGAATCGCTCAGATTTGCGAGGAACCAATTGACGAAATTGCTTTCGTAATCGGTAATTTCGGCGAAAAGGTAGAGAAAGAACTTTGCAATATCGCACGCGGTGTCGGTGCCGAACCGAAGATTTACTACCAGAAGGAAGCCCTCGGAACTGCCCACGCAATATGGTGCGCCGCTCCGTCGCTCAACGACAAGGTTGTGGTGGCTTTTGCCGATACTCTCTTCTTCGCCGACTTCAAGATTTCCGCCGATGCCGACAGCATCATCTGGGTGCAAAAAGTTGAACATCCCGAGGCTTACGGCGTAGTAACAACCGATGCAAACGGAATAATTTCTGGCTTCGAGGAAAAGCCTAAGACTTTCGTTTCCGACCTCGCCATCATCGGCATTTATTATTTCAAGTCGGGCGAAACCCTACGCGGCGAACTGCAGTACCTTATCGATAACAATATCCGCAAGAGCGGTGAGTTCCAGCTTACTACAGCATTGGAAAATATGCGTGCCAAAGGCTTGAAGTTCGTGCCTGCACAGGTTGAGGAATGGCTCGACTGCGGAAACAAGAACATCACCGTGGCAACCCACCAGCGCGTACTTGCCCGCGACAAGAAGTCGGAACTGCTGGCAAAGTCGGCAGAAGTGGAAAACTCGACCATCATTCCGCCTTGCCATATCGAGGACGATGTGAAAATCAAGAATTCTGTTGTAGGTCCGTATGTTTCGGTCGGAAAAGGCACAAGCATTTGCGGAAGCGTAATCTGCAATTCGGTTATTCAGGAAGCCACAACAATCGAAAATATGAACATCCACGACTCGATGATTGGCAGCCATACAAAACTTTCGGGCAAGCAGTACGACCTTAGCATTGGCGACTACAACACATTAGAACTCAAGTAGAATGATGACTTTCCGCAAGATATTGCTTTTAATGGCGCTGATATTGTCGCTTTCGGCTGGCTATTCGCAGAAAAAAGCACAGAAATCGGACAAGAAGCCTGCCTCGGAAAAGGGTTTTGACTTCAATTTCAGCTTTTATTTCCTCGAAGGCAACAAGAACAAGAACCTTGGCGACTACGACAATGCCATCAAAAATTACACTCGTGCATTGGCAATCGACAACACACAGCCGTCGGCTTACTACGAGATTGCAACAATCCTTTTCGCTACCGGCGACTATCAGGCAGCGCAAACCTACGCCGAGAAAGCCGTGCAGTACGACAAGACCAATAACATTGCCTACATCGACATGCTGATTTACACCTACGAGTACAGCAATCAGCCCGAAAAGACCATTCCTCTTTACCGCAAACTCATAGCATCGAATCCGAACGACATCGAAAACTACTACGAACTGGCGAAGGTTTACCAGAAATTGAACAAGCCCAAGGATGCCATAAAAGTTCTCGATGAAGCAGAAAAGAAGTTTGGAATTACCGATATTGTCTCTGTCCAGAAGGAAATGATGTACGAGCAGATGGGCAACATGAACAAGTCGTTCGAGGAGATGAAGCGTCTGCGCGATGCCTATCCGACCAACCTTCGCTACAAGGCTATGCTTGCCGAGGCGTATTTCCAGAACAAGAAAATAGATTTGGCAAGAACAGAATTTGCCGAACTCGAAAAGATGAATATCGACGAAGGCCTTGTGTATCTGTCGCTTGCAGAATTTCATAGGGCAACCGATGCTCAGTACTACAATTATTTTGCAATGTTGGAGAAGGCTTTCAACTGCGAGGACGAAAGTCTTACATACGAACTGAAAATGCAGATTCTCAATCAGTTGCTTCCTATTGCAAGAAACGACGATTATATAAAGGTACAGATAAAGAGACTGGTATCGATTGTCGAGAAGCAATACCCGAGCGATGTTGCACTCAGTGCGCTCAAAGCCGACATTGCAATGATGAACAACGACTACAAGTCGGTGCAGCAGAACCTTATCGACATTGTCTCCGAGGATAAGTCGTCTTACGAAATTTGGGAGCATCTTATGAACATAGACTATCATTTGCAGGACTACGACAACTTGTATTTGCACAGCAAGGAAGCCTCCGAACTTTTCCCTAATATGCTTACGGTTTACCAGTATTATGTGGTGGCTGCATATCTGAAAAAGGAGTTTCGCGAAGTTGTCGAGGCTGTTGATTATGCTTCGATGCTTTCGCTTGACAACCAGCAGGTTATGATTGACTTGCTGAGTATGCAGGGCGATGCCTACAATGCTCTCAAGAACTTCCACAAGGCCGATTCAGTCTATGAATACATTCTGTTCAAGGATGCCGATTTCGAGTCGGTGCTGAACAATTACAGCTATAACCTTGCCGTGCGTGGCGAAAAACTCGACAAGGCATTGGAAATGAGTACTCACCTTGTTGAACTTAATTCGTCACCGACTTACCTCGACACTCACGCGTGGGTGCTTTACAAGAACGGCAAGTTGGACGAGGCCCTGAAGTTTATGGATGATGCCATAGCAAAGGATGCTTCCAATGCTGTTTACTACGACCATCGTGGCGACATAAAGTTTAGTCTTGGCAAGAAGGATGAGGCTTTGGCGGACTGGGAGAAGGCTTTGGAACTTGACCCCGAAAATATTGAAATAGAAGTAAAGGTTAGAAAGAAATCGTTGAAATAAATTGGTAAAGAGAAATTTGATATTGGTGTTGGTGCTGTCGGTCTGCCTGTGGGCATGTCGAAGTGTCAATGTTGGCACTTACGAAGCCAAGGACAGCATGCGTACATCGAAGATTGTAGAGAATGTAATGGCCAATACACCGACGTATGCAAAGGCATCGTACAAGTTTTCGTGCGAATATTCGGCAAACGGTGGCACTCCCGATTCGTTCAGCGGCATATTGCGCGTACAGCGCGACAGCCTTATGTGGGTAAGCCTGCGCTCGTTCAATATCGAAGGATTTCGCGTGCTTATATCGTCCGATTCGGTAAAGATAATGAACCGCCTCAAGAACGAATATTATGTCGAAGGTATTTCGGCTCTCGAAAGTTTTGCAAAGCTCGACATGTCGTACAACGACTTACAGTCTATTTTGCTCAACGAGTTTTTCCGTTATCCCTTCGATGGCGATACGGCAAAAAAGTACGACGATTATGATTATAAATCATGTATTGATACTGTATATTACTGTATATCAACAATTTCTCAAAAGAAGCTGAATAAGATTGCAGAGCGCGGCAATAGTGGTTACGCCGAACGTCATGGTTCTGTGGTTCAGACGGTTAAGGTAGTTCCTGGTACATTCAAGGTTAAGAATGTGTATCTCGAAGACCTTGAGAGCGGACGTAATGCTTTTGTCGAATATGGCAAGTTTACGCGTATGGGCGAGCAGTTGTTCCCACAAACTATGAATATATATGTAGAAGCAGGTGATTTCAATGGAGTTATGAAATTTTCGATAAGCGATTTCGAAGTTAACGATGAGTTGACTTTTCCATTTAAGGTTCCTGCAAAATACACAAAAATCAAGTTGAATGAAAAGAATCGGTAGAATATTAGTACTCGTTTTTGCCTTGTTGCTGCCTATGGTCGGCGCATTTGCCCAGACCAAAGCCGAACTTGAGAAGAAAAAGAAGAAAACCATTAACGAGATTAACTATACAAATAAGCTTCTTGAGGAAACTCGCAAGAACCAGAAGGAGTCGGAGAACAACCTTGCCTTGCTCGGCAGCCAGATATCGTCGCGTCAGGAACTTATTTCCGACATAAACATGGAAATTTCGTTTGTGTCGAAAAAAATAAAGGAAACTGAGTCGATTATTGCCATGATGACCGAGGATTTGGAAAGTCTGAAGGCAGCTTATTCGCGAATGCTCCAGATAGCGTGGAAAAATCGTAACAAGAACAACGAAATTATGTTTCTGCTTTCGTCGCGCGATTTCAACCAGTCGTACCTGCGCCTGAAATACATGCAGCAGATGGCCGATTATCGTAAGCGACAGCTTATTGCAATAAACGCGATAAAAGCCTTCCTCGAAAGGCAGAAAGAAAAGCTTGTGGCGCAGAAAGCCGAACATCAGCAACTTCTCGACGAAGAAAAAGTCGAGGCCAAGAATCTTGAAAACGCCAAAAAACAGCAGGAAAACGCTCTTGCAAAGCTAAAAGGTAAGGAAGCTGACTTGAAAAAGCAACTTGCCGAGAAAAACAAGCAGAAGCAGCAGTTGCAGGCCGCAATCGAAAAGTTGATCGCCGAGGAAGTCAAGAAGTCGTCGGCATCGAAGGGCAAGGCAAACACAGGCAAGTACGAGCTTACGCCCGAAGAAAAGATTGTAAGCGACAACTTTGGAAGCAATGTCGGCAAGTTGCCGTGGCCTGTACAGCGCGGTGTAATTGTCTCAAGGTTCGGAAAGCAGCCGCATCCTGTCATTGCAAATGTAGAAATCGACAACAAGGGTATTGACATTTCAACAACAACGGGTTCCGATGCACGCGCTGTGTTCGACGGCGAAGTCCGCAAGGTATTTTCTATTCCAGGAACGCAGAACGCTGTGATTATCAGACATGGCGAATATCTTAGTGTATATACTCACCTCGACAAGGTTTATGTGTCGGCAGGCGACAAGGTGAAGGCAAAGCAGGCAATCGGAAAGATTTATACCGATGATGCTGAAAACAAAACAGTGCTTCATCTCGAAATCTGGAAGGGCAGTGCAACGCTAAATCCGGCAAACTGGTTGGCGAAGTAGCAACGCACTATGGCGCGTTGCTACACCGCCAACATAGAAACTTAGAAACGCCGTAGGCATGAAACGGCTTTAGCCACAAAAACTTTCAAATAAATCTTCAATCGACAATCGTACTTCGTAAATCTTTCTTATCTTTGCCTCAGTTTTGAATTTGAATAACGCTAATTAAGTAAAGTTATGGCAGAATATGATGAGTCGCAGTACGCAGGCGATGAATTCAAGGAACCTGAAATTTCAGAAAAGAAGGAATTTAAATGCAAGAATTGTGGTGCTTCTTTGGTATTTGAACCAGGAACAACCTCGATGAAATGTCCGTATTGCGGTGCTGAAAACGAGATAGAAATAAGCGATGAGGTAATCGAAGAACTCGACCTCGAAGATTATCTTGCAAAGTTGGAAGCTGGTGGAGAAACTAGTGACGGAAACTCGTTGGAAGAAGTTTCAACCATCGCTTGTAGCTCGTGCGGTGCGGTGGTTACCCTCGATGCAAACATCGTTTCCGACGAATGTCCGTTCTGCGGAACAAAACTGGTAGTCGCAAACGAATCGACCAAGAAGATGATAAAGCCAAAGTCGGTGCTGCCCTTCAAGGTGAAGTCCGAAGAGGCTATACAGGCATACCGCAAGTGGATAAAAGGTTTGTGGTTTGCTCCGCCAAAGCTTAAGGTTTACGCAATGCAATGCGAGCAATTGGCCGGTATGTACTTGCCATACTGGACTTACGATGCACAGACCGAATCGGATTATCGCGGTATGCGTGGCGACGACTACACCGACACCGTTACCGTTACCGTAAACGGCAAAACCGAAACACGCACCGTTGTAAAGACTCGCTGGACTCCAGTTTCGGGTCATATAGGGCTGTTCTTCGACGATGTGCTTGTTCCCGCATCCAAAACTTTGAATCGCAAGAAGATGGACGAACTCGAGCCCTGGGATTTGGAAAACCTGGTGCCTTACGAGGAAAAATTCCTTTCGGGCTTCCGTACCGAAACTTATCAGACCGGACTCAAGGAAGGTTACGAGGACGCAAAGGGCATAATGGAACAGGGCATCAGAAACGAGGTTCGCCGAGATATAGGTGGTGACCATCAGAAGATTACTTCGTTGAGCATTCAGTTCTCCGATACCACTTTCAAGCACACCCTGTTGCCAATTTGGATTAGTGCGTACCGTTTCAACACCAAGGTTTACCGTTTCATAGTAAACGGTCGTACTGGTAAGGTTGCTGGCGACCGCCCGTGGTGCTGGTGGAAGATTACGCTTTTCGTACTTGGAATAATCGCAATTTTTGTATTGCTGTTCTATATTTATCAATATTTTGAATCATAATAAAGGAGTCATTCCACAACCTTTAGCTCACGAAGCTTGCGAGTAAAGCAGAACGAACAGGCGTAGGAACGAGCCTTGTGAGTTCGCTTATGCGGAATCTCCTAAAAATTGTATTTTGAATCGTAATTAAAATTAAATATCATGAAGAAAATCAGTATTTTGATTGTAACTGCTGCATTGTTCGCATGGTCGTGCAGCAACAAGGAAGAAAAGAAAGATGAACCAAAGCAGGAGGTTTCCGAAATGCAGGCTTTGGTAAACAATTATGCCGAGGTCGATTTGACATCGGACTTGGTATCGGAACTGTCCGACAACCAGAAGCAGATGCTTAAGAAGCTCATCGAGGTTGCCGACATTATGGAAGAAGTCTTCTGGAAAGAGGCAATTGGCGAAAAGCAAGCTTTCTTGTCGTCAATTAAGGATGAAGCTGCTCGTAGATATGCCGAAATCAACTATGGTCCGTGGGACCGTCTCGATTGCAACAAGGCATTCATCGAAGGTTATGGTGAGAAGCCTAAGGGCGCTTGCTTCTATCCAGCCGATATGACCGACGAAGAATTCCAGGCACTTCCAGAAGAAGTTCGCAACGGTTGGTATTCGGTTATCCGCCGCAACGATGATGGTTCGCTCAAGGAAGTTCCTTACCACGAGGAATATCCCGAACTGCTCAAGGCTGCCGACTTGCTCGACGAGGCTGCAGAACTTGCCGAAGACGAAGGTTTCAAGAAATACCTCAAACTCCGTGCCGAAGCTTTCCGCACCGACAACTATTTCGAGAGCGACTGCGCTTGGATGGACATGAAGACCAACCTTATTGACTTCGTAGTTGGTCCTATCGAAAGCTACGAAGACGAAATCAACGGTTCGCGCGCTGCACATTCAGGACAGATTCTTATTAAGAATATGGAATGGACTCGCAAGATTGAGCACTACAATGCAATTCTCCAGACCTTGCAGTCGAATTTGCCTGTTGAACCGCAGTACAAGGCCGAAAGCGCAACCAACTCTGGCGACATGAATGTTTACGATGTTGTTTATTCGGCTGGCGACTGCAACTCGGCAAGCAAGAACATCGCTATCAACTTGCCTAACGACCCGAATGTACATGCAACAAAGGGCTCGCGCAAGTTGCAGCTGAAGAATGCAATGAAGTTGAAATTCGACAAGATTCTTGTTCCTATTGCAGAAATCCTTATTGCTGATGACCAGTTGAAGAACATCGACTTCGAAAATGCTTTCTTCCAGAATGTTATGTTCCACGAAGTTGCTCACGGACTTGGTGTTAAGTTCACAATCAACCCCGACAAGAAGTCGGTTCGCGATGCTCTTGGCGATTCGTACAGCACAATCGAGGAGGCTAAGGCCGACATGCTTGGTCTTTACCTTGTTACAATGCTTCACGAAATGGGCGAAATCAAGGATCAGGACTTGATGAACAATTATGTTACTTTTCTTGCCGGTATCTTCCGCTCGGTTCGTTTCGGTGCTGCCGAAGCTCACGGAAAGGCCAACATGATGGAATTTGCATATATCAAGGAAAACGGCGGTTTCAATTTCGACGAAGCAACTGGCAAGTACTCTGTTAACCTCGAAAAGATGCAGGAAGCTGTCAAGTCGTTTGTAACCAAGGTTATCGTTCTCCAGGGCGACGGCAACAAGCCAGAAGTTGACAAGTGGATTAAGGAGAAGAGCGTCGTTACCGAAGACCTCCAGAAGAGCCTCGACAAGATTGCAGGCGCTGGCATTCCTAAGGACATCGTTTACAGACAGGGAGCAGAAGTGCTTGGTTTGTAAAATCCGATAATACCTATTATTAATGGTGGACATTGATGGCAGTGTCCACCATTTTTTTCAATGAGCAATAAAGTATGTCACATTTAAAACATACTTGCTGTGGAGTCTAGCATCTTTCGTTTTCCCCTAAATTGTTTACCTTTGCACAAAATTTGAACGTAATCATTGTCCCATTAAATGAATAGACAAATTTTTCATAGACCGATTTCATCTTTGCTATTCCGTCTCCTTGCGGTGCTGATATTGTATTCGGTTTTGCGGATTATGTTCTATGCTTTCAATCCATCATTTTTCCCCGACGCTACTGTTATGTCGTTCATATACGGCATAAGGTTCGACATTACTGCCATATTGTACACCAACATAGCTGTGATTCTGCTTATGCTTGTGCCGTCGAAAGTAGTGGCAAAAAAATGGTACGGAATCATCGTCGCAATATTATTTGTGGTGTGCAATACTTTTGCCTTCGCACTAAACCTTCTTGATGTCGGTTATTTCCCATTTTCGCATGGCAGGTCAACGTTTTTCTTGTTTGATTTTATGTCAGAAGTTCCGAATATGGGCGATCTGATAGGGGTATTTATCGTAGAATACTGGTATTTGTTGCTAGTGTTGCTTGCATTGGTTGCAATTTTGGTAGTAGTAGCAAAATTTTCTTTTGTAAAGCAGACTCCGGAGTTCTACAGTTCGCTTAAATCAGGTATTGCTCACGTTGGTATACGTGTTATTTTGCTGGCATTGACTGTTGTCGGAATAAGAGGTGGTACGCAATTGAAACCTATTGGCGTCGATACTGCAGCAGCGTATGAAGGAGGAAAGAATACCGACTTGATTCTTAATACACCATTTTCAGTCATCAGGACAATTGGGATGAAGGAACTTGAGGAGAAACATTATTTTGAAACCGACGATGATATGGTCGCATATTTTTCGCCGAGGAAAAAAAGTTCAGAAAATAATTTTCAGAAGTTCCCGCCAATCGACAACGTAGTAATAATAATACTTGAGGGAATTTCCAGCGAATATTCCGATTTCCTTGCGTTGCCACCTAAGAAGAATGCTGGTTATACGCCTTTTATCGATAGCCTTGCGCAAAATAGTATTGTTTTCCGTGGCAAGGCCAACGGATTGCTGTCGATTGTAGCCTTGTCGTCGGTGTTGGGTTCTGTTCCATCGTTGTTCGATACTCCTTTTTCAAAGTCAAAGTACATAACGAATAAGATTGACTATCCTACCAAACTTCTGGCAGAAAATGGATATCGAACCGCTTTTTTTCATGGTGCATCAAACGGTACCATGGGGTTTGCCGATTTGTGTAAGATTCTGGATGTTGGTGAGTATTATGGACTTGATGAATATCCAAACCAAGATGATTACGATGGAACATGGGGCATTCCCGATTATCAGTATCTGCAATATGTGGCAGATGTGATTGGTAATTTCGATAGTAAATTCCTTGCTACTGTTTTTACCCTTTCGTCGCATCACCCGTTCGTCGTTCCCGATGATTTCGATTCTATGCTGCCTCGTGGTGATTTTCCAATGCAACACACTGTGGCATATACCGATATGGCCTTGCAGAAGTTTTTCGACAAGATATCGAAAAGCAAATGGTATGACAGGACTTTGTTTGTGATTACTGCCGACCATACAAATTTTACTGGTAGCCAGAATATTGACTATGAGAGGCTTTATGATGTGCCGATGGTTTTCTATCATCCTAAGTTGGACACGGCGTTTGTCGCCGACAAGATAATGCAGCAGACAGACATAATGCCGAGTGTAATTTCATGCTTAGGCATAGATGGACAATATAATGCTTTCGGCAACAACGTGTTTGATACTTTACAGACGCGCTTTGCTGTATATAGGAAAGATGATTATTGCAGTTTCTTGCTCGATGGTAAAAAAATTAGGTTGTACGACAACGATAGGATGGAAGTTGTAAAATCTAATGATGGAAATGTTGAAATTACTGATTATGAGCAAAATTTCATAAAGGCATTTGTCCAAAGCTACAACAACGGCATGAGAAATAACTCGCTTCATCAGGAGTGATGTTCGCTTCAAAATGATTAACTTTGCGAAAAATTTTGTCGAAATGACATTCGGAACAACAATATGCGCTATATCAACGGCATCGGGAAGCGGTGCCATCGGCATCGTGAGAATTAGCGGGGCCAATTCATTCGCCATTGCGAGGAATATTGTCGTGCGTAAATCCATTTTCGACGCGGAAAATCCGCGTACAATGCTCTTTACTGGCATTGTTGACGAAAAAGGTGTTTTGCTCGATGAGGCGATGGTTGTCAAGTTTGCTTCGCCGGCTTCGTTTTCGGGCGAAGATATGGTTGAGATATATTGCCACGGTTCCGAATACATTGAGCAGAAAATCCTAGCTGCGCTCACGCATTATGGTGCCGTGCTTGCTCTTCCGGGAGAGTTTACGCAGAGGGCTTTCCTGAATGGCAAGATGGACTTGTCGCAGTCGGAAGCGGTTGCCGATCTCATTTCGAGCAGTTCGGCGGAGTCGCATCGTGTGGCAATGTCGCAACTGAAAGGTCAGGTGTCGTCGAAGATTTCGGAACTGCGTGGCAGAATGCTGGAACTCACTTCGCTTCTCGAACTGGAACTAGACTTTTCGGAAGAGGACGTTGAATTTGCCGACCGCACCAAGTTGGTTTCTCTCATTGACGAGATTTGTGCCGAAACCGAAAAGCTTATCCGCAGTTTCGAATATGGAAACGCAGTGAAGTCGGGTGTGCCAGTTGCCATTGTCGGAGAGCCGAATGCAGGAAAATCGACGCTTCTGAACGCCATTTTGCACGAGGATAGGGCAATTGTTTCGTCGGTGGCAGGTACAACGCGCGACACGATAGAGGAGGAGTTTGTCCTCGACGGCATACGCTTCCGTTTTATCGACACGGCAGGTATCCGCAATGCCGACAACGAAGTGGAGGAACTTGGTATTCAGCGCACATACTCAAAGCTGAAATCTGCGCGGATTGTGGTGCTTGTGCTCGATGCATCGGCAGACAAGCAGCATAACGATGAGATTGTTGCGTCTATTGAAAATGAAATTTCCGACGGCACAAAACTGATAATTGCACTCAACAAGTCTGATATCTGCGCTGCCAAGTATGGATATGGCGATTCTTTGCCGATTTCTGCTCTCGATGGCTCGAATGTCGATGCCTTGTGCCGCAGGTTTGTCGAGTATGTTTCGTCGCTAAAGTCCGAAACTGCCGATGTGGTTATTACCAATGTGCGTCACGTTGCATCGCTCACGGCCGCTCGCGACTTGTTACAGTCGGCTCGTCGTTCGATAGGCGAGGGCGTACCGTCCGATTTCATCGCTCAGGATTTGCGCGAAGCCAACTATCATCTTGGCGAAATCACAGGAGCCATCAGTACCGATGAGGTGCTTGGAAGTATTTTCTCGAAGTTCTGTATTGGGAAGTAAGGTGATGGCTGGCGCCGTTTCTATGCCTACGGCGTTTCTATGTTTCACGTTTCAGTGTCTAAAGCCGTTTCTGGTTTCACGTTTAATGTTCAAGGTTAAATGGTTTGATGGACAAAGAATTTGTATAGACGCAAAATTTTGCGTCTGTACAATCATTGGTAGCGACGCAATGCGTTGTGCTGGTTGAGATGTAATATTATTTCGTTTTCTTCCTTTTTGCAATAAACCTGTCGAAAGCACCCAGCAGTCCGGGCAACACGAAGATAATCAGCATTACGGCTGCGAATGCGCCTATGGCGATGCACTGCAGAATCATTATTGTTGTCGGGTCATCCATCATGAACGACATGGCAAGCGGAGCGATTGTCATTATGGTGCCGGAAGTTACAATGGTATGGGTAGACGACTTGTAGGCTTCCCAGATTGCATTCTTGATGCTCAGCGAGGTGCGCGCTTCGCGGTAGTTGTTGGCGAAAAGTATGCCGTAGTCGATGGTCGCGCCCATAAGTATGCTCTGCATTATGAGGTAGGCAAGGTAAAGCAGCGAGCCGATGAGTCCGCTTACAAAGACATTTATGTACACCGCCGACATCACTGTCATCACCAGAATTGAAGGTACGGCAAGCGAACGGAAGGTGATAGCAACTATCAGGAATATCGATAGTATTGTGATAAGCGTCACAAGTAGCATTTCGCTGCCCCACTGGTTGCGCATTTCGTTCATCATTACCGATTCGCCGATGAGGTAGTGGTCGCCATTGAGTTTTGTGTTGCATTGTGCAGTCAGCGATTCGACGAAATCGTTGGTTTCTGACGATTCTTTCGGGTAGTCGCTGAAGATGATCGCCTGCGAGAAATTCTTGCCACGAAGTTTGCCAAGGTTGCTGTCCACCATATCGTTTGCCTCCTGAATGCTGGATTGTATGTTTTCGTTTATCATTGGTGCAAACTTCTTGTTGGCGATAATCGAGTCGGTCACAATATCCAAGATTTCTTCTGCCGACATAAGCAGACTGTCGTTGTCGAAATTGCTGGTTCCATAGTACAGGTATGCCAGCTCGAGCAATGATGTGTCGATATCGGTGTCGAACGAATCAAGAATATCGTGCATTTCCAGAACCCCGAATTTTTCAGCTTCCGATGCAATCGTGATAAGGTTCTCGGCTTTGTCGAGCATCGCGAGCATTTCCTTGTCAACTTTCGGCATAGGTACGGCAACGCTGTGTTCGTGCTTTTTTTCGTTATGTTCGGTAATATTCTTTGCCGTGTCGACTTCTGGATGTACGGTAGTTGGCGTCGCCGGTGTATCTTGATTGCTTGCGGTAAGCGTTGTCGCCATCATGCTCTCGGTATTGCTTAGCCATTCGCGGCTTTCCGCGTCGAATTGTGAAGCAAGCAATTTTCGTTTCGATAGGTCGTGGTTGATGAAATATATGAACTCGTACAGCGACATTGTTTGCGTCTTCTTGCCGGTGGTACGACCGTAGAGTGAATATATTGTTGACGCTTGCTTTTCCTTCATGCCGATAATTTCGGCAATTTCGGCAGGTGTGTATTGGCTGTGTACTTTTGTGGAGTCGGTATAGATGTTGTCGTCGTCGTTTGTGTGCGTCGTTTCTGCAAAATCTTGTATTTCTGTCGTGTCGTTATTTGTAGTGTCTGCAATAATCTCAGGTGTGGTTTCCTTCGGATTTTCTTTGCGATGATGACGAATCGGTTGCATCGCGCTGCTGGCAAGTATCTTGGCGGTGCTAATGACTTCTTTAATTGTCATTTTTGTTCCTCTTGGACACAAAATCGACACTAGTTCCTTGTCGATGCCAATTGTTTCTGATATTTCATCGCAAGTTAGCTTCTTCGATATGAAACTGGTGTCGGTAAGCGTGGTTAGCAGTTTCAGGCTCTGTTCTATGTCCATTGTCGAATCGGGACTGCTAATGGGGATGTCGAGGTCGGTGGTGTAGGTTGTATCCGTTGCAAAATCCGACAATAGTATTGCAAAGTCGTGGAGGCTTATCTTCTCGTTTGCAAGTTCGCCCGACTTTATGTAGTATATGGTTTTTACAATCTGATCTGAACTTATGTCATCCATGTCGAGGTCGCCGGTCATTGATGTCATTTCGTCGAGCAATTCTTTGGTTTCCAATGCTGTATACTTCTTCTGCATTAGCGATGGGTACGAGACGAACGACTTTACATGCTGATTCTTCGAAATGCTGTCGGCGAGTTCTATAATTTTCAATGAATCGGAGTTCGAATATAGCAGAGCAGTGATGTTTTTCTGCGGGAATGTTTCGGCAATTTGTGATTTCTGCTCTATAGAAAATGAAATTTCGGTCTTTTTGTGCAGCCAGTACGAGCCTGCGAATATTGCCACGAAGAGTATTGCCAGCGGAATGCGGAATTTCATGCTGAAACCGGCAAGCCGTTCGGTGTGGAACTTCAGTACGCGCTTCTTCGACTTTTCGATTGCACCATCGAGGAGGAGGATGAGTGTAGGTAGCACTGTGAATATTGCGACAAGGCTACAGAGCACGCCTTTTGCCAGTACAATACCCATGTCGGCACCGATTTTCAGTTTCATGAATACGAGTGCCAGCAGTCCGACTATTGTTGTGAAGGCGCTACTGACGATTGACGACGAGGCTTTGTTGAGTGCGGCCGACATTGCTTCGATCTTGCCTTTTCCCGATGTCTTTTCCTGGCGGTAGCGGTTCATCAGGATAATGGAGTAGTCGATTGAAAGCACGAGTTGCAGAATGGCGGCTATGGAGTTGGTTGTTGCCGACACGCTCTCGAGCAAGGCGTTGGTTCCCATGTTTATTGCAACCGCTACGCCTATGGCTGCGAGGAAAATCGGTGGTTCGAGCCACGATTCGCACATTATGAGCAGTACGGTAAGCAGCAGGGCAAAGGCTATGAGCATTACGCCAAGCGGAGCGGTGCTGTCCTGTTCGCTAGTCTCAACAATGACAAGGTCACCATATCTTGAACTTATGTCGTCGGCAAGTTCGTGCTGGCTGCGCTTGCTGTTGCCTAACAACTCGTACAGAGCTTTTTCTTCGTGGTTGTATTCGTCGCTGCCTTCGATGTAGATTACGTTTGCTACACCATCAATGTCCGAAAGTTCATCCTTAATGCTATTTCTGGCGCTGTCGGGCAACGACTTGAACATTACCCTTACCATTCCCGAGCCAAGACCGTTGTCGCCGAATTCTTCCGACATCTTGTCTATGCCTTGTTTCATCTGCGAGTCGTCGGGCAGGTAACGTGTCATGTCGGAATTTATGTTTGTCAGAGGAATCATAAATATGCTGGCAATTGCAATTGCTACTGCAACAAGCATAAATATTATTCGCTTTTTGACTAAAAAATCCGATAGTTTGAATTTTGCCATGCGCCTTTCTCCTTCTACAACAATGCTTCCAGGACCGTTGTTTGCGAACCTGCCATTCTTTCCAGAATAATTTTCAATATGTCTTGTTGGCGCTTGGCCATAGTATGTCAATTTCGGGGTGCAAAATTATAAAATGGCGATATTTTGGTAGTTTCTAATCTTTCGTTATAAATGTTCAATTTTTCGCTTTTAAGAATATTGATATTTAAAAAGTCACTATCTTTGCAAAAAATGTAAATCGTAATGCAATCGCCTGTAAATCAAATATTACTGAGATTTTTTAATCGTATTAACGAAGGTATGGTTGTCGGAAAGTCGATTTTTATTGGCGACAATCTCGACATTGAGCGGAATATGTTGGATTTTGATGTGTCGTATTCGCG
This sequence comes from uncultured Bacteroidia bacterium, assembly GCA_902800045.1. GTDB lineage: Bacteria > Bacteroidota > Bacteroidia > Bacteroidales > ML635J-15 > Bact-19. The sequence goes on along the minus strand of CADCCZ010000001.1, from coordinate 1,292,054 downwards.
CCCATATTCCTATCCGTTCAAGTTGACATTTACAGCGGCAATTCTTTGTTATAAAGGTTCTATTAGGACGACAGTGAACCGGCACGAATATGTTGTTGGCTGCAACGATACTCTTGTTGTCCAGAGTGGTTCTATAGTGGAGTTTCTTTCGGGTAGCGATGACCTGAAGATAATAGCGATGGCTTTCGAAGACAAAGGCAACGAAAGTTTATTTAATAGTTCCACGATGAATGCAAATTCATATATAATGCACCGTTCTATTCCAATGCTCCTGCACCTCGAAGATGATGAAATGCAGATGCAAAAGCGTTTGTACAAGGAGATTCGTCAGTTTTACTCAAAGGTTGATGTGACGTATCGGAGCGAGGTTGTAAAAGGATACCTTTATGTGTCGGTGGCAACTTTTCTTTCTAAATTGGGCGGAATTACTATGCAGGAAAAAGTTTTATATGAAGGCAGTCGCGAAAATGAATTGTACTTACAGTTTATGGACGATTTGCAAGTGTTTGGCAGTAAGGAGCGTACTGTTTCATTTTATGCCGACCATTGCTGCGTGTCGCCAAAATATTTTTCGAAGATGATACATTTGGCTTCGGGCAAAACGCCTATTCAACTTATAAAGGAAAGGGTGATAGTGGAGGCAAAGGTTTTGCTGAATTCGACCGACATGAGCATACAGGAGATTGCCGAAGCCTTGAATTTCCCCAACGATTCTTTCTTTTGCCGTTATTTCAAGCAGGAAGTTAAGATGTCGCCGATGAAATACAGAACTATGGCAAGTAAGAAGTAGGGGATTATCTAAACCACTGCTTTACGGGAACATCGAATCCAGCTCCACGCATATAGTTGAATGTGGCGAGGTTAAGTCCGCGTTCGAACCTGCTCCAGTCTGGTGAACCATCGCAAGTGAATGGAATTTCGTTGTTGGCGAAAGTGCCTGCTGGCTGCGGAACATGCTTGGCACCAAACTGTTGCGGATTTTGTCCCGAAATGGAATGGCAGGTCATTGCGTAGCGATGCCAGAAAGCCGATTGGATAAGTTCTTCTTCAAAGAATTGTCGCACGGTGTCAAGGCTTTCGTAGAGTTCGCGCTCGGTCTGACTTGGAAATCCGTACATCAGGTATGCATGCACAAGTATTCCATTGTTGGCGAAGTTGCGCAGGGTTTCACGCACCGACTTAACACTTATGCCTTTGTTGATGAGCTTGAGCACCCTTTCCGAAGCAACTTCTATTCCTCCGCTGACGGCAATGCAACCGCTTTGTGCCATCAGGAAGCAAAGTTCGTTGTTGTATGCCGACTCGAAACGGATGTTTGTCCAGTAGCTGACGGTCATCTTGCGTTTCAGGATTTCTTCGGAAAGACTACGCAATGTAGCTGGTGGAGCAGCTTCGTCAACAAAGTGGAAGCCCGAAATGCCTGTCTGTTTTATTATGCCTTCCATTCGGTCGGCGATAATGCTAGCAGGAGCATGGTCGTAGCGGCAAATGTAGTCGAGTGTGGTGTCGCAGAAAGTGCATTTTGCCCAGTAGCAACCGTGGGCGAGCATCATCTTGTTCCAATGTCCGTTGCTCCAAAGTTGCTGCATAGGGTTGGCAGTGTCGGCGGTGTCGAGGTATAGCTCGGTGTGTATTCCATCAAGGCAGGGAGTGCCAATTTCGCTGAAAGCAACGTTTTCCTTGCTGTCGATGTTGATGCGTTCCACTTGGCCATTGTTGTCGAGACGCATGGTGCGGATAAGTTTCCCGCCAGTGAGAAGCCTTTCGAGTGGTAGTTCGCCATCGTCGAAGGTTATGGTGTCAACATATTTGAAAATGCGTGTGTCTGCGAGTTGGCGCAGTTCGGTGCTGACATATCCACCGCCCATTGTTATGTGTATGTCTGGGTATTTCTGCTTGATGTATTGTGCACACCGCAGGCCGCCATAGAGGTTTCCGGGGAACGGAATCGAAAGCCCTAGATGTGTTGGTTTTGTGTCCGATATTTTTTGCTCAAGCAGTTCGAGCATCCATTTGTCAATAAGGTTAGGTTCCTTTGCCAGTTCCTCGTTGAGTGGAGTGAAGTCGCTGAGGCTGTGGCATAGCTTTTCTGCGTACCTGACCATCTCGAAATGCGGACTTATGCATTGCTGTATTACATTGCCGATGTCCTCGATGAAAAGTGTGCAGAGGTATTGCGCCTGGTTGAATGTTCCCGATGTTCCGTAGTCCCATTCCAGTTCTTCGGGGTTGGGCAGACGCTTTTGGTTTGCCCAGAAGCTTGTGTTTGCAAACAATTGCGCAAATGTGTTGTCGTGTCCCTGCAGGAATCGTTTCACAGGTTCCACCCATTTGGTGTAGAAGTCCTTGTTCGACAGGATGATTCTGATGTTTATGGCTTTCTTTCCCGAGACATGTACACCTTCTGCCGCATCGAAAATTTGTGCTATGGAATCGTGTGTTAGAATCTTGTCGATGAGTTCGATTCCGAGATCCATCTGGTCGCATTCTATGCCTGTTTTGCGCAGGTATCCAGTTAGTTGTTCGGTCGCTGGATATGCGGTGTTGATTTGTGTGAGCGGTGGTGTTATGAGTAGAAGGTGCATTCGAATAAGTGTTGTTTTGCTGCAAAGGTAGTGAAAATAAAACTTTTATTTCGCCCCTCGGCTATTCTTTTTCGCCCCTGAGGGGTTGATTTTGCCCCTGCAGGTGAAATTTCGCCACGGGCAGGTTATTTTCCCCACCCGTCGAAAATTTCTTCACCATACTGGTTATGTTCGTTTTCGCCGTGGAGCGGTTTCCAGATTTGTGCAAAGAACGGGTTGCCCTTGGCGATTTCGTCGTAGTTCCATGGTGTAGGCAGACATTCGGGACACCAGTGACCTCCTTCGAGCACCAGCACGGGCGATGCCTTGAACTTGTGTCCAAACTGGCATTCCCATTCGAGCGGTGTGCGGAAGTCGCCTTTCTCCATTGTTTCGCTCAGGCATTTGCCACCGCGGAACTCGGCAGCTTTGCGCATGTCGTCTATCGTCCATTCGCTGCGAGGCTTCTGCTCGTCGTAGCCATGATCGATACGAACGATGTCGGTTTCGCTGGGGTGGGAGAGGTCTTGGTGTTTCCAGTCAGGAATTGCCTTGTAGCGTTCCAACGAACCGTAGTAGGCTGATATTCTTTGCTTTTCGTTATGCTTAATCCACCATTGTGTTCCCCATTTCTTCTTGTATGCCATCGGACGCATTGCCCACCTTATAATAAATCCTGGGACAATAGCTGCAAGGTTGAAGAACCATGGCAACTGCTTGCCCATGTTGGTAAAATATTCGTCTACAGGTACATTGGCGCGGAAGTGCAGGTAGTTCTCGAGTACATCTGAATCGAGGTACCATTGTCCGTGGAAGTTGCGCAGAACGAACCATTCCGGTCTGAAAATCTTCTCGGGTGCAGGGCAATGTATGGCTTTCAGCAGCTTGCACTCGAATTCGTAGTTGCTCAGGCGGTATTCCTTGCCGCTGCCGATGTTGTAGAAGCGGTTCCAGAATTCGTCGGGAACGTTTTCCTCGCAAAGATTTGCAAGCAGACGACCGCTGTCCTCAACGGTTGCCCATTCGAGCACGCCGCGAAGCGGAACGTGGAACATTATCGGGTCGTAGTTTTTGAGAATTTCGGGGTAAAGTATTCCCGATTGGCGCAGGCATACCCAGTTGCGTATTCCCGATTCCACAATTGTGCGTTCGGCAATAGTCTTGCTGATGGCATAGTGGTCGTAGACGCTTATGCAGATTGGGTCGCCGGTACGTCCCCAGTGAATTGGCTCGTTGCGGTCGCTGGTCTGAGCGACAGATCCGATATAGCAAACCTTTATATTGTCGGCATTTGGTTGTGCAAGAACGGCTTTAGCAACATTCTCGGCTGCAAGAACGTTTACTCGGCGTGTCTTGTTTGGAAAATAGTCGGCAGCCGGCGAAACCATTCCGCCAACGTGCAGAACGTAGTCTGCACCTTTGGTTGCCTCGAGCACATCCTCGTATTTTGTAAGGTCGCCCCATACTATGCGTATGCGGTCGGCGTAAGGTGCAAGTTTTTCCTTGTTCTTCTTGCTTGGACGAGCAAGAATTGTCATGTCGAATCTATCTAGACGTTGCATGAACTCCTGAAGTCCAGCCCATCCCATTGTGCCCGTGGCACCTGTTAAGAATACCCTCTTTTTCATTTGAAATTATTTTGAGGTCGCAAAAGTAATTTATTATTTGGTATGGGAACGTTTTTGTGTGGAAAATATAGTAAAAGGTAGCTGGCATAAATTTTTGTCTGCCCCCAACATTAAGGTCGTTAACGGTTTTAAAGGCCTTAACGACAATGGGGGGCAGTAAATTCTGCCAGCTGTCAGACCTCACAAAATATGGATTGTTGCAATGCCTCTCAACAATTTTATATCGTTAATATAAATTCTTGACTTTTCCTTTGCATATCAAAAAAATCATCGTACCTTTGTCACGAAATCTGCGGAAGGGATTTATCGCTTTCAAAGATATCTGAAAATTAACTGATTCAAAAGTCAACGTACTGATGGAGAAGAAAATTGGCACAATAAACATACTTATTACAGACACTAATGTCGTTGAGGAAGTCAACGCGCTGCTTAGTTCGTACGGCAGCATAATATTGTCGCGCAACGGGATGCCGCTTCACGACGAGAATATTTCCATAATTACACTTGTGGTAAAGAGCGATGGCGACACAATAAATTCACTGACAGGAAAACTCGGTCGCCTCAAAGGATTAAAAGCGAAATCAACCTTAATAACAACAGCATAAAAGAAAAAAGAATATGGACGAAAAGTTTAAAAATTTCATTGATAGAGAAAAACTCTATAATTTGGTAAACGGTAGCATTCCTACCGAACAGGAACTCGACGCAGTGCTTGCAAAGGCTCGTAAGCTGAAAGGCTTGTCGCTTGAGGATGTGGCTGTGCTTCTGCGTGTTACCGACCACGACCAGATACATAAGATAATGGAGACAGCAAAATTCGCCAAGGAAAGCATCTACGGCAAACGTCTCGTTTTGTTCGCACCTATCTATACAGGTAATGTGTGCGTAAACAACTGCGTTTACTGCGCTTTCCGTCGCGACAACAAGGCCATCAAGCGTAAGGTGCTCACCATGGACGAAATTGAACAGGAAACCAAGGTTTTGCTTCACGAAGGTCACAAGCGCGTATTGCTTATCTGCGGTGAGTCGCCACGCAACGACATCGACTACTACTGCGAGGCTATCCGTCGTACTTACGCAGCCCGCGACAATGGCAACTACATCCGCCGTATCAACGTCGAGCTGGCTCCGTTGACAATCGAAGAATTCAAACGCTTGAAAGCCGAGAAGATTGGTACTTACGTTTGCTTCCAGGAAACTTACGACCCGGTTGCTTACAAGGAATTCCACCCGGCAGGCACGCCGAAGGCCGACTACCTCAACCGTTTGACCGTTATGGACCGCGCTATGGAAGGCGGAATCAACGATGTAGGTCTTGGCGTTTTGTTCGGACTTGTTGACTACCGTTTCGAAATATTGGCAATTATGGAACATGCCGCTCACTTGGAGAAGGTTTTCGGTTGCGGACCTCACACAGTAAGTTTCCCGCGTATCGAACCGGCCGATGGCGTAGAGTTCACCAACCACATTCCGCATCCGGTTTCCGATTTCGACTTCAAGAAAATTATCGCAATCATCCGTATAGCAATGCCTTACACTGGTATTATCCTCAGCACCCGCGAAAACGACGAGATGCGTAAGGAACTTATCGAGTACGGTGTAAGTCAGATTTCGGCAGGTTCGCGTACCAACCCGGGCGCATACAGTGAAGAGGAAGAAGGCACTGGCAGCCAGTTCTCGCTTGGTGACCACAGAACTATGGACGATGTGATTTCAAACATGATTGACGGTGGATATATTCCTTCGTTCTGCACAGGTTGCTACCGTAAGGGTAGAGTAGGTGCCGACTTTATGGACTTGGCAAAGCCGGGACTTATCAAGCAGTTCTGCATGCCTAACGGATTGTTCACCTTCAACGAGTACCTCAACGATTTTGCTTCGCCCGAAACCAAGGCAAAAGGCAAGGCTTTGATAAAGAAACTTGTCGCCGAAGTTGAAAGCCAGCAGTTGAAGAATACCATCACCGAAAACCTCGAAAAGATTGATGGTGGCGAAAGAGATATTTATCTGTAAAAAGTTTTTTGAAATATTTGTGAAAAAAAGCGGTGTAATGCCGCTTTTTTTTGTTTCTGGGTTTGAATGGCTAAAGCCGTTTCAATGGGCTACGCCCGTTTCTATGGCTGCGCCGTTTGAATGGCTGACGCTGTTTCAATGGGCTGCGCCCGTTTCTGGGTTTCAATGCCTTTGGCGTTTGAATGGCGACACCGTTTGAGTGGCATTATTTGTCTCCTGTCCCGTTAGGGACAATGCTTCGGTAGGATAAAATCCGACCGGAGTAGGCGTGCCGTCAGGTACGCAGCTAGTCAACCGTTTCTGAGACGCAATGAATTGCGCCTATACAAACGGCTGAGAGCATTCAAGCCTTTTAGCCTTTTCTTCTTTTCGCCTATTGCCAATTTTTTATTATCCATTAATTTTGCAGTCAGAAAAAAGATTGTCGATGAAGATTCTTCTAATAAACCATTATGCTGGTTCTCCGCAACTTGGAATGGAGTTCCGCCCGTATTACATGGCGCGTGAGTGGCAAAAGTTGGGTCACGAGGTGCTCATTGTTGGGGCAACATTTTCGCATTTGCGCAAGCGTCAGCCGCAACCAAGCGACGAAGTAATCGACGGGGTCCATTATCGCTGGGTGAAGACTAATGCATACAAGGGCAACGGCATTGGTCGCATACGGTCGATGTTTTCGTTCGTGTGGCAGTTGAAGTATAGGTTCAAGAAGATTCTTCGTGGCTTTGTCCCCGACATTGTCATTGCTTCATCTACATATCCTCTCGACAACTATCCGGCAAAGAAAATTGCCGACCATTATGGTGCGAAGTTCATTTATGAGATTCACGACCTTTGGCCGCTTTCTCCGATGGAACTTGGCGGATATAGTCCAAAACATCCGTTCATTCGTGTTATGCAGCGAGCCGAGGATTTCGCCTATGCAAATGTCGATGCGGTGGTGTCGATGTTGCCAAAGGCCATAGACCATGCAGAAGAACGCGGTTTGCCACGCGAAAAATTCTATTATGTACCAAACGGCATAGTGGAGGAGGACTGGGAAAATCCTCAGGAGATAAGTGAAGAATTGCGTTCCGAAATAGAAGCAATTAAAGCAAAATCAGACTGTGTGGTCGGCTATCTTGGCGGTCATGCCGTATCGAATTGCCTTGATACATTTATAGATGCAGCAAAAAAGTTGACTGAAAAACGAATTTCGTTTGTCCTTGTGGGCAGTGGTGTCGAGAAAAAACGCCTGGTTCAAAGAGTTGCCGATGAGGAAATAAAAAATGTTTTCTTTTTCGATCCGATTCCAAAGACACAAGTTCCGTCGTTGCTTTCGCTTATGGATTTGCTTTTTATTGGATGGAACAAGAATCCGTTATATAGGTTTGGCATATCGCCCAATAAGATTTTCGATTACGAAATGTCTGGAAAACCTATAGTTCATGCAGTAGAAGCAGCAAACGACCCTGTCGCCGAGGCTGGTTGCGGAATCAGCGTAGAACCCGAAAATCCTGATGCAATAGCGGAGGCGATTATGAAACTTGCATCCATTTCAGCAAGCGAACGCGACGAAATGGGCAGAAAAGGTCACGATTATGTGCTTAAATATCATATATATTCAGTCTTGTCGCAGAAGTTTGTAGATGTTATGGATAAGATTTCTAAATAATATATTTGCATCTGTATGTTTTATTTGAAATATGAGGTTTAATTTCTATTAATATGAAAAGGCAATTATCTATTTTTATTTGTGTTGTTTTGTCAGCATTTACATGTTTTTCCCAGAATACAGTTTCGGTTCAGTTCGATGAATGTGTAGATTTGATGTCTGCTGTATGGCGTCTTTCAGGATCGCGCGAATATAATATGTGTAAGATTCCGAAGTATGCACACGACTTCGATTCTACATTTGCTCAGTTCAAGGAGCATAAGGTTGTGCAGTTGGCGCGGCAGTACAAGCATGAATCGGGAATTTCGTACGATGCGGTTGCGTCTTACGGTTTGCATCTTGATGTGAACGCTGATGGCAATGTAGCTTTGGATGATAACTTTAAGGAAGGTGGCGATGTTTCTTTCGACCGTTGGTCGGAGCAACAGAAAAAGGATTTCTTGGAGCCATTGAACGATTTTTATCATAGTGCCAAGTTCCACGATTGGTACATTTCGCAAAAGGATTTGTACACTCAAGTCGAAGAGGCTTTCAATGCAATAAACCAGAATGTTGACTACAATTGGTTTAGCGATTACTTTGGTCCTCAGAGCGGAAGCCAGTTCCGTGTTGTGCTTAGTTTGTTGGTCGGTCCGCAGAACTATGGATGCAGTGCCCAAATGAAAGATGGAAGCATTGTATTGAGCCCTGTTATTGGTTGTTGTCAGCTTGATGACAATGGAAAGGTGTTTTTCGATGCTAAAACTGTGCTGCCAATAGTCATTCATGAGTTTTGCCACCATTATTGCAACCCATTGAACAGCCAGTTCTGGTCGGAGATGGAACAGTCGGCAGAAAAGGTTTTCTTGGAAAAGAGCGAGCAATTGAAGAAATCTGCATACGGCTCGGCGTTGACAATGATGAATGAGACTTTTGTGCGCTCCTCTGTCATTCGTTACATGAAAACTCATTATCCACAAGTCTCGGAATCAGATCTTGTTAACGAAGAGGAAAAGCAAGGGTTCATTCTTACGCAGACACTATGCGATGCGCTTAAACAATATGAACAAAATCGTAGCGATTATGCCACCATGTCCGACTTTATGCCAGTCCTTGGAAAAGCAGTAAACGACTTTGATTTAAAGCAATACAAAAAAGCGCAGGAAAAATTAGCGAAACAGAATGCTAGCTATAAGGTGAACATCAAGGATGGTGCAACGAATGTTCCATCAGGAGATTTCACGCTCATTATCAAGTTTTCAAAACCGATGAGGGAAGGTATTGCCTTGCATTTTAGTTCTACAGGGGTGGATTTCCCGACTTATAAAGGATACAAATGGTCTGATGATAAAACATTGAAGGTCAATTTCTATTTGGAGCCGTCTCATAAATATGGATTTACTGTTTTTGGTGAGTCGTTTTACACCAAAGATGCTCATACTGCAGGTAAAAGCCAAGAAATCAATTTTACTACATCGGATTAGCCCATAAAGCAACGCTTTATAGTATCTTCAAGGCTATTGCAGCGCATGCTTCGGCATCGGCCAGTGCGTGGTGGTGGTTTTCGAGTATGTAGCCGCAGGCTTCCGATACGGTGTGCAGTTGGTGATTGGGAAGTGTTTTCCCGAAAAATTTGCGAGCGGCACGGCAGGTGCATTTGAATTGGTAGTCGGGATATGTCATGCCGTATGTCCTGAAGACGGCTTTTAGGCAGCCTTCGTCGAACGGACTGTTGTGAGCAACAAGCGTAAGTCCTTCAATTTTCGGTTCTATTTGTTTCCACACTTCGGGGAAGATTGGCGCAGAGTCGGTGTCTTGGCGCCCGAGTCCGTGTACACGCTGGCAAAACCATGAATAGTAGTTCGGTTCGGGCTTTATGAGGCTGTAGAACGAGTCGGTTATGGCTCCGTTGCGTACAACTACAATACCTACGCTACATACACTGCTGCATTCTCCGTTGGCGGTTTCGAAATCTATGGCTGCAAAGTCCTGCATTTTTTTTTTCGATTTTTTTCGCAAAGATATGTTATATTTAAGACATAATGTGTCGCAGCAAAAAAATAAATTAGTTGCATTATCCCTCAAAAAAAATAATTAACTTTGTGCGATTTTTCGTGGTTGGCTTTGGGTTCTCCAATCCCGAAATTTCAAGGATTATTGTTATGAATATGAACCCGTTTTATATTTGTATATGAAAGACATATTTGAAAGAATTCACGAGTCTTCGGGCGGTCCGCTCGGACAGTACAGAGAAAAGTTCGAAGGTTATTACACATTTCCAAAGTTGGAGGGCGAAATTGGTCCTCGCATGAAGTTCCAAGGCAAGGAAGTATTGTGCTGGAGTTTGAATAACTATCTTGGTCTGGCAAATCATCCTGCAGTTCGCAAGGCTGATGCCGACGGCGCAGCAAAGTGGGGCTTGGCTTATCCTATGGGTAGCCGTATGCTTACTGGCCACACTGCATTGCACGAACAGTTGGAACGCGAACTCGCCGACTTCGAAAAGAAGGAAGCTGCTTTCCAGATGAACTTCGGTTATCAGGGTATAGTTTCTGTTATCGATAGCCTTATGACTCGTCACGATGTGATAGTTTTCGACGCTGAAGCTCACGCTTGTCTGCTCGACGGTAAACGTCTCCACATGGGCAAGTCGTTCTCGTTCAAGCATAACGATATCGAAAGCTGCGAAAAGAAGTTGCAGGTTGCATGCAAGATTGCCGACGAACAGGGCGGTGGCGTATTGGTAATTACCGAAGGCGTTTTCGGTATGACCGGCGCTCTTGGAATTCTCGACCAGATTGTTGCCTTGAAGAAGAAGTATAACTTCCGCATCCTTATCGACGATGCTCACGGATTTGGCGTTATGGGCGAACACGGACGCGGTACTTCGGAACACTTCAACGTAATGGACGACATCGACATCTATATCGGCGCTTACGCAAAATCAATGGCTTGTATCGGTGGTTTCGTTGCTTCGAAGAAGTATATCATCGACTTCCTGCGCTACAACATGCGTTCGCAGATTTACGCAAAGGCTCTTCCTATGCCAATAGTCGAAGGTTGCTTGAAGCGTCTCGAAATCATCCGCAGTGCTGAGGGTGATGAACTCCGTAAGAAATTGTGGACTGTTACCCGTCGTTTGCAGGAAGGTTTCCGCAACCTCGGTTTCACAATCGGTCCTGCTGAGGCTTGTGTAACTCCTATCCATATCCAGGGTGGAACAAACCAGGCTGCAAACATCGCTTACGACCTGCGCGAAAACTATAGAATTTTCTGCTCAATCGTGACTTATCCTGTAATTCCTGTTGGAATGATCATATTCCGTATTATCCCGACCGCTGCTCATAGCATCGAGGATGTTGACTATACGTTGAACGCATTCAAGGAAATTAAGGAAAAGCTCGAGAGCGGCAAGTACGATGCTCCGGCTCCAATGCTGAATTTCACCAAGTAAAATCCGTCATGGATTGTTTTTTGAAATAAAAAATAGAGTGGAGAAGTGTCCTGAATTGTTTCGGGATGCTTTTCCTGCTTTTAAAAAGATACAGATATGAAATATAACCTGATATGCAAGAAGTGCGGCGCAGTTATTAAAAATTTCGCCGAATGGTTCGCTCACGACCAGCTTTGTCCGCAGTGCGGAAGCAATCATGTGGAAGTAAAATACGATGCCGATTACTCGAAACTTCCCGAACTTTACAAGGGAAAACCTGAAAGTTTTTGGCATTACTTCGACTTTTTGCCTCTCGAGGACAAAAAGAATATCGTTAGCTTCGGCGAGGGCGCAATTCCCGTAGAACATTGGGATTTCCTAGACCGTTTTGCCAATGAAAAGTATGGTATCGACTGCAAAGCATATGTTTACCGTAACGACCTTAACGGCGGAACCAATACTTTCAAGGATGTGGCTGCTTCGTTAGCTGCTTCGCTGTTCAAGGAGAATGGTGTGAAGGAATATTGCCTCGCATCGAGTGGAAATACAGCAACAGCATATAGCAAGTACTTGGCAAAGGCTGGCGTTAAGTTTGACATTTTTGTTCCCGAATGTGTTTGCAAGGACACTATTGACGAAATTCGTTCGCTCGGTCAGAACCTTGTGGTTTGCGAAGGCGACTACGGCGCAGCAAAGAAGGTTGCAGCCAACTTCCACAAGGAGCAGAAGGTGATGATTTCGGCTGGCAACATCGACCCGATACGCGTTGAGGCAAAGAAGACTATGGTTTTCGAGTTTATGCGCCAACTTGGCAAGATGCCCGATGTATATGTTCAGGCAGTTGCTGGAGGAACAGGACCTATTGCACTTGACAAGGGTGTACGCGAGATTTGCGGAATGTATCCCGAAGTTAAGTTGCCGCGCATGATTTTGGTTCAGCAGGACACTTGCGACCCGATGGTTCAGGGTTGGGAGCGTGCCGTGAAGAGCAATTTTGCTGAAGGTTACGAAAAGGATTATCCGGTAATCGACAATCCGCAGACCAAGGTTTCGATACTATCGGCTGGTAATCCGGGAATGTATCCTATTGTTGCTCCGATAGTTCGCAAGAGCGACGGTTGCTTTGTCCGCATTAAGGAATCGCAGATTGCCGACTATGCACGCATTGCAAAGAACGAAAAGGGTGTTTACTTCGGTCCTGCAGGCGCAGTTTGCTTTGCTGGCTTCTACAAGGCTCTCGAGGAAGGTCGTATCAGAAATGGTGAGACTGTTCTCATAAATACTGGCGAAGGTGCTGCAAGAGCAAAGGCATTCAAGGCAGAGGTTGATGCAAAATAAAATGAGTGACAATGATACAGAAAGAGACCGTCATTCCGAAAAGCAGAACGAACCAACTAAGGAACGTGTTGCGTGAGTTCGCTTATGCGGAATCTCCTTTGGGTACTATTGGAAGATTCCGTATAGACAGGCTCACAAGGCTCGTACCTGTGCCTGTTCGCTTTGTCTTACGGAATGACGGTACTATAATGATATGAAACATCGCTTTGCAGACAAAATAGTATGGATAACGGGTGCTTCGTCGGGAATAGGCGAGGCAACGGCCTACCGTATGGCAATGGAAGGTGCAAGCCTTGTGCTGACATCGCGCAACGAGTCGGCACTTGAAAAGGTACGCGAAAAATGCCTAGCCAATGGTGCTGCCGATGCAAAGGTTTTGCCTGCCGACTTGTCAAATTTGGAAAACTTGGCGCAGGTTTCGGAGCAGGCTTGGTCGTTGTTCGGCAGAATCGACATTTTCTTCTGCAATGCAGGAATCAGCCAGCGTTCCAGTACAGTCGATTCGCAGATGGATGTGATTGACAAGGTTATGGATGTCAACTATTTTGCTCCGGTGACAATCACAAAGACAATTCTCCCGAAGATGGTTGCCAATGGTGGCGGACAGATTGCCGTTACTACAAGTATTGCTGGAAAATTCGGCTTTCCGTTGCGTTGTGCCTATAGTTCGTCGAAGTTCGCGCTGTATGGCTTCTTCGAGACTGTTCAGGCAGAGTGCTACAAGGACAATGTCCGCGTTACTTTTGTTTGTCCGGGGCGTGTTCAGACCAACATTTCGCTCTATGCACTTGAAAAGGACGGCACTCCGCATGGCAAGATGGACGCTGGTCAGGCTGGCGGAATAACATCGGAGAAGGCTGCCCACAAGATTGTGAATGCCATTTACCGCAAGAAGCGAGAGGTGCTTGTCGGTGGCAAGGAACTGATAATGGTACACATCAAGCGTTGGTTCCCTGGTCTGGCAGCAAGAATAGCAAGGAATATAAAGGCGATGTAAAAGGACAATGGACAATTAACAATGGATAATGTATAATTGACAATGGACAATTAATAATGGGCTAAAAGAAGAAAAGGCTTGAAGGCTTTAAGCCTGTTAGCCTTTGAGCTTGCAAGCCCCAAAACTTAGAAACTTAGAAACTTAGAAAAAGGATAATAAACAATTAATAATGTACAGTCGCGGCGCGCCACGACTCAACAAACAAAATATCAAATGGAAAATTACTTTATATCAGGAATACAGCAGGTTGGTGTAGGTACCGAAAACTTTCACGAATCGTGGAAATGGTACATCGAAATGTTTCAGATGAATGTTAAGATTCTGGAAGACGACACCGTGGCTGAAAGAATGCTTCCGTACACTGGCAACAAGCCGCAGAAGCGTCACGCCTGCATAGCAGTAAACTTGCAGGGTGGTGGCGGATTCGAAATCTGGCAGTACTCGCAGCGTAAGCCCGAGCCGATTCCATTCGATGTGCAGGTCGGTGACCTCGGTATTTTTGCCGCGAAAATTAAGAGCCGCAATGTCAAGGCTTTCCACGATGAGCTGAAAGCCAAGTACGACAAAGTCGGCGATGTGGCAAAAACACCCGAAGGAAAAGAAACTTTCATCGTGAAGGACCCGTGGAACAACTATTTCCAGGTTGTTGAGGACGACTATGTCTTCATCGACCAGAAATGCTTGTCGGGTGGTACTGTTGGCGCAATGATTGGTGTTACCGACATCGAAAGGGCTTTTTCGGTTTACCGCGATGTGCTTGGCTACGATACCGTTGTGTATGATGAAACTGGCGTTTTCGCTGATTTTGCATTTATGAACGGTGGAGACCAGAAATACCGTCGTGTATTGCTGAGGTCGTCGCGCAAGCCAAAGGGTGCATTTGCTGAACTTATGGGTAGCAGTAGCATCGAGCTTGTTGTTGCTTTGGATCGTCAACCGCGCAAGATTTTCGAAGGACGCTATTGGGGCGACCCGGGATTCATCCAGTTATGCTTCGACATTACCAACATGCAGGAACTTCGTAAGTTCTGCGAATCGAAGGGCTTCCCGTTTACGGTTGACAGCTGTCCCAACAACGAGCGTTTCGATATGGGCGAAGCAAGCGGTCATTTCACCTACATCGAGGACCCCGACGGAACACTGATAGAATTTGTTGAAACACATAAGATTCCAGTAATGAAAAAACTGGGATGGAACATAAATATGCTTACCCGCAACCGCGAAAAGCCCTTGCCAAGGTTCTTGTTCAAGGTTATGGGTATGTTTAAGGTAAAATTGGATTAAACATGGGAAACTTATATGACCTGCTGATGCAGGATACTCGTTTCGAGGATGCGCTCAAGGCATGCATGAACTGCGGAATATGCACGGCAATTTGTCCTGCTGCCGAGTTCTACCAGTACGACCCGCGCCGTATCTGCGATATTGTGCAACGCAAGGACGAAAACGAGATTGAAGCTTTGCTTCGTTCCGATATGATATGGTATTGCGGTCAGTGCCTGTCGTGCAAGACGCGCTGTCCGCGCCAGAATGTGCCTGCCGAGGTGATACTTGTTCTCCGTCAGGTAGCCATCAAGCTTGGCTATATGGACGAGCATATTGCCGAGCAGGAGAAGCGTCTGGCAGAGACAGTTGGAAACAATATCCTCGAAATCGGATATTGTGTTCACCCCGATAAGGTAAAACCCGAACTTCATCAGGAGCAGGGCCCGATTTGGGAGTGGTATGTGAATAACATTGAGGCTGTTGCGCCGAAACTTGGTGCCAACTATCATGGCGACGGACCTGGAGCTTTGCGCAAGATTCGCGAGGAAAACCTTCAGGAAGTAAGGAAGATTTTCGAGGTTACCGGCGGTATGGACTTGTTGAAAACATTAAAGGAGGAAAAATGAGACAGTTTGGTTTTTCGATATCGCAGACAAGGTCGATAGACCTTGATCAGGTGGATTTTTCCCGCCTCGACGAACTGAAGAACATTGTGCCGTCGTTCATGGTGTGCATGAATTGTGGTGCATGTACAGCGACTTGTTCGGCACAGCAGTTCTCCGACTTCAACATCCGCAAGATAAAAACTCAGTATATGCAAGGTCAGTACGATGGTCTTGCCAAGCAGCTTGAGAAATGTATGCTTTGCGGAAAGTGCACATTGGTATGTCCGCGTGAGGTCAATCTTAGGAATTCGATTGTAAATATGCGGAGAATATTAACGAAAAAGAATAAGTGATGATGAAATATTTTAATCCGTTTGTACTTCCGTTCGTTCTCGGCACTTTAGTATTACTTGGAATATGCGTTTTCAAGTATATAAGGTGGTATATGGCGTTCGATAGGGTACAGCGTTCGAAGGTTAAGAAAAATATTCTTTCGTGGAAATTCCTTCCTGCTATATGGGAGGCTGTTTTGGAATGTCTGTTCCATCGCAAGGTTTTCAGACGCAATCTTGTTCTGGGCTATATGCACAGTAGCATTGCTTTCGGTTGGTTCCTGCTTATATTGGTAGGGGCAATCGAGGCCGAAGTTTGCATCCAAGGATCAAAGCCTTTCTGGGTGGCGATATTCTATAGGTTCTTCGTGCATGAACATCCTACTGCAGTAAGCGTTGTCTTCGCCAATATCATGGACGCTTTGCTTCTGATTGTGCTGTCGGGCGTACTGCTTGCCGTAATCAAGATGGTTTACTCGAAGATTGTCGGTATGCGCAGAGTTACCAAGCATGTGCTGTTCGACCGTTTTGCAAAGTTCTCGTTATGGTTCATTTTCCCGTTGCGACTGCTGGCCGAAAGTTATACGGCTGCATATTACGGCAACGGCGGATTTATGACACAGGCATTGGGCAATTTGTTTACACCTATTTATCATGAATATGTCGAAATTGCTCTCTGGACAATGTATTCCATTTGTCTGGCAGTGTTCTTTGTTTCGATGCCATTCTCGCGCTACATGCACATATTCACCGAGCCGTTCCTTATTTTCTTCCGCCGTATGGGAGTTACCGAGGGCGACGAACCGACAGGTTTCACAAAGTACGAACTTAGTGCCTGCTCGCGTTGCGGTATTTGTATCGACAATTGTCCTATGGATAAGCAGCTTGGTGTGCAGGGCGTTCAGTCGGTTTACTTGCTTCGCGATATTCGCTACAAGCGCGGAACCGAGGAAGTTGCCAACCAGTGCCTTATGTGCCAGCGTTGCTCGTCCGACTGCCCTGTTGGTCTCGACCTTATGACGGTGCGCAGGCAGGTGAGAACCAAGGAAAGCAACATCGATGCATACGGTAATTACAGCTATACCGACAATATTCAGGCATTCAACTCGGTCGGACGAGTTGTATATTTCGGCGGTTGCATGTCGCACTTGACTCCAGGCATAACCGAAGCCATGATGAAAATCTTTGATGCAGTCGACCAGAAATACTGGTACATGGACAAGGACAGAACCATTTGCTGTGGACGTCCGCTGTTGCAGCAGGGATTCTTGAAGCAGGCAAAGGACTTGCGACTGAAGAACCAGAGCATGATTATAAAGTCGAAGGCAAAGTTGCTTGTCACTTCGTGCCCGATCTGCTATCAGTCGTTCACCAAGGAGTACAATCTGCCGATAAAGGTTATGCACCATACCGAGTACATCAACGAACTGATAAAGTCGGGACGCCTGAAGTTGCGTAAGGATGACCTGAAGGTTGTTTATCACGACCCGTGTGAACTTGGACGTGGATGCGGAATCTACGATGAACCGCGCGAGGTTTTGAAGTCGGTTTCGAATCTGGTGAAAGCCAAGGACGAGAAAGAAAAGAGTATATGCTGTGGTTTCAACCTCGGAAGCACAGTGCTTACAATGGAACAGCAGACCAAGGTTCGCGATGCTGCGGTCGAAAGTCTTATGTACAAGAACCCCGATTTGATAGCAACTGCTTGTCCAATGTGCAAGAAGGCGTTTAATCATGCTACGACATTGCAGGTGAAGGATATAGCAGAGGTTGTGGCAGAGAATATAATTGATAATGGACAATTGACAATGAATAATTGATAATTTCCATCATTGTAAAACAATCATTGTAATAAAATGATTAAAAAAGAATGATTATGGACGAATCAAAAAATAAACGTTACTGGAACGAATACCAGAAGGAAATAGCCGACGACAAGTTCTTTTACGAGCGCAGTTGTATCAGGCAGACTTTTTTCCCTGGTTCCGAAACGGCATTTCTTAAGATAATGCGTGAGGAGTTGGGCAAAGACATCCGCGATGAGGCCAACCAGCATACTTGCACTGGCATCGGCTACCATTCCGACATTGTTCCGATGGAGACAACAATGACGGTTGTGGCTCGCTTGTTTTCGCTTATGACCGATGCAGGCTACGAAAACTATGTGCCTTCGTGCGTGACTTCGTTCGGAATATTTACCGAAATGGTGGAAATGTGGAAAGAACATCCTGAACTGCTCGAAAAGACGCGCAAGTACCTCAAGGAGGCCACGGGTCGCGATTTTGAAGCACCGAAAAACATAGCCCACCCATCGGATATTATTTATAAGTATCGTTTCGAACTGAAGGAGAAGATGAAATACCAGCTTGTGAATCGTTTCACAGGCAAGCCTTTGCGCGTTGTGGAGCATATTGGTTGTCATTATGCCAAGATTTTCCCCGAAAAGGGTATTGGAAAGGCCGAATTCCCGTATGTTCTCGCTGGTATGATTGAAGCGTGGGGTGGTGAAGTGGTCGATTATCCCGAACGCCGCCATTGCTGCGGATTCGGATTCCGTCACTACCTGCTGCAGGAAAACCGTGGCTATTCGGTGGCTAACACAAAGAAGAAATTCGAGTCGATGGAGCCGTTCGAGCCTGATTTTATCGTTACAAACTGCCCCGGATGTTCGATGTTTATGGACAAATGGCAGTACACCATAGCCGAGATGGAAAACAAGACCTACGACAAGGACGGCTATGGTATTCCGGTTCTCACTTACGAGGAAATGGCTGGAATGTTGCTCGGCTACGACCCGTGGAAACTCGGAATGCAGTTGCATCAGGTGCAGGTCGAGAATCTCCTCGACAAGATTGGCATTCCGTACAAGCCAAATGAGAAATATCGCGGTGCAAACGGAGAAATACTCCCGTCGCCCGAAAAACCAACGAATTTGAAAGTGTAATTAAAAATATTGAATATGAAGAAGATAGCAATAATAGGAGCAGGTCCTGCCGGTATCGAAAGTGCATCAATCCTGGCTAAGGACAACGAGGTGTTGCTTTTTGAAAAGTCAACCGCAGTGCTTTCCAATATAATCGACAAGGCTTACCTTTTCCCCGATTTTTCGAGCGCATCCGAAATCGCCGACAAACTTAATTCTAAGCTCATCAACGACAATATAACGTTGATGCTCAACAAGGAAGTTGTAGATATTGTAAAGAACGACTCGGAATGGAAGGTTGTTGACAAGGATGGAAAGAACTATTTTGTTTCGGCAGTACTGATAACCACTGGCTACCAGATTTTCGATGCAAGGCGCAAGGAAGAACTCGGCTACGGCATTTACAAGGGTGTTGTAACGTCGATTGATATGGAGAGAATGATACGTTATAATCAGGTAGTTAATTCGATAAACGAAACTCCAAAGCGCGTGGTTTTCCTCCAGTGCGTAGGTTCGCGCGACGAGAAGTCGGGCAACCGCTATTGCTCCAAGTTATGTTGTGTAACGGCTGTAAAGCAGGCTATAGAAGTTCGTAAGTTGCTTCCCGAAGCCGAAATTTACATTTTCTATATGGATTTGCGTATGTGGGGACAGCATTTCGAGGAACTTTACCGCGAATCGCAGGAAAAGTACGACATCCGCTTTGTTCGTGGACGTATTTCGGAAGCATCGTCAACTTTCGACCGCAAGATACAGATAAAGGCTGAGGATACTTTGCTTGGCGTACCGATGAAAATGACTGCCGACCTTTTGGTTCTGATGGTTGGAATGGAAGCTTCGTGCGGTACTAAGGACCTTGGTGTAAAATGTGGAATCGGTGGAGAATATGGTTTCGTTAAGACTGCCACTCCGCACCTATGCGACAACGAAACTACCGAACAGGGACTGTTTGTGGCTGGTTCGTGCAAGCGTCCGATGACAATCAACGATGTCATCAACGATGCAAGGTCGGCGGCTTGTGTGATTTCTGATTATTTGAAATAGAGTAGGTTGTAAGCAAAAAAAACTTGGCCGATTGTGCCAAGTTTTTTTTTATATGTTCTCGAGACTCCAATCTATAGGGCTTATGCCATGAGCCTGAAGGTATTCGTTGGTTTTCGAAAAGTGCTTGCATCCGAAAAAGCCGTTGTAAGCGCTAAGTGGTGATGGATGCGCAGCAGTAAGCACTAGATGCTTGTTGTGGTCGATAAGGACAGATTTTGCTTTAGCGTAGCTGCCCCAGAGCAGGAAAACAAGATTTTCCTTTTTTTCGCTTAATGTTGAAATTATCTTGTCGGTAAATGTCTCCCAACCGTGGTTCTGGTGCGAACCAGCCTGATGTGCGCGAACTGTCAGCGTTGCGTTGAGAAGGAACACACCTTGTTCTGCCCATTTGGTAAGGTTGCCATGGTTGGGAATGCGGAAACCTATGTCGCTATTAAGTTCCTTGTATATGTTTTGCAGCGACTTTGGAATCTGTACACCATACTGCACCGAAAAACATAGTCCGTGAGCAAATCCTGGCGTATGATATGGATCTTGACCGAGAATTACAACCTTTACCTTGTCGAACGGAGTGGTGTCGAAAGCGTTGAAAATCTGGCTTCCAGGAGGGAAGATGATGTTTTGCTTTTTCTCGGCAACGAGAAATTCCTTGAGTTTGGCAAAATACTCCTTCGAGAATTCTCCTTCAAGTTGCTCGTACCACGAGTCGTCGATCTTAACGGTTTTCATTTGATTCGAATATTTTGTCGAGATACTCCTTGCCAACAATCTTTTCGTTGGTTACGAAAATGCTGTTGCTTATGAAATTGCCGTATTGGTTAACCTCGTCGATAATTTTCTGTACGAGCGCAACAATGTCTTCCGACAGAGGAACAAGAGCTGTGCATATTGCGTAGTTGCCCGAATATTCGAGTTTTTCCTTTATCGAATCCTGTTTGTTCAGGTAATATTCGGTTTCGTTTTCGAGCACTTTCTTGTGAAAGTCGGTGAAATCGGACTTGTTTGTTCCTGCGAGTACAAAAATGTATCTAAGCCTATGTTCCTTGCCGCCAAGTCCCGAGGCGATGTAAATTTTCGATTCGTCGAGCAGCGACGATTCGAGGAACATCTGGCATTGCTGGTATGCAAGAAGAACCCATTTTTTTATTTCATCGTCGCAGTAGCTCAGGTAGTTCTCTAAAAACCTGAAAGCTTCGACCGTGCCTATGCATGCCAAAGTTACGAGGATACGTTTTTTGTCCTCGAGACCAGAGGCGTTGGCTAGTTTGTGGATAAGCGAATCGACTTCGGTGCTAATTTCGTTTTCGCCAATACGTTGCATGAGTTCGTAGAATTCGAGCTGCACTTCCGCATTGACATTAGTCTCTACAATCCTGATTTTCTCGGGATTGTTCAATGCGATTTCGCGCATCTTGCTCAACATTTTCTCATGCTTGTCCATGTGTGTGTCCTATTTTGAATTCCTTACATCAAGAACCTTGCCAATGAAGTAAAGGTCTTCGCCGGCATATATCGGGTTGAAGTCCAATACAACATGGTCGTCGGTGATTTCGTTTACTACGGCGTTCATTATTATGCCGTCTTCGTCTTCCATAGGTATGATGTCGCCTTCCTCGGGCATATCTTCCTTGCCCGACTCGTCGATGAATTCCGATTTCGGGAAACCGATGAACAATTCATCGTCAACATCTCCGTAAGCTTCGTCCTTTGGAATCATAAACTTGAATTCCTGTCCAGGTTCCATGCCGACAAGTTTTGCTTCCATTGGTTCGAGAAGTTCGCCATTGCCACATACGAATTCAATGCATCCAGAACCGTCTTCTTCGTTCTTGGTTGAGTATGCAAGTTCTTCATTATAACCATTAAGGAATAAGTCGTATTCCACTTTTACTATTTTTCCGTTAGATACCTTCATCTTTAAATTTTTTAGAATGTAATTATAGTAATAAAAATTAACACCGCAATATATTATTTTGTTTTTTCAGAATTCATTTTCTTTCTGAACGATTTTGTCATGAAAATCTTTGCAAATTTCTCGTCGTCGATTCGTTTTGTGGCTAATACAAATATATATGTTACCGCAAAGGCAAAAATTGCACGCACTATGATTACTCCAGTCCAGTGCGCCCCAGCGCCTATTATTAATATTGTGTCTTCGAAAATGCTGTGGAACAAGCCCATAAGCGTCATTGCAAAGAAAATGTCCTTTGGTTTTGTACCTTCCTTTTTGCCTTCGTCAACAATCAGTCCGCCACCATAGGCAAGTCCCATTGTCATGCCGATGACCGTCAGCGGCAACATCCGTTCGCTTATGCCAAGCCAGCCTAGCAGCGGGAGGAACATTCGGTTTATAAATTTCATGAAGCCAACCACTTCGAGCAGATGAACAAATACCACAAGTGTAAATATCACGGCAATTATAACTCCGTAGTTTTTCAGTTCGTTCAATGCCCAGTCGCCCCATCCGAGATGCCCTGGTACAAGGAATTCGGGCATTTCTACAGTTTCCTGCAATGTTCCTGTAAGCGAATATATGCCGTTAAGTATCGCTCCGATGGCAATGGCACCAAGGAAACGTATTAGGAACATTATCCAGAATTTTACGCCGGTTTTCTTAGCAATGCCTACTTCGACGGGAATAGTGTGCGCCAAGAGGATCATTGTGAGCAAAATGGTAAGTTGTGCATGGGTGAGAGGTTCGCTGAATGAGGGGTAAATCGAAAACAGGGAGAGCAGACCCCCGTATATGTTGACGACCATTCCCGTAAGCCATACTATTGCAGTTTCGGCAGGAAGACCGACAATGCCCATAACAGGTTCGAGCACACCGCTTATATATGGCAGTACGCCAA
This sequence comes from uncultured Bacteroidia bacterium, assembly GCA_902800045.1. Lineage (GTDB taxonomy): Bacteria > Bacteroidota > Bacteroidia > Bacteroidales > ML635J-15 > Bact-19. The sequence goes on along the minus strand of CADCCZ010000001.1, from coordinate 1,269,429 downwards.
ACTCCTGAATCAGACGTATTACAATCGAAACGGGAATCATCAGTTTGAATAGAATCCAGCACGATGAAGCCGTCCGTTTGAGACAGTATTTGAAAAATGCCAGGATAGGGTTTTCTTTCACTTGTAGTTGTTTATGCTTGAGAGAAGTCGCCTTCGGTTATTATTTTTTCCACTTCTGGATTTGTCTCCTTAATTTTTTCGAGCAATTCCGATTGTGTCATAACCTTTTTGCTGTTTTCCTCGAGGAGTGAATTGTCGACAGTAAATGTAAAATCGAAGTTCCCGTTGTCGAGTTCTTTTCGCAGGAAGCCTAGCATAACATCTTTGCGTTCCGACAATTTGTTTTGCATCGAATCGTCTTCTACTCTGACAATGTATGCATTGTTCTGGTCTTCGGGGATATGGCTCTTGAAATAGCTTCTCCAGCGCGTACCTTCGGGACATTTTTCTGCAACAAATTTCATCCATGCCGAAATGACATCTTCCTTGGTATAGGCCTTGTCGCCGTAGGTGGCGGTGTTGGCTTTTGTCGTTTCGTCTTCGTGAGTGTCATCGAGACCAACAATCTTCTTCATTAGGTTTATCTTGCCGTTGCCCTGCTGTTCTGCATCGCTATTTGGGGCAGGGGCGGGCTTGGGCACTATAGGCTGTGCAGCAGGTGCAGGCGTCGGTTCTGGTTTTGGCGTTATGCTTACAGGTTTTTGTACGGTAGGTTCAGGTGCTGGAGCTGGTTTCTGAGGAGCTACAGTTTGCACTGGTTTGGGCTGAACCTGCTGTACTGGAGCCTGCGGTGTCTGTTGCATTGCAAATGCGTTGGTCGAGAGGTTGCAAATCTTAAGCAGCGACAATTCTATGAGCAATCTCTTGTTTTGCGAGGTGCGATAGCTCATGTCGCATGAGTTTGCAATCTGTATGGCATTGAATAGGAACGGAACCGAGCATTTCTGTGCGTACTCCATGTATTTTGCCTTTGCCTTTTCGCCTACTTCGATAAGGCTGGTAGTGCCGGGGTCCTTGCAAACCAGCAGGTCGCGGTAATGTGATGCCAGTCCGTTGATGAAATATCCGCCTTCGAAGCCTTTTTTCAGTACATCGTCGAAAATCATCAAGGCTTCGGAGTAGTTGCCAGCCAAAAGGGTTTCGGTTATCTTGAAATACACCTCGTAGTCGAGTACGTTGAGGTTCTTGATCGTGTCCTGGTATGTAATGTTCTTTCCGCAGAAACTTACAATCTGGTCGAAGATTGAAAGTGCGTCACGCATAGCGCCGTCGGCTTTCTGTGCTATGACGTGCAGTGCGTCCGATTCGGCTGTAATGCCTTCGCGTTGAGCGACAAATTCAAGTCTGTTGCGGATGTCCTCGACGCTTATTCTGTTGAAGTCGAAAATCTGACAGCGCGAGAGTATAGTTGGAAGAATCTTGTGCTTTTCGGTGGTTGCAAGGATGAAAATAGCATGCTTTGGCGGTTCTTCGAGGGTTTTCAGGAAGGCGTTGAAAGCCGCCTGCGAGAGCATGTGAACTTCGTCGATTATATACACGCTGTACGAACCGATTTGCGGAGGTATTCTCACTTGTTCGATTAGAGCGCGGATGTCTTCCACCGAGTTGTTTGATGCAGCATCGAGTTCGTGTATGTTGAACGAGCGCGATTCGATGAAAGCGCGGCACGATTCGCATTCGTTGCAGGGCTCGAAGTTTTCGGTCGGGTTGCTGCAGTTGATAGTCTTTGCGAAGATACGTGCACAAGTTGTCTTTCCGACGCCTCTTGGACCACAGAAAAGATAAGCCTGTCCAAGCTGGTTGTTCTTTATCGAATTCTTCAGGGTTTGGGTTATAGCGTCTTGACCGACAACACTTTCGAATGTATCTGGACGATATTTTCTGGCGGAGACAATGTATTCTTCCATGATATGAAATTTTAGGGTGCGAATTTACGAAAATCTTTTGTAGTACGCAATAAGGAAACGGCAGATGCTTTGTTTGCATCTGCCGTTAAAATGTATGTTTTAGTTATTCCTTTACGATCCTGTTTCTTGCAATCACTCTGTCCCCGTTTACTATGCGGTACATGTAAATACCTTGCTTAAGCGCGGGGTGCTTTATGATAGTTATATTTGACATAACACTTTTACATTTTCATAAATTCACAAAAATAATATAAAATCAAATTGTAACGGAACTTGCTGAAATTTAATTGCAGATTACAAATCTGCTATTCGGTCTCGTCCGGATTGCAAATCCGAACGAACGGGTGAATTTTATTTTTTCACAATCCTGTCGCGTGCAATTACGTTGTCGCCATTTACAAAATCAGAGCAATAATTATAGCAACTTTTTTATTCATATTTTTTCTTCTTTATTTATAATATACACTATCATTATTAGATAAATGACCGTTACTACTGATATAGTTAACAGGTCTTACGTTATTGTAACATTTTATTCTGTCACGTTTTTTGTAATTTCCACCTGCATCTTGTTTGCCTTTTTGTCCTACTATTTTTAATTTAGCACATACAATAAAATAATCTGTTTTTGATTGAGAATTCAATAATTCTTGCGGGATTTTGTTTGACGGAACAAAAGCCTGCTCCAATTCTCTACTTTTCCGATTTTCTTCTTGATCTATACTTAGAGTTTGAGATATAGAGTCATATTGGAATATTTCTGGCGCCAATTCTAAGAAACGACCCCCCGGCTTGTAATAACTATATTCTTTACAGAACTCACACGTGTTATTTTTTTCGCATCCTATCATCATTACACCCATCATCCCAACGAGTAGTGATATTAAAATCGACTTTTTCATAATTCTGATTTTTTATCTTCTTGTGGCAAATATAGTAAAAATATCTTATACACAATAAGTTTTTGAAAAAATGAACTTACCTATTACAAAAAAAGGAGCGGCAATTGCCGCTCCTTATATGAATTTAGGGAAATTCTTATTTGTGCATGAATTCCTTTATTGCATCGGCAAGACGCTTAACGCCTTCTTCTATCTGTTCCATCGAAGAGTAGGAGAAGTTGAGACGCATAGTGTTCTTGCCGCTGCCGTCGCAGAAGAATACGTCGCCGGTTACGAAAGCAACGTTGTTCTTGATTGCAACCTGGAAGAGTTCGTTGGTGTCGTAGCCTTCGGGCAACGAGAGAAGGAGGAACAGACCGCCTTCGGGGTGAGTCCACTTAACACCTTCGGGCATGTACTGCTTGAAGCACTTCAGCATGAAGTCGCGTTTTTCGCGGTACATTTCGATAGTCTTGCCGAAGTTCTTTTCGAACAAGCCCTTTGCCATGTATCTTGCAGTAGCCATCTGGAGGATAGCAGGTGTGCAGAGGTCGGTGTGCTGCTTTGCAGTTACGAACTTGTAGATTACATCGGGGTGAGCGAGAACCCAACCAAGACGGAAGCCAGGAGCCAAAGTCTTCGAGAATGTTCCGAGAGAGATAACTCTGTGGTTCTTGTCGAGTTCGTACATCATGCGTTGAGCCTTGCCTTCGAAACGGAGTTCGCGGTACGGGCAGTCCTCTATAATAAATAGGTCGTACTTGTCGGCGATGTTGATGATTTCCTGACGGCGTGATTCTGGGTAAGTGATACCTGTCGGGTTCTGGAAGTCGGGAATCAAGTAGATGAACTTCGGCTTCTTGCCCTGTGCCTTCATTTCAGCAAGCTTAGCATCGAGAAGGTCGGGTCTCATTCCGTAGTCGTCGAAAGGAATACCTACTGGAACAGCACCGTATGCGCGGAATGAACCGAGAGCGCCAAGGTATGATGGCAAACCGCAGATGATGGTGTCGCCTGGGTTGATGAAAATCCAGCCAGCAATGTCGAGAGCCTGCTGCGAAGCAGTGGTAATCATCAGGTTGTCGATGGTTACGTTCATGCCCTGACGAGCGTAGTGCTTTACGATTTCGTTGCGGAGGTCAACGTCGCCTTCGGTGGTTCCGTACTGCAATGCCTTTGGTCCTGCTTCGTCGAGGATCTCGTTGATGCACTGCTTGATGTCGCTTACAGGAAATGATGCCGGAGCTGGTAAGCCGCCTGCAAACGAAATAACCTCAGGGCGCTGAGTTAACTTCAATATTTCACGAATGGCCGAACGCTTTGCTGCAGCCATGTTCGTTGACATAAATTCGTTTAAGTTTTCTATCATGACTTTTTTTATGTTAAAATTATATTGCACAAAATTAAGAATAATCTTCTCATAAAAAAACATGTTTCCGAACATAATTTACAACTTGTTCCACCGTGAAAAAAACAGCAATTTTTTAATTGCAATGTCAGAAAAAGTTCTTACATTTGTAAATAAATTCTGGTCTCGGTAATATGGGGCGCTGAGATTAGCTCGTATTTTTGCCCCGGATTGTTAATTTTAAATAGTTTTAGTAATGAAGAAAGTTTTATTTGTCGCATTGATCGCATTGGCAACTTGCTTTGCAATGTCAAGCTGCGCAAAGGTTTCTGATGAAGAAATCACTAAGATGGAACAGGCTTGCCAGGATGGAAATGGCGCAGAAGCTGCAAAGATTTACAATGAAATTAAGGAAAAGAGAGCTACTGACGAACAGGCAGAACGCATCGTTTCCATAGCATTGGGTTGCCCTGAAGTATGGGATGAAATGATGAAAGACATGTAAAAAATTCTTTCAGAAGAACAAAAGGAGACTGTATTGCTTATGCAGTCTCCTTTTGCTTTTTATGCTTGTCGTTTTTACTGCTATTTTTTGTTCTCCCAGAAGTCAGCGTTCTTAATGTTCATTTCTTCGGGGTGGAATTCGGGTTCCTTGCCTTGTTTCTTCTGCTTTTCGTAAGATTTGAGCAATTTGAAAACCTTCGGCGATAGCAGCAGTATTGCAATCACGTTTATCCATGCCATCGAGCCTACACCGATGTCGCCAAGGTCCCACACCGTCTTGGCTTCGTGCAGCGAACCGAAGAACACCATTCCGATTACCGATATGCGTACACACCATATTGCAATCTTTTCTTTTTTGCCGTTGCCGAAAAGATAAACGACATTTGTTTCGGCGTAGTAATAATAGGCCATCACGGTTGTGAAAGCAAAGAAGAACAATGCTACCGAAATTATTATGTTTCCCCACGTCGAGCCTACCAAAGTCCCTAATGCCGTCGAGGTGTACGAAACGTCGGGTGCGCCAAGTTGAGCAATCGGGGAGACGAAAAGCAGATTGCCGTCGCCGTCGTATATGTTGAAGGACTTGGTGGCCAGAATCATTACCGCTGTAGCCGTACAAACTAGCAGGGTGTCGATATACACCGAAAATGCCTGCACAAGTCCTTGTTTCACAGGGTGCGAGACTTTTGCAGCAGCTGCCACTATTGGACCGGTACCTTGTCCTGCTTCGTTGGAGTAGATGCCGCGCTTCACGCCCCAGGCAATGGTGCTGCCGAGTATGCCACCAAGCATTTCGTTTATTCCGAATGCGCTAGTTATCATATCCTTGAATGCCGACGGAACATTTCCTGCGTTGCAAATAAGTACGACGATAGAGAGAATTATGTAAATCACTGCCATCAGCGGAGCTATTATTTGTGCTACATTTGCGATACGCTTAACTCCTCCAATGATAACAAGTGCGATTAGTACAGCCACAATAATTCCAACATATATCGTATCGATGCCGAAAGCATTGGAGAATGCTGTGGATATGCCGTTGGAATGTACGGGAGGAAGGAAAATTCCGCAGGCGAGTACCGAGCATACGGCAAAAATTATTGCCAGCCACTTGCATTTCAGACCTTTTTCGATGTAGTAGGAGGGGCCGCCACGGAACTGTCCGTTGTGTTCCTCCTTGTAGATTTGTGCCAAAGTGGCTTCGGCAAAGGCCGAGCCTGCACCGAGGAAGGCTATTATCCACATCCATACTATTGCGCCAGGACCGCCGTAGCCGATTGCTGTTGCTACGCCGACAATATTTCCTGTACCAACTCGTCCCGATAGGGCCATGGCGAACGCCTGAAACGACGAAATACCCGTCTTTTGCGTCTTGTCGGTAGAAAAAAGCAGTCGCGCCATTTCGCCGAAACGCCTTACCTGCACGAATTTCGTTCCAAATGAAAAGTAAAGTCCGGCAGCAAGGCATAATATAACAAGAGGTGCGCTCCAGACGTATGAACTTATGGTTGATATAATTTCTTCCATGTATTTTTACCTGATTAGTGTTACATTTCCACGGTGCTCGTATTTTTCACCGTTTATACATTTGGTTTTCAGCCAGAATACATACACGTCGGGAGCAAGGCGTTTGCCCTTGTAGGTTCCGTCCCAGCCATCGGCGCGGATGTTGTCGGTTTCGTAAACTATTCCACCCCAGCGGTCGTAAACTGCAAAGTACAATTCGGTGACTATTGCATCGGGATAGAATGGCCTGAAATAGTCGTTGTTGCCGTCTCCATTGGGGGTGAATGCGTTTGGAACGAATATGTACGGGTCGCCGCAGATTACTTCTTTGACCTTTATCGAAATTGTGTCGATGGCTATGCAGTCGTTGCCGTCGTGGAATTCAACGGTGAAAAGTGTGTTTTCCGACGGGAGTGCGATTGGGCTTTGCGTTGTGTTGCTGTTTAGTATGTCGTCATTATCCCAGATGAATGTTCCCGGTGACGAAGTTTCCGCCAGAAGTCTGACGTATTCGCCACGGTATATTACATCCGAACTTGCTGTGACATGTAGTCCTGGAATGTATCCTTGGTTGATTATTTCGAAATCCTCGGTAAGTGAACAGCCATTTGAATCGACAACGGTAATCGAGTAATGTCCATTGCATAGATTGTCGATTACTTTTGAGTGTCTCATATTCGACCATCCGTAAACGTATGGTTGGACACCGCCTTCTACGATTGCCTCGATTCGTCCGTTGCAGTTGTTGTCGCAAATCTGGTTTTCGAGGTTGTATCTAAGCGTTAATGTGTCTGGTTGAGTGATTGTTATCTGTGCTGATGCGGTGCAGCCGTGACTGTCGGTTACGTTTATCGAATAGGTGCCTGCAGGAACTTCAATTTGCGTGTTGGTAGTTTCGCCAGTTGACCAAATTATTGAATATGGTGGTGTTCCTCCGTAGGTGATTGAATTTAAAGTTGCAAGTTCTCCGTAGCAAATTATTTGTGTGGTTTCCGAAAGTTGTGTAATCAGCACAGACGGTTCTGTTATGTTGACCAATTGGTGCGATACGCAGTTGTCGGCATCTATTATTGTTACGGTGTAGCGCCCCGCACATAGTCCGTGAATTTCGGTGCCATGTGTACCATTCGACCAGTTGTAGTGATATGGTGGAGTACCTCCGCTTGCCGAAATGCTGGCAGCGCCGTTGCAGAATCCGTTGCACGATACATGCGTTATCGATTCGGTTTGCGAGGCTAGTGTGCCGGGCGCTGGCATGTTTATTGATGCAGAAGCTGTACAGCCGTTGTTGTCGGTAACGGTTACTATGTTGTTGCCGACAAGGCATTGGTTGTTGGTGGCTGTGGTATTGTCGTTGATGTTCCACTGGTAGGTGTATCCGGGTGTGCCTCCCGATACGTTCACTGTTGCCGAGCCATAGCCCACGCCGTCGCAAACTGGTTCTTGTATGTTGGTGAAAATCAAGTTTATAGCAGGAGGTTCTGTAATTGTTACCGAGTTGGTGGCCGTGCATGAGTTTCCGTCGGTTATGGTTACAGAGTAGGTGCTGGCGCAAAGTCCTGTCGCCGTCGGTGTGGTTTGCCCGTTGCTCCACAAGTAGGTGAATGGCTCTATTCCTGTCGGGGTGACGCTTGCCGAACCTTCGCAGTATCCATGGCAGATGTTGTTTACAATATCTCCGATGCTGCTGCCGATATTATCTATGGTAACCTCTACCTGGTCGGTTGTCGTACAGCCCATCTGGTTGGTTATGGTTACTGTATACGTGGTTGCAGTCGTCGGTGCTACGGTTGGCGAATTGGTGTTGCCACCACTTACGATTCCTGCACCTTGCCACTGATATGTGAGGTTGTCGCTGCTGTTGTTTGTGACAGGGAGTTGTATTTGTGTGTTCGGGCATATAATATGCGATGGTTCGAGGCTATAGTTGAACCTGTGCACCGTCACATGGACCTGGTCGGTAGCGTATGTGTTGCATTCCGATTCGCGCACTCTGACGTAATAGGTAAAACTATTCTCAGGAAAAACTGTCACAGTTTGTTCTGTTGAGAATATTGACGTGAAGTTATTGTCATACGCCCATTCCCATGCTACGGCATTGCCTGTTGGGAATACCTGCAATGTCGCGCTGCCTCCCGGGCAAATAGTCGTGTCGTTCGATGTGCTTAGTCCAACTACCGGAGTTATTACGTTGACGGTCTGTGTTACAGTGTCGTTGCAGACTCCATGTGCAACAAGCGTGTATGTTGTTGTTTGTGTTGGTGTTACGCTCGGGTTTTGAGCATTTGGGTTACTGAATCCGCTGCCTTGTATCCATTCGAAGGTTGTGCCATCGGGGTAATCGGTTTCGGGACCGATGATTACGCTTTCGCCAGGACAACTTGTAATGTCGTCGAGGGTGGATGGGAGAGGCGAAACTACGGTTATGCTACGGCTGATGGTATCGGTCATGTTGCAGCTCGACGGGTCGTAGGCTATGAGTGTTACGTTATAGGTGCCGCCATTTGTATATGTATGCGTAGGTTGTGTTAGCGTCGATGTTGTGCCGTCGCCGAAATTCCATAGGAACGATGTGCCCTGCGAGGTGTTTTCGAATTGCACGTTGTATGGAGCGCAGCCAACAGGAACCGGATTGAAGTTCGCTTCGGCGAGGTTCTCTATAATTCGAATCTTGAATACGGCGTTGTTGCAGTTGGTCGAGTTGTTGGTTGTTGACCAAACGTCCGATGGACTTATCGGGAACATCTGGCAACCTCCGCAGCTGGCGCAAACCGATTGTATTATATGACCTTTCTTGTCGAAACGGCTTGTGCCACCGTCAACGTGGTCGCGTCCCGACGCACTGCACGATGTGTAGCGAAGTTCGCCGAAGAAAGTTGCGTATTCCAATGCACTTACATCTTCGTTGAGCACAAGCACGTAGAAGTCCATGCCGTCGGTGGTGTCCTGGATGGCGTCGGGGGTAACCTGCATGTTCTTTGTGCCGAATTCCTGGTCCCATGTGTAGTATTGTCCTTGGGCGTTGTAGTAGTTGAACGGCCATTCTCTGCCCCATCCCGACAGGTACACTCGGTTGCAAACGTCTACGGCAAAGGCGGTTATCGAAATGTTGGGCTTGCCGGTGTTTGTGCCGAACTGGGTCGACCATTCAACATCGGTGAGGTTGTTGTTGAATTTTGTGATGAACTGTCCGCTGTTTGCCACATAGTATCCGGCATTTTGTACGAGCACCGTGCCTCCGCATTTTGTCTGTCCGCAGATATACACCTTGTCGTTGCGGTCGGTGCGGACGAAGTATGCATTGTCGTAGGCGGGCGAACCGAAGAAAGTGGATGTAAGCAAAAATGTTCCGTTGTGTGCTATTTTTGCCACGAAAGCATCGGTACTGCCGCCGTTGTGCGCTGTGTTGTACGCATTTGCTGTCGAGGGAAAGTTTGACGATGTGGTTCCGCCTGTGACAAAGACATTTTCTTCGCTGTCGAGCGAAACGCTGAAAATTGCATCGTCTTGCGAACCACCAATGTACGAACTCCATGCCAATTGCGACAGGTCGGGACTAAGTGCGAAAACAACACCGTCTTGTTTGCCTCCTGAGTTAGGCTGGAAACCTGCGTTTATTCCTGATGGAAAATCGGAAGAGAATGTGTTCGTACCGACATAAATGTACGATTTGCTGCTGACAACTACCTCTCCGCGAGCGCCGTCGCCGTAGTTGTAGTACAACGAGTCGTTACCGTGCATTTCAACGTAGTTGATGCCTGTTGTTGCGTCGGGAATCGTGTACGAAGCCTTAAAGTTGAGTCCGTCGTTTCCAGTTCCGCCTACGTAGGTGCTTCCTATGAGCTGCGAGCCATCTTCCGAAAGTTTCGACACGAAAACATCGACTCCGTTGCGGAATCCGATGACATTATCGTAGGTTACGCTTGTGCCTCCATTGAATGTGCGGTCGTAGGCATTGGTGGTTGTGGGGAAGTCGGCCGAGCCGGTTGTTCCCATCACAACCAGCTGGTTGCTTTCGGTGGCGACTAGGCTGTGCGGCATTTCCTGTCCGTTGTGTCCGCCGAGGTAAGTTGCGTAGATTCTATTTGTGCCAGTCGCGTTGTACTTGATAATGCCGATGTCGCAGCCTTCGAGGTAACTTGTGGCGTTGTCGGCCCACGGCGTTCCGCCTGCATAGTTCACCTGATATGCACCTGTAGAAGTAGGATAGCCTGTCGAAAACACAATTCCACCCGAAAATACATTGTCGTTGTAGTCGTAGGTGGCGGTAAATCCCCAGTTGTCGCCAGTGGAACCTGTATAGGTCGAGAATACAAGCGATGGGTCGATTACAAGGTCATAGTCTTTGTTGTAACTATCTGAAATTTTGTAACTTACTATGTCTTTATGCAGAATGTATTCACAACCGATATTTATGGTGTCGCCATTTATTATTTGGTAAACTTTTGGCGTGTATTCCATAATGTCGCGTATGGTGGTATGGGCAATCAGCACTCCGTCGTTGACTTCAATTCCATCTGTGCCAGTGTATTCGAGCTGTATGTCCTTGTAATTTCCGCCAGGATGCACTACGAAGTCGTATTTCATGCCTCTCGAATCGGAGGAATAGCGTATGTCGATGTTGTTGTATATGCCGATGTATTCAACTTTGCGGAATTTGCGTACATGCGAAGCCCATTTCGATTCGTCGCTGCCGATGAAATAGTTGCAGTAGTCGGGTGCAGCATCGGAAGGAGATATTTTCTGCGGCTTTTTCGAATTTTTGAAGGCAATCTTGTAAGCATGTCCGCGACCAATAGCGTTTTCGTCATGCCATTCGTACTCATCGTGTGCGTGGGAGTGGTGCCCCATCTTGATGTCGGTAATGTTGAAAGTGAGACCATTCTCCTCGACGAACAGCGCACCGTCGTTTAGCTCCATCTTGAAGTTTACGTTTTCGTGCCATTGACCTTTGTTTTCAATGAATTCGTACTGTGCAAACAATTGCTTGCACGACAATGTCGTAGCAAGGATTACTAGTAATAATATGTATTTGCGTATCATCAAAATGTTCCTCTGCAAAAAAAATCGGTTAAAGGTAATAATTTTTATTTGAAACAGACAATATTTTTTGATATTTTTAGAGTGTATTTGAGTCGAGGTTGTTATAAATGCCTAAAAATCATTAATTAATGAAATCAGAATCATATAGTCTAATTAAAACTAAATGGAGGTGTATTAACTAGTGTAAAAAAAAGTATTTTGGACCGTGTGTTATGTACGTGTTTGTTTCTATTAGTATGATCAAATAGTAATTTAGTGTCCCAAAATGTTTGTGTTGATAAATAAAAATATAATAATAATTATTTTATATATTATTTAGTCTAAATATTTTGTGCTTTAATTCTTTTGTTTTGACATTTTATCTAATAAAGCTCTTTTGCGTTTTTGTATTATTGAATAAATTACTACCTTTGTAGCAATAATAATTTTTAATCTTTTAAAACTGATATTATGAAACGGTTATTACTAATTTTGTTAATGCAACTCGCGATTGTTGGTTGCATTCTTGCTCAAAGCATCGATTTCTGTAATTTTTACATCCGGAGCGGTTTCGACTCCGAATGTATCATTACTAGTTACAAACCAAACACCAGTCCTCAGCCGAGCTACGATGAGCACCAGTGTCTTGTCGCCTGCCGAGGGTCTCAAGTCACCTACAGCATAGTCGGACTGCCCTCGAATGCAACCTACGATTGGGCAGTCTCTGGTGCTGACTCCTACACCACAAACACAGGCAACAACACTATCACCGTCAACTGGTCTGAAAGCGTTGGAATCGGAACTCTCATCCTTTCGGTTTATGGACCTAACGACGAGTTCTGCGAAAAGCAGCTCTGCATCGACCTCATCGAAAGGCCTATCGCTGGAATTGCCTCAAATCCTACCGAAACTGGCTACACGCCATCGGGCATCCAGTACATCGATGTATGCGATGGTCAGGAAATCCAGTTCTACGACAACTCAACTTCCTCATCTGATTCGCCGATTGTTGGTTACTATTGGAGCGTTGGAAGCGAAAGGACATCTTCCCAAAACTACACATTTATAGCCGACTACAACACCTATGGAAGGTCGGCAACCATAGTTCACAAGGTTGTGAACGAGTGTGGCTGCGAAGATTCAACAATGTACGTGGTAAACATTTCAAGATACCCGACACTCAGAGTCGATTGTTTCGGAACGGCTTGCGAAAACACATCAGCAACATATAATGCCATAAATATATGTAATAACTATTTCTGGCACGTAGAAGGCGGACACATCCAAGACGGTCAAGGGACAAATTCGCTTACCGTAATGTGGGACGACATTGATAACGGTTATGGTTACATTGCGCTTAACGGTCCAGCATGCGAACAGCAGGCATGCCCATACCTTACATATCTGCCCATACCAGTAATATCTGACAATGCAGAAATACAAGGCCCCGATATTGTTTGTGTTGACGACATTGTATATTTCGAACTTCCGCAGTGGGCTTCTACTGCATATACTTGGAGTATTACACCAACAAGCGGTGTGGAACAATTGTTTTCGGGACATCCTCATAAATTTTTGCTGAATTTCCAATCTCAAGGCACATACACCATTAATTGCAACTATAATTGTGCTTTTCTGGAGTGCGGAGGTGCGGCGCAAACAAAAACCGTTATTGTGAAAAAGCCGCTTGTAATAGTTTCTCCAAATGAGGCATGTGAAAACGATATGGTTACATTCTCAACTGAAAACTCCAACGTAATTTGCGACTGGACTATCTACAGCAACGGAACGGCAATTTATACGCAGACTGCAAGTAGCATAAGCTATACTTTTAGCAATGCTGGCACTTACACAGTCGAAGCATCAAATCAAAATTTTTGCAATCATTCGGCTTACTCCTCAATAAAAATAAACGAAAGTCCGTCAACACCAGATCCTGACGTTTCCGACTGGATTAATCGCGTATGTATTGGCAACGGCTATACTTTCAATGCAATTCCAGATTTACCTCAATACTATCTACACTGGAGTGCTAGTTGTGGACAGCCTTCGCAGTTCGATGGAAACGAATACAATGTGGTACTTCAAAGTCCATTGTGCAGCATAAACCTACAACAAATCGACAGAAGGACTAATTGTCCATCGCCAGTATATAACTACCCACTGACACAATTTGTTCCTCAAACAATAACATGGCCGACATACAACGAATGTGCAAACGAAGAATTTACAATGTCGGTTACACCCGAGGACGGTGTATTACTAGAATGGAGTCTGGTTCCAACCAATAAGGCAAGTATTGTGAGCGACAGGTTTGCAAATACGGTAACCATACAGACAAACGGAACTTCGGGCTCTTTCCAAGTGGTGTTGAAACGAACGTTTTGCAGTTCGCATATATACGACACTGTGCCTGTAAACATAAAACCTTACATTATTCCGGAAATCTCAATGCAGAAAAATATCTGCCAGTATTCGACTATCGCAATAAGCGCAGGTAATACCGAACAGATTTCAGGCACTTGGACACTTGAAATAGAAGGACATACATACACTTATACTGGACTGCCCTCTGGAGCCACATGGAACTACACATTCAACAATTCAGGAACAATACCTGTTTCTCTAAGTTTTTCTGCAGTGGGTTGTACACATACATACGAAACTGTTGAAACTGTAAATATCATTGCTGCTCCACAATTTTCTCTCAGTTATCATGAAATAACCCGCGATACTTTATATGAACTTAATGCAACAATCCTCGAACCAAATGCTGTAGGATACTCATACTCATGGAGCAATGGTCTACAAGTACAGCAGTTTCAGCATACTGGAGCAACGTTCACTTATAGTTGCACCGTAGTTGATAATACTACTGGCTGTACTAACTCCAAAACTGTATCACGGGAGCAAGGTGGATGTTATGTTGATGAAGGCACAGTTTCTATGTCGGGAAGTTGTGCAAGCCGTACTTTCGTATGCCCTAACAGTGGAAACCCAATTATGTGGGCATTTGCACAGAACGCCTCAAATCCGCAGTTTACCACTTCTGGAACAAACAACAATATCTGCGATGCTACATTCACTGAGGCTGGATATTATAGAGTATATGCCTGGTATGTAGTCGGTGATTGTTCACACAGAAGAGAATGGGAATTCTCCATACCGCTTATCGCGAGGATGAACATAAACTACTTATGTGCAACGGGAACCGACATTTGCCTTATACTGGAAAACACCAGCGACTTTATGGTCGGAACTACAATAAATTCCGAAACTTGGTATATCGATGGGCTTCCTGTTAGTAACCCGAACTACTGCGTTGTCTCATCAGGCACACATACCATTACCTTGACAGTAAATTACTCCGGCAGTGTAGGTTCTGGTTCTTGTTCTACATCACAAACAATAACATATACCAGAGGCTCGGCCGCATTTACGGTATCGCCCGGACCGTATTGCAGCGAAACAGGAATACAGTTCACCGACAATTCCACTAATGCTGTATCGTGGAGTTGGCAATTTTATCACACTCCTACAAATTATTATTCCGAAAACTTCTCTCAAAATCCTGAACAAAGTTTTATCAATAACTCACAACACCCTTTGCAATACACTATAAACCTTATCGTTCAAGATAATTTAGGTTGTTCTTCTCAACTGGTAACATATATTAATGTAAATCCGAATGAATTACATGGAAGCATAGTTGCTGACCCGACAATAGTTTGTTATGGTAATCCTTGGACAATCGATTATAATTATTTGTCAGAAATACCTCCTTTAACAAGTCCTGTTTATCACTGGTACGAAACAAATCAAACAACCAATGTTTCAAGCAACGATTTCTATGAAACAGGTTCTTACTATGTACTAATAACCGACAATCATGGATGTATGATGCAAAGCGACTGGGCAAACATTTGCTTTAAGTCTGTTCCTATTGCCGAAATATCTGGTGAAGCAAACTATTGTCCTGATGGTGTAATAAACCTTATCGGAGATTCTGGGAACCACACATACCAGTGGACAGGCCTTGACCCTCTTGTCGTCACAACTCCCAATTTGTCCTATGACATAACTTCAAACGAACTGTCGGTCGGCAACTATACCGTTACTCTTACAGTGAGCGACAACGGATGCCATAGTACCGCCAGCAAATCTATAACTGTACATTCTGCCCCCACAGCTCCTACAATCGGTTTCGGAGCTAACAGATGCCTGCACATTCCGCCTGTAAACCTAATCAGCACGGCAAGCCATAACTTGCACTGGAGTACTGGCACATTTGGTTCAGCGACAGAAACATTCAACGCTGGCATCCATACTGCATATTATACCGACATTAATACTGGATGTCGTTCGGAAAACGCGGAAATTGATGTTCCAAAGCCACCCGATTTCAACGAACTTATGACAGGTTGTTTTGAGTTCTGTGAACAGGATCTGCCAAGAACAGTATTGGGTCCATTGGGAAGCTATGATGCGTGGAAATGGAATTTAGACAACATTATCATACAAGGAGGTACGGGATATATTTCCAACCTAAATGTCCCTTCTTTCGGGACGTATTTCCTTGACGTAAGCTACCCCACTGTTTGCCAATCTACATCCGACAATCTTGTCGTATCGCAAAAAAAGTTCTGCGATTCTTGTAATATTGTGATTAGTTTGCTGAAAGAACCAGAATGCGGCATAATAAACTGTGAGCTTCGAGTAAGATTCACACTAAGCATTTACAATGCAGGAATATACACAGCCTATTTAAACAATGTCTCATCTCCAATGATAAATACTCTTTATTCCCCCTCATTGTCACAAACGATAAATCCGGGAACGTCTGCGTCATTGGTTTTCGAAGTTGGACTTGCCAGTTTTGAACCGTCGGATTTGTATCTCGAATTTCTTTTCGATGAAAACGGAAGACCATGCATTTCGCATTTTTATCTGGATATTTCAGATGTTCTGTTTGATTGTATTACGGAAGAATGTGATATTTCCGTAGGATATTTTGACATTAACAATGCATTATCTTATCCTGGAATGCCTTACTACGGATATTATTTCTCTTCATCTATCGGTATGAGCAACGTGCAATTGTACAGTGATGATGTTACTATTATAGACTTTAATTACGACCCAGTGACAGGGAACATAAGCGGTATATTGTTCATACCATGGTTACAAGTACAGCAACTTATTGCCAATGGCAGCGATATATGCTTTAGGCTTTATGCTTGCGATGGCAATAAAATTTGTATGACAGAATTCTGTGTGCCAGCTATGGTGCTTGCTATCAAAAGTAAATCGATTATAACGGAAATTAATAGTTCTGAAACAGGATATAGTCCCAATTTAGAAGAAATTCATACAGCAGGTTTTTGTTTGTTCCCAAACCCAGCGACATCTTCCGTTAGTATTTCTGGTGATAATTTTTATCGAGCAACAGTAATTGATACTAGCGGTAGAATTGTAATGGATGTTTACGACACCACATTCGGTATTGGCACTCTCGGCAATGGTGAATATATTGTAAAGGTTGTCAGTCTCGACGGTGACATCCAATACCTAAAACTTATAAAACAATAATTTTGTGTGACAAAAGGGGGCGTAATAACGTCGCCCCCTGAATTTGTTGAATGGCTAATTTAATAATCTTATAAAATATTAGAATATGAATAAAATATTTATTTACATAATCTTATCAATCATTTCCATATCAATATCCTTTGCTCAAAATATGGACTGGCAATATGCAACAAGATTCGGAGGAAACAACTATCAAATAAGCGGAGGAATAGCATGCCTTAATCATCCAAACAATCTTGCTCTTGATAACGAAGGTAATGCATATATATTTGGAACCTATGGTACTAGTACTATAATCAATGGAGAGGAATTACCAGATTTTGGTGACCATCATAGCGGAGCTTGTGTTATCAAATTTGACTGTAATGGCAATGTCTTGTGGCATAAAGCTATAGCACGTTCAGGGAATCGTGACTGCCAAGCTCAATATATGATACTAAAAAACAACAGGCTATATCTGCAGGGAACAATACACATTGACCAGCACTATTCTACTTTTTTTCTTGACACCACTGTTTTTGGGGATGTCTTGACTTATTATTACAATTATCATCCCGACAGTCTTACTTTCCCTTTTATCCCGTACTCAAACTATACATACATTATGGAACTAGACCTTGATGGCAATATTATTAATTATAATATTTTTGAAATGGAGCAGTCATATATACAAAGAAGTAGAACTTTAACTGAAATATGGCCAGCGGAAATCAGAAATCGGGTGCCCTTCTCTATTGACAGCCGAGGGAATTATTATATGCCTCTGAAGCATGGTTATAGCGACATTAATCGTCCCAAAAATTTTTTCCTTAAACAAAATGGTATTCCAATTACAGATACAATTATTCCTAATACTCTTGCCAGTTATTATATAGTAAAATTCGATTCCGATTTCAACTTTCAGTATATAAAACCACTTGTTGAATGTGTGCATAATCAATACTGGTCACTAGCTGCACATATTTATGATATGAAATGTGACTCAGAAGATAATATATATCTATGTGGTTATATTAAAGTAAACGATACGACAAGCAATCCAAGTTATCCATACGATGTCGAACTGGCTGATGATAAGCATATATATTCGTATAATAATGAAGTACTTGGTTTTGTAGTAAAACTGAATAGAGATTTACAAATATTATGGGTAAACCAAACAAGGAACTATGGAGATTATTTTGCGCATAGTGATTTTAGGTCAATTTGCCTAGATGAAGCTTCTGGCAACATATATATATCAGGACATGCAATGCCGAAAGGAACTTATAATAGTCCTGAATGTTTTAGCGTTTTTGGTGATAATGATACTGTTATAAACCTTTATGATGGAGAGCATGTAGAAATGAAGGATTATACAGATGTAATTGCATGCTACGATACTGCTGGAAATTATAAATGGTATAGTTGTCCTTTGTCATTAGCCTCTAATATTGGAGAACTCGCATTTCACGACAACAAGTTATATGCGGCAAATAGGTGGTCAAGATATGGTCTTACATGCGGAGAAAATACTTATTACCCTAGCGGACAACAAGTGGGAAATGCTTTCCCCTCTGGATTTTCCCTCTGCGAATGGAATCGACAAGGCAACATGACCAACATTCGACAGATATATTGTATAGCACAAAACGAAACACTTCCATATGGCACACTCACGAACTCTCTTGGCGAAATGTATACGTCTGGCAGATTTGACAATACCATAGCCTTTGGCACAGATACACTTTTTGCACACAGTGAAAGTGATATGTTCATAGCCAAGTTCGGTCTGCCTTGCCAAACCTACGTGTACGATACTGCCACCTACTGCTACGGAGAGGTTGTGCAGGGCGTAGCCCTTACCGCTTCGGGCGATTACACATTTGCATATCCCGAGGGTGCTCAGGAGTTCGATAGCATTGTGCTTGTACACGCCACCGTGCTGCCGCCGCTCACTATCGGGCTTAGCGATACTACCGTTTGCACCGCCCAGCAGTTCTATTTGGATGCCTGCGGCGAGTTCGATTCGTACCAGTGGAGTACAGGCGGTACCGGCTGCACCGAAATGCTTCAGTTAGACAATGCCTGTACGCAGAGCGTCTCGCTTACCGTCACCCGTGGCGAATGTTCCGCCACCCGCACCATCAGCATTACCGCACAGGTCTGCGACGGCATCACCGAGCCTACAGCCACGGCAATGTCGCTCTACCCGAATCCCGCCACCGATATGGTGTCAATCTTCGGCGACGGCTTCCTCTACGCAAGCATCATAGACCTCGCAGGTCGCACAATAATCAACACTTCCGACATGAATATCGACATCAGCGGTCTCCGCCCAGGCGAGTACATAGTAAAGGTAGTATCTGTTGACAGAATAGAAATAATGTTAAGATTTGTAAAGGAGTAGTAAATAGATATTTGTTCAAATCGTCTAAATCGTAATTCGCCAGTCGTCAATCCAAAATAAATTTGTATCTTTGTGCCTATGTTTGAATCGATAAAGACGAGATTGGCGAATCGCAGATTGCAGAAGGCACGTGCAGGCGAGACCAGGCGTGTCCGTGCCTGCGGTTTGGAATTGGCTAACAAGGTTGGAATACTGTATGATGCAACCGACGGAGAACAGTTCGAGGTCGTGCGCAAATTGCTTTTCAATCTGAAAAATCGTATTCCTGTCGTCAAGGCACTCGGCTACGTGGACAGCGAAGCACTTTCCGATTTCCATATTCAGCCGTTGGAATTTTCGTTTTTCTGTCGGAAAGATTTGGACAGACTTGGTTTTCCTCCAGAGGAGACTATTGCAGAATTTTGCAACAGCGACTTCGATATTCTGCTTTGCTTTGATATCGTGGAGAAAATTCCACTGTCGTATGTGAAGTTGCATTCTAAGGCTGGATTCAAGGTGGGGCTATATTCGGAGGCAAATTCCGATTTACTCGATGTGATGATTAGTCTTGATGAGGAAAATATTAGTGTTGAGGAACTTGTAAAACAAATGGTGCATTATTTGGAGAATATTAGATATGAATAAGTTTGTAGGAACAGGTGTGGCGTTGGTTACGCCTTTTGATATTAATGGAAATGTCGATTATGTGGCATTTTCGCGTTTGCTTGCCAATGTGGTTGACGGTGGTGTCGACTATGTGCTGGTGATGGGAACAACAGGCGAAACGCCTTGCCTTTCGGCTGAAGAACGCCGTCAGGTTATAGATTTTGCAAAGCGCGAAATCGCAGGTCGTGTGCCGATTATGGTGGGAATGAGCGGTAACAATACTTCGGACCTGCTGGATGCTATACGCAACTTCGATTTCAGCGGAATCGATGGACTTCTGACGGCATCGCCGTTCTACAACAAGCCGGTGCAAAATGGTCTGTATGCGCATTTTGCCCATGTTGCCGAAGTTTCGCCTGTGCCTGTGATTCTGTACAACATCCCCGGACGTACTGGCGTTAACATTTCGCCTGAGACAATCTGCCGTCTTGCCCGCGATTTCGAAAACATAATCGCAGTGAAGGAGGCTTCGGGTTCGGTTGACCAGATTATGCGCGTAGTCGAGAATAAGCCCGAACGCTTTACCGTAATTTCTGGCGATGATGGTCTAACGCTTCCGCTAATGGCAGCTGGTGTGAAAGGCGTGATTTCGGTTGTAGCTAACGCTTTCCCGTGCGAGTTGTCGCAGATGGTTAGACTTGCCCTCGATGGCGATTTCGAGCAGGCAAGGAAATTACATTACAAGTTGTTGCCTACGGTGCGCCTGATGTTTGCCGAAGGAAATCCCGCCGGTGTGAAGGCTTACTTGGCACAGATGGGCGTAATCCAGAATGTACTTCGTCTGCCGTTGGTAAATGTCAGCGACGATTTGTATGCAAGAATTGCAGACGACATTGTTAGGTTGAAAAAATAATGATTTGTAGCGACGCAATGCATTGTGCCGCTACAATTATCCATTATCAATTGTCAATTATCAATTATCCATTGTTAATTATTAATTAATGAAAACCGTTGCCTTCTGTACCCTTGGCTGCCGTCTCAATTTTGCCGAGACATCGACAATCTCCCGATACTTCATTGAGCGAGGCTTTACAGTTGTGCCATTTTCGCAAAAGGCGGACTTCTATGTGCTGAACTCGTGTTCGGTGACATCGAACGCCAACCGTAAGGGACGAAACGCTGTCGCTCGTGCTCATTCTCTAAATCCCGATGCGATTATAATTGTAACCGGTTGCTACGCACAGCTTAAGCCCGATGAGGTTGCTTCGCTTCCAGGCGTGAAATATGTGTTCGGCGTGAACAATAAGGCCGAAATTGAAAATATAATCGACAATGCAGAAAAAATGCAGGAAGTTTCGGTCAGCACTACGCCCCACAACGAGATGAAGACTTTTGTGCCTGCCTTTTCAAAGGGAGACCGCACTCGTGCTTTCTTGAAGGTGCAGGACGGCTGCGACTATTTTTGCGCCTACTGTACGATTCCTTATGCTCGCGGACGCAGTCGAAATCCGTCGGTTGCCGAGTGCGTCGAGCAGGTGAAGTCGCTTGCCGCAGATGGAATGAAAGAGGTCATAATTTCTGGTGTTAACATCGGCGATTTTGGTAAGACCACTGGCGAAAACTTTTTGCAACTGTTGAAAGCTGTGGCTGCTGTGGATAGCATCGAGCGCTTCCGTATCGGTAGTATCGAACCCGATTTGCTAACCGACGAAATAATAGAATATGTTGCGACCGAGCCAAAGATGATGCCCCATTTCCATATTCCGTTGCAGTCGGGGTGTGACGAGTTGCTGAAACTCATTGGTCGTCGCTACGATACGGCTTTGTATCGCCACAAGATTGAACTAGTGAAAAAACTTATTCCCGATGCTTTCATCGGAATTGATTTGATAGTTGGCGTGAACGGCGAAACTCCCGAAATGTTTGACAAGACCGTCGAGTTTGTCGGTTCGCTCGACATTTCATTTATTCACCAGTTCCAGTATTCCGAAAGGGAAGGCACAAGGGCGTTGAAGTTTACTCCGCGCGTAACTTCTAAGCAGAAGCAGGAGAGAGCTGAGGTCATAAAGTCTGTTTGCGAACGCAAGCATCACGAGTTTGTAGAAAAGAATCTCGGTTCGGTGCGGAGTGTGCTTTTCGAGTCGGCAAAGAAAGGTGGCATGATGTTTGGCTATACCGATAATTATATAAGAGTAGCTGTGCCATACGACAAAAGCCTTGTGAATAGGATTTGCCAGGTGCGTTTGACGGAGATGATTGATGAAGATGTTGTAAAAGCAGAAATTTTGTAAAACGAAATAAATAACAGGTTATGAAAAAAACATTTTTACTGGTAATATTGATTATGGCGTCGACACTGTCGTTTGCTCAGTTCGTTTTGAGTCCAGCCTTGTCGGATGCAATAAAGGACGGAAAGACGGAATATCTTGATGTGAACGTTTACTTCGAGAATGCCGAATCTATTTCGGATTTGGCGGCGCATTTCGACAATTACCATGCCGACTTCGACACGCGTGTGAAAGGAGTTACGGCAATGCTTAAGTGCAACCACGAAAAGTCGTATGCTAAGTTTATGAATCATATAGAACCTCTGTCGAAGGCAAATCCGTCGGCAGTGGCAGAAATGAGCGACTTTTGGGTTGTGAATGCCGTGAATATGAAGGTCCGTCGCGATGTTGTAATGCAGCTTGCCAGTTTCGACGAGGTGACATATATCGACCTCGACGCACCTCGTTTCAGGATTGTTGATGGAACATCTTTGGTCGAAGCCGACGCTCCGCGTTCGGTTGACGGAGTAGAGTGGGGTGTACGTGCCATAAATGCACCTGCAATGTGGGCTTTGGGTTATACTGGTCGTAATATGCTGATGCTTAGTATTGATACTGGCGTAAATCCCGAACATCCGGCTATCAGCACCAACTATGCTGGCAATCATTTGCCGCAGTCGCAGTGCTGGTACGGAATGCGTCACGAATATCCGCGCGACAATGCTTCGTCGTGTCACGGAACCCATACAACAGGAACTGTAATGGGACTCGACCGTGCAACTCACGATACAATAGGTATTGCATACAATGCCAAGTGGATAGCTTGCGACCCTGTTGCAAGTACAGAATCGGAACTGCTCACTGTAAGTCAGTTCTTTACTGTTTACCAATGGGTTCTCAATCCCGATGGCGACGAAAATACAACCAATGATGTGCCGCGAGTAATAAACAACTCGTGGGGTTACGACTACGAACTTGCAGAGACTTTCGGCGCTTGCTCGCTTCCCGAAAACTCGATAGTGGAGACTTTGGAGGCTGCAGGAATTTGTTCTCCGTTTTCGGCTGGTAACGAGGGCCCGAATGCTTCTACAACGGGTTATCCGGCAATGCTTGCCTACAATGTCGTTAATCCAATGGCTGTTGCAGCTGTAAATTCTAATAGCGTTGTGGCTGGCTTCTCGAGTCGCGGACCTACGCCATGTGTCGATGAGGAATCGTCGTTGAAGATTAAACCCGAAGTATCGGCTCCTGGCGTAAATGTACGTTCGTGTGTCGGTATGGATGGCTATAACAGCTTGCAGGGCACATCAATGGCTTGTCCGCATGTGTCGGGTGCATTGCTTCTGTTGGCAGAAGCTTTCCCTATGGCTTCGGCAAGGGAACTCAAGGAGGCATTGTACTATTCTGCTATCGACCTTGGCGACGAGGGCGAGGATAATACCTACGGAATGGGTATGATTGATGTGATGGCAGCGTACAATTATCTGTCAAATACTTACACTCCAACATCGCCCGTATCCGATGATTTTGATATTAGTGTGGAACTAGAAATGTCGTATGGCGTTTATCCTGTGAATTATGATACTGTAACCTGCGTTGAAAGCGTTCCGACAGTGTATGCAACATTACATAATAACGGTATAGATGATGCTGGCGATGTGATGTTGCACGTATATTCCGGAGATAGTCTTATTGCAAACATAACATGGAATAATGTGCTTGCGGGTGTAGAAGTCGGTTATATGTACGAGCTACCAGAAGTGCCTGTACATGGTGGACTTAACGAGTTGCGTGCAGTAGTTTCGTCGATGACATACGGAGTTGAGAGCGATACCTATAATAATAGTGCTATGCTGAGGTTCAAAATGTATTATGATACAGATTTCCCATACGTCGCAGATTTTAATGTAAGTAATTCTTTCGCCGACAATTTGCTTGTGTCCGATATTTATGGTAATAAGGTTTCGTGGGCGATGGCTAAATGGGGCGAGAATTATCAGAATAATGCACTTTGGTATCCATTCCGTAACAATGAAGAGGTTGGGGATCTTGATAATGTATACCTTCCTCGTATGACTTTGCCGGATTCTGATTCGGTGTATTTAAATTTCGTATATGCATACAAGCGTAGCAAATCAAGTGCTTTGAAGGATTCGCTATTCGTAGAACTTAGCACCGATTGCGGAGAAACTTTCAATACTGTGTGGAGCAATGGCGCTGCCGGTTTGTATACAATCGAAGGCGGGGGTTCTTTGTCTCAATATGTGCCTAACGATATTTCCGAGTTCGATACGGTGTCGGTTTCGCTTGCCGACTTCCGTGGACGCGATGTTTTGCTGAGATTTAAGGCTAAAAATGGCAAGAATTCCGATCTTTACATAAATAGGATTGATGTTAGCAGCGAATGGTTGAGTGGCATCGCAGAACAAACGGCAGCTGACGAACAGTATGCTTTTATGGCATATCCAAATCCAACTAATGGAATGGTGTCTGTTGTTTTGCCAGAAGATAAACATGGTTCAACTATCTCTGTATATGATGTTTACGGAAGAAAACTAAGGTCGTTTGAGATGTCTTCCGCTGGCTCGCAGCTCGATCTTACCGATTGCTCCGATGGGGTATATTTCATGCGTGTCGAAGGAACAAATTTGCAGACGAAAATAGTGTTGTTAAAAAAATAGCAAAAAATTTGGGAATTCGAAAAATTGTTAATATTTTTACGGCTTGATAAATTTTTGAAAATTATGAATAGAAGAATATTAAGTATTATGACTTCTGCTGTAGTTTTTATGGCTTTGGCAGTATTGTGTGTGAATTGTAAACCTGATACAACAGCGCCTGCAATTTATTTTAAACACATGAATGGTAAGCAGAAGTTGAAAGCAGATACTACGCTTATGCTGTATACGAAGTATGTTGACCCAGGATGTTATGTAGAAGACAATGCAAGCGATACTACTAATATTCAGCTCACATCCGATCTCGAAACATCGTTGCCATTGGAGAAAAAGATAGCTTCGCACATGGGCGAGTTGAAGAAAACTGGTGAATATGTAGTTACATATACTGCTACAGACGAGGCTGGAAATGTCGGTCAGAATACAAGACTGGTTACTATTAAGAATATAAGCGACATATATACGGGAAGATACTATACTAAGCGTGACGCAGTTCCTTCAGGATTGGGACTTAGTGTATGTCGTGATACAGTCTATTATTCGAACATTACTGCTTCACAGACTGTTGCAGGTAGATTGAGATTCTCGAAGGTTGCTTGCCACGACTACAACGGACAAAAGGTTTCGTTTAAGGTTGATGCAGATCTTTATTCTCCTAATTATTCTCCAAGGGATATGTCGGCCCAGATAGGTTATCTTGGCGGTAATGGTGGTGACAAGGAGTCGATAGTGTACAAAGGCCTGACTTATGAAAAGGCAGTTGATACAATGCGCATGGAATATGCATACCTTAAAATTCCGACACAGGAATACACAGCTTATACAGAAGGAGACGCTGCAATAAACGAATATACAGTTAGAATACAGGGTCGTATGGATGGACAGACACCTAAGTCAAAAATAGTTTACAACGAGAATGGTGTTATGTTGTACATCGTATTGGAACTCAACCTTACGATTGGTGGACAGCCAGTACAAGATTATGTAGAGAAATACTATCTTGAATAGAAAATATAATTGAACTTAAAAAGGTCGGATAATATCCGACCTTTTTCGTTTATAATGAGTCTGTTGGCAATTATTCAATCGAAACTATCAGACCTTTTTTTATAAGCGAGTCCTTTAGTTCCTTAAGGAATTTGTACTCGCCTTTTTTGATGTCGCATTTACCTTTGTAGTTGGCGATATATGCACACTGTTCGGCTTGTATTACGTCGTGGTCGCAGATGTTTATCAGACACGATATGACGTGATCGAAAGTGTTTTTGCTGTCGTTGTACAAAATCAGGCTGTTGCCTTTCGACGACATGACACCTTCTATTGCCTGTGGCTCCAATATGTTACTGCTTGTTGGCATAATCGGCGCAAATATATAGCATTATTGTCAAATGACAATATTTCTATCTCGATTTTTCTAAAAAACGATTTCAAGATGACGATTTTTGTTTGCATATCGGGGGCTTGAAAATTCAATGTTGTGCGAAATTTTAGTTTAATATGTTGATAATAATTGGTTTGTGCTGTGTTAAAAAATAAGGAAAATAAATTTGCTAAAAATTTAATTTGTAGTACTTTTGCACCGCTCGGAGAAATGGCAGAGTGGTCGAATGCGGCGGTCTTGAAAACCGTTGAACTCGCGAGGGTTCCGGGGGTTCGAATCCCTCTTTCTCCGCCACGCAAGGAGAGATGCCAGAGTGGTCGAATGGGGCGGTCTCGAAAACCGTTGTACTCTTTCGAGTACCGGGGGTTCGAATCCCTTTCTCTCCGCAACAAAAAAGGGTGAAGCTATGCTTCACCCTTTTTTGTTTTCAGAAACATCGCCGAATGCTTGCATTCGCAAGAAGTTTCTGAAAACAAAAATGAAACGCAGCGAAGCGAGTTTCTTTTTGTTGCAAGGACGCCCGCGGCAGCGGTAGGGATCTATAATCCCTTTCTATTCGCAAGAAGTTTCTGAAAACAAAAATGAAACGCAGCGAAGCGAGTTTCTTTTTGTTGCAATGACGCCCGCGGCAGCGGAGGGGATCTGCAATCCCTTTCATATTGTTCGCAAGAAGTTTCTGAAAACAAAAATGAAACGCAGCGAAGCGAGTTTCTTTTTGTTGCAATGACGCCCGCGGCAGCGCAGGGATCTGTAATCCCTTTCTAAAAATGAATTTGTTAGGCTTTTAGTAGAGTCATTATTTCTCCAACCTTTTCCTCCATGCTCAGATTCCCGTCAATCCAATGAATTTCAATGCCATCGCGTTCCATCTTGCGGAACCAGGTCATCTGGCGCTTTGCAAAGCGGTGAATGGATGTGTTCAGTTGTTCAAACATCTCGTCGTAGCTGATTTTGCCTTGCAGATACCAAGCCATGTATTTGTATTCCAGTCCGTAATATTCCAGACTTTCGTACGAAATGCCATTCTTGACAAGCCGTTCCACTTCTTCGACCATGCCGTTTTCGAGGCGTTGTTTCAGTCTAGCAGTTATGCGCTGACGGCGTTGTTCGCGGTCGAAGACGATGCCGATGTTCAGTGAGTTGAGATTACGGTTGCTTGTCGTGCTGAACGGATTGCGCTTGGTGTATTCGGCAATCTCGATTGCCCTGATTGCACGCTTGGCGGTGTCGTAGTCGCTGTTGTTGTTCAGCGGTTTGTATGTGCGTAGAATTATTTCGAGTTCTTCTATTGTCTTGTCTTTCAGTGATTTGCGAAGATTTTGGTCTTCTGGAACATTTGGCAGGTTGTAGTTCTTAAGCACCGATTCAATGTAAAGTCCTGTGCCACCGCATAGTACGGGAATCATTCCACGTGAACGAATATCATCGTAGGCTTTGAAAAAGTCGCTTTGGTATTCGAATACATTGTATTTTTCGCCGGCATCAAGTATGTCGATGAGGTGGTAGGGGATGAGTTGTCCGTCGATTGTGTATTCGTCGAGGTCCTTGCCTGTTCCGATGTCCATGCCACGGTAAACCTGACGGCTGTCGGCACTGATGATTTCTGTTCCGAGAGCTTTTGCAAGGTGTACAGCAACGCCTGTTTTTCCGCCAGCCGTTGCGCCCATTATGCTGATGAGGTTGTATTTAGTTTCCATGGTTACTTGATATTCAAATAGTTAATATATCCATTCTCGTTGGACATAAGTTCTTGGTCTCCTGTATATATGATTTGCGATGATATAAGGTCTTTGCCGATAAGTTTACGGAAATAGTCTAGATTCTTGTAAAAATCAGTATTTATTATCTGCGCAGATTTGATTTCGTATGCTTTCAGCTGTAATCCATCATCCTGTACTACATCAACTTCGTGTTGTGACTTGTCGCGATAGAAAAACAAATTGTTGTCGTCTCCTTTGTTGTATATGTTTTTTATCATATCTCCAACAACCATATTCTCAAAGATTTCACCTCTAAGCGGATGAGTATTAAGTTGCTCAGAGGTACGAATGCCCAATAGATAGCATACTAGTCCCGAATCGTAGAAATATATTTTTGTTTTTTTTGTCAGTCGTTTGCCGATGTTACGGTAAAAAGGTCTCAAATGGAAAATTATATATGAAGCTTCGAGCACATTAATCCATGACTGTATTGTGTGTATTGATACTCCTATTTCGTTTGACAGTCCGGCGGCGTTGAATTCCGTTCCTACACGTGCAGCACAAAGGACAACGAAGCGTCGGAATTCATCCATATTCTTGATGTTTATAATCTGCATTATATCGCGCTGCAAATATGTATTGTAATATTGCCGATATGCGTCTTGGGGCGGAATTTCCTTTGCTATAACTCCGGGATAGAAACCTCTTATCATAATATTATCCGTACCTATGGATTTGTCGTTGTCGGTTAGTTCGGAAAACGATAGAGGAAGAAGAGTTAAAAGGGCGGCGCGTCCTGCTAGCGATTGTGTTATGTTCTGCATCAATGAGAAATTGTTGCTTCCAGTGATAATGTAGTGCAGGTCTGGATTTTCGTCAACCATAACTTGGATTATGGAAAAAATCTCAGGCATATTTTGTGCTTCGTCAATAATAAGACACCCTTTCCCCATTAAAAATTCTTTACGTCTGACAGCAAATTCATCGCGAACAATTTCATCTTCAAGGTTGATGTATGAGTAGTTCGGAAAAGCCATTTTGCATAGTGTAGTCTTGCCTGATTGGCGTGGTCCTGTTAGTACAAGTACTTGAAAGTAGTTGTTTAATCGCAAAAGTTCCGTTTGTAAGTTCCTGTTATACATTTATTTATGTGTTTATTTGTCAAAACTGAAGTGATACTTCATTTTTGGCAAAAATACAAAATTTTATGTAATTGTAATAAGCTTTTTGTTTAATTAAATTGTTGAAAATGTATATTGTTTATAATTAGTGTGTTATAGGCGCTTGTTACAAGTTTTACTAGGTTTTTAAGGCTTGGATTTACAAGTTTTACTACCTTTTTCTGGTGCAAATTTACAAGTTTTGCTAAATTGTAAAGTATTGAAAATAAATATTATGGATTAAAATTTTAACAAAAATACTTCTAATTTAACATTTTGCTAAGTTGAGTTTTTGAGAAAAAGGAAGCAAACCTCATTTCTGCAAATCAAAAAACAGATGATGTGGTGTGTCGTTTTTGGGGTTCTTTCTGTTCAACATCCACGCGTTAAAATCTTTGTTCGCAACTTCTTGGTAGTGCTGTCCGTCGTCTGTAATTTTGCAGACGATGAAAATGAGATTGATAGTTCTGTTTTCCTGCCTTTGCATTGCGTCGGCATTGTCGGCGCAGAGCGATTCGGTGCGCACGGTCGTAGCCAAGCAGGGCGACGGAATATACAAGATTCTCCGCGAAAACGGTTACGAAGCAAAGGATTATTATCATAAGTTCCTGGAAATAAACAAGGACAAAATTCAACTCGAGGACCAGTTGATTCTTGGCGAGACATACATTCTTCCCGAAAAGCACGATACTGAGAAGCCCGAACATATTGTTGTCATCGACACTTTGCCGCAAGTGTGCCTAAAGCCAGATACTGCAGTCGTTTCCGATTCGGTTATGTCGGTTGATACTCTGTCGCATGTAGATGTGCCAGATGTTCCTGCCAAACCTATGCCACAGGTAAAAATGGAACTCCGTATTGCCGATACCATCAAGGGTACAGCGTTGAAAGGTGCAATTTTCTATCTTATTGCAGGACATGGCGGGCCCGACCCTGGAGCGACTTCATACGTCGATGGCGTGATGATTTCGGAAGACGAGTATGCCTACGACATAACTTTGAGGCTTGCCCGTTGTATCGAGGAGCAGTCGGGTAAGGTTTACATGATTATCGACGACCCCGACGATGGTATTCGTGATGCCAAGATCCTAAAAATAGACTACGACGAGTACTATTATCCAGATTTTGGAATAAGTCGTGACAAAAACCAGAGGCTTATCGAGCGTGCCGATGCGGTGAATAAGTTGTATTATGCCAATAAGTCGGCAAAGTATCAGCGCGTTGTTGAGATTCATCTTGACTCTAGACCTGATAGTCAGCGAGTTGATGCATTTTTCTATTATTGTCATGGTAGCACGAAAGGCAAAGCGCTTGCCGAACGGATGTACAATATTTTCCGTCAGAAATATGCGAAATTCCAGCCGAATAGGGGATATCTTGGTACTGTAGAGGAGCGAAATCTGCTGGTTATAAAACGAGTGATTCCTCCTGCAGCATTTATGGAAGCTGGAAACATAAACAACGAGCGCGATCGCAAGCGTCTTCTCGACTCAAACAACCGCCAGGCATTGGCAAAGTGGCTTTGCGAGGCATTGGTGAAGGATTACGAGGCAAGTAAGTGAGGCGAAAAGGCTAACAGGCTTGCAGGCTAACAGTCTCGCAGGCTTGCGGTCTTTCAGCCTTTTAGCCTTTCACTACTGCAATTTTGTCATGTTTTCTCGTGTGGCAGAATTTTTGAAAGGGTGAGGTGTCATTTATTTAATTTGATATGGAAAACGATAACATACAGGAAGAAAAGAAAATGGAAGAAGCAACAGAAAATGTTGAAAATAAGGATGTTGAAGTAGAAGAATCTGCCGAGGTAAAGACAGAGGAATCTGTTGAGCAGGAAAAGAAGGCAGAGGCAGAACCAGAACATGGCAAGAAGAAAAAGTCACGTTTCGGATTTTCTGACAGAAAATTGAAGGACGAATTGGCAGAGTCGAACCGCAAGCTCGAGGAACTTCAGGACAAGTATATGCGTCAGGTGGCAGAATTTAGCAATTTCAAGAAGCGTACTGCCAAGGAAAAATTAGAAATCCGCGAGAATGTGAAGGCTTCGATGTTGCATGACTTTTTGCCGGTAATCGATGACATCGACCGTGCAATGGAACATCTTGAGACTGCCGACATGGAAGCAACCAAGGAAGGCGTAAAGCTTATATACCAGAAGTTTATGGAATATCTCAGGTCGCAGGACTTGACCGAAATTCAGGCTATGGGCGAGGATTTCAATACCGACTTCCATGAAGCAGTTACGCAGTTCCCCGTTGAGGACGAGTCGAAGAAGGGAAAAGTTATTGATGTGATTCAGAAAGGCTACAAGATTAACGACAAGGTTGTTCGCTATTCGAAGGTTGTCGTTGGTCAGTAGGAGGTTTTGACAATGGAAAAGAGAGATTATTACGAAGTGCTTGGTGTCGATAAGAATGCGACAGCAGAAGATATAAAGAAGGCTTACCGTAAGCTTGCGTTGAAGTACCATCCCGACCGCAATCCTGGCGACAAGGACGCCGAGGAGAAATTCAAGGAGGCTGCCGAGGCTTATTCGGTGCTCAGCGACCCTGACAAAAAGTCGCGTTACGACCAGTTCGGATTCGCAGGCATGAATGGCGGCGCTGGTGGCGGTTTCGGTGGCGGTTTCGCCGATTTCGACCTCAACGATGTGCTAAATAGCGTTTTCGGACGCGGATTTAACTTCGGTGGTGGAGGATTCAGCAGTTTCTTTGGTGGCGATGGCGGTCGTGGCGGAGGTAGACGTGCTGTAAATCGTGGCACCAACTTGCGCGTTACCGTGAAGTTGACACTCGAGGAGATTGCAAACGGCACAACCAAGAAAATCAAGGTTAAGAAATATGTGCCTTGTTCGGCATGCCACGGTACTGGCGAGAAGGATGGTAACTCGAGCACAACTTGTCCGACCTGCAACGGTCGTGGTGTGCAGACGCGTGTTATGCATACTATGCTCGGTCAGATGCAGACAAGTTCTACCTGTTCTACCTGCGGTGGTTCGGGCAAGGTCATCAAGGAAAAATGTACTTCGTGCTACGGCGAGGGAATAGTTTCGGGCGAGGAAACAATCGAACTGAAAATCCCCGCTGGCGTTTACGAAGGTATGCAACTCTCAATGGACGGCAAGGGAAATGCGGCTCGTCATGGTGGCATAAACGGCGACTTGCTGATTGCAATCCAGGAAGTAGAGCATCCCGAACTCAAACGCGATGGAATCGACCTTATCTATAATTTATATATAGGTATACCAGATGCAATTTTGGGATGCAGTGCCGAAATACCGACCATTGGCAACAAGGTGAAGATTAAGGTAGAGCCTGGTACTCAGTCGGGCAAGATTCTGCGACTCAAAGGCAAGGGTTTGCCCGACATAAATGGCTATGGACACGGCGATTTGTTGGTAAGAATTAATGTTTTCATACCGAATGATGTGTCGAAAGAAGACAAAAAATTGCTTGAACAGATGCGCGAATCGGAGTCTTTCAACCCGCAAAGCAAACGAAACGAGTCGTTTTTTAGCAAATTGAAGAATATGTTTCGTTGTTAATATACATTCGTTGATATAATATAAATGTTGATTTGTATTAAAATTAACTAAAACTCTCATAGCGATGCAATAAAAAAAACGTTGTTGCGTTTTATGAGAGTTTTAATTTTATGTAATTTTGCAGCCAAAATTTTTAAACATGACAAAAAGAATTTCGTTTCTAATTGCAATACTATTTGCAGGTATAAGTGGATATTCACAGATA
Source organism: uncultured Bacteroidia bacterium (assembly GCA_902800045.1). GTDB lineage: Bacteria > Bacteroidota > Bacteroidia > Bacteroidales > ML635J-15 > Bact-19. The sequence continues at coordinate 1,236,769 of CADCCZ010000001.1, read as the reverse complement.
ACACCAGGCGAAGATGTTATTGGTCGTGATGCTCCGAACACAATTTCTACAGCAGTTTCGTTTTTGACAATTGCCCCCGACACAAGGGCTGGCGGTCTTGGTGATGCAGGTGTAGCAACAACTCCCGACGGCAATTCGCAGCATTGGAATCCGTCGAAGTATGTGTTTATCGATACCGATTTCGGTGTATCAATGTCGTACACTCCTTGGCTTCGTGCTTTGGTGTCGGATATGAACCTCGCTTATTTGTCGGGTTACTATAAGTTTAATGCACAGAATGCAATTGGCGCATCGTTGTTGTATTTCGACCTTGGTAGCATGACATTCAGAGGTCCTAACAATGAACTTATAATGAATTTCCGTCCGCGTGAATTCTCGTTGGACTTGTCGTATGCTCGTTTGCTTGCAAAGAACTTCTCTGGTTCTGTAGCAATGAGATTCATTTATAGTAATCTTACTGGTGGACAGGATGTTGGAAATGGCGTTCAGTCAAAGGCTGGTACTTCGGTAGCTGCTGATGTTTCGTTCTACTACAAGAACGATGACATTATGACAGGAAATATGAACTCTTCGGTTATGTGGGGTTTGAACATTTCGAACATCGGTTCCAAGATTTCGTATACTTCGAACGAAAAGCGCGATTTCATTCCAACGAATTTCCGCACAGGTGTGGGCTACATGCTTAGCTTCGACGAGCACAACGACCTGCTCATTACAGCCGACTTCAACAAGTTGCTTGTTCCGTCGTCACCAACTTACTATCAGCCGGGCGAAATATTGCCTAGTGGCGATACTGTAAAGGCAGGTAGCGACCCAGTTGTAAAGTACGGCAAGGATCCTAATATTTCGGTTCCTGCAGCGTTGTTCACCTCGTGGTGGGATGCTCCTGGTGATGCTACTCCATTTGTACACAACGGCAAACCTTCGCGTTTCCGCGAAGAATTGGCCGAAATAACTTTCTCGGTTGGTCTCGAATACTGCTATTCGAAGCAGTTCGCTGCTAGAGTTGGTTATTTCCACGAGCATGCATATAAGGGTAACCGTAAGTTCGTCACAGTAGGTGCAGGTTTGCGTCTCAATGTTTTCGGACTCGATTTTGCATACTTGATTCCTGTAACACAGGCAAATCCATTGCAGAATACTCTTAGGTTCACACTTACATTCGACTTTGGTGGCGCCGCTAAGGAACAGCGTGATGCACGTAGGGCCGAAAAAGAAGCAAAAAAAGCATAATGTACAGGATAGGAATAGGTTACGACGTACATAAATTAAAGGATGGTTTGGATTTCTTCTTAGGAGGAATCCAAATTCCTTATAATAGGGGCTGTGTGGCGCATTCCGACGGCGATGTGCTAATACATGCCATTTGCGATGCACTGCTAGGTGCGGCAAATTTGCGCGACATAGGCTATCATTTTCCCGACAGCGACCCTAAATACAAAGGCATCGACAGTAAGAAGCTTTTGAAAGAAACATATCGGCTCGTGAAAGAGAAAGGTTACGAAATCTGCAATATCGATTCGGTAATCTCGCTACAAAAGCCCAAGGTAAAGGATTTTATTCCCGAAATGCAGAAAACGCTTGCCGCGGTTCTCGAAATCGACGAGTCGCAAATCTCTGTGAAGGCGACAACTACCGAAGGCCTCGGCTTCGAAGGCAGAGAAGAGGGCATAAGCGCGCAGGCGATAACTATGTTGAAATGTAATTGACAATCCGTATAACCGTTGCACGCAACGACTACGTCAAAAATAAATAGTTGGAGGACAATACGTTGTTCTCCAACTATTTATATACATCAAACATATTGAAACATAGAAACCTATATTTGCAAAACTTTTTTTTTATTAAAAATGTGTTAATCAAAAAAAAATATCTATTTTTGCGTAATTATGTAAATAGGTTAAATATGAGTAATTTTGTAAGAAGATTTTCTCTGATGTTGGTATTAAGTTTTTTGGTATCAATGTGTTGTGTTTATGCGCAAGAGCTGAATATAACAGTTTATCCAGAGAACGTTGAGACTTTGCAGGATAATCCGGAAGGATTTCTTGAAGACCCTCTTGTTAATGGTGGTATAAATGTTCCGGGTAATTCCGAAACCGAGAATAACTTTAAGCCTGACGAAGGAAATGTACAGTTCGGAATTTCGGCAGAAGTTGGTTTCAGCCCGTTGAGCAAGTATTTGAACGTGCCGTTGTCAGTAGGTTACAAAGGCTTTTCTCTTTCGGTGGCTATTCCTTTCTACATTCAGAGGAAGGCAAAATATTCGCACGGATATGTTTCGGCATACGGCGGCTTAGGTGACATTAGCGCAACCTTGTCGTATAAGTTGCAACGCCAGACCATTTTCGAGTCGGTGTCGTTTACTTCCTCTTTCCCGACAGGAAACCAGAATCGTATGTCGAAAGGTTATATAGTGCCGATGGGTACAGGTAGTTTCGATTTCATATTCTCGAATACCTTCCAGTACAGACATACGCATTTCCGTATTTACAACAATATTTCGTATCGTTTGAGCGGTAAGTGCAAGCGCGATATCAAGCTTGCTGTTCCTTACTACGACGAAGATACAGTATTGCGTTCGGGTAACGAAATGGTAAATTATGTGACTTCGAACGGAAACTTGCTTTCGTGCAATACTTCGTTCGACTATCCGGCATTGAGCTGGTTGTCGTTGCATGCTGGTTTCGCTGTTCTGAACAGTTCGGCTGGTACTTTGTACCACAAGCACACGTTCTCGTGGAACGACGATGTGTATGAATTCCCGACCGAAAAGGCAAACCAGGCATATACTTCAATCGAAGTCAGAGGTGCAATTGCGTTCTCGTATTGGGGCATCGACCTTATGTGCGTGGTTGCTCAGCCTGTATATGTTTATACTCAAAACCAGAACATTAAGGATAGCCAGAAATTCAATTTTTATATTAGATTGTCCAAGAAAATATTTTAATGTAATATGAAAAGGTTTTTGTCGATATTATCAGTAGTTGCACTCGTGGCGTTGGCATTGGTCGGCTGCCGCAAGGATCCAATCGAGTTCAACCAGGTTGGTACGATAAATATGCAACTTGTTAAAGGCTTTTCGCATAAGAATAAAGTCCAAAATAAAGGTATTTGGGAAACTTTTGATGCTACTGTCACCATTATTTACCAAAGCGGTGAGGATATAGTTTACAATTGTGTATTCTCCGACCCGACAGGTTCTGGCATTTATTCTAACGACAATAATGGCGATAGGATATATATAATTAGAAACATGAATTTCCGCATAAGGATTGAAGGTACTGTAGATGGCGAATCTGTAAGCGGTATGATTCCTGAGGCAGAAAACGAATGGCTTATCTTTACTGATGATAGCGAAGAACTCAACGTGCCTCCTGTAATGCTTTATGCAGGAAAGACACGTCTTGGCATTATGCTTAAGGAAGTTGGCGGCGATTATGTTCACGCTTTCGCAAGCCTTGCCGAGTACGAACAGCCCGATTCTGGCGTATATGAGGAAGTTTGGGGCGGTTTCTACTACATCGAAAAGAGATTTGCCGACCTCAATGTTTCGATAGAGGAATGGAATTTCTTCCCGATTGAGAATTATGGTCCAGAAGAGGAGATGGGCGGTTCGAAGGGAACTTTCGAGGGCTTTGTTTCCGACTTGGCAATGGAGACCGAGTACTCGATAAAGGCTTTTGCTTCGACACGCGAACTCGAATTGTACAGCCGTACGGTAAATTTCACTACTGGAAATCATGTCGATTCGATAATGACATTGGTTACTACCGAACTTAATGCAGGTGTCGATTTTGTTAACCTTCATGCTCGCATCTATATGAAGGAAGGCTACGACCTTTCGAAGGTTAGCAGTGTGGGTGCTGTTGCTTATCCCGCAGCATCGGCTGGTGATGCCGACTCGCAGAGATGGTTCTATGGCGAACTCGACGGTGATGAGTTCATGGTTAATATGAGCGACCTCGAGCAGAACACCGAATACAAGTATTACCTCTTCGCATACTATTACGATGGATATAGCAGGACATGCAAGGGCGTCGAAAGTTCGTTTGCAACCGAAGGCTCGAGAGAGTTCGTCGTTAATACTGGCAGAAGTACTGTTACTGGCGTTAGTAACGTGTCGGCAGTCCTGTATGGTGAGATTGTCTCTGGAAATGTCGAGTACAGCAGCGAAATAGGTTTCTACTATGGTTCTTCTGTAGACAACATGAACGAATTTATATCCGCCGAAATTCTTCCTGGACAGAATACATTTACAGCCACTTTAAGCGACAGTAACTTTGGCGTAGGTAGCACTATCTACTATTGTGCAGTCGTTAAGGTCGAATACAATGGAGAACTCAACGAGTACAAGGGCAGCAATATGAACTTTACTTTGCAGAGCGCACCCGAAGTGTCATGTAGCTCACCATCTGCGAAATCTACTTATTCGTTCGATATACCTTGTACTGTCAATAGCAATGGACGTACTTGCAGCGAGTATGGTTTCCTGTATGTCTTATATGACGACTCTACTACTGGCGATACACTTCCTCCTACTCCAGAATACGACGACGGCGTAAGCCTGAAAAAGTCTTTCTCTTCGTCGGTATCGGGTAATGTTACGCTAACCCTGAACGGTTTGTCGGCAGGTAACCAATATGTATACCGCTTGTATGCAAAGTATGGCGACGAGGTGGTATATGGCGAAGCTCAGCAGGAGAACACATTATATATAGGGGATGAAGGCCGCTACGGTGGTGTTGTATTCTATGGTGGCTCCGATTTCACCCTCGAGATGATAACTCGATTTGACCAGGCTGATCCTCCAACAGCAGTTTGGGGTGAAACTGGCGAACTGGTTATCACTACCGATGTGCCAAGTACAGGCGCTATGACATCTGGTTTGAGCAATACAGAGGCTATTATCGCACGTTACGGACTTGTTGATACATACGCTGCACCTGCATGCCGTATCGAAAATTCAGGCTCGTATCTGCCATCTGCTGCAGAAATGGAGGCTATTGCTCGACTGCTTCAGGAAGGCGTTTCTGACCTGTATCTGGAAAGTGGCACATTCTGGACTTCTGACGAGGTCGATGCCGATAATGCTAAGGCTGTAATAATCGATAACAGCGGACAAACTCCGACATATACGATATCTACAGTTTCGAAACAGACCGAAGCTCAGTATGTAAGCGTATATCGCTACTAAAGATATTAGTTTACAATAAGCAAAGGCGGAAAATCATTCGATTTTCCGCCTTTGTCGCTTTATATGAGCTATGTTTCCGTTATAGGTTTTAGGGCATAGATTACATGTTAGTTGACGTTTGTTCTTCTTGTTTCGTTTGATCCGCTGGCTCGTTTTCGCTTTGTTCGGCATTCTTGTACCTGAAGCGGCGAATCTTCTGAGTGGCGGTCTTTTCGAACGGTTCCTTCATGGCTTCGACCTTGCCGATCTTCGAATTCTTGCCAACAGCACGGTTCACAAAGTCCATCACCGACTTTTTCATCGACTCCACCTTCTCGAAAAACTGATCCTCGTAGGCCTGATTCCAGTTAAGTACATTGTCGTCGAACTTTACCAGAGCCACAAGTTCGCCGTCGCGCTCCATTACCAGCGATTCGTCGACGCCATCCATATCGTTGATTACCATTTCGATTTCTTCGGGGTAGATATTTTCGCCCGATGGACCGAGAATGGTGTTGTTGAGACGTCCGCGTATGTAATAGTAGCCGTCCTTGTCGACTGTGGCTATGTCGTTGGTGCGGAACCAGCCGTTCTCGTCGAGAACTTGCATGGTACGCTCGGGGTCCTTGTAGTAGCCGAGCATCACGTTGTCACCACGGCATACTATTTCGCCTTCGCCAGTCTTTGGGTCCTGGTTGTCGAGACGTATCTCCACCTTGTAGGCCGCAATGCCTATTGAACCGACACGTTTCTTTTTGTTTACCAATACGTTGCATACAAGCGGAGCTGTTTCGGTAAGTCCGTAGCCAACGGCGTAGGGAAACTTGCATTTCTTGAGGAATTCCTCTACGTTGGTGTCCATCTTGCTGCCTCCGATGCCGAAGAATCTCAGTTTTCCGCCAAAAGTCTTTACCAGCTTGTGTCCGATAAGTCGGTGAAGCAGGCGAGGCGTACGTTTCTGCATCCACTTGAGCACGCGGCTTTTGTTGATTGTGGGCACAATGCTGTTGTGGTACACCTTTTCGATAATAAGCGGCACGGCGAGCATTATTGTCGGCCTTACCTTTTTCATTGCCGGCAGCAGAATCGACGGAGTAGGGGGCTTTTGTATGTAGTAGCAGCAAGCGCCCACGTAGAACGAATATAGGCTCGAAACGCACATTTCGTAGGCGTGCGACATTGGCAGTATCGACAGGAAACGGTCTTTTTTGTGGCACGGCTGAGCCTTGAACGATGCCACGAGGTTGTGACATAGGTTGCGGTGGCTGAGCATCACGCCTTTGGCTTTGCCTGTGGTGCCCGAAGTGTAGATTATGGTGGCGAGGTCGTCGGGGAGTGGCTCTTTTGTCCAGCCGTTGCACTGAAAGTCCTCCTTCTTGCATTTTATGAACTCAAGCGTCTCTATATCAACCACAAGCGTCATCTTTTCCTTGCATCCGTCGCTTAGCTTGTGCATCAGCCGCTTCGATATGAAGATGACCTTGCTTTCGGAGTGAGTGAGTATGTTTGTCACCTCGTTTTCGGAGCTGTCGGGCAGAATTGGTATGGCTATTCGTCCGAATGCTGTGGCGGTGAAGAATGCCAATGTCCAGTTGGGCATGTTCTGCGAGAGGATTGCCACCTTGTCGCCAGCACTGATTCCAAAGCGTGACATTCTGGTCGACAGCATGTTGCATTTTTCGGCAAACTCGCTATAGGTGTATTTCTGTTCACCATCGACGTATTGTGCCATTGTGCGTTTCCAATAGCGGGTGGTCGAGTATTTGAACACCTTGTACAGCGTTGTGCAGTATATTTCGCGGTATTTGTTGCGTACCTTGTATGGATTTTTTATCTTCTTGCTCATATTTTCAATGTGTTATGTATTTGTCTTTGTGTTTTCCCTGGATGTCGAGGGTTGAATAATATTCCTGTATTTTCTTGATGTCGTCGTTGGGATTGTCGGAAAGTTCCCATTTGCGACCGACGCTAATTTCCTTCTTGCCCCAGTTGTAGAAACCTACATATACTGCAGCACCGGTTTCGCGTGCTATGAGATGGTAGCCTGTTTTCCAGCGTTTTACAGGTTTACGTGTTCCTTCGGGGGCAATGGCGAGGTGGAAAATTTCGTTTTCGTTCATAGCCGATATTATGCTTCGGATGGTTGCCGTGGCATTGCTACGGTCGACGGGGACGGCTCCGCAGGCGCGGAGAATTGGACCCAGTGGCCAGAAGAACAGTTCCTTTTTTACCATGATATGGGCGAGCCGTCCGTATTGTGCATAAAATAGGTAGCAGATGGGAAAGTCGAAGAAAGAAGTGTGGGGGACGCCCAGCACGATAGCCTTGTCGCCTTCCATAGGACCGCCTATGCTTTTCCAACCGAGTTTTCGCAGTAGCCAGCCGCAGAATTTTGCCCATCGTTTGCCAACAGTGTTTTTAACTTTTGCCATAATCAGTAATTCGTTTTTTCTGTTTTCAATTTTTCAGGGTGCAAAATTACGGCGTCATTTCCTAACGGAAATTTTTGTGTGATGTACGCAAGTTGTTTTTGATAAAAATGCGTTTTTAGGGACGAAATTCCGTATTTAGGGACGAAATTTTTCACTTGTGAATTTCGTCACAGCGTATTTGGGGCGAAAAACGGTAGTGTTAGCCAGCGGTTGTAAAGCAAGCTTCCTTGAACTTTGAACTTTGAACCCCGACGCAAAGCATTGCGCCGCTACAAATCTTCAAATCCTTGAACTTTGAACTTTAAACCTCAAATCATTGTATCCCCAACATCGCCTCTATGTCCTTCTCGATTTTCTTTGGTGCTTTGGTTGGTGGGTAGCGTTTTATTTTTGTGCCGTCGCGTGATACGAGGAACTTGGTGAAATTCCATTTTATCTTTTTGCTGAGAAAACCACGGGCTTCTGTTTTCAGATATTTGAATATTGGGTGTGCGTTTTCTCCGTTCACATCAATCTTTTTCATAATCTGGAATGTAACGCCGTAGTTCAGTTGGCAGAAACTCGATATTTCGCTGTCGGTGCCAGGGTCCTGATGCGCAAACTGGTTGCAAGGGAAGCCGATAATTACCAAACCTTTGTCCTTGTATTTCTGGTTAAGTTCTTCCAGTCCGGCAAACTGTGGCGTGAAACCGCATTTGCTTGCAGTGTTGACAATCAGCAGCACCTTGCCGCGAAACTGACCGAAATCCAATTCCTTGCCGTTGCTGGTTATTGCCTTATAATCGTATATCCTTGCCATATTCGGGTAATGTTTTGTCGGCAAATATATAAATATTTGTATGAAACAAATGTTTTCCTTGAGAAAAACTATTGCGAGTCAACTCTCCTAAGTTGCATGTATCGGTGTATACAAAAGAAAAGGGAGAACTTTCGTCCTCCCCCTTATTACTTTATAGATATGAAAAATTCGATTAGAATTTCAACTTTTCGATGAGTTCAGCAACGCGGTTTGAGTAACCCCATTCGTTGTCGTACCAAGTCAAGGTCTTCAGCAAGCGGCCCTTGAGCATAGTTGACTGAGCGTCGAAAATTGATGAGTGTGGGTTGTGAACGATATCGATTGATACGAGAGGTTCTTCCGAGTATTCGATGATACCCTTCATAGGATCTTCGGCAGCCTTCTTGATAGCTGCGTTAACTTCTTCGATAGTAACGTCCTTCTTCAACAAGCAAACCAAGTCAACCGATGAACCAGTTGGGGTTGGTACGCGAACTGCCATACCGTCGAGTTTGCCATTGAGAGCTGGGAGAACCTTACCAACAGCCTTTGCAGCGCCAGTAGTGGTAGGAATCTGCGAAACAGCGCACGAACGAGCTCTTCTGAGGTCTTTGTGTGGACCGTCGAGAACAATCTGGTCGTTGGTGTACGAGTGGATTGTAGTCATAAGACCGTATTCGATGCCGAAGTTGTCGTTGAGAACCTTTGCGATAGGAGCGAGGCAGTTGGTTGTGCAGGAAGCGTTCGAAACGCACTGTACGTCCTTTGTGATAACTTCTTCGTTAACACCGAGAACAACCATTGCATCGATGTCGTCCTTTGCAGGAACGGTAAGGATAACCTTCTTTGCACCGTTCTTCAGGTGGTCGCGGTAACCGCCCTTAGGACTTTCCTTGCTGGTGAAAAGACCAGTCGATTCGATAACTACGTCTGGAGTTTCCGGCCAAGGAATGTTGGCAGGATTTCTTTCAGCACTGATCTTAATTTCCTTGCCGTTTACGATGATAGCGCTGTCGTTGTAGGAAACTTCCTTGTCGAACTTGCCCTGAGTCGAGTCGTACTTCAGCAAGTGTGCCAATGTCTTGGTATCAGTAAGGTCGTTGATACCGATAATTTCTATATTGTCGCGTCCGAATGCAATCTTGAATACATTACGACCGATGCGACCAAAACCGTTAATTGCTACTTTTATTTTAGCCATAATATTTATTGTTTTTAAATTTCTGCAAAGTTATTAAATAAAGTATTAGGTGTGCCAAATTTTTAATGATATTTTACAACATATTTTTTTGTGTGGTTTCACGTTTAACGTTCAACGTTTAACGATTTGATGATTTAGCTTCGCTGAGCTAAAGGTTGATAATTTGAAGATTTAAAGATTCAATGATTGTAGCGGCGCAATGCGTTGCGCCGATTTGCGCCAATTGCATTGTGCCACAAAAAAATCGTAAATCGTAATTCGTCAATCGTAAATTACATTATCTTTGCATTTCGTAATTGTACAACAATGAAGATAGTAAAGAAGACTTGGATTGGAATATTGGCGCTGGCTACCGCTGTGGTTGCGGCATGCACGTCGACTAAACGCACATCCGAAAGTGCCGAAGCTGTGCCGCCAGCCGACAATGACGAACTCGGTGAAAACGAAAATGCCGCCATGCCCAAGGATTCGATAAATGCACGTCGTGCCGAACTGCAGGCTCGTCTCGAGAAGTTGCGCGCTATAATCAAGGATCGTGAAATGTCGTGCGTGTATGGCTCGCCGGAAGTTCTTCAGGAGTACAGTGCTCATACGCGCGAATTGCGTCAGGAAGCCGACTCGTTGCAGAATGAACTTCTGAAAATGCTCGAATCGGAAAAGAATACCCTCCAGGATCGTTTGAATTCGATAGATGAGACTGTCAAAAACAGGTCGGGGGCAAAGGTTTATGGTCCGCCCGAGATGATCAACAGTTATAACAATAACAACAAGAAATTGCGCGAAAATCGTGATTCTCTGCAACATGAGATTGAAAAAATCGACAACGAGATTTTAAACATTAATAATAGCAGCAAGCAGTAGTGTCGGAGTTTTCCCTATACAAAAGGCTTTCGCTCGAATTGAATCGTGCGGTGCTTTCGTTGCGTGCCGACGAGCATCATCTTCACCAGCTTTTCTGGGAATGCACCTTGCGCTGCAACCTCAACTGCCGTCACTGCGGAAGCGATTGCCGTGTGGTTTCGCAGCAGGAGGACATGCCGCTTGCCGATTTCGTGAAAGTTCTAGACGATATAAAAGCCCACGTTTCCCCATACGACATTATGGTTATTACAACAGGTGGCGAACCACTTGTGCGTGCCGACATTGCCGAATGCGGGCGGGCAATTACCGAGCGTGGATTCATTTGGGGCATGGTGACAAACGGCATGTTGTTCACCGATGAAAAACTTGCTGAGCTCGTACGTAACGGTCTGCGTTCCATTGCAATAAGCCTCGATGGTTTTTCCGACGACCACAACTGGATGCGTGGACACGAAGCTAGTTTTTCAAATGCAATACGTGCCATCGAGGCCATGAAAAAGCAGAATGGGCTAGTGTGGGATGTTATCACTTGCGTAAATAAGCGCACAATAAAATATTTGCCCGAATTCCGCGATTTTCTGATCGAAAACGGTGTGCGCAAGTGGCGGTTGTTCAGCGTGTTCCCGTCGGGACGTGCCGCCAGAGACCCTGAATTGCGTCTAAGCAACGAGGAGTTTGTGCAGATGATGGATTTTATCAAGCTTACTCGTCTCGAGGGCAAAATTGATGCAAGTTATGCCTGCGACGGATTCCTCGGTCGCTACGAGGGCGAGGTTAGGCGCAAGTATTTCAACTGCAGTTCGGGCGTGAATGTTGCTTCAATTCGTGCCGACGGGGCAATTTCTGGTTGTCTAAGCATTCGCAGCGACTACAATCAGGGCAATATCTACACCGATTCGTTCTGGGACGTGTGGGAAAATCGCTTCGAGAAGTTCCGTAACCGCAAATGGATGCGTACTGGCGACTGCAAGTCGTGCAAGGTGTGGCGTTATTGCCAAGGTAACGGCATGCATCTTCGTGACGAAAACGGAGAACTGAAAATGTGTCAGTATCAGATGATAAATGGAAAATAAATATGAATTATAAGCATTACATTGAAGAATTATGCCTTATGCCGCATCCCGAAGGCGGATATTACCGTCAGGTTTTTGGTAACGACGAAAATGGTGAAAAGCAAATTTCTACCATATATTATATGCTCTGCGATAACGACTTCTCGGCTTTTCATAGGTTGCACGGTATGACCGAAATCTGGTATTATCACGCAGGCGAATGCCTTGATATTTATGTAATTGATACCAACGGGAATTTAGTTGTCCATCATCTTTCGGCTGATGACGAAATGCAGGTTGTAATCGAGCCTGAACAGTGGTTTGCTGCGGAGTTGCCTGGGAAGAAAGGCTTTTCGCTTGTAGGATGCGCTGTGGCTCCTGCATTTAAGTTCGATAATTTCGAACTTGCAAATAAGGATGATTTGTTGCGGGAATTCCCTCAGCATCGCGCTACGATAGAAAGATTGTGCAGGTAGAATGCTGTTTCTTCTTTGTCATGTGCTTTGAAAATAATATTTTTGCGCTCGTAAATTTATAAAAAGATGAATACGAAAAATTTGTTTAGTGTTGTTATTTCCTTGATTTTTAGTGTAATGGCAGTATCTTGCCAGAACAAGGAAAATGTTGCTGCATCGGAAAGCGAAAATGCAGTAAAAGAAGAAGTTGTTTCTGAAGAAGCATCGTCCGACACCACAGTGTCCGAAGCTTCGAAAAATGGTTTTGTAGTCGTTACTGACGTTGTTCCCGATGCAATTCTGGAAATACGTTATTTCAGTACTTTTAACTTCATGGGTGTGCGCGTCGATGGTTACAATGCTCCGATAGCATATCTTACCAAGGAAGCTGCCGACAGTCTAAAGGCCGTCAGCGACGATGTAAAGGCTATGGGCTATCGTTTGAAAATTTATGATGCTTATCGTCCGCAATGCGCTGTAGATCATTTTGTTCGCTGGTCGCACGAAGCATCCGACACTCTTATGAAACGCTATTTCTATCCCGACATCGACAAGCCTCGTCTGTTCGAGGAAGGCTACATCGCAAAGAAAAGCAGACATACCTGCGGTTCTACAATCGACCTTACTCTTTTCGACATGAATACCGAAAAAGAGGTTGATATGGGTTCCCCGTTCGATTGGCTAGGCGAAGAAAGCCATCCCGACTATCCTGGTGTAACTCCCGAACAGCACAAGAATCGTATGATTTTGCGCGATGCAATGGTTCGTCACGGATTCAGAGGCATTAGCACCGAGTGGTGGCATTTTGTACTCAAGAACGAACCGTATCCAAATACATATTTTACATTCCCGATAGAGTAGGGATTTTCAACAAGATACGCAATATTATGCATAATTAGGGGATGGGAGCAACTCATCCCCTAATTATGTTTTTTGATGAACAATATTGTATTTTATAAGGCATTTTTTTTGTACTTTTGCGTTATGATTTAGACTCTTAGTATGGTAAAGGATTATTCTTCGTTTGGCCCGGCTTATCGCGACTTCAAGGTTAGGGAAGATGTATATGTTCCAGAGCCAGTAGCTGATTTTTCTGGTGATAATCCGTTCACAAGAATGGCTGCCATACGAGGAAAGAAAAGGGACATAAAGTTTGATGAAACTTATACGTATCTCGACAAGTCGTTGAAATTCAAAATATTGAATGCGCTTATGTATTTTGTCGCATGGTTTATAGCATTTCCGCTAAACCGTATCCGTTTTGGCCTTAAGATCGAAGGTCGCGATAAAATACGTAAAAATCGCAAACTCTTTGCCAATGGTGTGATGACCATATGCAACCACGTTCACAGATGGGATATGATATGTGTATTGCAGGCAATGCGCTTCCACAAGGCGTGGATTCCAATGTATTCGCAGCCGTTCAACGGAAAAGACGGATTCGTCATGAAAGCTGTGGGCGGCATTGCAATTCCCGATAACTACAATGGACTTAGGAAATTTGAACAGGCATTGAATGAACTGCGCTCCAAAAATCAATGGATACACATATTCCCGGAAAGTTGCAGCTGGAACTTCTATGCACCGCTACGTCCTTTCAAAACAGGTGCGTTCAATATGGCATACAGATATTCATTGCCTGTGATTCCGATGATTATATCGTTCCGTCCTCGAACAGGATGGCGCAAATTGTTCGGCAAAGGCGAGCCTCTTCTTACCATTCATGTGGGCGATCCGATAATCCCGGACGTCAGCAAAAACAGAAAGGAAGAGTCTGTACGTATGTGCGACCTTGCCCACAAGACTATGCTCGAGATGGCAGGTATAGTTTCTAATCCCTGGCCATCATATATTGATTGACAATTCCTATCACAATGAAAGCAATAATCGATCCCGTACCAGTAGAACTTATTAAGGCCGAACTTACAAAATCCAAGAAATTGGAAGATACGAATAGGGGGCATAACGAACTTTATATCGTTACATGGCAGGATTCCCCCAACGTTGTTACGGAGATTGGTAGGCTTCGTGAGGTGACTTTCCGTGATGCCGGAGGTTCTACTGGCAACGAAATCGATCTCGACGAGTACGACAAGATGGAAAATCCCTACAAGCAGTTGGTGGTATGGGATCCCGACAACGAGGCTATTGTCGGCGGTTATCGCTTTTTCTACGGCTCCGATGCCAAGTTCGATGAGAAGGGACAGCCTATTATGGCAAGTTCACACCAGTTCCGCTTCTCGCAGAAATTCATCGATGAGTACCTCCCTTACGTTTTGGAAGTTGGACGCAATTTTGTGGTTCCCGAATATCAGAGTTCCAAGAGCGGAGCAAAGTCCATATATGCGATGGATAATCTGTGGGATGGCATGGTGGCTATCATAATGAAGAATCCGAACCTGCTGTATTTCTTCGGCAAGATAACCATGTATCCTTCGTACGACCATATCGTTAGGGATTTGGTTTACCATTTCCTTTGGAAGCATTTTGGCGACAAGGAGGAACTTGTCCGTCCATGGGATGATTTGTCGGTGATGCCGAAATCCGATCCCGAATTGATGAATCTCGTCGTGAACAAGGATGAAATGGCAGAAGATTACAAGTTGCTTAAAATGGCTGCCAGAATGCGAGGCGTAAACGTGCCGCCAAATATAACTGCATATTTTTCAATTACTTCCCAAATGCTAATGTTCGGTACGGCGGTAAACCGCTTGATGAATAACATTGAGGATACTGGACTGCTTATTCCGTTCGATGCAATCTATCACGAAAAGAAGAGCCGTCATATTGGTGCATACATTCGTTTTTCTCTTGCCAAAAGACGCAATAAGGAGGTTATGCTCGACCCCGATATAGAGAAACGTATGATAGAGGATTGGTTGACCAAACGATTCCGCAAGGTAAGGCGTATGCTCAGAAGGGCAGGACGAAATATATAGGCTGACGCAAGTTTAAATGGCTTCTCCGTTTCATGTGCTACGCACGTTTCAGGTTTCTATGGCTTCGCCGTTTCTATGCCTTCGGCGTTTTTGAGTTTAACTTCGTTGAGGGCTTCGCCGTTCTATGGCTTCGCCGTTTCTATGCTTTCGGCGTTTCTGAGTTTCAATGGCTTCGCCGTTTGACGCTCCGCTGTTTCAATGGCTTCGCCGTTTCAGGTTTCATGTTCAACGTTCAAAGATTTGACGATTTAGCTTCGCTGAGCTAAAGGTTGATAATTTGATGATTGTAGCGACGCAATGCTTTGCGTCGTGTATTAACCAGAAACTAGAAATCAGAAACTTTCAAACTTGAAGCTTCTAGTCTTTTCCGCAAATTGCATAATCCTGGCTCTCTGTTAAATATTCCCGAAGTGCGTTTCCGTATTCCGAAAAAACATCGCCGACTCTGCCTAATCCGCTGATATACGGGTTGATGTGGCGTTTCTTGGCATAGATGACTCTTGAATCTGGATTGTCGGCTGTGTGTACAATGGTCGAATAGTTTCTGAATTTCTGCCATTCTTTTGCTGAGAATTCGTTATTCATAAGTTTCTCGATGACAATTGCTTCGCCAAGGTATAAGTCGTTTTCGGTAATTATTCCGCGAATAATGCACTCTTTTAATATCTCCGCCAAGCGTTGCATGGAGTAGCGGTCTTCGTCGGCAACGTATATACGTGAGCATTGCAACGATAACTTCGCAAATTCCAAGGCTTTGTCCTTGTCTGTGAACATTATTTCGGGTTGACTGTCTTCGTTTGTGCCGACTATGAGGTTATCGTACAGTTCTTTCGCTTTTTCTGGGCTTGCGAGCTTGTAGTTCACGATGTTGCCGATGGTATATTCGAGTCGGTCGGCCGAAAGGCGCGGCGTGTCGTTGTCGGCAATGGGGTAGAGGTGGTAGTCGGCGACTTCGGAAGTCTTCATGCCGTATTTCTTCAGCAGTTGCTGTATTTCGGCTGATTTTTCGATAATTGCCAGTGTCCCGTCTTCGGTCGATTCCTGAGTTATGTAGTCGCCGTGCATGAAGTCGATGACGTGTGCAAACGCTGGTGACGAAATGTCGTGGAGCAGTCCGGCGGTGCTTTGCTTTTTGTCGTGGGTAAAGTGCCATACAATTAGGGCAACGCCAATGCTATGGTAGTATCGTGAGTATTTTTCAAGTCCTGCAAACATCGGAAAACCAGTGTATTCGCATCCGCAGTTCATGCCGATGTCGTCGAGGCGGAGCATTGCAGATGTGTTGGCAATCTCGCGTATGAAATCTGGATATTCGTTGGAGTATATTGTATGTAGATTCATTTTTGTTTGATTTTGAGATACTTATATTAACAAAAAAAGCGGGCTTTTCAGTCCGCTTTTCGGCTCCCCAGGTAGGACTTGAACCTACGACCCCCTGATTAACAGTCAGGTGCTCTAACCAACTGAGCTACTGAGGAAAAGCGGTGCAAAGATACTGCTTTATTTTTAACTGGCAAATAATTTTTTAATTATTTTTCTAAAAAGTGTCAAGTTGTTGAATTGTAGGTTTTTAGGAATTGTGAGAACTTAATTCTTATGCCGAGAATGATGATTTTAACCGTTGCCGTACTCAAAAAAAAGTGTCTCACGCATCGAAACAAGTGAGATTGAACGTATGCTAGATGTTTATGAAAAATCTATCTAGTAATTCTTGTCTGAGTTAAAATATATGCTTATACTTGCAACGAAATTATGTTTTGCGATGATATGAGTAATTTGTATAATATGAAGGTTAAATTTGTAAGCATGAAAAACTTAGCACTGATATTATTTGTTGTCATTTGTCAAAATCTTTTAGCTCAGACTTTTTCTGTTTCTCCTAAAGTTGAGATAGAAAAGTGGCAAGGTACCGAATACTATGATTATTATTATAAATTTCAGAGCAAAAACAAGACGATTGTCCCTATGATGCAGATGTTTACGGATGAGAGAAGCGAAATGCTAGAATTACTTGTCGTAGATAGCATGCGTAACGATAGTAAACTGTATTTCAGAAGGCCAACAAGAGGTTTGAGTATTTATGATGACCGTTATTTGGGTGCAGAAATGCCTAACGGAGAGATTCTGGTTATGGTTCAGTATTACATTTATAGGACAAAAAAGGCAGGAGTTGTTCTTGAGGAAGACAAAAGGATAAGACTGTGGAATGATTATAATTTTATATCACGGCTCAATGCTAAGTCGGATCATAAGGTATTGCTTGCCAATACATATAACTTTACGCGAAAAGGAAGCCCGTATGGCAAAATAAGTGTTAAAGTATTCAACATGAGGACTCGTATTGCCGAGAGGTCTGTTAAGTTTGATATTGGCCGGGGCATATTGTTGTCGCATTTAAGTTTTAACATGATTGCAAAATCCGATGACTATGTTGCCGTGTCGGATCCGTTAAAGGGGAAAGTTTATATAATGAACAATAAGCTTAAGGTAATTGATACTGTTGTGGTTGACTATCCGCCTATACGACGAACAGAACAGCTTCTCGATTCAATTTTGCCCGATGATGTCTTGATTGGAAACTATAGAAAGGCGTATGTAAATCTTCGGATAATGAATGATTACAAGATTCACACTAAGCCTAAAATTGATCAAATTGCTTTTATCGGCAACGACTTGTTGTATATAATGGTTCGCATAGATGAAGAAGCGTATACAGGACGGCACATTGATTTTGTCTATTCGATATCATCGAAGAAATTTAAGAACGAAAGTGGTGTTATAAACAGTAATATTGAATTAATGTCATCGCAGCGGATCCTTTTCAATGGTACAAACAATGTATCAATTCAAGATTCGCTTGGTAACGATGGCATATATCATTACTATTACACGACATCTACTATAGAAGACTACAATCCCGATGAAGTCGTACTTAGCCGAGAAAAATGTCCGCCTATTTCGTCGATGGAAACAATATTCGATACTACAGGAATCCAATACGACTACAAGGACTTTGATTACGTCATGTTTGCCGACTATGGGTCGTGTAGTCATTGCCGGTATGGAAGTGCGTATGGGAGAATAATGGTAGTCCATGTCGACGAAAATCTTGGAGCATTAAGTCTATCAATAAAAAATTCGCATAAAAAGAAGTATGAACTTATGTTCAATTCACCAAAGGTTTTCTTCTTGGACAAAAAAATGTTGGACCCAAGCATAAAGATAAACCGAATATACAAGATTGGCAAATAGTTGATCTTCTTGTGTTGTAAGTCAAAAAAATGTGTCGCGTGTATTTGCTATGCGTAAGGCAATTGCCTAAATGCTGCGAAATACAGAAGGAGACCTTTAATCGGGTGAGGCTAATCTGTACTTCGACAAGTTGGCTTGCCGCTTCGACTACGCTCAGCGTGCAGAATTATTTCTTCTTGTAAATCTTCAGTTTCTGTCCGACTTGCAGTTTCGACGGGTCCGAAATATTGTTCCACTTCAGGATATCGTCGGCGGTAGCCCAGCTGTAGCGCTTGGCTATGTTGTACGGATTGTCGCCCGATTTTACCGTGTAGGTTTCAACTAAAGTATAGTCCTTTGTGTTGAATGTTGCCGTAGATGCAGAATTGCTTGAACTTGACTGCGTTGCAGGCTTTGTCGTTGTCGAACTTGCCTTCGGTTGCGAAGTCTGGCTGCTTGCGCTCGGCTTCTTGCCCGTCCAGATGACAAGTGTCTTGCCTGCGGTTATGTTGGTGTTGCTCAGTCCGTTCCATGCCTGTATGTCGCTGACTTTCACACCAAATTTCTGTGCAATCTTGCCAAGATAGTCGCCGCTTTGTATTTTATAGATAATTTTGTCGCCGTTGCCTTCTACGACGTAATTTTTCGGTTCTACTGGCGGCTTTGGCGGCGGGAAATAAATGGTGTCGTTGTACTTGACAATGCTGTCGTGAAGCCTTGCGAAATCGTCTTTTCTGCCAGTAGGCAGCTTGAATGTCACTGCAGTGTGCCGTCCGTCGATGACTTCGCAATGGAATGTCGAATTGAGCGATTTCAGTTCGTTCAGACTTATGCCCATCACCTTGGAAATCTGCTCGATATGAATGCGGTCACTAATGCGTATGGTGTCGTAATGCTGTTCTATCGCCTTGACATCGATTTTGCTGTTTTTGTAGTTCTCTGCCCACGAAATCATAGCACACCAGATGTCGAAAATGTTCTTTCCATATGGGTCTAGGGAGGTATAAATCTCGTTTAAAGGCTTCTTCTGCACTTGCATGAGCTTCAGGTTCGACGAGCCGAAAAGATAAGCGGCCAAAGCTTCGTCCCATTTGCCGAACTTGTCGTGCAGATATTGCAACTGGCGTATTGCTGCTGGTGTCGATTGCATGATGTCGTGGCGGCCTTCGGTGCATTCGCTGATTTCTACGCCGTATTTTATTGCATATAGGTATTGCAGTCCCCATACTCCGCAGTTACCGTCACGTTCATAATCCTTGCCGAATGCCGAAATTGCAAACGGTAGCCACAGAAGTTCGTCGGGGTAGGAGATGCCCGTTTTTTCGGCAGCAAATACGAGTTCCGAATGTGCCTTCAGCATGGCGTTTTTCGTTTCGGATGGTAGCGACGATATTGCATCGTAGTACGATATTGCATTCTGTGTCAGCGTGTACGTTTCTTCCGAAATCATTACTTTGGGGTAAAGATGCTCGCTTGTGGCTGCAGATTCTATTTCGGCTTCGATGTACTGCGGTGTGTAGCTGCCGAGATTCTTTTTCAAAGAAGCAGTGAAATCGCTTTGTCCGAAAGCTGCTGCAATCGGTAGTGTAATGGTTATAAATGTTAATATGTGTTTGTAAATCAATGACATTGTCTAGAATTTCTCATCATATTTTGTCCATAGGAAATCGCCGAGTTTCCATGCCTTATCGACGACTTTTTGTCCCCACATATTTGAGTATTCTGTTAGTTTTGCAATGGCTTCCTTGCGGCCGTTCTTCTTGTCCATCAATGCTTTGGCTTCGGCTTCGATGTCCTTCTGGTTGTCGAAAAGTTCTTTCTGCCAAGGAATCCAAACCGCCTCGACCACATCCTTGCGCATGTCGCCCCAGCGCTGGTGCGTGAGCGTGCCGAGCCTGTTGAATGCCCACCAAGCCGATTCCTGGGTGTAACCGTTTGGACGACCGGGTGTTTCGTAGCATTTTGGCAGTTGGGTAATTTGCGGATAAAACGGCACATATATCGAGGTGGCAACATTGTCGAGGGCTATCCATGCCACTCCGCCAATTTCGTCGGGCAACCACGAGCGGCACTGCAGGATTGTGGCGTACATTGTGTACCAGCGTGCTATTGTGCGTTCTCCAAGCATTTCAATCTTGCCGTTTTTTGAATCAACGTCGTACCAGCTTCCGCGTACGTTCTCAATTTTCATCTGATCGTAAGGCATCTGCGGGTTTGCCATCGGCGAAATAATCTCTTTGCCGTCCTTGTCGGTAACGGTGAGGGCGTGTGTAATGTCGTATGGTGTACCTTCGTAGTAGTCGCGGAAAATCATCGATATTTGTTCCAAAGTCACTGGCTTGTCAGGCTTTACCGAAAATGGATAGTCCTGATCGTTGGCATCGAGCTTGAGCGAAGGAGCCACAAGGTCGAACACGCGCCATTCGCGACGACGTGCAGCGATGCTGTTGCGGCTTTCGGGTGCGTAGGCGTGGCAAAACTCAAAGTCTGCTTCCGACTTGCACCATCCCGAGTCGAGAGCCATCTTGAAGATGTTTTCGCTGGCCATGAACATATCGCTGTTTTTCAAGTCGATATGCTTGATGGTGCTGGCGTTGGCATTTACGGCTATGTGGTCGTCGGGAACGCGCTGTGCAACCCAGATTCCACCTTTCTTGCCCTTGCCCGGACCGATGATTTCAAGGTGCCAGACTTCGTCCTTGTCGGCAATGGTGAGGCATTCTCCAACATCTATCCAGCCGTATTCCTTAATCAGCTCGCCAGCAAGCGTTATGGCTTCGCGGGCTGTTGCACAGCGTTCGAGCATCAACAGGCAGAGTTGTGTGCAGTCGATAATGCCGTTTTCGGAAACCAGCGACTTTCGTCCTCCGAAAGTCGATTCGCCAATGCCGAGCTGCTTTTCGTTCATGCAGGGGTATGCGGTATTTATATAGCGGTATGTATGTGCAACCTGCGGAATTTCACCAACTTCCTCGAATTCGTATGTCGGCATAGCGTAGATGTTTTTCGATACGCGCTTGTAGATTTTCTTTGTTGCACCCTTCGGGTAGTCGCGTGCCGGCTCTATGTTGAATTCCGACTTTGAGCGGTGGCTGTCGTCGGTGTGCGATGTAAATACAGAACCGTCGGCGCTGGCTTTCTTGCCAACAGTTATGCTTGTGCAGCCGTCGGGGTAGTCGCCTACCCAGTCGGAATAGTCGATTTGTGCAGAGGCGATGGTTGTCGTAAGTGCGCAAATGCTTATTAATGAGAGAAATTTATGTAGCATAGTGTTATTATTTATCGGTTGCGAAGATATAGAATTTTTCTAAAATGGGAAAATATGCTTGTCGGTTCAATATTTCTTGTAGTGGCGCTATGCACCACTACAAGAAATATGATAAAAAACAAAAACGCAGGCTTGGGAGTCCTGCGTTTTCATTCATTAGGAGTTTTTGTTGTTGTGTTTATTCGTATAGGTATCGTTTGATACTCTTTTTGGGCGTTTTCTCAAATTCCTGGTCGCGAACCTGTATCTTGTTGATTTGCATATAGGCTGGCATTTCGGAATTTATTTGCTTCTGGTATTCTGCAAGTTCGGTTTCGATCTGCTCCGACGACATTCCCTTGGTGAGGTCTGGGTTGGGGTAGATGATTGAAACTATCTTAGCGGCACGGCTTACAACTACGCATTCCGAAACCAACGGGAAGTTGCAGAGTCTCGATTCTATTTCTTCGGGATATACGTTCTGACCTGAGCTGGTGAGAATCATAGTCTTGCTGCGGCCCTTGAGCGAAATGAAGCCTTCGCTGTCGATAAGACCGAGGTCGCCAGTATGCAACCAACCTTCGTCGTCGAGTGCTCTTGCTGTTTCTTCAGGATTCTTGTAGTAACCGCACATGATGTTTTCGCCGCGGAGAAGTATTTCACCAATCTTGCCAGGAGCGCTCGATTCTACCTTTGCTTCGAGGCAGTCAACCAATTTGCCTGCTGCGTACAACTTGTTGGTCTTCCATCCGCTATATGCTACGAGAGGTCCGCATTCGGTCATACCGTAACCTACTGTGAAGCGGAATCCTATCTTCTTGAGGAAGGTTTCTACTTCGCGGTTTACCTTTGCGCCACCGAGGATGAGTTCGATGAAGTTGCCACCGAAAGCTTCTTCGAGGGTCTTGCGTATCTTGCTGTAAATGAGGCTGCGAAGTCCAGGAATCTTGGTCATGAACTTGACGACTGGCTTTTCGAGGGTCGGCTTAATCTTGCCTTTGTATATCTTTTCGAGGATCAGCGGAACCGAAAGGATAAGACGTGGCTTGTATTCGCCGAAAGCCTTGAGAATTACCTGCGGAGAAGGCAACTTGCCGAGGAAGATGATGTGGCAACCTTCGGTGAGAGGGTAGAGGAAGTCGAAAGCACAGCCGTAGCAGTGTGCCAATGGCAGGAACGAAACCAACTTGTCGCCGCTTACGAGGAACATGTTCTCGCGTGCGAACTTTATATTGGCTGCCAAGGCGTTGAGTGTCAGCATAACACCCTTAGGACTGCCCGAAGTTCCTGATGTGTAAAGGATTACACCAAGCTTGTCGTTTGGCTGAGCTGGCAGTGTGAAGTCCTTTGCCGAAACTTCTGGCATGTTCCTGTCGTAAGTGTGGCTTTCGCCGTTGCGTACATAGTACGAGTCAAAATTGTCTAATTTAAAGATTTCTTCAAGCTGTGTAAAGTTGCTGACATCCATCTTGTTGAGGATGTATTCCGATACGAATGCTATGCGAGCGTCCGAATGGTTTGTGAGCGCATATATATCTTTAGGAGTGAAGTCCTGAAGAAGTGGAACGATAACGGCTCCGTAGGTAGTTGCTGCCAGGTATACGCAGCCCCAGTTTACCGAGTTCTTACCTACTACTATAATCTTGTCGCCATCATTTATGCCACAATCCTTAAATAATTTGTGTAATTTGAGAATGTTATTTCCTAGGGTTCCGAAGGTGATTACGGATTCTTTGTTGTCATAGTCTTGAAGTGATGGAAGATCCCAGTTCTTCACAATCGCGTTCTTGTAATAATCTACGAATAATTCCTTTATCATTTTTCAGTAAATTTTAATTGTTCGATTTGTTTTTGAAAATTTTGCGATGCAAAGAAATGGACTATTATTATGCTGATAAAATAAATGTGGTAACGTGCTGCCTTACAGGTGTAAAAGTGCGATTTTAGGGGTGAAATTTTTCTCTGAGGGGTGAAATTATTTTGGTGGGGCGAAATTTTTATGCCTCTCTGGGGTGAAATTTTATATTTTGTGGGGAAGAAAAGTGGAAATTTTGAGCGGCAGAATTGTGCTTGGTGATTTTTGTCGAATTTTCTCCCGACCGTTTGTTTTCCCGATGCAAAGTTTAGCATCAGTACAATGGCTGACGCCGTTTCAATGCCTTCGGCGTTTATCGCTTCGCTGTTTCAATGCCTTCGGCGTTTATCGCTGACGCCGTTTCAATGCCTTCGGCGTTTATCGCTTCGCTGTTTCAATGCCTTCGGCGTTTATCGCTGCGCTGTTTCAATGCCTTCGGCGTTTGTCGCTTCGCTGTTTCAATGCCTTCGGCGTTTATCGCTGACGCCGTTTCAATGCCTTCGGCGTTTATCGCTTCGCTGTTTCAATGCCTTCGGCGTTTCTCGCTTCGCTGTTTCAATACCTTCGGCGTTTATCGCTTCGCTGTTTCAATGCCTTCGGCGTTTGAATGGCTGACGCCGTTCTATGGCTACGCCGTTTCTGTGGCATTATCAGTCTCCTGTCCCGTTAGGGACAATGCTTCGGTAGATAAAATCCGACCGAAGGAGGCGTGCCGTCAGGTACGCAGCTAGTCAACAGTTATGCAGTATCGAGACAGATATTCTAAGCATAGCGTTTGAACGTCTTCACCGTTTCTGAGACGCAATGAATTGCGCCTGTACAAAAGGCTTTTCGCCTTTTCGCCTGCTGGGCTGTTAGCCTGTGAGCCTTCAAGCCTTCTTGATCGTTCGCCTGTTCGCCTGTTCGCCTGTTCGCCTGTCCGCCTGTTAGCCCTTCTTTAATTAATCTCTTTATTTTCAATATTTTACACACATCCTTATACTTTCTGCGTTTTGTAATACATATTTATTAACTTTTCCTTGTTAATATAAGGTATATTTTGTAACTTTGCACGTTTTTATTTTGAATTTGAAGAGGTATTTTGATTGTTAAAAGGATTTGTAAGTCCTTGATTTATAAGTTGTAAATTAAATAATTTTTATTGATATGAGAAGAAAAATACGCTTAGGTATTTTGCTGTTGATGGCAGTTGCGCTGTCGAGTGCTACTGCTGAGGGACAAATTTTAGAGAACTATAGGTTCGAGACGGGAACCACAAATACGTGGTATTCTGCCGATACAGAACTTATAGCGGCAGGTAAAGATGATGCTGTATCTGCAGTTACCGACATAGGTTTTACGTTTTATTACGACGGTGTTGCATATACACAGTTTTCGGTGAACTCCAATGGTATTTTGCGATTGGGTAGTACTCTTGTCGGTACAAATTATAACAATCACTTTGGAAGTAATTTGTCTGTAAACAATCCAAAAATTGTTGGTGTTGGACGGGATATGTCGACAGGAGCGGCCGGTTATGTGAAGACGGGTTCTGTCGGAACTCAAAATAATCTTATAAGGGTGGTTGAATACCTGTTGAATACAAGTT
Organism: uncultured Bacteroidia bacterium; assembly: GCA_902800045.1. Taxonomy (GTDB): domain Bacteria; phylum Bacteroidota; class Bacteroidia; order Bacteroidales; family ML635J-15; genus Bact-19. The sequence continues at coordinate 1,211,954 of CADCCZ010000001.1, read as the reverse complement.
CTAGTTCCTCAGGAACTAACTATTTCCAGTTCCAGATACAGTTGTATCAAGGATCTAACGAAATTCGGATAGTGTATGGTACAAATTCCGATTATCAGTCGGTCCCGTCCAGCTATCAGATAGGTCTTGTAAATGCCGATGGCAACAAGATATGGGTTGTTAGTCCAAATCTTCACGTGGCTGACTATGCAACATCTGCTGTGTCGGATAGTTATAGTGTACATCCTGGTTCGGGACGTTTCTATTCGTTTGCTCCCGACCCATTGAAAACTATTGGTGCTGCAGCAAATCTTCCTTATGCATGCAATTTCGAGAATACCACCGAAAACGCCAACTGGGCATTCGGTAATGCTGTCGATGGTTGGGCAATTGGTTCGTCTACTAACAATGGCGGATCCAACTCCCTTTACGTGTCGAATGATGGAGGTACAACAAATGCATATAATAGTGGCGCACAGTATATTTATGCAATCAGAGCCTTGAATATTCAAGCAACTGGTAGTTACAAGGTTTCGTACAACTGGAAGTGCCAGGGCGAAAACAATTGCGATTATCTTAGGGCTTTCCTTGTGCCTGCATCGTTGTCGCCCGATTTAGTGGGGCGTTCGCAGCAGTATATAAATAGCATTACGACGAGTTCTTGTCCTAACGGTTGGATTGCAATTGATGGTGGTGCAAACTTGGGACGTCAGACCGAATGGCAGACTAAAGCACTAACAGTCTCGCTATCATCAACAGGAACATACTATCTCGTATTTTATTGGAGAAGCGATGTCTCGGTACAAGGGGGCAACTACAATCCTCCTGCCGCTGTCGATAATGTAAGCGTGAAATATTTGCCGGTTGCGGCTTCGCTTCCATATACCTGCAATTTCGAAACTGCTTCCGAAAACACTAAGTGGATTCTTGCAAACGGCTCTCAGGCAAACTACTGGATGATTGGAAATTCAACATATAGCAGTTCGTCAAAGTCGCTGTATATCACAAACGACGGTTCGTCAAATGCCTACACAATTAAATTAACTACTACTCCCAATGCAGCATCTTCTGTATATGCATATCGAAATCTTACATTTGCTAGCGCAGGCAATTATGTGGTTTCGTTCAAGTGGAAAGGGGTTGGAGAGTCTACTTACGACTATCTGCGAGCTTTCTTAGTGCCGAATTCTGTCGAGACGCTTGAAGCCGGAAATATGAATAGCATCGGAACTGCTAGCTCTCCAACTAATTGGATTGCTTTAGATGGCGATACTAAATTGAACTTACAATCAAGCTGGCAGGTAAATTCGCAGACTGTAAATGTCCCGACTGCTGGCGAGTACAACCTTGTATTTTATTGGAGAAATGACAATTCCGGTGGAACCCAGCCTCCAATTGCCATCGACGATATAGAAGTGGCTCAGCCTTGTACTGCTACTGCAGGCATTGCTGTTAATGTTCAGGGACCTACTTCTGCTGTTATTACGCGTACTAGCGGCGACGCCGACGCTTATCAGCTCCTTGTATCCTCCAACTCGAATCCTTATGCGGCAACCGAAACTCCTGTCATGATGACTTCGTCGAGCATGACTCTAAGCGATCTTGCTGAACATACCACTTACTACGCATTCATTCGTTGCCGCTGTAGCGAATATAGGTATGGCGAATGGAGCAATGCTGTGAATTTTACCACTCCATATACTCCGGCAACCGTTCCTTATACCTGCGATTTCGAAGATGCTACTGTAAATTCGAAATGGATTCTTGCAAATATGGTCGGCGGAAACTACTGGATGATCGGAAACGCGCCAAGCGACGGTTCTTCCAATTCACTGTATATCACTAACGATGGTTCGTCGTATACTTATACTGTTTCATCCGCACTTTCTTATGTATATGCATATCGTAACTTGAGTTTTGCAACTGCTGGCGACTATGTGGTCTCGTTCAAGTGGAATGGCTATGGTGAAGGTAATTACGATTATTTGCGAGCTTTCCTTGTTCCTATTTCTGTACAGACTCTTACTGGTGGAAATGCAAATGGTATAGTAGCTACGGGTGCTCCATCGGGTTGGATCGCTGTGGATGGCGGTTCCAAGTTGAACTTGAAGTCCGATTGGCAGGTTAATTCTCAGACGGTAAATATTCAAACCGCTGGCGAATACAATCTTGTATTCTTCTGGCGAAACGATGGAACTGGCGGAACTCAGCCTCCTGCTGCTGTCGACGACATTGAGGTGTCGACACCTTGTACAGCTACAGCTACAATAACTGTTGGTGAGGTGGAATTTACTTCGGCAGTAATAACACGTACTTCGGGCAGCAGTTCAAAGTATGAAGTTTTGATTTCAACTTCGTCGGACCCTGCTGCAGCAACCGAAACGCCATTCGAGTTGACTTCCGCATCGCAGACTATCAACGAATTAACCCCAGGTACCCAATATTATGCTTACATTCGTGGCTATTGCTCCGAATATAGGCCTGGCCCATGGAGCAGCGCAGTAAGTTTCGAAACCGAATCGGCTTTCACGTTGCCATACCATCAGGATTTTGAGAGCGGAACGGCTTATGGCTGGACAATGGCAAATGCCACAAACGGTTGGTATGTTGGCACTGCAACCGCAATGGATGGCGAATATTCGTTGTATGTATCCAACAACGGTGGCGGAGTTAATGAATATAGTCCGTATTCGTATTCCTATTCGTATGCTTATTGCAAATTGTTAGTGGAAGAAACTGGTGTATTCAATGTGTCGTTCGATTGGAAGTGCTATGGATATAATAACTTTCATTTGCTTCGTGCATTCCTGATACCGGCGAGGTTGAATCCAAACTTAAATTCAGGACAGTCGAATGGAATGGCAAATGCTTACAACAATACTCCGGCAGGATGGATTGCTGTCGGCGGGGATAAACTTAATGACTCGGAGGATTGGTTGCATGTTTCCGACAACTTGGTACTGACCGAAATAGGTGAGTATTACCTTGTATTCTATTGGAGAAATGATTATTATTCTTTAGTTTACAATCCTCCTGCAGCTGTGGATAATATAAGTGTGGAATTTTCAACTTCGTGTTTGCCTGTTACAAATTTAGTAACCACCAATGTGGGTAAGACTTCTGCAAGTGTGACTTGGACGCCTATCGGTGACGAAACTCAATGGCAGGTGTCGTTGACTAGTTCTCCCAATACTTCGCCCGATGACGGAAATATTACACTCGTAAATACAACATCCCATACATTTACGGGACTTAATTATGACACTTACTATTATGCTTATGCCCGTGCTTATTGTTCCGAATCGGATCAGAGCCCGTGGACTCCTGTTTGCACATTCCTGACCAAGGAAGCATGTGCGAAAATAAGCGATTTAACCAAGAGTGATATAACGCCAACGTCTGTCACGTTGTCGTGGACAAGTACCGATGCCGATGCTTCGCAATGGGAGGTAGTAGTTAATCAGTCGTCGGATCCTACCGTGGATGTTGTTGCTACAATGGTTGTAGAAAACACTACTGCAACAATTACAGGTTTAACACCTGGATATAATTATAATGTGCATGTACGTTGCAATTGCGGAGAGCACGGTTATTCTGATTGGTATAATGGTTCATTCGGCACTCTCGACGAAGATATTCCATTGCCATATAGCGAGGATTTCGAAAGCGGATTGCCTTCACAATGGATTATAACCGAATCGGGTGATAACAAATGGTATGTCGGTAGAGGTGCCAATAATGGCGGAGTGCGTTCGTTGTATATTTCCAACAATAATGGTGCATCAAACAACTATAACATACAGTCGAGTGATATGTCATGTGCATATTTCATTTTCGAAGTCGAAGAACGTTGCGTATTGAATGTTTCCTACGATTGGAAGTGCGTTGGTGAGGATAGTTATGATTTTGCCCGTGCATTTGTTGTTCCTTCGTCACTCGAACCTGCATTCTATCTCAATAATGGAGTGTCGGATTATTCTGCACCAAGCGGTTGGATTCCTGTTGATGAGGGACAGATGAGTGGATCGTCGTCGTGGAATCATACCTCTGAAAATGTGGCGTTGGAACCAGGGTATTATTATTTGGCATTCTATTGGATGAACGACGGCTCTGTAGGAACACAGCCTCCTGCAGCAATCGACAATCTTAGTGTTTCGGTTGCAACCAACTGCATGTATAGTGGAAATGTAAATATCTCGAATATCGGCAAGACTACGGCACAAGCTTCGTGGTCTAGCAGTTCCGAGGTTTCGCAGTTCGAGGTACTGGTAACAACTGCAAGCAACCCCGACGAGGCAACCGAAACCCCTATATTGCTAAGCTCTACAAATTATGAGATTTCAGGACTCGATACCGAAACAGAATATTACGTATATGTTCGCGGAGTATGCTCCGAGTCGAGCAAGGGCGTTTGGTGTAGCAGTAGTTTCACTACTTTGCCAGCTTGTCTGCCAGTCGAGGATATAAATATTACCGACTACGGCAAGACATCTGTGTCGCTTTCGTTTACCGACAACGATGAAGCTTCGCAATGGCAGGTATTGTTGACTGCTGCCAGCGATCTTGCCGATGCAACCGAGACACCTGTGATTGTCGATAATACAAATCCGACGATTACTGGTCTTACTCCTAACACTTATTATAATGTGTATGTTCGCACCGATTGCTTTGGAGCAGGACAAAGCACATGGACTTATGGCGGTTCTTTCACGACTATGCTGCCATGCTATCCAGTAGAGAATGTTACGGTTGACAGCTACGGCAAGACTTGGGTTACTGCATCGTGGACAAATACAGACAGCGATGCTTCGCAGTGGCAAGTGCTGGTAACGTCAGCATCGAGTGCTGACAATGCAACCGAGGAACCGATACTTGTCAATACAACCTCTGTAACTGTAGAAAATCTCGAGATGAACAAAAGCTACGTTGTGTTTGTACGTGCATATTGTTCCGAAACGGCTCAGAGCGAGTGGGTGAGAAGTCATTATTCGTTTACTACTTATCCGCCATGTGTGCCGCCAACAATAATATCTGCGGTTGTTAGTTCTACATCTGCTGTCTTAACATTTAGAAATGAATATGGTTCATTAAATTATCATGTTTATTTTTCGGATACAGAAAAATCTGATGTAGAGTTAGATGCTTTGACTTCTACGGAATATGTATCACTGAGTACTTATAAATATAGTGTATCGAACCTCGTTGCTGGACAAACATATCATTTTTATATAAGGACTTTATGTGCCGATGAAGAATTGAGCGATTGGTTACATTTTACATTAACGACACCTATAGATGAAGTTATGACATTGCCGTACTATCAGAATTTTGAAACTGTTTTGCTTGAAAATTGGCATTTGAACAATGGCCTTAATGGATGGTATATGGGTAAAGCAACAGCCAAGGATGGTGAAAAATCCTTATATGTATCAAATTCTGGTATAGCATGGTCAGTAGTAGGACAAACGTCTTTTTCTTATGCATATTGCCGTTTGCAAGTTGATCAGCCTTGTATTGTAAATGTCTCGTTTGATTGGAATGGTAAAATGGGAAGAAATGGCTATTCTGCGCTTCGCTCTTTTTTAATTCCTGCATCTGTCGATCCAGAATTAGAGGCTGGAACTCAAAATGATATGTCCGCATCTAATAATCCAACTCCTAGTGGATGGATTGATGTTGCTCAAAGCGGTGTCATGTATGGAGCTTCGTCGTGGCAGCATAGCACAAAAGATGTAATTTTGTCAGAATCTGGTGAATATTACTTCGTGTACTTTTGGAAAAACGATCCAACTTATTATATAAATCCTCCTGCCGCTGTCGATAACCTCAGCATCGAAGTGGTTTCGACTTGTATTTATCCCGAACATCTTACAATTACCGAAACTGGAAAGACTTCGCTTGGTGCAAGATGGACTCAGGATAGCGATGCTACACAGTGGGAGGTGCTTGTAACAACAGCAAATAGTCTGGATGAGGCTACCGAAACTCCAATAGTGGTAAATACAACTTCGGCGCTAGTTGAGGGGCTTGAACCGAACACAATGTATAAAGTGTATGTGCGTGCTGTTTGCTCCGAATCAAACTATAGCGCATGGACTGGCCCTGTATGGCGTAAAACTCTTCCGCCTTGCGAACCTGTTTACGATGTGAATGCAAGAGTTACGCCAACTGCTGCCGAAATAAACTGGAAACACCCATACGATATTACTGATTATCTCCTCGTATTTTCCGAATCGGAAATGACTCCCGCTGAACTTGCAGCAGCTTCACCGCAAACACAGAGGACAAGAACATTGACGATTGGCGATCTGACTCCAGGACATACCTATCACCAATATATTGCTGTCGATTGCGGCGACAATGAAACTAGCGAATGGTATGACTTTGTATTTACAACACCCGAACTCGAAGCTATGCCTTTGCCATATTACGAGAATTTCGAGGATGGTATTGTTCAAAACTGGACAGTTTCCAATCAAAACAACGGCTGGTATCTCGGATCTGCTGTGGCAAACGAAAGCTCAATGTCGATGTATGTATCGCCAGATGAAGGTGCTACATATCAATTCAATACTAATTATTCTGTTTCGTATGCATATTGCCGCTTGAATATCGACCATCCGAGCATCATAAATGTGTCGTACGACTGGACCGGCGAAGGTTACGGGGTGGCCGCCAACATGCGTACATTCCTGATTCCTGTAGATCTAAATCCAAATCTTACTGCCGGAACCCTCAATGGAGTAACATCTATTGCCAACGCTGTAAATGCTCCTAGCGGATGGATAGAATTGGGAACTCCTTATCCTGTGCAGTGTGCGTTCTTCAACTCTGCTGCTGCTTCGGGTTGGCTTAGAAGCACAAAGGATGTCATGCTTAGCGATGCTGGCGATTACTACCTTGTTTATTTCTGGGGAAATAACGCAAATTTTGGTCCTTTGCCTTCGGCAGCAGTCGATAATATCAGCGTTACCTACGTGTCCGACTGCGTATTCTCCGAAGATTTGTCAGTGGATAATATAACACGTACTTCTGCCGACATTTCGTGGACAACAACAGGTTCGGCCGATCAGTGGCAGGTTATAGTGTCGAGGTCGAATAATCTTGCCAATGCGACAGCCAACGGAACTCCAGTGCTAGTGTCGAATAATACATATACGGCAACTGGACTTGACGAAAATGCTACCTATTATATATATATAAGGTCGTACTGCTCCGAAAGCGACCAGAGCCTGTGGGTTGCAGGTCCAAGCTTTACAACTTTGCCGCCTTGCCAGCCGCCTACTATTAGGCCGTTGTATCTAACAGCATCTTCTGTAATCTTCGAATGGACACAACCTTACGAATACAATAACTTCAACGTTTACATTTCGCAGTCGGAAATGACCGACGAGCAGTTGAACGAGGCCGCATATACCAACCTTTCTGAATTATTCTACGAAGAAACCGGTCTTACTCCAGGTCAGTCGTATCATGCATACGTTTCGTCGGCTTGCCAGGGTAACGAAACCAGCGAGTGGACAGTTTACGATTTCCAGACTCCCGAATCCGACTTGGTTGCTTTGCCTTACCATCAGAATTTCGATAACCGCCCGATTGTAAACTGGAATTTCGCCGACGGTATCAACTACTGGGATGTCGGTGAATTGTACGATTCAACATGCCTTTATATAACCGATGGCTCGGGAAGTAATACATATAACACTCAATCAACTTCTTATTCTTATGCATACATTAAGTTTAATGTTGCAAAGAGAACTTTTGCCGCGGTATCGTTTGATTGGATGTGTGAAGGCGAAGGAAATTATGATAATTTAAGAGTTTTTGCTGTGCCATCGTCTATAAATCCCGAATTTTCTGGTGATAATGGTATGGAAAGTTCTACTACGACCCCGCCTTCCGGTTGGATTCCTGTTAGCGGAGTTCTTAACGGCACGTATAATTGGACTAATTTCTCAGAAGTTGTTGAGTTGCCGTCTGCCGACGATTATTATCTGGTTTTCTTCTGGAAGAATGACTATTCAGCGGGTACCGATCCTTCGGCTACTGTCGACAATATTTCGATTGTACCTCTGTCGGACGAAAACGATATCGTTGCATTTGATTTCGTCGGAGCCGAAAATGTTGTAATTGACAACGAAACTCATACCATAACCTGCGATGTTCCTTACACATTTAACTTGGATAATGTGATCCCGACAATCGAAATTTCGGCTGCGGCAACCATTACGCCCGAAATTGGAACAGCACAGAATTTCAACAGCAACTTCACTTATACAGTAACTTCCGAGTCGGGATTGGCTCAAGAATGGACGGTAATTGTAAGCCGCATGGCAATTATTTCGGATGCCGAAATACTTTCGTTTACCGCTCCGGGCTTGTTAAGTGTCGATATCTATTCCGAAACAGCAACAGTCGAGGCAACTATTAGCCGCATGTACGATATTACATCGGTAATGCCTGCAATCGAAATATCAAATATGGCAACTATAAACCATACGTACGGAACGGTTTACGACTTTGCCGAGCCTGTTTCGTTTACTGTAACCGCCGAAGACGGAACAATCAAGCAGTGGACAGTGAACATGTCTTACGACGATTCGCCACTTGGCACCGATTGTACAAATCCGTACATTGTCGATGCTGGAACCGATTTGCCATACATTCATACTGAATCGACCAGCGGCATGTACAATATGTTCAATACATATTTCGAGGATAGGCCTGCAAGTACAGTCACAATGTCGGGCAACGATGTCGTATATAGGCTCGACCTGCCGTACAGAATGATGGTTAACGTGGCAGTTTCTTCTGCAGCAACCAATTATGGTTTGTTCGTTATGAATTCGTGCGGAACTCATTATGCCGATGTGGTCGATTCGAAGACAAACATAAATCAAACCGAGTCTGTTACACTCGATTTGCCAGCCGGTTCTGTATATGTGATCATAGATTCACGAACCGAAAACATCGACTACGAATTGCAGATAACCAGAATTCCGTTCTGCTACCCTGTTGCCGATATTGAAGTATCGAGGTTGCAGACCGAACTCGATGTTACATGGTTGACTGACAATATTGGCGACAGCTGGATTGTTAAATACGGACTCTCCGGCTTCGATGTCGAAACCGCAGGAACCGAGGTTCTCACAAGCAATCCATACTACTCAATCACTGGCTTGACCGAATCGACACAGTACGACATTTACGTACGTGCCGACTGCAACTCGATGGGCACAAGCGAATGGACTATGGTTTCGGCTTCTACCATCTCTGCTTGTCAGGCTCCCGAAGATATAGCGGTTGTCGAAGTTTCCGACATCGAAGCAACATTGTCGTGGAATGGATTCAACATGACGCAGTGGGAGGTGCTGTACAAGCAGGAATCGGAAACCGAGTATGCAACTCTTATAGTTGACGAACAGTCGGTAACCTTGACAGGTCTTCAGTATGCAACCAACTACAATGTGCGTGTGCGTTCGGTATGCGACGATGGTATGTATTCCGACTATACCGACTTTGTCTTCGCAACCATGTGTACAATTGTAAGGGAATTCCCGTTTGCCGAAAACTTCAATGGCGACGTGTTCCCGCCGTTGTGCTGGACTCAGGAAAGAACTGCCGTAGGTTCGGGCGCAGGTCTGAACTATGTTAATGGTGCTTGGATGCATTCGTCATCATCTACAGGCAACAATACCACACCAAAGGCAATGCTCGCCGATACCAAGGCTGGTTCGGCTCACAACCTTGTGACAACAGGACTTATGTTTGCCGAAAGCCTCAATGGTTACAATGTAAGCCTCGATGTATATCGTTCATCGTCGTCGGTGGCTTCGTCGGCCGAAGGCGTCGAAGTATGGGTTAGCTCGTCGCCAAACTTGGAAAGCGGAAATCCGCAGATGCTCGGTTATGTCTCGAAGAACTTCCAGACCGAAGCATCAGGTGTCGCTGCCGAACAGAGCGCCGGCTGGTACAACTATTCGTTCAACATAAGGGATAGGGTAGGAGTCAACTATGTGATACTTGTCGGAAAGTCAAATAATGCCGGCGGCGTTTATGCTGATAATCTGCTGGTTGAAAAGGCTGTCGACTGCTTGCCGCCTAGCAGCCTTGTGCTGCAGTCGTCTGACGACGACAATGTGGTGCTCGCATGGTCGGATATTAACGCTATTACAGGAACCTGGACAATCAGCTATTCGATTGATGGCGGCGATGAGGTTGAGGAAACTGTAGATGAACCTACAATTACAATCACCGGATTGCTTCCAAATACTACCTACCATATAAGCGCACAGATACAATCTGTTTGTGCCGCTGGAATGGAAAGCGATTTGTACGAATCCTCGATAGAGGTGACAACTGGATGCGCAATTTTGGATGTTCCTTATTCGGAGAATTTCGATGTCAACGATGGCGAAACTCCAGAATGTTGGACTTCTGTAAGCGATGATAACAATGTTTGGTCGGTAAGCAATGGCATGGCTCATATTGCTTCGGCAAATATCCAGAACAATGCCCACTTGATTTCACCGCGTTTCAATATGTCTGGCGACCGAAGATATTTGATGGAATTCGATGTATTGCAGTCGACTCTCAATGTTTTGCGTCCCGACTCATTGTTCGTATTGTTCATAAAGAATGAAACCGAAGTCGATACGCTCAGGTCTGTGGCTATACAGAATGCAGAAGCCAACGGAATGGCACAAATTGTTGTTGATGTTCCGCAAACCAATGGCGCTGGACGTTTCGATTTCGCACTTAACGGCTATCGTGAATGCTCGATTGACAATTTCTCGTTGAGAGCTAAGTCGAATGAAGCCGAAATACTTACATTCGCAATCGAAGAACAGACCGAAGAACCAGTTATAGATTCAGTAAATGCTACAATATCGGTATATGTTGCAAATGAACCAGAGTACGGAATGTTCTTTGCTCCTACATTTACAATATCTGAAAATGCTACTGTAAATGTTGAGTCTGGCGATTTGCGCGATTTCTCAGGTCCTGTCGAGTATGTGGTGACTGCCGAGGATGGCGTGACAACAAAGACATGGACAGTTACTGTTAGTATTGACGAAAATGCTTGCCAGAACCCGACAGCCAACGACATCGATTTGCTTGTCGTTGCCGATTCGGTTACTATTACAATTGCACAGGTCAACAACGAAACATCATACGATTTGATGGTTTCGTCGGTACAAATCACTTCCGAAACCGATACTGCTGATGTATTCAGTGGCAATGTAGGATCTGTAACTGTAATTAATGGCTTGCAGTACAATACCAATTATTATGTGTATGTTCGTTCGGATTGCGGAGCAACGCGATGGACAGAAGTAACATTCGCAACAGGTTGCGAAGTAAAGCAATTGCCGTTCAGCGAAGACTTCTCGGCATCTACAATGCCTGAATGCTGGTCGATTGTCGACGCTAACAACGACAATAAGACATGGGCACTTACTAGTGGCGAAATGGTTTACACTTACTCGCGACTTAGAGAAGCCGACGATTACATTGTTTCTCCAGAAATCTCAATCGTTCATAATGCAAAACTCAAGTTCGACTACCATGTCGGTAACTTCTCGTATCCCGAAACTTTCTCGGTTTACGTCATTGCCGATGCCGATACTATTATGCTCGATTCGATGGTTGTTAGAAACGAAGCCGCTCAGACTTACGGACCTGTCGATCTGACAGATTTCGCAGGTCAGGATGTGAGAGTTGCTATACGTTGCCAGTCTGCTCCATATATGTACCGACTCTACATCGACAATTTCGACATTTCAGTATCTGACTACGTTATCGAGTCTTCTGCAGTTGGTATGGGTACTATAACTCCTGCAGGAATTGTCGAGGTTGCACCTGGCGGAAGCATCGAATATACAATGGTTGCTAACGAAAACAATGAATTCGTCTCCTTATCGCTCGACGGTGAGGATGTTACCGATGAGGTTGTCGATGGTGTTTACACTCTTGCCGATATTACCGACGAACATAATGTTGTGGCTACATTTACCGAGCGCTATGTTGTAGAAGTTTCGTCGAGCAACGGCGGACACATGGAGCCAGAAGGCGAATTCATAGTTAATGCTGGCGATTCGCTGCGCTTCATCATCGTTCCCGACGAGGGCTACAGGTTTGTTTCGCTCTCAATCGATGGCGTCGCTGTGGCACTCGAGCAGGGAAGCTTCATGTATTCGCTCGACAGCATAACTGCCGACCATAATGTTTACGCAACATTCACTCCAATAATTTACTACACTGTAACCGTAGAAGCATCCGAAAATGGTATCGTGACACCTAATGGAAGCATATCGGTAGAGGAGGGTACAAGCCTCACGCTTATCGTGCTTCCCGACGAAGGATACATGATTGGCGATTTTACAGTTGATGGAGTTGACGCTGTTGCAGAACTCGTCGATGGTCAATATACTTTCGAGAATATTTCGTCCAACCATGCTGTAAATGTAAACTTCGTCGAGAATGTTTACTTTACTGTTACGGCAACTAGTGGCGAACACGGAAGCATAACACCCGAAGGCGAATCGCAGGTTGTAAACGGCGGTTCTGTCTCGTTCGAGGTTGTTCCCGACGAGGGCTACTATGTGGCTTCGTTTACCGTCGATGGCAACGATGCTATGGCAGGTCTTGTCAATGGCGTATATGTCCTCGACAATGTAACTGCCGACCACGAGGTTCATGTCGATTTCGCAATATATACCTATAATATATTTGCTTACGCTCATGGCGGAACAATATCGCCGAGCGGTTCAGTAACAGTCGAATATGGACAGAGCCAGACCTTCGTGATGACGCCAAACAACGAGTACGAACTTTCTAACGTATTCATCGACAATCATGTGGTCGAAGTTGAAGGCAACTCATATACCTTCGAGAGTGTAACTGCCAACCATAATATTGTGGCAGTGTTCACACCTATGAATATTACAAGGTACACTATTTCGGCGTCGGCTGGCGAGCACGGCAGCATATCGCCGAGCGGTAATGTACGTGTTGTCGAAGGCGAAGACCAGACATTCGAGATTGTTCCCGACGAACACTACTACATTGCTTCGTTGCTCGTCGATGGAAACCCAGTGGATGTTTCCGATGCTTATACATTCGAGAGCGTTGCTGCTAACCACACCATCGCGGCTACATTCGAAATTTACAAGCACATTGTCTCCGCAACCGCTGGCGAAAATGGTGCTGTAAGCCCCGCAGGTGAAATTGAAGTTGACGAGGGAAGCAATGTCGAATTGCAATTTACTCCCGACGAAGGCTACTGGGTATCCGAAGTAATCGTCGATGGCGATACAATTGCAACCCATAGCAACGAATATGTTGTCGAGAATGTCCTTGACGACATCGAGGTGATAGTCAACTTTGAGCCTCTGCCGCAATGGTCTATTACGGCAATGTCGAGCGAGTTTGGTAGCATATCGCCCGAAGGCATACAATACGTGCTGCATGGTTCAAGTATCGAGTTCACCTTCACTCCCGACGACGGATATATGATCGAGAGGGTAGTGGTCGATGGCTCTACGGTAGCTACCGACGGAAACTCATATACATTCGAGAATGTTACTGGCGACCATTACATCTACGTATCGTTCAGGACACTGGCTTACTTCATAACTACTGTTGTCGGCGAACACGGACGTATAACTCCGTCGGGAGTTGTCGAGGTACAGCCGGGCGAGTCGAAGATGTTCCGCTTTGTTCCCGATGTAGGTTATCAGGTCGATAATGTACACGTCGACGGTATGAATGTAATGTTCAGCAACAACATGTACACCTTCAACAATGTCAACGAAAATCATGTCATCGAGGTAACATTCGTACATATCAATGTTGACATCGACGATGAGGATGCAATGAGCGTATCGCTGTATCCTAATCCGAACAATGGACAATTCAGTGTCGACTTTGCAGGAATAAATGGAACGGCTTTGTATCAGCTCATCGATGCAGGAGGCGCCGTAGTTGATGTTCGCGAAGTTTATGTTGAAGATGGTAATACTATGGAATTCAGCTACAACCTGAAGCCAGGCGTTTATTTCGCAAGGTTTATTTCGGGCGACAAGGTCATTGTCGAGAAGTTTGTAGTGGAATAGAAATTATTATAAGCCATGAATAAAACGGCGTTCGTAAGAATGCCGTTTTTTTTATATTATATGCGTAACTTTATATAGGTGTGATAGGCTATGTTTGAGGCTTCTGTTGGTGTTGAGCGGAGTGCTTAAAAAAAGATTTAAAAATTTTTAAATTTTTTTTTGCATTTATTAAATTTTGTGTAAATTTGATACGTCATTTTGGGGTAAATTTTTTAGTATGCCTCGGAGTGTTGTAGAAGTAGAAGATTGTTAGTTTAATTGTTGAAAATAAATGTAGTAGAGTATGAAAAGATATTTATTTAATCTGATTTTTAGCATTGTGCTAATGCTCGTGTGTGCACAGGCATACTCGCAAGTTAAGCTTGCGGACAGCGGTGTCACCAAGTTCTACGAAGATGGAACTCGCATTACCTATTTTGAAATGGATGGTTTTCCAAATTCGGTAGAAGTGCGAGATTTTATGACGAAAAAAATTCTTGAGCATCCTGATGTAAAGCGAGTTGCTATTTATGCAGATGGAGTAACGTTTATGTATGAAGCATTGCAGAATATCGAGCCTTCGATTATTGTTGATATGGTAAACGATGTTCTTGTTGAATATAAGTTCGAAATAGGCAACTTCACAGCGAATGAAGTTTATGAAGGACAAGAGAAATCGTCTTCTTCATCTGCTGTGTCGCACACAGATGCTCCTGCTAAATATTCGATTATTGAAGAAGCACCTAGTGGTTCGCCTGTAGACTTGCCGGATGTCCGTAGGGTGGAACGTCCAGCAGTACAGAAGACGAATGGAAACGAAAACTATAACTCAAAATATTAAAAGGAACGGCTATGAGAAAAGTTTACGATATGTTGAAAAATAAGGTTATGCCAATGCGAAAGTGCATGGCGGCTTTGGCGTTGCTCTTTGCCATGTCTTTTATGCCTACCGCTCTTGTGGCTCAGACAACAGTGACAATAGGTACTGGAACTAGTTCTGGATATTATCCTCTGCCGGGCTTTTATGGGTATCAGTATGATGTATATTTGTATGATGCAGCCGACATAACATCAGTTGGGTATATCACAAAGATTGCATATAATGTTGCGTCGATAACGTCGGGATCAAACAATACCAAGATACAGATATACATGAAAGATGTTGCTAGCACCTATACCTTGGAGGCTAGTAATACTTTTGCAACATATACATCTGGCGCAACTCTTGTATATACAAATAATTCGTATGGTAATCCTTCTACGGGGTGGAATACGTTCAATTTGAATACCAATTTCTGTCATGAGAACGGAAAGTCTTTGCTTATCGCGATAAGAACAGAAGGCTGCTCAACTAGTGGAGGTTGTTCAAAATCAGTTTATTACACCTCCAAGACAAATAAGTGGTGGTATAAGCATCAAGATAGCTCCGATCCAGGAACGGCAGTAACAGGAACTGTAAGTTCTAGTCTTCCAAATATTATACTTACTTTCAATGGAAGTTGTGGATGTACCGATCCGAGCGGAACGTTTGCTTTGTCTTCTAGTTCGGGCTCTCTACTTGTTGGATCAACGCTTAATTTGTCGTCAATGCTGACAAATACGCTTACCCCAAGTGCTGGAACTATATCGTATTCTTCTTCAAATACTGCGGCAGCTACTGTTTCTTCCTCTGGTGTGATTACTGCACGAGCAGAAGGAACTGCTACAATTACTGTAACATTTACTCCTTCGAATAGTAATTATTGTCCTCGAATCATAACATATACGCTTAATGTTACCGACGGATGTGCTCGTATTGGGGATGGTAGCACATCATCGTCTTCTGGTATATATGGAGGTATATATACATACTTTAACTATTATGCTTATACGCAGCAATTGTATCTTGCTTCGGAGATACTTGCGGCTGGTGGAACAGCAGGTGAACTTCAGAGCATAGCCCTAAATTATGCAGGAACAACTTCAAGTGCTTTGACCTTCGAAGTTTACTTGGGTATGACAAATCAAACATCTGTTCCTACAACATGGATTTCGAATTCCAACCTTACGTTAGTGTATAGCGGAACAATTGATTTCTCTCAAGGATGGAATACTATAAATATTAGTTCTGCAGGTTGGGTATGGGATGGAACAAGCAATATTGTTGTTGCTATCAGGCGTACGTCGACAACGCAAGGAGCTGTTACTTATCCTAATTTTTACTATAATAGCACTACTGGAATGGTTGTTTACGCTACCAATTCCTCAACGCCAATGGCATTGGATGGCAACAATGTGTCAACATCAACTGGCTCTACTACTGCTCAGCGTCCCGATTTAAAATTCTGCATCGAAAATTGTACCGACCGTACACTTACTTTTGCAAATCAGACAGTCAACCTTACAAGTTGTGCAAACTCATCACAAATTCCAACCATTTCGCCAGTATCGGGTGGTACTATTACATATACATCATCCAATCCGAATGTTGCAACAGTGTCGTCGGCCGGCGTCGTAACACCAATATCGTCGGGAACAACTGTAATAACAGCTATGGTAAGTATGTATAATGATTATTGTCCTGCTTCTGGCTCATATACCGTAAATGTTGATGTCACAGGTACTCCGCATACTCTTACATACAATGTTACGGCAAACTGTACGGGAACAGCAAGTGCTGCCCCGGCAAGCGTAACAGGAACATCGGCAATTGTAACATCGTCTAAGCCGACTTGCTCGGGATTGTATTTTGTCGGATGGAATACTTCTGTCGATGGAAGTGGGGCGTCATACGCCGCAGGTTCTGTTGTGGATATGGCTTGTTCAAATGTTACTTTGTATGCCCAATATAGTACGACACCACCAACTATTACAGGTGCTAGCGATTGCGAAAATGCAATGGCATTCTGTGCTTCAAACGAGTCGGAATCCGTATATAACCTGGCGATAGGAGCAACAAGTACTGATAATATAGGTGGAATAGGAAGCTTCCTTACTCACAATCCAACTTGGTGGTTCCTTCGTATTTCCGAACCTGGTCCTGTCAATATGACAATCCATTCTTCTTGTGGTGATGTCGATTTTGGATGTTGGGGACCATTTGACAATGTTACTTGCGACCGTCAGAACGATTTGACAAATGGAACAGATTACTCATATTATTCTGGTGATACTCAGGCATCATACTATGGTACTTCGTATAATGGCACTACGCCAACGTCGAGTACAGCATCAGGAGCTATAAATGGAACATTCGCATTGGCTGTGCCTTGTGGTAATCTAGTCGATTATGGAGGTTCTACATCACATGATGAATATTTGCAAATCCCAAATGCACAGGTCGGTGAAATATACGTGGTTGTTATCGCCAATTTCGCAGGATGTACCGGTAACATTACCTTTGAACAGTCTAATATTAATGATGCAGGGGCTGGCCGTTCCGACTGTACCATTGTAAACGACTGTGCGATAACAAGCATCACGACAAATATTAGCGACTGCAATGCAGACCAGACATTCTCTATAAGCGGAAACATAAGTTTTACTGATGCTCCTAGCGATGGTACCCTTACCGTTACCGACGGAACTATTACCGAAACTTATTATCCGCCATTTACAAGCCCAATGTCGTATAATCTTAACGGACTTGTTGGCGACGGACAGGAGCATACAATAACCGCAGCATTCAATACATCGTCGGTTAACTGTAGTAGAACTACGTACATAGATGCTCCATTATGCGAAATCAACTGTCCTGATGCTACCGTTACTTTGAATGGATATAGCGAAGTGGTAGGCGATATATATTATTACAATGTGTGCCTTAATTCTGGCGTGAATATGTCGGCAACACAGACTGGATATACAAGTCCGTCGTGGACATGGAGCGTAAATCCTCATCATGGTGTTGCTCCTACAATACTCAGTGGTCAATCTGTATCGTACACTCCGTCAGCCGAGCAAGGTTACGATGTATCGCTTACCGTAGCCGAAGGTCAGTGTAGGACTGTAGCCCATGCTAGAATTCGCGTGTCGGCAGGACCGCAAACCGAAACAGCTTCGGTTGATGCTGGAACTATATGCGTCGGAACTTCGGGAACTGTTACTATAGGAGGTGTCGGATCAGAAATAGTGGTTACCGATACAACCTACGATATTCAGTCGACTTTGGGTCAGGCAGGAGAAACATTTATTCCCGACGGACCAAACTGTACAGATCAATGCTACACTTCAAGCGTGACTTTCTACGATTATGAAGACGGTGCAATAGTACAAAATGTTGATGCTATCGAATACTTGAGAATAAACATGGAACACTCGTTTATCGGTGATGTCCAGATAAAGCTTACTTGTCCTAGCGGACGTTCGTCTATTATTCTTCCCGACTTCTACAGTACCGATACTGCAGCTCATAACGTATACAATTCTCAGGCAATCGACCCATACACATATCAGTGGCCTTCGATGGCTGTCGATACAGTTTGGAGGGTTGGTTCATCGGCAACTACATATTATTATGGTTACTATATGTTCGGCAGGTCTTATCCTTATAACCAAAATACCGCATATACATTTACTGTTAATGGTACATCATACAACGGATACCTTGTTTCGTTTACAACTGCCGAAGAAGCTTGGGACTTTATAGATAACTATCTGTTGTTATATTATACCGCAAGAACTTATTCGGTTGTGTACTATGCGGCTGGAGGATATTATGCAATTTCTTATACTTCAAATTCTAATACATATTATGTATACATGTCAAGAAATACCTCTACCGATCCCGATGACGCTTATGCATTCCCAACGCAGCAGGCAGCACAGCACTTCTTGACAAATGTATATGGTGGAAGCGGTGTCGTTTCCTACACTCTCGAATCATCACGCTACAACCGTATATATTTTGGCGAACCCGATATATATGATGTTGTTGATGGAACAAACCTTACTGGAACGCAAATTTGTGACGAGAATGATGAACATAACCTTGCTGGTGTGGGATACGATTACGCTTGGACAAACAATCAGAGCTATAATACTGTCGGATATGTGTACAACCTTGCAAATTTGAGTGCAAATACTACCGTTTATAATAATGGTACACAAAATACAAACACTCTATATCATGTAATTCCTTCGGATCTAAATGCTGGTACACACATTTATCAGCCATTCCAGAGCTTCTCAAACTTGATAGGTTGTCCTCTCAACGGAACTTGGACAATCTCTGTTTGCGACAGCTGGGCAAAGGATAACGGATATATTTTCAACTGGGAACTTGCTCTCGATCCTGCATTGTTGCCAAACGATTGGGATTATACTGTAGGGTTCGAGTCTGCAACAGTCGATTGCGGTTCGATGGTTTCGGTAAGTGGTCACGATGTGGTTATAACACCACAGTCTGGATCGGCAATGCCAGCGAACTGCAACATAACGCTTCTCGACAGATACGGATGCTCTACTGTTGTACCGTTGACATTCACAGTTACCGAACCAACAATTACTCTTAATGCTGGTTCCAACAACGACCAGGAAGTTTGCGAAGATATGGCAATAGATGATATTGTATATACTATAGGTGGTTCGGCTGTAAGCGCTACAGTAACTGGACTTCCTTCGGGTGTAGCTTTGGTTGTTGAAGGTACTACTGCTACAATAACTGGTATGCCGTCGGAGCCTGGAACATACAACTATACAATAACTACCAATAGCGGCACCGGTTCTAATTGTACCGAACATTCGTTAACTGGCCGTTTGATTGTAAATGTCGGTAATATCGTGCCTGAATTCGCCCAGGCAGGTCCATATTGCGAAGGCACTACGGTCAACGATTTGCCAACAACTTCAAACAATGGTATAACTGGCCGCTGGACACCAGCAATAACCAATTCAACAAACAGATATACATTTACTCCTGATGCTGGACAGTGTGCAACAATAACTACAATGGATATTACCGTAAATCCATTGCCAACATTGGAATATACCTCTGGAAGTGAAACATTATGTGCAAATATTGCACCGACCGAAAATATTGTGTTCACTTTTGGTGGCGGTGCTAATGGCGCCGATGTTACAGGTTTGCCGGCTGGTATGGAATTCAATATTGTCGGAAGCACTATAGTGATATCGGGTACTCCAACTGTTTCGGGTTCGTTCCCGTACGTTGTAACCACAACTGGTGCTGTCGATCCTTGTGTTAACGAAGTAGTAACGAGAACAATTACGGTAAATGAGTCGCCAACACTTGTACTTACTTCGGGTAGCAATAGCCAGACAGTATGCTCAGGCTCTGCAATAACCCCGTTGGTATATACCTATGGTGCAGGTGCAACTGGTGCCAATGCAACAATGCCTGCTGGCTTGACACAGCAACTCAATACTACCGCCCATACACTTACTATTAGCGGTATGCCAACAGCATCTGGAACGATTACGGTCGTAACAACAGGTGTTAACGATCCTTGCGAAGATAAAACATTGACAGCAACAATTACAGTAAACGAGTTGCCAACATTACAGTTGGTTTCGGCTTCTGCCGATGTCGACCTTTGCCGTGATGTACCGTGGTCTGATAATATCCAGTACTCGTTTGGCGGTTCCGCAACAGGTGTGACTGTAACTGGCTTGCCTGCTGGTGTTACTCATTCTGTCGCCGGTTCTACTGTGACAATCTCTGGCAATCCTACTGACGAAGCAGGAACTTACTCATATACTATAACAACAGTAGGTGCAGTAAGCCCATGCGAAAATATCTCATTGACTGGCAATATAAGAGTTTCTGAGAACGCAACACTTGTACTCGCTTCGGCTGTCGGAACAGATGAACAGTCGATATGTTTGCCTGGCGATTTCGAAGATATCGTATATACATTCGGTGGTGGCGCTACTGGTGTCGACCTTGCTGCTCTCAATGCAACATTGCCTAATGGTGTCGTTGCTTCTGTAAATACAATCACACAGACGGTTCTTATTTCAGGAACTCCAACCGAAACAGGAACATTCGAATATTCGGTAACTACAACAGGTTCTGTCGATCCTTGTAAGTCCGAAACTGTAAGCGGAACTATTATAATAAATAGAATGCCAGAACTTATTGTTTCTGGTAACGACAATCAGAGCTTCTGCCTAGGTAATGCAATGACCGACTTGGTATTTACATACGGCGGTGGCGCTACTGGAGCTGTTACTGCAGGAACATTGCCTGCTGGTGTAACAACTTCTAACGGAACAAATACATTGACTCTAAGTGGTACGCCGACTGCGTTTGGTAATTATAGTTTCTCGGTCGTTACAACAGGCGCTGCCGGAACTTGTACAAATGTAGAATTACCAGTTTCGATAAATGTATTCAACAATCCAACTGTTGGTATAACACCATCAGAAACTCAGATCTGCAACGGTTCAACGGCTACGTTGACATCTAATCCGGCATCTTTCGAATCGTATGCATGGACATGTGTAACATCGAGCAATGCAACCTACACGATAACTTCGGGAATGCCAGCATCAACAACTGGAACATCAATAGTGGTAAATCCAACGGTTACTCCTGGCAATACCGATATTGCTTATTCTTTGTCGGTTACCGATGCCAATGGATGTACAGCAAGTGTAGAACAAGCAATAACCGTGTCGGATATTCCAGAAGCCGAAGTGACCGTATCGCCTAATACAAGGTGCGAAATGCCATACAATGGTTCAATAACCGTTGGTAACTTCTCGGGTGCATTGGCAGGCGGAACCTATGTAGTAAAGGTAAATGGAGAATCTCTTACTTCAACTGGAGCCAATGTGGTATTTAATGGATTAAATCCTGGCAATTATGTTGTAAGGGTTTCTAGCGGTTCAACATCTGATGATTGCTACAGCGAATATACCGTTACAATAGGAGACGAGCCTACTCATCCTACAGTGGCAATCTCGGGTCAGCTTTCTATCTGCGATAATACAAGTACAACTCTTGTCGCTCATGCCGATGATGGCTATGGTACATTTACATATTCTTGGTCGGACAACACGACTGGCGAAACTTTGGTTACTCCAAACTTAACCGAAACAACCGTTTATTATGTCCTCGCAACCGACGAAAACGATTGTACTGCATACACTGAAGCAACCGTGTCGATTGGTGATACCCCAGATGTAAGTGTTACAGCAGTGACTCCAATTTGTTCGGGTAAGAATACTGTATTGCAAGCTATGGTTTCGAATGCGGGAAGCGATTATACTCTACAATGGTCTGCAACCCCATCGGCTAACTCAGGTTTGCTTACAACTACCGGTGATCGTATTACGGTTACACCTACAGAGGCTGGTTCTTACAGCTACACCGTACAACTTACTACACGTTCTTGCAGCAGCGGCTCGGATTATATTGTCGATGCTGATCCATTTGTAGTAGTTGTTAATCCGTTGCCAGAACCTAATATTGTAAATAATACAGGTACTGATGTTTTGACTTGTGATGTAACAACAATATCTCTTACTGCAACAAATGGTACATCATACGTTTGGTCAAACGGAATAAACGATGCTAACAATACTATTAATTCAGTAGGTAATTATGTTGTGACAGTAACCGATGCAAATACCTGCTCGGCAACAACTAGCATTGCAATTACAAATGACATAGCAACTCCGCAGGTCGCAATAACCGAGCCTGCTAGCAGGGTGCTTACATGTGCTAATAACGAGTCGATTGTACTCGAGGCAACAACCTCTACACTAGGTGCAACGCTCGATTGGACAACGCTTACTGTTACTACTCCTGGAATGTATACCGTACAGGCAACAGGCTTGAATGGTTGTACAAATACAGCTTCGATAGAGATAACTAGGGATGTTTCGACTCCAAATGTTGGAATCAACAACCCGGCTACGACGGTACTTACTTGTGCTACTCCAGAAATTACTCTTACCGCATACGGTTCTGGAACACTTTCGTGGACAACTCAAACTGTTGATCAAGAAGGTACATACGAAGTTGTCGCTACCGCTGCCAATGGTTGTGTATCAACAGCTAATATATATATTGGTATAGATAAGGCCGACCCGAATATCAACATAGTATCAAGCGGTGATATCTTGTCGTGTAGGGTACAGGCAGTTTCTCTTACAGCAAGCGGTGCTAGAACTTATAGGTGGAATGATGCAAACTCTTCTGCTGGCGCATCTCTCAGTGTAACAATGGCAGGAACATATACGGTAACAGGAACAGCAGCCAACGGTTGTACTGCCGAAGCTTCGTATACAATTAATCCGGATTACGACGCTCCTAATGCATGGATTGAAGCACCAACAACAGTACTTAATTGTAATGACCTCGCTATTACTTTGACGGCTAGGGCAACACCTGCTGGTTCTACATTCAGCTGGACAACCCGAAGGGTTAGTACTCCTGGAACATACTCTGTTGTCGCAACTGCTCCTAACGGATGTGTCGATACTGCATATATTGACATTGCCCAGGATGTTACTTTGCCCGATGTTAATATTACTGCTCCTGATACAATATTAACATGTACTACTGATAGAATAACACTTACGGCATCTGGAACTGGAACTTTGGATTGGACTACTATGGATGTAACAATTCCGGGTCGCTATGAACTTATAGCTGTCGGTGATAACGGATGTTCTAATTCTACACAGATTACAATAGGTCAGAATATTGCAACTCCAAATGTCAGCTTGCTGAATAATACAGGAACAGATGTATTGAATTGTAATGTTCGCTCAATTTCGGTATCTGTCGAAGATGATAGCGACGCAGATGTATATGTATGGTCTGCCGGTGGTGAAAATACTACTGGTACAGGTAATGCATTCACCTCTCCTGGAACTTATTCAGTGGTGGCAACTGCTCCTAATGGATGTACAAGTGTCGCTTCAATACAAATTGGTCAGGATATTGTGCCGCCAACTGTCGATATAACAAACAATAGCGGAACAACAGTACTGACATGTGATATGAACCAGATTTCGGTAACAGCTGTAGGCTCAGCAACAGTAGAGTCGTATTTGTGGTCGCAGGGTACAACCCAGACTACTGCCGACAACACTCTTGTAACTACAGGTACCTATGTTGTTACTGCAACTGCTTCAAACGGTTGTACTGCAACTGCCAATATCGACATAACCGAAAGTGTAAACCGTCCCGATATTACATTTACTAATCTTAGCGGAACAACAGTCCTTACTTGTGATGTCACTTCAATTGAAGTGACCGCAACAGGAACTGGCGCTTCTTATCAGTGGTCTGGTGGTGCAACTCCAGGTGGAGCTCACAATACCTTCAATACAATTGGTACATACTATGTTACAGCTACTGGTACTAACGGTTGTACAAACACGAGACCATTCTCGATTACAGAAAATATCGTTCCTCCTACGGTGTCGATAACCAACGAGAGCGGATACAATGAAATTAATTGTAATTATACTCTTGTCAATGTAACGGCAACTGGTTCGGGCGTATCCTATTCGTGGTCGAATGGAATAGATACTCCAGAAAACACATTTATAACACCTGGAACTTACACCGTAACATCTACTGCCGCTAATGGATGTACTAGTACGGCAAACGTTGTAATCACCGAAGATCATAACCCGCCAACACCATCTGTACTAAGTACAAATGGCTTGTATATAATCGACTGTGCTCACCCGTCGTTGATACTTAATGCTGCAGGTGGCGCATCGTACTTATGGAATCCTGGCGGACAGACAACATCGCAGGTTACAGTTTCGTCACCTGGTATTTATACAGTACAAGCAACTGGTACTAACGGATGTACTGCTACAGTATCTGTAGAAATCGGCATCAACACCGAAGCTCCTGCAGTAGCTATCAATAATATTACAGGAGAAGAGCAGCTTAATTGTAATGTTCAGACTATACATGTCATTGCTCAGGGTGGATATCTGTACGCATGGAACAATTCGATTTGGGGTGGTGGTCCGGAACAGAACATTACTCAGCCAGGCGTATATGCTGTAACTGTTACGGCTCGTAATGGTTGTACAAACTCGGCTGCGATTACAATAACCGAAGATACCGAGCCTCCAACACTTCAGGCTAATAGTACAACGGGATTCTACGAATTGAATTGCGATGTTCCTCAGATTATAGTGGAAGCTACAGGAAATGGTATCTCGTATGCATGGTCTGGCGGTACAAATCCTACGGGCAGTACAAATGCATTTACTAGCGCAGGTATTTACACAGTAACATCTACAGGTTTCAATGGATGTACATCAAGTGTTAGCGTACAGCAGATTACAACAAATTACACTCAGCCTACAGTTTCTATTGTAAACCAGTTAGGTAGCCCTGTTCAAATTGTAACATTGAACTGTACAAATCCAGAAGCGACATTGTCGGTTCAGGGTACAGGAATCTCTTATACATGGAATGATAACGAAACATCTTCGTTGCGTACATTCGACCATCAGGGCTTGTATTCGGTAGTAGCAAGAGGTAGCAACGGTTGTACGGCTGCAGCTTCTGTCGAAATTAGAGAAGACTTTACTCCTCCGGCAGCACAGATCGTCAATAGCACAAATGCTACCGAATTGACTTGCTTGATAAGTTCAATATCGCTGACTGCTAATGGCGGTACAGGTGCAACATACGCATGGTCTAATGGAACCAATAACCGTACAGTTGTTGTGACAACTCCAGATACTTATACTGTTACCGTAACTGGAACTAATGGTTGTACAAATACAAATTCTGTTAACATTACTCAGGCTCCAGTATTCGAAGCTTCGATTACAAATGTTGGTACTATTAATTGTAATGGTGGTTCAACCTCGGCAACAGTAACGGCTACCGGTGGTAATCCTGGATACTATTACACATGGAGCGATGGACAGACATTTGCTACTGCAAATAACCTGGTGGCAGGTTCGTATACTGTAACCGTTCGCGATAACGGAGGTTGTTCCGCTGTATTGAGCTGCAATATAATGCAGCCTCAACCACTGGTTGTCGGATTGAATCCTCACGATTTGTATTGTGGTGTATCGCTGGGATCTGTCGATGCTGCTGTAACTGGAGGTACTCCTAACTACACTTATATGTGGTCTACTGGTTCTACTGGAACATCGCTTTCGAACCTGAATGTTGGAACATACAACTTGACAGTAACAGATTCAAAGAGCTGTATTGCAACAGCAAGCACTACAATAAGAATGCTCGGTATGCTCTCTGTTAATGCTTCTGTTGTTCAGCCTATCAGTTGTAACGGAGCCAACGACGGTATAATGAATGTAACATGCGAAAACGGTGCAAGTCCATATATGTATTCATGGAGCACAGGACACTCGATTTCGATGGTGAACAATATGTTTGCCGGTTCGTACCAGGTTACCGTTACCGATGCTTGGGGTTGCTCCGGTCAGTCAAGCGTGACACTCGTAGCTCCTTCTGCAATGGTTGTTGACCTAACACCAATATCACCTAAGTGCTATAATACTCGCGACGGTCATGTAACCGTATTGGCAACTGGAGGCGTTTCTCCTTATAGCTATGCATGGAATAATGGCGCAATCTCGCAGAATCTTGACAATGTTGCAGCAGGAACTTATTCTCTTACAATAACCGATGCTGCAGGTTGCTCAACTTCGAGAAACGTAAGCATTGACGCTCCAGAGGCTGTTAATATGGAGATTGCGGCAACCGATGTTAAGTGTTACGGCGAAAGAAATGGTAAGATAGAAATTGCTGCCAACGGCGGTACCGAACCATACCGTTATTCGGTAGAAAGAGTCCTTGAACTTTCGACTTCGAGCATGTTTACAAATATAGGTGCTGGTTATTACAATGCCCGCGTTACCGATGCTAATGGTTGCGAAGCTGTAAAATCGGTAGTTATTAGACAGCCTGAAGAAATAAAGATTGATGTCGTTAGTGAAAATCCATTCTGTAAGAATAGCCGTACTGGTATGATTAACATATCGGCAATAGGTGGTATCACTCCTTATCAGTATTACTGGGACAACTACATGTCGGATACAGCGATAATGCAGAATATACCCGAAGGTCAATATATCGTTGGTGTAGTTGATGCAAACGGATGTAAATCTCTCACAGAGAAGGTTACTCTTGTTGACGTTGATGTTGACTGCTTGCGTATCCCGAATGTATTCACTCCTAATGGCGACGGTATCAACGACGAATGGATAATTGCTAACCTCGGCATGTTCCCCGAAGCTCAAATCTATGTATTCAACCGTTGGGGTCAGTTGATGTTCAAGACAACCGGCGACGGCGAACCTTGGGACGGAAGCTACAGAGGACACTACGTACCCGCTGGAACATACATTTATGTTATCGATCTCTTCAACGATGATGAACCGTACAAGGGAACGGTAACCATAGTTTACTAAATTAATATACTCTACTATCATTTTTAAGGCGAACCTCCCCAAAAGGTTCGCCTTATTTTTTGTCCTATTTCAAGAATGTCTGTATTGTGCGCTCCCTAAAAATCTGTTTGTGAATAGTTTTATTTAACGTTATAAATCGAGTTGGTTGCCTGCTTTTTTTGACATGTTGGGGAAGATAAGATTGCATCTGTTGTGAAAAATGCGACCCCGTTAGGGGTCGAGGTTCTGTAGTATTTACGTAAGAAAGCATAGAGGCGTGCCGTAGGTACGCAGCAATGTAAAAAAAAACAAGGCTGCCATTAGACAGCCTTGTCAAAAGTTAATACATTTTGTTATTCAGCCTTGCCTGCGCTGCCAAGAACGTTGATGATCTTGTGCATGTAAAGCTTCTTCATGCTGTCGCGAGCTGGACCTAAATACTTTCTTGGGTCGAATTCAGCGGGCTTTTCTGCAAATACCTTGCGGATTGCAGCGGTCATTGCCAGACGGCTGTCGGAGTCGATGTTGATTTTGCAAACAGCCGACTTTGCAGCTTCGCGGAGCTGTTCCTCCGGAATACCAACTGCAGCCTTCAATGCACCGCCATATTTATTAATGGTGTCAACTTCTTCCTGTGGAACCGACGATGATCCATGCAATACGATCGGGAATCCTGGGAGTTTCTTTTCGATTTCGTGAAGAACATCGAATGCCAGTGGAGGCGGAACAAGACGTCCTGTTGCCGGGTCAACCTTGCACTGCTCCGGTTTGAACTTGTATGCACCATGCGATGTACCAATCGATATTGCCAACGAGTCGCATCCGCTGCGGGTTGCAAATTCGATTACTTCTTCGGGCTTTGTGTAGTGCGATTCTTCTGCCGATACCTCGTCTTCAACACCTGCCAAGACGCCAAGTTCTGCTTCTACAGTAACATCGTACTTGTGTGCATATTCAACAACCTGCTTTGTGAGCTTTATGTTTTCCTCGAAAGGCAACGACGAAGCATCAATCATAACAGATGAGAATCCCATATCGACGCAGCTCTTGCACAATTCGAATGTATCGCCATGGTCGAGGTGGAGGCAAATCTGCGGGTGTTCCCAGCCGAGTTCCTTTGCATACTGTACAGCGCCTTCAGCCATGTATCTCAAGATAGTCTGGTTGGCGTACTTGCGTGCTCCGCTCGAAACCTGAAGGATAACTGGCGACTTTGTTTCTGCACAAGCCTGAATGATAGCCTGCATCTGTTCCATGTTGTTGAAGTTGAATGCGGGGATTGCATATCCGCCGGCAACTGCTTTCTTGAACATCTCAACGGTGTTGACAAGACCTAATTCCTTATAGCTTACCATAATAAATTTTATTGTTTTTAGTTACGTTTTTTTGTTTTTAATTTTCCACAAAGATAAGAATATTTGTAATACAAAAGACCTAAATAAAAAATGTTAGTCGGCAGAAAATAATTGATACGTAAAAAAATCATAAATCGTAAATCTAAAATCGTAAATTAGTTTTACCTTTGTGCTGTTTTTTCGATATTTATCAAATGATACAAACAGACATATTACTGGCACAGGCCGATACGACAGTTTCCGATACCGTAAAGGAAGTGGGCGAAAAGATGATCACGATTGATCCCAAGAGTCCACAAGAAATTGTAAGTCAAAGCATTTCGTGGTTCGATTCCGCTACAGACTGGTTAACTACTAATGGTTTGTCATTCTGTGTCTCGCTTTTAGGAGCCTTGGCTTTCCTTTTCATAGGTTTCTGGGTGTCAAAGCTTATAGTAAAGGCTTTGCGCAAAATGATGGTTCGCAAGAATTCCGACCCGGGACTTATATCATTCGTTTCGAGCCTTGCAAACATTGCCCTGAAGATAATGATTATCATCAGTGTGATGGGAATGGTCGGCATTCAGATGACATCGTTCATCGCAGTGTTGGGTGCTGCAGGTATTGCCGTTGGTATGGCATTGCAGGGTACCTTGTCGAACTTTGCAAGCGGAGTTATGATATTGATATTCAAACCATACAAGGTCGATGACTATATTGAAGCTAATGGCGTGGCAGGTGTTGTTAAGGAAATACAGATTTTCAATACCATTATAACTACTGTTGACAACAAGACTATAATTGTACCCAATGGTTCGCTTGCAACAAATACGCTTACAAATTACTCGAAGCAGCCTATACGTAGGGTCGATTGGACCGTTGGCGTGTCGTACGGAACCGATTTCAATGTGGCCAAGGAGTCGATAATGCGCATACTTAATGCCGACAGCAGGGTTTTGAAAGATCCTGAGATTTTCGTGTCTATTACCTCATTGTCCGATTCTTCGGTTGACATTGTTGTTAGGGTATGGGTCAATTCTCCCGACTATTGGGACGTGTATTTCGACTTTTACAACACTGTATATGCTAAGTTTAACGAGGAAGGCATTTCGTTCCCGTTCCCGCAAATGGATGTTCATATAAAAGAAAATAATAAATAAATAATTGATTATGAAGAAGTTTTTACTAGTATTATTATCAGTATTGTTGAGCGGTACATTGGTGTTTGCCCAGGAGGCAGCCGATTCGTCAGCAAAGAAAAAGAATGAGAACTGGAAGCTTGGCGGTGCCGCTTCGTTGAATTTCTCGCAAGTGTCGTTCCGCAACTGGGCTGGTGGTGGTGAACCGTCGATTTCTGGAAATATGTTCTTCAATGCTTTTGCCAACTATGCAAAGGACAAGACTACATGGGATAACACTTTGGATTTGGGCTACGGTATGATGCGTCAAGGCTCGAAGAAAACACAGGTGCTTTTCTACAAGACCGACGATAAGATTGACTTTGCATCGAAGTACGGACGTTACGCATTCAAGTACTGGTACTATTCGGCATTGGTTGGATTCAAGACTCAGTTCGCCGATGGTTACAAGTCGATAACCGACTCAACAAGAATTTCATCGTGGATGTCGCCAGCATACTTGAACATAGCTCTTGGTATGGACTTCAAGCCTACTTTCGAAAAACATCCGAACGTTACGTTCTCTCTCTTCATCGCTCCGTTGTCGGGCAGGATGACGTTCGTTCTCGATTCGGCACTCTCGACAGCAGGCGCATACGGTGTTGAAGGTGCTGTATTCGATGATAATGGTGTGATGTTGAGTCCTGGTAAGAAGTTCCGTCCTGAATTCGGTGGATACGTAAAGGCACAGTTCAAGATCGATTTCTGGAAGGTATTCACTTATAATTCGAAGCTCGACTTATTCTCCAACTATATCACAAAGGCTCAGAATGTCGATATGAACTGGGAAAACTTGCTAACCATCAAGTTGAGCAACTGGTTCTCGGCTAACCTTAGCATAACTCTCGCATACGACGACGATATCGACGTTCCTGTTGACCGCGATGGCGACGGCGTTTACGAAGGATTAGGAAAGAGATTGCAGTTCAAGGAATTACTAGGTTTTGGATTTACATATAAGTTCTAATTCCTGAATCTAATATCAAAAAATTAAAAAACGTTCTCGTGCTAAGGCGCGGGGACGTTTTTTGTATTGATGGAAATCCTTGAATCTTCAAATTTTCAAATCTTCAAATTATCTTAATTATTCCCTTGTATTATCAATTATTTATATTTAACTTTGCGCTCCAAAATTTAGAAAATATATTCATTAATAAAAAGTAAAGAAATTGTATGAAAAATTATCAAACCCAACAAATTAGAAACATTTCGCTGGTCGGTAATTCTGGTGCAGGAAAAACGACTTTGGCTGAAAGTATGTTGCAGGTTGGTGGTGTAATCACCCGTAAGGGCGACATCGCCAGCAAGAACACCGTTTCCGACTACAGACTTATCGAGCAGGAAAACGGCAACTCGCTTTATTCAACCGTAATGTATGCTGAACTCGGAAACACTAAGTTCAACATTCTCGATTGCCCAGGTATGGACGATTTTATCGGCGGCGTAGTTTCTTCTTTGTTCGCTACAGATATAGCAGTAATGGTTGTAAACGCTCAGAACGGCGTTGAAGTTGGTACCGAAATCCACGGTCGTTACCTCGAACAGGCAGGTAAGCCAATGATTATCGCTCTCAACCAGCTCGACCACGAAAAGACTAATTTCGATCACACTATCGAAACTATCCGCGAGGCTTTCGGTCAGAACGCAGTAGTCGCTCAATTCCCAGTTAACCCAGGTGTTGGTTGCACTTCTTTCATCGATGTCATCACTCACAAGATGTACACAATGAACGGCAACAACGTTGAGGTTAAGGACATCCCAGCAGAATACGAAGAAAAGGCACAGGAATACAAGAGCCAGATCATCGAAATCGCTGCTGAAGCTGACGAAGAACTCATGGACATATTCTTCACAAACGACACCCTTACCGAAGAAGAAATGATGAAGGGTATCGTAAAGGGTCTCCCTGCAAGAGGTATTTTCCCGATTTTCTGCGTTAACGCACGCACCGACCTTGGCGTTAAGAGACTTATGGAATTCATCGCCGACGTTGCTCCATCACCAGATAAGATGGCACCGGTAAAGGATACCGAAGGCCGCGAAATCAAGTGCGATTCAAGCGCTAAGCCAGTTCTTTACGTATTCAAGACTTCGACCGAAGAACATATCGGTGAAATTTGCTACTTCAAGGTTCTCAGCGGTACCATTACCGAAGGTATCGACCTCTACAACCCGAAAACCAACACCAAGGAAAGACTTTCGGCTATCTACGCTTGCGCAGGTAAGACCAAGAACAAGGTTGACCAGCTCGTAGCAGGTGATATAGGTGCTACCGTTAAGCTGAAAGGCACAAAGTACGGACAGACTCTTGTTGCAATAGGCGAAGACAACGAAATTCCAGCTATCGAATATCCTGCATACAAGTACAGAGTTGCTGTTAAGGCTGTTAACGAAAGCGAATCAGAAAAGCTCATCGCTGCTATCAATAGCATGAAGGACGAAGATCCTACTTTGCTTTCTGAAAACAATATCGAATTGCGTCAGCTCATCGTTATGGGTCAGGGCGAATACCACATCAACATCATGAAGTGGCACCTCGACAATGTTTACAAGATTGCTGCTCAGTTCGACAAGCCAAGAATTGAATACCGCGAAACTATCACTAAGGTGGCTAGCGCAACCTACCGTCACAAGAAGCAGTCGGGTGGTGCAGGTCAGTTCGGTGAAGTTGCACTTCTTATTGAACCTATCGTTGAAGGTGTTGACACAACTGGTAAGTTCAAGATCGACGGCAAGGAACAGGTTATGACCATCAAGGCTAAGGAAGAAATTCCTCTGAAGTGGGGTGGTCGCCTTGAATTCTATAACTGCGTTGTCGGTGGTGCTATCGATGCTAGCTTCATGCCCGCAATCAAGAAGGGTTTGATGCAGAAGATGGAAGAAGGTCCTTTGACTGGTTCTTACGCTCGCGACATCAGAGTATTCGTTTACGACGGTAAGATGCACCCGGTTGATTCAAAGGAAATCGCATTCATCATCGCTGCTCGTAATGCATTCAGCCAGGCATTTAAGCTCGCTGGTCCGAAGATCATGGAACCTGTTTACGACCTCGAAGTTCTCGTTCCAGGCGACAGAATGGGTGATGTAATCAGCGACTTGAACGGTCGTCGTGCTATCGTTCAGGGTATGTCGAGCGAAAAGGGATTCCAGAAGATCACCGCTCGCGTTCCTCTGGCCGAAATGGCAACTTTCTCGACTTCACTTCGCGCAAATACCGGAGGTCGTGCAATGTACAGCATGAGCTTTGCTGAATACCAGCAGGTTCCACCCGATGTACAGGATGCATTGCTCAAGGAATACGAAGCAAACAAGCAGGAAGAAGACTAAAAGAGAATTTTTCATACAACCCAAGGGGAGGCTTTGCTTCCCCTTTTTTATTCTTTGTGTCTGCAGAAATGTGAGTTGTTTTCACTTAAAAAAGATTATCTTTGCAAAAAATTGAAATTTAATCGAAAATGGCTAAAATTCTTGTCATCGATGATGAGCGTAGCATCAGAAATACGCTGAAGGATATACTAGGACTTGAGGGTCATAAGGTTGAGGTGGCCGAGGACGGCGAACAGGGCTTTACAATGGCATCTGGAACAAAGTTCGATGCTGTGTTCTGCGATATTAAGATGCCAAAGATGGATGGTATCGAAGTGCTTGAAAAACTGCACGAGAATTCACCCGAAACTCCTATCGTCATGATTTCGGGTCATGGCGATGTGGATACAGCTGTGGAATCAATAAAGAAAGGTGCTTTCGACTACATTCAGAAGCCTTTGGATTTGAATCGCTTGCTGGTAACTCTCCGCAATGCTCTCGACAGGTCGAATTTGGTCGTAGAGACTAAGAACCTTAAGAAAAAGGTAAATTCCAAATACAAGATGATTGGAGAAACTCCAGGAATGCTTAAAGTCAAGGAACTTATCGACCGTGTTGCACCAACCGACGCCAGAGTGCTTATAACTGGAAGCAACGGAACTGGCAAGGAGGCTGTCGCTCACTGGATTCACGAAAAAAGCAACCGTGCTTCGGCTCCGTTTGTCGAGGTTAACTGCGCTGCAATTCCTTCCGAACTTATCGAAAGTGAACTTTTCGGTCACATGAAAGGCTCGTTTACAGGTGCTGTAAAAGACAAAGCTGGCAAGTTCGAACAGGCCGACGGCGGTACTTTGTTCCTCGACGAAATCGGCGACATGAGCCTCGCTGCTCAGGCAAAGGTGCTTAGGGCTTTGCAGGAAAATCGTATTACACGCATTGGCAGCGACAAGGATGTTACTGTAAATGTTAGGGTTATTGCCGCGACAAACAAGAATCTGCGCGAAGAAATCGAGAAAAACAATTTCCGTGAGGACTTGTACCATAGGTTGAGTGTAATCATCATACACATGCCTTCGCTCAACGAGCGCACCGACGATATTCCGTTGCTGGTCGACGATTTTATCAAGACTTGCTGCGAGGAACAGAATTTCCCGACAAAGAAGATTTCGCCTGCTGCAATCGAGGAATTGAAAAAGATAAATTGGCGAGGAAATGTACGCGAACTCAAGAATGTCATCGAACGACTTGTCATTCTATGTGGTGAGGAGATTTCTGCCGATGATGTAAAAATGTATGCAAATGTTTTTTAATAGATAATAGGTAATGAAGAAAATTATAGTTTCTCCGTCGTTGCTTTCGGCAGATTTCAACAATCTCGGCAAGGACATTGAAATGATAAATAGGAGTGAGGCCGACTGGTTTCATCTCGATATTATGGATGGCGTATTTGTACCAAACATTTCGTTTGGTTTGCCTGTTGTAAAAAGCGTGAAAAAGTTGGCTCAGAAGCCACTGGACGTGCATTTGATGATTGTGCAGCCCGAAAGGTATATTACCGCATTCAAGAATGCTGGCGCCGATATTCTTACCGTACATTACGAGGCTTGTACGCATCTGCATCGTACAATACAGGAAATTAAGGCTGCTGGCATGAAGGCTGGCGTATCGGTGAATCCGCATACCTCGGTAAAACTGCTCGAGGATATTTTGCCAGAAATCGACTTGGTACTTATTATGTCGGTTAACCCGGGATTCGGAGGTCAGTCGTTCATAAAGAACAGCTTGAAAAAGATTTCCGAAATCAGGAATCTTGCCGATGTCGTAAATCCTGAAGTTATTATTGAGGTGGACGGCGGTGTAGATACCAACAACCATCGCGAAATCGTGAAGGCTGGCGCAAATGCACTAGTTGCAGGAAGTGCCGTGTTTGGTGCTGAGAATCCAACTGAGGCAATCGCAAAATTGAAGACCTTATAATTATATGAAGTTCTTGGAATACATATCGTTCCGATTCCTCGTTGCTTGTTCGAGGATAACGCCTTTTTTTATGGTTTACTTCTGGGCGGACGTATTCTACTTCATTATTTATTATGTAGCTGGCTATCGCAAGAAGGTTGTGATAGACAATCTGCGGAAGTCGTTCCCCGAAAAGAGCGATGCAGAAATCAAGGTGCTTACCAAGAAATTCTACCATCATTTGGCAGATGTGACTTTGGAAGCCATAAAGGCGATGACAATTTCGCGCAAGCAGATACAGAAGCGCTACGTAGTCGAGAATGTCGAAATTCCAAACGAATATTTCGACCGTGGTCAGTCGGTACTGCTGCTTACGAGTCACTACGGTAACTGGGAATATGGTATGCTGGCTACCGACATGGCCATCAAGCACCAGACTGTGGCATTGTATTTGCCGTTGACTAATAAGTACTCGGAGAAGTACGGTGTGACGAGGCGTGGCAGGTTCGGCATGAAGATGGTTGCGGTACAGCAGACCAAGTCGGTGTTCGATGGGAGCATCGGCAATGGTCCGTTCGGCGTGATTATGGCAGCCGACCAGAGTCCGTCTAATGTGGAGCGTGCTATTTGGCTCGATTTTCTTCATCACGATACAGCCTGCATTCATGGCCCAGAAGCTTATGCTCGCAAAATGAATATGCCTGCATTGTACATGAAAATTTCGAAGCCTCGTCGCGGACATTATAAATTGACTTTCGAGAAATTGATAGATAATCCTCAGCAGTACGAGCAGGGCGAAATAACTAAATTGTATTTTTCGCGTCTCGAGAAGGATATTCTGGAGTGTCCCGAGTTTTGGCTCTGGTCGCATAGGCGGTGGAAGCATTCACGAAATAAGGAATAATATTTATGATTGAGTATAATACATTTGTTTTCAATGCGTTTGGTGTAAATGCATATATAGTTTCCGATGAGACTGGAGAAGCCGTAATAATTGATGGTGCTGTGAATTCCGACCGCGAAATGCTGGCTTTGAAGAATTTTGTAGAAACCCGCAAGTTGAAGATAAAATATATTGTCAACACACACGGACACCTTGATCATATTTGTGGCAACGACAGGCTCAAGGCCGAGTATAAGGTGCCAGTGCTGGCAAATTTCAAGGATAATGACCTGATTGCGAATGTCGGCAGGGAAGCTGCTATGTTTGGTTTTCGTATGAATCCACAGTCGTTGCCCGACAAGAACATTTCCGATGGAGACATTATAAGTTTTGGAAATTCATCGTTGAAAGTGCTTGAAGTTCCTGGACATTCGCAGGGAAGTGTTGCTTTGTATTCCGAGGATGGAAATTTTGTTGTTTGTGGCGATGCTTTGTTTTGCGGTGGGATAGGGCGTACCGATTTGCCAGGGGGAAGTTATGCTCAGCTTATAAAGAGCATATCCGAGAAATTGTTTACCTTGCCTGCCAATTGTCAGGCTTTGCCCGGACATGGCGGCAGTACCACGATAGGCTATGAGGTCGAGAATAATCCGTTTTTCTGATGAAAAATGAGTGGGGAATAATGTTTGATATATATATGCCGTGAATCTTACGTAATGACTAAGAATATTTATTAGTCAACATGTATATAGAATCCCCAAAAAAATATATCTTTGTCCCTATGAAGGGACTCCGAAATATATTATTCATAATTGCCACATTGTTGCCGTGTTTGGTTTCCTCGCAAGAAGATTCTATAATTATAATTGATACCGCTTCTGTTGAGATATTCAACAATAAAACAAATGAGTATGAGATATGGGGATATATTAACATAATAAATAATACGGATGAAGAATATATTACTTGGATAACAAAAAATAGCGTGGCGACAGAACAAATGATCAGAAAATTACTGACTATTTTTTTCATCATAAACCGCATTACGATTTTAGCCTTTTTAATCTCATGTGTGAAAATATTGTATTTGAAGGAGGATGGCGTCCGATTATCGATTATTCGTTATTGAAAAACATATTACCAGGACGAGAGTTTACGTATATGTTTATAAAAACAGACACTAATATGGACTTATATAAAGATAGAGTAGTGTTATTAAAAAGAAAGGATGTTGAGGAATTTCTGAAGTTTGAAATTCAAGATTATTTTTTATTTCCTCAATCAAGCATAGTGATTGATATGGAATGAGTTTATAATTTATACATTAAGGCATTCCTAAGCATATTATTATTTGCTATATCGTTGCCATTTATGACAAACAGAAAATAAAAAAGGAGGCGAAAGCCTCCTTTTTCTTATTTAACGCTAAAGTCGTTCTGCAGGTTCTCTTGTCGTGAGGTCGGCTGCTGCTTTCCTTCACTCATCTTCTTTACGCCATCGAATATGAAGCTACGCAATTCAGAAACAGAAATCGACTTGTCCTTGTTCTTGTCGGCTTTGTTCTTCTTGAATGCGTCCATGAGGCAGTAGGTGAAGATACCATTTTCAATTGATTCATTTTCCAATGCGTAACCGCCACCCGATGCAGCAGAAATTACAACAGTTCCCGTTCCCTTCTTGAGGTCGCTGAAGAGCAGACGCATAAGTTCGAACGAGTTGCCAAGGCTGTTCTTTGTCTTTTTACGCTTGTTTACCGTTACGGCACCACGGGTTTCGTCGCCTTCGGCCTTTTCTGCAATATTTACACCGTCTTCCTTATCGACTTCGCCAGAGTGGCAGGCATCCATAAGGAACAATTTGTTACGAGCGGGAATGCCATCAAGTACACTTTCAATCTCTTCGTACTTAAGTCCGTTTACCGATGGGTCGAAGAAATCGATGTTTTGAGTTGCAAAGTACCAGTTGAGGTCGTCGTCGAGCAAACCGTGGCCTGCAATGTGCAGATATACATAGTCGTCGACATTGGTTTTCATGAGTTTCTCCTTAAGAGCAAGGAAGTTGGCCTTTGTACAGTTGCTGTTGTACAACGAATCTACAACAACATGGTCGAACTTGTCGGCATGTTCGCTGAACAACTTTACAAATCCGCGACCATCGTTGATGGTGTAGCGCAGGTTGTATTCCGACTGCTCGTATTCTGCTACAGCCAGAGAAATCAGATAAAGCGTAGGCTTTTTCTTCTTGTTAGGATTGTCGTAGAAGACTTCAATTTCTTCCTTTAGCGATTCCATACCTTTTTCGTTTGTGCACGAGAGCTGTATTACGTTTCTGTCAGACGACAGCGGAATCTCAATGTTTACAATAGTTTCACGCGAATATCTGTCGCTCAAATCCATGCCGTTTGTGCCGTAAACAGGAACGTCGTTTACATATACGTTGAGTCGGTTGAGATTGTAGTTAGCATCCTTCATCGACAATTTCATATATGTTGTCGGCTGGTGGGTTGTGAGCTGTATTTCGTTGAGATTCATAATCTTTATCTCCGGAAGTTCGAGTTCACCGTTCAGCATGCTTTCGGTAAATCCGAGTTTCTGGATACGCTTGTTGTATGCCGACTTGTACATTGCTATGATTTCGTTGTCGAATATGTCGAGCGATTTCAGTACAAGGTCAGGACGGTTGAACCTAAGGTCGAACTGTTCTGCAGGATAAATCTTACCTTCGTGATAGTAACCGAGGCCTGTTATAGCGTCGCCAGTTGCCATGTAGTAGTGTTCGGGAGTTACGTAGATAAGTTTACCGCCATCGACAACGTAGATGCTCAACAATTTTTTTCCCGACATGAGGTCGTAGATGTTAAGCGAAGCGTCTTTTGCCGATGCAATAAGAAACTGTTGTCCTTTCAAAAGGATGAAGTCGTTGATGAATCCGTATTGTCCCTTGTAGGTTACGTTCTTGCCGTCCTTGCCAAGACGTTCTATTTCGTAGCCCTTGCACTTGTAAACGTCGCCAGTCGACGGGTCTATCTTTATAAGGTAGTAGTCGTTCATTGTAGGTTCGTCTTTCTGACGGACAAGCAAAGTGTTGTCGAGATTTGCATTTTCGGTAAGCATGTTCATTTCACACTCGGTACCTACGCCGAAACCAGCAATTGTTGGCTTGTATTTGTATATCTTTCTGTCTTCTTCGCCAATACCGTAAAGAACATTTGTCGTGTCGAAGCAGAGTTGTTTAAATATGTGCATGTTGTTTGCTACTGCCATTCCTTGCGAAATACCTTTCTTTGGCGAACGTTTATCTTTCTCTTCCAGAATGTTGAGCGACGAAATGTTAGCAAATTTGAGCACAGGATCGTTCAAGCCCCATTTTCCGGCCGAGTATGCTATGTATTTGCCGTCGTTGCTAACTGCAACCGAATATACGTTTTCGTCGTACATATTGTCCTTAACATCGTTGCCTTTCAAAGCCTGTTCCTGGATTGCCTTGATGTCGAAAACCTGCTTAACTTTGCCAGAGCTGCTCTGAGCTTTGAATTTCTGCAGTACGCACTTGTTTTCGAAGTCGACTACGGTTGCCGAGTTGTCGCTACCTGCGGTAACTGCAACGTTGTTGTTGGCTGATAACTGTATGTCGTTTATCTGACCATCGTGAGTATCAACGGCGTCGCATATAAGTTTGTCGATAGCGAATGTAATTCTATATGAATATCCCAATTCGTCGCCAAAAGCAAACGATTTGTTGTCCTTGCTCGATGCCAAAGCCGAAATGTTGAAGCTTCTCGGTACGAAACGCTTTTCCATCTTGTATGATGGGAGGCGCCAGATACTTACAGAGCGGTCTGCCGAAGCAACGGCAACCATGTTACCTTCCTTCGAGAACGAGATGTCGTTGATTGGCAAACTATGGATGTTTTCGAATTTCTGAAGGGCGAGGTTGGTGTTGCAGAAATACAGACCGCCGTTTTCGTCACCGGCAATTATATATTTATGGTCTTCCGATTCGGCAACGTACGTAAACTTGGTGTATGCGCTACGGTTGAAAAGGGTAGTGGCACCTCCGACTTTCTTGAGAGCAGAACTTCTTACCTTGAAGTTGGGCGACATTTTCTTTGGTGGAACTCCGTGAGGAGCATCGGTGGTTTGCAATGTCTGTGGGTCGAAGCATATTGCATAGTCGGTATTGCTTGCGTAAAGTTTGCCGTCCTCGAAGAATTTTATTCCAGTAACGAGTTTTATGCCAGGGAATTTTGTCCTGAAGAATACTTTACCAGCAATTATGTCGTAGATAATGATTTCGTTGTTGTCGTCGGCGCTTGCGATGTAGCGTCCGGTGTTGTCCCATTCAACAAACATGATGCTGCCCGAATGTCCCGACTGTATTACAGGAACTACATCCTGAGCGTTTATATTGGCCGATATGCAGAAAACAGCAAATATTGATATTAATAACAAATTCCTCATAGCCATTACTTTTTATATTGTTGTAAAATCTTTGCTTCTGTTATTTTATTAGTTCTTATCAGGTATGTGACGCCTGCTCCAAATTCGAGCTTTATAGACTTGGTGCTGATAACGCTCTGGACATCAGGAACAATGGCAAACAACGATATCATGAACGAATTCTGGATGTAGAAGTCGAAGCCCAGACGTGGATCGATATGGAATTTGAGGTCGCGCAGACGTTGTGCTGCAACGTTGCTTCCAAAATCGATGTAGTCGACATCGCTTGCAGTGCTTAATTTGTTGTATGCTACAAGTGTTGCATTTTCCTTGTCACATATTTCCAATGTTTTGTATGCAATGTACTTGAAATTTGCACCGACAGTAAACGACATGTGTATCGGACCGAGGTAGAAATGCGGTCTGTACAGCACCTGAACTAATGGCGTGTACGATATCAACTTGAGACCAATACCTTCCTTTATCGAACCGTCGCTAGCAATTATGTCCTTGTTAGGTTCCATGTTAAGCATGCACGACCTGTATTCGAGACCAGGAGCAATTATGACACGATTCCGTTTTATACCCATGTCGAATGGAAAATATAGTGTACCGCCGAAAACATTTGATGCTCCCGACATGTTACATTGGTATGTTCCGCTCGAGTAGTTGAATTTCATAATATCCGGCGATGTGTATGATTTTCCAAGAAATACTTCCACGCCGAAGCCGTTCACCATTTTTTGTGAAAATACTGTTAACGGTAACAGTATGATTAAGAGTCCAATAAATCTTCTCATAAATATCAGAGTTCTGAAATTTTACGCAAAGTTAACATTTTTTTATGTAATACTATATTTTTATATTTACTTTTTTTATGATATTGGGATAAGACGCAATAAATCTGCTAAACTCTTCCATGTTTGCATCTATCGTATTTTTCCTCGATACGAGTTTTATGCCTTTGTTGTCGAAATTGGATATGAGCGTGAGGTATAGTTCTGTCTTTCCACTGCAACGGTTTATTACATCGTAGAAATCGGCTCTGAATTTGCTGTCGATATCGTTGATGTTCATATACAGGTTTACCGATTTTATATCGATGTCCTGCAGCAGTCTTATGCCTGAGTATACGGCCGACAGGTTTACTTCCTTGTTGTCCTGCTTCTTGTCGCTCTTGAAGGCGAACCTTTCTTTGATTTCAACGTCTATTATTACAGAATAGCCTTCGTTGAGGACCGCCTTATATGCTGTGTAGTCTTTCCCGAACAGGGCAAATTTCAGTTCTCCATAGTAGTCGATTATTGTGTATTCTCCAAATAGATTTCCGTTTTTTGACGTTCTTTCTGAAGCTTTTGTGACATAGCCGACGATTGTGAATTTTGTCTTTGCGTTTTTTTCTTCGATTATTTTCGAGGCTATGTCGAGGTGTGTGATGTTGGTGTTGTTGATTAAAAACTTGAACTTGTCGAGCGGGTGCGACGACAGATATATGCCGAGCACCGAATATTCGTTTTTGAGTAGCGTAGGCATATATATCATCTTGTCCATCCTCGGTGGCAACTTTGGAAACGCTATCGAGAACGACGACGATGTCGCACCGAACAATGACATCGTGTTGTCGTTTTTCTGCTGCTGTACCGAACGACCGAATTTTATAAGCATGTCGAGCGATGTTTCTCCTTTTTCACCGAAATCCGATACAATCTGGTCGCGTGAGGTTGAATTGGGATTGGTTGGCGAGTCGAAACTGTCGAATGTTCCGCCGAAAGTCAATGCTTCGATTGTCTTCTTGTTTACTGCCTGTAGGTTGACTCGCGATACGAAGTCGAAAATGTCCTTGTATGGTCCGTTGGCTTCACGCTCGGAGATTATTGCCATTACGGCACCTTCGCCAACGCCTTTTACACCGCCGAGACCGAAACGGATGTCGCCATTTTTCGTTACCGTGAAGTTGAGGTCACTTTCGTTTATATCTGGCGACAATACGTTAATCTTCATACTCTTGCACTCGCTCATCAATTTTGTGACTTCGGTAATATCGTCCTTGTTGAGCGTAAGGTTGGCAGCCATGAATTCGGCAGGGTAGTGTGCCTTGAGGTAGGCTGTCTGGTACGAAACCCAGGCGTAGCATGCAGCATGCGACTTGTTGAATGCGTAAGATGCAAAACTCTCCCAGTCGCTCCATATCTTTTCCAGAATCTTCGGGTCGTGGCCGTTTTTCTTTCCGCCTTCGATAAACTTAGGCTTCATTGCATCAACAATGTCCTTCTTTTTCTTACCCATAGCCTTACGTAGAGCATCGCTTTCGCCACGGGTGAAGTCGGCAAGCAGTCGCGACAGCAACATCACCTGCTCCTGATATACTGTGATTCCGTAGGTGTCCTTAAGGTATTTCTCCATTACGGGGATGTCGTATGTAATAGGTTCCTTGCCGTGCTTGCGGGCAATGAACTGCGGTATGTATGCCATTGGTCCCGGACGGTAAAGTGCATTCATAGCGATTAGGTCCTCGAATACTGTTGGCTGCAGGTCGCGGAGGTGTTTCTGCATTCCGGGCGATTCAAACTGGAATATGGCGACAGTCTTGCCTGCACAATATATCTTGAATGTATCGGGGTCGTCGATTGGAATGCTGTTGATGTCGAAGTCGATACCTTTTGTCTTCTTTATGTTGGAGACGGCTTCCTTCATTATTGACAAGGTAATTAGTCCGAGGAAGTCCATCTTTATAAGTCCAACGCTTTCGATGACATGTCCGTCGTACTGGGTTACAGGTACGCGACCTTCGCTCTCCTTGTCCTCGATGGTGCTGATAGGGGCGAACTTGCTGAGGTCGTCGGCACCGATGATGAATCCGCAGGCGTGTATTCCCACCTGACGGATAGTGCCTTCGAGTTCTTCGGCATATTCAATCATTGTGGCTGCGTTGTAGTCGTCACCTTCGACAATCTGTTTTATTTCAGGGACATACTTTATGCAGTTCTTTAGGTTTACCTTTGGATTTTTCCCTTTTTCGTCTTTAATGTTGTCGGGGAACTTGTCGGGAATAAGTTTCTTTATTTCGTTGACTCGTTCAAGAGGCACACCCTGTACACGACCTACATCGGCTATTGCCGACTTGGTTGCCATTGTTCCGTAGGTTATGATGTGGGCGACCTTTTCTGCTCCGTATTTGTGTGTTACCCAGTCGAGTACCTTTCCTCGTCCTGCATCGTCGAAGTCAACGTCGATATCGGGCAATGATATACGGTCGGGGTTTAGGAAACGCTCGAACAGAAGGTCGTACTTCAGTGGGTCGAGGTCGGTAATGTGCAGGCAGTATGCAACAACAGAACCGGCAGCCGAACCACGGCCAGGACCAACCCAAACGCCCAATTCTTCCCTTGCTCCGCGTATATAATCTTGAACAATAAGGAAGTAGCCAGGGAAACCCATAGTCTTCATTATGTGCAGTTCGAATTTTATTCTGTCGGTTTGTTCTTGTGTGAGATTTTCTCCGTAACGCTTGTGTGCGCCGTCCCATGCCAATTTTGCAAGGTAGTCGGCTTCGAGTTTAATTCGGTACAGCTTTTCGTAACCGCCAATTTTCTTGATTTTTTTCTCTGCTTCTTCCTGCGACATCACGACGTTGCCGTTTTCGTCTTGGGTAAATTCGTTGAAAAGGTCTTCGTGAGTGAATTTATGGCGATATTCTTCCTCTGTGCCAAAATCTTCGGGAATAGGGAATGCCGGCATAATAGGACCAGAGTCGATGTCGTAAACCTCAACTTTCTCGGCGATTTCCATTGTGTTTTCCAATGCTTCGGGCAGGTCGGAGAAGATAGCTTCCATTTCTTCTGGCGACTTTAGCCATTCCTGCTTGGTGTAAGCCATTCCTCGGTTGGGTGCGTTCAGTTCGGTCTGCGTGCTGAGGCAGATGAGTCGCTCGTGGGCTTCGCCGTGTTCTTCCTCCACGAAATGGACATCGTTGGTGGCGATAATCTTGATGTCGTGTTTGCGGGCAAGTTCCACCAGCACCTTGTTTACGGCACATTGTTTCTCGTAGGTGTCGCGTGCACCGCCTGGCTTGTCGGTCTTGTGGCGCTGCAGTTCTATGTAGAAATCGTCGCCGAACACACGCTTGAACCATAGTACCGATTCTTCGGCTTTGTCGAGCTTGTTAGCGATTATCAGTTGCGGTATTTCTCCACCGAGGCAGGCGGAACTTGCGATTATTCCCTCGTGGTATTTCTCGAGGACTTCCTTGTCGATTCGTGCCGAGCCATAGTAGCCGTCAATAAATGCAATCGACGAAAGCTTGCAGAGGTTCTGGTATCCCTTTTTGTTCTTTGCCAATAATATTAAATGGTATCCGCTGTTGTCCA
Source organism: uncultured Bacteroidia bacterium (assembly GCA_902800045.1). Lineage (GTDB taxonomy): Bacteria > Bacteroidota > Bacteroidia > Bacteroidales > ML635J-15 > Bact-19. The sequence goes on along the minus strand of CADCCZ010000001.1, from coordinate 1,167,060 downwards.
CGATTTTCATCTTTCCGGTTTCGGGCGAAGCTTCGCGGTAGTCCTTGTCCTTTAGCTTCAGGCCACGGCGTGCACAGTAGGCTTCAATTCCGATTATCGGCTTGAAAATCTGTTTCTTCAGTTCTTCAATCTTTTGGGTAGCATTGGCTTTTTCCTCTTCGGTGGCATCCTCTTTTGCAAGAATTTTCTCCTGTTCCTTGATTTTGTCCTTGGTTTTTCCGTTTACACCTTTGACTGTATCCACAAAATCCTTTATACCGTACATGTTGCCATGGTCGGTAAGGGCGAGTGCATACATGCCGGTTTTCATAGCCTTGTTTACCAAGTCGGGAACCTTCGACATTCCATCGAGTACTGAGTAGTGAGAGTGAACGTGTAAGTGCGTGAAATTAACCATCTTGCAAATCTTAAAATACCTGCTACGAAATTAGTAAGTTTGACCATTACCGAGTGTATTTTGTGGCTACTTTTTTTCAAAAAGTAATTAACAGACAGGTGTTATCTGTGAGTTGTTTGTGGCACAATGTTTTCGGTAGATATTACACGTCTATCAACAAAAAATGCCAGATTTCTCCGGCATTTTCTAATTTATAATTATGGTATCGTTTAGTACTTTGGTTCTATTCCCATGTTGTAGAAAATGAACGAGTATATGTCAACTACCTCGTTTATCGCCTTGTCGAGAGGTTTGCCGCTTCCATGACCTGCATTGCTTTGCCATTGACGACTATAATTTTGGATTTGAGTTTGTGCATGTCTCCATTAAACTGCTATTTTCACTTCAACAAGTATGTGCAGTACTTTGCCAATAGATTTTCCAAAGGCAAGTCGCTGTTTCGATAGCGTTCGGCATCCAAAGCGAGCAGGCGTTCCTTGATCTTTGTCTTCCCGTCAAGCACAGCAGTGAGATAAAAACCTCCAGTCTCCTCTTGTATGGCAATATCGTTGAAACGTTTCACGATAGCATCCGTCTCTCCACCATAATTGATGGAATAACTGGGTCGTTTGGCCCCAGGAATATCTTCTACAAGGATATGCTTTTCCACCAAGTCTTGAATATCGCGAATTGCCGTATCTTTCGAGCATTTGCTCAAATTCGACCATGTTTTGGATGTAATCTTGGCTTCATAGCCGTCAAGGAATAGGTTCAGCGTGTTGGTTTGACGTTCGGTCAACGGAACACTGCCGAAGCGCATCCAAAAGAAACTTTTATTGAGCACCATGCTCACCGTTGCCGAGGCTTCACGGATGGCTGCCAGCAAGGTTTTCAGGTACCATACAACCCACTCAGTGATGTCTCCATCACCGTGCTGCACCCGTTCGAGGATGTCGTAATAGTGGTTCTTGTCGCGGTTGATTTCTGATGAGATGTTGTAGAAACGGAGCCGGCTGTTGTCGCCTCTGGCCAAGTACATGTCGCCAAGAATACGCGCCAGCCTGCCGTTGCCATCCTCGAATGGGTGTATGGATACGAACCATAAATGGACAATGGCTGAGCGTATCACGGGAGAAATGGGTTTGTCTGCATTGAACCAGTCGATGAATTTATGCATCTCCTCTTCCACACGGTCGGGTGATGGTGCCATATAATGGACACGTTCATGTCCCAAAAATCCTGAGACTACATGCTCCTCGTGGGTGCGGTATTGCCCCACTTCGATATGTACCCCCTCACTGAAGCCTGACGGGAAAAATGCTGATTGCCATCCGCATAGTCTTTCCTTGGTCAGAGGCTGGTCGAAGTGCTCCATTGCATCGAGCATCACGGCCACCACACCTTCAACATAATGCGATGAAGGCATGTACTTCATGCCTTCAATACCCAGACGGCGTGCAATGGACGAGCGCACCTCGTCAACATTGAGCCTTATGCCTTCTATCTCTGAAGAATAGACCACATCGCGAGTCAAGTTCTCGGCTACAGCTCTCAGTTGGCTGTCAAAACCGAGACCACTTAACCGCCCTGCCAATTTTCCTTGTTCACGACAGACCTCGTCCAATGGCAATGCTATTGCTTCTGCCGACCAACGGAAATCCGTCCAATTCTTAAGTTCGTGTATATACATACTCTCGTGTTTTTTTTGCAAAGTTATTTATTCTGTATCGTCGCATATTTTGCGACAAAATTACAAATAAATCGTCGCATAACAAAGGAAATGAAGTTTTTTGTTTTGCTCCATTCCAACGTTTTCTCATTTTTGCCGTATCCGCACGTGAGGTGACTGCCGTCTGGGTTTATACAAAAAAATGCCAGATTTCTCCGGCATTTTTCTAATTTATAATTATGGTATCGTTTAGTACTTTGGTTCTATTCCCATGTTGTAGAAAATAAACGAGTAGATGTCAACCACCTCGTTGATAGCCTTGTCGAGAGGCTTGCCGCTTCCGTGACCTGCATTGCTTTCGATGCGGATAAGGTGCGGCTTGTTGCCGATTTCACTGTTCTGCAGAGTGGCTGCATACTTGAATGAGTGTGCCGGTACAACTCTGTCGTCGTGGTCGGCGGTGGTGACGAGGATTGCTGGGTATTCTTCTCCATTCTTAACTGAATGCAACGGCGAATATTTATATATGTATTCGAACATTTCCTTGCTGTCCTCGCTTGTGCCGTAGTCAACAGCCCAGTATCTGCCGATAGTGAACTTGTGGTAGCGGAGCATATCCATAACGCCAACCTGAGGAATTGCCACTGCAAACAGGTCGGGACGCTGGTTTACAACTGCGCCTACAAGCAAACCGCCGTTAGAACCGCCCTGGATAGCAAGTTTCTCCTTGCAGGTGTATTTCTCGCTGATGAGGAATTCTGCTGCTGCGATGAAATCGTCGAAGACATTCTGCTTCTGCATCTTAGTTCCTGCTTCGTGCCAGGTCTTGCCATATTCGCCACCGCCACGGATATTAGCAACTGCATAAACGCCGCCTTGTTCGAGCCAAGCAATGCGAGTAGCGCTGAAACTTGGTGTGAGCGAAATGTTGAAACCTCCGTATCCGTAGAGCAAGGTGGGGTTGTTGCCGTCAAGAGCGATGTCCTTCTTGTGGGTGAGGAAAATCGGAACTTTCGTGCCGTCCTTCGAGGTGTAGAACTTCTGCTCGGTGACATATTCGTCGGCGTTGAACTTGATTTCGGAGTTCTTGTAAAGTTCCGACTTGTTGTTTGTGATGTCGTACTTGTAGATTGCGGCTGGAGTAGTGTAGGATGTCACGGTGTAGAAAGTTTCGGTGTCTTCGGTGTCGCCACTGAATCCGCCGATTGTTCCAATCATATCGTTGTCGAGGTTGCTGATGAAGTGGCCTTCCTCGTCGAATATGCGGATTACCGAGTGAGCATCCTTGGTATAGTTTGCAATCAGTTTCTTGCCGATGTGGCTAACGCCAGTAAGTACGCCTGCGTCAGACTTTGGAATAAGGTCTAACCATTTTGCAGGAGTCGGGTTGTCGAGGAAAATCTTGATAACCTTGTATTCTGGAGCAAAATAGTTGGTCATAACGATGAAGTTGCCGTCGATTTCGTCGATTACTGCATAGTCGTTGTCAAAATTGTCAACGAGCTTTACAAATTCCGAATTTGCCTTGTTCAAGTCTTTGTAGAACAAACAGTTGCCAGAAGTTGATTCGCTACCATATATAATAAGGTATCGTTTGTTGATTACATCGGCGTTGAAACTGATGTCAGGATTAGTTTTGTCTTCGTAAGCAAGCTGATCTTCCTTCTGCTCGGTGCCAACCTTGTGGTAATAGAGCTGACCGTTTTCGTTTACACCCGAAAGTTCGTTCTTCGGTTCTGGGAAACGGCTATAGAAGAATCCGTCGTCTTTCCAAGCTATACTGGTGAATTTCACCCACATAAGGTGGTCGTTAAGTGTTTCGCCGGTTTCGATGTTCTTGACGAAAATTTCTTCCCAGTCGCTACCGTTGCGCGAGATGGCGTAGCCGAGGTAGTTCCCGTCGTCGGAGATGCCAAGGTTCGACAGAGCAACAGTGCCGTCGTCCGACAGCTTGTTGGGGTCTAGGAGTTCAACGGCTTCACCGTCGAGCGAGTTCTTGTAGTACAGAACGCTCTGGTTCTGAAGACCGTCGTTGCGGTAGAAGAAGTAACGGCTACCTTTTTTGCTTGGAGCGCTTTCCTTCGGGTAGTTCATTATTTCCTGAAGGCGATTCTTCATCTTGTCGCGGTACGAAATCTTTGCGAGGTAGTTGTTAGTGACTTCGTTCTGCGCCTTTACCCAGTTGGCGGTCTCGTCCGAAAAATCGTCCTCGAGCCAGCGGTACGGGTCTGCTACGGCTGTCCCGAAATAGTTGTCAACGGTGTCGCACTTTTTTGTTTCGGGGTACTTCAGCTGTTCGTCCCCGTTAGTCTTTGTCTCATTGTTGCACGATGATAACATAATCAATACATTTAAGGCTAAAATGCCTATACAATATTTCTTCATTAGTGTATGAAATTTAATTTTCGGCAAAGTTACTTAATGTTGTAATTGCTAAGATTTCTAAATACTAAAAGAATGGTTAAAATTTGATTCTCTGAAATAATGTCGGCTAGTAGTAACTTGAATCTGTAAAAATTTTCTTGCCAATTCTTGCATATTAAAAATAAATTGTACTTTTGTTGTCGATTTGGTGGCTATGTGGCCACCTTTTGGAAAAGATTTTTATTATGCGTTACTTGACATTAGAAAAAGCGATTGATGCCTGGCGTAAGATTCAGCCACTGTCGGATTCCGATAGGGAGCGATTGAGCCGTAGGTTTACTATTGATTTCAATTACAATTCGAATCATCTTGAGGGAAATACACTTACATACGGGCAGACGGAGATTCTATTGCTTTTTGGTAAGGTCATTGGAGAAGCCGATGTGAAGGATGTGCAAGATATGACAGCTAGCAATGTAACGTTCAAGATGATGAAGGAAGAATCAGTTCTTAATGATATGCCTTTGACTCAAAACTTTATCCGTACATTGCATCGCACTTTGCTTCGCGAAGATTATACAGTTTATCGCAATCTTCCTGGAGGAGGGCAGACGAGCTATACAATACATGCTGGGCAGTATAAGACTCGACCGAATAGTGTCATTACTCGTTATGGCGACCGATTTGAGTACGCATCTCCCGAAGAAACACCTGCATTGATGGCAGACCTTGTGGATTGGTACAACAAAGCTGAGTCGGAAGGCAAAATGTCGCCAGTAGAATTGGCTGTTTTGTTTCATTACCGCTACATTCGCATTCACCCGTTCGAGGATGGCAATGGTCGTATAGCGCGTTTGTTGGTCAATTATATTCTAGCAAAGCACAATTATCCCATGATAGTGGTGCGTAGCCGATTGAAGAATGAATATTTGGAAGCATTGCATGCTGCAGATTTAATTGTTGGTTCTTCGCCAAGTGCTGGTGCCTGTGCCTCATTGCAGGAGATAAGACCATTTTTGCAGTATTTCAAAGGTTTGATGGCAAAAGAAATATATGCGGATGTCTGCTTTTTGACCGAGCATGATGACGATTTGTGGTGGTACGATGGAGAGCGCATAGAGTTCCGTTCGAAAAATTACAGCAAGTTGTTGCATTTGATGATGTCAGAGCCAATTTTGACGCTTACAGATATGCAGAGGCATATGGAAATAAATATGTCGGCAGTAAAGAAACTTGTAAACCAGCTGTTGGATAAGCATTTTATCGAGCGAGGCTCTTCCGACGGTTCGTGGCGAGTGTTTATTACGCCGTCGGTGTGGCGATAAGAAACGGTGTCGTCATTCTGAACTTGTTTCAGAATCTGACATCGTTTTTTTTCTATTCCCATTAACTTCTATTTCCCTATCTTTGCGCAAAATTTTCATCTATGTCAAAGGTCAATATAGTAACGATGGGTTGCTCGAAGAATCTTGTCGATTCGGAGAAACTTGCTGCTCAGCTTGTGGCAAACGGCTACGAGGTTGTGTTTGATTCGGAATGTACCGATGCGGAAATTGCATTTGTAAATACCTGCGGTTTCATCAACGATGCCAAGGAGGAGTCGATAAATGCGATTCTGAAATTGGCAGGGGAGAAGGAAACATCGAAACTGAAGAAGATTGTCGTCTTCGGATGCTTGTCGGCTCGCTACTACGACGACTTGAAGGCTGAACTGCCCGAGGTCGATTTTATGTGCGGCAACTACAATATTGACGAACTTCTGGCTTTCTTTGGTAAAAAGTCGGACGAGGGCAAGGCAAATTCGCGCGTGTCGAGTTCGGCAGGACATTACGCCTACCTTAAGATTTCGGAAGGTTGCGTGCGCAACTGCGCTTTCTGTGCTATACCGCTGTTCAAGGGCAAATATGTTTCGCGCAAGATGGACGATATTATTGCCGAAGCTGAAAATCTTGCAAAAAGCGGAGTCAAGGAACTGATACTCATTGCACAGGACTTGTGCTACTACGGCTACGAAATGGAACACCGCTTTATGTTGCCCGAACTTGTTGAGCGTCTGTCCGAAATTGATGGCATAGAATGGATTCGTCTGCATTACTTATATCCATTCTTGTTTCCCGAGCGTCTGCTTGATGTTATCCGCGACAATCCAAAGGTTTGCAAGTACATCGACATCCCTTTGCAGCATATTTCCGATAAGGTTCTCACGGGTATGCACCGCGGTGGAACAAAGCAGCAGACCATTGCGCTTCTCGACAAAATACGCAAAACTATTCCCGAGGCAGTAATCCGCACCACAATGCTCGTCGGTTTCCCAAGCGAGGGCGGCGCTGAATTTGAGGAACTTGTGGAATTTGTAAAGGAACAGAAATTCGACCGACTTGGCCTGTTTACATATTCGGAGGAGGACGGCACGGCTGCTGCATCGGAGTTCAGCGATGTGGTTCCGCAGGAAGTGAAGGACGAACGCGCCGAGCGTATTATGGAAATCCAGCAGGAAATCTCGTTGCAGTCAAATCTGGCGAAGGTTGGCAAGACTTTCCGCGTGCTTATTGACTATATCGAAGACGATATGTTTGTCGGTCGTACAGAGTTCGATTCGGTGGAGGTCGATAACGAGGTGCTTTTCCCGTATTCTGATGAATACAAGGTCGGCGATTTTGTAAATGTCAAGATCGATGATGCTTCGGAATATGAACTGTATGGTACGGTAATATAAACTTCTTGATCAAAAATATTACTTGTATTTTATTTGTAATCAGTCATTTAAGTGTGAAATTTTAAAATTGCACTAAATTTGGTGCAATTTTGTGTAAATTTGACTTCCTGTTAGTGCAAATCAAAAAATTTTGAAATAACTTACTTTAGATAAATGATTTAAGTGTAAAAAAATTAAAATGCATTTTGTGTGGTGCGTTTTTTGAAAAATATGTATTGCATTTGGTGCAAATTTATTATTTTTGTACCAACAATTTAATAGTCAGATTTTTATGGAAGCACTAATTGCAAACTCAAAGGAACTTGTTGGGCGTGCCGATACGAATTTGGTTCGCTACATACACGATAGAATAGAATGGGATGCTCGCCTGATTGCGCTTGTCGGTGCGCGAGGCGTAGGCAAGACGACTATGCTTCTGCAGCACATCAAGATGCACGATAATCTCGATGAGGTTCTTTTTGTGCCGGCTGACAATTTGTATTTTACAAATCATACTTTGCTCGACTTGGCAACGATGTTCTATAGGCGTGGCGGTCGCAAGCTGTATATTGACGAGATTCATCGTTATCGCAATTGGTCGCAGGAAATAAAGAACATTTACGATATGCTTCCTGATCTGCACGTCGTATATACGGGTTCGTCTATTTTGGATTTGGAAAAGGGCGGGGCGGACTTGTCGCGGCGTCGGCTACAATATACAATGTACGGGCTTTCGTTTCGTGAGTACATAAAACTCGCGTACGGAAATGATGTCAGGGTGCATTCGTTTGATGAGATTCTTAGTTCGAAGATAGATTTCCCATACGATAAATATCGTCCGTTGAAACTGTTTGATGAGTATCTAAGAATCGGTTATTATCCTTTTTTCGCAGATAAGGGTTACCACGAGCGGCTTAGCAATATGTTGATGCAGACTTTGGAAGTGGATATTCCAAATTTTGCTGGAATGAGTGTCGGGGTAACGGGAAAGTTGCGCAGTCTGCTTTATATAATTGCACAGAGTGTGCCTTTCAAGCCGAATTACAGCAAGATAGCCCGCGACTTGGAGATGAGTCGCAACGATTTGAAGGATTGGTTTTTCTATCTGGAAAAGTCGGGTATGATCGGGCTGTTGCGTAGCGGTAAGTTGGGCGATTCTGCATTGACCAAACCTGAAAAGGTTTTCCTCGACAACACAAATCTTGCGTACGCGATATGTGATACAAGACCTGATATAGGAAACCTTCGCGAAACTGTGTTCTATTCGATGGCAAAGGTTAAGCACAATGTGAAGGCATCGGAAGTAAGCGACTTTATGATTGACGGCTATACATTTGAGGTCGGTGGAAAGAAAAAGACGAAAAAGCAGATCTTCGATGTTCCAGATTCCTTTATAGTTAAGGACGACATTGAATATGGTACCAAAGGGATTATTCCTTTATGGGCTTTTGGACTGGAATATTAGTTTACAATAAAAAAGCACCAAATCGGTGCTTTTTTTGATTGTTTGAGCTTTAAGAGTTCGTTTTATTCCAACCCGAACAGTCTGTAGAACTTGTCGAGTTTGTAATCCTTGGTCACGCCAATCATTTCTTCCCAAAGTGAATCGGGAATCGGAACGCCGTTTACACGACGATTGAGGAAGTTTTCGTATTCCTTTTCGCCGGCGGTGTAAATGCGGTCGTGTCCTGGCATTTTCTGTGAGTTGCGGAGGTCGCGGAGCAGATTGCCTGCATTTTTCTTGAAAACATCGAGATCCTGGAAGGTTTCTACATTTATTGCAATGAAGAAATGTCCGAGACGGTAAGGTTTCTTGTTGCCGTTTTCGTCGAGACCAGTAAGAGCCTTCATGTAACCGCCACACTGCAATGCCGACGACAGGATTTCAACGACAGTTGCGTAGCCGTAACCCTTGTAACCTGCTGTTTCTTCGCCGATTCCACCGAGCGGAGCAAGTGCAGCCTTGCCTTTTACAAGGTCGTCGAGTACTTCAACGGAATTGGTCTTGGAGTTGCCTTCGCGGTCGATGCACCAGCCTTTGGGCAGGTCTTTGCCGACTTTGGCGTAGTATTCGAACTTTCCGCGCTGGCTTACCGATGTAGCGCAGTCGAGGAAGAACGGGAATTCTTCGTCGGTGGGGATTACGAATGTGAGCGGGTTGGTGCCAAGCATGTTTTCAACACCGAATGTCGGTGCAATCGATGGACGGGCGTTTGTGCCAGTAAGACCGATCATGCCTTCGCGAGCGGCCATAAGTCCGTAGTAGCCAGCAATTCCGTAGTGCGAACTGTTGCGTACGGCCACCATACCCATGCCGAATTTCTTTGCCTTGTCGATAGCCATCTGCATAGCTTGCTTCGAAACGACATGTCCCATGCCGTTGTTGGCGTCGAGTAGAGCGGTAGTTGGACTTTCGCGCAGAATGTCAACTTTGGTAACCGGGTTTACGATTCCAGCCTTGATTCTGTCCAAGTATATAGGTTTCAGTCGGTTGATTCCGTGCGAGTCGATTCCTAGCTTGTCGGCTTCAAGAAGTACGTCAGCTATAACTTCCGCATCGTTTTCGGGAACACCAGCTTTCTTCAGCGATTCTACACTGAAAAGGTGCAATGTATCAAAATCTAAATGTCTCATTTTCTGTAAATTTTATTTTTGCAAATGTACCTATAAATAAATGAGAAAAAACACTATTACAAAACTTTTGTCAACAGAGCGATGTTTGAAGTAAATGGGCTGATGGGCTTGCTGGCTCACAGGCTCACAGTCTAACGGTCTTGCAGTCTAACAGGCTAACGGTCTTGCGGTCTGACAGACTAACAGTCTTGTTGTCTGATCTTTTTTATTTGTTTGGCTGTAAGACTGCGCTTCTGTTAGCCTGTTCGCCTTATTAGTCGTTTGCGAATTCCTTTATCATCTTCCTGTAGTTCGAGAAGATGGTTGCTCGTGAGACGAATCCGACGTATTTGCCCTTGTCAATAACGACGATATTGTAGTTGTTGGAGTTCTCGAAAAGTTCGGCGGCTTCCTGTACACTCATGCCGTATTCGATGGTGGTAGTGGGGTAGAACATCAAGTCTTTAACCTTGGTGGTTTCGTATAGTTCTGTCTTGAAAATCAGGTGCTTAATCTGGTCGAGCCAAACCAAGCCCTTGAAATTGTTTTCGGAGTCGACAACAACATATATTGTTCTGGTAGAGTGGGAGATGACTTTGGTAAGGTCACCGAGGGTTGCGTCTTCGTGAATGGTGAGGAAATTGCGTTCGATGTACTGTTCCAACTTCATCATTGCAAGCATATTGCGGTCGGCATTGTGGGTGAGGAGTTCTCCTCGTTTTGCGAGCAGGATGGTGTAAACCGAATTGGGCATTGCCGCGCGTGTTACAAAGTACGAAATTGTAGAAACAATCATCAGCGGTACAAAAAGCGAGTATCCTCCTGTCAGTTCCGCGATTAGGAATATTGCGGTGAAAGGTGCGTGCATAATTCCGCCGATAAGTCCAGCCATGCCGATTAGCGCGTAGTTGCCGACCGAGATGTCAAATCCTAACGATTTGCAGATGTGTGCGTAAAGCAAGCCGAGTATTGCGCCGAGGAACAACGACGGAGCAAAAATTCCGCCAGCACCGCCAGCCCCGAAGGTACAGCCTGTTGCAAATGCTTTCAGTAGCAAAATGAGCAATAGTATTATGGCTATGCCCCAGAACGAGTGTGCAAAGCTTGTTGACGAGTAGAATGTATTGGCGTATATTACACCGAAATCGCCTCTTAACGCGGCGTTTATTGTTTCGAAACCTTCACCGTACAGAGTCGGGAATAGGAACACAAGCAAACCGAGCGCAACAGAACCGATGGCGAATTTTACCCAGTCGTTCTTTATCTTTTTGAACCATTCGGTTTGTGCAAGGTAAAGTTTTGAGAAATAAAGAGATAGCAGTCCGCACAAGATGCCGAACACAACTAGGAAGCCTGTGTCGCGGAGCATAAACGGGTCGGTATGTTCTATTGGGTACACAACATTTTGTCCTAGGAAAAGGTAGGATGTCAGTGTTGCAGAAATAGATGCGGCAAGAAGCGGAAGTAGGGATGCTGTTGAAAGGTCGAGCATCATCACTTCCATCGAGAAAATGATACCAGCAATCGGAGCCTTGAATATCGAAGCTATTGCGCCAGCCGATGCACAGGCAATCAGCATTATTACTTGCTTGTATTTCAGGTGGAAAAGCTGTCCCATGTTGCTTCCAATGGCAGCTCCTGTGGCAACAATCGGGCCTTCCAGTCCGACCGACCCGCCAAAACCGACAGTAAGCGAACTGCCTATGATACGCGAAAACATGTTGTGCTTCGGTATGCGCCCTTCGTTCTGCGACATATTATACAATACCATCGGAATGCCGTGCCCGAGTTTCTTCTTGATGAAAACCTTTACGAAGATTAGGGTTAGCAGAATTCCGATTGCCGGAAATATGAAGAATAGGTAAGGAATGTGCGTAGTGTCGATGATTGTGATAACTAGTTCGCGGACAAGGTGAACCGAGTTTTTCATGACGACGGCTGCCAGTCCTACGGCTATACCGACGATGAAGGCGAGTATGGTCATAAAGGTTCTGTCCGACATGTTTCGCACACGCCAGAACATGAATTTACGGTACCGTTCCTTAAAATTTATCTTCATCTCGAAAATCGGTCGCGAATATGGGATTTTTTTTTCAAATTTTAATATTTTTTTTGAAAAAAGGTTGCGATTCATTTTAAAGGCAAGAATAAAAATAAATTCGTGTGGTGTCTATTGTTGATAAAATGTCTATATGTATCAGTCACCATCGTGAAAACAATCATTTATTTTGTGTAACTTTGCAACAAATTTAGTACTATGAACAACTATGTGCGTCCCGAAGAGGAAACCTTGACTCCTGCGGAAAAAGAGTTTGAAAAAGCTCTGCGACCGCTCGAATTTGACGACTTCAACGGGCAATCAAATATCGTTGAGAACCTTCAGGTCTTTGTGAAGGCTGCCAAGATGCGCGAGGAGGCTCTCGACCACGTTTTGCTGCACGGACCTCCAGGTTTGGGCAAAACTACGCTTGCAAACATTATTGCAAACGAACTTGGCGTCGGTTTCAAAACCACATCGGGGCCAGTGCTCGACAAGCCAGGCGACCTTGCTGGACTTCTTACAAGTCTCGAAAAGAACGATGTGCTTTTCATTGACGAAATTCACCGCTTAAATCCGCTTGTCGAGGAATACTTGTACTCGGCAATGGAGGATTTCCGCATCGACATACTTATCGACAAAGGTCCTGCGGCACGTTCGGTACAGATTCCGCTCGAACCGTTTACACTTATCGGTGCGACAACCCGTTCGGGCTTGCTGACAAGTCCTCTGCGTGCGCGTTTTGGTATCAACTGCCACTTGCAGTACTATACCGCCGATGTCCTATGTAAAATTGTAAAGCGTTCGGCTTCATTGCTTAACGTGCAAATTACAGAAGATGCAACATTTGAGATTTCGCGCCGCAGCCGTGGTACGCCACGTATTGCAAACGCCTTGTTGCGCCGTGTCCGCGACTTTGCACAGGTGATTGGCAACGGAAGCATCGACCTTGCCATTGCAAAGCATTCGCTGTCGGCACTCAACATCGACCAGTACGGTCTCGACGAGCAGGACAACAAGATTTTGCTTACTATCATCGAGAAGTTCGGTGGCGGTCCTGTCGGCTTGAAGACCATTGCAACTGCTGTCGGCGAGGACGAAGGCACCTTGGAGGAAGTCTATGAACCGTTCCTGATAATGGAAGGCTTCATAAAGCGTACCCCACGTGGCCGCGAAGCCACCGAAAAGGCCTACAGGCACCTAAACAAGTTTATGCCAGGAACGCAGGATACATTGTTTTAAATTGTAAAATAGAAATTTATGCCTCGAAGAAGTAACGATGATAATTTGGGTCGCGACAAGAAAACCTTGACTAGCGGCATAATGGGCGTGTTCTACGAAAACCCCAACAAGGAATTCAACTACAAGCAGATTTCCACAAAGCTGGGCTATACGGAACCGTCGTCGCGGACATTGATAAACCAGATTCTGTGCGAACTTACAAAGGCGGGAACGCTCAAGGAGGCTTCGCGCGGAAAGTTCAAGCTGAAAGCAAAGTCGGGCAAGGTTGTTGGTACTCTTGAGATTACAAAGACTGGCAACGCCTTTGTCACTAGCGAGGAATTGTCGGAGGACATTTTCGTTTCGTTCAAGAACCTTAATTCGGCCTTCGATGGTGATACCGTGAAGGTTAGCCTTTATGCACGTAAGTCGAGCAACAGGCTCGAAGGTGAGGTCGTGGAGGTTATCCACAGGGCAAGGACTCAGTTTGTCGGGACTATCCGCACGGCTGGACACTATTCGTTTATGATTCCCGACAGTCAGAAGGTCATGTACGACATTCTTATTCCGTCAGACAGGCTTATGGGCGCCAAGGAAGACCAGAAAGTGCTTGTCGAGATTGAGGAATGGCCCAACGGTCGTCAGAATCCTGTGGGAAAGGTTATTGAGGTGCTTGGCGAAGCAGGCGACAACAACACCGAGATGCACGCTATCCTTGCCGAGTATGGACTTCCTGCAAAATTCTCCGAAGACATCGAGCGCGAGGCAAACCGCATTAAGTTTGAAATTACCGACTACGACCTCAAGACTCGCGAGGATTTCCGTAATGCACCTACTTTCACAATCGACCCAGCCGATGCAAAGGACTTCGACGATGCGCTTTCGTTTGAAAAACTAGAAAACGGTAATTATAGAATAGGTGTGCATATCGCCGATGTCACCCACTATATGCGCGAAAATACGCCGCTCGACGACGAGGCATTCAACCGTGCGACTTCGGTTTATCTTGTTGATAGGACTGTACCGATGTTGCCCGAAAGGTTGTGTAATTTCCTTTGTTCGCTTCGTCCCAACGAGGAAAAGTTCTGTTTCTCGGCTGTGTTTGAGATGAACGACAAGGCTGAAGTGTTGAGTTTCAAGCCGATGAAGACCATAATTTCGTCCGACCGTCGTTTTGCATACGAGGAAGCGCAGGAAATCATCGAGACCGGCAAGGGCGATTTCGCTGAGGAAATATTGAAGCTCAATGAGTTGGCAAAGATTTTACGTTCGGCTCGTTTCCAGAAGGGCGCATTCAACTTTGAGCATAAGGAAGTTAAGTTTGTACTTGACGAAGATGCCCGTCCAGTGAGCGTCTATTTCAAGGAATCGAAGGAAGCCAACAATCTGATTGAGGAATTTATGCTTCTGGCGAACCGCAATGTCGCCGAACTTATTGGCAAGAAGCACAAACCTTTCGTTTACCGTGTTCACGCCGAACCAAACTACGACAAACTGTCGAATTTCTCGACATTCATTAGTCAGTTCGGTTATTCGATTGATATGTCGAACAGCATTGCTCTTTCGAATTCGCTGAACGGCTTGGTAAACGATGTGAAAGGTAAGCCTGAGCAGAACATAATTGAAAACCTTGCCGTCAGAGCAATGGCAAAGGCCGTGTATTCGACCAAGAACATAGGTCATTATGGTTTGGCATTCGACTTTTACACGCACTTTACTTCGCCAATTCGCCGTTATCCCGATGTGATGACTCATCGTCTGCTCTATGCTTACATGCGCAGTCAAACTCCTGATGTCGAAGACCTAGAGCTGAAGTGCAAGCATTGTTCATTCAAGGAGCAGCAGGCTGTTTTGGCGGAGCGCAGTTCCATAAAGTACAAGCAGGCTGAGTTTTTACAGGACAAGATTGGCTATGTTTTCGATGGTGTTATTTCTGGCGTTCAGGAATATGGTTTCTTTGTTGAACTTAAGGAGTCGGCTTGCGAAGGCCTTGTTCATGTGCGCACGCTTATGGACGACAACTACGAGTTCTTTGCCGAGGAATATTGCCTTCAGGGAATAGAAACCGGCAAGATATACAGGCTTGGCGACGAGGTTAAAGTCCGTATTTCGGATGTAAACCTCGAGAAGAAGCAGATTGATATGGAGTTGGCATAAATTTGGCATATGAATACATTGATGAAACGTTTAGCAGTCATATTATTATTTGTCTCGTTTACATTCGCAAGCATCGACCTTTTTGCATGGGGACTGAAAGGTCACGACGTTATTGCATGCATAGCAGAGCATCACCTTACCGAAAAAGCTAAGGAAAATATTGATAAGATACTTGGTGGTAAGTCGATGATATATTATTCGTCGTGGATTGACAATGTGCAGAACTCTCCCTATTGGATTAATGGTTATGATCGGACAAATACTTGGCATTATTTTAATGTGGATGAGGGATTTACACCTCAGACAATGCCACGTAATCCGAAAGGAGATGTGGTGTCTGCCTTGAATATGATTATCGATTCGCTTGGAAACTATCAGAATGAGCTTTCCGATAGCGTTAAAATTGATTATTTGCGTATGCTTATTCATTTTGTTGGTGATATGCATTGCCCTATGCATGTCGGGCATTTGTCGGACAAGGGAGGACATGGAGTGCGTATCAAATGGTTCGGTCAGAATACAAACCTTCATACTTTGTGGGATACGAAGCTGGTCGAGAGTGTGCATGCCTGGTCGTATACCGAATGGCAGCAAAACCTTGACCGTTGTACGCAGGAGGAATTTGACGAAATGTCGGCAGGAACCCCAGAGGACTGGCTTATAGAAACTTGGCATATAACTGTAGGCATTTATGAATATACTAAGCCAGAAGAGAATTATTCGTATAAGTATATGTATGATTATGCTCCAGTTGTAGAGCGACAATTTTTGGTGGCAGGATATAGGCTTGCTGCGTTGTTAAATAAGATATTCGGATGAAAAAGACTTTTGTATTTGCGATTATATTTTTGTTTTCTGCTGTGTGCGTGATGTGCTCGGCAGGAACGTCAGAAACAAGTGGTGAAAATGGCGCTACAGACGAAAAAACGTCTGTTGTGGCAGTGACGGACACAATTGGTATAGGAACACCTAAAGTGCGTGAAAAATGTTTCATAGTGGTGTCGAAGAAGGACATGAAGCTTACTGTTTACGAGGCGACTAAGAAAGATACAGTGATGGTTGCACGTTTCGATTGCTGCTTGGGCAAGAATTTCGGCGACAAGCAGAAACGTGGCGATATGTGTACGCCAGAAGCATCGATACAAAAGCCTTTCAGAATCGAGAAAATTGAAAATTCGTCGTGGTGGACTCACGATTTTGGCGACGGACGTGGTAGCATAAAGGCATACGGAAATTGGTTTATGCGTTTGTCGTCACCTTTTACAGGCATTGGCATTCATGGTAGCACCAACAACGAAAATTCTGTTCCTGGCAGGTTCAGCGAAGGATGTATCCGTCTGCGCGATGCCGACATCGATTCGTTGAAGCAGAATTACGCTTTTCTGGGAATGAAGGTAATAATCAAAGGTGAGGACGAAGGAAAACTATCGTTCGAGAATTGATATTTTATTCCTTAATCAAATTTTTATAATGTTTGTACCTGTTTACCACATTGTTGGTAAAAGCAACGGTGCGACTTCCCTTGTATTTGCCGCATTTTACAACGTGGTCGGTATAGTAGGTCCTGTCGTTTAGCAGATTCATGTATTCTGCCAAGTTGTGCCACGAATTTACGTTTTCCGAATATTTTTCGGCAAGATGGAATGCATCTTCGGAGTGTCCGTGTCCAGCATTGTAGCCCATAAGTACATACCTTATTATTACGGCAGTATCGGTAATTGCTTCGGGGGTGCGTTTCTTCAGGTAGTCGATGTGCTTTATTCCTGCCATGATCTGTACTTCGGGGTTTGTGATGTCGGCGCTGTCGTGGGCAAATTTCTGGTATGCGGCAGGCATTAGCTGCATAAGCCCGTATGCTCCCGAAGGATTACTGATGTTGGGGTAGAAGTGCGATTCTTCGTAAATCAGCGATGCAACATATTGCCAGTCCCATTGCAGTTTTTTTGCATGCTTTCTGATAAGGTCGTCGTATGCGCTTATTTTGTTGCCGTTTCCTGAATAGTATTGGCTTGATACATTTACGTTTATGTAAGAGTAGTAAATTTCGTGGCGAAGTTTGTATTTCTTAGTTTGGGCTTCGCGTGTGAGCCAAGTGTTTATGCTGTCGCGAAAAACTTTAGCCCGATTATGGGTTTGCCACACAATGTCTTGTGCGATGCATATTGAAGTGTCGATTTTGAGGTTAGGATAAGCTTTTTGGTATGTAAGAGCTAAAGCTGAGTCGCAGATGGCTGCATTTATTTCGCCTGTTGCTACTTTCCGTGCAATTTTTTCCTGAGTTATGCTGTTGAGGCAAGTTATTGTTTTATCGTTGTGATTGATATTGCAATTATGTTCACCAATTGCAAATATTGTGTCGGGGATTGCTTTTGTACGTGAGAGTATTACCATGTTTGACCTAACAAGAGGCAACGATGAGCAACTGTCGGGCAGGAATGTATGTCTGACAATTATGTCACATTTGTTTAAGGCAAGAAGTGCTTTGGCCGAAAGTTCGTTTGGAACAGGGATAATGTTGAGTTCCAAATTGTGTTCGTTGCAGAAATCTTCGAGGGTTTCGAGTTGGAATCCACGAGGTGTAGCATTGAATATGCAGTATTCGGTGGCGTTTTCGGATAGTGCCACATTGAGAGTCTGCGACGAGATAATGTCGTTGTAGTCGCGGATAAATATGGATGGTGTGGGTTCGTGATTTTCGTCAATGCAGAATTTAGCAATGCCGATGAGTATCCATATCGACAACACCGCCGTGACGGTTATACGTGATATTTTTGCATTGCTGTCCATAAATTAGTCGTAAAACTCCCACGATATGCCGAAATTGAAGGCCATTGGATTTTCGGGTATCCTATATAGTGAGAAGAATGTCGGTTTCATGAAAAGTGAATTGTAGTTTGATAGTCTCGCAAATATGCGGAATCTTTTGATCTTGGCTCCGATAAATACACCGAGGTTAGGATAGAAGCCAAATTTCTGATCGTCCTGCAGATAGAACATGCCAGTTGCAGGCATGTATGCGTATCCGTAGAAGTTAGAGTTCATCTTTGCATCGACGCCAACCTGAAGCGTAAGTGCGTCGTGGAACATGCCTGTCATGAAGTATAGGCTTGTGTATCCGACAGCTTCTGGAAGTCGTACATATTGCTTGTCTGAAATGTATTGGTAGGCGACTTTTGTGTACCAGTGGAATTTCCAGAAATTGAAAGTCTTGCAGGCATATACGTCGGCGATTATGTTTGCCTTGTGTATTTGTGTCGGCAAAGCCTGCTGGTCGAAGATTATATAGTCGTGCAGCAGATTTAGGTTTGCACCTACAGAAAACTGGAATTTATTGTGGAACAAGTCGATGTGTGCTGTTGCAACGCCTGGTTTTGCAAAATCGTTTTCCCATTTGAAATTGTTCGATGTGTAGTAGGTTTCGAATAATGTACAATAGGCTAGCGAATATCCGACATTTGCATTGATACCTAGATTTTCGCCAAACATCTGCTGCAGTTCGCCCGACACGTCGAAGTCGTAAGCATCTCCACCAAACAGACAATAGTCGGCGTTTACTTGCAAATTGGTTTTGTTGTGCTTGAAGATTAGGTTTCCAGTGATATATGTCGAACTATATGATGTCTTGTGTGTCGTGTCGATTACAAACGAGTATGTTCGGTTTTTTAGTCCTGCATATAGTTTCAGGAAATTTCCTGTGGAGTCGTTGTTGATGTTGAGGCAAAGCAGCAGTTTGTTGTTGAACTGGTAGTATGTTACCGAGTCGTGTGTTTTGCTGGAGTCGTTGTAGAAGTTGGTGTAGAATGTTGAACCTTCGTCCATGTACTTGCGTACGTATCGGTCGAAAGTGATGTCGTGGACAATCGAGAATTTGCTGTGCAGGGTTTTGTTTATAATAGTATCGTTTTTCTCGTCGCGTATTATGGTGTCGATGGTGTATTGTCCGAAGCGGAATTCGTGGTTGTATTGTCCTCCGAGTTGCGAAATCGAACTTGATGCTTTGTTTAGCTGTACGTTGTTGTCAACAGCTCTTATGTCGCCGCTCATAAATCTGTCGATGTCGGCTATGCCACCGTTTTCGTTGCAGTTTATTTTGTTGAATATAAAGTTGAAATGGTTCTGATATTTCTTTTTTGTAAATGCTCCGGCAAAACTGAGGGCGTTAACTTTTGATGCGCTGTTGAGGTAGAAGCCGTCGGAGTTGGCAATGTCGTAGTTGAATGTCAGGTTGAAGTAAGGTGTGAAATTCTGGCTCAATATGAACTTTACAATTTCAAGGCCTTTGTTTCCTCCGTAGAAGTCGAATCGGGAGAAAGGCTTTTGTGTGTCGAAATAAACGACGTCGTTATGCGATTTTATAAAAGCCTGGTAATTGTTTAGGAATATAAAGTCGTGGGAACTTTCCTTGTCCGAAAAAAGTGCAGTAAGGTATGGATTTCCAGGATTCAGCAATCCCAATGTGTTGTCCGATACTTTCTGTTGGGGCATGAACTTGTAGAAGTTGTCGAGAGTTGTATCGCTGTAGAAGCTGTCATCGGCGATTGTATCGTTGTCGAGGGTGTACGATAAGAAATAGCGACGAATGCCTTCGTGCTGGGCAAATGCAGCGAATGCTACAAGCATTAATATTACTAATGTCGCTATTTTTCGCATCGCTGCAAAATTATTAAAAATATTCCAAAGCTCAGTTTTTTTTCTTTCCGTACTTCCACATCTGCCAGCTGTTGAACAGGTTCTGCCAAATGGAATAAAGGGCGGGGAAGACCGAGGCAAGCGGATTGAGGTAGGTGTTTGCCATCCAGATGCCCATAGCTGTATTCTTTTGACCGAGCAACTGGCCACCGGCCATCTTGTCGCCGTACTTTTTGCCGAGCCATTTGCCCAATCCGAACTGTATTACGCAGAATATCAGCGAGGCAATCCCCAATGCTATTATGCTTCCGAGGTTATCTTTTCCATATAAGAACATGAAGTCGATGGTCTGTCCAAGTGTAAAAAGCAACGCCAATGCCCACAGGTAGAACGATACGCCCTTTATTTTGCAAAGGAACCCGTTGACTTTCGGAAGCCAGTGCTGCATGCATAGTGCAAGTATGAACGGCAGTGCAATTATTGGACTTACTCGCTTCAGTATCAGCCAGAACGAATCGAGAAACGGCATGTCTTGTTGTTGCCCTATGAACGAAAAATATATCGGAGCCACTACAGCCACCATAAGGTTTCCGAGAATGGTGTAGGTCGTGACTGTTTCGCGGTTGGCACCGAGCATGCACGATATTACAACCACCGATGCTGCTACAGGGCAAAGCACGCCAGCCAGTATGCCTTCGGCAATGGCATCGCCACCACCGAAAAATATTACAAGCCAGTAGCTTCCCATGCTCACGACGATCTGGAACAACATCAGCCACACGTCGAGCATTGTGATTTTGAGTTTTTTGACATCGACAGCAGCAAAGTTGAGCAGTAGCATTGCAAATATCAGAATCGGCACGTAAGGTGTGAACAATGCGCAATACTTGTGCAGCAATAGCCCGAGGACTATTGCTATTGGAAGTACGAAACTGCGAAATCTGTCCATTGTGCGTATAAAGTTTTCGGTCGCGAAATTAATAATAATGTATTCACGGCGGTTTTACTTTTTTCGTACCTTTGCCAAAACATTTTTTTGATGAAAAACGTATTATTTACATTAGTTTTATTCATTATGACAGCAATGTGTGCTAATTCGCAGAACCAGAAGGTTCTAGTGGTTTATTATTCATGGGGCGGAAATACTCGTGTCGTGGCTGAAAAGATTAAGGCTCAGCTTGGTGCCGATATTGTGGAGATTGTTCCTGAAACTGCATACCCGACCGACTATTCGGAGTGCGTGGCGCAGGCTCGCAAGGAGACAAAAGAGAATTTCAGACCGGCGATTAAGACCAAGATTGATAATCTTGGCGACTACGATGTTATTCTTGTCGGTACGCCAAATTGGTGCAGTACGATAGCTCCGCCTGAGGCAACTTTCCTTATGGAAAATAATTTCGAAGGCAAGACTGTCGCTTTATTTGTAACCCACGGCGGAGGAGGACTTTCGCGTTGCGAAACCGATATGCGCAAGTTGGCAGGAAATGCTAAGTTCTTGAAATCCGTTGTGTTCGCTGGTTCGAGCGTCGCATCTTCCGATGACGATATTGCCAAGTGGCTCAAGGAAATAGGTTTGAAATAAAACTCCACAATGACATCGGAGCAGACCGAAATCAAGGAAAAGCTATGGAACAGCAACTACACCAAGGTGTGGATTGCTAACTTTATGATTTTCTTTTCGTTCATGCTGTTGGCACCTATGTTGCCACTTTACATGAGCGACACTTTCGATGCCAACAAGGATATTATTGGCATAGTGCTTTCGGGATACACGCTTACGGCTTTGCTAATCCGTCCGTTCAGTGGCTTTTTTGTCGATAGTTTTCCCCGCAAGAAGGTCCTGCTGATATGCTATTTCCTGTTCTTCGCTTTTTTTGCTGGCTATCTGGTTGCAGGTACACTCGTGACTTTTGCCGTGGTAAGGACGCTTCACGGAGCGCCATTCGGAGCAACAACCGTCTCGAACAGTACAGTGGCAATCGATGTGCTTCATCCTTCGCGTAGGGCAGAGGGTATTGGTTATTATGGACTTAGCAATAATATTGCGTCGGCAATCGGTCCGACGGTGGCAATATGGATTCACGAAATGACTGGTAGCTACGACCTTATATTCATACTTTCGCTGCTGTTTTCGGGAATCGGCTTTGCAATAAACTCAACACTTAAAATGCGTCCTCGCGAAATTATTCAGGACAAGCCGAAAATATCTCTCGACCGCTTCTTTTTGCTCAAAGGTTGGAGCGAGGCACTTGCAATGGTGTGCTATGCGTTCTCATATGGTGTAATCGCCACATACATAGCAATATATGGCAAGGAAGAGCTCGGTATAACCGGTGGTTCTGGAGTTTTCTTCATTCTGCTTTCGGCAGGACTGATAATGTCGCGGCTTATTGGCAGCAGGACATTGCGTGAGGGGAAAATAGTGCAGAACGCGTCCATAGGTGTATGTGTTTCGGTTTGTGGGTACTTGCTGTTTGCTGCCTTGCACAATCCTGTCGGATTTTATGCTTCGGCTCTGATAATAGGGTTGGGCAATGGTCACATGTGGCCTGCTTTCCAGACAATGTTTATAAACTTGGCGCCACATACTCAGCGCGGTACAGCAAATTCTAGCATCTTGATTAGCTGGGATATAGGAGTGGGACTTGGCATACTTGTAGGTGGAGTTTTTGTTGAGCATTTCGGTTACCATAGCGCATTCTGGGTGGCATGGATTTTGAATGCTGTAGGTGTGATATTTTATTTTGCGTATGTCCGGAATAATTATTTGAAAAACAGATTAAGGTAATTAAAGGTATATATTATGAATTTCAGAAGATTAATATTAATTTTAGTGGCTGTGATTTCCGCATCACTTGTCAGTGCACAGAAGGGACTTTCTGTTTATATAATAGGAGATGAGGCAGGTACGCATGCAAATATCCATTCGGCTCCAAACGGAGAAAAGGTTTATACTCTGCCAGATACTTGCATTTATATGCTAGGAGTAAAAAAGCCGCATGACGGTTGGTGGGTTGTTGATGGTAATTCCATCTTCGGTATGTGCGATTATAGTGAAAATGATTTTGATTTCAGTGGCAAATGCAAGACTGCATATATACATTATTCGGCTATTGGCTTTGCTACCAGAAATTATGGAGGTCAGCGTATGGCGTTGTACTCAAAGCCAAGCGAAAAGTCTGATGAGGTTTATGCTTTTACAGATGAAATAGTTTTGTGTCCGTTGGATGTAAAAGGCATGTGGGTTTATGTGGAAACTCGCGACAAACATCGTGGTTGGATTCGGCTTGAGAATATCTGCGACAATCCGTTGACAACCTGCTGCTAAAGTTTTTCGCCTAGTTTGTCTAGTTTAACTAGTTAAACTAGAGAATGATAATTGTTGAATTTTATGTGATTATAATAATGAATGGGTTTCTAAAAGGTAATGGCGATTGTCGTAATATGTATTTCTATAGGAAATCTATGGTGATATACGATTTGACATTCTATTTTGCTCATAAATATCTACTGAAAAAAGACAGAACTGTAGATCAGATGATTCAAGCGGCACGTTCTGGGAAGCAAAATTTTGTAGAAGGAATGGCAGATGGTGTAACATCGTCTGAAATGCAGATAAAATTGCTTAATGTTGGCAAAAGCAGTTTGCAGGAACTTAGAGAAGATTATGAGGATTATTTGAGGACGAGAAGCCTAACCATATGGACAGAATCACATCCTCGTTATGCTAAGATGTTAGAATATTGTAAGGCGCATAATGACTTGGGCGATTATCAATTATATTTTGATAAATGGAATGATGAGGAATTGGCAAATGTAGCATTGTCGTTAATACATCAAACAGATCGAATGTTACAGCGGTTTTTGCAAACATTGGAGAAGCAATTTATAGAAAATGGTGGCATAAGAGAAGCAATGTCTAAAGCAAGGAAATCTCAAATGAATAAATAAAAAAAATGGCACGCTAAAACGTGCCATTTTTTTATGCCTTTTAGATTAGCTATGCCAGCAGCCACAAGAATATTACCTGTGTCAATACATAAACCGGCAATAAGATAATCAACGAGAACTTAATCATATATCCGAAGAACGACGGCATCTTGATTCCGTTTTCCTCTGCGATCGACTTAACCATAAAGTTAGGTCCGTTGCCAATGTAGGTCATTGCTCCGAAGAATACAGCACCAACCGAAATTGCCTTCAACAGGATTTCGGGAATGTCGGCGACGATATTTCCTCCTATTGCAGCAACGGTATCTGGTGTAAGTCCTGATGCTACGCCGTGGAATGCAAGTGCTGTAGGTGCATTGTCGAGGAATGAACTCATTGCGCCGGTGAGGTAGTAGAACTGCCATGGCGAGTCGAGTCCCCATGATGCTGCGTTTGCCTTCAGGTACATCATTGTCGGAACCATAGTGGTGAAGATGCCGAGGAACAATACTGCGACCTCGATAATCGGTGTCCACGAGTACTTGTTGTCGGTGCGAACTTGCTTCTTGGTCGTAAGTAGCGATAGTATTATAAGTACCACAAGAACAAACTCGCGGAGGAACTTAATCCATAATGGAGCGTCTTCTTCGCCCATTGCGGGGATTGTGCCTGCATTGATGAAAGCAACCGAAGCAACAACGCCAGCCAGCCAGAGGAAGTTGAGCTTGCCTTCGAGTCTGATAGGCTGCTTCAAGGTCTTGTCGAGCATAATGTCGGCAGGATTTTCCTTCTTGTAGTAGTGAGTGTCAAGAATGAAATATATGAGCAGCAGCACAATGTTTGTGAATGCCCATTCGGGAACCAAGTGCAGGAACCAAGTGAAGTCGGCACCGCGCAGGTATAGCAGGAACAGTGGCGGATCGCCTAGTGGCGTGAGAAGTCCACCGCAGTTTGCTACGCAGGCGATGAAGAACAATATGGTGTGTACCTTGTACTTGCGCTCGGCATTTGTACGGATTACGGGGCGGATGAGAAGCATTGCTGCACCTGTCGTTCCCATTATTGATGCCAGTATTGCACCAAGTCCGAGAAACAAGGTGTTGATTTTCGGCTTTGCTTCGATGTCGCCTTTCAGGTGGATACCGCCAGTAATCACAAACAGCGAACCTAATAATATAATAAAAGGTATGTAGTCGAACAGCAACTGGTGTTCGAGACCATGAGTCATGCCGTTTATTATTAGGAAAATGGCTACAGGAGTTCCGAGAATCAGCGAAACAAGCAGTTTGTTAAGGTTTTTCTCCCACCAATGTTCGAGTTTGTGAATCAACGGGCAAACTGCAATCATGAGGAGCATCAGAACGAACGGGATGCTTGCCCATAGTGGCATTGTGGTTTCGGTAATGTCTAAAAGCATATTATCTTGTTTTTAATGTGTTATCTTATTATTTTTCTGATAAAGGTAAAAAATAGGAGAGGCGAAATGCCTCTCCCAGTAGAGTTTATCTTGTCAAACCTCCAGCGATGATTATCTTCATGATTTCCGAAGTACCACCCGATGGGACGATTGCAAGAGCGTCGCGCATATATCTGCCGGCTGCGTATTCGTTGATTACGCCGTAGCCGCCCATAAGTTCTATGGTGCGCTTTGCTGCGCGGATAGCTGCTTCCGAAGCATACAACTTTGCTGCTGCTACATCGGGAACGCATTCTGTACCACGGTCGTAGATTGCAGTTGCGTTGAAAAGCATATTTTCTGCAGCTTCGTATTCAACCTTGTTCTCGGCGATGAGGAACTGGATAGCCTGCAATGCTGTGAGTGGCTTTCCGTAAACAACGCGTTCCTTTGCGAACTTGATACCGTCTTCGAGACAAGCCTTGAGAACGCCAGTTGCGATAGCTGCCATACCCGAACGACCGAAGTGTCCGATGGTGTGCATTGCAACCTTCATTCCGTCGCCAACCTTGCTGAGCAAGCAGTCGTCACCAATCTTTACATCGTTGAGGATAACTTCGCCAGTTACCGAACCCTTGAGACCGAGCTTGTGTTCTTCGCGACCTGGTGCTAAACCTGGAGTCTCGGGCGGAACGATTACTGCGCTCAATATCTTGCGACCCTTTTCGTTTACGCCGCTGCAACCGATAATTACATTTACATTTGCAATGTGCGAGTTGGTAATGAAGCACTTACGGCCATTAACAACAAAACCTGTATCGGTCTTGTCGATTGTTGTGCCCTGGTTTCCAAGGTCTGAACCGCCAGTCGGTTCGGTTGCCGAAAGACCACCAACCTTTGTTCCTGCGCAAAGTTCTGGCAAGTATTTCTGCTTCTGCTCTTCGGTACCCCAGTTGAGGATAGCTGCAACGCCGAGGTCGTGAGTCATTATTGCAATGCCGAGGCCAGCCGAGTAGCGCGAAACTTCTTCTATTATGATTGCTCTTTCGGTAAGTCCTAGACCAACGCCACCATACTGCTGCGGAACAAAGCAACCGAGCATACCCATCTGTCCGAGTTCTGGCCAGAGTTCTACCGGGCATTTGTCTTCTGCGTCCCATTCTGCTGCGTGTGGAGCTATTTTCTGTTCTACAAATTCGCGGACTACCGTCTGCAACATCTTCTGATCTTCAGTGAAAAATTGAAACATAATTCCTTTATTTTAATTTGTTTATAATCGTACAAAAACATAAATGGCATTTGTACATTTCGTTGATTTCAAGAGTTTATGTGCCAGTAAAATCAAACCCATATACAATTGCGAGTGCAAATATCGTTAATTTTATTTAGGGTAGCAAATTTTTTGTGCAAAATATACCTAATGGTTATCGTTCTTTCTTTTGGCTATTATGGAAGGTGCATTTTGCAATCCTAAAGAATACGAAAATTGATAATTGAAGATTCTATTGGTGTCGGTAATTCTCTTTCAGTTAATATGTTATGTGTAGAAATTTTATTGCTAAAAATTTCGCAAGTGGAATAAGGTGATTATTTATCATAATATTGGTGATTGTTTTTAGAAAGTTAGGAAATAAAAAACAGCAGCCGACGAGTTGCCGACTGCTGGTAATCTTATGGTTTGTAAGTATATTATCTAGAGCTGGTTGTGAAACTAATCACTTCACTATATCCTGTTCCTGCACTATTGGTAGCATATGCTTTGCAGTAATATGTAGTACCTGCAGTAAGTCCTGTTAGAGTCGCAGAAAAATCATTGTTTGGATCAATTTCAATGGTTTGCGAAAGATTGTATTCGCTTGTTCCATATAAAAATCCTTTGGCACTTATTATGTTTGCATTTTCATTATTAATATGCGCACTAACGTTGGCAGCACTAGTCGTGATGTTTGAAGCATTATTTAGCACGATTGTTATTCCTGTAGTAAAACTTTTTACTATGCCATATCCAGTTCCTGCGCTATTAGTGGCATATGCCTGATAATAGTATGTGGTGTTTTCTGCAAGACCAGATAGGGTTACCATGCTATTATCCAAATCAGCTTCAATATTATTCGAAAGACTATTGGCGTTTGTACCATATCTGACCCCCCATGTAGAAACACCAGTATATTCAGAATAGCTCCCATAAATATTAACTATGTCTACATAATAAGCGTCACCGCTGAATTCCCAGTCGTAATAATAACGCCCGGTAGTTACGGTTGGAATTGTAATGGTTGGTCTACTAGATGTCCAAACTGGTCGGATACTCAAGCCGTAGAATCTTGTAAAGTTATAAAAATCAAAATCGTCAATTTCAATGCCTGAACTATAATTATGAAGTTCAAAATATAGACCGGGGACATGACCATTTTCGCATGAGCTTGTCCAATAGCGACCGTAAAGATTATCCCAATCTGCGGATTCATCGTATATTTGACATCCAGCAGCGGGTAGGAAAATAGAGTTTCCGTTGTATCCTGTAATGAGAATTCCGTTCATGTCGTTTTGCTTTGTGCATGTAGTACTACACCTAAGCAGTTCTTGCATTTCTTGGTATGTAGGCATTCTCCATCCACTTCCCCAGTTGACGGTAGCGGCATCGGCGGTTGCTGGTAAAAAAACAGGATTGTCGTTATACAAATAATTATCAGAATTGTATTGCGTTTTAGGTGCGGTCTCGCCCCAAGCATAGTAATAACCCGTCCCCGATGGTATATTTGCGCCCACATTGCAAGTTGCCCACAATGTACCGCTTGGTAATCCAAGGTCAACATATTCGTGTCCTGATATTTGTCCATTTGATGGTGTGTACCCGCCACCGCTGCCATTATCTCCAGAACCACCACTAGGTGTAGAATTAGATGTCCATTGTGCATATAGTGTCATGTTGGATGTAACCGTAATCATTTGTCCGTCAATGTAATTTGCTCCGTTACCATTCCAACCAGAAAATGTATATCCATCTCGGCTGAATGCATTCCTAGTAAGAGACTGTTGTTCGTCTTCGGTAAACACTTGCTGTTGCATAGTGCCATAACCACCGTTGGCATCAAAGGTTACAACATATGTTTCAGGTCTATGGCATGCTGAAAATATAATGGTGAATAATGATAGCCCCAATATGTATTTGAAACAAAGTTTCATGTGTTTATTCCTTTATAAATTTATGGATATGTTCTGTTTGTGAATCGCTATGTATTTTTACAAAATATAATCCAGATTCCAACTTTTCAATATTGCATGATATACTGTTGCCGTTTGCTTCTTTGCATATTACCACTTGTCCAACAACATTCACAATCTCAACTGATAAAATATTTTCGGGAGATGTGATATTGAGAATGTCGTTTGCTGGATTGGGGTATATTGAAATCACGTGAATTTCGGTTTCTGGCAATGAAGTTACCGATGCAAAAGTGGCAATAAAAGTAGTGTCCTCGGTTACAGTTATAGTGTGTGGGTTTTCCGTGCTTCCATCATTCCATTGAACAAATTGATAACCTTCGTTGGCGTTAGCCTGTATTATAGCCGTACCATCGCTGCAATTGGGTTGCTGTATTACGTTTACTGTTCCCATTGTTTCATTATTAGGGATAAGTGTTATATTTGAAACAAATGCTTCCTGTAAGTTTGGGAAATTTTCCCAATAGTTGGTAATATAATAGTTTAATTCCCTACCACATGGAACATAAACAGGTACATTGCTATTGATTCCACTGAAGGTGTTCTCTGATATTTGTGGGGGATTTATAGGTTTTGCTGTAATCGCAGTAATTTCTGAACAACCAAAATAGGCACTATCACCAATTTGCAAAATTTTTTGTGGCAAAGTGAGCATTCCGTTAAATTGAGAGCAACCGCTGAATGCCGAATTACCTATTGCTTCGAGTGCAGGCGGAAGTGTTGGTGATACCAATCTTACGCACCCGATAAAAGCACTGTCGCCTATAGAGTGTAGCGAATCGCCCAAGCTTACCGATGACATTCTAAAACAGTTAGCAAAAGCATTGTTACCAATAGTGTGAGCCGAATCGCCAATATTAACTTGTACAAGGCGGTCACAATCGGCAAAAGCAGAAGAACCAACAGAAATCACATTACGAGTATCTAAAGTAAGAATGCTATCGCAATCTGAAAAAGCAAAATTGCCTATTTCCAATATATTACTAATATTTATACTTGAAATGCAATCTCCATTAATAAATGTATATGGCTTTATAATATGAACATTATCTGGAATAATTAAATTTGAAATACGTACACTGTCTAAATGTAAATTCGCAGCATAATACATCGGATTACTATAACTATTTCCGAATGTAATTTCACACCAATCAGAGATATTGCCATTATAATTCACATAAGACAAATTATTGCAGTCAAAAAATAAATCTTCCGGTATGTTTTGCACATCGTTTCCAATTGTTACAAATTGAAGACTTGTATGTGTAGCAGAACTGAATGCATTAGATGCGAGTGTCCAACAATCAATAGCATCATAATACAAATATGTTATAGGACACGAACCGAACGCACCTCGACCTATATTGGTAACGGATTTACCTATCGAAAGTGATGTTATTGAGGGAGAAGCGGCAAATGCATATTCCCCAATATTGCTCACAGAATCAGGGATTGTAATCTCCGTAAGTCCACTGCAACCATAAAATGCCTCACGACCGATGCTTGTAACAGAATTCCCAATTACTACAGTAGCCAATCCTGTACATCTAGAAAATGCTTCATTACCAATGCTTGTAACGCCTTCTCCTATTGTTGCCGTAATAAGTCCGCTGCAATTGTAAAATGCCCTTTCTCCAATGCTAGTTACAGAATTTGGAATTGTAACCGAAGTCAGACTACTGCAATTATTAAATGCAGAATTACCAATGTTTGTTATAGAATCTCCGATTGTTAGATATTCCATGCTGCTGCAATTATAAAAAGCAGTATTCCCGATGCTTGAAATAGTATTAGGAAGCGTTACGGATGTAATACTTCTGCAATCATAAAATGCACAATCGTCAATCGATATTACACTATAAGTTCTTCCATCAGATGTATAATTACCAAAATTATAATACACACTTGACGGAATAATCAAATTGCCAGTCGGTTTCGAATAACCTTTATAATAATTATGTCCACTAGCAGTAGTGTATTCATAATTGGGGTATGTTACAGAAACAGAACTATCGTTGATTATTTTATAAAATAGATTGCCTGTTGTAAATGAAAAATTCACACCCAAAGTTATTTTTACAAGAAACAAATAAATAACTAATACAACTATTCTTCTCATATACAAAACTTTTTAGTACATTACATATTATTTTATGACAATCATTTTTCGTAATGCCTGATTATCATTTATTTAGAAAACTTAATTGGTATATGTTTTAGGTCAGTATCACTTATTACACCGTTCTCATAATCGAGAATTCCGATAAATACTTCATTTGCTGTACTATATTTTTGAGCAATTTGTTTTATAACTTGCTCTGCATCTATTATTATTGGTAATTTTATTTCCCCATTTGAAAAAACAAAAATTACATAATTCCCTACTTCAAAAGGTGGTTCATTGAGATGAAAATCTTTTAGTTCATCTTTGCTCTTTAGTTGCTTTTCTATCGCAATAATTTCATTATTTGTAAGAATTTTTGACATAATCGAATTTTTTAATAATGCCTGCAAATTAAATATATAAGCAGTCATCCATCACCATTATCGTTGGTGCTTGTTGTCCTAATTTTTGTTGATTATTTTTCTGATAGATTGGAGTTTTAGTTCACACTTTTTGCTTTTCAAGCAGCTGCGAATATTCCTTGAAAAAGTCGTGGTTGAGTGCTTTGCTTATTTTCAGAAGCCTATCCGTATGAATCCAACTGTTCTTGAACATTTTATATAGGTTTTCGCGAGAACAGTCAATCTTGTTAGCCAGCCAAGTTATGCTGCGCCCTTGCTCTTCTAACACTTGTTTGATGCGGTTGCCGATATGTATTTCGTTTTTGTCCATAAAAAAAGCGTGAATAATTTTGCTTATACGCTTGCTATATTCTCCTGGTTCGCCAAAACCTCGTACACTAACAAGCACAAAAAAATCCACGCTATAGCGTGAACTTTTGCAACTCATCCTGTGTACTCTATAATTTGGCGATTGGGAGAAATACGGACAAGAGCAAAGCTCAATTATTTGTTATATTTTAGTTTCTAGGTCATCATTTTGTTTTTGTTCGGGACAAAGGTAAGTAAAAATGTAATATGGATGTAAAAAAACAATATAGCGGATACCAAATCTATTATTATTTAAACATATCTTCTTCCCATTTTATGGGATTGTTTGCAATATATTCGGAAATGTTCTGGTATTCGGTTTCGTTTCGGATGATATGGTCGTAATAATTTGCCTGCCATAACGGGTTCTGGCGGTTGAATTTTTCCATAGGTAAACCATTTGCATCAATCCAATCGTCAATACGATTGATTGTCGCCGATTTGAATCCTGCAACAAATGATGATATGGATTTGGGTTGGCATACAAATTGGGGCGTCGGGCGGTCGTGTAGAGGCGAATGGCCGTTCGCCTCTACATTGCCGCCCGTGCATTCCGTTTTTTTCAATGTTACGATTGCATGCAAATGGTTGGGCATTAAAATAAATGGCCCCATAAACAATTCATCACGGATTTCAAATGATTTTATAAATTCATCGTGAACAATTTGTCCGATTTCGTTCAATACCATCTCGCCATTATTGACATTTCCGAAAAATAATTGGCGTCCTGCGGTGACAATGGTTAAAAAATAATGCCCGTTTCTGGAATAATCCCATCCGCGCAAACGATTTGATTCTATTCGATATTTGCCTTTATATTTTTCTGCCATTGTCGTGTGCCGCATTTGCGACATGTTTTATTTCGCAAATTTATAAAAAACACGAATTATAATTTCGTTTTCAGGTCTAGAATGCCAAATTCGGAATCTTGTCTGTGAAATTTTGTTAATATTCTGATTTATATTGATATACATATTACCAACTGCAATAATCCCCAAATTTATTTTACCGAAACATGCACTTTTCCACAAATGTTTGGTACTTTCGTTGTGGCAAAAAAACAATGCGATTGCAACGTTTGTGCAACCGCATTGTACTAATGTTATTTCTTTATAACCAGTTATTTCTTTACAACCACTGGGTCTGGAATATCTTCGGTGATACCTGCAACCTTCTTTGCCATTTCGGCGTATTCCTCGAATGGGGTAGAAGCCTTTACGACCATCTTTGCGCCATCGGGAGAACCGCCGCCGTGCATACAGCCTGGTACGCCAGCACCGATAGTCAACCACTCCGAAAGTCTAACGGCTCTCATGCGGCTTTCGGTCGAGCAGTCACCAGCCTTGATGATGTTGGTGATGAACTCTCCGTATGCAGGATTGTGGAAGTCTTCGTAAGTAGGTGCGCAACCTGTTTCAACGATACCGCCACCGATTTCCTGGCAGAGACGCTTGGTTTCGTATGGCAATGTTGCAACATACATCTTGTTGAGGTGAGCAATCTTCGAGTTCGATACCCAAACGCCGTTCTTCTGTCCGCCGAGCGCCATTGCACCAACGCCAAGACCGAAAGTCGTTTCGTTGTTTGCTGCCATAGCAACAAGCTTGTCGTCGAATTTCTTGCTCGAAATGCCGTTTGCGCGAGCCATAAGCATGCTGGCACCAATCATGATGTCGCCCTGACCTGCAACGCAAGCACCTATGCAAGCGCGGTAGTTAGCGGTGAAATATTCGATAACCTTGCCCGAATACTTGAATTCGCCAGCCATGAATACTCTTTCGTTCGGAATGAAAACATTGTCGAAGAGCAGGTAAGCCTGAGTGATACCAGTTTCTGGAATATCCCAGTTCTGCTTGTATTCGCGGTCGTCGCTTGGACGGCGGGTTTCAACTATTGTGAGGCCTTCGATGTCGCGTGGGCAAACGAACGATACTGCAAAGTCGGCATCGGTGTCCTTGTAGCCCGAACCCGGGAGGATGAAGATTTCGTCTGATGCAGCAACACCGCAAATCATAACTTTGGCACCGCGAACTACGATACCGTCGGCACGCTTTTCAACGATGTGGACATTGCTGTCGAGGCAAGGCTGCTGATGAGGCTTCATGCTACGGTTACCCTTGGCGTCGGTAAGAGCTGCTGCGCAGAGGATTCCGCGTTCCTGAGCCGAAAGTATCCATGCTTTCAGTCTTTCCTGGTAGTTGGTGCCAAATTCGGCATCGATGTCGTGGGTAACAGCCCACATAACATTCTGTGCATTCCAGCCGACGCAGGTTCCGCCAGAGCAAGTACCAGTCAAACGGTACATTTCGCGTTTCATACGGGCGTTGTTCATGATGTCCTCGAGGGTTCTCATCATGCTGTTGAAGCGCATAATCGGCTTTCCTGTGAAATCGGAAACAGTTGTGAAGATGTCCTTCTTTTCCTCGCAAGCTGCGCCATCGTATGCGCGTGCGTGGCTTTCAACTGTACGTCGGGTTGCCGGGTGGGTTGTAACATCGGTGATTAATTCTCCATTCTTGTAGATATTTGGTCTCATTGCCTTGAGGGCTGCCAAATATTGTTCGCGTGTTCTTATCATAATATTATCTTTTAATTTTTGAAAAAATGATTGGCAAAGATAGGTGTTTACTTTGAAAAAAACAAATGTTTTTCGATGTGCTGTCGAAATGATTTTAAAACTTTTTTCTTGCTTTCGTTGTGTTTGATATTCAGTTAAGTATGACATAAATATCTCCCTTAACAAAATAATAAATCAAAAATCCGCCGTAAAGTGTTATATTTGCAGTTTATAATTAATAGCAGATCGAGATGGGTCTTTTTAAAACTTTTACATATAACGTATTTGATTATAAACCAAGGTACTACGATGCTAAAATCGATGAGTTCCACGAAAAGGTGATGGATAGGCGTGAGGCCGAAGGCAAAATCGATGTCAAGGAAGGCGAATATGTGCCGGGTGCTAGCATTCGCGGAAGCTTCCGTTCGAAGATGCGCCGCACTTCGTATGGCGGAACAAAGAAATCGACAATCCGCATTTTCTGCATTGCGGTATTCCTGTTTTTCTTGGCATATCTGATATTTTTTGCCGATCTGACGGGCATTGTGTCGTACATTAGTAAGTTGTAGCCATGTCGGATATAATAAAATTATTGTCGGATTCGGTTGCCAACCAGATAGCTGCTGGTGAGGTCGTACAACGCCCGTCGTCGGTGGTGAAGGAACTGGTAGAAAATTCGCTCGACGCTGGGGCTACCAACATCGATGTCATAATAAAGGATGCTGGACGTACTCTTATTCAGGTGGTTGACAATGGATTTGGTATGTCGCCTACCGATGCGCGAATGTCGTTCGAGCGTCACGCTACTTCCAAGATTTCCAAGGCTGAAGACCTGTTTGCTATAACAACAATGGGCTTCCGCGGTGAGGCTCTTGCTTCGATTGCTGCTGTTGCCGAGGTGGAACTTGTCACACGCCGTGCCGACGACGAACTTGGAACCTGCATAAACATTGCCGCATCAAAAGTAAAGTCGCAGGAGCCTGTGGCTGCAGCCGTTGGAACAAACTTCAAGGTGAGAAACCTTTTCTTCAATATTCCTGCACGACGTAAGTTCCTGAAATCCGACAAGGTCGAATACAAGCATATAATTGATGAGGTTCATCGCATTGTGCTGACAAATCCGTCGGTTGCCTTCAAGGTCGTGTTCGACGACGAAATAAAGTACAACCTCTTGCCCGAAAATATACACCAGCGTATTGCAAACGTCTTTGGCAAGAAGCTGAACCAGAACCTTGTGCCGATAGGTGTCGAAACGCAGATAGTTAACATAAAGGGCTTCATCGCAAAGCCTGAAATGTCGCGGAAAAATACTTCAGAGCAGTTCTTTTTCGTCAACAACCGCTATATGTATCATCCATACTTCCGCAAGGCTGTTACATCGGCGTACGACAAACTTCTGCCCGAAGGCGAAAATCCTCGCTTCTTCATATATCTCGAGGTCGATCCTGCAACAATCGACATCAACATTCATCCAACCAAGACCGAAATCAAGTTCGAGGGCGAACAGGCGATATATATGATACTCAATTCTGCCGTGAAGGAAGCTCTCGGAAAGTTCAACATAGTGCCTACGCTTTCGTTCGAGGACGACATAACCCGTGATGTGCATCTTACATCGACAACGGTAGTCCGTCCGCCGGTGATAAGCGTCAACCCGGAGTTCAATCCGTTCAAATACACCGATTCTGGCTATAAGCGAGAAGTTCCTAAAAATTGGGAACAGATGTACGAGCGTAATACCGGCAAGACTCGCGATGACTTCGATTTGCCCGAAAGCGAAAATCCGTTGTCGGACGAAAATGTGCAGAGCGTACAGTCGCATATCCAGTATGGAGGCGACGACAATTATTCGGGCGACAGCCATCAGAAGTATTTGCAGTTGAAAAACAAGTACATACTTACGTCGTCGCATTCGGGAATGATTGTCATAAACCAGCGTAGGGCACACGAACGCATTATGTACGAGCATTTTATGCGTATGCTCGAAACTCGTAGCGGCGTTATGCAGAAGTCGTTGTTCCCGCTTGTTATAGAGCCGTCGCCAGAGGAGCGAGGCCTGCTTATTGAGGTTATGACCGAACTTAATACCATTGGCTTTGACATAGTTATGGTCGGTAACGATAAGTTCGAAATCCGAGGCGTTCCTGCTGAACTTGCCGAAATGGACGTTAATGCCGTCATCCGACAGCTTCTCGACGAACTTTCTGACGGTTCTCCAGATGTGAAACTGCTTCTGAACGATAAGATTGCGATTTCGCTGGCTAAGTCGGCCGCAATGTCGTCGGGTGTGGCACTCAAGGACGAGGAGATGGAGGATTTGTTCTTCCGCCTGATGTCGTGCTCAAACCATAATTATACTGCCGACGGCAGAAAAATTATGGAGATTGTTGATATTGCTGAAATTGAGAATAAATTTAACTGATGAGTCATGTTCAATAGGAATCCATTTTCAGACATACCGCCGGTAGTAAAGTACTTGCTGCTAGTGAATGTTGTGATGTTCATAGTCGCAATGTTTGTGCCGGTGCTCGATTCGTATTGTGCCCTGTACAGCTTCCGCAGTCCGCTGTTCAAGCCTGTACAGCTTGTTACTCACATGTTTATGCATGGCGGATTCTGGCATTTGTTCTTCAATATGTTCTCGCTGTATATGTTCGGACGGGTGCTCGAATCGTACTGGGGTTCCAAGCGGTTCTTCATCTATTACTTCGTGGCTGGAATCGGTGGCGCGTTGTTCTATCTGCTTGTTAAGGAGATTGAAATACAGGTTCTTATGTCGTCGATGAGTCCCGAAGCCATCGAAGAGGTTATGCGTAATGGCGCCGACATCCTAATGCAAGGCAAAAACTATATGATGCCGGAACTTGGAAAGCTGAATCTTGTTCTTAACGTGCCTTGTGTTGGCGCTTCGGGTGCGATATACGGCTTGCTTCTCGCATTCGGAATTATGTTCCCCAATGTCGAGATGTACATTTACTTTGCTATTCCGGTGAAAGCCAAATGGATGGTGATTGCATTCGTGGTCATAGAACTTTTACTCGGCATTCTGAACGCACAGGGCGACAATGTGGCTCATTTCGCACACTTTGGTGGTATGCTTATCGGTTTTATCCTGCTGATGATTTGGCGTAAGAAAGGAGAGGTGTAATGAGGCAGGGACTCTGGGATGAAATAAGGAATATTTTCCGTCAGCGCAACAACCTGAGCATTCTGATCTTCTTGAATCTGGCGGTGTTTGTCGTTGTGCTGACCGTTAATCTCGGATTTTTCTTTGCCGGCAAGACTTTCGACGTTTCGTCGTGGCTTGGCGTTTCGTCAAATTTCTCGGTGCTTGCCCATCGTCCCTGGACTGTGCTGACATATATGTTCGTGCATAGCAGCTTTCTGCATATCTTGTTCAATTTGCTTGTGCTGTACTGGTTCGGTAAGATGTTCCTTCAATACCTTTCGCAACGGCAGTTGTTCGGCGTGTATCTGCTTGGAGGACTGGCGGGCGCGTTGGTGTTCATTGTGGCATACAATATAATTCCGGTGTTTGCTGTCGTGAAGAATGTCGCCTTTGCAATAGGCGCGTCGGCTTCGATAATGGCTATTGTATTTGCGATTGCTGTACTGGTGCCCAATTTGCCTGTACGATTGGCTTTTCTTGGTCAGATGAAGCTTAAATATCTGGCAATGATAATAGTTGCCATCGACTTGCTGAGTATTCCTTTCGGCAATGCTGGCGGACATTTTGCTCATCTTGGCGGTGCGCTGATGGGTGCGATTTTTGCAATATGCTATTCAAAAGGTACCGACATTACGATTTTTCTCTCGCGCTTTTTCACATGGGTGGGAAATTTGTTCAAGTCGGAACCAAAGGCAAAATCATCGAGCAGCAGCCGCGCCGAAACCGATGCCGAATACAACAGACGTAAAGCGCGGGAACAGCGCGAGATAGATAAAATCTTGGACAAGGTAAAAGAATCTGGCTATTCGAGCCTGACCAAGGAGGAAAAGGAGAAATTGTTTAGCAATAGCAATAAAAAATAAAGTGTATGTGGCGTAAGATTTTGTGGATATTGACAATATTGGTAGCTTTGACAATGATACTTTGCATAGTTTCGGTGTATGTCTCGCCAGCTAGCGCAAAATGGATGTCGTTGATGTCATTTGCCCTTAAATATGTGCTAATAGGACTTGCTGCGCTGATGATTCTGTGGATTTTTGTCAACTATAAGGTGGCAATACCTATTGCAGTGTTGGTATTTGTCGGATTCAAATATTTTTCGCACGAATATTCAATCCGCGACAAGTCGCTCGACGACAAGGCCGATTTCCGTGTCATGTCGTACAATGTGAAGTGCTTTGGTATTCTCGACAAGAATTCGAATCTGCTTAGGGGAAAGGTCATCGACACTATAGCTGCGACCAATCCTGATATACTTTGTCTGCAGGAAGCCTACTGGGCAGACAATCCTTCCGATTTTCCAACGCTTGACGCTCTTTCGAAGAATTTGAATGCAAGTTCTGTACGTAAGACCCAACTCGCAGCGTTCAACCATGGAGTTGGTGGTCTTGCAATTGTGTCGCGCTACAAGGTCATAAACCAGTATTCGCATCCGTTCGATAGCACTGCAAATGGTTTTATGTATGTTGATATTGTTGTCGAGGATGATACTGTGCGTCTGTATAATTGTCATTTGCAGTCGATTATGATAAAGGATTCGGATTTGGAAATGAGCAGTCGTCACGAAGGTTTCAACCGTGAAAACAAGGACAAGGCAATGAATTTGTATTCGAAATTTTCGGAGGCATCGGCTAGACGTGCAGTTCAGGTCGATACGCTTGTTGCAACAATAGACACTTGTCCGTATCCAGTGATTTTGTGTGGTGATTTCAACGACGTGCCGCTAAGTTATACTTGCTTTAGCATACTGGCGGCTGGCGAACGTCTGCACGATACCTTTATGGAGCGAGGAGATGGCTCTGGCCGTACATATACTATAATGGATGTCGATTTCCGTATTGACTACATAATGCACTCAAATCTGTTCAAATGCCTGAGACACAAAGTCCTTGATTTCAATATTGTCAACGACCATTATCCTGTGGTGGCGGACTTTAAAAGATAAAAGTTCAAAGTTTAAAGTTCAAAGTTAACAGTCAGTACAATGGCATTAAGCCTTCTAGCCTTCAAGCCTGTTCGCCTTTTAACCGTTTGTCAGTTCAGCGAATACTTCCTCTATTGACTTTTCCTTTTCCTGCATACTCAGCACGGCACGGCCTTTCTGCACGGCAAGGTTGAAGACTTCCTTGCGGATGTCGTTGCTGCGGTTGTATTCGATGATAAATCGGGTAGGGGACTGGCGCTTTACTGTTCTTACGCCTTTTATATGCGAGAAATCCGATTCTGCAATTTCGCCGTCGAGTTCGACAAGCAGAGTCGAGCGCGATTCGTCGCCAAGGTGTCCGAAATCTTCGGCTTTGTCGTTGGCTAGCAGAACGCCCTTCTTTATCAGAAGGATGCGGTCGCAGATGGCTTCAACTTCCTGCATTATGTGGGTCGATAGGATGACGGTCTTTTCCTTGCCAAGATTCTTTATCAGGTTTCTGATTTCAATAATCTGGTTGGGGTCGAGACCCGATGTCGGTTCGTCGAGGATAAGCACTTCGGGGTCGTGGATTATGGCTTGTGCCAGACCTACACGCTGCTTGTAGCCTTTCGACAGGGTGCCGATTTTCTTGTTAATCTCGGGGGCAAGGCCAGTGAGCGCTACAACTTCATCAATTCTTGCCTTTTTGTTCTTGATGCCATAAATGCCGGCTACAAATTCGAGATATTCAACGATGTACATGTCGAAGTAAAGGGGATTCTGCTCTGGCAGATAACCGAGTTTCTTGCGGATTTCAATCGGGTCTTCGAGGATATTCTTTCCGTTTATAAAAACGTCGCCTTCGGTGGCTGGAATGTAGCCCGTGATTATTTTCATCAGCGTTGACTTGCCGGCACCGTTTGGACCAAGAAATCCTACAATCTCACCATTGTTGATGTCAAAACTCACATTGTCAAGCGCTTTCTGTTCGCCGAAAACCTTTGTTATATTCCTTACTTCGATAGACATGTCAGTGTGTTTTTAAGGTCGCAAAAATAACAAAATTTGTGACTATCGGCAATATCAAAACTGAAATAGGTTGGTATTTAATGCTGTAGCGACGAGGGGCGTCTCGTCGCTACGGCTTATTAATTATTGTATCGTGTTTGTTTGGGATATTTCAGTCGTTGCGCGCAACGACTTTCAACTTTTAACTTTCAACTTTCAACTGATTAATACTCCAGCTTTATATTGTCCACCCACAGTGTGTTGCCGATTGTTCCCGAAAATGCTTCCTGGCTTGTTACGCTAATAAGCATAATTGCATGTGTTACAGGCGTGTTTTCGTCACCCCAGCCAACTTCATGAATTTCAACATTCTTGCCTTTGCTG
This sequence comes from uncultured Bacteroidia bacterium, assembly GCA_902800045.1. Classification (GTDB taxonomy): domain Bacteria; phylum Bacteroidota; class Bacteroidia; order Bacteroidales; family ML635J-15; genus Bact-19. The sequence goes on along the minus strand of CADCCZ010000001.1, from coordinate 1,126,849 downwards.
TTGATGGTGTAGAAATTGTCCTTTTTCGGACCAAGATTCATGTATGGCTTGTAGTTTGGCGATTTGGTTGCATCACCGTAGATTACAGGTATGCGGAATCCGTTAACCCAGTCGCTTGTCGGTTTGCTAATACGGTAAATGGCTGTTCCTACGCGTTTTGCATAGACGTTGCCCTTTTCGTCTTCCCAACGGTTTTGCAGGATGAAAAGTATTTCGTGTTCATCGTTTCCTGGTCGACTCGACGACGACAAGGTCTTGCAGGTGGTGATTGTCCCTCTGTTGGGCATTGCCGACTTGTAGTCGAGGACAACGGCCTTTGGCTTATTGGTAAATGGCACTCCCCATCTCATCTTGCTGTACGGGTTGCTTGTGCCGTCGATAGGTTCGTGAGCCTTGCCCCAGTAAATTGTGCCCGAAACCAATACCTTTATATTAATGATACCTATGACCTTGCACTCGGCATATTCGGTTGTGAGTTTTGCACAGTAGCCGTTGCCACGCCTTTCGGGATAAACTGTGTTGCTTGTCTTCGATATGCCAGCAACCTTCGCATAAGTGTTCGACGATGCCCATATCGACTTGATGTTCAACGCTTTGTTTTCGCGTATGGTATCGCGCGGACCAATGGCGTATATGCGTCTGGTGTTTCCGCCAATTACAAGCGATTCTTCAATGTCGCGGACTGTCCAGCTTTCGAAGTCGCCATATTGGACTTTCTTGTATGTCTGTGCGCTAACTGGTAATATGTTGGATAAAAGTAGGAACGCTACGAAAAGCGCTCCTACTATTGTGGCGCAAAATTTTGCACCCTTACTATTGGATATGCTGTGTCTAGTAGATTCGTTGTCCATTGTAATATAATCTTTTGCGATCCTATATATATGTTCTGCTATGATTTCCTGTCCCCTTTGGTTTGGGTGTATCCCGTCGCTGCAGAAGAGCGGACGGTAGTCGCGCTGGTCGATGAAAGGCTTGTAGATGTTTATCAGTTCAACGTTCTCGCTGCATGCAATTTTAATAATTTCCTGGTTGTACATTTCGTGCCATAGTCCGATGACTTCTATGCTGTCATAGAGCCACCCATTTATGTTAGCTACCTGCGTGTCGTTCATGCCGTTTGTAAAATGGCGGAAGTATGCCTTGGCATCGATTGGCGGCATTGTAAGCATAATGATTTTTGCTCCCGTTGCCTTGAGCTTGCGAATTACGCGATGGTAGGTTTCGCTGAATTCCGATAGTGGTGTCCTTGCAATGTGTTCTGCCTTAGGTGTATCGGCAATTTCGGTCCAGATTTTGTCGCAGTCGTTGCCGCCAAATTCGAGAAGAACGATGTCGTTCTCCGAAATTTTTTGCAGTTGTTTGTCTATTATCTTTTCTCCAGTAGTTATTGTGCAGCCGAACTTTCCGAGATTGTAGGCTTCGATCCCAAATTTGCGGCTGCATGTATCAACGGCGTTATTGTCTGAAATTTTGTACTTGAGACGACCATTGTCGTATTCTGAAATTATACCTTTTATTATTGAGTCGCCGAATGCGAATATTTTTTGACTTTTCATTCCCATAATATTTCCATTTATTTTGATGCAAAACTACGTCTGAATTTCGACCTGAAAATTTTATGTGATTATGGATGTGTATTTTTGACGAAATTTGTATTTTTGTGACGAAATTTTAAATGTTGTGACGAAATTATGGCAAAATAAATTTCGTCACAACAAAATTTGGGACTAAATTCTAATAATAATGACGAAAATTTCAGATAGGTTCTTGTCGTTCCGGGTTCAGATGGCATATCTGTTTGGACTGTCAGGATTCTTTATTGGATTTGTATTTCTGTACCGTCCGGTTCAGATTGTCGAATTTTTCGATATGGGACGCGGGATAATGGCGTTCAATACCACTATGCTGTTTTGCATATTGTTTGGCGTGCTGCTTATTTCGCGCTTGCTGCTATATGTGCTACGACGCTTGTTTGTGCCTACATGGTTGGCGTATTCTCTGTGGATATTCGGCGAAGTCCTTGTGGCATCCCTGTTTATGGCGTTGTATGTGACGCTGATGTACCATGGCGAATATCCATACTTTGATGTGGTGGGACTATGCCTGTTTATTAATTTAATTGTGCTGTCGTTGCCCTACGTGATAATTTCGTTGTCGGTGGTGGCATCGGAGGCAAATGATGTTAACGAGCCGTCTGAGGGCGGTCTTATCCGTTTCCATGACAATACGCAAAAACTTAAGCTGGTTGTGGCTGCCGATGCTGTAATGTATGTGAAGGCCGAAGAAAATTATGTCAGGATTAAGTATCTTGAAAATGGTATGATTAAAGATTATGTGCTTCGTAATACGATGAAGTCGCTCGAGCCGACGTTGCAAAAGTACGGCATGGTTCGCTGTCAGCGTTCATTTTTTGTAAACCCTAAGCATGTCAAGGTTTTACGCAAGGATAAGCTGGGTGTCGTAGTCGCCGAACTGAATGTGAGCGGTGCCGATACTATACCGATTTCACCGAAATATTACGATGCTCTTGAAAGAATGCTGTAAATCAAAAGAATATGCCACAGAAAGTCCTTATAATAGATGATGTCCATACAATAATAACCGATGGATTGAAAAATGCTGGTTTCGAGGTTGTTGATGCTACCAGCTGGAACCGTGAACGAATAATTTCAGAGGTTGGCGATGCCTTTGGCATTGTGTTGCGCAGTCGCATAAACATTGACCGTGAGTTTGTCGATGCTGCGAAATCTCTTCGCTATGTTGCGCGTGTAGGTGCCGGCATGGAAACCATCGATGTTGAATATTGCGAAGCAAAGGGAATAAGATGCCTCAATTCTCCCGAAGGAAACCGCGATGCTGTTGGCGAACATACGGTAGGGATGCTTTTGTCGCTGCTAAACAACCTAAATCGTGCCGACCGTCAGGTGAAGGCTGGCGAGTGGAAGCGCGAGATGAACCGTGGTCGCGAACTTGGTTTCCGCACTGTGGGAATTATCGGCTACGGAAATATGGGCTCGTCGTTTGCTCGCAAATTGTCGGGTTTTGGTTGCAAGGTGCTTGCCTACGACAAGTATAAGACTAATTATTCCGACGCTTATGCCGAGGAAGTTTCTCTTGACGGGATTTTTGCAAATGCCGATGTGCTGAGCTTGCATGTCCCGCTTACTGCCGAGACTAAGTATATGGTTGACGCTGAGTTTATTGCACGTTTCAAAAATCCGTTTGTCTTGCTCAATGCTTCGCGCGGACCAGTGGTAAAGACTTCGGCATTGGTAGATGCTTTGATGTCGGGAAAGGTTGTTGCTGCTGGACTGGATGTCATTGAGTACGAGGAAACTTCGTTCGAGGCAACTAAGAAGATGACCGACAACCCCGATTTCCGCTATCTTGCGCAGTGCGACAATGTTATAATGTCGCCGCATATCGCAGGATGGACGGTCGAATCGAAGATAAAGTTGGCTCAGGTGCTATTGGATAAAATCTTGATGGTTAAATATTTATGACAGTCGACCTTAACCTATCGAAAATGCGTAGCGAATATGGTTTCCCTGTCCGCTATTTCCTTTCTGCCAATGATGCAGAAATCGATATGAATGCATTGATAGGTAAGCACTTGATGATAGAATATCTGCACGAAATAAATTGTGTGTCGTGTGGAAAGCGGACTTCGAAAAGCTATATGAACGGGCATTGCTACGATTGCTACACCACCTTGCCCGAATGCGACGAGGGCGTTTTCAATCCCGAAAAGGATATGTCGCACCTTGGAATCTCGCGCGATATGGAATGGTCGAAGAAATATTCGCTTATTGACCACTATGTTTACCTTGCCTACACTGGCGATTTGAAGGTTGGCGTTACACGTTACAACCAGATTCCTACGCGGTGGATTGACCAGGGTGCTGTTGCTGCCGTTCGCTTTGCAAAGACGCCCAACCGCAATCTTGCAGGACAGATAGAGGTCGAGATGAAAAAACATATTGCCGACAAGACCAACTGGCGGCGTATGCTTTTGTTTTCACAGCCTAACATCGATTTGGTTGAACGGAAAAAGGCTCTGTTGCCATTGTTGCCAGACGATTTGCGCATCTACGAGTCGTTTGACGATTCAGTGTTCGAAATATTATATCCTTACCAAGTTGTTGCAAATCTAAAGGCTGTCACTCTCGACAAGTACGATCGCATCGAAGGCGTTCTGGCTGGCATCAAGGGACAATATCTGATTTTCGACAATGGCATAGCCTTCAATGTGCGCAGCCATTCTGGATATAAGGTAAAATTGGAAATTTTGTAGCATCGTTGCGTGCAACGGTGCACTAAAATGAAAATTATGCAAAACGAAGATTTCGAAAAATATCTCATAAAGTCGCAAGCCTATTGCTCGCGTGCCGAAAAGTGCGAAAACGATGTTCGTTCCTATTTATTTAAGCAGCATGTCGATTCTGATGTTGTCGAAAAGATAATAGATAGCCTAAAGGAAGATAAATTCGTTGACAATGACCGCTACGCTCGGGCTTTTGTCTCCGATGCTTTCAAGTTCAACAAATGGGGTAGGCTTAAGATTCGTCAGGCTTTGCTGGCAAAGGGTATTTCTGATAAGATTATGGCTGAGCCTCTGTCCGAAATAGATGAATCCGCCTATATGTCGTTGATAGAAAGTTTGTTGAAATCGAAACTTAAGTCTGTTCGTGGCGATGACGAATATAAGATTAAGGCTTCGGTTTTCCGATTTGCGTATAGCAGGGGCTTTGAGCCAGAATTGGTTGAAAAGGTTTGGGCAAAGCTGCGATAGTTTATTCTATATCATCTGCAACTTCCAGATCCACAAACTCATACTTGTTGCCGCTGTAGTCGAGTATTCTTACAAAATCGTCTGTACTTATGGAAATCAATGCGTTGAGTTGATTTGGCAGGAAGGTTAGGTGTCCTTTGGTGAGCAAAGTCTTGTCGATGAATGCAATGGTGTGGTTTTCGGTGTCGTTGAGTAACGAAAAGACTGAAATTGCCCCAATCGTACCTTTAATCCACTTGTCGATGCGTTCCTGCGATGCGAACGAAATTTTTCCCTGCTTAAGCTTGTGCTCGATGGCGTGGATATTTATGTCGCGGTAGTAGTCGGAAATGAGCAGGTAGTGCTGGTTGCCCTTGTGGTTGCGCATAAATAGGTTCTTGCAACGGCAGGCACCAATGCGTTTCCAGAATGCTCCGTCGTCTTCCGATGAGAAGTCGCGTGGTGATTCGTAATACTCAAATTTTATGTTTAAGTCGGCTAATGCCTTGTAAACTATTTCCTGTCCAATCATTTTTCGAAGTATTTTGCAAGTAGTTCGTGTGCGGCTACGAAACTGCTTATTTTGTTGTCGAGAACTTTTCTTTCGTAGTCGGGAAGGCTCTCTATAATCTTTTCGTTTTGGTAGAAACTGTTCTTAATTGCTTCGTTTATAGTTTCGTAGAGCCAGTATTTTGCCTGTTCGTTGCGGTTGTAGTCGAAGTATCCGTTTGCATTTGTGTGGGCTACATATTTGGTAATCATCTCCCAGATGTCCATGATTCCCGCACCCGAAAGAGCTGAGCAGGTTGTTGCTATCGGTGTCCAGCGCGACTTTGGTATTGGGAACAAATGGAGTGCGTTCTGGTACTGCGTACTGGCAAGTTGTGCTCGTGTGATGTTTTCGCCGTCGGCTTTGGTGATTGCTATTGCGTCGGCCATTTCCATGATGCCGCGCTTTATGCCTTGCAGGTCGTCGCCTGCGCCAGTGACGAGCAGTAGCAAGAAGAAGTCAACCATGCTATGTACTGCGGTTTCCGACTGTCCAACGCCAACCGTCTCGACGAATATGGTGTCGAATCCTGCGGCTTCGCAGAGAATTATGGTTTCACGGGTTTTACGTGCTACACCACCTAGCGAACCTGCTGATGGCGAAGGACGTACAAAGGCGTTGGGGTGGGAGGTTAGGTTCTCCATACGGGTCTTGTCTCCAAGTATGGAGCCGCCGCTTCGTTCGCTGCTCGGGTCAACGGCAAGTACGGCAAGTTTATGGTTTAGGTCGCAGATTTTTACTCCAAGTGCTTCAATGAAAGTGCTTTTGCCAGCACCAGGAACACCGGTTATGCCAATTCGTATCGACTTTCCAGAATGCGGGAGGCAACCTTCGATAATTTTTTGGGCAATGGCTTGGTGTTCCGGTCTTACGCTCTCAACCATTGTTATTGCCTGACCGAGAATATTTATGTCGGAACGCAATATGCCTGCAATGTATTCGTCTGCAGTGTGTTGTGCCTTGTGCCTGCGGAATCTTGCAATGTTGGGATTTACCTGAGGTGGCTGCGATACGCCATCGTTTACGGCAAGAGCGCTGTTGTCGGCCTTGCTTTCCTCGACTTCTCCTATGAACCTTTTGTTGTCTTCCATTGGGCTATCTGTATTTATGTCCTGCAAGGTAGTTCTGTACATAGTCTTTCACACCGTCTTCAAGGCTGTGGAATTCGGCAGTGTAGCCTGCTTTTCGCAGAGAGGTTATGTCGGCTTCGGTAAAGTACTGGTACTTGTCGCGGATGTCAGCTGGTGTGTCGACGTATGTAATGTTCGGCTCTAAGCCCATGGCTGCAAAAGTGGCTTTGCCTAGGTCGTTGAACGGACGGGCTTTGCCAGTGCCAAGGTTGTAGATGCCGCTGTGCTTGCGCGTTTCCATGAAGTATATCAGCACATCGACGACATCCTTCACATACACGAAGTCGCGGCTTTGCTGGCCGTCGGCGTAGTCGGGACGGTGCGAGCGGAAAAGCTTAAGCATTCCTGTCGCATTTATCTGGTTGAAGGCGTGCATAATTACCGAAGCCATGCGTCCCTTGTGGTACTCGTTTGGGCCATACACATTGAAAAACTTGAATCCAGCCCAGAAAAACGGCTTGCGTTCCTGTGCGAGCATCCACTTGTCGAACTCGTTCTTCGAAATGCCGTAAGGGTTGAGCGGCTTCAAAATGTTGGGGTCTGTGGTGTCTGAAAAGCCATTTTCGCCCATTCCGTATGTTGCCGCCGATGATGCGTAGAGGAAGGGAATGCCGTATTTGCAGCATTTTTCCCAGAGCATCTTGGTGTATTCGGTGTTCATTTTCAACAGCAGCGACAAGTCGAACTCTGTGGTGTCTGTTCGTGCGCCGAGGTGAAAAATCGTCTCCACTTGCTTGTGATTGGCATCAAGCCAGTCGGCAAAGTCGTTGCGGTTGACGAACTTAACCTTTTTGTTCTCGAAGTTGCCTTTTTTCTCTTCGCGCGTAAAGTCGTCCGACAAAACAAGGTCGGTATATCCGCGTTCTATCAGTGTGGCTGCCAAGTTGCTGCCTATGAATCCTGCTGCTCCAGTTACTACTATCATTGCTTTTTATTTTTGTGCAAAGTAAACAAATTTATTCGAACAATTGTCGTTTTCTCTGCTAGTCGGTTATGCTTTTGTATATAAGTTCCGCTGTTCCAATCCTGTAGCCGTCGGAACGGAAAATTATCTTGCCGTTGGCTTCAACAATGAAGATTAGCGGAAGATTGTCGTTGAATTGCTGCTTGGTGTCGGTTAGAATTTTTTCCATAAGTCCATTTGTGTCGGTTGTAACAATGGTTTGCTTTGGAAGATTCCATTTTTCGGCAGAAAAAGGTTCTGTCAGTTTCTCTGCTGGCACAGCCATCAGTATGTTGCCGTTCCATTTTTCGTAGGTTTCACGCATTGCACCAAATTCCTTCAAGGTATGCTTTGTAGGTTCGCGGATTGGGTCAATGAAGCAGAGAACCAATGGTTTGTCTTTTGCCAAGTCGTTCAAATTTATGGTTTTACCGTCTGCTTCTATTTGACTGTCGCTGGAAATGAATCCGTAGAATTCCTTTTCGCGCTGAACCAATGGACGAATCTTCACTTCGCGTTCCATGGTTTCGCCTTGCTTTATGTTGAAGAACTCGAGGTGCGACAATACTTCGCCGTCGCTGTAGCGGTTGCCGGTGGAAAGCATATAGTAGCCTTCTTCGAGTTCAAGTTCTACTGGGAACTGGGCAACGCGCGGGTCATCTTCGTAGTCGAAGGTTGTAAAGTCGCCATCTTCGAACTTGGCAATGGTGTAGTGTGTCCAGTATTGCGGTTTTAGTTCCGTTGTACCATTGTATTTAAGAATAAGTTTGCCAGTTTTTGCAACGGGTTTGGCATCTTCCATTGCGACAATCTGCCAGTCGTTGTTGTCATACACGAAAATTTGGCGAGTCGCATTGTCTAGGTATGCTGGAATATTCAGCGCACGGCAGGCTGCGACGAAGAAAATGTCGCGAGAGCGGCTATCAGCGTGGCGAAGTTCAAAGACTCCGCGTGGCGAAATCGGGCAGTTGAAGTAATTGCCTTCGGTGTCGGTCTGGATGTTGGCTTTCGTCCATTCCAAAATGTCTGAGTAGGAGGGTGCTGCTCCAAGAATCTTGCTAAGATTTTCTTTTAGGAATTGTCGCCACGGACGAATCATCTCCACTTCGATGCGTGCTGGCAGAATGCCCTTCTGGAAAACACTGACAGGATATTTGCCGTCGTATTCCACTAAATGCTGGTTGAGAGTTTTGGCTTCGCAGTCGCGTAAATCCTTGTCCGACAACGAACTTAGGAAACTGTAAAGGAATAGATTTTCATTCTTTTCCTTGTGGGCGTTCAAGAATGCGGTGATTTCCTTGTAGTTACCTTCGCTTTTCTTCAAGATTTCGTGAATTAGCTCTGGTGTAAGGTTCTTGTTTTCGATTTTTGCAATTTCCTCGTCGGTCGGGAAAGTCTTAAGGTAGGCGTTGCGCAACGAGTCTTCGTACGACAGACGCTTGTTGTTCTTGTCGGCTTCGTCGGGGGTGACGTTGGTTGTAACGGGGCGTCCTGCCGGCGGAACAATATCAAAGTCCTCTTCGTATTCTTTGCCCGATGTATGGTTGAGTTTCAATGTTATAGCGTCATTTTCCCTGACATCAATCTTTGCATAGTCGTATTTGCCGTCCTTGCTTGCCCAGATGAGCAGGTCGCCAAGTCCAGTAGTTAGGCTTGCCTTGCCGTCCTTGTCGGTTTCGCTCGACGAAATAGGATAATATTCGGCATAATTGTAGAGCTTGAATTTTACCTTGGCATTCTCCGCTGGATTTCCGTTTTCGTCGGCTACTGTCACGGTTATCTTCTTGGTATCGGTATAGTTGGGGAGCATGTTGATTTTCGAGAACAATTCTCCCCTGAAGTTTATTTCCTCGTTGCCCTTGTACTTGCCGAAAGCGTTTGAGTGTACCATCATGCAACGGGTTGAAGGTGCCGAAAACCATCCCATGTCGAGTTTGGCATCGGGTTCGCATGCACCGAGGAAGTACCATTTGCCATCGACCCACACTTCGACCCATGCGTGGTTGTCGTCGGTGTGTGCCCAACGCGGTGTGTAGCATTGGCGTGCAGGAATACCTACGGCTCGCAGTGCAGTAACGGTGAATGTCGATTCTTCGCCGCAGCGTCCGAACGAGGTCCGTATTGTTGCCAATGGCGCGGAAGTTCGTGCATCTGCAGCCCTGTAGCATACCTTTTCGTGGCACCAGTGGTTTACTTCGAGTGCGGCATCGTACATTGACAAATCTTTTATGCGGTCTTTTATTTCATTGAAAATGAACATTCTGGCGGTGTCAAGGTTTTCGTTGTTGACACGATACACAAGCACAAAATGGCGAAAAATATCTTCGGGTATACTTTTTCCCCACGAGAAAAAGTCGCGTGCCTTGAATGCGTATTTCACCTGATTAAGGAAAAACTTGCCGTCGTAGTCGGCAAGGTCGCTGTAGGGCATGTAGGCGTACAGGAATTTCAGGGCTTCGGTTTCCTCGAGCGAAAGTTTCTCATCGAAAACCGAAAAAAGTTCCGTGCTACGACCTTTGGCAAGTTCCTTGCGCGCCTCAAAGTCGGTTTCTACCTGCGAACGATATGCCTCGTCGGTAATGAAATGTTGCTCGTTGTCCTTCTTGCAGGATACAAGAGAGATTATAATAGCTGCGATTGCAAGTGATATAAGTCGTTTCATGGTATTATTCCTCAACTTTTTCAATCTTGAATTTCAGATTTTTAGCATTGTCCTTTAAGTTTACAAAGGCGTTCAGCAGTGTGAAGTCGCTTTTGTAGTACCTTGGCTGTGCTTCGATAATTTCGTCGGTGCATTTAAAGTTGAATTGCGGACATCTGTCGAAACTGTTGCCAGTGCTGTCAACAATCCACAGAATGAATTCGTCGTCGGGAGTAGCACCATCGATTTTTACACCCTTTGTGCTTATGTAGCGATAGTCTGTCATGTAGAAATCAAGGTTTTGATTTTCGATTTCGTAGCCATCTGCAACCTGAGAGTCGAAAGGTGTAAGTGTTAGCAAAGGCTCGTTGTTTTCGATTTTAAGGATACTGGAGAATACGTCTGCTTTTTGTGGAATACTAAAATGTGAAAGGCGATCCTTCAAGTTTACAATCATCATACAGAAGAAGGTCACAGATATTGCAATAATCACAATGGTGTACCAGGTGTTGAATCTACTGATTAGCTTTTTCTTGTGCATATCCACTTGCCTTGTCTGCGCTTTGAATTTTTCAATGTATTCCTTTACGTCGGGATAGTCGCCGTATTTAATTTTTAATTTGTCATTAATATCTATGATTTCCTTGGCTGTGAGTTTGTCGACTCGTGTGTCTGCCTTCTTTTCGCTTTCCTTTTTCTTCAGTTTTAATCCGAACGAGAGAAGCATAGGACCCATCAATATCGCCATCGCACCAATAATTATATTGAAAGTCAGAATGCCAGCAAACAATATGATAGACAATGTTATAACTATTTTGGGGACATTATGATCGATTACATCGCTCATGTTGCGCGGATATTTGTTTTTGAATCCAGTAAGTACTTTTTCGTTACTTTGCATTAATACCTGGAAATTATTTTTGTTTGTGTCCATTTTCTTCGGTTTTAAGGTTGCTTATTACATTATCATGAAATAGTATGCGCTGTCGAGGGCTTGTTTTACGAGTTCGAAGTCGTTGGTAGTTTTGTAGCTGACAAAGTTAACTCGGCATTTGCCCTTGCCTTTTTCGATAATTTCTTTGGTATTGTAAAAGTCGGTACTGTCACCTGCATACACATCCAGCAAAATAGGTGGCAGGCCTGTTATGACTTCGTAGTCCTTTGTAAACAATACTATGCCGAATGGCAAAAGCGTGTCGGCGCTGTGGTTCGCCCGTCCGGTTGACGACAATTCAACATTGTCGAGCCTAATCTTGAAATGTGTGATTGCGCTATCGTTAAGAAGCCAGTTGCGTGATATTATATCGGCATGCAGATTGGCAGTAGAATTAGCTTTTAAGTATGGGGTTCTACTTGTGGGGTAGTTGATTTCGTTGGTCGCCTTGATTCTGGTTGTACGGCTGCTCAGTTCATAGTATTTCGCAAATTCAGCCTTGTTTTCTTCGTACAATATAGGATCTTGGGTGAGAACTTCTTTTGGCAGATTAGTAGTGTCATATTCATATTTATGATGAGGCAACAGGAATGGTATCGGTATAGACACCAAGGTGATCGCCACAAGCATTAGCACGAGCTTGTTGCGGTTTTTCCTTTTGTTTTCCTTTACTTCGTCTATCATTTTGCCGAATTGGGCAAGGACTTCTTTTGCTTCATGGTTTTTCCCGTAAAGCGAATCTACATGGCGGGTGTACATTTCGTAGAAGCTAAGGAAGAGGTAGAATTGCGAGTCCTCTTTTGCAACAGGTGATTCTTCAACGTTTCTGTTCTTAAGTCCCCTGAATGCAAGAACAAAGAGCACAATTGATATTAGTCCAAAGATTCCCGTAACTGTATCGCTGACTTCGAATTGCGATATTATTGCCATTAGGAATACAAGCGCACCGACATAAAGCATCACCATTTCTTTTCGGAACGAAAGGACTTCCTTGAAAGTCGTCTTGTGTGTGAGTTTCATTCCTTCGATGTACTCGTTCATTGAGTTTATAAGGTTCCGGATGTTCAGGTCCGAGTCGGTTTGTTCGTGCAGAATGTGTCCGCAGGTGGGGCAGATGTTGCTGATGAGCGGAAATGGCGTTCCGCAGTCGGGACAGGTTTTCGCATTTTCGTTTGCGATGACATTTACATCGTCGCCTGTAATTCTGCTTGAGTTGCCATGTCCGCTGCTATGTTTAAATTTGTCGTACTCGTAGCCGCAATACGGGCAGGTGTCCGAAATTAGCGGAATCTGCGCTCCGCAGCTGGGGCAGTGGTCGAGGTCTTCCTTTGCCATGCTGCTTATTTTTGCCTCCAGCGACTTGTTGAGGTATTCGTTAATCTCTTCGGCGGGAATTCCTTCCTTGATTCCCTCGTTTATTATGGTTTCTCGCTCTACAAAAGTTAGGACTTTGTCCTTCAGTGCGATTTCGGTCAGCTGCTTTATTCTGTCTGGTATTACCATATTATAATATTTTATGTTCGGAAATAATCTTATTTTGATTGCTTTGCGTTTCCAACAAAGCTTTTAACTTCTTCGAGGTTGGTTTCCATGTAGCGGCTCGAGTCCTCGATGTTGGTCTTCTGCGGATTCTCTACGGTATGCTTGCACGACGAATGTACTTCGCTTACACCAGTCGTCCGTATTAGATTGGCAACATTCTGCGAATTTACTCCGCTGCCAGCAAGGATTTTTATGCGTCCGTTGGCTTGCTTTTGTATTTCACGCAGGTTGTCGGCACCTTCGGGAGCGGTTTTGCGTTGACCTGATGTCAGAATTCTGTCGCAGCCGCATTCGATAATTTGTTCCAGTGCTTTGTGCCAATCTCTGCAACGGTCAAAGGCGCGATGGAAGGTTACTTCCATAGGACGTGCAAGCTTTACGATTTCTGCGGTGCGTTTTGTGTCAATGTCGAGGTTCTTGTCGAGAAATCCGATGACAACTCCGTGAACACCAAGTTTTTTGCACATCAGCACATCTTCCTTGATGGCTTCGTACTCGGCATCGTTGTAGCAGAAATCGCCTGGACGAGGCCTGATGAGCACCATTGTTTTGAGCGAGAGTTTTTCAACGCAATATTTTATTGCTGCATACGATGGGGTAGTGCCGCCTTCGTTGAGGTTCTGGCATAGTTCTATGCGGTCGGCTCCGCCTTTTGCGGCGTTTATTGCCGATTGAACCGAATTGGCGCAAATTTCAACTTCTATCATAGTGTTTTATTTTGTTGTTTCTAAACAATCTCCGTACAATTTCACAATCTTTGCCGTCATTATGCTCCATGCGTACTTACCTTTTTCGGTGCGGACGGCTTGTTCGAATTCTGCACTGCGCGATTTTTCAAAGAAATCGGATAAGGCATCGGCTATCTCATTTGCTTTTGGTTCAACAACATATCCGCTCTTGCCATTGATGACTATTTCGCCAAGTCCGCCGACATTGGTTACGAGCATAGGCTTCTCGAAATGGAAAGCAATCTGCGTTACTCCGCTCTGCGTTGCCGACTTGTAGGTCTGTGCAACAATATCGGCTGCCGAAAAATAGAGGTTTACCTTGTCATCGGGAATAAACTCGTTGTGTATTATGATTTTATCTTCGATGCCAAGTTCCGAAATCTGCTTGCGATAGATGTTCTCGTCCTGATAGAATTCGCCGGCGACAATAAGCTTAATGTTTGAATCGCGCAATTTTTCATCGGCAAAAGCATCAATGAGCAGGTCCAATCCTTTGTATGCGCGGACAAGTCCGAAAAACAGAACATATCTGCAATTCTGGTCAAGTCCAAGTTGTTGCAGGGCTTCGTTGCGGTCGAGACGGATGCCGTAGTGGTCGTAGATAGGATGCGGCGAGAATGTCCGTGGTTTGCCTTTCTTGTCGAACTTGCCGATATCGTCGGCTACCGACTTCGACAGGGCGATGAATCCGTCCATCGACTTCACAAAATATGGTGGCAGAATCTTGTCCAGGATGTTCTGCTCGTGCGGTATCATATTGTGGACCAATGCAATGCACTTTGTCTTGCCATTTCGGTGGATAATACGGGCGATTTTTCCAAAACTTGGTGCCATAAACGACATCCAGTAGCAAAAAATCACCATATCGGCATTTTTGTCGCGGATTTCGCGGCCAACTTTCATCCAGTTGAACGGATTTATGGAACTTATCCTGCGTTCTATGTTGAGGTTTTGTGGCTTGGGCGAATCGGTAAACTGTGTCTTGCCTGGGAAGAGAAACGACGGATATTGCAACGTGAACGTTACAATTTCAACATCGTGCCCTTCGGCGACAAATTCCGATGCGAGACGTTCGTTGAAACTTGCCAGTCCGCCACGATAAGGGTGTGCGCTACCTACAATAACGATTTTCATTGTGTTATATCCTAGTAGTCATTCCGCAAGACAGAACGAACAGCATAAGGTACGTTGCTTGTGAGTTCGTTTATGCGGAATCTCCAATTGAAAACTTTTCTATAGGAGATTCCGCATAGTTGAACAATATTACGCTCCCCGTTCCGTATCGCGTTATTGTTCTAACTTGTGGAATGACGTTCTCTTTTTTATTCAATGGTTTATAAAATATTTCAGACTTATTTTATTCCTTCGCCGAACTTTACCTTGGCGTCGTTGAGCATTTCGGTAAGCGTCTGTTCGTTTTCGCGCTTGCAAATCAGCAATGCCTTGTCGGTATCGACGACGATGAAGTCGTTGAGGTCGCGGATAATGGCAACTTTCTTGTCGCCCTGTACGTTCACGTAGTTGCCGTTCGAGTTGGCGAACAAGGTGTTCTTGTAAAGGTCGGAATTGCCGTTTTCGTCGCGATCGGCAATGGTATAGAGCGAATTCCATGTTCCAAGGTCAGACCAACCAAAGTTTGTCTGCATAACGTAAACGTTTGGTTCTTTTTCCATTACGCCGAAGTCGATTGAAATGCTCTTTGCACCAGAATAAATTTCGGTTATGGTTTCTTTTTCGCGTGGTGTGTTGAAATTCTTGATTCCTTCCGAGAAAAGCGAGTACAATTCCTTGAGGTGACGCTTGATGGCATCGCGGATAGAAGTCTGCTTCCATAGGAAAAGACCTGAGTTCCAAAGGAAGTCGCCACTTTCGAGGAAGAATTTTGCAAGTTCGAGCTGTGGTTTTTCTGTGAAGGTCTTCACTGGGATAAACTTCTGGTTTTCGGCATTTTCCGACATCTGAATGTAACCGTAGCCAGTTGCAGGGCGGTTCGGCGTGATGCCGAGAGTGAGCAATGCGTTACTTTCTGTTACGAATTCAAGCCCCTCGGTAATGTTGTCGAGGAAAAGGTCTTCGTTGAGAATAAGGTGGTCGGCAGGAGTAACAACGATTTTTGCATCTGGATTTTTCAGTCCTATCTTGCAGTTGGCGTACATTATGCAGGGGGCGGTGTTGCGACGCATCGGTTCGCCGAGAATGTTCTCTACGGGAACTTTCGGCAGCTGTTCGCGCACTATGTTGATGTATTCCTCGTTGGTTACGACATATATGTTTTCGTCTGGTATAATCTTTGTGAAACGGTCGAAAGTCTGCTGTATGAGTGTGCGTCCAACGCCAAGAATGTCAATGAATTGCTTTGGCATGTTCGAACGGCTTACCGGCCAGAAACGGCTTCCGATTCCGCCGGCCATTATCACGCAGTAGTATGATTTGTCCATTGTATGCATAGTAATCTCGTATTTTTTATTCCTATGCAAAGTAACAACAAATATTTGGGATGGGCGAATAAAGGGGAAAGAAATTTCGAGAATTGTTTTTGTGGCTGCGCCGTTTCTATGCCTTCGGCGTTTTTTGTCGAGACGCGCCATGGCACGTCTTTGCGTTCGTATTGTCATGCAGAACTTGTTTCAGCATCTTTAAAGGCAAATGATTTTATCGTTGAGTCGCAAAATTTTGCGTCTGTACAATGAGGATTTAATTTATTGATTATCATACATTATGTTAGTAACATAATGCCAATAGTATAATTTTATTAGCATAATGTTTGTAGCATAATTTTTTATTATTACATTTGCGGTATAAAAAATGTGATATGGAAAAGATTTATAATCCGTTTATAATCAAGGGTAAAGTTCCTGCGGAATATTTTTGCGACAGGGAAAACGAAACAAAAACGCTTGTTAGTCGTATCAGGAATGGTCATAATGTTGTGGTTATGTCGCCACGAAGGATTGGAAAGACAATGCTGATTGAACATTTTTTTGATACAGAGGAAATTTCAAGCACCTATTATACATTTTTTGTTGACATATTGCATACGTCAAGCCTCGGTGAATTTACATATTCGCTTGGCAGACAGATATTTGATACATTGAAACCAATTGGTAGCAAAGTGCTTGACGGATTTGTCCAGACGGTTCGTTCGCTAAGTGCCGAATATGGCTACGACGCACAAACTGGACTGCCAAAATTCAATTTTTCGCTTGGCGCAATACGCGACCCACAATGCACTTTGGAAGAAATTTTCGAGTACATTGGCAAGGCCGACAAACGATGTCTTGTTGCGATTGATGAGTTCCAGCAGATTGCAAACTATCCTGAAAAGAATGTCGAAGCCATATTGCGCACCCACATCCAGCACTGTTCCAATGCTGATTTTATCTTCGCAGGTTCCGAAAGGCATATTCTTGAGGAGATGTTCAATTCGTATTCAAGGCCTTTTTATGCAAGTTCTTCCATAATGATGCTCGACGAATTGCCGTTGGATAAGTACATCGAGTTTGTTGTCGAGCATTTCGCAGAATTTGGCAAAAAGATTTCGGAAAGTGATGTGGAAAAGGTTTACAAGTTGTTTTCGGGCAACACCTATTGTATGCAAAAGACCTTCAATGTGGCATTTGATATGACAGAAAGGAAGTCGGCGTGTACCTACGGAATTTTGTGCGATGCGATTGATGACATTTTGCTTGAAAACGAGCGGATGTTTCAGGGACAACTTTCGCAGTTGACGCCCAAGCCCAAGGAGTTGCTCTACGCTATTGCCGTCGATGGCACTGCAGAAAGGTTGACTTCTGGTGAATTTATCCGCCGTCATCGTTTGGCATCGGCAAGTTCGGTTCAGTCGGCAATAAAGCAACTGTTGGATAACGATTGGATTACATATAGTTCAAGCGAAAATGGCAACAAAACCTATTATCTTTCCAACAAGTTCCTTATGCTGTGGATTCAGAAGAATTTTGGGCCGGGGTATAAATTGTAGTAGTGGCATCGTTGCGCGCAACGACACCACTAGGTAGGGATTAAAACATGTTAGTATGTTGATTCTCATAGATTATGCTAATAGCATAATGCTATCAGCATAATTGTTTGCAAGACAAATGAATTTAATTGTGTATAAATAAATTACGATTGATTTTGTGGATATATAATTGTAGGGGCAGGTTTGAATCCTGCCCCTACAATTAACATAAACAATTTGTTTTATTCCTTGATGAATTTTCGTTGGATAATTCGCTCACTGAGCGTAGTCGAAGTGCGCGAATTATATATTCTCACCACATACACCCCGTTTGCCAATCCATTTACATCGCAAACCGCATTGTTGCCATTCTCTTCCGTGCGATATACAACCTGTCCCATAACATTAACGATTTCGATTTTGGAAATATCTTCTGATGATTTGATATTCAGCGTGTTGCCTACTGGATTGGGATAAATTTGCAAGTCTGCGATTTCTGTTTCCTCTATACTAGAACAATCTTCTTGAATATTAGTGAAATAGTTCCAATATTCGGCATTGCTGTATGCCAAAGCCGTTCCACAAGGGACTATGACAGGAATAGATTGTGAGATGAAAGCAAATGTATTATAATCTATCGTTGGAGGTGTCTCTGCAAAAATATAGATTGTATCAATACGCATACAATTTCCAAACGCTTCGCTTTCAATATTCATAACAGAACTTCCTATTGTTAATGATGTTAGTCCGCCACAATAACAAAATGCATATTTATCAATATTCTTAACAGAATTTGGAATCGTAAGTTCTCTAAAACCACTACACCCATTAAATGCATTTTTGCCAATATACACAACCGATTCAGGAATTGTTACATCAGTAAGATCGCTACTATTCATAAAAGCATAATCGGCAATACCTATAGAACCTTCTCTTATTGTTAATGAACCTGTTGGACGATGCCCTTTAATTGCTCCAAGGCACCAATTATCCAAATAACAGATGTCATTGTGTTGATTTGACCACCAACCTGTATTAGTAAAAGCATGGATGCCAATACTTGTTACAGAGTTAGGTATTGCTACTGACATCAATTTCCAGCAGCCTGAAAATGCGCTCTCTCCAATTCTAGTTACCGAGTTGCCAATTGATACCGATGTCAGTTTGTCGCAATTTGAAAATGCACGGTTTCCAATTATTGTCACAGAATTTGGTATTGTTATATTAGTTGCCAAAATACTGCATCCTGTTAAATGTGTTTTTGTTTCGTCGGAATAAATAAGTTCGCCATCAACAAATCCATTTACGGAAAGCGCTCCCCACGGACTACCAAGGGCATCACCGTGATAAACAATATTTCTAACATTATAGAAGGCATTCGTTTCAATGCGTGTAACCGAATCTGGAATTGTTACTGACGTCAATCTGTCGCAATTATAAAAGGCATTTTGTCCGATGCACCTTACTGAGTTTGGAATAGTAACATTTGTGGCTAATGTATTGCAACCAGTCAAAACAGTTTTGCTTTCGTCTGAATATACGAGATTGTCTTCTATAAATCCATTTATTGTCAATGCATCCCATGGACTTCCTGCCGCGTTGCCGTTATATTGAACATTTCTGATTAACCGAAAAGCAATACTGCCAATTTCCTCCACACAATCTGGAAGTGAAATTGAAAATAGACTTCTACATTCAAGAAACGCAGACTCTCCAATTTTTGTAACCGATTCTCCGACAGTTACATCTGCGAGATTGCTACACATAGCGAACGCATTATCTCCAATACTAGTAACAGAATTGGGAATTATTACAGAAGTCAGTCCACTACAATTAAAAAATGCATAATAGCCAATGCTAATTACCGAACTTGGTATAGTGACAGATGTCATATCTATGCATCCAGAAAATGCGTGTCCACAAATTCCCTTTGTTCCTTCTGCAATGTTAAAACTTCCAGTCGGAATTGAACCCTTGCGCCCTAAACACCATCCGTCCAAATACAGAATGCCCGCACTTTGTGCCTCATACCAACCATTTCTGTCAAAAACACCACTTCCAACACTTGTTACAGAGGCAGGAATATTTATTTCTGTAAGATTACTACTATAACTAAATGCTCCATCGCCAATCCTAGTAACAGAATTAGGTATGGCAACAGATGTTAGTTCGTTACACCATGAAAATGCAGAATTGCCAATGCCTATAACAGCATAATCAGTGCCATTATAATTAACATTTTCTGGAATTATAATGCTTCCTGTGGGATGAGTATTGTATCCACCATATTCATTTTCAAATGTTACTTCCACCGTAAAAGGTTCTGCACTTGATGTAATGTTATAATACAACGTCTGCCCGCTTTCGCAATCTGCCGAAAAATCGTATGCAAATGCTTTGCTGCACAAAAGTACGGCAATTGCCAGAAGAATAGATTTTGTTTTCATAATCGCGTTTTCTAAAAACAATTGCACAAAGTTAAGAATTAAATCTGAATGAAAAACAATCTTTGAATATATTTTTTCGTATTTAAAATTCTTTGACTACCTTTGTCCTGCTTTTTTGCGACTGAAAAATGAACTTGTTTGTAACCATAGGCAAATACTTCTCGCTGATGGGTTCGGTATTCTCCAAACCTGTCAACAGGAAGATATTTTTCCGCAGGCTAAAGGCTGAAATAGAGCAGATTGGTTTCGATTCGGTTGGTATCGTCTGCATAGTTTCTGTGTTTATGGGCGCGGTACTTACAATACAAATGGGTATCAACTTCGAGTCGCCGATTATACCACGCTACATCATCGGTTTGAGTACCCGCGATACCATGATTCTTGAGTTCTCGAGTACCATAGTCTGCCTTATCCTGTCGGGACGAGTCGGTTCAAACATTGCTTCCGAAATAGGTACAATGCGTATCACCGAGCAGATTGATGCACTTGAAATAATGGGTGTCAATAGCGCTAACTATCTTATTCTCCCTAAGATAGTGGCTGCATTTTTCACCTTCCCCTTCCTTGCATTGCTTAGCATTATGCTCGGTATCGTAGGTGGTTTCTTCATCGCTTTCACTTCGCCCGACATTGTAACGGTTGCCGATTATATATATGGTCTGCATTACGCTTTCGTGCCGTTCTATGTCACCTATACGGTGGTGAAAATCGCGGTGTTCGCAATACTTATAACATCCATTTCGGCATTTTTCGGCTACTATACCGAAGGTGGTGCTCTCGAAGTCGGCAAAAGCAGTACCAAGGCTGTGGTTTACAGCATTATAGCAGTCCTTTTGTTCAACCTTATCTTAACACAGGTAATGCTCACATGATAGAAGTTGTAAATGTAAATAAGACTTTTGGCGAGAAGCATGTGCTGAAGGACATCAATGCAACCTTCGACGCCGGCAAGGTCAATATGATTATTGGCCGAAGCGGTTCGGGCAAGACCGTGTTGCTGAAGAACATAGTGGGACTTGTTACGCCCGAAACCGGCGAAATTTATTTCGACAAGCGCGAATTTGTGAATGTGGACGAAAAAGGCAAGCGTGAAATCCGCAAGGAGATGGGCATGGTGTTCCAGGGAAGCGCGTTGTTTACATCGAACAATGTGGAAGAAAATGTGATGCTGCCACTCGACCTGTTTACCAAGATGTCGAAAGCCGAAAAGCAGAAGCGTGTAGATTTTTGTCTCGACCGTGTGGGTATTGTCAATGCACACCATTCGTTCCCGTCGGAAATAAGCGGTGGTATGCAGAAGCGCGTCGCAATTGCAAGGGCAATAGCTCTCAATCCGCGCTATCTGTTCTGCGACGAGCCAAACTCCGGTCTCGACCCGCAGACATCCATCCTTATCGACCAGCTAATAAAGGAAATCACTGTAGAATACAACATAACCACCATTGTCAACACCCACGATATGAACTCCATAATGGAGATTGGCGACAACATCTGCTTCATCTATCAAGGCAACAAGTGGTGGCAAGGATCCAAGGACGATATTTTCACTACCGACAATCCCGAACTGAACGATTTTGTATTTGCATCCAACCTTTACAAGAAGATTAAAAAGGCGCACAATGAATATTAGGATATTATCGGTTTTCATTGTTCTGTTGTCGGCATTGCTGATTGTTTCGTGCAATCCTCCCGATAAGCAGGCGCAGATAGTTCCAGAGGAACGTATGCTGCCGCCAGAAACCATGGAAAATATTTTCTACGAAATGAATATTGCCGATGCTATTGTTTCGTTGCGTATGGTGCAGGTAAGTGGACATACCTCGATGAATCAGTATCAGGTCGATAGCCTTATATACGAAAGTATTTACGATAAGTATGGCTGTACGCGCGAGTCGTTCGAGGAGAGCATTCTGTGGTATCTGCAGAACGATGCAAACAAGCTTCGTGATATTTACGAGAACGTTGTGGAGCGATTCAATCAGGAGATTGCCGAATCGAGAAAGGCTGATGCCGACTCTGTGGCAGCAGTGGAAAAAAATACTTTATGAAGCACTTCGCGGCAAATTATGTTTTCGACGGTCGGAATTTCATAAAGAACTGCCGTCTGTCGTTCGATGATAACGGATATTTGACTTCGGTAGGCGCAGAAAATTCAGGCATAGAGGAAAAGGAGAGGATGATTTTTCATAATGGAATTATCTGTCCACATTTCGATACCGATATTCTGAAAGAAAACAAGTTGTCTCTGCAGGATTTTTTATTGTCAGTTGGCTTGAAATTTGACGATTCAACTATGTTGCCTGTCGTTCTGCTCGAAAATGTTGATTTGCAGACGCTTAATTTTACAAACGAAACTATTGCAAAGGAGATTTACTGATGGCAAAGGAAAAGATACAGAAGACCAACGCAGCCCGCCTGCTCGACAGCAAGAAGATTGCCTACGAACTTATTCCGTATGAGGTTGATGAGAACGACTTGAGCGCGGTACATGTGGCAGCACAGCTCGGTGAGCCTATCGACCGAGTTTTCAAGACTTTGGTTTTGCACGGAGACCGTAGTGGGTATTTTGTATGTGTAGTTCCTGGCGAAGAGGAAGTTGACCTGAAACTAGCTGCAAAGGCTACTGGTAACAAGAGTTGCAATCTTATCCCAATGAAGGAATTGCTTCCGCTTACAGGCTATATCCGTGGTGGCTGTTCGCCAATCGGTATGAAAAAGCCTTTCCCGACATACATACATTCAACCTGCAATGATTTTGACTATATCTATGTCAGTGCTGGAGTGCGTGGCTTGCAGTTCAAGATAAATCCTGCTGATTTGTGCAAAGCGGTAGGGGCGAAAGTTGGAGATTTAATAGCAATGGGATAATTAGCTGTTCATTATCTTTTTACCGATTATTACGGTAAGGACTATTCCTAATACAAAAACAATCAGGGCAAGCCAATAAATCTGCGTCAACCCGACAAGCGAACTTGCTAGAAACGAAAGTGCAATCAGCGCGATAATTTTTACAAACTTTTTGCGGACATATTCCTTTTTCTCCTTTTTGCCCTTCGGAAACGAATATGTATCTTGAAACAAAATTATGGGGTCGCCAGACAAGTACGCAATTCCGGCGTATATCAACAGCGATATGCCCATTGCTGCCATTATTATTGAAAATACTGTTTCCATAAACGAGTCTTTATTCCTTTGTAAATTTTGTCATTCCGATTTTACCGTTGCTATCGTGGGCGATAATGATGTATATGCCTGATGCAAGATGATTTATGTCGCAAATTGTGTTGTCACTATTGATGTTCATTTGCAAAACAGATTGACCGGTTGCCGAGAATATTTCTATTGTTGATAGTGTTTCCGACGATGTTATGTTAAGCGTTGTGCTTGCTGGATTAGGAAATACGCTGAAATCTGTTATTTCATAGCTGTCGATTGAGTTCTGGCGCGATTGTATTAGATTTGATTTTGCAATAATGTTGCTGTTCTCGGAATTGGATATTTCTATTTGATAGTAGTTGTTTCCATTGGCGTTATTGTCGGTAAACGAGTTCTGGCTGCTTGGAATTTCGCCGATCTGTTCCATCGAAAATGGATTTGCGCCACGGTAAATTTTGTAGGTGTCGTATTGGAACCCTTCGTAGGGTGTCCAGATTAGGCTTACTGAATTGTTTCCTGCGCGTTCCAGACTGAGGTGCATTGCACGATGGCGGTTGCTCATTACTGATTCTCCGCAGTCGTCGTTGGATGTTACTATGTAACTATAAGACCATTGCGACGGATTGACATTCATGTCAGTCCAAGCGGTTGTGCCGTGTGGTAATGTTGCTGCAAGTGAGTAACCTCCAGAATATCTTGACCTATATATATTGTAGTGCGTGATTCTACCATCATTGTTGTTTGGTGCTGAAAATTCTACAACATTTTGGTTCAACACATTTATACTTACGCTTTTAATTTCGGGGATTGGAGTTGTTCGATAAACATATAAATTTATTGTAGTATCGTATGAGCAGCCGAAATTGTCGGTGCAGGTAAAAGTGTATTCCTGATTTCCAGTAGTTGTTGAGCTTGGGATTACGGTAATAGCACCATTGTCGGTAGTGTCCGTTGTTATGCCGTTTCCGTTCCATGACAAGCCATTATTTTCGTATGTATTTTCAAATAGCCATTCTGTTGAAGGCTCATACATATATATACCCCATCCGAAAATGTACCCGTTATCCATTTGCAATTTGTCATTTACATGTAGTTTCCAGGTACCGTTTATTGGACAGCCAATCAGAGACGACATGCTTTCATAAGGTCCATATTGTCCACTTTCCGGTGCTGTATCAACAACATTTATGTTTGTAGTATCATAGCAGATATCTGTGTAGTCTATATTATGATATGGCGATGACGGTCCAAGTGGTATAGTGCCGTCTGGATATATGCTATATGTCCAGCCTTCTCCAGGTGTCCAGAAGCAAGGTCTGTTTGATGACGGGTCTGGTGATAGCCCTAAATGAAGATTACCTCCTCCTTGTGAACCGTTTAGGTGTATTCCTCCAGTTAATGACCAGTCCATTGGTGTAGGAGTTGCGGAGCTGTGAGCTTTTAGCAGACATTTCTGACCATTAGGGCATTCTAGCATTATACTCAAATCGCCAAGATACGAGTGTTCCATATTAATATATATATGGTCTATCTGGTCGGTTGAATTTATTGTTGCCAACGAATCCTGAGTACGAATATCGATGCTCGAACTGTAATTTTGAGTTTCTCCTTCGGGTATTAAGTCTGTGCCTGAATAACTATTTTTTGTTAGCATTTGCGCTTGCCATTGAGGTTGATGCGCTATGCCTTGTAGAGTTATTTCTGTACCAGAGCATACGGAATCGATGTCTGCCGATACTTCAAATTGTGGCCTTACGGATACTTGAACCGTGATGCTGTTGTCGTTGCTATTTGTTATATTGAAAGTGTCGCGAGTCTGGCATTTTACATGGAAACCGCCGCTTGTGTCGAATGTGCGGCTTATTTGCATTCCGGCATCTGGGAGTACTATCGTGTCGTATCTGCCTGTTATTATTGTCCAGTCGTATGTGAGGCTTTCGTCGCTATGTTCGTAAGTGCCATTGTCGTGGAATGTATTCGATGCGGTGAATGTAATGCTTTGTCCCTGACAAATATTGGCATAAATTTCCCCTTCGTTTGTGGTTTGCGGGACATTAGTGTTGATTGTTGTGGTGAAATGCATCGATTCCACATATTGGCTCATTGGCGTTTCGCAACCTCCGAATGCAGTAATACAGTACCAGTACGGGCGGATAGAGAATTCTGTTGTTTCGTCTGTCCATTCGGTAGGTTCGTTTGCTGGAATTGTTGCCACAAGGTCGTAGTTTGTGGTGTCGCTGCTGCGGTAGATGCGGTATTCCTGTATATCATCGTTGTCGATGGCAGACCAAGTAATGTAGTTGTGGTTGAGGCTGTCGGTTACAATCTGGTTTATTTGCGGAGTTTCGAGTGCATTTATAAATATGTTTATAGTGGTGTCGTATGAACAGCCGAAATTGTCAGTCAATTGGAAAGTATATGGATATAAACTGCTTTCTGTCACAAATGGAGTGAGGATTGTTGTTGTCGCGCTTGTGTCGGATATGTATTCGCCTGTCCATGATATTTCGCCTTCTTGATATGAGTTTGAAAATGGAGCGTTGAAATATATTCCCCATTCAAATACGTGACCGTAGTCTTGCCTAAGGCCGTCGTAGGCGTAAAGAGTCCATTCTCCATTTATCGGGCAGCCGATAAGTGAAGACATGCTTTCGTATGTGGCATAATTGCCTTCGTCAAGAATGCTACATGTCCATTCGATGCCACAGTTGTCGATGAAGGATGTTGTCGTACATGTTTGGCAATCATCGTTGGCATAATCGCCTCCGAAAGGATTTGTTGCTGTCGGTGTGAAGTAATACGAATAGCCATTGCCGGGAGTTCCATAGCATGGGGCGTATGCGTCTTCTGCAAATGTCGGTTCTCCAAGACAATAAAAGCCGCCATTGGTAGAATTCGGATTGTTTATGCCGCCGGTATTTGTCCATTGCCAGCTCGATGGGGCAGGGGATTTTATCAGACATTTCTGGTCGTTTGGGCATTTTATCATCATATTGACATCTACCAAGGCAGAATGGGACATATTAACATATATGCGGTCGATGTCGTCGATGGAATTAATGTGGCAGGTATCGTCAAATCCTGATACATGGATGGTGCCACTATATTGAGCCTTGTAATAGTCTCGTGTAGATTTTTCGGTATATAAAATCCATACGCCAAACGGTTGTGGAGAATTGTGACTTAATATTTGTGGAATAGGAATGTTACCTATCGGTTCCGAGTGAGGGCTGGCGGACAGTTCCATTTCGGTTCCTATACATAATGTATCCTGATGACCTGTTATATTAAATGTCGGTCTTGCGGAAACTCTGACGAATACGGTATTGTCGTTTGTATTATGTCCGTCGTTTTCATCGTTTGCCTTGCATAGCACCTTGTATATTCCACCCGATTCAAAAGTATGTGTTAAATTTTGCCCCGCATCATAAAACCATATAGTATCGTTGTTGTTGATAATAGCCCAGTTGTATATAAGTGATTCGTTGTTTTGTTCGTATTGTCGTGTTTCTGAGAATGTGTTAGTAGCAGTAAAGTCTAATTCGTCACCAGAGCAGATGTCATAGTATGTTATGTTATAAAATAATACTGGAGTTAAATTTGTTTCGATTGTAGTCGTGAAGTTTTGAGGGATGTCGCTACACCATATTTTTGCAGAAAATCCAGATCCTGTAAGTGCCAATGATTGCCAACTTAGGGTTAGCGTCATGTCAGATGAAAATTCCATTCCGCTTAGCGAAGAGTCTGTTGCGTTTATTGCAAATAGATAATTATCATTGAAAATCGACATCATTGAACCTGATGCAAGGTTAAATTCTGTAAATTTTATGTGTATTACTTTACCTTCTTCAACTTGTATTTGCTTGGAGAATGATTCGTTGCTACCATAATCGCCGTCGGGACCGCCACTGTCGTATATAAATATTGTCGTTTCTTGTTCCGAACTGGCATTGGAGCAGTCGAGGGTAAAGGTGTTGCCATCTGTACCAACGCTATCGCTGATATGCCAGACTTGAGCATGTATGTTGTTGCTAAAAAAGCATATAACTGCCGTTGTGAGTAAAGCTATATAGTTCCTCATAATTATTCCTTTATGTTGTTCTACAAATATATAACGAAAAAAGTAATAAAAGGTTGCCTACAGCAACATAAAATTACTCATTCTTCTTTTCCTCGTAGTTCTCTATAATATTCTGTATGGTCTTGCGGAGGTTCTGCTGAAGCGAAATTCTTCCCAATCCCGACTTGTTGACAAGGTTAATCGATTGAGCTATAGACTTTTCGTCCTTGTATAGCGGTTTTACCAGACGGAACTGGAAGTCGTCGGTCTCTTCGGCAAGTTCGCCTTCTTCTTCCTCGTCTTTGCCCTTGTCCTTCTTGTTCTTTTTCGGTTCCTTGGTCTGAACATTAATGCCTAAATTTGGCAATGCCTTCGGTTCGAGCACCGAAATGTGGAAGAAGTACTTGAAGTCGAAATCCATTTTTCCGCTTACAGCAACCTTGTACTTGTCCATCGACAGGGTGAACGGATATACGCTGAGCATGTTCTTGTCAATTGTAAATTCAACCGACATGTTGTCTATCACGTTCTTGGTCTTCTTCTTGAACATCAGATACTTGGCAACTGTTGTAAATGTTTCGCCGTCGAGCAGAACAAGGTTTTTGCCGTTGATATGACATGCAGTCTGCAGGGTCGGTAGTACGGGTTCCATTTCCTTGTCGAGATCGGTTATCGCCGACAGCTCGCAGTCCAGTTTGCCTTCGAACGAACTGAGCATCGGCAGTATCGAGTCAATCATCGGGAAGGCCGTCAGAAGGTCTTCGACGGTTATGTTCGTACCTATTAAGTCAAGACCAGCTTTTGCAGAGTCGGGATTGTTGCAGGTGTATATTGCGTTGACTTTTAAGTCGCCGACATTGCTTGTTGTCTTCAAGTCCTTTATTGATACGGTGCTGTTCTGCATTGTAATGTCACCATTGAGGTCGTTCATCTTCAGCCCGGCAAACTTAACGGTGTCGAGCTTGAGGTTTAACTTGCAGTCGAGGTTTGCAGGAATCTCAAAGAGAGTCATCGGTACGGTATCGTATTCTTGTTCGGTCGTATCCTGGATTTCCATGTTGTCGTCGGCTGCAAGCTCCTCCTTGTGGGCTTTTTCCATCATCTCCTTCATCTTGCCCATGCGCTCGTTGTATATTTCGCTGAGGTCCTTCTTGCTGTATGCTTTTCTTATCGAATCGACATAATGTGCTCGTGCCGAATCGGTTATGTTTGTCCTTGGACGTTGTGGCGCATTACCCATGCCGGCTTTTGCCTTAGCTAGCATTTCCTGAACCGATTTCTTGGCTTCATCGTCCTTTAGCTTTGCCTGTTCGCCCATGTAGTTGGCATAAAGTATCTCGTTGAGGTCGAGGTTTCGCGACTTTATGTTGAGGTCTGCGCTGAGCGTACGTCCACGCAGGAATGCACGGCGCATATTATCGACACGTCCGTCAACTTTCATCAGCGAACGGCCTACGCGCAGCATGAAGTTGTTGAGGTGCAGCGTGTCGTCGGTGAAAGTAACATCGAGTCGGCGTGTGCCGGTCTTCAGGTCGAAGTATGGCGACATGTAACGTGCCGCCTTGGCGTATATCTTTCCATCGAAGCGGAACTTGCGCAGTGCACCTTCGGCATCTTCGATGCTGGTGCAAAGGTTTATTAGCGAATCGGCGTTAATAGGTTTTCTTGTCGATTGGTCAATTTCGACACGTTCACCGTTTACACGCGTGAATCTGCGGACTCTAGGACGTCCGTTGAGTACTATTCGTGTTGAGTCGAGGAAAGCGCCTTGGGTTGGTTCGTAATATACGATTGAGTCAAGTCCGAGCGATGCCCTGAGTGCAGGAATGAGCGCATCGGTAGTGTCGGGACGGATAGCCATCGAGATGCGGCCTGTCTTTCCCGAAACGAACATTGTGTCGGCAACGATAGCTTCCATTCCTCTTAAACTTCCGGCAACAATGAGGTGTGGTACTTCGTTTATCGGCTCTTCAACATTTGCGTAAAGGTTCAACTTCGAAACTCTTGCTTCGATGGTGCGTGGCGACGATACTCTCACGGTATCTACTGTAACTCTTGCACTGCTGAGTTGCAGACGTTCCGAACGGCGCGACTTCATCGAGTTTATGCCGAGGTCGGCGGTTGCGTTCTTTCCGAAGACTAGGAATCGCATCGACGGGATTCTCAGCAGTATCCTTTCGATGTTGATGTTGCCGAGCATGTAGATTTTCTGGACGTTCATCTTCATCAGGTTGGCAAGCGAGAAACGCGCTTCGATGTCGGACGAAAGTTGTCCCTTGTATGTTAGGTCGTCGATTGGGAACAGCGACGAAATGTAGTCAAGATTGAGGTTGCATCTCAGCTTTGCGTTTATGTAGGGGTCGCCAAGAATGTTGCTAGCCTTGCCCTTTAGGTCGAAGTATGTTTCGCCAACAGTGGCGTTAAGCCTCTTGACGTTTATGTACGATTCGCTTTGCTTTTCGGAAACGTATTTCAGGTCGGTTTCCATGTCGAGTTTCACGACTGCGTTTTGTTCGAGCACAATTGCCCTTATGTTGTCGAGCGTGAGGTTAGCATCGATGTTGGGGTAGGTGTCGTCCTTGTATTTTCCTTGGGCGGTACCGTTGAAGTTCATGGCACCCGAAATCCTGTATTTCTTTAGGTCGGCAACAAGACTTTTCGGTATCATTTCCAGCACATTGTCGATGTGAGGAATGTCGAGAACAAGCGACAGGTCGGTATTCCACGACGAGTCGGCCAGATTTTCGGCCAGACCCGATGCTCCGACAAATATGTCGTTGCTTGTTATGCTTAATGTGTCGATGTCGTATCGGTTGAAATCGGCATTGCTTATTGCCTTTAGTTCTATGTTAAGCGGTATGTCGCTGAAAGTAAGTGCCGAATCGTTGTATTCGGAAAGCAAAAGGTTGAGTTTTGTGTCGAGGTCGTAGGTTGTGTCGGTGATTTTTGCCAGTGCACCGATTCCTATTGTATCGACATTTATTATTGTTCTCGATGTGCTGTCGCTGAATTCGGCAGTCAGCAGGCCAAACTCTGTGTCGAGCTTGTATTCTCCATCGGTTATGTTTCCGTTTAGGGTTATTGTTGTCGGTTCTACTTTTGCAAGAATTTGTGATGAACCGTCGTCGTATTTTGCTTTGAGTTTGAGGCTTGTAGTTATGTCGATAATTTCGGCGTTAATTTCGCCTGTAAGTTCCAGATTGGTGGAGTCGAGAGTCGCCGACATTTGCGATTCCTCGTCAATGTAAGATGCCTGCAGATCGTCGATTAATAGGCGGTTTATACGTATTTTGTAGTCGAATGAAGATGTGTCCTCGTCGGGAGTGGTGTCCGATTCGTAGATTTCCCAGTTTGCTTTGCCCTCGGCGTTTACATAGCCGTTTACAATCGGGTGGGAGAGGTAAGCTTCGTTTACGATTATGCTGTCGTTCTTGAAAAATTCAATGATGTTTACAGAAAGGCGTAGTGTGTCGAATTTGATAAGCGTGTCGGTGAGGTCGTCCTTGATGGCTTTGGAGATGATTTCGCTGTTGATGAGTTCAAGTTCAACATTTGGCATATTTTTCCATACCTTGATGTTTATTTTTCCCAAGTCGAATTTTGCGTTAAGATAGTCGCCAGCAATTTCGTTTACTTTTTTGTTGCCCGATTCTGAATTGATATAGGTTTCCAGTATCAGTGGCGAAAATGCAACGAGCAGCACAAGGATTCCAATGAGGCTTCCAAATGCTATCAGCAGACCTTTCAGTACTTTTCTGCCTTTGCTTTTCTTCTTTTTTTCGACTTGTTCTTCCATAAGCGTCAAGTTTCAGGAATATGCCGTTCCTTGTTTTTCTTTAAAATGGAAAAGCGAAACGCATGGCTTCGCTTTCCATTTGTGTTTTTTAGTTATATCTTATTTGATACCCAAGTTCTTCTTTATATCCTTTGGCAAAGCGTCCTTGTGAACGACGATGTTCATTGTTTTGTATCTAACGTAAGCCTTGCTTGCGTAGAACATACCCTTGTATTCGCCGTATTCGCCCCAGCTGTTCTTAACCATGTAGTATTCGTTGCCGGTCTGGTCCTTCGCAGTACCGTAGATAAGCATACCATGGTCGTCGGTAGTTTCCCAGTTGTCGAATGCTGCCTGACGTTCTTCCTGGGTAACCCAGCGCTGTGGAGTCGGGTGCTTTGCAGCTTCGTCAACAATCTGCTTTGCGCTCATGCCTGTCCAGTGAGCCATATCGCTGCCCTTCATGCTGGCTGCTTCGGCGTTGGTTTCTGGCAATACGCAGAATCCTTTGCGTGTGCCAATCTTGAATCCCTGTTCGCTTACATCGGCACCCCATGCAACAGTGTAGCCGTTTTCGATAGCGTTGTCAAAGATTCTCATAAGTTCGTCAATGGTGACATTGTAGCACTGTGCCCATCTCCAGTTGTCCTGAATTTCGAGGACGAACTTTTCGTTGAATGGGTGGTGAGTATATGAAGTTATTGATACATAGTCGTCAGGATTAATTCCGAGTGACTGGTAGAATGACATCGGGGTGTATTCGCGTCCCTTGTAGTTGAACTTTTCTGGGCACTTGCCAAGGTATACTTCGTGGATGGCCTTTATTGCCTTGAGCCACAAAGTCTGGTTTGCGCTGTCCTTCTGCAAGCTCTTGTGTTCGCCCTTAGCGATAGCCTTTACAACTGCATCCGATACAGCCGAAAGTTCGGTGTGGTCAGACAAAGAGTCACCGTACATAACACCTGGACGCATTTCTTCTTCGGGAACAAGTCCGAAATGTGACATGCCGTATAATACGTCATAGAACGAACCGCCCTGTGAGAACGAAACGTCTCCGTGGGTACGAACTGCAGCCTGTGCGCGGTCGATATAAGTGTTAGAAACTATGAACATTTCAGAGAAGTCGTATTCTCCTTTTCCCATACGGAGCAATTCTGCTTCGATGAAGCCAAGTCCCGAATAGCACCAGCAAGTTCCTGCGCGGTTCTGGTCCTTTACCGAGGTGATAGGAATTTCCTTCACATTGGTGAATACATAGCCTTCGTCTTCTTTCTCTTCTTTTTCCTGTGCCCAGAGGTTAGTTGAAATCAACGCTACACCGAGCAATGCAATGATAACTTTTTTATTCATATTTAACTTTATTAATTGTTTGTAATTTTGTGTTTTACAATGACTTAAATTTGAAATTAATACTATTGTTCAGTTGTGATTAATTCGTTTCAAATATAAGCAATGATTTTTATGTTACAATAAATAAAATGTTAATAAATTTTGCCCGAAACGAGCGTTGTCGATGCTCAAGGGAAATGTATGCGTATTAAAACAAAAAAGGGACTGAATGTCCCTTTTTATTCTTTCTTTTTGATGTTTTTAATACTCGTCCTCATTAAAAAAGAAGTCGTCCTTTGAAGGATAGTCGGGCCAAATGTCCTCTATGCTTTCAAAGATTTCCTCGTCATCTTCAATTTCCTGAAGATTTTCGATAACTTCAAGATTTGCACCCGAACGGATTGCGTAGTCAATGAGTTCGTCCTTTGTTGCTGGCCAAGGAGCGTCCTCAAGTTTCGATGCTAATTCCAATGTCCAATACATATTCGTAATATTTTTTTATTTCCTTTATTTTGGGTGTGCGAAATAATGAAATTTTTTGCAATTAGCAGTTTACATCCCAGAAAAAATCTTCCTTTTTATTAACAGCCATATATTTTCGTCCAAGAACGAATAAGTAGTCGGATAATCTGTTGATATACAGCATTATATTCTTGTCGACGAATCCGACTTTGCTCAGACTGACAATACGGCGTTCGGCACGGCGGCATATTGTACGCGAAATGTTGCACCAGCTTGTAATCTCGCAACCTGTAGGCAGTACAAAGCCTTTCTGCGGTGGAAGATTTTCGCTGATTCGGTCGATTTCGTTTTCGATATTGTTAATATCTTTTTCGGAAATCTTGTTGATTTTCGTCGCAATTTGTTCGTATGCGGCTTCGTCGGGAGTTGCAAGGAAGGATCCGATGCTGAAAAGTTTGTTCTGTATTATATTTATGGTATCGTCGTCGGTTTTTTCGAGTCCGAAGTTGCGAATCATACCTATATTTGAATTCAGTTCGTCGATTGTCCCATACGACTCGATTCTTATGTCGTCCTTGTTGATGCGTGTTCCGCCAACCAGTGATGTGGTGCCTTTGTCGCCTGTCTTTGTGTATATCTTCATTGTGGTATGTGTTTAATTGTTGTCGTTATTATTATAT
This sequence comes from uncultured Bacteroidia bacterium, assembly GCA_902800045.1. Classification (GTDB taxonomy): domain Bacteria; phylum Bacteroidota; class Bacteroidia; order Bacteroidales; family ML635J-15; genus Bact-19. The sequence continues at coordinate 1,093,743 of CADCCZ010000001.1, read as the reverse complement.
GGTAGTTCAATTGCTTCTATATTTTCCGTGGGGATAAGGTTGTCGGATGCGCGTTCGTGTGATATTACACTGTGACCAATCTGGCGTTCAATGTCTTGACGCGCAAGGTTGGCAGCATTGCCACCGCTCTTTGCAACTTGCTTGTTTTCGTCCATAGTCTGAGGATTGCGGTGACGGGAAATTTCCGTCGTTGCCGCTTCTGCCAATGTGTTGAGTGCAAGTTCGAGAGTTGTCATATTGTCGCGCAGGTTCTCTTTTGTAAGTCCTTTGTATTGCTTGTATTCACCAGTAGTCATTCCGCTCCATGCCTTGGTAAGTATATTGGTCAGAATTGCAAAGTCCTTTTGTTCCTTTATGCCAGAGCGTTTCCATTCGTTGGTAAGTTCGTTGCGTGTGCGAATTGATTTCAGACGGTTTTCAATCCATTTCTCATCGTAACCTTGACGACGATAGTCTTCCACTGCCATCTGAAATGTCAGTTCCGGGTCTATCATCTGGTCTATGCGCTGCGAACCGACTTCGGCAAGCCATTGCTTGAAAGGTTCTGCCTTCTTGGATGGAATAGACTGGATTAGTCGCAAAAGCTGTTCTATGTCAGCGACATCTGCCATTCTTTTCTTTCCATCTGCTGCAGGTAATTTCAAAGCGTTACAATTTGTAACGGTTTCATTTCCCTCATCTCTAAGACGCTTTTTCAATACTCTCCAATAAGTTTGTGGATTATCGCTATCAGTTAGCACTTGTACAACATCCACCACCGAGAAAAAATATTTCTCCTTTTCTGCGTCCCATACGACACGCACTTTCTTGTTTTCAAAGAGTTGTATTGCGAAGTTGTTTTCCATATAGATTGGTTTATTTTTGGTATTACAAAAAATGGAAACCCGTTTCGGATTTCCATTTTTTATGTAAGATACCGATTACTTGTACTCCTTTACTGTGCCGGTTCCGTTGAGAACTTCGTTTCCGCAGATTGCAAGAGCAAGCATTTCGTTTTCGCCCTTGTAAATCTTTACGTTAGGAGTAATCCAGCTAATCTGGTCGGTAATCTGCTGCATCCATGGCTTGCTGTATGCAATACCGCCGGTGAGGATGATGGCATCAACCTTGCCCTTAACAACTGCTGCAAGACGACTGATTTCCAATGCAACCTGATAGCAGAATGCATCAACCAAGAGTTTGCTCTTCGGGTCGCCGTTGAGAGCGTCAACTTCTACCTTGTAAGCATCGTTTGTGCCCAAGTAAGCTACGAAACCGCCTTCGGCAGTTACCATCTTCTTAACCTTTGCCATGTCGTACTTTCCGCTGAAGCAAACTTCGATAAGCTTGCTGGCGTTGATGGAGCCTGAGCGGGTAGGCGAGAATGGACCGAGGCCGCAGAGTGCGCGGTTGACTTCAACGCAACGTCCGTGCTGGTGAACACCAACCGAAACGCCACCGCCCATGTGAGCGATGATGAGGTTGAGGTCTTCGTAGGTCTTGCCGATTTCGCGGGCGTAGAGCTTTGCAGTCATCTTCTGGTTGAGGCAGTGCCAGATAACGCCTTCGCGTGTCGGGTCGAGGTCGAACTCGGGATGACCGGTAATCTTAGCGTATTCTGGACGTTCGTCAACAATACCCGGGTCGGCAATGTATGCGCATTCGAGACCGATTTCCTTTGCAATACTGTCGGAAATGATAGCACCGAGGTTGCATGCGTGCTTGCCCTGAATACCAGCGCGGCATTCTTCGAGCATAAGTTCGTTTACGCGGTAGGTTCCCGATTCGCATGGACGGGTAAGACCGCCACGACCGACAACTATTGCAATTTCGTCGGTGCTTACGCCGTGCTTCTTAACCATGTCGAGGATGGCATTCTTGCGGTACTCGAACTGGTCGGCAACTTCCTTGTACTGTTGTATTTCCTCGATCGGGTGCTTGATGTTCTCGGTGAAGATTTCGGTTTCGCCTTCGAATATCGAAGCCTTGGTCGATGTTGCGCCAGGATTGATTATTAAGCTTTTATTCTTCTTTAATTCCATATATTTAATTGTGTTAATGATTTACTTATTTTGCTGCTAGGGCTGCAAGAGCGATTGAGTACATCTTCGACTTTGCAGAGTCGCCACGCGAAGTGAGGACGCAAGGAACCTTTGCACCCATAACCATTGCGCCGAGGTTTCCGTTGCCGAACTTGGTTATGCTCTTGTAGAAAACATTTCCCGATTCGATGTTGGGGAATACGATGCAGTCGGCGTCACCTGCAACCGGGCTGGTGAGCTTCTTGGTCTGAGCGCATTCCTTGTTGATTGCAACGTCGAGAGCCAAAGGTCCGTCAACCAAAGCACCCTTAATTTGTCCGCGTTCCGACATCTTGGCGATGATAGCTGCATCGACGCAAGCCTGCATTCCTGGAAGCATCTGTTCTGTTGCGGCGAGAACTGCAACTTTCGGGGTTTCGATTTGCAACGACTTTGCAACCTTGATGAGGTAGTTGCAGATTGCAATCTTCTGGTTCAAATCCGGAGCAGGTATAATAGCAACGTCGCCGGCAACCAACAACTTGTGGTACAGAGGAATTTCAAATACAGATACGTGCGAAAGGACAGCCTTTGGTCCTGGCATAAGTCCGGTTTCCTTGTTGAGGATGGCACGCATATACTTGTCGGTGCTGAGGAGACCCTTCATGAGGATGTCGCCTTCGCCCTTGTTGATAAGCGATACTGCAACAGCACCAGCCTTGTTTTCGTCGGCTTCCTGAACGATGCGGAACTTGCTGACGTCGAAATTGTGGCGAGCACAAACTTCCTTGATTGTAGCTTCGTCGCCAACCAAAGTGCCTTCAACTATGCCTTCCTGAATTGCATTGTAAACTGCTTCGATTGTGTGGTCGTCGTTTGCGTATGCAGCAACCAATCTCTTCTTTTCCCTTGTCTTGAGGACGGTTAGAACGTCGTCTAATTTTTTAATATCCATGAGTTAAAATTTTAAAAGTCGTTAATTTTTAAGTGCCACTAAAATAATATTTTTTTAGAAGAACAAACAGCCAGTTAGAAAAATTTTATCAAAAGGAAAATTTTGCATTGTGTTGATAAAAAACATAATGATAACATTCATAATAAGTTTGCTTATCTCGAAGCGATGTAAACGTGTTTAAGAACATTGTTTTGAAATCTAAAATAAGAAAGATGAACGGACTGATTCTATTCGCCTTTAATAGTAAAAAATTAAAATATTTTGGCTGTCTTTTATATGTAAATATAATATGTGTAACTGTTGTATAATTTTATTTCGTTGATTCAAAAAAAAATATTAAATCGCAAACTTAAAATTAGTTTTGTGATGAGAGTGTATTTTGAAAGGACAATTAGGTGCCTAGCAAGCCTAATCTTCTGTATGTTCGCCTATATTATAGCCTTTTCTGCGACTATTGAAGGTAAGAGCCTCGAAAAACTTTTTGTCGAAGAAAAAGGTCAGAATGCAAATCCCGACTATCTGAAATTTTCGTGGAAAGCGAATGATGTATTTGCATATTTCTGTACTGATAAGGTGACTTTTGTAACAAAAGAAGTCCGTTATGTTGACAATGAGGCATCTATGGAAGCCCGAAGGAAAGGAAATGATAACGAGGCATTGAAACTATCGGCGGTTACTGAATTACACCATTTCGATATGCGATTTATAAACTCAAGTTCTGAAGTAAAAGTAAGTGGTGTTGACGAACAAGAGACAATGTTTGACTATTATTTGGCTAATTGTCCCGATGGTATTCTCGGCGCAAAATCTTATGCTAGAATTTTATATTCCAATGTTTATCCGAATGTTGACTTAGAATTTTATTATGATGGAAGCAAGTTGAAATACAATTTTATAGTGCATGCCGGCGGAAATGTTGATGGTATTAAGATTGCTTGGGAAGGTGTCGAAAATTTGGATTTGACAGATGCTGGTGTGAAATTTAATGTTGGAGAATTCGATTTCGTCGATATGCCACCAGTATCGCAGTGTGGAAATGCGGTTGTTGAAACGGAATACTCGCTCAAGGGAAATGTCGTAGGATTCTCTGTCGGCAATTATGATACGAATTCAACTTTGATGATTGACCCGGGAATTACATGGACTAGCCATCTTGAGTACAATGGTTATGGAACATGGGGCGATATTGTACATAATTCTAATGGCAGCTATTTTTATTATGTAGACTGGGAGTGGAGTCCAACAGCTGCAGATGTTGCAAATTACCTTAATTCGGCAGCAACTAACAATCATTATGGAACAGCAGGCGGTAACGATATAATAATATCAAAGTTCAAGTCTTCCGGCGATTTGATATGGGTTTGCCAATATGGCGGCGATGGCGCCGATGACATTGATGGAGCAATACTATACGATGAGTACAACGAAAGACTTTATGTTGCTGGCAGTACTGGATCGTCGGGATTCCCGTTGCAGATACGTTCTGGCGCTTACAATCTGAATTGGTCTAATGCTACTAGCGGTAGTTATACATTCGCTACTGGTGGCAAGCGAGGTTTCTTACTTATGTTCGATTCTAACAATACACGGCAGTGGGCAACTCTACTTGATAGAGGCATAAACCTTGAAACATACGATATGGCAGTCAATGCTAGCGGTTCTGTTTATCTTGTCGGTCAGGCAGGGTCGTTCTACTATAGGGATTTTACTCGGTATGGAAGTCAGTTGGCACAGATTCCGTATGGCTCAGGTTATCAAGGTGGAATTGTATATGGAGGGTCAGAATCGCAAAGTTATTCATATTCCTATGTCATGGAATTTTCATCGGCAGGAGCTATGTTGTGGTCAACGTGGTTGCCGGTGCAGAATTTAGGAACAGGCAACTATGATTCTAATAGATCGGGAAGAGCTAGTGATGTGGAGATTGATTCTGACGGCGCAATATATATTGTCGGCGATGAATTATGGAGCGGAGACAAATATAGGTTTTCTACGGCACTGATTTCTGCAACATATACCAACCGTGGCCAAGACGATATGTTCTATTTGAAATTTAATTCTAGCAACCAGCCAGTTCCTGCTTGGGGCGGATATATTGGCGGTGCAGGGTTCGACAAGATTAACGTTGGCGCAGCAAACGGCGACATAGAACTCGATTCTCAGAAACGGCTATATGTTACTGGCCATTCTTATAGCGCCGATTTCCCGCATGTGCGTCCGCCTGACGATTGCGGATACTACAACGGAACAATCAACGGAGATGTCAACAATAATGTGTCCGGAACTCAAAACGGTTATATGTTCCGTATAAATACCAATGCCAATGGTACAAGTACCATCGATTACTCAACATATTTTGGAGGCAACAACTATACTGCAATGAAACGCATATACAAGGATGCTGCCGACAACCTTTGGATTTGCGGGGAACAAAATTCTCCAGGAATGGCTTCTATTCCAGTTTCTGGATATTATAATAATGGTTTTACTGGGACACAGTCGACGTTTTTTGCACAGCTTACTAGCTTCAACGAACTGATGTGGCTTAGCTATTACGGACCAAGTACTTTTTATGGCGGATTTGAGACTTATAGTCCCGACGAAAACCATATTAACCTTTATTATGCCGGACAATCTCAAAATCATACCAATGTAGGAGGTGGATACCAGTATGGTTCAACTGGTACATGTACTAGAGCTATGGTAATACAGCACGATGTTGTTAGTGGCATTGAACCAGCAATTGTCTTGCCATCGGGTGTAAATTGCAATGTTAATTCAATAACCGTAAGCGGAACTTTGCCAACAGGCGCTTCGTGGCATTGGTACACCGAATCGTGTGGCGGTACCGAAATAACTTCGGGGTTGAGCGGAACCAATAACGAAACTCTTAACATCGCACCATATCCTGCAGGAACAACTTTCTATGTGCAGGCAGAGGGGCAGTGTCTGGTGTCGTCGTGCGCCGAATATACAAAGACCGAATCGGTGTCAATCGCAAGCACAACTTTAGTTGACCCGTCGTGCCATGGCGAGTGCGACGGAAGCATAACTGTTACAGTTAGTGGCGGTACAGCTCCATATACATATTTGTGGAGCAACAATACTTCGGAAACAACTAACGAGACAACGGCTCAACTTTCTGGTTTGTGCGCCGGAACATACTCTGTTACTGTTACCGATGACAATGGCTGTCAGGTGGGAGGTGTCCACGAGACAACAACCGAATGCTTCCGTATTACCGATATATTATATAATTCGTGCGATGGAAGCGCCGAAGGATACAACGAGATGGTAACATTGCTCGTCGGTCCAAACGACCTCGATGCCGATAATATGAATATATCGTGGTCGACTTCTGGCGTGTCTTTTACGGGTTTCTGCGAAAATGCGTCAATTGTCGCTGGTATAAATGCCTCTATAACTGGAGGTGGTCGCGTTATTGCACCTACAAATGGCATTCTGCCTGCAAATTCGGAGGTGCTGATTGTTACTTCGACACGTTTCGAATACGAATCATTCGACTTTTCTGCCCTCGACCACGATGTCTATATTTTGTTCCAGTGCAATAATTCTGTTACAACCGGACATTTTGGCAATAGCGTAGGCAATACTAGAAATTTCAGCGTTTCGTTTACGTCGCCATCTTGCAGCGATGCCGTTTCATATAATCCTCCATCCGACGAAAATGGTAATGCTGTTCACTACAATGCCGACGGAACTTCGGAATACTACAACAACGGCTGTCAGGCTCCTGTATTCTTCGATGAAATATTGCTTTCGGAACCAGATGAGATTACTCTTTCATATTCGTCGATTTCGGGCTATCAGGATGTGGAAATTGCTGCAACTGCTCCTGTGACAAATTGTAGCGGAACATCAACTTATACTGCAACCGGTTTGCCAGCAGGACTGTCAATCAACTCTTCGACGGGTGTGATTTCTGGTACTCCCACTGCGCAATCGTCGGGAAATATTGAGGTTACCTTGTCGTGCGATGGCTGCGAAACAACTTATAATGTCGGCTATACTATTACCGAACAGCCAGACCTTTCCGGTTGCATAATCGATGAAGATTTCGCCGAAATAACAACTGGCACAATTGCTAATCCAGGAGGTACAGAGTTGACTGCTGGCTCTATTTCCGATTTTCCGACTACATCGAAGGCTTATCCTGCAGGTGGCGTTGTAAAACTTGGAAGCAGCAGCGCTGCTGGTTACATACAGACTGCAGCATTGAACTTGAGTGTCCCGTTCTATGTAGAGTTTGATGTTAAAGGCTGGACAAACGTTGAAGGTAATATTGTGCTGACTGTGAGTGGCGGTCAGACGCAGACAGTAACCTATACAGCTACGCGAAACGACGATTTCGAAACAAAGCGAATCGATTTTAATGCCGCCACGGCATCATCAACTGTCAGAATAGCAACTTCGGCCAAGCGTGCGTTTATCGACAATGTCAGGGTTTGCTATCCGAGTGCTTGTTCGATGACGGCAACGGCACGTCAGACTTCTGGTGTATGCTCAGGAAACATTGGCATTGAGGTTGAAGCCTCTGATGGAACCGGCGAATTGACGTATGCGTGGAACAATGGCGCAGGAACTGCCGCTCAGTTCAATAATGCGGTTTCGGGAACAACATACAATGTTACTGTCACCGATGAGGCTAACTGTACGGCAACTGCTTCGGTAACGCCCTTGCAGACTGGTGAACCTGTGATAACACCATCTTTCAACCCGATAGCTTGCAATGGAGGAACAACTACAATCACGCTGAATGTAAGTGGTGGAGTAGGTGCTCCATATACTTACCATTGGGCTGGAAATGCAAGCACTACAAACGAAATATCGGGAGCAACGGCCGGAACTTACAATGTTACGGTTAGCGATGCCAATTGCTCTGCTATATCGTCAATCCGGGTGGGCGAACCCGATGTGGTGACTTTTGCAGTCTCGTCAACTCCTCAGGTTTGCAATACACTTGGAACAGCAACGGTTTCAAACGTACAGGGCGGTAACGGATCATATAATTATTTATGGTCAAATTCTAGCGAAGATGCGTCTGTCGATGTCGCTTCGGGAAATTACAGCGTAACTGTAAGTGATGGTAATGATTGTTCTGCTTCTGCAACAGTTAGTGTTGGAAGCAATCCGACATCGGTGTCGTTTGCTGCTACACCATCAAATCCTAATTGCTATGGTGAAACTGGTAGTATTGCTGTAATAAATATCGTAGGAACAGCCGATTATTCCATTGCATGGACGGGTGGTTCGCAAAGCGGTATATCAACAAACAGCTATACAATATCAAACCTCGATGATAATACATATTCTGTTACCGTTACAGATGCAAATGGTTGTAGTGCAACACAAAATGGAATAGTGATAGATGTCCCTGATGATATAACTTTCACAGTTTCGCAAGTTGAACAGGTTTGTGCAACTCCTGGTTCGATAACTTTGGAAAACGTGTCGGGTGGAGCAGGTGGCTATACTTTCGAATGGCAAAACTCGGCAAACGAACCAGTCGGCGATGGAACAAATGTTCTTTCTGGAATAAATGCAGGTGTTTACAATATAACTGTCACAGATGCAAATAGCTGTACGAAGACTGATGCAATAACGTTGACAAGTTCCAGCGGTTCTGTTTCGTTCACACCTGTTTCTCACGACCTTTTATGTTATGCTGATGGCTCTGGTAGGATAGAGGTTCAGTCGATAACTGGTAATTCGCCGTATTCGGTTTCATGGTCGTCTTCGGCGGCAAATGGCTCTCGGGATAATATCACGGCATCTCAGTTCGATATTACCAATTTGCCAGCAGGAAACTATACCATTGTGGTTACCGATGCCAACCAATGTTCGCAAACGGCAACAGCGGCTGTCGCAGAACATGATTCGCTGGCAGCAACGGCGACATTGACAGCTCCAATAAAATGTCATGGCGATGAGTTCGGTGTTACAGCAGCTGCATCGGGTGGATATTTGCAAGCAGGACACAATTATTCGTACCATTGGAACAATAATGTAAATGTGCAAACTCAAAACAACTTGTCGGAATATGGTACATATTTTGTTACTGTATTAGATGACAACGGTTGCGAAGCAACTGCCTCGGTTGGCGCTGTTGAGCCTGCGCAATTGCAGATTGCAATTGCATCCGACGCTATTTTGTGCAACGGTCAGACAACAACAGTTACTGTGACCGGTACTGGCGGAACTGGCGCATATTCAGGAACTGGTACTTTCGAAAATATTTCGGCTAGTGCAACACCTTATACCTATACTATTACCGACGAAAACAATTGTTCTGCTTCGGATCAGATTCTTGTAACAGAACCAGATGCTCTTTCGGTTGCATTTTCAAATATCGTTGCTCAAACTTGCCAGACACTTGGCAGCGTCGATTTTGCAATTGTCGGAGGAACTGGCAATATCTCGTATTCGTGGGATGGCGGTAATATAGGTGCATATACATCTGTGGCAACGGCAAATTTGCCTTCTGGAACGCATTCCATTTCTGTTTCCGATGCAAACGGATGTTCGACAGAACAAACAGTAAATATTGGCAGTGGAGTTTCGATGTCGTTGTCAGTGCCAGACACCACGCATGTGCTTTGCAATGGAGGAAACAATGGCGCATTTTCGATAGAGATTGACAACGGAACCTCTCCATATTCGATATCGTGGACATCTGGCGTGTTTGTCGAAAATTCAAGCTCGCATGCTTTCGAAGATTTGCTTGCTGGTACATATTCCGTTACTGTCAACGATGCAAATGGATGTTCGGCGTCTGCGTCGGTTGTTATAACCGAGCCGCAGCCGCTTGTCGCATCGTCGCCGGCAGTGCAGATTCTCTGTCATGGCGGAAATGCTACGGTTACGGTTTCGGCGGTGGGTGGTGTTTCACCATATCAGAATACGGGTACTTATACGTTGTCGGCTGGCGATTACGACTATGTTGTAACCGATGCCAATGGATGCCAGTCGTCTGTACATGTGCATCTGGCAGATCCTTCGGCTCTGTCAGTTACAGCAACAACTGTTGATGCTCAGTGCAATGGCGGAAACGGAAGCGCTCATTTGCAGATATCGGGAGGTAGTTCTCCATATTCTGTACAATGGCAGGACAATTCAATAGGAGTAAATAATACGCATTTGCCAGTAAATACAAATTTCGGATATACAGTTACCGATAGAAATGGATGTACAGAGCAAGGAACAGTGTCTGTGTCGCAACCTGAAAGTTTAGTACTTGAACTTTCTTCCGATTCGGTATCGTGCTATGGACTGACGGATGGCAATGTTACGATTGCGGCATTGAGCGGAGGAACTCAGCCGTATTCATATTCGTGGAACAATGGGTATCATGGAAATGCATTGTCGGGAGTCGCTTCTGGAAACTATACTCTTACAGTTTCCGATGCTCATGGATGCTCAATAACTGCAAATGCTATGGTGTCGCAACCTTCTGAACTATCGGTAGTGGCTATGGCTACAAATGTCAATTGCGGAGTTTCGGCAGGTTCGTTGCGACTTAATGTTTTTGGTGGAACTTCTCCATATACTTATGTGTGGTCGAATGGAAGCCAGTCGGATACGCAGACAGATATAACCGAAGGCGTGTATTCTGTGACCGTTGCCGATGAAAACGGATGTTCTGCAACATCGTCGGCAAATGTCGGAATTGTAGGAAGCATTGCCGTTTCAATCGATGAGGTTTCTCCGATTTCGTGCTATGGAATGTCCGACGCTTCGATTTCTGTGGTTGCCGAAAATGTCCAGATGCCAGCGTTCTATATGTGGGACAATGGCTTGGTCGGAACAACTCTTACAGGTCTAGATGCTGGGTCGTATTCTGTTACGGTAAGCGATGCATGGGGCTGTTTAGGTACTGCAAGTCATCGTATAGTTTCACCTACCGAGATTACCATAGTATCGCAGGTCGTTAATCCTCTGTGTTTCAAATCTGCCGATGGTGCAATTGCAGTTGAAGTTGGTGGAGGCAGACCGCCTTACAGCTATATGTGGACAAATGGTAGTACTGGTGGCAATCTGGCAAATATTAGTGCGGGTGTTTACGGCTTAGTTGTAACCGATTACGAGGGCTGTACTATTCGCCAAACCTATACATTGACAGCACCTCAGGAGATTGGTGTTGTTGCCGAAGTTACCGATGCCAGTTGCTATGGTCAGGCTAATGGAACAATAACAATAAGTGCTGCTGGCGGTGTCGAACCATACACGTATGGTGTTGGCAATAATCCTACTATGCAGGATGAAAGTTTCTTCGAACATCTTGCTGCTGGAATTTATAATGCCGTAGCTGTCGATGCAAACGGATGTATAGCCTATGTCCAGGTGTCGGTATCACAACCCGAACAGATTGATATGTCGGTAGTTGTAACCGAGCCAACATGCCGGGATAGAAAAGATGGTAAAATTGAAATTTTGGCAAGCGGAGGAGCTTTGCCGTACGAGTACGCTCTCGATTCAAACGTGTCTGATACGTCGTTGTTCGAAGGGCTTGGCACTGGTATGTACAGCGTTGTTGTTACCGATGCAAACGGATGCTTCGTCATAGAACGAGGAATCGTTGTTCCTTTAAACTATAGGGATTGCATCGAAATTCCAGATGTCTTTACTCCTAATGGCGATGGTATCAACGACGAATGGGTAATCGAGAATATTGACATGTTCCCCGAAGCTCACATATATGTGTTCAACCGTTGGGGACAGCTGCTGTACAAGGGCAGGGGCAACGATGCTCCGTGGGATGGACGTTTCCGTGGTCATTATGTGCCAGCTGGAGTTTATACATATATTGTAGAACTCGATGAAGATATGGAAAAGTTTGAAGGAACGGTTACCGTACTATATTAATTTTAAAGGAAGAAGGCTGATAGTCAAAAGGACGTTAGCCTTCTCGCCTTTGTCGGCTTTGCTAAAATCCTAACCTTTAACTCTGCTTTGCCAGATCCAAAATATTCCTTATCTTTGCGCCAAAATATGTATTTATGGATATTTCTGTTGTAGTTCCGCTGTATAACGAGGAGGAATCCTTGCCCGAATTGTGCGAATGGATTGTGCGCGTGATGAACGAGCATTCGTTTTCGTTTGAAATTCTGTTTGTTAATGACGGCAGCACCGACAATTCGTGGAAAGTCGTCTGCGACCTGAAGAAGAAGCACGAGCAGGTGCGTGGTATTTCTTTCCGTAGGAACTATGGTAAATCTGCTGCGTTGCAGGTTGGTTTCCAAGCTTGCAAGGGCGATGTTGTCATCACAATGGATGCCGATATGCAGGACAGTCCCGATGAGGTTCCCGAACTTTACCGCATGATAAAGGAGGACGGCTACGACCTTGTGTCGGGATGGAAGAAAAAACGCTACGACAATACCTTTACAAAGAATATCCCGTCGAAAATATACAACGCTACAGCACGCCGTGTTACAGGCATCAAGTTGCACGACATGAACTGCGGACTGAAGGCTTATCGCAACAAGGTGGTGAAGAATATCGAGGTTTACGGCGAAATGCACCGCTATATTCCATATCTCGCAAAGAACGCTGGTTTCACGAAGATAGGCGAGAAGGTCGTCGAGCATCGCAAGCGCCAGTATGGCGTGTCGAAGTTCGGTCTCGACAGGTTTGTCCACGGTTATCTGGACTTGTTCTCGCTGTATTTCCTGTCGCGTTTTGGCAAGCGCCCGATGCATTTCTTCGGTTTGTGGGGCAGCGTGATGTTCATTATCGGGTTCATCGCCATTTGTGTGGTCGGTGGAATCAAGATTGCCGCCTTGTGCAAGCATGTGCCAGCACCGCTTGTTACCGATACTCCATATTTCTACCTTGCCTTGGTAATGATGATTCTTGGCACGCAGATGTTCCTTTCGGGCTTCGTCGGCGAGATGATTGCCCGCAATTCTGCAACAAGAAACGACTACCAGATAGAGGAAACTTTGGAATAAATCCGCGTTTATATCATTGGATAAATATGCAATTCTTTGCTAATAAGGCGCAATGCGTTGCGCCTATACGTGTTTTGTGTAATTGTATACGTTGTTGATAAATTTGCTAAAAAACATGAATTTTCATTGCCAAATTTTGCCATAAAAAACTTACCTTTGGTTTTTCAAATTTTAGAACAATAAAATTATAATACAACAATGGATTTGATTCAAGAAATTATCAGAAATGCGCAGGCTAACAAACAGCGCATCGTACTCCCCGAAGGTGACGAACCTCGTACATTAAAGGCTGCAGACCAGATTATTGCAGACGGAATCGCCGATGTAATCCTTATCGGTCCTGCACAGAAAATTGCTGAAATGACAGCCGAATTCGGTTTGAAGAACATCAGCAAGGCTCGCATTATCGACCCGAAGAACAACCCCGAAAAGCAGAAGTATGCCGAAATGCTTTACGAAATCCGCAAGGCAAAAGGTATGACAATGGAACAGGCCGAAGGTCTTGCCGAGAACTTCATGTACCTAGGTATCCTCTTGGTTAAGGCTGGCGAAGCCGATGGTCTCGTAAGCGGTGCCCGTTCGACCACAGGCGACATGCTCCGTCCTGCATTGCAGATTATCAAGACTGTTCCGGGCGTTAGCTGCGTATCTGGTGCATTCATTATGTTCCTCCCCGAAGGCAGCAAGTACGGAACCGACGGCAAGATGGTATTCGCCGACTGCGCTGTTACTCCTATGCCCGATGCAAAACAGCTCGCCGAAATCGCTGTCTGCACCGCCGACACTGCAAAGAACATCGCAAAAATCGACCCGGCCGTTGCTATCCTCAGCTTCTCGACAAAGGGTTCGGCAAAGCACGAAGTTGTTGACAAGGTTATCGAGGCTACCCGTCTCGCTCAGGAAGCTCGTCCCGACCTGCTTCTCGACGGTGAACTTCAGGCCGATGCTGCAATCGTTCCGTCGGTTGGCTCAAGCAAGGCTCCAGGTAGCAAGGTTGCTGGAAAGGCAAACACATTGGTATTCCCGTGCCTCGAAGTTGGTAACATCGCTTACAAGCTCGTTCAGCGTCTCGCTGGTGCCGAAGCAGTTGGCCCAGTTTTGCAGGGTCTCGCTAAGCCGTGCAACGACCTTAGCCGCGGATGCTCGGTTGAAGATGTTTACAAACTAGTTGCTATCACTTGCAATCAGGCAATAGCTCAGAAAAAATAATCATTAACAACAAAATACGTAAAAGATGAAAATATTAGTTTTAAACTGCGGTAGTTCTTCAATTAAATACCAGCTCATCAACATTGACGCTAACAACAATTCTACCGTAATGGCAAAAGGTCTTCTCGAAAGAATAGGCCTCGAAATGGGAGAATTCACCCACAAGTACAACGGACAGAAGCACTACGAACAGACTCCAATCGCTGACCACACTGCAGGTATCAAGATGGTTCTCAAGGCTCTTACAGACCCGAAAATGGGCGTTATCAAGGACTTAAAGGAAATCGAAGCTGTTGGTAACCGCGTTGCTCACGGTGGCGAACTTTTCAAGGCTAGTGCTCTTGTAAACGACGATGTTATCGAAAAGATTAAGTCGCTCGCCGATTTGGCTCCGCTTCACACTCCCGGCAACTTGGCAGGTATCTACGCTATGCGCGAAGTATTGCCCAATGTTCCGCAGGCAGTTGTATTCGATACCGCTTTCCACCAGACACTTCCTCCGAAGTCGTTCCTCTATGGTCTGCCATACGAATACTACCAGAAGTATCATCTCCGTCGTTACGGCTTCCACGGAACAAGCCACGGCTTTGTAGCTGAAAAGGCTGCCAAGATGATTGGCAAGGACTGGAAAGATCTTAAGATAATAAGCTGCCACCTTGGTAGCGGTGCTTCTATCGCTGCTATCGACCACGGCAAGTCGGTTGACACCACTATGGGTCTCACGGCTCTCGAAGGTCTTATCATGGGTAGCCGTCCAGGCGATGTTGACCCGGGTGCAGTATTGTATATTGTAGAAAAGGAACTTGCTGAAGGCAAGACTATGAAGGATATTACAAACATCTTCTACAAGAAGAGCGGTCTTGTTGGCATCAGCGGCGGCAAGCAGGATATGCGCGACATCCGTGCAGGACGCGATGCAGGTGACGAAAGAAGCACCTACGCATTCGATATGTTTGCACAGCGCGTAAAACGCTACATCGGCGGTTACATGGCCGAGATGGGCGGATGCGACATCCTTCTGTTCACAGGCGGTATCGGCGAAAATGCATGGTTTATGCGTCACCCGATTCTCGAGAACATGGAATGCCTCGGCATTAAGGTCGATATGGAAAAGAACGACAAGATTATGGGCGAAGATGCAGTTATCTCAACCCCCGATTCGAAGGTTACGACCATCGTTGTCACCACCGACGAGGAATATGTAATTGCAATGGATACCATGAAGCTCGTTCAGGGTAAATAATATATAGGTATTCGATAAAAAACGGAGTCTGTCATCCTGAACTTGTTTCAGAATCTTGACTCCGTTTTTTTGTGTATATTCCCTTGTGGGTTGTAATGCCTGGGATTATGATTATAAATGATATTGTATTGACGGATTGTTGGTTTTGATTCTGTTGCGTCGCGGCGCGCCACGACCCCACAGGAATAAAACCAGCAATCCAGATATTACGACCGCATTATTCGCGACACCGCCGAAATGAACCGCATTGCCGAATATATTGAAAACAATGTGGCGGAATGGGATTTGAATAGGGGTGTTGACTATCAAATAGATTAAATAAAACAATTATCTTTGCAGAAATAAATAAAACAACAAGGCATGAAACGATTTTCAATTATGCTTATTTTGCTGCTGTCCGTGTTTGTGGTCATGGGACAGAAGACATCTATAGAACACTCACGCGTACCTATATATCTGACTGGTGGAGGAAGTCTGGGCGCAAACAGATATTATGATGCTGGCGTGTCGCCGCTACACTATTCGGGTTTTGCACCAAGTGTCGATTTTGGCCTTACCGTCGAGTGGAAACGTTGTCGTGTCGTGCTGAACAATGTCGTTGGCGGATGTTTAGGCGCAGAAAACAAGTCTGATTCGGATGCTGGCGCCAACGGTGTTACAATCAACTTGAGTACAGCTTTTCTGTACCGAGTTGCCGAACCTGCCGAGGGCTCGTTGAGACTTTGGGTTGGCGGTTCGCTGAACCCGTACACCGACATTCGCATTAATCAGAAAATGATGAACGCCTCAGTCGGCCTGACATTTATGTTTGCGTTCGATGCTAACTTCCGCCTCGAGTACGACATTCCTTCACGCCGTCGCACCGACCTGTTTACCTTGTTCGCCGATGTGTCGCTGCCAATATTTGCTTTTGGAACCCGTCCTGGTTATGCATACGTATATAATGCAACATCGTCCGACAATCCTATCGAGTATCTGCTCGATAGCTATGAGTCGTTTGCAATTGCAATGCCCGGAAATACAACCGACATCGGAATATTTTTCAACCTCAAGAACCGCAATAGGATAGGACTTTCGTATCGTTGGGACTACTGGACAACGCGCCACACCGCAACGCATCGCTTCGACAATGCCTATCATACTGTAAATTTGAAGTTAATGTTTAATATCAATTGATTATGAAGAAATTACATATAGCTTTAGCATTTATGGCCTTTGTCTTGCTCTGTTCTTCGTGCGAAAAGGCGTTTATGGAAAAGGAACCTGGCAAGGATCCTGTTACAACATTCGAATACCTATGGAAAACAGTTGACGAGCAGTATTCGTTTTTCGATGTGAAGGGCGTTGACTGGGATTCGGTTTACGCAGTGTATAGACCTAAGGTTTCTGAAAAAATCAGCGACGACAGCCTGTTCAATGTTTTGGGTGCAATGCTAAATACCCTAAACGATGGACATACAAATCTTATTTCACCTTTTGATGTGTCGCACAACGAGTTGGTTTACCGCAGAATGTACGCGAACAGCAACATAGATCCCGATGTGGTTGTTCTCAATTATTTGACGATAAATTATCATACGACAGGAGCATTTACTCACAATGCTATTCGCGACGGTCAGATTGCATATCTGCGCTATTCTTCATTTACCAGTGCGATTTCCGACGACGATTTGGAATATCTTGTGAACCGTTACAAGAACACCAAGGGTATGATAATCGACTTGCGCCAGAATGGTGGAGGCAACGTGGATAATGTGTGGAACTTGATGAAACTCTTTCCTCGTGGTGACCGTCAGCTTTACCAGACGCAGATAAAGAACGGCCCAGCTCACGACGATTTTTCCGACATTAGCATTGTTAAACAGCCAAGTCATGACGAGAAAACTACATACGGTAAGCCTATTGTTGTTCTTACAGACCGCGGTTCGTATAGCGCGACGTCGTTCTTCTCGCTGTGCATAAAGTCAAATTTTCCCGATGCTACCATAGTCGGTGATACTACAGGTGGCGGACTAGGTCTGCCAAATGGAGGCGAATTGCCAAATGGCTGGTCGTACCGCTTCTCTATAACGCGTACCCTCGACAACAACGGCAACAACTACGAAAATGGTATGCCACCAGATGTTACCGAAATCCTCGACCCGGTGCAGACAGCACAAGGTATCGACAATGTGATAGAAAAAGCATGCGATATTTTGTTAACCATAGCAAAATAATGAATGTTAAATAGTTGTCCTTTGAAAAGCTCAAGTTGTAAATCTTCAAATTTAAAATTGTAAATCCCCGTGTCTTGGTTTTATCTCATATTAGCAGCATTGTTTGAAGTCGGCTGGCCTTTGGGCTTCAAGTTGTCCGACCTGCACCCCGAACATTTCTGGTTGTACATTTCGCTTGCAGTCGTCAGCATGGCACTGAGCGGTTTTTTCCTCTATCTGGCGCAACGGGTTATTCCCATTAGCACTGCCTACATAATTTGGACAGGCATAGGTGCTGTATGTACCTTTGTGCTTGGCTTTGTGTTCTTTGGCGATTCGGCCTCGTTGCTGCGTATGTTCTTCGCCCTGCTGATATTGGTCGGCGTGGTTGGCTTGGAACTGACGGCCAGGGGATAAATCAGTTAATTCGACAATCGTAAGTCGTACTTCGTAAATATTCCTTATCTTTGCACTACAAAAACATATCTTATGGCTTTACAGGAATCTTTTGAAATACAAGGAAATAAACTTTTCAAGCGTCGCAGTTGGCTACCAGTTCTGATACTTGTGCCTGGTGCAGCATGGTTTGCATACCTTACTTATTTGCGCAACGAGGTAATGCCTTGGTGGTTGCCAGTGATTTTCCTATGCATTGGTTTTGTGGGACTTGCAATCAGAATTGCAACAGTAGGACATACGCCTAAGGGTACTAGTGGTCGCAATACCACCCAGGGACAAGTCGCAGAGCAACTCAACACCTCGGGAATATATTCCACGGTGCGTCATCCGCTTTACCTCGGCAATTTCTTCATGTGGCTGGCTCCTGCGCTTATGGTGCTCGACTTGTGGTTTGTGTTGTTCTTCTGTGCATTCTACTGGATTTACTATGAGCGCATTATGTATGCCGAAGAAGCATTTCTGCGCAAGAAGTTCGGTGATGCTTACCTCGAATGGGCAAACCGTACACCGGCATTCATTCCGAGTTTCCGTAACCACTGCAAATCGACCTTGCCATTTTCGGTGCGCAATGTTTTGAAACGTGAGTACAACGGCTTTTTCAACCTCATTCTTGTAATGACTGCTTTCCGCGTACTTGAATTCGCAATAGTAGAACATAGGTTCTATCTCGATTGCGTGTGGATTGGCATTTTCGCAGCAGGATTACTTATTTTCTTGGTACTTAAGATTCTAAAGAAATTTACAAATGTCTTAAACGTGGAGGGCAGGTAATGAAAAGATATTTTGTGTTTGTTGCTCTTATCACTTTAGTTGCGCTTTCTGCTTGCAAGAATGAGACAGGCGAGGAGCGAGGCGACCTTGTTACGCGCAAGATTATGTACGATGTGCCTATAGTAAACCTGCAGCTTGATGACCGTACCGAGAAAGACCCGAACTGGTTCTGGGAGAATCTGCCTTATCCGGCTGGCGATGAGTTTGTTGACAAGTTGTTTGCCGATGCCCGCGACTGCGAAATACCTATCTATTATTATGACCCCGAAGGCGACTATGACCATCTCGATCGTATTCCCGACAAGGAAGTGAAGAATTTGTTCGAAAACGACATGAAAGTTTCACTTCCAGTTCCCGATGTGTTCGATGAAGCAACAAATGCTTATATATCAAGGCCTAATGTTGAATTCCAACTCGACCAGACAAGGATTCTGAAACTAAGGTTTCTGGAGGAATGGCGCATCGATGATGGCATTATAACCAAAAAGGTGTTGGCTGTTGCGCCTATATTTACAATAAATATAGGTGGCACCGAAGCTCAGGAAGGTTACGAATACAATACCGTGAAGTTCTGGTTTATGGCTGATAAAAAACTTTTGAAGTAATGGAAGAGTATAATGTTGTATATCAGCACGAAGCAATTGAGTTTGTGACGGTGGCTAAGGAGTTTGTCCGCTTGCTCGAGAATGCCCGTAACATGACGAAGGACGATTTTATCGACCATTCGGTGAAAATGTTGCCGCTGCTTTACCAGAAAGGCGTTATGTTGCCCGAAATAACCGACTATGACGAGGATTTCTCCGAAAAGTTTGTCGATGAAGCAACATGGTCGTACATACAGCAGACGGTATCGACTCGCCTCGACGAGGACGACGAGTTTGTGCAGGTGCAGGACGCTACAATGATGAGTTCGATGGATTCGATGAGCGTTGGATTGTCGGAAATTTATGCCGACTTGTATCAGGAGATGGGTGACCTTGTCGGTGCATATCGCATTGCAAACGACGATGTTATGCTTGCTGCCTTGGCTTGCTGCCGCACAAATTTCCCCGACTACTGGGGCATTCGGCTGCTCTCGCTCTTAAAGGCGTTGCATGAGATAAAGTATCGCAGAGATGACTGAAAAGTATAGTCCAAATATTACCAACGAAGAACTGATGACCTTGCCGCTGTATGCTTACGACGGTGAGGTGGTCTGTGTCGATACTATGGAGAAGTTCCATCAGGTGAAGGACGAGCTTTTTCTCGAACCGCTCTGGGGCTTCGATACCGAGACTAAGCCATGCTTTAAAAAAGGTGCTTCGAATAGGAAGAATGTCGCGCTTCTGCAGTTGAGCAGCAGGGAAAAGACCTACATTTTCAGGCTTAGCAAAATCGGTTTGCCAAAGGAACTCTGCGACTTCCTTTCGTCCGACAGGTTTACAAAGATTGGACTTTCGTCCCGCGACGACATCAAGGGCTTGCAAAAGCTTACACCGTTTACGCCTGCCGGATTTATTGATTTGCAGAGCATTGCACCCGATTATGGGATAGAGGAGAAGAGCCTGCGAAAGATGGCTGCTATTGTGCTGGGATTCAGAATTTCGAAGGCGCAGCAGCTTAGCAACTGGGAGAGCGATGTGCTTACCGAAAAGCAGATTCGCTATGCGGCAACCGATTCGTGGGTTACAAGGATGATATATGTCGAATTGAATAAGAGGTAAGCAACTCCTTTTGTTAAGTAGTTTAAGAACAACTAATTTATTAAATGTTTTGTTAATAAATTGGTTGTTTATGTGTTGTAATGTATTGATAATTAGATTATTATTACCTTTATTAAATTCAGTTGTTCACAAATAGGCAATAGCAAAGGGTAATAGTTGTAATATTTGTGGTAATTTTGCAGCGTCGAAATTTGATGTATATGAATATGTACGTAATAGCAGGTTGTAATGGAGCTGGTAAGACTACCGCTTCGTATTCCATACTTCCGGAAATGCTGGAGTGTACGCAGTTCATCAATTCCGACGAGATTGCCAAGGAGTTGTCGGCACAGGCAAAGGGTGTAAAGTTCGAAGCTACGCGAATAATGCTTTCGCGCATGTATGCGCTAATCGAAGAAGGAAGCGACTTTGCTTTCGAGACTACTTTGGCAACCAAGACATTCAAGGCTATCATCAAGAAAGCGAAGGACAAAGGCTATAAAGTGACCTTGGTTTACTTTTGGCTCGATACTCCCGAACTTGCTTTGCGTCGTGTGCAGGAGCGTGTTGAACATGGCGGACACGATGTGCCTAAGGATGTGGTTTACAGAAGGTATGTGGCTGGAATGCGCTATCTCTCGCAGATTTACATTCCAATTTCCGACTACTGGATGATAATTGACAATTCGAACAATCCTTTCAAGCTTGTTGCCGACGGAGCCAAGGAGGAATTGTTGAATATTTATGACGAAGATGTTTTTAATCAAATAATTATAGATGGAAAATTGCGAAATTAAAGAACTACGAAAGAAAATTCTTAATGGATTGAATCTTTCTTATCGAAAATTATTGGAGGCTAGAAAACAGCAGAACGAAACTATAGTTGTTTCGGAAGGTGGTAAAGTTGTATTACTTGAGGCTAAAAAGCTAAGATTAAAAGTTTATAAATAGGATATGGATAAAGTTGCCGAACTACAGACAATTGCTACGCAGGTTAGACGCGACCTGCTGAGAATGATACACGCAAAAAAATCGGGACATCCGGGCGGTTCGCTTGGTGTTACCGACTTGATGGTCACATTGTACTTCGATGTGATGGAACACGATCCCAAGAATTTTGACATCAATGGCAAGGGACAGGACTTGTTCTTCCTTTCCAACGGTCATACATCGGCTGCGTGGTACAGCGTTCTGGCTCGTTGCGGATATTTTCCAGTTGAGGAACTCAAGACTTTCCGTGCAATAAATTCGCGTTTGCAGGGACATCCGACTACTGCTGAAGGCTTGCCAGGAATCCGCATTGCTTCGGGTTCGCTCGGACAAGGATTGTCAGCTGCCTGCGGTGCTGCATTGGCAAAGAAACTCAACGCCGATAATCATACCGTTTTCTGCCTCATGGGCGACGGCGAAATCGAAGAAGGTCAGATTTGGGAGGCTGCAATGTTTGCAAACGCCCGCGAAATCGACAATCTTGTTGCTTTTGTCGACCTCAACCGCAAGCAGATTGACGGTACAACCGAGGATGTGATGAAGCTCGGTGATGTTAAGGCTAAGTGGGAAGCATTTGGCTGGTATGTACTCGAGTGCAACGGCAACGATATTGCCGACTTGCGCAAGACCATCGCCGATGCAAAAGGCCACCTTGGCAACAAGAAGCCGGTTGTTGTGCTGATGAAGACCGAAATGGGTATGGGTGTCGATTTCATGATGGGTACCCACAAGTGGCACGGCACACCGCCAAACGACGAGCAGCTTGCTGCAGCCTTGGCACAATTGCCTGAAACTCCACTAGGCGATTATTAAAAAAGAATTTGCGAGATTTTAGAACAGCGGTGTTTCCTATGTAGGAAACACCGTTTTTTCTATTCCTTTACGAATTTGCGTTGGGAAATAACCTTACTTTCGGTACTTATGCGTACCACATACACACCACGAGTCAAATCTTCCACATTGCAAGCCGCGTTGTCGGCATTCACTTCAATGCGCTTTACAACTTGTCCCATAACATTCACAATCTCGATTTCCGAAATTGTTTCCGACGATGTGATGTTTAGGATTTCGTTGGCAGGGTTGGGGTAGAGGTTTATATTTTGCGAATTGAGTTCTTCAATGTTTTCAGGCAATTCTGGTCCTCTAATGCCTATGATTATGGCGTGATTGCTGTTGAAACCGTACGAACTGCAATTTGTCAGGGCAAAGTAGCCGTTTTGCTGACCTCCCCATCCCCAGTTGAAATGAAAATAATTGTCGTCGCGATAACCGTCGCAGGTCCAGACGTGTCCGCCATAGTTTCCGCTGCCACCATACATAAATGGTGCTCCTTCGTCGAGTTCGCTTTTTAGGTAATTGAGCCATCTCGAAGATGGAAGGCTTCCGCGTTCAATGTATTGTACTGTTGCAGGATAGCGGAAATAGGTCGACAATGCGGCTACGATTTTGTTGGAATTCGCCACGCTTGCAGAAGGTCCGTAGTTCATGTTGACGGCTACACCGCAGTGGTAAAGCAAAGTAGCGATGGCATCCACGCAACTGTCGGGATGGTTTGACACGATGAGTCGGTAGGGCATGCTTTCGTAGTGGTAGGTAGTTGCACCGAAGTTTGCCGAAAGGGTGCCATAGTTGCTGCTGTTGTATGAATGGCTTCCAGTGCCGGTGGCTGGATATCGCCAGTAGCGCATAACCTGTCCCATAACAAGAGCACCGCAGCCTACAGCTGCATGACCGCCGTATGCGACATTGCCTGTCGCATCGGCAGGACAGAGATTGTTGTAATACTTTGTCTGGTTCCATTGGTTGTTGCCTAGCAGCGGTCCTACTACCACATTTCCATCTTTTGGCAAGACGTGTGATTCTGAAATCAATGCATCCCATTGTTGCTGTATGTCGGCACTGATTTCTTGCTGATTATCAATTGTATATTGGATTTCGTCGGTATACCCGTCTAAGAAAAAACGGATATGGTCGGGCATATTATCTGAAACGAAAGCACCTTCGTCGGAGAATGCCAGAATCGGTTGTACTCTGTCGTCGCCAGCAACAATAACAAAGCCTTCGGAGTTAAAGTTTACAACATAGAAACTTGGTTCTGAACCATTTTCGCCACGAATTATAGATGCCCTGTAGGCTATCGTTGGTGTCAGTGTTTCGAGCGGACGGTTAAATTTCTCGGCATAAAAGTGCGATGCGACGGCGCGAGCTGTTGTTTCGTCAATTGGTTTTGCATATATGTTACCAAAGAGAATGGTAATTAATGCGATACAAATAAACGACCTTAGGTTCATTGTTGAAATGTTTGTAATAATAAGGCAAAGATACAATTTATTTACAATTTGGCAAAGCCGCGCTAAAGGTTACGATTTTTTGAGAATCGTGGAGATTTTTGATAATTGCTGAATAGAGTTTTAATGATTGCGACATATACAAAGCTTAATTTTGTGTTTGTTAATAATAATTAAAAATTTTTATTATAAAATAGATTCTCTTTCTTATCTTTGCATCGAATTTAAAATTGTATAGGAGGCGCTTTTTTTACTTGTGATTTTGGAAAAATACTTTTTTTGATTTTATACAATAACGTTCTTTCAATTAGTAACTAAATAAAAATAATATGAGAAAACTTTTCTTATTAGTTCTTGTGATTTTCCTTTGCTCGGGAGCATTTTCACAGGGAATTACACTTAGTTTTGTAGGACAGTTGGATAATTCTGAATATTGTCCTATGGATAGTGTGGTAGTTACCAATGTTACTAGAAACTGGACTGAGTCTGTTGTATATCCCGACACTATAATTGTGGTTGGTGGTACTGTCGGTAACAATTTAAACATTGTAACAAATATGGGATTGGAGCAGAATGTCCCCAATCCGTTTGATTGTGAGACTCGAGTGGAACTCGCAGTTCTGAAACGCGAAGATGTTCGTATGCAATTGCTCGATGTTGCAGGTCATGTGTGTGCCGAATACACAGGTTCGCTAAACGAGGGTGTGCATGTGTTTGATATATCGGCTGCAAATCCGCAGACATATATACTGAATGCAATTATAGGAAGCCGTTCGTATTCCATAAGAATGGTGAATGTTGGAAGCGGCTGTGGTTGCAGCATAAAATACGCTGGAATAGGAAATGACGTTGTGCGAAAATTCGAAACAGCTAATGAATTTGAATTGGGCGACGATATGCAATATGTTGGGTATGCTACCATTGATGGAGATATTGTAATCAGTGATACCGTAGAGCAGTCGTTGACTGAAAACCAGTGTGTGACTTTGCATTTTACTCGTAGTTTGCCACATGTAGAAACTCTTGCTGCCAGTAGCGTTACAAATTTGTCGGCTATATTGCATGGGCGAATAACAGGAACAGATGCTTCTTCCATTATTGCTTGTGGATTCTACTATGGTACAAGTGAAGACGACCTTTCGCATAATGTTATTTCAACGGAAATAGATGTTGATTTTTCATGTACTATTACAGGAGTTGGCACTGGTACTACATATTATAGGGCATATGCTACAAGTAGCGCAGGCACTGGCTATGGCGATGTAATGTCGTTTTCACCGACTGATATTCTTATGGATAATGGAATTAATGTTCGCATTGGTTGTGGCGAATCATTGAATTTCTACGATTCGGGAGGTGCATATGGTGATTATAGTCTAAATGAGGATATGACCGCAACTTTTACTGGTAATGGACCTGTAATGTTATCATTTTCTAATTTTGATGTTGAGGATGTACGTTTTGATTATATGTATGTATATGATGGTGATGTTGAATCTGGTAATTTGTTGGGAGTATGGGGCGGAGGTATTGATCCATGGTCAGTTACATCTTATAGTAGAACAATGACGGTTGTGTGGCATTCTGATGATTATCAATCATATTCTGGTTGGGAAGCAACAATTTCAGCAGATTGTTCTCTTGTTAGAACCACCGTTGCAACTAATGTTACCATGACAAGTGCAACATTAAACGGCAATGTGTCTGATTCTGTTATTGCTGCTATAACAAGTTGCGGATTCTACTATGGCTCAAGAGTAGACAGCCTTTTACAAAATGTAACAGCAAATTTAACAGGAAATATGTTTTCATACGAATTATCAGGACTTACATCTGATACAACTTATTATTATAGGGCATACGCAATCAATAGTGAAGATACAACATACGGAGAGGTAATGTCTTTTACTACGGAAATAGTCTATACCTCGTACAGCAATCCAACGGGCTATACGGACGGATACGGATATGTTGACCTCGGCTTGCCAAGTGGCACCAAGTGGGCAACATGCAATGTAGGTGCAAGCACACCTATTAGATACGGCAACTACTATGCTTGGGGCGAGACTGCTACTAATGAATTATATGGCTCTGGTTCATATACTTATAGTGATTCGCCCGCAGTACTTCCTGCAAGTGCCGATGTCGCAACTGCAAGCTGGGGTGAAGGATGGCGTATGCCGACAAAAGAAGAATTCCAAGAATTGAATATCTGCTGCACCGTAACTTGGACAACCATGAACGGCGTAAACGGACGTTTGTTCATCGGACCTAACGGCAACTCTATATTCCTGCCTGCTGCTGGCTGCCGCCTCGTCAGTAGTCTCTACAATGCCGGTTCCAGCGGCGACTACTGGTCGAGTTCGCTTTATATGGGTGATACTACCCGCGCATGGGGACTCTACTTCGGTCGGGGCAATTCCGACATGAACTACTACTCCGACCGTTACTATGGGCTCACTGTTCGCCCTATCTGCGTGTCCGCATCATCAACTGCAGTTGCTCCGACCGTTACTACAACTTTCGCAAGCAATGTAACCGCCATGGGAGCAACGTTGTCAGGCAATGTAACTTCAGATGGCGGAGTTACGGTATTCGCATGCGGATTTCTGTACGGGACAGATACTAACAATCTCACGCAAAGCGTACAAAGCGGCAGCGGTACGGGCAGCTTTACTGCAAATATCACTGGACTTGCTGATGGCACAACCTACTATTACAAGGCATACGCCGTCAATGTCGTAGGAACAGCATACGGCAATACTATGTCGTTTACAACAGAAACAATCCCTACCTTGTACAGCGATCCAACGGGCTATACCGACGGATACGGATATGTTGACCTTGGTCTGCCAAGCGGACTATTATGGGCGACCTGCAATGTTGGAGCAAATAATCCCGAGGATTATGGTGACTATTTTGCATGGGGCGAAACCACCACTAAGGAAACCTACAACTGGAGCACTTATAGATATTGTACCGGCTCTGGCGATTGGAATTCTTTCACTAAATACTGCTTCACTTCAAACTACGGCTACCAAGGTTTTACCGACACACTCACTACTTTGGAAGCCATAGATGATGCTGCCATAGCCAACTGGGGCACAGGCTGGAGAATGCCAACACAGGACGAAATGTATGAATTGATAGATAATTGTGATACTACTTGGACTGCGCTGAATGGTATAAATGGGATGTTGATCACCAGCCGCACCAATGGCAACACCATCTTCCTGCCTGCTGCTGGCTGCCGCTATGATGATAGTTACGATGGTGTTGGTTCCTACGGCGGCTACTGGTCGAGTTCGCTCCGCACGGACATTATGAACAATCCGCAATCCGCGTGGGACCTCCACTTCAATCCGTACTATTACTACATGTGGAGCGCCGCCCGCAGCTATGGGCTGTCTGTTCGTCCAGTCTGCTCCCAATAAATTTACGAAGTACGATTTACGATTTTTGAATTACAGCAGTCGGCTTTGGTCGGCTGCTTTTTTTGCGTACAATAAACGGAATGTTTCATTTTATTTTTTTTGATTACATTTGCAACAAACAATATGCATTTATGCCATTCGATCCGAATTTACACCATCGCAGAACAATCCGCCTAAAGGAATACGATTATTCGCAAAACGGATTGTATTATGTGACAATATGCACCAAGGACAGGGAATGTTTGTTCGGTGAGATTGTCGATGGCAGAATGAATACAAATGTATATGGTGAAATCCTAGAATCCGTATGGAATGGTTTGCCGTCGCATTATCCGAATGTTGTTTTGCACGAACACATTGTAATGCCCGATCATTTTCATGCGATAATACAAATTGATAATGAATGTGTTGGTGTTTCCAATGTAGGGGCAGGTTTCAAACCTGCCCCTACAAATGGACAACCACCCACAAAACATGGTTTGTCTGAAATTGTTCGTGCGTTGAAAACATTTTCATCACGCAAAATCAATGAATTACGCCAAACACAAGGCGCATCCGTATGGCAACGCAATTATTACGAACATATCATTCGCGACGGCGAGGATTATACCATGATTGCCAATTACATAATGGAAAATCCATTACGATGGGAAGAAAATAACAAGATATGATATACGGCCTGTAGGGGCATATTCTAACCTGCTCCTACAATGTGGAACAACCACACAAACATGAATTTGTTTTGTGCATATTACAATTTTATTTTTTTATTTTTGCACCATAAAATATTTTTATGAAGAAGATTGTCCTCATTATATTGTCCATCTTGGTTTCAATGCTTGCATTTTCGCAGACACGAAAACCCATAGTCGAAGAACCTGAACCTCCGCTAACTCGCATACTTTTCATCTTTGATGCATCGATGAGTATGTCCGACAAATGGGAGGGAACGCAGAAGTTTGTGAAGGCTCGCGAACTTATGTTCGAACTGCTTGATTCGCTCGAGAGGGTTCAGAAAAAGCATCCGCTCGAGGTGGCTTTGCGCGTTTACGGACATCAAAGTCCAGTGCCACCGCAGGATTGCCACGATTCAAAGCTTGAAGTGTCGTTTGGCGAGCGCACCATTGGAATCATACGCGACAAGCTGATGTCGATAACGCCCAAGGGAACAACGCCGATTGCATATTCGCTCGGACAAAGCGAGGGCGATTTCCCCGAAGGCAACGACAGCCGCAATATTATAATCCTCATTACCGACGGCATTGAAATGTGCAACGGCGACCCCTGCGAGGTTAGTGCTGCCTTGCAGAAAAAAGGCGTTGTGCTGAAACCTTATATTATCGGTATTAACATCGATGTCAAGCAGGCCGATATGCTTGCTTGTATGGGCAACTATTTCGATGCAGGAAACGCAGGACAGTTCCGTCAGGCGATAAAGACCATTGTTTCGGAGGTTACCTCGTTGACGGCGGTACGTGTAAACTTGCTCGATTCGAATGGCAAGCCAACCGAAACCAATGTTGCAATGTCGTTCCACGATATGCAGTCGGGTGATGTACGCTACACCTATATGCATACGATGAATGCTGATGGTCAGCCCGATACCATTTATTTGGATGTGCTTTCGCAGTACAAGTTGAAGGTGCACACTGTTCCGCCAGTGTATAAGGACGGCATAACAATCGAGGAAGGCAAGCTGAACATAATTGATGTTCCTGCACCGCAGGGAACCTTGCTAGTGGATGTCAAGGGCGAAGACCCTGCAAATGCCGACATAAAGTGCATAATCCGCGAAACAGGTCTGCCGCACACGATTCATACCATCGATGCCGACAGAAAGCAGAAACTCATTGTCGGTCAGTACGATTTGGAAATCCTGACAATGCCGCGTACATACGTCAATGCCGTGCGCATCGACCAGGGTAAGCTTCGCAAGATTGATATTCCGCAGCCTGGAACCGTGATAATAAATTTCCGCAGTCCCGCTTTCGGTACTTTGTTGCATCAGGAAGGCGACAGGTTGACCGACATTTATGAATTTTCGCCAGACAAGACTCATTACAAGCTTCGCTTGCAGCCTGGTTATTACCGCGTTGTTTTCCGCGACCAGCATAGCCATTCGGCAAAGAACTCGGCTGAATTCAAGTTCCGTGTGAAGGAAGGGGAGATGACTGTGCAGAATCTGTAGAATCATTGAATTTCAAAATATTATATCCTATGAAGAATATTTTCTTTATCCTTGCATGCTTTGTCCTTGTGCTTTGCTCGTGTGCCGACCACAATTCGGTGGTACTTTCTCAGAAAGATGATTATGTCGTTGTGTATGAGGGTGATACTTCTGGATACGATTGCTTAGCAGCATACGAGTTAAGTGGACTTCTTGCCGAAATTTTCGGGCATGAATATCCCGTTGTTACTACAAGTGAGTATGCAGGAGGAAATGCCATTTCGATTGGTTGCAATGCAATATCTCAGGACATTTGCAAAAAATATTCGGCTGATATTCACGATGATGGGTTCTTGATTCATGCTGAAAATGGTAATTTGTATATCTTTGGAAATCAAGAAATAGCATCGTTGTATGGCGTTTATCATCTGCTTGAGAATTATCTTGGTTGCACATACACTTGTAGCAACGGCTTGCATATAGAGGCGCAGTCGGACAAGGTTGTGCTAAACATCCACGACCTTCAGAATCCATCGTTTCGCTATCGTGAGACCTTGCAACTGATTCCAAATGCCGACCCGCGTTATGCCAAGTGGCACAAGTTGCACAATCGAGCCGATTTTAATGCCGAATGGGGACTTTTTGTGCATACTTTCAAGGATTTGGTGCCGGTCTCGGAATATTTTGACAGCCATCCCGAATGGTTTTCCGAAATTAACGGCAGGCGTGTACGCGACGGGCAGTTGTGCCTAAGCAATCCCGAAGTGATGGAGGTGCTTTGCAAGAATTTGGAAGCCAAGATGAAGGAAAATCCCGACAAGAAAATATGGTCGGTTTCGCAAAACGACAATTATTCGTCGTGCCAGTGCGAGAATTGTCGTCGCCTCGATTCTATTTATGGCGGTCAGTCGGGGACAATGATATGGTTTGTGAATCAAGTTGCTGAGCGTTTTCCCGACAAGGTGATTTCGACGCTTGCCTATCAGCAGACGCGCCACGCGCCAAAGAACATCAAGCCGGCTGACAATGTGAACATAATGCTCTGTTCTATCGAATGTCCGCGCCACAGACCTATTTCCGCCGACTCGTCGGAACATTCGTTCCAGCGCGACTTGGCAGACTGGACTAACTTGACGCACAACATTTTCCTTTGGGATTATGTTGTGCAGTTCCGCAACTATATGGACCCGTTTCCAAATCTGCATGTTATTCAGCCGAATTTGCAAGATTTTCACAATCATGGCATTCCAATGATTTTCGAGCAGGGGTCAAACCAGAACATTACCGAAAACTATGAGTGGCGGACATACCTTATTGCGCATTTGCTGTGGAATGTAAATATTGATGTTGACAGTCTGCGAAGCCGTTTCCTAGATGTGCATTACGGGAAAAATCGCTCCGAATTTGTTGCAAAGTATTACGACACAATGCAAAAGGCTTTGCTGGAGTCGGGCATGGTGCTTAATATTTACGGTTATCCCATTGATGCCAAGGATAGTTATCTTTCGCCTGACAAAATTGCCGATTACCGCAAATTCTTTGCTTCGGCATACGCAGTGCCGCCTTACGATGGTTGTACTGATGACGATGCAAAAATTTACAACGACAGGCTGAGATTGCTTGAGATGCCGCTCGATTTTGCCACGCTCGACTTGTCGCTGTACGAAATAAGTCCCGACTTGTCGTTTTTTACCACGGATGCTAGCTGCAACAGGATTGCGCGTCCCGAAATGCTAGATATGGCGCAAAGGTTTGTCGCCGATTGCGATAGACTTGGCGTAAAGCAACTCGACGAGGCAAAATATACGCCAAAGCAGATGCAGGAAAACATTGCCAATATTGTATCAAAGTCAACAGGACGGAATTTCGCATTAGGCAAACCAGTTTCTTGTTCAACAGAATGGAGCAATACCTACGATGTCGATGGTCCAAAAGCGTTGACAGATGGAAAAGTCGGCTTGATGAATTATTATTTCAACTGGCTTGGTTTTCAGGGAAATGACATGGATGTGGTGGTGGATTTGGAGTCGGAGCATGAACTAAGCGAGGTTAGTGCCGATTTTTTGTTTTATCCTTTGTCGTGGATTTTTGCTCCCAAGTGCGTAACATGCTATGTATCGTCAAATGGCAAAAATTGGCGTGAAGTAGCTCGCAAGACTTACGAGAACGAGGAATCCTTGGCAGAATGTAAGATAGTGGGTTTCAAGTTCCCCGTTTCGGAGCAAAATGTTAGGTATGTACGATTGAAAGCCGAGTCGTTGCGAGTGAATCCCGAATGGCATCGTGGAGTGGGGCAACCCTGCTGGATTTTCTGTGACGAGGTGGTTGTAAGATAAAAAAGGCGGATTTCTCCGCCTTTTTGGTTTTTTTATGAGTGTTGGTGAGATTTATTTCTTCAGCAAATCGACGCTACGTTCAACAAACTTGCTGAGTGATTCGCCCTTGAGCAGATTGTTGGCAAGCAAAGCAAGGTCGAACAACTGGCTGACAATCTTCTGGCTCTTGCCGTATTCCTTGTACAAGTCCCTGCGCTTGTCGTCGTTCTCGTTAATCTGCTTGCGCAAATCATCGAGACGATTCTTTTCCTCAACAGGCTTTTCGTCCTCGGTCTTGTACTGCTTCATCTTTTCGTCAAGAGCATCCTTCTCGGCTTTCAGCTTGTCGGCTTCGGCGTTGATTTCACTGCGCTTGTCGGCGGTTGCCTTTTCCAAGTCCTTGCTGATGCTTACGATGAGCGGGTGGTTGGTGTTGACGATGACCTTGTAGTCGTCGGGCATGTCGCGGTAGAAGTTTGTTCCGCCACTGAAAGCCGACATATCCTTCATACGACGCATAAATTCTTCGCGGACAATTACTACTGGCATATCTTCGGGCGACATGCTGTCGCTTACGACGTAGAAGCGCTTGTCTTCTGGTGTTACGCCCTGGAATGCCCATTTGATGTCGTCCTGCTCGTTGGCACCGAGAACCGACTCAATCTTTTCTTCCTTGCGGATAAGGTTGTCGATAATGTCGGAGTCGACACGGACAAAATGGCACTCTCCGAATTTCTGTTCAAGGTAATTGATGAAATGAATGTCAAGTTGACCGTCCATCAGCAACACATCGTAGCCTTTGCCTTTGGCTGCCTGAATGTACGAATACTGGTCTTCGACGTCGGTTGCGTAGAGGTAAACGAGCTGTTTGTCCTTGTCGGTCTGTTCTGGTTCAATCTTCTTCTTGTATTCCTCGAAAGTGAAGTATTTGCCTTCGGTGTTCTTGATGAGAGCAAACTTTTCAGCCTTTTCGTAGAACTTTTCGTCCGATAGCATACCGAACTCGATAAACAATTTTATGTCGTCCCATTTCTTTTCGAACTCGCTGCGGTCGTTCTTGAAAATCTCGGCAAGACGGTCGCCAACCTTCTTGGTAATGTGGCTCGAAATCTTCTTTACGTTTGAATCGCTCTGCAGGTAGCTTCTCGAAACATTCAATGGGATGTCTGGTGAGTCAAGTACACCGTGCAACAACATAAGGTATTCTGGAACAATGCCTTCGACCGAATCGGTAACGAAAACCTGATTGCAGTAAAGTTGAATCTTGTTCTTGTTTACATCGAGGTTCGACTTCAGTTTCGGGAAGTAGAGGATACCTGTCAGGTTGAACGGGTAATCGACATTCAGGTGGATGTAGAACAATGGTTCCTCGAAGTTCATCGGGTAGAGTTCGTGGTAGAACTTCATGTAGTCTTCGTCCTTGAGGTCGGTCGGTTTCTTCTTCCAAGCTGGGTTTGTGTCGTTAATGATGTTGTCCTCGGCGGTTTCCTGCTCCTTGCCGTCCTTCCATTCCTTTTTCTTTCCGAAAACGACTGGTACTGGCAAGAATTTGCAGTATTTCTCAAGCATTTCCTTGATTCTGTTCTCTTCGAGGAATTCTTCAGATTCGCTGTCGATGTGCAGGATGATGTCGGTACCGATTTCGGGCTTTTCGGTTTCTTCGAGAGTGTATTCGGGGTCACCGTTGCACTCCCAGCGAACTGCCTGAGCACCATCGCGGTACGACTTGGTGATGATTTCAACCTTTTCGGAAACCATGAACGACGAGTAGAAACCAAGACCGAAATGTCCGATGATGGAATTGGCGATGTCCTTGTACTTGTCGAGGAAGTCGCCTGCACCCGAAAATGCAATCTGGTTGATGTACTTGTCAACTTCTTCGGCGGTCATACCTATGCCGTTGTCGCTGACGGTGATGGTCTTTGCGTCCTTGTTAACCGATACCTTTACTTTAATGTCGTCGGTATTTCCTTTGTATTCGCCCGACTGCGACAAGGTTTTAAGTTTCTGACTTGCATCTACTGCGTTTGATACCAATTCCCTGAGGAAAATTTCGTGGTCGGAGTATAAGAACTTCTTTATTACTGGGAAGATGTTTTCGGTTGTTACACCTATATTTCCTTTATTTGCCATAGTTTTAATATTTTTAGTTTTGCCGCTATTTTGTCAAATGTCATGCCATCGACAAAAATGTGACAAATTGTCATAAGGGGGGGGAGAAGGCTAACGGTCTCGCAGGCTAACAGGCTTGCAGTCTAATAGTCTTGCAGACCGATAGCCAGACAGACCTTCTGTTCGACTGTTCGACAATTAGAAACGATGTAGCGAAACCATAAACCAAGAAACGGCGAAGCCATTGAAACCAAGAAACGGCGAAGCCATTCAAACGGGCTTTGCCAATCAAACGCCGCAGGCATATAAACCTTGAAATGCTTTTTGCCTAACTTATTATTGAAGCAACTACTATTTGGATGATTGTCAATACGACTACGAATACAGCGACAATTAGTGCAATCTGCAGGTGACGTTTGCTTTTTTTCAGTTCGTAGCGGCTGATTATTCTATTGAGGGTAGGCCCTATTTTTAAGTAGAGCATCTTGTCGTTTTTCACGTATGCATCGGGGCGCAAATCGCTAGACGACATTTTTAGTTCGCGGTTGTCGTTGTCGGTAAGAACAACGACGGATATTTCCTTGTCGATATTTTTTATCATAGGCAGGATTTCGACCACCGATTTTGTGTTAAGTCCGTGGCTTATAATCATGTCGTTGATAATCACAAACGAGAAGTCTTTTTTGTTGCGTTCTTTCAAATGACTCAGGAACTTTTGTACCGACGAAAAAGTACTGAGTTTATATTCGTGTTCGAATGCGAAGTTGCTCTTAAATTCTTCAAGGAACAACAAGTCGTTGTCAACAACGTATATTTCAATCAGATTAGTGTTTTTCATCGGTTTAGAAGTCGTGAGATACGCCTCTTTTCTTAATTCTGTTGACCAAGGCGTTTTTCTGATAGTTTATTGCGATTTCGGGGTTGATGTTGCTTTCGAACATCCATCGTCCTGCCTTGAACTCGAGAGCGTCGAACGACATGTCGGGGCCATAATATTGGTACATGTCCTTGAATCTGTCCTCGGAAGGCGACAGATGGTCGATGACTATAATCTTATGTTTGTCGTTGTAGCGCAGTAGCATTGTGGCACGGTCGGCGTATTCGAAGATAAGTCTGCTCGAAATCATTCTGTCGACCTTGAACATTTTCTTCTCGAAGACAGGAATTCCTCTCTTTGTGAACGCAAGAACTTCTATTATTTTCCTATTGATTAGGTTGTCGGCGCCGTCCCAGCCGATAAGAGTGTAGTATGTTCGTGAATTCCATTTGCTGGTTATGCATTCGTAGTATATGCAACCATACCATTCCGAAGTGGTATAGTATTCGAGGTCCTTTTTCGGTGCATATTGGTTTTTGTTTCGGCGGTCTTGTAGATTGTATACGTTTATTTTTCCGTTTGCCTTCTGTTGTATGTAGCCGAAATATTTGAACGAACCGTCAGAGTAGCATAGGTTCCATGAATATATTCTAAGTGCGTTGTCGCTCGACTTAAGGCATGATAGGTATTTTACCGAATCGATAGGATGGTCGAACGATTCTGGGTTGCGAAGGAATTTTTCCAAATACTTTAAAAGGTCGACATTTAATTCTTCCTTTTTGTCGTCGGATTTCACTTGCAGAATCTCCTCGAAAAGGCTGTTTACGGAATCAACCACAGCCTTGAATGGCGAATTATTTTTCGACATTCCAAGGAATGGGGTGATAATCAGTAATATGACAAAAATAAACCTTTTCATCTGTCAAGAAAATTTAACAAAAGTAATGTAAAAAACTCATACGCAAAAAAAATATTATATTCTCTTAAGAAAAAATTACAAAAATCGTTCCTTTT
This sequence comes from uncultured Bacteroidia bacterium, assembly GCA_902800045.1. Classification (GTDB taxonomy): domain Bacteria; phylum Bacteroidota; class Bacteroidia; order Bacteroidales; family ML635J-15; genus Bact-19. The sequence continues at coordinate 1,058,121 of CADCCZ010000001.1, read as the reverse complement.
TAGCTTACGAAATTTTGAGATTTGTTTTGAAAAATTCTCTTTTTTCTCTCTTAAATTAGTCGATGTAGCATTTTTTTTATTAACAATGAAAATATTTTTTTGATATTCAAAATGATATGAGTGAGAAAAAAAATAATTAATGTTATTGTTGTGAAATGTAAAAGGCTTAACTTGCAATGCTAAAATATTTGTGAAGAGGTATGGCATTTTTTTCGTTTTTACAGCAGGAGATCGCGATGGATCTCGGAACTGCAAATACAATAATAATTCACAACGACAAGATAGTCGTTGACGAACCATCTATAGTTGCAATCGAGGAAAAGACTGGCAAGCTGGTTGCCGTAGGCGATAAGGCACGCCAGATGCATGGCAAGACGCACGAAGGATTGAAGACGATACGTCCGTTGCACGACGGAGTTATCGCCGACTTCAACGCTGCCGAGCTCATGATTCGCGGTATGATAAAGATGGTGAACAAGAACAGAAATTGGATAAACCCATCGCTGAAGATGGTTATCGGCGTGCCGTCGGGAAGCACCGAAGTCGAACTTCGTGCTGTACGCGATTCGTCGGAGCATGCAGGCGGACGTGAGGTTTATATGATTTACGAACCAATGGCTGCTGCAATCGGTATCGGAATGGACGTTGAGGCACCACAGGGAAACATGGTTGTCGATATAGGTGGTGGTACTACCGAAATCGCAGTAATATCGCTCGGCGGTACCGTTGTTAAGAGTTCGGTACGTACTGCAGGCGACGACTTTACAAACGATATCGTAGAGTATATGCGTCGTCAGCATAACATTAGGGTAGGTGAGAGAACTGCCGAGGCTATCAAGATAAATGTCGGTGCTGCAATTCCTGAACTCGACAACCCGCCAGCAGAATATATCGTAAGAGGTCCTCACCAGATGACTGCTCTGCCGTTGGAAATTCCAGTGTCGCATCAGGAGATTGCACATTGCATCGACCGTTCGATCTCGAAGATAGAGCAGGCTCTGATGTCGGTTCTCGAACAGACACCTCCAGAGTTGTATGCCGATATATTTACAAAGGGTATATTCCTCACTGGTGGCGGTGCTTTGCTGAGAGGTCTCGACAAGCGTCTGTCCGATAAGACAAATATCCCTGTCCATGTATCCGAAGACCCGCTGCATGCAGTAGCTCGCGGTACTGGCATTGCTTTGAAGAATGTTGACAAGTTCCAGTTCTTGTTGAGATAAGTTCTAGCGATGAGAAATCTGCTCGACTTTGTCGTTAAATACGCATATTTCATTTTATTTATAGTGCTCGAGGCGTTATGCCTCGTGCTGTTTTTTTCTGCTAATCCATACCAGAGGTACGAGTTTGCCACATCGGCCAACGTGGTTACTGGAGCTATTGCCGAGAAATGGGCAGGCGTTGTTCAGTATATGAACTTGTCGGAAGAGAATGAGGCACTAAAAAAAGAAAATGCCGACTTGCGCAATCGTCTCGAGGCATATAGACGGAGCAGCATTCCTGTTCTAGGCAAGAAATTTGAATATATTCCTGCCTCTGTTATTTCGGCAACGACAAATAGAGAGAAAAATACCATAACGGTAAATGCTGGACGTAATGCAGGTATGGAAACCGAAATGGGTGTAATTGGCCGCGACGGTGTTGTCGGTATCGTCAGTTCGGTGTCTGACAAGTATGCCGTGATAATGCCAATAATACATCCCGATGCCCGAATCAGCGTTAAGCTTGCCGAAAACGGCTATTTCGGCTCGCTGTCGTGGAATGGTCGCGATGTTAGAGTGGCAACATTCTCAGAAGTGCCAGGTTATGTCGATGTAAGGATTGGTGACGAAGTCGTGACAAGCGGATTCTCCGCAATTTTCCCAGAGGGCGTTCCTGTAGGGTATGTCAAGAGTTTTGAGAAAGACCTTTCTACCGACTTTTATACAATTGATGTGGAGCTATATACCGATTTCCATAATATCAAGTATGTATATGCAATATTAAACAAAAATAAGGAGGAACTCAAGGCTTCGGACGAAGGCTCAAAAAACAAATGATCGACAAACTGAAATACATATTGTACTTTATAGTCCTGTTGTTGGTACAGACGCTGATTCTAGACCAGATATGCGTGAGTGTGTATGTCAATGCCTTTGTGTACATATTGTTCATTATGACGCTACCAATCGATACCAACAAGTATCTGGCTCTTTTGCTTGGACTGTTGATGGGACTATGCGTCGACCTGTTCAATTCTACGCTTGGCCTTCATGCCTCGGCGGGACTGTTGGTGGCATTTGTAAGGTCGTTTGCCCTTGATATCTATTCGCCGCACGATGGATACGAAAACAATAAGCAGCTGAGTGTCCGCAATTATGGATACGGCTGGTTCATAAAGTATGCCTTTACAATAATTATTATACATCATCTTTGGATATTCCTGTTTGAAAGCATGAACTTTGCAAACATTTTGTTTACTCTGGCAAAGGTCTGCGTAAGTTCGTTGACATCGCTGATTGTGATACTTTTGTTCCACCTATTGCTTATGTCGAGGAAATGATCGAGTACAAGATTCGCAAATATCCGATAATAGCAATTGTAGTGCTTGTGCTTATTGCAATATGGGTAAAGGCTTTGTTGCTCATGTTCGACGATTCGCTGAAGCAATCGGCCGAGAACAATTCGCGGCGCAGGGTGGTACAGTATCCGTCCCGTGGTATAATATACGATCGCGATGGAAATATACTGGTGTGCAACGAGGCCGCCTACGACCTGATGCTGGTTCCTCATCAGATACATGAGTTTGATACTGCGTCGTTGTGCAGCGATTTGGGGATAACTAAAGAGACTGTCGAGTCGCGAATCTTGAATGCCAAGAAGTATTCGATGTATCGTCCGTCGGTGTTCATGAAGCAAATCGATTCGAAGGTTTATGCTCAGATGCAGGAGCATTTGTACAAGTATCCGGGGTTTTATGTCCAGAACAGAACTCTGCGAAAATACAATGGTGGTATAGCTGCTCATGTGCTTGGCGACATTGGCGAAGTCTCGGAGGCGCAGATAGAAGCCGATCCGTACTACCAGAGTGGCGACTATGTAGGCAAGAGTGGGGTAGAACGTGGCTACGAGACAATTTTGCGCGGAGAAAAAGGCGTTTCGTTCTATCTGGTAAACGTAAAAGGTGTTGTACAGGGTAGTTACGAGGATGGAAAGTACGACACTGTTGCGATTCAAGGTAATGATATAACACTGACAATATCGAGCGACTTGCAGGCTTACGGCGAGAAGCTGATGGCAAACAAGGTCGGAGCTGTGGTTGCGATAGAGCCATCGTCGGGCGAAGTGCTGGCAATGGTTTCGATGCCTACCTACGATCCGCAGCTGATGGTTGGACGTGTGCGTGGCAAAAACTACGATAGCTTGTTGCGTGCCCCATACAAGCCGTTGATAAACAGAGCGGTTTCTTCGACATATCCTCCTGGCTCTACTTTCAAGGTTGCCCAGGCACTTGTGGCATTGCAGGAAGGTGTTATTACGCCAAACCAGTCGTTCCCTTGCGACAAGTCGAAAGTCGGCTGTCACAACCATCCGACGCCAACATCGGTTTCGATGGGAATACAGATGTCGTGCAATCCGTACTTCTATTTTGTGTTCCGTAGGCTTGTGCAGCGAGGAATTGACAAGAATCTTTACAAGGATGCGGCAATAGGACTGGGACTTTGGAAGGAAAAGATTGAAACTCTAGGCTTCAACCACGCCTTCAATGTCGGTGTGCCTGGTGTAAACAAGGGGCAGATTCCTGGTCCCGACTACTACAACAGGCTTTATGGCGAAAACCGATGGGCGTTCAGTACCATATATTCGGTAAGTATCGGTCAGGGCGAAGTGCTGGTGTCGCCCTTGCAGATGGCAAACTACGCTTCGATACTGGCAAATCGTGGCTACTACATTACTCCGCATCTGCTGAAGAAGATAAATGGCGAGGACTATGTGGGCGAAATGGCCCAGCGGGTGGAAACTCCGTTTGAGAGAAAATATTTCGATGTCTGTGTAGAAGGTATGGACTGGGTTGTGAACAAGCCTGGAGGAACTGGACACAATGCCTATATCCCGGGCATTACTGTGTGCGGAAAGACAGGAACGGCACAGAATCCTCATGGCAAGGATAATTCGGTTTTTATGGCGTTTGCACCAAAGGAAGACCCGAAGATTGCAATTGCCGTGTATGTCGAGAATGCAGGTTTCGGTGGAACTTGGGCGGCCCCAATAGCAAGGCTCATGATGGAGAAATATATAAAGGGTGAAATATCCGACCCAGATTTGGAACGCAGGATTTTAACAACAACAATTTTACCCAATGCAACAAGGTAGGAGAAACAGCATATTGGCCAACATCGACTGGGTTATAGTTTTCCTGTATCTGGCGCTTGTCTTTATGGGATGGGTAAATATATACTCTGCCGTTTACGACGATACGCACCAGAGTATATTCGATATTAGCTGCCAGTACGGAAAGCAGTTGATATGGATAGGAGCGGCCATTGTCGTCATTGTGGCGGTAGTTCTTATCGACAGTAAATTCTACTCTACGTTTGCCTACGTGCTGTATGCCATAGGATGCCTGCTTTTGCTTTCGGTGCTGCTATTCGGAAGGGAAGTCAACGGCGCAAAGGCATGGTTCGAGATTGGAACTTTCCGAATGCAACCAGTTGAGTTCGCCAAGATTGCCGTATGCCTTGCCATGGCAAGGTTTATGAGCTCCGAAAACTTTTCATTCAAATATGTACGTAACTACTTATATATAGGTATCATATTGGGCATTCCGATGCTTACAATTCTCTTGCAGAACGATACGGGTTCGGCACTTGTATTTTGTACCTTTATATTTGTGATGTTCAGGGAAGGAATGAACAGGATACTTTTCATTTCGGCATTTGCGTTGATTTTCCTTTTCATCATGGCACTTATTGTCGACACTGCGCTGCTGATGCTGATAGTTGGACTTCTTTGTACTACAGGCTTGTTGTTTATTTGCGGAAGAAACAAATATACGCGTATTGTATTTTATTTGTCGCTGGTGTATTCGGCTGTGATTGTTACGCTCTGCATACTTTCGCCCGAACATGCCGAGAAAAGCGTTTCATACGCCATTATAGGCTATGGCGTTATGTCGCTGCTGATGATAGTGCTTTATTTTATAAGTAAGATGAAGCCTCTCATATTTGCGATGATACTGATGGTTGGAATGGGCGGCTTTGTCTATTCTGTCGATTATATATTCAACAATGTGCTGCAGGCCCACCAGCAGTCGCGAATAATGGACTTGCTTGGAAAGAACGAGGATGTGCTAGGCACCGGCTACAATGTTCACCAGTCGAAGATTGCAATAGGTTCGGGAGGAATACTAGGCAAGGGATTCCTGCATGGCACGCAGACAAAATACAAGTTTGTACCCGAGCAGAGTACCGACTTCATTTTCTGTACTATAGGCGAGGAGTGGGGCTTGCTGGGCATAACCGTTATCCTTATTTTGTTTGGTGCGCTGATAATAAGGATTATAAACAAGGCGGAGCGACAACGGTCGACATTCTCGCGAATATACGGTTACGGCGTTGCTTCGATTTTGTTTTTCCATGTGGCAATAAATATTGGCATGACAATAGGTCTGGCTCCTGTTGTCGGCATTCCGTTGCCGTTCTTCAGCTATGGCGGCTCGTCGCTGTGGGCGTTTACTATACTGCTGTTTATTTTTGTAAGGCTTGATGCCGACAGACTGCAGGTGTTCAGGTAGAATTTTTGCACTGAAAGTCATTCGTATGTAAAATAATCTTAACTTTGTCACAACGTTTAAACAGGTAGAAATATGGAAAAACATAAGACATACAAGTTTTTCAGGGGAATGCTTATGACATCGGCGTTTACATCGATGATGTTCGTTATGCAGGCTTGCTACGGCACACCAAACTATCGTGTCGAAGAAAGCTTTAGCTACGAGGTGAAGATGTCAGGAATGGTTACCGACAGTGTTTCGTCACAGCCTCTTTCGGGAATCTGTGTTTCAGCCGACGTATCCGACGAGGTTGCAGTTTCGGACGAAAACGGACAGTTCAGCTTGACGTTTATGGTCTATGATGACAACGATGAAGGCTTCAACCTTAATTTTTCTGATACCTTGGACCGTTACGCACCACTCGACACGCTAATTGTTTCCGATTATACAGACATTAATATCTCGCTTGCTGCAAAGTAGTCTATGCTTCAGGCATTTCATAATTATTTCCGAAAAAAGGAAACGCAGATTCACGAGCTGAATTACCTGTTTTGGGAATGTACCCAGCGCTGCAATCTCAATTGTCGGCATTGTGGTTCCGACTGCGCTGTTTCGTCGGAGTACAAGGATATGCCGTTCGACGATTTTCTGAAGGCGATTTTGCCGCTTGAGCAGCGTTACAAGCGTAATTCGGTATTCGTTGTCATTACTGGAGGCGAACCGCTTGTGCGTGCCGACCTTGCCGACTGCGGACGCGAACTGCGCCGACATGGTTTTTTGTGGAGCATTGTCACCAATGGTTATGCCTACGATGAGGCTATGCACCGCAAGCTTATGGCGGCTGGGCTTTCGAGCATTACCCTTAGCCTCGATGGATTGCGCGATACTCACGATGCCTTTCGTAAGCGACAAGGCTCTTTCGACAGGGTGATGAATGCCATCGATTTGATTGCCAACGAAAAACGTCTGCCAACCTACGATATTGTCACTTGCGTGAGTCCGATGAACATTGGCGAACTTGCAGAGATGAAACAATTGCTAATTGCCCACAAGGTCAAGGCATGGCGTTTTTTCACCATTGCGCCTATTGGAAGGGCGGCAGCCGACGATGGCTTGCGTCTGGATGGCGTTCAGTTGAAGCAACTTATGGACTTCATAGTCGAAACGCGCAAGGAGGGCAGGATAGATGCCAAGTTCAGTTGCGAGGCCTATCTCGGCAAGTACGACCGCAAGGTGCGTGATTGGCATTATTTCTGTCGCGCAGGGATAAATATTGGTTCGGTGCTTATCGATGGTTCTATTTCTGCTTGCCCTAATATTGACAGGAGGTTTGCGCAAGGAAATATATATACTGACAACCTGCTTGATGTATGGGACAACCGTTTCGAGAAGTTCCGCGACCGCAGCTGGACAAAAGTCGGTAAATGTGCATGTTGTAAGGTTTACAACAATTGTCTGGGAGGAGCCATGCATCTTCATAATTTTGATTCGGCTGAGATTATGGAATGCCACTACACAAAACTTATGCAGTAGTTTCCCGAGACAATTCCTGTAACGGAAATGGCAGAAAAATCACAAATCTTCTACATAATATATCTTACGAAATATTTTTTTTTGTGCAATATTATAACTATTTTTGTGTTATGCATATAAAAGCATGTTTAGTATGAAGCGATTGATAGTGTTGTATATGTTGCTGTTAAGCTGTTGTGTGTTTGCGCAGAACGATACCACAAAGTCTCGCTCGAAGCAGCAGATTGAGTACCGACACAACATCTCGGCGCAGGTAAATCCTGCTGGCGATTACTTAGATCTGATGATTTCAAATCAGACCACCGAAAGCAATTACGTGAACTGGCATGGCGCAATAAGATATACCTATACTGTGCATCCCAATATTCTAGTGGGCGCTGAAGCATCATATACGTCGTTTGAATATTACAACGCCGATTCGCAAAAGGACAAGACCAAGCTGGAAATTGGCTATTGGTCGCACGATGTAGGAGCATTGGCAAGGTTCATATACAACAAGCCGCAGTGGTGCCGACCTTTTGCCGACATAGTAATAGGCTACCGCAGGTCATACGTTTTTGGCAAGGATTACAGCCCAGAGAGGAACAGTTATCTATATACATATAATAGGTTCCAGTGGTATGCCGCGGTTGGGGTGTCGTTCCGCTTCTGGCAAAACCATTTCAACATCGACCTTATGTGCAAGGCTTCTACATTGAGTTTTGCCGACTTGCGAAGGGTTACTTTCGGGTGGAAAATCGGGTATAACTTCAATTCAAAGAAATAAATGATATGCCCGAAAAGTGAAAAATGTGTTCGTTTCAAAATATCTTGTGTAATATTATACCTATCTTTGCGTTATGCATATAAAAGCATTTTAACATGAACCGATTGATATTGTTGTATATGTTGCTGTTAAGCTGTTGTGTATTTGCGCAGAACGACAGCATAAAGTTGCGTCCCAAGCAGCAGATTGAGTACCGCCATAACATTTCGGCACAGGTAAATCCTGCAGGAAGTTACCTTTCCCTTATGATTTCGAACATGACAACAAAAACCAATTTTGTGGAATGGAATGCAGCATTAAGATATACATATACACTACATCCAAACATATTGCTTGGCGGAGAAGCAGCTTATAATTCATACAATCATTTCCCAAATGATTCTAAGAATCAGAACGAAAGGGACCACGGTTATTGGGTACATTATTATGGACCGATGGCGCGATTCATATACAATGGATTGAAATGGTGCCGCCCTTTTGCCGACATAGAACTCGGATACAGGCGACTATATTGGTTTTGTGATGATAATATTATATCTAATACGGATACATTCAAGCCTACACAGATGTATATTGGCAATACTTTCCAGTGGTATGCTGCCGCTGGGATGTCGTTCCGATTTTGGCAGAATCATTTCAACATAGATGTGATGTTTAGGGCATCAAACTGGTATTTTATCAATGGAAAATGGGATGTAACTTGGAAAATCGGGTATAACTTCAATTCAAAGAAATAAATGATATGCCCGAAAAGTGAAAAATGTGTTCGTTTCAAAATATCTTGTGCAATATTATACCTATCTTTGCGTTGTAATATAAAACTAGGGAATGAAACGATTGGTCATATTGATTTTTCTAGCAATAAGTTGTGTGGCGTTTGCACAGCAGCCATGCTATATCTGTGATTCCATGCCGCCATATAAGCACAGCATCATGTTTCAGTTTAATAGGGCGTTTGAAGAATACAGAGATATTTATGACTATTTTACTCACGTTAGTATCGAAGATGGTTTGCCACGGAATTACTATGCAAACCTACGCTATGGTTACCGTGTACATAAGAACATAATGGTGGGACCGGAATTGATGTTTTTTAGTCAGAAAAGATTGATGTATTATGGTACAACTCAAAATATATTGAATGTGATTTCTTTTAATGTTGGCGGATATGCCCGTTTCATTGCCAACAGGTGGCAGGTCTTTAAACCTTACACCGATGTGGGGATGTCGTACAATTATGCGCATATCAAATATAGCTGGTCGGATAATTATAAGCCTACCGACGAGGAAATACAAAGTTTTCCATCATACAATTTCCATCATTTCGATGCTTATATAGCACCTGGCATGTCGTTTATGATATGGCAGAACCATATTAACATTGACCTCGGCATAAAATTTTCGCCATTTCGGAACAATGTAAATAGCAAGATGTTTGTTTTTACTTGGAAAATCGGGTATAACTTCAATTCAAAGAAATAAATAGATATGAATAGGATAATTGCAATATTGGTATTTTTTCTCGTTTCGCTGCCGATATTCGCGCAGAACGACAGCATAAAGTTGCGTCTCAAGCAGCAGATTGAGTATCGCCATAATATTTCGGTATAACTGAACCCAGCAGGAAACTGTTTGGACCTGATGATTTCAAATCAGACATTCGAAACAAACTATGTGATATGGCATGGCGCGTTCCGATATACCTATGCCGTGCATCCTAATATTCTTATAGGCGGTGAAGCTTCTTATATCTCATACGAAGATTACGATGGCATATCGCAAAAGGATAAGACAAAATTTTCGTCTGGTCATTGGTGGCACGATATAGGGGCAATGGCACGATTTATCTACAACAAGCCCGAATGGTGCCGTCCCTTTGCTGATATAGTGCTAGGATACAGAAGAGGGTACGCTGCTCATAAACCGATTATGGAGGATATTGGCTTTTCGATGAGGCAGCAGTATGTGCAGAACAGGTTCCAGTGGTATGCCGCGGTGGGGGTGTCGTTCCGCTTCTGGAAAAACCATTTCAACATCGACCTAATGTGCAAGGCAACAACACTTATTTTTGCCGACTGGCGGAAAGTTACTTTCGGGTGGAAAATCGGTTATAACTTCAACAGCAAATGAAAGTAAGGATTTCAATATTGGTTGTGGCACTTTGTATGCTCGCCGCCTGTCAGAGCCAGGTAAACTACGACTTTCCCAATAACTACAAACAGGCGATAGTGATGAATTCGCTAATCACTCCCGACGAGCCTATAAGTGTTACGCTGTCGCTAACTATGCCAATATCATCGGATTCATACGACCACGATAGTCTGGGTTTTCCAATCTCGCTAAAGGAGCCAACATACATAGACGATGCGCTTGTAATAGTATTCGAGGACGGGCAAGTGCTTGATACGCTTTCTTACGAGGATGGTATTTATATTTCGGAAAAGATGCCCAAAGCCGGGTCACAGTACAAGGTAGAGGCTTCGAGTGCAAAATACGGAGATTGTTCCGCCGGCACCTATTTGCCACCTATGCCTGCATTAAGCGACATCCACTATCGCAACAATGTGTCGGTGGATGAAGAAGGAAACCCGATTTCCAAACTATACCTGAAAATCACCGACAACGACCCTGCCCGCAATTACTACAAGATTTTCATGGGTGTGAACCGCGACGAGGAAAGCTACCACGGTTATTTCCCTGTGTATTTCAGCCAGACAAAAAATACCGATAGTGTACTTATGCAGAGCGGTGCACTTGTTTTCGACGGCAGATGTCTGCTTATAAGCGACGAATATTTCAGTGGCGGAAGCTATAATCTCGAAGCCTATTGCAACTGGATTCACGATGGAAGCGACTTTAGCGTTATGTCGCTTTCGGAAAGTTACTACGAATATTTGCGAACCAAGGCAATGCAGGACTATGAAAGCGACGGTTTTGTCGGAACACAAGACGTACTTAATGCGATTCCGGCCAATATTTATTCGAACGTTGAGAACGGGTACGGCATTTTTGCCGGCTACTCAATATTGAACGATACAATTGGGAGATGACAAGAAATGTTGGAAATATAGTTTTACTGTTCGCAATTTTGCTTCTGCTTTGCAGTCCTGTTTTAGCGCAGGAAGTAAAGTTGTCGGGATATGTGGTGTGCGAAGGTTCTCGCGACCGTATTGCCGATGCCAACCTCAGCGATGTGTATTCGGGCAAGGGTACCTCGTCAAACGAATACGGCTACTACGAAATGACATTCAAATACGGTGACAGCGTACTGATAAACGTTTCGCATATTTCCTACACCGAAACAATGTTTGCACTGAAACTCACCAAACACACACATTTCGACATAATAATGAAGCAGGGGCACACCTTGTCGGAGGTTACCGTAACCGAAAAGACTCCGATAGAGAAACGCCTCGAAGTAAGTACAATGCGCCTAGCTGGCGACCAGATAAAACTTATTCCTACTATTGGTGGCGAATCGGACATAATGCGAGCCTTCCAGCTTATGCCCGGTGTTGACGCTACAAGCGAAAACCGTGCAGGATTGAGCGTGCGTGGCGGCGATTTTGGACAAAACCTATATGTTCTCGATGGAACACCGCTGTTCTCTGTAAATCATATAGGCGGACTTCTCTCAACCTTCGATGCCGACATTATCGAGCGAGCTGACCTTATCAAAGGTGGATTTCCTGCTAATTATGGTGGTCGCCTGTCGTCGGTGATGGAGGTGGAAACGCGCAACGTGGAGGACATGACGCGAGGAAACCTAACTATTGGTTTGCTCAATTGCAAGCTTAGTCTCGGCGGTCCTCTGAAAAACAAGAAGACCTCGATGCTGTTCTCGATACGCCGTTTCATGTACGACCTCATAATGTACCCTGTATCGGCAGTGTTGCTCGACGACCAGAAAATTGCGTATACATTCTGGGATTTAAACTTCAAGATAAACCATAAGTTCAACGACAAGAACACATTGAGTTTTGGTACTTATATAGGCGATGACATCTATAAACTTGGCAACGACCTTTATGGAAAGCGTGATGTCAGCAGAATGAGACAGTCGTGGGGCAACAAGATGACATCGCTGAAGTGGGACCACAAGTTCAACGATCGCACCAGCAGTCGCATAAACCTAAGTCTTACAGATTTTCACAGCACAAGCATGTCAAAGTCCAACGACTTCAATAAGCGTGATTCCATATTTTCAATGCTCTTCAAGAATGCTGTAAACATAATGGACTTACGCCTTGCTGCAGATGTAAAATGGAAAATGTGGGGAAAGTCGGTTCTTAGGGCTGGCATTTCCGAATCGTTTTACACATCTTTTCCCTATAGCAATAAACTTATCAGTTTGATAAATGATTCAGTCATAAGCGAACAGCGCAATAGGGCAAAAAACATCTATTCCAATGAAATTTCCGCCTATGCTCTCGGCGAAATGCACTTTGGTAAGTATGTATCTTCGAATATCGGATTCCGTTTCACGCATTACTACGATATCGGAGGCAAAAAATCATATTGGCAGCCCGAACCTCGTGCTCTGGTAATGTTCCATATTCCTAAGGTATTCACCGTAAAGGCCGCCTATTCGCATGTTCATCAGAACCTTCAGTGCGTAACAGCTTATATTATAGGTCTTCCGCAGGATAGGTGGATTATGTCTACGGGCAGAGTCAAGCCTGCTATGTCGCAACAGTTCGATGTAGGCATAGAGCGCAGTTTCCTTGATGGAATGTTGGAACTTTCGGTAGATGCCTACTACAAGAAAATGTCAGACCTCGCAATGATGTCGCGCACAATAAGCATGGAAGGAATGACCGGAAACATATCCGACTTGAACGTTGTGCTTACGGGCGGAAACGGGAAGGCAAAGGGCATAGAATTATTGTTTGCAAAGACGCGCGGAAGTCTCACAGGTTTTGTCGGCTATTCGCTGGCCCAGACAAAGCGGCAGTTTGAAGGAGTAAACGACAACAAATATTTCCTTGCCGACAACGACCGTACGCATAATTTCAGCATTTCACTCAACTGGGCAACAAGCGACAAGTTTTCGCTTTCGGCAAACTGGGTGTTCGCAACTGGTGCACCGATTTCAATTCCAACAGGAATTTTCTACGACATCGACGGAAGGTACTCGTATATATACGACGGCGTAAACGAATACCGCATGAAACCATATCACCGTCTTGACATCGGATTCAATTTCATGAAGTCGCTACACTGGGGAGAAAGAACCTTGACGTTAAGTATAATCAATGCATACGGCAGACGAAATCCATACGTTTATTTCTTAAGAAACTATGAAATGTGGCAGTTCTCGTTATTCCCATTCATGCCGGCCTTGTCGTATAGCGTCAACTTCAACAAGGTAAGTCTGATTGAACGCGGAAGACCATATTTGGAATCACAGAAGGAATTTCAGGAAATTTTCCACAGACACTCTATTGGTTTCCAGATAAATCCATATCTTGGCGACATAAAATACTACAAACCTTTGGTGTTCGCAGGACGATACACCTACGGCATCTTCAATTACCTGTCGGTAGGTGCTGAGTTCTCGGGCTTCTACGACAACGGCAAACTAAACACCAAAGTTTCGCGAACTACCTTGGATGTTCGCTACGGACTGCTATGCCGAGTAAAATATCCATACCTGAAATATTTCCATCCGTTTGTTGAAGTGTCGGCCTACTATGGACATGTAAAAGAGGCGACCTCTGGCGCAAATGCAGGAGTCAGAAAGTCCGACTACTTCTCGGGCTATGCCGCACCCGGTATTTCTGTAAATATGTTCCGCAAGCGCATTTCGTTTGATTTCTTCTACAAGTTCTCGCCACGTAAAATCATCGATAACAAGTATTACGTGATGACTTGGAGGATGAATGTGAACTTTTAACGAATAGCAATAATCTGTTCATAAAAAATGTTTGGCGAGGTTGAAAAATCGCTCTACATTTGCGCTCCGAAGATATGAAGCCATAATTTGTGTGTGCTTTTGTATCTTGTTGGTAGTTAGTAATTTAAAATTTATTTATATGAAGTGGATTATTTATTTGGCGTTGGCGGCATCAATAATTGCCTTGCTTTTTGCCTATATCTTTTTTAGGCAGATGATAAAGGCCGATGAGGGTACCGACCTCATGAAAAAGATTGCCCGCCATGTAAGGAGTGGTGCTATGGCTTACCTGAAGCAGCAGTACAAGGTCGTGATAATTGTTTTTGTCATCCTTGCTGTTGTATTTGGTGTAATGTCGTTTTTTGGATTGCAGAACGAATGGGTATGGTTTGCTTTCCTGACTGGAGGTTTCTTTTCGGGATTGGCAGGATTCTTTGGCATGAAGACTGCAACATACGCATCGGCACGTACAGCTAATGCTGCACGTAAATCGCTCAACAGCGGTTTGCAGGTGGCTTTCAGGTCGGGTGCTGTAATGGGTCTTGTTGTTGTTGGGCTTGCTTTGCTCGATGTTTCGGTATGGTTCATCGTACTCGATTATTTCATTCCAGCCGAGAATCACCTTATAATAATAACAACAACCATGCTTACCTTTGGCATGGGTGCTTCTACACAGGCATTGTTTGCCCGCGTGGGTGGCGGTATCTACACCAAGGCCGCAGATGTTGGCGCCGACCTCGTAGGTAAGACCGAATACAATATTCCCGAGGACGATCCGCGCAACCCGGCAACAATTGCCGACAACGTTGGCGACAACGTCGGTGACGTGGCAGGTATGGGTGCCGACCTTTACGAAAGCTACGCAGGTTCGATACTTGCAACGATGGCTCTCGGTGCATCGGCATTTGCAACATCGGCAGTAGAGGGAATGCAGTTGAAGGCTGTTCTGGCACCGTCGCTTATCGCTGCTGTGGGCGTTATCCTTTCGTTGATTGGAATTTTCCTCGTTCGCACTAAGGAAGATGCCGGCATGAAACAGTTGCTTTCGGCATTGTCGCGCGGAACAAACACTGCGGCAGTACTCATCGCAGTTGCAACATTCGGAATATTTGCATGGCTTTTCGGTACCGAAACCAACCAGTGGTGGCAGGTTTCGCTGTCGGTGGTTGTAGGTCTGCTCGCTGGTGTAATTATTGGTAAATCAACCGAATATTATACTTCACAGACTTATCGTCCTACACAGAAGGTTGCCGAAAGTTCGCAGACTGGTCCTGCAACCGTAATTATTTCGGGTTTGGGCTTGGGAATGCTTTCTACGGCAATTCCAGTGATTACCGTCGGATGTGCTATTGTGCTTTCGTATTTGTGTGCAAATGGGTTCAGCATCGATTTTACTGCCGAAAATTTAAGCATGGGCTTGTACGGAATCGGAATTGCTGCTGTCGGTATGTTGTCGACTCTTGGAATTACTCTTGCAACCGATGCGTACGGACCTATAGCCGACAATGCTGGTGGTAATGCCGAGATGAGCGGTCTGGAACCCGAAGTCCGCAAGCGTACCGATGCTCTTGATGCTCTCGGAAATACGACAGCTGCAACAGGAAAGGGCTTTGCCATTGGTTCGGCAGCTCTTACGGCGCTTGCTTTGTTGGCTTCGTACATCGAGGAGATAAAGATGGCTTTGATACGAGTAGGGGAGTCGTTGCCAAATGGCGTTGAGGCAGCCAAGGCAACATTGGTTGACTTTATGGAGGCATACAATGTCAACCTTATGAATCCTATGGTGCTTGTCGGTGTGTTCATTGGCGCAATGATGGCATTTGTGTTCTGCGGAATGACTATGAATGCAGTAGGACGCGCAGCACAGAAGATGGTAGAGGAGGTGCGCCGTCAGTTCCGTACCATTGCTGGTATTCTCGAAGGCAAGGCAGAGCCTGACTACGAGCGTTGTGTTGCAATTTCGACCAAGGGTGCACAGCGTGAAATGCTGTTACCGTCGATACTGGCAATCCTTGTTCCTGTGATTACAGGTTTGGTACTTGGTGTTCCTGGTGTACTCGGTCTGCTCATTGGCGGATTGTCATGCGGATTTGTTCTGGCTGTATTTATGGCTAACGCTGGTGGTGCATGGGACAATGCCAAGAAGTATGTCGAGGAAGGCAATTTTGGTGGCAAAGGTTCTGAAAATCACAAGGCAACCGTTGTTGGTGATACTGTTGGCGATCCGTTTAAGGACACGTCGGGACCTTCGCTCAACATCCTTATCAAGCTTATGAGCATGGTTAGCATCGTGATGGCAGGACTTGTTGTAAGCTATCACTTGTTGTAAAAAAGATTGCTGCACCTGTCGAAGGTGTGGACATACGAATATTTAAAGGGAATGTAGCGGTTTTGTTACATTCCTTTTTTGTTTGTTCGCGTTGTCACAGTTTTTGTATGCTATCGCGACAAAAACGTGTGCCAACGTTACCGAACCATGACCCCTAACGGGGTCGGGAGCATGGTATTGTGTCAACGTTTTTTTTCTTTTCAACAACAGCATGACCCCTGACGGGGTCGGGGGTGCGATAAATGCTTTATGACATATTATTGTTTAGGTCTTACCTTGACCGAAGTTGTTTTCTTCTGGGCTTTCTTTGCCTTGTGGCGTTCGCGAGCCTGCTTGAAGGTTATGTCGTCCCAGATTTTGCGCATGAGTTCGCCGAAGGTGTCGAACTCTTCGGTGTAGAAGATGCCGGCACCAGTGGTGTAGGGGCCGTATTCGGCTTCGAGGTCGGTGTTCTTGCGAGAGAACCCTTTTATACGTAACGTACCTTTTTTGTTAAGTTTCCACTGGACTTCGACATCGCCGACGAGGTTTTCGTTGTTGAACCTCTTGTCGCTTATGCCGAGGTTGCCGTTTATAAGCAGGCGGTCGTTAAATATCTGTGTGCTTAGAGCTACTTCGATTTCCTGCCCCGACATTTCGGTGCCAGGTTTGTACTTGAAACCGACATCTACATCCTTTACAATCTGCGAAATCCAGTTGCTTAGCTGGTTCGAAAGCATCTGGGTGGTTGTTACGCCCACAGCGTTGGTTGTTGTACCTGTTTGGTTCAGCATTTCGGCGTTGGGGTCGTAGAACTGATTGATTACAAGTACGTACAGCAGCTGCTTGTTGATTTCGTCCTGCGTGAGGCTTGCCAGTTTTGTCTTAACTTTGTCGGGTGCGTTAGGGATGTTTATGCTGAACTGTATTTCGGGCGACATCAGGTTTCCGTTCAGATGCATGTGGCATTCTACGTTGGCCTTCTGGCTGTAGCTGTCGGTGGTGTCGTATTCTTCGCGCATGAGTTCCTTGAGCGAAACCGTTGTGGTATATACAGCGTCAAGGTTAAGTTTTCCTTCGTAGGGATTGCCGTTCCATGTTATTGTACCGCCGGCTGGAATTGTAAAGCGTTTGTTTATAATGTTTTCGAGTGTGAATAGGTAGTCACCTTTTACAACTTCGATTTCGCCGTACATGTAAAGTTCTTCGTCGGAAGTGTATTCAATTTTCAGCATGCCTTCGCCATTGGCTTTAATACGGTCGCCGGTACGTGGATCGAAGACAATTTGAACTTCGGTTTCGGGCTGTACGTTCACGTCGAGTTTTATTGAGTACTTGCTTGACGAGAAATTGTGATGAGAGATCTCGTCCTCTTGTTCGTTGCTGGTAATAAATGTGAGGTAGCTGGTGTTTTGTGAGTGATAGCTGTCTTCCATTGGCAGAATGAATTTACTTCCAGCCTCAGTGGTTGCGCCTGCGTATATCGAGAAGTCCTTTGGTGTGCCTTCCACAGCGAGTCCGCCTGTTGCGTATACGGTTCCGTAGAAAAGATTGTTGTCCGAGAACTTGGTGTTCATTACTTTGTAGTCGTTGAGGTCGGCGAGCAGTTCGAAGCGGAAATCCTTGAAATTGTCGTGGTAAATTCCGCCGTTTATTGTTCCCTCGTTGCCGTTTTCGTCTAGAACCTTGAAATTATCGAAATATATTTTGTCGCTGCTGATGTATATTTTGTCTTCGGTTAAAGCTTTGAGTTTCAGATAGTCGTATACGAATTCTGTTTCTTTTAGGCTTATGCTGCCGTTCATCTGCGGCTGTTTGATGCTTCCGGTGATTGTCAGAATTCCGTTTGCATCGCCTTTAAGTCCGCTGATTTCGTAGTTGTTGAGATATTTGTCGAATATGTCGAGTTTCAGGTTCTTTAGCATGATGCTGGCATTAACGCTATCGATTTCGGTGAGATATGTTCCCTTCATTTCGATATACTTGTTGGTGCCGCTCACGACGAAAGCCTTGTTTTGGTTTTCCCATTTCGATGAGAGGTTTAGCTTGCCGAGGTTTTCGTGGTTTATGCTAAGGTCGATGATGTTTACGTTGGCTGTGAATATTGGAATATCGTATAGGTTTGCCACACGTCCGCTTCCAGATAGAATTCCGCCGAATTCGTAGCCTTTAGGTTCTGTAATTCTATTTATATTTCCTACATCTACGTTGTCAATCATGAACGACAGGACTTTGTTCGGGTCTTTCGAAACAAATCCCTTGAGGCTCAGGATTTGGTTGGCGTTGGTGAGTTTTAGGTTGTCGATTTCGATTTCCTTGTTGTCGTAGTTGATGTTCGATTCTCCGAGTTTCCAAATGGTTTCTCCGAAAATGAATTGAGACGGAGAAATGTGGGCTTCGATGCGTGGCATGGAGTCGTTTTCGTTGGGAATGAACTTGGTGCCAAGAGTGAAGAAACCGCTGTTTTGACTGCTGTCGTTTCCTCCCCAGTTTGTATTGAGGGCAATGCTGTCGTTTTCGGCATCGACGTTAAGTTTTATATCTTCGAAAGTAAAATTGTTGTATCCGAAATTCTTTGTGTTAATGTATAGCGTCGATAGTCCGTTTATGCTTGACAATTCGATGCTGCTTTCGCCGATAGTGTATTCGCCTCTTGTTATTTCGGGGAGGTTTATTTTGCCGTAAAGAGTCTGTGCGTTTCCGAAAACATAGCCGTTCGACGAGTAAATGTCGCCTTTGAAGTTGAGTTCTGTATCGTAAAATTTGGTAAAGTCGTTTATGTTCTTCAGACGGAACGAGTAGGTGAAGTTGTTGTCGCTTTTGGGCGATTGGCTTGGTTCTCCAAGTATCGACGGGATGGTTTTTGAAATCATTCCGTACAGGACACCAGGGACTTCGCTGAGGTTGTATCTTCCGTAAATGTTGAATTCGATAAATTCTGACGACACATTAATGCTATGTTCGTTGTTGGCGTGCTCCTCGGCGACAGCTGACAGCCTATCGATTTTAATTTTTTTGTCGTCGATGTTGAATTCGGCCTGGCTCAATGTAATGTCGCCTATTGGGTGGTTGAGAAGGTCTCCGCTGATATTTGCGCCCAGCACAAATCTGATTTTCGAATCGTTGGCGTTTTCGGGAGCAAAGTTCAATGCCTTGAGGTCGGCATATACGTCGCTAGAGATTTCAATATTGTTGTTTTTGCTTCCGAAATTGTAGCTTCCGATAAGTTCGGCAGAGATGTTCGGGTCGTTGATGGCTATTTTACCATCGAACATCTGGTTCGACAGTCTGCCGTTTACATTTATGTCGTTGTAGCTGTATCCGTTGAAGTCGAGTCGGTTTATTCTGCCGTTGAGTTGGTTTTGTGTGTGCGACAGCGAGTCGACATTTCCTTTTATGTTTACGTTTAGCGATAGCAGTCCGAGTTTGTTGTTTCCCGAAATAATATTGTGAAGATCAAGGTCGGTGGTTGATATTTTTCCGTCGTATGCAAACGTCTTCGCCTTCCAGTCGGGCATAAGTGCGATATCGGTCTTTATGCTGCCGAAGTTTGTCGTAAACTGTCCGAATGCCATCATATCGTTGAGCATACCCGACAGGTTTCCGTTGAATGCAATGTGGTCTAGGTTGTCGAAGGCAGCAGGAATCTGCACGGGATTTTCTGGAGATATTATGCGCAGCAACCTGTTTATGTCGTTTTTGCTGGTGTACATGTCGGAAATGTTGCCGAAGACGATAGTCTGTTCTACATCGGGGAATCCGTTGACCGACAAGTTTGCATAAAGCCTTGTGCTATTGTACATTGAAATGCCGAAGTTCTTGAATTTGAAGTCGTCGAGTCGTCCCGAGAAGTTTCCTCTTATATGTAAACTATCGGTAAAGCCTTCGTATTGAGGAAGGAAAGGAGCTAGGTCGGCAACGCAGAATACAATGGTATCTATGTTGACCGTAAGTTTTTCAATCTGCTCCATCGGATTGCTCAGGTAGAGCTCGTCTTTGCCCTTTACAGTTATTTCGGAGCATGCGAGCTGCGAATAATCGGTCTTAATTTCAAGATTTTCAAGGTTTATGCCTTTGTCGTAGTATTTTATTTTTCCAGCAATGCGGTTGATGGCGATTCCAGATTTCTCGTTCATCGTGAAATTGTCGATATTTACATTTAGCGTGTCGTTAAGATATCTGAAACGGCTGATTTCGACGTTAAAGTCGTTGATGTCGATGTCGTGCGGATTGAATAGTGCCGCTGTGCTTCCGTATCTTTGGTCGGAATATTTTAGATGTCCGTTGGCAATGGTAAATTTCCGGCATATCACGTTGAAGTCTATGCTAGTAGTGTCGTCGGAAGCAAATTTCCGCAGGATGTATTCGTAGTTGGCGTTGCCATGCTGGTCGATGCTGGCGTTGATGTATGGCTTGTCGAGTTTCACCTCCGAAAGCAAGAGGAAATTTTTCCGTATCGAGAACCTTTCGACCGAAGCCTCCATGTCGTCGGCAGAGAGGAGCATGTTTCCGCACGAGTCCTTCATTTCGACATCGTACAATACGACTTTGTTGGGTATTTTCAGGTAAACATCGCCTACAGTTAGCTCTATATTGTAGTGGTCGGCGAAGAATTCTATGCATTTTTTTGCAATTAGGCTTTGCAGATAGGGGGAGTTCAGAATGACAATAAGAAGTATTAAGTCCTTGACTATTAGTAAGAACAAAATAATAAAAAACCTTCTGATCTTATATCTGTGCAAAATTTCTGCAGTTTAAAGAATAAACTGCAAATATCTTAAAAATTATTGACAGCCTAAATTAAAGAATTGTAAATTTGCAAAAAAAAGCGAAGTGAAAATTTTAGGTATAGAATCTTCATGCGATGATACTTCGGCATCGGTTGTCTGCGATGGAAAATTGTTGTCGAATGTCATTAATACTCAGGCTATTCACGAGAAGTATGGCGGTGTGGTTCCTGAACTCGCAAGCAGGGCTCACCAGCAGAATATAGTTTTGGTGGTAAAGGAAGCGATTGAGCGTGCTGGAATCGGAATGGACGAACTTGATGCTATAGCTTTTACAAAGGGGCCTGGCTTGTTGGGCTCGTTGTTGGTCGGTGCATCGTTTGCCAAGGGCCTTTCGGTGTCGCTAGGTATTCCGCTGGTTGGTGTCAACCATCTGCACGGACATATACTTGCACATTTCCTGAGGGAAAAGGGCGAGGACGATTGCGTGCCTCAGTTTCCGTTTCTTTGCCTGCTTGTGTCGGGCGGACATTCTCAGATAGTGCTTGTGAGGGATTACCTTGATTTTGAGATTATTGGCAAGACAATAGATGATGCAGCAGGAGAGGCTTTCGACAAGTGTGCCAAGGTTATGGGACTGCCATATCCGGGAGGTCCAGTCATCGATAAGCTGTCGAAAATAGGCGACGAGAACAGATTTAAGTTTGCAAAGCCTTCGATTCCTGGCTTCGACTATAGTTTCAGCGGACTGAAAACCTCTTTTTTATATACGGTACGCGACGAGGTGGCCAAGAATCCGAATTTCATTGCCGAAAATGTGAACGACTTGGCGGCATCGCTGCAGAAAACCATTATCGACATCTTGTTCAACAAGTTGGAGAAGGCTGTAAAGCAGACCGGCATAAGAAGGGTTGCCATTTCGGGTGGAGTTTCTGCAAATTCGGGACTGCGAAACAGAATGTTGCTGGCAGCCGAAAAAAAGAAATGGGAAGTTTACATACCAAAGATTAGCTACACTACCGACAACGCTGCAATGATTGCATTAGTAGGATATTATATGTATATGAAAGGAAAAATATCACCGCTTTCGGTCATACCGCAGGCGAGGATAAACTTCATGGAAATATAGGTTTAACATTTTTTTAATTCAGCGAATTGATATTTTCGCTTTTTTTGGTGCGTGATTTGTAAGCAATGTATGCTTGATAAATAATTAGATTTGCAAACTATAAAAATTAAAGGTTATGAAGAGAATAGTTTTATTGGCATTGGCGATTGTGTTTTCAGGAATTATGATGGCACAGCAGTCAGAACCTGCAATTTCATGGGCAAAGACAGTTCACGATTTCGGAACTTTTCACGAAGAAGATGGAATACAGACTGCAATATTTGAGTTTACCAATACTGGCGACAAGCCGTTGTTTCTTACCAATGTAAAGGCATCGTGCGGTTGTACAGCAACCGACTACACCAAGGAGCCTGTTCAGCCGGGCGGAAAAGGTTATGTAAAGGCTTCGTACAATCCGAAGAACAGACCTGGTAAGTTCACAAAGCAGATAACTGTAACAACAAACGAGTTCCAGCCGACTTCGATAGTAAGAATTACCGGCGAAGTTATTCCTGCAGCTCCAAAACCAGAAGAAACCAACAATTAATTATAATAATAAGGTATTATGAAAAAGTTGTTTTTCATTATTTTAGCATCGTTTGCTGCTGTCGCTTTGATGGCACAGACAAAGGCGCCACAAATTTCGTGGGATAAGACATCTCACAGCTTTGGCGTATTCAAGGAAGAAGCAGGCATGCAGACTGCTATATTCGAATTTACAAATGTAGGCGAGGAACCATTGTACCTTACCAATGTAAAGGCATCGTGTGGATGTACAGCAACCGACTATACCAAGGAACCTATCCAGAAGGGTAAGAAGGGCTTTGTAAAGGCTTCGTACAATCCGCAGAACCGTCCCGGTAAGTTCAACAAGACTATAACGGTTACATCAAACTGCGAAACTCCGACTACAATACTTACTATTTCGGGCGAAGTAATCCCGAGAGAAAAGGGCGTAGAAGACTATTATCCAAAGGATTTCAGCGGATTGAGATTGAGAACAGCACATTTGGCATTAAACAATGTGTATAATACCAAGTCGGTTACCGATACTATTGGCGTAGTTAACGTTACCGAGGCTCCTATGAAGGTCACTTTCCAGAATGTACCTAAGCATATAAAGGTATGGATGGAACCTGCTACACTTGCAGCTAAGAAGCCAAACGAGAAGATGGGGCAGACTGGTAAAATCTATGTCACTTACGATGCTACCCAGAAGAACGATTGGGGATTCTTGCAGGACAGAATAACAGTTGTCGTTAACGATAGCGTCAGCAGCAAGAACAGAATTACAGTAAGTGCTACCATCGTCGAAGATTTCTCGCATCTTACCGAACAGGAAAGAGCAAATGCTCCTAAGATTGTATTTGCCCAGACTGAGTACGATTTCGGTACAATCAAGCAGGGCGACAAGGTAACATACGAGTACAAGTTCAAGAACGAAGGTAAGTCGGACCTTATCATTCGTAAAGTAAAGGCTACTTGCGGTTGCACAGTTCCAAATCCCGAAAAGATGGTGATTAAGCCAGGTGAAGAAAGCTTCATTAAGGCAACCTTCAATTCGGCAGGCAAAAAAGGTCACCAGAGCAAGCCGATTACAATTACAACCAACGATCCAAACAATTCGAGCATGGTTGTTAAGATTATAGGTAACATCGAAGAACAAAGCGCACAGTAAAATTATTCCTGATACAAGAAAAGCGGTTGATTTTCAGCCGCTTTTTTTTGTTTATACCTTGAAATTCAGATTCAATAAATTTCATTTTTTTTGAACTTCCTGAAATATGAACCATCGCAAAGCATTGCGATGCTACAAACTTTGAACCTTGAACCCCGACGCAAAGCATTGCGTCGCTACAAACCTTGAACCTTGAATTTTTTATTCCGCGCAGCTAATCTTTTGAACTTTTAAACATTTTTATTATCTTTCGCAAAATTTTTGAGTATGAAAAGAGTTTTGTCGATTGCTGTTGCAATTCTGATTATATGTTCCTCTGTAGTGGCGCAAAATGCTAATTACGAACAAAATACGGTAATTGTTAAAGTCAACGCCAATAAGGTTGATACCTTTTTCAAGTCGGCATACGTTACCAGTTTGCGCGAATGTTTCGGCGATTTCGGCTACAAGCTCGAATTCCCCGATGCCGTGCGCCCTGTCAAGGAATATGACAATTATGGTCGACGACTATCTGACATTACTACTATCTACCGCCTTGTGTTTGAAAGTGATGTTGATGTAAATCAAGTAGTTTCGTATATCAGTAAGAATGGAGATGTTGAATATGCCGAGCCGTTGTATAAGGTTTCGTTGCTTGATGTTCCTGACGATCCGCTGGCACGTCCCGAAAATGCAAATGCCGACGGTGCATACCAGTACTGGACTCGTAATGTGCGTTCGTACGAGGCCTGGGACATTTGCAAAGGCGACACTTCCATTGTAATCGGCATTTCCGATACGGGAACAGGGCTTACGCATGTCGACCTGCAAGACAATATCAAGGTCAACTACGATGATATACCCGACGGTATTGACAATGATAACGATGGCTATGTTGACAACTACAAAGGTTGGAATTTTGCCTACGACAACAATAATGCCCAGATTCCGCACGGATGCAACAACAACGAGCATGGCGCATACGTATCTGGAATTGCAGCTGCTGTAACAGGAAACGGAATTGGAGTGTCGGGGGCTGGCTACAAATGCAAGTTCGTACCACTGAGGATTATGAACGACGAAGGTTCGCTCGTAAATGTATACCAGTCGATAGTTTATGCAGCAAATCACCGTTTCGATGTGGTAAACTGCAGTTGGGGAAGCACTTCGTACCAGCAGATGGGACAGGATGTGGTAAACTATGCAGCCATAAACTACGATGTTCTTGTCGTTGCTGCTGCTGGCAACAATGGCATCGAGGTGAGATTTTATCCGGCATCGTACGAAAATGTTATTTCGGTAGCTGCTACCGACCGCAACGATGCCAAGTGGAACAACTCGTCGTATTCGACAACCGTTGATGTGTCGGCACCAGGAACCATGTACGTTTCGACAAGCGAAAACGGCTATGCAACAATGTGGGGCGGAACATCGTTCGCTAGCCCGATAGTTGCAGGTAGTGCAGGAATTGTAAGGTCGTACTATCCGTCGTACAATGCCTTGCAAATAGGTGAAATATTGCGCGTGTCAGCCGACAATATCGATACCCTCAATTATATTGTGCCCGATTCGCTTATGCAGGTCGACAGTACTTTTGTAGAGTATATCGATGTGATTACTGTTGATAGCATCTGGGACGACCAGTTGTATTCGTACGACAGCATTTCGGTCGACAGTACTTGGTCCGACTTGCTGCAGGCTTACGAGTACGACACCGTACACAACCAGGTTTACGTGGGCGGCTATGCTTACGATACAACTCACAACGATGTCTATTTCGGTCAGTATGTTTACGATACGACATATTTGGACGTTTCGTATCCAGTTTATTTCAATGCCAATTACGCAGGTTTGATAGGGAAGGGACGTCTGAACCTTTACCGCGCACTAACAATTTCGGAAGACAGCCTATATTCCACACAGTTTCACAATATGAAATTCGACAGACTGGAGACAGAAGTCGTTGTAGAAGGAATGATTACTAATTATCTGAATGCAAGAGATAACCTTCGATTGCAAATTTCTACCGAAAGTCCTTATGTTCAAGTTGTTGACGATGAAATTTCGTTCGGCTATATGGCTCCGATGCAGAACGACAGCTTGTCGGTTGCGAGAGGCAATGCAATAAGGCTCGAAGTTTTGCCCGATGCACCTCAGGAACTTACAGTCAAGTTGAAGATTAACTTTGTTTCCGACGAATTTGCCGACGAGCAGATAATCGATGTGCCTGTAAACGGTGGCTTTGTCGATGTGACAACCGAAAATCTTAGCATGTCGGTTGCAGGAAACGGCCGTCTCGGATATGTTGACCTTAATACCGAAGTCGGTCATGGGTTCTACCTCGACGATTACTACGAATTGTTTTACGATTGCGGTATTATTTCTGGAATCTCTGGCAATGAGGTCTATAGTGCAGTACGTCAGGTATCCGACTTTTCGGTAATTGAATATCCGCATTATGTCGATGATACGTTGGCAATTACGCATGTGGCAGCAAAGATGACAGATACTTCCGACTATAATTCGCACAATTTGGAAATTTTACTCGACGTGTATGCCGATGCCGACAATTATATTATAGCCGACTATTCAATTGTAAATAAAGGACTTCAGCCAGTCGAAGACTATTACTTCGGACTTTTTGCCGACTGGGATTTGTATGAGCCGTCAGAAAATAGGAGCAGATACGATGCAACCCGCAATTTTGCATATTGTGCTTACGAAGGCAACAATTCGCTGTATGCAGGAATGAAATTGTTGGGTTCTCGACAGCCGTTCAATTATACTTTGGCAAATAGGGCAGGTGGCGATGGCGCAATAGATATCTCGGACGGATTTTCGGATCTGGAGAAGTTTTATATGGCTACCAACAATTCGATAAGCAGTATAATTGGCGACATGGTTCAATATACAGGAGCAGGGCCGTTGACAATAGCAGCCGGCGATACAGTCAGGGTTGGAATTGCCATGTTTGCTGCCGATTCGTATTCGCGTCTGACCGAAGCTGTTGATGCAGCAGTTGCTAAGTATGATTATCTGTGTGGTAATCAGGGAGATGCTGTAGAAGAGAATAGTTTCTGCGGTTCTTTGTCGCTATATCCGAATCCTGTTTCCGATATATTGGAAATTGTTGGAGTGAATGGAAATTTTGAAATCATGGTTATCGATAGCGAAGGCAGATGTGTATTCTCTGGCAAGAATGTATCGAGACTTGATGTTTCTGACTTTGCAGCAGGTACTTATAGTGTGAAGATTTTCGGTGAAGCAGGAGAGATGTCGACAAGGTTTGTCAAAGTAAAATAAACTTTGAACCTTGAACTTTGAACTTTGAACTTTGAACTTTGAACTTTGAACTTTGAACTTTGAACTTTGAACTTTGAACACCGACGCAAAGCATTGCGCCACTATAAACCATGAACTCTCTTTAGCTTATATTTTTCCTCTTTTTTCGTATTCGCGGATGAGACCCTCTGCGTTTCTTGCGCTCAGTTTCATCCATTGTGCGAGCAGTTCGGTGCGTTCGGCAGGTGACAGGTGCCAGTCGATGTCTGAATTTCTGAGTCTTGCGGTTAGTTCGTAAAGACAAAGGGCTGCCGATACCGAAATGTTGAAACTCTCGGTGAATCCGTACATTGGGATACGGACAAATTCGTCGGCGTTGTTCATTACAATGTCCGACAGGCCTGGCTTTTCCGAGCCGAAGAACAGAGCAATTTTTCCTTTCGACAGGTCTAAGTCCTTTATTAGCACGTCGTTTGTGTGCGGGGTGGTGGCTACAATTCTGTAACCTGCATCGCGTACAGCCTTTATGGCATCTAGTGTGTTGTTTTCCTTCTGGTTGAACCGTCTGATGCTCAGCCATTGCGACGAACCCATAGCCACGTCTTTGTTTTCCATGTAGCTGTATCGGTTTTCGATGAAGTTTACGTTTTGTATACCGAAGCAGTCGCAACTGCGGAGTACAGCCGAAGCGTTGTGTGTTTGGAAAATGTCTTCGAGGACAACCGATATGTAGTTGGTTCTTTCGTCGAGGACCTTGTTTAGTGTATTTAGTCTTTCGGTGGTTACGTATGATGTAAGAAAATCAATTATTTGTCTAGCTTCCATATTTATAAATGGTATTAAAACAAAAAAGGGGAACGATTGTCCCCCTTTTTTTCTTTTTTAGAAGATTACTTCTTGTTTACAGCCTTCTTCAATGCAGCACCTGCTGAGAATCTAACAACCTTTCTTGCTGGGATGTTGATAACTTCCTTAGGATTACGTGGATTGTGACCTTTTCTTGCAGCTCTCTTGGTAACACCGAAAGAACCGAAACCGATAAGAGTCAAAGAATCACCCTTCTTAAGGCATTCTTCAGTTGTGTTCATGAAAGCATCAAGAGCTCTTCTTGCGTCAGCTTTCGTCATGCCTGCCTTTGCAGCCATCTTGTCGATTAATTCTACTTTGTTCATCTTTTAAAAATTTGTGTTTGATACTAATAGATATTTTGAGCAAAGATATAAAATGATTTTATACGTACAAGCATAAAATGTAAAAAAATGCTATATTGTTAATATCTTGTATAACTTGTTAATAACTTTGGCGAATTTTTGTTGCTTTTGACTATCGTTCTGTGTCTGCGAACCCTGTCTAGGCTCTATAATTTTATAAACAAATTTTGTTAAAAAAATGCTTGCTGATACTTGTATATGTGAGCAGAATTTTCTATTTTTACAACAATTTTGTGTAAAACACAAGGATTTGATTATAAGAATATTAGAAATAAAATTGAGATAAAAAATGCTTGAAGAAGAAGGAAGAGCAAAGATAATTTCGATTAGTGTCGAAGATGAAATGAAATCGGCGTACATCGACTATTCAATGTCTGTAATAGTTTCGCGTGCATTGCCGGACGTTAGGGACGGTTTGAAACCCGTTCAGAGAAGAATACTTTTCGGTATGGAAGGTTTGGGACTTGCACCTGGCAAGCCTCACAAGAAATCGGCGAGAATTGTCGGTGAAGTCATGGGTAAGTACCACCCGCACGGCGACTCGTCAGTTTATTTTGCAATGGTAAGACTTGCCCAGAACTGGGTAATGAGATATACTTTCGTCGATGGTCAGGGTAACTTCGGCTCGGTTGACGGCGACAGCCCCGCTGCTATGCGTTACACCGAGGCTCGCCTGTCGAAGATTTCGGACGAGATGATGGCCGATATGGACAAGGAAACTGTAGATTTCGTCAACAATTTCGACGATTCGCTGCAGGAACCGAGCGTATTGCCGACCAAAATCCCTAACCTGATTGTCAACGGTGCAAACGGTATCGCTGTAGGTATGGCAACCAACATGGCTCCGCACAACCTTGCACAGACAATCGATGCAACTGTCGCATACATCGACAACCCCGAAATCGAAGTCGATGAACTTGGCAAGATAATCCAGGCTCCCGATTTTCCGACTGGCGGTATTATATATGGTATCGACGGTGTTCGCGAGGCTTACGCAACTGGTCACGGACGCGTTGTCATCCGCTCGAAGACTGAAATAGAAACTTCGGAACGCGGTCACGAACGCATTGTGGTTACCGAAATTCCTTATATGGTCAACAAGGCCGAACTTATCAAGCATATCGCTAACCTCGTTACCGACAAGAAGATAGAAGGTATTTCGAATGTCAACGACGAATCCGACCGCCGCGTTGGTATGCGTATCGTTATCGATATCAAGCGCGATGCAGTCGCTAATGTTGTACTCAACAAGTTGTTCAAATACACCGAGTTGCAGTCGTCGTTCAGCATCAACAACATCGCTCTTGTTAAGGGTCGCCCGATGGTTCTCAATCTTAAGGACTTGATTCACTACTTTGTTGAGCATAGACTTGATGTTGTTACCCGTCGTACAGAATTTGACCTTCGCAAGGCAGAAGAACGTGCTCACATCGTTCAGGGCTTGATTATCGCAAGCGACAATATCGACGAGGTTATCCAGATTATCAAGTCTTCTGACAATCCTACTGATGCAAAGGAAAGATTGATGCAGCGTTTCTCGCTCTCCGAAATTCAGGCATCGGCAATCGTTGAAATGCGTCTCAAACAGTTGACCGGTCTCGAACAGGAAAAGTTGAGAGCCGAGTACGAAGAGTTGATGAAGCGCATCGAATACTTGAAGGAATTGCTTGCCAGCGTAGAAATGAGAATGCAGGTCATCAAGGACGAACTTCTTGAAATTAAGGAAAAGTACGGCGACGAGCGCAAGACCGAAGTCGTTTACGCATCGGAAGACATGAATCCCGAAGACTTCTACGCAAACGAAGAGGTTGTTATCACAATTTCGCACCTCGGATACATGAAGCGTACTTCGTTGTCGGAATTCAAGTCGCAGAATAGGGGTGGCGTAGGTTCCAAGGGAACTGCAACACGCGACGAGGACTTTGTAGAACACATGTTCGTTGCCACAATGCACAATACCTTATTATTATTTACAAAGCTTGGAAAGTGCTACTGGCTCAAGGTTTACGAAATTCCTGAAGGAACAAAGACCTCGAAGGGCCGTCATATTCAGAACATTATCAACATCGATAAGGAAGACGAAGTTAAGGCTTACCTGAATGTCAAGTCGTTGAAGGATGTTGACTACATCAATAGGACTTACGTTGTGATGTGTACTCGCAACGGTGTCTTCAAGAAGACCTTGCTTGAGGAATATTCGCGTCCGCGCCAGAACGGTGTCAACGCTATCAATGTTCGCGAAGGCGATATGCTTCTCACGGCATCGCTCATCGAGGATGTAGAGGGCGAAGCTCCGACAAATGTCATGATTGGTGCTTACGGTGGCAAGACCATCCGCTTCCCGCACGACATTGTCCGTCCGATTGGCCGTACAGCAACCGGTGTCAAGGGTATAACCTTGGACGATAACGATTATGTAATAGGTATGATTACTGTCCGTCCGGAGCAGGATGTGCTTGTTGTTTCCGAAAATGGTTACGGCAAGCGTTCGAGCATCGAGGACTACCGCGTTACAAACCGTGGCGGTAAGGGTGTAAAGACCTTGAATGTCACCGAAAAGACTGGTAACCTTATCAGTATCAACGCTGTTACTGACAATGACCACCTGATGATTATCAACCGTTCGGGCATAACAATCCGTCTGGCAGTTGATACTCTGCGCGTTATGGGTCGTGCAACTCAGGGTGTTCGCCTGATAAATCTCCGCGACGGCGACGTTATCGCTTCTGTTGCAAAGATTGAAGGTGGTGCAGAACTTGAGCGCATAGCCGAGGAAGAAGCAGCAAAGATAGCACAGTTAGAGGCTGAGGCTGAGGCTGACGGAGTTGCAGAACCGGTAAGCGAAGAAATTTCGCAGGAAGAAAATAATGGCGCAGAAATTGCAGTAGAAGAAAACAACGAGAGTAATAACGAGAATGAATAACATTTAAATTTTAATATTATGAAGAAGTTATTTTTAATAGGTATAGCTTTGATGGCAGCACTTACAATGAGTGCCCAGAAGCAAATGATTACCAGCGCATGGAGCTATCTGAAGGATGGTTACCTCGATGATGCAAAGAAGGCAATCGACAAGGCAGAAGCAAATCCGCAGACTGCCGAAAGTTTTAAGACTTTCTGGTTCAAAGGTCAGATATATCAGGAACTTGGAAGTACAAAGAATAAAAAGTACCAGGCTTTGTGCTCGGATTGCTACGAAGTGGCTTACGAGTCGTATATGAAGGCTCTGAAATACAACTTTGTAAATCCTGAGCATCGCGACATCGACTTTACAACCCAGGCCGGATTGATGAAGTTCGCAAGTATTCTTAACCAGAACAATGAATCAAATTACGAAAGTACAGAAGCTTTTATGGATATCTTGTTCCAGAGATTCCCGGCTTTGTCAAACGCTTTCGTGAATAAAGGTATCAATGCTTTCCAGAGCAACGATTTCGAAACTTCGTACAACCAGTTTGCGAAGGCAATCGAAATTTCAACTCTTACTTTCCGCATCGATACCCAGATTTACTACTATGCATCATTGGCAGCAATGAGAAGCAAGAAGTTCGAAGAGGCTATTACGCTCAACGATTTCCTTATCGGTGCTAACTATGGCGTCGACAACAAGGAAAAAGTTTCCGTATATGTCAACCAGTCGATGGCTTTGAAGGAAACTGGCGACACTGCAAAGATGCTGAAGGTTCTCGAAGACGGTATTGCTAAGTTCCCGAACGATAGCTATCCGCTTGTAATCGAAATGTTTAACTACTATGTAGCTTCAGGTAATACTGGAAAGGCTAGGGAGTATATCAATATGGCAATGCAGAACGATCCCAACAATGCTCAGTTCCTCGTAATCCGTGGTACTTTGGCTCAGGAAATGAAGGACAAGACCGCTGCCGAAGCCGATTTTAACAAGGCTCTCGAAATCGATCCTAACAACTACGATGCAATATACGGTCTCGGCGCTTTGTACATCAACTCTGCTGCCGATACATTGGAGTGGGCCGACAAGAACATTCCTCCAACAGATTTCGCTGCTTTCGAAAAATACCAGGAAATTGCAAAGGAATGCCAGACAAAGGCCTTGCCACATCTGGAAAAGGCATTGTCTATCAAGCCAAACGATTTGCAGGTACTCCAGATCTTGAAGGAATTGTATTATAAGGCTGGCAAGTACGAAGAAAGCCAGCAGATGGGTGCAAGAATCAAGGAACTCACTGAATAATATTACATTAAATGATATTGGAACGGAGGACGCTTGCGTTCTCCGTTTTTTTTATTGGCTTCTGATGCGGATGTAAATATTGGCGTGTTTTGCCCTGTTTAAAACAATATTGAAAAACATCTTGCACCATTCATTTTTATGATGTAACTTTGCATTCTGT
Organism: uncultured Bacteroidia bacterium; assembly: GCA_902800045.1. Classification (GTDB taxonomy): domain Bacteria; phylum Bacteroidota; class Bacteroidia; order Bacteroidales; family ML635J-15; genus Bact-19. The sequence goes on along the minus strand of CADCCZ010000001.1, from coordinate 1,025,511 downwards.
AAAAAATTGAAATGAATAGTATTTGCGCAATATTAGAAAAAAGGAGCTTGGTATTCCTAAATATCAAGGAGCGCGATTCGTTTTAGTATTGGAAACCATTTTCGGCATCTAACTATTTTGCTGAGAATAGTTTCCTATTTCATTTCTTTCCGAAAGGACAATCAAAAAATTATTAATAAATTTAAAAATTTAAATTATGGAATTACCATTTGCAGAAGCGTGGAAAATTAAGATGGTTGAACCAATTAAGAAATCCACAAGAGAAGAACGCGAAAAGTGGCTCAACGAAGCTCACCAGAATGTTTTCATGTTGAAGAGCGACTATGTTTACATCGACCTTCTTACCGACTCGGGTACAGGCGCACAGAGCGACCGCCAGTGGGCAGCAATGATGATGGGTGACGAAAGCTACGGTGGTGCACGCAGTTTCTACCACATGAAAGATACTATCACCGAACTTACTGGTTTCGAATATGTTATTCCTACTCACCAGGGTCGTGCTGCCGAGAATGTTTTGTTCTCGTACTTGGTAAAGCCCGGTATGGTTGTTCCTGGTAATGCTCACTTCGACACTACTAAGGGTCATATCGAAAGCCGTAAGGCATTTGCTATCGACGTTACCGTTCCCGAAGCTTACGATACTCAGCTCGAAGTTCCTTTCAAGGGTAATGTTAGCCTCGAAAAGTTGGAAAAGGTATTGAAGGAAAACAAGGGTAATGTTCCTTTCATGGTTCTTACCGTTACTAACAATACTGTTGGCGGTCAGCCAGTTAGCATGAAGAATATCCGCGAAACCTGCGAACTTTGCCACAAGTACGGTGTTCCGGTAAACATCGACTCGGCCCGTTTCATCGAAAACGCTTACTTCATCAAGACTCGCGAAGAAGGTTATGCAAACAAGACCTTGCGCGAAATCGCTCTCGAAATGTTCAGCTACGCCGACTGCATGACTATGTCAGCTAAGAAGGACGGCCTTGTTAACATGGGTGGTTTCATCGCTACAAACAAGAAGGACTGGTACGAAGGTGCTAAGTTGTTCTGCATTCCTTTCGAAGGTTTCCTTACCTACGGCGGTATGAACGGCCGTGATATGGATGCTTTGGCAGTTGGTCTGAAGGAAAACATTGAGTTCGACATGGTTGAAACTCGTATCAAGCAGGTTCACTATCTTGCAAAGAAGCTTGACGAATACGGCATTCCTTATCAGCGTCCTGCTGGTGGTCATGCAATCTTCGTTGATGCCGACAAGGTGTTGACCAACATCCCGAAGGAAGAGTTCCCGGCTCAGACATTGACTTGCGAACTTTACCTCGAAGCTGGTATCCGTGCTTGCGAAATCGGTTACGTACTCGCTGACCGTGACCCGGTTACACGCGAAAACCGTTTCGGTGGCAACGACTTTGTACGTCTCTGCATCCCACGCCGTGTTTACACCAACAACCACATGGATGTAATCGCAGCTGCTTTGAAGAACGTTTATGATCGTCGCGACACTATCAAGCGCGGTCTCGAAATCACTTGGGAAGCAGAATTGATGCGTCACTTCACTTGCCAGTTCAAGAGACTCAAGTAAATTTTGGATTTACAATAAAAAAAGGTTGCCATCGGCAACCTTTTTTTGTGTATTTACTTCATCTTGCTTTTCGCATTATCCAGAATGAAGTGCAACCTATTGAACACATTCGCTTCCGATGTGCCAGCATCGAAGTCAAGGAACAGGAGGTTCATGTCAGGATAAATCTGCTTGATTTTCTTCTCCATTCCCTTGGAAATTATGTGGTTGGCTATGCATCCGAATGGCTGTAAACTTACCACGCTGTTGATTCCGTTCTTGGCGTAGTTGGCGATTTCGGCAGGCAGAAGCCAGCCTTCGCCGAAGTTGGTGGCGGGATTTACAATCTTGGTGGCATCGTCGAAGGCTTCGAATAGGTTGTCGAACGGACGGTAGCTCGGGAAGCCTGCGCAAATCTTGTCGTACTTGCGTGCTATTCTTGCAATTAGGTTGTAAACCGCTGTGGTTACAAAAGCTGGCGTTTTGCTTGGCTTGATATGGTATTTGCGGTTTACTGCATTGTTTACCAGTCCGTTGATGAAGAAATTGTATATCGACGGCACGGCAACCTCAAAGCCTTGGTCGTTGAGCCAATCGACGACATACTTGTTGCTGAACGCATTGTATTTCAGGTATATTTCGCCAACGATGCCAATGGTCGGGTAGGTGCTTCCTTCGTTGATGTTCTCGCGGAATTCGGAAACGGCCTTCTTCAGAAGTCCCTGAAGTTTGTCGCCCTGCTTGTTTTCGATGTACGGGAAGCTCATTTCGGTGTATTTGTCCCTGATTTTCCGAGCGATACCTTTTGTCTTTTCCCTAATGACTGCACCTTGGTACAATTTGGAAAGGCAGTCGGCATACAGCATCGTGTTGAGCAACAGACCGATATTTTTCGAAACATGAAGGTCGAATCCCGGCTGATAGTTTATCTTGCTGCTTCCTGTCGCAACCGAAACTACGGGAATATTCTCGAATCCTGCAGTCACCATTGCGTTCTTAATCAGCGACAAATAGTTGCTGGCGCGGCATTGTCCACCTGTCTGCGTGATGGCAACGGCAATGTCGTCCGGATTGAATTTTCCGCTTTCGAGAGCCATCATTATCGTGCCGATGACAATGGTGGCAGGGTAGCATATGTCGTTGTTGGCGTATTTGAGGCCGTATTCGTTCGATTCTGGCGTTCCTTTTGGCAGGTTGAGCAGATTGTAGCCCTTTGCCTTAAAGAAGGCTGGAATGAACTCTGAATAGCCTTCTGCGAAGTACGGACCTATAATCAACCTGCGGCGGTCTTCTTCCATAAACGGCTTGGTGGTTACAAACTTGGTCTCCTTGCGGTGTCCGTTGTTGAGCTTGAGGCTTTCGACGAGTGAGCGGATACGTAGGCGCAACGAACCGATGTTGTTTACATCGTCAATCTTTAATATGGTGAGATTCTTGCCTTTGCGGTTGAGAATGCTGCCCATTTCGTCGAGGATGAAGGCATCGGGACCGCAGCCGAACGAGGTGAGTTCTATGAACTGAACATTGTCGGGGGCATTGGCAACATAGTGAGCAGCCTTGAAGATTCGTGTCGGGAAACTCCACTGCGTGAGCGAGTGCAGTTCGTCGAAGATGTTTTCGTTGTCGAGATACGAAACATTTTCGGTTACAACATCTATGCCCATCTCGGCAACTGCCTGTGACACTTTGTGCTGTATGAGCGGGTCGATGTGGTAGGGACGGCCGGCAAGGACGATAACAGTTCTGCCGTCGCGATTGGCTTTTTCAATTACCTCGGCGGTGCGCTCTGTGAGGCGTGCGCGGAAGTTTGCCTGTGCTTCGATGGCATTTTCGATTGCCTTGCGACGCATCTTCTTGTCAATGCCAAGAGACTTCAAGTAGGCATTGCACGACTTCCAAAGTAGCTCATCGTTACCAAATGTAATTATTGGATTGTCAAGCCTTATACCGTATTTATTTTCAGTATCGATTGAACTCTTTATGACGTCTCCGTAACCGCTCACGATGGGGCAGTTGTAGCTGTTGTTCGACTTCTCGTCGTCCTTTACTTCGAGTACGATGTAGGGGTAGAAAATGAAATCGACTTTCTTGTTGACAAGGTCGAGTATATGCCCGTTCATGAGTTTCGCAGGGAAGCAGATGTTGTCGGACATAATCGACTTAACGCCAGGCTCGTAGAGTTTGTTTGTCGAATCACCGGACAATACGACTTCGTAGCCCAATGTGCTGAACATCGCCTGCCAGAACTGGAAATTCTCGTACATTCCCAAGGCACGCGGCAATCCAACCTTTTTGCCGTTCTTGGCTGTCGAGTATTCGTGCTTTTCAAACAGCATGTCGTCCTTTTCGGCGTGCAGGTTGATGCCTTTTGCCGTGCATTCGGACCTGTTGGAGAAGACTTTCTCGCAGTTGTTGCCTGCGTAGAACGAATTGCCGTTCTCGAACTTGAAAATGTTCACAGTGCATTGATTTTCACAGCCTTTACAGTTTACAATCGACGATTTGTATTCGTTGAACTTGATAAGTTCCGAAATGCTGGTCTCGTTGTGGCAATCTGTTGATTTTCCGTATATTGCAGCTCCAAAGGCTCCCATAAGTTCGGGAATGTCGGAGAAGAAGACATTTTTGCCTGTCAGCACTTCCAATGCCTTGACAATGGAAAGGTTCTTCATTGTTCCGCCCTGAACGACAATGTTGTCGCCAAGTTCGTTCAAGTTCTTTAGTTTCAGCACTTTGAATAGACAATTCTTTATGACGGAGTAGGAGAAACCTGCGGCAATGTTCTCTATGGAGGTGCCTTCGCGAAGCGACTGCTTTACCTTTGAGTTCATAAACACGGTGCAGCGGGTGCCGAGGTCGTAGGGCTGGTCGGCGGTGCATGCCATGCGTGCAAATTCAGCAACAGGATAGTTGAGCATGTTGGCGTAAGTCTCTATGAACGAGCCACATCCCGACGAACAAGCCTCGTTGATTTCGATGCGCTTTATACTGCCATTGTCGATGAATATGGCTTTCATGTCCTGTCCGCCTATGTCGAGTACGAACGAAACCTCTGGGCAAACCTCTCTTGCGGCAATGTAATGTGCCATGGTTTCGATAATTCCATTGTTTAAGTTAAAGGCTTTCTTTAATAGGTTTTCGCCGTAGCCCGTTGCTGTACTGCTGACTATGCTAATTTTTATATTCTTCTCTTTTTCAAATTGTTGCAGTGCTTCCATGCTTTCTACGAAAGTGCGGAAGCTGTTGCCGTTGTTGCGACGGTAATCCTTGTATATTATGTTGAGGTTATCGTCGATGAGAACGACTTTTGTCGTAGTGGAACCAGAGTCAACGCCAAGATGACACCTGATTTCTGAGCCTTCGATCGGCACTACGCTTTTCAGTGAGAATTTCTGTCTTTCAGTCTTCCATTTTTGGAATTCTTCTTCCGAATTGAATAATTTTCTTAATACATTACCATTTGATTTAGAGGAAGATTTGTGCTCTTTATTTAAGTGTTTGATTAAGTTGGAAATTAAACTTGGCGCTTCGTTGTACTTCTTTGCGAGGAAAGCGCAGCCCAATGCTGGGAATAGTTCTGTATTCTCTGGAATTATACAATCTTCATTGTTGATTTTTAAGATGTTAATAAAGCTCTCTTTTAGTTGTGGTATAAACTTGAACGGACCACCGCAGAAAAGTATTGGCGGTACTATGTCGGTTCCGCGGGCAAGCGACGATGTCACCTGCATTGCCACCGAGTTGAGCACCGAAGCGGCAATGTCCTGCTTGCTGGTGTTTCGGCTTATAAGGTTCTGTATATCAGTCTTCGAGAATACTCCGCAGCGTGAAGCTATGGGGTAGATTGTCTTGTGGTCGGCAGCTAACTGGTTGAGTTCTATCGGTTCTATGCCAAGCAGGGTGGCCGTCTGGTCGATGAATGCTCCTGTTCCACCTGCGCACGAACCGTTCATGCGGATGTCGGGAGTTTTGCCTGGCTGGAGGAAAATCATCTTGCTGTCCTCGCCGCCAATATCGACGAATGTGCGCACTTGCGGATATTTTTCCTTAATCCATTCGGTGGAGGCGATGACTTCCTGCACGAACCTTGTGCCTATTTTTTCAGCGTAACCCATTCCTACAGAACCAGTTATTACGGTACTTGCGTTTATGTCGCCAAGTTTTTCGGTTACTTTTGCAAGCGTTTCCGACAATGTATCGACCACATTGGCGTTGTGGCGCCTGTATTCCGAAAACAGAATGTTGTCGTCGCTGTCGAGAACTATGGTTTTTACAGTTGTTGAACCTATGTCGATTCCGAGTCTATATAATTGATTTTCCATGCTTTACTTGTTTTGGGGTCTTATGCTGCACATTATTGTCTCTACTACTTCGCGTTTGCGTTGCTGCAGTATTTCTGTAATTTCTTCCTCGTCGAAGTTGAATTGGCTTTCTAGCATCGGAAGCATAAAGAATATAATTATATTCATCGACACTATGTTGATTAGTAGGTCGATGGTGGAGATGGGGCGGATGTTGCCTTTCTGGATTTCTTCTTGCAGTTCGTGGTCGAAGCGCCGATATATTTCAAGGTTCTTGTTGTAAATGTTTTTGACAAGTGCACTGCGGCGTTCTTCGTTCAGAATCAGTTCGTTGATTACCAAAAATGGAATCTGCCTATTTTCTATCAGCAGGTCGAAGTGCGCCTCTATTTTCTTGCGTAGCCTTGTGGTGAACGGCTCGTCGCTGTCGTCGAAGGTTGTGAAAATGTAGAGGAACTTAGTGAATTTCGCCTGAAAAATCTGCTGGAACAGGTTTTCTTTAGTGCGAAAATAGTAGTGAACCAATGCTTGATTACAGCCAGCCTTTTTTGCTATGTCTGTGGTACTTACGAGTGAGAAACCTTTCTCTAGGAACAGTTCTTCGGCACATTGCAGAATCTGCTGTTCCATATTGTTGTCCTTGTTCATCCTTTGCATTTTTAAATTCGCTGCAAAACTAATAAATTTATTTAATAGGGTTATTAAACAAAATCGTTTTTATACGGATTCTTGTTTCCCCTGCAAATTACGACTAACATAACGTCGTCTATTGTTTATTTATTGCTTGTTTTTGTTGTTATTTAACAGGAATGTTATTCTTGATGGTTGGTGTTTCGAAAAGATAAAGTGCTGTCGTTCATGCGTTTGTTTTGTGAAATAATTGTTAAAAAAATATTTGTGTAAATTGTATATGAAGTTTATCTTTGCGAAAATATTGAATTGTTAATTTATTGATAATAATGAAGAAAAAGTTTTTTTTGTTTGCTGTGGCATTATGTATGGTAATGTCATCGTTTGGTGGTGATTTAAAGAAATCTGTTTGTATTGTGCGTACTGATGACATGGAAATGGATTCGTTGTATACGCGCTTGGGGTTAGTGTTGCAACGAAATGGCTATATCTCAGCAGGAAGGTCTATGATGAACAGGTCTAAGTCTTTTGGTTCTGGATTTGTTTTTGAGTCGAAAAGTGGTGCTAAGTATGTTGTGACCAACAGACACGTTGTCGGTAATGCCAAAAAAGTAAGCTTGGAGTTCCAGGTTAATAATGACAGCAAGACATATAATGCTTGTACTGTGTTGTGTATCGATGTTAAGCGCGATGTTGCGATAATAGCCTTGCCTACGGGGGCTGATGTCGAAGCGTTGAAGTCGGAAAGTAAGTTGCTGAAGGACGGTCAGGAAGTTTTTTCTGCAGGATTCCCAGGCTTGGGCGGTTCCCCTGTGTGGCAGTTGGGAAAAGGTATTGTCTCTAATGCCGAAGTAAATACTGGCAAGCTGGGGGATAAGGATTCTCTGTTGGTTATACAGCACACTGCACAAGTAGATGCAGGCAACTCTGGTGGTCCTCTGTTGGTTCAGCAGGTTGTTTCCAGTGACACAACTTATATGGTGGTTGGTATAAATACGTGGAAAGCTGTTTGGCGAGAAAATACTAACTTGTCTACAAGGATTGCAGAACTGGAGGATTTTGTAACTTCATACGAGACGAAAAAAATAGTTGTAAAAGATGAAAAGTTGAATGATGTGGCGGCAAATTTTGCAAAGGATTTGTCTAAGGGCTATAAGGGCATTGTAGATTATTTTTCTCCAAAAATATTGAAGAACATGTCTGACGATAAGTTGGTTAGCTTGTTAAAAATAGTTGACGAAGATATATCAGCAACTATTAGGTCAGGTGATCCGGAATATGGTATAAGGATGATGGTCGCAAAGGATATGTGTGATAAATTTAAGAAAGCTGAAAATGTTACATTACAGTCTGCGAACGATCATGGTGACGGCACTGGTAATACTGTTTTCCTTGAAAATAAAAGTACTGTTTCGTATGGTTGGCAACACTTCGATGATGGATGGAAGATAGTAAAAACTGATGCCGTAAACTTAGATAAGACGAGGGTGTATGTCGGTTATCAAAATCCAAATCATAGGCTCACCTACCGTGGAATGATTGGTGCAACTTTATTTGTGCCTATTCACGAGTCTCAAGGAGTAGGTTTTATGTTCCATTGCTTGTTTACAATGGGCAGCTATTTTATTGTTGGTGTTGACCTTGGAGTGCAAGGTAGCCATCCGTATGTGGCAGCATCTCAATATTCTCCTAATGCTAATTATGATTTTTCGGGGCAATTGAATACAGGATTCCAAGTTCCGATAAGAAAGAACAAAATTGCCGTATCTCCTTATGCACTTGCCGGATTCGGATTTGATATGGGGAAGTATTATAATTATTGGGGATATTTGGAAAAGGAGACTTCGCCCGTGGTAGTTGCCAAGGGAGGTATCAGGGTCGGATATGTATTTAAGAATGGCAACCAAGTATATTTGGCTCCAGAGTATAAGTTTAAGAAAATGATTGATAAGTTGTATCGTGGTTATTTCGGCCATTATGTAGGTTTGAGATTCGGTTTCGAGTGGTGTAAAAATATATAAAGTATTTAGTTAAATATATTGAAAATGAGAAAGATATTAGCATTTATTGTTTTGACGTTTTGTGTGATGGCAATGTGTGGCCAGAAATATGTCCCATATTTAATAATAACAAAGAGTGGTGATAAGATAGAGTGCCTTGCCCAAGTAAAAAAAGATTACATAACTTATAGATTGGGTGCCAGTAAAGAAAAAGTTAGACTATATAGTTCGGAAGTAAAGTATGCTGCAAATATTGAGGGCGATACTATTTATAACTTGCTTTCCGGAATGCCTGTATATAACAAGCTGTCTCAGACTTCGGCAACAAATGTTGGTTGGATACGATTTCTGACTGATCCGCGAACCGAACCGGTGTCTATTTATGTTTATTATACTCGATTCTTGAATTCTATCCGCGGAAATTATGGATGTTACAGGCAGGGCGATGATTTTGGTCAGGACTTGTTTACTTCGGCTACTTTAAAGTCAACGTCAAAAGAAAACTTATCGACCTACTTTTCCGATTGTCCAAGTGTTGTGGAGTATATAAACAGTAAGGATGTGTGGGTGGTAAATTTTGCAAATGTTGTAAATGTTGAAGAATTCAAAAATATCGTCACGGAATATAATCAGTGTGTTAAATAGGCATCATTAAAAAATAACCTATAAACTAGGTACATAAAGGCGGGGCGTAAGCCTCGCTTTTTTTATTTCTTCCCTGACGGCTTTCCTTTCATCTTCTTCAATATATCTTCCCGTCCAATCTGTCTAAGCCGCTTTTCAATCTTCTTGCGGGCGTCGGGGGTGTACCAGAAGAAATACATGTTCTGATTTTCTCGCTCTTGGCGCGATTTGGGGACATATACCTTCTCCATTGTGTAGGGGTTCAACTCGGTGTAGTACATTACCGTCGAGAGAGTCATCGGGGTGGGCGTGAAGGTCTGCACCTGTTCGGGACAAATGCCGAGGTCGCTGATTTGTGCCATAAGTTCGGCCATATCTTCTTCCTTGCAGCCCGGATGTGCCGAAATAAAATAGGGGATAAGCTGCTGTTTGAGCCCGTATTTCTTGTTGGTGCGGTCGAACAATGCTTTCAGCTCCTCGAACTTGGTAAAAGGCGTTTTGCGCATGAGTTCCAGCACCTTGGGCGACGAGTGCTCGGGTGCGACTTTCAGTCGTCCCGATACGAACTTCGAAATCACGAGTTCGAGGTATTCTTCGTTTATGCGGTCGGTTTCGGCATTGCCTGTCTTGTGCAGGGCTATGTCGTAGCGGATGCCGCTGCCTATGCTTATCTTCTTTATGCCTTTAACTTCCAATGCTTTGCGGTAAAGTTTGCATAGTTCCTCGTGCGAGGTGTTGAGGTTGGGACAAATCTTCGGTGCTATGCACGACGGGCGTTTGCACTTGCGGCAGAGGCTTTCGTCGTTGCCGTGCATGCGGTACATATTTGCCGAGGGCGCGCCTATGTCGGAAATGTGTCCCTTGAATTCGGGCATCCGCGAAATGCGTTCTAGCTCGGCGATAATTGATTTTTCGCTGCGGCTTGATATGAGCTTGCCCTGATGTGCGGCTATGGTGCAGAACGAGCATCCGCCAAAACAGCCACGGTGTATCGTTACCGAGTTCTTTATCATCTCGTAGGCGGGAATGTCGGGTTTGCCGTTGTAGCGCGGATGCGGCAGTCGTGTGAATGGCAGTGCGTAGATGCTGTCCATTTCGCGTTCTGTCAGCGGCTCGTATGTCGGGTTTACGATAAGCTTCGAATGTTCTAGTTGCTGGGTTATTCGTCTGTTGGTGAACGAGTTGGCTTCGCGTTCGACGATGACGAAGTTTTCGGCGTAGTTGCGCTTGTCGGCAAGAATTTCGTTGTACGAATGCAGAACGATGTCGTCCTTCTTGATGTCGTTCTCGTCGCTGAGGTAGGCAATCTGCTTGATGTTGAAGCAGTTGTAGTGATGTCCGTCGCGGTTTATGCGGTCGGCGACCTCCACAATCGACTTTTCCGACATTCCGTAGCAAAGTATGTCGGCTCCCGACATTTCTAGCATTGAGCTTAGGATTTTGTCCTGCCAGTAGTCGTAGTGTGCAAATCGTCGCATCGAGGCTTCGATTCCGCCTATGACGATTGGTGTGCCGGGAAATAAGTCTTTGAGTATCTGGCAGTAAACCTTGGTGGCATAGTCGGGACGGTGACCGCTTTTGCCGCCTGGTGTGTAGGCATCGTCGCTACGCAGTCGCTTGTTGGCGGTGTAGTGGTTGAGCATGCTGTCGATGTTGCCTGCCGAAACGCCGAAGAACAGCCGAGGTGCACCAAACTTGCGGAAGTCGCGAAGGTCGTCCTGCCAGTTGGGTTGAGGAACTACGGCCACGCGGTAACCTGCATTCTGCAAAACCCTGGCTATCACTGCCGGACCGAACGACGGATGGTCGACAAAGGCATCGCCGCTGACGAGAATCACATCGACATAGTCCCAGCCAAAGGCTTTCAGTTCCTTGACGGATGTTGGAAAAAAATCGAGGATGTTTCGCTGTTCCACTTTTGTTTGGGTTGACTATCTGCCGAAAAATTCGTTCTGGAACATCGGTGAGAATGTTGTGGTTGGAGCCGTCGGGTAAAGTCCGTATTCGGGGTACAATGGATGGCGGTTGCCTTCGCGGATGCTTACGGCTATGCTGATTGTCGATTTCTCGGTAATCTTGTAGTCGGCACCGAAAAATCCCGAAAACGACGGCTTGTTTGGATTGTAGTAGTCGTTGAAGCTTACGGCAGCAGCTCCGTATAGGTTTATTTTTGGCGTAAGCGAGTACGAACCTTTGGCAAACAGCGTGTATTGCGGATGTCCGTACATGCCTCTGCCTTCGGACGATTGCGATGGCGAGAACATGGAGTAGGAGACTGCAAATCCGCCCGAAAGGGTGAACTTGTCGGTTACCTTGTAGCCAAATTCTGGAGCTACGAATCCTGCGCCGAATGCGTGTCCGCCAAATCCGCCAACGGCAACACCAGTGTTGAAGCGGCACATAAAGCGCGATTCCTTCTCTTGTTTGGTGTTAAGCGTTGATAATGAATCGGGTTCGTACAGATACAGCTTGCCGTCCTGAGCGAGTGCCACGGCAGCGATTGCCAGAAATACTATTGCCAAAACAAACCTTTTCATTCTTGATGAAAAATTTGCCGTAAAGGTAAGCATTTAATATGAATGTGCAATCGCTGTTAAGAAAATTTTAGCGTCGCAATGCATATACGCAGCAAAAAAACGCCGCAGTTGTGTGCTGCGGCGGAAAAACTTTACTTGTCAATCTTGTATATGCAGTTTATCTTTATGCTGGGATCCAATATCTTTTTTTCAACAAAGAATACTTTTGGAAAGTTGAACATAAGTTCATATTTCTTCTTGTGCAGATTTTTATTTGATAAACTTAGCGCACCAAGGTTTTCCTCGACATGTATAACCATTATTTTCCCATACATACTTCCATAACGGCAATGACTGCACGACCCAACATCGGCAAACATTATGTAGTCAAAGTCCTTGTAGTCGTATTGTATTCCTGACGTGTCGAATATTGTTTCAAGTGAAGAAATCGGAGGATATTTTGTTCTATCGAGGATTGGAGCTACACTAGGATTGTAATCACTGATAGTCGTAACTTTATAATAATAATGATAAATTCCATCGTTTCCTAACGAGTCTGAAATCGTTATAGTGTTAGAACCATTGAAAATAAGAGGTTGTGATAATAATATTTCCTTATTATTATTTATTTTTCCACTATCGTTAAGAAATTTCTTCAATGGTATAGAATACACAAAATCAATATGACGTCCGCTATACGAGTCTTCCTCAACTGGGACTTCAATGTAGAGGAGATCATTACCTACAAAAGCTATCTTATTTATCTTAGGCCTTAAATGAAAAGAGTGCTTATTCATTATGCGAAGATTAAGATGTGCATTTGGATAGTTTTCAAGCAATACTTTGTCTGGTAATATAGAATCAAGGAGCTGCTTGGTGCGTCGGATAGGTGGATAATCAACTACTATCGTGTCAATAACTTTAAGTTTGTTGTTCATTACATACACTTCACCTAGTAATGGGCTCGAAACTGCAACATAGTCATTGGAGTTTGCCACCATGTCTAATCTTATATGTGACATCAATATGCCATTTCCTATATCTAAATTGGCAGATCTTTCAACCAACCTAGTTTTCATGTTGAATACTTTTAAACTTATAATATCATATGGTCTTCCTTTGCGAGTATCGTTATAAGTATCTGCTAGTAGCACTCTGTTCCCTCCAATCTTACCATCAAGACTAGAAATAAAATTACAATCATCCTTGAGCCTTATTCTTTTATCTTCAACAAGAACTTGACCTGTTTTTTTTGTCCTATATATATAAAACTGTGACATTACAAGGATTTCTCCGTCTGGCATTTCCGCTCCCAAATAATAGTCCTCGTAAACGCTTAATCGCCCTGTTGGTCTAATAAAATAAAGCTTGCTATCGTTTAATGCACTGTCAATAATAAGAAGAAGTACGGTATCTTCTGTTTTCTCAGAAAACTGAAGCCTCATAGGTACAATTGTTTTGTTCGCGCTCTGAAATCTATCATAAAAAGAATAAGATTCCGTGCTTTGCCACTTCTCAAGTTCCACTTTGGGAGAAACGGAGAAAGTTTGAGATGATAGATCCAAACAAAGAAAAATAAATAAAAATAGTATTGCTATCTTAAAAATAGGTTGTTTAAAATAAAGTGACATTGCGGAGATTCTGTTCATATTATCATATTTATAAATTCGTTGCAATAATAACTATTTCGGTTTGTTTAAGCAAGGAATTGATGCAAAAAAACGCCGCAGTTTGAGGCTGCGGCGGAAAAACTTTATGTATTATTTGTTAATATGTATAGGTAACTATAACTTCTCCATCTTCGGTTAATGCATATTTTGTATGTTCATCGGGTCCTGTGATTTGCGGCAGAAGTTTGTCTTCGATTGCGTCTGCTTGATAAATTGTGTCTAAGGTTACCATGCCATCTTCTACTATAGTTATCCTCGGATTCAAAAGACTGCTGGTGTTTGCTATGTTTTTCATTATGCATGTAGAGTCAATTACAACTTTGTCGTAGTAGGTCAGCTCGTATTTTTGCATATATTCACTCGGATTTGTATTTGAAACTATGATGTATAATGGCACCTTGTTTAACACCTCACGATTGTCGTATAAGGTTTGTAATGTGATCATGTCACATCCTATGCAACCTTCTCCATATAGAGTTAGAATTTTATATGAGGATTCCTTAATTTCCATTTGTGACTTAACAAAGTTGATTGATGGACAGCCGTTTATCAATGTGTTCTTTTTATTCTCTTGATTCTGCTTCATAATTAGTAGAACATTCCTGCATGAGTCAATATACTTGTTGTAATCTTTGTCAGTCTTGACTAACTTTAGGTAGTTAATTGTTATAATCGAATCGTTTTCCTTTCGTATGTTTAGTGTCATCTCCTTGTTGGATGCGGACGGCCAGAATTTGTTGTCGAACATTTCTCCTAAATATTTGAAGTTCTTGTCTGCAAATATGAGTCCATGTTTAATTTCTCCATATGTTTCGCTATTGAAGTATATTGAACTTGTATATACTTGGTTGTATTCATCGTATTCAATTTCTCCATATGAGTATGGAAGTTCTTGGTCGTATTCTGCAGGATGTGAAAGTGGCATTATGGTGTCGATTAGTGAGGATTTGAAATAATGTTCAATTATACTGTCGTTTTCAAAATCCCACTCTAATGCAGTTGATGAATATGGGTATCTAAATATCGGTAAGTCATTTGCAGATTTCTTTACACGAGTTAATATATAAGTAGGATAATATATGCCTTCCTTTATATCTGCATATTTTCTATGCTTTGAAATATGGTATTTGTTTTCTTTCGTATCCATACGGATTCCTAATGGGAGAGGATTATCAATGAATTCTTTTGTCCCTAATAAACCGTATGAATCATAATATGTGCTTTGTGAGATTATGTTGTTGCGGCATAAAACAAATTCATCATTCAATGGAGGAATGAGTTTATTAATATCATATTTATAGTTATTAAGTTCTTCTTGATCGACTTCGTATCCATATATTTTTTTTACATTGCCATCCCAGTCGGTAAGACGCAAGGATTGTGGAGATTCTAATTCCATTCCTCCTTTATTGTTATAATAACCAACGAAAATACTGTCTTTCCCAATATAATAAAAAGTATTCATCCTACCTAAGGAATCAACAAATATGTCGTGTATTTTTTCCCCGCTTTCAAGATCGTAAAAAGACAAATAGTTGCGGTTTATGTTCATAATGATAACATTTTGGTTGTCAATATTGACAATTTGTTTGCATGACAATATTTTTTTGCCTCTGTCTTCTTCTGCAAGAAGAATTTTCTGGGTCTTATATACTTCGTAGTCGAAAACAAATTTGTCGTTTTGCTGCGTATTATTCTTACACGAAATGAGTGTAACAAACGATAATAATAATAATAGTTTTCTATTCATACCTTTTGTGTAAAATAAGCGAGACACGATTGTGCCTCGCTTGTGTTTAATTGTTTAATAATTATTTTCCAGTATTAGCTTTTTCTCTAATGATAATAGGCTTGGCATCGGATGGGAAACTTACTCCATTTGGATTGTTCCAACAATTAGTTGGATCTCCTTTACATTCGTATCCCTCTTCATATCCCTCTGGGGTGTATTTCTTGTATAATTTTCCGTCGAATGGTTTCGGTTGTTGATGAGCTCTGGTCTGCGGTTGTTGTTTGTAGATTACGCAGTATCTGTTTGTTGGGTTGTTTTCGTCAGCGAACAAATCTCCAACATATCCGTTTTCATCTACGTATCCCTTCTGCATCAATACAAAGTTTGGCGCTTTTTTTACACTGTTTTCTGCCATTTCTGCAACATTTTCCTTTTCACACGATGTCAATATAAACATGCTAGCCATTAAAGCGGCTGCCAAAAAAACTATTTTCTTCATTTTATTAATTCTATTTTAATTATTAATTGCATGGGATAATTCATTCTGCACTGCAGCCTATCCCATAATCGGCAGCAGTACCTTTATGTATTTTCTATATTCGAAAATACGAAACCCTCATATTTTGCCCTCATACATCTATATAAAAATATAGCGAGGGCAAACCTATCCGCCATGCAGAGAGTTGTATGTATATATGTATGTGTTCATAATACAAACTCCATTAAATGTTCTATGCAATATTAAATGTTAAATTTTATGTAGACAAGAAAAAATCGAGAAATTTTTAAGCAATCATAACTGTCAAAATATTTGTATTTTATGAAATAATTTTGTTAGTTTATTATGGTAAATTTATAGTTTGTTATAACAGATAATTTCGATTTTTGCAAAATTATGGACGGGGGATGATTTTTGTTGCCGTTTTTCTGTCGGATTTCCGTAAAAATATGTAGCGACGCAATGCTTTGCGTCGCTACATTAACAATACGATAATCTTATTGCGTGCGGACAATAAGCCGCAAAAAATACGTCTAAATTTATTCTGTTAACCGCATGTTCTCCACAATCTTTTCCAGATACAGCTTGTCGGTTTCGTCGAAGGTGGCAAGTTTCTCGCTGTCGATGTCGAGTTCGGCGACAACTTCGCCATCGCGGAAAATAGGCACTACGATTTCGCTTCGCGATGCACTGCTGCAGGCAATGTGTCCGGGAAATTCCTCGACATCCTCGACAACAATAGAACGTTTCTCCTTCCACGCTGTCCCGCACACACCACGACCGAATTTTATCCTTGTACAAGCAACGGGACCTTGGAATGGGCCAAGCACAAGTTCTTGTCCAACAACGCGGTAAAAGCCAGTCCACCAGAAGTGGAATGTATCGTGTATGATGGCTGCGACGTTTGCCATAAGTGCAATCTCGTCGCGTTCCGATTCGGCAAATGCTTTTACCTGTTCGATAAGGTTTTCGTATTTTTTTTGTTTTTCGGTGCTATCCATTGCTATAGTTTTATGATGTGAGGAGCGGGGAAGTGCATTCCTGCCATTGGCTTGTGGTTTTTGCGGGCTGTTTCTAATACCGAAATTCGTGTTTCTCTGGCTTCTACTGGGTTAAAGTCGTATATGGCGGAAATTTCCGGATGTTCGATTTGCAGGTCAATCGCGTGCATGATGTCACCGGCAATCAGCGTTTCGCCAATGTCGTACATGGTATGACCTGGCGTATGTCCGTAAGCTGCAATGGTTACAATCCCATCGATAATTGTGTCGCCGGCCTGAAACGTTTCGTATCTGCCATCGTATGCCTTAAGCATCTTGTCAACTGTTTCGTTGTCTTTTAATACACCTACTGTCCAAACTTCCAATTCCAAGTCTGAAAAGTGCAGCTTGGCATTTTTGAAAACAGCCTCACCGTCGGCAGTAAGAAGTCCGCCAATATGGTCGCTGTGGAAATGGGTTATGCAAATGTCGGTTATATCGTCAGGCTGAAGGCCTATAGAGTCCAGTTTTTCGAGCAGATGGCCGTTTTGCGATGTGCCAAGTCCTGTATCAAAGAGAATATTCTTGTCGCCACGCTCCAGCAAAAACACATTTATTGAGTTGTCGATGTAGTCGCCAGGCAAAACCTCATGTAAAAGTTTGTCGTTCTGACCTGCAAAAATGTATGTCGGCATTTTGTGCTGGCAGTCCTGTATTGCAATCAGGGTGTCTTTCTTCTGAATTTCGGGTTCGACGGTCTCTGTTGCGGCTGGTTTGTCGCCATTCCCCGAGCACGATGCCAAAAACGTTATGGCTGCTATTAATGCAAAAGTTATATTCTTCATATTTAGTGTTTTAGAAGCAATTTTTCAAAACTACCAGTATGTCGTCAGCTTCCATTTTCTTGTAGCCGCCGCCAGGAATTGTCGATTTTGCAATCAGCGGAAGCATTTCCTCGGTTGCACCGACTTCGCGGAGTGTTGCTGGAATACCAAGTTCGCGGAAGAACGATTCGAGGCGGGCGATGCCTTCGAGGGCAACCTGTTCGTCGGTTTTGCCGGCTGTTTCGACATGCCAGATGTTCTTTGCAAAGCGGACGAACTTCGGCAGACCATATTTATATATGTATCGGTAATATGCCGGTGAAATAATTGCCAGACCTATGCCGTGGGGGCAGTCGGTATATGCACCGAGCTGATGCTCAATCATGTGAACTTCCCAGTCCTGCATTTTCGAAAGTGCGAGGATTTTGTTCAAACCCATTGTAGCACACCACATTATGTTGCTTCGTGCTTCGTAGTCGTGCGGATCGACGATTGCCTTGCGCGATGAATTTATGAGCGAAAGCATTACGCCTTCGAGCAGATAGTCGCTTGTGCAGTCGTCGTCGCCACCGAAATATTGTTCCATGAGGTGAGAGAAAATGTCGGCTATGCCGCTTATCATCTGCATTTTAGGAACGGTATATGTGAATTCAGGATTCAGGATCGAAAATTTCGGGCAAAGATCTGGGAATGGGAATACGCGTCCGAGTTTCAGCTTCTTGTCCTCGTTGGTGATGACCGAACCTGTATTCATTTCCGATGCTGTTCCTGTCATTGTAAGCACCGATGCAACAGCGACAACCTTGTTTTCGATTGGACCTTGCTGTTCCCAGTAGTGTGTCCAGGCGTCGCCATTGTAGTATGCCGAAGCTGCAATGCCTTTAGAGCAGTCGACAACGCTGCCGCCACCAACGGCAAGTATGAGGTCGATGTCGTTTTCGCGCACAAGTCTGCAGCCTTCCATAACCTGCGAATAACGCGGATTTGAGTTGATGCCGGCAAGTTCTGTTACTTTTTTGCCACAGCCGTTGAGCATGGATAAAATCTTGTCGTACAAGCCAGTAGCCTTGATTGAATTCTTGCCGTAAACAAGCAATATGTTTTTGCCAAATTTGTTGAGTTCTTCCGGAAGGTGCTCCAATGCACTTTTGCCAAAATGAATTCTGGTCGGGTTTTCGTAAGTGAAATCGTAAATCATGTCAATATCGTTTTTAAATTTATGGTGCGAAGATACAAAAAAATTACGAATTACGATTTTAGATTTAGCATCGCAGAGCAAAAGCCTTTGGGCCTGTTAGCCTTTGGGCCTGTTAGCCTGTTAGCCTTTTTGCCCCAAATCAATCGTAAATCGTAAATAAACTTTATCTTTGCGCCAAATTTCGTATATGTTCAAACCTGAATTGCTTTTACCGGCAGGCACGCTCGATTCGTTCTTTGCAGCCATGGAAGGTGGCGCCGATGCGGTGTATCTGGGACTCAAAAAATTCAATGCACGCAATCGTGCACGCAACTTCTCGTACGCCGACCTTGTCAATGTTGTAGCGGAGGCTCATTCGCGGGGAAGAAAGGTGTATGTTACACTTAACACGCTGATTAAGAACACCGAACTTTCGGAACTCATAGAGACATTGTCGGCTCTTTCGCAGTGCCGTCCCGACGCGCTTATAATTCAGGATTTGGCAGTTGCAAACATTGTCCGACGTTATTTCCCCGATTTGCAGATTCATGCAAGCACGCAGATGTCGGTGCACAATTCCCTTTCGAGCAACTATTTGAAAGAATGCGGTTTTTCGCGTGTGGTGCTGGCTCGCGAGCTTACAATGCACGAACTTTCGCAGTTGATGAAGTCGGTAAATGTTGAAACAGAGATATTTATACATGGTGCCTTGTGCTATTCGGTGTCGGGACAATGTCTGTTTAGCAGTTATCTGGGAGGAAATTCGGCCAATCGTGGACTTTGCACTCAGGTTTGCCGCCGAAATTTCAAGACCGAAAACGGCTCTGTTTCGCTGTTCAGCATGAAGGATTTCCAGCTTATTGACCTGATTCCCGATTTCGCCCGGCTGAAAGTGTCATCGCTCAAGGTCGAGGGCAGGATGAAAACGCCCGACTATGTTTACAATGTGGCACGTGCTTATCGTATGGCTATCGACGACCATTCGCGCATAGACGAAGCAAAGGAAATCCTTGCATCGGATTTCGCTCGTGAGAAGACGCAATGGTTTATGGGACACGATGTTAAGAATGCTGTCACTCATAATTCGGAAACAGGTTTGCTTGTCGGTTCTATTGAAAAGGTTGAAAACGATTGCATTGTTCTAGCTTCGGATGTAAAATTGTCCGACAATGCAAAGCTCCGTTGCCGAAATGCCAGCGATACTGATGCCGAATTCATAAAAATACGTCGCGTTGAGCGTACCGATGGCAAGATACACATTTATTGCAATGCTGAAGGTTATTCAGTAGGACAGGCGGTGTATCTGGTTGGATACGAGAATCATCCGTTTTCAACAAAGTTCCGCCGTCCTGTATCGAAGAAGATATTTTTCCCGTCACCACAGAAGGTAGAAAGTATCCGTCGTGCATTCCCGGCTGTTGGTTCACGGGGTGGAGAAATGCGTTTATTCCTGCGTGTTTCGGATGCTGGAATTCTTAAGAAGCTGAATCCCAATGGATTTGAAGCCATCTTTGCAAGGCTTTCTATAAGCGATGCCAAGGCTCTCGCTTCGATGTCAATTCCAAGGGAGACAAAGCAGAAGATATTTGTAGAGTTGCCTAAATATATTTCGGAACTGCAGCTTGACGATTGGAGAAATGCTATATCTAGTTTATGTTCAGTAGGTTATGCAAGGTTTGTTCTGTCGAATATATCGCTGATGCCTTTGGTTCCAAAAGGTTGCATTGTAGCCACTAACGAGAATGTGTACCTTATGAACGACGTAGCTGTAAATTTCATAAAGTCGGCTGGCGTGCGCCATTATTGCTATCCGCTTGAGAGCGATTATCCCAACATGATTTCGGGTAGGGACAGGGGAGGAATCGTTCCGTTGTATTTCCATCCCGACTTGTTTTTCTCGCGTCAGCCAATATCCGAAAAAGAATTTACTGACGATGCAAAGCGTAAGTATAATTGCATTAATAGACAGGGATTTACAATCGTGACAGATAAAAATCCTGTTTCGTGGACGCAAAATGTTTCAAAGTTCAGCAACAAGGGCTTTTGCCGTTTCCTGATTGATATTTCGTACGACAACAATCTTGTGCGCCTGTCGGAGATTCTTCATGCAGTAAGGAATTCTGTAAAAATACCTGGCAGTACCGATTTCAATATGAAGAAGGGTCTGAAGTAGCGGCGCAATAGCTTCGCCGTTTCAATGGCTTCGCCGTTTCTCGCTGCGCTGTTTCAATGGCTGGCGCCGTTTCTAAGTTTCTATGGGCTAACGCCCGTTTCAATGCCTGCGGCGTTTGAATGTGCTTCGCACGTTTCTACGCTTCGCTGTTTGAATGCCTGAGGCGTTTGAATGAGCTTCGCCCGTTTCTACGCTTCGCTGTTTGAATGCCTGCGGCGTTTGAATGAGCTTCGCCCGTTTCTACGCTTCGCTGTTTGAATGCCTGCGGCGTTTGAATGTGCTTCGCACGTTTCTACGCTTCGCTGTTTGAATGCCTGCGGCGTTTGAATGTGCTTCGCACGTTTCAAGTTTATATGTGCTTCGCACGTTTGAATGGCTACGCCGTTTGAGTGGCATTATCTGTCTCCTGTCCCGTTAGGTACGCAGCTAGTCTTCGTTGAGGGCTGCGCCGTTCTGTTGAGACGCAATGAATTGCGTCTGTACAATGTTGATGCAGGATGTAAATTGTAATAATCTCATAAAATTATCAAATCATCAAATCATCAAATTATTGTATCTTTGCACCTCATTTCAAATCTCTGCAATGAAGGATAGAAAAATATATTTTGAAACTTACGGCTGTCAGATGAATGTGGCTGATTCCGAGATGGTTGCGGCTATAATGAAATCTAATGGCTACGAAACTACCGATGATATACAATTGGCCGATGTGGTTGTGATAAATACCTGTTCGGTGCGCGACAATGCCGAGCGCAAGATATGGAATCGTCTTGATTTTATGAAAGGGCTGAAGCATAGGAATAAGAATCTGAAAGTCGGTGTAATAGGTTGCATGGCCCAGCGAGTTGGCGACAAGTTGTTCGACAGCGGAGCGGTTGACTTTGTTGCTGGTCCTGATGCTTATCGTCATATTCCTGCACTTGTTGAAGAAACAGATCTTAAACCAGTGGCTGACACCGACTTTGATATAACCGAGACTTATGCAGGCATCGAACCTTTGCGTCTCGACAGAGAAAGCATTTCGGGCTTTGTTTCGATCACTCGCGGGTGCAACAATTTTTGCTCGTATTGCATTGTGCCATATACCCGTGGACGCGAGCGCAGCCGTAGTGCTGACGATATAATCAGGGAATCGGAAAATTTGCAAGCAAATGGTTACAAGGAACTTACATTGCTTGGTCAGAATGTAAATTCATATATATGTGGAGAGTATAATTTCCCGAAACTGATAGAAACCGTTGCTCGCAGAGTGCCCGGAATGCGCGTCAGGTTTACCACATCGCATCCTAAGGACATATCTGATGAATTGCTTGAGGCAATAGCTCGTAATCCGAACATTTGCAATCATATACATTTGCCAGTTCAGTCGGGAAGCAATACGGTTCTCGAACGTATGAACCGCAAATATACCCGCGAATGGTATCTCGACAGGATTGCCGCTATCAGACGGATAATTCCCGATTGCGGGCTTTCTACCGATATATTTTGCGGTTTCTGTGGTGAGACCGAGGCCGACTATATGCAAACTGTTGATTTGATGGAGACTGTGGGATTCGACTCTGCCTTTTTGTTCAAGTATTCGAATAGGCCTGGCACGTTTGCATCGAAAAATCTTGTCGACGATGTTCCCGAAGAGGAGAAGGTGGCAAGGCTGGCAAGGCTTATCGAGATACAGAACCGCATATCGCTTGAGCGAAACCGAAGCGACATCGGCAAGGTGTTCGAGGTGCTCGTCGAGGGCGAATCAAAGCGCTCGACAGACATGCTTTGCGGAAGAACTCAGCAAAATAAGATGGTTGTTTTCGATAGGATGACGCTGAAAAAGGGCGATTATGCAAAAGTAAAAATTACCGAGGCAAGTTCTGCGACATTAAAAGGAATTGTAATTCAGTGATTTATGTTGGCGAATACTATTAAATGTTTTTTGTAAATAAAAATAGAATAAAAATTTGTTGTAAAAAATAAAATGCGTATCTTTACAACCGAAAATATAAATTAGAAAGGGACTGTATTATGCAAGTAAAGAAATCACCAAAAGCTGATCTCGACAGATTGAGAATCATCTTTTTAGAAATAGGAGCAGTTATTGCATTGGCAGCATGTCTTGTTGCTTTCGAATGGTCGTCGGAAGACGCTTCGATGGGTTCTCTTGGCGATTTGACAATCGATGAAGTTATTGAAGAAGAAATCGACAACACCATACAGGAAGAAGAACAGCCTGAAGAACCGGAACCAGAACCGGAACCAGAACCTGAGCAAGTTATCGAAGAACTTACCATTGTTGACGATGACAAGGAAGTTGCCGATATTAATATTAACACCGAAGCTGACGAAAAGACTCAGACTCAAGTTCATATAGTTGAAACAATTGAAGTAGAGGAGGAGGAAGAAGTTGAACCTGTTGCATTCGCAGCTGTAGAAAACAAGCCAGAATATCCAGGTGGTGATATTGCACTTATGAAGTATTTGGCAGAAAATACCAAGTATCCGCCAATCGCAAAGGAAAATGGCGTTTCTGGTAGAGTATTCGTGCAGTTCGTTATCGACAAGACCGGTGCAGTTACTAAGGTAAAGGTACTTCGCGGTGTTGACCCGGCTCTCGATGCCGAAGCTTTAAGAGTTGTAAAGTCGATGCCTAAGTGGAAACCTGGTTCTCAGAGAGGTAAGGCAGTTCCTGTAACTTATCAGGTGCCTATCAATTTCAAGTTGAACTAACTTAATTTTTAAATGTTGATTTGCCCTGTCGCTATTCGGCAGGGCTTTTTTATGAAAGAAAGGAAGATAATTGTGAAATTTAAGTTTTTATTATTGGTATTTTGCATTGCATTCTGCTCTATGGCGTATGCTCAGGACAAACAAAATGTAAACGCCGTAACTGGAAAAGATGCTGAATATGCCATCAACGAACTAGATCGTCAGCCAGAGTTTCCCAATGGTAATGAAGGTCTTGGAAAATATTTGTCAGAAAATATCAAATACCCGAAGAAAGCGTTGAAGAAAAACATAATGGGAAAGGTGCATGTTCAATTTGTAATCGACAAGACTGGAAAAGTTACTGATGTAGTGGCTGTCAGAGGCGTAGATAAATTGCTCGACAAGGAAGCTGTACGCGTTATCAAGTCGATGCCCGCATGGAAACCTGGAATGAAAGATGGCGCACCTGTCAAGGTTAAATATACAATACCTATTAATTTTAAATTCTAAACGAGTAAAATGTTTGAGTGTCAGGAAGAAGAATTTGAGAAGGCTGTCCTTGTAGGAATTGTTAACCGCCTGCAGACGCGCGAACAAGTCGATGAGTATCTCGCCGAGTTAGATTTCCTTGCTAATACTGCTGGTGTTGAGCCAGTTAAGAGATTCGTGCAGAATGTCGATTCTCCAAATACGCGAACTTACGTTGGAACGGGTAAACTTGAAGAAATCAAGCTGTACATTCAGGAGAACGAAATTTCGTTGGTGATTTTCGATGATGAATTGCAACCAACGCAGCTTCGCAATATTGAGCGCGAATTGCAGGTAAAGGTACTTGATAGAACAAACCTTATCCTTGACATTTTTGCACAAAATGCACGAACTGCACATGCTAAGGCACAGGTGGAATTGGCTCAGTACCAATATCTTCTCCCTCGACTTGCAGGTATGTGGACGCATTTGGAACGTCAGCGTGGCGGTATTGGTATGCGTGGCCCTGGTGAAACACAGATTGAAATCGACCGCCGTATCGTACTCGACAAGATTGCAAAACTGAAGGTAGACTTGCAGAAGATTGACAAGAATATGGTTCAACAGCGAAAGAATCGTACTGGCATTGTCAGAGTTTCGCTGGTAGGTTACACCAATGTCGGTAAATCGACCATAATGAACCTTATTAGCAAGTCGGAAGTGCTGGCGCAGAACAAGTTGTTTGCAACTCTCGATACCACCGTGCGCAAGGTTGTGATAAACAATCTTCCGTTTCTGCTTAGTGATACCGTTGGCTTTATACGCAAGTTGCCGACAACGCTCATCGAATCGTTCAAATCGACGCTCGACGAAGCTCGCGAGTCTGACCTTATTATTCATGTGGTCGATATTTCACATCCTTGCTTCAGAGACCAGATGGAGGTTGTGGGGCAGACACTCAAGGATATAGGAATTGTAAATAAGCCTATACTCGTGGTGTTCAATAAGATAGATGCTTTTACATATACAAAGAAGGACGAGGATGATTTGACTCCCAAAACTCGCGACAATTATTCGCTCGATGAGTTAAAGGAAATGTATTTTGCCAAGAATGCCGATTGTGTTTTTGTTTCGGCCAAGGATTTGCAGAATATCGACGAGTTTAAGACAAAACTTTTCGAAATGGTGAAAAAGATTCATTTCGACAGATATCCGTACAACACAATTTAATTGCTATTTATTCTTTTTAGCAAACCACTCTTCAATTGTTCTTTTGCCATCGGTCTGTAAAGTCGATGCAAATTCTTTAATTTCAATATTTAAGCATTCTTTCAAGTCTTTGTGCATCGTTGCAACAATTTCGTGTTTTGCAGCACGCAGTGCTTCGCGTGGCTTTGAGGCAAGTAGTTTCGCTAATTCTTCAGTCTTGGTGTACAACTCGTTACGAGGGAAAACCTCTTGTACTATTCCGTGCTGTTTTGCGTAGTCAACAGGAATTTGTTTGCACGAATATACATAGTAGGCGATGTCGGCAGGGGAGATGTATCTCGACAAAAAGGATATTCCACCTGCGCCGGGGATTATGCCCATATCGACTTCTGGAAACTTCATGCGGGTTTCGGGTGTGCAGAAGCGAATGTCGCAGCGCAAAGCGAGTTCCAGACCGCCGCCATAAACTATGCCGTCGAGTGCTGCTATGACAGGAATTTCAAGGTTTAGCAGTCCGTCGTAGATGTAGTGGGCGTTGGTTGCCATCAGGACGGCTTTTTCGTAGTCGGCGCCTGCGATTTCGTGAAGGTTTCCGCCTGCGGAGAATACTTTCTCTGTGCCACGGATTATTAGCACTCGGCATTCCTTGTCGTTGCGTACCGATTCAACGGCTTCGTGGAATTCCTTTAGGAAAAGCTGGCTCATGGCGTTCATCGTCGGTTCGTTGTCGAACTTGATGGTGGTGATTGCACCGCGTGTTATTGATATTGTTTCGGGCATGGGAGGGAGGTTTTTAAGTTTCTAGGTTTCTAAGTTTCAGGTTTCAGGTTTCTATGTTTCAAGTTGTAGTGGTAGTGGCGCGCCGCGACAGTACTAAGTTTCATGTTTCTGGTTTCTGGGTTTCTATGTTTCAAGTTGTAGTGGTAGTGGCGCGCCGCGACAGTACATCAAAGTTCAATGCCATGTTCCCAAGTTTCAATGTAGTTTATATTTTGTGATTCGTTATTCATTGATATTTATTTTGTCACAAAAATATAGTTTTGGTTTGGATTGGCAAAAATGTTCAATTATCAATTATCAATTGTCCATTATCCATTGTTAATTGTTAATTCTACATTCTTTCCTTAAACACATCATACACAGGTATATTCAGTGCTTCCGAGAGTTCTGCGGTGATTTTTTCCGAATTCATTATGTATCCGCTCGGCGAGGTAGGGTTTACGCAGACTGCAATGAGCTTTGTCCGTAGTAGAACCTTTATTTTTCCACCTTTGGACAAGTAGGAGTAGAGCGATTCTGGTGTGACAAAAATCCTTGTAAAATCCTTGACAATCAATGTGGTGTTCTGAATTTCCTTCTGCATTCGCAGAAGATTCAAAACCTTGTCGGTGACGATTCCGCTGGCGAAAATGGTTGTGCCGAATTCAAAAAGCTTGTCCTTTTTGTTTTCGAGCAGCAGGGTGGAGTCGATGCCAAGGTCGTGGACTTTGTTTTTGTCGTCGATAGCCCAGATGCCTCGTTCGGTGCGCAGAAGTTCGTCGCTCGCAGGCGATTCGTATGCTTCGATGTTTATCAGGTTATAGACGAATTTGGTCTTGCGGATGAGTTCGTTGGCATCGTGCGAGACGGCAGCTCCTGTCGAAAGTATCATGCAGTCGGTAACCGATGGAGAACCAAGCGATTTGCGCGACAAAGCACCGTCTATAATTGTAAGTTCACTGCCGTAGCCTTGCATTTCGCCGATTATGTCCTTTATCCACATTGTGCTTGTTGGACCGGAGAATATCAGTTTGCCGCGCGATTTTGCTCTGGCGGTCACAAGTCGTCCAAGCGAAGTGCTTTGCTTCGAGATGTTCAGTATCTCCGATGTTATTTTGCGTGTGCGGTAGTGGTTTTCGGAGGTTGTGAACAGTGTGCCCGGATATATTTCGATTTCTGGCTTGTGCGTCTTGGTTACCTGGTCAACATTTTCGCCGTCGATGCCGATTGAGGTTATGGCGATTCTTGTTCCGCTGTCGCGTAGCCTACCTATAATATAATTAAGGCACTCCGTCTTGCCGGTGTTCTTTTCCATTCCGACAATCGACAACGACTTGTGCTTCAATATTTCGCTGATAAACGGCATCTGCTTAGGTTTGAATAAATAAAGGCGTGATTAACACGCCTTTATTCAATCAGCATATTTCTGTTTTATTTCTTTACATGTCTTTCCTTACGAGCGAGGTTGCTTGGTTCGAGAGCCATCTGTTCGCCCTTCATCAGACGGAGAACACCTTCGGGCTTAATCTTCGATTCCTCGCTTGCAGGAGTCTGGTTGTCAACATAATCGGTTGGCTGCGAGTAGGTTGTGATAACGCCTTCGTAGTTGCGGAGAATAACCTTTGTCGGGCTTTCCGAAATCAAGTAGTTAGGCATTACAGGAATCTTTCCGCCGCCGCCTGGAGCGTCAACTACGAATGTAGGAACTGCGTATCCAGATGTGTGACCACGGAGACCTTCGATGATTTCGATACCCTTCGAAACCGGAGTACGGAAATGTTCGAGACCCATTGAGAGGTCGCACTGGTAGATGTAGTACGGACGAACTCTCATCATGACGAGCTTGTGAACAAGCTTCTTCATGATATCGACGTTGTCGTTGATGCCGCGGAGCAATACCGACTGGTTGCCTAAAGGAACACCTGCGTTAGCAAGACGAGCGCAAGCTGCTGCCGATTCTTCGGTAACTTCGTTCGGGTGGTTGAAGTGAGTGTTTAACCATATCGGGTGGTACTTCTTGAGCATTTCGCAGAGGCTGTCGGTTATACGCTGCGGGCATACAACTGGAGTTCTCGAACCAATACGGATGATTTCTACATGAGGTATTGCTCTGAGTCTCTGGATGATAGATTCGAGCATTGCATCATCGACCATAAGAGCGTCACCACCCGAAAGGAGGACATCGCGAACCTGCGGAGTGCGTGCAACATAGTCAATTGCTGCCTGTATGCGTTCCGATGGCGACTGGCAGTCGTGCTGGCCGGCGAATCTGCGGCGTGTGCAGTGACGGCAGTACATCGAGCACATGTCGGTGATGAGGAACAGAACTCTGTCGGGGTAACGGTGGGTAAGTCCAGGAACTGGCGAATCCTCGTCCTCGTGAAGCGGGTCGAGCAAATCGGCTGCCGACTGGTGAAGTTCAGCGGCGGTAGGTATAGCCTGCTTGCGGACAGGGTCGTTCGGGTCATCTGGGTTAATGAGGCTCAGGTAGTATGGAGTGATAGCCATACGGAGGGTCTTCAGCGACTTAGCAACGCCTTCTTCCTCTTCGGGAGTCAGCTTCACATATTTTTTCAGTTGTTCGAGAGTCTCGATTCTGTTTCTTACTTGCCATTTCCAGTCGTTCCATTCTGCATCGGTAACATTCGGAAACATTTCTTTTCTTCTGCTTGCCATATATTTTACAATCTAATTTTTGAAAAACAATTTACAATAATGCCATTTCTTTTGGCGACTGCAAAGATAAATCATTTTGCCGAATAATGCAAGGCGTTGTTAGCTTTTGTTGTTGTTATCTACTAATTGGAAATTTCTATATCATTAAAAACCAAATGGTTATTATGAAAATCCACAAATGACTGAAAATTCAAAAATCGAAGTGGTAACATAGAGGTTATTAGTGCTTTATATGAGTAACTGCTCGGAATATCCGGGCAGTTTTTTTGTGCCTTTATTTTATCCTGTCGCCACAATATTCGCGACGTCCGCATTTTTCGCAGTGACTTCCCATCCATACTTTATCGTACTGATTTATAGCTTGTTCTACAATTTCGGGGTCGTTTGTGAAAATCCCAGCTTCGAAATTTCTTTTTTGCTGGCTTTTCATGCCTATTCCGGCCCCAGTTAGGTTTGCCGATCCAATGTATGCGCTTTCGAGGTCGAAAATCAGAATCTTGAAGTGTACTCGCGGGCAGAGTACTCGTTCGAGGGATGTCTGTAGTATTGGGTAGCGGTCGAAGTCGGTGCGGAAATTTTCGCCTGGTTCCTTGGCGTGTATCAGTCGTATCTCGACACCTTTTTTCAATAGAGAGGCGAGCACTCCGAGCATTGGCACCACATCGTTTCCTTGTTTTATGTACAAGTCCTTGATGTCGGCGGTGCCTATCCACAATGTACGCTTTACGCTTGTAAGTTTTGCAAGCACTTCGGTGTAGTGCTGTTCGTCGGATATGTATTTGATAAATGGCGACATTTTAGTGAAAAAAAGCGTTGTCCTTTTGGGCAACGCATATATGAAATATATCTTGAATAATTGCTAGATGACTTTTCTCCAGAACCTGTTGGTGATGTCGATTGGCTTAGTGTTGTTTATCTTATACATCCTCTGGTTGGTTGTCTTTTTGTCTAGACCGCCGTACTTTGGATTGTAAGGGCCAAGTTTCAGGTACTGGAAAGGAGTGATGTCCTTCGGAAATGTTTGTTTTCCGGAGTACCAGGCGACTTTCTTGTCGAAAGTCTTGTGGACAAACTCAGCCATCTTTATGACTTCGTCCTGATTGGCATCGCCGCCCATGAAGCAGAAGCAAGTTATGCACTTGTTGTACTTCGAAATCATGTTCGATATGGTTTCTTCGTCGAGCTGATTGCCAATGTCCTTGCAAAGGTGCGGACTATGGCATCCTGGGCAGTGATTCGGACAGTTGCTGAGGTTTACCGCCAGAGTAACTTCGTCAGGAACTTCTTGAAATACAATATCGTAGTTGTAGTATTTAAGCATTTTCCTGTTCCTTTAATTTGTTATCGTAATATCTTCTGTGTGCTTCTTCCTGGCGAGCTTCCGAGAAGTTGCTAACACGTTTCATATAACCTATGATTCTAGTCAAATAATCGACGTCGGTACTTCCGCATTCCGGACAAGTCTTGAGGTAGCGCTTGTCGATGTGACCGCACTTGTTGCAAACGGTGTTAGGAATGTTGAATGTGAAGTAGTTGCAGCCTTCGATTGCGGCAATCTTAAGCAACTGGCGGTACTGTGCCTTGCTCAAGTGTTCTTCGAGGTTGACGTGCAGTGCCGAACCACCGGTAAGATGCTCGATGTATTCCTTGCCGTGCAGACGGAACTTGTCGATTGTGTTGATGTCCTTGTCTTCCACAACGAAGAAATAGCTGTTGTAGCAGTCGCGCGGAACGAAATAACCGTCTTCCTTGTCCCATTTTGCGTGCTTAACGCCTACGTTTTCGGCAGGAATCATTTCGCAGTTGAACATGAGTTCCTTAGTGCGGTACTTCTTGTTGTAGGTTTCGATAAGTCCGAGTACATTCTTTACATAGTTGCGGTACTGTGCGTTGTCGCTGATTTCCATACCGAGGTATTCGGCCGACTCGACAAGACCGTTGACACCTATTGTAAGGTACTGGCGGCTTATGTTTATGAAACCTGCGTCGAACAATGGAAGCATACCCTTGCTGAGCAAGTACTTGAGGTTTTCGTTGTATGCGGTCTGAACCTTGTGCATAAGGTCGACAACTTCTTCGACGAAGCTGAGGAACGGCATCTTTTCTTTCTTTTCGTACTGGATGCAGCGGTTGAGGTTGATAGTGAGAACGCTCTTCGAACCTGTAGAAACACCGCCGGCACCAAGTGTATAGCTGAACTCGTTGTCGGTGATTTCGTTGCGCAGACGGCAGCAGCTGCTGAGCGAGTCGGCATTGTCGCTGATGTAGGTGAAGAAGGAGTGGCCTTCGGAGTACATTTCGGCAGTGAAGTCGCCGTATTCCTTGTCGCGTACGTCGCCGTCTTCCGAAAGGAGAGCCATTGTTTCGACAGGGAAGGTGAGGACTGTCTTTGTACGTTCCTTGTTGAACCACTTCATGAAACGCTTCTGCAACCAGTTGAGCGATTCCCAGTCGGGCTGAGATCCGTCGGGGAAGCGGAAGTCGCCAAACAAGCTCTGGAAGTAGAACTTGTCGTAGTATGAGATGTTCCAGAATACCGACTGGAAGTTACGTGCGCCTGTCGGCTGGTTGATAGAATATACGATCTGCTCGAAGCAGTCGGTGATAACCTTGTCGATTGTACGTTTCTTGAGCGAAAGATCAACAACTTCATCGGCGCGCTTGTAGTAGTCCTGTCCGTATTCCAAACCTACAAAGTAGTTCATGTACATCAGGAATTCGGGAGTTGCACATGCGCCGCTCAACATGCTCGATACTATGAATACCAAGTTGATGAATCCGCCGCAGAACGACTTGAGGTTGGTCGGCTTGGTCGAGTTGCCACCGATAATCTGTGTGCCGTGCAACAACCACGGGTACATGGTGATACTTGCGCAGTAGTTGGCTATGCTGGTCTCGTCGTTCTTGTAGATGAAATGCTTGTTGAGCAGGTTCAAGTACTTGTCGGCCAGTTCTTTGCCGTATAATTCCTTAATCTTGTCGCACAACATCTTGCGGTTCAGACGGATAAAGTTCTGCTTTGGAAGTTCGCCGATAAGGGTTGCGATATTCTTCTTTTCAACGTTTGCGTTTGCGTCGAACTTGCTTCCTGTAGCAGCGTTCTTAGCCTCGCAGTAATCGAGAAGGAAGTCGAGTTTGCCCTTTACTTCGCGGTCTTCGAGGTGCTTCTGGCGGTATAGGATATATGATTTTGCCGCTGCGTAGTAACGTTCTGCCATCAAGGCAGTTTCGACCTGGTTCTGAATCTCTTCAACGCTAATGCCGTCGTAGATGTTAACACGACTGAGAATGTTAGTAAGAACTTCCTGAGTTGCAAAACTTCCTACCGACAAAAACGCTTTCGAGATAGCGGCTTTTATCTTTTCTACGGAGAATAATTCCCTTTTTCCGTTTCTTTTTACTATAAAATTTTCGTTATAAAGCATATCCTATACCTTTTATATTTTGTTTTTAATACTTATATTTCTGCCTTCCCAAATTCAACACCTAATGAGTCAATAGTGACTTTTCATTTCCTTTTTGGCATTGCAAAATTATTTCAAAGGTCATATTCAAAAACGATTTTTACTGTGTTTATATTAACAAACTTTTGAACATGAATAAGTAATTTACAGTCAAATTGTTGCATTTTTTTTCGTCCTCGTAACTTAAAAAAGCCCCAAAATTCCACCCGATGTTGCACTGCTGATTCTTTCGTTGGCTAAAAAATATAAAAATGCTCAAATATTCGAATAAGAAGTAAAAATAATAATATTATTCAATAATATTTTTATATGAATATTTTTAGGAGCTTCTTTGCGTTCAAAAAATAAAAACGTCAGATTTTTGTCTTGCCAGATTTTTTTTGAGTAGAAAAACAAAAAGGACAATCTTTCGGATTGTCCTTTTGTCGGAGTGGCGCGACTCGAACGCGCGACCGCTTGCACCCCATGCAAGAATGCTAGCCAACTGCACCACACCCCGCTTCGAAATTGGACTGCAAAGATAGTCCTTTTTGATTGTATGGCAAAACTTTTTTTGAAATGTTTTTAAATCATTTTCAATGAGCAAGTTGCATCAGAAATTTCGATACGATACTGTCCGCCTTCGACCAGCGGCTGGTTGTCGTCGATGTGTCCGACGGGAATGCCGAAGCCTACAGGGTAGGAATATTCGTCCGTGTGAGCCTTTACAATTTCGTAGGCGGTTTTGCCAAACGGACTTGCATTGTCCTTCATGTCGCTGAATGTACCAACGACGAGTCCGCGCAGTTTTGCAAGCTTTCCGCTCATTTTCAAGTTGAGCATCATGCGGTCGAGGTGGTAGAGGTATTCGTTAAGGTCTTCGATAAACAGGATCTTGTCGTCGCAGTCGATGGCGAAGTCGGTTCCCTGTAGACTATATATTATAGATAGGTTTCCGCCGATAAGTTCTCCCTCTGCTATTCCTTTTCTGTTAAGTTCGTTTGGTGCAAATGTGTAAGACACTTTTTCCCCTTCAAGAATTTGGAAAATGTTCTTTATGCAGTCGGCATCGGGATTGTTGTGTATCGCCTTGGCCATCTGGCAGTGCAAGCTTCTCACACCATGCTTGTTGGCTAAGATGTGCAGGTTGGTAATGTCGCTGAAGCCCATTATCCATTTCGGATTCTTTTCGAACTGCGACATGTCTATCTTGTCGATTATATGATTTACTCCATAGCCGCCGCGAGAGCAGAGTATTGCGTCTACTTTCGGATTGTCTATCGCTTGCTGCAGGTCGGCAAGACGCTGCTCGTCGGTGCTGGCCATTTGGTTGTGGCGACCAAGGCAGTGTGGACCAATTTCTACTTCGTACCCTGCAGATTTCAAGTATGCTTCTGCCGATGCGACAAAGTCAGGGTTGATATATCCGGCTGGACTTACTATTGCAATTCTGCTACCTTTTGATAAGTATTTCGGTGTCTTCATTCCTTTTTATTTTCTTGCAAAGATGAAAAAAAATAAAACTTGTCATGCACATATTTGATGTAGTTTGTTAACAAACGATTGTAAAACTCTCAAGGAGGCATAGAAAGATTGTTTGAAATTAAATTTTGAGGGAAATATGAGTAAAAGAAAAAAATACTATCTTTGCAAATTGGTTAATGATTTTAATTTTTTTAGAAGATGAAAAAGTTTTTTGTAATTGCAGCGATTATGTTTTTGTCAGTAATCGTTTACGCTCAAAGAGTTGATGTTGTTGAAACAACAGGTGTTTTTGGAAAGTCAAGTTATCCTTCAATGGCAACTAAGGTCATGTTTTCGGATGCAAAGACCGTAATAAAGGAATTTACCAATATGATGAAAGGCTACAACCCCGAAACATTGACAGCAAAGAAGAACCTGATTACCATTGATAACGTTATTATTCCCGCAATAAGCGAAAATCCTATTGATGTTTTCGCAAATATCAGCCAGTCGAAGGGTTCAACAGATGTAAGTCTTGTTGTTGCTTTCTCGCTTGGAGCAAATGCTTTCATAACATCGACACAGGCTCCTGCATTGTATCCTACAGCATCTAACATGTTGAAGGTTTTTGCAAACGACCTTACCGCTAAGAACCGTGAAGCTATCCTCGGCAAGCTTGGCAAGGAAATGAGCAAGGAAGAGAAGAAGCTCGCTTCGTACGAGAAGAAGGCTGCCGGTTACCAGAAGTCAATTGACGGTTACCAGAAGAACCTTGACAAGGCTGAGACTAAGAAAAAAGAAGCTAATGACAATATCCAGAGCACCAATTCGAAGATTGAAGCATCTGAACAGCTTATTAAGGATTATGCAAGAGACATAAATCCTGAAAACAGCGGCGATGTTATCGAAAAGGCTTCAAAGGCAAGAGATAAGGAAACTAAGAAACTCGAATCTTATAGAAAATCTTTGGTTGGATACAATAAGACTATCGAATCATCAAACAAGGATATCGAAAAGAATACAAAGGGTAAGACAAAGAACGAAAGCAATCTTTCGAGCGTAAACAAGAGCATCGAAAAGCAAAGAGAAGTTGTTCGTGTTAAGAAAGAAGCTTATAAGGCAGTTGAGAATCAATAAAATTTAGTATATGAAATTTGGTGTAGTAATTTTTCCGGGGTCAAACTGCGACCATGATATGGTTTTCGCGTTGCGCGACATTCTGAAGCAGGAAGTTGTTGAATTGTGGCATAAGGATACCGATTTGCAGGGGTGCGATGCAATAGCAATACCTGGCGGTTTCTCGTATGGCGATTATTTGCGCTCGGGTGCAATAGCAAAGTTTTCTCCTATAATGGAGAAGGTTGTTGACTTTGCAGCAAAGGGCGGTTTCGTTTTTGGTGTATGCAACGGATTCCAGATTTTGTGCGAATCGGGATTGCTTCCTGGAACATTGCTTCACAACACAAACCAGAAGTTCATTTGCAAGAACCAGTATATCAAGGCCGACAACAACGATTCGGCAATGACCATGTACATTCCGAAGAACAAGCCTCTCAATATTCCTATTGCTCATGGCGAGGGTCGCTACTATGCTCCCGAGGACGTATTGAAGCAGTTGCATCAGAATGGCCAGATAATTTGGCGCTACTGCGACAAGGACGGCAATCTGTCCGAAGCCGACTGCCCCAATGGTTCGCTTATGAACATCGCTGGCGTTTGCAATGCTACTAAGAATGTTTTCGGTATGATGCCTCACCCCGAAAGGGCTGTCGACAAGGAACTCGGTAATACCGACGGCTTGTACATACTGAAATCAATAATCAGTTATCTGGAAGACAAAAAGTAGAATTGTCCTAAGTAAAAATTTTCATAATTGAGCAGTCCAATATATTTTATTGGGCTGCTTTTTATTTCCTTATGAATTCGTACTCGTAAACGGTTTCGTTCTTCATGTTGTCGCCAACTACGACTTTCAGCTTGTACTTGTCGCACTTTGGCAGACGGTTGTCGAAGTAATACCTGAGCGACGATTTCTTTGGTTCGTATTCGCCAAGTACCCACGTGTCGTTTATATATATATTATAGGTGCTCACGCCCGACAGGTTGTCGGTAATCTTGAATTCGATATACTTTCTACCCGTCATGTCGCCGCTAATTACAAGTGGCTTTATTGTCGGCGCAATTGTGTCGACCAGAATGAAGAACTTGCCGAAGCGGTTTGACTTGGCGCTGAGCCATCCGTTTTCGCAGGTCGAGGTGAGATAATTGGTCTTTCCTTTTATTTCGCGGCAGACGAATGCCTTTTGTTTGTATTGCTGTGGAACCAGGCTGTCGGAAAGCGAAACGGTAAAGTTTTTCTTTACAGCTTCGGTTTCGTCGCCAAGTGCAAATATCGGTGAATACTTTTTGTTGCCAGTCTTGCTAAGTTGTATTTCGCGGTCGTCGAAAAGAGTAGCCGAATCGATTTTTACGCGGCAACCTTTGATTTCTAGATTGTTGTCGGTATTCCATTTTAACTTTTTGTTGTTGGTATACTTGACATTTGTGGCAGTATCTGTCAAAATTGTGAAGCGTATGTTGCTTACATTGCCGTTGAAATCGGTAAGTTTGATTTGTATTTTCACCGAGTCGTTGTCGCCAATGTTCAGGTAGCCGTCGTTGACAAGGTTGCTGTATATTTCGAGGTCGTTGTTTGGCTCGACAAATAGCTTCTGCACATATTTGTTGTCGCTTACGTAGTAGTTGAAGTCGAAGCAGCTGTTTTTTGACGACTGCCTGTCGAAATCAACCTTGTCGAAAACGGAGGTGTAAACCGTCTTTCCATTGACGATTAGGTCGGCACGTTCTGCACCATAACGGTTCGAGGAGCCATTCATGCGGTCGCAGTATTCGACTCCGATTCCAATTTTGCCTTTTGCGTATATCGGCGACGATAGGTTGTATTTGCCAGTTGTGCTTTTTGGAAGCGATACCATTGTTTTGCTATCGTTGCCGGCGACTGACGATTTTGCCGACTGCGGATAAACTACCACCGACATTGCTTCGGGCGGAACATTATCCGAAAGTTTTATGTATTTGCCTATGGTATTGAGCGATATGTCGGTTGCCGCATCCCTAATTTCGAAATGCAGGTGAGGCCCTCCCGACTGACCGGTATTTCCGGAGTAGGCTATAAGCTGGCCTTTTTTTACGGGAATGTCGAGTGGTGAAAGTTTAATGTCGATGCGGAACGATTTCTTTTCGTATTGTATGTTCTTGGCGTATGTGGCAATTTCGCCTGCAAATTCCGAAATATGACCATAAACAGACCTGTAGCCGTTTTCGTAGTCGATGTACAGGGCATGACCGTATCCGTATGGAGATATAAGAATCCTTGATATGTACCCGTCGGCCAGTGCATACAGAGGTTTGCCATCGGTATAGGTGCGGATGTCTATGCCCGAATGGAAGTGCGCGGCACGAGGCTCGCTAAAGTTGCCCGAAAGCTGTATTGGAAAGTTTACCGGAAGCCCAAAATCGCTGAAGTCTTCCTGCTGTGCAAATATATTGCTGATAATTAGGGAGGTAAATATTGCGAGTAGTATACTTTTCATGGCGCAAAAATAATGGACAATTGGCAATTGACAATAATAATTGATAATGGATAATTAACAATTGACAATTGATAATTGTAGTGGCGCAATATTGCACCGCTACAATACAATCTTCAAATCTTCAAATCATCAAATCCTCAATCGTAAATCTAAAATAAAGTTGTATTTTTGTGCTTGTTTTTATGTTAAGAAAGATTCGTGATATTATTCTCGCTGTGGTAGATTGGTTCTACAAGCCTTTTCGCAAGTTCATACCGCAGACCATATTCAGGTATGGTTTTACTGGTGGCATGAATACGCTGCTTGATATTATCCTTTATTACATATTGTATAATTACGCGTTTGGTGCAAGCAATGTGGATTTGGGCTTTGTGGTGATTTCTCCGCATATTGCAGCATTCATAACCGAATTCCCGATTACTTTTACCATTGGTTTCCTTTTGGCAAAATACATAACTTTTACCGCTTCAACATTGCAAGGATACAGACAGCTGATTCGCTACGGACTTACAGTTTGTGGATCTATATTGCTTAATTACTTGTTGCTCAAGCTATTTAATGAGATTGTCTTTGTCGATTCCGACTTTATTGGATTCTGGGGATGGACATTCTTTGGAATGACAAACAAGGAAATTGCCGCAATGCTGTCGAAGATAATTACAATGGTGATAGTGATCGTATATAGTTACTTCATGCAGATGTATTTTAGCTTTTCGCAAAGGCAGAGGGAAGAAGTTGAAAAAATAGAAGAATAGACTATGCAAAATATATTTTCCATAATTTCGTCAGAATTAAGCATTTCTGAACGTCAAGTAGCAAATACAGTCGCTTTGTTGGATGATGGCTGTACAATTCCATTTATTTCGCGTTACCGTAAGGAACGTACAGGTGGCCTTGACGAGACGCAGGTAGAAGCGATTTTCAAGAGAAACGAGTATTACAACGAGTTGCAGGCACGCAAAACGACTATACTTGCCGCTATTGAGAAGCAAGGAAAACTTACGCCCGAACTCGAATCTGTAATTCGTAATACATGGAATCTCAACGATTTGGAGGATATATATTTGCCTTACAAGCCAAAACGTAGAACTCGTGCAGCAGTGGCCCGTGAAAAAGGCTTGGAACCTTTGGCAAAGATTATTTTTGTGCAAAAGTCAGTCGATGTATATGCCGAAGCTAAAAAATATCTGAACGACGATGTTAAAACCGTTGAGGATGCCATAGCTGGAGCAAGCGACATAAATGCCGAACTGATAAGCGAGGACAAGTCGGCACGTGAACGTGTGCGCCGAATGTTTGAGCAGGAGGCTGTTATTACATCGAAGGTTGTGAAATCGAAGATGGAAGAGGCTGAAAAATACCGCGATTACTTCGATTTTTCGCAGAGGCTCTCAACTTGTCCGTCGCATAGGATACTCGCCATGCGTCGTGGCGAAAGCGAAGGTTTCCTGCGTGTGGATATTTCGCCAGATGAAGAACATTCGCTCAAGCAGTTGAAGTATTTGTTTATCCATGGCAAGGGTCAATGTTCCGATTTGCTCACTGAGACAATTTCCGATGCTTACTCACGCTTGATAAAGCCGTCGATAGAAACCGAATTTGCTTCGTCGAGCAAGGAAAAAGCCGACATTACGGCTATAGATGTTTTTGCTGCAAATCTTCGACAACTGCTTATGACTCCGCCACTTGGCAAGAAACGCATACTCGGCATCGACCCAGGTTATCGTACTGGCTGCAAGCTGGTATGTATCGATACCGAGGGAAATTTGTTGCACAACGACAATATTTATCCGCATAAGCCGCAGGAACAGACGGCCTTGGCAATGAAGAAACTTTCGTCGATGGTGTCGGCGTACAAGATCGATGCTATTGCCATCGGCAACGGCACTGCAAGCCGAGAGACCGAATATTTTGTGAAACGCATACATTTCGACCGACCTGTGCAGGTCTTTGTTGTTAGTGAGGACGGAGCTTCGGTTTATTCGGCTTCGTCGGTGGCAAGGGAAGAATTCCCGCAGTACGATGTTACGGTGCGCGGTGCTGTTTCGATAGCCCGCCGTCTGATGGATCCGCTTGCCGAATTGGTGAAGATTGAGCCAAAGTCGATTGGCGTTGGCCAGTATCAGCACGATGTCGACCAGAAATTGCTGAAGGACAGCCTCGACCGTGTTGTTGTGAGCGTGGTTAACAATGTCGGTGTGAACTTGAATACAGCAACAAAGCATTTGTTGAATTATGTTTCTGGATTGGGTCCTGTGTTGGCGCAGAATATTGTCGATTATCGTGCGGAACATGGTGCGTTCACAAACCGTAAGCAGTTGCTTGATGTGACTCGTTTGGGCAACAAGGCATTCGAGCAGTGTGCTGGTTTCTTGCGCATTCCCGATGGTGACAATCCGCTCGACAATACCGCTGTTCACCCCGAGTCGTATCCAGTTGTTGCGAAAATTGCAAAGGATTGTAAACTTACTATGGCAGAACTGGTCGAGAAGCCCGAAGTGCTCGATGCTGTCGATTTGTCAAAATATGTTACCGAACAGATAGGTATGCCAAGTCTTCTTGATATTGTTACCGAATTGAAGAAGAAAGGTCGCAATCCGCGTGGTATTATAAAAGTGTTGGAATTCGACAAGAATATTCATCGTATCGACGACCTTGAAGAAGGTATGATTCTGCCCGGGATTGTCACCAATATTACCAATTTCGGTGCGTTTGTCGATTTTGGAATCAAGGAGAACGGTCTTGTGCATGTTTCCCAGATTTCCGAAAAGCGTATTGAGTCGCCAACCGAGGTGCTCAAATTGCACCAGTATGTGATGGTTAAGGTCGTATCGGTTGACAAGGAACGCAAGCGTATCCAGTTGACAATGAAAGGAGTGGAGCAGGGCAACGGCTGACGATAGTTTGATGATGCGTTAGTTCAACCTTCAACGTTTTTAGCGACGCAATGCTTTGCGTCGAGATTTAAACGCCGGTTGTTTTATTCCAAATCATCGAGGCCACCGTTGTTAATTACCATTGCAGTGTGAACAAATATTTTCGATTGAGGCAATATTTTTCAAGCATTAGAGTTATATTTGCAAAAATTTTTCTTTTGAAGAAATTATTATTGACCATATTGCCGTTAGTGTTTGTGCTGTCAACCTTTGCACAGAAGGAAAAACCGATGAACTTGCCCAAATTGGACGAGCAGATAGTTCATTTCGGTTACTCGCTGGGGCTCAACACCATGGACTTTACAATTCGTCCTGCCGACAGGTTCTTGACTCAGGCTATGGATACCATATATGGTGTTGAAGTCAGTCGATTTGTTGGATTCAATATCAATATCATATCGAATTTCAGGATAGGCAAATATTTCGATTTCAGATTTTTACCTGGATTGGTCTTTGGTCAGCGCAACTTGCATTACAAGTATCTGAAGAAAGGAGATATATGGCGACATACGATGATGATCGAGTCTACATTCATCGATTTGCCAATCCAGTTCAAGTACAAGGCCGCTCGTATCAGTAACTGGCGTCCGTTCCTTACTGTTGGCGCATCGGCGCGTATCGATATGGCATCGCAGAAAAAGATTAAACCCGAAGAATATCCCAAGATACGTCTGCGCAGGTTCGACGCTTACTACGAAATAGGCGCAGGCATCGATTTCTTCCTCGAATATTTTATGTTTGGAGTGGAGATTAAGGCATCGTGGGGAACATTGAACGATGTTGTGTACGATGGTTCACAGTTCGCCGACTATTTCAAGCGTCTAAATTCCAGAATGTTGCTTATCGGTTTCAATTTCGAAGGCGGTAAACTCGATTTTATCAGGAAACACAGAAAATAATGATTCACGAAGCCGATTTCGTCTTTTTTCCGGAACAGTTGTTCGATAGGTCGCAGGTACTTAAAGCGGTTTCGCGCCAACTTGGAATTCCAGAAAACGAAATATCTTCGTATCGCATTGTGCGCAAGTCGATTGATGCACGCAAAGGTGTGAAATTCAATGTGCGTCTGCAGGTTGCAACAACTGGCGATGTCTTTCCCGATTTGCGTGGTAACTTTGAGTTTCTTGATGTTTCCTCCTCTAAAACTGTGACAATAATTGGTGCTGGTCCTGCTGGCTATTTTGCTGCGTTACAATGCATTATGTCGAGATTGAAACCAATAGTCTTCGAACGGGGCAAGTCGGTTGACGAACGCAAGTTCGACATTGCTGCTCTAAATACACAGCATATTCTTAATCCTGAATCAAATTATGCTTTCGGTGAGGGTGGTGCTGGAACATATTCGGACGGAAAGTTGTACACACGAAGCAAAAAACGTGGTAATGTGACCGAGGTTTTGCAGCTTCTGCATTATTTCGGTGCCGACGAAGATATTCTTGTCGAAGCACATCCGCATATAGGAACTGATAGACTTCATGCCATAATGCGCAATATCCGAAACAAGATTCTTGACTGTGGCGGAGAGGTGCATTTCTCGTCGAAACTGACTGGATTAAAACTTGTTAACAATAAAGTCGCCGGCGTTGTAATCAACGGAACCGACGAGTATCTATGCGACAATCTGGTTCTTGCAACTGGACATTCGGCGCGTGATATATACTATATGCTTAATTCTGAGGGCGTTGCCCTTCGTGAGAAAGGGTTCGCAATGGGTGTTCGCGTAGAGCATCCGCAGGCTCTCATCGATTCTATACAGTATAAGCGCAAAGAAAGAGGAAAATTTTTGCCAGCAGCTTCATATTCGCTTGTTAAGCAGGTGGATGGACGAGGTGTATATTCGTTCTGCATGTGTCCTGGCGGCAAGATTGTAAGTGCACTTACCGAAGATAACACCATAGTTGTGAACGGAATGTCCAATTCGAAGCGAAATTCGCCGTTTGCCAATTCGGGCATTGTTGTCGAATTGCGTCCCGAGGATTATGCATCGTATTCCGATAATAAAATATTTTCGGGATTGGAGTTTCAGAAAATGCTTGAGACATTGGCATATAGGAATGGAGGAGGTGCGGTTGTCGCTCCTGCTCAGAGGCTTGCAGATTTTGTGAATGGAAAAATCTCAGCCAATTTGCCGTCGGTTTCGTACGAACCAGGAGTTGTTAGCAGTCCGATGCATTTCTGGATGCCCGATTTTCTGTCGCTTCGTTTGCGCGAAGGTTTCCGCCAGTTCGACAGGCAGATGCATGGTTTTCTTACAAATGAGGCAGTAGTGGTGGGAGTGGAGTCGCGTACTAGCAGTCCCGTACAGGTTGTTCGCGATATAGAGACTATGCAAAGTCTTTCTGTTTCAAATCTTTATCCTTGTGGCGAAGGCGCAGGTTATGCCGGTGGCATAGTGTCGTCGGCAGTTGATGGGATGGAAGTTGTGAAACGTATTGCAGGGCAAATCTGATTATCTGGGCAATATCTTTTTGTAAA
Organism: uncultured Bacteroidia bacterium; assembly: GCA_902800045.1. Classification (GTDB taxonomy): domain Bacteria; phylum Bacteroidota; class Bacteroidia; order Bacteroidales; family ML635J-15; genus Bact-19. The sequence continues at coordinate 983,116 of CADCCZ010000001.1, read as the reverse complement.
CCATCAGTCCCATGTCGTAGGGCAGTTCCGAGTTTACCATAATCACATATCGGCCAAATTCGTATTTCATATTTGCATTTTTGTAAACACGGTAGTTGTACCAACCGTCTGGATCGTTCTCGATGACTTCGAAATCGAGTGGGGTCATGTTGTTTTCCGAATCGACGAAAAATAGCTTAACAACGCAGTATGAACAATTGTCGGAAGCAACAACTACGTTGTAGTATGTTTCGGCTTCCAAATAAAGCGTGTCGGAAACTAGAGGCAGCGTGTCGCAAGTCTTTCCAATGGTCTGGCTTGCAAGTTTATAGCCCTTATCCTCGAAACTTTGCTTTACCTTCGATACGTACTTTTCGAAATTTGTATTTTGTGCTTGTACGGCGAAAATACACAATGTTGTGGCTAATATTGTGAAAATAAGTTTTTTCATGGCTATTTCATATAAAAGTTACGTTGTCTTAATGCTTCGAAAACCATTGCCGAAACGGATGTTGAAACGTTCAGCGAATCAATGTATCCCAGCATCGGGATTTTTATGCGGTGGTCGGCATTCTGTATCCATTTTTCGGTAAGTCCTGTGGCTTCGGTGCCAAAAACTAAGGCGGTTTTTCCACGGTAGTCGTATTTGTGGTAGAATTCCGAAGCGCGAAGTTCGGCGGCGTAGCTTGTAATGCCGTTTTCGCGAAGCCACTTTATGCAGCTGTCGAAGTCGGTGCTGACAACATTGTTGCTGAATACGCATCCGAGGCTCGACCTTACCGAGTTTGGATTGTACACGTCGGTATGCGGGTCGCAGATGATGATGCCATCAACTTTGGCTGCATCGCCAATTCGGCATATTGCACCCAGATTGCCTGGTTTTTCCACTGCTTCGAGGATTATGAACAGCGAATTGTCTTTTACAGGAAGGTCGGAAAGTTTCTTTTCGGCAATTTCACCTATAATATATAGTCCGCCTGTGGTTTCGCGGTACGAAATCTTTGAGAAAACCTCCTCGGTGACATCGTAAACTTCGGCGGTGTCGAATTGCTTGCCTACTAGGTCGCGGACTTCGTTTTCGCTGATAATATCGGGACAGAAAAGTATTTTCTTGAATTTTATGTTTGCACTTGTTGCAATTTCGGTTTCCTTTTTGCCTTCAATCAGCACAACGTTGTCGGCTTTGCGTTCCTTCGATTTCGACTGATACGCTACTATTTTCTTTATCAGCGGGTTCTTTATGCTTGATATTGTTGTCATTGCGGTACAAATTATGGCCGTAAAGATAAGTTATTTTTCTTTTTGTAAGTCAAATTTTGTGCCGTAATGCATGGTGGGTAAAAAATATGTTTGGTTTTTGAATTTAAAGACAGAAACGAATTATTTTTGCAAAAATTTACATACTATGGAATATCAGTTGGTTGATGCAGGACTTTGGAGCGACTATGAGCTTATTGACAGCGGTAATTTTGAGAAGCTTGAGCGTTTTGGCAAGTATGTGATTCGTCGTCCCGAACCGCAGGCAGTATGGGGCAAGGCTTTGTCCGAAAAGGAGTGGGGCTGTGCCGATGCTCGTTTTGTGCTCGATGTGCAGAATGCCAATGGAGAGAAGGGTCGCTGGACCCGTCGCAATGTTCCCGACGAATGGACAATTGGTTACAAGCATGGCGATATGAACCTTTCGTTTGTGATGAAGTTCAACACATTCAAGCATATAGGCGTTTTTCCGGAGCAGGCCGACAACTGGAATTTCATATACGACAATGTAAGGCGAATTTCGTCACCCGAATGCAATGTGCTGAATCTTTTCGCATATACTGGTGGCGCTAGTCTTGCTGCTCGTGCTGCAGGCGCAAAGGTTTATCATGTCGATTCGGTAAGGCAGGTTGTAAATTGGGCTGCCGAAAACCAGTCGGCAAGCAAACTTTCGGATATTCATTGGGTTGTGGAAGATGCCATGAAGTTTGTGAAACGTGAAATTCGCCGTGGCAACAAGTACAACGGCATAATAATGGATCCGCCGGCATTCGGTCGTGGACCAGCAGGTGAAAAGTGGATTCTCGAGGATTCGATTGATGAGATTGTGGAGCTGGCATCGCAATTGCTTAAAGACAAGGACGCATTCTTTATACTCAACTTGTATTCGATGGGGTTGTCGGCTTTGATTTCCGACAATATTGTAAGGTCGCATTTCGCTAATGTTGATACGCAGTGCGGCGAGATGTTCTTCACCGACAAGGCAGGACGGAGGTTGCCATTGGGTACATTCGTAAGATTTTCAAGGTAATTAAAATAAAAAAGGCGAAATTTCTTTCGCCTTTTGGGGTGGAAGAAGGGATTCGAACCCTCGACCCTCGGAACCACAATCCGGTACTCTAACCAGCTGAGCTACATCCACCATTTTTGTGAGTGCAAAGATACGATTTTTTTTTAATTGAAAATTTCTTTTTCAAAAATTTTGTAAAAAATCTTACTTTGCTTGGTAAGTTGTTGAGCCTAAATGCAATTAACTCTTCTTTGTCGTCTTCTTAGCTGTGGTTTTTGCTGTTGTCTTAGCTTTCGGCTCTGTTTCCTTTGCCTTTTTTGTCGTCTTTTTTTCTTTCGACGGAGTTTCTTTTACAGCTTTCTTTTCCTTTGCACTTGACTTCTTTTCTTTAGTTGCTGTTTCCTTTTTCTTGCTTGCCGACTCTTTTGCTTTTGTGGTGGCAGTCTTTTTTGTCGCAGTCGATTTTGTTTTCGATTTTTTATCCTTGGTGTCTACAAAATCTTCATCGTCGTCAAAATCATCATCGTCAAAATCGTCGTCGTCATAGTCCTCGCTGTCGTCCTCATCTTCATCGTCGTCATCGTCGTCGCCGTCATCTTCGATGCCAGGACCGAAGGTCTTTTCTTCACCATACTTTTCATCGAAGTCATCGTCGTCGGAAGTTTCTTCTTCGAGACCTTCAATTTTTTCAGCATTCAGTTCGTTTGCTTTGATGTCTTCTTCATCATCATCAAAGTCTTCTGCATCAGCGTAAACAATTTTTACTTCTTCATTGTTGATTCTTACAAGATACATCTTGTCTTCGGTCTCGAACGGAAGTGCGCTTACAAGCATGCCATCCTTGTTCGGATATTGAATCAACTTTTCGGCAAAGCCCTGTGGATAGGTAGCCTTTATCAAATCTTTAACTTCCTTGTCAAGTTTGTCGTAGTCCTTGATAACCCTCGGTTTGTTTGTCGTTGCCATTGTTTTTCTGTTAAGTTTTTGAGCGTTTGTTTTCGGTGGTAAAAGTGAAAAAAAATTTTTTCATACGATAAAAAAAATGAAAAATTTTATCATTTTGTTAAATTGTTGATTTTTAGTAAATTATCTTAGCTAGATATGTGCATGATATATTAGAAACTGAACTTTTGCCCATTTTTAGGAGAAAAATTATTCGTTAATACGGCAAAAATGGAATAATCGTGTTAAATTTACCACATTATTTAATGCAATAAATTATGCAAATGGAATCGGTTCGCAAGGTCGAAAGTGAAGTTTTACTTCGGAGCTCTAAAAGTTGGAACAATCAGTTGATGCCATCGTATCTTGAAGGCACACCGCAATGTACGATTTTGAAGATAACTGTGCCTCCTCATACTCAATTGTCTAAGCATACACATCCGATGATGAACGCTGGTGTCGTTGTGGAAGGCGAGCTTCATGTGGTCGACTGCGATGGAAACGAAATCACTTTGCATCAGGGTGATCCTATTCTGGAATGTGTTGGCAAAATGCACTATGGTGAAAATATAACTGACCATGATACTGTGCTGTATATGTTTTATGCAGGTGTGGTGGGAGTGCCCTTGAGTGAGAGTTGATTTTTTTTCGCAAAAATTTATTACTTTTGTCCGTACAAATTAATACATAGTATAACATGAAAAGGGGAATATTTATATTGTTAGCCATTGTTTCATTAGTGGGAATGGCAATGATTGATGGTTGCAAGAAGCCGAAGAACTATACTATAACCTTCAATGCGAATGGTGGAATTGGTACAATGCGGCAGCAGGTCTTTACAGAAGGCGAGCAGAAAGCGTTGAAAAAAAATGAATTCACTCGTGATGGATACGATTTTTCTGGATGGAATGGAAATGGTGCGAATTTTCTTGACGAGCAAATAATTTCTGTTACTTCAGACCTTACTCTATATGCATTGTGGACATCCAATACTCCTCAACCACTTGTGGCAAATGCTCCGATTGTGCAAACAAATGCAGCTACAAATATAACAGCGACTGCTGCTAGACTTAATGGAAATGTTATTTCCAACGAAGGGGCATATATAACGGAACGAGGTTTTCTTTTCGGTACAGAAGCAGACAACATATCTCAAAGAATAATGAGCGATGTCGGCAATGGTAGTTTTTTGGTCTATCTAACATTCTTGTCGCCTAATACTACTTATTTTTATAAGGCGTATGCTAGTAATAGCGAGGGAACATCATACGGAGACATTATGTATTTTACGACAACATCTCAAATCGGAACGCGCGGAGAGCCTTTTACAGATGATCGCGATGGTAATACATATTCTACGGTAAACATCGGTTCGCAGACATGGATGGGCGAGAATTTGCGCTACGAAGGCGACATAACTCTTGGTACGATAGAAGGAAGTTTCGTTGATCCATATCGGTACTATCCTAATAATGATGCTAACAATGTATCCACATACGGCTACCTTTACAATTGGCCTGCTGCTGTGAACGGTCAGACTGGCAGTGAAACAAATCCAAGCGGAGTGCAAGGTATTTGTCCTAATGGTTGGCATCTGCCAAGCGTTGCAGAATGGTCCCAACTTGCTGATTATTTGGGTGGGACAGACAATGCTGGAGCAATGTTGGCAGGCACAAATTTATGGATTGACGATTATCCGGACTTTGATCTTGTTAGTTCTCCATATTTTGGTACAACTGTTTTCAATGCTTTGCCTGCTGGTTATAGCAAGCAATTTGCTGGTAACTTTCCAGCCTCTAATGGTGGTTACTATGAGTTTGGCGAAAGTGCTGCTTTTTATACGACCACAGATAGTGGAGATTATACTGCACGCTTCTGTGGTATTAGTTATCAATGTACGAGTTTTGGTGGGGGAGGAGATCACAACAAGTGTTCTGCTTTTAGTGTACGTTGTATTCACGATAATTAAAAAATTAGCCGCTTGTTTTTATAAAGATTACGGCAGTCGGCTACGGTCGGCTGCTGTTTTTTTGTTGCCAATTAAATCGTAAATTGTCATTCCTCTGTTCTTTCGGATTTGTAATCCGAAAGTCTTGAATATAAGGATTTAAAATCCGAATAATATCAATACCGCATTACAAATGCTTATATTCGTATGTGTCGGATTGTTGCCAAAGGCAACGGCTTAAAGGTTACAAATCCGACACAACCATAAAACATATAGAAATCTTGTTGATTAATCTTGCCTATATTTTTAGAATCTACCTCGCTAATTAAATCGTAAATCGTCATTCGTAAATCGTAAATAAATTGTATTTTTGCACCACTTTAAAAATTGTACAATGACAAAGAAGTTTTCCGAGTATAAGCAACTCGATTTATTTGAGATTAACAACGAAATGAAGGACCTCTGGGCAAAAGAGGACACCTTTCACAAGAGTATAGAAACCCGCGAAGGCTGCAAGCCTTTCATCTTCTTCGAAGGTCCGCCATCGGCAAACGGAATGCCTGGTATCCACCATGTTATGGCACGGACAATTAAGGATGTCGTCTGCCGCTACAAGACCTTGACAGGTCACAAGGTTGACCGCAAGGCTGGCTGGGATACCCACGGTCTGCCAGTGGAACTTGGTGTGGAAAAAACTCTCGGCATCACTAAGGAAGACATCGGCAAGAAGATTTCCGTAAAGGACTACAACGACACTTGCCGTCGCGAAGTTATGAAATACACAAGTCACTGGACCGACCTTACCGAGCGCGTCGGCTACTGGGTTGACCTCGAAAATCCGTACATAACATACGATAACCGCTACATCGAGACTTTGTGGTGGCTGTTGAAGCAGCTCTATAACAAGAACTTGCTTTACAAAGGCTACACCATTCAGCCGTATTCTCCTGCTGCTGGTACTGGTCTTAGCACCCACGAACTTAACCAGCCGGGTTGCTACCGCGATGTAAAGGACACAACCGTAACCGCTCAGTTTGCAATCGTTGACCCGAAGCCCGAAATGACTGGCTGGGGAAAACCTTATTTCATCGCTTGGACAACCACACCGTGGACTTTGCCATCAAACACAGCACTCTGCGTTGGCCGCAAGATTGAATATGTTGCAGTTCGCACCTATAATATGTATAATGGCGAACCTGTTACCGTCATTATGGCAAAGGAAAGGGTTAGCGCTTACCTGAATCCGCAGGGCGCAGAACTTCCGCTCGAGGAATACAAGCATGGCGACAAGGTAATTCCTTACAGAATTGTTGCCGAATACACTGGCGAAGACCTTCTCGACATGCGCTACGAGCAGATTTTCCCGTGGGTTAAGCCTGCCGACGGTGCATTCCGCGTAATTCCGGGCGACTATGTAACAACCGAGGACGGTACAGGTATCGTACATATTGCTCCGACTTTCGGTGCCGACGATAACAAGGTAGCAAAGGCTGCTGGAATTCCACCGCTGGTAATGATTATCAACAGCAAGGGCGATTTCCGTCCTATGGTCGACCGTACAGGAAAATTCTTCCTCATGAGCGACCTTGACCCCGAATTCGTAAAGAACAATATAAATGTTGACTTGTATTCGAAGTACGAAGGCTGTTTTGTAAAGAACGCCTACGATCCGAAGTACAATGTCGATGGAAAATACGACGCCGAAGCTGCAGCCAAGGACGAGGACTTGAATATCCGCCTTTGCATTGAAATGAAGCAGGACGGCAAGGCTTTCAAGATTGAAAAGCACTTGCACAACTATCCGCACTGCTGGCGTACCGACAAGCCGGTTCTTTACTATCCGCTTGATTCTTGGTTCATTAAGTCGACAGCAATGCGCGACCGCATGATTGAACTCAACAAGACCATCAACTGGAAACCGCAGAGCACTGGCGAAGGCCGTTTCGGAAAATGGTTGGAAAACCTTGTCGACTGGAACCTCAGCCGTTCGCGTTACTGGGGAACTCCGCTACCAATTTGGAGCACCGAGGATGCAAGCGAACGCAAGTGCATAGGCTCTGTCGAGGAACTTTACGCCGAAATGGACAAGTCAATCGCCAAGGGATATATGAAGGAATATCCGTGGAAGAACTTCGAGGTTGGCAAATACACCAAGGAAAACTACGAAAACCTTGACTTGCATCGTCCGTATGTTGATGAGATTGTGCTTGTTGCATCGGATGGTCGTAAGATGTTCCGCGAACCCGACCTTATCGATGTTTGGTTCGATTCGGGTGCAATGCCTTACGCACAGTGGCATTATCCGTTCGAGAACAAGGATAGGTTCGACAAGTTGTTCCCAGCTGACTTTATCGCAGAAGGCGTTGACCAGACTCGTGGTTGGTTCTTTACCTTGCACGCAATTGCAACAATGATTTTCGACAGCGTAGCATACAAGAACATCATTTCCAACGGTTTGGTACTCGACAAGAACGGCAATAAGATGTCGAAGCGACTCGGCAATGCTGTAAATCCGTTCGAAACTATTGACAAATATGGTGCCGACCCCGTTCGCTGGTATATGATTACCAACGCACAGGCATGGGACAACCTCAAGTTCGACATTGCCGGAGTTGACGAGGTGAAGCGTAAATTCTTCGGAACTTTGTACAACACCTACAATTTCTTTGCAATGTACGCCAACACCGACAATTTCACATACGCAGAGCCCGATGTTCCGTTCGAAAAGCGTCCCGAACTAGACCGCTGGATTCTCAGCTTGTTAAACACTTTGGTTAAGGAAGTCGGCGAGGCTTACGAAACTTACGAAAATACAAAGGCAGGCCGTCTGATTCAGACTTTCGTGATGGACCACCTGAGCAACTGGTATGTTCGTCTCGGCAGAAAGCGCTACTGGGGTGGTGAGTACGACGAGGACAAGATTTCGGCTTATCAGACACTTTATACCTGCTTGATAACCATTGCAAAGATTGCATCTCCGATTGCACCGTTCTACATGGATAAGATGTATCGCGACCTCAATGCTGTCACAGGCAAGGAAAACTACGAATCGGTTCATCTTGCTTATTTCCCGAAGGTTAACGAGCAGATAATCGACAAGAGCCTCGAGGAAAGGATGGAAATGGCACAGACTATTTCATCTATGATTCTCGGTTTGCGCCGCAAGGTCAGCATCAAGGTTCGCCAGCCGTTGCAGAAGATTATGGTTCCGTCGGTTTCTGACGACTTTGCAGAGCAAATGGCTAAGGTAGAGCAAATTATCAAGACCGAAACCAACATCAAGGAAATCCAGATTCTCGACGATTCTTCAGATTTCTTGGTAAAGAAGATAAAGGCGAACTTCAAGGTTTTGGGTCCGCGTTACGGCAAGATTATGAAGCAGGTTGCAAACGCTATCGCACAGATGTCGCAGAAGGACATTGCTTCGCTCGAGCGCAACGACAGCTTTACTTTGAATGTTGAAGGACAGGAAGTTGCAATAACAACTGCCGATGTTGAAATCAACTCCGAGGACATTCCTGGATGGCTTGTTGCAAACGAAGGCAAATACACTGTTGCCCTTGACATCAATGTAACGCCCGAACTTGTTGAGGAAGGTATTGCCCGTGAATTTGTCAACCGTATCCAGAATATCCGCAAGGACAGCAACTTCGACATTACCGACCGCATCCGTGTAAAAATCAGTTCTACCTCCGAACTTGACACCGCAGTCAACCATTACCGCGACTACATCTGCGGACAGACTTTGGCAAACTCAATTGAGATTGTTGCCAATGTTGAAAACGGAACTGAAATTGATGTCAACGATGTGAATGTAAACATTTTGGTTGTAAGGGAATAGAAATAAGGTAATTACATTTCATAGAATGCCGATGGAGATATTTCATCGGCATTTTTTTGTGATTTGCGATTCTTAATAATCTTCAATTTTCCAAGCGAAATATTTCCACACCAAGTCCTCAATGCTTATTTCATCTTGTCGCAGACGTAGAATATCAAGGTCGTCGATTTTTTCGCTTAGCATTTCAGTATTGTCGAAAAGTGTGGAAATGTAGTTGTTTCCATCTCTGTTTTCTATGGCAACATCGCTGAAATGCTGCATAAAATCGCTTTGTTTTGTGTAAATGAAGTTGTACGACACGTTTCTTACTTGTCCTTTTGTAGGGAATAATACTCCTTTCTGAACAAGGTCGTCGATGTCGCGGGCAGCGGTGTCGTGTGATACTTTGGCATTTACGCTCCAGTTCTTGACTGTAAGTTTCTGTTGCCCGTCAAGGAAAATCCTAAGCATATCTTTCTGTCTTTTGCCCATTGGGACTTCAGAATGCGTATGCCAGAAGACTGTTTTGCAAAGTATGCCGCTCAATACCGAATCAGCCGACTTTACGGCATCGACAATGCACTGAAGATACCAGATTATCCATTCGGTAATGTCGTGGTCGTTGCGTGAAACTCGTTCCAGCATCTTGTAGTATTTCTTCTTGTCGGTGCAAATTTGTCGCGATACGCTGAAGTAACGGAATTTGCTTTTGTCAATCTGCGAAAGCACCATGTCCGACAATGCGCGTGCAATTCGTCCGTTGCCGTCGTCGAAAGGATGTATGCATACAAACCAGAAATGCGCAATAGCCGACTTTACCAGCGAAGGCTTTACTTCGGGGTTGTTGAACCAGTCGATGAATTTTAGCATTTCGTGCGGTACCGATTCTGCGGTCGGTGCAACATAATGTACCCGTTCACGACCAAACGCACCCGATATTACTTTCATGCCCTCGGTTCTGTATTTCCCGACATTTATTTGAGCATAGCCGCTGCGTCCGTTGGGGAATAGGGTGGAGTGCCAGCCAAAAAGCCTTTCGTCGGAAAGAGGCCTGTCGTAATGGTATATTGCATCGAGCATCATTTCGACAATTCCTTCGATGTAATGAGTCGAGTCCTTTTCGTCGGGAATGCTGATGCCAAGTTTCCTTGCAATTGACGACCTTACTTCGTCAACGTTCAAGTCAATGCCTTCTATCTCAGATGAATATATGATGTCATTTGTTATGTTTTCCAATGTGGCTTGCATCTGGGTGTCGAACCCGATTTCTTTTAGCCTGCCCGATAAGAAGCCGATTGCCCGGTCTGCTTCGGACAGCATATCGATGACTAAATCGGCATTCCATGTAAAGTCAGTCCAGTTGTCGTATTCGTGAATGTACATTTCTATCGCATTTTAATCGCCACAAAAATAATGTTTTTGCGGTTAACTGCAAATTTTTATACGCATATTTTGCGGTTAGTAATAAAAATTAGTCCGCATATTTTGCGGTTTATTGACCGCAAAACGTAAAGCTGCACCTTTCTATACATTGAGCGGAGTCGAAGTCGCAGGTGCAAATCTGTCAAATCTTCAAATCAATCGTAAATCGTACATCTTAAATCGTAAATAATCTTTACATTTGCGAGTAAATAATTTTTGCGATGGAAGAAGAAAAATACATTGTCCGTTACCTTGTCATACGTTTTAGCAGTATTGGCGACATTGTGCTTACTACGCCAGTTGTCAGATGTCTGAAGCAACAAGTCGAAAATGCCGAGATTCATTTCCTTACAAAGCCGGCAAATGCAGCAATTCTCGAGCCGAATCCGTATATCGACGAGGTTCACACCTTAAAGGAAACTTATGCGGAAACAATTGACGAGTTACGCGAAATACCGTTCGACTATGTAATCGACTTGCAGAAGAATCTCCGTTCCAAACGCATAATCAACAAGTTGAAGATTTTGGATTTTTCGTTTCCGAAGCTCAACTTTAAGAAGTGGCTGGCAACATCGTTCTTGAAAATCAACAAATTGCCAGACATACATATAGTAGATAGGTATATGACCTCTACACGTCTGTTTGATGTTCACAACGATGGCAAGGGGCTCGACTATTTTATTCCCGAAGCCGAGGAAGTCGATACGAAGCAGGCATTTGGTTTGGAAGCTGGTTCGTATGTAGCATACGCGATAGGAGGTCAGCATGCAACCAAGCGCATGCCCAAGGAGTTGATTTCCAAGTTGTGCGGCAAGTTGAATGCCTTTGTGGTGTTGCTTGGCGGAAATTCGGACGTAGATGCTGCCGAATACATCTGTGCCGAGAATGAAAACTGCATAAATCTGTGCGGAATGTTTTCGCTGTCGCAGTCGGCATCGGTGGTAAGGCAGGCAAAGTATGTCGTTACGCACGACACAGGACTGATGCACATAGCGGCGGCCTTCAAGAAGGACATTGTGTCGATTTGGGGCAACACCATTCCGCAGTTTGGCATGACGCCATACATGGCGGGGGAGAAGTCGAAGATATTCGAAGTCAAGGATTTGCGTTGCCGTCCGTGCTCCAAATTGGGCTACGAAAAGTGTCCGCGCGGGCATTTCCGTTGCATGAATGACCAGAACATTGATGAGATTGTAAATTATTGTAACATGATATAATTAATATAGGTGTATGAAGTTTCAGTATCGTACGCAGGGAACCTGCTCGGAGATGATTGAGTTTGAGATAGTTGAAGGGAAGTTGCATAATGTCCAGTTTTATGGCGGATGCCATGGTAACTTGCAGGGAATTGGCAAGCTGGTAGAGGGCATGGATGCGGCGGAAGTGATTTCGAAACTGAGTGGAATACGTTGTGGATACAAGGATACCTCGTGTCCCGACCAGTTGAGCAAGGCGATAGGTTCTGCTTTGAAAAAAGTTCAATAAAAAACATTGATTAATAATTTTTTTGTTTAAATTTGGCATGTCAAATTTATTGCCAAATTAAAAGCCGATGGGTCCGATGGTATATAACAGGACACATATTATATGAATAGAATTTTACTTTTTGTTGTGTCGATGCTTGTAGCTGCAACAATGTTTGCTCAAACAGCAGCCAAAAGCGACATCAAGTGCATGGATCAAAATGCTAGAACAGAACGTAGTACTCGTGGTGCAGCCGACTGGGGTACATTTACCAATTTTACTGCTACCGATATGAATGGGGTTTCCCACAATATCCAGAGTTATTTGGATGAGGGAAAGTATGTTGCAATTGATTTCTTCTGTGCATGGTGTGGTCCGTGCTGGCAGTATCACAATAGTGGTATCTTCGAGGCATTGTACGAAACATACGGACAAGGTGGTTCTGGTGAGTTTGTCGTGCTTTTGGTAGAGGATGACAATACCAATACAGCAGCGCAGATAACAGGAACAAGCACCTCCAGCGCGTCATCGCAGGGTGACTTTACCAATGGCGGAACCAATCCTGTTCCGATTATCGATGCTACAACACCATTGGCTAGCCATGTATCACTGTACGAAGGCTATGTACCGTCGATTTATTTGATTTGCCCATCGGGTTATACATACGACATCTATAGAGACGAACTTTCGTCAGCTCAGGCAATATATAACTTTGCAACCTCAAGCTGCCCCAATGAGTCATCATTACCTATGGTTGACATTATAAAGCCTAATGTTGCAAAAGTTGGCATTTCTACAAGAATATCTTCCGATGTAATGAGTGTGCAGGATGTGACTTACGAATGGACTTTCGAAGGTGGAACTCCTGCTACAGCAACGACTGCAAATGTTGATGTCGTTTGGGACACCGAAGGTCAGTATAATATTACACTTGTAGTTACTAATAGTAATGGTTCGACAACAGCTAATGCAGTTATCGATGCTGTTGATTGTTCTGAAGGTATCGCTAACTTCCCGTTTACCGAAAACTTTGAGAATGGTCAGGGTTGCTGGGATTTCATTAGCAAAAATACTGAAAATGAATCACGTATGGGCGTGCTGGAATATTCGGATGGTATGCATGGTGCAGTGTTTAGCAGCTATGATAGAGCAAGCAACAGCAATTACAACCAGTACATGATATCTCCCGAACTCCATCATGAAAATAGTCTTACCCTTACTTTCAAATATAAGAAATTGGGTTCGGGTACTGAAAAATTCTACGTCAAGTATTCTACATCTGATAATCAGGTAACACACTTTACTACTATCGGAAGCGTTGTTTCTAATGCAACCACATCATGGAAAACTCACACTTGTGTAATCCCAGCCAATGCCAAGTATTTCATGATCAATTACAATGCAAACTACCAGTATTATCTTGTTGTCGATGACTTGGCATTGAACGTTAATTATACAATTACCGCAGTTCCTGATGACCCTGCACATGGAACAGTAACTGGTGGTAATGTTTATCCTGCATCGTCAACCGCTACCTTGACAGCATCTCCTGCAGAAGGTTATGTATTTTCACGTTGGCAAGATGATGATACCACTAATCCAAGAACTATCACAGTTACCGAAGATGCAACATACACAGCTTATTTTGTTGCAGAAGGAAATGCTGTTGACGAAAATATGTTGAATAATATCGCTATTTACCCGAACCCGACAACTGGTATAGTAAATATCGAAGCTGAAGGTTTGGCAAAGGTTGTTGTTTTCGATGTAACTGGACGCGAAATCAAGGCTCTTGGCGCACAAAGCACAATCGATATTTCTGATTTGGAAGCTGGCGTTTACTTCTTCTCGATAGAGACAGTAAACGGCACGGCAATGAAGAAACTTGTAAAGGAATAAAATTCGTTTTCATATTGTTAGAGGTCGCAACATTTTTTGTTGCGGCCTTTTTTTTTGTAACAAACACAAAAAAAGCGCCTCCCCGAGACGCTTCTTTTGTGACCCCTAGGCGAATCGAACGCCTATCGTAGGAACCGGAATCCCAAATTTTATCCATTAAACTAAGGGGCCGTATGCGTTTGCAAAGGTAATGCTTTTTTCGGTTAGGGAAATACTAAAGTGAAGAAATGTCTAACAGTCTTACAGACTCACAGTCTGTTAGCCTGTTGGCCTTTTCGTCTGTAAGCCTTTTAGCCAGCGAAGCTTCTTACCGCCAGTTCGTACGACTTTAGTCCAAAGCCTGTTATCACACCCTTGCATTTTGCTGCAATCACATTTTCGTGACGGAAATTCTCGCGGGCATAAACATTTGAAACATGTACCATGACTACAGGGATTTCGATTGCTGCAACCGCATCGCGGATGGCGTAGGAACTATGCGAATATGCACCTGCATTGAGGATTATGCCGTTGTAATTTTCTGCGTCGGCAGAATGCATCTTTTCTACAATCTCGCCCTCGTGATGCGACTGGAAATAATGTATTTCGTGTTTCGGAAATTCCTTCTTCAACGATTCAAGGTATGATTCAAAATCCTCGTGTCCGTAAATTTCCGGTTCTCGACGACCTATGTTTCCAAGGTTAGGACCGTTTATGATTAATAGTTTCATCTGTTTTTATTATTTTTGCAAAGGTAAAACTTATTTGCGAAACATAGAACAATGAAACCGCGCGAAACAACACTCAAGGAATACGAGGCGTACATAATGCTGGAACGCTCTCTTTCGGAGAATACGCACATTTCGTATATGCAGGAACTGACAAAACTCGATCAGTACCTTGATAAAATCGGCTTTTCGGGCAATTTTGCCGAGGTCGATACCGATATGCTTCGCGAATACATACGCCATATTGCATCGCAGGACATTGCTGCAACTTCGCAGTCGCACGCCATTTCGGCAATAAAGTCGCTGTATAAGTTTTTGCTCGTTGACGACCAGATTGATGATGACCCGACCGAACTTATTGAAACACCGAAACTTGCCCGTCATCTGCCTACTGTGCTTACCGTTGAGGAAATTGAAGCGATAATACGCACCATCGATGTCAGCACCGAACTTGGACACCGCAACAGGGCTATAATCGAAGTGCTGTACGGCTGTGGTTTGCGTGTGTCGGAACTAGTTGGCTTGCGGCTGTCCGACTTGTTTTTCGGCGAGGAGTTTATCCGCGTAGTCGGTAAGGGCGACAAGCAGCGGCTGGTGCCAATCGGTCACAAGGCAATGCAGGAAATCGACAACTATATGAAGTCGTTCCGCAACCACATCGAGCCGCAGAAGGGCAGTGGCGACATTCTTTTCCTCAACCGCAACGGCAAAAAACTTACTCGTGCAATGATTTTTACAATCATAAAGCAGACTTGCAAGGCGGCTGGAATAGAAAAGAATGTTTCTCCGCATACTTTCCGTCATTCGTTTGCAACACATCTCATTGAGCGCGGCGCCGACCTTAGGGTTGTGCAGGAAATGCTTGGCCACGAGTCGATTACAACTACAGAAATTTACACTCACATCAATAAGCAGACCTTGCTCGAGGAAATTTTGATGCACCATCCACGAAGTTGAACCATCTTGGCATTAATTTTGAAAACTATTTTTAATTTTGCAGTCTAAATGTTTGTCGTATGAAACGCATTTTTCTGTTGTCGATATTAATGTTGATGCTTTTGGTTTCAAATTCCTTCGCACAGGAGGATGCCGAAGCACAAGAGGCAGAAGTTGTCGATTCTATGCATTTCAAGTATTTCGGTATCAGATATGCATTTGAGGAGAACAAGAAGTCGTTGTATGTTGACATTAACTACAACGAAGAAACGCCGACTCAGGTAAACATAATGCGTCAGATAAAGATTAACGGCAAGTTTTACCCGGTAAAGAGGATAGGAGCAAAGGCATTTTATGGATGTCGCAATATTACCTGCGTTACCATTCCCGACAATGTGGAGATTATCGACAGCAGTGCTTTCCGTTGGTGCGTGAACCTATCGAATTTGGGCATTTCGAGTAACGTGAAGCGTATCGGGCCCGATTGTTTCCGCAACTGCACTAATCTTAGAAACTTTCATTTTCCAAGCAAACTTACCGTGATAAATCCAGGAGCATTTCGCGCAAGTGGTCTCATGGAGGCCGTTTTGCCCGAAGGTTTGCAGGAAATAGGTGCTTATGCTTTCGAGGGATGCAAGGCGCTTGCTGCAGTGCGTTTCCCAAAGTCGTTGCGAATAGTCGGCAAGGAGGCTTTTGCCAATTGCTGGGCACTGAAGACGGTTTCGCTGTACGACAATGTGCGTAGGGTAGAAGAAGGTGCTTTCATGTCGTGCCGAAGCCTTGTAACAGTAATATTTACAAAGGTGCAGGAGTCGTATGTAAAGACGATAGTCTCGCGAAATGCATTTGCCGAGTGCCGTTCGCTGACGACAGTAGCTTGCAATACCAGTCGCACTGGCAATGTAAAGGATGTATTGTTCCACGAGGAGTCATTTGCCGACTGCAAGTTCAATATCGACAATGTTTTGTATGGAGGCAAGCCGGTTTCGGATCCGAGTGTGGCTAAACGCAAGAAGGGTGAAGCCGAATTCGAGGAAGAGGAAGTTTCTGTGAATGTTGACAATGCAACACGTCTTCGTACCAGCGAGACTGTAGCTCGAGCACGCAAGGATATTGGTGTGAGAAAGAATACAAAGAAGAAAAAGAAATAATATTTATCGCTTTGGAAACAGTAATTAATTGGCTTAACGAACACATGCTGCCTTGTGCATACAAGCAGTTGTTTGGGATTAGTTGCCCGATGTGCGGTTTCCAGCGTTCGCTGATATCATTGTTGCGTGGCGATGTATGGGGGTGCATAGTTCAGTTTCCTCCTATCGTGGTATGGGTTCTTACGATAATAGCATGCATAGTCTTGTTCGCTAAGCATTTGATGACCAAAAAGGTAGCCTGGATAATCGTAATTGTAAACCTTGTTGCGTTCGCTTTCAACTGGGTATATCAGAATGTGATGTTTTAAGATTAATTAGTTTGGTATTTGTGACATCAATTAAACGTTTAATAATATGACAGATCAGTTTCAAAAACAAAATGCTCCATATGCAGTAGCTGCAATGGTACTTGGTATTTGCTCCATCGTGTTTGGATGCTTATTTATCGGATTAATATGCGGTATTATAGGACTTGTACTTGCAAAGAAAGGCAACGATGCTTATTATACAAATCCAGAAATGTATACAGGTAAAGGAATGCTGATTGCTGGAAAGATAACGTCGATTGTCGGCATCGTCTTCAGTGTAATACATATATTATATTGGATTGTGTGGGTGTTAATATTAGGTGCTTTTTGTATAGGAATGTGCGGTTCTGCAATGTAAAGTTTCAATATACAGCTAGCAGTAGTCATATACAATAGACGCATCTGGATGTTATGTCCTGAAAGTTATGCTTTTACCGAGTATAAAAAAATGTAGAATAATAAGTTTTTCCCATGTTAAAATTTTTGAAAAAAAATTATTGCCATATATTTTAAAATACATACTTTTGTAAAGTAAAATTTAAAAATTAATAATATGACTGATCAAGTTCAAAAACAGAATGCACCGTATGCAGTAGCTGCATTGGTATTGGGTATTTGCTCCATCGTATTTGGATGCTTTTTTGTAGGTTTAATTTGCGGTATAGTAGGTCTTGTACTTGCTAAGAAAGGTTATGAAGCTTACAATGCAGCTCCAGATCAGTACGCTGGTGAAGGTATGCTTAAGGCTGGTAAGATAACATCAATCATTGGTATTATCTTCGGTGCTTTGTACATTGTATACTACATTATCGTTGTTGCAATAATTGGTGCAGCATACGGTAGCTTGTTCGCAATGTTAGGCTAAACCACCTGTTAAAAACAAAAAAAGCCCAGAATTTTCTGGGCTTTTTTGTTATCTGTTAATCAACATATCCGATTAGTTCCTTCATAAGTTCTGCCTTTTCGTGGTAGCCAATTATGCGCTTCACTTCCTTGCCGTCTTCGAAAAGAATCATGCATGGAATAGAACGTATGTTGTATCGGCTCGACAGGTTAGGGCATTT
This sequence comes from uncultured Bacteroidia bacterium, assembly GCA_902800045.1. Taxonomy (GTDB): domain Bacteria; phylum Bacteroidota; class Bacteroidia; order Bacteroidales; family ML635J-15; genus Bact-19. The sequence goes on along the minus strand of CADCCZ010000001.1, from coordinate 965,210 downwards.
GTCGGTATCAACAGTTCCGACAACAATTTTGCCAACGTTTTCCTTTGCTACTTCGGCAAGAACTGGCTTCTGCATCTTGCATGGTCCGCACCAGGTTGCAAAAAAGTCAACAAGCACAACGCCCTTGGCAACAATCTTGCTGAAATTCTTTTCGTCGATGTTTACAACCTCGCCCTTTTCCGCTTTTTCGATTTCGGCGTTTGCTTCTTCCGTCATCAGGTCGTTCGCAAGTTCCTCAATTTCCTTTGGAGTATTGTTCTGGGCGACAACTTCCTTGTCCTTAACCTCGGTTTCGTTGTTTGCCTGAGTCTGGTTGCATGATACCATGGCTGTTAGTCCCAAAGCAAAACTGATTGCTAAAAAAATGTTCTTTTTCATAATCATATAATTTTCGTTAGTACCTTTATTTAATTCTCTCTGATATTTTTGTCAATATGGTTTCGGCAACTGGTTCGCACTCAATGTATTCGTTGTTTCGGTGAAACCAAGTTATCTGACGGCGGGCATATCGGCGCGAATTGCGTTTTATGAGTTCTATTGCTTCGTCGAGGCTTGTTTTGCCATCGAAATGGTCGAAAAGTTCGGTGTAGCCGATGGTCTTGAGGGCAACCATGTCGCGATATTGCATCAGCGAGCGTGCTTCATCAACAAGTCCGCGCTCAACCATTATGTCCACACGGCGGTTTATCCTATCGTACAGAACATTACGGTCGGTGTTGACCAAAATTTTGACGGGCATGAAATTGCGTTTCTGCCTGATGTTGGTTCTGAACTGCGAAAATGGTTTGCCGGTTTGCCGTGTCATCTCGATGCCACGCATTATTCGCTGTGGATTTTTGAGGTCAACGGTAGCATAGTAATCGGGGTCGATGCGTTGTAGTTCGAAACGAAGTGCTTCGATTCCCTTTTCTTTGTATAAGTCGATGACTTCCTGTCGGATTACAGGGTCGGGGTCGGGCATAAGGTCGATCCCGTTGCATACAGCATCGATGTAAAGTCCAGAGCCACCGCACATTACTGCAATGTCGTGAGTTTTGTAATATTCGTCGAGCAGTTTTATGGCGTCGTCTTCGTACTGCCAGATGCTATAGCGTTCGCTTACCGAAACATTGTCGATGAAATGGTGCTTTACCATTTTCATCTGTTCTGCGGTAGGCTTGGCGACACCAATTCCCAGTTCACGGTAGAACTGTCGTGAGTCGCACGATAATATTTCGGAGTCGAAATGCTTGGCAATACCTATGCTAAGGTCGGTTTTTCCAACTCCTGTCGGACCTGCTATTATAATAAGGAATTTTGCCAAGTGGATACGATTTTAGTAATTGTAGTCGTCGTTGTATCCGCCGCCGAATTCATCGTATCCGTCTTCGAATTCGTTGTCGTAGTACGGATTTTCCTCCTCTTCGTCAAAATCGTCGAAACTTTCGAGATTTTCTTCGCCACCGAATTCTTCTTCAATGTCTTCGAGCTCCAGCTGCTTCGGGGGCAAACCTTCGGCTAATGTGCATTTGGGGAATTTTGTCTTTTCGTCCTTCTTGGTATAGTTGCGAACATCGACAACCTCAACAAAAAAGCTGTTTTCGCCAAGTAAGTCATATAGATACAGATATTTCTGTCCTTTTTCGGGCTTTACGAAATTCAGAGGAGTGTCTTCCATCAGACGGCAGTCCTGCTGTGTCTTTTCGTCCATGCGTTCGAGCAGGATTTCGTTTTCAGGCTCGTCGCTTACTTCCCAGTTTTCATCGGCAATATAGAACATTGTGATAAGCGATGGGTCGTACTTGCAAGCCTTTTGTATTGCTACGTGAAGGTCCTTGAATGTAGAGTCGTCCTTCATTTCTATTTCCCTTACGAATTCGAGATCGTCAGAGATTTTGTATTTTATTACTTTTTGCATAGTCCTGTTATGAATTTTATCGTGTCAATATTATCTGCAAAGTTATAAATATTTGGCTTTTGTGTTTCGCCAAAATTAATGCAATTTTCGAAAATTTTGTTTTTCGACACTACGCATTGGATATTGTCGGATTGCAGGGCGAGTTCTTCTGCAAGTTTGTTTATGTCGCTGTAGTATTCGAAATGCACAACGCCGATGGGAGAGTTGAGGTCTTTTTTCTCTGTCAGCAGCAGGTGTCCGAAATTGACATGCTCTATCTTGTTCATTCCCATTACTGCGTACTGGTAGCTGTAGTTGTTGTTGTACTTGTTGTGGTTAATGATGTCGGCATATTTCTGGAAAGCTTCGCCCATTTTGTTGAAGTCGTAACCTTCTGGTAGATAGAATTTTGATACGCTACGGCAACCAAGACCGAAATACATGAAAACATCGTCGGCGAGAGCTTCGAGCTGTTCGGCGGTTTCGGTGCCGTCGAGTATGGCGACCGAATTGCGGTTGTGGCGCAGAATCTTGTCGTACTTGCCGAAATAGTATTCGAAGTAGCGGTTGGTGTTGTTGCTGCCTGTTGCGATTACGGCGTCGAATTCGGGCAGTCTTTCTTCGGTATAGGTTATGCGGTCGGATAGTTCTGGCGATTTTGCCATAATCTGGTCGATTGCCCATTTCATTAGCACATTGTCCTTGCTCGACAATTTTGCGACAATCTTCACACCGCACAAGAATGCACAGGCGAAATCGTGGAAACCTACCATTGGAATATTGCCGGCCATCACTATCGCCACGCGGAAATTCGACAATTTCTCATCTATATGGTATTTCGAGCAAAAATCTGTAAGCGATTTCCTTTCTAGTTGCGAATGCCAGTTTTGCAAGCAAAATCTCACATTCTCCTCGGTGAACCAAGGATTGTAGACCTTTATCTTTTCGAATCCAGGAAAACCTTCTACTTCCTTGCCATTGCAGATGTCGGCAAGGTCGTCGCCGAAAGATGCGAGGATTTCTATTCTGTCGTTTAGTGTCATTTCTTTTTATTTGAGGATTTGAAGATTTGAAAAGTAGAGGCTGTTGCTCGCAACGCCTCTACAGACTTTCAACTCTTAACTCTTAACTTTCATCTAGTATCCCATCTGGTTCCAGCCTCCATCAATGTGCATGAGTTCGTCGGGACTGAGTACATTCACAACAACAATTGCGATTGTAAAGATTATAAGTCCAAGAACAAGGCCGATAATTGCGCAGGTTTTTCCCGATCTTACCTTGCCGAACGAGTTCTCGTCGTAGAGTTCTCTGTTTGCGTTGAATTCTTTTTTGCTTTTTGCGGCAAATATAAGGGCAAGTACGGCAAAAATTATTCCCAAGATTCCGCTGCAGCAGCAGAATGTGAATATCGATATGATACCGAAGGTTAGAACTAGATTTGCGTGTGGTGCACTCATTTTAATTCCGTTATAGTTTCTTGTGGCATTGTTTTCGTTTGTAGTTTGTTCGTTGCCCGTGTAGTTGTTACTATTTTCGAATGCAGTTTCCATGTTATATGAATTTAAATATGTAGTTTATCAATATTATTGCCACGTTGGCTACGAAAAAGTATTTCAGTACTTTTTGCCATACTGCCGAATTGACTTTAAGGTTTATTACTAAAACCACCAGCATCAGCAGCATTGGAATCAGTGGCGGGTAAAGTTTTATGCTCTCGACCAGGTTGCCTCTCAACAATTCTATTATTGCCCGTTGCATTCCGCATCCGGGACATTCCACGCCGAAAAAGTATTTTGTCGGGCAGGGCAGAAGGTGATGTTCGAGCCAGTCGAGAAACATAGTGCTGCTTTATTATTTTGCTTCGTATGCTTCTTGTATGGCCTTATAGAGTTCGGGCAGCCTTTTCGAGAGAGCTACAGGACGGTTGTTTTCGATGAAGCAGTGTGTACTTTGTGCGGTGCAGACGATTTTTTCGCCCACGCGCATTGTGTAAGCAAAGTCAAACTTTATCTCGCTCATCTTACTTACAGATACTTCTATTTCGATAATGTCCTTGAACGTCGTCGGGTTTTTGTAGTTGCATGCGATTGCCAGTACTGGCGAGAAAACTCCCTCAGCTTCAACTCTTTCGAAACCATAACCAATCTGGTCGAGCCAGTCGACGCGGGCTTCTTCCATGAACTTTACATAGTTTGAATGATGGGTGATACCCATTTTGTCGCATTCGTGATACTTTACTTCGTGCTTATAAGTGTGCATAGTTCTTATTTTTGTAAATCAGATTGCAAAGATAGGGTATTTCGGATAATTTACAAGTCTTGTGCTTCGGTGTCGATTGGCAGTTCTTGTATTTCAACGCTTTCTGCGTTCTGTGTCAATGATTTGGGCTCACGTGTTTTGATGCGTTTCGTTGTATTTACGCCCATATTTCGCAGCGAATCCATCTGCTTTAACAGATTGGCGTTTCCTGTCTGAAGCTGACCCATGGCCTTGTCGTATGTGCGTTTTACCGTATCGAGCTGATTGCCAAGCGTGTTGTAGTTGTCGGCAAATGTTACGAACTTGTCGTACATGTTGTTGGCGGCATTGATTATGTTCTGGCAGTTGTCTTCCTGACGGCTGTTGTGCCAGGTTTGCAGTACAAGATGCAACGCAAGCATTAGGTTTGTCGGATTCAGTATTATCACGCCCATGCGGAATGCTTCCATCGAAAGGCTTGATTTGTAGTTTGTTGCGAGAATGTATGAGCCTTCGTTTGGAATAAACATCATAACGTATTTTATCGAATTATCAACGTATTTTGGATAGTTTTTGGCAGCCAGTTCCTTGACGTGGTTGAATACAGATTCGTAGTTGGCCTTTATTGCAGCTTTGCGTTCTTCCTCGTTTTCGGCGCCGTTGTAGTCGGAATATGCTGTAAGTGAGACTTTTGAGTCGATAATTATGCGGCTTCCGTCGGCGCAGTTTACCACAACATCGGGGCGAAGTTCGTTCCCTTTTTCGCCTTTGAAGCTTTCCTGGCACGAGAATTCGATTCCTTCACGCAATCCGCTGCTCGACAATATGTTGGCAAGAACTTGCTCGCCCCAGTCGCCATGTACTTTTCCGCGGTTCTTTAGCGCGTCGGCCAGATTGTCGGCGTTTCGGCCTATGGCCTGCGACTGTTCAATCATGTTCTTGAGTGCGCCTTCGAGCGACGATATGTTCTTTTCGTTCGATGACTTTGCTTCCGAAAGCTGCTTGCGCATATTTTCGAGTTCGTCGCGTAACGGGGCTACTATATTGCCCATGTTTTCGGTGTTTGTCTTTGCAAATTCCTCCTGGCGTTGCTTGAGCAATGTCTGCGATGTATTTTCGAACTGCTGGCGCAGGAGTTCCATCTGCTGTTTCTGTTGTTCTTCGCGTTCAGCTTTAAGTTGTTCGTTTTTATTGTTTTGTTCTACAAGACGTGTGTTGGCTTCTTGCAGGCTCACTTGTAGGTTGGTGTTTTCTGTTTGTAACGATTTTTTTTCGTTTTTCAGACTATTGTTTTCATCTGTGAGTTCGCCTATTCTGCGGTTGGTATTGTTGAGTTCGGTCTCAAGGCGCGAGTGTTCGGCTGCGGCGTTTGCCGACATTAGTTCCTTGGTTTGCTCAAGATCCTTTTTTGCATTGTTTTTCAACATTACAATTATTATTGCTGCGGCTATGCCTGCAATCACAATTCCAATTATGATACCTATTAACATATACAAACTAATTTGCTACAAAGATAAGGAAAGATTCGAATATTTGAAAATTTGAAGATTTGATAATTTGATAATTCGAAAATTCGAGGATTTGAAGATTGTAGCGACACAGTGCTTTGCGTCGGTGTTTGAAAGTTCAAGGGTTTTATGCTAGCTCCGTTTCTGAGATGCAATGAATTGCGCCTGGACAATCGAATGGCTATTGCAATGGCTTTTAGCCCTTTCGCCCTTTCTGTTTGAAGTTGTTTGAAGTGGTTTGAAGTTTTTCGAAAATTATTTTGTTAGAGACGTTGCGCGCAACGTCTGTACTATGAAATTGCTAGCGCGAGCTAAAGGTTGTTTGTGGTGGTTTGAAATTGGCTTTTAGCCTGTTAGCCTGTCAGCCCGTTAGCCCTTTGTGTTTATTGTTGTTTCTGTTGACGTTTCCCTTTTATTGCTCTGTTTCTTTTCCTGCGCTCATCCACTCCTTGATTCCGCCATTGAGATTCAAGACCTTGTAGCCGTTGTCGGAGAGGAGAGATGCGGCCTTGCGGCTGCGCACGCCACCTTGGCAATATACAGCGATGGTATTGTCCTTGGGGAGCTTTTCGTCGGCTTCGTAGAGAAAGCCAGCGCGGTTGACGTCGATATTTATGGCGTTGGGAATGTGTCCGCCAGAGTATTCGTCGGCTGTGCGCACGTCTACGATTGTTACTTGACTGTCGGAAATCGCCTTTTCAAAGTCATTGGCGTTCAATGTGGTAAACTTGTCGTTCATATTGCTGAAATAAATTATGGCTGTCACGCCCGCTGCAATTACGGCGATGACAATTAATATTATTATGATTCGTTTCATTGTGCAAATATAAAGGATTTATGAAATCATTGCCCTTTCCACCACATTCTTCTTATATCTTAACCACATCAGTCCGCCACGGAAAATGAGGAAGAGCAGGAAGGCGATCCATAGTCCGTCGTTGCCGAGAAGCGGTTGCAAAACGAAATATCCTGCAAAAAATACCGCGGTGGCTACGAACATGATGTTTCGCATCGACTTCGCAGCTGTTGCACCTATATAAATACCGTCGAACAGGAAGGCTGCAAAGCCGCAGAGTGGTATCAGCATAGTCCAAAGGTTGTAGCCCATGGCTTCTCCGATAACATTGCTGTCGTTGGTGAGTATGTAGTAAATGTTTTCGCTCCAGAAGAAGTATATCAATGTGAATAATGCAGTGAAAATCAAGCCCCAATAAACAAGAAAACGGATTGATTTCGACAGAGATTCGCGGTTTCGTGCACCTATGTATTTTCCGACAAGCGATTCGCCGGCGTATGCAAAACCGTCGAGGATGTACGAGAAGAGGGTGAACAACTGCATTATCAAGGTGTTGGCGGCAAGTATAAGGTCGCCCATGCTGGCCGATATTGCCGGAATGAAGGTGAAAACGGCACAGAGACAGAGCGTACGCAGGAAGATGTCGCGGTTGAGCTTGAAAAAGCGTTTCATCTCGGCTTTGTGCAGGCTTCCGCGAATGTCGATAAGGTGACGCATATTGCCGTAGTGCTTGAACCACAGGATTATAGCCAACACCAGACCGGAGTATTGTGCGATTACAGTTCCTAAGGCTACGCCAACTATGTCCATCTTTAGCCAGATGACAAAGGCAAGACTTGCGAATATGTTTACGATATTAAGCACAATAGCCACTGTCATAGGCGTTTTCGAATTTTGCATTCCTATGAACCAGCCTTTTATGGCATAGAGTCCGAGTGTAGCAGGTGCCGCCCAAATGCGCACATAAAAATATGATAATGTGAGATTTAGCGTTTCGTCGCTACAGTTCAATATGGCATCCGAGAGCAATGCGATTGGATATTGCAAAGCGATAAGGAGTGCCGCTGCACAGATGGCGATGGTAAGTCCGCGAACTAGTATGCGCATGGCTTCTTTGTTGTCGCCTGCGCCGTAGGCTTGTGCTGCAAGTCCGCTAGTGCCCATGCGCAGGAAACCGAAGTTCCAGTATATCAGATTGAAAATTGTTGTACCTAAGGCAATTGCACCTATATAGGTCTCGTTGCCAATGTGACCGACAATAGCCAAATCGACCATTCCGAGCAGAGGAACAGTGATGTTGGTGATTATGTTAGGCAGTGCAAGCCTTAGTATTTCCTTGTTCACCTTATATCAATTCAACGAGCTTGTCGGCGGCCTTCTTTATGCCCAGCCAAATCTGCGATATTGAAGCATCGAGCATATAGCAAGGAGCGGTAATTACGCGTTTTTCGGCATCATAGGCAATTTCATCGAAGTTGCAAACGGTGTTTTTTCCGCCCATGGCTTCGATTTTTGCAGCTGTGCCAGCATCCTTACCCGATGTTACGTTGGCTCCAAGAACCTTGGCGACGATGACAGGAGCAATGCAGAGCGCAACTATTGGCTTACCAGCCTTGTTGAATGCCTTGATTGCAGCCTCGACTTCGGAATCAACCTTCATGTTTTCGCCTTCGTAGAAATAGGAGCAGAGGTTCTTGGCTGCGCCAAGTCCGCCAGGAATCCACAATGCATCGTAGTCGGCTGCGTTGATTGCGCTAAGCGGCTTTATGTCGCAACGTGCAATACGAGCGGCTTCGGCAAGCATGTTTCTTTTTTCGTTTTCCTGTTTCTGCGTGAAGTGGTTTACGGTTTCGGTCTGATTTCTGTCGGGGGCAAAGCACTGGTACTTGCATCCGTTCATGTCGAGAGCCAGCAACGAAAGAGTTGACTCGTGTATTTCACTGCCGTCGCGTGTTCCGCAACCCGAAAGTATTACTGCAATTTTCTTCATGGTGTGTGTTATAAATTTTTTGCAAAGATAAAATTAATTTGCGATTTCGGATTGATTTGAGGAAATGAATGTTATTTGTTGGGGTATAAAAACAAAAAAGACAGACTGTTAATCTGTCTTCTTTGCGGTGTGGAAGGGACTCGAACCCTCGACCCCCGGCGTGACAGGCCGGTATTCTAACCAGCTGAACTACCACACCAGCTGATTGCTTCGTAAAAAGCGTTGCAAAAGTACTGCTTTTTTTGAACTCTGCAATAGATTTTTCATTTTTTTTTGAAAAAAGTTTCATAAATTTTGCTATTTGCTTATTATCAAAGTGTTGCGTGCGGTAAGATAAAAATGATTTCCAATGTTGGTAAATTTGGCTTACCTTTGTGTCCGATTTGCTTGTAATGTATGAGAATTAGACTGTTAATAGTTCTTTTGGCTGTGTTGCTGGTGTCGTGTCGGGCTACCGATGGCGACAATGGTGGCTTTTCGCTCGAGAAGAAAAACGACACCTTATATAATCTAGTTCTCGAAACCGACAGCAGTCGCGATGTGTGGGAACTGCGTTTTCCCGTCTATCGCTTCTGTACAGGCGATATGGACGGCGACAGCGTTGTGGATGCGATTGTGGGAGTGGAGAAGACCACTCGTTTCGACCCTGTGGTGCGACGCCGCGTGTTTATGTTCCGCAATATTGGCGGCAAGGTGCGACCGCTGTGGATGGGGTCAAGGCTGGGACAGCCGGTTGTCGATTTCCGTGTTGTGCAGGTCGATGGCGAGACGAGGCTCCGTAGTGTGGAGGAGGAGAAAAACGGAAAATTTTTGGTCGCCGAATATCGGTGGAATTCTTTCGGTGTGAAATTTATTAGGTATATTTGCCGTGATTTTGAATTTGACAACTCAATGAAAATTTTAAATGATAAATAATATGAAGAGATTTTGTATCAACGCATTATGCGTAATGATGGCTGCTTCGATGTTGCTTTTCGGATGCAAGTCGAAGGAAAACAAGGATGGCGAAGATGTAAAAGCGGAAGAAACTGCGAATGCGGTGAATCCAAATGGACAGAAATTGTCGTTCGATTGCGACTTGCCGACTTATATTTGTGGCTGCCATGTCGATATTGAGAACATGAAGGATAAGGTTGACCTGGATATGGATATTTCTCAGCTGAACCTTGCCGACTTGCGTATTTTGCGTAACATCTTTGCGGCACAGCAGGGCTATTGCTTTACCGACGCTTTTTTGAGGCATGTCTATGGCGCCACATCATGGTACTTTGATATTGCAATTGAGAAGGCTTATGGTGACCCAGTGAAGGTAAAATATACCGATGAGCAGAATAAGTTTATCGAAAGAATCAAGGCTCGCGAAGAGGAGTTGCAGAAATCAAATTACAATCCGCTCGAAGGCTATCTGACTAATTATAATAATGTTGTCAATATGTATCAGCTCGATAGCGCCGAAAATACTCTCAAGGATATGATTTCGAGAAACGGTTTTGCAATTGTGGAAGGTATGGACGATCAGTTGTTCCATATTTACGAGAAGAACGACTACTCTGATTTTCCGAGCTTTGTGACCACCGATATGTATTTGCAGTTGTATCACATGTATTTCGACTTCTTGCTTCGCGACCTTGAGCAGACCAAGCTGATGGGCGAACTGAAAAGTTTTGCCACCACCATGCATTCCGAAATGCTGAAGATTGCAAAAAGCGCTTCCGACCCTGTAATAAAGGATGCAGCCGAATACAATGCAACTTTCTATGCTATAGGACTTAGCCTGTTGACAGACAACAAGAATTATGAAGTTCCTGCCAAATACAAGGAGGACTTTGATGTTGAAATCGGCAGTGTAAATAAGGCATCCGACAATTTTTCTGAATTTCTAGGTTGGGAAGATGTTATGTTCCCATATAGTTTGTTCCGTCCGCGTGGTCACTACACCCGCGACGATGCCTTCAAGCGTTACTTCAAGTCGATGATGTGGTTCCAGTATGTTTCGTTCTGTCTTGATGATGATATTCAGTTTGGCAGGGCTGTTCTTAATGCCGATGTCATCAGGAAGAGTGCCGACTTGCAGAAAAGGTACAAGGGCATAGTCGAGCCTATTACTTTCATTGTTGGAGAGCCTGACAATGTATCGGTTATGCAGCTTTCGGAGGAAATGGCAAAGTCGAACCAGACTGCCGATAAGATTTTGGGTAATAGTTCCGAAATGAAGAAATTCCGCTCTGTAATTCAGAAAATTGCCGACCAGCAGAACCGAATTTCGCCAAAGCAACTTGTTTCGTGCAAGGATAAGATTAATCTTATGCCGCAAAGGTATCTTGCAGATAATGAGATTCTTCAGGAACTTGTTGATGTTACTAGCAAACCTACGCAGCGTGCATTACCCAAAGGTTTGGATGTGCTTGCAGCTTTCGGTAGCGATGATGCATACAAGATTTTGATAGATGAATATCAGGAAGATAAGGAATGGCCTGATTATGTCACTGAGTTCGAAAATGTTAAGAAGACAATGAAGAAGGTCAACTGGGATGCTACGATGTACAACAAGTGGATGCAATCGCTCAACACCTTGTTGGAGAAGGATTCGCGTCATCCTTACTTTATGAAGACTTACCAGTGGGCAAAGAAGAACATCAATGCTGCGCTTGCTTCGTGGGCGGAGCTAAAGCACGACTGCATACTATACGGAGAACAACCTATGGGTGCTGAATGCGGTGGTGGCGAGGATTTGCCAGAACCTGTTGTCGTTGGCTATGTTGAGCCGAATCTTGCTTATTGGAACAAGGCAATCGAATTGCTCGATATGACAGAGAAAATGTTGAAGGACAACGGAATGCTCACAGCGAAGGCAAAGAGTATCACTGAAAGCATGCGCGAAAAGGCTCAGTTCCTCAAGACGGTGAGCGAGAAGGAGTTGGCAGGCAAGAAGTTGACAGAACAGGAATACAACCAGATTGAATATATCGGCAGTAGTTACGAATGGCTGACGCTTGATATGCTTAATGCTGGTGCCGAAAATCCAATTTACGATTGGTACGAAATAAAGGGCGCCGACCGCAAGGTGGCTGTTGTTGCCGATGTTTACACAGCCAACTCAGGCAACAATCCCGACAAGTCGATTATGTATGTTGCTACAGGAAATGTCAATACTATTTATGTAATCGTAGAGATTGAAGGAAAACTTTGGCTGACACGCGGTGCTGTTCTGTCGTACAGGGAGTTTGATGTTCCATTGGGCAATCCGAGACTTACCGACGAGGAATGGCAGGATATGCTTGAGAAGGATCCTCGTTATGGCGTTCCGGAGTGGATTAAGGAAATTGTTGCTCCGGGCAAATTGCCAAAGAGCAACGAGATAATATTCTATAGCTCGGGATGCTAATGAAATCCTTTTATAAAGATATGAAAATGGAAGGCATGATTATTCGTGCCTTCTTTTCTATTTTCTTGTTTATTAGTGTATTCTATTCTTATAGCTGTAGTAATGCTTCAAACGGGAAACCAGAGGAAAATATTCCGCATTACGACACTTTGCGCATAGCTTTTACTGGCGATATTCTTCTCGATAGAGGTGTGCGCAAGTTTATTGAAAAGCATAGTGTCGATTCGCTTTTCCGTCCCGAAATTGATTCGGTGTTTGCAGCAAACAACTTTGTAGTCGGCAACCTCGAATGTCCTGCAACAAGCATAGTTTCTCCGATAAACAAACGCTTTATATTCCGTGGCGAACCTGATTGGTTGCAAGCTCTTTACGAGCACGGAATAACCCATCTCAATTTGGCAAACAACCATTCCATGGACCAAGGTAGGCGCGGACTTGCCGACACCGAAAGCCAAATCCGCAAGCACGGAATAATCCCGCTCGGCTACGGAACGACTATTGCCGAATCCATTGAGCCACAATTGCTTGCCGAAACGCCACGCAAAGTTTATCTGATAACATCGTTGCGCGTTCCGTCCGAAAACTGGGAATATCTTGATAGTGTGCCTTGTGTTTCGGAAAGTAGCATCGCCACAATCGAATCGCAGATTGACAGCTTGAAACGCCTTGATTCAAAGTGCTTTGTGTTCGTAATGTTGCATTGGGGAGTGGAGCACATATCTACGCCGTCGCATTATCAGGTTCGCGATGCGCACAGGTTGGTTGCCGCTGGAGCCGACTGCATAGTGGGGCATCATCCGCATTGTCTGCAGACTGTGGAAAACTACAATGGTATTCCAATCTATTACAGCATAGGCAATTTCATCTTCGACCAGAAGAAGCCGATAAATACCCGAGCTGCAATCGTAACCGCCACATTAACAGCCGATTCGGCATCGTTTGAAATGTTGCCGGTGGAGATTGAAAACTGTGTGCCGAGGTTGGTGGAGGAATAGGAGGGTTTTGCTATCAGGATTCTGCCCAATTTGTTGATAAAAATATTTCCGAAAGAATATTGTTTTGTGTAAATTTGCAGAGTAAACATTGATTTTTATGCCAAACGAATCTGTAATAAAGGTTTTTGAAGGGAAGAATGTCCGTGTTGTATGGAACGAAGAGGAGGAAAAGTTCTATTTTTCGGTAGCGGACATAATACAAGTTTTAACTGATACGGTGAATCCTCGTGATTACATCAAAAAGATGTTGCGTCGTGACCCTGAACTGAAATCCAAGTGGGGGACAATTTGTCCCCCTGTTGAAATGCTTGCTCCAGATGGTAAGCGTAGAAAGACGCAAGCTGCTGATTTAGAAGGAATTTTCCGTATTATCCAGTCTGTTCCGTCCAAGAAGGCGGAACCTATAAAGCAGTGGCTTGCCGAAGTTGGCGCACAGCGTATTGACCAGATGATAGACCCCGAACAGACTTTCCAGATGGCTGTCGAGGATTATCGTAGGCAAGGTTACAGCGAGCGTTGGATAAACGAACGCATGAAATCCATACAGATGCGTAAGGAGCTGACCGACGAGTGGAAACGCTCAGGAATTACAGAACAGCGTGATTTCGCCATACTTACCAATGTGCTTACAAAGGCGTGGAGCGGTTTTACAACTGGCGAATACAAGAAATACAAGGGACTTACCAAAGAAAATCTGCGCGACAATATGACCAACATTGAGCTTGCACTTAATACGCTTGCCGAAGTTGCAACAACCGAGTATTCGCGCCAGTCGAATCCGCAGACAATGGCCGAGAGTAGCCGTATAGCCAAGGAAGGTGGCGAGGTTGCAAAAGAAGCGCGTGAAACAATGGAACGCCGTCTTGGTCGCTCGCTTGTTTCGCCTGAGCGTGCCAGCGACTATATAAAAAGCATAGAGGCAAGCGATGATGAGAAACACAAATTGACTGATGGGGAATAGGTGTTGCGTATTATTGACTTTCTGTTGCAATTTTTCTTTCTGAACTTTGTCTGGATTGTTGATAAAAATATTTACAAAAGAATGTGGTTTTGTGTAAATTTGCGAAATGAATAGATAATTTATGATTGAGATTGCAACCGACATATTAGAAGATGAAATTCTAAGACGATGGCCAGTAGCACTTGAGAAATTGCTTATAGACCATACAACACATAAGAATATCATTTGGGCAACTGATATGTATGTCGAAAAATATGGGGAAAGTTATTCGTTTGACAAAGAAATAAAAATTGAGCAAATTACCGGTAAATATGGAGAAGTAATAAAACCAAGGTCGGTAAAATCGAAAGAGGAACAGGATTTTCGTGTAAAAGACAAAGCCGAAGTTTTTACGCCGTCGTGGATATGCAATGCACAGAACAATCTTATCGATGAAGCGTGGTTTGGAAGAAAAAATGTCTTTAATACAGAAATTATTACAGAAGACGGCAATCATACTTGGGAACCAACAGCAGAACCTATTTCTTTTCCGGAAGGGAAAACATGGAAAAACTATGTGCGCGATACACGACTAGAAATTACTTGTGGCGAAGCTCCTTATCTTGTAAGCCGTTACGATACCACCACTGGCGAAATTATTCCAGTTGAACAGCGTATAGGTCTTTTGGACAGAAAATTGCGAGTAGTGAGCGAAAATACCGACAAAAGCGGAGAATGGCTTAAATGGGCGCAGATAGCATATCAGAACACATACGGTTACGAGTGGCAAGGCGACAATCTGTTGCTTGCTCGTGAGAATCTTTTATATACTTTCATTGACTTCTATGTTGCGAAGTTTGGAAAAGAACCAATTGCAAGGTCGATAATTCAAATTGCTTACATTGTTTCTTCGAACATCTGGCAGATGGACGGACTGAAGTTTGTAATACCAGGCACTTGCCACGATGAAGTTTCAAAAAATCAAAGTACAATTTCGTATGACCTTCTTTCTGGAGAACCAATTGTTTCGCAAGTTCCAGCAGCAAAGCCTTGCCCAGGCTGTGCCGAAGATAATCCACACAAGCACAACGGAATATATTGCCTAATTCGCGACTGGTGCAAACCGCATGACGAGGGCAAAATCAGATACATCGACCTACTTCCAAAATAAACGACTATGGCTACATTCGAATCATCACTAAAATCAAAACTCATCTATGTTTTCGCAATAAATGACGATAGGCATAGCAACTGCCTGAAAATTGGCGAAACAACAATTGACGATGACGATGGAAGCAACCTTTTCAACAATGCCAAAGCATTGCAGGATGCCGCCAACAAGCGTATCCGTCAATATACTGCTACAGCTGGTATAGCATATCAGTTGCTATACACCGAAATTTCTATTTTCTTCCGTAGTGGCATGATATGCACTTTCAACGACAAGCAAGTGCATAAGGTTCTCGAAAGGTCAGGCATAAAGAAAAAAGAATTTGATGGTGTAAAAGGTGCCGACGAGTGGTATTGCTGCGACTTGGCAACTGTAAAAAAAGCCATAGAGGCAGTGAAGAACGGCGAAACTAGTTTGTCTCCATCGGATATTACAAAAGACCAGACACCAATCGTATTCCGACCAGAACAACGGGATGCCATAGACAAAACTCGCAAGCGTTTCAAGAAAGGGAAGCAAATGCTGTGGAATGCCAAAATGCGATTCGGTAAGACGCTTTCGGCTCTACAGGTGGTTAAGGAAGAAAATTATAAGCGTACTTTAATACTCACGCATCGCCCGGTAGTTGATGAAGGTTGGTTCGATGATTTTGGAAAGATATTCTACGACCGTAGTGATTATCGTTATGGTTCGCGCAACAAGGGCGAGGTATTCAAGGTGCTGGAAAAATATGCCAAAAATGACGGCAATTATATTTATTTTGCTTCGATGCAAGACCTTAGAGGTTCGGAGCAGGTGGGCGGCAAGTTCGACAAGAACAACGAACTGTTTGGTGCACAATGGGACTTGATAATTGTTGACGAGGCTCACGAAGGAACAAAAACCGAACTTGGACAGAATGTGCTAAAGGAACTTATAAAGCCAAACACCAAAGTCCTGCAATTGTCGGGTACTCCGTTCAACTTGTTCGACGATTACAGCGAGGATGAAATCTTTACTTGGGACTATGTGATGGAACAGAAAGCAAAAATGGCATGGGCTACCGACAATCCATACGCAATTAACCCATACGCTTCGCTGCCCGCCATAAACATATACACATACGACCTTGGAACGCTGATGAGCAGTTACATTGAGGACGAAAAGGCTTTCAACTTCCGCGAATTTTTCCGCATTCGCGACGACGACACCTTTATCCACGACAAAGATGTTGACAATTTTTTGAACTTGCTGTGCGAAGAAAGCAAGGAAAGCATGTACCCGTATAGTAACGAAAAATTCAGGCGTATGTTCCGCCATACTCTGTGGGTTGTGCCAGGAGTGAAGTCAGCACGTGTGCTAAGCAGCAAGCTGAAGGAACATCCGATTTTTGGCAAGTTCCAGATTGTAAATGTAGCTGGTAATGGCGACGAAGACGAGGAAAATGCAGAAGCACTGACCATGGTTAACAACGCCATTGGTCCCGACCCCGATAAAACATTCACAATTACATTGAGTTGCGGACGATTGACAACTGGCGTTAGCATAAAGCCTTGGACTGCAGTATTTATGATGGCTGGTTCATTCAGCACTTCCGCAGCACAATACATGCAGACCATTTTCCGCGTGCAAACTCCTTTCTTCTCGCCAAACGGACGAATGAAAGAGCAGTGCTATGCCTTCGATTTTGCTCCCGACCGCACTTTGAGAGTGTTGGCCGAAACCGCAAAAGTATCGGCAAAGGCAGGAAAGCAAAGCGACGAAGACCGCCGCATATTAGGCGATTTCCTGAATTTCTGCCCGATTATATCAATCGAAGGCTCACAGATGAAGACTTACGATGTGAACATGATGATGAGCCAACTTAAAAAGGCGCAGATTGAAAAAGTCGTTCAGTGCGGATTTGAGGATGGAGCGCTTTACAACGATGAACTTCTGAAACTTACCGAAGTTGACCTGCACGATTTCAACGACTTGAAAGGTATAATCGGCAAGACGAAGGCGATGGGCAAGACCGGCGAAATAGATGTGAACAAGCAGGGCTTTACCAACGAGGAGTACGAGGAACACGAGAAACTTAGCAGGAAGAAAAAGAAGGACTTGACCGAAGAGGAAAGGAAACGCCTCGAGGAACTGAGAAAAAAGCACGACCAGCGTAAGGATGCCATAAGCATTTTGCGAGGAATCTCGATAAGAATGCCACTACTCATTTACGGTGCAGAACTGAAGGACGAAAACGAAGAAATTACAATTGAAAACTTTGCTTCGCTTGTCGATTCTGCTTCGTGGGAGGAATTTATGCCCAAGGGAGTGACCAAGCAGGTTTTCTCTCGTTTCAAGAAATACTACGAACCCGATATTTTCCGCGAGGCAGGCCGCCGCATACGCGAAATGGCCCGTGCCGCCGACAAGTTTACAATTGAAGAACGCATCGAGCGTATCACTGCCATTTTCAATACATTCCGCAATCCCGACAAGGAAACGGTACTTACGCCGTGGCGGGTTGTAAATATGCATTTGAGCGACACTCTTGGTGGCTGGAGCTTTTACGATGAGAAGTTTGAAAAGACGCTTGCCGAACCGCGTTTTGTAAGCCAGGGCAAAGTGACTGGCGATGTATTCAGTCCCGAAAGCCATATTCTTGAAATCAACTCCAAGAGCGGTCTTTATCCGTTATATGTCGCATACAGCATTTATCGTTCAAAACTAGATGCATTCAAGAAGAAATATGGCGAAATAGAACATTCTTTTTCGTTGAACATCTGGGACACCACTATCGAGGAAAACATCTTTGTGGTATGCAAGACGCCTATGGCTCGAAGCATTACGCGCCGCACCCTGCGAGGCTTCCGCGACACAAATGTGAATGCACAGTATTATAAGAACTTAGTAGAAACCATATCGGAAAACCCGACTGTCGTTGTCAACACTTTGCGCGATGGTAAGCGTTTTTGGAAAATAAATGATAACAGAAATATGAAATTCAATGCAATAGTAGGAAATCCGCCATATCAAATAAGTACAAATGGTGATAATGATAGACGCAATGCTTTTTATTCATTACCGATTTATCCCGCATTTATTGAAATTGCAAGGAAAATGCTCCCATCTTATATTTCTATGATTACACCAAGCCGTTGGATGACAAAACAAGGACAAGGAATATCTGAGGAATGGGCAGAAGAATTGATTAATTGTAATCATTTTTTGATTATACATGATTATTTAGATTCGACATTATGTTTCAATAGCGTATCAATTGGTAGCGGTATAAATTACTTTTTGTATTCAAAAGATTACAAAGGTAATTGCAATTATTATCTACATACAGATACCGAGATAGTTGAGCGTTTTGGTCATCTAAATGAAAGTGGGGCTGGAGTTGTGATTAGGGATTCTGTTGCTACAGAAGTAATTAAAAAGGTTGTAGATGTTGAAGGTGATTATTATAATAAAAAAACATTCTCAGACCTAATAAGTCCACGTGATCCATATACGACAAAGATTAATGGAGAAAGTATTCTTGGTACCAATTGGCAAGGATATAAAACATCTAAAGATGATATATATAATATAAAGGCATACATAAATAAACGTCTTGTTGATAGTGGATATGCTTGGATAAAAGAAAGTGATGTCATGAAAAATGCTTCAACAATTCCATATCATAAAGTATTGATACCTAAAGCGTACGGTTCGGCTACCGATCCTTTTGTTATTGGTAAACCGTTTTATTGCGAGCCCGGTTCTGTATGTTCTGTGACTTATCTTGTCGTTGGGTTCAATAATGAAATATCATCTCAGAATGAAGCAGAAAATATCATAACTTATATGAAATCTCGTTTTTTCAGATATATGGTTTCTATCAAAAAGAAAACTCAAGACAATCCGCGAGATGTCTTCCAATTTGTTCCGCTCCAAGATTTTTCAGAGCCTTGGACAGATGAGAAACTCTATAAGAAATATAATCTTTCACAATCTGAAATAGATTATATAGAAGGGATGATAAAGGCGATGGAGTAAGTAAATATAAATAAAATATGAATAACGAAAGATACAAGTATTATCGTGATATACGGTTATGGCCATTGCGAGAAAACCTAAATTATGAACAGTGGCTGGAAAATTTTTCTGATGGAGAAGAAAAAGAAATTGCACAACGAATTTTGGATTTTTTTATATATATACCAGATGGAATGATCAATCAAATGTTGTCAACGGTCATTGGAAAATGTGGATATATATTTAAGAAAAAGTGGGGAGATTCTTGGTCTGATGCGGACTTCAAAAATAATTGTTGGTATAGTTTAATGCCAGGTGAGGAATTAAGCATAACAGATAGTGGTTACGGCTTTAATCACAAACTTAAAAACATAATTCATATTCCAGAGAATAGATTTGTTAAATATGAAGAACTATATCAAAAGTTAGCATCTTCAGAAAATCAAAATGTAATTCTAGTGGACGATTTTGTTGGATCTGGGCATCAGGCAATTGTAGCATGGACTAGAGAGGAAGACAATAATGACAAAAAGCGTAAATCTTTTCAGGAAATAGTAATAAAGAATAAGCATTGTGTTATTTATGCACCATTAATTGTAAACGAAATGGGTTATAAATTAATAACCTCTAAATGTAAAAAACTCAATTTGGTTTACATCTATCGTTTAGACGAAAAATATTCTATATTTAATAAAAATTGCCCATGTTGGAATGGAGATTTAAATCTTTATAATAAGGCTGTTGATTTGATAACCAATAAAAGCAATATGTTAGGAATTCCGAATGATAAAAAGAAACCCAATTATTATAAAGGTTATAAAAAACAAGGTTTGGCCATTGCTTTTGAACAATTTGGAATGCCAGATGCGTGTCCTCCATTTTTCTATTGGGAAACAGAGACATGGAAGCCATTAATAAAAAAAGTATATTCAAGATTATAACATACAGAACAATGATAATCGAAATGCAAGAAAAATTAGATCAGTTATTTGGTAGTTATAAAGCCGAATGGTTGAAAAGCGACATATTTAAATTTTTTACTGAACCATATTATTTCTCAGCACTTAAAAGTAATAGTCCTGGAGTTCTTCAGGGCGGAAGGGGCACAGGCAAAACCACTGTTCTTAGAGGTTTGTCATATATTGGTCAATATGAAATACTAAATTCTAAAATTTGTGATTTTGATAAAAATAAGTTTATTGGAATTTATTATCGAGCTAATACAAATCATGTAAGGGCTTTTACAGGTAAGGGTGTTAGTAAAGAAAAATGGATTGCAATCTTTGAACATTATTTCAATTTAATCATTTGTTGGGAAATGCTTCATTTCATAGATTGGCATAGGAACTTGAGAAATGATGATGAAGAATTGTCGGAATATGCATGTAACTTGATAGCATCTTCACTTAATCTTTCAGAAATAGCAAATGATTTTACAGGTCTATTACATATAATTGAAACTGCTATGTATAAGTTTCAAGCAGATGTTAATAATGTTGCCGATGGTAATATGCCAAAATTATCAATGGCAGGTGTTCCTATTGATATTGTCGCTAAGCAGACTCAAAATTTACGACAATTCAAAGATAAGGTGTATTATTTATTGATTGATGAATATGAAAATTTTACAGATGATCAACAAGAATGTATTAATACTTTAATAAAACATGTCCCAGATTCGTATACAATTAAAATTGGGGTTAGAGAAATGGGATGGCGTGTTAAAACTACGCATAATAATATGGAATCACTAAATGACCCAGCAGACTATAGGTTGACAAAAATTGAGGAGTCTTTTACTGATTCCCAATCTGCTGATCGGTTTGAAGAGTTCGCAAGGTCTGTATGCAATCTGCGTCTTGTTAAATTAATGGATGATGATAGCCCAAATTATGATATAAAACGGGCTTTAGTTGGCATTTCTATAGAAGAAGAAGCGGAAAAATTGAATGTGACAAGTACAACTCTATACCAATCATTTTTAAAAGCAGAAAAAGCAAAGAAAATGAATTTAAAAATACATCCATTATACAAATTTTTGATAGCATATTGGGCAGAAACACATAATAATTCTTTAGAGAGTACAATAGATAATTATATATACAATCAAAAAACTTGGAATCAACGCTATGACAATTACAAGTATAGTTTACTTTTCAAATTAAATAAAGGCAAATATATAGCCATTTCTAAATATTATGCAGGATGGAATACATTTGTTAAATTAGCTAATGGAAATATCCGATATTTAATGGCTTTAGTATATCAATCATATAGTTTGCATATAGAAAACGATAACGATTTGAAAAAACCTGTATCGGTAGAATATCAAACTATCGCAGCCAAAAATGTAGGATGGAAAAACTTAACAGAATTGGAAGGTTCTTGTATGATAGGAATACAACTTACTCAATTGATTCAGACTCTTGGTACAATTTTTAGGTGGTTGGCAAAAGATGGAGATAAAACAGCCCCAGAAATTGTTCAATTTGATTTTTCTGGAGAAATTAGTGATAGGACACGTGAAATTTTGAAGCTAGGTGTAATGAATTTAGCATTAGTAAGAATGCCGTCAAATAAATTGTCAGGAGTAAAAAGTGTAAAAGAATTTCAATATCAGCTTCATCCAATCTTTGCACCATACTTTGACTATAGTTTTCGTAAGAAAAGAAAATTATCAATATCAGATAAAGATTTTCTTGATTGTATAGACTGTCCTAACGATGCAGTAGCAAAAATCTTAAACAAAAGAAAGATTTCAATGGAAGATATTCAAAGTGTACCTAATCAATTGTCATTATTTGATTTTGATAAACTTAATGAAGATTATGACTAAGATAAATCAAGATTATATATATACAGAAGAGTGGAATGATCTAAAGGAAATCGTCTTGCCGCCCAATTCCCTCTACCTATATGCTCATGATCCGGAAGATCGCAGTACATATTGTGCAAAATCTCTTAAACCATCTAATAGGGATACTGATTTTTGTGAGATTGTTTATAATGAAGACGATGATACTATAATTGTAAATGGGAACCAGGACAAAATCATATCTTTACATAGTGTTAAGCATATAAGCACATTACTTTCACCATTTGAAAATAGCATAGTATATTTAGAAGTAACGGGTTTAAGCTGTCGTGTAGCAACTCCATTTATGAAATATGCAATGGATAATAAAATTGAAATGAGAATAGTATATGCAGAACCATTAATGTATAAGATTGATGAATTTTGTAAAATGGGGATAAATAAGGATCTTTGTGAAACTGTAAAGGGGATATGTCCGTTGCCTTGTTTGAGTAATTTGCTTCCGCATCGGGAGTCGCCGCTATTTGTGGTACTATTGGGGTTTGAGGGAGGTAGATTTTCTCATATTATTCAGGATCAAAGTCCAGATAAAGAAAAAATAATCCCTGTTCTTGGCGTGCCTGGTTATAAGATAAATTACCCATATATTTCTATGTGGGGCAATCGCATTCAAATAAAGAGTACAGATTGTTGGCAAAACATAAAATACGCAGAGGCTAATTCTATCGTAGATATATATATGATGCTAAACCAATTGAGTTATGACAATAGGAATCCAGAAATAATAATAGCACCTATTGGCACAAAACCTCATGCAATAGGAGCCATTCTATATTCTATAAAGCACCCCCAAAAGGTGGAAATAGTATATGATAATCCCATTCGCAGTGTTAATAGATCTAGTGGTATTGGCAAGTTATTGGTTTGCAATATAACACAATTGTTTAATAGTATATGATGGGACCTGATTCATATTATACGCCAATGCCTTTGGCGGAAAAACTTGTAAGTTATATTACTGAAAAAGACATATATAACGTAGTAGATTTTTGCGTTGGCGATGGAATATTATTAAAGGCGGTGCGAAATAGGTTGACTAGTGTAAATTTGTATGGCACTGATATTTCTCCTGATGTAATAAAGAAAAACAAAGAAGAGAATTTTAATTGGATTCTTAACGTATGTAATTTTCGAGATGATAATTCAATCAAAAAAGTTCAATTCTTGAGACAGACAAAATTTGATTTAATAATGTTTAATCCACCATTTACATGTAAGGGTAGTGTTTTTGAACGTATTAATATTGAAGGAATAGAATATAAGGTTAGTACTGCGATGATGTTTATTATGAAATCGCTAGAGTTCTTATCTCCAACAGGAGGTATCTATGCAATTTTACCAATAAGTTGTGTTTATTCACAGAAAGATAGAGATGCATGGCGTTTTCTACAAACAAAATATAATGCATGTATTTTAGAGGAACCCAAAAGAGTTTATTTCGGGAAAAAATGTTCACCTAATATAGTGTTAGTATATATTGGAAATACAAAGAAGAAAATACAGCAATCCAATAATTTGTCAGATTTTAAAAAGTTATCCGTAGATAGTGTTATTCGGGGTCATATACGTATGCAAAACCTCACATATAGCACATCTAAAAAAGCTCCAAGACTTATTCATACAAGCAATATTCGAAACGGAAAGCTTGTTGATACAAGACGCGTCGCATTTAATATTCAGCAGTCTATTAAGGGTTATGGTGTTGTTATTCCTCGTGTGTGTAATCCTAATCCCAATAAAATTGCTTTACTTGATGGGCAACATAATTATATACTTTCAGATTGTGTAATTGTTCTTAAAACATCTACTAAGGAAAATGCAGTTCAAGTAAAAGATTTTATTATCAAAAATTGGATTTCATTTGAATCTATTTATAAAGGAACAGGAGCACAATATACTACACTTGAAAGAGTTAAAATATTATTCGGAGTAAAATAGTTTATGTATAAAACAGCCAATGCACACCCAAACATCCCCAATCCCCCCTATAAAAATTAGGCAGATGTAAAGGGAGGAATGGGAAGAGAGAAAAAGGAAAAGAACGAATATGGAAGAGAAGAAAGATATATCAACAGAACTGCTTTCGGCAGTAAAGGCAATAAAGACAGCGATACTGCAAAGTCAGGCTCGGGCGGTAAGGATGATAAGTGGCACACAGCTGTCGTTGTATTTCGGAGTGGGACTATATGTCTCTGCAAATTCGCGCAAAGGGAAATGGGGAACTGGCGCAATAAAAACAATTAGTGAGCAATTGCGAAGAGAATTGCCAGGCTTACGCGGATTTTCGGAAGAAAGCATTAAAAAGATGCGCACATTTGCTGAATTTTGGTCTATGTACATAAATCGGTCGCCAATGGCGACCGATTCTGAGGTTGAGCAAAAGCAAATGCCGATAGTGTGTGATAACTTTGCCTTATCAAAATGGTCGCCGATGGCGACCGAAATTAACAGGGACGAGTTTCTTGGCATCAGTTTCTCCCATCACATGGAGATTTTGCATAAGACAAAAAACATTCAGGAGGTATTGTTTTGTATTCACGAAGCCGTTGTGCATCAGTGGGATAAATATACATTAAGGGAAGTGCTCAAATCGGGAATCCCTCAGCCCGAACATACTGCACCCAACAACTTTGTCCAGACTATGCCATCGACAAATGCCGCTATGAAAGCAATAAGGATGTTCAAAGATGAATATCTGTTGGACTATGTCAATGTTGAAGATATTGATGCCCAAGAAGAAGATGTCGATGAACGGTTGGTGGAACAGCGTATCATTCGTAATATAAAGCGTTTTATAATGACACTAGGTCGCGACTTCACATTTGTTGGAAACCAATATCATCTTGAAATCTATGGCGAAGAGATGTGGAGTGATTTGTTGTTTTTCAACAGGGAGTTGAACGCTTTGGTTGCTATTGAACTAAAAGTCGGCAAATTCAAACCCGCCTACCTTGGTCAGTTGTTTGCTTATTTGCAGGTGCTTGATGATAAGGTACGCAAGCCTCACGAAAATCCCAGCATAGGAATTGTTCTATGCAAGAGCGCAAACCAAGCATACGCCGAATATGCAGTTCGCGATTACAATAAGCCTATGGGTGTCGCTACTTACAAAACAATTTCAGAAATGCCAGAAACAATGCAAAATGCGTTGCCAGACATAGAAGAACTAAAGAAACTTATGGATGATGATTCTGGCGAGAACAGTGAAAGTGGTGAAGTGATAGAACAATAGAACAAATTATTTTTGCAGAGTAAATAGAATAAAAAAGCAATATAATGAACAGAATAATTCTCATTGGCAACGGCTTCGACCTGGCATACGGACTGAAAACAAGTTATGCAGATTTCATTGATTGGTATTGGGAGCAAAGGATAAATACACTGAAGTCCGAACATACGAACGAAAGCGACGATGGACTTTGCAAATTAATAATCAACTATGGTATTTGGAGCAGCTATTGTACAGATGCCAGCACATTCGACAAATTGAGTATCTATGATATATTGAACAATATCCAAAGCCAGAAAGATAAATTCAAGGTCATACCTTCTAGATTGTTTCAAGGAATAATAACTGAACTAAATGACAAGAAATGGGTGGACATTGAAAACGAATATTACAATTTGCTGACTTCGATTGATGATAGTGACGAAATAAAAGGCATCAACAACGAGCTGAGCATTATCAAGAAATATCTGGCTGACTATTTAAAGGAAATAGAGAAAAACACTGCAAATCCTTCCATCAACTACGATATAGAAAACATTTTGTTCAAACCGATTTTGGCAAAGGATGTCGCTGTCAGCTCTTCCGATGTTTTCTGGGATATCATTGACGACAGGTTGAAATACAAAGAGCAAAAGTTAAACGAATTGATTGACGGCTATCATAAGATACAATACAGTGCAAGTCATGTTAAAGAATTTAAGGAAAAAGGCGGCTCTGTTGATTGCATAAAAGACGAAACATCCGGATACCCAATAGAGCTTTTGTTGCCTGATAGAATAATGCTCTTGAATTTTAATTATACTGATATTGCTGACAAATATTTCCCCAAGAATTCGGATAAATTTATTGTCAATCATATTCATGGCACATTGAATAATTTTGAAAACATAATATTTGGATACGGCGATGAGCAGGACAAGACATTCAAGGACTTGCAGAAGAGAAACGACAAGGAGAGTTTAAAAAACATAAAAACAATAAAGTACCTCGAAGCTCCGGCGTATAGAAAACTGCTTGCGTTTATGGAGTCTTCTCCGTATCAGATATTCATAATAGGGCATTCGTGCGGCCAATCGGATGGGACTTTGCTAAATACTCTTTTCGAACACAAAAATTGTATTTCGATAAAACCGTTTTACTACAAAAATGGCGATACGGACAATTATATGGAAATAGTGCAGAACATTTCAAGGAATTTCACCGACATGAAACTTATGCGCGATAGAGTCGTAAACAAAACACAATGCGAACCAATGCCACAGGCGGAATGAAAAAAGTGTTATATTAGCGGAGAAAAAAAGGACATGGAAGAGAAAAATAACAATACACAGGAAATAATCATTTACCAGACCGATGATGGTGCGGTAAAGATAGATGTTCAGATGGCGGACGATACGGTTTGGCTGTCGTTAGATTTGATGGCAGAACTGTTTCAGCGTGATAAATCGACTATTTCGCGTCATATAAAAAACATTTTTAATGAAGGGGAGTTGTCGCACGATTCAGTTGTTGCAAATTTTGCAACAACTGCTGCAGATGGCAAAACATATCAAGTGGAATATTATAATCTTGATGTAATCATATCCGTCGGTTACCGCGTGAAGTCTCAACGAGGCACCCAGTTCCGCATTTGGGCAACCAAACGGCTGAATGAATACATAAGAAAAGGTTTTACCCTTGATGATGCAAGACTTAAAAACCTTGGCGGTGGCGGATATTGGAAAGAACTCATTGAACGCATACGTGATATCCGTTCTTCGGAGAAAGTATTTTACAGACAAATCCTTGACATTTACGCAACTAGCATCGATTATAATCCCAAAGCAGAAATCTCAATAGAATTTTTTAAGCGGGTACAGAACAAGATTCATTACGCTGTACACGGGCAAACTGCTGCCGAAGTCATTGTAAGCCGCGCCGATGCCGAAAAGGAGTTTATGGGATTAACGACTTTTGAAGGCGACAGACCACATCTGAAAGATGCTGTCGTTGCGAAAAACTATCTGAACGAAAACGAATTACGTGCGATGGGGCAGATAGTTTCCGGTTACCTTGACTTTGCCGAACGTCAGGCCGAACGCCAACAAACAATGACAATGAATGACTGGGCAATGCATCTGGATAAAATACTGACAATGAGCGGAGAAAAATTGCTTCAAGGTGCAGGGCAAGTGTCTCATCAACAAGCCATTGAATACGCAACCAACGAATACAAAAAATATCAGCAACGTACACTGAGCCAAGTGGAGAAAGACTTCTTGGATAATATTAAAACGCTACCCAATAAATAATAGCGCCATTCTTTCAACACCCCAATGTTGGCACAAAAATTGAAAAGGGTGCATATAGTTATGTGTTTTGTTTTGGAAAATGTTATTTTTGCACCATAAAATTCATTGCTATGAAGAAGTTATATTTACTGATAGCGTTTATAATCAGCAGCATGGCCTTGTTTTCGCAAAGTGCCGAAGATGACGGTTATGTGATTGGTTTCGCTCCGTCCGACAGCGCATACATGGATTTCAAGGTCGAAAGGACCGAGTATAGCGATTGGCACAAGATAGGAACTATCCTGAACGAACTTTATGGCTTGGAGCCTAAGGAATTGAGTGAGGCAACTGTCATCTGCGACAAGAAGTTCAAGGTCTACGAAGGCTCGAAGGCTGTCTCGGAAATCGACCTCGCAAATCCGCAGAGTACAATCGCAAGCGGAAAGGACAAGTACATCGTGCAGGTGAAATACCGCAAGGGCGGCAGCGAGGATTATGCCGATCAGTCGTCAACCACAACGGCTAACGTGATAATAATCAACGTCGAAACTGTAAAGGACGGTGTGGGCGAGAAGATGGCTACCATTTGCTATCCGTCGTCGAAGTACGAATACGAGGTTGCAGGTGACCTTTCGTCCGAACGAATTTACAACCTGCCTATCCACGAGTATCCTATTTTTGTGAACATCTATGGTATTCCACGTGGCTTCGATGCTGCAAAGAATTTGCATCAGCTTGATGTTCATTGGGATGCGCTTTATATGAACAAGGCAATCTTCGAATATTTCCAGAAGAAGGGCGCAGCGATAACCCCGCAGGAATTGTCGATGATGTCGAAGGCCGCCTACAATGTTGGTCGCGGTTTCTGCACCGTCGGAATGTACCATCGCGCATTGTCGTATCTTGCTTTTGTATCACGTAATTCGGCTGGCGAAAAGTATGCGGTATCCTGCAACATAAAACTCGCCGAATGCCTCGACAAGTTGAACCTCGACAATTCGGATGTGTACGACAAGATTATCCTTGCTCACCAGACAAATCCTAAGATGGATGCCCGCGACCTCGACTGTGTCATAAAGGCTTGCATCGCTCGTGGCGAAATTTATGCCGCACAGAAGAAGGTCGATAAGGCTAAGGAATGCTACCAGAAGGCAACAACTATCGACACGGCAAAGAGGTACACCGCCAAGATTTCGGAATGCATGGAGAATTTGAACAAAATGTCGAACTAAAAAATGCTAGCAATGAAGAAGTTATATATAATTTTCGGTCTTTCGTTAGTTTGCGCTTTCGCAAGTGCTCAGAAATACGATGCGGTTGACAAGTACTGGCTTCCGCAGGAATGTTCGTTCAATATGCAGGACGCTTCGTTGCGCTTTGCCGCCAATGGTTCGAAGAATGTTACGATGGGCGAGGTGCTTGACGTCTTGTTCAAGGGTAAAACTTTGGAACTGAAGAAGATGTCGCTTCTCAGCCAGTCGAAGGTTACGACCATCGAGGTTGCCGACGACATACGCAAGTTCGACATTCTTTCGCCTGTGAAGATGGTGACTGGCGGCGATGTACGCTTCGACATTGCCGACTATATGATTGTAGTTGAAGGCACTGTAGGTGGAAAGTCGTTCGGCGACATTATATTCTATGCTTGCAATGCTTCTGGTGCTGCCGGCAAGTCGATGTACAGGAATATCACAGTAATGTCGGATATGTTCGAAAAGGGCTACTCGACAAAGAATTTCCTTGTCGCATACGACTATCAGGACAGGGCTGAGGCTGTGAAGAAGTTCAACGAGATTTGTGCTCCTATACTTGCCAAGCAGAACGAATCTACAGACGGTTTTAGCGAGTCGGACTTTGCTATTCTCGAAAAGCGCAATGCCAACCTGCTTTACAGCCAGGGCCAGAACTATACCGAGTTCGACCAGAACCGCGATGCAATCGCTGCTTTTGGCGGTGCTTACAGACGTTTGGTTTCCGAACTTAAGCAGAAAGGTTACAACGACGTCGAAAAGAAGCGTTTCTCGATGCAGCTTGCTTCCGAAATAGCGAAGAACTACATTAAGATTGGAAAGCCGGAACAGGCATACCAGTATTTGTATCACGCACATAATATGGGCCGCGAACTCAACGAGTACAAGTACGTTCTCGACTATGTGAAGTCGCTCAGTCCAGTCGAAAAAGGCGTTTACGCTTCGAAATTGGCTGCCGAAATGAAGTCGAAAGGCTTGGACGTAAGCGATGCCAATACATATAAAACTCTAAGTGCAATAAAGTAACGTTAATAAGCTACATAAAAATACAAGGGCAAAGATTTATCTTTGCCCTTTTTTAAAATGAAAGACATAGGCAGATTATTCGACAGCATTTCAAATCGTTACGATCGGTTCAATCATACGGCATCGATGGGAATCGACCGTTGCTGGCGCAGACGTGCTGTGCGTTCGTTGCCAAGTTGCGAACTCGTTCTCGATGTGGCTGCTGGCACTGCCGACCTTTCAATCGAAGCTATAAAACAACGCAAGTCGCAAAAGGTGGTAGGTGTGGATATTTCCGAAGGAATGCTCGATGTCGGTCGTGAGAAAGTGCGTAGAAAAGGCATGTCGGACAAGGTGGAACTGCGTGTCGCCGATTGCGCTCACCTGCCGTTCGACGACAATACTTTCGATGCAGTCACTTGTGGCTATGGCGTGCGCAATTTCGCCGAACTTGACCGAAGCCTTGCTGAAATATTCCGTGTGCTGAAGCCTGGCGGACAGCTTCGCATTCTTGAGTTCACATATCCCACAAACAAGCTGGTGCGCTTTTTCTACGATTTCTATTTCACTCGCATTGTACCACGCATTGGGAAACGTCTTACCGACAACGGCGAAGCATTTGTATATTTCATGCAAAGTGTGAAGCGTTTCGCCAAAGGACGCGATTTTGTCGCCATTCTCGAAAGGAACGGCTTCTGTGATACGAGTTTTAAGAGTCAAACATTTGGAATTTCAACATTATACAAAGGATGCAAAAGATAAAGCTTTGGTTTGGCGTTTGTCGCCCTTATTCGTTATTTATTTCGGCTAGTCCGGTAATCGCAGGACTGTTGGCGTTTGGTAAAATAATAGATATTCCGACGGCAATCATTACATTGCTGTGTGCCATGTCGTTGCAAGTGTTTTCAAACCTTGTGAACGACTATTACGACTTTGTGCGCGGATGCGACAAGGCTGGCCGTTCTGGACCGCAACGACCTCTTGCCGAAGGAATTGTGAACGAAAAGCAGATGCGTATAGCTTGTATAATTGCATTGTCGGTGGCATTATTGCTCGGCGCATACCTTGTGTGGGTTGGCGGTTGGGTGATTTTGCTCGTCGGTGTGCTGTCGGCTCTGTTTGCATGGCTTTACACGGCAACTCGTTTTTCGTTGGCTTATCTTGGAGTAGCCGACATTGTATGTTTCCTGTTTTACGGACCAGTGGCTTCGGCTGGAACTATTTTCCTGCAGTGCCACGAGTTTTCGCTGGCAGCATTCTATGCAGGATGCGCTTGCGGTTGTATAGCTGTTTGTGTGTTGGCTTCCAATAATATACGTGACATAGAAGACGATCGTGCAGTGGGCAAGCGGACTTTTCCTGTGCGTTTCGGAAGGGTGGCGGCTCTTGTCGGCGTCGCTTTGTTGCTCTTGGCATCGGTAGCATTTGCAGTGCTAGGTTTCGGAACATTGTGGCTGTTGGTCTTGCTGGTGCCGGCGGTAGTCCTGTTCGTCCTGCTGGTTAAGGCCGAAGGCAAGAAGTATAACAAATGCTTGTTCCGGTTTGTGCTTCTTGATGCTCTGTATGTGGTTGCATTTGGCTTGTCGTTGCTACTGTGATGAAAAAAAAACGAAATTGCTTGTTTGTAGAAAAATTTTAATTATTTTTGTGCCACCTTGTTAATAATTTTGAGATATGAGATTTACGGAACACGCATTTAAGTCGTCGGATGGCGCAACAATATTTTATCGCAGGTATATGCCTGATAATACTCCACGGGCAATTTTACAGATATTTCATGGGATGGCTGAACATTCGGCCCGCTACGCCGATTTTGCCAGGTTTATGACCGACAACGGAATAGCCGTTTATGTGAGCGACCATCGCGGACACGGAAATACAATCGCGGACAAGAAAGACTATGGTGTATGGCCGCATTGCGATGAGTGGTGGCGTATAATCGGCGACCTAAAGCAGTTGAAGGATATTGCTACAGACGAAAATCCAAATCTTCCGTATTTTGTGCTGGGACATAGTATGGGGTCGTTTTTGGCTCGGACGTTTATAACAAAGTACAGCACCGAAATTTCGGGTGTAATAATAAGTGGTACGGGAACAAACCCTACAGCTGTGCTGCGTTTTGGGAAGTTAATCGCCAATATTGCCTGTACTTTCGAAGGATGCCGTTCGAAGGCCAAATTGCTCGACAAACTGTCGTTCGGCAGTTACAACAAAGGTTATAGTACGCCATACCAGTGGCTGTCGCGCGACGATTCGCAGGTAAAGAAGTACATTGCCGACGATCTTTGCGGAGGTCTGTTTTCTAATTCGTTCTACCGCGGATTTTTCAAAGGGTTGATATACATAAACAAACGTTCGTCGGGTGCGCTCATAAACAAGAACTTGAAGATGTTCTTTGTTTCGGGGGAAAAGGATCCTGTCGGGAATTACGGACGAGGCGTTGAGGAGGCTGTCGAGTTTTACCGCAACTTGCGCATACCAAATATTCAGATGAAGTTGTACGCCAATGCCCGACACGAAATCCTGAACGAAATCAATAGGGAAGAGGTGTATGCCGATTTGCTGAATTGGATAAATTGCTTTACAGAACAGAAAGCTGCTGAAGCGATATAGGATTATCATTTTGTCGGGCTTGAAAAATACCAGGCTGAAATTTTCGTGTCGACATTTATGAAACGACTATTTATTTTCATATTATTTTGCATACAAGTGTCCAATATTTATTCTAGGTCGGAAGGTGATACAACAGTGTATGATTGTAGATGTAGAGAAGTGGATACTATAGTAGTAAGTCCTGTTTTAGAGTTTACAGACTCTATTGTTAAAATAATTTTTGATAGTGTTATACAAGAAGAAAAGAATGGCGAATTTCATAATAATTTTAATATTTATAGTATAAGACTTCAAGAAAAACAAAGTATAGAATCCTTAGAAATGTGCATTGAGTTTTCTGATTTATTTGTAGTTTGGGATGATTCTTTACCATATAATTATGGTTGTATGTATTATTGTGGTAGTTTGTTCGTTTTATATGGAGACTATGCTAGCCTCTTTTTTAAAAGAACAGAGGATTTTGAAAAATTGAACTTGAAATATTTTTATATATCTTCATCTTTCCCGATAATAGTAGACCCAGAGAGGTGGTGGTATTTTTATTATTATAAGGATAAATGGTATGATATTGATTATGAAAAGTTCAAATGGCGGTATTATAATAATAAAGAAAGGAAATGGGTAGAATCGGAATAAAGACAATATCACAAATTAACCGAGCACATTAATTATGAAAAATACGCAGGGGCAGTTTTTTATCTGTCCCTGCGGCGTATATGTGTTCCCTCACCTCAACATTGCAAAAGCCTTGCACTTGTTTTGCACTGTTTTCGGTTTCTGGAACATTGCATTGCTATCGCTGCAAAAACTCCGCCAGCACTTTTCCACCGCAGCTATCGCCGCTACATATATGTGACCCCTCTGGGGTCGGCGGTGAGAAAATTACCGCAATGTTGTTTGCCCCCTCGCCTTAAGGTCCTTAAAAACCTTAAGGGCGTCAAACTTGGGCAAAAACAAAAGTGCGGTAATGTGAGTGGAGATCGCGGATAGCCGTCTCCGCAACGCTCCCCGTTCCGTATCGCGTGCTTTGACTGGCTTCCGCGATGACTACGAGGGTGGACTGTCGGTGTTTTGTTGTCACATGTTGTCCTTGTTGTCGTTTTATTCTTTTTTGCGAGCCAGCGAGCCCCGTGGCTTCCGCGATGACTGAGTGGGAGCGCTTGTGGTCTGACCGCAATAACGAAAAAGGCTACCAGTTGGTAGCCTTTTCTTATTGGTAGTAATATTCGGTTTATAGTCCGAATTCTTTCTTAACCTTATCTACGTAGTCGAGTTTTTCCCAGGTGAAAAGTTCAACTTCCTTTTCAATCTTCTTGCCGTCGGCAATGAAAGTTTTCTTTACAACCTTTGGTTCGCGACCAAAATGTCCGTATGCTGCTGTTTCTGCATAAATCGGGTTCAACAGTTTCAGACGCTTCTGGATTGCAGCAGGAGTGAGCGGGAAGAGCTTCTTTACCTTTTCTGCAATTTCGGCATCGCTCATATTAACCTTTGCTGTTCCGTAGGTGTTTACATAGATTCCTACTGGCTCTGCAACGCCTATTGCGTAAGCAACCTGGATAAGGATTTCGTCGGCAACGCCTGCTGCGACAAGGTTCTTCGCAATGTGACGAGCTGCGTAAGCTGCCGAGCGGTCAACCTTCGACGGGTCTTTGCCGCTGAATGCGCCACCACCGTGTGCACCCTTGCCACCGTAGGTGTCGACGATAATCTTACGGCCAGTAAGACCGCTGTCACCGTGAGGGCCACCAATGACAAACTTTCCTGTCGGGTTGACAAAAAGCTTGAAATCCTTCTTGAAAAGTTTCTGCGTGCGTGCTGGCAAATCGGCAATCACTCTAGGTATCAATATTTTGCGAACATCATTTTCAATCTTTTTGAGCATCTTATCTTCGTTCTTGTCGAAATCGTCGTGCTGTGTAGAAATTACTATGGTGTCGATGCGTACTGGATTGTGCTTTTCGTCGTATTCGATTGTTATCTGCGACTTTGCATCGGGACGGAGGTAGGTCATTTCCTTTCCTTCGCGACGGATTTCCGACAATTTTTTCAGCATGCGGTGTGCCAAGTCGAGTGGGAGCGGCATGTAGTTGTCGGTATCTTTGCAGGCATAGCCGAACATCATACCTTGGTCGCCAGCACCCTGTTCTGCTGCAGTTTCACGTTCTACGCCCTGGTTGATGTCGGGCGACTGCTCGTGAATTGTCGACATTACACCGCACGAATTGCCGTCGAAACGGTATTCGCCCTTGGTATAGCCGATTCCATTTACAACTTTGCGAACAACGCTCTGTACGTCGACGTATGCTTTCGATTTTACTTCGCCGGCAACGACTACTAAACCTGTGGTAACTAAGGTTTCACAAGCAACTTTCGATTTTGGGTCCTGAGCCAGAAATTCGTCGAGTATCGAATCCGAAATCTGGTCTGCTACTTTGTCGGGATGTCCTTCCGACACTGATTCTGATGTAAAATAATAGTTCATCTGTCAATAAGTTTAAAACATTAATAACAGGAACGATTGGGATGTAACTGGGAATTGTGTTTTTAGCATTTTTTTCCGTGGTTGCAAGCATCCAAATCTTTCCACAAAATTTCAATGACAAAAGTATCACTTTTTTTATCAGTAGCAAAAACTTTATCTATATGATTTGTTAAAGATATTAACGTAAATGTGTTGATGCTTCTGAATTTTACTCATTGCATTGATTGTCAGCGTAATCCTTGTCTAAATCGGGATTTTTTGGTCTTTTACCAAATACGTATTTCCATGTACAAACGTCGGGGACGGGATCGTAGCCGCTGCCGCCCCATGGATTGCAGCTCAAAATTCTTCGTGCCGTCAGGAAAAAACCTTTTATAGGTCCGTGCTTGCGGAACGACTGCAGTCCGTATTCGGAACAGGTGGGAGTGTAGCGGCACGAGTTCGGTAGCATGGGAGAGATGAGCTTCCTGTATATCTGTATAAGCAGGATGAATGGGAAGGCGAATATTTTCCTTATTATTTTCATTTAGGCTCGGTTGGCTTTGTTGCGTTTTCCTGCAAGCGCATTCTTCAGTGGCTCGAAATACAGGCGCGAGTTGGGGCAGAGGTTCGGGTTGTTTTCGCAGAGACGCTTGGCATCTTCCGAATGGTTGTCGAACCACATTGTTATCGATGCCGACGAAACCTGCATGGCGTTTGCTATGTTCATGGCAGTCGGCTTCAGACCGCTTTCGATTGTACTGACAAATGCTGCTTCGAGTTTTTCGAGGTACGAAACTATCTTCGCGTGACGTTTGTCGTATACTGTTCCGGTTTCTGTGTCCGACTGTTGCTGTACGCTCTTTTCGGTCTTGTTGACAATTCTTATGTCGGTATCGTCTATTGTTATTTGCGAGGCGTCGTAGATTTCGGTTTTCAGCCTTGCTGCTTTCTCGAGAGCGTCGAGCAACGGTTGTATATCGTTGCCGCTGTAGCTTTCGACTAGCATTTCGGCGTCTTTCGACAAGGTGAAGTTTTTGCCGAACATCTTGTTTAGTTGTGCCAGCTTGTCGCCGACAACCTTCCTGGTTCTATTAATAGGTATTTCCATGTTCTTCTTGAGCGTGGAAATTGTTTTCTCGTGGTGTCTTACAAGTTCCTTGTATTCATCGACTTCCGACTTTATCGAATTGATAGTGTCAATATACGACAGGCACGACATTCGGCAGATAGATGCTATGATTTCTTTGTCGCGTACCGAAATCTGCGATTCGGGACCATTGTCGAAACTTATCATTCCTGTGCCCGACAGCGATTCGAGGGTAGGGCGTATCGTCGCGTAGTAAAGGTCGTCGAGATGGTCGATGTCCGAGGTGAGCCTAATACACAAGGTCAAACTCTGGTCGTCGAAAAGCATGCTCTCCTTCTTGTCGGTGGTTTCCCACGAAGTGCGTTTTGCCGCTGGCTTGCGTTTTTTCTGTAGTTCGTCGGATACAACTGGGATGTCGGTTATAGACTTGTCGTCGTTCATGACCGATTTCACTACGCCGGCATCGGTACGGTGGATGCTTGAAATAGAACAGACCGACAGCATCTTTGCCAAATGCATCATGATCTTTTTGCTGTAGTCCGTACTCTTCATCCCAATTTTAAGTTTAATCAAATTTGATTTTGCAAATTTAAGAAAATTAAATTTAATTAAGCAATATATATTTAATAAATTTTAATCCAAAATATGCTTAAACTTAATTAAGTTTTACTTAAAATATTATAATACAATAACTTATGATTGTAATTTTGCAACGAAAAAATAAAACAATTAGGTAAAAATTTTAAGTAAAAAAAATACAATTTTAAATATAGAAGGTCTTATGAATAAAAATGTTTATGCTTGGGTTTCAAAAAATGAAGTGGTAGTTTGCTCAGAATCAATGGTAGCTAAGAAGGTCAGTTTCGACTATACCTATTATAGTAATTTCGAAGAATATGTGGCTGCTGTCATATATGGAAGTATCGAGTCGGTGGAGAACGAGGCGGTTGCGCTGAATCTTGTGCTTTGTAATTCGTATTATCATCTTGGCAACCAGTTTTTGTCGAAGGTGAGGACCAAGAAGGACGAGCATTACAAGTACCGCAACTATTCGATGCCAGTATCGGCTGATTTCGACAGCGACAACACGCTATATTTTGAGCAGCACACCGATTTCGAGTACGATGGCAAGTCGTTAGACCGTCTCGAGGATATTCCCTTGTTGCAAAAGTACATCAAGCGTAAGTCGTTCATGTCGTGGGATTCGAAGCGGGTAGAGGCCTTGCTTTCGCAGATCTCAAAGTATGGCATAGGCGTTGATTCTATAGTTCCCGACATCTATTTCCTTAATACTGCGGCCAAAAAATATTCGGACAGTAATGCTGTCGTTACGTTCAGCGAAAGTCATTCCGAAATAGCAATTTTCGACGGCGGCAGGGTTAAGAATATTTTGAAATACAATTTCGGTGTTGGCAATCTTGTGTCGCACATAAGCAATATTTTTGGAGTTTCGTACCGTAATGCAAGCGTGCTCGTTGCAATGTATGGATTTGCTTCGGTGCCAAGCCGTTATGTGCATTACGAGATTTCTATTCCTATTTACAATGAGATTACCAAGATTGTGAAGATTACCGATATTTCATACGAGATACAAAGCGTACTAAAAAAGCAGTTTGTTCAGTTGTGCTCCGAACTGAAAAAATATGGTGTCGAAAATATTGTGCTGTCGGGAATGCCGGTTGTTGATGCAAATGTGCTGATGCAGATGATTTCGGAATGCGATTGCAATTATGTGGGGGATTTTTCTTTCGGAATGATGAAAGAAGCTTTTGCAGTGCTTAGGACTAATTCTTATTCGGTGACAATGGAGTCGGAATGCGTTGAAGATAAGGAAAAAGTTGTCGAACCAGACAAGGTTCCCAGCGCTAGTGACAATTCTGGAAGGTTTGTCGATTTAAAGTCGAGGTTCAATTGCCTTTTCGAAAAGATAAAGGAGTCGAAAGTCAGGATAGAAGCTATGATGACCGAAGCGGAATAAAAAAGGGGCAGACCCCTTTTTTATTTGATTTCCAGGATGAATCCGCTGCCGTGGATATTGTTGATCTGAACGGTATCGTCGTCCTTGAAATATTTTCTCAACTTAGTGATGTAAACGTCCATGCTCCTGGCGTTGAAATAATTGTCGTCGCCCCATATTTTCTTCAGAGCCTCGTTGCGGTCGAGAACATTGTTCTTGTTGATGTACAATGCTTTCAGCAGGTCGGCTTCGCGCGGAGTAAGCCTGAAAGTTTCGTCGGCGCTGGTAAGTGTGCGGATCTTTGTGTTGAACTTGTACTTGCCAATAGTTACGACATCGCTGATTCCCGGCTTTATGTCGAAGTTGCGACGGAGGATTGCCCTGATCTTCATGAGCAGAACGTCGGATTCGAATGGCTTTGTTAGGTAGTCGTCGGCACCGATTCTGAAGCCTTCCATTATGTCCTCTTTCAACGAACGGGCGGTAAGGAATATTACAGGGCAGCTTGGACTTATCCTCTTTATTTCTTTAGCGATAGTGAATCCGTCGACATTTGGAAGCATAACGTCGAGTATACACAAGTTGTATTCCATTGACAGGAATGCGTTTACAGCATCCTTTCCGTCGGTTATAAGAGTGACGTAGAAGTCGTTCATTTCAAGGTACGACTTTAACACGAAACCGAAGTTCATGTCGTCTTCTACTAGTAATAATTTTTCCTTAGTCATAATTTATATCCTTTAATGTTAATGGTAAGCTAACTGTAAATGTACTGCCTTTGCCGACCGTGCTGTTAACCGAAATAAATCCGTGGTGGGCAAGGACAATTTCTTTTGCATAGTTCAGACCAAGTCCGAATCCCTTTACGTTGTGTGTGTTGCCCGTCGATGCCCTATAGAACCTGTCGAACACTTTCGACTGTGCATCCTTGGTCATTCCTATGCCGTTGTCTTTTACCGAGAAGAAGAACCTGTCGCCCTTGGTGTAAGTGCTTACATGAATAATAGGTGCCTCTTCCGAATATTTTATTGCATTGTCTATCAGGTTGATGAGTACAGTTGTCATAAGCACGGTGTCCATTTGTATGTGGACTTCGCCCTCGCAGGTGTCGATGGTAAGGCTGCCGCCTTTCTGTGATACCTGTAAAGCCATTGTGCCGGCAACATCGCGGACGAAGGCGTTGGCATCTTCGTCGGTAAGTTTGAGCTTGAGGCCGTTCTTGTCGAGAGTTGCAATCTGCAAAACTTGTTCAACATGTTGTGTCATCCTCGATGTTTCCTGAAGTATTATTTCGGCCATGCCCGATATCGTTTCCTTGTTTTCCATTGCCTGCGGACTTTTGATTGCTGTTGCAGCAAGCTTTATGGTGGCAATTGGAGTCTTGAATTCGTGCGTCATGTTGTTCACAAAGTCGGTCTTGATGGCGTTTAGTTTCTTTTGTCTCAATATCGAGAATATTGCAACGCTGAACGATGCTATGAACAATATGGATATTAGCAGCGAAAGGATTACCTGTGAATATATCGACGCGAATATGGCATCTTTCTTCGACGGAAAGTCAACAACGAACAGGTTGGGATTCTCCATTATGTTTCCCGAGTTCATGTTGTACTTGTAGCACTGATCGAGCCTGTCGATGTCGAATTTGTCCGATGCTATCTTGATGTCCATTGTTATGTCGTCGATTACGGCAAACTCAAAGTCCATATCGATGCCGAACGAGTTCAATGTTCTTTGAAGTACACGTTCTATGGTTTCTGCATCAAATCTTTTTTCTATAGGTATCTGCCTGCGGGTGAATTCGGCTTCGAGTTGCAGCGCAAGCGTGTTGAACTGCGAACTGGGATCGGACATCTGCCCGAGATAGTAGGCTTCAATGGCGTCAATATCTTCGTTCTTAAGCGAAT
The DNA here is from genome assembly GCA_902800045.1 of uncultured Bacteroidia bacterium. GTDB lineage: Bacteria > Bacteroidota > Bacteroidia > Bacteroidales > ML635J-15 > Bact-19. The sequence goes on along the minus strand of CADCCZ010000001.1, from coordinate 925,670 downwards.
ACGAATGCTTGTCGTCGATTCGTATGGCATTTGTCGGTATGTTTTCCTCGTCGAAGAACGAAGTGGCGCTGTTGACCGATATCTTGTCGGGTTTGAGATTGTTCTTGCCAGTATTATTGCGAGCCTTGAATTTGTCGTAGACAAAAATGGCGACTTCTTGTTTCTGAAGTGTTATGATGGTCTGGTTAATCGCTTCGTTTAGAGCACGTTCTATTATTTCTGCCGATTTTTTGTAAGATGATGTAATATGGCTGACTTGAAGCATGATGAGTACTATCATCGATACCGACAACATTACGATACTCCACGATACAACCTTATTCTTTTTCATATCTGCAAATATAAAAATAGTTTTTTTTTCGTAATTGTCCTTAACTATATTTTAACGTTAATGTCCAAAAAACGAGCAATAATGTCATTTATAACAGATTGTTGTTAAAAAAATGCAAACTAGCCGGCGTTGTGCTTTTATTTGTTGCTCTATATTCGCAGTATGAAAAAGAATGTATTCATATTGTTGGTTTGTGTGCTGTTGGTGCAAGCTAAGGCATTGGTGGCACAGATTGAGACCTCGATTCCTTCCGACAAGCCTAAGCTTGTGATTGGAATTGTAGTAGAGCAGATGCGTCAGGACTATATAGACCGTTTTTGGGAGAACTTTGGCAATAAAGGATTCAAGAAGCTTGCAATAAACGGCAGTTATTGTGTGAATGCAAACTACAATTACTATCTTACCCAGACTGCTCCGGGATATGCTACTATTGCAACTGGCGCTGAGCCTTGCAGCCACGGCATTGTGTCGAACTACTGGTTCAACAAGCTTACAGGCGAAAAGATTGACTGCATCTATTCCGACAAAAAGGAAACTGCTGTGGGCGGTTCAAAGAACGCCGATGGACGTGTAGCACCAACAAATATGCTTTCGACATCATTCAGCGACGAGGCGAAATTGTTCAACCGTGGCAAGTCGAAGGTAATAAGCATGTCGCTGTCGAAATACGCGGCCGTACTTTCGGGCGGATACGCTGCAGATGCTGCATATTGGTTCGACCAGACTTCTGGAGAATGGATGTCGTCGACTTACTACATGAGTGCTTTGCCTCAATGGGTTGTCGATGTGAACGAAAAGAAAATGCCCGACGAGTACCTTACTCGTCAGTGGGAACCGATGCTTCCGTTGGAAAAATACAATGAAGTGCTTTCTGACTCAAGCAAGTACGAATTCGGCATCGACGGAATGTACAAGACTTTTCCGTATGTGTATTCCGATATAACAAAGACGGTGAGAAATTATAGTCTCCTTTCCATGATTCCCGAAGGCAACACTTTGCTCAACGACTTGGCTGTTGCAGCCTTGTACGGCGAAGAACTCGGAAAGGACGAGTTTACCGATTTCCTTTTTGTCAACTACTCGGTGCCCGAGGAAGTTGGCAAGTTGTACGGACCTCAGTCTATCGAGGTGCAGGACTTGTTCTTGCGCCTGGACAAGGATCTGGAGCATCTGATTGATGTGGTTGAGGATATGGTAGGCAAAAACAATTGCCTTATTTACCTTACTTCCAACCATGGTGTTTCGGAAATGCCTCAGTATCTGCAAGACCAGAAAATGCCTGCTGGAAGCTTCAAGCAGTTCTATATGTTGGCATTGGTAAAGTCGTATCTAAAAGCCATTTATGGAGACGGCGACTGGATTCTCGATTTCAATAATTCGCAGATATATCTCAACAGGTCGCTAATAGAGGATTCGCAGATTTCGCTCAACGAAATTCGCGAAAAGATTATCGACTTCATAATGAATTCGTCGGGCATTGCCAATGCAATAGGAGCCAACCAGTTCCAGAACATTGTGTTTGTCGAGGGTATGCCTGTGAAGATGCAGAACTCGTACAACCAGAAACGCTCGGGCGACATAATGATTGCCTTGAAGCCAGGCTGGATAGAGGATGTGCCATATTGCACCGACCATAATTCGGGTTACACAAGCAACACGCATGTTCCTCTGATATGGTATGGTTGGAAAGTTAAAAAACAGAAAGTTTTCAGTCAGATAAATATCACCGACATAGCACCAACGGTTTCGACGGCTCTCGGCACACCGCCACCGCCAATCGTAAGCGGCAAGGTGCTCGAGAATATTTTTCTGAACAAATAGGGACGATGGGCAGACTTGCTGCCTTTTGTCATATAAAAACTTTAACTTTTCTTTTGAAACATTGATTATTACAATGCGTTATCTTCGCGAAAGATTTATATCGGAACAGATATGAGAAAGTTTTTGTTGATTATATCGATTTTGCTTGTGTCGTTGGCTTCGTTTGCCGACGGTGTTACCTTTACGGGAAAGGCTCCGTCGGTTGTTGGCGTTGGACAGCGCATGCAGGTGCAATATACTTTGAATGAGAAGCCTTCGTCGATACAACTTGGAAATATTCCTGGTTTCAAGATGGTGGGCGGTCCGTCGCAGAGTTCCAGCTCGAGCGTCAGCATTGTCAACGGCAGCATGACTAGTACAAATACCTACACTTATACATATACTCTCGAAGCCGTCTCCGAAGGCAACTATACGCTCGAAGGTGCAACGGCAGTTGTCAAGGGAACCAAATACACCTCTAACAGTATTTCTGTAACTGTGCAGAAAGAAGCTGTGCAGCAACAGCAGCAACGCCAGTCAAGCTACTTCGATCCGTTCGAAGAGTTCTTCGGTTCGGGAAGCCGTTCCTCGTCGCAGCAACAGCAACCGCAGAACCAGCCAAAGTCGAGCGTTGCATCCGACGACGTGCTTATACGCACAATCGCTTCTAAGTCGAACCTTGCAAAAGGTGAGGCCGCCATCGTCACAATAAAGCTGTATACTGCCATCGACCTAATGTCAATCGAAGATTTTACTCCGCCAAAGTTCAACAACTTTTATGTCGAAGAACTCGAAACCGACACAAACCTGAAATGGTCGCGCGAAACATTAAACGGAAAGACATACAATACGGCAATACTTAAGAAATACCTTGTTTTTCCACGTGTTGCAGGTCGTGTCGAAATCGATCAGGCAAACATTAAGTGCATGGCCCGTGTGGTTTCGGGACGACATCCGTTCTGGGGCTACACCTACGACAATGCTCCGGCTTCGTCGACTGCTCCAGCAGTTACGCTTAATGTGTCGGCTTTGCCTTCGGAACCTGTCGGCTTCTCGGGCGCAGTCGGACGTTTCAACATTTCACTAAGCAAACCGAACGATACCATATCGGTAAACGAGGCTGTTACATGCAAGATAACAATCTCTGGTTCAGGAAACTTCAGCAACATCGAAGCTCCAAAAATCTCGTGTCCGAAGGAATTCGAACAGTACGAGCCTGTTGTTACGAGCAAACTTAATGCAACCGAATCGGGAATGTCGGGCAGCAAGACCTGGGAGTTTACTCTGGTTCCACGCTATGGAGGAACATTCAATCTCGGTGAGGTTTCGCTGGTTTACTACGACCTTGCTTCAAAGTCATACAAGACGGTTTCGACCGAACCGATAATTATCAATGTGAGAAAGGGTAGTGGCGATGCTGCTGCTAGTTCGATATACAATATGCAGACTGGTGTCGAAGTCATCAATCCCGAGGATGTCCGCTATATTCACAAGGGCAACTTGCATTTGGCTATGGCATATTCACCGCTCATGCTTTCGGGATTGTACTGGTGTATTATAATAGGTCTGCTTGTGCTTTTTGTCGTTTTGGTTGTAGTTATGCGTAAGAATATTAAGAAACGTCAGGATGTAGAACTGATGAAACGCCAGAAAGCCAACAAGATATCGCGCAAACGACTGAAGTCGGCACGTAAATTTATGCAGGCAAACGACCATACCGGTTTCTATAAGGAAATAATCACCGCACTTTGGGGATATGCTGGCGACAAACTTTCGATTCCAACGTCGCAGCTTACAAAGGACAATGTAAAACAGGCATTTGCCGAACATAATGTCGACGAGGAACTGTCGCAGCATTTTGTCGATCTTATCGACAAGTGCGAGTTTGCACATTTCGTTTCAAGTGCAAGCAACGAAATGCAGGCAATTTACGATGAGACAACCAAAATTATTGAACAACTTGAAGAAAACATGAGGTAGACCATGAAAAAGTATTTTATATCAGTAGTACTTTCGCTAATGTCGCTGAGTTTGTTCTCGGGTAATGTAGAGCAACTTATTGATAGCGCACAGAACTCATTTATGCAGACGCAGTATGCTGCTGCTCTCGAAATGTACGATTCGGTCTGCAACATGGGATATTCCTCGTCGGACCTATATTATAATATAGGTAATTGCTATTACCGCCTCAACGACATTCCACATTCGGTATATTATTACGAAAAAGCTCTGATGCTCGACCCGTCGAACGATGATGCCGAATTCAATTTGAACATAGCCAACAGGCAACTTAAGCAAATTGTAGAACCGTTACCAATGCCTTTTTATACCCGATTGGGTATAAAAATACTTAATATAATGAGTTCCGATGCGTGGACAATATTGAATATTGTCTTTCTTGTGCTGACACTCATTGGTATTGCATTGTATTTGTTTTTGGGACGAATCGCGCTTAGAAAACTGGGATTTTCCATTGCTGTAATATCGCTTATGTTTTTCATTTTTACGGCTATCTGTGCACACAAGTCTTCGGTTGTGATTTCGGAAAACAACTATGCAATTGTGTTCGAACAGTCGATGGTAAAGTCGTCGCCCAATGCCGATGCCGTAAATTCGTTTGAGATATACGAAGGCATTAAGGTTCAGGTGGTTGATTCTGCCAATGGCATGTACAACATTAAGTTGGCCGACGGCAAGGAAGGGTGGATGGATATGTCCGATGTCAAGCTGCTGTCCAGATGAACAAATTAACCATTGCAATATTGCTGTGCTCTGTAATGGCTTTACAATCGTGCACTTTATGGGAGACGGTAGTGTCTGTTTTTACTAAAAGTTGCACGAAGAATACTACCGATAAATACGTTTTCCGGGCATCGGTTGAAGTTATGTCGCCAAACTTGCAACTGGCTCAGGAAAAGGCGATTGCCGAAGCAAAAAGAGAACTGATAAGGCAAGTTGACGAGTATATTGCCGAAAATATTTCGTACAAGGATTTTCTACGCGACGGCAAGTACGAGGAGAAGATTGATGCTGTGCGCGACAAGGTTGTCGCAGTCTGCGAAAATTCGTGTTCTCATCAGGCTAAGAAATCCTCGCAAATAGTGTATTCGGTGACCTTGCAGATAAATCGAGCAACCGTAGATGATATAATTTCAGCATACAAATGACTTTTACCCTCGATATAATATTGATAGCCTTATCGTTGATTCTGCTAATTGTTGGAATCATAGGCTGTTTCTTGCCGATTCTTCCTGGACCACCAATCGCCTATGGCGGATTTCTTGCTGCTTTCTTTGTAAGTTACTGCCATTTCGAGGTTTCTACGCTGATAATACTTGGCGTAATAATGGTTGTGGTTACTGTTCTCGATTTTCTTGTGCCGTCGTGGTCGACAAAGAAGTTCGGCGGGACAAAATGGGGCAGTCGAGGCGCTGCAATAGGAATACTAGTCAGCCTTTTCGGTCTGGCATGGTGGGCTATTTTCCTGGCTCCGTTTGCTGGTGCATTCATCGGAGAACTTCTTTATCTGAAGAAGCAGGGACAGAAGACCGAAGGCAATATGAAAGCCGTATGGAAGGCAGCCTTTGGCGCATTTCTGGGCATGATGTGCGGAATAATGATGAAACTTATTTATTCCTGCTTCGTATTCTTCGTGGTAGTCAAGGAGTTTATAATGGGTGTTTTCGGATAATGATTATCCATTATCAATTGTCCATTGTCAATTGTCAATTGCTTTACCTTGTCGGGTCGAAAATGCTGAAATGCACGCTACCGTACTTTTTCATAGTGACGAAATGAGGAAAATCTGAAAAATTGTTGCTTTCTCCGTGTTCTATTATAAGATAAGAGGTGTCGGAAAGCAGATTGTTCCTGAATACCGAATGGTAGATTTCCTCGATATTTTCGAGTGCGTATGGCGGGTCGGCGAATATCACGTCGAATTTCTTGTGGCAGGTGTCAAGGTAGCGGAAAACATCGGACTTGTAGATTGTTGCTTGAGAAAAGCCTAATTCCTTGAAATTCTTCTCGATATATGCTGCATGTTTTACGTTGCTCTCAACAGCTATAAGCGATTTTACACCGCGGCTTGCAAATTCGTACGATATGCTTCCCGTGCCGCTGAAAAGATCAAGTACGTCGATGTTTTCGAAGTTGAAATCATTGTTCAGAATATTGAACAAAGCCTCCTTGGCAAAGTCTGTTGTAGGACGAGCCTTGAATGTTGCCGGGGGTGTAAATGATTTTCCGCGATATTTTCCGCCTATTATTCTCATTGATTTATGCTTAGGAAATTGTAGAAGTAATGTGGTGAAAATTCCTGGAAGCGGTAGAAGTATTTGTAGTCGCTGTTTAACGATTCGAAATACACGGTTCTGACGAATTTCTTTACATGAAGCACCGCAAGGTCGTCTTGTTCGATGAATCCAGAGAAGGCGATCTCACATTCTTCGGGCTGCAGTCCAAGCTGTTCGAACGTGTTGATTATAAAGTACAATATGTCGTTCGACGATTTGTAGGCGTATGTATTGTAGTTGGCAATCTGTCCTTTGTCGATGACAAGAATTTCGAAGAAATCCTCGAACACCTGAACCATCATTCTCTGGCGGTTTGGCTTCTCGCTGATTTTTGTTTTTGTCAGGCTGGTTTCGATAAGTGGGTACGACTGCGGATACAAGTTGTAGCGAGGAAACATTTCGTCGAGTAGGGCGACGATATTTTTGTCGATAGCAAATATGATTACTGTCTGCGACTTCGGCAGTCTCGCATATCTTATTTCCTCGTTGGGAGAAATTTTCCTGTTGAGTGCATAAATGCTTTCGGCAGAATTTTCATCGAATATTGCATCGGGGACAATGGTGACGTTCCGTGTTGCGAAAACGATGTTAATGTTCTCGAATTGAGTATCTTTCAAGCCTTCGCTTTCTACAAATTGGCGTATTTCGTCGGCTTTGTTTGCTTCGAATTGCATCGAAACAAGAGCCTGCACCTTTTTGTCGTCGATGTCGTATATAGAATAAGAAAGTCCATCTTGAGAAATCAAGATGGACAGACTATTTTTTGAGAGCAAATCAATGTCGCCCTTGATGCGGACAGATTTCATTGTTACTCTTGTTTTTTCTTTTCCATAGTAGCATCCCAGTTACCTGCGTTGTTGTTTGCTTCGTCAAGTTTACCAACTCTGAGGCAGGTATCTTTGATTTTGTCCTTGTAGTTAACGGTGAGCTGTCTGTTAAGACCATCAAGAAGATCGTCGTACAAAGCATAGCACTGGAAAACCTTAACGGCAACACCCGAACCAGTCATAACGGTTGCGGTATCCATCTTGAATTCAACCTTGCGACCAACTCTTGTGTATCTGATGTCTTCAATAGGGTATTCAAGATTTTTGAACAACGAATCCTTAACAGGAACCAAAGTTGTATCACGTCTGAAGTTCTTAAGTCCAGCGTCTTCAACTTCCTTCCAGTTGCCAGTTTTCTTTGCTTTCTCAATCATAGCAATGGCTTTCTTTTCTGTCATGCCAGCTTTGAGTTGTTCGTCGGAAAGAGTTCCGATAGCCCTTACAACCTTAAGGTTACCTGTGTTGATGAAGTTGATCAATTCATCAAAGGACGGAGTGTACAAGTGGTCGTATGTCGGAACCTTACTCTTTACAAATACAGTATCTTTTCCGTTCAAGATTTCCTTTATGACTTTCTTTCCATTCTTAACAGAGTCCTTGGTGTACACAGGAGAAAGTACGTTTTCTTTGTATGCAACTTGTGCTGTACGTATAGCAATAAGTTGGTCAACAGTGGTTTGGAAACGAGCTATCCTTTGTTCTTCATACTCGATGGGCGTCTGAATTCCATCAACAATTTTGTAGGTCAAAAATGCAACTAATCCTAACAACAGGATTGCAACGACGATTCGAATTACCTTTTCCATTATTAAAATTTTAAGTTTAATTTTGCAGTCGCAAAGTTAGAATTTTTTTTGGTAACACAAGCAAATATTTAAAAACTTTAATGACACGGGAAGAATTTAAGGAACGGCTTGCTTTTCTGATGGGTTGTGAACTGACAGATGGACAGTTATCGGCTTCAGACTCACTATACTCGTTTATGGGAAACCGCGACAAGTTCTGTACTTTTCTTCTCAAAGGATATGCCGGAACAGGAAAAACAACACTCATAAGCGCATTCATAAAGTTGCTTGAGGAGGTAAAAATCAATTCCGTTCTTCTCGCTCCGACAGGTCGTGCAGCCAAGGTCTTGTCAAACTATTCTGGACGGCACGCCTCGACAATCCACAAATGCATCTACCGAAAAAAATCTACAGCCGACCCCGGAAGCAATTTCTCTCTGAACTACAATAGTTTCAAGAATACCGTTTTCATTGTCGATGAAGCCTCGATGATTGGAAATGCGCAGAATCCCGAAAATGCCTTTGGCAGCGGACGACTTCTTGACGATTTGCTTGCATACGTTTTCAACGACAACAACTGCCGACTTATTCTGCTTGGCGATTCGGCCCAGTTGCCACCAATAGGAACGGTTATAAGTCCTGCTCTTGACGAAAATTACCTCAGTGCATACGGCATGACGGTTTTTTCGTGCGAATTGTCCGAAGTGGTAAGACAAGATGCTGATTCGGGTATTTTGTTCAACGCCACGCAGTTACGCAAAATGATGACCGATGGCAATTTCAGTTTTCCCAAGCTAAAATATAAAGGTTTTCCTGAAATCCAGTCCATTACAGGCGCAGAACTTATAGAGGAAATCGAGAATTCGTATTCTCGCTACGGCAACGACGAAACGCGAATCATCTGCAAGACAAACAAATACGCCAACCGCTACAATATGGGAATCCGCAACCGCATTCTTTGGCGCGAGGAGGAACTTTCGTATGGCGATTTGCTGATGGTTGTCAAGAACAACTATTCGTGGCTACCCGAAAATGCCGAAATCGACTTCATTGCAAACGGCGATATGCTTGAGGTTCTGAAAGTTAGACGGCACTACGAACTATATGGACATAGGTATGTTGACCTTTATGTGCGGTTTGTCGATTTTCCCGATTTGGAGATAGAAGTGAAGGCTCTGCTCGACACTTTGGCAATCGATTCGGCTGGTATGCCGAGCAATTATTACAAGGAGCTGTGGGAACAACTCGAAGTTGACTATCAGGACATTCTGGATACGAAGAAACGCCACGAAGCCATTCTTAAAGACCCGTACTACAATGCCTTGCAGATAAAATACGCCTACGCGCTTACTTGCCACAAGTCGCAGGGCGGACAGTGGAAGTCGGTTTTCATCGACCACGGCTGGCTAAACAAGGAAGAAATCTCCGACGAAGGCAAATACGAATTCCTTCGCTGGCTATACACCGCAATCACAAGGGCAACGGAAAAATTGTATCTGGTGAATTTCGACAAGGAATTGCTGGAAGAATAACTACATTCCCATAATTGTATTGTAGAAATCGGTATAGTTCTTTTCTGCGTTATAATGTTTGTTGAAGAATTCGATAGTCGACGACTTTAAAATCTCTTTATTGCTTATAATATGGTTTACTGCCGTCTCAAAATCGTTGTAAGTAGGCTCGGGGGGGATTATTGCACCAGTGGCCTCACAAACAATTTCGTGATTCCCGCCTACGTTGGTGGCAATTGCCGGTATTCCAGCGCTTATGGCTTCCATTATTGATACGGGAATTCCTTCGGTTGTACTCATGTTGACAAAGATGTCGAAATCTTCGTTGGCGTATATTCGACGAATTTCGTCGCTAGCTGTAAAGCCTTTCAAGTTTACGGCCATATTCTGAGGTCTGTTGGTGCACATTTGTTTTAGTTGCCCGAACATAGGTCCGTCGCCAAAATGCGTCCACGAAACTTTTTGTTCCTGGTGCTTTTCGCTAAAATTCTTTATCATGTTGAAAATCAGGTCGACACGTTTCAAATCGTATACAGAGGAGCATGAAACAAAGGAGAGTACACACGATTTCTCCTTGTCGGCTTTTGTGCTTGCGGCTGGAGTAATTCCAAGTCTTTGTGTGAGTATTTTCGCTGCGTATGCCGAATATTTTTCCGAAAGATATGAAGTTCCCGTATCGGAAACAGGGCAGAGCATGTCGATTTTCGAAAGCGTGAAACTTCTATGCGGTATATAAATGTCCCTTTGGTCGGCAAATACGTCGTAGCCGTGACCACGGCTTACCATTGTGCATTTTTGCAGGATATCGTTGCATTCCCTTGCCATTGCCATTCCTAGTGCTGTGTACGAAAACCAGTAACTGTAAAGTACTGATGGTGACTTTATTGCTTGCTTTATATAATGTCGTGTAAGATATGCTCCGTACAAATATTTTATTCCTTGTAGTAGTTTTTTCGACAAGCCAGCTTCCTTAATCATGCTCCAGAATTTTCCAGAAAAGGGCATTGCAAGCAACAATATAAGTTTGCGGAACTTGCCAATGTCGGTTAGGCAGGGGAGAACCGTTACATTTTCAGGCACTTCGCGTACAAATGTGTCCTTGTTTGTTGGAATAATGAATAAGTTGCAGTCCATTTTTGCAGCAACGTTTATTTCCTCAGCAATAAATACCTCTACCGACTGTGTATATGGATACGAATTCGTAAATATGTAGATGTCTTTCTTCATTATTGGAATATCTGCTTAATGGTGTTGCTGCTGTCAATGTGTGAGTTGTGTATGTCGTGTAGAAGTATTGCTTTAAGCATTGCCGAGGCAAGCATTTCTGCATTTTCGGGTTCGGCTTTGTATCCGTTTACGCCGTCGTCGATAAGCTTTTCGATTATCGGCACACAGGTAGTTGCGGCAACTGGTTTGTCGAGATACATGGCTTCGAGTACAACGTTGGGCAGACCTTCCATACGCGATGGCAGGACAAGAGCCGAGCAATGCTTCATATATCGGTATGGGTTTTCACAGAATCCCTCGAAGTGAATGTTGGGATTTCCTTTTGCTTTTGCAACAATTTGTTGCGCATATTCGCTGTCGGTACGACCAAGAATGTACAGTTGAGCATCGTGGAGTTTCTCGGTTACAATTTCAAATGCTTCTATTAGCTTGTCGTAGGCTTTTGCAGGCGAAATGTTGCCGACAGACAAAAAGTTGACTTTTGCACAGTCGAAAGGATTTGCTGCGTTGGATGTCTGCTTGTCAATGAGTTCGGTGTCGATAGGATTTTGTATTGTTACAACCTTTTTGCTGTCGACGTCAAACATGTTGCATATTTCTTTTTTCATGGCGTCAGTTTGCGCAATTATCAAATGAGCCTTGCGCATCAACTTTCGCTCAAGCCAGTCCATTATTCTTATTCTCAGTCCTTTGTATAGCTTGTTCGACGGCATGGTGGGTATTCTGACAACTACTTTGCTTTTTAGCCTGCGGTTTATGAGCAATAGTATTAGTGCGACATGTATATGTGTTGCAAAAATAAAGTCAGGCTTTTCTCTGCGTATCAGCTTTTTTAGTGGGAAATATGCCGAAATGCTTCTGCTGCAGTTGAGCGATGTAAGTGGAAAATATGGCTTTATCCAGTTGGTCAGTTCACCGTCGTCACTTCCTAGGTTTACGAATTTCACTTCGTGTTCCGACAGACATTTGGCGAATGTTGTGGCAACTCTTTCTGCGCCACCGCACTTCATTGCTGGTATTACAAATAAAATTTTCATTTTCTGTCGGATTTGATTTTCAGTTCATTTTTACCGGCTACATAGCCAAGCAATATCATCAGAGGTATTGTCCCTTGGTCGTCGTATCCCATTGAGAATGCCGATTTTATAATCATTACTATAATAACGGAAACTACGATTCTTTTTTCTGCACTATTGTTTTCGCATTTAGCGGCGCAGGCTATAGCCCCGACAAAAAACAGCAGATATAAACCGATGCCAAGCAGTCCCATGTTTGTAAGCAGCTCGAGCCAGTCGTTGTGCGCATATCGTCCGTATGTTACCATTGGCGTGTACGAATATCCGTAACCAAACAGCATTTTTGTCGTTGAATCGCTGTTTGTCCAATTGTCACATAGTTGCTTGTACATTACGTCTCGTCCGCTTGTGTTTCCGCTAAGCGTTTGTGTTACACGTTCTTGGATTAGTTCGTTGCTTCCGTGCATTTGTAAGGCAATAGCTCCGCAGATTATTGCAGCAAACGAAACTATTGAGAATTTCTGGATAAACGACAACTTGGATTCCTTGAGCTGTATGCACACATAATATATGACAAACGCAGCGAGTATTATCATTGCGCCTCGTTTTAGCGATGATATTGCCAATATACTGCTGGCAATCAGAAGTGTTGCCGAAATGAATTTGCGTTTTACAAGAAACAGAAATGGCAATATGTTTACAAATATATATCCCGAATTGTTGATTGCATTTGTATGTTTTGGACTGAACGGCGATAAGGAATAGAAGTTTATGATTCCAATAATGAAGAAGAATGAGTAGAGTGTGAGTAACAGTTTTTTGTCGAGCATATCCTTTTTCGAAAGGAAGAAGAATAGCAGCAAGGTAATGAAAACAAATGTCGTGTGTTTTATTGGTCCCTGTGGATCTATATTGTAAAACGACGACACGATTGATGTGTCGGTAAATCCGTAATACGCCAGATTTGCAACAAGGAAAGCTACAGCTGCGTATATTAAATGTTGTCGCGTGCGCGACATGAGGATTTCTGCCAAGCAAAAGATGCCGACGGCCATATATATTGCAAGCGAAATTTTTGCAATTATGAATGAGGTGGGATATATGACGCCCTGTAGGAAATATAGCATCAGAGTGACAACTGACGTATATTTTACAATGACGGCTATTTTATCCCCCTTCGGCAACATGCTAGTTACGTGATTTTAGAATTTCAATAAAGTGCTCAACTTTCAGTTTCGCACTGCCATGAACGTTGAAATCGCCTTCTTCGAAGACAAAATCGCCGTCGATATATTTGTAGCGGCCGTGCTTTCCGTCGATACACATCTGATAATCAAGGTACGAGCCAAATGAAGCTTGCAGTTCGTTAATGAAATATTCACCTTCCTTGGTTTCGAATATGTCGACGTCCATGCAATAGAATCCACCGTCACGGCAAATATCGTGAACCATTGTGAGCAATTCTTTAGGAGGAGCAACCCAACCAACTAATCCAGAACCACTTGCAAACTGACCTTTAAGCAGTTTCTTGTGTCCGAAATATGAGTCGCCAATCTTTAGTATTCGCCATTCGTGGACAATGTCCTTGTATTCCTGGAAAAGAACATAGTCCTTTTGTGGAGAAGCAAGGTCGGGGACAGGCAGGTGGCGAATTTTGCGCCAATATATCTTGCCTTTGTTGAGAATAGGTAGCCTTCTGGTGGGAAAAACCTTTCTGACGTATCTCTTTGCTGCGGACATCGATTTAATAATCAGCACCTTTGATGCTGCAGAGCCAAGGTTTGCCTTTGCGACTATCGGATATTGGCATTGCGACAGGTACTGCATGGCTTCGTTTTTGCTTGTAAAAACTTTGGTAGGCGTGTGCGGATATCCGTACGCATCGAGCCATGCTGCCATGTTGCGCTTGCTTTCGTGGATGTATAGCCCAAGGAAATCGGGATATATCTGTTTGTTAAGTACGTGAGAAACAAAGTAGTATCTCTCGTCAAGTATGGTTTTGCGTTCCTGCGAGTCGCAGGTCGACGAGCAAAGGAATCCGTCACAGTCCGATTTCTTGACGTTTTCGAGCCAATTGGACGACAGTATGTCTATTATTTCGTAGTCGACACCTATTTCCTTGCAGGAGTCTACGAACTTTAAATGGTTTCCGTTGAATGATGTAAAAATGCCTAATTTCATAGTTACAAGAGATTTAAGAACCTAGAAATATCCTTTTTGTATACGTTTTCGGAGAACGAGCGGCTGATTTCCTTGCTGGTCTTTCGGTAGAGCAGCGACGGGGCATTGTTTACCTCGTAGAAATACAGTCCGTTTTCTTCGTATATAGGATTGCTAATTGTCGTATAGTGAGTGCCTTCTATCGCATTACCAGCATCGGCAGCGGCGTCGATAAGCAGACAGCCTTTCTTTATTTTGGCAAGTTGCGATTTGCTTATTATGTGTTCGGTTGTGCTGTCGACTTCTATTCCGTTGATAATTATGTCGTATTCGCCGATTGAGTCGTAGAATTCGTGCATTGTCTTGCGGTAGAACATTCGCAGGTCGGGATTGTAATTCGATATTTCGGCGAAAGTGCCTTGGGCTACGTTGCCGCTCGAAAGTACTGCAACCTTGGTCGACGAGTCGGGGTACATGCCGTAGTTGAGAAGTGCGTGCTGTACGCTTGCTATGCCGGCATAGAAACTGTTCCGCCAGATGAAATTAGGCTTTAGAAACGGAATATTCACAACTTTGTCGCCTTGCCTGATTGTCGGGTAGATGTTGTCGAGGTCGACAATGACAAGATTCTTTCGTACGGCCACGTTGTCGTAGAATTCCTTTCCGGAGCCTGTCGGGTGTGTCCATCCGATTATTGTTTGTCCTTCGCGCAGAAGGTCATAGTCTTCCTTTTGTATCAACTTGAGGCAGAATATGTTGTCGCAGCTCGAGAAGATTTCTTTTCGCGACATGATTTTACAGCCTTTTGCTATGTATTCGCTGTCGTCTATGCCCATATTCTTTCCAAATCCCTGCTCAATGACGATTTCGTTTTCGAAACCGTCGATGTCTTCGGGAAGCAATGCGACTCTTTTTTCGTCGGGGTAAGTCGGTATGATAAAACCTATTTTCATGCTAATTGTTTTTGTTTCTTTATTTTAAGTACTACAATCATTGAAGCCACGCCTAAAATTCCTCGCGTAAGTGTTATAGTTATTGCTGCGCCAATGTAGCCCCAGTAATATACCATGGGAACCGACATCGAAAAGCCTATCAACGAGGAGATTATGGTTATTTTTCGTAAAATTCTCTCTTTATTCTGCACAATAAGGTAATTGGTGCCGTATATGCTGCTTAGTGTAAGGAACAGCACCGATATTGCCATGATTCTCAAGACTATTATGGAATCTACGAATTCGTCGGTCAGGAATATGTCGACTATCAGAGGGGCAAAAGCAAAAAGGAGCAGAGATATGACCGATGATATTATGATATTCCATTTTGCATATATGGCGTGCTTGCTGATATTTCTCGATAGGAAAGGGAAGAATGTCCTGGTAACCACCGACATCATCTGGTTGCAAAGGTTGACGAATTTTGTGCCGCCATCGAGTTTTCCATTTGCAACCGAACCACCAAAGAATCCCAGCAGCATTACCGAGAAACTGTTGTATAGGTTTGGCATAAGCTGATTTATAAAAATGTCGGTACTGCCTTTTATTGATTGAAGTATCGATTTAATATTTGGACGTATGTATTTTACATTCAGCTTTTTTCTAATGATGACAATGGATGCGATGCCGACAGCGAAATTGCCGCAGGCATTGAGTAGAGGCTGCAATATGTAGTCGGATTTTTCCCTTATGAAAACGAATATGGCAGCTGTGAACAAGAACTTTAGGATAAGGTTCAGTATGGTAAAGTATCTCATTCGTTCCAATCCCTGGAACAGCCATTCCTGTATTAGCAGTCCGCATGGGATGTAGAGGTAGGTGGCAAACATGAGCATCTTTTTCTCGCTGAATGCAGGAACTGTAAATACCAGAATTGCGAATATTATTGCGCAAATTATTGTGAGCGAAAGTTTTGCCGTCATTACATTTGAGTAAATCCTTGAAACTTCCTGCGGATTGTTTTTGTTTCGAGCTACGTCGCGTGCTGCCGAATAGTTAAAGCCCCAGTCGACGACAGTCTGGAAATACACGACTACCGCTGCAGCGAAAGCGATGTCGCCCATTTTGTCAAGTCCGATAACATGAGCAAGATATGGTATCGTGAAAAGCGGAAAGACGTAGCTGGCGAACTGCAAGATGGTAAGCGACAAAAATGTCTCCGTGAGTCCTTTTGCGTCTTCGTTTTTCCTGTATGACGATATCAACTGCTTGAGTTTCATGAGACAGCGTCTTTTATTCGGCTTTTTCGCTTGTTTTTGTCCTTGCAAATATCATATTCCAGAATACCACTATGCAAATAGAACAGATAAATGCAATGAATGCGGTGATTATTAGACTTTTTGTCTTATTGGTACTGGAGTGCGAATTGTTAGGGTTGGCACTTTTTATAACAGTGATATAGTTTTTGTCGTTTTCGAAAAATTTCTTGTTTTCGTTTAGTGACGACAAGCTGGTGCCATAGTCAGTGGCAAACTTTTCCATCAGTTTGCTTGCGAATATGTAATCGGGATTTTTCTCCAGAAGTATCTTGTGCTCAATAAGTTGGTCTTTTCTTGAGCCGCTTTTCGACACCTCGCATGCAATTGTGCTGTCAAGATTTTGCATGACATGTTTCAGCGAGTCGATGTATATTTCTTTTGCCTTGATAGTGTATTCTGTTTCGGATATGTCGGACTGGATGTAGTTCCTTACGATGCCGGAAATCTTGTTGTTCATTTGCAGGATGATGTTCTCCGATATTTCTGCGGCTTTTTCGGCGGTTTCCCACGAAACGGCCATTCCTATGCTCTTGTTTCCGTCGATTGTAGCGGCAATGCGCGACCTGAGGTCTTCGCTCGAAACGTCGCAGTTGTGGGCTACGCTGTCAATCAGGTCCTTGTCCTTTATTGCCACGATGACGTATTTATTAACGTCCATGGTAGTCTTTATCGGCAAGGTAGGCACTATAAATGATGAATTTACAGTCTGCAACTGTGGTCTGGTGAAAATTATTGCCGAAGCAATTGCTGTTGCAACACAAGTAATTATGATTACTGCGGTTATTTTTCCTTTTGTCGATTCGATAGTCTTCATCAAAAAACGTATTTTTTGCAAAATTATAAATAATAAAATCAACTGCCACAATAGTTTGCAAAAGATTTTAATAATAGGTTGTTCATTTGCTCGACGTTGAGGAAAAATGAAAAAATATGATTCGTTTTGAATGATTATTATTACTTTCGCGACGTTAAAATAATTAAGACGATGAAAATAGCTCTTGCCCAATTGAACTATCACATTGGAAATTTTGAGGCCAATGTCGAAAAAATAATATCAACAGCTAGAAAATCAAAGGAAAATGGTGCCGATCTTGTCGTGTTTTCAGAATTGGCAGTCTGCGGATATTGTCCGGACGATTTGTTTTATCGCTCCGACTTTATTAACGATTGCAATGATGCCGTTGAAAAGATTATAGCAGAATGTGCTGATATTCCAATAATTATCGGTGCTCCAATGTCGAGTGGAAAACGACTTTTCGATGCTGCTCTATTCATCAACAAAGGTGTTGTAAAGTCGCAATGCAAGATGGTGTTGCCTAATACAGATGTGCTGAACGAACATAGGTATTTTGAACCAAGCGACAAGTTCGACCTTATTGATGTTGATGGCGAGAAAATTGCGCTTGTAGTCGGAGGAGATGTTCTTGATTATCCGATGGCTATGCTTGCGAAGTTAAATCCTAACTTTATAGTAAATATTTCGGCTGTACCATATTCGCACGACACTTCTTATCAACAAAAATTGTCGGAAGTTGCTCTGAAATACAAGTTGCCTTTGCTTAACGTTAACCAGGTCGGAGCGAATACCAATATGATATATGAAGGCCGAAGCATTGCTTTCAATGAAAACGGTAAGGTGATAGCCGAGTGCAAATCATTCGAAGAAGATTTGCAAATCGTTGATACAGATTTGTTTAAGTCGGCAGGAGAGGAGCTTCGCAAATTTGATACAACCGAAAGCATTTTCAATGCAATTACGCTTGGACTGCGCGACTACTTTGCCAAGATGAACTTCAAGAAGGCGGTTCTGGGCTTGTCGGGCGGAATTGATTCTGCTGTTGTTTTAGCTCTTGCAGTAAATGCTCTCGGAAGCGAAAACGTTCATTCGATTCTTATGCCGACGTGCTACTCGACATCACATTCTGTTGATGATTCATTGGAAATGTTAAAGCGAACAAAATCAAGCTATAACATTATTCCAATTGAAGATTTACGTAAACAGTTTGGTGTGGCAATGAGCGAGGCTTTCGAGGGAACAAAACCTGGACTTGCCGAGGAAAATATTCAGGCTCGTTTGCGCGGCAGCATCTTGATGGCATATTCCAACAAATTCGGTAACATTCTGCTCAACACTTCCAACAAAAGCGAAGAAGCTGTCGGCTACTCGACTCTCTATGGTGACATGTGCGGTTCGCTATCACTGCTGGGTGATGTGTATAAGACTGAGGTTTACCGACTTGCTCGCTATATCAACGAACATTGTGGAAACATTATCCCCGAAAATATCATCACCAAGGCTCCGTCGGCAGAGTTGCGTCCCGACCAGAAAGACCAGGATTCGTTACCGCCATACGACATTCTTGACGGCATCCTAAACTGCTACCTCGAAAACAATATGACTGCCGACGAAATAAAAGCCAAAGGCTTTGATGCAGAAACAGTTGACTTTGTTTTGAAACTTGTCAAGCGTGTTGAATACAAGCGTTTTCAGGCTCCGCCGATTCTGCGCGTTTCGTCCTGTGCTTTCGGACATTCGCAAAGTGTGCCGCTGGTAGCGAGGTATTAATTGATAATGGACAATTGACAATTAACAATTGATAATTGATAATTTGTAGCGGAGCAATGCATTGCTCCGCTACAAATTTTATGTTTAATGTATTTAGGTAGTGCTTATTTTTTTTTGTTGTCCATAAGCAATAAAAACAAACTTTTTAAAACTTTTGTTGTTTATAAACAATAAAATCTGATGTATTTCGGATTTGTTGTCTGTCGGTTTTTTCCACCATGTACACAAATACATAATAACAAAAAAGGTTGCCATTCGACAACCTTTTTTGTTATGTACCTATTTATTATTACAATAATTTCTTCTTTAGGTTCAGAATCATGTCCTCGGTCATTTTGTCGAGGTCGTACTGAGGTTTCCAGCCCCATTCGTTGCGAGCGCAGCTATCGTCCATCTTGTTTGGCCAGCTGTCGGCAATTGCCTGCTTGATAGGTTCTGGTTCGTAAACCATTTCGAAGTTAGGATAGTGCTTCTTGATTGCATTGTAGATGATTTCCGGGTCGAAGCTCATTGCAGTAACGTTGAAGCTATTGCGGTGAACAAGCTTTGATGGGTCGGCTTCCATAATGTCAATCATAGCCTTCTGTGCATCAGGCATATACATCATATCCATGAAAGTTCCTTTCTTCAGCGGGCATACAAACTTTTCGCCCTTAACTGCTGCGTAGTAGATTTCTACAGCGTAGTCGGTTGTACCGCCGCCCGGCAATGTGAGGTGGCTGATAAGACCTGGGAAGCGTACGCTACGGGTGTCAACGCCGAAACGTGTGAAGTAGTAGTCGCTAAGCAATTCGCCAGTAACCTTGGTTACACCGTAAATGGTGTTTGGACGCTGGATGGTGTCCTGCGGTGTGTTGTCGTGCGGAGTGCTGGGACCAAAAGCACCGATGCTACTTGGTGTAAAGACTGCACAGTTGAACAGTCTTGCAACTTCGAGGCAGTTGACAAGCGAACCAATGCCAACATTCCAGCCCAGCATTGGGTTGAGTTCTGCTGTTGCACTCAATATTGCGGCAAGATTGTAAATCGTGTCGATGTTGTACTTTTTTACAGCAGCGGCAATTTGCATAACCTGCGTAGAGTCAATGCGTTCAATAGGACCGCGCTCGTAATCCTGTCCTTTGAGAGGACGCAAATCGGAGCAAATAACGTGATTGTCACCATAAATGTCGCGCAGGTTGCGAGTCAATTCGGAACCAATCTGTCCGCCTGCACCAATAATCAATATGTTTTTCATTGTTTAATACTTAAAAATCAATTTTCAATATGTTTTGCAAAAATATATAATATGCAACAATGCGCAAAGAGTTTTCGATTATTCTTTTTTCACTTGCTTATGAACAAAAAAGCCCCACAACGTGGGGCCATTATTCTCGAAAAATTTCGTTATTCTTCGGTCTTGCTGCTTGTTGCAATGACTTCGCCTGTGGCGAAATTCTTCACTAGCAGGCTTTTGAAATACCAGCGCTTGTTTCCGTTGGTATAGTCGTCGATATTTTTGCCTAACAGTTCGTAAGCCAGATTGCTAATCTTTCCAGCCTGCTTTTGTCCAGGTTTTACCTTTATTTCCTTGTGACCACTGTGGCGTATTTCTCCCGATTCTTCATCTTCGATGTAAAGTTCGTAGCACACAACTACTTCGGTTGTACCTGTGTTCTGAAAGAACAATGACAGTTCGATTGGACTGCTTGCGTCCTTCGAGTTGGAGTGGGCAAGCTTTGTCTTTATCTGCACGTCTGCAAGAGTCTCAAAATCAGTGTATCCCTTCTGTCCGAATACTGTAATGCTTGCTATCGCAATAGCAACTAATAAAACTAATCTTTTCATATTATTTGGTATTTTCTTCAACTTGTGGTTTAACATATTTACCTACGAACAATATTGCATTGTTCTTGTTTTCTCTGATTACAAATATAAATGGTCTGTTGATGTTGACGCTAGGAGTCTGACTTACAGCCATCGATTTTTCTCTGACTACCACAGCAGTAGCAGCAGCAGCTTCGGTGCCTTTTTCGGAAACTTCGACAAATGCTTTGTGTATAACCTCGTCGATATAGAGGTTGCTCTTGCCGTTCATCTTCGAGAAGTCGGCGCTCTTGGAGAATGCTGCTTTAATACCCATGTCCATCAGGGCTTTTTTCATTTCGAAGCGCGATTCTACCTTGAACTTTGGCATCGAAAGGTTAACCTTGAGGGCTGCAAGCGTATTTTCCAGCTTTTCGAACTTCTCGAGGCTGAACTCAGATATATATTTGTCAAGGTCGGCATTTTCCTTTGGCATTATTATGAACATCGAAGCGACTTCCTTGCTGTAGTCAATCTTTATCATTTGAGCTTCGTCGTTTTCGCTTAGTCCGACTTTCTGCTGTCCGTTCATGAAGTCGGTAATATATTCAACCGAGTTCTTGCCGTAGAAAGTCATCTTTCTGGTCTTGTCAGCATTGAATTCGGTGTTCCAGCTTGCATTGAAATATATGGCATTCAAGAGTATAAGTCTGGTTAACTCGTCGATGTCGTTGTTCGAAAGCAAGTCTTTGATCTTATCGTTGGTATTTTTCGATACCCACGAGTTGATTTTCTTTACAGCTTCGGCACGTTCTTCGACCTTGCTGAAGTCGGCCTGCGATATGGTTGCATTGAAATCCTTAAGGCACTTCATATACGAGTCGAGGAAATTGTAGTTTTTCTGGGCTACGGCAGCATTGGTTATAGTGAATACGCTATTGTCCTTTTTGTATTCGTTTAGCAATTGAACGAAATCCTTGTGAGATTCCTCTTGGTTCTTCTTGAATTTCATTACTTTGCGCATTTCAGTAGCTGTCTTTTTCGCAGCACCGTCGTATGCCATGGCCAAAGCGTCGTAGACACTAAATGGACTGACAAACATATTTGTTTCTGACGTGTCGCTCGAATTGAGATGCTTGAACATGTCAAACGTAAAATCATTGTTACTTTCCACAATCGAATTTTGTGAGCACATCGTGACACTTATTGCCAACGCGATTAATAATAAAAACCTTCTTTTCATATCTTTGTCTTTTTTTTGTTTGCTAATTTATAATCGTTTTTCTTGTTCTAAAATCGGGAGGAGTTCAACTTGCATCTTTTTTTTCAATCCAGAAACGCTTAAAATGTCTGTTTTTGCTATGTAACAAGCTGAAACATCAGTAGTTATATGGTATTTTAGTTTGTACATATTTTTAGATAATTTAGAAAACAATGATGAAATTGCAATTGTCGTGCCATTTAATTGCACGGTATAACCCCTGTCATTATCAGCAGTTTCATTTCTTTGTCCAAATACCTTATTATATATAGCCATAGTAAAGGCAAAAATAATACAATGTTTTAATGTGTACAAAAAAAAGATTTGTGCGATTAAGCAAATTTATTTTTTGCCGAATAGGAGAGCGATGTTATCCATGAACTGAAAAAATAGAAAAAACGCTTCAACCGAAGAATCATTTTTAAGGGGTAAATAGGGGAGATTTTTTTGAAAGGTGATTTATGTCATGGGAAAGAAAATCGTTTGAAATACGAGTTTTTCAATTTTGTAAAGCGCAACATCTATTTTACAAATGTAAATACAATATTATGTCAGATTTGCATGTTTACAATTGTAATTACCAATAAATTTGTAATCGATAAGTACAAATGTAAATAATTTTACAAAAGCCAATGATAGTTTTTTAACAAACGTTAAATGCAAAATTAAACCAATAGTCTTAAAATCTAAAATACTTGTTAGTAGTCATTTGAACAATTTTATTAAAGTATTTGTTATAGTATATTGCCGAATATCAGGAGACTTTGCTTTGATATTTAGGTAAATAGGTGTTATATTGCTATAATTACATATATTTAAATGTTGTGTATCAGTATTTTAGATATATTTTTATAATCTAATAGTTTATGTATGCTTGTTTTTGATAAGTCTTTGTTTTGTAACGGTATAGTATATATTGACAAAAATACCACTTACTTTACAATTTACAAATGTAAAGTAAAATATTGTTGATAACTTTTTACAAATGTAATCAATATTGTCATTACATTTGTAAACTGAAATTTTGTAAAAAAGATGATAGAACGAATCAAGAAAATAATAGAGGTAGAGAACATAGGTATGGTTAAGTTTGCTGATGAAATTGGCATCGGAAGTTCAGCCTTGTCGCATTACCTTAGAGGTCGAAATAAAATTTCGCTAGAGCTTGTGACTAGAATTTTGGAACGTTTTCGTGGGGTAAATCCAGAATGGCTTCTTTTTGGTCGCGGCGAAATGTATAAGTCGACCGACACAAAAGTTTCGTCCCCTGTTGCTGAGCCAAGTTTGTTCGACAATCAGCCGTCGGTCTCCGCCAATTACCCGACAATCGAAAATAAGGCCGAAAAATCGCCATCAATTGACCACGATGAAGATATTTTCGATTCTAAACAGCTTAAAGATGAGCTAGAAGAAGATGTTGCGCCCATCCAACAGATTGGTAAACAGGAGAATGACTCTTCTATTAAGCCTCAAAAAACTATTGAGAGAATTTTAATAATGTATTCCGATTCGACGTTTGACAGCTATTCGCCAAATGGACATCGGATGTAAGTTGGTGTTTCACTTAAATTATATACCTATTAATAAAATATTTGTTTTTAACCTCAGAATCCCGACTAAAAGTTTTACCTTTGCAATCTTTAAATGAAAGGTAGAATGGAAAAGAATTATTCTGCGTCGCTTATAGAAACATGGCAATACGGCAAGGAAGAAGCCGTACGTCTTGGTAGCAGTATGCTCTGTCCGGAGCATTTGTTGCTGGGCATTATCCGCAATACCGAATGCGAAGCCATGCAGAAGCTTAAGGAACTCAATGTTAATACGACAGAACTGAAGCGTGCCATCGAGGTGAACTATAAGTCGTCGGAACTCGCGCTTACAAATCCCGAGGATGTAGTCGACAGCAAGCCAATATCTCGAATCCGCCTTTTCATGCACTCCGAAGCCATATCGCTGGGTAGCAACGAAATAAATACCAATCACTTGCTTCTTGCAATATTGAAAGTCCCCAGCAATCTGTTGTTGGTTCTCGACAAGTTCAACCTTGGATACGACCTGTTCCGAATGACAATGGAAATTGGTGAATGGGAGATGGTTCAGGACGAAGACAACAGCGATATGGATGATGAATTGCCTGGCGACGAAGGCATGGAGTTCTCGAATATAGATAGGTTTGACGAAGAACCAAGAAACCGGATGCGTAACAGACGCAGCAAGTCTAAAACTCCTATGCTCGACCAGTTTGGAGTAGACCTCACGGCTGCTGCTATGGAAGACAAGCTTGACCCCGTGTATGGTCGTGAAAATGAGATCAATCGTATAACTCAGATATTGTCGCGCCGTAGGAAAAACAATCCTGTGCTTATTGGTGAACCTGGCGTCGGCAAGTCGGCAATCATCGAGGCGCTTGCTTCGAAGATTGTAAAGAAGGAAGTGTCGCATGTGCTGTTCGACAAGAAGCTTATAATGCTGAATATGACCTCGATGGTGGCTGGAACTATCTACCGTGGTCAGTTCGAGGAGCGTATGACCGACCTAATTGATGAACTGAAGGCAAGTCCCGATGTCATACTTTTTATCGACGAGATACATACTATTGTCGGTGCTGGCGATTCTTCGGGCAACTTCGATGCTGCAAACATCCTGAAGCCGGCTCTTGCCCGTGGCGAAATACAATGCATTGGCTCGACAACCCTCGACGAGTATCGGAAGATAGAGCGTGATGGCGCATTGGAACGACGTTTCCAGAAGGTTATCGTCGAATCGCCTACTGTTGAAGATACTATACAGATATTGCAGAAGGTAAAGGGCAGATACGAAGACTATCATAAGGTTGTGTATTCCGACAAGGCAATTGAGGCATGTGTGCGACTTACCGACAGATACATAAGCGATAGGGCTCAGCCCGACAAGGCCATCGATGCTCTCGACGAGGCTGGTGCAAGAGCTCACACCTTCAAGGTTTCGGTTCCGAATAAAATCCTTGAACTCGAGTCGGAACTGCAAAAGACGCGTGAACAAAAGATGCAGTCGGTTAAGGATCAGCAATTTGAGGTTGCTGCGGCATATAGGGATAAGGAACGCGATATAGAAATGTCGGTTGACCAGCTGAAGAAGCAGTGGATGAACGACATGAACGATGACAAGAAGCTTATTACAGAAGAGGAAGTCGCCGAGGTGGTCGCTATGATATCTGGAGTTCCGGTAAAAAGGGTTGCTCAGACCGAGGGCGCACGTCTGCTAGAAATGGGCGAGGCTCTTTCGGGAAAAATCATTGGTCAGGACGAGGCTATAAGTAAGGTTGTAAATGCAATACACCGTAACCGTGCCGGACTTAAAGACCCGAACAAACCAATCGGAACGTTCATATTCCTTGGACCTACTGGTGTGGGTAAGACGCAGTTAGCTAAGATTCTTGCAAAATACCTGTTCGATACCGATGATGCTTTAATACGTATCGACATGAGCGAATACATGGAGAAATTTGCTGTTTCGCGTCTGGTGGGCGCACCTCCAGGATATGTAGGCTACGAGGAAGGCGGTCAGCTTACCGAACGAGTTCGCCGTAAGCCGTATTCGGTAGTGCTTCTCGACGAAATCGAGAAGGCACATCCCGATGTGTTCAATATCTTGCTGCAGATTCTCGACGAAGGTCGTCTCACCGATAGTTCGGGCCGAAAGATCGACTTCAAGAATACCATATTGATAATGACTTCGAATATCGGTTCGCGCCAGTTGTCTGATTTCGGTGTCGGTGTCGGATTTGATACCAAGGCAAGGAAAGATGCATATCTTGAAAACACTAAGTCGGTGATTGAGAATGCATTGAAAAAGACATTCTCGCCTGAATTCATAAACCGTATCGATGATATTGTACAGTTCAACACTCTTACAAAGGATGACATTTGCAAGATTATCGACATTGAACTTGCAGGTCTGTACGACAGGGTAAAGGATATGGGATTCACTTTAAAGATAGAGCAGTCGGCAAAGGACTTTATTGTCGAGAAGGGTTACGATCCGAAGTTTGGTGCTCGTCATCTGAAGCGTGCAATACAAAGGTATGTCGAGGATGTGTTGGCCGAATACATATTGAAGGCCGATGTTTCTTCCGAAAATATAATTACACTCGAATTCGACGAAAAGGAAGGAATGAAAGTTTCGTTGTCAAAAGAATAACAATGAGGCAGTTAAATAAAAAAAAGCGTCCCAAAAGACGCTTTTTTATTTTTAACCTAAATAGCTCTTCAGCAACTTGCTTCTGTTGGAGTGTTTCAGTCGTCTGATGGCTTTTTCCTTGATTTGTCTTACGCGTTCGCGGGTAAGACCGAACTGGTCGCTTATTTCTTCGAGCGTACGTTCTGGTCCGCCTATGCCAAAGAACATTTTTACAATTTCTCTTTCACGTTCGGTAAGTGCTGCAAGTACACGTTCTATTTCCTTAGAAAGAGATTCCTCGATAAGTTTTGAGTCGGTGTTTGGCAGGTCGGTGTTTTCAAGTACGTCGACAAGGCTGTTGTCTTCGCCATTGGCGAATGGAGCATCCATCGAAACGTGACGTCCCGAAACCTTAAGAGTGTCAGAAATCTTATCTTCTGGCATATCAAGCACTTTTGCAAGTTCTTCGGAGGTTGGACGACGTTCGTTTTCCTGCTCGAACCTTGAATAAGCCTTGTTGATTTTGTTGAGGGAGCCAACCTGGTTTAGAGGCAGACGGACAATTCTTGCCTGTTCGGCCAAAGCCTGGAGAATCGACTGTCTGATCCACCATACTGCGTACGATATGAACTTGAAACCGCGTGTTTCATCGAATTTTTCTGCAGCTCTGATAAGACCAAGATTTCCTTCGTTGATAAGGTCGGGGAGGCTTAAGCCTTGATTCTGATATTGCTTTGCAACAGAAACGACGAATCTCAAATTTGCCTTTGTCAACTTTTCCAATGCCTGGCGGTCACCTTTTCTGATTCGCTGCGCCAATTCGACTTCTTCTTCTACTGTGATAAGTTCTTCTTTACCAATCTCCTGTAAATACTTGTCCAACGATGCACTCTCGCGATTGGTAATTGATTTAGTAATTTTTAACTGTCTCATTTCTTATTTTTAAAACTAATATCTTATACGATAAGATATTGAAAAAGTTTTATTTTTTTACAAAAAAATCTGCCGTCTTTCTGGCGGCAGACTTTTGTGATAAATTTTATCAATAGGTTACTTGACAACATTAATCTTTGAGACAGAACCATTAACTTTTACAAAATAGGTTCCGTTTGTGAAGTTTCTTACGTCGATTGAAATGTTGCCAGATGCATTTTCGTTTGCATATACAACCTGACCGAGAGCGTTTATAATCTCAATATCAGCATTTTCTACATTTGTAATTGTAATGTTCTGACTTGCAGGATTCGGGTAGATGCTGGTTTCTGTTTCAACTTCGTCGATGCTAGTGCATGAAAGGATGTTCAAAGTTTCCTGCTGTATGCTAGTTCCGCATTCGTTGGTCGCAGTCAAGGTTACAACGTAGTTGCCTTCGCTGTTGTAGGTCATTGTCGGGTTTTCTTCGGTTGATGTGGTAGAACCGTCGCCAAAGAATGCACCCAAATCGAAGCCGCTGTCACCTGTAAGTTCGCTCAAGTCGAGTCCCTGTCCGTCACCGAAATTCCATGCGTACGAATCAGCATTCTGCGAATTGTTGGTGAATTGAATTTGAGTTCCGGTGCATAGCTCTTGTGAATATGAGAATTCTGCGGTTGGCAATGGCGAGCAGTCGTAGATTACAAAGCTGCTGATAGCTGCACCACCAATAGAGTTGCTTCCTGTCATGCTGCCGAAGATGTCCTGGAAGAATCCACCCATTCCTGAGTCGTCACCCATGTTCATGTTTGTGGTCTTGAAGGCAAATCTGAACTTTATGTTCGAAAGGTCGGCATTGGTTGGGAATCTGATGACAGTTTTTGCGGCAACGAAGCCATTGGTATTTCCCGACCAGCCTGGGTCGCTCATACCTTCGGTCATCATGTTCGATGTGTACCAACCTTCTGAGAGGTCGCCGTCGTTAGCAACGACATTTATCCATGCTGAACCGCCATTTATTGAATATTGCAGAGAGAGTGCTCCGCCAAATACGCCGAACATGCTGCTCGGGTCGAACGGCATTTCACCTGTATCGTCGCCAATGTCCATTGCGCTCAGGTTGTACCACATGCTAATCTTTACAATAGGATTTGTCATGCCTGTAAGGTTGTAGCAAGGAGAGTAGAGGTAGGAAACTTCGCCTGGGTTAACAGGTCCGTTTGGATTTGTTGCCCATGTCCAGATGCTGTCGTTAGGACCTATAGCTGTTTTTCCGTATATCCACGACGAATACGTTCCTACTGCGTACCAGTCGTTTATAAATTCGGTGTCATAAAAAATGGCAACAGCATTGCTAGAATTGTACAGACCTTGCGAAACAACCGTACCTTCAGCCTCGTCGTTGCTTGCGTCTTCGTCGCCGGCAAGTGCAGTTCTTGCTATTATATTGTATGTCCCATAGTTTGTTAGATTGAGAGCGTTGTTAAACGTATATTGAGCGGTTGCGCCTGCTGCGATTTCGGCGTTAACTGTTTCTATTGTCCAGTTTGCACCTCCGTCAACCGAATATTCCACAACGTAGTTCGACTGCGCTGCACGTCCGTAATTCTTGATTGTTACCGAAACGTGGCTGTTGCCCGAAAGTCCGCAACCCGAAGCAGGACCTGTGATTGCTGTTACACCGAGGTCGTTCATGGCAGCGTCCCTAATGTCGATGTTGTCGACAGAAATACCTGCGCCACCAGTTGTCGTGCCGCCAAAAATGCTGCCGATATTCCATCCTGCATTATACGAAATGCGAATCAGCACTACTGATTCTCCAGCATATCTTGAAAGGCTGATGTTCTTTCTTACCCAAACTTCGGTTGCTTCTATTGGAGCTACTGTGTCCCATGTGCTTCCGTTTGTCGATGCCAAGACATGTCCCTTGGGGCCAGATTCGCCGCCAAATATGTCGCCCATGCCACCAGAACTTACGGGGTAGTCGGTCAGAACGTCGAAGTGCAGTTCGGGCATTTCCATTCCGGCAAAGCTGAGACATGGCGTTACTATGTATGAATTCTTACTTACAGTAGTGTCGGTCATATAGTAAATGCCTTCGTCGCCAGTTACGGCTACCCATGCGCCAGCCTGACTTGGAGTCCACTTGTATGGTTCTATTTCAAAGTTTTCTATGTATGGGAAACTTGTAATGAGCGTATTTCTGTTGGCCGTTGCGTTGCCTGTATTGTTTTCCGGATTTTCGTCGCCTACAAGGGTTGCAACAATTTGTATCGTATTGCTTCCTTCCGCCAAAGCAACGTTGTCGAAAGTCCTTGTCAGGGTTGCTCCCGAAGCCATGGCCGGAAGATTGTCAGTTGCTACATCAACGCCATTGACCTTGCAGACAACCGATACGGCATTTTCTGCTGCTTCGAGTGTGCCATTGTTTGCAATTGTGTACGAAACTGTGGTAGTTGCTTCGCAGCCCGAGTTTGCAGCGGTGACGGTACGTATAGCAACGTCATTCTCAACGACTTTTTCCACTGCCAGGTTGAATGTTGCAGTTGTGTAGCTTGCTGCGGAAGTAATGAAATAATTGTATATGAGAGAATCGGCGGCTACTACAATGTAGTATTCAGTAGATGCTGTAATGTTTGCACCACTGATAGAACCAGATGTCGCCGTGCCCGAACTCGAAACGAATGGACTGCCGATAAGCTGTGCATTTTCGTCGTCGGGGCAACCTTGGTATAGGAATACGCCAACGTTCGGATAGGTGAGGTATGGCGTGGCAGTAGGTTCGTACGAACGGCTAATGCCAGAAATTGTAATGTTTATGGTCTGGTCCTCGGTAGGGACGAACTTGAACACATAATTTCCGCTCCTCATTGTGTAGTTTGGGAAAGTGTAGGGGCATGTGCCAAAAGTGGACACTCCCTCGACATTGTACGGAAGGTTTGCGATTGTCGTCGGATTGGTACAGTCGGAACCCTCCTGCGCAAATGCTGCAATTGACAAAATCAATGCGGCAATACCAAAGATAAATCTTCTCATCATATTATTGTATTAAAAGGTTATGTATCTTGCAAATATATTAAATTGCGAATACAAAAATGTTTTTTAACATATCATTTTGTTAACAATAGTGGATGTGTATAGAAGGTTTAATCATCTGTATAACTGTTGTAAAATAATGCCGTAGCGAGCATTTTGGTCGAAAATAAAAGGCCAAAGTTATTAACACAAATTCTTTTTTGTTAAAAAAATATTGCAGAAATAATGCCTATTCTACTTTGGTCTGAGTATTTTTGCTAAAAAGAATTTGGTATGAAAAAGATTCTTACATCGTCGCAAGCGCAGAAACTCGATGCCTTGACAATGGCAGCGCAAGGGGTGTCGTCGTACGAACTAATGGAGCGTGCCGTTTGTGAGCTGTATGTCCATCTGAAGGCATTTGTCGGAAATGTTGACGGCAAAAGGTTCGTTGTGGTGTCGGGCACAGGTAACAATGGTGGCGACGGACTTGGTCTGGCAAGGAAACTTAAGGAGGATAATGCCGACGTGACGGTATGTATGTGCGACTTTTCCGCAAATATTAGTCCTGAATGTCTTGTTAATTTAAATAAGGTAAACGACATGGGCATCCGGGTGTTGTCGGCAAAAGATGAACTTGATGTTTGTTTCCCATCCGACGACAATGCGATTGTAGTTGATGCGATATTTGGGACTGGACTAAACCGCAGTGTGGCAGGAGGTTTTGCTAAGGTTATAGAAGCCATAAACAATTTTCCCGGAAAGGTGGTGTCAATCGACATTCCGTCGGGATTGTTTGCCGACGACAACCGTGGTAACGACGGCGCTATTGTAAAGGCTGACCTTACTCTGTCGATACAAGACTATCATCTTTCGGCAATGCTTGCCGAAAATTCGATGTACTACGGTGATATTCGTATAGTTGATATTGGTCATGACAAGGATTCGTTGTCGTCGTTCGTCACCGAGTTCTACTATCTTGAAAAGGCCGACATTGTGAAACTTATCAAACCGCGACACGATTTCGACCACAAGGGAACTTTTGGTCATGCCTTGCTAGTGGCTGGTGGCGTTGGAAAAGCAGGTGCGGCAATAATGGCATCGCGTGCGTGCATGAGGGCAGGTGTGGGACTTCTTACTGTGCATGTGCCAGCCGAAATTTCAAACATAATGCAGGTTGCAGTGCCAGAAGCAATGCTTGAATTGAATGATGACAACATTCGGAACAGCAAGACAATGAGCATTGAAAAGTAT
Source organism: uncultured Bacteroidia bacterium (assembly GCA_902800045.1). Taxonomy (GTDB): domain Bacteria; phylum Bacteroidota; class Bacteroidia; order Bacteroidales; family ML635J-15; genus Bact-19. The sequence goes on along the minus strand of CADCCZ010000001.1, from coordinate 894,516 downwards.
TCATCTATTGGTGTTGGTCCCGGCATTGGCGTCGGTAGCAGCGCAGTGGCAGAAGTTGATTCTCTGATTACCTGTGGCAAGCCAATGGTTATGGATGCCGATGCTCTTAATATCCTTGCCGCCGACAATTCAAAGTTGGCGAAAATTACAAACTGTGTATTGACACCGCATCCGAAAGAGTTTGAACGGCTGTTCGGAAAAATGTCATCAACGCTGGACAAACTGAAATTCATGTCGGAATTTTCCCGCTCGCATAATTCTGTGGTCGTGTTAAAAGGCGGAGTTACAGCCATTTCGTTAACAAACGGACATGTTGTATTTTACAATGGACGCAATCCGGGTATTGCTACTGGCGGTAGCGGCGATGTGCTGACTGGCATCGTAACGTCGTTGCTAGCACAAGGTTACAGTATTGACGAGGCTGCAACTATTGGCGTATGGTTGCATGGCGAAGCAGGCAAATTGGCTGCAAGTAGGTTAGGACGTATCTCGACGATTGCAACCGACATTATCGATTGTCTGCCCGATGTTTGCCGAAGCTTAGAAAACTGAATGGCAATGCTTGATGTTGTATTACATGCAAAATCGTAACCTTTAGCTCGGCTTTGCCAATTCGTAAATATTCCTTATCTTTGCACTCAATGTTTAAAATGATTTCTTTATGAAAAGATTTGGTTTGACAATGGTATTTACGCTGATTGCAATGCTTTATTGCTGCGCCCAGATACAAGTGTTTCCGCTTACGGAACAGAATGTTAGGATTAAGAAGAACTCCTGTATATATTATTTGCCGCAGACAACTCTCGAAATCAGAGTAAAAGTTACAAAAGAGACATTGATACCTGGTCCTTTTTATAAATATGCCGAAAAGTATTTGTGTATAAAGAATGCTCCTTCGGCAAGTTCGTCGGACATAAGCATTGAGAATGTTCAGGTCAACAAGATTCAGCAGCCCGACCCGAATGCCTGCTTTATGGTAGTTAGCGACCGCGAAGCCAACATCGTATACAACAGCAAGGGCATCATTGTCGGATACAATTGTGGCGAACCGTCCGATATGCAGTCTTCCGACAGCGAAAGTCATTTTACCAAGGAATCTAATTTCGAGATGCCAGTTTTTACCGATTATGGCGTGAAGCGCAACTTTATCGGCAACACCGACACAACTTACAAGGTTGTGGAGATAGATTCGGTTTTCCAAAAGATACCTATATATAATACTGTCATTGTCAGCAAGGATGAAGAAATGAAAGCCGAAGAGGCCGCAAACTATATAATAAAGATAAGAAAGCGTCTGTTCAAGATATTGACAGCCCAGTTCGATACCGACACACCGCCAACCGACATCGATGTTATGGTTAACGGTCTCAAGGAGTTGGAACAACGTTATTTGGAATTGTTCATCGGCAAGATAACCAAGCAGACAAACGAATTTGTGTTCTATTATACACCGCAGTCTGACCTTAACGAGGAGAGAGTTCCTATTTGCTACATTACTTCCGACGATGAAGTAGTAAGTCAGAAAACAGAAAGCTCAGAGCCTGTATATCTTATACTTAAGAATGCTAATGCCGCCAAGGAAGTAAGCAATTTCTACGGCAGGCAATACGACCTTAAGAAAAAAGAGAAAAAGACAGGTTTGTATTATCGCATACCTTCAGAAGTGACACTTTCTGTTGATTTTGAAGATTTTACATATTACAGAGGCATAGTTACTGTTCCTCAGTGCGGTTATTTGGGACATCTGCCTGCCGAAATTTTCAAGAATAAAAACCTAAAAGTCGAATTCGATGAAAAATACGGTTCGATAAAAGGTGTATATACGAAATAGTCAGACCTTGTCGGACCAGAATGCTCTAATATTGAATATTTTTGATAAGTGAAAGACACGATTTTTCGTGTCTTTGCGTTTTATTGATATGCGCCTGTTGCTTCGGAATATTACATTTTGCATTGCAATGCTTGCTTGCATGTACGCTAATGCCCAGCGGGTAAGCATATATGTGCGCAATTCCGAAACCGACAACTATGTATTCTCGAAGCAAAAAAAATGTGACAGTGTTTCCGCAGGTTTGTTTCTCGAGGGGTTTATCGCAAAAATGCAAAGAAAATCCTATTACACCGCTGGATACGATAGCATAAAACACTATGACAAAAACATTTACGCCTATGCAACTCTCGGAAAATCATGCACAAATATTTCTGTCGATGCCGACAGCCTGCCATTTCGGACAAGCAGGAAGAAAATGCATAACTTGTTGTACCTGCCCGAATTGTGCAATAGGATAGTGGAGTATTACACCGAAAGAGGGTACATTTTTGCATCGGCAAAGCTCGATAGTGTTAATTTCTGCGATACGGCTTTTTCGGCAAAGATAAGCATCGACAAAGGCGAACTTATAAAGTTGGACAGCTTGATAATAAATGGTGATGCAAAAATTAAGAGATATTATCTGGAGCATGTGCTCGAATTGAAAAAGAATACCATACTTACCACGGCAAAACTCGACAAGATAGACGTCCGGCTTCGGAACATCCCGTTTCTTGAACAGGAGCAGCCGTTCCAGCTTGCGTTTTCCGAAAGAAAATCCGATGTGCTGTTGTTCATTAAGAACAAGAAAGCCAGTTCGTTCAATGGTGTGCTTGGAATAATGCCCAAAAGCCAGACAACAGGCAGGCTGATGATTACCGGCGACATCGATTTGGCGCTGGTTAATGTGTTCCATTGCGGCGAGGACTTTAAGTTTTCTTGGAAAAAGTATGAGTCTCAGAATCAACTTCTTAATGTTGGAGGAAATTTTCCATACATTTTCAGGTCGCCAATAGGTCTGGGAGCCGATTTCAGTCTTGAGAAGAAGGACTCGTCGTACCTTAAAACCGATGTTGTTGGAAAAGTTATTGTAGGCAATTATGTAAGTAGGGGTGGATTTTTATATTATCGCAACACCTCGTCGTTTCCTATTGGAAACGATACGGCATCACAGGCGGGATACGTAAAGTATAAGGCGAATTTGTGGGGCTTTGGCATCAAGGTGTGCAATCTCGACAATGTTAGGAATCCGTATCGAGGCATTGTCTTCGAAATGCTGGCCGATGCAGGCCGTAAGCATGGAGATGAAGAAAAGCCCATTTTCCAATCTAACATTTATTACGACATCAGTGGATATATAGGCTTCAGGAATTATTTTACCATAAAGCTTAGAAACAGCTCTAAGATGTTGTATAGCAAAAGCATATATGCCAACGAATTGTTGTGGGTGGGCGGACTTAACACTATGCGTGGATTCGACGAACTATCGCTGCCTGCAACGTATTATACGCTCGGAAATATAGAATTCAGGTATTTGTTCGAACGTAGTTCTGCTGTATATGTCCTCGCTGACGCCATGTATTTCGGCAAAAAGTTTACCGATTCCGACAATTCAAATTATGCTGTCGGTTTGGGTGTTGGTATCGATCTTGGCACTTCGGCTGGAATATTCTCGCTTATATATGCAATAGGCAAACAAAACGATAACAGTTTTAATTTCAGCAACTCAAAAATACATTTCGGCTATAAGAGTTATTTTTAACCGCACTGATGACATTAAGTTCGTGCCATATCGCTGTTTAGTATAATTTTGGTTTGTCGGCAACATTAATTCAACTTCTAGTTACATGATACTAAAAAATGTTTTACCTTTGCAAGATAGATTAAACTGCAATGAAAGCAAAGACTGACTCATATACGCAAGGAAAAAGAATAGTATTTATGTTGGTATTTACCATACTTTATGCTGTTTTGTGTACTTTGAGTGTAATTGCGAATAGCACATGGCAAGGTTCTGTAGTTAATACAATTGTAGCTGTTGTCGTTATTTTGCTTAAGGATATTGCATTCTCGGTTGCACTCATAATGCTGTTTCGACATGTTTGTCGCCGAAAGAATATAAAGCTATGGCAAATGGTCCTTATTGAAATAGGTGCCATTTTGTTAAATTTCCTAGTGACGTTCATATTGGTTTCATTGAGTTATGGCAGCATAGACATATATGTTCTTTTGTCCACTGGTTTGTCGGCGATGTACATGATAATAATGACAGGCAATCCGTATTCTGAAAAAAATGTGAACGAAAGAATCGAGAACATAAAAGAACTTGAAGCGGAGAAACGCAAGCTGGAACTATATTATCTCAATTTGCAGTTGAATCCACATTTCTTGTTTAATACTCTGAATGTAATATACATACAGTCCAGAAAAGAGAAGGCGTCGACAACATCAGACATGGTTATGACATTGTCGGAACTGCTTAGGTATCAGTTGTACGAGAATCCCGACGAAAAGGTTATGATGAAGTCGGAAATAAAGCATATCGAGAACTATATAGAGTTGCAGAAGATGCGCCAGACAGATTTGAACATTGATTACCAAAAGGTTGGTGTCATGGAAGGTGTGATGGTTTATCCTTTCGTCACCATTTCTCTGCTCGAAAATGCATTCAAATATGTAAGTGTAAATAACTCTGGTGAAAAGTTTGTGAAAATTTTTGTTGGAGTTGACGAAAAATATGTTTCCTTTGTGGTCCAAAACACCAAGAGCGAGGATTCGACTGACACCGAATTCGCTAAGTCAAAGTCGAGCGGCATTGGCATAGTGAATACAAGGAAAAGGTTGGATCTCCTGTATCCTGGTAAGTATGTGCTTGATATTCAAGATAAAGGTCTGTATTTTATTGTTGAACTAAAAATATTATTAGAAAATGATTAAATGTATTATTGTAGAAGACGAACCTCTGGCACGTGAAGGCATGAGGATGAATATCGAAGAACTCGAAAACCTTGAATTGGTAGGTGAGTTCGCAAATTCGGCAGAAGCAAGCAAGTTTTTACTGAAAAACAAGGTCGACCTGATGTTTCTTGACGTAGAAATGCCGGGCATGAACGGTATCGAGTTCTTGAAGAACCTCGACAATCCGCCGATGGTAATACTTACAACTGCATATTCGCAGTATGCTGTTGAAGCTTACGAACTCGACGTTGTCGACTACCTTGTAAAGCCGATAAAGTTCGAACGTTTTGTAAGATCGGTTGCTAAGGCAGAAGAAATTCTTAAGATGTCGGAATCACCTTGCGTATTCGATGCTTTCGAAGACAAGTTTATTTTCATCAAGTCGGAAAGAAAGTATATAAAGATTAATTTCGACGATCTGCTGTTCATCGAAGGTCTTAAGGATTATGTCATTATCCATGCAACACACGGAAAGTACATGACGGCAATGAACGTAAAGACTATCTTCAACAAACTTCCCGAAAACATGTTCTTCAGGGTTAGCAAGTCGTACATCGTCAATGTAAACCACATCGACGATATCGAAGGCGCATATATCAACATCAAGGGAAATCAGGTTCCAATCGGTCGTTCGTATAGAGATACCTTTGTCGACTATATAAACACTCGCTTGTTAAGAAGATAATAAAGGTCTTAATATTTTTGAAAAAAATAATACCTTAATTTTGAGGTATTATTTTTTTTTGTACCTTTGACATTGTGACTTGGACAGAAGTGAAGATAGAAATGGATGCCTTCAACGAGCGTACTGCTAACGACATTGAGTTGCAACGCAGTTTGCTTTCATGTTTCGAAAACGAGTTTGCAAGTCTGCGCAATTCGTTGACAGTTATCGACTTGAGTCGCGACTACCAATTGGCATCATCTTTGCTTCATAAGTTGAAAGGGTCTGTTGGTGTTTTCGGTTTCGTCAACATAGCCGAGCGGATATCCGAATTGGAAAATATGCCAAAGTCGGATTTTTGTGCAGATTATGCCGGAATATCCTCGGAACTTTTTTCGTCTGTCGAAAAACATATTGAAGAATTAAAGAAATGTATTTATTAATAATTAAAAAATAGGAATATGGGTTTGTTCAATAAACTAAAAAATGAATTTATAGACATCATCGACTGGCTCGACCCGTCGAATAACACTATCGTTTATCGTTTCCCGCGTTACCAGAACGAAATAAAGATGGGAGCAAAGTTGACTGTGCGCGAATCGCAGGTTGCTGTATTCATCAACGAAGGTCAGATTGCCGACATATTCCAGCCGGGCATGTACACGCTATCGACACAGAACATGCCAATCCTTTCAACATTGAAAGGCTGGAAGTATGGTTTCAACAGCCCGTTCAAGGCTGAGGTATACTTTGTCAACACAAAGAAATTCCTCGACAACAAGTGGGGTACTCCAAATCCAGTAATGGTCCGTGACCCCGAATTCGGTCCTGTTCGTCTGCGTGCTTTCGGTGTTTACGAATATAGAGTCGAGGATGCTGGAAAATTCATCAAGGACATCGTCGGAACCGATGGCGATTTCACTGTTGAAAAAATTAACAATCAATTAAGAAATATCATTATTACCCGTTTTTCGGATGCAGTTGCTGAGTCGAAAATTCCTGTTCTCGACATGGCTTCGAACTATAACGAATTCTCCGAAAAAATAGGTCAAGTAATAATTGATGAATATAAGGAGTATGGTCTGAATATGACCAAGTTCCTTGTCTCCAACATTAGTCTCCCAGAGGAGGTCGAAAAGGCTATGGACAAGCGTTCGAGCATGGGCGTTTTGGGCGACCTCAACAGGTATACTCAGTTCCAGGCTGCCAACGCTATGGAGGCCGCTGCAACCAACCCAGGAGGTGGTGCCGCCGCATCTGGAATGGGAATGGGCATGGGATTTGCTATGGCAGGACAAATGATGAATGCAATGAATCCGATGATGAATCAACAGCCACAATACCAGCAGCCACAACAGGGTGGATATCAGCAGCAACCAGCTGTTGCACCTCCGCCAATGCCTGCACAGTCGACTTACTTTGTTGCAGTAAACGGACAGCAGTCTGGACCGTTCGACATGAATACTTTGTCGTCGATGGTTGCAAACGGACAGTTGACCAAGGATTCGTTGGTATGGAAACAGGGTATGCCTTCGTGGGCTGCTGCAGGAACTGTGCAAGAACTTTCCGCATTGTTCGGTGCCGTTCCTCCGCCAATGCCGGGAATGCCACCTGTTCCTCCACAAATGTAATTGCTAACTTAATTTTTTAGGATATGAAACTTAGATGCTTTTTATTGGTTGTATTTGCTGCGTTAGCCTTTTCTGCAAACGCACAGACTTTGACAGCAAATCAAATCCCTGATGGACTTAATCCGGAAGACTATAGTTTCCCAAAGATGGAAGAGTTCGAACAGCAGATGCCAAAAGATGCAGATTTGTGTTCTCTTTCGTTCGAGAATGCTACCGGATACTATGTTGACGTATGGATCGACAAGTCGTACAAGGGCAGAATAACTCCTTGGAAACGTATGGCTCTGAAGATAATGTCGAAGGATAGTGAAGTCTATTTCAGGACAAGCGGCGGTACTTTCCAGTGGTATTCTAAGGCCGAATGCGACAGCGCATTCGTTTTGGAAGTGGAAGAAGACGAAGAATAGGATGCCGATTATCAGTGCTTTCAAAGAAGAACTTGCTATATTCTCAGACAGACTGAAACTGTCTGAGAATATAGTCATTATACACCATTATAATCCGGATGGAGATGCTGTCGGATCGTCACTTGGCTTGTATAATGTACTAAAGCAGACGGGCAAAAATGTAACAGTCATCAGCCCGACAATCTATCCAGACAATCTTAAATGGCTTCCTGGAGCAAAAGATATGCGTGTTCTCGGTAAAAAGACCCAGAACGATGCTACAATTTTCGATGGGGCCGACATGATTATCTGTGTCGATCTGAATGCCCGCAAAAGAGTGGGTAATGTTCAGCCTCAATTCGAGAAGTCAACTGCCTATAAGGCTCTGCTTGACCATCATCCTTTTGTCGAAAAATTTACTGATGTAGCAATTGCTGATACAAAATATTCGTCGGCATGTGAGCTTGTATTTGAATTCATTGAAAATACATATTTAAACCAATACTTTAACGCCGACGTAGTTACTTGTCTATACACTGGCATACTTACCGATACTGGTTCGTTCGAATACAACTCTTCAAATCCCAATCTGTTCAGGGTGGTGGGCAAGATTATGGAATTCGGCATAGAGAAAAACAAAATCTATAACCGTCTTTTCAATGCTTGGTCCGAAAATCGCATCAGATTCATGGGCTACGTCACTTATAACAGAATGGTTGTGATGCCAGAGTACAAGACAGCCTACATTTATATCACAGCAAACGACCGACACCAATTTAAGGAGCAATTTGGTGATACAGAGAATTTTGTAAACATCCCTATGCAGATAGATGGAATTGTTTTTACCGCAATATTCATCGAACGTGACAACTTTATCAAAGCTAGTTTCCGTTCAAAAGGAACTTTCGATGTCAACTCGTTCAGTTCCAAATATTTCAACGGCGGTGGACATGTCAATGCTTCGGGAGGCGAAAGCAACGATTCGCTCGAAACTGTATGCAAGAAATTTGAGAGTCTAGTAAAGGGAGAATACGCTGAAGAATTGAAGAATTATATCTATTAATTGTTATCACATTGATTAGAAGGGTTGTATATATATTGTTTTTTGTGTTTTTGTTTGTGTCGTGCGGCACAAAAAACAAGCAGGATAATGATAAAGTACCATATTCTCAGCTGAAAAAAGAAAAAAAGGAAGAGTCGATTGGCATTAACCAGGATATGATTGAGGTTAATAAGGACGTAATCGATAAATACATTGTCCGTCACAAATGGGAAATGACTGTCACCGAAACAGGATTGTACTATATGATATACCAGCAAAACGATGGTTTAGAGGTTAATAGTGGCGACGAGGTGGAGTTCTCGTTTAAGACTTCTCTTTTAAATGGAGACGTATTGTACGATTCGGAATCTACTGGCAACAGAAAGATGGTTATTGATAAGAATCAGGATGAATCAGGTTTAAACGAAGGCTTGAAGCTGATGAAGAAAGGTGAGAAGGCCTACTTTATACTTCCGCCGCATCTGGCTTTTGGCGTGGCTGGCGATTCTTATCGGATTCCGCCATATTCGGTACTTGTGTATGATATTGAGGTTGTTGATATAAAACATAATAGCGAAGCAGTTGACGACAACATTGTATTGTGATTTATTTTGAATGAAAGCTTTTTTTATAACGATAATAGTTGCTGTATATTTGTTTGGCATATCGTCGTGCAATGACGGTTACGGTGATTTTCAAGTAGCCGAATCTGGTTTGCAATATAGGTTTGTGGAACAAAACGAATCTGGACAAATGCCACAAATTGGTGAGGTTCTGGAACTTAACTATTCGTACGAAACCGAAAACGGTAAGGTTATTTTTGATTCGCAAGGAAGCGAAAGAAAGTTTATGAAAACGCTCGAAAAACCTGCGCATGTTGGTGGAAGCATTGAGGACGGTCTCGCAATGATGCACGAGGGTGATTCTGCTTTGTTTAAGATTAGCGCAGAGAATTTTCTATTGTTTTCGGAGAAATATGGACATTTGCCCGAAGGGGTTAAGTCACTTGATCCTATTATAATTAAGGTCCGTTTGCTCAACATTATGGACGATGCTGAAATCGACCGTTATATGTCGTCACGCTACCATAAAAGCAGCAACCAGGAATCGGAAATTCTCGAAAACTACCTGAAGAATATCAACGTAACCGAACAACCAACACCTTCTGGTTTGTATTATATTGAAAAAGAACATGGTAACGGCAAGACTATTGTTGCCGGAGACATTGTTACGCTTAATTACACACTTACGTTGGTTGACGGATCGCTAGTAGAGACAACTCTTGGCGGAGAACCGATGGTTTACAAGGTTGGCGACGGCAACTTCATCAAGGGATGGAACGAAGCTATTCTTATGATGAGAAAAGGCGCATCGGCGACAGTTATTATTCCCTCGGAACTTGGGTATGGCGCCGAAGGCAATGGCAATATTTTGCCTTATAGCACGTTAATATTTGATATCGAAATTCTTAACGTACAATGAGAAATTATAGGTTAGCCGTATTGTTTTGTTTCGTATTTGCTGCTCTAGTCGTGGTATCCTGCCGCGACAAGAAAGATAAGGATGCAGAAAAAGAACAAAAAAGCAATGTCGTTGCTACTCCGGAGGAGGCCGATTCCTTGCTCTCTAAATGGGAGTACTGTAACGATTCTGGTCAGGTGTCTATGATTGTTTTCGGAGAAAACGGTCAGGCCGACTATGTGGTCGATCGTCCCGAAAATGTATTCCTAAAGACTGCGACTGGCATTGAATACAAAATCGTAAAGGCTTCAAAATCACGTCGCACACCAAAAGTCGGCGATGTCCTTTATATGTCGATGTCGTATAAGGCTGAGAAAAACGACTCGCTGCTGTTTTCTTCGTCCGACTTGAACGAAGAATTTAGGATGCGGCTTGCTGCACCAAACGATAAGGGATGTATCGAGGAAGCGTTGATGCTTTTGCACGAGGGCGATAGCGCAGTTATCAAGGTCGATGCTATCAAGTTTTTTGTGAAATCTCAAGGAAAAGTCAATATTCCCGCATTCATTAAGAAAGGCGACAGACTGGTATTCAATATCAGGCTGAAGAAAATTGTGTCTGGAATTGAATATGCTAACTCCAATAAACAGGTGTATCAGAAGCGAATAGACGAGGAGAACAGCCTCATTAACCGCTTCTTAATGAATATGAATTATCCGTTGCGCAAGACCGACAGCGGTTTACATATTCTTACAATAAATAAAGGTGCGGGAAAGAAGCCGTCGGTCGGCAGTACGGTAAAAATCGACTATACGGCAGCTTTTATCGATGGCTCGGTTTTCGACTCGACGCTTGAGCGCTCGGAACCATTCTCGTTTGTAATAGGCAAGAAAGAGGTGATTGTCGGACTCGAAGAAGCTGTAATGAACATGCAGGTTGGCGACCATTGCTTGGTAATTATCCCGTTCCGCTTGGCTTACGGCGATCAGAAATACGGAAACATTATTCCGCCGTTCAGTACCTTAGTGTTTGAAATAGAACTGCTTGATGCAAAATAAAAAGGAAATATTACTTTACTTCGGCTCATTCAATCCGATTCATATCGGACATCTTGCAATTGCCAACTACCTTGCCGAATATACCAGTGTAAACGAACTTTGGTTTGTCGTCACTCCACACAATCCGCTCAAAAAATCGACAACACTGATAGATGACCGGGTACGTCAACATTTGGTTCAACTTGCAATAGGCAATTACCCTAAGTTCAGGGTGTCGGATGTCGAGTTTTATTTGCCTAAGCCCAATTATACCATCAATACTTTGACATACTTGTCAGAGAAATTCCCCGATTACAATTTCAGCATACTTATAGGTGGCGACAACCTCGAAACTTTCCACAAATGGAAAAACTACGATGTCATTTTGCGCGACTACAAGGTTTACGTATATCGTCGTCCTGGTTGCGAAATTGTTGAATACGAGAACTCTAACATAGAAATCGTAGATGCGCCGCTGATAGAAATTTCATCGAGCTTTATACGCGAATCGATTGGCAAGGGCAAGGATGTGCGATTCTTTATGCCAGAAAAAGTATTCGAGTACGTTGATAAAATGGGATATTGGAGAGGAAAACCTTCATCAGAAACAAAGGAGTAAACACAGTGACAATCAAACCGTTGGCAAAGAAGATTATTACTCACGCAGGCATAGTGCTGTTATTCTTCATTGTGTCTGTAGTGTATATGCATCCAATTCTTAACGGCAAGATTATCAGTCAGGACGACGTCATACAATATCGATGGTCATCGACAGAATATGCAAAATACAAGGCCGAAACCGGTGACGATGCATATTGGAATAGCTCTGCTTTCAGCGGAATGCCTATGTATCAGATGCATAACATACCTTCGAAGAACATTTTCCAGCCTCTAAAATACGTGCTTACACTTACTTTTATCGGCGATGGTCCTGAAGGACGCAACTGCGACTGGGGAATAATGTTCCTATATCTGCTCGGTTTTTATGTGGCATTGTCGGCAATGGGCATAAAGCCTTGGTTGAGTTTATTTGGTGCATTTGCCTTTGGATTTGGAAGTTACAATATCATTATCATAGCGACTGGCCATATTACCAAAGCATGGGCAATATCGATGATTGCACCGATTCTGGCAGGCATGATTCTCGTTTTCAAAAAGAAATATTTGTGGGGTATGTTGCTGTTTACCATTGCTTTGGGACTTCAAATTCAGTGCAATCACATACAGATAACTTACTACACACTGATTATGGCGATGATTGTCGGCATTACTTATCTCGTGTATTCTATTAAGAATAAGGAGTTTAAGTCTTTTGCCAAAGGAGTAGGAGGGCTTGTTATATGTGCAGCCCTTGTATTGCTGTCAACATCGCGCTATTTTATGGTAAATGCCGAATATGTAAAGCAGACAATGCGTGGCGGTTCAGAACTCACCATTACACCAAATGACATATATCCAGAAGAAAATCAGGATGTTGCAAGCGATGGCCTTGATGCGGAATATGCTTCGGAATGGAGCTACGGCAAGGCTGAAACAATGACATTGTTGGTGCCTGGATTCTATGGCGGAAGTTCAGATGAACATGTGTCGAAAAGTTCTGCATACTACAAGTCGCAAAAGGATGATATAGCTCCGTTGTATTGGGGAAATCAACGCTTTACATCGGGACCAGTCTATTTCGGAGCTATTATAATTTTCCTTTTTCTGCTCGGATTGTTTGTGGTGAAAGGACCAGAACGCTGGTGGCTACTTGCTGTAACAATAATTGGAATTGTAATGGCATGGGGCAGTAATCTGCAATGGTTCAACAATTTGCTACGTGATTACTTGCCAATGTACAGCAAATTCCGATCGCCATCGATGAGTCTTGTAATAACAAGTGTTTCTGCAGTGGTTTTGGCTGTGCTGGCGTTGAGACAAGTGTTTTGTGAATCCGACAGGAAGAAATTCAACATTTCGTTATACGTTTCCGCTGGTATAACGCTGATAATCTGCGTTTTGGTCGCCATAATTGGACCGTCTGCATGTGATTTCAGTGGAGCAGGGGACTCTGCATTGTCAGACGAAGTTAAAAAGGCTTTGATTGTTGATCGTCAAGCTCTTATGGCTGCAGATGCATGGCGTTCATTTGCTTTTGTATTTGTTGTTGCATTTTTGTTGTGGCTATATATAAACGAGAAGTTTAAGAATGCTAAGGTAATTGCCGTTGTGACAGGTGCTTTGGTTCTTATTGACCTTATTGGTATCGACGGCAGATATCTTAACGACAGCAAGTATGTAAAGGAGAGTTCGCTCGACTTTAAACCCGACGATGGAGACACGCAAATTTACCAGATGGCTGCCGAAAACAACGACGTAGATTATCGCGTATTCAATATAAAACCTAAATATGGCTCAGCATTTAACGATGCGCGCACTTCTGCGTTTCATCATTCAGTTGGTGGATATAGCGGAGTAAAACTTGCTAGATATCAAGATATTATAGAGTTTTATCTGGCACATTACAACAAAAATGTAATGAACATGCTGAATGTCAGATATTTTCTGAAATTCAAAGATGGCGAATATCAGGTGCGTAGAAATGCAGATGCATACGGAAACGCTTGGTTTGTCGATTCTGTTAAATTTGTAAATTCTGCCAATGAGGAAATTAAGGCATTGGATAACACTGATTTAAAACATACAGCGGTAATAAATTGCCAGGAATTCAATGCTCTTAATAATGTATATGATAGAGATTCGCTTGCGACAATAGTTTTGTTGGCAGAAAAGCCTTATAATCCGAATGTTAGAAAATATCTGTCAAAGTCGAGCCAAAATGCGCTGGCCGTATTTTCTGAAATTTATTATAGTCCGGATTGGCGTGCATATATTGACGGAAATCCAGCAGAATATTTCAGGGTAGATTATTTGTTGAGAGCTATGGAAATTCCAGCCGGAGAACATACGATTGAATTCCGCAACGAAGCACCAACATTTCATAAGTGGGAAATAGTTGAACTCGTTTCCTCGATTTTTCTTGTAGTGTTAATTGTAGGAGCAATATTTATCAATTTTCGGAAGAAGAAATCCGCAGGAAATTAATTATTAAATTTCCCCATATAGGGGCATTTGTAAAAATGCTATTTTACATAATATAAATTATAGGACAAAAGAGGCGGCCGATAAATCAAGCCAAGCTTAACCTTGACATCAAATACAGGAAAATTTTGGCATTAGGAAATTTTCAAATCTTCAACCTTTAGCTCAGCGTAAGCTAAATCTTCAAATTGCATTTTACGGTTCCACCATAATGCTCAACGAGAAATTTGAATTCGGACTAAGCTGTCGTTCGTTTATTGTTTCGTTGTCGCAAAAGTTTTCAATAGAAATGCTGGTTCTTTCATAAATCGGAATTACAGCATCGTAGATTCGTTCAATAATTCTAACCTTATCGTCCTTCGAGTATGTAATTTTTTGCGGAATCCATCCACAACCGCCAACCTGAATGAAATTATCGAATGTAATTGCATATCTATGTCCGTCGGTCTTATTTCGCATAACCATACGAGGCAACAATGTCTGCGAATCGAACCATATCTGATTTTCATTCTTGGTATCGTCGCTATATTCGTTAATGCCGATAATGTAATATTTGTGGCCTGCCGTATCGGTATAACTGCAAAAATCGGATGTGTTTGCAAGTCCAGAATTATTAATGTGATTTATTGCATCATCAGCTGTCATGCCATATAAGTCCATGACTACCAGCACGAAATCGTTTATATCTGCACGAGCCGAAACCATTTCTCCTCCCGAAAAGGCATATATTGAGTCATTGATGTAAATGTAACCGTCGTCGTTAATCATGTCGGTTTTAATGATATGTTGCGATGGCCTTACATATTCGGCGCTACAGGTACTACGTTTTTCGCTGTTGTCGTCGTCAAACCTTATGACCGAAATCATGTATCTGATATTATTGAACCAATTGTGCTCGTACTTTTTTTCTATGGCAGAAAATAGTGATTTTGAGGATGTTATATTTGAACATGAGGATGCCGACAAAAGGAAAATTATTCCAATTGCCAGCATAACAAATGTCTTATTTCTAAACAATCCGTTCATCAACAGTTACAATTTATAAAATTTGACCGTTAAGAATTACCGTGTCAATTAGATCGGTGCAATATGCGTACGGCATAAATTCTATCGAAGGTATTTCCTTTGTAATGAACACATTTGCCTTCTTTCCAACAGTAATACTTCCAGCTATGTCGCTTACGCCCATGGCATAAGCCGAGTTGAGCGTCGTCGCGATAACTGCTTCTTCGGGAAGAAGCTTGTAGTTTACACAAGCAAGCGACATCATAAACTTCATGTTTCCTGCAGGCGAAGACCCTGGATTGTAGTCGGAAGCAATTGCCACAGGCAATCCTGCTTCTATCATCTTGCGTGCCGGTGCGTATGGCATATTGAGGAAGAATGCTGCTCCTGGCAGAATTGTCGGCATGGTTTCGCTATCCTTCAGCACTGCAATCTCTTCGTCGCCAGTATATTCGATGTGGTCAACCGAAAGAGCGTTGTACTTCACACCTACCTGTATGCCACCCGATTTTGCCATTTCGTTTGCATGGATCTTTGGACGCATACCATATTTTATTCCTGCCATAAGAATGCGTTCGGTCTGCTCTGTTGTAAAGAATCCCTTGTCGCAGAATACATCTACAAAGTCGGCAAGCTCTTCGGCAGCAACCAGCGGTAACATTTCGTTTATAATCTTATCAACGTATACATCTGGATCTTCCTTGTATTCAAGCGGAGTTGCATGAGCACCGAGGAATGTCGACCTGACAATCAGTGGAGTTGTTTCCTTGATGCGCTTAATTACGCGCAACATCTTGAGTTCGCTTTCGGTATCAAGACCATATCCGCTCTTAATTTCAACGGCACCAGTACCAAACGAAATGATTTCGTTGATACGTTCCATTGCCTGGGCATATAGTTCGTCTTCGCTGGTATTTCTTAACCTTTCGGCCGAATTCAGGATGCCTCCTCCCCTTTTTGCTATCTGTTCGTAACTCAGGCCTCGTATCTTGTCGCTGTACTCTATTTCACGGCTGCCGGCATAAACAAGATGAGTGTGCGAGTCGCAGAACGACGGGAAAACCATCTTGCCAGTAGCATCAATCTCTACGCTCTTTTCGTCGTCTTCGTCCCAGTCGGCTTTCAAATCCGACATCTTGCCGTACGAATGTATTTTGTCGCCATCTATTATAAGGTATGCATCTTTAATAGTCTGGAGTTTCGACATTTCATTGCCTTTTGCAAGAAGACGACCGCTTTCGTCAACATTTACAAGTTCCTTTATGTTACTAATCAGAGTTTTCATTATCAATAATTTATCTTACAATTAATTCGTCTACACAATTGCCGCCAACCATCTGGTTTATCCTGTATATCAGCTGGTGACGGATTAACATTATTTCACTTCTTATTATCGAAGATTTTACCTTAACTATCATAGTTCGTCCCGAAAAAGAAATCTCATCTGTCGAGTTTGCCACATATTCTCCCGATATCTCTTTCCACAGAGATTTTATCCTGTATTTGCGGTAATTATCCTGCAAATTCGGGTTTGCATCAAGCACATTCGACAATATTGAACCAATCGGCATTTCGCCCTGCCTCTTCATTTCTTTTCGACTTTTTATAGGAGGGCAAAGTTACAATAATTTCACCAAATTAAGCAAAATAAAAAATGTATTGTCGAAAATTAAATCGGGAATATTTTTTGGCAGGTATTACAATATTAATTACCTTCGCAACTTTAAAACGAATTTGAGACAGGTATATTAAATTGCTGTTTGACGATATGTATAAAGGTGTGAAATATACTGATATACAAAACAATGCTAATGGTATTGCTTCATTTGGCATACATGTACCCTATATGTTGAAACATTTAACTCTTCAGCCGTTTTTACGGTTGACTTCAATAAATTTAATACACACTTAATTATTCTATTTATGGACGAATTATTAAACACCGAGAACTCTATTGAGAACTCTATCGAGAATGAAAACATTGAAACACAAGTTGTTTCGGAAGTAGAACAGGCAACATTGGACAACGAGCCGAATTTCGAAGAACCGGTTGCTGAAATTGTAACCGAAGTGCCACAAGAAATTGTGCCGGAACAAGAACCTGCAGTTGAATCTAACCCAGAAATACAGGAGCCGGAAGTTACCGAAGCCGATTTCGCAGGTTTGAACAAGGAAGAAATTCTTGAAAAAATCCGTTACTATATACACGATTCCGAAAAGGAAGACTGCAAGAAGGAGATTGACATTCTTCGCAAGATGTATTATGACAAGCAGCGCGAAGACCATGAAAAAATAAAGAAAGAACTGCGCGAAAAAGCAGGTGAAGGCGTTGAAATAGAAATGCCAAAAGATCCGACAGAAGACTATTTCAAGGAACTGATGGAAGATTTCCGCAAGCAACGCGAGGAACGCATGCGTCGTCAGGAAGAAATCAAGGAAAAGAATTACGAGAAAAAACTCGCTATTATCGAGAAAATCAAACAGCTGGGTAGCAGCGAATCTGCATCGCAGTCGTACGAGGAATTTAGAAATTTGCAGAAAGAATGGAGTGAAATCGGACAGGTTCCAGCCGACAAGAACAAAGAACTCTGGGAAAACTACCAGATGCATGTCTCCAACTACTATTATCTTCTGAAATTGAACAGAGAAGCACGCGAACTCGACTACAAGAAGAATCTTGAACAGAAGATAGTCCTTTGCGAAAAGATGGAAGAGCTTCTGCTCGAAACAAATATACTTACTGCTTATCGCAAATCGATAGAACTTTTCAAGGAATGGAAGGAAATCGGTCCTGTTCCGAACGACAAGCGTGAGGAAATATGGGACAGGTTCAACGACGGACGTACCAAGATTTTCAACAACTTCAAGGAATATAACGAACACCAGAAGGCAGAACGCGAAACCAACTACGAACAAAAGGTATTGCTATGCGAAAGAATCGAAGCAATGGTTGCCGAAGACGCATTGCCACAGAACGGAAAAGACTGGGTTGTTGCATCGCAGAAAGTATTGGAACTTCAGGCTTTGTGGAAGACCATAGGCATGGTTCCTACTGCCGTAAACACCGAAATATACGAAAGATTCCGTGCTTCGTGCAATAAGTTCTTCGAACTCAAGAAGGAATATTTCGACAGGATGAACAGCGACCTCGAAGAAAACCTTCGCAAGAAAACCGAATTGTGCGTAACAGCCGAATCGTTGCAGGACAGCACCGACTGGAAGAAGACAACCGAAATGTTCTACGACTTGCAGAAGAAATGGAAAGAAATCGGTCCGGCACCAAAGAAACACTCGGAACAGATATGGGGACGTTTCCGCGCTGCATGCAACAAATTCTTCGATGCAAAGAGCCAGTTCTATTCTAACATCGAGGCCGAACACCAGATGAACCTTGAAAAGAAGGAAAACCTTATTTCGGAAGTAAAGGCATACGTCCCGGTAGAAGATCAGGCACAGAACATCGAGAAGATAAAAGAATTCAGAACTCGTTGGAACGAAATCGGCTATGTCGCATCTTCGGAAAAGGATCGTCTCTATAACGAATTCAAGGAAGCTGTAAATAAGATATTTACAACTATAAATCTCAATCGCAACGACTTGGAACTTTCGACATTCAATTCTCAGATAGAACTCATAAAGGATGCTGGCGAAGTTTCGGCATTACAGAAAGAAAGAAGCGCAATTGTTCGCAAAATGCAGGACTTGACTGTCGAGATTGCTCAAATTGAGAATAATTTAGGATTCTTCTCAAGTGGTTCCGATTCAATTGTTCACGAATTCCAAAAGAAAATCGAAAAAATCAAAAACGAAATTTCTGTTTTAAAGGAAAAGAAAAAAGCAATTGACATTGCTGAACGTGAAATGAAAGGCGTAAACAATGAATAATAAAGTTAGAATTGTACTTATAGCAATAGTTGCGTTTCTGGCGAACGCAACTATGCTTTTTTCTCAAACAGGAACGCTCAAGGGCTTTGTTCTCGACAAGGAATCCGGTGAGCCATGTATGTTTGCAAACATATCGATTCCTGTGAATGGTACAAATATGGGGGCATCAACCGATGTGAACGGTTATTTTTCAATTCCAAAGATACCTGTCGGTACACATTCTGTAACAATTACTTATCTAGGATATACCGATTTGACCGAAGAGTTCACAATTGCCAAGGAAGGTCAGCTTGTTTCTAAAAATTTCATGATGTCGAAATCGGCTGTAGTACTTCAGGAAACAGTAGTTTCGGCCGAACGCGAGGAGCAGAAAACGCAAGTTAGGGCTTCAATCATAAAGGTCTCTCCTACCCAAATCAAGCAATTGCCATCTGTTGGCGGAGAACCCGATATTGCCCAGTTCCTGCAAGTGCTTCCTGGTGTGACCTTCACTGGCGACCAAGGCGGACAGCTTTATATTCGCGGTGGCTCAAACATCCAGAACCTTGTGCTTATCGACGGAATGACGATTTACAACCCCTTCCACTCGATAGGTTTGTTCTCGGTATTCGACTCCGACATCATCAGGAATGCCGATGTTTATACTGGAGGCTTCAATGCCGAATACGGAGGACGGTCTTCGTCGGTAATGGACATAACTATGAAGGACGGCAATGCACAGAGGTTTGGCGGCAAGTTCTCGGCTAGCACTTTCGGTGCAAAACTTATGCTCGAAGGTCCTATTGTCAAGTTCAAGGAAGGGAAAACTAGTTTGTCGTACATTTTGTCGGCAAAGACATCTTATCTTGAACAAGCATCTAAATATATATATAGGTATATAAACGATGGTGCCGGTCTTCCGTTTAATTTCACCGATGTATATGGAAAACTTTCACTTGCATCTCCTGGCGGTAGCCGTGTAAATGTGTTCGGATTTAACTTCAACGACAATGTAAGCTATCAGGGAATTAGCGATCTGCATTGGAGAACATACGGCATTGGCGCCAATGTGTCGGTAGTTCCACCGAGTTCGGCTATGCTTATTAAGGCTCATGCCTCCTACTCCAACTATGCAATTTCGTTGCAGGCTTTGGATAACTTTCCTAGTGCAAGTTCTATTAACGGATTCAACGTCGGTTTGGATTTCATATACCACATGGGAAAGAACGACTTTACCTGGGGCATCGAAATGCTTGGCTTTGCTACAGACTACATTTTCTACAATTCGGTTGGAAGAATGTTGTCGCAGGAAGAATATAGCACCGAACTTGCGGCTTTCGCAAAATACAAGTGGAATCTGGGCAGTCTTGTGATTGAGCCTGGCTTCCGTTTGCACTACTACGCATCTATGGGTTCTGTATCTCCCGAACCTCGTCTTGGCTTGAAGTACAATATTGTCGAAAGGTTCCGTCTGAAACTGGCTGGCGGTCTTTACTCGCAGAATCTCGTTGCTGCAAACAGCGACAAGGATGTGGTAAATCTGTTCTACGGCTTCCTAAGCGGAAACCTTCCGAGTATGCCCGATACTTACAAAGGCGAAATATTGAAGACAAAACTGCAGAAGTCGGAGCATATAATATTCGGTTTCGAATGGGATATTGTCAACGCATTGAATCTTAACGTAGAAGGTTATCTCAAGAATTTCGACCAGATTACCACTATAAATAGAAACAAGATTTACGACGACAACACAACCAACGCTTCCCGTCCTGACTATCAGAAGAAAGATTTCATGGTTGAATCGGGATATGCATACGGTGTCGACTTCCTCTTGAAATATGACACGGAAAAGTGGTATATCTGGGCTGTATATTCTCTCGGATGGGTTCGCCGTAACGATGGTGTTTCGAATTATTCACCAAACTACGACCGCCGCCACAACATAAATCTTGTAGCAACATACAAGTTCGGAAAGAACAATTCGTGGAATGTCAGTGCAAGATGGAACTACGGTTCAGGATTCCCGTTTACACTCACATCTGCAGAATATGAGAATGTAAACTTTGCGGGCTTGCTTAACAGTCAGTACTGGACAACCAATGGTATCCTAGGAGTTTCTTATTCAGAACTTAATACTGGTCGTCTGCCCGACTATCATCGTCTCGACCTTACAATAAACAAGGTGTTTGCATTCAAGCATAACATGAAACTTGAAATTAACCTTGGCGTAACCAACGTATATAATCGCGCTAACATATTTTATTTTGATAGAATTGAGCATAATCGTGTTGACCAATTGCCGATTATGCCAAGCTTTGGTATGAATTTTACATTTTAACATATTATGGCACAAGAAACTAAATACATCTTTGTAACTGGCGGTGTTGCTTCGTCGCTAGGCAAAGGAATAATCTCGGCATCCCTTGCAAAACTGCTTCAGGCAAGGAATTATTCAGTGACTATACAGAAGCTGGATCCATACATAAATGTCGACCCAGGAACACTTAACCCGTTCGAGCATGGCGAATGCTTCGTCACCGACGATGGCGCCGAAACCGACCTCGACCTCGGACACTACGAACGTTTCCTGAACGTTCGTACGTCGCAGGCCAACAACGTCACTACAGGACGAATCTACAAGACCGTCATCGAAAAGGAACGTCGTGGCGACTATCTGGGCAAGACTGTTCAGATTATACCTCACATTACTGATGAGATCAAGCGTAGGATCAAGTTGTTAGGAACAAACGGCAACTACGATTTCGTAATCACCGAAATCGGCGGTACAGTTGGCGATATCGAGTCGTTGTCGTACATCGAAGCAGTTCGTCAGTTGAAGTGGGAACTCAAGAACCGTTGCGTGTGCATTCACCTGACACTTGTCCCCTACCTTGCTGCCTGCGGCGAACTGAAGACCAAGCCTACACAGCACTCGGTAAAGGCTTTGCAGGAAGCTGGTGTTCAGCCCGATGTGCTTGTTCTCAGAACCGAGCACAAGCTTCGTCCCGACATCAAGGCCAAGGTTGCTAACTTCTGCAACGTTCAGCCTGGTGCAGTAATCGAATCGAAGGACTGCAGCACCATTTACGAAGTTCCGCTGGTTATGCAGAAGGAAGGTCTCGACAAGATAGTTCTCGAACTGTTGGGTATCGAAGTTGGTCCAGAGCCAGAATTGCTACCATGGCGTTCGTTCCTCGAGAGATACAAGAATCCGAAGCATCATGTAAAAATTGCGCTTGTCGGCAAGTACGTAGAACTAAAAGATGCCTACAAGTCTATAAACGAATCGTTTATCCACGCAGGAGCAGCCAATGAAGCCGATGTTAACGTAGCTTATATCAATGCCGAATCGGTAACTAAGGAGAATTGCGAATCACTTTTCGCCGATATCGACGGTATGCTTGTTGCTCCAGGCTTCGGCAATCGTGGAATCGAAGGTAAGATTGCCGCTGTACGCTACGCAAGAGAAAAAGATATTCCGTTCCTTGGCATTTGCCTTGGTATGCAGTGCGCTGTAATCGAGTTCGCAAGGAACGTTCTTGGTCTCGATGATGCCAACTCGCTCGAAATGGACGAAAAATGCTCGAATCCAGTAATTAACCTTATGGAGGAACAGAAGCTTGTTACCGAAAAAGGCGGAACAATGCGTCTTGGTGCATACCCATGCCTCCTGAAAGAAGGATCGAATGCTGCAAAGGCATACGGAAGTGTTGAAATCGAAGAACGTCATCGTCATCGTTATGAATTCAACAATTCTTACAAGGAAACTTTTGAGGCTGCTGGAATGATTGCAACTGGCATAAACCCACAGACAAACTTGGTCGAAATCGTTGAGATTCCTTCCAACAAATGGTTTGTAGGCGTTCAGTTCCATCCCGAATACAAGAGTACGGTGCTCAATCCTCACCCACTATTTGTAAGTTTTGTAAAAGCAACTATTGATAACAAGAAATAATATATGGATAAAAATACGATTATTGGGCTTGTAATTATAAGTGCACTCCTTATCGGATACATGTTCCTCTCGCGTCCAAGCAAGGAGGAAATAGCCGAACGCCAGCGTGTGCAGGATTCCATTGCACACGAGCAAATGGTTAAGGAAGAAGAAGCCAAAGTTGCTGCCGAACTGCTGAAGGCCGAAGCCGAAAAGGCAGAAAAAGAAGCGGCAGAATTGGCCGACAGTTTGAGCCCCGAACAACTAGATTCTATTAAAAGCGTAAAACTGCGCAACGATTATGGAATTTTTGCCAAATCGGTAAATGGAGAAAACAAATTCACCGTTGTCGAAAACAACAAGATGATAATCACCTTCCTTAACAAAGGTGGTAAAATTTATTCGGTACAACTGAAGGATTACAAAACCTTCAGCCAGGAACCTCTTGTGCTGTTCGAAAATGACGAAAATTCAACCTTTGGCATAGTTTTGTCTGTCAACGGCAAGCCGCTGGTAACAAACAACATGTACTTCGAGCCAATGTTGGCAGGAGGAAAAACTCCTACCGACGATACCATCAAGGTTGGCGACAACGACCTGAATTTTGCAATGCGTTTGACCGCTGATGCAGGTAAATACATCGAATACAATTACGTCATTAAGCCCGACGACTACATGCTCGACTTAAGCTTGAACATTGTAGGCCTGAAGGACGAACTGAAGGACAATGTAAGCACACGCATGCAGTGGTATGTTGACGTGCTCGCTTTGGAAAGAGGTCGCGACTGGGAATCGAACAACACAACAGTATTCATGCGCATGTCGGATGAGGAAATCGAAAACCTCAACGAAATGAAAGATGCCGACAGCTACGAAACCAAGGGAAGCGCCCAGTGGATTGCCTACAAGCAACAGTTCTTCTCCTCTATTCTCGTTTCTAAGGACAATTCGTTAGGAGACCCGAAGATTTCGTTGCTGAAACTTGATGAAAACGAGAATCCTAGAGCATTGAAAACTTTCAAGTCCGACTTTTTCCTCGACATTCCTGACGAGTCAAAGGTAACCAAAGACTTCAGCTTCTATTTTGGACCTAACAAATATTCGCTGTTGAAAGAATACACCGACAAGGATGGCAACGACATGGATATGGAAAAAGTCATTCCGCTTGGCTGGGGTATTTTCGGCTGGGTTAACAAGTATGCCATCATCCCGATGTTCAATCTGTTAGGACGAGGAATCGCCAACTATGGTATCATCATCTTATTGATGACCATAATAATAAAGTTGGTTCTTTTCCCGCTTACCTACAAGTCGTACATGTCGACAGCAAAGATGCGCGTGCTGAAGCCTCAGCTTGACGAAATTGCTGCAAAGTATCCGAAAGGCAAGGAAATGGAACGCCAGCAGGCACAGATGAGCCTCTACCAGAAGGCGGGTGTAAGTCCAATGGGCGGCTGCTTGCCATTGTTGCTCCAGTTCCCGATACTTATTGCAATGTTCCGCTTCTTCCCTGCTTCAATCGAGTTGCGCCAGCAGCCATTCTTGTGGGCAACCGACCTTTCGTCGTACGATGCAATACTTGAATGGAGTACAAACATTCCGATTATTTCATCGCTTTATGGAAACCACGTTAGCTTGTTTGCTTTGCTTATGGCAATTTCGATGTTCGTACAGCAGAAGATGACAAGCAACCAGAACGCAGGCAACTCGATGCCCGGCATGAAGGTCATGATGTGGATGATGCCAATACTTATGTTGTTGTGGTTCAACAAGTATTCGTCAGGATTGAGCTACTACTACTTGCTTGCAAACTTGTTCAGCATTCTGCAGACGTGGATTATCCAGCGTTTCGTAGTGAACGAGGACAAACTTCTTGCTCAGATGGAAGCCAACAAGAACAAGCCAAAGAAGAAATCGAAGTGGATGCAGCGTTTGGAAGAAGCTTCGAAGAAACAGCAAGAAGAAATGCGCAAGAGACAAAGATAAAGTTAGCACACAACAATAAAAAAGCACCGTAATGCGGTGCTTTTTTTATATTGTAGCGTTGTGCGTACAAGATTTCGTAAATCCTTTTTATCCACCAAAATCATCGAATGCAATCATCTCGGGTGGAACGCCGTAGTCGTCGAGCATCTTGGTGACGGCAGCCGTCATCATTGGCGGACCACAGAGGTAATATTCGATTTCTTCTGGCTCATGATGGTTCTTCAGATAGTTGTCCTCGATAACCTTGTGGATGAAGCCTACATAGCCGTCCCAATTGTCCTCGGGCTTTGGCTCCGACAAGGCAATGTTGAACGAGAAATTCGGGAACTCGGCTTCTATTTGCTTGAAGTCGTTTTCGTAGAATATTTCGCGGCGTGACCTTGCTCCGTACCAGAACGAAACCTTGCGTGTGGTCTTCAATGTCTTGAACAAATGGAAGATATGCGAACGCATTGGCGCCATACCAGCGCCACCTCCGATGAACATAATCTCGCGGTTGGTATCCTTGATGTGGAATTCGCCGTAAGGTCCCGAAATCATAACCTTGTCACCCGGCTTGCGCGAGAAAATGAACGACGAGCATACGCCAGGATTTACATTCATGAATGTTCCTGCACTCCTGTCCCATGGCGGAGTTGCAATACGGATGTTCAGCATAACCATATTGCTCTCGGCCGGATGATTTGCCATCGAGTAAGCACGGAAAGTCGGTTCGGGATTTGTCATCTTCAACTTCCAGATGCCCAGCTTGTCCCAGTCTTCCTTGAATTCGTCCTCGACCTCGATGTCCTTCGAATAATCAACCGTAACTTGCGGAACATCAATCTGTATGTACGAACCCGACTTGAAATTTAGCGTTTCGCCTTCGGGCAACTTGACAACAAATTCCTTTATAAATGTAGCCACATTGCGGTTCGACACAACTTCGCACTCCATCTTCTTGATTCCCATAATATCCTCGGGAATAACAAGTTTCATGTCGTTGCGAACCTTCACCTGGCAAGCCAGACGCCAGAAGTTCTGCTGCTCTTTGCGTGTGAAGAAGCCAGTTTCGGTCGGCAGGATTCCGTTTCCGCCCTGCACGACACGGCACTTGCACATACCGCAACTTCCACCGCCGCCACAAGCCGAAGGAAGATGAATGTTATGTTCCTTTAGCGTAAGCATCAATGAGTTGCCAGTATCAACTTCTAGCGTATCTTTATCGTTAATCGTAATTTTCACCTTCGACTGAGGCGTAAGTTTTTTCTTGGCAAAAAGCAAAATTGCAACCAAGGCGACCATCACGACTAAGAAAACCGCAATGGCACTGATAAGAACTATAGATTGAAACAACAGCATAATCCTACAATTTTATTCCCATAAATCCCATGAAAGCCAATCCCATAAGACCGACAATTATGAACGCAATGCCCAGTCCGTCAAGGGCTTTAGGTATCTTCGAGTATTTAATCTTTTCGCGGATGGCGGCAAGGCTGACAATTGCAAGCAACCAGCCAATTCCCGAGCCGAAACCGAAAACGGCAGCCTCACCGACATTGGCATACGAGCGTTCCGCCATAAAGAGCGAACCGCCTAATATTGCACAGTTTACAGCAATCAGTGGCAGGAAAAT
The DNA here is from genome assembly GCA_902800045.1 of uncultured Bacteroidia bacterium. Lineage (GTDB taxonomy): Bacteria > Bacteroidota > Bacteroidia > Bacteroidales > ML635J-15 > Bact-19. The sequence goes on along the minus strand of CADCCZ010000001.1, from coordinate 868,042 downwards.
TCCTAACGAATTGTACAGCGACGGCGAGAATTTTTCAATTACCATCTCGACTAACTGAGTCATCGAAGCCACAACTGCAATGAATACTATAAATGTAAGGAATGACAGGTCGACATCGGCAAACGACGGTGAAATCCAAGTCATTGCGCCCTTGCAAAGCAAATACTTTTCGATAAGGTAGTTGATTGGAACAGTAATCGTAAGCATAAACGCTACCGCAACGCCCAATCCGAACGAGGTCTTAACTGTCTTCGACACAGCAAGGTACGAGCACATTCCAAGGAAATATGCGAAAATCATATTGTCGATAAAAATCGACTTGACGAATATGTTAGCAATGTTTTCCATTATTTACCCTCCTCCTTTTTCTGCTGGCGTGCGCGCTGTATCCACACTATCAATCCTACCGCTATCAACGCCATAGGCGGCATAATCATAAGACCGTTGTTCATGTAGCCGGCATCGTAGAATGCCTGTGGCACAACCTGATAGTTCCAGATTGTACCGCTGCCGAGCAATTCGCGGAAAAACGCAACCACTATCAATATAAAGCCATAACCCAGACCGTTTGCCAGTCCGTCAATGAAGCTACGACGTGGACTGTTCGACATTGCAAAGGCTTCCAAGCGTCCCATGACAATGCAGTTTGTTATTATAAGTCCCACAAATACAGAAAGTTGCTTGCTAATATCGAACACATATGCCTTTAGGAACTGGTCAACGACAATCACAAGGAAAGCCACAACGACAAGCTGAACTATTATCCTGATTCTGTTGGGGATAGTCTTTCGCAGTAGCGACACAATCACATTCGACAATGCCACAACAAATGTAAGGCTCAGCGCCATAACCACAGCCGACTGCAACTTTACGGTCACCGCCAGCGCCGAGCATATACCTAATATCTGTACCGTAATCGGGTTGTTCCTGACTAGCGGATCTAAAAATATTCTTTCTTTCCTATTCTTTTCCATAACATTTATTTCCTTGATTTTTCGATGTATGGCAAATATTTATTCAAGCAAGACTCTAACATTTCGCTTACCGATGTAGAAGTTATTGTTGCTCCCGAAATTGCATCTACTTCGTTTTCGTTCTGTGCGCCACGCTTGTTGGTCTTTACTGCAACAAACTGATTTTCGGAATTGAAAATCTTCTTTCCGGAAAACTGCGACTGAAAATGTTCGGTAGCAATTTCAGCACCAAGTCCCGAAGTTTCCGACTTATGGTCGAAGTATGCGCCATAGACAGTGTTAAGGTCTTCGTCCAAAGAGAGATAACCCCAGATTGGACCCCAAAGGCCTTTTCCCGAAAGCGGAAAAACGTATTTCAAACCCTTGTCGGTCTGAGCCTTATACAAAACCAGAGCGTCATCCTTTTCAACCTCATTGCCCGATTCGTCAACAGCGATTTCTGTAACAATTTTGGCGTAGGTCGATTCAACTTCCTTGGTCTCAACATTTATTTTCAATGCCGACAGAATGTTTCTTTTCTGCTCTATCTCGTAGTTCTTGGCCTGCTTAGGCTGAAGCAATACGGCGACAAGGCTCAGAGCACCAGCCACAACCACGACCAAAATTATCGAGTATATAAATATGTATGAATTCTTGTTCCTGTCCATAGCCTATCTGTTTTTTCTACGTCTTACGCGTCTTACCTTCACGCGTCTCAACCTCTTGTTAATGTTAGCCCTTACGACGCAATAGTCGATAAGCGGTGCAAAAATATTCATCAGCAGTATCGCCAGCATCATACCTTCGGGGAAAGCAGGATTCAGGATTCGTATCAGCATGGCCATCACGCCGATAAGGAAGCCGTAAATGTATTTTCCCTTTTCGGTCTGGGCGGCAGTCACAGGGTCGGTCGCCATAAACACAGCACCGAATGCGAAACCACCGAGGCACAAATGCCAGTACCAGTCGATTGGAGTGTACGATTGCAAGGCAAACGCCATTGCAGCACCGCCTGCAAATACCGAAAACATTATCTTCCAGCTTGCTATACCTGTAAATAGAAGTATGAATGCTCCCAAGGCAATGGCGATTATCGATGTCTCACCGATGGAACCCGGAATGAAGCCAACAACTAAATCAAGAATTGAAGTAGGCTCACCGAATCCATTTGTTATCACATCGCTACCCTCGCCTATCTGAGCCAATGGTGTTGCTCCAGAGAAACCGTCCACAGCCTTTCCATCGGAAAGTTCTGCAATCCAAACCTGGTCGCCTGACATCTTCGACGGATACGAGAAAAATAGGAAAGCACGTGCCAGCAAAGCGGGATTCACAATGTTCATTCCCGTGCCACCGAACAGCTCCTTTCCCACCAATACCGCAAAAGCCGTTGCCAGACCGACCATCCACAATGGTGTATCAACGGGCATTATCAACGGAATAAGCATTCCTGTAACGAGAAATCCCTCATTAACCTTGTGCTTGCGTACCTGAGCGAAGGCAAATTCGATTGTCAAACCGACAAGGTACGACACAAGCAACAGCCAGAACACTTTGAGGAAGCCATACCAGAAGACTGTCCAGAAGCCAGTTTCGGCAAGCACTCCCATCGAGTTAAAATGTTGATAGCCCACATTGTACATACCAAACAATAAACAAGGAATTAAAGCAAAAACGACAATAATCATCGTTCGCTTCATGTCTATTGCATCGCGGATATGCGAACCATTTTCGGTAACATCCTTAGGCACGAAGAAGAAAGTCTCGAACGCCTCGAAAGTCGAGGTCATAAAAGGCATCTTCCCTAGTACCTTAGGCTTTATGTTGTCAATAATTTTTCGTATCGGATTCATAATCAACTATTCCATTTCTTTACGTACTAAATCCAAGCCGTGACGAATCGTCTGCTGAACTGCAATCTTCGAGGTGCAAACAAATTCGCACAATGCCAAGTCCTCTTCTATAACTTCGTAAATGCCAAGCTCTTCCATCTTGTCAATATCGTCGGTCATTGCTGCTTTTACAAGCAGTTGCGGATAAATGTCGAGCGGACAAACCTTTTCGTACTGACCTGTAACGACGTATGCACGTTCTTCTCCGTGCATGTTTGTGTCGAGGTTGAAGCGTTTCCACGGCATAAGCATCGAGAGGAAAGTCCGCGAGTTGCTGAACTTGTTTGCCCCTGGCAACATCCAGCCGAACATTTCGTATTCGTCGCCTTCGGGGATTACCGAAACCTGCATTTCGTTGAAGCCAAGATACGGATTATCAGTAACATTTATACCAGTAAGCACATTGCCGGAAATTATGCGGACATTTTCGGACAACAGCATTCCGTTGCGCAACTGCGACAAGTCGGCACCTATGCGAAGCTTGTAATACTGCGGAGCAACTACTTCTGCGCCACATACAGCAACAGTCTTTTCCGGCTGATATTCGCCATGTTTCAGCAAGCGTCCAATGATTGGCAAGTTAGATGCACTGATTGTCCATACAGTTTCGCCCTTGTTTATGGGCTTTAGCTTGTTTATCTGCGTACCGACAAGTCCAGCAGGATGTTTGCCAACAAATATGTTCTTGATAATTTCGGGGTCATCGGGCATAAGCATCGCAAGGCGCGAATCCTTACCGAACGACAAATAAACATTTCCACTGGTAAAATGATATAGCGACCTGATTGCAAGTTTCAGATACTCAACATCATCCTTCAAGGCAAACTCCAAATTACAAGCAAGCGGAGCCGTATCGAGGAAAGAGATGAAAATATCGCGCGGAGTTAAGTTTGGATTGGCGACAATTCCGTAAGGACGCTGATTTATAAGCGGATATATTCCTGCTTTCGAAAACAGAGTCCGTACATCTTCGTTAGTATCGAATTGTACAGCTTCGTCGCTGCCGTCGGCTTCAATCTCAACTCGTAGAATCTTGCGTTTTTCGCCACGCACAATATTTTTTAAAATACCCGAGCATGGAGAAGCAAAGCAAATTTCTGGCACGTCCTTGTCGTGGAAAACGATAGTTCCACGTTTCAGACGGTCACCTTCCTTGCAGTCCATCTTGGGTGTTATACCATGAAAATCCGTTGGTCTGATGCAGTATCGTTTAGGTGTCAACTTACTGGAAACCAATTCCTCTGCCACACCTTGCATCTTGATATCCAAACCTTTTCTAATCCTTATAGTTTTCAAAATACGACAGATTAAAAAATTAGATGGCAAAGTTAAGCCTTTTAATTAATAGGTATGTTTTATGCGGTAATTTTTATAAACAAGTTTTCAAACAAAAAACGATTGTTTGTGGGTACTCGTTACTTTTCTGGCTCGATGTGGATTGTCGACTCCACGCCCATTTTTTCGCGCAAATGTTTCTCAATTTTGTCGGCAATGTCGTGCCCTTCGAGAATTGTCATTTCTGGCGGCAGTTTTATGTGGAAAGTAAGTTCGCTATGCGTTCCATAGTTGTGAATATGGAAATGATGCGCCTTGAGGTTGCCGCCAACTGTTTCGGAAATTATCGCATTGACTTCGGCAATAGTTTCGTCAGGAACATTCTGCCCCATTAGCTTGTCGACAGCTTCGCGGATAATATGATATACGGCGACCATCAGAATTGCCGACACGCATATTCCCAGCACGGCATCAATCCACCAGAAATAGTCTTGCAGGAAGATTCCGACAAGCACTACTATGGACGACAAAGCATCGCTACGATGATGCCAGCCGTCGGCTTTCACTGATGTGCTTTCGGTCTTGCGTGCCACATAAAACGAAAACTGCGCCATCAATTCCTTCACAACAATTGACACAGCCGTCACCACAATCGCCAAAGTTCCAAAAATCGCTTTATTGTCTGGATTGCGCAGTTTGTCAATCGACTCCATCACAAATTCGTAGGCTACAATTGCCAGCATTACGCCTATCAGTATCGCCACAAGGTTTTCGATGCGACCATGTCCGAACGGATGCTCCTTGTCGGCTTTACGCGACGAAAGTTTTACGCCAATAATCACGGCTACCGAACTCAACGAATCGGACAAGGTATGCCAAGCATCGGCGAGCAAAGCCACAGAACCCGACACAATGCCTGCCCAATATTTCAGGGCAAAAAGCAGAGTGTTAACAATGATGGAAACAATTCCAGCAGAATATTTAAGCCGTTCAGAGTTTGATGTTTGCAAGGTTCGGATTTTTTATTTGTTGTGGTGTTGTTGCATGTGTCGTTGCGTGCAACGACACCACAAATTATCAATTATCCATTGTTAAATATCAATTTTTTAGTTTCCCATCTCGCATATGAATTTCAACCTCACAAGTCTTATTTCCTCTTCGGAGTAGTCTTCGCCGAATTCGCGCAAAGCCTCTTCGATAGTTCCGTCCTCCGAATCTTCGCGGAAGTAAGTGTAGATGTCTTCGATATCGTTGCTATCGAGTATTGTGTTCAAATAATAATCGATATTGATAGTTGTGCCGGAGTCGACAAACGATTCGAGCTGCTCGATGAGTTCCATGAGTGTCATCTTCATGCCGTCGGCAATGTCGTCGAGCGACATACGGCTGTCGATATTCCTGATTATCATTCGTTTTGATTCAGAACTTGAACCGACCGACTTTATTACAAGGTCTTCGGGACGATCGATACCGTTAATCTCGATATGCTGCTTGATAAGCTCGACAAATTCTTTTCCGAATTTCTGAGCCTTGCCCTGTCCCACCTTCTGGCAGTTCTTCAGTTCGTCGATTGTTATCGGGTACTGAATTGCCATATCCTGCAACGAAGCATCGTCGAAGATTACGTATGGCGGCAACTTGAGTTTCTTTGCAATATCCTTGCGCAGATTCTTGAGCATGGTGTAAAGTTCCTCGTCGGCTGCTGCAGTTCCTCCATATTCCGACTCGCGCTCCTGGTCTTCGATTGCCTCGTAGTCGGTGTCGCGAGTAAGCATTATCGAATAAGGATTCTTGTAGAACTCGTAACCCTTGTCGGTAACCTTCAGCAAACCATAGTTGACAATTCCCTTTTCGATCAACTTGGCTATTATCATCTGGCGGATAACGCCCTTCCAGTACAACGGCGTCTCGTCGGAACCAATACCGAAAGTCGGCAGCTTGTCGTGCTGGTAGGTTGTAATTTCGGATGTGGCCTTACCTATCAATATATTTATAATATGATCGACCTTGAAGCCGTCCTTGACGGCAATGATAGTCTCGAGTACGGTCTGCACATCTTCCTTGCCCTCGAAACGTTCCTTCGGGTTGAGGCAGTTGTCGCAGTTTCCGCAGTCTTCTTCCATTTCCTCACCGAAATAGTTGAGCAACTGACGCACACGGCAAGTAGTTGATTCAGCGTACGAAACAGTCTCTGCAAGAAGTTGTTTGCCGATTTCCTGTTCGTTCATCGGCTTGTTCTGCATGAACTTTTCCAACTTCTGTATATCGTCGTATGTGTAGAACGCGATACACTTTCCTTCTCCGCCATCACGACCGGCACGTCCAGTTTCCTGATAGTAGCCCTCGAGGCTCTTAGGAATGTTGTAGTGGATGACGAAACGTACATCGGGCTTGTCGATTCCCATACCGAAAGCGATGGTAGCAACGATGACATCGACTTCCTCGTTGAGGAACATGTCCTGGTTGCGCGAACGCGTAGCGGCGTCCATTCCGGCATGGTAAGGCAATGCTTTTATCTGGTTGACGACCAGCATTTCAGCTAGTTCTTCAACCTTTTTACGGCTCAAGCAGTAGATAATTCCCGACTTGCCAGGATTATCCTTAATATATTTGATAATCTGCTTAGTTGCATTGATTTTTGGTCGTACTTCGTAGTAAAGGTTAGGACGGCGGAACGATGACTTGAATACATTAGCGTCGAGCATGTCCAAGTTTTTCTGAATGTCGTGCTGAACCTTTGGCGTTGCCGTAGCGGTAAGCGTCATCAGCGGAGCGGGACCTATTTCGTTAACTATCGAACGGATTTTCCTGTATTCGGGACGGAAATCGTGTCCCCATTCCGAAATACAATGTGCTTCGTCGACCGCGTAGAACGAAATCTTGAACTTTTTTAGAAATTCGATATTGTCCTCCTTGGTGAGCGATTCGGGTGCGACATACAGAAGTTTTGTCTTTCCCGACATTATATCGTCCTTAACGGCGGAAATTTCGGTTTTGCTAAGTGTGGAGTTCAGAAAATGGGCTACGCCCTCCTCCATGCTGAAACCTCGCATTGCGTCGACCTGGTTCTTCATCAAAGCAATAAGCGGCGATATAATGATTGCCGTACCTTCGAGCATAAGCGCAGGCAACTGGTAGCACAGCGATTTTCCACCGCCAGTAGGCATCAGCACAAAACTATCCTTGCCGTCCAAAAGACTGAGGATTACTTCCTTCTGCTGACCTTTAAAGTCGTTGAAACCGAAATATTTCTTTAAAAGTTCGTATATTTTTTCTTCTCTAGCATCCATATAAAAATGTTTTTGAGGCATCCCTCAGAAAAATCCTGTAGGATACGAAAACAAAGATAAGTTTTTTTTGTGATTAAAATATTAATTTTGCAAAAAAAATTTTCATGTTAGACAACAAGGAAATAATAAGCATTGGCAAACGCACTGTAACACACGAAGCGAACGCCATACAGAAGATTGTCGATTATATTGACGACAGTTTTGCAGAAGCAGTAAAAAAGATTTCGCAGTCGAAAGGCCGCGTTGTAATAACAGGCATAGGCAAAAGTGCTGCCATAGGCACAAAGATTGTAGCCAGCCTCAACTCGACAGGCACCCCTGCAATTTTCATGCACGCTGCCGACGCAATACATGGCGACCTTGGCATTGTCCAGGACGACGATGTTGTAATCTGCATTTCGAAAAGCGGAAATACGCCAGAAATTAAAGTTCTCATACCTTTAATTAAACGCAATAACAATCTGCTCATAGCCATTGTCTCCGACACCGAATCGTTTTTGGCGAAGTCGGCCGACATAGTGTTGCGGTCCACCGTCGATTCGGAAGCCTCGCCTCACAATCTTGCACCATCGTCGAGTACCACTGCACAGCTTGTCGTTGGCGATGCGCTGATGGTTGCCCTGCTAGAAATGAAAGGCTTCACCCCTGCCGACTTTGCAAAATTCCACCCGGGAGGTTCGCTCGGCAAGAAACTATATTTAAAGGTAAACGACATTTATCAGCAGAACGAAAAGCCACAGGTTTCGCCAGATGCAAGCATAAAGTTTGTAATCTCCGAGATTTCAAGCAAACGACTTGGCGCTGCGGCTGTGGTTGACGAAAACAAAAAGGTCCTCGGCATTATTACTGACGGCGACATCCGTCGAATGCTCAACAACTACGACAATATCAAGGATATAAAGGCTGCCGATATAATGACAAAGTCGCCTAAGTGCATACAGGACGGCGAACTGGCAGTAAATGCCTTGCAGATGATGCAAAAGAACAGCATTACGCAGGTTCTCATTGTCGATGGCGACAAATATATGGGCGTCGTTCATCTGCACGACCTAATGCGAGAAGGAATTGTGTAGACATATATAATTAATAAGGTAAGCAACCATGAAAACTGACAAATTAAAGCAACTGAAGAATCCGGTGAAGAACTACATCCTAATGCTCATCGGACTTGTGATATATACTTTTGGCTACTCGGCATTTATGCTCCCGAACAAGCTCACCGGCGGTGGAATTGCAGGTCTATCCACAATCTTGTACTACGGAACCTCCTGTCCTGTCGGTATAAGCAACTTTGTGCTCAACGCAATACTAATCATAATAGGTGCAAAGACTTTGGGCAAGCGTTTCGCCATAAATACCATATTCTGTACGGCAATAAGTTCGGCTTTGTTTGGATTGTTCCAGATGATTATCACAGAACCATTGATTGCAAACGACTTGCTGTCAAACGCTGTGCTTGGCGCTGCTATTTCTGCAATCGGTGTAGGCTTAACAATTTCGTACGGTGGAAACACTGGCGGAACCGACATCATAATCCTTATGATTCTCAAGTACAAGAACATACCTTACGGACGTATCTCAATGTACATCAACGTATTGATAATCGGCTCGTCGTATTTCATAGTTCACGACATCCAGACCTTAATTTACTGCTACATCTACATGTTCTCGTACTCGTACGTTTCCGACATGGTTATGGACGGCTACCGAAAGACCTTCCAGATTATCATCTTCACCAACAAGCCCAAGGAGATTGCCGACCGGATTACCAACGAGGTGCATCGAGGCGTGACGGTGCTGAAAGCCTATGGATGGTACTCGAAGGAAGACAAGGATGTGCTTATGGTTCTTGCCCATCGTACCGACAAGCAGGACATAATGCAGGTAATCAACCAGGAAGACCCCGATGCGTTCATTTCTATCGACAAGGTTCAGGGAGTATTCGGAAAGAATTTCGACGAACTGAAGAGAGAAGTGTAAGGGCTGCGCCCGTTTGATGGCTAAAGCCGTTTATCGCTGCGCTGTTTGAATGCCTTCGGCGTTTGATGGGCAAAGCCCGTTTGAGGGCTGACGCCGTTTCTAAGTTCTCCGTCCCCCGAGCTTGTTGAGTCGTGGTGCGCCGCGACCGTACTAATGTTCAAGGTTAAAAGATTTGATGATTTGATTGTAGCACGCAATGCATTGCGTCTATATTCATGGTTCAAAATATTTAGATCTTTGATTAACCGCAATCATTTCAAAAAAAAATAATTTTATTTGCTTTTTTTTATTCGGAATAAAATTTACCTTTGCATTTTGTTAAACAATGTTTAATAGGATGAAGAAGATTCTTTTGATAATAGTGATTGCCTTGACAATGATGCTTTGGTCGTGCGCCACAACGCCGAAGGACAATGCCGAAAAGGTCGTAAAGGCTGTAAACGAATATTGCGACAAGGTTGAAAAAGCAATAGCCGATGAGATAATCGACGACGATGAAGTTGATGCCATCAAGAGTTCGGAGAAGGACTACATGAATCTAATCGGTGAAATCACAGAAAGTTATGCTGGTAAAGCCAACGACCGCGCCGAATTCGAGCAGCAGATGTATACTTCTGACGCTTGGGTAAGAATGGCTGACGTAAACAGTAAGCTGGCCAATACAGAAGGATATGCAAAAATAAGTCTAACAAATAAATAAATATAATATGAAGAAATTAGTTTTATTAGCAATCGTATCAGTTCTTGCAATGATGCTTTACAGCTGCAAGCAAGAAGCAAAGGAAAATAACGAAACAAAGGAAGAATGCGCAAAAGAAATTTGTCCAGTACACGATGCTGTAACAATTCTTAATTCAAAGAATGCCATAGCAAACCTTATCAAGGAAGCAATCGCCGACAATGAAATCAACGACGAGGAAGCAACCAAGATAAATGATGCTTTCTGCGAATACCAGAGCATTGACGCTGAAATCAAGACCAAGTATCAGGACAAGAAAGACGCACAGGACGAACTTTTCGCTATCCTCAATGCTGAAAACAACTACAACAAGTCGATGAAACTTGCTATCGAAGCTAAAGGTTACGACAAGATTAGCTCGAAGGTTAAGTAATCAGCGATTGTGAAGAAACAAAAAAAGGCTGGAAATTCCAGCCTTTTTTGTTATTGAATCGTTGCACCTACCCTAATTCAGTTTTAACGCATAATATCCTGTCATGCCATTAGGATAAATACCTTCGAGGAAAATTGCGTTGCCCGACGACTTTATGGCATTCTCGAGGTCTTGTACCGAATTGATATTCTTGTTGTTTGCACGGACAATGATAAAGCCGTTTTGTATGCCACTTGCAGCGAGTTTTCCTGCCGTCAAGTCGCTAACCTGAATGCCGTTGCGTATGCGCAAACGCGATTTCAGCTGGTCGCTTACCGGCTCGAAATGAGCACCTAGGTCATTTATACTTTCCGACTTTGCGAGTTCGGTGCCGCCATAGCGGTTTTGCAAGGTCATATCGACTTTTCGTGTCGAACTGCCAGATTTTACATCAAGTGTTACATTAGCCCCAGGCCTGTAAAGACTTATTATTTCGAGCAGTTCGGTTGCAGAATTTACCTTAGTATCGTTTACGGCAAGAATTATATCACCGACAGATATTCCCGACTTCTCGGCAGCACCACCGCTAACAACTCGTGCTACATATACCCCATCGACATCATCAATATTCAACTTCTTGGCAGTCTGCGAATTCAAGTCCATCATCTCAATGCCCATATACGCACGCTGGGCACTGCCAAATTCGGCAAGGTCGGCAACAATCTTGCGAACCATATTCACAGGAATAGCAAACGAATAGCCAACATAAGAACCTGTCTGCGAGGCTATTGCCGAGTTTATACCGACAAGTTCACCTTTGGCGTTAACCAATGCGCCACCGCTGCTTCCGGGATTTACAGCCGCATCGGTCTGTATGTACGATTCGATGACCTGATTTCCCGAATTTGCATCAATGTTGCGCGCCTTGGCACTGACAATTCCTGCAGTTACTGTCGATGTAAGGTTGAATGGATTGCCTATTGCAAGCACCCACTCTCCTATGCGTAAATCATCGCTGTTTCCGTAGGTCAGATACGGCAAATCACTGGCTTCGATCTTCAGCAAAGCCAAGTCGGTTGTAGCATCACGACCTATAACTTTGCCAGTATATGACTTCTTGTTATTCATCACAACCTCAATTACTTCGGCGTTCTCAATCACGTGGTTATTGGTCACAATGTAGCCGTCCGACGACACAATTACGCCAGAACCTGAGGCCGAAACCTGCATTGCCGACTGTGTGCCGAAAATGAAATCATATAAGGTATATGTCGGCTGATTGTAGCTTGTCTTGATGTGGACAACCGCAGGCATGCATTTCTCGGCAGCATTGCAGAAATCGGTGCTACCCATAGCATTACCGCCCAAAGCGACCTTCGAAACCGGAATGTCGTCAGATTTTTGCTCGTTGTAAACCAACTGGCTTTCGGACTTGTCAGCCTCTTTTGGCGAAGCAAACAGCAGAACACCAGCGAGGACTATTCCACCACCAACTATTCCCGACAAAAGGTTCAAAAGCAATGACTTAGTTTTCATATCCATACCCTTTCAAAATTCATTCTACAGCAAAAATAACGAATCTTAATAAAAGATATTTCAGCCAACACCATGATTAACTTAACTTTATTATTGTTTAACGGAGTGTTAATAGCCTACGGCGTTTCTGAGTTTCTTGGTTTAACTTCGTTGAGGGCTTCGCCGTTCTATGCCTGCGGCGTTTGAATGGCTACGCACGTTTATGAGTTAGAATGTTTCTAAGTTTATGGGGTTAAAACCAACTGAAACAATTTCAAACCATCTCAAACAACTTCAAACAACCTCAAACAACTTCAAACAACTTCAAAAAAATCACCTTTCAATCGTCTTCGTTTTTAGCAAAAAAAGTGCTTAATTTGCAAAATTTTTTAGAGAAGGAAATGGCTGACAAGGAATGTATAACGCTGAAAGGCGTAAGGGTTAACAACCTGAAGAACATAAATCTTGAAATACCTCGCAACAAGCTTGTTGTAATCACTGGATTATCTGGTTCCGGCAAATCGTCATTAGCGTTCGACACTCTGTTTGCCGAAGGGCAACGTCGCTACGTCGAGAGCCTGTCGTCGTATGCTCGGCAGTTCCTCGGAAAGATGCACAAGCCCGAAGTCGACTTCATCGACGGCATTCCGCCTACAATAGCCATCCGCCAGAAGGTCAACACCCGCAATCCGCGTTCTACAGTCGGCACTTCTACCGAAATATACGACTACCTGAAACTTTTGTTTGCCCGCATTGGAAAAACCTTCTCTCCCATTTCCGGCAATGAAGTCAAATGCCACAGTACCAACGATGTTATAAATACAATAACCGCAATGCCTGAAGGCACAAAGGTGCTGATTTGCTTCCCTTATACATTCAATAAGAAGCAAAAGAAGGGCGAACAGCTCCTGCTCATTTCAAAGCAGGGCTATGTAAGGTTTGTCGACAACGGCAAACTTCAGCGTACAGACGAAGTCGTTGAGGTAAAGTCGATTGGCGACACTATACACATTGTACTCGAACGTCTCACAGTAAAGCCCGACGACAATACTCTTGTCGGTCGCATCGCCGACTCGGTGCAGACTGCTTTCTTCGAAGGCAAAGGCGAATGCTTTGTTTATGAATATGGAGACGAACTGAAGCAGCATCCATTCTCGAACCGTTTCGAAGCCGACGGAATAACCTTCGAGCAGCCATCGGTAAACCTGTTCAGTTTCAACAATCCAATCGGTGCTTGTCCCACTTGCGAGGGATTTGGAAAAATTCTCGGCATCGACGAAGACCTTGTCATTCCAAACAAGGGAATGAGCGTTTACGACGGTGCTGTTTTCTGCTGGCGTGGCGATGTCATGAAGCAGTGGAACCACGATTTCATGATTAAAAGTGCTAGTTTAAACTTCCCTATCCATCGTCCTTATTATCAACTGACAGACGCAGAAAAGGATTTGCTTTGGAATGGTAACAAAAAGCACGGCATCTATGGCATAAACGACTTCTTCGAATACCTTGAAACACAAAAATACAAGATACAGAACCGCGTGATGATTTCGCGCTACAGAGGCAAGACTACCTGTCCCGACTGCAAGGGCAAACGTCTGAAAAAGGAAGCCATGTATGTAAAAGTCGGCGACAAAAACATCGGCGACCTAATCGACATGCCAATAAGCGAACTCTGCAAGTTCTTCGACAATCTGAAACTCACGCCGTTTGACGAGGAAGCATCGGCAAGAATCAGAACCGAAATAAAAGTCCGCCTCGACGCAATGATAGAAGTCGGACTTGGTTATCTTACGCTAAACCGCACAGCATCAACACTTTCGGGTGGCGAATCGCAACGCATGAATCTTGCTACAGTATTCGGTTCGGGACTTGTCGGCTCACTGTACGTACTCGACGAGCCAAGCATTGGTCTGCACGAACGCGACACGCAAAACCTGATAACAATACTCAAAAAGTTGCGTGACAAGAAAAACACGGTGGTTGTCGTGGAACACGACGAGGCCATAATCCGTGCCGCCGACCACATAATCGACATAGGTCCGCTTGCTGGCGAATTCGGTGGCGAAGTGGTATTCGAAGGCGACATCAAAAAGCTAGAAAAAGCCGACACGCTTACCGCAAAATATCTGCGTGGCGAACTGCAGAACCCCAAGAACGACAATCCATTGAAGTGGCGCAACTCCATAAAGATTGAAGGTGCACGATACAACAATCTGAAAAACATAACGGTAACGTTTCCGCTCAACGTTGCAACGGTAATTACTGGCGTAAGCGGTTCGGGAAAGACCAGCCTCGTAAAAGGCATCCTCTATCCTGCCATCCGACGCGAACTTGGCGTATCGGCCGACAAAGCCGGCGACTTCGACAAGATTTCGGGCGACATAAGGATGATAAAGAATATCGAATTCGTCGACCAGAACCCGATTGCAAAGTCAAGCCGCTCAAATCCAGCCATCTACATCAAGGCCTTCGACGAAATACGAAAACTTTTTGCAGAGCAAAAGACTGCCAAACTCAATGGACTGAAAGCCTCGCATTTCTCCTTCAACACCGAAGGCGGACGCTGCGAAGTTTGTCAGGGAGAGGGCGAAATAACCGTCGAGATGCAGTTTATGTCCGACATACACCTTGTGTGCGAAGCTTGCAACGGCAAACGTTTCAAGGACGAGATCCTTGAAATAAAATACCGAGACAAAAACATCTACGACGTTCTGGAAATGAGCATCGCCGAGGCTGTGGAATTCTTCTCGCAGAGCGACGGCAAACTTGAAAAGAACATCGTTTCGTTGTTACAAAACTACATCAACGTAGGACTTGGCTACCTGAAGATGGGACAGCCGTCAAGCACGCTTAGTGGCGGTGAAAGTCAGCGAATTAAGCTGGCAACTTTCCTCAGCATGGAAAACGCCGAACCAACGATTTTCATCTTCGACGAACCTACAACTGGTCTGCATTTCCACGACATCAACAAGTTGCTGAAAGCCATGGAAAGTATGCGCACCAAGGGACATACGCTCATCATCATCGAGCATAATCCCGAGGTTATCAAGTTTGCCGACTGGATTATCGACCTTGGTCCCGACGGTGGCGAAAATGGTGGAAACCTCGTCTTCGAAGGCACACCAGCCAACCTGTTGAAATGCAAGGAGTCAATAACCGGAAAGTTTTTGAAGAAGTTTATATAGTAACTTTTTGTTGTTTATTTCTTTTCTAATTAAAATTTATATTGCAAAACATATTTTTTATTATGTTTGTATGCTCTTAATTAGAAATGTATGTATTCGACATTGAAAGAAATTATTGAACGCATTTGGGAGCATCGCGAATTGCTCGAAATGCCTGAAAACATAAAGGTTATAGAAGAAACCATAAAACTTCTCGATAGCGGTGAAATCCGTGTGGCCGAGCCTGTTGGCGACAAATGGCAAGTGAATGAATGGGTGAAAAAAGCCGTAATTCTTTATTTTCCGACACAAAAACAACAAAAAACCGAGTCGGGCATCTTCGAATACCACGATAAAATTGCCCTCAAGCACGACTACGACAAACTTGGCGTTCGCGTAGTTCCCCCTGCAACAGCCCGCTACGGTGCCTACCTCGCCAAAGGCGTGATTATGATGCCGTCGTACGTGAATATCGGCGCATACGTCGACGAAGGCACTATGGTCGACACTTGGGCAACCGTAGGTTCGTGCGCCCAAATAGGCAAGAACGTGCACCTCTCGGGTGGCGTGGGAATCGGCGGCGTGCTCGAGCCCGTTCAGGCTGCGCCGGTCATTATCGAAGATAACTGCTTCATCGGTTCACGCTGCATTGTGGTCGAAGGCGCACATATATGCAAGGAGGCCGTACTCGGAGCAAACACTGTAATCACTGCTTCAACTAAGATAATCGATGTTACTGGAAACGAACCTGTTGAATACAAAGGATACGTCCCCGAACGCTCGGTGGTAATTCCAGGAAGCACCGCAAAACAATTCCCCGCAGGAACCTATTACCTGCCTTGCGCACTCATAATAGGTAAACGCAAGGAATCGACAGACAAGAAAACCTCGCTCAACGAAGCTTTGCGCGATAATAATGTTGCAGTCTAAAAATTGGCCCTATGATAATCGGATTCGACGCAAAAAGAGCATTCGTGAACAAGGCGGGACTCGGCAATTATAGCCGCGATGTCATTCGCTCGCTGCAAGATTTGTATCCCGAAAACAAGTATGTGCTTTTCAGTACCGAAAATCCTTACGGACTTGTTGAGGAAAAATACTGCAACAACTTGATAATGCCGCCACAAGGTTCGTCAAAATTTGCATTGGCAAAATGGCGTTCGATGAAACTTGGCGAACAGATCGAGCAGCAGGGAATCGAAATCTTCCACGGACTAAGCAACGAACTGCCTCGCGACATCAACAAGACAAAAGCAATAAAGGTTGTCACAATCCACGACCTTATCTTCTTGAAATTCCCGCACTTGTACAAATACTTCGACCGTAAGATTTACGACTACAAGTTCCGCTATGCCTGCGAAAAGTCTGACCGTATAATCGCCACAAGCAGTCAGACCAAGAAGGACATAATGGAATTCTACGGCATCAGCGACAAGAAAATAGATGTGTTGTACCAGACTTGCAATCCTAAATTCGCACAGAAAATAAGCGACGAGGAAAAGGAACGCATCAGGAAGGCGAACAACCTCCCCGACCATTTCCTGCTTTCGGTAGGCACTATCGAAAGACGCAAAAATACGCACCGCATTCTCGAAGCAGTGTACGAACACAATATCGACATCGACATTGTGATGGTTGGCCGTAAGACCGAATACTACGACGAAATAAAGGCTTACGCCGACTCGCACGGACTTTCGTCGCGACTGCATGTGCTCGAACGACTTGGCAACGCCGACCTGCCAGCAATCTACCAGATGGCCGACATTTTCATCTACCCGTCGATGTACGAAGGCTTTGGCATTCCAATCCTCGAAGCGTTTTTCTCTGGCACTCCTGTGATTACCAACAGCAACGGAAGTACAGGTGAAATAGCTGGAAATGCAGCATTTACAATAAATGCACCACACAAGGACAATCTTGCCGAAGCAATAAAATATCTTCTCGACAACGAAGAAGAACGCAAGAAACTTGTCCAGCGCGGCTACGAGCGCAGCAAACGCTTCGACCGTGCACTTATTACCGAAGAACTAATGACTTTTTACAATAAACTATGAAAAACATTGTTGACGAAACTTGTAAAGTCTTGGAAAACGGAGGCACAATCCTCTATCCTACCGACACAATATGGGGATTAGGCTGCGATGCATGCAACGAAAATGCAATCACACGCATTTACGACATCAAACATCGTGACAAGGGCAAAAGCATGCTGATACTTGTCGATTCGATGGAAATGATGAAAAAATTCACTACATCAATCCCCGAAATAGCTGTCGACCTCATTGAAGCGGCCGACCGTCCACTTACAATCATCTACCCCGAAGCCAAAAATCTGCCCAAAAACCTCGTCGCCGAGGACGGTTCCATCGGAATACGAATTGTAAACGACGATTTCTGCCGCGAAGTTATAGGCTTGCTCGGACGTCCAATAGTCTCAACATCGGCAAACCTTTCGGGATGCAACCCGCCACTCGGATTCTGCGACATTGCAAACGAAATAAAGTCGGAAGTCGACTACGTCGTTCCGCTACGACAGGACGAACTGAGCCGAAACAGAAATTCTGACATTGTAAAGGTTGACGAATCTGGCAACATTCAGGTAATCAGATAAATGACGATATCACAGTTCATCCGCAACCTTTCGTCGCAACTCGAAGCAAGCTACGACAAAAACGAGGCTCGCTCCATTGCCGAGGTATTTGTCTGCGACGAGCTGAAACTTTCACGCACGCAAATGCTTGTCGGAAAGGACGATGAACTCGACAAAACCACTCTTGAAAGACTCTCGCTGAAATCTGCTCGGCTGGCAAACGGAGAACCTGTGCAATACGTTACTGGAATTGCTTCGTTCTGCGGAATGGAGTTCCATGTCGACAGCAACGTGCTGATACCTAGACAAGAAACCGAAATGCTTGTCGAAACGCTGATTTGCCACTTTGACGCCGTTCGGGGTGCAGAAAAAATAAGGATTCTCGATATCGGCACTGGCAGCGGTTGCATACCGATTGCAATAAAGAAAATGCGCCCCGAAGCCAATCTTTTTGCTATCGACATTTCCGAAAAAGCACTGGAAACAGCCAAGCAAAACGCCGAAAACAACAATGCCGAAATTTCATTTGCACAATACGATATTCTTTCGGATGGCAGATTTCCTTTCGACGAGAAATTCAACATTGTGGTAAGCAACCCACCCTACGTCATGAATAGCGAAAAGTCGCTGATGCACAAGAATGTAACCGACTTCGAGCCATCGCTAGCCCTGTACGTCGACGACAACGACCCTCTGCTATTCTATCGCAGCATATTATTGTTTATCGAAAGACATCAACCCGAACGCAAACCATTGGTTTTCTTCGAGACAAACGAAAATCTAGGAGCAGAAATGCTTGAACTTTGTCGCTCTTTCGGTTACGATGCCGAAATCATAAAGGATCTTAACGGGAAAAATCGGTTTGTAAAAGCAATTATTATCCCCATGAACATCTAACCCATTATACATTATAAATTGTCAATTATACATTGTTAATTATCAATTGTCCATTATCATGCAAGGAAAAGACAATAAACCACACATAGGAATCTACGGCAGACGCAATGCCGGCAAATCGTCGTTAATCAACTGCCTGTCGGGACAGAACATCTCCATCGTCTCCGACCTCAAGGGCACAACCACCGACCCGGTGAAACGTTCGTTCGAAATTCTCGGCTACGCACCAGTGATTTTCATCGACACCGCAGGAATCGACGACGAAGGCGCAACCGGGCAGCTTCGCATACAAAGGTCGCTCGATACGCTCAACATTATCGACATGGCTATCATCGTGATTTCCGACAACGAATTCGGCGACTACGAACGCAAAATAATCGAGCGTCTGCGCGAACTGAAAACAGTTTTCTTCATTATCCACAACAAGTCCGACATTGCTCCTATCGACGAGAAACTGAAACAAAGTCTCGAAACCGAATACAAAGTTCCCGTAATTGACTTTTCTACGCTCAACCGCGACCTGGTTCCGCTCGTCTTCGATACCATAAAGCAGATTGCTCCCGAAAGCACATGGACCTTCGGTTCGCTTCTTGGCGACATTGTGAGCGAAAATGATATTGTCCTGCTAATCACCCCAATCGACAGCGAAGCACCGCAGGGACGAATGATTCTTCCCCAGGTTCAGGTTCTTCGCGACTGCCTCGACAACCATTGCATGGCAATTGTCGTGCAGGACACCGAAGTCGAGGAATTCTTCCGTCGAGGCATAAAACCTCGTCTCGCCATTACCGATTCGCAGGTATTCCACAAGGTAAAGAACTTGATTCCCAGCGATGTGCCACTCACGAGTTTCTCCATTGTACTCGCCCGCAGCAAAGGCGATTTTGCCAACTACTTGAAAGGCACACCGCACATTGCCGACTTGCGCGACGACGACAAGATACTGATGCTCGAAAGCTGCAGCCATCATGTTTCGTGCGAGGACATTGGCCGCGTAAAGATACCAAACGCACTGCGCAAGTTCACAGGCAAACAACTGGAATTCACCTTTGTCGCCGGGCTCGACAGCATTCCCGAACCTATCACCGACTTTGCCATGGTAATACAATGCGGAGGCTGCATGGTCACACGCAAACAGCTTATCAACAGGCTCAAACCAGCCGTCGATGCAGGAATCCCCATCTCGAACTACGGAATGACACTCGCCTACCTGACAGGAATTTTCGACAAGGCGGTAGAAGTGTTTGTTTCATAACTTCCTTCATTTGTTGATAACGTCTAAATAAAGGCTTTGTTTTTTTCTGTAATTTTGCGACCAAAACATTTGGCTACATGGCAAAGAATGACACCGAAACCCCGCTGATGAAACAATACTACGAGGTAAAGCACAAGCATCCCGATGCAATACTGCTTTTCCGCGTGGGCGACTTCTACGAGACATTTGGCGACGACGCTGTTACGGCTAGCAAAATACTCGGTATTACTCTCACTCAGCGTGCAGGCGCGCCTCTGGCCGGTGTCCCCTACCACGCCATCGATACCTATCTGCCTCGACTCGTCCGTGCTGGCATGCGCGTGGCAATATGCGAGCAACTCGAAGACCCCAAAACAACAAAAACTATCGTCAAGCGAGGCATTACCGAACTCGTAACGCCAGGCATCACTATGGACGACAACGTCCTCGAGCAAAAGGAGAACAATTTCCTTGCTAGCATTTACAGCGAAAACAAAATTTTCGGAATCTCATTCCTCGACATTTCAACAGGAGAATTTCTCGTTTCCCAAGGCAACAAAGACTATATCGATAAACTCATACAGAATTTCAAGCCGAAGGAAATAATCTTCGAAAAGGAACAGAAATCTCTCATTACAAATACATTCCACGAACTTCCAGCCACCTACGACCTGCCAGACTGGATGTTTACCGAGGAAAATGCTATCGAAAAACTTACACGACAGTTTAACACAAAAACCCTCAAAGGCTTCGGTGTCGAACACCTGAAAGTCGGCATAATTGCCGCAGGCGCCATAATCGACTACCTCGACTACACAAAGCACGACTGCTGCGAACATATCAAGAACCTAGCCCGCATCGACGAGGACAAGTATGTGTGGCTCGACAAGTTTACTATCCGCAACCTCGAACTTTTCGATTCGGGCTACGAGAACGGCAAAAGCCTGATAAACGTTATCGACAACACACAAACCGGCATGGGCGGACGTCTGCTGAAACGCTGGCTGTCGCTGCCATTAAAAAGCGTTGATGCCATAAACGAAAGGCTCAACGTCGTCGAACACCTAATCAAGCACAGCGAAACCAGCGATGCCATTTCCGAAAAACTTTCGATGGTCGGCGACATCGAGCGTCTTGCCTCAAAGGTGGCTGTGCTGCGCGTCAACCCACGCGAAATGCTCCAGCTCAAATATTCGCTCGACGCCATAGAACCTATAATCGACATCTGCCGAAATGCTGAAATTCCCGAATTGCAGGTCATAGGCGAAAAAATGGACTATTGCAACGATCTTCGCGAAAAAATCGGCAAATACATCAACCCCGACTGTCCCAACCTACTCTCGAAAGGCAATGTCATCAACAGTGGCGTAAATTCCGAACTCGACGAACTTCGAAGCATATCCACCAACGGGAAATCGTATCTTGAGGACATCGAACGTCGTGAAAGCGAACGAACTGGCATTTCGTCGTTAAAGATAAACTACAATAACGTTTTCGGCTACTATTTCGAAGTTCGTAACACGCACAAGGACAAGGTTCCGCCCGAATGGACACGCAAGCAGACCCTTGTTAATGCCGAGCGATACATAAACGAGGAACTGAAAGAATACGAGGAAAAGATTCTCGGTGCCGAAGAAAGAATTTCGGCTATCGAAGCCCGTCTGTTCAACGAACTTATTGGCTATGCGACTTCGCAGATCGGCAAAGTGCAGATAAACGCTGGGCTTATTGCCCGTCTCGACTGCCTTATGTCGTTTGCAAAAGATGCCCTGCAAAACAAATACTGCCGTCCCGAAGTCAACGATGGAAATGTAATCGACATAAAGGAAGGTCGCCATCCTGTGATTGAAAAGCAGCTAAAGTTCGGAGAGCCATACATTTCCAACGACGTTTTCCTCGACGACAAGACTCAGCAGATAATGATGATAACCGGTCCAAACATGTCGGGTAAGTCGGCTCTGCTGCGACAGACGGCACTTATATGCATCATGGCGCAGATTGGTTGCTACGTGCCTGCACAAAAGGCTTCGCTCGGAATCGTCGATAAGATTTTCACCCGCGTAGGAGCATCCGACAATATTTCGATGGGCGAATCGACCTTCATGGTCGAAATGACCGAAGCCGCCAGCATCATGAACAACCTCTCCGACCACAGCCTTATCCTGCTCGACGAACTCGGACGTGGCACCAGCACCTACGACGGCATTTCAATTGCTTGGGCAATAGCCGAATACATCCACGAACACTCCAAAGCGAAAACCTTGTTCGCGACTCATTACCACGAACTTAACGAAATGGAAAAGGATTTCAGCCGAATACGCAACTACAACGTTTCGGTGCAGGAATCGGGCAACAAGGTGATATTTTTGCGCAAATTGCAACCTGGTGGAAGCGAACACAGTTTCGGAATACACGTGGCAAAGATGGCAGGAATGCCGAAATCGATTGTTTATCGCGCCAACAAGATTCTCGAACAGCTCGAAGCCGATGGCAACGATGTGAACAGCAATGCAAAAGTCGGCAAACATGTCGATACCATTGCGCAGAACCGCGATGGCTACCAACTAAGTTTCTTCCAGCTCGACGACCCTGTGCTTTCACAAATAAAGAAGGAACTCATGAACCTCGACATCGACAGACTGAGTCCTCTCGAAGCACTCAACAAACTCAACGACATTAAGAAACTTGCAGGTGCAAAATAACTATATACAAATCGACTAAAGTTTGCCACTCTTCTGTCATTCCGCAAGTTAGAACAATAACACGATACGGAACGGTGAGTGTAATATTGTTCAACTGTGCGGAATCTCCCGTGAAAACGAATTCAGAAGGAGATTCCGTATAGACAGGCTCACAAGCAACGTACCTTATGCTGTTCGCTTTGTCTTACGGAATGACGGATAGGCTTATAATAAAAAGTATTACGTGTCAACAATAAAAAAAGGAGGCTGTTGCCTCCTTTTCTTTTATCCATGTAACTTCTATCCTACTTTTACTCCGCTCTTTACCAAATCTTTTGGCTGTAGCAGAACCAGACGTCCATCGGCATCCTCGGCTGAGAGAATCATACCTTCGGAAACAACGCCCTTTAACTTGCGCGGCTCGAAGTTGGCAATGAAGCAAACCTGAGTACCAACAAGCTTTTCGGGCTCGGTGTAGTATTTTGCAATACCGCTGACGATTGTACGTCCGCCCATGCCGTCGTCAATCTTGAACTGCAGCAACTTGTCAGCCTTCGGAACCTTGAAGCATTCCAGAACGGTACCAACCCTGATGTCAACCTTCATGAAGTCGTCGAAAGCAACGTTTTCCTTCACTGGCTGCGGCTTGTAGTTGTTCTTTTCGTTTTCGACCTTGATGTCGGCAAGACGCTGAAGCTGAGCATCAATTGCAGCATCTTCTATGCGTTCGAACAAAAGTTCGGCCTCGCCAATCTTGTGTCCTACAGGAATCAAATCGACCTTTGTGGTGCTTTCCCATTCGGGACGTTCTATGTTCAACATCTTGAACAACTTAGCACTTGTGAATGGCAAGAACGGTTCTGCCAAGGTTGCCGACAATGCGCACAACTGCAACGAATAGTACAAAATGGTGCGAGTGCGAGCCTCGTCAGTCTTGACAAGCTTCCACGGCTCAGTATCGGCCAGATACTTGTTACCCAGACGGCTAACAGCCATAGCATCTTTCAAAGCCTCGCGGAACTTGTAGTTCTCGATGTTGTTTTCGAGACTTTCCTTGATGCGGGCGATTTCGGCACGGATTTCCTTTTCGTAGTCGGTATCCTCTGCTGGCTGCGGAACATTTCCACCATAATATTTATGCGTAAGCACAACTGCTCGGTTGATGAAATTACCCATGATGGCAACGAGTTCGCTGTTGTTCTTGGTCTGGAAATCCTTCCACGAGAAGTCGTTGTCCTTGGTTTCTGGTGCATTAGCAGTGAGCACATATCTCAGCACGTCCTGCTTGCCTTCGAAATCGCGCAGATATTCGTGAAGCCATACAGCCCAGTTACGCGAGGTGCTTATCTTGTCGCCCTCGAGATTGAGGAATTCGTTTGCAGGAACATTGTCGGGCAAAATGTACGAACCTTCGTGACGCAACATCGACGGGAAAATTATGCAGTGGAAAACTATGTTGTCCTTGCCGATGAAATGCACCAGCTTAGTGTCCTTGTCTTTCCACCATTTCTCCCAGTCGTTGGGATACAACATCTTGGTATTTGAGATATAACCTATTGGAGCATCGAACCACACATACAACACTTTATCCTTAGCTTCCTCAAGCGGAACTTTAACACCCCAGTTCAAATCACGGGTGACGGCACGCGGGAACAAACCCGAATCCAACCACGACTTGCACTGACCGTAAACATTAGGTTTCCATTCCTTATGCTCCTCAAGAATCCAATGGCGAAGTTCCTCCTCGTACTTGTCGAGAGGAAGATACCAATGCTTGGTTTCTTTCATTACAGGAGCGTTTCCGCTAATCATCGAACGCGGATTCACAAGCTCGGTCGGACTAAGCGACGAACCGCACTTTTCGCACTGGTCGCCGTAGGCATCCTCTGCACCGCACTTGGGACAAGTACCCATAATGTAGCGGTCGGCAAGGAACTGATGCTCCTGCTCGTCGTAGAACTGCATCGAGGTCTTTTCTACAAATTCGCCCTTGTTGTACAGCGAAAGGAAAAACTCGGAAGCAGTCTTATGATGGATTTCGGCACTGGTACGACCGTAAATGTCGAACGAAATGCCAAATTCTTCGAACGATTCCTTAATTATCTTATGGTATCTATCAACAATATCCTGCGGAGTTACGCCTTCCTTGCGAGCTTTGAGCGTTACTGGAACACCATGTTCGTCGGAACCACCGATGAAAAGCACATCGCGGTGTTTCAGGCGGTTGTAGCGAGCATAAATGTCGGCAGGCACATACACGCCGGCCAGATGTCCAATATGTACAGGTCCGTTTGCATACGGCAAAGCGGATGTAATTGTTATTCTCTTATAATCTTTCATTTTCCGAAAATTTTGTGCAAAAATAACACATATTTGCGAGTTGCGAATTGTGATTTTTCAATTTTTTCTTTTCATAGTCATGCTGAAACAAGTTCAGGATGACATCGTTTTTTTACGGTCTCAGTTTTAAACGTTTGCCAATGCTAAGTATCGAGGATTCCTTTATTCCGTTGAGGTCGCAAATCTGCTTTACCGAAACGTGATACTTACGAGCAATGGCAGAGAGCGTATCTCCCGACTTAACTACATGATACTGAGAATTGTCAACAAACTTCATATAGTCGAAATTGCTCGCATAAATAGGAATTCTGTCGGCAACCAAAGCACCAATCTGCGCATTGAAAATCAATTCCGGGTCGAAGGCATTGTCCTTCAGGCGAGTCTCGAAATGCAAATGGTTGTATGCTGTTCCACAAATGCCGACTGCTTCGCCAGCATTGACTTTCTGGTTGACCTTGCATTTTACATCATCGAGGTGCGCATATAAGGTTTCGAGTCCGTTGTAATGTCTTACAACCACAGCGTTGCCATATTTAGAACCGCTCCACCCTGCGAAACGAACAATGCCGTCGAAGGCTGCAACTACAGAAGTGCCCGAACTTAGAGCAATGTCGATTCCCGTGTGCATCTTTCCGCTACGCATACCAAACTGCGAAACCACCTTTCCCTTTGCAGGAAAACATGAAGCAGCTTCGCCAAAGTCGATGACGCTAGCATCTTTTGTTCGTGCGTAATCGGGATTTTGTGCATAAACCGAAGTTGTAACCCAGTTTTCAGACTTAATGTCTGTTGTGTCGATTGTTGCCGATTTTACATCTGGCTGTATTTCAATGTATTGCCAACTCTTGTCGTTGTATAGGATAACCGACAGGTTGCCACGCGAAATGGTATCTACAGCTACTTTTGCCTGCGAAAACGACAAGGTGCAGACCGAGCATAGTGCAATTGCAAGCGATATTCTTTTCATACTGCAAAGGTAAGGAAAAACAAGGATTCAGGGATTTAATAAATAAAAAAATTGTAGGCCCACAATACATTGTGAGCCTACATATTATCAATTATCCATTGTTAATTGTCAATTGTCAATTGTTAATTCCCCACCACGAATTTTTCTGTCCTTTCCCCTATCCTAATCATATACATTCCTTGCTTAAGCTGCGACACATCAATCTCGCTGCCAGAAACCCAACCGCTGACGAGCAAACGTCCATCTATGGAATAAATCTCGTAATCGCCAACGACATCCGATTCAAACTGAAGTTTTCCATTGGTAACGGGATTGGTGAAATTCAAACTTTCAAAAAGATTTTCCGCAATTCCACCAATAACCATGGAATAGTCATATAAAAATTCCTTACAATCAGTAACACTGCAATCTCCACGATAAACAGTTGCACAAACATTTAAAAGTTCACTGGGAATATCGCCAAGATACTTTTTAAATTTCACATAAATACTATTATTAAATCCATTTTCGGCATAAACTTCTTCATCATTTGGCAAGAAAGTATGCGAAACTCCATTACCAAAATCACAAACACACGAATCGAAATCTTGAGAAACATCTATGTTTATGTGATAAGTTGGGTCTGTACTTTTTGCATAAATCCCCAAGGGAACTAATTTTGCGAAAAGCAAATCATTTAAATTACACTCTTCGCTATTATTACGGATGGCTCCTTCAACTGATACATATATATGCAATGCGGTAAATTGTTCAAAACTTTCAGGGGCATAACTATACCCATCATAATAAATAATTGCATTATAGAAAGTTAATGCCGCCAAATAAGTTCCTTCAAGAGTCGGGTGACTTTCGTCCGACTGGTAAAGATTGATTTCGGGATAATGGTCGCGAACATATTTCCATGCCAAACCAACAGGAACAACAATGGCATTGTTGTCATCTGCCATCTGCACATAGCTTTCGCGAAGACGCTGCTGCATACCGTCGTAGGTACACAATGGCGGATAGTTGGCACAGTTGCTCTGGTCTCCGTTTTCGCGTCCCCAAGTCATAAAGAAGAGAATCTGAGTACATGAATCGTTAGCATGTATTGAATCGCACAACTGTTTTGCATACGGATAGCACTCTGCCTCGACCTGCGAAGGTGGAAATGCTGGCAACTGGCTCTGCTCCTGCAACACAACATAGTCCCACGCACGCGACCTTATTCGTGCAAAAGTCTCGGGATTGTTGCAAAAAGTGCTGAATGAAGCTCCTCCTGCAGTAAGCGATTCTGTATATAAGGTATCACCTTCGGCCAAGGCTATATTCTTGAGCATCACATCTACACCACCATTATAATATGTGTAGCTGTTGCCAATAAAAAGTATCGACTTCGTCTGTGCAAAGCAGAACGCCGATAGAATAACGAATGCTATAAGTATCAGTTTCTTCATAATACATGTATTTTATCCTTGACAAATATAATGCAATTTTCGCACCAACCAAAGGATAATTAATAGGATTATACGAACAGCAAAAAAAAAGTACATTTTACCATGCTGCGTATATCAACAGAACGTCAAGAAATTCCTCATTCGCAATATGCGCTCATTATCAGGATATTACTCCACTACAAACTTATGTGTTTCGCCGTCGGCAAGCTTTATAAGATAAAGTCCCGAGCGGAAATCGGACACATCGATACTATCGCCGTGGAGAGTCCCCTGCTTGCACAACCTTCCCGTATAGGTATAAATTGAATAATCGACGATTATATTTCGGTCGAACTGTAATTTCCCGTCGATGACAATATTTGCAAACGAAGCGCGGTTACGTTTTCCATTTGCATATTCCTCGCATCTGGGCTTCTGGTCGAGACGCCATTCGGCCATGCTTCGGAACACCACAACCGATGCCGCCTGCTGCAAGATAGCCGCTTCGGACTGCGGAAGTCCGTATGTGTATGATGCGCCCTCGGGCGACTCCTTGAATATTGACGCATAAAACACACATGCAGCCAAATATGTACCCTGCGGACTCGGATGACTTTTGTCTTCGGTGTATAGTTCAATTTCCGGATAATTGTCGCGCACATATTTCCATGCCATGCCCACAGGTGCTACTGCACCATCGTTGTCGGCTGCCATTTCACAGTAACTTTCGGCAAGACGCTTCTGCATACCGTTGAAGGTAGTCAAAGGCATATAGGTAGTGTCGCTTATGTAGCCATTCTTTCGTCCCCACGTCATGTAAAACATAAGCTGGGTGCAGTAATTGTTGTCGTGAACCATGTCGCTAAGGATCTTGGCGTATGGGTAGGTAAGCGTATCGACAACCTCGGGCGGATAGCAGGGATTGGTACTAAGTTCCTGCAAAACGACATAGTCCCAAGCCTTGGATTTAATTTTCGAAAGAGTCTGCTGATTACTACAATGCCTTTGCAACGAGTAACCGCCAATAGCCGACGACTCGGCATAAATCTCGATACCTTTTGACGCTGCCAGCGACACCAGCATCTTGTCGACGCCATCGTTGCAGTGTGTGTAGCTGTTACCTACAAACAAGATGCTCTTAGTCTGAGCAAAACCGCCCAGGCTAACGAACATCATCACTATCGGCAGAACCAAATTCCTCATGACAATAATGTCTATTATCGGTTGTTTTTTGTTTATAGTTCAAGGTCCAATGGTTATTGCAATTTTTATCAATTGCCCATTGTCAATTGTTAATTGTTAATTGTCCATTGTCCCTTACCTCGTCTTTGCATAGTTTTCGTGTACCCTTCTTACCCTTGCACGAAGCTGAAGCTTGTACTCGTTCCAATCGGTAATGTTACGACGGGCGACACCAGTTTCCATAGCGGCCTTTGCAACAGCAGGTGCAACACATTCTATTACACGCAAATCCAATGGCTTCGGAATTATGTATTCGCGACCAAATTCAATCTTATCGACATTGTAAGCTTCGCAAACATAGTCAGGAACCGGTTCCATTGCAAGGTCGGCCAAAGCGTGCGATGCAGCAATCTTCATCTCCTCGTTGATCTGGGTTGCACAAACGTCCAAAGCACCACGGAAAATGAACGGGAAACCTAGCACATTGTTCACCTGGTTCGGATAATCGCTTCTACCTGTTGCAATTATAACATCGGGACGCGATTCCTTAGCATCTTCGTACGATATTTCGGGAGTTGGATTTGCCATAGCGAATACAACTGGGTCCTTTGCCATAGTCTTCATCATTTCCTTCGAAACGACATTGCCAACCGAAACACCTGCGAAAACATCGGCACCGACCATAGCCTCAGCCAAAGTATGAAGGTCGCGTGTAGTTGCAAACTCACGCTTCTGCTCGGTAAGTTTCGGATTGTCGGCACGAACAACGCCCTTGCTATCGCAAAGGACTATGTTTTCACGCTTTACGCCCAAAGTGCAGAACAGACGTGCACAGCTTATGCCTGCCGCACCTGCCCCGTTGAACACCACCTTAACCTCGTCGATTTTCTTGCCTGCAATCTTCAGTGCGTTGAGCAAGGCTGCACCCGAAATAATAGCAGTTCCGTGCTGGTCGTCGTGGAAAACAGGAATGTTCATCTGCTTCTTCAACTCAGTTTCAATATAGAAGCATTCGGGAGCCTTGATGTCCTCGAGGTTGATACCGCCAAATGTCGGTTCGAGAGCCTTCACAATCTCCACAACCTTCTGCGGATCCTTCTCGTTGATTTCAATATCGAACACATCAACATCGGCAAACGACTTGAACAACAAGCCCTTGCCTTCCATAACAGGCTTACCTGCTTCTGGACCAATATCACCCAGACCAAGGACTGCAGTTCCATTGCTGACTACAGCTACAAGGTTTCCCTTAGCCGTGTAGTCGTAAACTTTCTGCTTGTCGTCCTTAATTTCCAAGCAAGGTTCTGCCACACCAGGTGTATATGCAAGCGACAAGTCCTTCTGTGTGCGGAAGTCCTTTGTCGAAACAACCTCTATCTTTCCTTTTCTGCCTTGGCTATGATAGTCGAGGGCATCTTGTTTTGTGTATAAGCTCATAATTATTTATTCGTCAACTTCATTAATTTCATTGATATTGTATTCGTCAACATTGTGACGTGACTCTTCCAAATTCTCCAGGCTTCTGCGGTTATTGTAGATATCGACAGCCATACGAATTGCGTTGCACATCGGCAAATAATTGGCCTGATTCTTACCAGCAATTTCGTATGCGGTTCCGTGAGCCGGCGAAGTTCGTACAATCGGCAGACCAGCGGTGTAGTTCACACCGTCGTCGAATGTCAGTGCCTTGAACGGAGCCAATCCCTGATCGTGGTACATTGCAAGCACAGCATCGAACTTCTTGAAATCGCCCGAACCGAAGAAACCGTCGGCTGAATACGGACCGAAAGCAAGAATATCCTTCTCGCGAGCCTCGTTTATAGCTGGGATAATAATTGTTTCTTCTTCGTTACCAATAACACCATGGTCGCCGCAATGCGGATTGAGACCGAGAACTGCTATACGTGGCTTGCGCACGACAAAATCACGCTTCAGCGAATCGTTGAGCAATTCAAGTTTCTCGAGCAACAGCTCTTTTGTAAGAGCCTTCGAAACTTCCGAAATAGGAATATGTCCGGTTGCCACGCCTACTCGCAAAGCCTCGCTGCACATTAGCATCAGACATTTGTCGGCATTGAACTGCTGAGCAAGGTATTCGGTATGTCCAGGGAAATTGAAGCCAGCCGACTGGATGTTCCATTTATTAATAGGTCCAGTTACAAGAATGTCGATTTCTTTGTTCTTGAGGTCGGCAACAGCCTTTTCGAGAGCCTGATACGATGCCAAACCTGCTATTTCGTTCGACTTGCCCACTTCGACGCGGATATCTTCGCTGTTGCAGTTTATAACATATATACCATTATTCTTAGCTTCTTCCGCCGAATTAATCGTTGTGGTATTTATATTGCTTCCCAGATTCTTCTTGTAGTAGGCAAGAATTTTGGGAGAACCATAAATAATAGTAACTGCATTGGGAATATTCTTAATGTCCATCAACGATTTGAGTATCACCTCGTAACCAATTCCGTTGATATCGCCGGGGGTAAATCCTATTTTTATTTTTGTCATAGTAATATAATTTCAAAAAAATTTTTGCGAAGATACAATTTTATTTGAAGATTTGATGATTTGAAAATTCAATGATTCAAAAATTCAACTATTCAATTGTACATTGTTAATTATCAATTATTAATTGTTTTTTGTCATTTCGGTAAAATACTTGAACAGCAGTCTTGTCGGCACCGATGTTCCGCCATTTCCGCGATACGAGTCCTTCTTTTCGGTGAAAGCCGGTCCTGCAATGTCGAGATGAACCCACTTGTAGTCGGTAAAATGCTTTAGGAACATTGCTGCGGTAATTGTTCCGCCATAACGTTTGCCGCAGTTCTTCAGATCGGCAATCGGCGACTCCAGCTGTTCGGCAAAATCGTCCCACAAAGGCAGTTCTATCAGTCGTTCCCACACGTTGAAGCCGCATTCCTTTAGTTTTGCAATATCATCTGGCGATGTTCCGAGCACTGCGGTATTCTTTTCGCCTACGGCAACCATTGCAGCGCCAGTAAGCGTTGCCATGTCGATTACAAGTTCGGGATTGTACTTCTTTGCATACGACAGAGCATCGGCAAGAATCAATCGGCCTTCGGCATCGGTGTTGGCAATCTCGACAGTCGTACCATCGTACATAGTGATAATGTCCTCGGGAACATACGCAGTAGCTCCTATCCTATTTTCTGTTGCCGGCACAAGTCCGTAAACCTTCACAGGAACCTTCGCCATAGCGAGCGCAGCTATTGTGCCTACCACTGCAGCACCACCAGCCTTGTCGCTCTTCATTGTATCCATCGAACTCGATGGCTTCAGGTCGTAGCCACCAGTATCGAACACAAGTCCCTTGCCAACAAGAACATACGGACGCTCGTTTATTGCATTTTCGGGTTCCCATTTCAGTATGCTGAATGTCGGAGGCTCAACGCTACCACGGTTTACGGCAAGAAGTCCGCCCATTTTCAGGCTCTCAATCTGCATCTTGTCGAGTATTTCGGTCTTAAATCCGCACGACTTACCAACTTCCTCGACGGTTTCTGCCAATTTCTTGGCTGTCATGTACGACAGAGGCTCGTTTACAATGTCGCGTGCAACGAAAACGCCCTTTACAAGACTATTGATGCGAGCAATTTTCTTTTCGCAGGCATCACCGCAAATCTTCACTTCCGACAGCGAAACGTCTTTCTTTTTCGACAAATATTTGTCGAAGCGATAGTTTGCAAGTTCTATTCCCTCTGCCAAATCAACACTAAAGTCATTGCCAGTAAGGTCGACAATACTTACCGACGTATATTTCTGAGCATTAAGCGTATCGGAAATAGAACATCCGCAGATACGAACGCTCTCGCGCTGCTCGTCAAGTGATTTTTTAGCGTTCGGTTTAACCACAAAGCACAATCTGTCGTAAAGGTTCAGCATAGCGTAATCCTTTTTTTCGAAGGTTTTGTGCAAATATTCTGATTCTTTTTCTCCGAGACCTAATGTTTTTATCTTGTCAACATCGGCGACAATGTAAGCGACACTACCGCAGTTATCGTATTTTTCAACTTTACTTATCATCTGTATCTTGTTTTTAATCAACGTATTCCTTCTTTTGTACTATCACCACGAAATCATTATCGACATAATATCCATAATCGTAGCAGTAATAGTAAACCTTATCCATCTTAGTTCGATAGATATTTGTCATATAGTCGAACTTGAAGCCCTCCTTCTGCAGCTTGTCCTTCGGAACCGAATGGCGTTCCTTATCTGGCTTTTCAGCTTTTGCATACAGTTCGCTCAAAATCTGACGGTTTTTCTTCAGCACTCGGTTAATCTTGTACGTAACGTTGTTGTCTTCCTGTTTCAATTGATTATTATAGGTATTACGGCACTGGTCGCAGCAGAATTTCTTGTCGGCGCGACCGTCGAATTCCGTATGGCAGACTGGACAAATTCTTTTCATATCAAATTCCGTTTATCAGTGCAAATTTAAACAAAATTTCCGACTTGCTGGTTTTCGCAAAAAACATTATTTTCGCTGTCGAAAAATAAATTTGAGTTTGTAACGTTTTATCCCTGTATTGTAAGGATTTAATTGAACAAAGAGTAATATCTACGCCCGATGGAACGCTTCATCTTGTCAATATCGCTGATTTTTGTGACGGCAATATGTCTGTCGCAGAACATTACCGGCGTAGTAACCGACAACGATGGCAAGCCTCTGTATTGCGCCAAGGTTATGATTGGCGGATCAATCCAAAGTTGTACGACCGATAACGACGGCCGATTTGCCGTCAAATGCAGAAAAGGCACACAAAGAATCGTCATCACCTACAGCGGATACGAGCCACACGACGAAAAAATTGCTGTCGATGCCGACATAAACATGGGCACAATAGTAATGCAGCCCGAATACAAGCCAACCGACAGTCTACACGTACTCGACAATATTTCGGACCAGCGCACACCGATGACAAGCGAAAACTACGACCACGAATACATAACTACAAAAAATATTGTACGCGATCTTCCATATATCCTCGAGCAGACACCATCGTTTGTTGCGCTGTCGGAAAACGGACTAGGCATTGGTTTCACCGATTTCCGCATACGTGGAATGAGCAGCGAAGCCACAAATGTCACACTAAACGGCATACAACTGACCGATGCAGAATCGCGACGCGTACTTTGGCATCATCTGCCCGACCTTGCAACTTCGTCCGACAATATAAAAATAACCCGAGGAACAGGCTCTTCGACTAACGGTTCGTATGCATACGGCTCTAGCATTGACATCTCAACTGAATCGCCAAGTGCAAAACCTTACGGAGACCTAACAGTAATGAGCGGTTCGCACAACACCATAAAGGCTAGCATCTCGGCTGGCACGGGAATTATGAAAAATGGTTTTTCCATTGACCTCAGAATGGCAAAGATAAAGAGCGACGGATACATCGACAGGTCGGGCACAAATCAAAACACCGTTATGATAAGTGCAATATGGCGTGGCAAGAGCAACTCGTTGAGTGCAAACATAATATATGGCAAGCAGAAGTCGGGAATAACAATGTGGGGCTGTCCGGCTAACCTGCTTGAGACAAACCGCCGATACAATGCTTCGGGAGAATATTTCGACATAAATGGCAAAAAGCAATATTACGACGAAGCAGAAAACTTCACGCAGACACACGTCCAGCTGATATACTCGCAGAAAATATGGAGCAATGTCGAACTTAACATAAAGCTGCACTACAACCGTGGCGACGGATATATTGAAGAATACAAGAACGGACAGGCATTTTCGAGCTATATGCTTCCCGACCTTACACTGCCAGTCGTCGTCACCGACAACGAAACAGCATTTACAACTACCGCTACAATCTCAAAAACCGACCTCATAAGGCGCAGAATGACAACAAACAACTTCTACAACGGCATAGTCTCGGCAACACATAATATAGGAAACTTCGTTAATACCTTCGGAGCTTCGGGATACGTATATTCGGGACAATATTATGGAAATCTAATCTGGACACAATATGCCAGCAGCAGCTACAAGGACTACGAATGGTACCGCAACAAAAGCAACAAGGCCGAATTCAGCGCATACTACAAGGCTGGATATACAATCATCGACAAGATAACTTTGTACGCTGACCTGCAATACAGGGCTATCAACCACGAAATGAACGGTTACGACTGCAACTTACTGCCAAGCGAACAGATGATGATGATGAACGAGGACAACGACTACAATTTCTTCAACCCCAAAGGCGGCATAAACTATCAGATTACGCCCAAAATGAGACTTTATGCTTCGGTTGCCCGAACAAACAGGGAGCCTTCCCGCAACAGCATAAAGGATGCTGTTGTGAACAAAAAGTCCATCGAACCCGAAACACTTATCGACTACGAACTTGGGTACTCATATAAATCAAAAATATTTTCTGGCGAACTGAACCTATATTATATGGATTTCGAAAACCAGATTGTTCCCACAGGCGAATTCTTGCAGAACGGATACTATATAATGACCAATGTTGACAAGAGCTATCGCAGCGGAATAGAATTGACGGCACGAGTTACCCTCCACCGCAAGCTAAACATCGAAGCTAATGCGACATTCAGCCGAAACAGAATAAAGGATTACGTTTACCTTGCACAAACCTACGACGAGTATCTGAACGAAAGCACAGAAGAATTCCATACTGGCGAAACTTGTCCCGCATATTCGCCCGAAATTGTTGCGGCAGGAAACATAAGCTACAACGCATTTGGAAACTTCCACTTATATTATAATGTAAAGTTTATTGGCAAGCAGTACATCGACAATACCGCAAGCAACGACAGAATGTTAAAGCCATATAGCATCAGCAGCATAGGTTTCGACTACGAAATTGTCGCCAAATACGTCAAGTCGTTACGTTTCAAGTTCGAGATCAACAATCTGTTCAACACACAGTTCTGCGACAATGCATACGGCGGGTTATGGTACGAGCAGGGCGCACAGAAATCGTGGACAATATTTTTCCCGCAAGCAGGAATCACATTCTCAGGTGGTGTAACTATCAGTTTCTAATAATTAAAATGCAAATCCTACATCGCTCAATATTCGTAAACTAACCATAGTTGTTAAAAAAACAGAGAAAAAATTTCTTTGATTTAAAAATTCATACACTACTTTTGCAACCTAAATTTTAAATGATATTGAAATTATGTTTTTAGAAGGAATTTTGTCAATAGCTGGTCAACCTGGACTATTGAAGCTTGTATCGAGAAAAAACACCAGTGTCATTGTTGAATCGTTAATCACTGGCAAGCGTATGCCGGCATTCTCAACATCACGCATAAGCACACTTGAAGACATAACCGTTTACACATACGACGACGACACTCCACTGAAGGATGTCTTTGTAAACATTTTCAACCAGTACAAAGGTGCCATTACCGACGTAACAGCAAAGTCGGCAAATACCGAACTTGCAGCGTTCTTCGAGAAAGTTCTCCCCAACTACGAAAAGGAAAAGGTCTATATGTCCGACATCAAGAAGATTGTTTCATGGTACAATCTCTTGGTAGAAAAGGGCATCATCACCGAGGAATCTATAAAGGAATACTTGGAAGAAAAGGCAAATGCAGAGAAAGAAGCTGCCGAAGCTGAAGCTAAGGAAGAAAAAGCTGAATAACCGAGATAAAACTTTAGTTTTCAGATAAAATAAATATTTATGGCAAAGGCAATCGTCTTTGCCATATTTTTCACAATAAACCAATCTTAATTATATGAAAGACTACGACAAAAAAAGGAATGCGCCCATTGCGCAACTGATAAAAAACTATATCGACAAGAAAAGTGGCAAAGTCTCCGAATCGCGCAAAGAAATACAATGGAGATTCAAATATCTCGACTGGAAAGACCAAAAGAAAATTATCCTTGCATTCCTTGATTCGAGCAAAACAGACAGGCAATGGGGATACTCAATGGCTCTTGAGTTATGGGACAAGTCGTTCGAACCCAAGATAAAGGAACTCTGGGAACAATTCCACGAAGAAAAATGCTCCTGGATTGCAATACGCCACTTCCCCACCGAATACATTTCCGAGAATATCGAAAAGTTTACTCATAGAAGGAACTACTTCTTTATATGTATGAGAATGGCGGATGATAAAAATTTCGTCATCGAAAAGGACAAACTTTCCCCCATCGAATACCTTGCTGTCGCTTATCACTCAGGAATACGCATTAAGGAAGATGAAGGCAGAGACTTACTATACAACATAATCCACGATGTGTGTCTGGACAACAATAATTTTTATTTGGACAGGTATGCATACGATGACGATGTCAATGAAATAACACCTATTCTTTTCCAAGATGTCAGCTTTGCATTGTATTATCTTCAGAAATTAAACTGCCAGCAAACTGTTAGCCAGTTTTACGATTGGAACTACCATGTTACAAAAAACATCTCTGAAAGTCAAGAATTAAAGGATTTGAGCAAAGACAACACTTCAAATAGGTTCTTATACACTAACGTGGCAAAAAAATATGCATACTTAGCACTTGACAACAAGTACAAAGCATCCGACCCGCCAATCGAAGATGTATTAAAGCCAGAGGGCTGGTATTCGATTGTTATGGAGCTAGACCCTACTTTGAGAGAAAAGGAGCGACAGGCATTCTTAGAAGAAAAAATGCAAACTTTGGAAGACATGAAAGACAACAACCCTAATGTTGAAAAGTTGGTTTCTAATATGGGCCTTGAAATTTCTGAAGATTTTTTGACCTTTCCTCCAAACAAAACATCAGAAGACATTCTTTTTGACAAGACAAATGTGCCTTTATAAAATAAAAAAGCGGATTTTCATCCGCTTTTTTTGTATCTCTACTTTTCGCAATTTCGTTCAAGGTCGGCAACAGCCTTGCACCAGCCGATGTATTTCTCCTTGGCTTCCTTTGTTTTCATCTTCGGAGTAAAAGTACGCTCCAGTTCTCGCGACGAAGCAAGGTCTTTCATCGAGCACCAACCTATTGCAAGAGCTGCAAGGTAGGCTGCCCCGAGCGATGTCGATTCTACAACCTTAGGTCTCTGCACATCAATCTGCAGAATGTCCGACTGGAACTGCATAAGGAAATTATTAACCGACGCGCCACCGTCAACATTAAGAGCCGTAATCTTGATTCCTGAATCTTTTTCCATCGCATCGAGCACATCCTTTGTCTGGTATGCCATTGCTTCGAGTGCGGCGCGTACAATATGCTTGTAAGTAACTCCTCCCGTTATACCGCTGATATTGCCACGGACATTCATATTCCAGTATGGCGCTCCCAGTCCAACAAATGCAGGCACAAAGTAAACGCCATTAGTATCCTTCACTTCCGATGCCAGTTTTTCTGTCTCGGCAGCAGTCTTGATAAGCCCCATCTGGTCGCGCAACCATTTCAATGCAGCACCTGCCACAAACACACTTCCTTCGAGAGCATACGAAACCTTGCCTCCTATTCGCCAAGCAATTGTAGTGACTAGTCCGCATTCGCTACGCACTTCTTTGCTACCTGTATTCATAAGAAGGAAACATCCTGTGCCATAGGTGTTCTTTACAGAGCCTTCGTCGTAACAAGCCTGACCAAAAAGCGCAGCCTGCTGGTCGCCCGCAATACCGCAGATTGGAATTTCGGCATCGAAGACCAACTTGTCGGTAATGCCAATTTCGCACGACGAATCGACCACATTCGGAAGCATGTTCAGCGGAATATCAAACTCATCGAGGATATTCTCGTCCCACTCCTGTGTCTTGATATTGAACATCATAGTACGTGAAGCATTGGAGCAGTCGGTAACGTGGCATTTTCCGCTTGTCAGACGCCAAATCAGCCAAGTGTCGATAGTTCCGAAAAGCAAGTCACCACGGCGGGCCATTTCGCGGGCATTGGGAACATTGTCGAGAATCCATTTCAGTTTTGTAGCCGAAAAGTACGAATCCACCACAAGACCTGTAACAGCATTTATATATTTTCCAAAATCCTTTTTCTTGATTTTCGAGCAAAGGTCTTCGGTGCGCTTATCCTGCCAGATTATCGCATTGTATATCGGCTTGCCTGTGTTACGGTTCCACACAACGGTAGTCTCGCGCTGGTTGGTAATGCCAATTGCAGCGACGTCCGAAAACGAAATGTCACACTTGTTAATAAGCTGACGGGCAGTTGCAATTTGGTTGCGGTATATTTCGTTGGCATCCTGCTCGACCCAGCCTGGTTTTGGAAAATATTGCGTAGTCTCCTGCTGCTCAATACCTACTATATTGAAATTCTTGTCGAACAAAATAGCACGCGAACTGGTTGTGCCTTGGTCAAACGATAGAATGTACTTTTTCATCGAATCAATTTTTCGGCAAATTTACAGAAAATATAAATGGTGGAGGAAGGAGAATCTAGCAAAGATTTCAACAAGAAGGTTTGACATCAACACTAGGTTCTCTTCCTCCACCACATGAACACAATCAAGGCTCGCACCTTGCTGTATTGTGTACTATTCTGTTACAACTATTTTTCTTGTCTGTGCACCAACGCGAACTATATACAAACCTGCCGAGGGCATTGCAAATCTGCTTTCTGTACCATTGAGTTTCTCCGAAGCTACCATTCTGCCATTGATGTCGTAGATAGCAACATTGGCACCATCTTCGCAACGAACTGTCACAAGAAGATTTTCAGAAGAAATCGTCAGATCGTTCTCAACATTTTCCTCGATAGCAAAAGTGCTATTCGAAAAGTTAGCATACAGAACTCTATTCGAGTTGATTGTGAAAGTATATACGGCACTTGTCGATACAACAGTACCGTTTTCAGTCCAGCTTGTGAATGTATATCCAGTATATGGAACGGCCTCCAGTGTTACAGTAGAACCTGCAGGAAACTGAATATATGTATTGTTATCGCCATCCCATTCACCTACTGTATAACCGCCATTTGACGGGTTTGAATATGTAATTACTGTGTAAGTGTCTGTTGGTGTTGAATTTTGCTGGAAGTTAGCCACCAGTGTGCGATTTGCTGTTGCGCTGAAAGTGTAGCTTGCATTTGTAGAAACAACGTTTCCATTTTCTGTCCAGTTTGTGAAAGTATAACCAGAATTAGCTGTAGCAGAAACGGTTACCGATGTTCCTTGGGTATATATTCCACCTCCCGTTACATTTCCACCATTCGACGGGTTTGCCGAAACTGCAATTGTGTACTGCGTCGGAGGTGTTACACCGCCAGTCGAGCCTGCGTTGATGGACGTATTTGGTGTTGTTTCGTAATATATAGCCTGCCAGTTTGCAGTATAGTTGTTGCTGCTGCCAGAAACACTTACGCGTGCCCAGCCATAATGCAACCCATCGGAATATTTAATTCTAAAGCCAATATACACGTTCTGTCCAACAGGAATGGCTGGTGTTTCCCCAAAACCAACTATAGAACAATCTCCATATCCGCTCCAATTTGCCGAAGACCCGATACTTGTACCTTCTGCCAATGGCTTTGGTGCATCCCAAGCGTCTTCGTCTCCCCAGATATTGCACTGGCTGTCATAGTCGTATGTCAAATATGTATTATCATACGTCCACGAAAATTCGCATGTGCCATCGTTATTAAAATCCAAACCATTAGAACGTACTGTGCCTTGCACAATTCCAGCCGATGCCCACATTGTTGCAAGCATGGCGATAACTAGTAAGAATACTTTTTTCATAAAAATAAAATTTAAAATGTTCTTACTAATAACGTAAAAATGGTCATAAGGTTGCCTCTCAAACAAAAGTTTTTTTCCACCACCACTGGAAAACAATTAATGCCCAGACCTTTGCAGCAGCATCGCCTACATTGTTGCCACGTAGTCTGCATTTCAAATCCGCCACTTCCTTATAATTGAACAGCCCCTGCCATTCGACAAACTTTTCCGAAAGCAAGTCGTTCTCTATCAAGTCGTAAAGTTCATTATTAAACCATTTCAGCAGAGGCACTTCAAATCCGTGCTTACGACGGTAGAGCAGTTCCGAAGGGAAAAAGTCGGCAAAAGTCTCACGCAGAATCTTCTTACGCGACTGAGAATCAATCTTGTACGACGATGGCAGACACGATACGTAATCCACAACCGTATGGTCGAGGAAAGGAACACGCACCTCAAGGCTGTTAGCCATCGACATCATATCGACCTTTGTGAGCATATCTCCCTGAAGCACAAGGTGCATATCGGCATAAAGCACATCATTCATATCGGCGAAATCCTTGCCAATGCACTGCGACTTACGTTCATCAAAAGTCGTTTTGTCTGCCTTGCACTTCAAAAGCCGGTCGATATAGGCATCGTCACCAATGCTTGCCCACCGCCAGTAACGTTCCGCTTCGGAAAGATTGTACCCCGATGCAAACCTGTCGAGTTGACGAAATGTATTGGCAATCTTCGAGCTGCGTGATTTCGGCATAATCTTCCACACTGGCGCAAATGCTGCGACAGCCTTTTCCTTCAACCCAGCATTCATAACACGCAAATGTGCCGAATGCTTGTTGTAGCCCGAAAAAAGTTCGTCTGCACCATCACCGCTAAGCGCAACTGTAACCTTGGTGCGCGTCAACTTGCTGAGAATGTCAACCGCAAGAGCCGACGAATCGGCAAACGGTTCATCAAGATAATCAAGCGTATGCGAAATGTTCTCAAGCAAATCCTTGCTACTGATTTTGAATGCAGTATGATTGGTATTGAATCGTTTTGCAATGATTTCGGCGCAATCGGTCTCGTCGAAATACTTGTTGTCGGAAAAACCGACGGAGAAAGTATTCAACTTCGATGTAAACTGCGAAGCCAGCCCCGTAATTATAGAAGAATCAATGCCTCCGCTAAGGAAACAACCTAACGGGACATCGGCTATAAGACGGCGTTGCACCGAAGCAGAAAGCAGTTCGCGTAGCTTTTTCTTGGCAGTTTCGTAGTCATCGTCAATAGGACTTGTGCGACGATTTGGAATGCTGTAGTACGAATGCTCCTCGACTCCATCTGGCGTAATACGCAGAAAAGTACCAGGACGTAATTTTCGTGTATTCTTGAAAACACCCTGATTTGTAGGAATATAGTTGAGTTGGAAATATGTTTTCAATGCCTCATTGTCAATCTCCTTTGGAATCCCCATCGCAACAAGAGCCTTCATTTCCGAAGCGAACATAATTCTCTCGTCGTCGGAATACAGCACAACGGGATTGATTCCCATACGGTCACGCACCACAAGGCATTCTTTTTTACGGATGTCGTAGAATGCAAAAGCAAAGCAGCCATTCAACTTTTCAACAGCAGAACTACCATACTTAATCAGCAGATATAAAAGGACTTCCGTGTCCGATTTTGAAGTAAAACTTACACCATCGGCAAGAAGTTCTTCGCGGAAATCGTTGTGGTTGTAGAATTCACCGTTGAATACAAGCACATAGTTGCCCGAAGCATCCACAAACGGCTGACTGCCAGCATCGGAAGTGTCGATAATGGAAAGTCGGGTATGTCCAAGGGCAACATTGTCCTTAACGAAGAAACCATTGCTGTCGGGACCTCGGCTTTCGAGCGAAGCTACCGCCCTCTTTATCCTGGGTTCCAAATCAATATCCTTGAACGAATATATACCAGCGATTCCGCACATATAATGTTTCTAAGTTTTTATGGCTAAAGCCGTTTATAAGTTATGTGGCTGCGCCGTTTATAGGTTTAACTTCGTTGAAGGCTTCGCCGTTCGATGGCTGCGCCGTTTATAAGTTTCTGTGGCTTACGCCGTTTATAAGTTTAACTTCGTTGAGGGCTTCGCCGTTTCTATGTCTATTGGACTAATTTAATTGTTAATTGTCAATTATCAATTGTCCATTATCCATTATTATTCTTCCGGTGCAAACATCGGGTCCCATGGAGGAAGAACTATCGGCTTCTGGTCGAGCACCTTCTTGACATCACCACTCAAGTACTTCTTGTTCACAACGATACGGAACATATACTCGTTGAACCACTCGTCTGTGAAAGTCAGGTAGCCATTGTGACCGTAGGAAGCTCCCCACGAGTTCTCGAACTGCCATTTTGTTGGAACGTCCTTGTCGTCAACATCAACAGCCACAAGCAACATAGCGTGTGATGAACCGCTATCGAAAGTCTTGATTCTCGTAGCCTTATCCATTCCGAACTTCATTCCGAGCAACGACTCGAAATCGAAATTGTTGACATCCAAAGTACCATCGTTCTTGCTGAGGAACTTGCTTACATCGCACGACGAATACAGAGGTTCCTTGTCCTTTAGACTTGCCAAGGCAGCCTTTTTCAGTTCGTCGGCCGGCAAATTGACATACAGCCAGTTCTTACCTTCGAGGACATTGCGGTCGAATTCAATTTCATACACCTTATTGTATTCGCGCGAAGGGTCGTTCATCAGCATAACATAGTCGGAAGTCTTGTAGTTGGGGAAAAACTCCTTGAAAAAAGACATCGGAGTATAGTCCTTGTAAGCCTCTTCCTTCTCAAAGCGATACTTGAACTCAGTTGGCGGTTCGCCAAGGAACAGAACCAAATAGCGATATACTTCGCAAAGCATATTGAACTTCATCTCGTCAATTTTCTTCGGAGCCAACTTCTGTGCTTTGGCATCGCGGAGCTGCATTGCATCTTCACGCAACTTGCGCGACAGCAACTGGTTGAGCCACGAAGTGTTGTTGGAATGGTAAGTTTCGGGCATTACCGTATTAGGCACAAGTCCGTACTTTTCAACCAAGTTGGCAAACGAATTCCATACACCGCCATCACCTATCGGGTTGTGCAAAGCCCATTCGTTTGTCCTGTCGTCCAGAGGCTTATCGGCATTCTGGAGAATTATTTCAAGGAACAAGTTCGACTTCTCGAACATATCCCAGAAATAGAGATAATTCTGCGAAAATTCAAAGCCGCCAAGTTCCTTGTCCTTGATAATCTGCGGACGAAGCGAACTCAAACCTGTAAACATCCAGCAACGGCCCGAACTTTTCTGGTCGCAGATGCCCTTTACATCAGCCTTGTACTTGAACTGATGGTCAGCCTTGCCGACAACATCACGATTCACAGCCAAACTGCGTATATCATTGTTCGACAGCGCATTGCGGATACCCTTGTCGGCTTCCGACTTCTGCTTGTAATTGTCACGGATGCTGTTAACAACGTCTTCGGTCAAGTTCTTGGTGTTCTGGGCAAACAAGGTAGAGCCCAAAGCTAAAAGTGTAATAATCAAAAGTTTTCTCATATCTAATATTAATTTGTTTCTAAGTTTCAATGGCTTACGCCGTTTCTAAGTTTCTATGTTTAATGGGCTAACGCCCGTTTCTAAGTTTAGCTTACGCTGAGCTAAAGGTTAACTTCGTTGAGGGCTTCGCCGTTCTGTGGCTTACGCCGTTACTTGCCGAATCGTGCCATGGCACGATTTTACAAGAATCTAAGGCTACGCCATTTCAGTCTGCGAATTTACAGAATCTACATCTTTTTTATTGCAAAAACGCCTTAGTTTTTTCAACCGATTGAAGTCCGTGGCTGTTAACATCGAGCAGAGCAGGAACGGCATAACAGGAATTTTGTACCTCACCAATGCCCCAAGATTCGGAGTTGTCATTCCGATTAAGGCATAAAGCACAAGCATAAAGCAGAACGTGAATAAAACAAACCTAAATTGATTATTATCAATCGGTTTAAATCTTATACACATATATAAAAATATCAATAGGAACAACAAGTTCTCGGCACAGCAAACCAATTTTATGAACGAATCGGCCTCGGTGACAAACGGACGGAAAAGCGTATTTATGTACGCAGGCACCAAACATGAGGCAAACCCCAGAATTGTTGGCTCCAACTCCTTGATTTCTATATTACTGCCCGAATAATTTGCTTCAGTGTTCAC
This sequence comes from uncultured Bacteroidia bacterium, assembly GCA_902800045.1. Classification (GTDB taxonomy): domain Bacteria; phylum Bacteroidota; class Bacteroidia; order Bacteroidales; family ML635J-15; genus Bact-19. Next base: position 823,682 of record CADCCZ010000001.1, on the reverse strand, counting down.
CATATTTACAAAATCGTGCTGCTTCTTCACAATAGTATCGACCAAATCGTAGCCAAAAATGCTTCCGCTGAAGAAAAACAAAGTTACAACCACGGCGAATATCGCCACCGAAGAAGCAAGCAACTTCTTCGCTCCTAACTTCGAAGGCAGGGTAAACATCACCATTCCCGGCAACATCGCCAGCAGAACATAAAATTTCGCTATAAAAAGAAGGTATGCAGACGCTATAACAACGAGCAACTTAAGCACTCCAAACTTTCGACACAAGGCTGTCCACGAGAACATCAGCAACCCTACGGAGAACATCACAAGGCATTCCTTCAACATTCCCGATGACCAGAACGCCACGCTTGGCACAAAAAATACCGAAACTACTGCTACCCAACGTTTTCCGTTGCAAAAGCCGAGCATCGCCAATGCAAGAAAATAGGCACCGCAGAAAGCTACAAACGCACTGATTATCAAGTTGAGCCAAAGATTTCCCTGTGTAAAAAGGTCAAGAAATGCATTGTAGCGTATTATTGTACGGTTGTCGTTCAGAAGACCATAATTCCATGCTTTGTACCAGAAATCTGTCTTGTCGTAATAATGTTTCAGTTGTGGCTCGTCAGCGCAAATTCCAGAAACCATTTTGAAATAGTCAGCAGGACTTTCCTCTACAGCAGAATACAACGCCAATCCATCGCAATAATAGTTGAACACATCTGATTTCTTATGGTCGTCGTAAATAATACCATATACCCCCACCAACGCAAATGCTGCAATCAATTTTGTCGCAAACAGCAACAACAGCCATTTGGACGACAAGCCCAACCTTTTGAACACCTTCAACTTGCATATCACAAACACGAAAAATGCAACAAATGCAAGACCTAACAATATGGTAGTCAATAGATTCATTTGCAATACCTAATTAGAAACATTAGCATTGGTAACATTTATAAAAAACTCGTCAACTCAAGCGCAAAGTTAACAAGTTTTTTTATGTTTTATATTCAAATATGAATTACTTTTGCACTCAATTATACTATAATGACATAATATGAACGCAAAAAAAATAATCTTTACCATCATAAGCGTGGCAATAGGATTGTTCTTCATTGCCTCGGCAATTCTTAAAATATTTACAATCAAAGAGTTTGAGCTTTACATTTACAGTTACGGAATATTCAACTATACGCTCTGTACCTTGTTTGCCCGCTGCCTGATTGCATTTGAGATGTGCGCTGGCCTATGCCTTGCGCTAAAATGGTGGTACAGACTGGCTTGGTGGCTGATGCAGATTTCTCTTCTTGGTTTCACTGTATTCCTAATTTTCGCACAACTTCGCGGTGATGCCAACTGCCACTGTATGGGCGACTTCGTGGAACTCAACCCGTTGCAGTCGATGATAAAGAACTTCGCGATAATGGCACTTCTCCTTGTCGTTAGAAATCAAGAAAACTGGAATTTCAGGTTTGAGAAGATAGTAAAACCATTGATTGTCATCATAGTAGCAGCAGTACCATTCATCGTTGCTCCACCCGAAGTGCTATACAACAAAATATACTCAAGCGACAGAAACATCAACACTCCAATATTCGAAAAGGCTTTGACTGACAGCACTTTCTATCAATGTTACCCTATTATCCGCCCCAACTACGAATACGACTCGACAACCTTCGTTGCCGAAGACAAACCGCTGGAACTTACTGGACGTAACGTACTTATGTTTGCACACGCAGGGTGCAAATACTGCCGCGAGGGGGCAAAACGAATGTCTATGTTCTTCCGCGAAAACAGATTTGACAGAAACAGATGTAAAGTCATGATATTCGGCAACTACCCACCATTAAGCACCTACGAATTCATCAAGGAAACCGAAGGCTTCGGATTCGAGTACCGCGAAATAAATCCAATAACCTCACTTGACATCGTTGACGGCGAGTTCCCAACATTTATGCTCATGCAAGACGACAGCATTGTAAAGTCGTTCGACTTGTGGGGACTGGAAGAAAGCACAATAAAAGAATTCTTTGAAGAAGAAACCCTAATTAATAATAACTAATAAACAACTACATGAAATTAAAAGTTTTAGCATTAGCAGCGATCGCCCTTGCCTTAGTATCGTGCAAGGAGCAGAAACCAAAAATTGAAACTGCAGCCGACGAGTCAATCGTTTATTTCTGCAAGGACATTACCCCCGAAAACATTCTTAAGCTCTACGAAGCTCTTGGCGTAAAGCAGGAAGGTAAAATCGGTCTTAAAGTACATTTTGGAGAAGAAGGCAACCAGAATTTCCTGAATCCCGAACTGCTTAAGCCTCTGGTAGAAAAAGTAAAACCGACCTTTGTGGAAACCAATGTACTGTATGTTGGAAAACGTCGTTACACAGACTCTCACATCGCACTGGCAAAGGAACACGGATTTACCTTCGCTCCCATCGACATACTTGACGACGAGGGCGAAATCGAAATTCCAGCCGAAGGTCTGAAGCACTACACAAAAGTAAAGACAGGCAGCCATTTCAACAATTACGACAACTACATCATCTACTCGCACTTCAAGGGACACGGCTCTGCTGGCTTCGGCGGTGCAATAAAGAACGTATCTATGGGACTTGCTTCTCCTGGTGGAAAAATGGCAATGCACGCAACCAACTTCCCGACAACTGTCGACCCCGAAGCCTGTGTAAACTGCCAGCGTTGCGTAGGCCAATGTCCCGCTAAGGCCATAACAATCACCGAAAACGGTCCTGTAATCGACACGACCAAGTGCATTGGCTGCGCAAAATGTATTGCAGAATGCCCTCTTAAGATTTTTAAGCCCGACTGGAGAGAAATCGAAGAAAACATATTTCTTGAACGCCTTGTAGAATACGCAAAAGTACTCAGCGAAGCAAAACCTATGGTTTACATCAATGTAATGGACAACATATCAAAGACTTGCGACTGTTCATCTAAGGCTCCCGCCCCATTTATGGAAAAAGTTGGCGCTGTTGCTTCGACTGACATAGTTGCAATCGAAATGGCATGCCACCAGCTTACGGCAGCAAAATACGGCAGTGAAGATGCTTTCAAGGATGTAAACGGCATCAGCGGTTACGGACAAGTTCAGTACGCACACCAACTCGGTATGGGCAACATGAAGTATGTGCTTGTTGACGTAATTACTGGCGAAAGAATTAGCATCGAAGATGCGATAAAATAATTCGAAGATTTGATGATTTGATGATTCGATGATTCGATGCAAAAAAAATCACGGCGAATATGCCGTGATTTTTTTTTTGCGTTATTATCGGTGGTTATTCCTTGACAAATTTCGTAGTCAAACCATTGCTACGGACTACATACAATCCCGAAGTGAGGTTAGCTACGTCAACTGCTCCTCCATCATATTTGAAGTTAGCCACAAGTTTACCTGTCATGTTGTAAATTTCAACGTTTTCACCCTCAGAAATTCCTGTCAGATAAATATGCGAACCAGCTGGATTTGGATATACATTTATATCATTAATCTCAACATACTCTTCAACATCTTCTGTACCTTCGTACGGAAGTACAGCCTTAATCATCCATGCGCCATACGACTGATGTCCCCATGTGCCGTTACCCTTCCACCATCTGCCATCGGTTCCTGTTTCGAGTGCAGTAGAAGCAATTGCCGGATATGCAACAGTATCGGTGCTTAATATAATCCAAAGTGGTTGAGTTGAGTCGATTGCTACTGTAGATATTTCGAAGCTAACCCAATGACCTTCATCTGCTGCTGCAACAACAACCGAATCACGGTAAATCGGCTGCGACGGAATTGTATCATCGCCCTGATATACAGACAACTTATAGTTTCCGCATGCATGCTGGCCATCACTATAGAACAACACATCGGTAAGTTTTGGGCGGTCTTTCAAGTTCTGCGGAAGTATTCTTATACCCCATTCTGCAGCATTCCCGTGATTTCCAATCGGAGTATTATATGTATCGTTGTCGTATCTTACAGTATCCGACAAATTAGGTATAAAATTGGCAACATACTCTGCATCTCCTTCAACGACAATGAATCTTGGATTGTCTCGCACACCATCGCTCCATCTGTCAAACTCAAAACCGAATTTGGGAGTTGCTGTTATTGTTAAGCTATAACCAGGATAATATTCACCAGAGCAGCATGCAGTTCCTCTCAAAGTATCGCTTGACGACACTTCAATATTAGATTTCTCAACGACCTGAATGCCAAAACGGACATTATTTCTTGCAGTTAGAATTTCCCCCGATACACTTTCTATGTCATCAATTACATAATCTTCAGAGTCACTATATACATGGATGGTTCTATTTTTGTTTAGATCCGAGCATTTAAAAATAGTGTTAGTAGAATACCATTCGCCACTATTATCATCAACTGCTAAAACTAGGTTGTCAGTACCATTGTACTCGAACGGAGTATCCAAAGGTATAAGTAACCAGTTGTCCATATTCGAAACCTCTAGCAATCCGTCATAAACCAGAGTTAGTTGTGATGCAGGTATCCAATCATTTCCAGTGCTAAATACCGATGCTGATGTGTGCCCCATATAAATTTTCACAGGTCTAGCAAATGTACTAGTTGAAGTGCAGTAATATGAAATATTATAAATTGTATGACTTCCATCAAATTCGTATGACATATAAATTTGCTGTGAATATCCATAGTTATAATATGGATATATAGGTAAATTCGAACTTTCAGACGAACCTGTTCCTATTTGAACATAGCTGCTTGTCACTATGTTGTCGATTGAAAAATCTTCTAAAGTAATATTATCAATCTGAAATCCATGTCCGTATCCGGGAATACCGACAAAACCTATTTTAAACTCGGCAGGCAAATCATTTGTATCAATAGTAATTCTCTCATGTGTCAATTCTTCGTGAGGTTCGTTGTACTCGGCAAGCACAGTGACTGTTTCTCCATCACTGACAACAACTTGCATCTTGTCGTAATCAGAAGCCCATATTCTATTTAAATAATCAAAGGAAAGAATCATAGTGTTTGCATTAGATGGACGAACAAAGGTCGGTGTGTACAATATGGTAGTATCTGGCCAACTATTATCTGTATTATTTATTACAGCAAAGTGGTTTTCGGAACTTGTCTCAATATTCCACGAAATATTACCTGAAACATTTTCCTGTGTAAAGCTATAAAAATCGAATGAATCTTCCTCAAAATCCACCGTCCACGGATAATTGCTAATTAACACTTCTGCATTATTGATAACAAACTTTACAGTATTCTTTAGGGTTTCGTTATAGTCGGAACCTATAGAGGCTAACGGATTATAATTTTCACTATCTCTATGATATGCTATTGTCTGAGTTATGCCAGCGTCGAATACTGCAGCCTGCATACTGGAGACATAAGATCCTGTATTGTCGTCAACTGTCAACAATATGTTCCCTCCTGTATAATGGAACGGCTGAGTAAAAGTAATTGTAGTCCAATCGCCAGCAACAAAGTTAACAGTTCCGCTGAAGACAAGGTCCGATGACGTAACCAGTACGTTATTATATGGATACTCAAACTGGGAAAGTGACGTTGACTGCAGATACACGTCAATATTTCGCGTCGGATTGGCTGATATATAGTAAAATGATACTGAAACAATATCGCCAGAAGAAACAGATAGTTCTTCTTCTGTATATATCTGCTGCGATAATGAATAATTATAATTCGGATCTACTGGTAATAATCCGTATCCTTGTTCGTTAGAACCAATAGTTACAACATATTGTGAAAACGAAACAATAGAAATCAGCACAAGCAATGCCGACATAAAGATACCTCTAATAGTCTTCATAAATCAAATTCTTTAACTCGGCAAAGATATATATAATTAAGGTATCTGCCAAATTTATTGTAAATCTAGCACTAAAAATTATATGATTTTTCTGCGGCGCATTTCCCAGAAACATTTGCAAGTAGCCTCTACGTCTGCTGCAGAATTGTGAGCACCATCAAACTCTACACCGAATAATATCTTATGCAACTCTTGTAGTTTTGGCCACTTGTAATGCCCATAACGTCCTGGCAACTTGCAATAGTCCGTTCCTGCCAACATGGTGCAATATGATTTCATCGATGAAAGCTGAACATCTACGCCTCGTCTAAATAACTCAGCATCAACCACATGAATATCAAACGAAATATTATGCCCAACTATATATTCGGCAGAATCCAGCGTGGCTACAAACACAGCGAGCACCGAGTCCAATGGCAAGCCTTCCGACATTGCTTTTTCTGTTGAAATTCCATGTATCGAAGCCGATTTCTCTGGAATTTCATAACCATCGGGACGAATTATATAGTCGTGGGTAGAAAGGACATTGCCTTTGTTGTCGGTAAGTATCCAGCTCAACTGAACCATGCGAGGCCAGTTCAGGGTGTCAAATGCCGGTGCTTCGTAGTCGCGCGGCAATCCTGTAGTTTCCGTATCGAAAAACAAGTAGTTAGAACCTGCATAGGCAAATCCAACCGACAGAAACAATATTACAGAAACTACAAATTTCATATTTCAAATAGTCGCCAATTATCAATTGTTAATTGTTCCTTATGTATTCGTCTATCGCCTTTGCAGCCGTCTTTCCTGCGCCCATTGCAAGAATCACAGTTGCAGCACCGCTGACGGCGTCACCACCTGCGAAAACGCCCTTGCGCGAGGTAGCTCCCTTGTCATCAGCAACTATGCAGTCCCAACGGTTGGTATCAAGTCCTGGTGTAGTCGATGAAATCAGCGGATTCGGCGATGTTCCTATCGACATTATTACCATATCGGCATCAATAAGGAATTCGGAACCAGGAACGGCTTCTGGACGTCTTCTGCCCGACTCATCGGGTTCGCCGAGACGCATGCGTACGCATTTCATTGCCTTCACCCACGATTTTTCGTCACCAATAATTTCAACTGGGTTGCAAAGCAGGTCGAAAATTATGCCTTCCTCTTTTGCGTGGTGAACCTCCTCTGCCCTTGCCGGCAATTCCTCTTCTGAACGACGATATACAATATGTACTTCAGCACCAAGACGCAAGGCTGTACGCGCTGCATCCATAGCAACATTTCCACCACCTACAACAGCAACCTTCTTGCCAACATAATTTGGTGTTTCGTAGCCTTCCTTGTATGCGAAAAGCAAATTATTACGAGTCAAGAATTCGTTTGCAGAAACTACACCGCAGAGATTTTCGCCCGGAATCTTCATAAAATTAGGCAAACCAGCACCTGAGCCAATGAAAACAGCTTCGAAATGCTCCTTGTCCATAAGTTCGTCAATCGAAATCGAACGACCTATGATGACATTCTTCTCGAACTTAGCACCAAGTTTCTTCAGATTCTCTACCTCGTGCTTTACAACCGTATGCTTTGGCAGACGGAACGACGGAATGCCATACACAAGTACGCCGCCATATTCGTGCAAAGCCTCGAAAATAGTAACATCGTAGCCCATTGTCAGAAGTTCCTTTGCACAAGTCAAACCAGAAGGACCGCTTCCGATAACAGCCACCTTGTGTCCGTTCTTCTCGATCTTTACGCCAAAATCGAAGTTGTTTTCGCGCGACCAGTCGCCGACAAAACGCTCAAGTTTGCCAATGGCAATAGGTTCACCCTTTATGCCGAGAATGCACTTGCCCTCGCACTGGGTTTCCTGCGGACAAACGCGACCACAGACAGCCGGCAATGCCGAATCTTCGTTGATAATCCTTGCTGCGGCAGCAAAATCACCTTCAGCAACTTTTCCGATAAAATCTGGAATCTTAATCGATACCGGGCAACCTGATACACACATCGGTTTCTTGCAACGGCGGCAACGCTGAGCCTCAATCATTGCTTCCTCGGCATTGTAACCAAGGCAAACCTCGTCGAAGTTTGTTGCACGCACCTTTGCATCCTGTTCGCGTACAGGAACTCGCTTGCTGGCATCGCGCGGCTCGTCGATTATACCACCAATGTGGCACTTGTGACCTTCAGTCTTTTCCTCTTCTTCGAGCTGCTTGTGACCTTCTATATTGTTGTACATTGCCTGACGCTTCATACCTTCGTCAAAATCAACGAGCGAAGCATCGAATTCCGGTCCATCTACGCAAGTAAACTTTGTCTTGCCTCCAACGGTAACACGGCAGGCACCGCACATTCCAGTGCCATCGACCATAAGCGAATTGAGGCTGACTGTACATTTTATGCCAAGTTCGGCGCAAAGTTTAGCCACGAACTTCATCATTATCATTGGTCCGATGGCAACAACCTCGTCGTATTTCTTGCCCGACTCAACAAGTTTTCTCAGCACATCTGTCACAAGTCCTTTGTATTCGGATGTTCCATCTTCGGTAACCGAGTAGAGTTTTCCAGCCATCGAGCTAAGTTCGTTCTCGTAAATGAGCATCGACTTTGTCTTTGCGCCAATAATTACATCGCAGTCGATACCTTGTTCGTGCATCCACTTCACCTGCGGGTATATCGGCGCAATTCCAACACCGCCGCCCACAAAGGCCACACGATAGTCCTTCAGTTTATCTTTCGGTATATGAACAAGCTCCGACGGGCGACCGAGCGGTCCAACCACATCGCAGAAGCAGTCGCCAACATTGTATGTCGCCATCTGCCTAGTTGAGTTACCAACGACTTTAAATACAATTGTCACAGTACCAGCCTTTGCATCGTTGTCGCTGACGGTCAAGGGTATTCGTTCGCCTTTTTCATCCATCTTGACAATTAGGAACTGACCGGGCAATGCCGATTCTGCAATTCTTGGGGCAAGTACGTCAAAAAGTACCGTGTCGTTTGTAAGGTCAACTTTCTTTAAAATCTTATACATATACCAAATAGTTTTTATGTTTCTTGTTTCTAGGTTTCTAAGTTTCTGGGTTAAAGTTCAAAGATTTGAAAATTTGATGATTTGATAATTCTGTAGCGACGTGGCGTGCCGCGTCGCCACTATTATCAAATTATCAATTGTTAATTATTCATTGTCCATTATCAATTGTTAATTATCCATTTACCTTCTCAATTCAAAGTTTGCACCCAAATATACCTTCCTAACCTGCGGGTCGTTGCTTAAATCCTCGGCAGTACCGCTCTTCAGGATTCCGCCTTCAAACAACAGATACGCACGGTCGGTAATAGCCAAAGTCTCGTGAACATTATGGTCGGTTATCAGCACGCCGATATTCCTGTTTTTCAGGTGCATGACTATTGTCTGAATATCATCGACAGCAATCGGGTCAACACCTGCAAAAGGCTCATCAAGCAGAATAAATTTCGGGTCGATTGCCAAAGCCCGTGCAATTTCGGTACGACGTCGTTCTCCTCCAGACAACTGGAAACCTTTGCTCTTGCGGATATGCTTCAAAGAGAATTCCTCGAGCAATTGTTCTGTAATTTCGTTACGGGCGCTACGATTAAGTCCTTTTCTGAACTCGAGAATGGACTTTATGTTATCTTCGACCGAAAGTTTCTGAAATACAGACTCTTCCTGCGCCAGATAACCAATTCCCAGACGAGCTCGCTTATAAATAGGAAGTTTTGTTATTTCTTTATCATCAAGAAAAATACGACCGCTGTTCGGCTTTATAAGTCCGACTATCATGTAGAAAGTTGTAGTCTTGCCCGCCCCATTAGGGCCAAGCAAACCGACAATCTCTCCTTGATTTACCTCAACATCAACACCTTTGACTACGGTTCGCTTTCCGTACTGCTTGACCAACTGTTCTGTATAAAGTCGCATTTGTTCAAAAAATTTCAGTACGCAAAGATAATAAATTCATGTTATTTTTCCGATTGAAATTTCAATAATTTTAGATTTTCGCCATCAAAAACTGCAAAAGTAAAGTTGAAAAGCCAGTCGCCGACATTTGTAAACAATGATTTTTCATTAAGAGAATACTGATACGGTATATGGCGATGTCCAAAAACGAAATGGTCAATGTGTTTTTTTTCAAGCACTTCGCGCGAATACATGACAAGAAATTCCTTCTCGTAGTCGGGAGTTTCGGGCAAGTCGTGCTTGAGACGGCTACGATGCGAGCACCACAATGCCAGACGGCAGCCCCAGTCGGGATGAATCCACTTGAACAGGAACTGGAAAAACTTGTTGTGAAACATCCACTTCATCATATTGTACTTGCGGTCGTACTTTCCAAGTCCGTCTCCGTGAGCAATATAGAGTACCTTTCCACCTATTTCGCGTTCTTCGGGAACTTTGTGCAATTCGGCGCCAATCTCTTTTGGCAGATAGTCGAACACCCACATGTCGTGGTTGCCTGTGAAATATTTTATCTTCACACCAGCATTCGAAAGTTCTCGCAATTTGGCAAGTACAGTAACGAATCCCCACGGAACAACGTATGTATATTCAAACCAGAAATCAAAAATATCGCCCAAAAGATATAGTTCCGAAGCATCACCCTTTATAGAATCCAGCCACTCAACGAACAGATTTTCACGAACTTCGGAAGAAAGTCCGCTATCTACGCCGAAATGTGCATCAGAAACGAAATATATCTTAGTGCGTTCCAAAATATTCCATTATTTTTTGCAAAAATAAACAAAATATCTAATTCATCACTTCGGCAACAGCTTCCTTTACAGCATTAGCAACTATCTGCATCTGCTCGTCGGTAAGGTCGTAATATACAGGCAAACTGATTTCGCACTTGTAGTTGTCGTATGCCTGCGGATAATCGCTCATCTTGTAGCCCAATCCGCTGTAGAACGACAGCAATGGCAATGGCTGGAAATGCACGTTTACCGAGACTTCGCGAGCCATTATGCGACGTATGATTTCGTTGCGCTGCTCCTCTGAAGCACCTTTCACACGAAGCGTATAAACATGATACGAAGTGCGCTTGTCGGCAGTTTCGTATACTGGAAGCACGAACCTATTGTCATCCTTGAACTGCGAAGTGTAAAAATCGAAGATTTTCTTGCGCTTCACAAGCGTATCGTCATCGTAACGAGCAAGTTCGACAAGTCCCATCGAAGCCATTATGTCGGTCATGTTCATCTTAAAGCCTGCAGTAATGACATCATATTTCCAACTTCCCTTCGACTTGGCTAGCGCATCCTTGTTTTGTCCGTGCAGCGAAAGCACACACAGGAACTTATATATCTCGTCATTGTCGAAAGGCTCAGGCAGATTGAAAATTACAGCACCACCTTCAGCCGTTGTCAAATTCTTGACAGCATGGAACGAAAAAACGGTAACATCAGCCAAAGAACCAGTATGTTTTCCTTTGTACAGCGCACCTATGGAATGCGACGAATCGGCAAGAACCATAATTCTGCCAAGCTGGCGCTGGATTTCGTTATTAGCAGAAAATTTGCGAACAACAGAATCCTCTTTCACCAGCGACATTATCTCATCATAGTCGCACGGAAAACCAGCAATATCAACAGGCATAATAGCCTTTGTACGTGGTGTTATCGCTTCGCGAATCTTCTCTACGTTAACATTAAAATCGTCGGCATTTACATCGACCATAACAGGTTTTGCTCCGCAATGTACAACAACATTTGCGGTAGCGCAATATGTATAAGCAGGCACAATCACCTCGTCGCCCTGTCCTACTCCAAACCAACGGAGTGCTATTTCAAGTCCTGCTGTAGCAGAATTAACACAAAGCGTTGATTTTCCGCCAGTGTATTCGGTCAGTTTTTTCTCGAAAAGTTTGGTCTTTGGACCAGTAGTTATCCATCCCGACTTGAGAGTGTCAACGACTTCAGCAATAATCTTATCGTCAATGCGTGGTGGTGAAAATGGTATCATTTTATTCTAAATTTTATCCAAAAAACAAATATGCGACAAAAATTGCGGCAATAATACCTGCAAGGTCGGCAATAAGTCCGGCGACGACTGCATAGCGCGTCTGTCGGATACCAACAGAACCGAAGTAAACCGCTAAAATATAAAAAGTTGTATCGGTAGCACCTTGGAAAGTACAAGCCAACCTTCCGACAAACGAATCGGCCCCATGAACATTCATGGCATCGACCATCAGTCCGCGAGCACCGCTACCGCTCAACGGTTTCATAAAGGCAACAGGCAGAGCGTCAACAAAATCGGTTGGCAGACCGCACTTGTCGAAGCACCATGCAATTCCCATCATCATAGCCTCCATAGCACCCGAAGCACGGAATACACCAATTGCAACGAGTATGGCTATAAGGAAAGGAATTATCTTTATGGCAGTTTGAAAACCGTCTTTTGCTCCCTCGATAAATGCATCGTAAACATTAACCTTATGCTTTAGAGCCAAAATTATAAAACTGATTATCAAGGTGAAAAGTATCACGTTTGAAACCATAGATGCAACCGTGCTCTGCGATTCGGCCGACAGCAAGGTAAATCCCCAGATTGCTAACGAAAGCAAAAGTGTCAGACCGCCCAGATACAGCAATATTTCCTTCTGGAAAAGGTTTATTTTCTGCCACAGCGAAACTGCAATAATTCCGACCAAAGTGCTGACGAAAGTGCTTATAAGTATCGGTAGAAATATGTCGGACGGGTCGGCGGCACCAAGCTGTGCGCGGTAAACCATTATGCTGATTGGAATTATGGTAAGTCCCGATGTGTTGAGCACAAGGAACATTATCATAGAATTTGATGCGCGGTCCTTGTCTGGATTCAAGTCCTGAAGTTCCTTCATCGCCTTAAGTCCCAGTGGCGTTGCTGCATTGTCGAGACCAAGCATATTGGCGGCAATGTTCATCACCATAGAGCCGTGAACGGGATGATTCTTGGGAATATCGGGGAAAAGTTTGTTGAACAGCGGCGAAATTCCTTTCGACAGCAAGTTTACAGCACCGCCCTTCTCTCCTACTTTCATAATTCCCAGCCACAAAGTCATCACACCGGTAAGTCCGAGCGAAAGTTCGAAGCCTAGCTTTGCCATATCGAAGGTGGAACTGACCATCGATGGAAAAACTTCCATATCGCCAAAGAACACAGCCTTCACGATTGCCACGATGAAAGCTATGAGGAAAAATGCTATCCAGATATAATTAAGAACCATTTGCGTACAATTAACACGCAAAGGTAAAATTTATGAATAAGGAAATTATTAGTAGGAAAAAAGAGTTTTTAAACGGTTATTGTTAAAAAGGATTCGCTTACCTAACAAATACCGGACGTACTGGCAACCCTTCGTAACGATAGACGTACCTATTCGTATGAAACTCGTTAGTTGGCTTAAATACAAAATGTATTGCCTCACTAGCATCGAAGTCCATTGTATGAGCAAGCTCGCACAACCAATAATAACCGCTTAATCCGTAACCACTTGGATTGTCATCTCTGAGTTTGCCTATGGCTGGAAGAAATATACAGTTGCCATTGGGACCGGTGACTTTCATTCCTGTGACACCATTGATAGTTGTCCATGTGTGAGTACAATTATTGTTCAATTCCGCAAAATCGCTACTTGTGGGCATATGCCAACCGGCACTCCAGTTTACCGCAGCAGCATCATCATCGGAGTCAAGTATTTGAATCGTAGTAAATGAATATTTGGTAAAATCGGTTCCGTCATAATATTTATAATTGGCCAAAGTGTAATTTTCTTTTGGTTGAGTTTCGCCCCAAGCAAAATAATCGCCACCATCGATTGGATTATGCGCTCCGATATTGCAAGTTGCCCACATCGTACCGCTTGGCAGACCAAGGTCGACAAAATAGTGTCCCTCCAATGCACCCGAAGCAGCCATCCATTGCGCATAAAGTGTAATACTTGCCTCCAGTGTCATTTCCTGCGCATTTGAATATGGGTTTCCTGTCCCATCGGCAGCAGTGTTCCACCCAATAAACTCATGATTTGCCCAAGTAAACACATTGTTTGCCAGCAACTGGGCTACACCATCTGCAAATGTCTGAGGCGGCATAGTTCCAACTCCGCCATTAGCATCAAAAGTTACCATTATTTGTGTTGAAGATGATGGATACACACAAGTTCCGTTATCTTTTTTAGCCTTCGAATCGTAATTTATAGCATTTGGATCGGTACAACCTTCCTTCTGGCATCCAGCAACAACTAACATTATTGCAATGGCAATCGTAATAATAAGATTTCCCTTCATAGTACATTTATTTTAATGTATTAACTGCACAAAAATATACATAAATTAGCAGATATACAAAAGAAATCGGGAAATTTTTCTATTCCTCGCAATACCTATAATACATATCAGCAGCTTCGCGCGACTTGCCGGTGGCTGCCCTGCGCCAATAGAAACAAGCCTTCTCGTAGGTTGCCTGATAGTAGCGGCACATTCCCAAAAGATAGTTCAGACGAGCATCGTCGGGAGTAATGTCAAGTGCCATTGAAAAATCGTATGCCGCAAAATCCCACATTTCGTAGCCATAATACAACTCACCACGCATCTTGAAATACTCGGCATTGGAGGGATTTTGAGCAATAAGTTGAGAAGCCTCTACTAGCGCATCATCTTTGTACTCAGACAACAACGCCAAATTTGCATCCAAATAAAGCGCCTTCTCGTTGTCGGGGAAACATTGCAGGTAACGACCTGTATATCGACGTGCTTCCAGATATTTCTTCTGATTCATGCAGACTTCGGCAAAATCGAGCAGATTTTCTGCATTGTACCTGTCGATAGCAAGCAAAGCCTTACCTGTTTCGTATGCTAACGCATAATTTCCCGACGCCTTTTCAATTCTGAAACGCAACGCGATAACTTCCACATCCTTTGAATTTATGCCTTCAAGACATTTTAAAGCCTGTGCATACTTTTCCAAACCATAATACGCTTTGGCATACAAATAGTTGCGTTTCCAAGAGTTAGTATTTGCTCCGTCAAGGATTTCGATGGCATAATCGTAATTTCCACACGAAATATTGTACACAACATCGGCAAAAGTCTCGTCGGACTTGGAATAACGCGGCGTTTCCCAGAAGTCGCGCCACTCCTGTGTACGGTTTATATTCTCATATTCCTTGCACCTGATTATCTGCGAATATGTTCTCGCACCCTTTCCTGCCAAATGTCGACCAAGGTATTCCACCGATTCCTCGGCAAAGCCCATTCCTGCATAAATCCTTGACATACGGAATTGTGCCTCAGACTGGTTAACTTTTTCTAGCTTACGAGAAACTTCAAGTGCCTTGGAGTACTGTTCCATATCAATTAGTTTATCGGCAAGGCATTCTGCGAACTCTGCCACTTCTTCATGGCTCGTCCATATTGCCATAGCAGAATCAGGTTCTCCATGCAGGACAAAATTCTGCGCACGGAAATAATCACGCTGAAGGTCGTCAATCTGCGCATTGCAAACGACAGCTAACAAAAGCATAATGATAATATGAACAAACTTCTTTCTCATCAATCGTGATTTTGATTAACGACCTCGGCTCGAAATACATGTATAAATCCTTTCAAGTGGCGAGCTTCAAGTCCTGTCAACCTTTGTTCGTAAACCTCGCAGATATAAAAATATACGCCAGGTACAACATAAGTTCCTGTCATCTTATTGCGTCCGTCCCACATTATGTCGGGATCGTTTGTCTCGAACATCACCTGTCCCCAGCGGTTAAGGATTGTCATATCAACCTTTTCCACGAACTTGTATTCGCCCATAGGATGATAATAGTCGTTTATACCATCACCGTTTGGCGTAAATACATTTGGCAAATTGTAGTATGAACAATTGTCGATGCACACGACAGAGGAATTCTCGCTAACATTTTCGTTAACATCAGTAGCATTCACATAGTAGCATCCTGCCATCCTGTCGGTTGGATAATGCCTATAGTCGGTAACATTGGCATCGAAGACAGCCAATACCTGATATTCACCATCAAGGACTGGGGTATAGTACAATGTATATTTAGCGACATCGTAGTTGCACGAATCAGGCAACGACCAATGTATAATGTTATATGCGGAGTCGCAAACCGATGAAACCGAAATTTCTGGTTTACAAGGTGCTATGGTATCTACCGACAACTTGCACACCTGCTGCGACAAATTTTCCAGCGGGTCGGGAAATCCGGAGAGCGAATAGCGACCGTACGACTTGACATAGTAGCAATATTCGTGACCATTTTCGACATTGCTGTCGACAATCGACTTTTCCTGGGTCGAACCTATTATATTATAGGTATCCGTTATTGAGTCATACCTAAAGTATTCGTAATTGTAATTTGTCCACGGCACATTGTTCCTGAGCCTTATCTTAACCGAATTTTCCAACATGGTCAAATCGACAAACACCGACGAAGCAAAACTTGGCGTTCCAATCAGGACACTTTCACCATTATCTGTGCCATAAAACTCAATCTTGTAGGTATATGAATAATCAACGGTATTGACATTATTGTCGGTGTACTCGGTATTGTCCAAGCCTTCTACCTCTGCAATACGAACAAAATTATCGCCAAGGAATCCTCGCGAACGGAAAATCACGTACTTGTATGGAGCCGAGGATGAGACAAGTTCTGCATCATCGGGCTTCACCCATGCGACATAAATGCTGCCGGTTGCCCTATCGGTTGTGAGCACGCTCACGTTGGTCATAGTTGGCAATCCTTTAGGCAACGAAGCGCAAACTTCGTCGGAGGCATAGCCTTCTGCCCCATCGGGAAATACTGCACAGACCATGTAGCAATACTCGTGTCCCTGAGCAATATCGCGGTCAACGTACGAAGAATTACCACGCCCATCGACATGTCCGACTTTTTCGTAACCTGTCGATGCAGGCACGCCTGTCTGGCAATAATCGGGAACAAATCCTGAAGGCTGAATTTTGCGGTAAATATTGTATCCGACAACATTTTCGCATACCGACTGCGACCACGACAAAGTAATGAAATTAAACGACGCTATAGCTTGCAAGTCGGTAACGGCAGGACCGACAACAGTAATATATATGCTTTTCAAATCAACCAAGTTGACAATAGCATTATCATCCTGAGCCTTGATATTCAATATATAAGGACGTTTTCTCACTACATTGCAATTTGTCAGCCATTCGAATCTACCCTTGGCGTATCCAGGCTGTGATTCGGTCTGCTCGAAATGAGCAGGAGCATCGTCACTTGCGACAAAAGGAGCTCCGTATGCCGAAAGAGTAATGTTGTCATTGTTTACATCGTGTGCCTCGACGTCAAATTTTAGCCAAGTGCCTGCTTCGATGCAAATACTATCGTGACTTCCGTATACGGTATCGAGTGCAGTAAGGTCAATCTGCGGAATGGTATTTCCACTGTCAAAGACCTCGATCTGCATATCGCGTATTATCTCGCCTATCTTCACGCCTTCGCGCCATTCTTCGATAAGCATAGCTACGTTATAGACACCGGCCAACATTGGAGTATTCCAAATAAGGTCACCAGTAAATTCGTCAACCCTAATATAGTTCGATGCTGGTGGATAAGAATAATTAGGAATCGGCACGCCATTTTCTTCTCGGCAAGGGGTTATCTTGTACGAAAGACTGTCGCCATCGGGGTCGTATGCTCCCGGATTATGTACGAACACTTGTCCTATGGCCGCCTTATCTACAGGTGGTTGCGTCAATATTGGCGTATTGTTCAATCCCAAAGTCGGGTCAATTATCATTGTTGTAGATATCGCAAAAAGAGTGTTTACCGAATTTGGAATGTTTGCGACATCTGCATTTCGGTTTGGGTCCTCTACAGTAATAGCGAAAATACCTGGTCCGCTATAAGTATGCCGCCCGACATATTTGTTGCGCTTGTAGTAGTCGGGAAGCGAGATTTCCTCACATCTGCCAAGTGTAGAGGTTGTATTGTCGCCCCAAGCAATGTCAAGTTCGGGACGGTCGGCTGTCCAGCCGGGACCTGTAGCCGTATATGTAATTACCGTTACCTCGAAGGTCAGTGCCGAAATCTGCTTATATGTTATTTCCCCCGCCCTATTGTGCGTAGCAAAGGCGCGTACAGAAAACAGCAATGTCGCAGCGAGCATAGCCGCCACGACAAGCATATTTCGACAAAAACCCCTCAACAACATATTTTTCTAATAATTGAAACCGCCGAGCTTAACAATGTCGGTACGAGGATTTACACACATTACCGGAATTTTCTTGCTTAGTTCGATATTACGCGGATGCTTGATGCTTGTGAAAGCCTTCTTGTAGTTTTCCGACATGTAAAGCACCAAGTCGGGCGAAACACCGCGCATATAGTCGTAGAGATTTTCGTAGAAATCGTCTTCGGGAACGCCTTCCACGTCAAACTCTATTGCATTGTCGGCAAACAATGTTGTTGCAAATGCAAGGTTGCTGTTGATTTCGGCCTGACGGCTTTCGCTGCTGGTCTTGGGATATACCACATATACATGGCTCTCGAAAATAAGGTTCAAGTATTTTGCCCACATGAACTTAGCACGCGACTTCTTGTCCCAGTCGATTGGAATACAAATACGGTCGTATTCGCCAAATGCCAACGGACTCTGAACCAAAATGAACGGAACTTTTTCAAATTTCTGTATCAACTTCACCTGCTTTTCAATGGTCTTGATTCCATGAACGCCCATAACAGCAAGATATGCATTTTGTTCAATTCCATATTCATGGATAACATCGAAAGCCGAACCTTTCTTAACAATCGTCCTTACCTTATCGTAACCTGTTTCCTTAACGAACCTTTCTGCAACTTTCTCCAATTCAGCCTGCCATTCGTCAATCATCTTATCCGATTCGGCAACATAAAGTATATGAATAGGAAGCTTCTCAAACTTGGCAATTTCGTAAGCATGATTAAGTGCAAAATTTGCCTCATTACTAAACTCATAAGGTACTAAAACACATCTTTCCATAAAGCAATATTTTTATTAATTATAATCTACAATTTTCTGCAAAGGTAAAAAAAATCCTGTGAATAAAAAACATAAAAAATTTCGCAGCGACAACATACAGATTTCGGGTGTTGCATTGAAATATATTTTCTATTTTTGCAGAACGAATTTAACTAGTACACGATATGGATTTTGATCTTATAGTATTGGGCAGCGGTCCTGGCGGATATGTAGCTGCCATAAGGGCATCACAGCTCGGAATGAAGGTTGCAGTTGTTGAACGCGCACAGCTCGGCGGAATCTGCCTCAACTGGGGTTGCATTCCTACAAAGGCTCTGTTGAAGTCGGCTCAGGTTTACAACTACATGAAGCACAGCGAAAACTACGGCATCGAACTTGAAGGCACGGCAAAGCCAAACTTCGAGAAGGTTATCGCACGTAGCCGCGAAGTTGCAGCAGGAATGAGCAAGGGCATCGAGTTCCTTTTCAAGAAGAACAACATCACCGTTATCAACGGAACAGGAAAGCTCGTTGAGGCTCACAGACTTGCTGTAACAAAGGAAGATGGTAGCGTTGAAAATCTTACCGCCAACCATATAATCCTTGCAACTGGCGCTCGTTCGAAGGTTATGCCAAACATTCCGCAGGACGGCGTAAACATCATCGGATACCGCGAGGCTCTCACCTTGCCGGCACTTCCAGAATCGATGGTGGTCGTAGGTTCAGGTGCAATAGGTTCCGAATTGGCATTCTTCTATCATTCAATGGGTTGCCAAGTTACAATCATCGAATTCCTTCCCGAAATAGTTCCGTTAGAGGACGAGGAAGTTTCGAAGCAACTAGCACGCTCGTTCAAGAAGATGGGCATAAAGGTTATGACTGGCACTGCAGTACAGAGCGTTGAAGTTAAGGACGGTAAGTGCTTGGTTAAATACACCGACAAGAAGGGCGAAAATTCAATTGAATGCGAAAAGGTTCTTTCGGCAGTTGGTGTTGTTACCAATATCGAAAACCTTGGTCTCGAAGAACTTGGCATTGCAACCGAGCGTGGCAAGGTTGTAGTTGACGACTA
This sequence comes from uncultured Bacteroidia bacterium, assembly GCA_902800045.1. GTDB lineage: Bacteria > Bacteroidota > Bacteroidia > Bacteroidales > ML635J-15 > Bact-19. Next base: position 803,826 of record CADCCZ010000001.1, on the reverse strand, counting down.
CTACCGCACATCTTGTGAAGGCGTTTATGCAATAGGTGACATCGTTCACGGACCGGCATTGGCACATGTCGCATCGGCTGAAGGTATCTGCTGTGTTGAAAAGATTGCAGGCCTTGATGTTGAAAAGATTGACTACGACTATATTCCGTCGTGCGTTTACACAACTCCCGAAGTTGCATCGGTCGGCTTTACCGAGAAGCAGTTGCAAGACAAGGGCATTGAATACAAGGTCGGCAAGTTCCCGTTTACCGCATCGGGTAAGGCTATGGCTGCTGGCAATAGGGATGGTTTCGTTAAACTGCTCTTCGATGCCAACAGCGACGAACTGCTTGGCGCACACTTCATTGGCGACAACATTGCCGAAATGATTGCCGAAATGTCAGCATTCAAGAAGTTGAACGGCAAGGCAAAGCAGCTCATAAAGGCCATTCACCCCCACCCGAGCCTATCGGAAGCCGTTATGGAAGCCGCCGCCGCCGCACACAACGAAGTGATTCACATTTAGCATATTGGCTAACGAAGATAAAAAAAGGATGCGTGATGCATCCTTTTTTTGTATCTCATTCAACTATGATTATTTCACGAACATTATCTGCATTCCAATCTCCAGTTTCATAAAGTCATTGTAAGTTCCTGGATACAAAGACGGATTGAGTAAATCGGAAATCCTAAGTTTTGCATAAACAGAAATCATATCGTAGGTTATCGCCGTCTTTACACCCCACTGGAACGGATTGATAAAGTCGTAATTCTTGTTTATGATTCTTGACTTTCTGTAATTGTCGGTAATCGCTGCCTGCCATACCTGAACATATCTGTCTTCGAAATTCCACATTCCAAAAACACCCAAGTCCCAAGTAAGACCATTGTGCATAAGTCCGCCGTGAGCAAGTGTAACTCTCTGGAACAATTCAATATTCAGGTTAGATGTGCGGAATCGTTCTTTTATCAAATCTCTAACACCTGGCATAGCTGATGTAGCAATACTATTTCCATCTAAAGAAATTCCCCTATAATCATCAAATCCCATTCCAATGCCGGCACCTAGATGATAACGCTTGCAAGCATCCCACTGCACGCCAACCAATGCCGAGAAAGTTGACTTCTGCTTGTTGGTTGTGCCTTCGAATGTCTTAACACCAGCAAAACCTGCATTCATCTGCAACAGCAAATGATGTCTCTTCGGTTTGCCGAACTCCAGTTTACTCTGGTTCTCATTTCTCGATATAATCTTTGTCGCACCTGTCATCTGTGTTTTGGGCGGACGAACATATACGATATCTCCTTCTTTCTTACCTTCGTTCTTGTACGAGCCAACATAGCCGTGGTAATATACATTTATCGTATAATTTGGATAAAAATCCATATTGTCAATTGAAATCACTGCATTACCCTTTGCGTCAAGATGTTCGTACGAATGCAATCGACCATCCTCACGCATAAAGTTGTAGAATATCTCGGTGTTTTCATCAAACTGCTGGCACTTAATTTTCAAAGTGTTGCCCGACTTTTCGAACTCGAATGTTGGTTCTGCCGTCTTTTTGCCGCCATCAACAAAATAACTTGCCTGCGGAACGCCATAACCGAGTGCGTAGTCGAAATACGGATAAATATCACCCGACTTTTCTATTTCCGCCATCATCTGCATTGCGGTAAGGTCGCGTTTTGTCTGCCATGCACAAGCACCAAAGCCTGCTGCCAGCGGACACGAGAATGATGTTCCGTAAGCCATTGTCATTCCGCCCTTTGGGTTGGCTACATACGCGTGACCGAAAGCGACAACATTCGGCTTGCGACGACCATCGGCTGTCGGTCCGTAGGATGAAAAGGCAATGTGGCGGTACTTGTCAAGCGAGTCGTCGATTCCACCGACCGAAATAACACTATCGGCATCGGCTGGAGTTATAAGCACTGTCCACGAATTGTCGTCAGCCTCGTTGCCCATCGAGTTGAAAACCAGCATACCTTTGCGAGCCGCCATATTTGCAGCCTTGGCAACATGCGAAGTGCCGTCCATATCCTTTGTGTAGTACCTTTCCTTGCCGTAGCCGAGTGAACTGCTGATTATGTCGGCACCATTCTGGTCGGCCCACTCCATTGCCTGCGTCCACCAGATTTCCTCCTTGAAAGGCTCGGGATTAACCTCGGTACGGGCAAGCAGGAATTCGGCGCCAGTAGCCAAGCCAAGCTTCTGTACTTTGCTACTTGTCTGGTAAACACCAGCTATGCAACTCAATGTCATTGTGCCGTGCGACGACCAGCTGTAGACATATTCCTTCTTGTTCGGAAAGTTCCAAGTTTTGATAATCTGGTTGTTGTCGCGAAGGTGGCTGAAAATCTCGTGTTTGTCAACGCTTGGGAAACCGCCGTCAAATACGGCAATCCTGACGCCTTTACCATCGATGTTGTTTTCGGCAAACTTTTCGCCCTGCATCCTTACGAGCTGAGGCAGAAGTTCGGGCTTCAGCATTTCGATGTCGTAGGTCTCATCGTTTTCTTCGTCAACCATACCTGCATACGAAGCGACAACCATCTCTCCTGCTATTTCGACAACTCGCGACACGAACGGCAATGCTTTGATTCTTTCGATGTTTGCACTTTCTGCCATAATGCCAACCGCATTGAACCAGCGCGATTCGCCGACAACTTCTTCCGACAAAGCCGAAACTGCATCAACATAACCACCGTTGAGCGGATAATCGGTAATGTCGTACAACGACATGCCAAGTTTCTCGCGACGCTCAATTGCCTTTGCGTCAAAGTATTCGTATGGATTGAACGAGGTATTAGCCTTGTCGCTGAAAAATACCCAGTAGCATCCTGGAGTTGCTGTTGCAAACTGCGAGACAATAAGCAAAGTTGCCAAAATCAACAGAAGTTTCTTCATGGTCATATTATTTTAGTTTCTATGGGCTTACGCCCGTTTCTAAGAGACGCAAAATTTTGCGTCTGTACAATATTATATATAAAATAGCCATCGACTCAACAAGCTGAGCTGGTGATTATACGATTCTAAATCCCTTGTTTGTAAAGTATTCAGCTATCACATCGGTACTGTCGCCATCGATTATGAGGTGGTGGTTTCCAAGTGGGAATTCACGCAACGAGAACAAACCCTTTGCCGACATCTTCACCTTCACCTGCGTGCGGCAAGCCATCGGCGAATCGCAGTTACCGACAATCTCGCCAAGCGACAAGAAGCAGTTCTCCAGTTTCCTGTCGATACGGAAAATGGTGACTTCTCCGCCCTTCATCTCGCCTTTCACTGCAGCGTACTTGCCTGTCTCGTAGTGAGTTGTAACTTCCATCTTGTCGAGTAGATTCTGTTGTACCGTACAATGCGAGAAAATTGCAGCCTCGCGGTCGGCATAACTTAGGTTTGCCATCCACGGAATCTTGCCCGTAAGACGCTTCACTATCATCATGCCCGTTGCCGAACACAAATCGCCTTCGCAGGCAGCAGGAAAACCGCAGTTGTTCATAGCCGACACGGGCAGACAAATCGTATTGCCGACCTTGCCGATAAGACCGAAACAGCCTACCGTAATGGCATCGAGGTTGTTCTGCTTGATGAGCGTATCGAACCTCTTCACGAGCGACAGTTCCGAAGCAAAGCTATCGTGTCCGAACCTGCCGAAAGTTTCAGCAAAATTGCAGAAATCCTCTCCTTCTGGTAACTCAAGCAATTCGTCCCACGAAAAATTAACAAGTTCAATGTCAAGCACTTCGTCAAGCAAATCCTCGTCGGGTGTACTCGACACCAGCCAGTCGGAAACTCCGCCAACCACACCTAGCCTAGTCGTTGGTGACGGAGCCGGAGGTGTAAGATAATTCTCCAGTTCCTGCAGACTTTGGAGCTTATCCACATCGAAAAGCTTGGTATTGATGCCTTTTTCGTTAAGATAAGACTTCACCTCGGTAGCGGCAGCCCACGAGTTGCAGTTGCGTGATGCGAGGAAACAATATCGGTTCTTTGATTCAATCCTGCTAAGCACCTTGTGCTCGGTTCCACCCGAGAGGAACCATATTACATCAGGATTCGACTGTACGAAAACGTCGGGCGTAAGGTTGAAACGCCCAAGAAAATCGGTGACGACGGACGACGGAGGGATGTCGCTGTCGTCGCCCGATGATGCTAAAAATATTTTCAAAGCTGTAAATTTAAGTTCTACAATCGACTACTTTGCAGCAATCATTTCAATTTCTACAAGAGCCTTCTTGGGGAGTTCCTTTACAGCGAAAGCTGCTCTTGCGGGAGGATTTGCAGTGAAATACTTTCCGTAAACAGCGTTCATGTCGGCGAAATAGCTCATATCGGCGAGCAGGCAGGTTGACTTTACAACATTGTCGAAAGTACAGCCGGCAGCCTTCAGGATAGCTTCCAAGTTCTTCATGCTCTGTTCGGTCTGTGCTGTAATGCCTTCGGGCATAGTTCCCGTTTTGGGGTCGATTGGCAACTGACCGGAAATAAAAATCATACCGTTAGCCTCGACAGCCTGGCTATAAGGACCGATTGCTGCAGGCGCATTGTCTGAGTGAATTATGTTCTTCATGTTCTTAATATTTAAATTAAAGGACAAAGGTAATATGATTTATTGGTTTAGGTGATTTTTTTTGAAAAAGTTTTATAATAATTTCATCATTCATTCCAAAATGATGATTATCTTTGTGATTGCCAAATTTTGTGTAGAGAAAATATGAATACTAACCCTAACTGCAAGGACACTTGCAATATTGATATACATAACATTGATATAACTATACTAAAACGCACATTTGCATTTGCGGCCATTATTGTGCTTTCATTTGTTAGCGCATACGGACAGGTCTCCATAAATCTTACAAGTAGCAACAACAATCTAAGTACTGCGATTGTATGTGGTACAAAATATTATTTTTATGACTCCGGAGGTCCTGGCAATAATTACAGCAACAATGAAGATTACAAGTACACTTTCACATCATCATCTCCAATATACATGCACATCAATTATATTGAAACAGAAACAAAATACGACCAATTAAAAATATACAATAGCGCAGATATTATTGATGCAAATCTAATCGCGACAATTGATGGCGACCAAACAAACCTAGAGTTTTTAATAACAACAGGAATATTAGTAATCAAATGGAAATCAGATGCAGGCTCAAACTATAGAGGCTGGGATGCTGAAATAGGATGTGCAGAACCACATACCCTTACATATAATACAAATGCGAATTGTATTGGTGGCAGTGCAAGTGGCGCACCTATAGGGACAACAGGATTATCAGCAACAATAACAAACACAATACCGACTTGTTCTACTTTTCCTGCATTTCTTGGATGGAATACTTTCCAAGATGGAAGCGGAACAAATTATATAGGAGGCGACAACATATCACTATCAAGTTCGGACATCACTCTTTATGCGCAATACACTGATTGTTCTAAATATACAATAATTAATGGCGATGATGGTACAACTTACAATTTGCCTTTTTGCTCATATATTACATATGGGTCTTATCCAAGGACATCTTACTCACAAATGTTATATACAAAAGATGAAATAAATGCAAGTGGATTTACTGGGCAAAGTCTTATTCGGAAAATATACTTCGATTATCACGGTACAGATAACCAAGAAATGACATTTGACATATACATGTGCAATACTAATTTCACTTCATTTGGATACAATTGGGCAACAGGGTTACAAACTGTAGCTACAAACAAAACTATTACTTTTACACCTGGGTGGGTTGAAATAGAACTCGATGATGAATTTATATGGGATGGAACAAGTAATTTAGTAATTGCATTACATGCAAAAACACAAGCAAGTTCAGGATGGAATAGAAGATTCAATTATAAATCTCGTTCTGCTAGCGTAAAATACCAATACAGTTCCGGTCAGTATTTTGACTTATCACCAGAGCATATTCCTGCCGAGACATGGACAGCAGTAACTGAAACAAATACACTTCCCAACCTCAAGCTCTGCATGGCTCCATACTGCGACCCCCCCGCCTTCCTATTCACAACAGCCGCCGCCGAACGTGCTTTGGGCAGCAGTTACAACCTAACAGACATTTTTACGCTTAACAATCCTACTGGTCGTCCTGTAACCTACACCTGTAATCCTGCCGAAGCAACAATCTCTGGCACTACCATAACTCCTCTTGTCGGCGGCGAAATAACAATAACAGCTCACATTGACGCTCACAACGGAAACTGCGAAGCCGATGCCACAGCCACGCTTACCGTAACCTGCACAGAACCAAGCTTTGAGTTTTCGCAGTACGGAGTATTCTGTACAATTAGCAACTCCGTTTCGGCGCCATCATATACTACCAACTCTACATCGACAAGCGTAACGTACTCGTCTTCAAACGAAGCGGTTGCAACAGTCAACCCTAGTACAGGTGTTGTCACTGGCGTGTCGGAAGGCTATACAACAATTACCGCCTACCTTGCATCCAGCGGAAACTTCTGCCAGAAGACTGCCTCGTTCGTTGCCTATATCTCCCCCGACGAAAACTGCATGCCGTTTACAGTAGGCACCTGCAACACTCGTACGGTAGAACATTGTGAGACACCATTCTATACCATGAATGCAGACTACACTCATTCATACGTACAGATGCTCTATACCGCAGACGAACTGCACAATGCTGGGTTAAGTGCTGGGAAAATAAACAAAATTGCGTTCCATTATTATGGCAAACCTGAACCTCTAGCAGGTGGCGACACTCACGATTTTTCGCAAAGTTTTAAAGTTTTTATCGGCTCTACAACAGAAACAAGTCTAAGTAGCAATTGGATTACACCTACGACCGGTTTTGTTGAAAAATTCTCCGGTTCAAAAAGTTTCTACTATGATTCATGGACATATATAGAACTAACCGACGGCTTCAACTGGGATGGAACTAGCAATATTGTTGTCGCGATAAACACATTTGGAGATGTTCTTCCTTCAGATCGCAGGTTCTGCATGCAAAATTCTGATCCTCTAGCGAGATATTATGGCACCCAATCTGGTGAAATATCACTAAATTCAAACAAAATACCATCATCAGGAGCTGGCACTTCTACTATTTTTCGTGCCGACATTAAATTCTGCAAAGATGCAAGCACTATCATACTTCCTATCGAACTTTCAAAATTTGAAGCGAAATGCCACAACGACAAAGTTTACATTATCTGGACAACCTCAAGCGAAAAGGACAATGAAGCTTTCATTATCGAACGATCATCAAACGCCGTTGATTTCATCGAAATTGCTCGCATTGGCGGATATGGCAATTCTATCGAAGCCATAAATTACCAATATACCGACGAGTCTCCTGATAGTGGCGACAACTACTACCGCCTTGTACAAATCGACACCGACGGCACACGCACGCAATCGGAAATTATTGTTGCAAAATGCCACGACAACAAACTCGATGACATGCAGGTAGAAGCCTACCCCAATCCATTCAACGATAAACTTACAATAAGCCTATATAATTTCGACGGACAAAATACAACCATTGAAATATTCGACATGCTTGGTAAAATTGTAAAATCAATATCTGTTTTGAATCCAAGCAATTACCACGAAATAACAATAAGCATAGACGGACTACCCCAAGCGGCATACAATCTCAGAGTAAGTGCATCTGGTCATGTCACAAACAAGATTGTAGTTAAGAATTAAAAAAAATATAGCAGCGAAGTAACACAACCGCAACTATCGCATAAACAAAAAAAAAGCTCGGAACCAAAGTTCCGAGCCAAAACATTATTATTATGAAAACCTATTTTATTTCGAAGATTTGACCGCTGTGAAGCAACTGGTCAACAGTCTTAATCTTGGTGGTTGCAACTGCATTGTCAACCTGCTCCTGCAACTTGGTTTCGTAGGTTGCATCGTCAACGCAACGGATAACACCGATTGCCAACGGGTAAGTCATCTTTGCAAGCAAGTAGTGGATGCTCGGATTCTTGGTTGTCATATCGTGAACCAAGATGTCCTTTTCGGTAATGCCGTTTTCGCCAATGGTAACAACCTTGAGGTCAGCACCGTCGAGTACAAGACCCTTGTTGCGTTCCTTACCGAAAATCATCGGCTTGCCGTGTTCGAGCATTACTACATTGTCGTCGCGAACATCCTTACCAATAATGCTTTCGTGAATCTTATCGTTGAAAATCACGCAGTTCTGCAAAACTTCAACAATCGAAGCACCCTTGTGAGCATTTGCTGCGATAAAGGTCTTTTCGAGGTTGCGCGGTTCCTTGTCGATAACTCTTGCGAAGAAGTTGCCTTCTGCACCAATTACAAGTTCGCCCGGCTTGAAAGGATTCTCGATTGTTCCATCGGGTGACGACTTTGTAATCGAACCGTAAGGAGTTGTAGGAGAATACTGTCCTTTTGTAAGACCGTAAATCTTATTGTTGAATACCAACACGTTGATATCGATGTTTCTGCGAATCAGGTGAATGAAATGGTTTCCACCGATAGCCATCGAGTCGCCGTCGCCGGTAGCAAGCCAAACATTGAGGTCTGGACGAGCCGACTTCAAGCCCGAAGCAATAGCGGCACCTCTTCCGTGCAATGTATGGAAGCCGTAAGTCTTCATGTAGTACGGGAATCGTGACGAACAGCCAATACCTGATACGAACACTATCTTTTCCTTTGGAACGCCAATCTGCGGAAGAGCATTCTGCACTGCAGCCAAAATTGAATAACTACCACAACCTGCACACCATTTTACTGGACCTGCGGTCTGAAAGTCTTCTCTTGTAAGTTTCTGTACTTCTTCCATAACTATTATTTTTGTAACATTTGTTTAAACTTCTCTTTCAATTCACTAATAAAGAACGGCAAGCCCTGTACCTTGTTGTACTGTTCGTACGGATATTGCGGATACTGGGTGCGCAGGTAATCTGCAAACTGACCAAGGTTCAATTCGCAAACAACGCGCTTCTTGAACTTCTTCAAGACATCCTCGGTGTTCTTTGGCAACGGGAAGATGTAGTTGAAGTGTGCCAAGCTGACATCGTAGCCTTCTTCTCTCATTTCCTTGACAGCCATGTTCAATGCGCCGAAAGTACCACCCCAGCCTATTACGAGGAGTTCGCCCCCGTTCTGGCTGCCGATGATTTCCTGCTGTGGAATGTAGTTGGCAATGCGCTGTACCTTTTCAGCACGGTAATTTGTCATAACCTGGTGGTTCATCGGGTCGTGTGAAACATCACCGTAAACATCCGACTTTTCAAGACCGCCGATTCTGTGTTCCAAGCCCTTCTGACCCGGCAAAGCCCACATACGGTTCAACTTTTCAGCATCACGCTTATAGGGCTGATATTCGGGGTCGTTGTCCTTTACGAACGGAGGAACAATCTTTGGTATTGCTTCGTAGTTGGGGATTTCCCACAATTCGGTACCGTTAGCCAAGTAACCGTCGGTAAGGAGGATAACCGGAGTCATGTGTTCAACAGCAATCTTGCAGGCTTCGTATGCGAAGTTGAAGCAGTTGCCCGGAGTTGAAGCGGCGATAACCGGCATTGGAGATTCACCGTGACGACCGTGGATTGCCTGAAGCAAGTCGCTCTGTTCGGTCTTGGTTGGCAAACCTGTCGAAGGACCACCACGCTGAACATCAACGATTACCAATGGCAATTCGGTGATAACAGCCAAACCTGCAGCTTCGGTCTTAAGTGCAAGACCAGGACCCGATGTTGAAGTAACACCAAGATTTCCGCCGAAGCTTGCACCTATTGCAGTACAAATACCAGCAATTTCGTCTTCTGCCTGGAAAGTCTTAACACCCAAGTGTTTGTGCTTGCACAATTCGTGCAAAATATCCGAAGCAGGAGTAATAGGATAAGAACCGAGGAAGAGCTTCAAGCCAGCCTTTTCAGCACCAGCCATCAAACCCCAAGCGGTTGCTGTGTTACCTGTAATCTGACGGAACATACCCTTCTTTCCAGCAGCAGGCTTTACATAGAACTGGGTTGCAATAGCCTCGAGAGTGTCGGCGTAGTTGTAACCAGCATGAAGAACTGCAACATTCGGAGCAATCAAAGCAGGCTTCTTTGCGAACTTCTTCTCGATGAACTCTTCTTCAACCTTCATATCGCGGTTGAACAACCAGATAAGCATACCCATAACGAACTGGTTACGAGTTTTGTCGGCAGTCTTGACATCGATTCCGAGGTTGAGGTCGTTCACTGTAGAACGCGACAACGAGGTTATCGGAGCCTTGATTACGGTGTAGTCGTCAAGGTCGTTGCTCTGTAGCGGGTCGTAGTCGTAACCTGCCTTTTCGCAGTGCTTCTGGTCGAAGCTGTCAACATCCACTATGATTGTTGCGCCCGGCTTTACCCACTTCATATTGGTCTTCAAGGCTGCAGGGTTCATTGCGATGAGAACATCTGCAAGGTCGCCAGGAGTCTGTACTTCCTTTGCACCGATATGTACCTGGAATCCCGATACGCCTGCTACGGTTCCTTGAGGAGCCCTGATTTCAGCAGGATAATCCGGGAAAGTTAATAATTCGTTTCCAAATGAAGCTGAAGCATCTGAAAACTGAGTGCCTGTAAGCTGCATTCCGTCGCCAGAGTCGCCGGCGAACTTTATTACAACTTCTTCAAGTTCTACTATTTTCTTTTGTTTATCACTCATTGCTGTGTATTTAAAAATTTTACCGCAAAATTATTTCTTTTATATCAATTACAATCGCTTTTTTAGTTGTTATATAACACATGTTTTTAAGCATCGATATTGGCGTATGTTGCATGTGCCTCAATGAACTCACGACGCGGGCCGACTTCGTCGCCCATAAGCATCGAGAAAATTCTGTCGGCTTCGCTTGCGTTTTCTATCGACACCTGCTTTACGGTTCTGCCGTTCGGGTCCATAGTGGTCTCCCAAAGCTGGTCGTCGTTCATTTCACCAAGACCTTTGTAGCGCTGAACCTTCAAGCCCGATTCGCTGCCCTTGCCCATTTCGTTGACCAAGGCGATTCGTTCTTCCTCAGTCCAAGCATACTTGCCAACATTGCCCTTCTTAACCAAGTACAGCGGAGGCATAGCTATATATAGGTATCCCTTTTCGATAATCGGACGCATGTAGCGGAAGAAGAAAGTCATAATCAGCGTTGCAATGTGGCGACCATCGACATCGGCATCGGCCATGATGATAATCTTGTGATAACGAAGCTTTTCGAGGTTCAGAGCCTTACTGTCTTCCGAGGTTCCTATTGTTACGCCGAGAGCCGAATATATGTTCTTTATTTCCTCGCTGTCGAGAACGCGGTGAGGCATTGCCTTTTCCACATTCAGAATCTTACCGCGCAACGGAAGGATTGCCTGGAAGTTCTTGTCCCTACCCTGCTTTGCCGTACCGCCTGCAGAATCACCCTCGACGAGGAAAAGCTCGCACTTTTCGGGGTCGCGGTCGGAGCAGTCGGCCAACTTGCCGGGAAGTCCAGCACCTGTCATAACATTCTTGCGCTGAACCTGCTCGCGAGCCTTGCGTGCTGCAATACGAGCCTGAGCTGCCAGAACTACCTTATCGACGATTGCCTTTGCCTCGTTCGGATTCTCCTCGAGGTAAATGCTAAGCATCTCACTTACAGCCTGGTCAACTACACCTATAATATCACTGTTACCAAGTTTGGTCTTTGTCTGTCCTTCGAACTGCGGTTCGGCAACCTTGACCGAAATTACAGCGGTAAGACCTTCGCGGAAGTCATCGCCATTGATTTCGACCTTTGCCTTTGCAAGCATGCCCGAAGTCTCAGCGTAGTTCTTCAAGGTTCTTGTCAAACCACGGCGGAAACCAGTCAGGTGGGTACCACCTTCTATCGTGTTGATGTTGTTTACAAACGAATGGAGGTTTTCGGTGTATTCGTTATTGTACTGGAGTGCGATTTCTACAGGAACGCCGTTCTTTACGGTCGAAGTGTGGATAACGCTACCAGTGAGCTTTTCGCGACCTTCGTCGAGGTATTCAACGAATTCGCTCAAGCCGTGTTCCGAATAGAATTCCTTGCGGAGATTTTCGCCGTTCTCGTCCTTTACTCTTTCGTCCTCGAGCACAAGCCTTATGCCCTTGTTCAGGTACGACAAATCGCGAATACGGGTTTCAAGGATATCGTACTTGTATTCGGTGACGGTGAAAATTGTATCATCTGGCCAGAATTCCACCTGAGTACCAGTCTTGTCCGAGTCGCCGATAACTTCAACCTGAGTCATAGGCTTTCCATAGGCGTATTCCTGACGGTACATCTTGCCTTCGCGGCAAACGGTAGCGATGAGTTTCTTCGACAATGCGTTTACGCAGGATACACCTACGCCGTGCAAACCGCCAGAAACCTTGTACGAACCCTTATCGAACTTACCACCGGCGTGGAGGACAGTCATAACGACTTCGAGAGCCGACTTATGTTCCTTCTCGTGCATTCCGACAGGAATACCACGTCCGTTGTCCCTTACAAGTATCGAATTGTCCTTTCCGATGCGGACATATATCTCGTTGCAGTAGCCTGCCATAGCCTCGTCGATAGAGTTATCAACAACCTCATAAACGAGATGGTGCAGACCTTTTTCACTAATATCACCAATGTACATGGCCGGACGCTTACGCACAGCCTCCAAACCTTCCAGAACCTGAATGCTATTCGCAGAATAGTCTGCGCCCGTTTGCTGGGCATTTACAGCGCCGTTCTGTTCCAAGTCTTTATCTTCTGCCATAAAAATTTTTTATTTTCTTAAAACGTGCGCAAAGGTAACAATTTTCCATCGGAAAAACGAAGTTTTTAAAGATAGTTATTAACCGTTTTGGAGGGGAAAAGTTGAAAGATTTTTGGGCTGAATGCCTGCGGTGTTTCATGGGCTAAAGCCCGTTTCATAGTTTCTGTGTTGTTATACCAATGTTGTCGGGATTTGCAACATTCAACTCGTTGCATTGGCAGTAAATCCGACACAACTTTCTAAAAAAACGAAAAGTATTCAATATATTAGTGTGTTAATTATAAAAGACAGAAATGAATCAAATTGATAAAACCAAAGAACCAAACAACTATGAATCATTTAATGATATTGTAAATACTATTACGGAGGATATGCTATTGGAATTGTCAAGTATTTCGCGAAGAAAAACTGGATTGGATGTCATTGTGTGGATTCAAACCTACATTTTGCAAACAAACCAACACAATACACCTAGAATAAGATTTCAAAACAATACAGCAAGCAAGTCTCAAATCATAGAAAGCATTCCTATGTCAATATCTGATGAACCGAAAATACTGTTAAAGGCCAATGATTTGGATAAAATATCGCTAACACCAAAGCAAATCGCGAGCATTAAAGAATGGATTGTACGCAACAAGGAAATTTTGCTGAAACATTGGAATGCAGAAATAACAAGTTACGATGTATTTGAATCGTTAAAATAACACAATTGCACGACATGAAAAACAACGAACTATCATATCTCTGGACAGCAGAGAAAGCCAACACAAAAGCTCTGCATGGCATGTGGCACGACTGGATTTGTGGTCAAAATTGCTATGTAGAATGTACTGTGCCTGATTTGCAAACAGCCAAGGAATACATTGAAGCGCAACATATACGCAAATGTTATTACGGAGGTATGTCTTCGCGATTGGAGAGGAAATACACATCAGAGGAAGTCGAAAAATATTCGAAAATAGAGAACAAATTCCGCAGAATGCACCTCGATATGCGCGACCAGATTTTCACAGGCGGCAACGGAAAGAAAGGGCTTCGCGATGTGTGCGGAATGATTCTAATAGAACCACAATTCGATGATTTCCCAGAACTCTACACTTGCTTCGAACGAACCAATTTGCTTCCAGTTATCCTAAACAGCCGCTATTTTCTGTACGACATCAAGAAACAGCAACTTTTAACCAAGGGCTACGAACGCATTTACCGCTATTTCTGGTCGTATATCGACTATTTTGTGGCTGTAGAAAACGGCAAGATGGGCATCCTTGATGGGAACAACGGCACCGAGTCCACAACTATCGACTTGGACGAGGTATATTCAATGCAGGACCCAGATGGCGCTATACCAGTAGTTAAGGATGGCAAAATTGGATTTCTGTGGGGCGACACCTATACGCAACCTATATTTGATGATGTATCTATAAACTCGGAAAGTTACACTCGCGCACTGCTTAATGGGAAATGGGGCTGGATTGACAACGATGGAAAATTCACTACAAATGAATCGGAAGCATCATTTGGAAGTTGGTACGACAGTGAAAAATAAATATGCTTTCAATGTTTACCATAACGGGCAAGTATTTCTTCATACTTTGACTTAAACTTGTCTTTCAACGCCTTAGATACAGGTTTTGTTGGATTGAAAACATACGGTGACAGAGGATGAAAATGCGTATCACCTTCTCCCAACGATTCAACCAGATAACTGTCATCGCTGTAATCCCAATGGAACGGAATTTCATTGTACTTTTCTTGACACCGATTACAGAATCGTTTGTAATCGTCCTCGGTTGGCTGAGCGTGTTCAACGACACATAGTTCCGCATGCCTCTCGTCAATCACCTCCACGATGTCGCCCGGATGAAAGCGAATCTGTTCCTGTGAACGACCTTCAAAATGCCGCTCGCATTTTTCGTCCAGCAAACACTCGTCGTTGGGCTGCCCATCGGCAGTGTATGTACGAACGGATTGAATATTTTCCCCTTGCTCTTCATCCAATTCTCGCTCGGTTATTTTGTATGCCAAGACATCATACTCGGCAATGCGCACCATCTGGTCACTCTCCCCTGCTCGGCAAATCTTGACATCCTCGTTCATTTGTTTTTCGGCCTTTGCCAAAGTTGAGAAAAAGCCCATATCCCACTTTCGAGTTTTGCGGATAGGATAGCGACTTTTGCTGTTGGTTGTGATTCTGACTAATTCAAAAATAGTTTTCATTGATTTTTAATGATTTATATCGAGCGCAATGCAAGACCATAAGAAACAATTATAACTATTCCTCAATTCTATATTTGAGGTTCGGAAATTTTTTCTTGAATTCAATGAATAACGGATCTAATTCATTATCAGAGATGAAGCCAATTCCATAAATAACTGGCAGTTCTTTCGGACCGCTATATTTGGAATAATCTTTCATACGAATTTCTCTGTAATGTTTGTTTGATGGTATAACCTTATGATACCATTTGACGTATTCCATCGTTATGTCTAAAGTGTGTACTATAACTTTCATAATCAGTATTATTAAAATTATTACAGTTATAATATATTTAAGAAAGAACTAAAATTTAGTGTTCAATATTTATTCCGCTCAAGCCGCGGAGGCTTTTACTTGTTATTCGCCCATACAAATGATTTTCAGCGGTGCTCATGATTGTCTTCGACAATTGTTGGCAAAAAGTAAACAAAAACCATGTCCGCTGAGTCTGCTTCGCTAAAAATCGGTTACACTCCGCTAAAAGTCAGAAACTTGCTTCCGCTATGCTACAGCTTTAAACAGACTGACTTTTTACGCTCCGTTTCTCCGATTTTCTTAACGCTCGCCAGCCAAGGCGGCAATCAAGGTATACTCCGCTCCGCTTCGTATTTGTTTAAAAGGTCAAGGAAATACGTCTTCTCAGAAATGCGTGACCGCCTACGGCCTATTCATTCCACCGTTTCCTTTAATTTTTCCCAAACCTTTACCATTGCCCATGTGTCGAGTTCACAGTAGCGGAGCAAGGCTTCGCGGCTGGCTGCGGCTTCGGCTGGAGGCATATCCTTGATGCGCGGAAAGATTGACATTGCATCGCCACCGTTCTGGCAACGCTCATCGAGATTGTGATAGTTGAGCGACGGTTCATCTGGGAAAAGTGCTGGCAAAACGCTCTTGATGCTGAAGGAGCCACCCATTGCAGGAACATAGTAACATCCATTCTGGAAAGGAACAAGCAAATCTTGTATGTGTTCGCGGATGTTGAGCAGATGTGCAGCAAGGTCGGGATACAGCATAGCCAACTCCCTGATGCGACCACACTCGAAGCCCTTGTTGTAGGCCAATGTGCAGACATCCATAGGAATGTCGCGACAAAGTTGTTCTGCCAAGGCTCTGCGCGGGTCGGTGCCATCGCTGGGCGCAAGAAACTCCTTGTGCTGATATGGCGCATCGGCACTCTCCTTGATATGAAGCGAATACTGGAATGTAATCTGTTGGTAGGGTTTTTGCCCAACGTACTGCGGAACCGCCTGCTGCAAGGTTTCAAAATCAAGGAAATAAAGCGGATAACTCAGCTGCGAAAGAAAATCACGGATACCTTCCCTATCAATGTGCTCGGTATGGTTCAGCGTACATTCCACCTGCATCTGCTGCTTATCGGTCAGATTTTCGTTTCGCAGTTCCTCAAATGTCAACCTGCTTGCATTATAGTGTTCCAACTTCTTCTTGAAGTTCATCCTATAAAGGTCGAAAACCGTGGGCTTGTCCTGCGGTACATTATGCAGCCGCTTGCAATAGTCCCAGAAGGCACAAGCGTATGGCTTCATACAGTTCTCAGAAAGTTCAGCCGATGGTTCTGTTTCGCTATTTAGCAAACTCGACGCCCGTGAAACCTGCCTATGGACTTTTGAATATTCCTTTTCTACCAGAGCCTTCATATCAATAATGACAAAAAGCTTCTGCAAGTCGAGTTCACCCTGCCGAACATAGTCGCTGTTAAGACAGACAAGATATGTATTGATAACCTTTACACCACACTGCGAAAGCACCCATTTCTGATAAGCGATGTCGGGGGCATACTTTTCCAATCTGGTCTCCTCGCCGTCACATTCCGGAAAACTTGAACTTTTTACCTCGTAGATATCCCAGCCATCACCGTTTTTCCTAAGTATATCCACAGCGCAATAATGCGATTCCTTCCACGCCGTTACAAGCGGTCTGTCCGAATCGGAAAACAGATTCTCCAATACGCGATTTCGCTCGTATGTAAACGAAGCCTCGCAGATGTTCTCCACGCCCTCCTCCATCCATTGTCGCGTCTGGCTTGCCATTGTGGCAAGGTCGAGTCTGACATCGGATTTCTCGGCGTGTGCTTCCTTGAAGTCTCCGAAAAGCCCCATAGCAAGGTCGCCGACATTGTTGCCCTGCTCGAAACGGGCTTCAACAGCCACGTTCTCAGTTGCTTCTTCTGGTTTGTTTACCTTGAGCCACAATAATTTCGGACACTGGCAATATGCCGTGTAGCGTGATTTTGAGAGTCCCTTTGCAGAATATGCCATATACAATCGTTTCTAAGTTTCAGGTTTCTAGGTTTCAGTTTTTTGGATTTGTTGCGTTGTGGCGCGCTGCGACTGTACAAGATTTCTATAATTTTAACGTTCAAAAATTCAAAGTTTAAAGTTCAAAGTTTTCAGAACGGCAAGTCGTCATCTTCATCATCTTTTTTAGCGCATCTTCGCGCCGCCTAGTCGAAAGTCCCAATACCATGTAGGTACTCATAATGAAAATGTTTTGTTTATTGTCTGTTTAGCAACACTTTATGAGTTAATTCATTTTTCTGTATCATTATCTTTTTGAGATTTTTTAGTCTTAAAAACAACTACTTTATCACTCTCAACGACATCTTTATACTTGTCATTTTCTTCTGGAGAACTTAAATAATCAGACAAACCATGACTTATATCGACATTCGTGTTATTTCTTTCGTAAACAACTGGATTTGGAAGTTTTATCGGTTTCTCAATGTCCAGTACAAAAACCCACTTTTCTTCCTCGTCATTACTATTATGGGCGACAATTTCCCTATATTCATCAATTTTGTCAAATATTTCAGAGTCAATATTCGACTTTATCTTGTCATACTCACTGCCTTCAATTGGCATCTTCTTCAATTCGACAACCTTATATAAATTCTCAACTAGCCCACCTTTGCCTCGAAAAGCCATATATAGTGGTCTGTGTTTACCTCTGCTTTCAAATTGCCGTCCTTTTGCAGGGCATTCATAAATCCCCACTTTATTCACACCTTTTATAGAACCTCCTGCAGGTATCGATAATACTTCTACATCGTAATAATTCATATACCTAGAATTTTTTAATAAATAATTTTTATAATCTGTTACCAAATAATCATCTATATTGTCAAACGAATTTATAATATCGCTCCATTTTATTACTTTGCCTGACGGACAACATTCGTCATCATTTGTCAACCCGACAACTATCTTGTTATCAAAAGTTTCTTTATCAATAAGATTATTATCACGCATCAGTGTTGCGTAATTAATTCCTTGTGATATTGCATCGTTCACATTGCATTTATTTTTCACAGTTTTGGCTTCCACAATTATCACGGTCTTGTTTTGTGGAAAGTTAATAACGATGTCTGCTCTTAGCCTACTATTACCATCAGCCTTAGGAAGCATTAATTCACAGTCAATTGAATATTTATCATCCATCAATTTCGCAACTTCCCTATTCTTCTTCCCATATATGCATTTAAGAAAACTCTTCATTGCTTTTTCAGACCTTGCAAGTACATATCCGAGACTTTTAGTCTGGCAAGGTTCGTCCGTGCCTATCAAATCAAAAATGCCATTTCCTACTATTGTAGAATTACAATTTTTTCTAGTTGAAGTATCGTAACATCTGAATATTGTTTGTGTCATAAGAATTTTAGCGACTTCTAATTAAACATTCTCCATATAATCATCCTCCCCCTCCTCTGCCGAAGTCCGTTAAACAGAATCGGAAGATAATGACCTTGCAAATTTATAATTTTTGCTCTGATTTCAATAATATATTTAAACACTTAGCATTATTTACTTCTTTCTACAAGACTACATTTTTCGGTGCTAATTTAGTAAAATTTTGGATATGAGAATGGAGAAGGAGAAAATTGTTGGATTATTTTTATAAACGTGCACTCAACCACCACAATGGGCACAAAGCATTGCGCTACTACAATTATCGAACTTTCAAATCATCAAATAAACCGTAAATTCCTTTAGGAGATCACGGATAGCCGACCGCTACAACGCTCCCCGTTCCGTATCGCGTGTGCGTTCTGGCTTCCGAGATGACAATGCCTCAATTGTAAATCGTAAATCTAAAATCGTAAATCAACTTTGCATTGCATTCTTTTCTATCGCCAAAATCTTCTCCTTTGCCTTTCGTGGCAACATACTGCACCCTTCGAACGCGTTCTCGCCAATTTGCTTTACAGAATCTGGCAACACGAACAAAAACAACTCGCTGCAATCCAAGAATGCATCCCAACCGATTTTTGTCAACGACTTGCCAAATGTTACCGCACCCATACGACTGCAACCCGAAAATGCGCCCCAGCCTATTGACTTTACAGAATCAGGTATCTCAATAGAAATCAAGTTGCTACATTCGCGAAACATCCCATAAGGAATTCTCTCCAAAGATTCTGAAAGCGTTACACTTTCAAGACTTGTGCAACATTCAAATGCGCAACCGTAAATATGCTTTACAGAATCGGGTAACACCAATGATGTAAGGTTGCTGCACATTCCAAACGCTTCGTGACCTATTGAAATTACTGTTTCTGGTATGTCTATCGATGAGAATGCACATCCGAAGAATGTATAATTGCCGATTTTTGTAATATTCGCAGGAATATTCACAGATGCAAGTCTTATGCAGTTGCAAAACGCATAGTTGCCAATTCTGGTCACAGTTTCGGGAATTTCGACAGATTTAAGGAAGGAACAATACTGAAATGCCTCGTCGCAGATTTCCGTCACCGAATTGGGAATTGAAACCGAAACAAGGCCTTGGCACCACCTGAATGCCGCCTCGCCTATCCGTGTCACCACTGGCGGAATGATAATTGAAGTCATGTCCGTACATTCATCGAAAGCCATGTCGCCTATTTCGGTTACAGAGCCTTTGAGAAGAATGCTTCCTTTCCTATCGGAGAACTCGTGAGAGATTGAATTGGTTTCAATCCAACTGGTTTCAAGTTTTTCATCACTCTCGTAAATGATTGTGCGTTGTAATGATGTTTTGTCCATATTCATCTTAATTTATGTTTAAGATATTTAAACAAAGAGAAAAATTTAAACAAAAAAAGGAATGCAATTCGTGCATTCCTCAATCTAAAATCGTAATTCTAAATTCGTAAATCCCTTTACCACTTCACTTCTTCCCTATTTATCGGCATGGTCATGCACCTTGCACCACCACCGCCACGGGGAAGTTCGCTGCCGGCAAAGGTTACGACAAACTTTTCGTAGTTGTGCATATCAACCGAGCCCTTGCAAACATCAGCAGCCTTCAGAACGGCAAAACCTGCCTTGTCCAAAGCCTCGATGGTCTTCCAGTTTCGCTCGTAACCAATGACCTTGCCTTCGCCCAAAGCAAAGAAGTTTGCACCGCTATGCCATTGTTCGCGCTGCTGAACCCAGGCATCGTCGCCACCGCATACGACAGGATTAAGGTCGAAGCCCAAATCGCGTGCGCCTTGCAGGAAATTCGGCTTCTGGTGATATGTAATTTTTCCGTTATCTATCTCAATATGAGTGGTCTGCAAGTGCGAATACTTTGCGTTTTTACGGATAAGAGGTTCGAACATCATGCAACGGTCCTTGTCGAGGAAGGTGAAAACCATGTCGAGATGAATGAATGACTCGGGCGTTTCTGGCAATTCCTGAACAAGAATGTTGAACTTGGACTTGCGAGCCTTGAAATATTCGGCAAGGAACTCAATACCTTTCTTGTTGGTTCTGATGCCGTTACCAATAAACAAGGTATCGTCGCAGGCTATCAGCACATCGCCACCCTCGGTGCGTGCAGATGCGTCCCATTCACCAGCATTTATCGACTCGCATCCGAAATAGTTCTCGAAAATAGCACGGTAGATGATGTTTTCGCGCATGCGCACCTTGAACGACATTGTGTTCATAAGAAGCATGTTGTACATCGACGATGCAGCATCGCGGGTAAAGAACAAATTGTACAACGGCTTGAGAATGAAGCGCTCGTCCTCGTATTTCGCAGGGTCAACCCCTCTCCTATATTCAAAGCCTTCGACAAGTTCGCGAGCCAATGTCTTCTCGTCGTGCGACAGGAGTTCGTCGCAAAGGAAACCGCAGTCGTCGAGACGGCAGGAAGTTTCCACGAGATTTTTCTTTACAGTCTCATTCTTAAGCACTTCGGCAAGTAAATCGACGACCTGATAAGTCTTTGTCCAACGCGAGAGCACGCCCTCGAAATTGGCATATTCGCCATCGACCAACTTTTTGTTTAAAATATCGCTGTACAATGCTTCGTGTGCGTTTTCGGGAGTCATACGCTCTATCTCGATTCCCGGGCGATGCAGCAGAACCGCATTGAGTTTTCCTATTTCAGAATAAAGTTTAACTTTGTTATCCATAAATTATTTTTTAGGTCACGGAGAACACAATCAAGATGTTGTCCGTCAAGCAGAAGCATCGTTTTTAGACGACCATTCTACTCGGTCGCAAAGATAAGACTATTTTCGGAATTTGGAAATTGGAGAGAAAAATATTTGTTAACCGCCACTACCTCTCCACCAACCTATCCCACAAATCTTCGGACAAAAATTCCTTAAACTGATATGTCATTCCCCTTGGGATAACAATTTTTTGCAATGAGTCACAATTAGCAAAAGCCTCTTCACCAACCTCTTCTACCGAATACGGAATAATCACTGTTTCAAGACCTTCGCAGCCCCAAAACGCCGACTTGCCTATCTTCTTCACAGAATCGGGAATAGCCACGGATTTCAGTCCTTTGCACTGCCAGAAGGTAGCATCTGCTATTTCGGTCAGCGAATTGGAAATTTTGACGGAGGTCAGACCGAAGCAGTCGTTAAATGCATTTTCACCTATTTCGGTTACAGAATCCGGAATCACAAGCGATGTAAGCCCTTCGCAACAATAGAATGCCGCGCAGCCTATTTTTGTAACGGAATCCGGAATAATTATCGATTTCAACCCACTGCATTTCATAAATGCGCCATTGGCAATTTCGGTCACCGAATCGGGAATTACTGCATTTTCGCTACCTGCCAGTAGAATGCCGGTCTGTGTTTCGATTAACGCGTTGCAGTTTTCGCGCGAGTCATAGTATGGATTATGGTCGTCAACTACAATGGATTTCAGACTTCCACAACCCATAAATGCATCCTCGCCAATTTCTTCCACATTACGCGAAATGTTCAAGGACGACAAGCTGTTGCAATCATAAAATGCTGACACACCTATTCTCCTCAACGATTCGGGGAAATTCAAATTTTGCAACTTTCCGCATTTGGTGAATGCGCCATCGGCAATTTCGGTCACATCGCCTAAAATTCTCACATCCGTAAGGCTATAACAGGTGCAAAAAGCGTTTTCTCCAATCCTCTCGACCGAACTGGGAATTACGATGTTCGCAAGCCTATCGCAACCACCGAAAGCACCTACGGCAATCTTCGTAACACCTTCTGGTATAAACGAATTGACACATCCTGCAATCAGTTCGTTTGTCCGGGTTGCGATTATGGCGTTGCAGTTTTGTCGCGAGTCGTAAACAACATTATTATGGTCAACTTCAATCGAATCCAGCATGCAACATTCATAAAACGCGCCATCACCAATTCTCGTTACCGACGACGGAATAACAATAGATTTAAGCCCATAGCAAGCGTAAAAAGCAGACTCACCTATCTTTCTGACAGAATCGGGTATAACAACAGACTTCAAGCCCTCACAACAATAGAAAGCGCCGTCTTCAATTTCGGTGATGGAATTTGGAATAAATGCGTTTTTACAGCCCCAGAGAAGCTTGTTTGTCTTTGTCTCGATTATGGCATTGCAATTTTCGCGCGAGTCGTAAACGAGGTTCGACTTGTCCACTTCAATGGAATTCAACTTTGTGCAATTCAGAAATGCCTCAATGCCAATTCGTTCCACCGATGCGGGAATATATATCGACTTCAATTCATCGCAACTATTAAACGCCCCTTCGCAGATTTCCGTCACCGAGTCGGGAATAACCACCGACGAAAGCACAGAATATGCAAATGCACCTATTCCGATTGTTGTAATCGTACTGGGAATTTCAACGGAAACAATGTCAAAACTATCTGTAAAAGCGCCATTGCCAATCTCAGTAACGCCATCTTTCAGGACAATAACTCCCTCGTTGCTGTCGTAGTCAAAGTCGTTGCTGATAGAATTTTCGTCAATCCATTCCGATTCTACAACATAATGAGCCTTATAGCGGATAACATTTGCTACATTTTCGTTTTCACCCCTCATATCCACTATTTTATTTCTTCACAAAACCTTTACCATCAAACATATACCAGGTTTCTTCCATTCCGCCTTCCGTCATGCCAAAGCCTTCGGCATTGAACTTTGTAGGCCAGCAATCCTGCTTGAAATATACGACCTCGGTTCCGCTAAGTTTTGCGAGTTCGTCCCAATCCGACGAATAATTCTTGTCAACAAATTCAGAAAAAGGCGGGAAACTATTCTTCAGCCTCTTGAGTTGTTTGTCCTTGTAGTTAAAAACGGCAAAAATCTTGCGTCCCCACTCGGAACCATCATAATACCAAAGCACAAGGCAACCGCCATCCTTGAGCGGATAGCAGGCAAAAGTTTCGAGAACCGTCGGGGGTAAAAACTCTTCTTCTGGGACATCCAATGGTTCATTAGCCTCATCAAGTTTGAGCGAAGCAACGTTAAAGCCTTCCCTCTTAACCTGTGTACGAGCCTTCTTGACATCGCCTGAAATATCACAATAATTAGACTTAATATATGAGTCCCAGATTTCCATTATAACATTCTCATCCATCTGCACTTCAGCCGTTTCCGAAACAGATGCTACAGTATCTTGCTGTGTAACTTCAACAGAATCAACAGCAGGAGCTTCTTCCTCAACTTTTGTTTGCTCTGTTTCACCGCATCCAAAAAGCGAAAAAGCGGAGATAAATAATACTAAATACTTAATTTTCATATCCTTAAATTAAAATCCTATCAACAGTCCAACCAATCCTACGACCAGCCCCACAACCATATTTATTGCCTTGGTGACAAGGAACCCCTTCTTTGTTTCGGCAAGCAGCGGAAGCGAACCATGTCCGTCCTGCACAATGCTGTTGGCCAACAAGATGCTGAACGGAATGTAGCCCTGCACAAACAGTACCACAAAAATCAGATGCGGACCCGACTCGGGCAAAATTCCCACTGCAACGGCAATCAGCAGAAGTATGTAGGTATTGTTGTATATCCAATCGCCAAAGTTAGTGTAGTTCAAGATGATAGCCATAAGCACCAGTACACCGAATGTCCACCAGAAAATGCGAGGCAGGTGCTTCTGCACAACATGCTGCACAAGGTGCTCGCTTACAAAATGCTCGTTGGAGAAGAAAATTATAAGCAGCATCAATGCCGACAGCGACACAATTATTATGTTCACAATGTCCAATGCTCCGTGATGATGGTGATGATGCTCGAACCCTTCGGGCAGGTCGGAATCGTGGTGATGCTCTCCCTCGCATTCATCGTGATGGTGGTGATGTTCACAACATTCGTCATCGTGGTGATGATGCTCGCAATATTCGTCGTGATGGTGATGCTCGTCAGACTCAACGACTTCGGTTTGCTGGGGAAGACTGAAAATGAGGTTCTCAGAGTGCGAATGCCCGATTACGCCCACACAGCATAGAATTATTATGCAGGCAAATACACCAATGAGTTTCAGTCGCGACTTCGAAGGCACGAAGTTTTTCCACGCGAACAGTTTTCCGTCGGCAGGAATTTCGTGTTCGTGAACTTCGAAAGGCACATCGTCAATTTTGGGAGTAAAATCCTTGTTCTTGAACAACTTATCCACAGCCACACCCGTCACGATGGCAACCGCAGCCGAAATTCCGAACAGCCACAGCGACTGCACGGGCATAGTTGCTAGCATCACAAAAGCCTCGTCGCCCGAAGTTGCAATAAGGCAAGCGACCAACGCACCCAGCGACAGCGCCTTGTGCGTATAGAGCGACACAGCCGTGAATGTTCCCATACAACCGGGAATCACACCGAGCAGAGTTCCTATAAGCGCTTGCACAAAGGCGTTACGGTTCATTCCCTTGATGAAACGCCCGTGCGTCCACACATTCACATATTCGATGAGCGACATCATTATTACCACGAAACTGGTAATCATCAGCGCATTGCTGAACAGGTCAAAATAGTCGATGCTATGTAGAAATTCTATGAAGTTCATTGTAAAAATCCTTTCTTTTATTAAAACATTCTCCCACCGTCATTCCGCAATGCATAACGAACAGGCGCAGGAACGAGACTTGTGAGTTCGCTTATGCGGAATCCCAAATCGAAACAATAAGTAGCAGGAGATTGCGGAGTGCCGTCTTCACAACGCTCTCCATTCTGTATCGCGTGTTCAGTCTGACTTCCGCAATGACAATATAGAAGCGCATTGCTGAACAGGTCAAAATAGTCGATGCTATGTAGAAACTCTATGAAGTTCATTGTTACTCCTTTCCAAACCAATACCTATATATCGGTCCGTCCTGCTTCAAATAAGGTTTTAATGCTTCCTTTGGAATCTCGATGTCGATGCCACCGGGGATGAAATAGACGCTGGAATTGTAGCAGACAAAAAACTTGTCCTCGTTCAAGAAATAGTTGCCGTTGAACACATCCTCGTTTGTAACCTGCGAGGCGTCTTCTTCCTCACCAGACTGCCATTCGGTTGTCTGCTCCCAGATATACTTTTCTATTATTTTCTTTGCCTTGCCAACATTGCTGAAAATATCCTTTTCGGTCATTCGCTTGCCTGTAGCAAGGTCGTAAATCATATAATGATATTCCGAAGCGCTACGCGGAGCAGTTGAAACTTCGGAGAATGCATAATACGCCATAGCAATAAATCCATCAGTGACAAGCACTGGATAAATGCTGTCCAAATCGTACTCCTCGAAGTATTCAAAATACTCGTCGGTGGAATCGGCAATTGCTTCCTGGTACATGCTTACCGACTTGGCAGCACTGCGTCTAAAATCGGCATCCACATCCACTCCATTTGAAATTTCGCCAAGCACATCGTCGCGAATGGCAAGAATCGCCTTGTTGTCGGTGTCGGCAGGCAAAACGGCATGGTATGTAAACGAACAACCCTTTGCTTTCTTCACGACTCGGTAAGTCTTCATTTCCAACTCGAAAGCCTTCTCCTCTACCGTTACCGTATCAGATTCAGGAAGACTGTCGTTTGCCACTTCTTCCGACTTTGCCCTGTTTTCATCTGCCGATGGTTCTGCTGTCTTGCTTTTGCAGGAACAAACTACTGCAGAAGCGAGAAGGGCGAAAAATATGTAATGTATGTTTTTCATGTTCAAAAATTTCTTGTTGAGTCGTGGCGCGCCGCGACTGTACTTTCTATATTTCCAGGTTTAAAGGCTCTCTGGCTGTCAGCCTGCTAGCCTTCTAGCCCATTATTTTTTCTTTTTCTCCGGAAACCAATATTCATACAGCACGCCATCCTTTTTCAGGAAAGGCTTTACAGCCTCCTTGTGCAAGGCGACACGCGGCATTCCCATTGCGTACGGACCAATCTCGTACGGCGAGTACTGGTAGTAGAGCGAATCGGCACCAATGCAGAAGTTGCCGTTGATGAAGTTTATGCCTTCGTTCCACATGTCGTCCTTCTCGTCGGAAAACTCTACAGCAAAAGCCTCGACAATCATTTCAGACAAAGCCTTTTCGTTCTCGTCGTTCATCACAAATATGTCGTCCTCGGTGACGCGACGGCCGGTTGCAATGTTGTAAACCGTGTATGTCTTTCCCGAAATGCCGTGTGCCCCACCCTGATATTCGTAGGAATCGTCGTAATACACAAGCAGTTTGCCATCGGCATAGACGGGATAGATGCTGTCGTAGTAGTTGACGGCGTAGATGTAGCCCGAAATGTCGGCGCCGATGTCCTCCTTGGTTGTGTAATACTCCGACTCGATGGAATCGGCAAAAATCTCGATACCGCTCTGGATTTCGCGCTTCGAACTGTCGGTGTAAAACGCCACAAGGTCGGCATAAATGCTGTCGAGAAACTCGTTGCCGTTGGTTTTCGGAAGTTTCAGGTAAATCGAAACCTCAAGGTTGGCATCGAACTCGGGGAAACGACTAGTAGAAAACTCGTCGTATTCGATGTCCTTTGCATCGGTGATTTCGGGAGCCTTTTCTTTGCAGGAATACAGCATAACCGACATCAGCAGAACGAATGATATGTAATATAACTTTCTCATATCCAATTATTTCGTAAAATTTCTATAAAATTCCTTTTCAAAAATAACTTCTGCAAAAATAAGACTAATTATCGGAAAAAAGCATAGTGGACAAAAATAATGTCGGATACGACAATGATATTTGACGGGATTTTTACAAAAAAATTCCCGCAATCCAGACATTGTCCGAATTGCGGAAATATATTCAATATGGTATTCATTTTCTATTTCTTCACAAACCAATACTTATACAGCCAGTTGTCCTTTTCCATGTACGACTTAATCCATTCCTTCGACACGCCCATCTTTACATCGAATCCGTAAGCATAGTTGATTTCATACGGACCATACACAAAGAAAAGCGAATCGTCGGTGAAATAGAAATCGCCACGACCGAAGACTTCATCAATTAGGAAACCATCGGGGTCCTCGAAGTCGGAGCCGTCGAACTCGCCAAGGTCTTCGTTTGCACTCTCACGGAACTTGCGTGCCATCTTGAGCCAGTCGGCATCTTCCTTAAACATTCCGTCCCTAGACATTATATCGCCTGTAGTGCGGTCGAAGACAATAGTGCTCTGCGAAATGTTATAATGTGCCATATAGTTGTCCATATAGCCATCGGCAGATTCCATTACAAGGTACTTGTCGAGAACCAGCACCGGATTGATGTTCCATACAGTTGAAACCTGCAAATCGTCGTCATCGTCAGCATCTTTAGCTTTTTCCTCCGGAGAGAACATCTTGTCAAGATAAGCCTGAATGTTGTTGATGTCGGCACCCTCGCCTACCAACTGCTGCAGAATCTTTTCCATAACCTTGTCGCCATTGGGCACAGGCAATGTCAAACTTGCCGAGCTTTCATACTCGCCACCTCCGTCCGAAGCCTCGTATGTCTTGAAAGCAACGCCATTTAGCTCATAGGTATCTTCATCAAATTCAATGTCGGCAAGGGTGTCAGCAACATCCTCTACTTCAATTTTTGCAGTATCGCCCTGCGGGTTAACATCTTTTTTTGCAGCATTGGAATTAGCACACGCAACAACAATCACCGCGCCCAAAACAATAACCGCTGAAATCAAAATCTTTCTCATATCATTTAGTTTTTAAACCAGTAATCATAAAGTATGCCATCCTTTTTCAAGTAAGGTTCGAGCCATTCCTTAGACAGATGGACTTCGGGTTCGCCAAGCATATAGGGACCAACCTCGTATGGCTGGTAAAAGAATGTCATACCTTTGTCGTCGAAGACAAAGCTAGCATTGAGCAACTCGGCTCCAGCCTCGGCAAAAATATCTTCCTCGTTGCCAGCAAACTTCACCAGTTCATCGTGAATCTTTACCCCTACCGCCTGTCGGTTCTCCGCCGATGCATCAAAAATATCGTCCTGCAGAATAATTTCGCCAGTATTCAGGTCGAACATAAAATACACATCTGCCCACTGCGGATGGTTCTGTTCGCTTGGCCAAAACAACGACGAATGAAGCATATACGACACATATTTCTTCTCTACTACAGCCAACGGATATACAAGCAGTTCGCTTTCGTGATAATCATCGCCTTCCTCGGCAAAGTTGCCAGAAGCGTATGCATCGAATTGCGCCTCCAACTGCTGCTGTATGCTGTCGGAGTCAAACGAATAATCATCCAGCAACCTGTCTATTATCTTCTTGTTGGCAGCAGCATTTCCGTCCATTGGCAAAACAAGCATTGTCTCTTCAGCCAATTCGTCGGTACGAATATCAAAGTAGTACCTCTTGAACTTAACGCCATCAATAAGCGTATCGACAATTACTTTTTCGTATGATTTCTTATCTGCATTGTCTGCCAATTTGGTAGAATCAACCAACTCAACCGATGCTTCAGTTTTTTCGACAGCCACAACGCTATCCTTTGCAACCGAAACCAACTGCTCCGGCTCTAACGCCACTTCTTTGTTCTCCCCCGACTTGCAGCCAACAACAGCAAATGCGACAAGCAAAAAACCGTATATTATTTTCTTATTCATATAAAATGAAACTTACTTCTTCTTTTTTCCAAACCAATACTTATACAAAGGACCATCTACATTCAGATAATGTTTCAGCCACTTCTTCGGAAGCGACAATGTTGGTTCTCCTGCAGCATAGCACGCAACCTCGTATGGCACATACTTATAAATCAGTTCCTTTTCGGTAAAATAAAAGTTACCGTTCAACATCTGCATGACATTGTCAACAAATAACTCGTCAGGATCAGATTCGAGATTTTTCTGCAACAATTCATACAACTTGTTAGCTATCAAATACCTATGAGAGCCAATATCGTCGAGAATATCATCCTGCGAGATTTGCTTTCCTGTCGAAAGACTGAAAACATAGGCGACTTCGCCCCACTGATGATGAATTGCGCCACCATTAAACTCCGAAAAATAATTAGTTAACGCGATGTATTCGTCGCTTACAAATGTTGGAGTAACATACCACGACGACTCATAATACTCAATATCGGAGTACCGCTCATCCATTTTTTCGGCATTGACAAGTTCCGGATTGTCGGCAACCCTTTCCATATACATGCTTACTTCCTCCTGCAACTCCAGTTCAAGCATCTCGCTACTATACTGCCATCCGATAATAGAGTCCCATATCATTTGCCTAACAGCAACATCTTCGACTAATGGCAAAAGGAAATATATCTTCTTCGAAAATTCTGCCGATTCAAATTCAAAACTGAACTTTCTAAAATTAGTGTTATCCACTACAGTATCAGCAATAATAAGATTCTTTTGCTGCAACGAACTTTGCGCAAAGCACTGCACCGCAAGCAATAAAACCAAAATAAACAAAACAACCCTCTTCATAATACAATTTTATTTCTTCTCTCCAAACCAATATTTATACAATGGTCCATCAACATTCAGGTAAGGTTTCAGCCACTTCTTCGGAAGCGACAATTCCGTTACACCAGATGTATGATACATTTCGAACGAACCATACTTGTATATCAGCTCCTTACCAGTAAAATAAAAGTTATCG
The DNA here is from genome assembly GCA_902800045.1 of uncultured Bacteroidia bacterium. Lineage (GTDB taxonomy): Bacteria > Bacteroidota > Bacteroidia > Bacteroidales > ML635J-15 > Bact-19. Next base: position 773,554 of record CADCCZ010000001.1, on the reverse strand, counting down.
TTGAACAAAAACGAAACATCCACATTGTCGCCGTCATCCGCTTTCTTGAGAATCTTGCACAAAGAGGAATACAACTTCCTTGCAACTATGTAGTTATGCTCGCCGACCTTATCAAAGATTTCATCCTCCGAAATGCGTTTTCCTGTCGTAAGGCTAAAGACGGCACATTTGTCGCCCCACATAGGTGCAGGAGCCTCTTCGCTTGCAAACTTCTGCGAAAACGACGACACAAAAGCAATGTATCCGCCGCCGACAAACATTGGCGTTATGCTCCACGATGTCTCGCTGTAGTCCTCTGCATTTGTCGTATCCAAATCACTATCAGCATTGTACGATGCCAATTCGTCCTTCAAGTCCTGTTCAAGCGTATTGTTGTCGTATTCGCCCATCAGCAAGGCTTCGCTTATAGTTTGCAATACTGCATTTTCGCTTGGCAACGGCAAGGTGAAATCTATTTTCTTCGAAAATTCGTTGCTAGAGAACTCGTAACTGCATTTTCTGAACTTAATGCCATTCATCTCGGTATTTGAAGTGGCAACCGACTGCGAGAAACTATGTGCAGAAACGAGTAAAACTGTCAATATTAAAAATAGCCTTTTCATTGGGTCAAAAATAATTAATCTTCTTCCTCATTTTCCGCATTTCGCACCTTCCTGTTCTTGCCTTCAACGACGATTACAATCTCGCCCTTGACATCCTTCTGCGAGAAATGCTCGATGCAGTCCTTCAAAGTGCCACGGAAATTCTCCTCGTGTATTTTCGAAATCTCACGCGATACGCAAACCTGCCTTTCTTCTCCGAAATACTGGGCAAAGAGTTCCAATGTCTTCACCAGACGGAATGGAGACTCGTAGAAAATCATAGTTCTCTCCTCTTCCGCCAAATCCTGCACCTTCTTGTTCTTGCCCTTCTTTTGCGGCAAAAATCCTTCGAAAGTGAAGCGTTCGCATGGCAAACCAGAATTTACCAAGGCTGGAACAAATGCCGTAGCTCCGGGCAGACATTCAACCTCCACGCCCTTCTCAACGCAAGTGCGCACAAGCAGGAATCCCGGGTCGGAAATTCCTGGCGTACCGGCATCGGTTACAAGCGCAATATCCTGCCCGCCAAGAATCCTTTCGGTAACGCCTTCGGAGGTCTTGTGCTCGTTGAACTTATGATGGCTAACCAGCGGAGTAGTAATGCCATAATGCTTCATAAGCACCGCCGATGTGCGTGTATCCTCGGCAAGTATGCAATCCACCGACTTCAGCACATTTACAGCCCTGAAAGTCATATCCTCTAGATTTCCGACCGGCGTTGGCACCAAATATAGTTTACTCATATCTCTCCACAAATTTAGTTAGCAGTCCGAACAAATTTCCGTAACCCGTAAACGACAAGGTTTCGTATTTGTCCTTCACATTATGATAATAGGTGCCTGGTCCCATCGTATAGATGAAAATAAACCTGACATCCTTGCGGTTGAACGAATAATGGTCGCTGTTGGCAGCCGCCTTGCGCTGTTTTATCGGGTCAAAGTACTTGTTTTCATCATTTATGCTGCTGAAAAGATTCCACACATCGGAATATTTTTCCTCTTCAAAATTTACACCGGTTATGCCTTCGTCGCCAGTGCCGACCATATCAAGGTTCACGCCCATGACAATCTGATTGAGTGGAAACAACGGATGCTCAACATAGTACGACGAACCGAGCAAACCTGCTTCCTCACCGAAGAACAGCATAAACACCATAGTGTATTCGGGCTGATGTTTTGCATAATATGCAGCAAGGTCGAGAACCATAGCCGTTCCAGAGGCATTGTCCTGTGCACCAGGGAAATAAGCGTCCTTTCCAAGCGTCCCTAAATGGTCGTAGTGACCGCAGAAGACAAAATATTTGTCGGGATTCTTGCCTTCCACATAGCCGATTACATTCTTTGCGGCAAAATTCTTCTTCAATTTAGCGGTAATGTCAATCGACACCATCTTTGCCGACCTGTCGAAAGATTCACGCTTCAGCTTGATTACAGGATACGGCTGCTGTATCTTGCCAACCGACATAACAAGTTCCTCGGGGATAAGTTCCATAATTCCGCCAAAGCGCGTATTTCCATACAAAACCTTGATATAAAACATCTTGATTTCCTTGTTCTCGGTCTGCGCATAGTCGATTACAAGCATCTTTTTCGACCAGTCCTCGGCAAAATAGCGAGTCATAAATGCAACCGTATCGTTCAGCAGAAGCGAATCGGGCAAAAAAAGTTCGTATGAAGCCTTTGTCGTAGGCATCATCTGCCCCACCACGAAGTCGGTTCCGGGTTGCATTTCCTTTCCGTCGATTGAAACTTTCATCTGTGCAGGAAAAGTATTCACATCATAGGAAAAGTTCTGGAAGTACAACTTGCCAAACGGTTTCACTCCCAGCGACTTGAACTCGTCGGCAATATACTTGGCAGCCTTGTCAGAACCGCCGAAAGTGTATCCGCGTCCGTGAAATTCGGGCGACGACAAAGTCTGTATATGTTGCCTTACCCTATCAAGGTTCTGCGCCGACAGCGAAAGGACTGAAAGCAGAACAAGCGATAATATCAAACTTTTACGCAACATATTCTACAAGTATCTTCTGCGAACAATATTCATAAAGTCGACAACGACAGGTGAATCCATATCCCAGCGGAAATTGGTACGAAGATAGCTGTCAGCCTCTTCTATGCTCGACATTCCATTGAGGGCAGCCACGGTTGAATCGAATGCAGGACCGTTTCCAGAGAAAAGCATACGGGTAAATCTGAACCTCTCGCCCAGAGGTATTGCCGACTTTATGTCAGAAATAGGCTTCAAGCCAAAACTTCCTTCAGCCGGCTTGTTGCTTGCAAACTTATCGTTCAGAGACTCCTGGCGCGACTGTCCAAGCTGTTCGCCAAGGGTAATCACCTTTTCGGGTTCCGGATCATGATGAATCGGCTCGACCACAGGTGTCGTAACTGGCGATTCAATTTCAGGAGTCGCAACAGGTGCTTCTTCATGAACAACTTCTTGTTCCTGTTCTGCGACAACTTCCTCAACTTCTTCTGCAGGCTCATTGTCAACATAGTCAGGTTCAACATATTCTGGTTCTGGCTCTATCTCACTTTGCTCTTCAGCAACTTCTATCGGCTCATCCTCTACAACATCGTCAGACATAGGTTCTTCTTCATCAAATTCCGACGAAGCAGAACTTTGCTCAAAATAACCGTCTTCGGCTTGCGAAACGTCTTCTTCCTCTATTTCTTCTTCAGGTTCTTCGATGCCAGCATCCGACAAATCTTCTTCGGGATCTGTCTCAATTTCTTGATCTTCAGCAACAACAGGTTCCTCCTCAGGCTGATCTTCTACAAATTCTTCAACTGGTTCTTCTACATTTTCGGCAACAGACTCATCAACTACAGGCTCTGGCTCTTTCGAGGTTTCAGACTCCTCATGACTGTGGTTTACATCAAGTATATCGTGAAAATCAAAATCGGCATCATCGAATGGAATTGCTATTACTGGAGGTTCGGTCGTTTCTTCTTCCACTTTTACAGGAGTTTCATCAACTACTTCCTTTTTCTCCTCGGCAATAGGCTCCGACGAAACGGAACCTTCAGTTTTCATCAACAAAATTTCCGAGTACAACTCTCTTACCTCTTGGAGCAGAATGTCCTTTTCGATAAGGTTTACATGCTCATTGTCAACGCCTTCGACTATTGATAAAATTTTTGTTACTTTTTCCTTCAAATCACTTGCGGTTGCCATATCAATATTCTTTTTTTTGAAAATTTTTGTGCAAATTTACAAAATAAATTTCGGCACTAATTGTAAATGGCAAGTGATTTTTGGGGCATTTACTAACAGAAAACGAACAAGTAAAGGAGGAGGTTATAAGGCTTCGCTGAACATAACCTGCACTTCTAAGTTGAACTTAAGTTTGAGAATTGTTAAATTCTTTGTTACTTTTTCTTTCTAATCTCTTGCCTATACCATTTTAATTATTCTTATTTTTGGAAAAATTTTATTGGCAAAAATATGTTTCTTGAAAGGACGAGAAAAGGAGAACACAAGACGGGTTGGATAGAAGTCATTGCAGGCTCGATGTTTTCGGGTAAGACAGAGGAACTTATCCGCCGGTTGCGCCGCGCAGAATTTGCGAAGCTGAAGGTCGAAATCTTCAAGCCGAGCATCGATGTACGCTATTCGGAGGAAGATGTTGTTTCGCACAACGCCAACGCCATCCGCTCCACTCCCGTTTCGTCGTCGTCGAACATACTGCTTCTCGCCACCGATGTCGATGTGGTCGGCATTGACGAAGCTCAGTTCTTCGACAACGGTATTGTAGATGTGTGTACCACCCTGGCAAACAACGGCATACGCGTAATCGTCGCTGGCCTCGACATGGATTTCCTCGGTCGTCCGTTCGGTCCTATGCCAGCGCTATTCGCCGTAGCAGAGGAAGTCACCAAGGTTCACGCCATCTGCACGCACTGCGGCGAACTTGCACAATACAGCTACCGCAAATCGCAGAACAAGGGCGTTGTTCTACTCGGAGAAAAGGACATATACGAACCGCTGTGCCGCAAGTGCTACAACGAAGCCATCGAAAACGACAAAAACAATCAATAAATAATGCAAACTTTCAATTTAAAGGAAATATCGGAAATTGTTTCCGGCAAGCTTGTCGGCGACGAAACTGTTGAATTTTCAAAAATTGTAACCGACAGCCGAAACATCATAAACCCGTCATCGTGCCTGTTTGTTGCCGTTGTTGGCGAACAGCACGACGGACACAACTACATCGAGGAAATCTACCGCTCTGGCGTGAAGGCTTTCCTCGTCAGCCGCGACATCGACACTACAAAACTACGCGGAATATCATACATAAAAGTGGAAAACACACTTGCAGCAATGCAAAAGATTGCCACACATAAGCGACTGAAATTCAACATTCCCGTCATCGGCATCACGGGCAGTAACGGCAAGACCATCGTCAAGGAATGGCTCCACTACCTGCTAAGCCCATACTTCAACATCACACGAAGCCCCAAGAGCTACAACTCGCAGATTGGCGTTCCGCTGTCGGTATGGCTGCTCGAAAAGGACACAGAACTTGCAATTTTTGAAGCAGGAATCTCTCAGCCTGGCGAAATGGAAGCGCTGGAAAAAATTATCCGTCCCACAATCGGAATACTCACAAACATTGGAACAGCCCACCAAAGCAACTTCGAGTCGCGCGAACAGAAAATAGACGAGAAACTCAAGCTTTTCGAACACTGCGACACCATAATATATAATTGCGACGACGAATATGTGCATTCGAAAATCGTAAACTCAGGAATCGGCAGAAACAGAATCACCTGGTCGGAAAAAGGAAACGGCACTATCAACCTGCTCGAAAAGAGTTTCCAGAACGGCAAGAACAACATCATCCTGCAGACCAAGCGCGATACCTATATGATAAATATTCCGTTTGGTGACGAAGGTTCAATCCAGAACTGTATCACTTGCTTCTGCGTGATGTACCTTTTCAACAAGCTCGACAGCCAGACGATTTTCAAGCAGTTCCGCTCTTTGCCAGGAATAAAGATGCGACTCGAAACCCTCGATGGCATCAACAACAGCATACTCATAAACGACAGCTACAATTCCGATATTAATTCGCTCGAAATTGCACTTGACTACCTCAATCAAAAGAAGTCGAACCGCGAATCGCTGGTGATAATGTCGGACATACTGCAAAACAATACCGATGAAGTAAATCTTTACCGCGAAGTAGCAAAACTGCTGAAAACAAAGCAGGTAGATAAATTCATTGGCATTGGCAAATCGATAATTCACAACAAGAACCTCTTCCCTGCCAACTCGGTATTTTTCCAGAATACCGACAGTTTCCTTAAGGCGTTCTCGACGCTTGATTTCGACCGCAAGGCAATACTTCTGAAAGGTGCGCGTGTGTTCCAGTTCGAAAAAGTCTCGAAGAAACTCCAGAACCAGACCCACGAAAGCGTCATCGAAACCGACCTGAGCCTGATGAAACAGAACCTGCAGTTCTTCCAGTCGAAACTTGCACCTGGAACCAAGCTCACCGTAATGGTAAAGGCTTTCGCTTACGGAATCGGCTCGCTCGAAATTGCCAACTTCCTGCAGCGCAACAAGGTTGACTATCTGGCAGTTGCAATAGCCGACGAAGGCGTAGAACTGCGAAACTCAGGCATCAAGACACCTATCATAGTTATGAATCCGAACATCAATTCGCTGCAAAACATGATAGAATACGGTCTTGAACCCGAAATTTACTCGCTGTCGTTGCTCCGCAAGTTCATAAAGGAACTGAAACGTACCAACACCCAGCATTTTCCGATTCACATAAAGCTCGACACAGGAATGCACCGTCTCGGTTTGAACGACAGCGACATAGACGAGTTCTGCGCCGAAGCCACGAGCACCGACTGCATAAAGATAACATCAGTATTCTCGCACCTTGTCGGCAGTGACGACCCTGCTCTCGACTATTTCACAGAAGAGCAAGTTGCACGCTTTGGCAAGATGTACGACCGCATCTGCGAACTAACAGGCTCACGCCCAATGCGTCACATACTCAACAGCGCAGGCATCATCCGTTTCCCGCAGTACGACTTCGAAATGGCAAGACTTGGCATTGGACTTCACGGACTTATGCCACAGATTACCGATGCGCTCACACCTGTAACGACCTTCAAATCAATAATTTCGCAGATTCATCGTGTTCCTGCTGGCGAAACCGTAAGCTACAACCGCAAGGGCAAACTCGACCACGATGCACTAATCGCAACTATTCCAGTCGGTTATGCCGACGGAATCGACCGTCATCTAGGCAACGGCAACTGGTATTTTATGGTCAATGGCAAGAAAGCCCCAATCATCGGCAATGTGTGCATGGACATGTGCATGATCGACATTACTGGCATCGATGCCGAAGAGCGCGACGAAGTTGTAATTTTCGGCAAGGACAACCCAATCTGCGACATGGCAAAGGTTCTCGGCACAATACCTTACGAAATTCTTACAAGCATTCCTCACAGAATCAAGAGAATATACTTCGAAGAATAGCAAGTAAACCATAACAAAAAAAGAAGGGCGGAACCAACGATTTCGCCCTTCTTTCGTCATATATAATTCTTGGCAATTATTTGCTCAACCAACCAGTAATTTCCTCGATTGTAGGATTCTGCAAACCAAGCTTGTGCTTCTTGTTCATTCCACACAATGTCGGATGCAACTTCTGAGGAGTCATTTCCTTGAGCTGCTTTACGGTAGTGATACCGCATTTGTAAATTACCTTTGCCCATTCTTCGCTGATACCCAAAGCGGTATAATCTTCGAGGTTAAAGGTGTCGGCCTTCTTTTCGGGACGCATCTGCGGGAAGAAAAGAACATCCTGTATCGAAACCGAATTGGTCATAATCATCGACAGACGGTCGATACCGATGCCCAAGCCAGCCGTCGGAGGCATACCGATTTCCATAGCGGTTAGGAAGTCTTCGTCGAGCATCATGGCTTCTTCGTCACCACGCTTTGCAAGCAACAACTGCTGCTCGAAACGGTAGCGCTGGTCAACCGGGTCGTTAAGTTCCGAATATGCGTTGCAGATTTCCTTTCCATTGCAAACAGCCTCGAAACGTTCAACAAGACCTTCCTTCGAACGGTGCTTCTTTGCTAATGGAGACATTTCAATCGGGTAATCGGTGATGAAAGTTGGCTGAATGAGCTTCGATTCGCAGCATTCACCAAAGATTTCATCGATGAGCTTGCCTTTACCCATGCTGTCGTCAACCTCCACTCCTACTTTCTTTGCTACTTCGCGTAGTTCAGCCTCGTCCATCTTTGAAATGTCTATACCGCTAAAATGCTCGATAGCCTCAAACATGGTATAGCGTTTCCACGGGCGCTTGAAGTCGATTATATTTTCGCCAACCTGAACCTTGGTGCTTCCGTTGGTATCGATAGCAATCTTTTCAACCATTTCCTCAACCAAGTCCATCATCCAGTTATAGTCCTTGTAGGCAACGTAGAGTTCCATCTGTGTGAACTCGGGATTGTGGAAGCGGTCCATACCTTCGTTGCGGAAGTCCTTTGCGAACTCGTAAACACCGTCGAAACCACCGACGATAAGACGCTTAAGGTAAAGTTCGTCGGCAATACGGAGATACAAAGTCTGGTCGAGTGTATTGTGGTGTGTCTTGAACGGACGTGCAGCAGCACCGCCGTACATAGGCTGCAGAATTGGGGTTTCAACCTCGAGGTAGCCCTTTGCATTGAGGAACTGACGCATCGAATTGGTAAGCATAGTACGCTTGATGAAAGCCTCCTTGACCTGCGGATTTACAATCAAGTCCATCGAGCGGTTGCGGTAACGCTGTTCGGGGTCGCTGAAAGCGTCGTAAACCTTGCCGTCCTTTTCCTTCACTATTGGCAGCGGATGAAGCGACTTGCTGAGAACGGTAAATTCCTTCACATGAACCGAAATTTCGCCCATCTGTGTGCGGAAAGCAAAACCCTTAACACCGATGATGTCGCCGATGTCGAGAAGTTTCTTGAAAACCTGATTGTACATAGTCTTGTCTTCGCCCTCGCAGATGTCGTCGCGGCGGAAATACAGCTGGATACGACCTTTTTCGTCCTGAAGTTCGGCAAAAGATGCATTACCCATGATTCGGCGGCTCATCATACGGCCAGCAATCGAAATGTCCTTCAAGTCTTCGGGCAGATTGTCGTCGCTGAACCTATCGAGAATATCCTTAGTATTGGTCGTCACCTTGAATTCAGGTGCCGGATATGGATTTATACCTAAATTTATCAATTCCTTCAACGCCTCACGACGGAGGATTTCCTGTTCGCTTAAACCTAAATATTCCATTCGAAAAAAAATTTTTGCAAAATTAATGATTCATTCGCAATTTGGCAAGAAAAAGTAAAAATTGCGAAGTCAATACTATAAAACAAAAAAAGTTCAAATCCCAGGCAACCTTTTTAGTGATAAAACGTTATATTAATAGACGACTATTGATACTTAACTTAAAATTAAAGGAGGACTGCATCGCATTGTGTAGAGCCTCCTTTAATAAATAATCTTCAGCCTACTATTTTTACATTTTTTATATCGTCATCTCAAACATTTTCCGTTACTTTGCACTCTTTAAATTTGTAAACTATGCGTAAATTATCATTATTATTAACTGTGGCATTCGCTATATTAATAGCATTGCCAGTCAAATCTCAAAAAAACGTGAACAAAGTAGAACTTAAGACATTGGAAGATTCCGCAGCTTACGCAATCGGAATGCAGTTTGGTCAGGCTATCGCACAGAACGGCCTTGCAAACCTAAACATCGAACTTATAAAAAAAGGTCTCGAAGATGAAGTAAACGGCAAGTCGGCACTCGACCACAACCAGTACGAGGCAACTCTCGAGGCATTCTTCACTCAAAAGCAGAAGGAAGAAAACAAAGAAAAGATTGAAGAAGGCGAAAAGTTCCTCGAAAAGAACGCTAAGCGCAAGGAAGTAAAGACCACCGCCAGCGGTCTGCAGTACGAAGTTATCACCGAAGGTACTGGCGACAAGCCTGCTGCAACGAACACCGTCAAGGTTCACTACAAAGGTACAACCATCGCAGGAAAGGTTTTCGACAGCTCTTACGACCGTGGCACACCAGCCGAATTCCCGCTCAACCGTGTAATTGCCGGTTGGACTGAAGGCTTGCAGCTTATGAGCGTTGGTTCAAAGTACAAATTCTATATCCCTTACAACCTTGCATACGGCGAACGTGGTGCAGGTCAAGATATTAAGCCTTTCGAAACACTTATTTTCGAGGTCGAACTTTTGGAAATCAAGAAATAATATAATATAGGTATAAAATGAAAAGGATAAGCGTAATATTATTTGCTGCCGTTGCATCATTGGCAATGGTATCGTGCAACAACGAAAGCGCAAAAGTAGAACTGAAGAACTTCGACGACTCACTTAGCTACGCAATCGGAATGCGTCTGCACGACATATATATGGGCGACAGACTTAACGAAGAAACCGACTCGACAATTGTAAAAGCTGCTTTTGCCGATATGGTTGGAGGAACAGCAATACTTACTGCAGAACAGGAAGAACAGGTAATTATGGCATTCTTCACCAAGAAGCAGGAAGAACAGCAGAAGGAACAAGCCAAGCAATACGAAAGCACAAAGGCCGAAGGCGAAAATTTCCTCGCAGCAAACGCTAAGCGTCCCGAAGTAAAGACAACCGAAAGCGGTTTGCAGTACGAAGTCATTACCGAAGGCAAAGGTCCGAAACCGTCAGAAACCGACGTTGTCAAGGTTCACTACAAAGGCACTCTTATCGACGGTACTGTTTTCGACAGCTCATACGATCGTGGAGAACCTGCCGAATTCCCGCTCAACGGAGTCATAAAGGGCTGGACAGAAGGTTTGCAACTTATGAGTGTTGGTTCGAAATACAAACTTTACATCCCCTACCAGCTTGGCTACGGTGAACGCGGTGCTGGTGGAACAATACAACCTTACTCAGCATTGATTTTTGATGTAGAACTCCTAGAAATAAAAAAGTAGACAAAAAAAAGCCGATTTTATTCGGCTTTTTTATTTGTATAAATTACCTTTGCAAAAAATTCTGGCACAATAATTGTTTTATTGCCATTCGTCATTGTAACACAACACATAAACAGTCTCCGTGTGTTATGGAGCAATGGCAAAAGAAGTTCAGTTTGATAAATCAGGAGACTATTTTTTTAATAAAATGAAAAAGTTTTTATCGATAGTTTTAATTTTAATGCTGAGTGCAGGAATTATTTTTGCTCAGGAAACAGGAACAAAGAAACCCGCTGTTGTAAAAAAGGCGACAACGACTACTACTTCTCCGTCATCTAATAATGGCGGAAACAACGGTTCAACTGAAACCAAAAGCAATTCTGGAACACAAACCACTCAGACTAGTACAACGAACACAAATACAAGTTCGACGGAGACTCGTACTGCAACCGATACTCCAACTAGCGACATTCCAACAACAGACACATCTAAGTCCACCACAACATCCAATTTTACCCTCGACCACTTCATCATTGGCGGCGGTATCAGTGCTGGTGCTCTGATTTCAACCGACATTATCAGCACCGGTGGCTTGTTGAACGCCGAATTCGAAGTAATGGTACAATTCAAGCATCATCGTTTCGGTATCGGTGGTGACAAGACCTTAATGCTCAACCTCAGAAACTTAGGTACTGTAATAGGAACATTGGGTAAGTCGAACTGCAACCTCAACAAAGTATATTTCATCTACGAATGGACTTTGTTCAAACGCAGTCCTATCAACTTTACAGCAGGTCTTAAGCTCGGTTCGTTCGATGTAGGTAAATCGGAATACAGAACCGACCAAGAACAAAACAACCAAAAGGTAACAAAGTCTCCTTTCTTCGCATCGGCAGGCATAGCATTGGAAGTTGGCCACCCACGTTTCCTCCTCTATGTTAAACCGGAAATCGGATTCCACTCATACGACACAGGATCATGGAGAAAGGACCTCTATGTAATGGCAACTGTTGGTTTCCGTTGGAAGACAAAACGTCTCGACAAGTACGATACTTCAAAAACCACAACAACAGAAACTGGTAAAAAATTCGAATAATATTAATTAAAGGATATACTATGAAAAAGTTCATTTTCGCAATTTTGATGGCTTGCATAAGCTTCGCGAGCTTTGCACAGGACAAGAACGCTGCAATGGAAGTAAAATCAACAGTAGCAAGCGGATTTGACAAGTGCGCAATGTACCCTGGTGGAGAAAATGGCATGAACACATTCATCCACAAGAACATCGACTATCCTATGGCAGCAATAAAGAGCGGCAAGGAAGGTAATGTAACTGTTCGATTCACAGTAAACACCGACGGTACAGTATCGAATGTAAAAGTTGTAAAAGGTCTTGAACCAAGCCTCGATGCAGAAGCAATAAAGGTTGTAAGCAAGATGAAAGGCTGGACTCCTGCAATGAAGGGCGGCAAGGCTGTCCCGATGGACTACCAGGTCAACTGCAACTTCACAAAGTAAGAAACAAAAAATTCTTGTAAAAGCCTATTGCTCAAGCAGTAGGCTTTTTTTGTTAATTGTTAATAAAAATGCAAAAAACATCGTCAACCATTGAAAATATTTGAATTAAATTTGCAGGCGAAATAAAAACAAAATGCGTAAAGTATTTTTCACATTTATCGTCGCAATAATAGTCCTGTTATCAGCATCATGCGAAAGACAGAACCCTCCTGCTTCATCAAAACTCACAAACCTCAAGGATTCGGCAAGTTACGCAATGGGTATTATCCTTGCCCAGCAATATCTTGACGAACAGATGGACACTCTAATGAACCGTGACCTTACCTTGAACGGCATAACCGACCTGATGAAAAACGACACTTCCCTCCTTTCGCACGACGAAGCCGTTGACGCAATAAGCGCATATTCGCGACAGATTATCGACCTGAAGTATGGCAACATAAAAAAGGAAGGTGAAAAATTCATGCAGCAAAATCTGACGAATACCGGTATAATACAGACCACAAGCGGTCTGCAGTACAAAGTTATCGAAGAAGGCGACGGTTCTGCACACCCATCTGTTTCCGACAATGTTATAATAAAATTCGAAGGTAGAAAAATAGATGGCACTGTATTCGGCAGCACTGGCGAAACCCCATCGGAAAACAGCCTCATGAGCCTGCCTCGCGGATTGGCCGAAGGAATACTGCTGATGACTCCAAAAGCGAAATACAAGTTCTTCATACCGTACTATCTTGCCTTTGGAGAAACGGGCTACCAAATGGTTGAGCCTTATTCAACAGTTATTTTCGATGTTGAACTTTTAGAAATTGTAAAGAAATGATATTTTTAAAACCGAAAGTTTTTTCTTTCGGTTTTTTTTTGATTTGAAACGTAATATTGAAAGAATAAAATAATAGCAAAGATGATGAAAAACAAAAGCTTAATTTCCATCAGCGACTACACAAAAGAGGAATATTTCCGCATCCTCGAAGTCGCAGCAGAATTCGAAAAGAACCCCAACCAGAAACTGTTGGACAACTACGTTGTAGCATCGTTGTTCTTCGAGCCATCGACACGTACACGTCTAAGCTTCGAAACAGCAATCCAGCGTCTGGGCGGACGAGTAATCGGATTCAGCGAAGCCACCAACACCAGCCAGGCTAAAGGCGAATCGTTCAACGACACGATAATGACAATCAGCAAGTATGCCGACCTTATCGTAATGCGTCACCCTATCGAAGGTAGCGCACGCTATGCAAGCGAAATTTCGCGAGTTCCTATCATCAATGCCGGCGACGGTTCCAACCAGCACCCGACACAGTGTCTGCTCGACCTCTACTCGATCTACAAAACGCAAGGCACTCTCGAAAACCTCAAGCTCTGCCTCGTCGGTGACCTCAAGTACGGACGTACAGTTCACTCTTTGCTAATGGCAATGTCGGAATTCAACCCGACCTTCAACTTCATTTCGCCTGCTAGCCTCAGAATGCCACAGGAATACAAGGACTACCTCGACTCGAAGGGTATCAAGTACAACGAGTACGAAGAACTCGAACCGAACATCAAGGACGCCGACATAGTTTATGTTACCCGCGTACAGCGCGAACGTTTCTCCGACCTGCTCGAATACGAAAAGGTTAAGAATGTTTACGTCCTCAAGAACAAGATGCTCGAAGGCACAAAGGACAACATGAGAGTTTTGCACCCACTGCCACGTGTAAACGAAATCGACACCGACGTCGACTCTAACCCGAAAGCATACTACTTCGAACAAGCCGAAAACGGCGTATATACGAGAATGGCAATCATTGCACTTATTTTAGGTCTTAAATAAATCGTAAAGTCATGAAAGAAGAATTAACAGTAAAGGCTATCGAAAACGGAACCGTTATCGACCACATACAAGCCGACAAATTATATAAAATTTTGTCTATCATTGGAATAGAAAACTTCGACACTCCAGTTTTCTTCGGCAACAACCTGCCAAGTAAAAAATACGGAACCAAGGCTATCATAAAGATTGCCGATAAGTTCCCGAGCGACGACGATGCAAACAAAATTGCACTCATCGACCCGAAGGCTGTAATCAACATCATCAAGGACTTCAAGGTTGTTGACAAGAAGCAGGTTCAGTTGCCCGAAAAGATTGAAAGTTTTGTAAAGTGCTTCAATCCCAAGTGCATAACCAACCACGAAAAGGTTTCAACCAAGTTCACAGTAGTAAAGAAAGACGGAAAAATCGGTCTCAAGTGCCGCTACTGCGAAAAAATCACCTGGGAAGACAATATCGAAATTATCTAAGGATATTTTTTCAACAACACAAAGGCTTTGCAAACTGCAAGGCCTTTTGTTTTTATCCTATCAAAGCCCTTCCAAACTTTGTCTTCAAGGTAAGCCAAGTCAGCAATACCGACACTATAAAGGTAATTGCAAATCCAACAAAAGGCAAGGCATACGAACCTACAAGAACAGGAAGCTGCGTGTGATAATACAGAAATACCAACAAAAACTGGTGATAGACATACACGCCGTAGCACATCGAATTTGATTTAAGCACAAGTTTCGACGGGCAATAATTTGGCTTGGATGAATATTTCAGCACAATCAAGTATAACGCCATAATTCCGCAGCACGAATACAAAAGTTTCAAGCCGCTAGAAGCAAAAATCCGAACATAACGCATTGTACCTTCGGCATTTGCCTCCCAACCATATGGTATAACCCAAATATAGTTGACTAACAACAGCGTAAAATACAATACGCACAAAACCACAATAAATGAAATATTCTGGCATTTCCCAACTATCTTTTCCTTATTTTCGTACAGATAATACCCTGCGTAACAATAAAATAAGAAATATGAAAGTCGTTGCAGACCAAATGGTAGCGATATAGGCATAGGCACTAACGAAATTGCCGCCAAAACAAGCAAAAGCCACAACGACGACAAACGGAACCTATCTATCAGCCAAATGGAAATGAAACACCAGAACAACATCGGCAGGAACCACAAATGTCCCGGTCCCGACAATATCGACATAATAAAAGCTTTCCATGAGAAATCCGAAGCATTGAACTTCAGTAAGAAATAATATATAAGGCCGAAAAACAGCATAGGCAGAAGCAAACGCTTCACCTTTTTCCATGCAAACGACTTGAATTCGTATTTTCTACCGAGCACAATACTCTGATATGCAAACACATAGCCTGCAACTAAGGCAATTGTCTCTACTCTAAAGCCAGAAATTAGTTTGCACATCCAATAGTAAACAGGAACGCCATCAATTCCATCTGGCATTTCCCAGCCTCCACCATATATTGTAAACGAATGGAGTACCACTAGTAGGAAAATTATCAGCGGTCTAATTATCGAAACTTCGTATAGCAGTTTTTTCTCCATGCTCTATTTGTCTCCAAAATCCACAGTTTTCAGATAATCGGCGGCAAGACACATTTCCTTGTAAAAATCCTCGCCGTATTTACGTATCAGCGGTTCTTTCAAATACTCGAAAATCTTGATATTCCTATCGTTGCCAAGTTTTACAGCATCCTTGCAAATATTCCACACATCATAGTTAACCGCCTCGAACGACGAATACCTTTTAACCCTGATCGGGTATAAATGACACGAAATAGGCTTGCGGAAATCAACCAAACCTTCCTCCCACGCCTTTTCAATCTCGCAGTAGATTATACCGTCATCGTTACGATTTGCAAAAACGCAAGCACCAGCCTTGCCAATGATTGAAGTTGTAAGTTCACCTTCGATGTCGAGCATCGACACGCCATGCTCGTCAATCACCGATTTTGCTTCTGCAGACAGACGATTGTATATTTTCGGCAGAATCTCTTTCAACTTGTCTTCCTCAGCTTTTTCCAATGGTGCTCCAGAATCGCCTTCGACACAACAAATGCCCTTGCATTTGGTAATGTCGCAAGCAAAACATTTACGAAAAACATCAAAATGAACAACCTTATCGTCAATTTCAATCATAACATCAAATTTCAATTTCTAGGCCGTCGCGAGCCTCAATAGCATCTGTGAAAATTGTCCTTGCCTCGTTCATTATCTCCATCGAGGGGTAACGTGTTGAAAAATGCCCAAGCATCAACTTCTTAACCGACAACGACTTTGCAAGTTCTGCAGCCTGAATTGCCGTAGTATGGCAAGTAAGTTTTGCTAGTTCGGCATCCTTGTCCATAAATGTAGCCTCATGGTAAAGCATATCGACATTCGGTGCAAAATCGGCCAGACGTTTCAACGGCAAAGTGTCGGAACAATAAACATAAGTTTTGGGCGGAGGCGGCAATTTTGTTGCATCGTCGCTTTTTAACAAGCAACCGTTTTCGAGCATTACATCTTCGCCTCGTTTCAGACTGACAATCTGTGCAATCGAAAGATTGTATTCTTCGATGCAATCCTTAATTATATTCCTCTCCTTCTCTACTTCGCGGAAAAGAAATCCCCAGGTTGGTTTCGTATGAACCAAAGGAAAGCTATACACTTCGAGATTTTTGTCGCTGTGAATAAGCTGAAAAACATCGGATTGCAAGTACTTGTAGTTTACCTTGAAACCCAAATCGTGGTCGAG
This sequence comes from uncultured Bacteroidia bacterium, assembly GCA_902800045.1. Taxonomy (GTDB): domain Bacteria; phylum Bacteroidota; class Bacteroidia; order Bacteroidales; family ML635J-15; genus Bact-19. The sequence continues at coordinate 756,888 of CADCCZ010000001.1, read as the reverse complement.
AGAGGCAAACAACGAAGTACAAATTTGCTCCAATTTTTCGGGGCAATAAATATTGAGTTCGGTTTTGCGACCAAGCATCGAAAATGTAGAAAGCAGTCCGAACAAGCCGAAAATATGGTCGCCGTGAATGTGTGAAATAAAAATATTCCTCAACCTTCCGAAAGGCAAGGAATATTCGCGCATTCTAATTTGTGTAGCCTCGCCACAATCGACGAGGTATGGTGTTCCGTTGTACAGGACTGCTTGAGCCGAAGTCTGCCGCTTAACTGTCGGCAAGGCACTGCTGCTACCAAGTATCCTGACAGAAAAAGACATTATTCTACAGATGTTTTTTCTTCGTCAATGACTTCTGCCTCTGCATCAATGGTCTCTACCTCAGTATTTTGCCCTTCTGACAGCAAGTTGTTATTGAAGAACTTTATAACTTTGCGAACCATAAACGACTCGAACAAGAAGAGCAAACCGAGAAGAATCATCAGTATGCCAAGCACGATTGCCATCACCTTGTTGCCAAATTCTGGATCACGGATAAACATGAAACCAAGAATGCCGACAGCGACAAGTACAACTATCGATGCAATCAAGTAAACCAACGAAAGTTTTGAACCTTTTTCGCGATATACCAATGTTAAGATTATCATCATAACGGCACCGAGCAGGATTATTGCACCGAGTATTATAGCGAAAATCCTTGTCAACTGTTCGGCAAAGCAGAACAGCAACACGCCACCGATGAGAGCAAAAGCGAACATTATTATCATCAACGACTTTTCGAGCTTTGAATCGCCATCCTTACTCTTTGCGATACGCATTACAAGCATAAACAAACTCATCAGGGCAATAGCTCCGCCAGCAATTTGAATCAGATGCTCGAAAAAGTTTTCACCGCAAACAATAGCCACTACACCAATCAAAGCAAGGACAATACCCGTGATTGTCATCGAATTAGCAACAAATAATGATTTTTTCATCTTTATAAATATCTAACAAGTTATATTCAACGAAAAAAGCCCCAAAGACATAAATCTCGGAGCTATTATCTTTTTCACGCAATAAAGATTAGAATCTCTTTTCTTTGATTCTAGCCTTCTTACCGGTAAGTTCACGCAGATAGTAAATCTTTGCTCTGCGAACCCTACCATACTTATTAACATCAATCGAATCGATAAATGGAGATGCGATCGGGAAAACTCTTTCTACGCCGAAAGTACCCGACATCTTACGTACTGTGAAAGTAGCTGTACGTCCAGTTCCATTAAGCTGTATCACTACGCCTCTGAACTGCTGAATTCTTTCCTTATTACCTTCCTTAATCTTGTAACTTACAGTAATAGTATCACCTGCCTTGAACTTTGGGAACTCTCTTACCTGTTCCAAATTCTGTTCAACAATATTCATTAAATTCATCACGAAAACTTTTTATTATTCCTTAAAATTTTGGACTGCAATATTAGTACATTTTTTTCAAATACAGCAATTTTTCGTCCGCTTTTTTGGCTTTTATTACTAACAACAAATTGTTAGAACTAAAAGTTTGTGTATCAATACATTATAACATCTACTTCATAAACTTTATTATCAAAACCTCGCAGATAATAAACAAAAGTGCCAGCAAAACGAAGTATTTCCATAGTGCTTTTCCTTCGGAAATCGCCTTAAAATCTGAAAAAGTTTGCTCAACATCGTCGAACCTGAAGATAGATGCACGTCCCGAAAACCTCTGCGTATTCATAGCTTCGAGGTCCTCCTCCGACAAGTAGTCCTGCATAGATTCGTTGCGGTTGTAGTTGAGGGCAAGCAGCGCGATGGTATCATTGTTTTCAGAAAGGCCATACACACCTGCCGATTTTAGGTTGGCTGGCATAAAGACATTCAACAAGCCCGAATTGTACCTCACATCAACGAGGTACGACTCGTCTTTCGCTACATATATATTATAGGTATTGCCAATTTCGTAGCTATCTACCCTAGCCTGTGCAATGGTCTCGGTGTTGATTGTCGCGTAAAGCGAATTTGCCAGCTGGCTGTTCATAGCCATGTTGTACATTGCTGGCGAAAAGACAACGCTCTTTGCAAAATCGGCATTCACATTGTCAATCGGCGACGCAAAGACGTAAAGCTTACCGTTGCCATAGTCGCCTGCGACAAGCACCGGAGCCGAATTTTCGAGCGTCAGCACCGACGAGAACGATGCTCGCGAAAACATGTTCAACTTATGCGTAAGCTCCATGTTCGGGAGGCTGCCCTGCTTTTCCTCTTTCGAGAAGACGTTGCGATACAGATTGTTCTTATAGTCGATTCCATAAAGCTTTGTATCGTGCTGCGTCAATCCCTCAAACTTTCCAATGGCGAACAATTCAAGGAAACTGTTGAGCGAAGCGTAATTCACCGACGAAGCCGGAATAAGGCAGACAGAACCGCCATTGTTGACGAAAGTCTTGAGCCTTTCAGCCAATCCCGACGATATTTCCGACACCGAATTTAGCACAACAAGGTCGAAGTCGTTTATGTTCATATCCGATTCGTGCCCTTGGCGCACCTGCTCGAACTTGAAAGTTTCTTCATCGTTACCAAACAAGGCAGTCAGATAACGGCTTTCGTCCTTTGCATTGATTGTCAAAACCTTAGTTTTGTCGGATATGGCATAGCTGAAATACAAAACATTGTCGTAAACAATGGGATAATCGGAAATTTCGAGCCGTGCAGCAACATTTCCCGCGCTTGTGTTCTGATAATCAACGTTCACTTCCACCGATTCCCCTGCCTCGACATTGAAATTTGTCATTGCCTTGAGCGAATCGTTCAGGTAAAGCTGCATGGGAATGTCGTAGAAGCCTTCGCTCGACTTGTTTGTAATGCGAACCGTGAGATGCTCGTTCTGTCCCACGCGATGCACAGGGCTGTCGAACCAACAGGTATCAACAAACAAGTTGTTTATTTTCACCGGATTGAGCGACATCAGAACTGCATTTATATTTTCAGCCAGCTCAGCCTCAACATCCTCGAACATATATTTCTGCATATCGGAAATTATGTAGAGCGAAGCGTTCTTACCATTTTGAGCCAAAGCATTTGCCTTTACTATCAAGTCGTTAATCTTCATTGAGTTGGCGCTTATCTTGCAGTCGTCGATGCTTGTTATGACCTGGTCACGGTTGAGAGTAGCACGGAAATCTGAATAGAAGTCGTTGGAAATAAATATGTAGTTCATCGACGGGTCGCTTGCATACACCAAGTCCTTTGCAATCTGTTTTGCCTGGTCGAACACCTTGCCTTTTGCGGCATCGGCGTCCATGCTAAACGAATTATCGATGTAAATTATTGACAAATCAGATGGCTCGTCGTTTGCCTTATCGTTATTGGGAATGAATGGACCAGCAAACACGAACACCAGCATTGCAATCGTCAACATTCGGGCAATAAGGATGAGGATCTGCTTCAGTTTGGTCTTTGTGCGCGTTTCCTTCTTTATATCCTCGATAAACGATGTGTTACTGAAATATACGACCTTGGGCTTACGAAAGTTTATCAGGTGAATTATCACCGGAATAGCCATCGCAAACAAAGCCCAGAGGAAAGATGGATTGAGGAATGACATTGGAATTTACGATTTACGATTTTTTTATCAGCAAATTATCAATTCCACAACTGTCGTTGAATGTGCTTATGTCAACGCCGCCGTCAATACCGTCGATATGACCGACATACGAATCGGTTTGCCAGAGAGTATATTTTGCTGTGCTTGGAATTGTCGGATTCGACATCCAGAACATATAATCTGCAAAATCCTTTTTCAGTCGCTTATGATAAACACCTACAGAACAGCATATTATAGGTCTTACACCGCAATATTCCTCAACCTTGTCCAAGAACGATTTCAGTGCAGCCGAGAATTCCTCCTTCGACGAACGTTTGAACTCGCATTCGGCATAGACAGCAGGTATAAGATCCTGGTCGTCAACCTTGATAGTTTTCTTGAAGTTCTTAAACTGGTCATCGGGACTTGAAGTCATACGGAAATAATGCGCCGAACCAACCTTCAATCCAGCCTTGCGTGCCGCCTTAAGCGACTTCTTGTATTTTGAATCCTGTACCGAAGCGCCATCAGTAGCCTTCATATATACAAATTGCACCAACGAATCCTGAGCCACCTTGTCCCAATCGACGACATTGTTTTCGTGCGACAGCACAATGCCGTCGTAAATAGTCGAGTCGCCCATATAGTTAGGCTCTTCTTCCCTAATCTCAGCATAAGATTTTGTCGTAGAAGTGGTCTCTTCCTTAGAACCGCCACACGACACGCCGAAAACAGCAAGGCAAACAGCCACAAATACCAATATTTTCTTCATGTCAATATTTTTTGCAAATATACAGCAAAGATATTGATTTCACAATGATTAGTTTACTCATCGAGCAAATCAGGTCTCAACGCTTTTGTGCGCTCATATGCCATATCTTCTTTCCACTCGTCAATCTTAGCGAAATTGCCAGAAAGGAGAATATCGGGAACTCTCCAGCCGTTGAACTCGGCAGGACGCGTATAGACTGGCGGAGCGAGAAGTCCATCTTGGAACGAATCGGACAAGGCCGACTGCTCGTCGCCTATAGCACCAGGGATTACGCGGATGATGCTGTCGCACATCATAGCGGCGGCAAGTTCTCCACCAGTTAGCACAAAGTCTCCGATGCTAAATTCCTCGTCGATAAGGTGTTCGCGAATGCGATAGTCAATGCCCTTGTAGTGTCCGCAGAGGATTATAATGTTCTCCATCATGCTTATGCGATTGGCTTCCTTCTGCTTCCACGGCTTACCGTCGGGCGATGTGTAGATGACGAGGTCGTAGTCGCGCTGCTTCTTCAAATCGTTGATGCAGTTGAAGATAGGTTCTATCATCATCACCATGCCAGCCTCACCGCCAAAGGCGTAGTCATCAACTTGCCTGTGACGACCAAGGCCATATTCGCGTAGGTCGTGGATATGAACTTCGGCAATTCCCTTGTCGGTTGCCCGCTTGATTATCGAATTGTTCAGCGGTCCATCAAGGATTTCGGGTAAAACGGTTATAATGTCAATTCGCATAAGCTATTTTTGTTGAGTCGTGGCGCGCCGCGACCGTACTATATTAAATATTTATATTTATTTATAAGTTTCTATGGGCTAAAGCCCGTTTCTCGTTGAGTCGCACCATGGTGCGACTGCACATTGTTTATTTTGCTAATTATCTATTTTTACAAATTTTAAAATTGTGGCATATCCATCTGTCGTTTCCATTCTCAAGAAGTAAGTCCCTTGTATTAATCCCGAAACATCAATGCGTTCCGTAGGCTGTTCCTTCTTGAAAATCAATCTTCCATTAGTGTCATATACTGCAATATTGGTAATTTCCATTCCATTTCTTTCAATTGACAAATAATCTCTCGTCGGATTAGGAAAAACGATAATATTCTGATTGTCAACATCCTCTATAAGTATATTATTACCAATGGTATCGTGTACATAAACAGAAACAGAACTACGCGGACTTATGCAGAGGAGCGTATCGTCAACAAAGCGTTCTTCGAGATAATATGTTGCTGTGTAAAATAGCACCGGGGTTGTATAGTAGTTTCCTGTTGCTATTGCCTCGTTTGCAGTGTCGGAATCGAACCAGAATACTTCGTTCTGCGAAAGAGCAACAACAGTAGCCTGCATACCCGAAAGTATGTGCTGGTCGAAAGCCAGTGGTGCTACAACCAACGGCTGCAATTCCACATCGCGACGGACTTTTGTGCCTGGTTTTGTTGTAACCGTGAAAGTGACAGTTTGATAGCAAGGTGCGGATACTTCCACAGTGTATGTTCCTGCCATAATCGGTCGGTGGTATGCGCCCAACGGCTGGTGAGAGTAAACTTCGGAGTGAAAATAGTCATGATTCAGCACTTTTATCATTGCCTCAACTGGTTCATGGGTTATCGCATCGGAGACAACGCCCCAGAATCCATAGTCGCATTCCATCGCGTAACTCAGCAGAGCATCCTTGCTGTTTGTCCAATACGACTGCAATTCGTCGGGGTCGGTAACAACATGCGTACGACTTATCTCCATTGTAACTTCACGGCAACGCTGGTAATATGTCATATAGTCCTGTCGGCTTCCAGAGACAACGCTCCAGTCGCCACCATCGATTACCGTGCGTCCCAAACCATCACCGTACATGTACGAAGTGTCCTGTGCGTGGCAAAGGGTTGCATAATTCTGGCAGACATAGCGGAACCAGTCGGAATCAGCGTGGGCTCGCTGACTTGTTGTCCACGAATCCCATGGATAATTAAGCAGTTCTGCTCCGCAATGGAAATTTACCGACATTACAAAATGCAAGGGTGTTACATAGTCGATTATTGCTTGAGTTTCGGGCTGAATGTTGGCTTCGGTACCAAGTCCAGGCAAGTGCGGATAGTTGCGGTTCAGCTGCACATCGTTGTAGTTGTGGTAAGTGGAATAACCTTCGCCCTGCCAAATCATATCGTTGGTCAGATGATATGTTCCATCGGGATTTTCGAGCGGACAGATGTACAAATCAACATTGTCAAGAACTTTCATCACTGCCGAGTCTGTTGTCGCATTGTTCAGAATATAGTCGGCAAGGTGCAGCATCATCTGAAAACACACCACTTCGGTTCCGTGCATCGACGACGAATACAGGAATGCGGGTTTTGTTGTCGTCTCAACTAGCGTATTGCTTATATGTATTGCAAAAATGGAATGGTGCAAGTCGGGATGCGGTGTTGTGCCGAGAATCGTATCTATCTCACAAATGTCAGGAAATTCGTTCTGAAAATGCTGTAACAACTGAGTATAAACCTCGTAAGTCGGATATTTGTTCCATTCAAACATTTCTTCAAGCGTGGTTGCCATGTGAGCGTTGCTAATTTCACGAGTATGTGAATCTGGATTTTCCTGCATTTCGCGTGTGAGTATTGCCGATGTTGCCGAAATACTGTCGATAATGGCTGTAATTTCTGCTTTCGATAAGTTTGTTGCCTCTATGCAAACCTCGATGGAGTGTGCCGATTCAGTATTGCCACCACAGTTGTATGTAATTGTATAGCAATGGCTTCCTGACGCAACTCCAATATCAGTATATGTAGAATCGGCAACATTGGTGGCAATAAGGACGCCATCGCGATAAACATTGCAGGTATGACCGATTTGTCCGCGTATTGAAATGTCATCTAGGCATAACATATACTGGTCATAGGAAACGCAATGCAATGCGACATATTTTGCCGATGATGGCACATAGAATGAATATTCGGTCCATAAATAGGTTGTTTCTATTGTGTCGCAATGAAGCGGTATGAAACTGCTTTCGTTTGCATCGGTAATAGAATAGGATGCGACAAATTTTTCGTTGTAATTCCTAGAGAAATTGCGTGCATAAAACGAAAAAGTAAATGCTTCCGAGAAATTGAGTTCTGGGCTTATAATCCAATCGTCGTTGCGAATGTTGGAATGGAAAGGACATCCGAAATAATTGTGCCCAGAGTTCGCCAGATAATAATTGCCTCCAGTACCAGAAATCTGTTGGTCATCTATCACAATGAAAGCCATTGTATCTCCTTCGTTAAGGAAATTCAACGATGAAAATGTGCCAGTTGGAAGATTATCACCGTCAATATAGCTCCACCCAACCGTTACTTGTGAATTTATTGCTCCGTGTTCATGTCCTTCTACATCGTCGAAAATGACAATTTCATGCGGATTTTGTGAACCATTCCAAGTAAGCACGACATTGTTTCCTGCAGTTTCGGCATGTAACTGCGCTGGCGCATCACATAAGTCGGCAGAGGTATTCATCTGAATTCCGTTTGGCAGACTAATGTCGTCAATCCACACGCAGTCGGAACCTTTACTTGCATTGCCATTTCTTTGATAACAGAACTTAAGAACATGGAAGCCCGAAGTTATTTCGCACTGATATTCGCTCCAGTCGGCATAACCCGAAAGTGTTTCTTTCTGCACGCCATCAATATAAAAGTAAAAAGTACCACTACTTTCTGCAGAAAAAATCTTGCGAAAGTACGAGAAGGTTCCGCTTTCGTTAAGATATACGGACAATTGAAGTACAGATTCTGTATTTTTTGTGTAGTAGTTTCCGCTTCTGGCACAATATCTGCCGCTGTGCGCACCTTCACTTGTTATTTCCCATTGGTATTGACTACCAGGACGTTCCCACAACATAGACGAAAAATCTCCGCTTTCCCAGTCTTCCGTCATTGCTGACGGGCTTTGTGCAGAAAGCGATAGCACAAATGCGAGAGAGATTAAAATTATGTTTACTATCTTCTTCATAACAAAATAAATGGCTTCGCCTTTTCCGTTGAGACGCAAAATTTTGCGTCTGTACAAACGGCTGTAAGCCAGTCAGCATTCAAGCCTATTTGCCGATTGTCCATTATAAACCTTCAGCTCAGCGTAGCTAATTGTTAATTGTCAATTCATTAAAATCCCATTCCAAATCTCAGCCAGAACATTTCCTCCAGTTGCTTCCATTTCTTTGCCGACTTCTCAAAATTGTCGCTTGTATAAGTATTCAAAATCTTAGCCGACTTCTTGGCATTGCCGTTATCTACAACCTTTTGTTCCAAATCTTTAAGGCCAGCAAATGCATCATCCTCGTATGATTTGAGAGCACTTTCGAGTACTGGTCTCGTCGATTGCCAAGCTACGGTTGCTAACTTGTTTGCCTTGCGGTAAGTCCACAGCACGCAGTTGTTGTCGAGTTGCTTCTGTCCGCACACATCGTAAGCCTTTGGCAATGCAGTCGTTCCACTGAAAATCGGAACTCGTGGTGTCTGTGCAGGATTATCAACCGACATCCAGCAAACACCACCTACCTCGTCTGGCAACCAGCTGCGCAACTGGATTATATGCGAGTACGAACACCAGGCCACAGCCACAGTACGCTGGAATGTTACAGTTTCGGGGGCAATGTAATTCAGAGTGTTGCGCATATTTGTACCAAGCCACGGATTTGCTATTGGACTTACGATCGTATCGTTAACCATAGTTCCGTCGTCAAGACGCTTCTTGGTAACCATTCGCACATTGCGAGTCATATCGAGGTCGGTGCCTTCGTAGGTACTGCGGAAAAGTTCAATCACCTTGCGGACATCGACATTCTCGTCTGGCTTAACCGAAAATGGCAGTTCGTCCATGTCCATGCTAAGTCCGAGCGAAGGTGCCAAACTACTGAGGATGAAGAACTCGCGTTCCTTGAAGTTTTTTCCAGCGCCATACGATGAAGCGAAAGCCTTCCAGAAGACAAACGGTTCGCTGCCGTCCCAAAGGTTGTACTTCTTGGCAACTTCCTCAACATTGTCGGAAGCCATAAAATAGTCGGGATTGTTGCGCTCCATCTGCCCTATCCTAGCTATGTTTGCCGACACGCCAACATGGTCGTCGGGAATGCGCTTTGCGGCCCACACGCCACCAATCTTGTCGGGACCTTCGCCAAGGATTTCCATCTGCCATACCTCGTTCTTGTCGGCAATTGTAATGCACTCGCCGCCATCACCATAGCCATATTCAGCGATAAGGCTACCGATGAGCTTGATAGCTTCGCGGGCAGTTGTGCAACGCATAAGTGCGACGCGCTCAAGTTCCTCAATCATAAACATTCCCTTGCTATTCACGAGCGTATCGGGACCCGAAAAAGTAGTCTCGCCAATGGCAAGCTGCTTTTCGTTGAGGCAAGGATATGCGGTGTTAAGGTAGGCGTAAGTGTGCTTTGCCTGCGGAATTTCACCAGCGAGCGTTACGCCCGTAGTGTCGGTGCGGCTCTTGGTGTGCATAGTACCTTTGTAAACCTTGTGGGTTGCACCATCCTTGTAGTTGGCTGCCGGCTCAATCGTCATCCATGTGCGGTAGCGGCCATCGCATGTATGCGAAGTAATAACCGAACCATCGGCACTGGCCTTCTTGCCGACCATAATGCTGGTACAATTGCCACCTATAAATTCTTCGTCCTGCCCGAACGCACACAGCGAAAGCAGGGAAATCAACGCAAGCAGAAAAATATTTTTCATAAACTATTATTTTTCCTCCTTTACAAAATTTCCGTTAAGGTCGAATTGAAGTTCAACATCAGTGTCGAGCTCGATTTCGAAGCCGTTCTTGTCGCGCTCAATCTTGTAAATCTTTGCCTTCTTGTAGTTGTGAGCAACATAGTCGTAAATATTGCTGCTTACGATTCCCTTTGGCAAAGCGACATGTCCTTCGATTTCCATCCACGAGCCAATCTTGTTGAACTCAATCTTCACGCCGTTTTCAAGTTTCACCTCGTAGTCTCCGTCATTTTCGTCGAGCATTACTGATCTGACATTTTCCTTCGGGAAATAAGTCCTCAAAAATTCCTGTGCGGTCATAGGCATGTCCTCGACCTTTACGGGTTTGTCGTTGTCGGCAAAAGCAAGCGCAGAAAATGAAAGTGCGCAAACAAAAAGTAATGTTATGTTTTTCATATTTAAAAATTTAAAAGTTTCTTGCATTCTAGTTGAGACGCAAAATTTTGCGTCTTTACATTATATTGTGTATTCCTTTTTTATAATTCAACATTTATTTCGTAACCTTATATTCCTTTGTAAATAACAGCAATACCGTGAAAATTTCCAACCTACCGACAAGCATCATGCCAGAAAGTATCCACTTGGCAATGTCGGGAATGGCGGCAAAAGTCGTTGCAGGGCCAGTCATTCCGTAGGCAGGACCGATGTTACTCATAGCCGAAACGCAGGAAACAAACGAACTTGTAAAGTCCATTCCCAAGCAGGTAAGCAACAATGTGGCAACCAATACGATTATTATATACACCATTATGAATGCCATAACGCGCATAACTGTGGTCTGGTCGAGAGAACGCTTCGACATCTTTACGGGAATCACGGCCTGAGGATGAAGCTGACGCTTAAGGTCGGCAATAAGGTTTTTCACTGCGATTGCAATTCGCGAAACCTTGATACCACCGCTCGTCGAACCAGAACATCCACCAACTGCCATAAGAAGTACCGTCGGAATGATAAACGCTTGTCCCCAAGCAACATAGTCGAAGCAACTTGCCTGATATCCCGACGATGTCATTATTGCCACCACATTGAACAGCGAAGCGCGGAATGTCTCCTCGAAGCCCATCGGGAACGACGAAAGCTGGTCGGCAGTAAGTACCGTAGTGTATTCCAACGAGTAGAACAACAGCATAAACACAGCCACGCCGACGAATATTATCCCGAAGTACCAGCGCATCTCCTCGTTCTGCCTGAACGCCTTGAAACGTCCGACAATCAGGAAGTAATACAGAGCCAGAGTAAGACCGCACATCGCCATAAAGAGCGTACACATATACTCGATATACGGCGAAGCCCAGTAACCAATGCTAGCCTGATGCGTGCTGAAGCCACCAGTTGCAACCGTTGTCATCGAATGGCAAACAGCATCGAAAAGGTTCATCGGACCGAGATAGTATGCAACGAAACACAGTATGGTAAGCACAATGTAGATAACCCAAAGCTTCTGGGCAGTGTTGCGGATGCGCGAACCGAGTTTATCGACCTCGATTCCAGGCGATTCGGCCGAAAACAACTGTGTTTCGTGAGCCTTGTTCTTCTGCGAGAAGAAAGCCATTGTCAGCACGATAACACCCAAACCGCCAAGCCACTGCGTAATGCTTCGCCATAGCAGAATTCCATGAGGCTGAGAATCGATGTTGTTCATCACCGTTGCTCCTGTGGTCGTAAATCCCGACATTGTTTCGAAAAATGCGTCGGAAACATTATCGAAAGTACCGCACATAAGGTAAGGAATCATTCCTAGCACAGTAAGAATCAGCCAAGTAAGCGTAACGATCAGGAAATTGTCCTCCTTGCGCATTTTCTTTGTCGTCTTTCTGCCAAGCAGGAAAAGAATGGCTCCGATAAAAAATGTTGCGAGCGAAGGAACAAGCAAAGGAATGAAATCCTTCTCGCCGTAGTTTATATTATAGTACAGCGCGACGAATGCCGAAGCCAGCATAAGCATCGACACCATCACGAGATTCTGTCCTATAATCTTCTTTTTCATTACATTAAGTCAAAATGCGCTAAAATGCACATTGCATAATAAATTTGCAAAGATACGAATTATTTTGGATTTACGAATGACGATTTTCGATTTGTGATTTTGATTTGCATTCACACATCATCTTTTGAAACTAAACGGCAAAAATCTTCCCGTTTTGCGGCAATATGCATCGTATTCATCGCCGAAGTCGCGACGAAGCCGTTTTTCTTCGGTCATTACCTGCACCAGCATAATCGCCACAAACACAACGAAAACCACCACCGACTGCCAAGTCCACAGCCATACGCAAGCGGCGGCGTTGTAAATGAAACTACCTGTGAGCATTGGATTTCGACTCAGGCGATAAGGTCCATCGGTCATAAGATGTTTGGTACGAGGCGCCACTTCGTGTCCAAAAGCATCCATTGGATTGCCGTCACCTATGTGCCTCATGTACACAATAGACCAAATGCTCAGCACCAAACCCACAATCGCAAGCACAGCAGCAACAACAATCTGCCAAACTTCTACATTACAAATACTGGGCATCAGCGAAGCCAACCACATTATTGCAGGAATTAGAATCACAAACATCAGTCCGCCAAGAGCATATCCAAAAACTTCAACTAACTTTCTCATATATCCTTCCATTTAAAATTTAACGCACAAAAATAAGCAAAAAAGGCTAAAAGGCCAGAAGGCTTGAAGGCTAAAAGCCAATTTCAAACAACCATAAACAACATCAAACAATTAGAAACGGCATTGCGTCCCAGAAACGGCGTCAGCCCTCAAACGCCACAGGCATTCAAACGGGCGAAGCCCATTCAAACGGCGAAGCGAGAAACGGCGTCAGCTATTCAAACGCCGCAGGCATTCAAACGGCGTCAGCCATTCAAACGCCGCCAGCCATCAAACGCCGCAGGCATTCAAATCTAGAAACGGGCGAAGCCCACATAAACTTAATGTTTTGTTAATCGCGAACAAGCAAAACGAAAAAGACTTACCTTTGCAACGATGAAATTATTCAGAGCCATATTGCCCGTGATTACCGCCATAATGGTGATGCTTACCTCGAACGGCATTGTGTATGAGCACTATTTCTGCAAATGCTGCAACGAGGAGCACCGCGAAATCAGTCTCTTCGAATTTGGCGAGGTTTCGCACAACCACGAGTGCCATTCGCACCACGAATGCCACAGCCACCATTGCGACGGACATCACTGCCACTGTCAGGACAAGTCGGAACACCAGAAGCACACACATATAGAGTTTATGTCGCTCAAGGACTTGTTCCAACAGGACGAACACTCGGCTTTGCCCGAAATTCCATCAGTAAAGACTTTCATCAGCAACAATTTCGCACCTTGTTCAAATATCACTTGTACGACAAACGAGATTGAGCCTAAACTACTGGCATCCAACGCCAATCGTTTGTACGACAAGGGCAAAGTGTGCTCGCTCCTCTCCTGCTTCAGATTATGAATTGCTTCTCAAAACCCAAGAGATAGCAACGGACAATAGTCCAAATTCATAATTTAAAGAAGTAAAACGATGAAAAACAAAATATTGGCATTAATTGCTTTCGTAGCAATAGCCACAATAAGCAAAGCCCAGATTAGCGGCACCGTCTTCGAGATTGTCGATGGCAACAAGCAGACGCTTTTCGGTGCAAATGTCTATTGGGAAAACAGCAACGTCGGAACTATTTCCGACATGAACGGCAATTTTAAGATAAACAAAGTCAACAGCACCAACAAACTGATTGTCAGCTTCATCGGTTACAACAGCGACACTCTTGAAATTCCAGAGAAAAAGAAAAACATAGAAGTCGTGCTTACCGCAGGCGAAATGCTTTCGGAAGTCACTGTAAACGAGCGCGCTGCAAGTTCGCACTACTCGCGAATGGAAATCGGCAATGTGCAGGATGTTTCGGGACAGGAACTCTGCAAGGCAGCCTGCTGCAACCTTTCTGAAAGCTTCGAGACAAACGCCTCGGTGGATGCTGGCACAAGCGACGCCGCCACTGGCGCAAAGCAAATCAAGTTGCTCGGTCTGGCAGGAAAATATGTGCAGTTCCTTACCGAAAATATCCCCAACCTCTACGGACTTTCGCAGCCATATGCACTCGGCTACATTCCAGGTCCGTGGATGACCTCGATGCAGATTTCAAAGGGAACTTCCACTGTGATAAACGGTTACGATGCTGTAACAGGTCAGATAAATGTGGAGTACAAGAAACCGCGCCAATCCGACAAGTTCTCGCTCAACTTGATGGGAAGTTCGCACGGCAATGTAGAAGGCAACATCGACGCGCCCATTAAAGTTAGTGAAAAAGTTAGTACCCAGATATTTGCACACGCGCAAAATCGTTTCATCCGTATGGACCACAACCACGACAACTTCTACGATTCGCCCAATATTACCCAGTACAACTTTTTCAACCGCTGGGACTATTTCGGCAAGCACCTTACAATGCGGTTCGGCGTGAAGTATATCGACGAGACACGCAAAAACGGACAAATCAGCAAGGACCATCATACCTACATAGATTCCTTGCAGCCAGACCTTTACAAAATAAAAATTCACTCACAGCGTGGCGAAGCCTTCCTAAAGTGCGGCTATGTGTTCCCCGAAAAGGACTACCAGAGCATAGCAGTGATTACCAACTTCATAACCCATCATCAGGACTCTTACTACGGTCATAATGATTTTGATGCAAGCCAGAACAGCCTGTACGCCAATGTGTTGTGGAAATCGGCATTCGGTGGCAACGAAAAACACTCATACACCACTGGTCTCAACATGAAGTACGAAAACCTGCATCAGAACCTCAACGACAGCGTAATGAACGACTTAGAGGCTGTTCCGGGAGCATTCTTCCAATACACGGGGCATTTCGGCAACTTCAACATGATTGCAGGTGTCCGTGGCGACTACCACAACCAGTACGGATTTCTCTTTACCCCCCGACTGAACCTCAAGTACAGCATCAACGAATACCTCACCTTGAGAGCATCGGCCGGAAGAGCGTTCCGCAAGGCTAATGTTCTGAGCGAAAACTCGTTCCTGCTGGCATCGTCGCGCCGAATGGTAATCTACGACAACCTCGACCTCGAAGAAGCTTGGAACTACGGTGCGACCTTCTCGGCCAACATACCTATTAAGGACAGGCTGCTGAACATTATGGCAGAATACTACCGAACCGACTTCGTCAAGCAGATTGTCGCAGATTTCGAGACACCCGGCGTTGTCGAGTTCTACAACCTGCAGGGCAAATCGTTCTCCAACACCTACCAGATTGAAGTGTCGTGCGAGGTGCTAAAGGGCTGGGACATCACAGGCGCGTTCCGCTACAACGATGTAAAGCAGACCATCGACGGAAACCTTGTAGAATCACCGTTGATGAGCCGTTTCAAAGGCTTGCTTACAACCTCGTACCGCACAAAGCTCGAAAAATGGCAGTTCGACTTCACCGCGCAGTTCAACGGACCGGGCAGAATACCGTCAACCGCCAGCAATCCCGAAGAATACCGCCGCGACGACAAGTTCAAGGCTTACAACATCTTCAACGCACAGATTACCAAGTTCTTCAAGAAATGGAGCATTTATGTCGGCGTTGAAAACATCTTCAACTTCACGCAGAAAGACCCGATTATCGCTGCCGGCGACCCCTTTGGCGACTACTTCGACTCGTCGCTCATCTGGGGGCCAATCGACGGACGGAAATTTTATTTGGGTATAAGATTTGCAATAGATAGGGATTAGAAACATTTATATTGAAATTTAAATTAATTTTGTAACTCATAAATTTTAAGACAATGAAAAAGAACATTTTGATTTTAGTATTGGCATTGTTGCTTGGAATGGGCAACGCATTTGCACAGGAACAGAAGGCTGCAAAGCAGAACGAAAAGATTTCGGAAGTTATTTTGGCAACTGAAATGCACTGCCAGAATTGCGCCGACAAGGTTGCTAAGCAGTTGGCATACACCAAGGGTGTTATCGATGTGCAGGCAAATCACGAGAAGGACGCAGTGTACATTAAGTACCGCAACGACCGCACCGACACCGAAAAGCTGATTGCATCGCTCAAAGAAATCGGCTACACAGCAACAGTTTTCAACGCTGGCCACCAGTGCCCACACGCAAAGAACGGAGCTTGCTGCGGAAACCATGCTGGTTGCAACCATGCTCAGCAGGAACAGCAGAAGAGCGGTTGCAGTGGAAATCACGCAGGTTGCAGCCACTCGCACGATGCTCAGAAGACTTCGGGTTGCAGCGGAAATCACACCGAATGCCAGCACAAGCACGATGCTACAAAGTAATCTGATATAAAATGCGGGTGGATTCCATCCGCATTTTTTATTCAAATGAAAGCAACTTTCAAAATATTGTCGCTTTGCCTAACGCTTCTGATTCTCACCAGAAGTGCCTCGCTGTACGCATTCTGCACCAACGAAAACACATCCGTAAGCAAAAGCCAGAAAACGGAACTGCTTGTCGCACAGAACGACAATTATACGCTCGTCATCACCGACAGAACCAAAGTAATCGACAACAGCCAGCCACAGAAAAGCAGATTCGGCTGTTCCCCACTCGACTATCACAACATACTGATTGACAAGGCAAATACGACAATACTTTTTTCTCAATCGGTCACATTCCAGACCAAGACCAAAAACAAAGCGATTTTCAAAGAGCATTATTTGACTTTTCCATTCCATAATTTTTACTGATTAGGGGAAAAAGCCCCTTCGCCCCTTCGACTAACGCTCAGGGAGCGGTATAAGGACAAATAAAACATTGACTGTCATGCTGAACTTGTTTCAGCATCTGAGGCAATGTTTTTAAGCACTTTCATATTAATTATTTAATTATCAGTAAAAAACAAACAAAATGGATAGCAATATAATTTTAGGTATCGCGATCACGATAGCAGTGATTATACCAGTAGTAATACTTGCCACATCGGGCAAGAGAAAACAAAAGAGAATCATTGAAAAATTCAGGAAGTTTGCCACAAGCAACGGTCTTGAACTCAGCGAGTTCGACTGCTGCGACCTCGGCATAATCGGCATCGACAGCAAGGCAAAAAAACTTGCCTACCAGTCCAAGAGTGGCGACGGCATAATCATCGACCTGCACGATGTAAAGAGTTGCAACAGCCGTACCTCGTCAGAAAACACCCAAGGCGAAATCATCGACAAATTGGTGATTGACATTGAGTTCAAGGAAGGCAAAGGCACTAAGATTCTGCCATTGTTCTCGTCGGAAAATAAGCTCGCCCTTGATGCAGAAAAGGTAATCACCGAAAAATGGAACAAGACGATTGAGGCAAACCTATCTTAAAACTATAATAGAGCAATTGCGAAGCGGTATTCCAGATGCAGAAACTTGTTCAGCATAGCGGATACCGCTTTTTTGTAAAAATTAATTATCTTTGCCAAAATTTCTAACATGCACAAGCATCTTATAACATATATGGTTCTGCTGTTACTTGCATCGGCAATAATGCCATCGTGCAAACCCGAAGAGGAATATCCCGACGAGCCGACAGTGACTTTCAAGGAATTCACCTTTGCCGATACCGTACTTCTCGGCAACACCGTCAAACGCGGCACCCTCACCTTCTCGTTCACCGACGGCGATGGCGACATTGGCTTCGACACTGTTTCGCCACGAAAGAACACCATATTCATGACCAAGCACAAGATGCAAGACAATGTAATGACACAGATGGACCTGCTTGTCGACTTGAACTATTTTGTCGAGCGCATCTACAAGGACGACAAGAAGCATGCTATCAGCGGCGACATAAAAATCGAGGAACTGAACGAATATGCAATGTCGTTCGGCGACACCATAATGTACAAGTTCTACATCGTCGACCGAGCCGGCTACAAAAGCAACACCGACAGCACTGGGCTGATAATAGTTAATTGAGGGTGTAACGGTTAAAGTTCCAGGTTCAACGTTTAAGGTTCAAGGTTTTGCATACGGACAAAAATCAAAAAAATTAGCATTAAATCATTTTTCAAAAAAAATGGAAAATAATTTTGCACTATAAATTTTTTGCAGTACTTTTGCAGTCCGTTTCCGAAAGGAACGAGGTCCCATAGCTCAGTTGGTTAGAGCACCTGACTCATAATCAGGGGGTCCTAGGTTCAAGCCCTAGTGGGACCACGAAAAGGTGGCAGGAAATCTGGCACCTTTTTTTATGTAAGATATTTTTAATCAACCGCGTATGGAAGAACGCCTTATACTAATATCAAACGACGACGGAATATCATCGAAAGGTATCGACACGCTTATACGCATAGCTCAGCCATACGGAAAACTAGTTGTCGTTGCCCCAGTAAACGCACAATCAGGCAAATCGCACTCTGTTTCGCTTACCACTCCTATCAGGTACGAAATTAGACACAAAAGCAAAAATCTTGAAAAATACGTACTTTATGGAACGCCAGTCGATTGCGTAAAAGGTGCTCTTACCAAAATCCTCGACCGCAAGCCCGACCTTATGCTGTCGGGAATAAACCATGGTTCCAATTCGGCAATTAGCGTCGTATACTCGGGAACTATGGGCGCTGCCATCGAGGCATCATTCTACGGAATCCCGTCGATAGGCCTATCAATTATCACACACGACCCCGACGCCGATTTCGAGACAATAGAAAAAACCGCTCCAGCTATCATTGAGAAAGTACTTGAACACGGCCTGCCAAACCAAGTAAGCCTCAATGTAAATTACCCCGTCACGAGACCAGAAGAATTCAAAGGATTCAAAATATGCACACAGACAAAGAGCTACTGGTTCGAGGACTTCGAGGAAACAACAGACCGATTCGGAAATCTGGCATATTACCAGCGTGGACACATTATAAATATGGAACCCGAGAACACCGAATGCGACGAATATGCACTTGCTGAAAACTACGCAGCAATTGTTCCTGTGCGTGCCGATTTTACCGAATACAAAATGATTGACGAACTAAAAAATTGGAATTTATAATATGGAAGCAAGACCAAACATGATAAAGAGATTCAACAAGCCAATTTTTGGATTGTTGATTGGCATAATTGTGCCGATAATCGCCTTTTTCATTTATTTCCTTGTCGAACACATAATGTACGGATGGGGATTTGTCGATTTCATAAACCGTCTTATTGAAATAAAGTCGATATTGCCACCTAGTCTCTGTGTTTTTGCCAACCTTATCCCCTACTTCATTTTCAAGAAATTGGACTACTGGTACGCCGTCAAGGGACTGGTATTTTCGTTGGTAATATACACCTTGATATTTGTTGTCCTCACATTCATGAAATGAGATATTTCGTAATCGCAGGCGAAGCATCGGGCGACCTGCACGGGTCGTTTCTAGTGGAGCAGATAAAAGCTGCCGACACCGAAGCCACCATCGAAGGCTGGGGCGGCGACCTTATGGCTGCCCAAGGCGTAAAACTGCACAAACACATACGCGACCTCGCTTTTATGGGCTTCGTCGAAGTTGCAAAGAACCTTTCGACAATTTTTGCGAACGTAAAGCTTGTAAAACAGCAGATTACCGACTTCCGCCCCGATGCTCTAGTACTTGTCGATTACCCGGGATTCAACTTCCGCATTGCCAAATGGGCGAAGAAACAAGGCTTCAAGGTGCTGTATTTCATATCGCCTAACGTGTGGGCATGGAAAGCAAACCGTGTGTATAAGGTTCGCGACAATACCGACCGCATGTACACTATTCTTCCTTTCGAAAAAGCTTTCTACGCAAAATACAACATCGATGTCGAATACTACGGGCATCCGCTTGTCGATGTAACTTCATCGTACAAAGCAAAAAGCATTGACGAGTTCCGCCAGATGCACAATCTGCCCGACAAGCCGATAATAGCCACCATGGCTGGCAGCCGCAAGCAGGAAATCAGCCGTATGTTGCCAGTAATGCTCGAAACTGCGAAAAAATTTCCTCAATACGAGTTCCTTATCACTGGTGCGCCAGCCATCGACAAAGAATATTACGAGCAATTTCTTACCCAAAAGCCCGAAAACGTTGAACTTTTATTCAACAGCACCTACGAAATCCTCTCCCACGCCGAAGCAGGACTTGTAACCTCAGGCACAGCAACCCTCGAAGCCGCATTGTTTGGCGTTCCGCAGGTCGTATGCTACAAGGCCGATGCATTTTCGGTATTCATAGCACGACAAGTATCTCGTTTTTCGGGCGTCAAATACATATCGCTGGTAAACCTTATCCTCGACAAACCTTGCGTGCGCGAACTCATACAAGACGACCTTACGGTTCAAAATGCAACCGATGAACTAAGCAAAATAATCGTAGGCGGAGAAAAGCGCACAATCATAGAGAACGATTACAAGGAACTATTCGGACGACTTGGCGAAAAAGGTGTTTACCACAGAATTGCCAACGATATGGTAAAACGGGCAACTACTACAAACGCCTAAGAAGTTCATAGTCGTTTCTGCACATCCTTTCGAAAATATTTTTCACAATGGGACAAGTCTGTGTATTCAACTCACAGATTTTCAGTATGCTTTTTATATTCTTTGAATCGGTGTGCGGATATTCGCGACAAGCCTTTGTGCGTGAATTATAGAGCATGCAGTAGTTGTCGGGCATAAGGAACGGACAAGGCATTTCCTTGAAAACGTAATCGCCGTCTTCGTCGATTCGAAGATACTGGTTAATAAAAGCCGACTCTTTCATTTTCAAGTGAGTAGCCATACGAGCTATGTCGTTCTGAATAAAGCGAGGACCAAGGCTACGACAGCAATTGGCGCATTGCAGACAATCGATTTTCTCCGATTCCTCGTCGTGCAGACGATGAAACAGAGCATCCAACTTCTTGCCATCTAGACGCTTAAGGCGTTTCATCAGTTCTGCATATCCGCCTTCCATGTCCTATTCTGCTTTTACAACCCTATGCGATACCGACACACCTTCCGACTTTATACTTACAATGTAAACGCCATTGGGCAAATCCGAAACATCACGCACAACAACTTCATCTTCAGCAACTTGAGCAAAATAAGAAAGTACAAGTTTGCCAAGCGCCGAATAAACATAAACAGTAACATCGCGCGGTTTTTCCGTACGCAACCTTACGACAAGCTCATCATTTACAGGATTTTGCACGATTGATTGGAAATTACTTTCTGTAGATTCGGAAGCATAGCCCACATCGCCAAAATCGAGTTCGGCAACCACAGGCAGATGGTCACTCATATTGTATAGTGCATCAATCACATTTGCTGGCAAAGTAGTGTTCTGCGGAGAATTGATAGCTCCGTTGAATCTGTAACCATCCTGTCCAACAGCCCAATAAGAGTTAGGATGATAAGTTATTCCTTTTGTCCCATTTATTATGCTACCCGACATAAGTATGAAATCGAAACGGTCGTCCATTCCGCCGTACGAGAAACAGCCATTATTATCCGTATGTGTCGACTGCGTGTGATATTCGCTGAAATTCCAATTGTTGTTCCACTCTCCCATCTGGTTTACAGGATCGTAGAATGCCACTGGCATATACGATGGGTTGACAAGGTTCTGGAACGCCGGTTCCGACGACGAATATACGTTGAAGTCGCCACAGACAATGAAATTATCATTATTTCCTTGAGTTACAAGATAGTTCATCAGCTGTTGTATTTCGGTACCCCTGTCGGAAGCATAATCGGAACCTGCCTTAAGGTGGGCTATTGCAACCTTTAGAGTATCGTTCGAAGTCAAATGCTTCAGCTTATAGATATTTATTTCGCGTATGTCGGTATCTACTTTCGACTGTGCAATAAGTTTGAGCTTTGTCTTGTCGTAGAAAAGTGCATTGTTAAGATATGTATTTCCAGAAGCAGAGGCTGCAGACCAGCGTGTAACCCCATTAACATTCAGCGAATTGCCAAGGATATACGAAATAGAATATGCCAAAGTTGGATTTTTGCCACCAACCTCGCAGCAACAAAGAATGTCGGGTTGTTGGTTGGCGACTATGGTCGCCAGATAGCCAGCCTTGGCTTCGTGCGGATTGTTTTCGGCTGTGCAATAACTCGGATAATTATTGAAATTAAGCAAATTATAACTCATAACCTTGATTCTCCCCTGCGAATAGCAACAGAGAGAAAAAAAGATTGCAATAACAAATAATATGTAAGGCTTAATTCGCATAAGTTAATTCATTATTGTTTTCTGTTTTACTTCAACAATCTTGCCATATTTTGCAAGTTCCTTCATGTCGATTTTCTTTTTGTTGCCGACGATAGTAATAAGCATCGGGCGGCCATGAATGTTCTGCTTGTAAAATTCTACAATATGGTAAAATTCCAACGAATTATAAATGTCGTATTGCATAATACGTGGGTCTTCATTGTATCCGAAAAGTTTCCACCTTTCAACAGTTTCGGTTATTTCACGCTTACTTGGCGAAGAAGTCAGAAGCGACTGCATCAAATAATCCTTCACGCCACGCATACGCTGATCCTTCATAGGCATATTATTGATGAGTCCTGTCATAACCGATATTGCATCAATTGTCTTGTCGCTCTGTGTGCCGACGAAAGCCATGAATTTAGACTTTTCCTTCTTTGTCAAACCAGTTCGGCTAACAGCATAAGCCGTGTAAGCCATCGAACGGAACTCCCTGATTTCCTGGAACACAATCGATGACATTCCTGTGCCAAAATACTGGTTGAAGGCATCTTGATTTGCCATTTGCTTCTCGTCAAGCACATCGCCCTGGATATAGAAGTAAATTTTGCTCTGCAAAGCCTTCGAGTCGTTGAGGAAAAGTATTGTATTTTCGGCATATTCCTTTGTTGGCAGAATCTTCGGGAACTCCTCATCCAGTTTTGTCGGGATTATCTTCGGTGTCACATTCTTTTTAGCCACAGAACCTCCTGTAATATTTTTAACAAATGACGAAATCTCATCAATTCCTAGACGTCCAGAATAATGCACCGTAAACGGATACGACTTTACTTGTTTTAGTGCATTCATCATATCATCGGAAGTCATTTTCGACACCTCTTTTGCACTTGCACGACGCAAATACTTCGAATTTTCACCAAAAATGCCGTATTGCAATAATGCCGATGCAATATCATCTGTCGATTCGCGCTCCATCTTGCGATCCATGGCATCTTCCTCTACAATGCGTTCCAATTTTGAATCATCGGCTTTTGCTTCATTAAGCAAACTCAAGATTAGACCGACCGACTCCTTGAAATATTTGTTGAAACCATCAACATAAACAGTAAAATAATTGTCGTCGACCGATACCGAATACGAAGCCGCATATTTTTGCAGTTCTTTGTTCAACTCGTCATTTGTATATTTCGATGTGCCAATGTATTGTAGATACGAAGCCAACTGCTCGTATTTTGGATTATTCTTCAAACCGGTCTTGAACTTTATTTCCAAATTGAAAATATCGTTCTGCTCGAACTTAGAGTAATACAAGTCGATGCCTTTGTTAATCTCAACATATTCATAATCATCACCTTCCTTTACAAACTTTGGTGTCATCGACTTGACGGGCATTTCCTCGAACTTCTTTGCATATTCCGACGAAACCTCAGCGTTTTCGGGGACTACAGGATCGAATCCAGGCTTGTCAAGTTTATCCTTCTTCGGGAATCCCATCTTGGAATGATATGACAAGTAGTTCTCATTTAAATATTTTTCTGCAACCTTCTTTATGTCGTCAGGAGTTATACTTTCAATAATTTTTGGATAAGCAAGGACCTCATCCCATTTTGTACCCGATAAGAAGCACTCGCCCATTTTATAGGCTCGCATTTCTGGGTCTTCCATTTCCGACTCGAAATCCTTTATCATTTCAAGCTTTATCGACTCGAGCCATTCCTTGTCGACATCTTCAGTGCGCAGACGATTTATCTCGTTGACAACCAAAGCTTCTGCATCTTCGAACTTCTGACCGAGAATTTTTGGCACATACAATATCATCATTCCACCGTGGTCGAGATGTTCGTAGTCGATTGCCATTGCTGCCAGTAACTTTCTGTCGTTCATGAGTTTGTCAAGGTAACCTGTAGATGACGAATTGTTCAGTAAGGTCTGGCAAATCGAAAGTGCATATTTGTCCTTATCGTTCATTGTTACAGTACGATAACCGAGCACACCCATCCTAACTGGAGTGAGAGCCACCTCTACCGATTCAACGCCATTGAAAGGCTTTTCCTCGTACTTTGGATACTGCGGAACCTCACCCTTGCGCCATTCTCCGAAATACTTCTCAATCAATGGTTTAACTTCCGAAACCTTAAAATTACCGGTCATTATCAGAGCCATGTTGTTAGCAACATAATATGTGTCGTACATCTTCTGCATGGTTGAAAGCGAAGGATTCTTTATATGATCGGCCTTACCGATAACAGTCTGAGTTCCGTAGGGATGTTTTTTGTAGAAATACGACATGAACGACTCCATGAGATTTGAACTGAATTCGTCGGCATACATGTTTTTTTCTTCGAAAACTGTTTCCAATTCAGACTGGAACAATCTGAAAACTGGATGTTTGAAGCGGTGCGAGTACAATTCCATCCATTTTTCCATCTGACCAACAGGGAAAGCATTGAAATAAGCCACAACCTCGTCGGAAGTAAAGGC
The DNA here is from genome assembly GCA_902800045.1 of uncultured Bacteroidia bacterium. GTDB lineage: Bacteria > Bacteroidota > Bacteroidia > Bacteroidales > ML635J-15 > Bact-19. The sequence goes on along the minus strand of CADCCZ010000001.1, from coordinate 732,171 downwards.
ATTCACCATTGTCGCTCCCATACCGTCGAGCAGTTTATCCAACTCGTTTGGAATAGCATATTTGCCTGCCTTCAGCGACAAAGTATTTATTTCTTTTTGGATTTCCTTGCGGCGAGCATCGTCGGTAGTAGCGGCAAGTTCATCGTACTTCATTACAATGCTGTCGAGGTAAACCTTTTCGGCCTTGTAATCAATTGTTCCAATCTCGTCTGTTCCCTTGAACATCATGTGCTCAAGGTAATGCGAAGTACCTGTATGGTCGGCTGGATCGTATTTTCCACCAGTCTTAATAGCGATAGCGCCAAGAACAACCGATGCATTTGGGTCTTCGTTGAGATATACGCTCAAGCCATTAGGAAGTTCATAATTTACAACTTCTAGACTCTTATTCTTCTGCGAGAATACGACCGAACCGCATAAAACTGCGACAACTAAGCACAATAACTTATTCATTTCCAATATGTTTATATTTTTTATTAAAATCTTTTTTCTTCAAAACCACAGTAGAAACTATAGACACATCCTTTTTAGGAGTATAGTCTAGAGATGTTTCCAATTTCGAAAACTTTTCGAGCATCTCCAAACCGACTACAATTTCGCCGAAGACAGTATAAACGCCTTCGAACATCGGGACTCCGCCAGTTTCAAGGTATTTTTCGATATTCTTTTCGGAAACCGAAAACAACTTAACTCCGTCCTTCTCGATTTGCGGTTTCACCATTTCCATGACGCGAGCATATATCTCGTTGTATTGCTTCATAGTTTTCATTGAACGCAATGCATCAAGGCTATCCTTCAACGATTTGTTTTCGGGATGAGACAAAAACTCGTCTATATATATTTTATAGGTATCTCGATTCTTAAGGGCAACAGCAATCTTTATTTCGTTAGCGGTTATCTTTTTTCCGCCATCGACAATAAAAAACAAAGATGCATCCGACTTTTTGTCAGGATTCTGTGCATCCACAAGTCTTTTCATTGCCACAGTACCGCGTTTGGGAATAATCTTAGAATTAAATTCCGGCGGCACGACAGCATCGTTGACAAGGTCGGTTTGCATTACACTGCCCTCTTCGAAGCCTTTGCGCAAACCAAACGAATATTCGCTTTTTCGTACCGACTTATACAAGACTGTAGAATTATATGACTGCGATGTGCACCTATCAATAAAATTGTCACGATGCTTTGGTGTTCCTTGATACAACCCCACGACAAAATTACCTTCAGTCGTCTCTATTTCAACGTAATTCTTTATTTTAAGCGGATTACGAATCACACTGCAGGACTGTAATAATCCTGTGGCACATAGCACAACTAGTAGTATCCGCAATATTTTTTTCACAAATAAATAATTTATATTGTTTTTTTTATTAATATTGTGGGCGTAAAATTAGCAAAAATTTCACGATGAGTATGAAAAAAAATATTGCAATTATTTTGGCTTTGGCAATAGTGCTAGGAGCCATGTGTTTAATGTCGGGATGCAGACAACCTAGAGCACCCAAGGCTATAGTTACAATTGTCGACACCAACAAGCAACCTGTTGAAGGCGCGATGGTTATCGTTAAGGCTAACAACTCTGACAGTGCCCACACAATGGTGTACCTGAAAGATGAAACCAAGTCTATTGCCGACACCCAGTACACAAAATCAGACGGCGTTATCGAATACGAATTCAAGTACGAATCCATTCTCAAGGTTGAAGCAACAAAAGCTGCCGACAGAAATCATCCGATTAGAAGAGGCATGGGCGTTCTTGTTCTCGAAAACGACAAAACAGCAGAAGTCACAATAGAAATTAACGAACAAACTGTATTCAACTAGGATTCAAAAATGAAAAAAGCATTTTCTGTACTAGCATTTGTAGCCTTTGGCGCATGTGCTTTTGGCCAAGTTGTAATAACGTCAAGCAACTACTACACACCTGGTAATGTTGCGCGTGACTTATACATAGTAGAAAACGATGAGACTGACATTGTTCCTATTAACAACATTGCCAGCAATCCTTTAGAATTCGGAAATTCGCTCGAAAATTTGTTTGGCGTATATGGAATTACCGATACTGCTGTATACAACGAACCTCAGACTGACGGCGAATTTACCGAAGAGACGTGCTCATACGCCGATGAAAACGGAATGACTACGCACATAAAAGTTACCGACGAAAAGGCAGTTTGCCTCGGCATAAGCGGTGCATTGTCGCGTTTCGGTCTCGACGACAACATGGAACTTGAATTCGATGAGCCAATGGACATTATAACATTCCCTGCTCAATTGAACTCGCAGACCAACAGCACTGCTCACGGCCTATACCTGAAGCACATAAGCACAATGCAGTCGTCATTCGACGGAATGCAATACGGTCCATATATTTACCAAATGCTTATAGCAGAGTACGATTCTATAAAAATCGACATGGCTGTAACCTACACCTCCACATTCAACGAAAGTGGCAACATGGCACTTACCGGCAACAGAATGCTACAGGGCAACTACGAATATTTGCGTGAAAACAGGCAGTTCTCGTACGTTACTAACATGTACCTGCACAGAATAAACAGTACAGAATTCACCAATATTAACGATTGTACGCTAACAAACGACATGTTGACATTTTTGTTGGGAACCAACACAATAAACCTTGGCCAAGCAATGGGCAACTTTATGGGCATAAGCTTCCCTATGTCGTCGACCAGCACAACGCTCAACTACTGGATTGCAAACGACAATTATCCAATTGTCGAAATGACAACCAATGAAGATGCTAGCGCAGTAAAAAGACTTGCTGTTAGATATGGTGAAAATGAAGTGTGCGCAGAAATCCAAAAGATTTCGGCAAACATCTACCCTAACCCGACAACAGATTTCCTCAACATCGAAATCGAAGATTTGACCGATGGAACAATCAGCATTTTCTCGGTTAACGGTTCGCTTGTAAGGGAAGAAAAGATAAACGGCACACACAACAGCATCAATGTTAGCACCTTGCGAAATGGAAATTATTTTTTCAGAATTTCGTGCGGCGATAAAGAAATAAATGGTAATTTTGCCAAGAATTAATCTAACGGATTGGGGTATTAGCTCAGTTGGCTAGAGTGCATGGCTGGCAGCCATGAGGTCATCGGTTCGACCCCGATATACTCCACCAGAAGGAAGCGGCTGATTAGCCGCTTTTTTCGTAAAATAACACTGCATTACCTTATAAATCGCCAAAAACCAGGCGATTCCGCATCAACTCATTTTTTATCAACAAATTGATGTTATATATAATAAGGTATAAATTTTTTTATTAATTTTGCGCCCGTTTTAAGGAATTATAAATTTAAATTTACTGTTAAATGAGTAAAGTAAAGTATGTTTACACCTTTGGTGGAAAGACAGCTGAAGGTAAAGCCGACATGAAAAACTTGTTGGGCGGCAAAGGTGCCAACCTTGCCGAAATGTGTTTGCTGGGACTTCCGGTTCCCGCTGGTTTGACAATCACAACTGAATGTTGTACAGCTTACTACGCAAACAACTGCAATCTCCCCGACACATTGATGGAAGATGTATGGGAAGGAATGAAGAATGTTGAAAACATCATGGGCATGAAATATGGCGACACCGAAAATCCTCTTTTGGTATCGTGCCGTTCGGGCGCTCGCAGCTCAATGCCTGGTATGATGGATACAGTTTTGAATATAGGTTTGTGCTCGAAGACAATCCCTGGCCTTATTAAGAAGACTAACAACCCACGTTTCGTTTACGACTCGTACCGTCGTCTTATCATGATGTACGCCGATGTCGTTATGGAAAAGGCTGAAGGTATTGAACCTGCCGATGGCAAGGGCATCCGCAAGATCCTCGACGATATGCTCGACGAATTCAAGCACAACAAGGGATACAAGTCAGATACCGAAATCACTGCTGACGAACTCAAGCAGCTTGCTGAAGAATTCAAGGCAAAGGTTAAGGAAGTTCTCGGAACTGAATTCCCGGATGACGCTCGCGCACAGATGGAAGGCGGTATCAAGGCCGTTTTCAAGTCATGGAACGGAAAGAAGGCTATCTCCTACCGTCGTATCGAAGGTATTCCGGACGACTGGGGTACAGCAGTAAACGTTCAGGCAATGGTATTCGGTAACATGGGCGACAACTCTGCTACAGGTGTTGCTTTCACCCGTAACCCAGCTACAGGCGACAACCAGTTCTACGGCGAATGGCTTATCAACGCTCAGGGCGAAGACGTTGTTGCAGGTATCCGCACCCCGAACCCACTGAACGACGACACAAAGAACGAACAGAACAAGCATATGAAGTCGATGCAGGAACTTATGCCTCAGACCTACAAGGAACTCTGCGACATCCGCAACATCCTCGAAAAGAACTTCCATGATATGCTTGATATCGAATTCACTATCCAGGACGGTAAGCTCTATATGCTCCAGTGCCGTGTTGGTAAGAGAACTGGTGTTGCTGCATTGACAATGGCTCTCGATATGCTCCACGAAGGTCTTATCGACGAAAAGGAAGTTGTAATGCGCCTCACTCCTGCTCAGCTCGACGAACTCCTCCACCCGATTCTCGATGCTGCCGACGAAAAGAAGCACACCGTCATCGCTAAGGGTCTTCCCGCTGGTCCTGGTGGTGCAGTTGGAAAGGTTGCCCTCACAAGCGAAAAGGCAATGCAGTACAACAAGGCAAAGGTTAAATGCGTTCTCGTAAGAGAAGAAACCAACCCAGAAGACGTTGAAGGTATGCGTGCTGCCGACGGTATCCTTACCGCTCGCGGTGGTATGACTTCACACGCTGCTCTTGTTGCACGTGGCTGGGGTAAGTGCTGCATCGTAGGTTGCGAAGACGTTAAGATCGACTTTGCAAAGGGCGAAGTTCACATTGGCGACAAGACCTTCAAGGAAGGTGATACCTTGAGCCTCAACGGTTCGAAGGGTTGGGTTTACGCCGAAGAAGTTAAGATGATCGACGCTACCGAAAATCCTCTCTTCCAGGAATTCATGAAGCTCGTTGACAAATACAGAACTATGGGTGTTCGCACAAATGCTGATAACCCAGAAGATGCTCAGAACGCTATCAACTTTGGCGCTGAAGGTATCGGTCTGTTCCGTATCGAGCACATGTTCTACGGAAAGAACAGCGAAAAGCCGTTGGAAAAGCTCCGCAACATGATTCTTTCGAACACAACTGCAGAACGCGTAGCTGCTCTCAACGAACTCGAACCTTACATCAAGGAAGCTGCAAAGGGAACATTGAAGGTTATGAATGGCAAGCCTTTGACATTCAGACTTATGGACCCGCCTCTGCACGAATTCGTTCCTCATACCGAAGAAAAGCAGCGCGAAGTTGCTAAGGAACGCGGTATGGACTTGGCAGAACTCAAGAGCCGTATCGAAGCATTGCACGAAGTTAACCCGATGATGGGTCTCCGTGGTGTTCGTCTTGGCATCGTTTACCCCGAAATCACCGAAACTCAGTTCCGCGCTTTGTTCGAAGCAACTGCAGAACTTATGAAGGAAGGTTTCGATCCACATCTGGAAATCATGGTTCCGTTGACAATCAATGTTAAGGAATTGAAGCACCAGAAGGAAATCGCCAACAGAGTTAAGGCCGAAGTAGAAAAGAAGATGGGCGTTACAATCAACTACATGTACGGAACAATGATTGAAATTCCGCGTGCTACCTTGGTTGCTGACCAGATTGCAGAAGTTGCAGAATTCTTCTCATTCGGAACCAACGACCTCACCCAGATGACGTTAGGTTTCTCGCGTGACGACGTTAATGAAATCGTTCACACTTACGTTGACAACAAGATTATACCAGCCGACCCGTTCAACACATTGGATCAGGAAGGTGTTGGTCAGCTTGTAAAGCTTGGTGTTGAAAGAGGCCGTTCAACTCGCGAAAAGCTGAAAGTTGGTGTTTGCGGCGAACACGGTGGTGACCCTGCATCTGTAGAATTCTTCTTCAAGGCTGGTATGACTTACGTATCATGCTCACCGTTCAGAGTTCCTGTTGCTCGTCTTGCTGCTGCTCAGGCTGCAATCAAGAACTGCAAATGCTCTTGCAAGTAATTAGATTTCACATCAATAAGAAAAGGGAAGCTTTGGCTTCCCTTTTTCATTTTTTTTTCATTTATAATCGCAGATACTATTAAATAGATTTAATTCCCGCATATATCAATGCGAGAATAATTACATCTGTTAAAATCGTAGATTTTTGCTACTCCTCAACATCAGCATCTGACGAGAAATCACGTTCCTCAAAGTAATCGGGCTTTTCCGATTTCATGAAGTCCATAATTTCGCCGTATGCCGAAACAAACTTATAAAAGTCCTCTTTATACAAGAAAATCTTATGTTTATCGAACCCACCATCTTGAGTACGGACACTTTCGGTTATTACCAAATAATAATCACCATTTGTAGTCGATTTTACATCAAAGAAATAAGTTCTTTTCCCAATCTTCACCGAAGACGACTTTACGATTCTTTTATTTTTCTCAATAAAATCCATAATAAATTATTTTTCACAAATATATAAAACTTGTAGAAACAACAAGGTTTTTTATGTATTTTTTTTGACAATCGATTTTTCTGGCGGACTATATGAAAAAAAAGAAAATTTATCGCCAAAAGATTCTGCGGTCTTTAATAAAATAACTAAATTTGCGAGTTATAAATTAAATTGACAATGATTAGCAGAAGATTGGTTAGAATCAAGGCAGTGCAAACTTATTATGCTTTTACACAAGGGAATTATGACGGTTCACTCGAAAAAGTACAGGAAGCATTGGAAATGAGTTTAGAGAAGTCGTACGAACTATTTGTAGAAATGTTCTGTCTCATCGTAGCCATTGCCGACCACGCCGAGTACAAGATAGAATTCAACCGCAACAAGCTGCTTCCGACGGAAGAAGATTTGAATCCTAACCGCAAATTTGTTGACAACAAGATAATACAGGCATTCCGCTCAGAACCGACCATAAAAAAATATATGGAAAGCGCCAGTTCAAACTGGTCGGAACACTACGAGTTTGTCCGCGGAATCTTCAACAAGATGGCAAACGCCGAATTCTACAAAAAGTATATGGAGGACGAAAGCCAAAGCATAAAACAGGATGCCGACGTCATCTGCAAGATTGTCAACAAGTATCTGGTCGACAACTCCGACCTTGACGAAATACTCGAGAGCGAAAGCATTTTCTGGAACGACGACCTGGAATTCTCGCTTAGCAACTTGATACAGATCATCAAGAAACTAAACGATGACAACATTGAGAACTTCAGGTTACCAGCAATGTTCAGGAACGAAGAAGACCTTGAATTCGCCAAGACGCTGATAAAAAGTACCTGTCTGTACCACCAAAAGTTTGACGAACTGATAGAAAAGAATCTGCAGAAATGGGAATTGCAGCGCATTGCATTCATGGACAGGGTTATATTGCACCTGGCTCTTTGCGAAATGACACAATTCCCCGAACTGCCAGTAAGAGTTACAATAAACGAATACATCGACATTGCCAAAGGCTACAGCACCGAAAAGAGTGGAACTTTTGTCAACGGCATACTCGACAAGATATACAACCAAAGCAAAAACGACAACACGCTTAACAAAATAGGAATGGGACTTTTATAATTTTTGAAAAACGTAAGGTCGCGGCGCGCCACGACGCAACTTGAAACTTAGAAACTTGAAACTTAGAAACTTGAAACTTAGAAACGTGAAACATAGAAACGTGAAACATAGAAACTGAAATGAAAAAATTATCAATCATATTAATCGCCATCGTGACACTTGCCACAATATCGTGCAAGGAAACCCCAAAGACGGGAGGCGCTACCTACGGCATCGACAACCCAATCTCCGCCGACAATGTAAACGATGACATAATACCCAACGACGGAATGCCAATAATCGCCTTCTCCGAAACCGAATACAATTTTGGTACGGTAATACAAGGCGAAAAAGTTTCGCATAAGTTCATTTTTAAGAACAAAGGTGACGGCAACCTCGTCATTTCCAGCGTAAAACCATCGTGCGGTTGCACATCACCCAAATGGACTCGCGAACCAGTAAAACCTGGCGAAGAAGGATACATCGAACTCACATTCGACAGCTCAAACAAAAAAGGAATACAAAACAAAAACGTTCGCATTTCATCCAACACAATACCAAACGAAAATGTGCTGTACATAAGATGCGATGTAGTAACCAAATAGTTAACTAATTTAATATCATTTATATGCAAAACTTATCATTTATTTTATTGCAGGCTGCACAGGCAGGCCAAGAAGCTCCAAAGTCAAACATCTGGATGAACGTAATTTTCTGGGTATTGCTCATTGCTGTAATCTATTTCTTTATGATTAGACCAGCTTCAAAGCGCAACAAGGAAGCACAGAAATTCAAAGAAAGCCTCAAGAAAGGCAGCAAGGTTATTACTGCTGGCGGAGTATATGGAATTATCGACGAAATAAGCGACACCTTTGTACTTCTTGAAATTGCAAACGGCGTAAGAATCAAGATAGACAAGAATTCGATTGTAAGCTATACCGAAGCTGATGCTCAAAACAACGATACAGCCGAAAAGAAATAAGAATAGCTAACATTATCATTGATGGCAGAACAGCAGGAGCCTAGCACCAAAAAGAATCCAGTAGTAAAACTGGTAAACAACAGAAACTTTCTGGTATTTATAGCTTTTGTTGTCCTGTCATCTTTTTTGTGGTTCCTCAACTACCTAAACAAGAACCTTTCTAGCGAAATCACACTGAAATACAAATTCAAAAACATCCCTAGAACAATAAAATCCGACAACATGCACGGCGGCGAACTTGCAGTAAACGCCACAGGACAAGGCTACAACCTATTGCAAGAAAGCATAAAGTCAAGAAACATACCGCTTAATATCGACCTCGAAGCCAAGGCACAAGACAATCGTCCTCTGCTTAAATATGCAAACGACAGAGGCAAGGCATACATAGTCTCCAACGATATTAAACCATTGATTAGAAAGAAAATAGGCGACAAAATAACTATTGGGGATATTAGTCCCGACACATTATTCTTCGACATAATAAACGTCAAGGAAAAAATGGTTCCAATAGACATAACCGACATCAAATACAAATTGAAAGACGGTCAGAAAATCACAAAAACAATGATTGTTCCCGACTCTGTAAAAATCATAGGACAGAAGTCTAGCATCGACAGCATAGAAAAAATAAAGGTGCAACCCACTGATATCGGCTCAATAAAGAAACAAAAGCAATACAACATAGAACTCGACCTTCCCGAAGGAATAACCGCGACATTCAGCAGCGTAAACATAACCTACGAAGCTGAAATGTTTACAGAAACGAGCAAAAAAGTAAAAATTAAAGCTACAAATTTTCCTAGCGAATACAATTACACAATTTTCCCCGAATACGTAACTGTAACATACACAACACCTCTCTCCCACTACGACAAAGTCCAGGAATACGATTTCTCGGCAACAGTAGACTATACGCAAGCCGCAGGCAACAACATTGAAATTAAGGTGGCTACAAGCTACAGCAAAGCAAAGATTATACGTACAACTCCACAAATTTGCACCTTCGTACTCGAAAAGAAATGATTAGCATTGGGATAACAGGAATTATAGGATCCGGGAAATCAATGCTAAGCCAGGTTTTCCGTTCAATGGATATTCCTGTATACGACGCTGATAGCAAAGCCAAAATATTAATGAACAACAATGTTCAAATAAAAGAGGCCTTGATTGAGAATTTCGGAGAATACACATACACCAACGGTGCAATCAACAAGGAATATCTCAGGAAAATAGTTTTCGGCAACGAGAAAAACAGAAGACTAGTAAATTCAATTGTTCACCCAGCCGTAAAACAAGATTTCATCGAGTGGCAACAAAATACAACTTCAAAAATCACAGCCATTGAATCGGCAATACTGTTCGATGCCAAGCTCGAAGACATCCTCGACCACATAATATTCGTAGATGCACCCGAAGATGTAATGGTCGGACGTATCTGCCTAAGGGACAAGGTTTCGGAAGATGTCGCAATTAGCAAAATAAGAATGCAAAGAAAGAATTCGGGACGCGAAAAATGCGATTACATATTCATCAACGATAGAGACCACTCGCTGATAGAACAGTCAGAAAAATTTATTAACGATCTAAACAAATAAGACATGGGAAAATGGAAATGGATACTTGGCGGTTTAACCTGGGTACTTACAGGTCCACTCGGCGGACTTATAGGCTTCTTTATTGGCTCTGCTATCGATGGAATTAGCAGTTCCGACGAACCTCGCAACACAAACCGCACCAGACATACAGAACAAGGCGACTTCATGGTCGTGCTACTCACTCTTTCGGCAGCTGTAATGAAAGCCGACAATATTGTAAAGAAGAGCGAACTCGACTATGTAAAAAGCTTCCTAGTTCAGAACTTCGGGAAAGAAAAGACTCTCAAGGCTTTACAGATACTAAAGCCAATGATGAACGCTGACATCCCTCTCGACGACGTATGCCGCCAGATAAGGTACAACATGAACAATTCGCTCAAGTTGCAGCTTCTGCACTACCTTTTCGGAATCGCCAACGCCGACAACGAGATTGTAAAGGAAGAACTTGACGTTCTAAAGCGAATTGCATACGGAATCGGCATCAGCGACTACGACTTCAATTCAATAAAGTCGATGTTCATTGTTGTTGGCAAAGACTCTGACTACGAAATACTTGGCATTACCAAGGACGCAACAAACGACGAGGTTAAGAAGGCATACAAGAAAATGGCCATGAAACATCATCCCGACAAAGTTGCAGGTATGGGCGAAGAAGTCACACGCAAGGCAACCGAGAAGTTCCAAGCCATAAACGAAGCCTACGAAAGAATTAAAAAGGAAAGAAATATGGTATAACCGATTATTATACCATTAAGATTCCCAACTGATACACGCCTAACGCCACAAGCCACGCCAACACGACCGATACACCTGCCGTAAGTGCAGCCCACTTGAACCCCGAAATCTTACGTATTGCCGATGTAGCGCCCAAACATGGAAAACATATCAGCACAAAGAAAACAAACGCCAAAGCCGCAATACCTCGTGTCGAATCATTTTCAGCATCGGTACATGGCATTAGGATTGGCATTGTGCTTATTGTCAACTCTTTGCTTGCAAAACCAGAAATAGCAGCAACCGACATTTTCCAGTCGAAGCCAAGCGGACGGAAAGCAGGTTCGATGGAATTGCCAAATTTTTCCAGATACGAGGGTGTTGCATCTGCTTCAACAGCAACAGAATCGCCACCATTCTGAGTTTCAGCTTTTTGCGGGAAATATGCCAATGCCCACACCACAATTGCACCAGCCACAACGATTCCCGAAATGCGCTTCAGGTACTCCCAAGTGCGATTCCACATATAACTCAATGAAACAAAAAGCGTTGGCTTCCTATACGATGACAATTCAGCTACAAAAGGATACTCATCCTGCTTGCACAATGTTTTGCTATATATTTTTGCAAACGCAATAGTCAACAAGATTCCAATCAGATAGAACACAAACATTATCAAGGCTGGAAATTTCGGGAAGAGAGCCGAAACCAGAATCAAGCATAATGGAATTTTAGCAGCACAAGGTAAAAAAGGAATTACCATCGAAACAAGTCTGCGGTCTTTTATGCTTTCGATATGGCGTGCACTCATTATTGCAGGAATCGAGCATCCGAACCCTAATATCAACGGAACCAACGACTTGTTCTGCAATCCTAGTTTGTGCAAGAAGCCATCGGCACAATATGCAGCGCGCGACATATAACCCGAATTTTCAAGCAGTCCGACCAGAAGATAGAAAATGAAAAGAATTGGCACAAACGACAGCACCGCTCCCACACCGCCAATAAGTCCATCGGCAAGGAAGCCGCCAAACGCACCACCAACCGATGCCCTCACCGAATCGGAAAGCGAAGTCATAGCATTTGAAATCCACTCCATCGGGAATTTGCCAAGTTCGAATGTAGCACAGAAAATTGCAGCCATCATAAGCAGGAACAGCGGAAATCCCCATGTCTTGTGCAAAAGAATAGAATCGGCCTTCTCGGCATCCCACTGTACCTTACGCACACCCGAGCACATCGAAATCAGTCCGTCGATATACGACCGGCGAGCCTGCTTGAGCACATAATAGACGTGATTGCTGTACTGCTTGCCCAACACCGCCGAATGTCTTTTTACAAAGCATTTTACGGTATTGCACGACTTGCACGGAGTGTTGAAACTATGGACAATCCTATCGTCTTCCATCAGACTAATCGCCATATAGCGCGACGAAGCATTGAAGTCGTAGCCTTTTTTAGTCTCCAGTTCCCTCTGTATCATACGGATATGGCGTTCAACCTGTCTGCCATAATTCACATGCACATAGCGCAAATTTGGATTGTCGCCAGCGTAAGCCGACAAAATTGTACGGATGACATTTTCTCGACTTTCGCCAGTCTCATCGGCTTCGTTGAAATGAACAATCGGAATGCCAAGCAACTTCGACATCTTATCGAGGTCGATATGCAGACCGTCCTCATTTTCTTCGCAGTAACCTCTTATGACAAGCACAATTTTAACGCCCAAGTCCATCAACTGTACGATAGGCACAAGTTCGGTTTCAAGCTTATGAAAATCGACCACAGCCACAAAGACATCCGTCTTTTCGGCAAGCACCAGATTGCGGAAACGCTTGTTGGCATAGTCGTCGCCAAAAATATAATCGACTTGTGGCAGACTGGTTATATTTATGTCATAATTGTCGAACTTGGCCTTATTTTCACCGCCGAACAATGTTGTTGGGTACGATTCTTTTGTCTGGAACAACGAAACATTTACGGTATTCAGTTCGTTGATTATATAATCCTGACATTGTGGGTCGGACGCCTCAATCAACGACAAATGGGAAAGATATGATTTGGGGAATGCACAATTTCGCTTGCGCCCCTCAACCGAAAATATAAGGTTGCCATCTGCATCCGATTTCAGCGCGACAATCTTCTTTCCGACCTCGATGCCGAAACCTTCTATCTTTTTGCGAAAGTCGTTGCAACCAAATATCTTGGCTACATAATATTCCTGATTACAAGCAATTTGCACTCCTTCAGACATTTCAATCCCAATTTCTCTATACAAATTGCAAATGTAAACAGCGCGAAAATCTTGCCGCAGAAATATCGCAACAAGATATTAACCATATTCGTTTTTACAATGTGAATAACAAAGCAAGGAAAAATCAATACTTCCGCAGCAGGAAGCACATGTACAACGGTAATGTCAGCACATTTCCTTCCCGTCCAACATTGTAGTCCCCCAGCTTTATTGCATTATATACATGGTACTTTTCAGGATGAGAAAGTACGGTCTTCATGCTTTTGGCATTACCGTTATTTGCCTTGACTTCCAACAAAGTACATTTGCCATTATATCGCATCACGAAGTCGATTTCCAAGCCCGAATCCTTGTGGAAATAATACAGCTTCCGCCCCATTTTCCCCATTATGTCGGCTACAAGATTCTCGAATATCGCACCTTTGTAGCCATACAGGTTACCTTGCAAAACATCCAATTGTGTACCAGCCTCCAACATGCTTACAAACAAGCCAGTATCGGCCATATATACCTTGAAGACATCTTTCTCAGCATTGCCATCCAAAGGCAGCTCCGTTATCGACAAATTGTAGCAACGGTTTATTATTCCAGCATCCTCTATCCACTGCAAGCTTCCCATAAACATATCCGCCCTGCCCTTTTTTCGAACCAGCGAATACTGGAATTTCTTGTTTTCCTTGCTCAGTTGCATTGGAATCGACTCAAAGCACTCATGAATAACGGACTTGTCCTTCTTATCGGCATACTTTACCATATCGTCGGAATATCCGCGCAAAATATCCTTTTGCTTACGCAAAACCTTTGACATGTCCTTTGTTTCAATAAAAGTCTTCACAGCCTCGGGCATTCCACCTACGACCACATACTGCAACAGCAACTGCCTGAACCTGTGATGCAAAGGCAACGGTACAGGAGTTTCTGCGCCTAAATGCTCCTGAATCTTTGCGATATGCGTATCGTCTATGCCATTGGCCCACAGAAACTCCTCGAAATCCATCGGATACATCAACAGCGAAGTTTCGTAACCGACTGGCACCGCCCTCATTTCGTCCAAATTGCGATATCCTCTCATGCCAAGCAACGAACCGGTACAAATGACATCATAGCGACCATCAATACAGAAAAACTTCAAGGCCGTCCTTGCATTTGGACACTCCTGAATTTCATCCAAAACCAAACAAGTATTACCAGGCTCAAACTTCGCTTTCAACGACTCGTGCGACGACATATACATAACCATATCGTCAACATCCAGCGACCCCGAAAAGAACTCTGCATATTCCGGCTTGCGGAAAAAGTCCAAGTAAACAACATTCTTGTAGTTCTCCCGGGCAAATTCCAATACGGAAAATGTCTTTCCACACTGGCGACATCCTCGCACGACAACTGGCTTATGGTCAGGCGAATTTTTCCACTCCAACAATTCCTGAATTATTTTACGCTTCATCAACGACATAAAAACATCTTTTACTTCAAGCACAAAAATACAACAAACAAAATTACCAACAAAATTATTTCCAATTTATATCACTAATTTTATCTTAAAAATACTAAATTATTTATACACAACTGATTAAAACGATATTTTACACTTTTTCAAACGACTTTTTGAACAAATTACACACTTTTTCAAGCGACTTTTTAAACAAATTATACACTTTTTCAAACGACTTTTTAAACAAATTACGCACTTTTTCAAACGACTTTTTAAACAAATTACACACTTTTTCAAACGACTTTTTCTGCAAAATGAAAATTTTCCGTCAAAATTTCCGCAACTCATCTTCTATTATTATTTTTGTCAAAAATTTAAGAAATGACAAAATCGGTTTGCGTATTCTGCAGTTCGAGCGAGGACTTACAGAAAGGTTATTACGACTTCGCTGAGCGTTTCGGCAAAATCTTAGCCGAGAATAATTTCACCATATACCACGGCGGAGGAATCATCGGTCTTATGGGCGCGATGATGCGCGGTGCATACGAACAAGGCGGTGCAAAAATAATTGGTGTAGTGCCCGAAAAGCTTCATCGTGAAGGCATTGTGTCCGACGAAATGCAAGAACTTGTTGTCACCAACGATATGAAGGAACGCAAGTCGTACCTGCGCGAACACGCCGACTCGTTTGCCATTATGCCCGGAGCTTTCGGTACAATGGACGAAATGTTTGAAATACTGACGCTCAAGCAGTTGAAGTATCATAACAAAGCGATTGTCATTCTCAACTTCAACCATTTCTTCGACGACATGCTAAGGCAGATGGACAAGTTCTTCGACGAAGGCTTTACCATAAGTAACTACAGGACAACTTATTATGTCTGTGAAACGCCAGAAGAAGCCGTCGAGTACCTCAAAAATTACAAACCGACACACGTTTACGACAAATATTTAAAGGAATAAATATGAGAAACCCACTACCAGACGAAGTATATTCAAAAAGAAAGACTTATAGGGAAACAGACATACGCGGTGACTATTTCCGCGACCAGACGGCAATAATCCATTCCACGCCGTTCCGCAGGTTGAAAAAGAAAACTCAAGTTTTCTTTGCTCCTGAAAACGACCACATTTGCACACGCATTGAGCATGTTCTGCATGTAGCGACAATCGCATCAACCATTTGCAAGGGCTTGAACAAAGTCGGCTGGGAACTGAACGACGAAATGGCATACGCAATAGGTCTCGGACACGACCTCGGGCACACGCCTTTCGGACACGCCGGAGAAAAGTCGCTTGACATAATCCTCTCAAACTCAGGACACGGGCATTTTGTACACGAAGTCAACTCATACCGCCAAGTCGCCTACCTCGCCAACCACGGCAACGGACTTAACCTATGCTACGGCGTCATGGACGGCATCATCTGCCACAATGGCGAACGCGACGAACAGTACGCCTATCCCAACAAGACAGTCAACGACCTCGACGCAATAAAGGACCGCTCCGTAATGCCTTCATCCTACGAAGGTTGCATAATGCGTTTCTCTGATAAGATTGCCTATCTAGGCCGCGACCTCGAAGATGCCTTCGTCGCTGGATTTATTACCGAGGACGATGTCCCTGACGATGTAAAGGAAATGCTTGGCAACCACAACGGACAGATTATCAACTCGTTGATTCTCGACCTTATTGAAAACTCGAAGAACCGTGACATGATTGGCTTCTCCGACGACACCTACGAAGTGGTTACCAAACTGAAGAAATTCAACTACGAGAAAATCTACAGCAACAAGATTCTCAACGAATACGACCGCTTCTGCCACAAAATCATAAACAATCTGTTCGACTATCTTCACGACATTTACACCAAGAACCAAAAGGACTACGACAAATACGCTCAATCATCAATCGAACTTGACAGATATTTCGGTCAATACATCAACACCATGGACCACTTCTACACTTCGCGCAACGAAACCGAAATCAACATCATCACCGACTACATTTCGGGAATGACCGATGTTTTTGCACTTGAAGCGATGAAGCAGATAACAATACCTAAACCGATAAGTTTCAAATAATTTGTCACATACTAAAACAATATTATCCTTACATATTTCCGCAGGAAGCGACTACGAAAACATAGTCGAAACTTTGGAAAGCAAACTTCAGGAAAACGACAAGCCAATGCGGAAACGGATAATATCCTGTGCAATAGAGCTTTTGCAGAACAATTCCATCCACAACCACGGCAACGGAATAGACATTTCCGTCATCGAATCCGATGGCTGCATTAAGCTAAAAACAGCAAGAAAACTTGACAAAATTAGTGCTAATTATTTAAACAATAAAATCCAAGAAATCAACAATATTGACTCATATAATCTAAAGGAATTATTCAAGAAAAATCTTAGTTCTGAAAACTTAGAACAAGGCACAGGAAACGGACTTATCCTCTGCCGCTTGAAATCGGACTCCGACATCGAGACCAAGTTCTCGGACGAAACATTTGAAATAAACTTAACATTCAACAGATAGAAAATGAAAGTACTAGTAGAAGCAACAGGAAAAACACCACACATTTACGAGGAAAACGGCGACCTCTGCGTATGGGGTGTCATCATACCGGAAAATCCAACGGAAATATTCGCAAAGTTAAACAACATTGTATCAACAAAATACGCAGAGAACCACAACCTCAGAATTCACTTTTCTCTTGGGTATTTCAACACGAGTTCTGCGAAGTTCCTGTACAATTTTTTCAAGAAACTCAAAGGTAACGAAGGAATTACAATCGTCTGGCACTACGAAGCCGACGACGAGGACATTCTCGACAGCGGCAAGGAATTTGAAGAAATTTCAGGGCTAAAGTTCGAGTACTCAGACACTTTGCTTGTAGTTGCAAAATGATAAAATAAAGCATTCATAATTTTTTATTCAGGCAAAAACTACTTAAAATCGTAATAATCGCTTTTACGAATAACATTGCCATCAACATCATAATAGATGTCGTATCCAACGCGACCACGGTTTTCAAGAACTGTTGTGGATTCGATTTTTATGCTTCCAGATGATGTAACAAAATAATTGAAACCTGGGCTTAATAATTTAATGTTCTGTGTTGCTATGTCATATATCATTACTGCATCACATGTCACCCATGCTGGAGTAACGAATATAACCTTACCCTTGAGGTATTGAGCATTTGACACATTAACGTCAATAGATTTACCAAATCCTTCTATTTCAAATGGATCGTCGGACGTTGCAATTATTATTTTCTTATTAGTAGCACAGTCATATAACATGAGGGTATTGTGCGGCATATCTCCTTCAAACAAATTTGCATTGTTATTAATATCAGATTTTGTTTCTTCTGTGTATATAATATACCTATTGTCGGGAGAAATGTCCAACATTTGAGCGTTTTTCGCGGATGTCCTTATTGTTTTATTAAAAATGTCCTGAGGATTATTGCTCTGCGCAAAAGAAATACAAGGCATCAGTAACATTGCTAATGTAATAATGTATATGTTTTTCATCTTTTGATGTATTAAGAGGGTTCTATAATTCCATTTTAGCAGTCTCAGTACAGGCAGAACCCATAACCCAAACCTTGACTTATGTCATTTTGATCACAAAAATACATTTTTTCCAATTCAAAAAAAAGTTTTCAAATCTTTTTTGTAGCCATAGAAACAATGTTAAAAAACATTTTTCCACATAAGAAAAATTTATTAACATTGTGAAATTTTAAAATTATATAGATATGGCAAACACACCAATTTGTGACACAGTTATCAACGAACAATGCCGTAAGTTGGGAATCAACAACATAGGCAAATCGACAATCAGAGAAATTGTCGGATTAGTTAATTGCATAGAGAAGGAAACTGGCGAGAAATTCGTCAGGATGGAGATGGGCGTACCTAGTTTGAAGCCGCCAAAGGTCGGCACCGATGCCGAAATAAAGGCTCTCAACGACGGCGTTGCTGCAATATACCCGATGGTTGACGGTGTTCCCGAACTCAAGAAGGAAGCATCGAGGTTTGTGAAGAATTTCATCGGCGTTGACATATCGCCAGAATGCTGCATTCCAACAGTCGGTTCAATGCAAGGCGGTTACGCAACCTTCCTCACCTGCTCAAACCTCGACCCGCAGAAGGATACTGCTCTTTTCATCGACCCAGGGTTCCCTGTTCAGAAACAGCAGTTCAATGTAATGGGACACAAGTACGAAAGCTTTGATGTTTACGATTACCGTGGCGAAAAACTTCGTGACAAGCTGGAATCATACCTCTCGAAAGGCAACATCAACTCCATCATCTACTCCAACCCCAACAACCCGAGCTGGATTTGCTTCACCGACGACGAACTGAAAATAATCGCCGAGGTTGCTGACAAGTACGATGCAATAGTAATCGAAGACCTTGCATACTTCCGCATGGACTTCCGCGACGACACCTATCATCCCGGATTCCCGCCCTACCAGGCATCGGTTGCAAACTACACCGACAATTACATCTTGATGATTTCTGGCTCCAAGGCATTCAGCTATGCCGGTCAGCGTGTGGCAGTTGTGGCAATTTCCGACAAGATTTTCCACCGCTCGTACCCCAACTTGCAGAAGCGTTTCGGCAGAGACCAGTTCGGAGCAACATTCGTAATGAGAATTATCTATGCTTTGAGCTCTGGCGTTTGCCACTCAGCACAATATGGTATGGCTGCAATGCTCAAGGCTGCAAACGATGGCACTTTCAACTTCATCAAGGACATCGAGGAGTATGGCAAGCGTGCCGAAAAGATGAAGAAACTTTTCATCGATGCAGGATTTAACATCGTGTACGACAAGGACATCGACAAGGACTTGGCAGATGGTTTCTACTTCACCATCACCTATAAGGACTGGACTGGTGACAAGTTATTGGAAGAACTTCTGCACTACGGAATCAGCGCAATCACTCTCGACAACACAGGAAGCAAGAAATACGGACTTCGCGCCTGCGTATCGCAGATTACGCCCGACAAGATGGAATTGCTCGAAAAACGCCTCGAAATCTATAAGCAGAACCACTAGGCAAAAATGCAGGAACTGTCGCCCAGGAAACAGGAAATCTTCGACCTGATCAAGGCCAACTACAGCAAGACCGTGATTAGGAAGGGCGACATTTATGTCTACGACGGTTCCATCCTTCACATTGTCGAAGAAAAGAAAAAAGGAATAAAGGTAAGCAGCGTCCTGAACATGAGATACTGGGTGCTGCTGCTTTTTTTGATCATAACAGGCCTTTGTCTCGGTATTGTCGGCATTGCCGTCACCGTGCTTATTGCAAACCTGATTGCGATAAAGGCAAAAAGGACAAAGAAAGCCAATCTAACATCGTTAATAAGCTAATGCCCAAAGTATTAAGGATAATAAACAGGTTCAATCTTGGCGGACCTACATACAACGTAAGTTATCTTACCAAGTATATGGCGCCCGATTACGAAACTCTGTTGGTTGGGGGAATGAACGACAAGTCGGAAGCTTGTTCCGACTATATTGTCCAGAAGCTTGGGATACATGCCATCAAGATAAGCGAGATGATAAGAAGCATCAACGGCTACAACGACATGGTGGCATACGAGAAGATTAAGAACATTATCAAGCGCTACAAGCCCGACATAGTACACACCCACGCCTCCAAGGCTGGCGTACTTGGGCGACAGGCTGCCATAAGTTGCGGAGTACCAGTGATTGTACACACTTTTCACGGACATATTTTCAACTCGTACTTCAATAAGTATATAACAGAAACTTTCCGCAAGATAGAACAGCACTACGCGAAAAAATCGTCTGCTATTGTTGCCATTAGCGACATACAGAAATACGAACTCTCTGAAATATACAAGATTGCGCCCGCCGAAAAATTCAGGGTAATACCTTTGGGATTCGACCTCAACCGCTTCCAGGAAAACAAGGCCATGAAGCGAGATGCTTTCCGTAAGCAGTACGACATTGCCGACGACGAGATTGCAATTTCGATAGTCGGACGTCTTGTTCCTGTGAAGAACCACAAGATGTTTATCGATGTCATAAAGGATGTAAAAACGAAAACCAACCGCAAGGTACGCGGAGTTATAGTCGGCGATGGCGACTTACGCAACACCCTCATGGAATATGCTACTTCTCACGGACTTACAATTTCGACGCCTGAGCACAAAGTACCATATTCCGACCTTATATTTACTTCGTGGATAAAAGATGCCGACTATGTATTTGCCGGTTCTGAAATCTCCGCGCTAACGTCGCTCAACGAAGGCACACCTGTTTCCATAATCGAATCGCAGGCGGCGAATGTGCCTGTTGTAAGCACCATTGTCGGAGGCATCAGGGACGTAGTTATGGAAGGAAAAACCGCACTGCTCTCTCCCACCCAGAATGTCGAAGCCTTCAGCGACAATTTACTTATGCTTATCGAAAACGACGAGATGCGCAAGCAGATGTCGGAGGACGGCTGGATTTTTGTCCGCGACAAATTCCACTATACCCGCCTCGTCAACGACATGAAGAATCTATACGACGAATTGCTGGCAAACAGGAAAATTAGTTTTTGAATGTTTCTATGCCTGCGGCGTTTGATGGGCAAAGCCCGTTTGAATGTTGCACGTTTCTATGTTTGAAGGGTTCAACGTTCAAGTGTTCTACGTTCAAGGGTTCAATGTTCAAAGTTTCAATGACTAAAGCCGTTTCTAGGTTTGAATGGCTACGCCGTTTCAATGTTTCACGTTTGATATGGCAAAAAAAGAAGGGCAACCGTTTCCGATTACCCTTCAGCTATCCTTGAATCCAAATTACCTCTTATTTACTTTCTGTTCTTCAAGAACTCAAGCGACTTGTTCATCAGCTTGTACATTACTGTATCGTCCTGAACGATTGGAACTTCCTTACGGAAATCCTTTACAAATTCCTGAATGAACGGCGACGGCTTGAGCGGTTCGCGGAAGTACAATGCCTGACTTGCAGCAAAGCACTCTATAGCGAGAACACGTTCTACATTTGCAACTACGCGCAGAAGCTTTGTACCTGCATTTGCTCCCATACTTACATGGTCTTCTTGTTCGTTGGACGACGACAGCGAATCGACGCTTGCTGGCATACACAACTGCTTGTTCTGGCTAACGATAGATGCTGCAGTATATTGCGGAATCATAAAACCGCTGTTGAGACCAGGCTTTGCGACCAAGAATGCTGGCAAACCCCTATCACCGCTGATAAGACGGTAGATACGACGTTCGGAAATGCTTCCAATTTCTGCCATAGCGATTGAAAGGAAGTCCATGACGATTGCCAGAGGCTGTCCGTGGAAGTTACCGCCACTCAAAACAAGGTCGTCATCCGGGAAAACCATAGGATTGTCGGTAACCGAGTTGATTTCGGTCTCGACAACGCTTGCAACATAGTCCCAAGCATCTTTCGATGCTCCGTGAACCTGCGGAACGCAACGGAACGAATATGGATCCTGTACTGTGGTTTTCTTCTGCTGTTGCAATTCCGAACCAGTAAGGTATGCGCGGATGTTCTGTGCTGTCTTAATTTGTCCCTTGTGCGGACGGATGGTGTGAAGGTTCTCGGTGAACGGGTCAGCAAGACCGTTGAATCCTTCGAGCGACATTGTTGCGATGATGTCGGCATTCTTTAAAATCTTACGACCACGAAGCAAAGCATCGATAGCGTGCGACAACATGAACTGTGTGCCGTTGATGAGTGCAAGACCTTCCTTCGATTTTAGACGAAGCGGTTCCATGTCGAGTTCGCGGAGAACATCAGCCGATTCACGCTTTTGTCCCTTATAGTAAACCTCTCCCATTCCAAGCATAGCAAGGGTAATGTGAGCCAACGGAGCCAAGTCGCCCGATGCGCCAAGCGAGCCAAGTTGATAAACAACTGGAGTTATGCCCTTGTTGTAGAAATCGACAAGACGCTGTGCGGTAGATACGCAAACGCCAGAAATACCGTATGACATATTCTTGACTTTCAAGAACATCATAAGACGGACAATGCGCTGCTCAACCTCTTCGCCCATACCGCAGGAGTGCGACTTGATAAGGTTTTCCTGAAGTTGCTCAAGTTCGTTCTCCGAAACCGAAGTATTGCACAATGAACCGAATCCCGTAGTAATACCGTAAATTGGTTTTTCACGGTTCTTCATCTTCTCGTCCAAGTAGTTACGGCAATGCTCTATGTTCTTTATTGCCTCTTCCGACAAGGCTATTTCACATCCGCTTTCAATGATTTCTTCTAATTTGTCAAGCGTTAATCTTTCTGTTCCAATGTAATATGTTTCCATTCTGAAATATTTTTATTGCTTTTGTTTATCTGTTCTTGTACATTTGTTCGTAATACTTTGCATAGTCGCCAGAAACTATCCTATTGAGCCACTCCTCGTTAGCCAGATACCAGTCGACTGTCTTTTCGATGCCTTCCTCGAACTGCAACGATGGCTTCCATCCAAGTTCGGTCTGCAACTTTGTAGAATCGATGGCATAGCGCAAATCGTGTCCTGCCCTGTCGGTAACATAGGTTATCAGCTTTTCGGAAGTTCCTTTTTCGCGACCGAGCTTTCTGTCCATAACTTCGCACAACTTCTTGATTAGAGCGATGTTTGTCCACTCGTTGTTGCCACCTATATTATATGTTTCGCCATTCTTGCCATTGTGGAAAATGCAGTCGATTGCACGAGCGTGGTCGATAACAAACAACCAGTCACGGACATTGAGTCCCTTTCCATAGATAGGAATTGGCTTATTGTTCTTTATATTGTTGATTGACAACGGAATAAGCTTCTCGGGAAACTGATTCGGACCGTAGTTGTTGGAGCAATTCGACAAAACCACATTCATTCCGAAAGTGTGGTGGTAAGCGCGAACAAGGTGGTCGGAACTTGCCTTCGATGCCGAATACGGCGAACGCGGCGAATATGGGGTTGTCTCCTTGAAGAAGCCTTCGTTTCCGAGCGAACCGTAAACCTCGTCGGTGGATATGTGGTAGAAACGCTTGCTGTCGTAGTCGCCTTTCCAGAAGTCGCGGGCAGCGGTCAGCAGGTTTGCTGTACCGACAAAGTTGGTGTAGATAAATTCCAACGGATTGGTAATGCTGCGGTCGACGTGGCTTTCGGCAGCAAGATGAATTACTGCATCGGGCGAATACTTTGCAAACAGCGACTTAATGGCTTCGTAGTCGACTATATCGACTTTCTCGAACTTGTAGTTTGGTGCATTTTCGACATCCTTCAGATTTTCGAGATTGCCTGCGTATGTCAGTTTATCCACATTAACAATCTGATATTGAGGATATTTATTTACAAATAATCTTACAACGTGCGAGCCAATGAAGCCTGCGCCACCTGTTATAAATATCGTCTTCTCCATCTAATAGAAATTTTAGATGGCAAAATTAGGAATTTTAATCGGATTGGGAAAAGAAAATAAAATATTGTTCTAACTTTAGCAATACACTTGTCATACTAGGCAAAAATCATCACGAGACTCTGAGAATCTTAATTTATAAAAACACCTTTTTTATTTATGAAAATCAAAAACAAAAAAAATGAATTAGCGAACCAACATTCAAGAAAAAAACATACATTTGCAAAATAATATTAAAAAGAAATGAAAGCGAAAGAAATAGCAGAACTGCTAAACGGAAAAATTGTAGGCTGCCAAGACAGCCAGGAGGAATTAACAAACGCATTTTCGTCGGACCTGATGAGCGATGTACTCCGTCTTGGAGGAGAATGCTCGCTGCTAATCACTGGCTTGTGCAATATACAAACCATCAGGACTGCCGAAATGGCAATGATAAACACTATAATCCTTGCCCGTGGCAAGACTGCCGACGAAGAAATGATTGAGCATGCGATTGACAACGACATTACAATAATCGAGACTGAGTTTAGTATATTCAAGACCAGCGGAATACTTTACACTCATGGTATTAAACCTATGTATTAATTATGCACTACACTTTTGACATAGAAAAAGGCAATTTCACCAATGCCGGCAATGCCTCGGGTAGCGTAAAGAAAACTCTGAAGCAGCTCAATGTTGACCCTGCGAGCATCAAGCGCATAGTGGTAGCTCTTTACGAAGCCGAGATTAATGCAGTTGCCCACGCATACGGTGGAAAAATCGACATCGACATCGATGGCGACAAAATAGTGATGGTCGTCGCCGACCAGGGACCGGGCATACCCAACATCGAACTGGCAATGACTGAAGGTTATTCCACAGCTTCGCAGAAAGTTCGCGAAATGGGCTTCGGTGCAGGTATGGGACTGCCAAACATGAAGAAAAACACCGACAAGCTCGATATCCAGACGGAGTTGGGCGTCGGCACAACAATAACTATGACGGTTTTTCTAAAAAATTGACTCACAGGCTAACAGTCCAACAGGCTAAAAGCCTTCGAGCCTGTTAGCCCAATTAGAAACGGCGAAGCCATATAAACTTAGAACGGCGAAGCCCTCAACGAAGTTAAACTTGAAAAAACTTTTGGCCTATGAGTGAAAACGGATCATACTTCTACCACGCGCTTCGCGTTGACCGCAATGTGTGCACCGGATGTACGCACTGCCTAAGGTCTTGTCCTACCGAAGCCATCCGAATCAGGAAAGGCAAAGCGGTTATTTTCAGCAACAAATGCATCGACTGCGGAGAATGCTTCAAGGTTTGTCCAAACCATGCAATATACATCAAGCAGGACGACTTCGAACTGCTCGACGACTACAAGTACCGCATCGCACTTGTACCAGCCACTTTCATTGGACAGTTCGCAAACGATGTGAAGACATCGCAGATTTACGCCTGCCTCAAGAAAATAGGCTTCACACACACCTACGAAGTTGAGCACGCCGTGTCGTTCCTCAGCGAATTGTACAACCAGTATATGGCAGAGCACGATGACGTCGAAACTTTCATCTCGCCGTACTGTCCTGCTATCGTAAGACTTATACAGGTACGTTTCCCCTCGCTTGTGGGCAACATTATCCACCTTGCCGCACCTCTCGACATAGCTTCGGCTGTAATACGTCAGCGACTCGTGGAGGCAGGAATTCCGAGCGAGGACATCGGTATTTTCTATGTAACTCCATGCGCTGCAAAGATTGCCGCCGTGAAAAGTCCCGCCGAAGGCAAAAAGTCTTTCATCACTGGCGTAATCAACATGGACTTCCTGTACAACAAAGTAAAACTGATGCTCAGCAGTTCAAAATCGATTGCAGAACCAATAAACCATAGTCTTACTGGAAAGGACGTTCTTTGGGGACTCACCACTGGAGAATCACGCAATTTCAACAATTCGTGCTTTGCCGTTGATGGAATCAGGAATGCAATCGAATTCTTGGAAAAAGTCGAGGACGAAGAAATTGATGTAAGAGGCTTTGTTGAAATGCGTGCCTGCGACCAGAGCTGCGTAGGTGGCGTACTTTGCCCTACCAACAGGTTTGTTGCAAAGCAAAAACTGAAAGACCGCGCCGAAAAAATCGACAGCAAGCAAAAGGCAGAGGAAAACGAAATGAAGGTTGCTTTCAACAACAAGGAATTTGCCGAAAAGATTGCAAAGATGGCAAAGGTTGACCAGATAAAGCCTCGTTCGATACTGAAGCTCAACGACAACCTGCAAATTGCCTTCCGTATGGTCGAAAACATGAAGCGTATCGAAGGAATGTTGCCAGGAATCGATTGTTCGGCTTGTGGCGCACCTACTTGCAATGCCTTGGCCGAGGATGTCATCCGCAACGAAAGCAAAATTGAGAATTGCATTTTTGCGCACAAGAAGATGGACGAATTCTACAAGGTGATGTTCGACATCTGGGGAGAGGATTTGAAGACGTTATAAAGTTCAAAGGTTTAATAGATTTGAAAATTTGATTGATTTGAAAATTTGAAGATTCATTTGTAGAGCCGTTGCGAGCAACGTCTCAGCGAAAGGAAAGATTCAAAAATTAACGATAAAAATTTAAATATTTAAATTCAACATTTGTAGCATCGCAATGCTTTGCGATGGAACAAAAAAAAAAGAAATGATTTAAAAATTAAACAATATGATACTGAAAGAAATAATAGAAAAGCTTAACCTCAAGGTTTACAACGAGGTAAATATGGATGCTGATGTAAAGAGCGCATATTCGTCGGATTTGCTCAGCGATGTAATGGGCAATGCAAAAAGCGGTCAGGTATGGATTACAATGCAGACACACAAGAATGTTGCTTCGATTGCAGCATTGAAGGATGTTCCTGCCGTTATCATCGTTCGCAATGGTGTTCCCGACGACGATATGCTCGAATTTGCAAAGGACAACGATGTTGCAGTGCTTTCAAGCTCGGAACCGACATTCCCGCTCTGCGGAAAATTGTACGAACTAATAAAGTAACAAACTTTTAGGTCATGAAATTCCGTGCCGACCTACATACGCACACAGTATTGTCACCTTGCGGCGACATCGAGATGAGCCCCACGGCTATTATCGCAAAAGCCAAGGAGAAAGGTCTTGACATAATCGGAATTACCGACCACAACAGCACGCTGAACGCCGAGGTGACGCGCAAAATCGGCGAACAGAACGGTATTGCCGTGATGATGGGCGCCGAGGTAACCACAAAGGAGGAAATCCACTGCCTCGGATTTATGCCCAACGCCGAAAAACTTGCCGAGTTCCAGAAATTCCTTGATTCAAAGGTCATCTTCTTCGAGAACGACCCCGACAAGTTCGGCTACCAGTTTGTGGTTGACGAGGAGGAAAATGTGCTCGACGAAGTTCCACACCTATTAATAAATGCCCTCGACCTGCCAATGCTCGACCTGCAGAAAAAGGTTTACGAAATGGGCGGAATATTCATCCCTGCCCATGTTGACCGCAGCACATTCAGCATTAGTTCACAACTTGTGTTTGTCCCCGACAAACTTAAGTTCCAGGCACTCGAGCTCAGCTACCATGCCATGCGGAACAAATTCTTCGACAATTTCCCGTGGTTCAGCGACTACAACTACATACAGAGTTCCGACGCCCATTTCATAGACGACATCGGCAAAATTTCGAGCGTTCTGGAAATGGACAGCTTCAGTTTCGACAATCTTAAAAATTCACTTCACACAGGAGAACAGATAATATTATGAAAACACTTGATTTACACATAATTGACATAGTTCACAATTCAATCCGTGCAAAGGCTACGGAAATAGTAATCGAAATGGTTGACAGCGCAAAACAGGACTTGCTGTCGCTTAAGATTATCGACAACGGCTGCGGAATGCCCAAGGAGATGATGGATGCTATAAATGAGACCTTCTACTCGTCGCGTCCCGAGCGCAAGATTGGTATGGGCATAGCCCTGCTGAAGTTCCATTCAGAGCTGTGCAATGGAAAGTTCTACCTGAAGTCGGAAGTTGGCAAGGGCACCGAAATCTACGCCGACTACCAGCGTTCGCACATCGACCTGCAGCCCAAGGGCGACCTTGCAGGTTGCTTCAGCAACTTCATCTGCCAGTACCAAGACATCAACTTCATCATCAAGTACACCACCGACGAAGACTATTTCGAGCTTAGCACCGCCGATGTGAAGGAAGTCTTCGAAGGCATGAACCTCAACGATGTCAACATCATCAATAATCTGAAAGAATTAATTGCTGAGAATATAAATCCTAGCGAGGAGAAATAGGTATATATCAAAATGCAAAAAACAGCAGCCGACGATTTGCCGACTGCTGTTTTTTGTAAATCCAAAATCGTAAATTATTTACATCTTGCCTTCGGCATAGCCCATTTTTACATCCAGTTCGTAGTTGTACGACGAACGATGGCTGTAACGACCTTTTGCGTAAATAAGTTTGTCCTCATATTTTTCGAAATCCTCATCGGGGACAAGTTTTCCATCAACAGAAACGCACCCATCTCGCCCATCAAGTACAGCGCCCAGAGCCTCATCGGTTTCAAGGATTTCTGAAAACAAAATTTCATCATACGACGGCTTAACATACTGGCCATCCATAGTGAGCACACCTACCTTGTCGCCACTGCGTAGCTCAAACATACAGTCGTCGTACCACGAATGTCCGTCATCCTCGTTTGTTATGAAAATAGGACGAAAAACAACATCATCCATATTGCACGGCACGAGCAAACGACCTTTTTTGTCGGCAACTCCTTTCCTTCCCGACTTCGATACGACAAAAAATTTGTCGAAACTTTCAATCTCATCGTAATCGAACCCCAGAGCAACAGAGCCTTCGCCATCGGGCAAGACAAGTCCCCATTTTCCATCCGACATGGCAGAAATTGGAAATTTGCGGTCGTTGACTTTTCCGCAGCAGCAACCCAAACGCTCATACTTTGCAGGGACAAGCAACTCGTCCTTTATATTTACTAGCTTTTCACATCCATTTTCCTCAACAACATAATCCATCCAGTCGTAGTTGTCGCAAATATCATAAAACGCAATCCGAGATGCCTCCACATCCTCGTCTGGCAATTTATTGGCTACTGCCGACTTGTATTCTGCATACAACTTCTGCATCTTGAGAAGCTGTTCCTTATGGGCGTGCGGTTTTTCCATCTTGTATACAATAATTTTCTGCGAAGGTATATAATATACCATCAGCAGAAACATCAAAGAAAAGTATTTATTAAAGTATGAAAGTTAACAAAAACAAGCGGCTAATCAAGCTTAAGCACAGCGAGGAACGCCGACTGCGGAACCTCCACAGAGCCTATCTGACGCATACGCTTCTTTCCTTCCTTCTGTTTTTCGAGCAACTTACGCTTACGTGTAATATCACCACCATAACATTTTGCCGTAACATCCTTGCGTACAGCCTTCACAGTTTCGCGGGCAATGATCTTTCCGCCTATTGCTGCCTGAATTGCAACATCGAACTGATGGCGAGGGATAAGTTCCTTCAGCTTTTCGCACATACGGCGACCAAAAGTCTGCGCATTGCTTACATGCGTTAACGTCGACAAGGCGTCAACCATTTCGCCGTTCAACAAAATATCGAGACGTACGAGTTTCGACAACTTGTATTCCGACTGATGATAGTCGAACGAAGCATAACCCTTCGAAATGCTCTTAAGCTTGTCGTAGAAGTCGAAAACTATTTCACCGAGCGGCAAGTCGAAATGCAACTCAACACGGTCGGCACTCAGGTAAACCTGATTAAGGAAAGTTCCGCGCTTGTCGATGCACAACTTGATAATAGGTCCAACATAATCGGCCTTGGTGATTATGGTTCCGCGGATAAACGGCTCTTCAACGTGGTCGAGATAATTTGGTCCTGGCATTCCCGATGGATTGTGAACCTCGACCTTCTCGCCTTTGGTTGTGTATGCAAGATACTGAACGTTTGGAACTGTGGTTATTACATCCATCTTGAACTCACGGTCGAGACGTTCCTGAACAATCTCCATGTGAAGCAGTCCAAGGAATCCGCAGCGGAAACCGAATCCCAATGCTGCCGACGATTCGAGGTCGTATGTAAGCGAAGCATCGTTGAGCTGCAACTTTTCTATCGAAGCACGAAGTTCTTCGTAGTCGTCGGCATCCACCGGATAGATACCAGCATAAAGCATTGGCTTCACCTCGGAGAAACCAGCGATAGCCTCGGCGCAAGGACGATCGACATGAGTAATAGTATCACCAACCTTAACCTCAACAGCAGTCTTTATGCCGGAAATAATGTAGCCCACATCGCCAGCCGACAAAGTCTTACGTGGCGAATAGTCCATCTTAAGCACACCGATTTCTTCGGCATTGTACTCGCGACCAGTATTCACAAATTTTACAAGATCTTTTGTATTGACAGTACCATTGAAAATGCGGAAATAAACCACAATTCCACGGAAAGCATTGAACACCGAGTCGAAAATCAAAGCCTCGAACGGAGCTTCGGGGTCGCCCTTTGGAGCAGGAATTTTGTTTACAATTGCTTCGAGCACATCTTCGACACCTTCGCCAGTCTTACCGCTAGCACGAAGAATATCCTCGCGGTCGCAACCTATAAGGTCGATAATCTGGTCTTCAACCAATTCGGGCATAGCAGCATCAAGATCTATCTTGTTAAGCACAGGAATAATCTCCAAATCGTGCTCTATAGCTTGATAAAGAACCGAAATTGTTTGAGCCTGAACGCCTTGAGTAGCATCAACAACCAACAACGCACCCTCGCAGGCAGCAATCGAACGGCTAACCTCGTACGAAAAGTCTACGTGTCCTGGAGTGTCGATAAGGTTGAGGATATATTTCTGACCATCTTTGGCTTCATATTCCATCTGAATGGCATGGCTCTTAATTGTAATTCCACGTTCACGTTCCAAATCCATGTCGTCGAGAACCTGATTCTGGAAATTGCGTTCAGAAACTGTACCTGTATATTGTAGAAGACGGTCGGCCAAAGTGCTCTTTCCGTGGTCGATATGTGCTATGATGCAAAAGTTGCGTATATTCTTCATCAATTGTGAATTTTCGAAAATCAAGTCGCAAAATTACATAAAAACAGCGACTTCTAAAAATACATAAGGCACAAAACTGCCAAATTAGTTAAAAAGAAGTTTTTTACAAGAGCACAAAGTACTAATTATCAACACGATAAACAACAAAAACAACCTCAACAAAAAAAGCAAAAAATTTATCCGCAATTAGGAATAATATTTGTAACTTTAACACCGAAAATGGATATAATTTTATCAGTTATGAGGACGAAATTATTAATATTAATGGTCGCAGCAATTATGGCACTGCCAGTTGCAGCACAAAACATAACACGTGTAGACGACAACGGCAACACGCTCTACTTCGGACTTAGGTCGAACAAGGCAAACAAGTACGACAAGGTAAAAACTCCGCCATCGTACGAAGTTATCGCCCCACTTACTCCCGCTGTTGGCAAATCCGAAACTGTTAAGAATGCCATCGACACGGCATGGATTCCGTTCGTCTACGAAACAATACAGAAGTACAACAATGCAATCAACGGCACTGTAACCGTACCGAAACGCATCACCTATCAGGGTGTAAACTACCCGATAACATGCATTGGTATACAGGCATTCAAGGATTGCAAGAAATTGAAAAAGGTTCTGCTGCCATTATCTGTAACAGAAATTGGCATAGACGCATTCAGTGGATGTTCGGAACTTGAAGCCATTGTACTGCCTCCAGAAATGAAAAAGATAAATTCTGGCGCATTCGAACACTGCAAGAAACTGAAAACAATCGAGCTGTATAGCGAGACACCACCAGAATTCGCACAACATTCTGACTTCTACCTATATGGTGTAACGCTAATTGTTCCACCTAAGACTGCCGACATATATGGCACAAAGGAACCTTGGAGCGACGCCAAGAAAATTATTGAACGCGATGTGGACAAATCTAGCGCAAACACATTTTGGGCAACTGCAGAAACTGGACAGAAGTTCATCTGCAACGTCACAAACCAGGACGAAGGTACAGTTTCTATCATATCCTACGGTATACAAACGCCATACATCAAGTGCGAAGAATCGTACGACGATGTCAGCGGCGAACTGAAACTCCCATACTCGGTAACTAAGGATAATATTCCGTTCAATGTTACAACTTTGGATGTTAATGCATTCAACAGCTGCGACATTACCAACGTAAGAATACCTTCCACAATAACAAGAATCGAAAAAGGAGCTTTCAAGAATTGCAAAAAACTCACTTACGTAAGAATTGACGGTGGAAACGTTGAAATTGCCGACGATGCTTTCGAAGGGCTGCCCGAAGATGCAGTATTGTCCGTTCCAAAGTTAAGCGGCGCATACTACAAGCAACTGCCTGCTTGCAAACGATTCAAGGAAGTAAAGGAATCGATGTCAAAATAGGCTACACACAAAAAAAAAATACAAGGATAGTGCAACAAAATTGCACTATCCTTTTTTATCTAGGACACTGTACTGATGCAATTTTTTGCATCTCAACAGAAACTTTTCTTATTTTTGCACTCTAATTTTACTTTTATCAAACGATGTTCAAGAAAGTACCGCATACATACGTAATTGTATTCTCAATCATAATCATCGCCGCCATACTCACATGGATTGTTCCTGCCGGACAATTCGAGCGTACAACGAAAACACTAGCCGACGGCAGTTCAACAACGGTAATAGTAGAAAATTCCTACCACGAAGTGGATGCAAGTCCGCAGACTTGGCAGGTTTTTACCTCCATCTTCGACGGATTCAAGAAGCAGGCTGGAATTATAGCCTTCATTCTGCTCGTTGGCGGAAGTTTCTGGATTCTGAACGAAAGCCGAGCACTAGCAGCTGGAATAAACTCGTTCCTACGCTTCAGCAGAAGACTCGAAAAACGGAAATTCCTGCAAAAGATAGGCGTAAACAACATCATAATGGTGCTGATAATGACATTGTTCAGTGCCTTTGGAGCCATTTTCGGCATGAGCGAGGAAACCATAGCCTTCGTAATAATATTCGTACCGCTGGCAATATCAATGGGATACGATTCAATCACAGGACTTTGCCTCGTATATGTGGCTGCGCATCTTGGCTTTGCCGGAGCA
Source organism: uncultured Bacteroidia bacterium (assembly GCA_902800045.1). GTDB lineage: Bacteria > Bacteroidota > Bacteroidia > Bacteroidales > ML635J-15 > Bact-19. Next base: position 699,000 of record CADCCZ010000001.1, on the reverse strand, counting down.
ATATTCAATCCGTTCACAATTGGAATTGCTCAGGGAATGTCGGACTTGCCATTGTTCAGCGGATGGGAATACAGATTCGTTTGCTGGCTGGTAATCAATGCAGTAGGTTTCGCATTCATATTATGGTACGCCTCGCGCATAAAGAAGAATCCACAGAAGAGCCTCACCTACTCCATCGACGAGTACTGGCGTAAAAACAACAGCAGCCATGCCGACGACATAGAATACTACACACCGAAATCGGCTTGGGCAAGCTACATTATCGTTTCCATTGCAGTAATACTTTTCTCGGTCTTATACCCCATTTCGAGCCTGAAGGTCGGAAATGCTGAATTTGAGTTTGCTGCAATTCCAATAGTATCGGGACTTTTCATAATCACATCCTTCTTTATGCTGCGCAAGTCGGTTCATTTCTACATAATCAACCTGCTGTTGTTCACCGTATTGTACCTGATTGTAGGAGTTATGGGCTACGGGTGGTATGTAGAAGAAATCGGCGGATTGTTCCTGGCAATGGGCATAGCCGCAGGAATTGCTATGGACAGGTCGGCAAACGATATTGTAAAGATGTTTCTCGACGGAGCAAAGGACATTTTCTCGGCGGCTTTCGTAGTCGGTCTGGCTGGCGGTATCATAGCTATCCTTACCAATGGCAACATCATCGACACCATAATGAATAGCCTCTCGAACGGAATGCAAGATACAGGCAAGGAAGCCTCGCTGTCGATAATGTATGGAATACAGACATTCCTCAACATAATAATCCCGTCGGGTTCGGCAAAGGCTGCACTTACCATGCCTATTATGGCGCCGTTCTCCGACCTAGTTGAAATCTCACGACAGACAACCGTCCTAGCCTTCCAGTTCGGCGACGGCTTTACCAATATGATTACCCCGACATCGGGAGTTCTGATTGGAGCATTGGGAATGGCAAAGATTCCGTACAACCTATGGTTCAAGTTCATCTGGAAATTTATGCTGGTGTTAGTCGCACTTGGTTTCCTGCTATGTTTGCCGACATTGTATATGAGTTTAAACGGATTCTAGCATGGAAAAATATTGCATAATCGACGGTTTCAACTGGATAAACCTCTTCGGACTCATCACTGTAATACTGATGCTTATCCCCAACATAATCTACGCCATAAAGTTCCGTGAAAAAGAAACAAAATGCAACTGCTGCCGTTCGATGTACATTCTGGAACAAATAGGGCGTTATGGCTCAATGTTCCTTATGGCATTCAACATTGGAATTGCCGAATTCGGTTTTGCATCGACACAGCATTTTGTCGCCTACCTTATCGCCAACACAGCATTGCTAGTTGCATACTTTATAGTTTATGCACTATATTTCAAGCGACAGACAAACTGGAAAAGCATGGCTTTGGCAATAATCCCATCCTGTCTGTTTTTAACTGACGGAATTCTTCTAAGACACTATCTGTTAGTAAGTTTTGCAATAATATTCGCTCTGTCACACATCTGCATAACTCGCAAGGACAGTTGCAGTGTACAGCATAACGAGTAAAATTTTCCGAACAACGGAAACAATATTGTCATACCTTTGCACCCCGAATAATATAACAACCAATGGCAAAAAATAAGGCAAGCAAAGCCACCACAAAAGCACCTAAAGCAAAGAAAGGAGGAAAATCAATATTCCGCAAGATTATGAAGGTTATCTTTATAAGCTTGCTTTGCTTATTCGGGCTTAACCTAATTACAACCATACTCTACCGCTGGGTAAATCCGCCCATTACACTCACGATGATTTCGCGCTCGGTATTCGAAGGCGAACCGCTGAAAAAAGAATGGAAATCGCTTGACGAAATTTCGCCCTACCTCGTTGACGCATCGGTAGCCAGCGAAGACAATATGTTCTTGGGGCACAATGGCTTCGACCGCGTAGCCATCGACATTGCCATCGAGGAGCACAAGTCGGGCAAAAGCAACCGTGGCGGAAGTGGAATATCGCAGCAGACGGCTAAGAATGTATTTCTGTGGCAAGGTCGTTCGTGGATACGCAAGGGGCTGGAAGTTTACCAGACATTTCTTATCGAACTATTCTGGCCGAAAGAACGCATTATGGAAGTGTATCTCAACGTAATAGAGATGGGTCCTGGCATCTATGGAGCCGAAGCCGCTGCACAAGAATATTTCCACAAGAGTGCAAAAAATCTTACAAAAGCCGAAGCCTCGCAGATTGTAGCCGCCTACCCCAATCCCCGAGACCCGAAGCGCAGTCCCAAGAAAGCCTCTGCCCGCGCCGCACAAATCCGAAACCTCATGAACCTCATCGGTTCAATAAAGTTCGACGACGAAAGCATAGAGCAATGGGAAGAGCGCTACGAGAAATACAAGGACAAATATTTTGAACAGAAGGAGAAAAAGGAAAATAAAAAGAAAAAGTGAAACGTATTCTTTTAATATTAAGTTTGCAATAGTCAAGAATGACGACACGAGGGGAATCATTAAATTTCTGGATTGTTCTAATATTTTGTTCTGCACAATTATTTTTCTTCATCAATACTATACCTTTACACAAAATTTACTACTTTTGTTCGTTAAAAATGTTTGGACATGAAGAGGTTTTTTATTGCAATAGCAATGATTGCCATATCGTTGGCATCGTTTGCCCAGGTTAATTACAAGACAGAAAAAGTTCACTCCGAAAGTGGAACAACGCTTATGCGTATCAGTATTGATGAACCTTTGAAACCTAATGCCGATGGCGCATACGGGTTCCGCATGAAGGCTCCGATTCCTTTCACCTCATTCGCAATAGGTTTCGATGCTACCGACCGCAATGCTCCCGAAGGTCACTTCCTCGTTTACTATCGTACCTCACAGGGCGAAAAATGGACCAACTGGCACGACGACCACGGATATTTCCGTCCCGAAGATATCGAGCCGAACATTTTCTACACCGATTTGCTTTTCGGTTTCAACTTCAATCTGCACGATTCGATTGATTTCTTAATCTTTCCACCAGTAAATGTGCAACTTACAAAGATAGAACTCGTATTTCAGGACATTGCGTCGGAAAACGAATCCGCAGCAAACCAAACAACACACGTCAATGCTACCCGCGATGGCGACTGCCTTGAATTCCCCGAATACGTTCCTCGTTCGTCGTGGTGTGGAAGCTATACAGAATGCCTAAACCCGACCTACTCTGTCGCATACATAACATGCACACACACCATAATACACCACGGAGCAAGTCCCGACACCTACACCGACGGTGCCGCTGTTGTGCGCTCGTACTGGAACTACCATGTAAATAGCAACGGATGGACAGACATCGGCTACAACTATCTTTTCGACAAGTCGGGAAATATGTATCAGGGACGCTACAACCCCAATCTGCCTACATCCGACGTCAAAGGTGCACACGCAGGAAATTGCAACGCAAAATCAATTGGTCTTAACTTCATAGGCAATTCCGATGCCCCGGCCACCGCTCCTACCGATGTGCAGCTCGAAAAATGCTGGGATATGCTTGCATGGTGGTACGACAACAAGCAACTCGACCCGACATCGTCGGCCGACATCACAAATCAGGCTGGACAATTTACTTTCAGCCGCTACCGCATTTCGGGACACCGCGATGTAAACCAGACAGCAAGTGGCTCACTCGGTACAACCTGCCCCGGCGAAACGCTATATGCAATGCTGCCGAACTTCCGCGTTCAGGTGGCTCGCAAAATGAACGACTGCGGATGGAACATTGTCCTGCCCGAAGAAGATACCGTTCCCCCTACAACCGAAATCACCGCCAACGATTGGAACAACAGCAACTTCAATGTGTCGTTCAGCGACAGAAGCAACACCAACAAGGCATTCTACCAGATTCTCGACAAGGAAGACGGCAAATGGACAACCAACACATCACGAGGAACGCTTTACGAACCTTTCGATGAGCAAACTATTCCCGAAAACTGGACAAATGCCAATGGAGCTTGGGCAATGAATTCGGGTTCAATCATGCAAAGCGATGAAGAACTTACCGGCACAAACCTGCACTGCGCATTGCATCAGGAACGCGGCTACACCTACCTCTACCACGCCAAGATGAAAATCACAGGCGAAGGCTCCAACCGCCGCGCGGGTTTCTACTTCTTTACCGACAATGCCGAACGTCAGAACGGTTATATGATGTTCATACGTCCCGACCAAAATACAGCACAGCTTTACAAGTATGTCAATGGTTCGTATTCGGAAAACGGCGGAACATACACCTCGCTTTCATATACCATAAATGCTGGTCAGTGGTACGACATCAAGATTACTTTCGACACCAATACTGGCAAAATCACCTGCTATGTTGATGACATTGTAGCCGTTACGCTCACAGATTCCAATCCATTCACTTCGGGAGAGTGCTTCTCGTTGCGTTCGGCAGGTTGCAATACCGAATACAAGGACATTTATGTTTCGCGCTTGCGCAGCAACAACGCCAACCTTACCGCCACAATAGGTGAAAACGGCGACATCCGCACCGAAAGTGAAAACGGAAGCTATGCAGGAAGAATCAGAACCATACTTCTCGGCAACAACGGAATGTGGTCGGAATACTTCGAAAAGGACGTAAAGGTTGACTGGACGGCTCCCGTAACCGAAGTCAGCACCGACCATCCTTGGGACGGCACCGACTTCGAAGCCACATTCGACGAAAACGAGAACAATTTCGTGACAGAACGCTTCTATTGCGTCAAATATCTTGCAGATAACGAATGGATTGCCAACAATGCAAACGGCTTTGCCAACAACGACTTCGACAACGAAATCGGTAACAACTGGACAAGTGTTGCTGGCTCGTGGAGCATAAGCAACGGACATCTAATCCAGACCGAGACAGCCACATCAAACATTTACGCAACAGTTGACCAGACTTTGGCAGACAAATACATGTACGAGTTCAACTTCAATATGTCGCCCGATGCCACCAACCAGCGCATAGGCTTGCACTACATGAGCACCAATGGTCATACAGAAAACCACGGCAACGGATATTTCATCTACTTCCGCCTATCGACAAGCTCGTCAAGAGTTGAGTTCTACCGCGTCGAAAACGATGTGTATTCGCAAGACAAGTGCATAGATTTGCCATTGGACACCAACAACTGGCACAACGTAAAACTGATTTACGACCGCACCAACGGCAAGAGCACTATTTACTACGACAACCACTACTACGGCTCGTACACCGATGCCAACTTCTTCACCGAAGGAAACATCGTTACCCTGCGCAACGGCGGTGCAACTGCACATATCGATAATTTCAGGATTTACCGTTCGCGTAGCAATACCGCAAGCATAACTGTTGGCGACAATAGCGACATTCTAGCACCAGCCACTATCGAAGAAAACCAGGACTTTGCAATAATAAGTTCCATAGCAATCGACTCGGCACAAAACATTGGCTGGTACAACTACTCGGTAGCAAACGACACTACAACTGTCAGCATAAGCGATGAAGATTTTTGCGGCATAACCCTCTACCCTTCGCCCAACAACGGTGATTTCATGCTGCGCATTACACCAGAACTGCTTGGCAAGCAAATTACAATTTCCGATAACAACGGAAGAGTTATTCTTGTGCGCAAAGCAGAATCGGCAACTACAGAAATTTCACTCGGCAATATTGCTGCAGGATTTTACATCGCACAAATTGGAAAGGAAAGGATTAAGTTTGTTGTAGAATAACGCAAATGTCGTGCCTACGCGTTATATTAGCAATATTTTTTCCACCATTGGCAGTAATTGATCATGGATGCGGCTCGATTGTAATCGTATTTTTACTGACATTATGCGGATGGGTTCCTGGCGTAATTGGTGCGCTGATTATACTCAACAAGGACTGAAATAAATTAAAATGAAAAAAGATTCGCCCATAATAATCTACCCATTGCTGGTAATAGCGATGCTCTTTTGGTCGTTTTCGTTCATCTGGGCGAAGCGTGCACTCGTAAGCTACAATCCGATAACAATAATTTACCTGCGCACAATTGTCGCATCGGTAATTCTGCTACTCGTGCTGGTAATTGCAAAGAAACGCATAAAGATAAAGCTCAGGCATTTGCCACTATTCATTGTGCTTGCCTTTTTCGAACCATTCCTTTACTTTCTGGGCGAAACAAACGGACTTACAAAAGTCGATGCATCGACGGCAGGAATTATCATCGGTATGATACCACTTTTCACACCTATTGTTGCCTACATTTTCCTGAAGGAAAAAATCTCGAAACTAAATATCGTCGGCATTGTGCTGTCGGTTATCGGTGTGGCTATCATGACATTCGATATCAACCTCAACATGCAGGTTTCGCCCGACGGACTTATGCTGCTTGGAGTTGCAATACTCGCCACTTTGGGCTACACCGTTGCCGTGAAGAAAATCCCCGAAGAATATTCGGTGTTTACAATAACGTTCTACCAGAACCTCATTGGGTCGTTAATGTTTCTGCCGCTAGTGCTTATTTTCGAAAAGGACAACATCATGCAGACTGGTTTCGTATGGGATTCGATTCGGCCGATAATAGAACTTGGTATTTTCGCATCGGCGGCAGCTTTCGTATGCTACACATACACACTGCGTTACATTCCCATTGCTCGTGCCAACATCTTTACCAACCTGATACCTGTTTTTACGCTTTTCCTATCGGCACTGCTGCTAGGCGAAGATATTACCGCGCAGAAAATCATCGGTATTGTAGTCGTGCTGAGCGGCGTGTTTATTGCACAAGCAAGACGGAAAAGCATCAAGTAACTTGCATTTTTCAACAAAATTGGAAAATTAGGAACGAATCTCAAATAAAATTCGTATCTTCGCAAGTTAATTAAAACAGGTAAACAGATGAACGAAAACAAGAAAGCCATCCTCATGATACTCGACGGATGGGGAATCGGAAAGCACGACAAGGCCGATGTAATTGACTCGGCAAACACAATAAACTATCACAATTTTCTAAAGCAATATCCTCATTCACAACTACTTGCCTGTGGTGAGAATGTTGGTCTGCCCGACGGACAGATGGGTAACTCAGAAGTCGGACACCTCAACATTGGCGCCGGTCGCATCGTGTACCAGGACTATGGCCGCATCAACAACGCCATTGCTAGCGGAGAGTTCTTCAAGAACGAAAAGCTAAACGAAGCCTTCGACTATGCCTTGAAGAACGGCAAGCAGGTGCATCTGCTCGGACTTGTCTCCAACGGCGGCGTACACTCGTCGGACAAGCATCTCGAAGCACTAATTAAGATGTCGGACATGAAAGGCTGCAAGCATACCTTCGTCCACGCCCTCACCGATGGTCGCGACACCGACCCGAAGAGCGGAATCGGCTTCGTGAAGGGAATTGTCGATTATATGTCGGAAAACAAGTCGGCTGTAAAATTGGCATCGCTCGTAGGTCGCTACTACACCATGGACCGCGACAAGCGCTGGAACCGCATAAAGCTTGGCTACGACTTGATGGTCAGCGGTATAGGCGAAAAATCAACCGACATACTTGCCTCGATGCAGAAATCGTATGACGAAGGCGTTACAGACGAATTCATAAAGCCGATAGTGATGGTTGACGGCAACGGAAATCCGCTCACGACCATTCAGCCCGACGATGTTGTCATCTGCTTCAACTTCCGCACCGACAGGCTCCGCCAGATAACCACCGCCCTCACCCAGCAGGAATTTCCCGAGGAAGGAATGCACACAATTCCGCTCAAGTACTACACAATGACCTGCTACGACGAGAATTTCAAGGGCGTGAATGTTATCTACGGCAAGGAATATCCTCATAATACTTTAGGTGAGGTCGTTTCGCGCAACGGACTGAAGCAGTTGCGCATAGCCGAAACCGAAAAGTACGCACATGTGACCTTCTTCTTCAATGGCGGTCGCGAAACCGAATTTGACGGAGAAAAGCGCATACTCATCCCCTCGCCCAAAGTTGCAACATACGACCTGCAGCCCGAAATGAGCGCATTCATCGTCAAGGACAACCTTGTTGCCGAAATCAACAAGAACGAGCACAACCTTATTGTTGTCAACTTTGCAAACGGCGATATGGTCGGACACACAGGCGTTTACAAGGCAATCTGGGAAGCCGTCGAAGATGTTGACAAGTGCATAGGCGAAGTGGTTGCCGCCGCCCGCAACAACGGCTACGATGTTATCATCATCGCCGACCACGGCAACGCCGACAACGCTGTCAATCCCGACGGTTCGCCCAACACCGCCCACTCGCTCAACCCAGTTCCCTGCATTGCCATTTCCGACAAGGTCAAATCCTTGCACAACGGCATCTTAGCCGATGTCGCCCCCACCATACTGAAGCTCATGGGCATAGAACAGCCGAAGGAAATGACAGGAAAGGCGTTGTTTTAAAAGAATCGTATGAGCAAGAAATCGATACGCTTCTACAACAACCGCGAAGTGCGTGCCGTCTGGGACGAAGAGAACTCCAAATGGTGGTTCTCCGCTACTGACATCATTAGTGCCATAAACAACGAGAAGGACTACACCAAAAGCCGTAACTATTGGAAATACCTGAAAGGCAAGTTGTTAAAGGACGGCATCCAACTGGTTAGTGTCACTAACCACTTCAAATTTGAAGCCCCCGACGGCAAGCAGCGAGCCGCCGATGCCCTTGATGCTGAGTGTGTTCAGACTCTTGCCAAAAACTATCCGAACAACCGTGCCGGCGCTTTCCTCGACTGGTTTGTATATAGCGACAACAGCATAGACGGACAAAGCAAGAAAAAAGCCTATTCGCTGTTCGAAAGCGGAATTCTCGACGATATGAAACCTGGTACCGTAGAATGCCTGCAACAGATACACGCCTACCTTTTCGGCGGACTGTACGACTTTGCCGGACAGATACGCACAAAAACTATTTGGAAAGACGGCACATTGTTCTGTCGCGCCGAGTACCTGCAGATGAATCTTAGGATAATTGAAGCAATGCCAGAGAGTACATTCGATGAGATTGCAAACAAATATGTGGAAATGAATGTGGCGCATCCCTTTATGGAAGGCAATGGGCGCAGCACGCGCATCTGGCTGGATCTGATGCTAAAGGCAAGCCTGTCGAAGTGTGTTGACTGGAGCAAAATTGACAAGAAGGACTATCTGCAAGCAATGAGGCTAAGCCTCACCAACTCGACAGCCATAAAAGCATTGCTTCAAGGTGCACTGACCGACAAAATTGCCGACCGCGAAATATTTATGAAGGGAATCGACTATTCATATTATTATGAACAAGAGGAATAAAAGAGAAATGGAATAAAGCATTAAAAGAAACTAGACTATGGCAAAACAAGCAACATCCAAAGCATCAAAAAGCATGGAAACCGCCCTTTGGGAATCGTGCAACAAAATGCGAGGTTCGGTGGAACCTGCCGAATACAAGCATGTCGTATTGAGCCTTATCTTCCTGAAATATGCAGGAGACCGCTTCGAACAGCGAATGCACGAACTCATAGAGCAAGGCCTTGAAGAATACATCGACCAAGTGGATTTTTACACTGCCGACAATGTTTTCTACCTGCCGCAAGAATGCCGTTGGTCGTACATTATGCAAAACTCCAAGCAGGACAACATATTCCAGATTATCGACGACGCACTTGCCGACATTGAAAAGAAAAACAAGCAACTGGCAGGAGCACTTCCAAGCAACTACTACTCCAACCTAGGACTCGACAGGACAAAGTTTGCATCGCTGCTCGATGAAATAAACAAGCTCGACACGCAAAAAGACAAGGACAACGACCTGATTGGACGCGTTTACGAATTCTTTCTCGGCAAGTTTGCTATCGCCGAAGGAAAGGGCAAAGGTGAATACTATACCCCGAAATCTGTTGTCAACCTTATAGCCGAACTCATTGAGCCATACGACGGTAAAATATACGACCCTTGCTGTGGTTCGGGCGGTATGTTTGTGCAGTCACTCAAGTTCGTTCAATCCCACGGAGGTAACCGCAAGAACATAAGCGTATATGGACAGGAATTGACTAAAACCACATACAAGCTGGCACGAATGAACCTTGCCATACGCGGACTTTCATCGGACATTAGACTGGGCGACACATTCCACAACGACCAGCACAACGACCTGAAAGCCGACTACATTATGGCAAATCCGCCATTCAATCAGGCAGCCTGGCGCGAACAGAGCCAACTTGTGTCAGATGGTCGCTGGCAGGGATTCGACACTCCCCCTACTTCTAATGCCAACTACGGGTGGATACTGCACATACTATCAAAGCTATCGACCAACGGAGTTGCAGGTTTTCTGCTTGCCAACGGTGCACTTAGTGCCGATGGTACAGAACTGTCGATACGTAGCAAACTGCTCGAAAAGGGCAAAGTCGAATCTATAATCATTCTGCCTCGCAACTTATTCTATTCTACCGACATAAGTGTTACCCTATGGATTCTTAACAACAACAAGAAAGCCCATACCACGGTGAAAAACGGACAGGAAATCCACTACCGCGACCGTGAGCACGAGGTTCTGTTTTTCGACCTGCGCAACCTTGGCGACCCATACGAGAAGAAATACATAGAACTCGGTGATGCTCTCCGCAAGCGCGTTGCCGACACCTATCACCGCTGGCAACAGGAAGGATACGAAGAAACCTACCACGACGAACCCGAATTTTGCAAATCGGTTGACCTTGCAACACTCAAGGATAAAGGCTATTCGCTTGTGCCAAGCAAGTATATCGAGTTCATAAACCGCGACGAGAAAATCGACTTTGATGTGAAGATGAAGCAACTGCAAGGCGAAATGCGCGAACTGCTGAAGCAAGAAGAGGAAAGCGAAAAGGAACTGAAAGAACTTTTTGAAAAATTAGGTTATAAACTCTGAGATTCAACATATTAGCACAATCATTTATTATAAAACTTTATAATTGTTTATAAATTATAAAGAATAATAAAATATTTTTGTATTTTTGTAGCCGAAAAAATATATGCTAACATGATTGAAAAACCGCCAACAACAAACTATATAGAAGCAGCCAGTACAATAATAACGCCTCAATATTCCAAACTGGAACCGCTTATAAACAAAATAAACGACGAATATGAATATTGGGACAGTGTAAAGTACACAAAACGCCCAGAAGGTTATTCTGCAGAACAACTTTGGAATTATGTAAAGTTGTCTCGATTTATGAAGAATACAATACTTTGGGACAAATACGGCATTCACATGTGCATAACCAACTACATGCAACAAACATGTCATGAGTTAGATATGAATTTTGGCGGTTTTTGGGGCAGTGAATCAATATTGCCGCCCCAAGAGAAAGAACGGTACCTTGTCAGTTCGTTGATGGAAGAGGCAATCTCTTCGAGCCAGATGGAAGGCGCATCAACAACTCGCGTTGTTGCAAAAGAAATGCTTCGCAAAAAGATATCGCCTAAAAACAAATCGCAGCAGATGATTGTTAACAACTATAACACCATACAATATATAGTCAACCATCGGGACGAACCGCTTACCAAAGAAAGCCTTTTGCACATCCACAAACTTATGACAGATAATGCCATTGACAATCTAGATGCCGCAGGTCGTTTCCGCTACAACGACGACGTAGTAGTAGCAAACATAATGGAGAACGAAATAGTCCATCGTCCACCATCGGTCAACGACATACCGGCATTTGTCGATACTCTTTGTACTGTATTCAACACCGACTCTTATAAAACATTCATCCATCCTATTATCAGGGGAATCATTATACACTTCATGGTAGCATACATGCACCCATTCGTTGATGGCAACGGACGTACAGCGCGTGCACTTTTCTATTGGTATATGCTTAAAGAAAAATATTGGATGACAGAATATCTATCGATTTCAAGAATCATAGCACGTTCAAAGAACAGCTACGAAAAATCGTTCCGCTACACAGAAATGGACGGAAACGACATCGGTTATTTTGTAACATACAATCTAAAAGTCATACAGAAGGCATTCCAAGAGCTTCAACAATACATCCAGCGCAAAACTGCAGAGAAAGAAGCCGCTTCTTCGTTTATGCTACTTGGCAACATCAACGAACGCCAAGCGCAAATCATTCAGCTATATATCAACAAGCCAAAAGAAATACATACTGTCAAAGACTTCGAAATCAAATTCTCCGTCACTGCCATGACTGCAAAACGCGATATCGTAGGGCTTGTTGAGCGCGGAATACTTGAAGAAATATCAATCAACAAGGTAAAGAAAGGGTATGTCAAAGGCGCAAGATTTAATGATGCCATTGCCCAAAACAAGAAATAAACTTTATAATTGTTGCAAAATTATAAAGAATTAGCAAGACACAAACACCATACTGAACGCCAAAAATTAGGGGAATTTTTCCTAAAACTTCCCCTAATTTCCTTTATCTCTCGTTCTAAAAACAATTATCTTTGTGACCAAATAACAAACAAAAAAAAATGACAACCTACCACCGCCTAGGCGACTACATACGCGAAGTGAACGTTCGGAACCGCGACTTGAAAGTGACGAAACCAATGGGCATTAATATTGACAAGCATTTCATGCCGTCAGTAGCAAATGTTATTGGAACAGATTTGTCAAACTACAAAATGGTGCATAAGAAACAATTTGCTTGCAATCTAATGCATGTTGGCAGAGACGAAAAGATACCGATGGCAATGATGACAGGAGATGAAACAATTATAGTTTCCCCTGCATATTTCGTTTTTGAAATAATAAAAACAGATATGTTATTACCAGAATATCTAATGATGTGGTTTTCTCGTCCAGAATTTGACAGAAATGCATGGTTCTATACCGATGCGGATGTACGCGGTGGAATGGACAAAAAAGCATTTATGGATATGCGTCTTCCCGTCCCCACCCTTGCCCGCCAGCGCGAGATAGTTGCCGAATACGAAACCCTCACCCGCCGCATCCGCCTCAACGAGCAGATGATTGCCAAATTGGAGGAAACCGCACAGGCCCTGTACCGCAAAATGTTTGTGGATAGCGTGGACAAGGAAAATCTGCCGGAGGGATGGAGAATGGGAAAATTGTCTGAAATTGCAAACATTACAATGGGACAATCTCCAGATGGAGAAACATACAATCTAAATGGAGAAGGAATGATATTCTATCAGGGAAGAACAGATTTTGGCAGAAGATTTCCAACCGCGCGTGTTTATACAACGAACCCCACAAGATATGCGAAAAAAGGTGATATTCTTCTTAGTGTTCGTGCTCCTGTTGGTGATTTAAATATTGCTTCTCATGATTGTTGTATTGGACGAGGTTTGGCATCATTAAGAAGCCGATATAATTGCCAAAGTTATCTGTTTTACCAACTTCAAAACTTGTCAAATATTTTTAATGTATCAGATGATGAAGGGACAATCTTTGGCAGCATAAATAAAGACGATTTGTTCAACATTGAAATTGTTATTCCTGCTTTGCAAAAGATGAAGATGTTTGAAGAACGTGCAACTATCATTGATAAACAAATTGAAATAAAAGATAAAGAAATAAATAATTTAGTCGAATTACAATCTTTACTGTTGGCGAAGATGGGGAAAGAATAATCTGAAAAAAATGGATCCAATAACATTAATTTATCAACTGTCATTCCATACAAATATAGAAACTTATGGTTTTGATGACAAATACATTGTACTATACGATGACCATAGAAGCATCCTTAATGTGCTGTTTGAAGCGAAAAAACTTGGGCTGTTTAGTACAACTCCAAATTTAATATTCTTTGACCGTCATGATGATGCATGTAATCCGAATATTTGTTCAAATGATTTTTATAAAAAGTGTGGCGTGAATAAAATTGAAGATGTTTCAAATAGAGATTTTTGGAACTTTGTTGAATTTGATTTGAGCAACTTGGACGACGATTGGTTATTGGCAGGAATGGAACTTGACCTAATTAATCATGCCGTAGTTATTGGTCAACACGAGAATAGCAATATGAAATCTATGGATTACATATATAAATCAACAGACGGGAAAGTTCATGAATTGTTTGATATTTCACACTTAAACTGGTCTATAGGAGACAGGGGGTGCCTTGGTGACAATATAATAAAAGATCCATCTTACAAAAAAATACGAAATATATTTGAATATAACCAAGATCAACAAAATAGCACATATCAAAAATTCTCAAACAAGGTAACAAAACCATTTGTCCTTGACTTTGATTTAGATTGCTTTACAACAGAATGTGAAGACAGAATGTTCGCATGGCCAGAAACTATATTTCGAGAGAAATATTACGATAATATAGATGTGAGATTTTTTATGGAACAATTGATCAAACGATCATCAATTATTACCATTTGTCGAGAACCGAAGTGTTGTGGGGGAATTGGAGAATCTAATAAAATTTTGTGGTACTTAGACAACTATTTCTTTGATGGCTGCTTAAACACTAATTCCATACAATAGAAAACAAAAAGGAATCAGGATTGGCAAACAACTAAAAAACTGACATAATGTCTTAAATTCACATGACACATGTCAGCATACTAAACTGACTTTATGTCAGTCATTTATCAACATTTAACTGTATGTTTTAAAATTTTAATATATGTTTTAATTTGCCAAACAGAGTTTATCGTGGTATTATAGTTGCAAAGGTGCTGGCATATTATTAATTATAAAAATAAAAATATGGAAGCATTTATACAAAAACACGAATACTATGCCAAAGCATTTGTAAGCTGTAGTTTGAGAACCGAAGACGAACCTTTTGTTGATTTTGTATGTAGTATTTTAAAAGCATACAATATTAAACCATTCGGCACAGTTGGTAAATTTTCCGCATCACCAGAAAATCCAGTTACATTGATGAACAAAAACATAAAAGATGCTGATATTGTTGTTATTTGCGCAACACCAAGATATATTCAATCCGACATACAAACAGGAAATACGACAAAAGGTTTATCAGAAATGATACATGTGGAAACAGGAATGGCAATAGCACATGGCAAACCTGTAGTTGCTTTCGTAAAAGAGGGAACAAATGTCGGCAGTGCTCTTGCAAATATTACGCAATACATAGAATTAACAGGAACAAAAGAAGACTACATTGAGAAAAAGGATTTAATATACTCTTTACTGAACAATGCATATAAATATTCAATAGAAGAACGAAAAAAAGCGCAGAAAGAAAAACAAGACAAAGAAAGCAACGAAAATTGGGCTGCGTTTGGAAAGTTCGCATTATTAACAATCGGGGTAACTGGATTTATCAAATTTCTACAAAGCGACAATTAATAAATTATAATATTATCTTTGCTATTGTCAAAGATAGGTAATGAAAAAAAGATAAAATGAACATTTTGTACATATTAGGTAATGGGTTTGACATAGCACAAGGAATGAAAACCCAATATTCAGATTTCTATAAATATCTTATCAGGAGGAAATGTAGTCCTCTTTTAAAAGATATGAGAAGAGAAATTAATACAGACAAAAAGTTATGGTCTGATATGGAAATTGCGTTAGGTGAATATACTAATAAATTTTCAAACCCAGACGAATATATAGAACTCCATATAGAACTTATAAAAGAACTATGCAAATATTTGACACAAGAAGAAGAAAAATATCATCCTAGTGAAACTGAAAAGACAAATTTTAAATTCAATATTCTTCATCCAGAAGATTATCTTTGCCCTTATGACAAAGAACTATTCAAGAAAAATACAAGAGGTTTTCCTTCAATAAACAATCAAGCATCTTTTATATCACTAAACTACACTAACACTTTGCTCAAATTACTACCTACCCAAAAAGAAATGAAAAGTTTCATGAACATTAATACAGACAATTGCAGAAATATACTATATCTACACGGATATTTGAAAAGCAATGGAATAATTATAGGTGTAAGCGATGCAGAACAGATAAAAAATGAGAATTTAAGAAACAATCTTAACATTGATGATATTCTGATAAAGGAAAGAAGTAATGCGTCCATTGGCAACACATCTACTATACATTGCGAAGAAATGTTAAAGAATGTAGATGTTATTGTTATATATGGTTCCTCTTTAGGCGACACTGACAATTATCTATGGAAGATTATTGAAAGAAATTTTAAGATAAGAGGCAACTTATGCATAATTCAACATATACATGACGAAAAATTCAATGAGGCATTACCTCAAGAACGGAAAATTTATGACCGAAAATATCAAGATATATTCTTAAATAAAATTAATTTCTTAACTGCAAATACCCAACAAAAGGAAAGAATTTTTTGTGTTTACAACCAAAATTTGACGAAACCAATTAATCTAGAAATATTATAACATTTTAGCGAGGATGGGGAAAAACTAAAACAATTATAGCTATGGGACTTTACGAAGGAATAAAAGATGTTGCAAAAATTGTACAAAAAGCAGACAATGTTGAACTATATCGTCAACTAATCGATTTAAGCGCACAGGCATTAGACATGCAGGCGACTATAAATAAATTAACGGAAGAAAACGCCGAACTCAAGAAAAGACAAGATTTAGAAGAACGCATAGAACGCCATCAAGAACTTTACTTAACCTTAAAGGACGATGAAAATAACATCTTTTATTGTTCACATTGTTGGGATAGTGATGGAAAATTGATTCAAGTACATAAGTACCATGGACAATATTTTTGCCCACATTGTAAGGTTAATGGTATTTATGATAAATCCGAACACGACAAACATAATCAATATCATATCGTTTGATTATTAAATCTACCATCTATTCCAAACCAAATATCATATTACATCCAATCATTTGCGTGGAAGTAATTACTCCTATTGCTGACAATAAACTATTTCCTCACAATAATTTTTTGTAATCGACAAATAATCAATATATTTGCATATTATTAGAAATTACAGCAACCACCAAAAGGAGAATAGCCCATGCCCTACTTCAACGAAAGCCAATTGGAACAATCGATTATCAGCCTGCTCGAGACGCAAGGCTACCAATATGTTAAAGGAGAAAACATCGAGCGCAACCTAGATGAAGTTGTACTGCAGGACGACCTTCGCACCTACCTGCGCAACCGCTACCGCAACGACTGCATCACCGAACAGGAAGTCGAAAATGCCGTACGCCGAATAATGCAACGCGAAGGCGGTTCGCTATACGACGAGAACAAGCAAACTATATCGCTGATAATGAACGGTTTTTCGCTAAAACGCGAAGACAGCACAAAAGCAAACCTTTACATACACCCGATAGCTTTCGACAAGGCTAACCAAAAGCACAATATATTCAAGATAGTCAACCAGTTCGACATAATCGGACAGGAACACCGCATACCCGATGCCATCATCTTTGTCAACGGTCTGCCTATGGTGGTCTTCGAATTCAAGAATGCAATCAAGGAAAACACAACCATCGAGAACGCCTACAACCAGCTCACCGTGCGCTATCGCCGCGACATTCCCGCCCTGTTCAAATACACGGCTTTCATAGTCATCTCCGATGGCGTAAACAACAAGTTCGGAACACTTTACACTCCATACGAATTCTTCTATGCGTGGCGCAAGATAAACGCCAAGGACAAGGCAAGCGACAGCATTCCGTCGCTACGCACAATGGTTGACGGACTTTTCCGCCACGACAGGCTGCTAGATGTAATACACAACTTCATCTATTTCCCCGACACCACAAAGCAGGAACAGAAGTTCATCTGCCGCTATCCGCAATACTTTGCAGCTCGCGCATTGTACCAGAATATCCTGAACCACAGTCACCTGCGTCCCGATGGAGACGGCAAGGGAGGCATATATTTCGGTGCTACCGGTTGCGGGAAGTCGCTCACAATGCTTTTTCTCTGCCGACTGCTGATGAAAAGCAAGCAACTTTCAAGCCCAACCATAGTACTCATCACCGACCGCACAGACCTTGACGACCAGCTTTCGCGATTGCTTGTAAACGCCAAAAAGTTTGTCGGTGACGAAATGATTGTTCAGGTCGATAGCCGCGAGGACTTGAAAACCAATCTTGAAGGACGTAGCAGCGGTGGCGTGTTCCTAACCACAATTCAGAAATTCTCGAAAGACATAAACTGCCTGTCGCAACGAGCCAACATTATATGTATCAGCGACGAAGCCCACCGTTCGCAGACTCAGCTCGATGAAAAGGTAGTTGTAACCGACACTGGTGTAAAACGCTCGTACGGCTTCGCCAAATATCTGCGCGATTCTCTGCCCAATGCAACATACGTAGGATTCACAGGCACGCCAATCGACTCGGCAATAGAGGTTTTCGGCGACATTGTTGACGAATATTCGATGATTGAAGCCGTACAGGACGGCATTACCAAACGCATTGTATATGAAGGTCGTGCATCGAAAGTCATTGCCGACAGCCAGATGCTGAAAGACATAGAGGCATACTACGACCGCTGTGCAGAAGAGGGCTCAAACGAATACCAGATTGAAGCCAGCAAGAAGGCAATGTCGCAGATGTGCGTGGTACTCAACAACCCCGACCTTATACAGCGTCTTGCAGACGACTTTGTTCGCCACTACGAACGCCGTGTAGAAGAAGGCAGCACCGTAAAAGGAAAGGCAATGATTGTATGCGCCGACCGCACAATCGCCTATTCCATCTACAAGGCAATAGTTTCGCTGCGTCCCGAATGGGCGGAGGTCAAGACCTGCTGCGACGGGGAAATACTTACAAAAGAGGAAGAGGAGAAAATCAAGCCCATCGAAAAAATCAAACTGGTGTGCATACGCCAGAAAGATGACGACCCCGAACTATATAAACTGCTTGGCAGCGACGAGGAACGCAAGAAGCTCGACTTGCAGTTCAAGGAGGAGAAGTCAAACTTCAAGATAGCCATAGTGGTAGATATGTGGATTACGGGCTTCGATGTTCCTTGTCTCGACACAATGTACTGCTACAAGCCATTGCAGATGCACACGCTTATTCAGACCATCAGCCGCGTAAACCGCAACTATCCAGGCAAGGAGAAAGGTCTTGTCGTCGATTATCTTGGCATCAAGAAGAAATTCAATGCCGCAATGAACCGCTACGCCAACGGCAAAAACGAAGGTACGCCTGTAGAGGTAATCGAAAACGCACTAAAACTGTTCCGCGACGAACTGGACATTCTGCGCCGTATGTTCAACGGCTTCGACTACCAGCCCTTCTTCTACGGGAAACCGCTCGAACAGCTTGAATGCCTGAACAATGCCGCAGAACTAATGATGACTACCGAAGAAGGTGAAAAGCGGTTTGTCCGCCACACCAGCACGATGAAGACATCGTACAACCTATGTTGCAACCACGACAGCATCAGCAACGAGGAAGTCAACGATGTCCATTTCTTCAGTGGTGTACGCTCGGTCATTACCAAGATCACCAGAGGAGTAGCTCCCGACACAACTCAAATGAACCGCCATGTGCTGAAGATGGTAAACGAAGCACTTGTGTCGGAAGAAGTTGTGGAACTTAACAACATGATACTCGACAAGATTGAGGAGATTGACCTGTTGGCATCCAAATACCTAGAACGCCTGAAACGACTGCCTTTGAAGAATACCAAGGTAAAACTTATGGAGCAACTGCTAAAGCGTGTAATAGATTGCGTAAGGACAGTCAACAAGATGAAAGCCACTGATTTCTCGGAGCGACTGCAAGGCATAATCAAGCAATACAACGACCGTAGCGACGACATAGTTATGGCCGACGAGATTGTTACAGAAGTTGCAAACCAGCTTGCACAACTTTTCGAGGACATCAAGAAAGATGCAGTTTTGCCCGATGGCATTCCCGACATTGAAGTCAAGTCGTTTTACGACATACTCAAGGGAGTTGCAGAACGCTATGGCTTTGCCGACAAATACACGGAAGAAGAGTACATTGAACTGGCAAAGAATGTAAAGGAAGTCGTTGACGACAAGTCCAAATACATCGACTGGGACAAGCGCAGCGACATCAAGGCGGAAATGAAAGTTGCAATTATTCTAACTCTTGCCAAGGGCAAATATCCGCCAGCCACCCGCGACGAGGTTTTCCGTGCCATCTTCGAACAAGCCGAAAACTTCAAGAAAAACAAGGACATAAGCGACACTAAACAATATTCTCGCGGTGCCGATTATTCGCTAATGGTATCGGAACCAGAATTCTGCGAAGAATAAATATGAACAAAACGATTGATATTTTTACTAATTTCGCACCTTATAATTATTACTAGCAAATGACACACAAGCTCACTACCATATCGCTCTGCATCATCGCTTTGCTCGCTTTCGTGGCCTGCAACAAGGAAAACGAAATTCCTGCCGATGTGGAATTTGCCGCCGACAAGCAGTACTTTCCGTTGCAGACCGACAAGGCTTTGATATACAAGGTGACAGAAATCAACATCGACAAGCCGAGCGACTACTACGACACCTCTGTTTACTACCTGCGCGAACGCACCGACATTCCTTTCATCGACAACGAAGGCGACACCGCCTACCGCATCGAACGCTACAAGTCGCCAACACAAAGCTACAACTGGAAAATAAGCGACGTGTGGGAAGCCAAGCTAACAACCTACACCGCCGAGAAAGTCGAAGAAAACCAAAGGTTTATCAAGATAAAATTTCCGCTTGCAAAAGGCAAAAACTGGAACGGCAACCTGAAGAACGAACTCGATGCAAAGGACTGCACAATAACATCGTTATCGTCAACATACAATAACGGAAACATTCATCTTGACTCATGCATTTCAATCACCCGCGACAGTAGCCTTTCACAAATCAGCAAGGTTTACGACGTTGAAATATACGCCCGCAATATCGGATTGGTTTATAAGGAGATAACCGACATCAACTCGCAGGAAGTCGTGTATGGCGTGCCAATTGAAAACAGAATATATCGCGGAACGATTTATTATCAAGAACTTATTGGAATAGTAGAATGAAAAAAACACTTTTGATAGCAACTTTGATTGCACTTTGCACTGGCGCATTTGCCCAGATTGGACCCGATTTGTACTTCATCGAATTCACCGACAAGAACAACACCCCCTACTCGCTCGACAATCCGCAGGAATACTTGAGCCAAAGGGCAATCGATCGCCGACAGACACAAAACATACCTATCGACTCGCTCGACTTGCCGGTAAATCCGTCGTACATTGCCGCCCTGCAGGAACTTGGGCTCGAAATCGTCAATCCTACCAAATGGCTCAACGGCACAACAGTCCGCACCAACGACTACAACCTTGTTTTACAGGCGCGTAACCTTCCTTTCGTAAAGTCAACACCGAGGTTCGAAATCGACACCGTTGAAACTGCAAAGAAAGTCGGCAAGTCAATGATGGAAACAGAAAACCGCCCAAGCACAAACATTATTGCACCAAAATACACAGATTCGGAATACGGCCTTTCATACAATCAGATTGCACTTCACAACGGACATTTGCTTCACGCAGAAGGATTTAAGGGAGAAGGAATGCTCATTGCCGTTACCGACGGCGGTTTTACCAATGCCGACCAGATGAGAAGCCTTGAATACCTTCGCAATTCGGGCAGAATAGTTGCCACCCGCGACTTTGCATACGGAAATTCATCGGTTTACGGACACCACGTACATGGTTCGATGGTGCTTTCGATAATGGCAGGCTACCTGCCAGGCGAATACATAGGCTGCGCTCCAGAAGCCGACTACATACTCATCACCAGCGAATGCGATGACTATGAAGAAATTATCGAGGAATTCAACTGGGTTTCGGCAATAGAATACGCCGACAGCATGGGTGCCGACCTGGCAAATGTTTCGCTGGGATACGTCGATTTCGACAGCGAACGCTACAACCATTCTCGCAACGACATGGACGGACACACAAATCCAAGCAGCATAGCTGCAACAATCGCCGCAAGCAGAGGAATGATGATTGTTGTTGCCGCAGGCAATAGCGGACAGGACGAGAACGGACACGTGTGGATTGGCGCACCATCGGATGCCTACGACATTGTAACAGTCGGTGCAATCGATGTACACGAAGACTGCGCGCCATTCAGTTCTTACGGATTTGTCGAAGCCAATCGTATCAAGCCCGACATCGCATCCGTCGGCTGGGACACATACGTCGATTATGTAAACGATTCGATAGCTGTCGGTTCTGGAACTTCGTTCGCAACACCGCTTAGCACAGGACTTATCGCTTGCTTCTGGCAGAAATTCCATGACAAAACAAGCGCAGAAATCCGAGAAGCACTATTTTCGGCAACCCGCCCAACAAATCCTATCTGGGATGAGGATACAACGCTGATAACCGGAACTCCTAACATATTTACTGGTCGCGGAATAGTTGACTTTGAAATGGCATCGAACCTGTTGTCGGAAATAACAGAAGACCATGCCTCATTCGGAATTGAACTCTACCCCAACCCAACTTCCGACATCGTAACAATAAACCTCAATTCCGACAAGAAGGCCCAACTTAGCATTTTCTCAACCGACGGAAGGCTTCTCGACTACAAGAAAAACGTTTCGCACGAAGCAAAATACAACTTCGCAAAATATCCTGCAGGAAAATACATTGTCAGCCTAAGCATCGACAACAAAGTTGTTTTCTCGCAAACCGTCATAAAGCAATGAGTGAAGAACCACGCACATACACGCTTGCCGAACTACAGCAGGAAATAAAGGAAAGTCTGTCGGAAAGTTTTCCATTTGCCGTATGGATTGTTGCCGAGATAAACACGCTAACACGCCACCGCAGCGGACACTGCTACATGGAGCTTGTGCAGAAGTCAAAGACCTCGAACAGCATTGTGGCTCAAGCGCGTGCAACCGTGTGGGCAAACAAGTTCAGCTTCATATCGGCATACTTTGAAAGCGAAACCGACAGAGAACTTGCTGTCGGCATGAATGTGATGTTGCAGGTTGCAATAACCTACCACGAAGTTTATGGGATGTCGCTCAATGTGCTTGGCATAAACCCCACCTACACCATCGGCGATGTTGAGCGTGCCAAGAAGGAAATCATCGACAGGCTGATAAATGAAGGCGTCTTCGATATGAACAAAACGCAGACGCTTCCTGCTGTCATTCAGAACATTGCGGTAATTTCATCAAGCACGGCAGCAGGTTACGGCGACTTCGTCAACCACCTCGAAACCAATATGTACGGCTATCATATAAATGTAACTTTGTACGAAGCGGCAATGCAAGGCGAATCGACCGAACAATCGGTTCTTGACGCTCTCAACCATATTGGCGACGAATACGAAAACTACGATGCAGTGGCGATAATCCGTGGTGGCGGCTCGAAGAACGACCTTTCGTGGTTCGACAACTACAACATCGCCTATATGGTAACGCAGTTTCCTCTCCCAGTGATTTCGGGCATTGGACACGAACGCGACGAATCAATTGTCGATATGGTGGCCCACACACGTATGAAAACGCCAACCGCAGTCGCCAACTTCATAATCGACTACAACTCTAAGTTCGAGGAACAGATAGACTCCACTTCATCTGAAATTTTCGGCATAGCAAAGGATTTCCTTATGAGTAGCGAAATGTACCTCAACAATATGACAATGAGCATAATGAAGGTACGCACACGTCTATCAAAAGATACCGAACGCTGCGACAGGATAATGTCGGAAATCCGTACCGGGCTGAATGTGCGAATGAAAGAAGAGGAAATGAAGCTCAATATGATTGGCAACAAACTGGAAACTTCACCCAAACGCCTCATTTCCGAGCAAGAATCTCATCTAAATGGCATTAAGGAACTTATTTCCCGTACAACAAAGCACCGCATCGAAAAGGCAAACGAAAAGCTGAGTTTCCTCGAGCATCGCCTTACCCTCAACGACCCGCGCACAATCCTCAAGCGAGGCTATTCCATAACTCGCATCAACGGCAAGGTCGTCACCAACGACCTCGAAACCACTGCCGGCGACATTATGGAAACCATCTTATACGATGGAAAGATTACTAGTGTGGTAAAATGAGGTAGTCGTCCTTACAAATACAAGCCAAATTGTAAATATTCTTCTTAGTACTGTAGAAATTGTAATCCTCAACAGCATAGCTCAATATTACGGTTACCATAGTAGTCGAATCGATATCCTTCGGGACTCTACTTGTTATATAAAATACATTCCCGTCAGCGTCAACGAAATAAGAAGTGATCTTATAACCTTCTGCAATAAAAGTATCATCTGTCCTAAATGGTTTGTCTAAAGCATAAAAATGACCACTAATAAGCCTTCCATCACGAGCAAACAAAGAGTCGCCGCACGATTCTCGCTTCACGCAACCTGTAATTACAAAAAGTCCAGCAAAAAGGACAATCATCAAAAGGATAAATCTTTTTCTCATAACCTATCATATTTAATCATACTTCATTACATCCGTTTTTACAACTACTCAGCGCACACCTCTCCAGCTCCTCGCACTTGGAGCACCTGATGTTTCGTTTGCGCATCTCTGCATTACGTCCGATTTCCGTTTCGGGAAACTTCTTCTTTTTACTGAAAAATACCTGAATGCCAATAGCTACGAAGCAAATGGCTACAAGCACCAAAGAGGCAAGCAATATGAGCAGAAATGTATTCATACAATAACAATAGTACAAAATCTATGCCCAAATATCACAGATGCAACAGCTATGAAATTAAGTTATTTGAGACTTTCGACAATTTCCTCAACCTGTGATTTGATACTTTCGAGAAGTTCGGTAGATTTTGCCTCACAGAGGAAACGCAGATATGGTTCGGTATTCGACGGACGGATATTAAGCCACCAGTCCTTGTACTCCATGCGGTAGCCGTCGAAATCGTAGAAGGCTTCGGGTTGCGCCTGAGCTTTGAAATGCTCCACCACCTTGTCCATTGCCTTCTGCTTCTCGCTGATCTGGAAGTTTATTTCGCCGGAATTCTCGTAGTGGCTAATACGTGAAATCAACTGGGAAACAGAAATTCCCTGCTTTTTCATCTTAGATACTATACGTAAAATCAGCAAGCTGGCGAGAATTCCGGAATCGGAATAGTAAAAGTCGCGGAAATAATAGTGACCAGCCAGCTCGCCACCGAAAATACCATCGACCTCGCGCAGTTTCTTGGCAGCATAAGCACGACCGACACGCCACATAACCATCTCGCTGCCGAACTTTGCAACATATTCGCCCACAGCTTTCGAAGTACGTATATCCTGATAAACTTTGCCCTTCAAGCCTTTCTCTTCGAGGAAATAATGGCAAAGAACTGCAATCATAAGGTCGGGTGATACAAATTCGGCATTCTCGTCAACAAACATCACACGATCGGCATCACCGTCGTAAATTACGCCGATGTCGGACTTATGTTCGAGCACATGATTCTGCAGCATAACACGATTTTCGGGCAAAAGCGGATTTCCCTCGTGATTGGGGAATGTACCGTCGAGTTCATCGCAGATATACATAACCTTATCGCCCAGCAACTGTTTGATAAACAATGCCGACATTCCATTGCTACAATCGACGCTTACCGTCAGATTTGAAATATCTGGCAAATACTGGCGCATGAAATCGAGATACTTGTCGGCAACTTTGTATTCAACTATCTTGCCCTTATTAGCGACTGGCTTAACCTCCGATTCCAATACCAATTTCTCGACAATCGACAGACCGTCGTCATATCCAACCGGCGAAGCATTCTTTCCCGAAACCTTAAGTCCGTTGTGCGACGCAGGATTGTGCGATGCCGTAATCATAACCGATGCATCGAAACCGAACTTAGCTGTCGACCAATAAACAAGCGGAGTCGTAGATATTCCAATATTATATACATCAACACCAGCATCGGTAATTCCTTTCGACAAATATTCGAATATTTCGGGTGACGACACACGCACGTCCCTACCGACAAGAATCTTGTCGCATTTCATAACCTGCGGAAGGAAAAATCCAATCTTGTAAACATCGTCCTTTGTAAAATCAACACCATAAACACCTCTGATGTCGTATGCCTTAAATGCTTTCATAGTTTTATTTTTTTTACATCGCCCGATGGCGGAAGGTAGAAATATTGCACATCGGCCTCCTGCATTTCGGGAACATTATATTGTCTAGTATTTTTAAGTTGCACTGTATTAATTTCGAAGCCATCGGGACAGAACACCAATCGATAAAGATTGTACAGGAACATGAAATCCATGCCCGAATACTCCCACACGTTTGCACAATCGACCTTGCCTGTATTTTTCGGCCAGTTCATACGCGAGGTGGTCGACCAGTAAGGGCTCCAGTCGGGGCGTGTAGAATCGGTTGACGGACAATCAGACGGGACTTGCGACAGCAAGTTGCGGTAGAAAGGTTCGTCGTCATCGTAAAGTTTTACGCCGCTGTGGTATATGTGGGAATATTTATCCTTATGCAACAAGTAGAGTATCAAAGGATTCTGCTCGTAAGTCCATTTTTCGCGCTTATCGTCCATAAGGTAGAAAAGCCGTGCCGATTTTTTTCCGCCACGATTTATATCGCCAACTGTTGCAAGAGCTCTCATCATATAGTCGTCGAGACCGTCAGGCAAAGGTAGACCGCCAAGTCCTAGAATTCGCATATCCTTGTACAGCACCGAGTTGAAAAAATATTTACTTAGTCCGTAATTAGAACCGTCGGCATGATAATTTTTACCTGTAAGCTTGGTGGCTGCCTCAGCAATTCCATACGAATTCATCCACACGCCCAAGTCTTCGCCATTGCCTTCGGCAACCAAATCGTTGGTAACAGGATTCATAATATACCAGCGCGAACTCTGCAAAGCACCCATAGTAACCTTGTATGGCAAAGCCTTCATCGACTTGCTTATTTTCAACGCAATACGTCTTTCTGGATAATCGTGGTACATTTGTCCAACTAGCCTGTCAACAATATCATCGACCCAAACACCGAAGCGGACTTTTCCATTTACAAAGATGCCCTTACTCTTCAGATAGTCGGGAATATAAGGATTGACAAAAGTTATAGGCACATTGGCAAGCGACTCGTCATCTACAAGAGCTTTCACAAGAGCAAGACCTTGCATCATGTAGCAGATATTGTCCTGGCTCTGCCCCTCCTTTTCGATTACACCACGTTGGAATACAGACAAATACCTACCCGTTCCATCCTTTTTCTTGTTTACAGAACCATAATCGATACCGAACTTGTCGTGATACTGCTTCCAAAATCCGAGTGTAACATCGTCGCGAAGCAGGAAACCATTTATATCGTCGGGATACTTTACCATCTGCGACACATCGTCCGATTCGGGCGACACCAAACCATGATGGCAACGCAGAGCATACTCCGAATACAAGTCGAGACGCTCGATTGAAAGCATCGCATAAACAAGTAGCTTCAATGTTTCGTCGTAATTCTGCCCATTGTCCTTAAGCAGGCGATATTCGGTCGACAAAATTCCAAGCCAATGGTTGAAATTGGCATTGCCGTCGCTCCAGCTAATCCATATTCGCTTTCCGTTTGCATCGACACGCCTGTCCATTGCCGGAATGTTAACGCCAAACTGCTCCACATTTTCAGATGTAACCAGCCAATCGTCGAGCAAGCGCGAACGATAGTCCTGATACTTTGCATGAATATCGGCAACTTCCTGTGCCATTGCAAGACTGGACATCAACATGAACAATATCAGAACTTTAACTTTCATAATCTTATAGTTTCAAAAATCAATTACAAATAGTACTGCCAAATCTATGCCAATACTTTCAGAACATAAACCTCCTTTGTATCCTTGTCGAACTTAAACCTCTCGTCGATACGCATTCCTACCACCCACACAATTTTTCCGTCGGATTCGATTATGCGCACATCGTTTTTTTCTGCCTGCGACAACTTTTCGTCCTTGAAAAAGTCGCTTAGCTTACGCATACCTTTCATTCCCAACGGCATAAACTTGTCGCCGAAACGCCATCTGCGAAGTGTAAGCGGGAATTTCAACTTTTTCACGTCGATATAGGCAACATGTGGATTTCTGTCGTACACGAAATCGTCGTCGCAGTACGCGAACGAAATTTCGAAGCCGTATTTTTTCAGTTCGCCAATTGCCGAAATCGATACTTCGGCCTCGGCATCATCGGCGAGAGACTTTCGCACCTCGATGTATTCGCGGTTGCGGGTAATCACAATGCCATCCATCTCGCATTTGCGACCAGTCTGCGAATCGAGCAGACTTATCGACTCGCCTGCCAGCGGCTTGTGCACGCCTTCGCCAATAAGAATTTCGAAAAGAATGGTCGCTGGAGCAGCCGTCTGCTTAATCTTTTCGACATCAATCCTCATCATAGCATTGTCGTATGTCACAGCAAACTCCTTTGCACGACGCACGTAGTCGTTCATAATCTTCTCGGTATCGGCAAAATACGAAATCGACCTCAAGATATTATCCTTGGCGGCCACGTTTATTTCCTCGAGAAGTGGCATAACCAGATGGCGCACCTTATTTCGGGCATACTTGGTAGTTGCGTTTGTCGAATCGTTGTGGAACGCGATGTCGTCGTCGGCAGAAATTTGTGATATGTCGGCGCGTGAGACTTCGATAAGCGGACGGAAAAGTTTTCCAGCCAGCGGCTTCATGCCCGAAACGCCACGAATTCCTGTACCACGGATAATGTTCAGTATTGCCGTTTCGACCTGGTCGTCGGAATTGTGTGCAAGAGCTACATACTGGCAATTTTCCTTCTCGGCAAGTTCGAAAAACCAGTCGTAGCGAAGCTTTCGTGCGGCCATCTGAATCGACAAGCCAGTTTCGTCGGCATATTTGTGCGTATCGAAAGTGTTCACATGGCATGGCACATACAACTTGGCACAAGCATCGCGAACAAACTGCTCGTCGCCATCCGACTCCTCGCCTCGCAACTTGAAATTGCAGTGAGCGACAACACATTCGTAATTCATTTCGTTAAGCAGATGCAGCATCACCATCGAATCGATGCCACCGCTTACCGCGCAAAGCAAGCGTGTCCCCTTAGGAACACCATAACCCGAAATCAAATCCTTAACCTTTGTCTTCAACATATTCCGAAAACGGAAAATCTCCGTACTCCTTTAAAAGTTTCAAATATTCAACACGTGTAATCGACTCTCCTCCAAGACTTTCCAAAAGCTGAGTCTTTTGCTGGCAGTCAATTAGCACCACACCATTTTTCAGGCAGAAATCGACTAGCGCACAAAAAGCCACCTTTCCGGCATCGGTCTCCTCGTGAAACATCGACTCGCCCATAAACACCTTGCCAATGAGGTTTCCGTACAATCCGCCAACCAACTTGTCGTCGTGATAAGTCTCGAACGAATACCCGTAGCCATATTCGTGCAGTTTTGTATAAGCCGAAATTATACCTTCGGTTATCCACGAACCGTCCTGGTCGGCGCGTTCGATTGTGGAGCATCGTCTAATCACAGCCTCGAAATTGGCATTTATCTTGACAGTAAATTTACGGCAGCTATGACGCAGCGACTTCGAAATGTGAGCCTTTTCGGGGAAAACCACAAAACGAGGATCGAGCGAAAACCACAACAGTTCCATCGAATCGCAAGGCCACGGGAAGATTCCCGAACAAAGAGCCAACAGCACCCGCTCGGGTGAAAAATCGCCTCCCACGGCGACAAGCCCGTCGTCGTCGGCTTCGTTAGGGTCTGGAAACCAGAGACAATCGTTCGGAAGTTCATACACTGCCATAGACAGCAAATGTACTAATAATTAAAGAAAAAACTAATCTAAGATTGCAAAAGTTTCCAACTCCGAACATTAACATTCAAATTCTGTAACATTGCCATATTCACTGCAATACAAATTAACATCAAAAGTTAGTAACAAATCATTTTTTATTAGATTTTTTGGCGCAAAAGAAGTATTTTTGTTATTTAAAATAAATACTCAGCAATGGCACTGACAGCAGAAGAGCAAGTTTATATTGAACAACTATACGACGACCTAATAAAGTCGGCTAAGCGTCTGAAAACCGCCGAAGATATTGCTTTTGTTCGCAAGGCGTTTGAACTTGCCAACAAGGCTCATTCGAAAATGAGAAGAAAGAGCGGTGAACCTTACATAATTCACCCGATAGCTGTAGCCAAGATTGTCGCCTCCGAAATAGGGCTTGGACGCAAATCGATAGCGAGCGCCCTATTGCACGATGTAGTCGAAGACACCGACTACACAGTCGCCGACATCGAACGAATGTTCGGTCCGAAAATAGCAAGCATAGTCGAAGGGCTTACAAAAATCTCCACCATACTCGATCAGGATGCGTCGAAGCAGATTGAAAACTTCCGCAAAATGCTCATGACCATGTCGGAAGACATAAGGGTGATAATGATAAAGCTTGCCGACCGATTGCACAACATGCGTACTCTCGACTCGATGCCCGAGTACAAGCAGATAAAGATTGCCAGCGAAACCAGCAACGTATATGCTCCGCTTGCCGAACGTCTTGGCCTTTACGCTATTAAAACCGAACTCGAAGACCTTTCGCTGAAGTTCACCAACCCAACCGCTTACAACGAGATAACCAAGAAGTTCCACGAGACCGAAGAAGAGCGCAACAAGTACATCAACGACTTCATCAAGCCTCTGAAAAAAATCATGGACGACAATGGCATCCCGTGCAAAATAAAAGGTAGGCTCAAGTCGGTTTATTCAATCTGGCACAAGATGCAAAAGCAAAACATACCGTTCGAAGATGTGTACGACCTGTTTGCCATAAGAATCATATTCGACCATCCCGACGACATGACCGACGACAAGGCACGTGAAACCTGCTACAGGATAATGTCGTTGATAACAAACGTATACGAATACCATCCAGGAAGAATACGCGACTGGGTGAAGAAGCCGAAGCCAAATGGCTACGAAGCACTGCATATCACTGTCATGGGTCCGCAGGGACGATGGGTCGAGATACAGATCCGCAGCCGCAAGATGGACGACATCGCCGAAAAAGGTATTGCTTCGCACTGGAAATACAAAACTGGTGAAAAAGGCAACAATCCTGGGCTTAACTCCCTCATTGAAAACATGAAGGAGACCTTGAGCAACACCGAAGGCTCGTTCGACTTCCTCGACGACTTCAAGCTCGACATTTTCACCAAGGAAATACATATTTTCACACCCAAGGGCGAAATCGTCGACATACCAAAGGGTTCAACAGTTATCGACTTTGCATACGACATACATACCGACGTTGGCAACCATGCGATAGCTGCGAAAGTAAACCACAAAATGGCACCTCTGTCGCAAGTGCTTTACAGCGGCGACCAGGTCGAGATACTTACATCGAAAAAGCAGACGCCAAAAATCGAATGGCTCAACTTTGCAATGTCGGCAAAGGCTAAGTCCCAGATAAAAAAGGCTCTGAAAGCCGACAAGTCGGCCGACACCAGCAAAGGCAAACGAATGTTCGAAAAGAAGCTGAAAGAACTTAACATCAGCCTCGACTTCAAGGATATGCGCAAGCTACGCGAAAAACTGGAAGTGAATTCTGACGACGATATTTACTTCATGCTTGGTTCTGGGCAACTTAAAGAAAATGACCTTTCGGGGCTCCTGGCTCTTGTCGACAGCCAGAAGAACAACAAGCAGGACGGTTTCTTCACAAAATTCTGGAAACTTGGAATAGGCAAGTCGGAAACAACACCCAACGAAAAGATAAGCCACAAGAACACTTTCGTCATAAACGACAACGAAAAGCGGTTCTCGCTTGCAACATGCTGCAACCCCATCCCGGGCGACGAAGTCGTAGGCTACATAACACCTAACAACACCGTCATCGTCCACAAGAAGGACTGCCCCGAACTGAAGTCACTTGCAGCAACCCACGGCGAAAAAATCGTAGCCATCGAATGGGAAAGCTACAAGGGCAAATCGTACGAAGTGCAGATCGTCATCGAAGGCGTCGACCACCTCGGACTTGTGTACAACATCACAAAACTTATATCGCAGGAAGCCAACGTGAACTCCAACATGCTTCACTTCGAGACGCACGGCGAGATTTTTACAGGCAAGATAAACCTTTTCGTACAGAACAAGTTCAACCTCGACGACCTTATAAGAAAAATTCTCGAAATCGAAGGTGTAATAAAAGTTTCAAGAAGTGAATAATGAAGACAGGAGAAGTAAACTCTATATTGATGCTGCTTGACGACCCCGACGAAAAGGTTTTCGACGGGATAAAAGATGTAATTGTCGATAATTTCGGTGACTTCTCTTCGCATCTCACAAAAAAGCTATATTCGGGTACGTGCAGCGACACCGTAAAATACAGGATATCATTGCTTGCTCAGTCGTCCATCTCAAAAATATTTCTCTCCGACTTTCAGAACTACACTGCTAAGCTCACGCCCGAGCCATCGCTGCTTGCCGGCACAATAATGATAGAGAAACTAGCCGACAGTTCGTTCGATTCGGCAGAATTTTCACATTATATGCATAGCCTATCGCGAAAAGTATGGCTTCAGATAGGCGACAACACCGGCATCGAAACTTTGGCAATCATCAGGAACATATTCGAGGAGGAACATATTCACGTCAACGAAAAGAGCGGAATCGCACTGAACGGAATTTTCCGAAACGAGAGCAAGCCTATGCCGACGACATTGTTCTACCTCGTACTCCTAATAGTATGCCAGGAGAACGGAATAAACATACGACCGATATTAACGCCAAAGCCCAGAGAAGAAAGCACTATCGAAATAGGATATGTAAACCCAGAACTTGCCAAATCGGCAAACCTACCGTCGAAATACGGAGCAATGTTTGCTGTTGACAACGAACTTCATTTGAAACGCGAAGCACGCATATTTCTGGGACAACCGCTACCCTATTTCAAATATCTAAGAGAATGGCAATACGACAGATATATTACGACAAGGGCCGACGTAAAAAGGTTCCCTGCATATTATTCTGTGATAATGGAAAAGATTGCCGAAGTTTTACATAAGAACATTAAATATTAGAATATGAACATAATAATTGCTGGTTCGGGAAATGTAGGAAGATACCTTGCAAAGAAACTTGTAAAGGAAGGCCACGACATTGTTGTGATTGATACCAACAAGGAAATTCTCCGCGAAGTGGAATCCTCGTACGACCTGATTTCTCTATACGGTTCATGCACATCGTTTTCGGTACTCAAGGAAGCTGGCGTCGCCAACTGCGACCTATTCATAGCTGTAACCAACTCCGAAGACTCGAACGTGTTGGCGTGCGTCTTTGCGAAAAAGTTCGGAGCAAAGAAAACTGTTGCCCGAATCGACAATATGGAATACCTCTCGCCAGTAAACAAACTTTCGTTCATCAACCTTGGCGTCGACAGGCTGATATACCCCGAATACATTGCAGCACAGGAAGTTGTTGGTGTTATCAAGCAAACCGGCACTACCGAGATTTTCGAATTCTCTGGCGGCAAACTTACAATGTTCGTCATAAAGGTCGACGAAAACTCACCGCTGCGCAACCTTATGCTCAAGAATTTTGCCACACTTACCGACTTGCGCGACTTCAGAATCGCAGCCATAACACGCGACTTCGAAACCATCATTCCAAATGGTGAAACAATATTGCAGACCAACGACTTTGTCTATATCATAACTTTACCCGAAATAATGCAGGACCTGCTGGCTTCTATAGGAATCTCGAAGCTCGAACTACACAACATCATGATACTCGGCGGCAGCCGCATCGGAATAAGGACATCTAAATTCCTCGAATCGCAACTCAACATCAAACTTTTCGAGATAGACCCCGAAAAGAGCCGCAAACTCGTTGACATCCTGCCCAATACAATGATAGTCAACAGCGATGGACGTAACATCGACAACCTTCTCGACGAAGGTCTTGAAAACACAGATGTGTTTACGGCCGTCACCGGCGACGACGAGACCAACATCCTTACCTGCCTGATGGCCAAGCGCTACGGAGTAAAAAAGGTAATTGCCGAAATCGAAAACCTCGACTACATAGATGTTGCATCGCGCATGGGAATCGACACTATTATCAACAAAAAGCTGAGTACCGCCAGCATGATATACGCCCTCACCATGAAAGCCGAGGTTGCAATGATAAAATGTCTGACCGGAACAAAAGCGGAAGTGCTCGAATTCATCGTATCGAAGGATGCCTTAGTAACAAAGAACCAGCTGAAGGACATAAAGTTCCCCGATGGCATAATAATCGGCGGCATCGTTCGTGGCAACAAGAGTTTCATTGCAAAGGGCGACACCCAGATACGACAAGGCGACAGCGTAGTGCTATTTGCTTTGCCCGATGCAATCAACAAGATTTCAAAGTATTTCTAAAAAAGAAAACGCCAACACTATTCTTGCTTCTTGCCCAAATACCTTGGAGCCAAGATAATAAGCAGTACAGCTACCATTATAGTCACAAATCCGAAAACCAACGAAATGGTGAACGGTTCATCGAATACGATGCAGCCAAAGAATACTGCTGTAGCAGGCTCAAGGACACCGAGAATTGCCGCCGGTGTTGAACCAATATTCCTGATTGACACAGCCAAAGCTATGAGAGAAACAGTTGTTGGGACAAGTCCAAGTCCTGCAAGGCAGAGCCACGAAAAAGCATCGGGAACAGCCTGCAGCTGAGTTCCGCAGCCTAGACGGAAGAAAAACAGCACAAACGTACCGACAACAATGGCATAGAACGACAATTTGATGCTATTCATTTCCTTCAGCGCCGAACGGTTTACACCTACAATATATATGGCGTATGTCAACGACGACATTACTACGAAGAAAATTCCCATCAGAGTAACCGAGCCAGAATCGTCGCCCTTGTAAAGCAACAATAGTCCGCCGAACGACAATACGAGCGAAAGCACTGTATACCAACGGATTCGCTCCTTAAAGAAAACAGCCATGATTATAGCCGTAAGTACAGGATAGACAAAAAGAATTGTCGATGCAATTCCCGCAGGCATCATGCGGTAGCTCTCGAACAGGAAAATCGACGACGAGCAGAACAACGAACCCATTATCACAACAGCGACAAGTTCCTTTGCCTTCAGTCTGAAATCTATTTTCTTTACAAGCATAAGTACAGCGAGAGCAACAGCAGCAATCGCATACCTATAGAACAATATCGAATCCACTCCCACACCACGTTGCATCACAGGCAGCGAAAACAATGGATTCACTCCATAACATATCGCCGACAAACATCCGCAGATGTAACCCTTTACCTTATTACCTTCGAGTTCTGTCATTGTAAAAAAAATTGAGCGCAAATTTACAACTTTTATTATTTTTGCATCATTCACTAAAATCAAAAGTACGATGAAAAGAATATTTTTCCTATTAGCATTAGTTTTAGCAGCAAGTTTCTGCTTCTCGCAGTCGGTTTTATGGAAAGTTACCGGCAAGAAAATCAAGAGTCCGTCCTACCTATACGGCACAATCCACATTCAGGACAAGCGCGTTTTTTCCTTCGACAACACTGTAACCGACGCCTTCGACTCGTGCGAAGCCTTTGCAATGGAAATCCTCATGGACGAAATCGACCCTAAGGAATCGCAGGAAGCAACACTCATGAAGGACGGCAAAACGTTGAAATCGATAATGTCGGAAGAAGACTACAAGCTTCTCGACAGCGCATTTACCGCAGCAACAGGCGCAAGCATACTGCTGTACAACCGCATGAAACCGTTTTTCATCAGCAGCGCCATGATGCAGGCAGGAATGCAGCACGACATGGAAACCGCTCTTGACCTACATTTGCTGCAAACAGCACGCAAGGCTGGAAAATCTTGCTACGGTGTAGAAAAGTTCATGGACCAGATAAATGCCATCGATGCCATCAGCCTCGAAGACCAGATAAAAATGTTAATGGACGGAATCAAGGATACAACTTCCGACGGTGGCAAAAAGGAAGAACAACAATTTGCCGACCTTCTCGACGCATACCTGACCTTCAACTTGGACAAGGCTTTGGAAATGAGCTCCGATCCGTCGTTGCCAGCCGAATTCAACCAGGCATTCCTTATCAACCGCAACAGCGGAATGGCAAAGAATTTCATAAAAATCGCCAAAAAGCAAACACTTTTCTGCGCTGTTGGTGCAGCACACCTTCCTGGCGAACAAGGCGTAATCAACCATTTGCGCAAGGCTGGACTTACAGTAGAGCCTGTAGTTTTCAAGTGGAAAGAAGAATAACAAACGTAAACGAAGAATACAAAAAAAGAGGCCTAAAGCCTCTTTTTTATTTCGAGTAATACTCAATCTTTCGTTTTACTGTTTGGTCATCAACTTTCAGTTCTATCCAGTTTCCATATTCATCTTTCGAAACAACAGAAACATCCATAGACCATTCGTCGCGTGTTTCCTCCGCCATGTCTTCGTCGACAAAATTGTACCTTATTATATTTCCTTCTTCGTCATACTCAATATGACATTCCGAATAATAAGCTCCATCGCCAGCGGCAGTAAGATTAAGACGGACATTCTCCTTGTCGTAGCCGAACATTGCACTTCCGCCCGGGCCATCGTAGGTTGAAACAATGTAGCCATCCTCGTCCCTACCGATCTGGACACCGTTTTCGCCAGAATATTCGGTAGCATAGTCAACCAACTTGCCATTCTCGTCAAATTTAGCCTTGCGTCCGCCTGGGAATTCAACCGACTTCACATGTCCATGCACCTCCATGAAAGCCAAGTCGGGAGTAATGAAAACAGGTTCGGGAGCCACTTCTTCTGCTTCCACAACTACAGTATCAGCAACTGGCAACGAATCTTGACTGGCAACATCATTCTCGACCTTGTCCGACTTCGAATTTCCGCACGATACGGCAGCAATACACATGGCTAAAGCCGCTAACAATTCTATTTTCCTCATAAAAAGCAGTTATTTATTTTAAAAAGTATTCGATTGTAGTAACAACCCTAACCATTTTGATGTAGGGAGTATTTTCGTCGCGGTCGTAAATTGAGAACTGACCCTGCGAAGCAGTCTTGATACCACCAAGAGTACTTTCCGAATCGGCAGCAAACTTCTCGGCCACGGCACGCGCATTGCGGGTAGCCTCCTCCACCATTTCAGGTTTAAGTTCGTTGAGTCCGTTGAACGAGAAACTTGTCTGGTGTTCCCAGCTTGACTCACAAGTAATGCCAGCGCTGAGGAACTCATCCTGACGCGATATAAGTTCACGGACCTTGTCAACCTGATCGGAAGCAACTGTAATCACCGACTTCAACTGGTAGCGGTAAGGGATTGTGTTATTAGACCAACGGTCGGCCTCTCGGTCGTCGGCAGAAATAGGCGCAACACTTATCTCATCAGCCGAAATACCATTTTCCTTCAAAAAGTTAACAATAAACTTGTTTTTCTGATTGACAGTAGAGTACAACTCCGACATGTCGTTGCCAACCTCCTTGAAAACAATGGGCCAGATAACATGGTCGGCTTTAACCTCACGCTCCGACAAACCCTTTACCGAAACAAACCTGTCCTTGTCGGCATAACTGCCAATTCCAGACTTAACATAAAAACCATGACCAATAAGGCCAATGACCAAGCCCAACATTATCAATAGGGCTGATACTATAACATTCTTCGTATTCATAACTAAAACTTTTTTACAAATATAATCCTTTACATTATCAAAAAGCAAGCCAAGAGACAAAAGTTATCAAACATTTTTTCATTCAGTAAAAAAAAGGTGTCTAACATATTGGGGATATATCAGACACCAAAAATAAACCAATCTATGAAAAAATGAAAAAAATGAAAAAAATTAAGATGCATTTTCATTTGCAAACATCGGCTAATTCGTTCATCAACCTATGATTGCGTGACAAAAATACGACTTCATTTTAATACGGAGCAATAAAATATTAAAATAATATACTTGACTGCAATATTTTTATACATAAAAACAACACAAATTTACAAACGAACAACACGAATACTATCAAATTATTTTATTTTAAAGGTAAATGTCTGAAATATTGGTATCAAGCCGAACAAAATGTCAACAATTGTAAGGGCGAAAAAAAGCATCAGACAACATTTCATATTGTCATTTACCAGCAACAAGCTATCTTTGCAACAATGAATACAGAAATAATAGGCACGCTAGACGGTTCTTTTACACTTAGAAACAAATATTATGGAGAAACTTACCATAGTATAAACGGGGCTGTCGCCGAATCGATACACATTTTCATAAACCTAGGTCTTAAACTTTTCGAACGGCAAGACATAAGCATATTGGAAATCGGCTATGGAACCGGGCTAAACGCAATGCTTACATTCATCGAAAACAAGAGGCTGGGCAACAAGATACTCTACCATGGAATTGAAAAATATCCGATTGAGAATGAAGCTTTTACAAAATTTGTAGAGCACACATCGGCACTAGCAGAGATTACACCTGAGGTTGCGACAAAATTCGGCGAAGGCTGGAATGAAGAAATCGATATTTCAGAAACATTCAAGCTATACAAACAGAAAACTGACTTTTGCGAATTTGTCCCCGACAGAAACTACGACTTGATATATTTCGATGCTTTTTCGCCCGACACCCAACCCGAAATGTGGTCGGAAGAGAATCTGCGCAAGATAATTGACAAGCTTGCTCCTGGTGGATTTTTTATCACATACTGCAGCAAGGGCATTGTAAAGCAAGCGCTTAGAAACCTTGGAATGATAGTAAGACGAATGCCGGGTCCCGCAGGCAAACGCCACGTCTTGCAAGCACAGAAAAACAACCAATGAAACATTCTTTAATCTTTTTTATCGAGCGTATTGCATATTTAAAAATTTGTCAATACCTTTGAAAATTGTTTTACTGAATATATTTTGCTAAGTTGGCAATAAAGTTTTTTCTTTGGCAATCAATATCTTACGCAAGATATGTTTAGTAAGGCGAAGTATAGTTTCCAACAAAATTGGATGGAATATGAAGAGATTTTTATTGATACTGCTGTTGATAGTCAACATATCGGCGATTGCACAGAACAATCTGCCCGACCCTCCTAAATTCAAGTCGGCCAGTGTAATTCCCGAATCGTCACCTGCCACGGTAAAACTGACGTGGAATCCAAGCGACTCGACCGACGTTGCTGGATACATTGTATACAAGATAGTTGACAATATTACCACCACCCTCGATACCGTACGCGGACGAAACACCACCTCATACGAATACACAGGCTCGTCGGCCAACACAATCAGCGAAAGGTTCAGGATGGCAGCCTTCGACAACGACGGCTACAAGAGCACCATCACCGACCCACATGCTACAATCTTAATGTCGCTGACATACGATAAATGCGAAAGAAAAGCAACCTTGTCGTGGTCTCCATACACGGGATGGGGACAAAACATCACCAACTACAGGATATACAGGCGCTACGCAGAATCGCAATACCAGATTGTTACCACATTGCCCGCAACAGCAGCTGAGTACACCGACCAGAACCTGACAAACGGACGCACATATTTTTACTACGTGGAAGCAATAAGAAATGACGGCGTCACTGCGACATCAAATTCTGCAGTAGTAACAGCATCAGGTTACGCCGGACCATTGTCGTTAAAGGCGACTTCGTCGTATGTCGATACAGACAACAACATTTCTGTCTATTTCAAAATCGAAAATGGCGGCGAAGTCATCGAATATCAGCTATATAGATCGATAAGCCTCGACAGTACATTCACAAGCATTGCAAGCATACCAAACACAGGTCAGGTACAGGTTGTATACAAAGACACCGCCGTCAATGCTACCGACTCAATATACTACTACAAACTGGCTTCAATCGACCCTTGCGGAAACATCTCAAAAATGTCGAATATTACCTGCAACATTTTGC
Source organism: uncultured Bacteroidia bacterium (assembly GCA_902800045.1). Taxonomy (GTDB): domain Bacteria; phylum Bacteroidota; class Bacteroidia; order Bacteroidales; family ML635J-15; genus Bact-19. The sequence goes on along the minus strand of CADCCZ010000001.1, from coordinate 659,158 downwards.
TAAAGGTAGAATCGATATCGAAAACCGAACATATACTCGAATGGACCGACTATAAGGAATGGGAAGAAGGTATCGACTCGTACAAGCCACACAGCTATTTCGATGGCGTACCAGCCGAATTGGGTACTACAGGTTCTGGCACACATAGGTTTAGAAACGACATTGCCAACTATGTAAAATCGTGCCACGACCAACAGATATACCTCACCAACACGTTCTGCTACTACGTCGAAGCATACGAAAATACACAGGAATACGCACAGCAGAGCATTAGCAGGTCTAATATCGCTTGCGCATACGAAACCCCACTAGTATGGGTGCCAACAGCATTCAACATCACATCGACAAACGAAGAAAACAGAATTTTTAAGCCTGTAGTTTCATTTGTAAAGGAACATCCGTACGAATTCAGAATATACGACCGTTGGGGCCAGATGGTATTCAAAACTACCAACATTAACGAAGGATGGTCGGGCAAGGATGCAAAAAGATACTATCACACAGACAGTTACGTATACTATATCAAATACGCAGACTACGAGGGCAAAGAATACCGCAAATCGGGAACATTCTACCTGCTGATGGAATAAAAAATATCATAATTACAAGTGCGGCCAATGCCGCATTTGTTTTCTACACCAAAATTATTATTAAATTTGCACCACAAAAAAATTAAAGGAAAATGGGTTTACATTGTGGAATCATAGGTATAGCCAACTGTGGAAAAACCACGGTTTTCAACTGCATGTCGAAGACAAAGGCAGAAACAAGCAACTTCGCTTTTTCGAGCAATAAATCTAATATAGGTGTTATATCGGTGCCTGATGCAAGGCTCAAGGAAATGGAAAAATTCCAGCCAACCGAAAAACTCGTCCCTGCAACCGTCGACATTGTCGACATTCCTGGTCTTACAAAAGGTTCGAATCATGGTGAAGGCGTTGGTAACCAATTCCTTGCCGACATCAGAAATGCCGATGCGCTTATTCATGTGCTACGTTGCTTCGACGACGACAACCTCCCCCACATCGACGGTTCGGTTGACCCCGTAAGAGATATGGAAACCATCGACCTCGAACTGCAAATCAAGGACATCGAGTCGATTACGAAGAAGATCGCCCGCATGGAAAAACTTGCAAAGGTCGGCGACAAAGAAGCAAAACAGGCCGTTGAGGTTCTGAAAATATACCAAGAGCACCTCGAAAACATGCAGAACGCACGTACCGCACCCGTAAAGGAAGAAGACAAGAAATACATTTCCGACCTTTTCCTTCTCACATCAAAGCCTGTGATGTACGTATGCAACATCGACGAAGGTTCAATAAAGGACGGCAACAAGTACGTAGATGCTGTTAAGAAGGCTCTCGAAGGCAGCGATGTAAAGATACTTACAATTGCAGCTGCTCTCGAATCAGAAATTTCGGAACTCGACACCGACGAGGAAAAACAGGAATTTCTTGCCGACTATGGTCTCGAAGAACCTAGCGTAAACCGAATTATCCGCGCCGCCTACGACCTGCTCAACCTGCAGTCGTTCTTCACTGTAGGTCCGAAGGAAATCCGCGCTTGGACCATCCATAAGGGCGAAACAGCACCCGAAGCAGCCGGCGTTATCCACAGCGACCTGCAACGCGGCTTCATTCGCGCCGAAGTTATGAAATACAACGACTTTGTAACTTTAGGCTCGGAAAATGCTGTTAAGAATGCTGGTAAATTCCATGTCGAGGGAAAAACCTACGTCGTTGAAGACGGCGACATACTCAACATAAGGTTTAATGTCTAATTTTTAGCAAAATGGCACAACAGGTTTCAACACCAAAAGGAACACGCGATTTCGGTCCTGCCGAAATGAACAGGAGAAATTACATCTTCAACACCATAAAGGAAGTATTCCACAACTACGGATTTTCGCAGATAGAGACTCCCGCAATGGAAACCCTCTCCACCCTACTCGGCAAATATGGCGCCGAAGGAGACAAACTGCTCTTCAAGATTCTGAATTCGGGAAATTTTACCGATAAGATTTCGAAGGAAAGCCTTGATGCTCAAAATTATATCGAAATAACTAACAACATTTCGGAGAAAGGCCTTCGCTACGACCTTACAGTTCCATTCGCACGTTTTGTAGTGCAACATCGCAACGACATAGTTTTTCCGTTCAAACGTTACCAGATTCAGCCCGTTTGGCGTGCCGACAAACCACAGAAAGGCAGATACAGAGAATTTTACCAATGCGATGTCGACATAATCGGTTCAAAATCATTGTTCAACGAGTTTGAACTTATACAGATTATAGACGATGTGTTTGCAAAACTTGGCATTTCGGTAACTTTGAAGCTCAACAACCGCAAAATTCTCTCCGGAATAGCAGAAGCCATTGGCGAAGCCGACAAGTTTGTTGCAATCACCGTCGCCATCGACAAGATCGACAAGATTGGCTTGGAAAAGGTTGAGGACGAACTCCGTGCAAACGGACTTTCGGAAGATGCAATCGTAAAGTTACGTCCTATCCTCACCAACAAGGGCAACACCGACGAAACTTTCAAGCTTATCGAAAGCATTATCGGCAACACCGAGACCGGCAAGGCTGGAATCGAGGAAATGAATGTAATTTTCGGTTACATACGCGACCATAAGTTAGGAATAAACGTAGAACTAGACCTTAGCCTTGCACGTGGATTGAATTACTATACTGGTGCAATTTTCGAGGTCAAAGCCAACGACGTAGAAATTGGCAGCATCTGCGGTGGTGGTCGCTACGACAACCTTACTGGCATTTTCGGTCTGAAGGACGTATCGGGCGTTGGCGTTTCGTTTGGTGCCGACCGCATCTACGATGTAATGACTCAACTCGAACTTTTCCCGAAGCAAACCGACGAATACAGCAAGGCTCTATTTATTAACTTCGGACAAAAGGAAGAATGCGCCTGCGTTGAAATCGCACGGAAGCTGAGACAAAAAGGTATAAGTTGTGTTGTTTTCCCAGAAAAATCGAAACTCGACAAGCAATTTAAGTACGCCGACAGCCACAATATACCATACGTAATTATTATAGGCGAAAACGAAATAGCCAATAGGACTGCGACAATAAAGGAAATGGCAACTGGCAAACAGACCAGCATATCGCAGGACGAAATAACAGATTTCATAAAATAGTGTCGGAAGCAATTCTGAGGGGTAAAATAAAGCCGGCATTATTCAAAAACGCTCTCCAAATTGGAGAGCGTTTGCTTTCTAGTATAGACACAAAAAATGCCGGAAGAACAACCCTAATAAAACCTTCCAGCATATTTTTGTAATTGCCAATTTTTTGTTACTTTATTTTAACCTCATGCGTTACAAAAGTATGTCTTTATGCTGAAATGGAAGATACGTAAATATACGCAATTTAAATATTTTTTCAAAATTTTCTTTTTTACCAATTGACTTCCAACAACTTAGCATTTTTAAAACATATTTTTTTGCCTACATGAGCACTTTTTTCTACAAGTACAATTACTTACAGTACAAACTTAATTAACAACGCACGAAACATATCAACAAGTAATACTACTTAATTTACAAAACGCTATAATTTTACGATTCCGTTACGTACCGAATATTTGATTAATTCGGCAGTATTTGTGATTCCCATTTTTCGGAAAATATTAAGCTTGTGGCCTTCGACAGTTCTAGCGCTGATGCATAATTTTTCGGCAATTTCCTTACTCATCAGACCATCGGCGCAATACCTGATAATCTCGAGTTCGCGTGCCGAGAAAAGTTCTTCCTGTACCTTTCTAGTCTCTGCAACCGACTTAAGTATCTTGGCTATATCGGTACCGAAATAATCGGCTCCATCCAAAATAGTTTCGATGGCGTTATAAATCTCTTCGGGGAGCGACGACTTGCTAATGAATCCGTTTACGCCGATTTCCATTGCCTTGATTACAGTGTCTTCATCTGTTTCGGCCGAAAGAATGAGAATTTTTAAATCCAACTTATCAGCCCTTATCTTTTCGGCTACCTGAAGTCCATTCATCTCGGGCATCGAAATATCAAGAAGCACAATTTGAGGTTGGAAATCGTTGTATGCCTCGAAGAACAAAGGTCCCGACGCAAATGTACGTATACTATTGAGTTCATAGAACGGCATCAAAGCCATTCTGGTTCCTATAAGAAACAAAGGATGATCATCAACAATTGCAATTTTTACCGTTCTAGACATTGGCTTTTTTTATTGTAAAATTAAACTTAGTGTATTTACCTACTTCGCTCTCTACCGAGATAGTTCCGCCATTCTTCTTTACCATCTGCTCGCATACAGCAAGACCAAGACCATTTCCTTTCTCGCCATGTGTTCCAATGGTAGATTTGTTTGCATCCATGCTAAAGATACCATCGATACGTTCTTTTGAGATTCCGACTCCATTGTCCATAACAGAAACAACATATTGGCGGCCTGCATCGGCGACAGAAATCTTAATTTCCGAATTCTCGTTCGAGAATTTTATTGCATTCGATATCAGATTACGCAATACCGTTTCAATCATATTCTTATCGGCATATACTATAACATCATCCGGCACTTCGACATTTATATTGATGCCCTTGCTGGAGGCAATCATCCTATTGAGGCGAGCAACATTATCTGCTAGTTCGACAAGTTTCAGGTCTGTTGGATTATAAGGCATTCTGCCCACCTCCATCTGCGACCAGTTCAACAAATCGTAAATAAGCTTCACCTGTTCTTCGCTTGTCTGCAGCACCTGAATACCCAGTTCCAATATTTCTTCTCTGCTCAGAGACTCATAATTATCGGCCAACACCTGCAATACATTGCGGATTGCAAGTGCAGGATTCTTAAGGTCGTGCGAGATTATTGACAGGAACTTGTCCTTCGTACTGTTAATTTCCAGCAGTTCCTTATTTCTTACACGCTGAATATGCCATATTCTTATTATCATAGCAATAAGGACAAGAAGCAAACCAATAACGATAAAAAGGAAAAGTCTCATCATCCTTTGCTGCGCTATCGTATTTTTCTGATCCTCGATCTGGAGTTCCTTTTCTTTCAGTTCGAACCTAATCCTCTGTGAATTAAGTTTATTCTTTGTATCCGCCGAAAACAACGAATCTGAAAATTCCTGATACTTTGATAAGGATTCGTATGCTTCACGATACCGTCCCTGATTTACGTAAAAAGCTTTCTTTTCCCTATATAGGCTTTGCAAAGCCTGTAAATAATGATTTTCTGAAGCGATTCTCTCACTCTCATTCAGTAATCTTTCTGCTTCTTCGTAGTTACTGTTTCTTGCTTCAATTTTTGCAAGTCCTTGTAAGCATAAAGAATATATTTCGACATTTGACCTCTTTGCAACAACCGAAGCCTTTTTTAAGTATATGGAAGCATCCTCGTAATTTTCCAAATCAAAATAGCATAGTGCAATATTATACAATGTATTACTTATGGATGAACTATCTTTTACTTCTTCTAGAGTTTCAAGACTTTTCTTAAACATTTCTACAGCCTTGTCATACTCCTTTTTTTCGCCATAAACGCATGCCACATTGGTCTGAGCAATTGCTATTCCGGATGACATACCGTGATTATGAGCACATACTAACGCTTCTTCGTAGTATTTAAGAGACTCATCAAAATTACCCTGGAAAAAATAAATAGTACCATAGGCCGTCATTACTCGACCCCGGAAAGATTCATTATCGCGAGGTGCCCGCAATTCTGCTTCTTCTAGATTAAGGAGTGCTCCCGAATAATCGCCAAGATATGTTAGTGCTCTACAATAAGCCATCAACAATTCGGGAAGCTTCGACTCATCGGTTTTTCTAGCAAGCTTTATTCCTTTAGAATAACACAAAGCCGCATTATATAAATCCGAGACAGCCTCATATTGCTTTGCTGCCTCGAAACAACTGTCAATTGGTGAAACTTTTTCTTCAGAAAATGCCAGGTTTGAAAATATCACGCCTGACAGCAATAATACTAATATCTTACTTTTCATAGTTCTCACCACTTTCCAAAATTGATATTAAATCCATAGCAAGTTGCTTTTTCATACCGTCGAAAGTTTGATAGTTTGCTCTAACTATCTCACGACTACGGACTAATGAATCTTTTGTTATATTTCCTAAATTATTTTCTACTAGCGACAAGCAATCCAACGCGAGCATTTCGTCGGCAACTACAAATTTTTCCACAAAGGGGACCACATCATCAAACACAACCGACGACTGCCACAGGTTAGTTATAAATTCACCTATAAGTTCGTGCTCCATATACCCTGCAAGACTTTCGAGAATCTGCTTCGAAACCTTCTTACTCTTAAGGTCAAGAAAAACACGACCGATTTCAGTACGCACATTGGCGAAAGGAGTAGTAAAGAAGACTTCAATCATAGGAGCTATGCAATACTCACCGCCAACCTCACGAATCCTATATAATGTATCCACAACGACCTCTTCATCAGGACTATACAGACCAGCAACAATCTGCTTCTGTTCCTTGTTTAGAATAGATAAATTGGCCATAATTACAAAAATTTTAAGTTGCAAAATTACAAAAACTTTTCGACAAACACAATACTTTTCCGATACTTATTTTAGCTTTTTTTTCATCAATAATAATATGCGACAAGCTAATATTTAGCAAAAAAAATATTGCCATATCTCATTTCATTTCAGTAATTTTGCACCCACTAAAAAAAAATAAAGAAACTATGTATAGAACTCATACCTGCGGGGAATTGCGCCTCGCAAATGCAGGACAAGAAGTTACATTGAGCGGTTGGGTACAGCGCGTACGCGACAAAGGTGCGCTAATTTGGATTGACCTCCGCGACAGATATGGCATCACTCAGCTTTTCCTTCAGGATGGCGTAAGCGACCCGAAGCTTATCGAACAGGCTCGTTCGTTCGGACGCGAATACGTTTTACAGGCAAAAGGCACTGTTGTAGAACGTGAATCGAAAAACCCGAATATGCCAACAGGCGAAATCGAAATCAAGGTTTCTGAATTCAACCTGTTGAATGCCAGCAAGGTTCCGCCGTTTACCATCGAAGATGAAAGCGATGGTGGCGACGACCTCCGCATGAAATACCGCTACCTGGACCTTCGCAGAAATCCAGTTCGCCGTAACCTCGAACTCCGCCACAACATGGCAATTCTTGTTCGCAACTACCTTAGCAACTTGAATTTCCTCGAAATAGAAACTCCATTCCTTATCAAATCGACACCCGAAGGTGCTCGCGACTTTGTCGTTCCGTCGAGAATGAACCCAGGCGAATTCTACGCTCTGCCACAAAGTCCACAGCAGTACAAACAGTTGCTTATGGTTGCTGGTTTCGACCGCTACTTCCAGATTGTACGCTGCTTCCGCGACGAAGACCTCCGTGCCGACCGTCAACCTGAATTCACTCAGATCGACTGCGAAATGTCGTTTGTTGAACAGGAAGACGTGCTCAACACTTTCGAAGGACTGGCAAAGCACCTATTTAAGGAAATAAAAGGTATCGAATTCGACAAGTTCCCTCGCATGACATGGCACGACGCCATGAAATACTACGGTAGCGACAAGCCCGACATCCGCTTCGGAATGAAGTTCGTTGAACTCAACGACGTTGCAAAGGGCAAAGGCTTCGGTTTGTTCGATGGTGCCGAACTCGTTGTCGGCATAAACGCCGAAGGTTGCGCCGAATACACCCGCAAGCAACTCGACCAGCTTACCGAATTCGTTAAACGTCCGCAAGTTGGTGCAGGAGGAATGGTTTACATTAAGTACAATGCCGACGGTTCGTTCAAGTCATCAGTCGATAAGTTCTACAATGCCGACGATTTGAAGAAGTTTGCCGACAAGTTCGGCGCAAAGCCAGGCGACCTTATGCTGATTCTCTGCGGTCCTGCAATGAAGACTCGCAAGCAGTTGAACGAACTCCGCCTCGAAATGGGTAACCAACTCGGACTTCGCGACCCGCAAAAGTTTGCTCCATTGTGGGTAATCGACTTCCCGCTTCTCGAATGGGATGACGAAACTCAGCGCTACTATGCTATGCATCACCCATTTACAGCACCGAAACCAGAAGACGAATATCTTTTGGACGATCCTTCAAAATGGGGTGAAATTCGCGCCAATGCATACGACATCGTCATGAACGGTAGCGAAGTCGGCGGAGGATCAATAAGAATCCACGACCGTGTTTTGCAAAACAAGATGTTCCACACTCTCGGTTTTACCGACGAGCAGGCACAAGAGCAGTTCGGCTTCCTGATGGGCGCATTCGAATACGGAGCTCCGCCTCACGCTGGTCTTGCATTCGGTTTCGACAGATTGTGTTCAATCTTTGCTGGTGCCGACAGCATCCGCGATTTCATCGCCTTCCCGAAGAACAATTCCGGACGCGACGTAATGAGCGGCTCTCCTGCCCCACTAGCTAAGGAACAACTCGAAGAACTGGAAATCAAACTCGATTTGAAATCAGAATAGCATAAACGAAAAAAAGCGGAATTAACTTCCGCTTTTTTTCATTTATATTCTGCTATCATTTACTTTTTAGCAAACTCGTATCCTGCGCGTATTGCAGCGAGGTTCGAATTTACAACAGCCTCGCCCTTGCGACCGAAGATGCGCTGGATTGAAGCCTCAAGTTCTGCCAAGTCGATTCCGAGGAATGGAACTGTTGCTCCAAGCAGAACCATATTCGAACGAGCATTTACCTTCTTTGCCATGTCGTTTGCATTGAAAGCAACGGTATTCTTTACCTTGTTCAATTCTGCCATAACCTTTTCCATATCAGGATAGTTCTTGATATTTACGAAAGGTTCGGAGTTGGTGATAATGCAACCGTCGGCAGCGAGGAACGGCAAGTAGCGCAATGCTTCCATAGGTTCGCTCGAAAGGATGATGTCGGCCTGACCTTCGGGAATAACATCAGCATAAATCGGCTTGTCGGAAATGCGGAGGTGCGAGAAAACCGAACCGCCACGCTGCGACATTCCGTGGATTTCAGACTGCTTCAAGTACAAATTTCTGTTGAGTGCTGCATCAGAGATGATTTTGGCTACCGATACGATACCGTCACCACCTACACCGCACAATATTATATCTTTCTTCATGATAATTTCTCCTATTATTAAAAGGTTATTTCTTTTCGCCTATGTGCTTCTTGAGTTCTACGATACAAGTTCTGCGCGGAATGATTACCGAAACGCCGTTGTAGTTGATTTCTTCTTCGAGAATCTTTACAAACTCGTCGTGGTTCTTTGGCAGCGGAACAATTTCGCGGATATGTTCCGGCTCAACGCCGAGACCTATACATATCTGTGCAATCTTGCAGTGTGCCGACGAAGGCTGACCACCTGTCATTGCGGTGATGTCGTTGTCGAGAATCATGATGACAACGTTTGCCTTTTCGTTTACACAGTCCAAAAGACCAGTCATACCGCTATGACCGAAAGTACCGTCGCCGATAACTGCAACCGACGGGAAGATACCAGCCTCAGCAGCACCCTTAGCCATTGTGATTGATGCACCCATACATACGGTAGTATCGATAGCCTTCATGTTGAAGCCCAAGGTGTAGCAACCAATGTCGCCGAATACCTTGCCGTGATACTTAGCCATAACATCGTTCAATGCAGTGTAGCTGTCAACGTGAGGACAACCCTGGCACAATGCTGGCGGACGATTGGTTACAACTTCGGGAACTGGCATACCCTTTGCAGGAGCGAGTTTCAGAGCGGCTGCTATCTTTTCGGCGTTCATTTCGCCGTCGCGACGGATGGTTTCGTCCAAGCGACCCATAACCTTCTTGCCCTTGCCGAGGAATCCCTTGATGTGTTCCTCGATGAACGGCTGACCGTCTTCGAGAACAAGGAGTTCGTCGCACTCGTCGTACAACTTGCTGAGCATATTGTATGGCAACGGATACTGGGTAATCTTAACAACCGGATACGGGCATTTGCCGTCCTTGAAGTTTTCCATCAAGTAGTTGTAAGCGATACCGCTGGTGATGATACCGAGCTTCTTGTTTTCGCCTTCGAAATACTTGTTGTAACCAGATTCTTCCGACGACTTTGTGAACAAAGGCTGCTTGTCGATAAGGTTTCTGTACAAGCGCTTTGCATTTGCCGGCAACAAAACGAACGAACTAGCGTCAGCTGGTTCTGTCAATGGGTTTTGTGGCAACGGATTGCGGCGTTCAACACCTGCACGGCTGTGAGCCAGACGGGTAGGAATTCTGTAGAGAACCGGAGTACCGAGCTTTTCGGAAAGTTCGTAGCCGAAGAAAACCATATCGTAGGCTTCCTGCTGGTTCGACGGTTCGAGCATTGGAATCATTGCCCAGTGACCGTAGAAACGGCTGTCCTGTTCGTCCTGCGACGAGAACATGCTCGGGTCGTCGGCAACAACTACAAGAACGCCCTTAGTACCGATGATTGCTGCGTTCATGAACGGGTCACCACAAACATTAAGACCAACGTGCTTCATACAAGTCATTGCGCGCTTGCCAGCGTATGCTACGCCGATAGATGCTTCGAGAGCAGTCTTTTCGTTTGCACACCAGTTGGCGATAACGCCTTTTTCCTTTGCTTCCTTCGATTTGATTACATATTCGGTAATCTGAGTTGACGGAGTGCCAGGATAGCTGTTGATTGCGCTTCCACCAGCATCGATGAATGCCTGAGCTATCGCCTCGTCTCCTAACAATAATAACTTCTGCATATTTCTATATTTTATTTTACAATTTTAAGTCCACGAAGATACAAATTTTTCGAGAGTTGCAAAAATGTTTCGAAACATATTTTAGGCGAATTATTCACGATTGCAGATTTCGTGCAACACTTTACAAACCAACAGCATATACAAACAACAATTGCTTTTTGTTAAAAAAGTATCGGCGCATTTTGTTGCGCCGACACAGAAATTATCAATTATTTTTGTTTCTTTATCCTACCAACCATTTCAATACTTCTTCCTGTTCCTTCTTCACCTCAATTGCTTCCGCAAGGACAGTATCCTTACCCAGCTTTGCAAAATATCTCCATCTGTGGTAAAACTTCACATAAAAATGTCTCAGAGCAATGAATGGGACAAACAAGAAAAATAGTACTGCGCCAAATATCAGCGAGCACCACCACGGCCACGGAATTATGAACGAAAGTCCGAACAGCAACAAATTCCACACAGGAATCGTCACAACTGCACCAATCGCAAACCTAAACGATGCTATCATCCTCTTGTCCTTAGCTTTCATAGCCAGAATATCTGGCAACTTGTACGGTACTATGCAGAGCAACCACAACACTATGTATATAGGCAACAAAACCAAAGCCAGCAAAGAGCGCAAAAGCATTCCCAAAAAGCCTACCTTCTTACCGATAAGCCAGTTGCGCATATTCAGTTTTGCAAGCAAACCCGAATATCGCCCAGCCTTTTCCATTAGGGACGCAAATTCGTCTACAGAATCGTCTTTCATCTTGCTCAAGGCACCAATCATACGTTGGTCACAAGCTAGACGTTCCGACATCTTAGGCTTTTTATGTCCAAACTTTAAGTCCTGATTTACAATGCGTAAAAGATCTATCTGCTCGTTGTTTTCCTTGTCGGTTATGTCGAGCATAAGCGGACGCACATGTTCCTGCGCTTTCAACGCTAGCTGGCGGTAAGCGGCTTCGGGATGTTCGCGGTATGTATCAAGCAATTCACCAAACTCGAAAGGCTCTCCTATATTGTACAAAGCATCGTGTCCCGCTCCGTAGAAATTTTCATAATAATTGGCTGTAGGCACAATCTTGAGATGAAGATTATAGTCGGCAAGTTCCTCTGCCCTGAAGGCTATACGAGCAAAACCTTTCTTGAACGAGCCCATCGACTTGTCGTACTGCAGTGCAGCCTCAGGAAATAGTCCTACACACTTGCCATCCTTAAGGATTTTGGCTGCCAAGTCAAAAATCTTGTCATTTTCGCCAAGATTTTCCTTTCCCGTGTCGCGCACCCTGAAAGCCGGCAAAACCCGCAACCACTTAAGCAGCTTTGCAACAAAATCCTTCTTGAAAATATCTCCTCGTGCAATAAATACCAAGCGATATTTATTTTGACCGAATATCGGCATCAAGGCATCGATAAGCCCATCCTGATGATTGCATAACAATAAAAAAGGCTCCTTCGGCAGATTTTCAAGTCCTTTAACCTCGAACCTACGGAAAAACAAAAATCTAGTCGAGAACCGTATCCATCTGAAATACAATTCATACGACAATCTTCGCTTCTCTACTCCAGTAAAATCAATCATCGTTTTTCAATTTGTGTATTTTTATTCAGGAACAAACACGAGTCGCCATAACTTAGGAAGCGGAATCCATTTTCGAGCGCATACCCGTAAACTTTGCGCCAATCTTCGCCTATAAACGCCGAGAGCAAAAGCAGCAAGGTCGACTTCGGCTGGTGGAAATTGGTAATGAGCCTGTCGGTTATGTGAAACTTGAAGCCAGGAACAATCATTATCTGCGTTGCGCACCTTATGCTATCGAAACCTTTGCCGTCCATCCACGAAAGCAGATTCAGAAGGACTTCCTTCGTGTCGTAATCCTGTTTTCCAGAATATGCCTCCCACTGTGAAACAGCGAATTCATTAGTTTCAACATTCTTGTTTTCAAATACTTGCACCGCCACACGATACAAACTTTCGACAGTTCTAACCGTTGTAGTTCCCGTAATTGTTATATTGCCAAGGTTGGCTGCTATTTTTTCGATTGTAGAGCGGTTAACAACAAAATGCTCGGTATGCATTTCGTGTTCGGCTGCATTGTCGGTTTTCACCGGCTGGAAAGTTCCCGCTCCAACATGCAAAGTCACCGCATCACAATCGATGCCATGTTTCTTGATGTCGTCCATAACGCGCTCGGTGAAATGCAAACCAGCAGTAGGTGCAGCAACCGAGCCTTCGTAGTGGCTGTAAACTGTCTGATAGCGGACGCTGTCGATTTCCTCGCTGTTGCGGTTCAGATATGGTGGAATCGGAATGTTACCAGCGGCATCGATTATCTGCGAAAATGTGACATCGGGATTGTCCCACTCGAAAAGAATTTCGAACGAATTGCCCATTTCGCGCACGCGAGTAATATATAGGTATAGCGAAACGCCGCCGACGCAGACCTGCTTGCGCAGTTTTCCTTCCTTCCACTTCTTGCTGTTACCAACCAAACACTTCCACGAACAACTTTTGTTTTCGGCAAATGCCAGCGCATAGTCGGAAGGCGACAGCGGGTCGAGGCAAAAAACTTCGATTCGCGCACCCGTTTCCTTCTCGAAAATCATACGCGCATTTATGACCTTGGTGTCGTTGAAAAGCAAAAGTCCGCCCGAAGGCAAGTGGGTACTAATATTACGGAACCTATCCTCCTCTATCCTATTGCCGTCAAAGACAAGCAGTTTCGACATATCACGCTCAGCAAGAGGATATTTGGCGATTTTTTCATCTGGCAGGTCGTAATTATAGTCGTTTATGTTAATGTTGCGAACCACTTTTTTATTAAATTTGCTGCAAAAATAATATTTCTTATGGATTTAATCAGTATTGGCGATAAAGTTAGATTCCTGAACGATGTTGGCGGAGGCACCGTTGTAAAGATACTTCCTAAAAATCAGATAGTTGTACGCGACGACAACGATTTCGAATATCCTATTCCCGCAGCAGAGGTTGTTGTGGTAGAAAAGGCAAAGGAGAATTACAACAAACAGTTCAAGGAATTTGCCAGCAACGTTGTCGAGAACATCAAGGATAACATAAAGAAGGTTGAAGGCACAATCATTCCGAAGCCGAAAATCGAAATCAAGAAGGACCAGAAGACCGAATATATGTTCGCCTTCATACGCAACTACAACGACAAGTTCGACGGCTTCGACTGCTACCTTGTGAACGATTCCAACTACTTTGTGTTCTACCACATTGTACTGCGCGGCGAAAACGGTTTCGAGAAGATCGACACCGAAACACTTGAGCCAAACACAAAAATACTTGTCGGACAACTGAGCCGCGAACAGATCAACAACTCCAAGGAAATCATCATACAAAGCATTCTGTACGACAATCCCAAGTGCACATACCACGAAATGCTGGAACGCCGAATCAAGATTACGCCGATAAAGTTCTTCCAGGAGCACACATTCGTCGAAAATGACTTTTTCGATGAAAAGGCATACATTTTCGAACTTCTGAAAGAAGACCTTGGACTTGGCAACTCCATCCGTACGCAAAAGGAATTCGAGGACCAGATGGCACGCAAGGACGAAGCCGAAGAGGACAACTCGCAACGCTACCACAAGCGCAAACAACCCGAAACCATCGAGGTTGACCTGCACATCAACAAGTTGATTGACAGCGTTGTCGGTCTTTCGAATGCAGAAATCCTTAACATACAGATGCAAACATTCCACAAGACCATGACCGATGCAATAATGAACAAAGCTGGCAAGGTAATCCTTATCCACGGCATTGGCAACGGAACTCTGAAAGCCACTATTCGCGAATCGCTCGAGAAGCAATACAAGCTGCCCTACGAGGACGCTTCTTTCAGAGAATACGGATTCGGAGCAACAATGGTAATGATTAATTGACAATTAACAATGGATAATTTATAATGTATAATTGATAATCTGTGGCGACGTGGCGTGCCACGTCGCTACAAATTATCAAATCATCAAAACCAAAACATAGAAACGGAAACTTTGTACGGTCGCGGCACGCCACGACTCAACAAGAAAACCAGAAACGGCGTTAGCCATTGAAACTTAGAAACGGCGAAGCCATAGAACGGCGAAGCCCTCAACGAAGTTAAACTTAGAAACTTATATAAAATGAACATCGAACAAATCTTAACCCAAAGATACACCGAATTTTACAAGGCCGAACCGAAAAAGGTCGAAGCAATAACAAAAGCCGGCTCTAACCGTAGCTACTACCGTTTCTACGGAGAAAACGGGACTGTGCTTGGTGTTTACAGCAACAACATACCAGAAACAAAGACTTTCCTGTATTACAGCGTAATTTTCAGCAACCTGAACCTAAACACGCCAAAAATTTACCACGTCAGCGAGGACACCCTCACCTACTTCATCGAGGACTTTGGCGACGATCTTTTGCTGAAAGTCGTAGAAAGCGAATACAAGCAATACGGAAAGTTTACCGAACATCTTGACGAGCTATACCGCAAGAGTATCAGCGCATTGGTAAAACTGCAGATTGCTGCTGGTAAAGCCATTGATTTCAGTTTGGCATACTCCATTTCGGAATTCAACAGCCAAAGCATTCTTTTCGACCTCAACTACTTCAAATACTATTTCCTCAACCGTCTCGACATTCCATACGACGAGAAACTTCTTCAGGACGACTTCGACGCACTTGCCGCCCACCTCGCAGCAAACGGAACCAAAGCATTCATGTTCCGCGATTTCCAGGCTCGAAACATACTCGTTAAGGACGAGCAAGTATATTTCATCGACTACCAAGGCGGACGCAAGGGCGCAATCCAGTACGACATGGCCTCGCTGCTGTGGCAGGCAAAAGCCAAAATCCCGAACGACAAGAAGCTGGAACTGCTGAAATTCTACATCGACGAGGTTGCCAAAAATACCGAAATCGACAAGGCTGAATTTGAACGAGAATTTTGGTTCTACCTGTATGTGCGTATCTTACAGACACTTGGAGCATACGGCAATCGCGGACTGATTGAAAAGAAACGCCACTTCATCGAAAGCATACCTTTTGCCATCGACAATCTAAAGGAACTGCACGAAACCCATCCGATACTTGGCGAATACAAGGAACTCGACAGAGTAATATCCGAAGTCGTTAAGTGCAAGCAAAAGTTCGAGCCTGTAAAGTACGACCAACTGACTATCAACGTGATGAGTTTCGGATTCAAGAACGGTCTTCCCGAAGATAAGACAGAAAATGGCGGAGGTTTCATCTTCGATTGCCGTGGCAACCACAACCCAGGTCGCTACGACGAGTACAAGCAGCTTACAGGTCGCGACCAACCAGTAATCGACTTCTTCAAAGAACACGGCGACATCGATGTTTTCATTGAAAACATAAAAGCTGTAATCTCGCCAACCATAGAGACTTACATCCGCCGCGGCTTCACTAGCCTGATGATTTGTTTCGGCTGCACTGGCGGACAGCATCGCAGCGTATATTCAGCCGAACACATTGCAAAGTACATACACGAAAAGTACGGGGTAAAAGTAATTCTGAGACACAGAGAACTTGGAATAGAAGAAATTATGAATGCGTAAGGGATTTAGTCCTTTACGCAACGAACCGAAAATCCGTCGCTTTTGCTGCTGTAGTTCGATACAACACCGCTATAATTATAGTAAATGTATCGGAAATAGGCATTACCGCTGTAATATTCATACTCGGTTGCTGACCAGAAATAAGCGAAAGAACCGAAGTTGCCATAACTTTTTTCATCGAAACTGCCAGCTGGCAAAACCGAGAATCCCGACTTTCCAAACGAAGTATTTCGTTCCAGTACACCATCATTCCACAAATTGGCTTTTCCTGCAAGCTGCGATCCAATATTTTCGCCAATTATTGCATTTTTCAACTGCTTCCAATCCGAATTTGTAGGGAGATGCCAGCCTTCGGGACAAGCCTTTTCGGCTGCATACCAATTGTATAGATAACCGAACTGTTCTACATTTTCAGCCTTGCCGCTAGGATTGTAAACATGCGGCTTGTTGCTTTTCGACGTGCCCAAAGGTATATCTTTGGAATAACGCAAGTTTTCGGCCATCCAAACTTGATTGCCAAGCTTAATTGTCTTGTACGAATTGCCATCGCGAGAATCGACAAATTTGCCAGTATCTGGCACTGCATATAAAGTCGAAGACTCGTCGAGTACGCAGAAAACAATATTTCCAGCATACGACAGCATACCTGCAATTATGAGCAATATCAACGATATAAATCTTTTCATACAGACAATATCATTGCAAATATAAGCTTATTTTTGAAGAAATTATGTTTTTTATTAAAAAAAAGTGTGATTATTTATAATTCGGCACCGACATATCCAAGGCGAAGATGTCATCATATATATTACCAGCAGATGATACTCCATAATAACCAAGCAAATGTATAACAGCATCTTCGACTTCAACAGCTGGATATTTCGAAACCTCTCCGAAACCATTCAGGAACCTAATCATAAAGAAAACATCGAACTTTGCAAACATCCGCTTTACAAAACTTTTGCTGTCGGAAGTATTTTTGCGACATTCATCAACCAAAGACTTGAATTTCTGCTCACCTACAAACTCAATGATCTCGCGTGGAATCGTAGAATCGCCATCGTAAAGACTTGGAAATGCCGAATAGAACTCCTTGAGTAGCAAAAACAATCCAAAATTATAAACCTTGCACGAACCTGTCTCAATTATTTTCTTCACCGAACGGCCAGTCCCGAAAGGCACACGCTCCGACACCGACGGCGAGGGAAAAACTATCGGCTTGTCAACAGAAGCGACCTTCGACTGCAAAGCCAGTTTCTGCAAGAAATAGAAGTCCTCGCCAGCCTGACGACGCGCCATCCCTCCCATCCGTGCGTAAGTTTCCGCCGTAACCGCCAGACACGAACCAATTGTATGAAGGCATTGTGGAATACCAGCAACCTTCTGAGCCAGACGGAAATACCTCAAATACATCTCGTATCTGCGACAAGCATCTATCTCCTGCCCGGAATACAACTTTTCGTCGAAATTGTGCCGAAACTGCAAGGTGCAGGAATTTGGATGGTCTTTGGCGCAATAGAACCTTGAATATATTTCAGTAAAATAATCCTCCGAAACCTGACAGTCGGCATCGAGCGACACAATAACGCCACGTGGATTTTCAATCGTAGCGAACCGCCACACTGCCTCGTCCATTCCCACTTTGCGAGCATTGCCAACTCCGGCAATCTTGTGCGGCACACCTTCTATTATATATGGTAGCAAAGCAAAATTCCGATACGAGTCCTTCTTCTCGCAGAGTGAGGCATAAATGCGCCTATTCTTCTCAACGACAGCCACTTCCGTGTCCTCGGCGGAATTTAAAACCACAATCACCTCCACCGAACAAGGCGGTCTATCGGCCGAATCGAGTGAGCGCAGAGTCGAGAAAACGAACTCGTCGTCGTAGCATGGTATAACAACAATAATCCCCGTATCGCTGCGGGGATTACCATTGAATATCTTTGGTGCTACAGAGTACCTTTTGTAGTAAGACTCTGCAAAGTTCATCTGTTATTCGGCTTTTGTGTCGTTTTCGAGGATGCCGCCGTAACGCTGGTTGAGCTTAGCAACCACATCGTTGGTAATGTTCATTCCCTGCTGCGAATAAACAACAGTCACACCGCCCATATTGCCAAGAACAATCTTGAAACGACCGTCGGCATACTGGTTTACGAAGTTGATTACGGTATCATAAATTTCCTGATTCATTGCGCTTTGCTTTTCGAGGAGCTGGTTCGACAAGGTTGCCTGCAAGCTTTCGATGGCAGCCTGTTCCTTTTCGAGTTCGCTCTGCTGTGCCTGCTGGCTGGCTGCACTCAGGAACATTCCTGTACGAGCCTTTTCCATATAGGCATTGTACATGCTCTCGAACTTCTTCATGCGCGACTGGATAGTACCTTCGGCCTTCTTCTGTTCCATAGCGAGGTCTTCCTGCAACTTAATAGCATAGTTGTAGGTAAGCAGAAGCGTATCGAGGTCGATGTAAGCAATATCCGACGGTTCTTCGCCTGCCGGCTTGTCGAAGATTGTTTGTTCTGGTTGTTGCTCCGGCTCTGCCTTCTTGTTGCCCAGCACGCCTGTAAGCATAAGTACGAGCAGTACAATAGCCGCCAAGCTGAGAATCAGCGCACAGATGCTTATGCAGTTTCCGCACTTGCATTTCTTTGGTTCGGCTTCGCACGATTCGTTGGTCGGCTCAGGCTCTGCAACTGGCTGCTGTGGTTCAACTTCTGTTTTTTCTCCGTGCATTTCCCTCTCTATCTGGGCAATCTGCTCTTCTACGCTAGGCAGGTTCTTTTCTTCATTATTAAAATCTTCCATCTTATTTTCGTTATAATAAATCTGTGCAAAGTTAAAGTTATTTTTGTTTCCGACACAGCAGAATTATGTTTTTAATGATTTTTTAAAACTTCACCACAATCTTCAAGTTCGGCCTGATTCCCGTAAGGTACGACGGCACTGCATATTCCCTGCCACGGATGTCGGTTATCCAAGTGTGCGAGATTTCATTCTTGGTATTCAACAAGTTGAACACTTCAAGCGAAATCCAGAAATCCTTTATCCAGTCGGCTTTCTTGAAGTTGAACTGCTTGGAGATTCCAAAGTCAACACGGCGGTAGGCCTTCATCCTTCCAGTTGCCATATAGCGTTCCGAATTTGGCGGGCCGTAAGGCAGTCCCGTACCGAAATGCAGGCTAAGGAAAACCTTCCATGTCGGTGCCTTCGGGATATAATCCTGGAAGAAGATGCCAAAATTCACAAGCTGGTCGGTGGGACGCGGAATATAGCCCGGATAAACCGTATCTACCACATTTTCGACCGTGCGCGTATAGAAATCGTTTTCGATGTCCTCGTATGTGCGCATCAAGCCCAAGCTAACCCACGATTCGGTGCCGGGGACAAACTCTCCGTTCACTTTTGCCTCGAAACCGTAAGCATAGCCGTGTGCAATGTTCTCACCATAATACTTAATCTGAACATTGTCAACATTGTACGGATTCAAGTTGTACATATATTTATAGTATGCCTCGGCAACCAGCTTGAACGGCCGTCCCCACGCGAGGAAATTGTAGTCCATACCGACAACCACCTGTGCCGACGACTGCGCCTTCAGGTCGGGATTCAGCGTTCCGTCGCTGATTCTGCGTGCTTCCTTTATTGTCGGTGGCTGATGGTAAAGTCCTGTGGCAAAGCGGAATATCATATCGGGCTTCCAGTTTGTGGGCTTTACGCTAAGGTTGACGCGCGGACTTGCAAGAAACTGCTTGTTGAACGACCAGAAATTGAACCTCACACCACCGCCAAGCGAAACATCGGCACCTTCGGCCTTGAACAGATACGAGTCCTGCAGATACGCCGAAGCCCTGACGCTCTGTAAACCAATGTTGGCTATGTCGGTATGGTAAAGAAATACCATATTATCGGAATACGGCAGCGAATAGTCTGCCGAGTCGTTCATCGTCCACTCGCGAACATGGTACGAATAGTTTTCGTAATTGGTCTGCACGCCCCAGTCGAGCTTGTTCTCCCCCTTGACGAAAGTTCCGATATGCTTTGCCGAAACCACAAAACCGTCGTAGTAGTTGCGGGCATGGTCGAGGAAAGAACCGACACCGATATTCGAAACGCTGTCGCCAGTTGTCGCACCAAGCTGCTGGTCAATCTCGTTGAGGTAATACTGCGCCAGAATGTCGTAGGTTTCCTCCTCGTTGGTATAGTAACCTGATGCTATAAACTTGAGGTTCAAATTATTGTTCGGATTATAATTTACCGAAAACGCCGCTGTTCCGCTATTGAAACGGTCAACCTCCTGCCCTTCGAAGTAAGTACGGATTTTCAACGCCTCGCTGACTGTGCCGAACGAAGTTTCTCCATCGAGCGGAATGTACTTGTACATGTTGCTACTGAAGTTTCCAAGGAAATTCAGTTCCAGCTTTTCGGTTATGTTGTAGATGAGAAATGTCTGTGCATCAATGTACGACGGGTCATAATGACCAGAAACATCCATCGAAGTCAACAAATACTTTGAAGTCTTGTAGCGAAGTCCGACATTGTAGCGGAAAAGGTGGTTCTTGCTTGTTCCCTCAACGTGAGCGTTCGCGCCAAGCAGGCTTGCCATTATCGAAGCACCGAACTCTGTAGGTTTCTTGTACTTAATATCAAGCACCGACGACATTTTGTCGCCATACTTTGGCTCGAACGCACCAGCCGAAAACAAAATCGACGACACCATGTCGGGATTTATGAAGCTAAGCCCCTCCTGCTGTCCCGAACGAATCAGTTGTGGACGATAGACTTCTATATCGTTGACAAACACCAAGTTTTCATCGTAGTTTCCGCCACGCACATTGTACTGCGAGCTAAGTTCGTTGTTGGACGACACCGACGGCAGAGCCTTCAGAATGTCCTCGAAACCGCCAGTCGTCGGGATTTTCATCGAAATCTGCGGATTTAGGCGTGTTCCCGAAACCTGACGTTCGCTAGTCGCACCAATGTCGGCAGTCGGAAGCATTACTGCACCTTCGTTAAGAACCGCCGTAACCTGCTTGCGCTCGTTGGGTTTCAGTTTAATTTTCTGCGAGAAAGGCTCGTAGCCGAGAAACGAAATCTGCACTTCCAAATCCTTGCCCGACGGCACCGTTATTTCAAAATAGCCAGAAGCATCGGTAGAAGTACCAATATTTGTTCCTACGACAATGACATTCGCAAATTCAACAGGTTTCTTGTTGGCATCGCGTACATAGCCGAAGTAAGTAGCATTCTGCGAAAACGCCACACAAGCGACAAATGTCAGCAACAATACCAATAAAAACCTGCGCATATTCCCTATAACTCCAACAACTAATTTTTATTGTTTTGCTTCGCTTTTTAGCTCGGGATATTCAATTCGCGAATGGTAAATATTTTCAATCTTGGAGATGAGAATCTGCTTTGCCTTGCCAATCTGCTTCATTGTGATGTCAACATCCTCGTACTGACCGTCCTTCATCTGCGCATCGACAATATTGTTGACGAGTGCCGAAATCGACTCGTGCGAATAAACCTTTAGGGTTCGCGAAGCAGCCTCTATTGCATCGGCCATCATCATAGCGATAAGTTCTACCGACTGCGGCTTTGGTCCTGGGTACTGGAACTTGGTGATGTCAGCTGGCTTGTCGGGATTTGCATTTACCCACGAATTGTAGAAATAGCGTGTAACCGACGTTCCGTGGTGCTGCTCGATGAAATCGACAATCTGGTCGGGCAACTTGTACTTGGCGGCAAATTCCACACCCTTAGTCACATGGGCTATGATTTTTTGTGCCGATTCCTCGTATGGCAGTCCATCGTGAGCACTTTTGCCACCATTCTGGTTTTCAATGAAATATTCGGGGGCGTAAGTCTTGCCAATGTCGTGATACAAAGCGCCAGCGCGAGCGAGCAAAGGCTTCCCGCCTATTTCGCGCACAACCGATTCAACCAAATTCGACAGCATCACCGAATGCTGGAAAGTTCCTGGAGCTTTCTCCGAAAGTTCACGCAAAGCAGGATTATTGGTATCGCACAACTCTACCAATGTGAAGCCCGAAATAAATCCGAAAATCTTCTCGAAAATGAACACAAACGGCAGATACAGCAGAAGTGCAGCCGATGAAATTCCGTAATATATAAATTCCTCGAGTTCATGCTCGGAGAATGTTCCCAACCGCATCAGCGAGAAGCCGGTATGTAGCAGCGAGTATGTCACAAACACCACAATCATGCTTATGAAAATCTGCTGACGCTTCGAGGTATTTCGGAGGCTGAACATTCCCACCAGTCCCGTAACTGTCTGTATGAAAACAAATTCAAACCTGTTTACAGCAAAAAAGCTGACAATGAATATGGAAATGAAATATATGAGAAACGAAATGTCGAAATCTATGAAAGTGACAAGCAGCAAAGGCACCAGCACAAATGGTACTATGTTGATACTCACCGTCGAATATTTGAAAACGAAAAATACGACAAGCGAAAGCAGAATCATCTGCAATAGAACAAACAAATTCTCCCTTATGCCCCAGTTTTTCCGACGACCGAACTTCAGCGAATAGAACAAAATTATCGCGAAAAGAATGAGGAAGACTATTATCACACCGAGTTCCGCCATCCAGAACGAAGTCGTACCCGAAGTGTTTTCGAACTGCATCTTGTACGAATCGAGCAGACGTTTTGAGTGTTCGTCCACCACCTTGCCCTTCGAGATTATAAGTTCACCCTTGTGCACCATTCCCGACATCGGCAACACAGCATCGATACGCGATTGCAAATATTTGTCGTTTAGTTCCTCATCGATGGCCACATTCGTAACAAAAACAGTCTTTTCGATAAAATCGCGTACATAAAATCCAGAAAGCGAATCGGCTGCGTACATACGGCTGTCGGAAGCATACACTGCGAGCATTTCTTCTTTTGCCGACGACTTTGTATAAAAGTCGCTTATCAAATCGAGTTCGCCCACATTGCCACGCACGACGCGAATCTTATTGCCAGCATTCACGTATTCGGACTTATCCGAAGGATTTATAACGCCTTTTTCATAAATCGCCGACAATTTATCCTTAAAATTCTGTGCAAAAGCATTTGCCTCCTCTTTTTCTAGACTTGTTTTTTCACCTATTGTCTTTTCCAACAAAGTACAATTTGTGCTTACAAACTTGCGAGGTTCCAATGTATCGAATAAATAATACGGGATAAAGTCGGACACAATGCTGTCCTTTTCGGCCTGGATATCGTCGTCGGAACGACAAATGGCAAAGTCGTAAGGAGCATAAAGGTCATCGTAGAGCCATTGAGCGCCCTTGTCGTACGAATATTCGAACTGCTCTTCGGTCGGGAAAATAAATACCGATACCGCCACACTCACAGCGAAAAGCAGTATTATGACAACTAATTTATTTTTGTTTTTCATCCTAAATCGTGCAAAATAAAATTGGGCGTAAAGATACAAAATTATTTACGAATTACGATTTTATTTTGGCTGCGCTGTTTAACTGCGTTGAACTAAAGGTTGGCTTACGCCGAGCTAAAGGTTAAAAATTTAAGGGATTTAACTTCACAATTATTTAATATCAACTATTTAGCAACAATCTTGGCGCAATCATCTATTTTTATACAGATTGCGCCAAAAATTGCAGTATATTTTGGCGCAATATTACCGACAAAACAATGACTAACGACGGTTCTCGCTTCGCTGTTTGAATGGCTGACGTTACTTGCAATAAAATTCTATCATCTTCACGATTGCCCGCTGGCACACTGGACAGAACGCATCGCAACCGAAATGGTTCATCAGGCAGTCCTGCATAGGTCGGTAAAAATCCTTGCTCATATAGCCTGCGCCTTCGTAAACACCGACTTTGTCCTTGTACTCGGCAGTTGCAGGCGTTGGAATCGGAGTGCCTGGTTCTATCATGTCCTTCCACTTCACATCAAAGTTGACCAAAGTTGTAACATTTGGATCGGCAGGTTCCAGCTTCTTGTTGTAGAAATCGTTGTACTCCGAACCGCCAACATATTCGTCGCCAAGGCCAGCAAAGCCGTGACCGAATTCGTGAACAATGATTTTTCCTGCCATCTTGTTGGAATTCACGCCTGTGCAATACCAGTTGAAGATTCCGCCGCCGCCATATTTGGTGCTGTTCACGAGAATATAAATCTGGTCGTAAGGTGCATTGGCGGCCACATCGCGCAAAGTCTTGTTGTCGGTGGTCATAAGATAGCGTTCGCTGCCGAGCGACCAATACGAGCAACTGACAATAGTATTTTTCCAAATGTTACGACATGGCTCGTCAACACCCGACTCCTGCGACGGTGCCAGAACTGCGTGGATATTAAAGTCGTCCTTGTGCGAAGTGTATGGCTCGTACTTGAAAAATTCGTTCTTAAACTTCTCGCAGTCCTTCTTGAATTGTGACATCTGCGAAGCCGTATAGCCGTCGGGCACAATCACAATATCGACCTTGGTATTGGCATCGCCACCCTTGTGAACCTCGTACACAGGAAATTTGTTGCGGTTGTCTTGCTTAATGAGACAAACATCAGCAGGATTGATATCGTAGCGGTATTTCTCGACATATTCGCCGGTTTCGTAAGCCTTTGTGCAGAACACAACCGTAACCGCAGCCTTAGGATACGGAAACACAACCGACTCCGAGAAACTTTTCTGCACCGTGCGAGCCTCGTCAACAGTCTGCCACTCACCGAAAAGCGTAGAATACGAACGGCTGTAAATAAGCGTTCCCGTCGCCTTGTCAAGCACCTTTACCAGGTACTTGCCGAATTTAGTATCGTCGAACAGATTCACCTTCGAACCGCCCCAGTACGGTTCGGCAATAACCTCATCGATATAATAAATATCTGTCTGATAATCACCAGCATGGTAATAATCAACGCGCATAGTCCTATTCTCAAAATACTTGTCGAACTGAGCAAACCCAGCCAACGAAACAAGCAAAAACAAAACGGTCAATACTTTTCTCATATCTTATTGATTTTTATATTCTTCGGTAAAAACAAAACGAACGGACTTTTCGTCCATCTCAATCTCGACCACATGCATAAGCATCAGGTTTACGAGCACATCCTCGACGCTGCGCACTGCCATTCCTGTGAAATGCACGATGAAATCCTTTGTGACAAAACCACTTATGCGAATTTCGTCAACAATAAGCTTCATAACATCGTCGTAGTACAAATCCGACGGCACAAAGCTCTTCGACTGCCGCCAGTAGCGCACAAGTTCGGGCGGAGCAAGCACATTTTTGTCGGCACAGCGCACAAAAGCCCTCATGTCGCCGCGCACATCGGGAGCATAATGCGGAAACTTGTCGCTTTTTTCGACCACGACCTCAAGCACCGTCTTGCCATCGACCAGATGATTAATCGTTGTGTATTCGACCACGGGATAAGTATATAACATAGAGGCTGTTTCTATCATATAGCACTCCTCGTCGGAACTCACTCCTGCAATCGAGCCATTGTCGCGCACACCTATTAGTAGAGAACCGCCGTCGGTGTTGGCATAGGCCGCAAGCGAACGGGCTATTTTTCCCGAATCGCTTATGCAATGCTTGAAGTCTAGATGCAAGCCCTCGCCTTCGGCAATACGTTCAAGCAGTTCGTTACGTTGTGAATCCATGCTAAGCATAATTTGACAGTGCAAAAATAACACTTATATCAATTAAGCATTATGCTTTATATACGATATCACTCCAACTATGGCTAGAATAATCAAACCCACAATAATAAAAACAATATAATGCTTACGTTTCGCCGCTGTCAATTTTTCATCAAATTTCTCCGAACCTATTTCTTCTTCAGGGAATTGGCTACTCAGCTTTTCCTCAGTCGCCTCATCGATAACATCGCCCAAAATATGCCGCTGACCCATCAAATGATGACTGGTGAAAAAACTCTTTGTGTATTCGGCCTCCATTTTATCCACAAGCTTCTCCACCTCTTCCCTACGAGCCTCGTACTTTGCCGACCATTCATCGTAGGAATACTCCTTCAAGCCGTTCTTCGTGCAAATGTCGGTCTCATCGCTGTTCCAGCAAAGATTTTCCTTGCCCTCGTATACCTTCAGAATCTGCTTGTTGGCAATATCGGCGACAACAATAAGCGGAGTCCATTTTGCGTACTTTTCGGGAAGCATCCCAACTTCGTATTCAAAAAATCCAGAACAAGCCGAAAGCAGAAGTTTATCGCCATCGGCATTCCACAGATAGTCGTGAAGTCCCATCAGGAAATAAAACGGCAAAACAAAATGCTCGGAATAGTCCTTGTTGAGATACACATGAATGTTCCTGTACATTTCATGTCCTGCGGATTCCTCTCCGATAGATTCCTCGAAACCTATGTTGTACCATGTCGATTCGTTTGCCATACTCGCCAGATCTTTAGTCACAAAGATACACAAAAACTAATATAAAAAAATAAAAATATTATCTTTGTCCTCGATTTTTCATCACTATGAAAGAACAAAACGGCATAGTACGCTTTATATTCTTTACTGCTACAAGGACTTTCGGCACAATTGTCGATGTAGGCGTGGTATGGCTTTTGACCGACTTTGTATTCGAGAACTACTTTCTGGTGAATGTTGTATCGCCTACCATTTCGTTCGAAATGGCGGTATTTGTGAACTTCATCACATCCAGCTACCTTGTCTTCCGCAACCGTATCGACAACAATGGGAAAGGCTCGGTTGTAAAACGTTTTCTCAAGTTCAACCTGTCGGCCATAATGGGCTACTGCATAAAACTTGGCGTACTGAACCTGCTGAAGCTCACATTCGGATGGCACACAGCACTATGCAACTTCATAGCACTGGCAGTAGCAGGAATTTTCAACTACCTAATTGCCGACAAATGGGTTTTCAAGAAAATACGCTACGAAGAAGACGAAAATCCGGAGATTGAGCAAAACGAAGAAATATGCAAATAAAGTTACAGCGAAACATAAAAATAGCTTAACTTTGCATCGATAACAAAACATCATCAACAATGAACAAATTTGAAGAAGCGGCTAACCTCATTGCCAATGCCAAATGTCTGTGTGTGTTCACGGGTGCAGGCGTTTCGAAGGAAAGCGGAATACCAACATTCCGCGGAAGCGAAGACAGCGTTTACCAGCAGTACGACCAGTCGATGCTCGAGATAAACACATACATTCGCCGCACCGAAGAAGCTTGGCCTGTTGTGAACAAGGTTTTCTACAAGTTCTTCAAGGAAGCACAGCCAAATGCAGCACACAAGATTCTTGCACAATGGGAACAAGAAGGATTAGTAAAGGCTGTCATCACACAGAATATCGACTCGCTGCATCAGGCGGCAGGAAGCAAGCATGTGATTGAATTCCATGGTGGCAAGGGACATTTTGTTTGTCTGAAGTGCGGAAAGAAATACCCGACTGCATCGCTCAAGCTCACCGACGAAGTTCCTCGCTGCGAATGTGGCGGCAAACTGAAGCCAGGATTCATATTCTTCGGAGAAGGAATTCCCGAAGACGCCTACACCGAATCGTTCGACCTTGCCGGAAAATGCGACGTGATGCTCGTTATCGGCACAACCGGTGAAGTTCAGCCAGCAGCATATCTTCCGCATGTAGCCAAGCAGCATGGTGCAAAAATTATCGAGGTAAACCCGCAGCATTCGGCATATACAGGCAGAATAACCGACATTTATCTCGAAATGGGCGCAGTAGAAGCAATGACAAAGATTGACGAAGAAATACAAAAACTGAAATAAAGATGAAGATAGTACAAGTTGAATCACTTGGCGTTTCGAAGCAGGAACTCGAGGAAGCCAAGCAGGAATTCGAAAAGTTGGGACACCAATATATATATTACACCGACATTCCAAAAGGCGAAGAGGAACTTATTGCCCGTATGAAAGATGCCGACATTGTGAACATCAGCAACATAAAGCTTTCGGCAAGGGTAATCGAATCGTGTCCGAACCTGAAATATCTGAACGTTGCTTTCACAGGAGTCGACCACGTCGACCTGGAATGCTGCAAACGCCACGGCATAAAGGTCAGCAATGCTGCCGGATATTCCACCGAAGCCGTATCGGAACTTGCTGTCGGACTTGCCGTTGCGCTCATGCGCAACTTCAGCCAGATGGACGGCAACACGCGCAAGCTTGGCAACCGCAACAATTTCCTCGGCACCGAACTCTGCGGAAAGACCGTCGGAATTGTCGGCACAGGCGCAATAGGTCTTGCCACCGCGCGCATTTTCAAGGCATTTGGATGCAAAATACAAGCCTACAGCAGAACCCAGAAGAACATCGACGGCATAAGCTACACCACGCTGGACGAACTTTTTGCAAAATCTGACATCATAAGCCTGCACATCCCTGCAAACGCACAAACCAAAGGTTTGATTAGCAAAGATTTGCTCTCGAAGATGAAAAGCACAGCAATCATTATCAACACGGCCCGCGGACCTGTCATGGACAACGCCGCACTTGCCGAACTGCTGAAGAACGGTAAGATTGCTGGTGCAGGAATAGACGTATACGAAACAGAACCGCCTCTGCCCGAGAATCATCCGCTTCTCTCCGCCCCCAACACGATACTTTTGCCACACGTCGGCTATGCATCGAAGGAGGCCATGCAGAAAAGATATGTAATCGTGAAATCGAATTTGCATTCGTATCTGGAAGGACGACAGGAAAACGTGATTTTATAATGGATAATGAACAATGGACAATTGATAATTGATAATGGATAATAAGGCTACCTTATGTACGGACGCAAAATTTTGCGTCTCATAAACGCCAAAGCTATTAAACATTAGTACTGTCGCGGCGCGCCACGACTCAACAAAAAACTTAGAAACAACTTATGAACCTTTTATACTTTGTCTGGGATGCCGACCCAGTGATGTTTTCAATCGGCGAACATGGAATAAGATGGTACGGACTACTTCTGGCCATTGGTTTTTTGCTAGCATACATAGTGCTGGGACGCATAATGAAGCGCGAAGGCTACGAGCAGAAGCAAACCGACAAATTTGCAATATATGTAATTATCGGCTGCGTCATCGGTCTAAGGCTCGGGCACTGCTTTTTTTATAACCCGGGATATTACCTCTCGCATCCGCTCGAAATACTGAAGGTATGGGAAGGCGGACTTGCAAGTCACGGTGGAGCAATCGGCATACTGATAGCGATATGGCTATATTCGCGTCGCTCCAAGATGCCATACTTCGAAGCAATTGACAAGACCGCAGCAGTTGTGCCGCTAGCAGGAGCGTTCGTGCGCATAGGAAACTTCATCAACAGCGAAATCCTTGGTGTACCGACCACTTTGCCATGGGGCGTAAAGTTCCTGCGCAACTGGGAAGACCTCGACAACGCCTACGTAGCATCAAACGGCGCATGTCCCGAACTCGACATCAGCTGTCTGTCCGACTACGTGGTTGCCCGTCACCCCACCCAGCTATACGAAGCAATTTTCTATCTGGCAATGTTCTTCGGATTCCTGATTATATACAAGAAATTTATTAGCGGATGGAAGCACGGCACCTTCCTCGGATGGTTCCTCATTGCACTTTTCGGTTTCCGTTTCATCATAGAATACACCAAGACCGAACAGGCCGAATTTATCTGGAATGCGCCAATTACAATGGGGCAATTGCTCAGCATACCTTTCATTATATTTGGAATTGTGCTTGTCATAAGACAGTATTGGGGCAAAAAAAACACAAAAAATAACGAAAAATAGCCACCGAAAAGCATCGCAAGGCTTCGTCCAATCGACACACTCCAGTGCGCAGCGCGAAGATTTGCAGCAAACACATAGAACAAAATATGTAGCGACGCAAAGCATTGCGTCGCTACATTATTTTACAGAAATCCGACAGAAATACGGCAATAAAAAATCATCCACCGCCCATAGTTTTGTAAAAGTCCAGTTTATCTGTTATAACAAACTATAAATTTACCACAATAAACTAACAAAATTATTTCATAAAATACAAAATATTTTGACATTTATGATTGCTTAAAAATTTCTCGTTTTTTTATTGGCTACATAAAATTTAACATTTAATATTGCATCGAACATTTAATGGAGCTGTATTATGAACGCATACATACATCTCTCTGCGTGACGGATAAATTGCTCTCGTTATATTCTAGGGCAAAGCATGAGGGTTTAATTTATAAAAGACGGAACTAAAAATTAGTTTAATAATATGAGAAGCTTTTCGTTCAATTTAACACGACATTGTCTTATTCCCGGAATTGTTTTAGTATTTTTGGGACTAGTTGGTATAAACATTTATCCCTATATAGTGGGAAATACTAGGACATCGATCGAATCCAGTGGTTTCATGAATACACTTATCGACGAATTACCTTTGGTGATACTGATAATGACATTGCTGTTTGCCCCTATTGTAGAGGAATTTAGCTACAGAAGCTGGACAATGAAAAGCAAGTTCTGGAAATATTTTTCTGTAGTCGCAATTACTACTTATACATACGCGACCAGCAAAAGTGTAATTCTAACATGCTTCACATTCGTAATATTGCTGTTCATACTATGTATTTTCAAAGGCGAAAAGCGCAAGGACCTGATACAATTCCTTCGCATTCTGGTAACAAGCATATTGTTTTCGCTTGCGCATTATCAAAACGAAAGCGGATGGTTTTCTGTTTTAGCATTTTTCGACAGGCTAGGAATGGCACTGATAGCCTGCTATTTGGCATTGCGATTCCGCTTTATCTATGCCATTCTGTTTCATTTTGCCAACAATCTATTAGTTTTTGTATTGTCGTATTTCCTTGTAGCCGACTATACTTTTGAAATAACAGACGAAACTCACACCGCCAAACTTACGGAAATTTCAATGTTTGATAAATCCCAGCATTTAGATGAAGGAGATATTGTTCGTACCGGCTGTTTACCCACTATCGCGTATAAACTAACAGGAAGTTATCAAAAGGACATAATGTATCAACCGTTAGTTTTCAATTATAGGCATTACTGCTATTGTTCAACGGACAAAGACAGTTCTATACATTTTAACAGCAGGCAGTGTTTCGATGAACTTGTAAAGCAAACAGACTTGAGGCTCGATACTGTTATTCCCGAAAAGATTTACTATTTGGAAATAACTGATACGTCAAGGCTGGGAGAAAAAGGGAAATATGAAAACACTATGGGCAATTTTGTAAAAAACTTACGCCATGCTTATGGAAAAATGTTCGTGCTTGACGATGGCGCAGAGGAAATTGGGATTACCAACAACATAAATTCATATTGGCAAATGGATATGGAGATCCTAATTCCTCATCTTTACGAACAATATGGCATAAAGGTTGAGGAACGCGACAACAAAGACTGTAAGATTATTTACATATCGGAACCATAGATTTGATAAGTTGAAAAAAAGCTGATTAATTAAACTAAGACAACAAGTAAAGTTTTTCCGCCGCAGCACACAACTGCGGCGTTTTTTTTGCATCAATTGCTTGTGTGTTATCGTCCTCCATCTTTAGCATACCCACAAATAAATAATCCCCATCTTTCGACGGGGATTATTATTTAAAATAGGGTTGCCTACTCCTTAACAAATTTGCTCTGGCTTATCGTGCCGTCGGCGCCATGTATTCTTATAAAATACATACCGTTTGCAAAATTCGACACATCGCAGGCAGCATTGTCGCCATTAACATCAACTACATTAACAACCTGACCGGTTATAGAAACAAATTCGACTCTCGACATCTGTTCGTTGGAACGGATATTCAGCACATTGCCAGCAGGATTCGGGAACAATGCAATTGTATTTGCATCGGCCTCCGACACACTCGACTCAGGTATGAAAGTCGCAATATACATGGCATCTACCGTTGCAACAAACTGGCGTGGATTGTCGGTATTGTTGTCGTTCCACGATTCGAATACATAACCAGGATTTGGATGTGCGATAAGAGTTACAGTAGTTCCAATCTCATGCAGACCGCCACCTGTAACAGTACCGAATTCCTCGTTTGCAGACACAGCAGTAATATTGACGGTGGTTATTTCGGCAAATGTTGCAATAAGAATGATATTCTGAGTAACGGTTTCTGTTCTTGGATTTGTAGTAGTTCCGTCGTTCCACGAAATGAAAGCGTATCCATCATTTGGCATAGCCCTTACACTTACAACAGTACCTTCGTAGTATGTACCGCCGCCAGTTACTGTTCCATACGAATCGTTGTTGCTTGCGGCTGTAATTGTAAATGTAGGTATAGCTTCGAATGTTGCAGTATATGTAGCATCCTGTTCTACAGTCACATTGCGAGGATTATCGGTGTTGCCGTCGGTCCACGACAGGAATCTGTAGCCTTCGTTTGGAATTGCTTCCAAGGTAGCAGTGCTGCCGATGTCGTAGCGACCGCTTCCCGAAACTGTTCCCTGCTCCTCGTTGGCACTAAGGGCTGTAATGTATGCACCCTGACCGCAAACGTATGTTCTAATCATCAGTATTCCTTCGGTACCAGTAATTCTGTACCAGTTGGTTCCATCGAAAGCCTTGTTTTCGAAAACACCCGACTGTACACTCTCGTCAACACCAACCCTCACGCGCTTGTTGTTTTCGACAACTACAGCCACCAATATCTCCTGAAAATCGAGGCTCAGGTTGGAATACGACAACGGATTCTCGGAGAACAACTTTATGAAGCCTGGAGTAAACGTTGCTGAATTAATAGTATAAGATTCGGTAGTGAGAACACTTGTATAAGTTTCGTCATCATTCAGATTGAAAATCTCGTAGTGGAAAGTAGCGCCATTTGTAGCACCGCTGATATATGCCTCAACCGAATTTATCTCGTCGGTAGTGCTGTAAATCTGATAAGGAGTTCCGAAAGCAGTGAAATTGTGCCACTGCGGATTGCAAGCCTCGTAGGTTGAACCTTGTGCATAATTGCCATCATCCCTCGAATACAAGCAATCGTCGGAGACTGTGGAGTAGCGGTTGATAGACAGATTTCTGTTGTTCAGGTTGCTATAGCTTCCCGATGCAGGCTGCAGCGAGACTTCGAACCTATATGTTCCGTCAATAGTCATCTGGCTCATTTGGAACAACGAAGCCTGTATAACCGAGTACGAACCGGCAGTACCCGATTCGGTATAATATACAATAGTATCGACGCTAGGCTGATATACACCGTTGACATAAGTTGCAGCTGGCACCGTTACCGAAGCGAAGGTATAAGAGAAAATTTGCTCCTCGTTAGGATTATACACCTTTGCGACCAAGTTTACAGTTGCAGCTTCGGTTCCGTAGTTTGTTGCCACGCCTTCGAAGCAAACCTTAGAACTGGAGGTTATTTCGCGACGTGGGAAATGGCTGAAATTTCCGTTGTAGCCATAGTTTACGTACTGCGAATTGAAATTAACTCGAGCATCGGTCAACTCAAAGTCCTGGGCAATCAAAGTATCAACGATAACATTGTCGAGTACAAGCCAGCAAGCATCGTAGCCTGTATATTGGAAAGCGAACTTGACTGATTGTCCGCTATATGCAGCGAGGCTAACGCTGATTCGGTTCCAATCCTGATTTGCAAGTCCCTCTGCAGTATATGCATCGTCTTCGTTCCAGATGCTAGTCCAAGTTGAACCATTGTCCGTCGAAACCTTCACATTGAAATCGCCATTGTTACCGTCGCCAGCTTCCGAGCCTGCACCAGCCACCATATAGCGCATCAATGTATAAATTTCAAATTTCAAGAACGAATTCGCAGGAACTGTTATCTGTGGAGTAATCAGCCATTCATCCTGATTACTTGCACCGTTGCCATCAGTCCAGTTAATGAAAGCGACAGGACCTTCAATCGACACTTCCGACGAACCGAGAGTTAAATTCGTAGCCCTATTCCAATGCTGAGCACCAGTACTTTCTGTACCGTCAATTTTTGTCCAGCCCGATGGCGGAAATGTTGTACTTGTAAAGTCCTCGTACAGCACAGCACTCCTTGTCCTCGGATGACTAACTGGCTGCGGTTTTACCTTGACATATCCATTCTTTGCATATTGGATGCCATCTTTTATACTATTGTCATTCTCGATTTTCAACACAGATGTCTGCGCACACAACAATGACACTAAAAACAAAAAAACGCCTAATGATAAAATTTTTCTCATACGCAACAAGTTTTGAAGTTAACACCGCAAATTTAAAAAAATTTTAAATTCGAACAACCATATTTTATTTTTTTCAAAAAAAATAATTCGAACAGCTCTAACGCAAAATTAAAAGTCAGGAAAACTTATTAAAAATTTAGTTTAGCAAACCACAGAAAAACATTTTTTGATTAAATTTGCAACCTTGAATTTAGAGAAAAGAGGTATGGAAACTATTAAAGTTCTTGACAGGGAATTTGTACCCTACATCGACCACGAAACTATTGTGTCGAAAATCAAGGAGATGGCAGAAAAGATGAACCGCGACCTTCGCGACAAGAATCCGCTCTTCCTTGGAATACTTAACGGCTCGTTCATGTTTGCCGCCGAATTGTTCAACCATCTTACAATCGACTGCAACATCTCGTTCCTGAAACTCGCTTCGTACGAAGGCACAAACTCTACCGGCAAGGTTAAAAGGCTTATCGGCGTGAACGAGGACATCAAGGACAGAACCGTCGTTATTGTCGAGGACATTATCGACACCGGCATCACCATGGACCATATCGAAAAGCAGCTGATTGGCTACGAACCAAAGGAAATAAAGATTGCTGCTTTGCTCTACAAGTCGGAAATTTACAACAACAAGTATCCTATCGATTATTTCTGCTTTGACATACCGCAGAAATTCATCGTTGGCTTCGGCCTCGACTACAACGGATACGGAAGAAACTTACCTAGCATTTATCAAACCAAATAAAAACAAAATATCATGCTTAACATTGCAATATTCGGAGCACCGGGCGCAGGAAAAGGAACACAAGCCCAGAGTATTATCGACAAGTACAACCTTAAATACATTTCCACAGGAAATATCCTCAGGAATGAAATCGCAAAAGGAACACCACTAGGTCTCGAAGCCAAGGCAATTATAGAAAAGGGAAACCTCGTCAGCGACGAGTTGGTTACCAAGATTATAGAAAAGTTCATCGCCGACAATCGCAACCCGAACGGATTCCTTTTCGACGGATTTCCACGCACACGCGAACAGGCAAAGAACCTCGATGAAATTTTGAAGCGCGAAGGCATGGAACTTTCTTGCCTTCTGAATATGGACGTTCCACGCGAAGAACTCATCAGCCGCATGATGCACCGCGCTCAGGTTGAAAACCGCGCCGACGACACCCCAGAAATCTTCGAAAACCGCCTCAAGGAATACGAAGAAAAGACCTTCCCCGTAATGGAACACTACCAGAAGCAGGGAAAAGTGATGTCGATTAGCGGAGTCGGCAGCATCGAAGAAATTTTTATCCGTCTAGCAGAAAAGATTGACAGCCTATTATAATGAGACCGAAAATACTTATAATATATACCGGCGGAACAATCGGCATGATTCAGGACAAGAACGGCGTCTTGCAGCCGTTCAACTTCGAGAACCTGCTGAGCTACATACCGATGCTCAAGGATTTTCCTGCCGACATCAGTTCATACAGCTTCGAAACACCGATAGATTCGTCGGATGCCGACCCCGATTTCTGGGTTGAGATTGTGGAGGTTATTGAAAAGAACTACGACCATTACGATGGCTTTGTCGTCCTTCACGGCTCCGACACAATGGCTTACACAGCATCAGCATTGAGCTTTATGCTCGAAAATGTCAACAAGCCGATAATCCTCACTGGTTCGCAGTTGCCTATCGGACTTTTGCGCACCGACGGACGCGAAAACATGATTTCGGCAATCGAACTCGCCAGCATGCAACGCGACGGAAAGCCTGTCATCCACGAGGTTTGCGTTTATTTCGAAAGCCGCCTCTACCGTGGCAACAGAACGACAAAGTACAGCGCCGAGAATTTCGACGCTTTCCGTTCGCCCAACTATCCTTGGCTTGCACAAGCAGGTATCGATGTGAAGGTTGAAGAGGACAAATTGTGGACAAGCAAAAATGCTCCTTTGGTAGCACACAAGAAACTCTGCCGCGACATTGCCGTGCTGAAATATTTCCCCGGCATACAGCCTAAGACCATCGAGGCTATCATCAACATCGAAGGTCTGCGCGGACTGATAGTAGAATCCTACGGTTCGGGCAACCTTACCACCAACGACAAGATTATCAAGTTGTTTGAAGAAGCAATCGACAAGGGAATAACAATCCTAAACATAACGCAATGCACCGTCGGTTCGGTTGTTCACGGCAAGTACGCCACCAGCCTCAAACTGATGAACTGCGGCGTAGTAAGCGGAAAAGACATGACCATTGAAGCAGCAATTACTAAAATGATGTTCCTCTTAGGGGAAAATTATTCACACGACGAAATGAAACGCCTTCTCATGCAGTCGATTTGCGGAGAAATTTCATAAGTCACAAAAAAAATGTAATTGCATGAAAATAAAGATTTTACTCCTATTTACTGCCATTTGCCTAAGCTTTGGCATAGCAAACGCACAGCGCCCCGACAGACAACCCGCCGACGGCGTAATATACGGCACCATACTCGAAAAGGACAGCAACGAACCTGTTGAATTTGCCAACATAGTGGTTTACGACAAGAACGGCAATGTCATCGCCGGCAGCATGAGCGACAGCCACGGAAAATTCAGCGTGCAAAGCGTTCCATACGGCACACACAAGGTTGAAGTGCTGTTCATCGGCTACGGCAAGGTCACACGCGAAGGCGTTAGCATAACAGCCGACAAGAAGTCGTTCAACATGGGCAAGATACACCTAAGCGTCGATGCACAAATGCTTGGCGAAGTGGAAGTTGAAGCCACTATGAACAATGTCGATTACCGTCTCGACCGCAAGGTCATCAATGTAAATCAGGACATTGTATCGTCGGGAGCATCGGCAGTGGAAGTGCTTGAAAATGCACCTTCAGTCACCACCGACCTTGACGGAAATGTATCTTTGCGTGGTTCAGAGAGTTTTCTTGTGCTGATTGACGGTCGTCCAAGTCCGCTCGAAGGCAGCGAGGCATTACAGCAAATTCCTGCAAGTTCAATCGAAAGCATCGAGATAATTACCAATCCTTCAGCAAAATACGCTCCCGATGGCGTAGGCGGAATTATCAATGTGGTGCTGAAAAAGGAAAAGCGCAAAGGCTACAACGGACAGGTTTCGGCCAACTACGGCAACAACAACACCTTCGGCGGTAGCGCACTGTTCAACTTCCGCACCCAGAAGCTTAACTTTTTCGTCGGTGGCGAATACAACCGCCGTATGAGCAAGAGTTTCGGCAAGTCGGAACGCGAAACCTACCTTAACGCAGCCAAGGATTCCATGTTCTGTCTAAACAACCAGAACTCAGGGCTTTACGGACGTCAGAGCTGGAACGCACGTGCAGGCCTGGACATCTACATTACCGACAACGATGTGATTACAATTTCGGGCAAATATGGCTCGCGCGGACACGGAGGAAACGGCATTACCGAAGCTGAGACCTTCTATTTCAACAAGTTGGACTCACTGATTTACGACCCGCACACATATATGCTCGGCAACCCGTACTCGTACTACACCGATGAAATTTCGAAGCGCAGGAACAATTACTGGAGCGGCGACATCAACTACCAGCGCAAATTTGCAAAGCCAGGACACGAACTGCAACTGTATTTCAACTATTCGGCAAACCGTTCCAACAACTACAACGAATACACCGAAGCCGAAACCGAACGCCTTGGTGGTGAAGTAATTGACGGCGCAATACAAGACCGCTACAACACCGTGGAAATCGGCACACAGGACCGCTATCAGGCCAAGGCCGACTATGTGCTGCCATTCAACGAGAAGTCGAAACTGGAAGCCGGCTACGAAATAAATATCCGCAACCAGACTAACGACTACAAATACGCAATATGGCAGAGCAACGACTGGGTAAACGACGAATCGCGCCACAGTCCATACGACTTCGACCTTAACGTGCAGTCTGGTTATGTGATTTATTCGAATTTCTGGAAAAACTTTGGTTATCAGGTAGGTTTGAGAACCGAATACACCAACCGTCTGTTTGCCATTCCAACCGGCGACTATGCCTACAAGAAATTCGACTTTTTCCCATCAGTGCACCTATCCTACTCGTTCTCAGAAGATTTGCAGTTGATGGGAAGTTACAGCCGTCGTCTCGAACGTCCGCGTCCATGGAACCTCAACCCGATGACACAGGTCGAAGACCCCAACAACATACGCCGTGGTAATCCGGCACTTAACCCCGAATACACCAATTCGTACGACATGTCGCTGCAGAAGCGTTTCGGTGAACATTTTGTTTCGTTCGAGCTTTACGCAAGACAGACTAACGACCTGATACAGAACGTTACGCTTGTCGATACTGCCAATTCAAACATGTACATCAAGACTTTCGACAACATCGGCAAGGACTTGTCGCTCGGTAGCGAAATCATGGGTAACTTCAACCCCTGCAAGTGGTACAACCTCAACGCCAGCGTAAACGCCTACTACTACTCGATAAAGTCGCAGACTTACCGCAGCAACAGCACTTTCACTTGGCGAGTAAGAATCAATAACACGTTCAGAATCAAGAAGTCGGGAACAAATATACAGTTCGGTGGATTCTACGATGCACCATCGATTACAGCACAGGGACGCAGCGCAGGAAGAATAGCATTCAACCTTGGCATCAAGCAGGACTTCCTCGACAAGAGGCTCTCGATCAGCGTAAACTTCCGCAACCTGTTCAATACCATGAAGTTCAACACGACCACAGAGACCGACTACCTGTACTACCACATGACACGCTCGAACACTTGGCCAAACTTCAACATATCAATAACATACAAGCTTAACGACTTCAAGAAACGCAAAGAGAAAGGCGAAGATTCGGACGATGATGGCGGAGATATGTAAAGGCTAGAAGGCTGACAGGCTAAAAGGCTAAAAGGCTGAAAGAAGCAAAGATTTCATGCATAGAAAATTGATAATTAACAATTAAACGTACAGTCGTGCCACGGCGCGACTCAACACAATGGACAAGAAAGAACTTAGAAAACAAATAAAGGCGCTCAAGAAGCAACATACAGCTGAACAGCTTGAGGCTCAGTCGAAAGCAATAATGGCGAAGATCGAATCGCATCCCGATTTTGCCAAGGCAAACATCGTCATGCTGTACTACTCGCTTCCCGACGAAGTGCAGACGACAGATTTCATTGCCAAGTGGCGCAACCTCAAGCAGATAATCCTGCCTACCGTTGTCGGCGACGACATAATTCCCGTAAAGCTTGATGCCGACACCACTTTTGCAAAAGGCGATTTCGACATACAAGAGCCTCAGTCGGTGGAATATACTGGTGGATACGACCTTATAATCGTACCGGGCGTGGCATTCGACAAAAACGGCAATCGTCTTGGTCGTGGTCGCGGCTATTACGACCGCTTCCTATGCAAGCACACTGGCGTCAAGAAAATTGGCATCTGCTTCGATTTCCAGCTTGTCGATGAGATTCCGACCGAACCTACCGACATCAGAATGGATGAAATAATCAGCCTGTAAAACCAAATGAAGATTGCGTTTGGCATATTAAAGTGGATATTTATCTCACTTGGGATAATAATGCTTATAATAAACATCTTTGCACTCACACAACTCCCATTCTATATGCACCGCAGTCTCGGCGAAGACGCATCGTGGGAAAATGATTCCACGACACAATTCACCCCCGACTACATCGTAATGTTCGGCGGAGCAGGGATGCCCTCCGAAAGCAACCTCATACGACTGTATTACACTGCCGAAATCGCAGGCAAACTGCACAAGCCGATTATACTTGTCCACCCCGAAGATTCTGTATGTCAAGCAGAAATGGCAAAATACCTGGTCAACAACGGAATATCTTCCGACAGCATAATGTATATGACCGGCGGCAGCAACACTCGTTCGCAGTCGGTATGCCTTGCCGACAGTTTTCCTCAGCTAAAAGAAGCTTCATCGCTGATAATCACTGCACCCGAGCACCTGTCGCGCACACTGAAATGCCTCAAGAAATGCGAAATAGAAAACATCCGTGGCATCGGAGCATTTGAAAGCACGGTTGACTTCGACCTAGAACTGGACAAAGCCAAGCTCAAAGGCAACAAATTCGTCCCCGACATCGAAAGCACAAACTTGCGCTACACCTACTGGAACTATCTGAAATTGGAAATCATTTGCTTCAGAGAATACTTAGCTATAGCATATTATTGGCTGAAAGATTGGATTTAACAAAATATAAACTCAACAAACACTTCAAGTACTATGAAAGCGTTTGTAGAAATCTCAGATACACATTTTCGAACCAACTTTTGAGCTCTCCAAACATCGTGGTATTATGCCACAGAAGAACAAAGTCACCCTCAACAGCCTTGCACCTTTCGTAAAGTCGGGAAATACTTGCAAATGCCTCTTCTTCTGTTAATTCGCGATACTGGAACAAAGTCGTATCCATCGCAACCAACGGATGCTCAACGACGCCCAACGCGCAATCGTTTTCAATGTCGTACAATGGATAAGGATGGCAAGTCCCGCACCTAAAGCCCTCACGCTCAGGAAATCCCAACGTTGAATCACTACGAATACCACACTCCTGCCAAACCTGCGGAGTCTTGCGAACATCAAAGCGCAGGAAATGCTGGCGGACTGCAGAAATCTCACAACCGCACACCGTCTCAAGCCGACTTTTCTCAGTTGCAAATATGATTTTATTGTCAAAAGAATCATAGCCTCCGTGTAACCCGACGGTCACACCCTGCGACTGCAAATCCTTAATGCAAGCACACGACTTTGGAGAAAGAATATTGTATGTAGAATCAAAGTCTTTACTTCGTAACGACTTGAAATAAAATACAGAATTTAATTTATTCTCAACAGAAACTTTAAGCAGTTTATACACCGCCGAAACATACGGGTCACGCCGAAAATCGCGCAAAGATTTCATGTATTCAGCCAACGATTTGCACGACAAGCGCAGATTTTTTCGCTTGAACAAGTCACCAGCGATAGTCTTTACAGCCTTCGGAAAGCTCGGGAAACGGAACAGAAAATCAATGTCGTGAGTCGGAATAAACTTAGCTTCACGCTTGGTTATCAAAAAGTTAGAAAAATTTTCCCGCACGAACTTTCGCAATAGCATCGCATATTCGTCAACTATAGGAACATCAACGAGTTCATATTTCGAGCAAATGCTATCGGCATAGCAGAAACGACCGTATTTGTCGCGACGCTTAGTCATCGTCTCCTCGTAGCGCGAAAGCAGAAGGAAAGAAATCGTCAGCATATCGAAATTCACATGCACAATCTTGTCCTCATAAGAAAACAATGGTGCATTTTCTGCCAACGAAAACAGTTTAAGTGTTACTTTATCGTCATACGATTTAACATCTGAATATAAAGCTTTTCCCGAATACAATAGTTCCATATTTGAATCGTCTGGAACATTAAATTTCACAACAATTCCAGAGTCAACAACAAGCGTTGGAACATCACTAATTTCAACACGGCATTCCTTCTGCGGAAACGCAATGTCGGCAATGCATTTGATGGTATATTCTATGGCATTATTCGTTAAAACCATTGATAGTCAAGATAATAAACCGTCTTTCCAATCAGCAGGCAAAAATCCGTCACAAAGGTAATATTTTTGTTAATAAACTATCTCAACAAAAGAATAGCAACCGCAATAATTTAATTATTTTCGCAAAAATTATCCTACGAACAATGGACGACAAGGAAAAAGTATTGATAATCATCAACCCCGTTTCGGGCACTGGCAAGCAGAAGTCAGCGCTAAAGGCTATAGAACGAGGAATCGACCGCATCAATTTCGACTACGAAATAGCTGAAACTCAATATGCTGGACATGCTACCGAACTTGCCAGGCAAGCCGCATCCAAAGGCTACGACATCGTTGTAGCTGTCGGGGGTGACGGAACCGTAAACGAAGTTGCTGCCGGACTTGTCGATACACAAACCAAAATGGGCATAATTCCCTGTGGCTCAGGAAATGGACTTGCACGAAGCCTAAAAATACCAGTCTCCAGGACCAAAGCCGTCGAAGTTCTAAACGAAAACAGAATGAAGCGCATTGACACAATGTCAGTCAACGGGAATTTCTGCGCCAGCATTGCTGGAATCGGATTCGACGCATTGATAGCCAAAGAGTTCCAAGAAAAGCCGAAGAACACCAGAGGACTCCACTCCTATGTTCAACTTATCGCCACGAAGTACCCGACCTACAAAGCAAACGAATACAAGATTGAAATCGATGGACAAAGCTCGCTACACAAAGCAATGTTTATCTGCCTTGCCAATGCTAACCAATTTGGCTACAACGCAATAGTATCACCAAACTCAAGAATCGACGACGGCCTTATCGATGTTTGCATAGTGAAAAACATCCCATTAATCACAGCTCCGCACACAGCAATGCTGCTGCTTACCAACAATCTTGACCACTCGCATCGAGTAAAAATCCTACAAGGAAAATCTATCAAGATATGCAACAACATAAACGAGTACGCCAACATCGACGGGGAAGCAAAGAAAGTCGGCAAAACAGTTGACATAACCATAAAACACAAATCGTTAATGGTAATATGCTAAACAATCGCTTCATATTGATTTTGTTGCTCACACTCACATTTTTCGGCAACGCTACGGCACAGGAAACCGAAAAAGAAACCGTGCGGTACGACTATTCGTTCGAGTTCAAAAACGGCGTTTACACTTCATTCTACTCTTTCCGCAACAACTCCCCGATTCCGTTCTCGCGCTTTGTATCACCAGCCTACGACGACGACTTTTTCAAAAAAATTCTAAAGGTCGAAACCATAAGCTTTTACGACGAAAACGGAACTCTCAACGAAATTCCTCGCAAACTCATCTGGGGCTACGCAAACAACGGAAAACCAAACATTTACTGGAACACCAAATTTTACCTCATACCATACATCGGAACAATTTCGCATTTTGTTTCAACAGAACTCGTCACCCATTACGTAGGCGGCACAATGATGTATGACCCAATGTATATTCCTTCTGCTCAGTCATATACAACCGAGGAATTAGTGCATTACTTTATCAACATGAATACTGGTGAAATAATTTCGTATGGCAGCAAAAATCTGCAGGAACTGATTAAGGACGAC
Source organism: uncultured Bacteroidia bacterium (assembly GCA_902800045.1). Classification (GTDB taxonomy): domain Bacteria; phylum Bacteroidota; class Bacteroidia; order Bacteroidales; family ML635J-15; genus Bact-19. The sequence goes on along the minus strand of CADCCZ010000001.1, from coordinate 615,604 downwards.
ACCGAACTATACAACGAATACTCAAAGCTTGGCAAACGTAAGCGCATAAAAGGCATAATGGAATACGTACAGAAATACAACAGAAAACACCCTATTTATTTTAACAAATAATACACTGAAAATGAAACGACTAACCATATTACTTATAATAATAGTTACCGCATTGCAGGCTTTTTCGCAGATAAAAATGCCCATGGGGAACAAGTCCGAAGTGGAAAAATTCTACAAGACAACCACTTATGTAGTGCTGAAAAACGATTTCATGTGCGACTACAACGACAAGATAAAGGATGCCGTCGAAAAGCACTGGACAGCAACGCCTTACAAATTTATCAAAGCCAGCGAATTCGAGAAACTACGCCGCGACGACGACAAATCGTTCCTAGTAGTGAACATTGCGTATTTTGAAGGCGACAACACGAAATTTGAATTTCTTATTTTATCGCTTGGCGGAAGCAAGTACAAGACAGTCAACGATATGCCTACACTATGCGCCGTTCCGCTCTGCTACCAGGGCGACGAAGACGAGGGCAAATACACCTACAAGCTCGGCGCAATGGTAAAGCACTGCCAGACGCATGTTGAAATTTGCCGAAAACACCCAGAACTTACAAAAGAAAAAATAATCGACTATTACATCGACAAGTCTGGCAGTCTGGCCGGCAAAAAATTATACCTGCTAAAAAACGATGTGTCAGACGACTTACGCAGCAATTCCGCGCTTAAATCGGCATACCAAAATGCAGAACTTGTAACAGCAGAACAAATCGAGGAGCTAACAAACTCCAACGACGACAAGGCTCTGATTATGCATATTGTCAACCCGTACGACAGCAACGGACAGCAATATTGCATAAAAATCATCATCGATACCAAAGGATTAATCTACTACTACGACTTTCAAAAACTGAAGAAAAACACATACGGACACATCACGTCCGACGACCTCAAAAAACTATCAAAGAAATGAACTATCAGGAAGCAATAGACTTTATGTTCAGCTCGTTGCCTATGTATCAGCGAGTTGGCAAAGCAGCATACAAGGCAAACTTAGACAACACTCTGGCTCTCGACGAATATTTCGGACATCCGCACAAGTCGTTCAAAACCATACATGTAGCCGGCACAAACGGCAAAGGCTCCGTTTCGCACTCGCTGGCGGCAATTCTTCAGTCGGCAGGCTATAAGACAGGACTTTACACCTCGCCTCACCTTGTCGATTACCGCGAACGCATCCGCATTAACGGCGAAATGATTTCGAAGGATTATGTATGCGACTTCATCAACGACAACCAAGAAATCATCGGGAAACTGAAGCCATCGTTTTTTGAAATGTCTGTCGCTCTGGCTTTCAAATACTTTGCCGACATGAAGGTCGATGTCGCTGTGATTGAAGTCGGTATGGGCGGACGGCTAGACTCCACCAACATCATCACACCCGAACTTTCGGTGATAACCAACATAAGTTTCGACCACACGCAGTTCCTCGGCAACACTCTGCCGCTCATTGCAGGCGAAAAGGCAGGGATCATAAAGCCGAACATTCCGGTCGTCATCGGCGAAACCCACGCAGAGACAAAAGACGTTTTTGAAAACAAGGCAAAAGCGACCAACTCTCCCATCTCCTTTGCCGACCAGTGCGTAAAAGTCACCAAGACTGCCACCGCCAGCGACCACAAGCATGCCGAATACCTCATCGACGGCTCAAAAACGCTCAGATTCGACCTTTTCGGCGAATACCAGACTAAGAACCTTGCCACCATACTCGAAGCCGCGAAACAGCTTAAAAATCGCAGATTTGCAATAAGCAACAAGAACATTTCGGATGCATTGCAGAATGTAAAAGGTCTTACCGGGCTTCACGGACGCTGGGAAATACTCTCCGACTCACCGCTAACAATCTGCGACACTGGCCACAACGTTGATGGATTGTCGTATGTTACCGCACAGCTGAAGGCGATTAAATGTCCGCAGCTGCACATTGTGCTTGGTTTTGTCAACGACAAGGACGTGGAGCATGTGATGCCGCTTTTCCCGAAAGATGCCAAGTATTATTTCACCAATGCCGACATTCCACGAGCAATGCCAGCCGAACAGGTAAAAGCATACGGAGAAAAGTTCGGCCTCGACGGTGAAACTTACGAAAATGTTCCTTCAGCCTACGAATCCGCGAAGAAAAATGCCTCATCGGACGACACAATTTTCATTGGAGGAAGCACTTTTATCGTCGGAGACTATTTTAAACACTATGGTTTTCAATAGGATAAAAGAATTTTGAAAAATTATTGATTTTATTTTGTCAGTTCGGAAATTTGCAATACTTTTGCACCGCTAATGACAAGGGAGCATAGCTCAGCTGGTTCAGAGCACCTGCCTTACAAGCAGGGGGTCATAGGTTCGAATCCTATTGTTCCCACAGAGAAGCCACAGACAATGTGGCTTTTTTCATATCCATACCGCAAGTTAAACAATTCCACTTTTATTCTTTAAATTATTTTTGCGCAAGAATTTAATCACAAAAAACAACATATCATGAATAACAAACTGGAAATAACAAGATTAGTATTATTAGCAATTATTGCTGCCTGCTTAGTGGTTTTGGTCATAAAAGCATTCGACAAGGACAAGCAGGATGTTTATGTATCTGGCGGCTATGTTAATGCATCAGTCTCAGGGTCAGTAGATGTTGACAATACTGTTGATATCAACCTTGAGAGAGTAAATGGGCATAGTGATGTTTTCTTCAACAATTATAGCAGGGGCGACAAAGAGAAATACTATCGAATCCCTGTCATCACACAATAATAGTAATCGTCAATTACAAATCACACATTAGGAAACGAATATATTTTCACATAAATCCGCAAGCTCATCGCCTTAGGCGGTCGGCATTCTCTTTAATACGACATAATCTTATACCTAATCCATCTTACCAAAACAATAATTACTGCCACAACAATAAAGAAAAACACTACCCGCAATATAGATTTCTTCTGCCCACCATTTTCTGCGCCATCTTCAGCAGATGACTTATTTTCATCCCTTGCTGCATTATTGTGCAGATTATCAAATTGGGAATCGTCATCATCTTCATATTTGAACGTATATCCCACATCTTCCAAATCTTCCCTCAAAAGCTCAATCTTCTCCTTCTGGGCTTCGTATCGCAACAGCCACACGTCGTAAGAATACTCTTTCAAACCTTTTTTATCCCTTATATCAGTTTCATTGTCGTTCCAGCACAACCTTCCACGTCCCTCATATATTTTAACGACATGTTTTTCTGACACATCGGCAATTATTATCAATGGCGTCCACTTCGAATATTTGTCGGGAAGCATTTCGGCGCCAAGCTCGAAAAATCCAATACAGGCCGAAAGCAAAATCTTGTCGCCACCAGCATTCCATACATAATCGTGCTTGCCCATAATGAAATAGAACGGAAACGTCATGCACTCAGAGTCATCTTTACACGAATAAACATGAATGCCCCTGTACATCTCACTCCCGCTGTCAACATTTGCACCCAATCCAAATGTCGACACCTCGCCTCCGACAGGCTCCTCAAAACCAATATAATACAAAACCGACTCGTTAGCCATACAATCTCAGAAAATACAAATATACACAAAAACAAGAATACGCGTGACAAAATCCATCCCTTTTCGGTTTACAAATACACAAAAAAATCCGCAGACTCATCGCCTGCGGATTCTTCATATATTAACCACAAAACATTTACTTTATAATAATGTCGTGCTCCATACGAGCTTGAATGCCACTGGTTTCGGCAACTCTCTTGGCGTTCTGATAATAAATATAGTTTTCACCAAGTTCGCTCTTCATTATTCTAGTCGAAATGTCAAACTGCTCCGATAGAGTTTCAAACCATTCCTTCTTTGCCGGATATTCAACAATCTTGTAGTTGTCCGAAAGATTTGCCAATGCAACGGCCTTCTTAACGGCATCGTTAAGTCCGCCAAGCTCGTCGACAAGACCGATTTCAATAGCATCGGCACCTGCCCAAACGCGGCCCTGTCCTATCGAATCTACTAAAGCCTTCTCGCTCAACACATGTCCTTCGGCGCCCTTGCCCTTACGTCCGTCGAAAACTCTTGTAAGGAAAGTATCGTAGAAATCCTCGATTGACTGCTGTACATAGTTGTATTCCATATCAGTAACAGGACGCATTGTGCTTCCGAAATCTGCATGAGCATTGGTGCATACAGTGTCGATTGTAAGACCAATCTTGTCGGTTACAAGACCTTGCAAATTCGGGAACATACCAAAAACACCAATCGAACCTGTCAAAGTAGTAGGCTGAGCAAAAATGTAGTCGGCCGAACATGAAATATAGTATCCGCCAGATGCTGCGAGATTACCCATCGAAACTACGATTGGCTTTCCAGCCTGCTTAACCTTCTGGATTTCACGCCACATAACTTCCGAAGCAAGTCCCGAACCACCAGGTGAGTTTACGCGCAGAACAACAGCCTTGACATCATCGTTTTCACGAATCTTGCGAAGTTCCTCGGCTATCTTGTCACCTCCCATCTGTCCGTTGCCGCCATTGCCGTCAACGATTTCGCCTTCGGCAAACAATACAGCAACTTCGTTCTTCGACTTGTTATTTCCGCCAGAAACACTTGCTTTCGCATACTTGTCGAGGCTGATGAACATATCCTTATCTTTGCCCTTGAAACCAGACTTGGATTTAAGTTCGTCAATAACTTCATCGTAATACTTCACCGCATCGGCAAACTTCAAGTCGACAGCATCCTGAGCCTTGCGCAACGAAAGGCTGTCGGCATACATATTAAGATCTTCGACCGAAATACCACGAGCTTCGGAAATACCTTTGCAAACCTTTCCCCAGATAGAATTCAGGAGAACGCTGTACTGCTTGCGGTTTGCCGGACTCATCTTGTCGCAAATGTAAGGCTCGACAGCCGACTTGAACTGTCCGTGACGGAAAACCTGCATTTCGACGCCCAACTTTTCGAGGAGATTCTTGTAGAACATTATCTGCGAGCACATACCCTGCCACGACATTCCGCCCTGCGGATTTACATATATCTCGTCGGCAACCGATGCCAAATAGTAGCCAAACTGCGAATATGCAGTAGCATAGCTAATTATGAACTTTCCGCTTTCCTTGAACTCGATGAGCTTGTTGCGAAGTTCCTCGATGGTTGCTGTACCAGCCGAAGCTCCGTCCATATCAAGATAGATACCTTTGATACGGTCATCGGTCTTTGCCATTTCGATTGACTTGAGCGCATCGTTAAGACCCAGCTGGTTAATTGGCGTCATCGACATGAAATCGAAGCTCATACCATCCGTAACCTTGTCGGGCATATCGGCAGTAAGTGAAATCTTCAGCACCGAATTGTCTTTAACAGAAACGTCCGATGTTGAACCACCTATCGACGACAGTCCAATCATCATAAAAAACAGGAAGTATAGTACGTGGACAATAAGAACACCCACGACTACAGCCAACATTACTTTCCAAAATTTATTCATATAAATCAAATTTTTATTAAACGATACCGCAAAGATAATGCAATTTACGATTTACAATTTAGCCTTTTAGATTTTTTTAAGCAATTTAAGATTTGAAAAACACAATTGATTTTGCACAAAATATATCCTTGCCGATTTGACAATACAACATTTTTTATTACCTTTGTTTCCTAAAATAACGTTGCATGAACTCTTTTGGGAATATCTTCAGAATAACGCTATACGGCGAATCGCACGGCAAGGAAATAGGTGTTGTAATTGACGGCTGTCCCGCAGGAATACCGCTGACGGAAAACGACTTGCTTCCCGACATCGAACGGCGCAAGACTGGCGGATATGCAAGCAGCTCACGCACAGAAAGAGACATTCCCGAAATACGTAGCGGCATATATCGCGGACACACGACGGGTGCACCAATAATGATTGCATTCCGAAACGAAGACATAAACGACGACGACTACAAGTTCGACGGATTCTTCCGTCCCGGACATGCCGACTATGCAGCACACCGAAAATACAACGGTTTCAACAATCCTCTCGGCGGGGGACAGTTTTCGGGAAGAATGACATTGCCACTGGTAGCAGCAGGCTGCATTGCAAAGAAAATTGTTCCTCAAATTGAAATTTCCGCACATATTAAGCCCGAATGTTTGGCAAATGTTGAAAAGGCAATCGCGAACAACGACTCGGCTGGTGGAATAGTAGAATGTAGAATCAAAAACCTTGATGCTGGAATCGGAGAACCATTCTTCAATAGTTTGGAATCCCTTATCTCTCATGCAATATTCTCAATTCCAGGAGCAAAAGCCATCGAATTCGGCAATGGAATAGCCTCGGCATCAATGTTCGGTTCGGAATACAACGACTGCATAGTGTCGTCGGACGGACACACTGCTACAAACAACTGCGGAGGAATAAACGGAGGCATTTCAAACGGGAACGAAATAGTCTTCCGCACCTACTTCCACCCCACACCTAGCATTTCTAAGGTGCAAAAGACATTCAATTTCAACACCATGCAGGTTGAAGACTTTGAAATCCATGGCCGACACGATGTTTGTTTTGCCCTGCGCACACCAGTAATTGTCGAGGCTCTTGCTGCAATTGTGATAGCAGATTTATCGTTAATGACAAAAGCTACCAGACAATGAAAAGTTTCATCGACTCTGTACAAGAATATATTTCACGAAATTTCGACGATCTGCAGAACGTTGAAATAATTGTACCGAACAACAGGACAGGCTCAACCCTGCTTTCGTCGTTGAAAAAAAACATGACAAAAGTCTGCTGGGCACCAAAGATTACTCCTATAAAGAATATTTTTGCCCGCAACACAAAAATCCGCGAGGCAGAAAACATTGTTCTGACATATACGCTATACAACGTCTTTGCAAAACACATAACCATTTCGGAAGGAGAAAATAGTTTCGACAAATTCTACAATTTCGGAGAAATATTGCTAAGCGACTTCGACGACATCGACAAGTACCTTGTCGACCCATATAAGCTATTCTGCAACATTGCCGACGAAAAGAAAATAGATGTAAAATTTGGAGACATCGAAGACAATCTTGTCGAAATACTTCAGACATTCTGGAAAAACGTATCGGTCAACACAATAGCCGACAAGAAAATAAAAAGCCTCGAACTCTGGCAACAGATGCCCGCAATATACACCGATTTTACCGAAGCTCTACGCGAAAAAGGCATTGGCTACCAAGGCATGATATACCGCGACTTCGTCAAAAACAGAATGTCGCAGACAGACTTTGATTCCGAAAACTACGTCTTTGTCGGATTCAGTGCGCTCAACCAATGCGAAAAAAGTCTGTTTCGCCATATTAGGGATATAACTAGCAGCAAAAACGGCAAATGCCTGTTCTTCTGGGATGCCGACAAATACTACATCGAAAACAAGGACCAGGAAGCTGGACTTTTTCTCCGAGCCGATCTCAAGGAATTCCCTATGCCTGAGGGCTTTAATCTTTCCAACTCGATAAAAAACCTATACAATAACAAGGAAATACAGGTAATAGAAGTGCCATCGTCGGTAGCGCAGACAAAAATAATCCCCGACATGCTGAAAAAGCAGAAGAACATCGACGGACGTACTGCTATAATATTAGGCGACGAAAAACTACTTGTACCACTAATTTACACACTACCTGCAACACTCGACATCGACGGAAAGGCGGAACCGCTTGCCTACAACATAACAATGGGATACCCTCTTAGCTACACAGCCTCGGCAAGTTTCGTCCAAATAATAATGAAACTGGCAATGCACAGGTCGTCGAACAAGTCGCAAGGCACGACATATTTCAACCGAAACGACATTTTTGCAGCAATAATGCACAGTTTCGCAAAAGCATACATCGGCAACGACATCATTACCAATATAAACAAGACGCTTATAAAAAGCAAGATCGACTACATTAACATAAATGAAATTCGGGAGCAAACCGACTCAAGCGAACTGCTAAAACTCTTATTCGACTCTTCCAAAATGGACGATTCGTTTCCAAAATATATAATCTCTGTTTGCCAGTTCGTCTACGACAACATACTTGGAGGCAAGGGTCACGAAACAGAATCGGATTTCATGCACAAGATAATAACACTCTTCACATCGTTTGTCAACGCATTGGGCGACGAGATTGCATTCGAAAAGGACAACATGTACTACAAGCTAATGACAAGCATGATAAAGAAGAGCAACATGACATTCGAAGGCAAATCGGAAGACACTATGCAGATACTTGGATTCATGGAAACACGAAGCCTCGATTTCGACAACATCATAATGCTGTCGATGAACGAGGACACCTTTCCAAAATCGAACTACAAGGACAGCATGATTCCATACAACCTGCGCAAGGCTTTCTCGATGCCGTCGATCGAATTCCAAAACAGCATCTTTGCTTACTATTTCTACAGACTGCTACAGCGAAGCCAGCATATACAAATGGTTTATTACACCGAAGGAAAGGTTTCGCACGCCGAACAATCGAGATTCTTGACTCAAATGGAATACGAACTCAGGAATTTCGACGACACCATAAATAGAACGAATCACATCACCAAAAGCTACGAAATACGACAGTCGCTGATACCATCGATCGAAATATCAAAGACGGACAAGACCATGAAAAAAATTCATGAGCAACTTGGCTGCGACGAAAACAGCAACGGCAAAAAAAAGGAAATCAGAAAAGGTGCATTCCCGAAACTAATAAACACCTACCTTAAATGCCCTGTAATGTTCTATTTCGAATACATCGAAGATGATATGAGAAAAGAGCAAAGTATCGACGACGACACCAGTGCTATCGACTTCGGAAACCTGCTGCACGAATCATGCCAATTCCTATATAAAGAATATATAGGCAAGACAATTCAAACAAATGACTTTACATCAATAAAATCAAATATCGAAAATGCAATCAACTTTGCCGTCTGCAAGGTTTTCAATGTTAGCGAAGACGACAAAAACAGATTCGACGAAGCAAAGTCGAGCATGATGATAAAGCCACTGCGCAAATACCTGAACAAGCTTATCGACGCCGACAAGGAATATGCTCCTTTCATGATTGTTGACCTTGAAAACGATAAAATAAAAACAGAAAATAACGACAAGAACTACAACTACACCATAGAATATCCTGTCGGCGACAACAACATACTGCTGAAAGGCAAAATCGACCGCATGGACCTAAAGGACGGAATATTGCGCGTAATAGACTATAAGACCAGCAACATCGCTATCGGCAAAAGAGTGTACGACGAAAATTTCTGGAACCGGAATGAATTCAAAAGCGCAGAAGCACTGCAGGTTCTCATATATTCCGAAATAATGTCAAACCTAATGCCTAAGTATAAAGTTCAGCCATGCATAATTAGCGTCACCAACATAGGCGACAACAATCTGAAATACAAAGATCCCACAAAAAAAAGAAATGCTTACATACCTATAGAAACATACCAAGGCACCATTCTTGTTGATGGCGAAGAAGTATCACTGCAAAAAGATGTAAATGCCCAACTCAAAAACATACTTTCCGAACTGCTTGACAAAGAAACAAAACTAAAACAAACAGAAAATAGAGACAACTGCAAATATTGCGACTACAACAAAATATGCGATAGAAACAATTAATAATGGACAATAAACAATGGATAATGGATAATGGATAATTAATAATGGATAATAAGGCTACCTTATGTACGGACGCAAAATTTTGCGTCTCATAAACGCCAAAGCCATTAAACATTAGTACTGTCGCGGCGCGCCACGACTCAACAAAAAACATAGAAACCCAGAAACAAGAAACTTAAAAACAACCTAACACAATGAAAAAAATCTTTACAATCGTAGTAATGGCTACAATGACATTAGCCTTAAGCGCACAGCACGTAGCGCGAACAATGAACTTCGAAGGCACTTCGAGAAAGTACATGGAATACATTCCGACAAACTCACCTGACGGAAGTATGCCTGTTGTTTTCCTGCTTCACGGACTCGGCGACAATTGCGCCAATTTCTCGTCAAGTATACATTTCGAGGACGTTGCCCCTAACTGGATAATTATCAGCCCAGAAGCCACCAACGCAAATATTATGGGATATGATGCCGGAAATGCATGGGCAGCCGGAGTAGGCGCCGAAAATATAACCTACAACAACATTCCAATCGGCGACATTGAATTAAACGCAAACGTAAACGACGAGGGGTTCATCCTTGCTATCCTCGACTCTCTCATTATCAACCACAACGTCGACACCGACAGCGTGTTCGTTGCTGGCTTCTCGATGGGCGGATTCATGAGCAACAAGATGGCCGTAAAGCACGCAGACAGAATCAAGGCAATCGCATCGGTTAGCGGAACTCTCGGTCATTTCCAGCCTTTCGAACCGACAGGAAACATTAACACCATGCACCTTCACGGAACAGCCGACCAAACAATCGCGTATGCCGATGCAAGTTTCTCTCTCTCCGTTGTTACAATTCAGGTTGGTCTCGGCGCCGAAGCCCTTGTTGACACATGGCGCAACTACAACGAGTGCGGTACAGAACCTACAATCTACAACTTCGAAGACACAAAAAACGATGGACTAACCTTCGAACAATACTCCTATATGAACGAAAATACAGGAAAAAGGACTGTCTTCATTAAAGCTAACAACGGTACTCATGACTGGTACAACGGTTCTTCGAACGACATCGACTACAACACCGAAATCTACAAGTTCTTCACTGGAAAAATAAATGGCGTAAGTAGCATCGAAACAAATACGGTCGATAATTTCAGAATCTACCCAAACCCTGCAGCTGACATCGTAAACGTAACAACCGAAGCTAACACAGAACTTGCAATATTCAATGCAACAGGGAAGGAAATCAAGCATATAAATGCAACCGAAACTATCACTTCCATCGACATTTCAGACATGCCCAATGGCTTGTATTTCGTTGTCGACAATGGTCGTGCACAAAAACTTACTATTGCAAGATAAATACCAATCCTAACTCAAAAAAACGGAGTCCTGATTCTGAAACAAGTTCAGAATGACAGACTCCGTTTTTTTATTACAACGCCACAAAATTTCCATGAAAAATTTTAAATTTCGAAGCATATTTTTCATTACCTTTGCGAACTTATAAAATAATACATAGGGAATGAATCAGACTCATCATTACGAAGGTCTTACAGACGCTCAAGTTCTTGAAAGCAGAGAACAAAACGGCATAAACATACTTACACCTCCTAAACGCGAATCGCTTTGGAGTAAATTCATAGATTGTTTTTCCGATCCGCTTATACGGATACTACTCATTGCGCTTCTGCTCTCGATAGGAATATCAGTATACCAGTTCTTCTGGGCAGGAGCAGACGCATCGGTATTTTTCGAACCGGCAGGAATTCTGATTGCCGTACTTCTGGCAACAATGGTCGGATTCTTTCTCGAACTTAGCAACGAAAAGACTTTCCAGAGCCTCAACGAGGTAAACGACGAAACTCTTGTCAAAGTTATCCGTAACGGAAACGTCTGTGAAGTACAGCGCAAGGAAATCGTCGTTGGCGATATTGTTCTCCTCGAAATCGGCGAAGAAGTGCCCGCCGACTGCGAACTGCTCGAATCGTTCAACCTTATCATGAACGAGTCGTCGCTTACTGGCGAACCGCAATGCAACAAAACCACCGACCCTGCTCATTTCGACAAGGATGCCACCTACCCTTCGAATCATGTGCTTAAGGGCACGACAATAATAGAAGGATACTGCACCGCCAAGGTCATCCGCGTAGGCGACAGCACCGAATGCGGAAAGGTATTCAAGGCCGCACAAGTCGAAGAAGGCGACCCGACCCCACTTAGCAAGAAACTCGACTGGCTGAGCAAAATCATCACGACCGCCAGCTACATAATTGCAGGACTTATCATCGTAGGACGACTTGTTGTTTATTTTGTTCAGGGCGATGCCGATTTTGGTGAAACAGAAGGCATCATCGCTTTTGTAAAATATGTCCTCGACACCATAATGATTGCCGTGACACTGATTGTTGTGGCCGTTCCCGAAGGTTTGCCTATGAGCGTAACTCTCAGCCTTGCTTTCAGCATGAAGCGACTGATGAAACAAAACACACTTCCTCGCACAATGCACTCCTGCGAAACCATGGGAGCAACCTCGGTGATTTGCACCGACAAGACCGGCACACTCACGCAGAACCAAATGAAAATATACGATACTTTCTTCGATTCGCTTACCGACCAAAAGTTAACCGACGACAATGCATCTCGTCTGCTCGAAGAATGTATTGCAATGGACACCAGCGCTAACCTCGACTATTCCAATCCGCAGAAAGCCAAGACGATAGGCAGTCCTACCGAAGGTGCTGTACTTCTTTGGCTCAACGACTTTGGCATCGACTACCGCACAATCCGCGAAAACACCGAAATCGTTGATAGGATTCCATTCACAACCAAGAACAAATACATGGCAACCGTAGTAAAGTCGAAGGTTGCCGACGGAAACATACTATATGTAATTGGTGCTCCCGACATACTCATTGCCCACAGCAACATTTCCGATGCCGACAAGTCGAAATACGAAACGAAACTTGCCGAATACCAGAGCAAGGCAATGCGTACTTTAGGTTTTGCCTACTTGTCGGTAGCCGATGGACAGAAAGTTTTCGAAGACGGAAAACTTTGCATCAACAACTTACAGATGCTTGGCGTGGTTGCTATATCAGACCCGATTCGTCCCGAAGTACCTGCCGCAATCCGCGACTGCCTCAATGCAGGAATTTCCGTTAAGATTGTAACAGGCGATGCACCAGGCACAGCAAAGGAAATCGGTCGTCAGCTTGGACTTTGGACAGAAAACGACACCGATGCCAACATACTTCTCGGTCAAGACATTACCGAAATGACCGATGAGCAGCTAAAGGCAGTAATCGCTAATGTAAAAATCATTTCGCGCGCCCGTCCGAGCGACAAGGAACGTGTCGTGAAGATGCTCAAGGAACTCGACATGGTGGTAGCTGTTACCGGCGACGGCACAAACGATGCACCAGCCCTCAACGCTGCCGATGTAGGTCTATCGATGGGCGACGGAACCGCCGTGGCAAAGGAAGCCAGCGACATGACCATCCTCGACAACTCGTTCAGCACCATAGCAAACGCCGTAATGTGGGGACGTTCGCTCTACAAGAACATACAGCGTTTCATAATGTTCCAGATGACAATAAACGTTGCCGCCTGCCTCATAGTGCTTGTCGGTGCGTTCCTCGGAACAGAATCGCCTCTCACAGTAACGCAGATGCTTTGGGTAAACCTCATAATGGACACATTTGCAGCATTAGCACTTGCCTCGCTCCCACCGTCAAAGTCGGTGATGAACGAAAAGCCACGCAAGGTAACCGACCCGATAATAAGCAAGCCTATGGCTGGAAGAATTTTCGGCATTGGCGGACTTTTCTTTACAATACTGCTCGAAATACTGCTGTGGTTCCAGCATACTGACATCAGTTCGCTTGCAAACATCAGTTTCGACTTCGGTTCATTTGCCGAACTATCTGCCAAGGAACTGAGCCTCTTCTTCACCATCTTCGTAATGCTACAGTTCTGGAATATGTTCAACGCCAAGGCATTTATGACCGGCAAGTCGGCATTCTCGGGAATGCTGTCGTGCAAGTGGTTCCTTGTAATTGCCATTGTAATCTTCTTCGGACAGATACTGATTGTTGAAGTAGGCGGACAGATGTTCAACGTTTGCCACCTCGAAATTCTCGACTGGCTGATAATAGTTGGAGCAACATCCATTGTGCTGTGGATTGGTGAAATCGCTAGGGCTATCAGAAAACGGTAAAGAAATAATATGATTACAAGTCTTGATATAGATGCAAAATCATACGAACCGAACAACGTGTTCAGGATAGATGACAACACCGCCATTATCACTGACGGCAAATCCACATTCGGCATATACAAGGACCACATATATAAGATTCTGGATGGCGAAACAATTCCAACTTTCAATATAAGCGACATTGAAGAAATGGAATTGTACAACAAGCTTGCAACATACCTAAGGGAATACGGCACTCCATACCACGAAACAGATATTGACGATAAAGGTAGAACAATAATATTGCACGACAAAGTACTGGGTTATTCGCTTGGAGAAGATAAAGACCAAAACAGAGAAGGTTTTGACGATGAGAATCTATACAACCTCGACTGCAATATTTGCGACTTAATAGCCCCTCGCCTAAAACGCTTCAAGGAACTGGAACCTAGTAGCCCTTGCTATATGTCATTCGAAGAATGGCAAGGAATCCTTGACAAGATGATATGGGCTTTCGAAAATTATCGCAACAGCGACGAGATTGACGAAAACAGAGTAAACGAAGGCTTTGACTTATTCCACAAATATTTTCAAAACCTCTGGTACTAACATAAAAACATAAAAGCATTGAAAAAAATAGCAATTATTTGTGCGTTAATCGCCACATTTTTTACAATATGCATTAACACATATTCACAGCAAAATGCTCATTCCGACACAATTACCGTTGTTGCCGTAGGCGACATTATGTTCGGTTCCATCTTCCCCGACAGAAGCTACCTGCCACCAAACGAAAACTACAAGGGTTTCCTCGACGAAGTTAAACCATACTTCAACGGCGACATCGTCTTCTGCAACATGGAAGGCGTACTTGCCGACACGCTTGTTCCCGAATGCTGTCCGTTTTGCTTTGGAATGCCGTCGGTTTTTGCAAACGGATACAAAGATGCCGGATTCAACCTAATCAGCGTCGGCAACAACCACGCAAACGACTTCCGCCAGTACGGACGCGAGAACACAGCGAAAATCCTCGACAAGATGGGATTCAACTGGGCAGGCTACGCAACAAAACCTTCGTGCACATTCACAATAAATGGAGTAAAGTACGGATTCTGTGCATTCTCACCCAACACAGCCATCGCCTATCTGCACGACAAACAATTGGTTGCCAACACAATAAAGGCGCTACGTAAGACTTGCGACATCGTCATCGTCTCGATGCACTGCGGTGGCGAAGGCAAAAAGTACAGACATCTTACTCGTCAAGACGACTACTACATCGAGCAGAACCGTGGCAACGCATACCAGTTTGCCCACGATGCCATCGACAATGGTGCCGACATAGTTCTCGGACATGGTCCACACGTTACTCGCGCAATCGAAATATACAAAGGAAAATTCATTGCCTACAGCATGGGAAACTTTTTCACCTACAATACAATAAACATAAACGATGAAATGGGCCTCGCTCCTATTTTCCGCTTCAAGGTAAATGCAAGCACAGGAAACTTCATCAGCGGCGAAATAATATCAACCTACCAGACAAAACCGAACAAAGGTCCGCACATTGACCCGCAAAAGCGAGTTCTGAAAATAATACAGGAACTCACCGCTGCCGACATCTACGACAATTTGCCGAGGATTTCAAACGACGGGAAAATTCTTCCACCGAAATAGACAAGAAACAATATAGCACAAAAAAAGGGATTCCGCAGAATCCCTTTTTTATTTAATTGCGATAACATTATTCTTTAATGTTCGGTTGTTCAAGTCCATAACCTTTTTTCTTGTCGACAGCCTTAAGGTATATTGAAATGAGCAATGCAGCAATACCAAGTGCAGCGAGCATAATGAGAGCCCATGTGTAATCAAGCTCGTGAGCAGCTGTACCTTCAGCGTTAGTTCCGTTGAGAACCAAACCGATAAGTGCTGGGAACAAACCAAGACCTATATTCTGAATCCAGAATATTGCAGCGTAAGCCGAACCGATAATCTTTTCGTCAACCAACTTTGGAACGCTTGGCCACAAAGCAGCTGGTACCAACGAGAACGAAGCTCCGAGTACGAGAATGGTTACGTATGCGATTATAGTACCACCAACAGCGCTACCCTTGAACATCGGGAGAATGAAAGCGAAAGTGAGGTGGCAGATTACGAGCAATATAGAACCGAGCATAAGCATTGTTGCAGCCTTACCCTTATGGTCAACATAGTTACCAAGTATAGGAGTGATTGCTACAGCCAACAATGGGAATACTGCGAAAATAGTCTCGGCAGTACCTCTCATGTAACCCATGTAGCAGTAAACTACCAAAGCTATAACAGCAAATCCCATCAAACCGTACTTCAATCCTTTCTTCTTTGAGAAGTTGCTTGCAAATGAGCAGATAGCTACAATCAACATTATAATATACTGAACGATTGTTACAGAAATCGGGAACGACTCTGTACTACCGCCCCAATATGTACTTGCGTCAGCAGGATTTAAGGTCAAGTTGCACTGAAGCATATTAACAGCATATTTCTGGAATGGGAAGATTGCCGAGTAGTAAAGA
Source organism: uncultured Bacteroidia bacterium (assembly GCA_902800045.1). GTDB lineage: Bacteria > Bacteroidota > Bacteroidia > Bacteroidales > ML635J-15 > Bact-19. The sequence continues at coordinate 599,173 of CADCCZ010000001.1, read as the reverse complement.
ACGCAAAGCAAAGCTACTAACCAGAAGCCTAAACTTGTGAAAATCTTGCCCAAATCTTTGAATTTAAATGGATCGTCTTTTTCTTCTGCTTCACCAGTCTGAGCATCAAGTTTTCTATCCATGAAGAAGTATACAATGAACATCATCAAGGCAATGCAAAGCAGTACAACGCCGAATTTTACAGCATTATCAACATGAATTTCGCCACCGAGTTTTGCAAAATACGGCGAGAAAATCATACAGGTTGCAACACCGAGACGAGCAAGAGCCATTTCCGAACCCATAGCCAAAGCTGTTTCGCGGCCCTTGAACCATTTAACAATACCACGGCTAACAGTAATACCTGCCATTTCACAACCGCAACCGAAAAGCATGAAGCCTATTGCTGCAAGTTTTGCAGATGCCGGCATACCTTCGGCAAACGGGAAGATAGTACCTATGATAGGAAACTCGCCATCCCAGTTAAGATGATTGGTGAACCACTCTTCAAGGCCGGTACCGATAAAGCTCTCGCTAACAGCATAGTACTTTATGAAACCACCTATCAACATTACAGCACCCGAAAGCACAGCAGTGAAACGTACTCCCATTTTGTCGAGGATGATACCAGCAAAAATGAGGAAAAAGACATAGACGTTGAGGAAAACTTCAGCGCCCTGCATTCTACCAAACGAAGCACTATCCCAACCACGGGTGTCCTGCATCAAGTCCTTAATTGGCGACAGAATGTCCATAAATATGTATGAACAGAACATCGCCAGAGCCAACAACAGCAATGCAAGCCAGCGCATGGTCGCATTGTCTCTCAATGTAAGTTTTTCTGACATAACTATTATCTATTTAAAATTTATTTGACCGCAAATTTACTAAAAAATCCGCATGGCAATTATTTTTTTGAAAAATGTTGAACCTAACATTTATTAATCACAAATATATCAACAAGATACACTTACAAATTATTCCCATTTATATTCTGAACTGCAAAATTTTCTCAAAATTTATATTTCAAAATGTAAAAAAATAAAGATTTTTATAGTTGAAACTAAAAAACCAAATACAGTACAATTATAATATTCTATTTATCAATAATTTACAAACATTCATCACGCACATATATTTTAAGACGTTGCACGCAACGTCTCTACAATGATATCCTTTATATTATGTACAGACGCAAAATTTTGCGTCTCAACAATCCACAAAAATTATTGAAAAAATTTTTGCCTATCTCTCAACGAAAACATTAACTTTGCGAATTACAAAACAAAAACACAAATAAAATGAACAACGCAAGGAAAATCAGCGAAGATTTATACTGGGTAGGTTCGAGCGACCGCCGACTCAATCTTTTCGAAAACATAATGCCTGTGCCTCAGGGCGTATCGTACAACGCATACCTGCTGAAGGACGAGAAAAATGTACTCATCGACACATCCGACAACTCTGTTGCCGACCAGTTTTTCGAGAACATATACTCGCTCATCGGCGACAACGAAAAACTGGACTACATAATTGTAAACCATGTTGAACCAGACCATAGCTCATTGCTTTGCCGTACCGCATACGAATACCCCGAAGCAAAAATCATCTGCAGCGCACAGGCACAAAAGATGATTCTGCAGTTCTTCGACTGCATAGCGACTGAGCGCTTCATTACCGTAAAGGAAGGCGACAAGATGAGTTTCGGCAAGCACGAATTCACTTTCTGCACCGCACCTATGGTTCACTGGCCAGAAGTAATTGTCAGCTACGACATTACAACCAAGACTTTGTTCTCGGCAGATGCATTCGGCACATTCAAGGCTCTGAACGGCAACCTTTTCGCCGACGAAGTCAACTTCGACCGCGACTGGCTCGACGAAGCACGCCGCTACTACTCCAACATCGTAGGCAAGTACGGCACACAGGTACAGAACCTTTTGAAAAAGGCTTCAACATTGGAAATAAAGATGCTATGCCCGCTTCACGGACCAATCTGGCGCGAAAATATCGGCTATTTCGTTGACAAGTACGACAAATGGAGCCGCTACGAAGCCGAGGACGATACCATATTAATAATATACGGTTCGCTGTACGGTCATACCGAATCGGCAGCCAACATTGTCGCATCACGCCTTGCCGAAGACGGACAGAAAAACATCGCAATGTACGACGCATCGGTAACGCCTCCCTCCTACTTGCTATCGGAAGCATTCCGTTGCCGCAGGATTGTAATTCTTTCGTCCACCTACAATGCCGAAGTCTATACGCCAGTAAAGATTTTCATCGACGAGATGAAATCGCACAACCTGCAGAACCGCGTGTTTGCCGTAGCCGAAAATGGCACCTGGGCACCGACGGCAGGAAAGCAGATGCGCGAAATGCTGGCATTCAACAACAATGTCATCACCGACACCACGCTCACAATCAAGTCGGCATTGAACGAAAGCCAGAAGGACAGCGTTGACAAATTTGTAAATGAGATTTTGAACAAATAATTACTAACCCTAAAACAGACACGAATATGAAGAAGTATGTTTGTAAGATTTGCGGATATGTTTACGACCCGACAGCAGGTGACCCTGATGGCAAAATAGCTCCGGGAACCGCATTCGAAGACTTGCCAGACGACTGGACCTGCCCTCTCTGCGGAGTTGGAAAGGAAGACTTTGAAGAAGAATAGTCAGCAAGACTTAAAAAGAAAAACAAGGCATAATCGTGATGGTTATGCCTTGTTTTGTGTTGTGTAATATCAGATATATTCTCCCGTGCCGACGAATCTATTTCAACTTTGTAGATTTTCATAGTATTTGTTGACCATAGCACGAAGTTCCCCAAAATATTCTTCTACCGACATTCTGCCAGAACTGCCGACAGACCTTGTAACCATAGTAGTACCAATACTTCCGTATGCTGTAGTAGGCTCAGCTACAACAGACTGGTTATCATCGGATTCTGTATCGTATGGTTTTTGCTTCATATTTTATCATTCTATTTGGCAAAATTACACAAAAAAAATACTTCAAGCCACAATAGCACATAAAAGTTATCCACAAAAAATCAGGCACTTACCGTTGTGTATTTTTTAGAATAAATGGCGGTGTAACTCATTTTTTTGAAGAGTTAGCGACGAGATTTAATATCACAACAATTTCCTATTTTTTATTTCAACAACTTTAAGTTTTCTCTCCCCAAATTATTATCTTTGCAAGTTTGTACATATACGAACAACGAACACAAATTATTCAATAAATGAAATACGAAACCACATTCAACGCCATCGATGACATTTTGCGCAACGAATGCAGCAGCGAACTCGACTATATTGGGCAAACCTCTTGGCTCCTGTTTTTAAAGTATCTTGACGACCTTGAAAAAGAACAAGAACTAAAAGCCGAACTTTCGGGCAAGGAATACAAGCGAATTATTACCGGACAGTACCGCTGGTCGGTTTGGGCGGCTCCGAAAAACAGCAAGGGCGAACTCGATGTTGTAAACGCAATGACAGGCGACGACCTTGTGGATTTTGTCAACCAGAAACTATTTCCCGAACTTGCCAAGTTCAAGGACACTGCCGCTGCATACAATACAATCCAGTACAAGATTGGCGTTATTTTCTCCGAATTGCGCAACAAAATCAACAGCGGATACAATATGCGCGAGATTATCAACAAGATAGACACTCTTGCATTCCAGTCGAACGAAGACAAGCACGAAATGTCTGTCCTGTACGAGGACAAGATAAGGCGTATGGGAAATGCAGGACGCAATGGCGGCGAATACTACACTCCCCGTCCGCTTATCCGCAGCATTGTAGAAGTTGTGAAACCGCAAATAGGCGAAACCATTTACGACCCTGCCTGCGGTTCTGCCGGCTTCCTGTGCGAAGCATTTGTATATATGCAGAAGCAGATAAAATCCGTTGCCGATTCCGACACTCTGCAGCAACGCACCTTCACCGGCAAGGAGAAAATGGAACTGCCGTACATAATCGCCATTATGAATATGATTTTCCACGGCGTAGCTGCTCCTAACATTATCCGTTGCAACACACTTGCCGAAAATCTGGCAAACATACAGCAGAAAGACCGCAAGGATGTAATTCTTGCAAATCCACCATTTGGCGGAAAAGAGCGTTCGGAAGTAAAGCAGAACTTTGAAATACAGACTGGCGAAACCGCCTACATGTTTATGCAGCATTTCATTAAGATGCTGAAGGCTGGTGGCCGCGCAGGCATAGTTATTAAGAACACTTTCCTGAGCAATGGCGATGCTGCTGGCGTAAGGCGCATGTTATTGGAAGAATGCAACCTGCACACAATACTCGACTTGCCGCAAGGCGTGTTCCAAGGCGCTGGCGTAAAGACGGTGGTGCTTTTCTTTACCAAAGGCGAGCCGACAAAGAAGATTTGGTACTACCAGCTCAATCTCGACAGGAACCTTGGCAAAACTCAGCCGCTCGACGACAACGACCTTGCCGACTTCCGTTCTCTCCAAAAGGAAAAGACGGACAGCGAAAATTCGTGGACTCTTGATGTTTCCACCTTGGGCGACGACTGCGACCTTTCTGTAAAGAACCCTAACAAGCCCGAAGTTGTTGACACTCGCACCACAGCCGACATACTTAGCGCCATTGCCACTCTTAACGAAGATTCGGCACGATTGATTAACGAAATCCGCGAGATGCTATGAAAAAAGGTTGGAAAAATATGAAGTTGGGTGATGTTGCCGATGTTATACATGGGAAGTGCCAAAAAGAAGTTATTTCTGAACATGGACAATATCCTATATATGGCAGTGGCGGTAATATTATGGGGTATGCAAATGAATATATCTGCGAAGCTGGTACAACAATTCTAGGAAGAAAAGGTAGTATTAATAATCCTCAATTTATTAGTAGTAGGTTTTGGAATGTTGATACAGCATTTGGTATTTCTGCCAAATCTGGTTACAATAACAAATTTATTTTCTATTTCATTAAGAATATAGATTGGTCTAAGAAAAACACAGGTACTACATTACCAAGTTTAACACAACAGGTCGTAAAATCCACACCAATTCCTGTTCCTTCTCTTCCCGAGCAGCAGCGCATTGTTTCCTATCTCGATACCCAGTTTGCCAAGATTGACCAACTGAAAGAAAATGCAGAAAAAGCATCTTTAGAAGCTAGACTTCTTTTAGAAAATTCCATATCAAAACTTACAAAACCACAAAATAATTGGGAATCAAAAGAATTAAAAGATTTATGCACAATATGTGGAGAATACGGACTAAATGAATCTGCAACGGGATATAATGGAATAAGGTACATTAGAATTACAGATATTACTGCAGATGGCGAGTTAAACGAAGAAAAAGTATCCGCAACAAACAAGGGCGACAAAAGACAAGAAAAGCTAAAAGAAGGCGATATTTTATTTGCAAGAACTGGTGCTACTGTAGGGAAAACCTTAGTATATAAAGACGATTTGGGTGATTGTGTTTTTGCCGGCTATCTTATTAGATACCGTACTAATCCCAATATAATATTACCCAAATATCTTTTCTATTACACTCATTCCTCAGATTATTATGAATGGGTAAAACAGAACCAAGCTGCTGCTGCTCAACCAAATATAAGTGCACAAAAATATAACAAGTTAATTATAAACTTCCCTCCAGACATAAATGAACAACAGGAAATAATAAACAAACTGGACAAGTTTTACAATAAATGCAAACAACTCGAAAATATAAACACACAAATTCTTTTCCTTTGCAACGACCTTAAACAATCATTATTGAAAGACATATTTGAATAGACATGAAATAATATTTCCCACAAGTTGTGGGAAAATTTACAACTGAAATATTAGCATCGGATTTTTATTACCACAAACAGGAGAATTGACAAATGGACGAAAGCACAACACGCCGAAAAAAAATCGACCCGAAACTGTACGCAGCAGGATGGGAACAAGTTCCCGAAAGCGAAATTCTAAACGAACAGCGTGCATACCTTATTGCACCCGGACGAGTCGAGAGGCTCAAGGCCCGCCACCCAAAGAAAGTCGATTATATTCTCGAATACCACGGGATAAAACTGGCTGTAATTGAGGCAAAATCAGATGTAAACGATGTGTCGGCAGGCGTAAGGCAGGCCAAGGAATATGCTGAAATGCTACAGATACGCTACACCTACTCCACCAACGGCGACCAAATCTATTTCATAGATATGGGCGTACAGGACAGGCAGGGCAACTACATAAAACCGTCCGTAGAACATTTCGTAGATAAGTTCCCATCGCCGCAGGAATTGTGGGATATGACTTTCCCCGATGCAAACCCATGGCGCGACAAATTCAACCTGCAGCCCTTCAACCGCGATGGAGAACGCGAACCGCGCTACTATCAGGTAAATGCCATTAATAATGTTCTCAATGCCGTTGCCAACGAACAGAAACGCATACTGCTTACCATGGCTACAGGAACAGGAAAAACATACATAGCCTTCCAGATTTGCTGGAAACTGTTCCAAACCAACTGGAACGCCAAGAAAACCAACCAGAAGCCGCGCATTCTATTCATTGCCGACCGCAATATACTTGCAAACCAGGCAAAAAACGACTTCGGTCAGTTTGACGAAGATTCGATGGCACGCATAACGCCAGAAGATTTACGACCTAAAAAGGACAAGGAAAATGCAATTGGGAAAACCGTTCCGACTGCCCGGCATATTTATTTCACCATCTTCCAGACCTTCATGTGCGACGATGATAACGGGCAGCCATTCTACAAGCAATACCCCAGCGACTTCTTCGATTTCATCATTATAGACGAGTGCCACCGTGGCGGTGCCAACGACGAAAGCGAATGGCGCAAACTTATGGAATATTTTTCGTCGGCATATCAACTCGGCATGACAGCAACACCGCGCCGCAAGGACAACGCCAACACATACGCATACTTTGGCGACCCCGTATATTCGTACTCGCTAAAGCAGGGCATTGCCGACGGTTATCTCACACCGTTCCGCGTTCGCATTTCCGAAAGCAACATCGACGAATATGTTTACGACCCGGACGATGATGTAGAAGGCGAAATCGATACCGAAAAGACATATACCGAAAAGGATTTCTACAATGGAAACATCGAAATGCGTCAGCGCGACGAATATCGTGTAAAAGAACTGCTTGCCCAAATCGAACCCGACGAGAAAACAATAATCTTCTGTGCAACTCAACGGCATGCCGAAATTGTTCGCGACCTTGTCAACCAATACAAGAAAAGCCCGGCAAGAAATTATTGCGAAAGAGTTACTGCCGACGATGGAAAGGACGGTGAAGAATGCTTGAAAAAATTTCAGGACAACGAAAAGCTACTTCCAACAATCTTGACCACATCGCGCAAACTATCCACAGGCGTCGATGCCCGCAATGTTCGCAACATAGTGCTTATGCGTCCCATAAACAATATGATTGAGTTCAAGCAGATTATCGGACGAGGAACGCGCATTTTCGATGGAAAGTATTATTTCACAATATACGATTTTGTAGGAGCAAACAAGAACTTCCAAGATGCTGAATGGGATGGCGACCCGTTCTGCCCTATTTGCGGCAATTATCCATGCTCGTGCCCAAAGAAATACGGCACTGGGGAAGAATCACCAGAAGGACATATAATTTCAGATCCACCATTCCCCGAACCTTGCCCCGTATGTGGACATCTGCCCTGCACATGCGATGGCGGACGACAAAAAAAGACCATCAAGGTAAAACTATCGAAACGACGCGAATTGACATTGAAAACTAATTGGACAGAAAAGTTCCAGTATGGAGAAGACTTGATTTCGATTGAGCAGTTTATAGAAATCCTCTTTGGTCGTTTGCCAGAGTTCTTCAAAAGCGCAGAGGACTTGCGTAAGCAATGGGAACACCCCGACACTCGCGCTGCTCTTCTCGACCATCTGGACAGAGAAGGTTTTGCCGAAGAAAAACTAAGAATGATGCAACGGGTAATTGACAGGGAAGATTGCGACTTGCTTGATGTACTGGAATTTCTCGCATACGAAACAACCCCACTTGAAAGGCAAAAGCGCATCGAACTGGTAAAGGCCGACTACTACAAGAAGCAGAACGAGGTCACCAAGAAATTCCTTGATTTCCTTATGAATCAGTATATCCTAAACGGAGAGCATCAATTTACCATGGACAACTTACCGACATTGCTTAACATGCAATACGGCACAGCATACAACGCAACACTGGAACTAAATATGAATGCCGCACAAATCAGGCAGCAGTATTTGGATTTCCAGCACGAACTATATAGGTACTTGGCGTAAAAAAAGTAATTCAACACTCGATACGGTTAAATCCGGATTGGGAGAAGAAAAATGTTGGAATTTATTATTTCATTTCAACCAATTTTTGCTCGGCAAAACGCTCACGGGCAATTCCTGTCGTGCAATACCAATATATTAATATAGCAGTCCGAACATCCACAGCGGAATCCTGTTCCCGTGTCCAATCTCGGTGTCGTCAACGGCAAGGAAACTGTCGGGCTCGTCCTTTATCTGCTCGAAAGTCTTACCCATACCGCCAACTTCAAACAAATACCTGCCATCGACAAGGAAATCGCCCTTTGCCGGATATGCAACAGGAAGCACCTGCCGAACCTGATTGAAGAAAAAAGTCTCCCTTATGGTGCCGATTTCCGTCTTGGCACCAAGCGCATACATCAAGTTGGTATTGTCAATGAGAATCTTTTCTGGCCGCGCCAATGTCTTCAGGCTCTTGGTGTTGTCGGTAAGCAATGCAATAAGTCCAGCCCGTTGCAATGCATAAAGCATCTTCAGTCCCTGATTCCTATCGGTTTCCAACTGCCCGTACAACTTGCTCATTGTCGGCACCTGCGGAACATGTTCGGCAAGCACCATCAGCATTTTCCGCGTCTTGTTTATTGTCGATACGCTTACATCGTCAATCTTGGGATAATCCATTTCTAGCACCCTGCTGGCAACATGCTGCAACCGCAATTCGAAACCGCGCGACACCTCCTTGTAGAACGGATAATAGCCGTGCCTCAGATACGCATCGAAAAGCGGCATTATGCTCGGAATCTTCTCCTTTACCGACATCGCTATCTGCACGTGCCTTGTCAGCAGGTCGTCCCACGAGACCGCAGGAATATCAGCAACGCCCTCGTAACTAAGGAATTCCCGAAAAGACAATCCCGGCAAGGTGTAATCAATAAGCCGCCGCGACAAATCGCCCTGCGCAGTTTCAAGCAACAGCATCGACGAACCTGTGTATGCAATATGCAGGTCGGGATATCCATCGTAGAGATTTTTAAGTATCGTCTGCCACGAATCGTAATGATGCACCTCGTCAACAAACAAATACCTGACACCTTGCGCATACAAGTACGAGACAAGTTCCTCCAGCCTGTGCGAAGCAAACCAGAAGTCGTCAAGCGAAACATAAAAGGCACCGTCGGGATTCTCAAACGACTCCTTTATGTGCTGAAGCATCAGGGTGGTCTTTCCAACGCCCCGCTGGCCTTTTATCCCAATCAGTCGGTCTCTCCAGTCGATTTCATTGAACAAATACCGATGAAACGACCCCTCAACAAATGCGAGCCTATTGTGATAAATCTGCATTAACATTTGAACATCATTCGATTCCATAGCCAAAATATTTTTATATGCCACAAAGGTAATACTTTATTTTTAATCCGCAACAAAAAAGTGTTTCCAAACACTAAAATTTATTACTTTTTAATGTTCACAAACACTAAAATTCAAATGATACAATCATAATAAACAAAAAAAATGTTTCCATACACTAAAATACGACATATTTTAATGTTTACAAACACTAAATTTAGATTAGACATTGCACGCAATGTCTCTACAATTGATATAACAATTTACGGACGCGGTGCGACACGCCACGACGCAACAATTGTACAGACGCAAAATTTTGCGTCTCAAAAAGAAATCCAACACTTCAAAAATTTCCATAAAAATTTTTATTGCCTATTAATAAATTTTATTTATATTCGCATTCTTGTCAAGCCAACCATGAGTGATGGTCGGTTGACACTTGTAAAGACTTTAATGCACTGATAGACAGAAAACAGAACTATTGAAAAACAAATACTGACAGAAAAATGAGCGACGCATTATACAACATTGAATACGGTCTGTTCGTAATCACCGCCCGCGAAGGCGAAAAGGACAACGGATGCATAAGCAACTCGGTAATACAGGTTTCAAGCGCAAGCCCACAGACCATAGCAGTAAGCATGAACAAGAAGAACTTCACCCACGACATGATTCTGAGAACCAACTTGTTGAATGTTTCAATCCTGACAAAGGAAGTTCCGATGAATGTAATAAGCCACTTCGGATTCCAGAGTGGTCGCGATGTGAACAAGTTCGAGAAATGCGATGCAGTAAAACGCAGCGAAAACGGATTGTACTACATCCCCAAATACACCAACGCCTTCATTTCTGGCGCAGTAAAAAATGTAGTTGACTGTGGCACACACAGCATTTTCATTGCAGAAATTACCGAAAAGCAGGTTTTGTCGGATGTAGAATCGGTCACCTACTCGTACTACCAAAAAAACATCAAGCCGAAGCCAGAACCATCGGTAAAGGTAGGCTGGAGATGCAAGGTTTGCGGATATGTATATGAAGGCGAAGAACTTCCTGCCGATTTCATCTGCCCATGGTGCAAGCATGGCGCTTCCGACTTTGAAAAGATAACTATTGAATAAATAAGAGTAATTTGTCAAACAATTAAAAGAGAAAGGAAAATATCATGAACAAAAAAGTTTCAGAATTAATCAACACACAGATAAACAAGGAATTGTACTCTGGCTATCTTTACCTTGACATGTCGAACTTCTTCGAATCGAAGGGACTTGCTGGTTTCGCAAACTGGTACAAGGTTCAGGCTCAAGAAGAACGCGACCACGCAATGCTGTTCTACCAGTACCTCCAGAACAATGGCGAAAAGGTTACATTGCTTGCAATCGACCAGCCAGACAAGAAGTACAAGACTTTCATGGACCCGCTGAAGGCTGCTTTGGAACATGAAAAGTATGTTACCTCGCTCATCGACAACATCTATGCTGAAGCTGCTAAGGCTAAGGACTACAGAACAATGGAACTTCTCCAGTGGTTCATCAAGGAACAGGGCGAAGAAGAAAAGAACGCCAACGACCTCATCAGCAAGATGGAACTCTTTGGTGGCGACGCTCGCGCATTGTATATGCTCGACCAGGAACTCGCTGGCAGAACCTACAACACTCCATCATTAGTTCTCGACTAAAACAGCAGGAAATGATTTTCAACATAGCAATACCCACAAGGGAAGGCGACATGGTTGACGAACACTTCGGACACTGCGAATATTTCACAATATTCAAGGTTGACGACGAAACAAAGACCATAATCAGCAAGGAAAAACTCGATTCGCCCGAAGGCTGCGGATGCAAGTCCAACATTATCCACACTTTCCTCGAGAAGGAAATAGATGTGATGCTTGCTGGCGGAATCGGCGGAGGCGCTGTAGCAATGCTCGAATCGAGCGGAATCGGCGTTTTCAACGGATGCTGCGGTCCGACAAGCGAAGTCGTGCTCAACTTCCTCAATGGTAAAATTTACGCGCAAGGTGAATGTTGCAGCCACCACCACGACGGTTGTGAACACAGCTGCGACCACCATTGCAATTAAAAAATGTTTAACTAATAAAAAACAAATAGACGATGAAGAAAAAATTTGTATGCCCGGTTTGTGGTTACGTTTACGAAGGCGAAAGCATGCCTGAAGATTTCAAATGCCCAGTTTGCAAGGTTCCAGGAAGCAAATTCAAGGAAATGCAGGAAGACGCTCCTCTTGCAGCAGAACACGTATTTGGCGTTGGTATGAACTTGGACGCTTGCTCACCAGAAGACAAGCAATATATTATCGAACAGTTGAAGGCTAACTTCACAGGCGAATGCTCCGAAGTAGGTATGTACCTCTGCATGGCAAGAATCGCACACCGCGAAGGTTATCCTGAAATCGGTCTCTACTGGGAAAAGGCTGCTTTCGAAGAGGCAGAACATGCAGCTAAGTTTGCAGAACTCCTCGGTTCGGAATGCGACCCCAACATGACCGCTTCGACAGAAAAGAACCTGAAGTGGAGAATCGACTGCGAATTTGGTGCAACCGCTGGTAAGTTCGAATTGGCAAAGTGCGCAAAGAAGAACAACCTCGATGCAATCCACGACACAGTTCACGAAATGGCTCGCGACGAAGCTCGTCACGGTAAGGCTTTCGAAGGTCTCTACAACAGATACTTCAAGAAGAAATAATCAAGCCTACAGGCAATAAAAAAAGCGGACAATCGTCCGCTTTTTTTTGTATATCATAGTATCAAATCTACCAAATTTTTGCCCATTCAGATTCAGGAATATACATTGCATCGCCTTCCTTGATTCCAAATGCCTTATGGAAATCGTCGATACCGATGAGCTGTCCATTTACTCTCCACTTGCCGAGCGAATGAACATCTTCCTTTGTACGGCGGATAATTTCCTCGTCGCGGATGTTGTTAGCCCAAACCTTTGCATACGAGAGGTAGAAACGCTGTTCTGGAGTAAAACCGTTGATTGTCGGCTGTTCCTTGCCTTCCGAAGCCTTCTTGAATGCATCGAACGAAATCTTCAATCCTCCGTAGTCGGCAATGTTTTCGCCAAGCGAATATTCGCCGTTTGCGTGCAAGGTGTCGATAACAACTATTGAGTTATATCTGTCGATCAGCACTTTTGCTCTTTCGGTAAACTTAGCGGCATCTTCATCAGTCCACCAGCAGGCAAGATTTCCATCCTTGTCATAGTTACGACCTTGGTCGTCGAATCCGTGAGTCATCTCGTGTCCGATAACAACACCAATTGCGCCATAGTTTACAGCATCGTCGGCATCCATATAGAAGAATGGTGGCTGAAGAATACCAGCCGGGAAGCAGATTTCGTTAGTGCTTGGATTGTAATATGCATTTACAGTCTGCGGAGTCATACCCCACTCTTCCTTATCAACCGGCTTGCCAATCTTGCTAACCATGTCGTCGAATTCAAACTCGTTGCATCTTACAACATTAGCATAAAACGAATCTTCCTTCAACTGAAGTTTCGAATAATCTTTCCACTTGTCAGGATAACCGATTTTTACTGTAATTGCAGCAAGTTTCTCCAATGCCTTAGCCTTGGTTTCTTCGCTCATCCAGTCGAGGTTCTTAATTCTTTCACCGAAAGCCGAACGTAAATTTTCAACCAAAGTTACCATACGTTCCTTTGCCTCAGGCGGGAAATACTTCTGTACAAAGATTTCACCAACACATTCGCCAAGATTGCCGTTTACAACCCTTACAACGCGTTTCCATCTGTCCATCTGAACAGGAACGCCCGACAAAGTCTTGCCGTAGAATTCGAAGTTCTGCTTGTTAAGGTCTTCGCTCAGATAAGAAGCCGACGAATTAACAACATTCCACTTCAAATACTGCTTGAGGTTGTCGAGAGACTGTTTTCCAATTATATCGGAAACACCTGCCAAGAACAAAGGCTGGCAAACATTGAAGTTTTCCTTTACAGTAATACCCTGGAGTTCGAAATATTTTGCAATGTCGAAGTTGGGCGACTTGGCTGCCATTTCTTCTACATTCATCTTGTTTGTAGTCTTAAACGGATCACGCTCCTCGACGCTTCCCATCGAAACATTTGCAAGCTGGTTTTCGATTTCGAATACAATCTTTGCTGCTGCCTTGGCATCTTCTTCTGAATAGCCAATCAGTGCGAACATCTTTCCTACATGCTCAACATATTGCTGACGGATCAAATCTTCCCTTTCACCCTTGTCGGTGTAGTATTCCTTGTTTGCAAGACCAAGTCCGCTCTGATAGTACCAAGGAATATTGAGGTCGCTGTTGGCAGGATCGCTGGTTCCGAACAGACCGAAGAAAGCAGAAACGCCCTTGTGGTGCATCTTGGCAACCATATCAACAATCTGAGCCTTGTCGGTCATTGCATCAATCTCGTCGAGCATCGGCTTAATAGGAGAAATGCCGTCGGCATTGAGCTTAGCCTCGTCCATACCAAGGTTGTACAGAGTTGCAATTTTCCACTCAACCGAATTTTCTTCATTCTTCTGGTTTGCCAAATCCTGAATCAGTTCCTTAACCTTCTTGTCGGTTTCTTCGCCAAGAATATCGAACGAGCCGTAACGAGACTTGTCGTTTGGCAATGGATTGTTCTTCTGCCAACCACCAGTTGCGTAAGCATAAAAATCTGCCGAAGCCGATACGGTAGTATCAAGATCGGCCATACTCAAAGCCTTATCTTCCATACTTTGATTCTGATTAGAGTTGCAGGCGGTAAGACCGAAAGCGAGTCCACACGCCATAAGTTTTAGTATTGATTTCATCGATAACAATTTTTTTTGCAAAATTATTCCTTTTTTGCAATCGTTATCTTTGGCTCCTCGTGGTTTAACAATCTTTTAATATTCTTGCGGTGGGTAACTATCAGCAGTATCGCCACAAGTATCGAAAATACGGTCATCGTAATGCTGTGACCAGCCTCGCGGAAAATGCCAAGAACATAAACCACAATCGGGAAAGCCACTGCAGCCGACATTGACGAAACAGAAACTATCCTTGTTATCAGTACAACGATAATGAACACACCCAATGCTATCGCTGCCGACAACGGGTCGAGAGCAAGCACAAGTCCGAGCATAGAAGCGACGCCCTTTCCTCCTTTGAATCCAGAGAAAATCGGGAAAATGTGCCCCAATATCGCCATCATACCGAACAGAAGCTGATAGAGGTAATACGCCTCCGAACCTTGTTCGACAAAAATACCGCAGTCAGTTGTAGCAAAGCGGTTGAGTAGCATCACAAAGAACATCGTCGGCACGAAACTCTTTATGACATCAGTTATAAAAACGGGTATTGCACATTTCCAGCCAAGCACGCGGAGAACATTTGTCGAGCCGGCATTCTTGCTGCCGTGTTCACGAATATCGATTCCGTAGAACCATTTGCCATACCACAGGGCCGAACTGAACGACCCAATCAAATATGCGGCGATTGCAAGTAATATTATTATAAGTATATTCATATCTTCAAATTTTTCAAATCACATCTAAACATCTTTTATTCTACTCATTACCAAGGCAATGCTCGAACTATCGAGCTTTGTGAAAGCGAACATTTTCTTGCCTAAGTCCTTCAGCGATGCGCCGAAAAGATACATCTCCGAATTGTCAAGAATTAGGAATCTGTCGTGGCAATCGGCAAACCGCTTCAACTTCAAGCCACCATATTGGCTATTAAACTTTTCTACAGCAAGTTCCATAGCCTTGCTTACCGATTTTGTATAAATGGAAACCGATACTCCCTCCGGCTTTTCGCTCATCCTTGTTAGTACCGACTCGTCAACATAATTATCTATAAGAATAATGCTTTTCTTAGCAGACTTTATCAGTTTTTGGACCAACGCGAACGCATCGTAAAACTCACCATCCATAAAAACTTTTTCGGGTATAGGTGTAGCAGACTTTATGAAAAACTGAATTTGCTCATCATGACGAGCAACCTTCTGCTCCAATGTTTCAAGGCGACTATTAATAGCATAGCCTCGCAACAGAAAATCTTTCAGAACCTTATTTGCCCACTGGCGGAATTCTATGCCACGCTTGGATTTAACGCGATAGCCAACAGAAATAATAACATCAAGATTATAAATCTTTTGCTTTCTTGTAACCATCCTTTGTCCTTCCTGACGAACTTGTAAGAAATCCTTACAAGTTGAGTTTTCAAGCAGTTCCTCATCACCATAAATTCCTCTTATATGCATAGTTACATTCTGTGGCGTAGTATCAAACAACAATGCCATCTGAGCCTGTGTCAGCCATACTGTTTCATCCTCTAGTCGAACTTCTATGTTCACCGACTGGTTTGGATTATATAACACTATTTCGGTCTCTTTTGCCATTTTGCCTAATTATTTATTAACTATAACCTCCGAAAAATCCTCGGCAGTTGGTAAGCAATCCTTACATACTGAAAATATTTTCGTTTCGCCAACCATCTACATTACTTCATTTTTCTTGTTCTATCGAGGTCACGCTTGGTGTCACGATCCTTAATATCCTCGCGCTTGTCGTGCAGTTTCTTACCGCGAGCCAATGCAATTTCCATCTTGGCAATTCCCGCTTCGTTGAGGAACAACGAAATTGGCACAATCGTCAAGCCTTTTTCTGCGACTTTCTTCTGCAACTTGTTAAGTTCCTTACGATTAAGAAGCAACTTACGGTCGCGTTTGGGGTCGTGGTTGTTGCAGGTGCCGAGCGAATACTCCGCAATATGCACCGAGGTAACCCACAATTCATTATCCTTGAAAACGCAGTACGAATCGGTAAAACTTATCTTTCCGTCGCGAATCGACTTTATCTCAGTACCCGTAAGCACAATGCCTGCGGTGTATTTTTCGATAAACTCGAACTTGAAGAACGCTTTCTTATTTTTATATTCTATCTTTTTCATTTCCAGCAATCTAATCTACAAAAAATCCCATAATAATTCCGTCGAGTGTAAGAGACACCGCCACCCCCAGCACAATAGCCAGGGCAGTCAATATCATAAAGATTATCACCCTGTCCTCGGCCACCTTTAGGAAATACAGCGCACCAAAATACATCAAGAATAAGCAGTATGCAACCAATATCCAAAGGAAAAACAAACTTGGGAACACTGCCAGAACTGCATACAACAGATAAAACGGGAGCATACACTCGAGCAGAAATATCGACGACTTGCGGTACTCGATGCCGCCATACATTCGACAAATCCAGTTTTCGAGGAAAGTTACAATAAAGTATGTCAGCGCAAACAGTAACGTAATGACAACCGAATCGAGCAGAACAATAGGGAACCCCTCCTCGGGCATACGGTTGAGCGCTGAACCGAAAAGCACGATTGCAAAAAATGCCGACATCAGCACTGGATAAACCTTGCCGTGCAAGTCCTTTGCTGTCAACGACGAAAACTCGTACCTCTGCCAAAAAAGGCGCGGGCTAACGAATATCTTCGCCATTTTTCCTATGACACTTTTTACAACCATAAAATACTGCAAAATTTTGCAAAGATAATGTTTTTTCTGGAAAGGTAAAAAATTAGTTTCGGAAGCACAAGGCAATCAACAGCAGTCGAACCAAGGAACAGACCACCATCAGCTAATCCAATCATAAACTGTTAGCCCGTTTGACTGCAAGCCTGTCAGACTGTTCGACTTCTCACAACCCCGCCTCCATCTTCGACTGCGCCGCGTACTGTTGCACTATCGGGTCGTTGGGATTCAGTTGTGCCGACTTCGAGAAATATTTGTATGCTTCAGCAGGATTGCCTTCGGTGCCGTAGATTATGCCAAGGAACTTCTTCACTTCGGCATCATCCTTCAAGGCATCGGCCTTGAGCAGATATTCCTTCGCTTTTGTAAAGTCGTCCAAATTTCCATACGACATTCCCAGATGGAACGGAATCTCAAACTTGCTTGTATTCAGCGAATAAGCCTTCGACAGATAATAAACCGCAGAGTCGTTCTGCTTCGGATTTGCCGAATAGTAAATCTCGCCAAGCTGATAGTAGGATTCGTAGTAGTCGGGCGAAAGAACGGCATAATCACGCCAGATTGCCTTTTCGTATTCAGGATTGTCGACATTGTAAGTCAGCACACCTACCGTATTGTTCCACACATCGCGGTTAAGCGGATTGGAATGCAAAGCCTGTTTGTAATACTTGAACATCGTATTGTAGTCGTTATCAAGCTTGTAGTAAATATTGCCAATACGCACCAACGATTCGGAATTAAGGCTGTCGAACTCCAAAGCTCGCTCAAAATACGGTATCGCCTCGCGCATAATGCTGTCGCGCTGAGCAATATAGGCAAGACTATCGGCACCGTGGCACTTAGCAGCACGCTTCTCCGCCCCTTCCGACTGCGTGTAAAGGTCGCTTGCGTACGAGCTGTTGCCCTTTATGCTGTTTACGCTGACGTGCACATCGTGTGCAAAAAGCGTTGACGAATCCTTCCAGTCCATATTGCGGGTTATGGTCTTTGCCGAAAATGCCAGCGCAGCAACGCCAAGAACCGCAATCGTAACGTTGCGCCACATCTTTTCCTTTTTGGGAAACTTTTCGGGCAAAACTTCGGCAAATGTGTATGCAATGGCAAGGCTAAATCCTAACGACGGCATAAACAAAAACCTTTCGGCCATAAATGCACCCACGTTGAACAGCAGGTTCGACGGCAGAATCAGCGTTGCACCATAGAAAAATATCGCATACGAATACACCGACTTGCGTCTCGGCATCAGGTAAACTATCGCAACCACAATCATTCCGAGGTGAAGCAACAGACTCAAAATCACCTGCCAGTCAGTCCAATGCATAGTTGGAATCTGGTACGGATAGTAGTCCCAAGTGAGCGGATGCGGGAAGACAAGAAGCTTCAGATACAGAAGCAGTGTATATGTCACCGTAGCGTACCTCTCCCCGCCTGTCATGTTGAGGAATGGATTGTTGAGCAAAAGTTCTGCTTCGTTACCAAACTGGTTTACAATGACATTTGCCCTTATTACAACATAAAGCAAAGCTCCGAGAAAAGCAGGAATTGTCACTTTTACATAATCGGAAACCTTTGGCTCGTAGAAGAAATACAGCGAAAGCGGAATAAGGAATACGAACGCCACAGTGGTTTCCTTCGACATCGAGCCGAGGAAAATGCAAGCAAAAATGGCAACCAACAGCAATATTCTCCTCGTCAAATCTCTCTTTTCCAAGAACTTGATTGCACAGTCCAATGCCAGCAGTCCGAAGATGAACGCCATAATCTCGTCACGGCTCTTGATGTTGGCAACCACCTCGGTATGAAGCGGATGTGCAGCAAACAGCATTACCGTAAGGAAAGGAATGCTCAGGAACCAGTAGCGTGGCTTATGGTTGCGGAAAAGCTTTTTCAGCACATGGTACATCAACAGCAGAAGAAGGCAGTAGTATATCACATTGAAGAAATGCCCAACGAAAGGAGCCGCCACAATGTCGCCCGAAAAGTCGGGCGCTTCGGTCTTCTTGCCAAAAATCTCAAGTTCGATGGCAAACATTACCACCGACAGCGGACGGTAGCGACCACCGGCGACTTCGTCCATGTCCTTGCCGAACATTCCCGCCATAGTATCGTAGCTCAGAATGTCCTTTATGCCCGTAAAACCTTGCTGTGTAAACTCGTTTTTCCAGATTGTAACGGTGTCGTCGAGAGCATAGCCGTGTCCGAGAGTGTTGGCATAGAGCATAAAGCCGAACACAACGATTATCACTTTCAGTATAATGTCGCGCTTGCGAGCCAAGGCATTGTCCTTCAACATTGTACCTGCTGCAACCGGCTGGTTTTCCTTGCACGGAGTATCTTTTTTCCTAATGGCATTCATCTGTCAAAAAATTCAAAACACAAAGAAAATGAAAATATGGCAAACAGGAAAAAAGTTTTGGAAAACAATTATGTAAGTCCCATAAAAATTGTACTTTTGTTCCACAGACAAAAAACGCATTACACTATGAGGAATATTTTATTGTTAACCGCCTTGTCAATGTTGCTGACCATCGGTTGCAACAATTCAAACAATGCTGAACAGCAGGAAGATAACACCGTTGCCGATTCGCTTGAGACGGCTCGTCAGGATTCCATACAGAAGGCCGAAGCCGAGGCAAAGTTGAACGAAGAACGCGAAGACGCCGAACAGCAGGAACGCGAAGACGAAGCCGAGCAATTCTGCAAGAATTTCTCGCTCGAAAAGCTAATGTCAATGCTAACCCTACAGGATGGCTTTGAGGAAAAGAGCGGAATGTCGCTGATTTACAAGGATGTCATTATCGGTGAAGAGGTCGATGAAGACGAAATCGTATATGGCTTTGGCATTGAAAAGACCGATAAGAAAACATTAGGCTACAATCTTAAAAGCACAACCAGACATTCGTGCTTCTACAAACTCAACGAGGACACCTCAACCAACCCAAGCCTAAACTTCTCCGACAAGGACGATGCAAACGCCTTCTACGACAAGGCTTCGAAATGCAAAACCATTGATATTGACGGTACAACCTACTACATACACGAAAAACAGGACGACAAATATTACCCGATACACATCCAAACCCCATACGGCGACGACGACTTCGAAACACATTTTGCACTGTCGCGCCCCGAAAAAGAAGGAGATTTCTACAGAATTAGCGTTGAAGTGTTTATGTAAAAGGGCTTGAAGGCTAACAGGCTGACAGGCTGACAGGCTGACAGGCTAACAGGCTTGAAGACCAGAAGGCTAGAAGACTAAAAGGCAGGAAGACTAAAAGGCTGAAAGGCTGGAAGGTCCCAAAGCCTTAATTTTCGATAATTTATGCCATTTATAATTTTACATTGTACATTATCAATTGTTAATTGTACATTACCACCGCATACATCCTAAATGTAACCTTACCATCATCAACCGAATCAAGGATTTTGCCATCCTTCACGAACTTGCCGTCGGAGGTGATTTCGGCATAGCCTTCGGCAAACGACTTGGCAAACCATTTCTGCTTCAGCAGTTCGGCATACTGCTCTGACGAGAGCATAAAGTATTCCAGCTTAGTGTCCTTATACTGCTTGAACTTGCCATATTTAAACAATTCCATTACTGCTGTTGCACGAAAAACAGCAAAATTCTTGCACTGATATAATGTAAAACCAACAACTGGGGACTTGTCAATCTTTTCATAAGTCTTTATATCCCATCCCTCGCCATACACATGCTTCCACACTACAGAATCAACACAATTTTCAGAAACAGAACCTGTAAATATTTCAGGATTGTTTTCAAACTCCCAGAGCATTTCCCGCCAATCAAGATTAGTCATACAAGTTTTGTCAACATAAATTACCTTGCCACCAACTTCACACTTCTTGCCGTTGGGCGGAAAATGACCGCCGGCAAACGACACAAGCGCATTAGCCACGAAAAGCACGACAAAAGCCAAGATTACAATTATATGTTTCATAATTTACCTGTTTTTTATGCACAACTGCAAATTTATGCAAATATTGCACAGCACCCCAAATATTTTTTTCAAAAATCTCTACTTTTTTTTGTTTCTTATCTAAAAATCACTATTTTTGCACAACAAAACGACACTTTTGAATTTCAAAAAACTTGTATATTTGTCGAATAGTTAACTTAAAATTGAATCTTATGGCAAAGAAATTTTTGTATTTCATCATTTTGTGGATTGTTACATTCCCATTTTTTGGATTTGGCTATATTTTAATCCATTTCGAGAATGGCATCTATACCATTGAAAGACTTAAAGGCGATGTTGTCATGTCGTTAATAATGTCGTTTGTAATATCTCTCGGACTTGTCGTAACGCTCGCCATCAGCCAAAGGCAAAAGAATAAAGAAAACAAAGAACAATAGCAATTCTGTAAAGACGCAAAATTTTGCGTCTCAACCAAGAAACTTAGAAACATAGAAACTTTAAAACATAAAATATCATGAAATACTTTTTAAAATGTTGGAAACACTATGCCGACTTTAAGGGCAGGGCAAGAAGAAAGGAATATTGGATGTTCCTGTTGTTTTATACAATAATAAGCTTGGTCTTGGGATCTGTTTTAGGTATTGGACTTGTTGTGCAGAATATTTCTAGTATCAGTATGTACAATTCAATAACGACCAATCCTTTTGTATTTTTCGGAATTGGAAAAGGTTGGGTAAGGATTGTTTTCTTTGTATGTGCGGCATTCACCCTGGCTTCGTTACTGCCTTATTTTGCGGTTACGGTTCGTCGGCTGCACGATATTGGACAAAAAGGAACATGGCTGTTGTTGCTTTTGATTCAGCCAATATTTGGACTGATAGTGCTTTTCAATATGGATTCGGTGACAATTGCCGTAATATTCAGCCTAATCAATTCAATTTGCAACATGATTATTCTAGGATTGTATATCATTCTTGGTTGCATCGATGGACAGAAAGGCGAAAACCAGTACGGTCCGAATCCGAAGGAAGTGGAAGCAATGAAGAATGGACAATTAACAATGGACAATGAACAATGAATAATGGACAATGAATAATGGATATTGTAGCGGCGCAATGCTTTGCACTCGCTAGATGAAACAAATAACAATTATGGGACGGTTGAACGCCGTCCCTTTTGTTTCAAATCTTCAACCTTTAGTTCGCGCAAGCTAATCCTCAAATCATCCAATCATCAAATCGTAAATCGTACTTCGTAAATCGTAAATTATTATTACTTTTGCCATCGCTATGGAACAAATAAAATTGACGGTTAACGGACTTGCTGACAGCAACAATATGACTGGTGCGTATGTTGTTGTGCTCTCGGTTGCACACAGCAAAAAGCGTATCCCGGTAGTCATCGACGCCACCGAAGCACAGTCCATAGCAAAGAAAATCACAAGCATGGACACGCCACGTCCGCTAATCCATGAAGTGTTCTCCATTTCGATGCGGAAGTTCGACATAACCGCCGAGGAAGTGCTAATCTACAAGTTCGAGGAAGGCATTTTCTACTCGCGCATATTCTTCAGCCGTGGCGAACAGCACGAATTTGTTGAAGCAAAAACTTCTGATGCAATCGCAGTTTCGCTAATCTTCAACTGCCCCATTTTCACCACATCCGAAGTCGTCGATAAGGCTGGCGTAATACTCGCCGAAGACGAGAAATACCTCAACTCCGAACGCTACTGCTTCAACCTCAAGGAAGCCGACTTGGACGCGCTCAACCAACTGATGCAAAACGCGATAGACGAAGAAGACTACGAATACGCATCAATCATCAGGGACGAAATTAATTCAAGAAACAAAAAGGATAAAAATGAATAACAGCGGAATCAAATTCAGACTTATCGTGATGAATTTTCTCCAGTTTGCAATCTGGGGAGCATACCTAACCTGCATGGGAACCTATTTGTTCAACCACAACATGGGTGGACAAATCGGCTTATTTTACTCTATACAAGGTATTGTTTCGATATTTATGCCGGCTCTCATGGGTATAATCGCCGACAGATGGATACAAGCGCAGAAAACATTAGGACTATGCCACGCAATTTCTGGTATAGCAATGCTTTGTGCAGGCTTGTACGGAATAATGGCTGGCGATGCTGTGCAGTTTGGCGTTTTGTTCTCAATTTACAGCGTTGCTGTGGCTTTCTACATGCCAACTTTGGCTCTATCGAACTCAGTGGCTTACAACGCTCTCGACAAAGCTGGACTCGACACGGTAAAGGCTTTCCCGCCAATTCGTATCTTTGGAACAATCGGTTTCATCTGCACAATGTGGATTGTTGACCTGCTCGGATTCCAACCTACTGCAGCTCAGTTTGTTGTAAGCGGTGGAATTGGAATTGTACTCGCAATATACTCGTTCACAATGCCTCAATGTCCGACAAACAAGGCAGCATCCAAATCCTTTGTCGATGCATTCGGACTACGCGCATTCTCGCTGTTCAAACAGAAGAAGATGGCTATATTCTTCATTTTCTCGATGTTGCTCGGCGTTTCGCTTCAAATAACAAACGGTTTTGCAAACCCCTTCTTGACAAGTTTCGGCGGTATAACCGAATATGCCGACACCTTTGGCGTACAGCACGCAAACATTCTGATTTCGCTGTCGCAGATTTCCGAAACATTGTGCATATTGCTAATCCCATTCTTCCTAAAGCGATTCGGCATAAAGAAGGTTATGCTTATTGCAATGTTCGCTTGGGTACTTCGTTTCGGTCTGTTCGGACTTGGCAACCCTGGTTCGGGAGTATGGATGTTCATTCTGTCGTGCATAGTTTACGGTGTGGCATTCGACTTCTTCAACATCAGCGGTTCGCTCTTCGTCGATAAGGAAACCGACACATCTATCCGCTCATCTGCTCAGGGACTTTTCTTCCTAATGACCAACGGAATAGGCGCAACAATAGGCACTTTGGCAGCACAGGCTGTTGTAAACCACTTTGTATATTCGCAGGAAGGTGCCATGAACGTTTGGAACGGCTGGCAGACAAGCTGGTATATCTTTGCAGGCTACGCACTTATAGTTGCAGTACTGTTCGCAATCTGCTTCAAGTACAAACACGAAAGAGAGACAAAATAACATGAAAGTCCTATTGACATACATAGGTCCCGAAAGTGCCATAAAGGTCGATTTTCCCATTATTCCCGATTACGACAGCAAGATTCTGCTATCCGAATCGGACTACCAAAAGGTTTTTAAAACTCTGATCGACCAGTTCAGATTTGTTGAAATACATGCTACAAGGCAAGAAAGGGAAATGGCCGTCAAACTATACATCGAAAATGCATTGGTGCTAAATGTCGACATTGCATGGGACGAGAAAGAACAAGCATACCTTCCACTGATAACGATGTCGCAACCTATGAACGAGGACTTTGACGACGGTATGGATGAGGATTTCAACGATAATTTCACTGATTTCAACGACATTGACGAAAAGCCTCACCACAAAGCACATACACACGGAAAAAAGAAAAAACTGTTCAACTGATGAAACAATATCTCGACCTACTACAGCGCGTACTCGACGAAGGCGTACGCAAGAGCGACCGCACGGGAACCGGCACGATAAGCGTTTTTGGACATCAGATGCGCTTCAACCTGCAGGACGGTTTTCCCTGCCTCACAACCAAGAAGTTGCACCTAAAGTCGATAATCCACGAACTGCTGTGGTTCTTGGCTGGCGACACCAATATAAAATACCTGAACGACAACGGAGTACGCATCTGGGACGAATGGGCCGACGAAAACGGCGACCTCGGTCATGTGTATGGCTACCAGTGGCGTTCGTGGAAAACTCCCGACGGACAGACCATCGACCAGATTTCGAACCTTGTGAAGTCGCTGAAAGAAAATCCAGACTCGCGCCGCCACATCGTTAGCGCATGGAATGTCGCCGACATCGACAACATGGCACTTCCGCCTTGCCACGCACTGTTCCAGTTCTATGTTGCCGACGGAAAACTTTCGTGCCAGCTTTACCAACGTAGTGCCGACCTTTTCCTCGGAGTGCCATTCAACATTGCATCCTACGCATTGCTAACCATGATGTTGGCACAGGTTTGCGGATACCAGTACGGAGAATTCATCCATACTTTTGGCGATGCCCATATTTATCTCAACCATCTCGAACAGGTTCACACCCAATTGGAACGCACTCCGCGTCCGCTGCCAAAGATGAAGATAAATCCAAATGTGAAGGATATTTTCTCGTTCAAGTACGAAGATTTCGAATTGGTAGACTACAATCCATATCCACACATTAAAGCAGAAGTATCGGTATGACAGACAAACAGATAACTATGATAGTGGCCGTTGCCGAAAACGGAGCCATCGGCAAGGACAACAACCTGCTGTGGCACATCAGCGGCGACCTCAAGCGCTTCAAGGCGATAACAACCGGACATTCCATAATAATGGGACGCAAAACTTATCTTTCGTTCCCCAAGCGCCCCCTACCCGACCGCAAGAACATAATTCTCACCAGTGGCGATGCCATTTTCGAAGGTGCTTACACAACCAAGAACATCGAACAGGCACTTACCCTATGCGACAGCGACGAAGTGTTCATAATTGGCGGAGAATCGGTTTACAGGCAGTTTCTGCCATACACGACCAAGATTTACCTCACGCGCGTACATCGCTCATACGAAGCCGACACCTTCTTCCCCTCCCTCAACATGAACGAATGGGAAACCATTGAAACAGAAGAACATCTCGATGGTGAACCACCATTTACATACATTACGCTGAGAAGAAAAGAAATGTAAATGGCTAAAGCCATTTCAACATATTTTTCAAAATAAAAGATTTTTCTCTTCCATTATCCAAATCAGATTTTATTGCTAACTTTGCAACGCAAATAATATAAGAGATGGCAAGAAAATATCCAGAAAAATATGGTCCGCTGCTGTTGCTTGATGCTGGACTTATTACCGTTTTTACGGCTATAGTAGTCGTATTCATGTGGAGCATAATCGATTCGGTTGACCTGTTCAACCCATTCGACGACTACATCGACAACTTCGACTACAGCGACCTCGTCTATTCGGAAATGAGCCGCAAGGACGACATTTACAAGACCGATACCAATATATATATAGTAAACATTGGCGACCTCAGCCGTGGCGAACTTGCCCAGAAGATAAACATCATCGAGAAGTTCGAGCCTCGCGTAATCGGTATCGATGCAGTATTCAAGGAACCGAAAAACGGCAACATCCAAGAAATAATGGAGGACATGGCACTTAAGCAAGCCTTGAACACCAAACAAAACATTGTAATGGGAGCGTTCGGCATATACGACGAAGATGACCCCGACAAGGCCGTAGGTGTTATCCGCACAAGCGAATTCTTCGGTGACCTGCCATACGGTCACTGCGAGCTGCAAAACGAGCCTCTGACCTGCCGCGAATTCGACAAGTTCATCCGTTTTACCGACTCGATAAACCACGACACTGTCACAATAAACGCATTCTCGGCTGCAATCGTCAGCATGTACGACAACGAAATGTTCATGCGATTCGCAAAACGCAACAAGAAGCAGCTCGAAAGCATCAACTACCGAGGCGGCAGCATGCCGTTCATAAAGATTGACTACGAAGACGTGAACGACTCGTGCAACCTGAGCATGCTCAAGGACAAAATCGTGCTTATGGGCTACCTCGGAATGTACAAGGGCGCACCTATGGACACTATCGACGCCTTTTTCACACCACTGGAACGCTGCGACGGCTACGATGCAAAGGGAATCGAAATCCACGCACACGCCATCAGCATGATAATGAACGACGACTGCCTAGTCACACTTGAGCCTTGGCAAAACAAAGCCATAGCGTTCATAATAACATTCTTCTTCGTTTTGTGGCTGGTTTACTGGTATGTGTTCGGTGCCAAATTCTTCGATATACTTTCTAAACCAATACAATTTTTACTTATTGCAGTAGTTTTATTAATTTCTTATTACGTAATGAAAGAGTTTGGCATAAAAGTTGATATGATGCCTACTGGAATTATGTTGATATTCTGTATTGAAGTTTTATATTTGTACGAAGAAACATTAGAATTATTTAAGATAGATTCATTTATAACGCAAACATTTAAATACACGAAAGATGAAAGGAATAAAGTTTTACGCAGCATTGTTAGGTTTGAGTTTATTCGCAATAAGTTTAAGCGCTCAGACAAGTGAATATAAGGTTTTCTACTTCTCGGGAAGCCCGAAGATTGTTGACAAGAAGGTAGAAACCAACCTCGTGAGGGACAGCTACATATCTTCGAAGAGTTCTTTGAAGGTTCCTGCTGGCTCGTACGTTGTACTTACCAACAAGAACGACGTTCCAATGGGAATTAACACTCCGGGAACCTATTCTGTTCCAGACCTTAACAAGATTTACGAAGATGTAGGTAACAGCAACCTTACCCAGGAATTCTTCAACTATATTGCAAACAATATGATTCAGAATTCGCAGAAGGAACGCAAGAGCGGTGGCGTTTACCGTGCTGTTGGCGACATCATCCGCGACCCGTTCGACGATGCAATGGTTGTTGAAAACTATGTCGTTCTCAACTGGGCAAATCCTAAGCAGAAGAAATTATACCTGAAGATTTACGACGAAGAATCGGGCGAACCGGTAATTGACAACTACGCAACAACCGACAGCGCATTCGTTGTTAAGTTTGACGATAAGATTTACCAGAAAGGTAAAAAGTACTCTTGGATCGTAAGCCCGACTGCAAGCGACCCCGACCAAGGTACAATCCTCAGAACCTTCACTTTTGCCGATGACGAATGGAAGAAAGAGTACCAGAAGGAAGTTGACGAAATCAACAAGACCGAAAACGACTACCTGAGAAAAATCAAACTCATCAGACTTTCACTCGACAGAAACATTTATCCGATACTTGAGATGTATTAAAATTGAATTTTTCATAAACGAAAAAAAACGCTGCAAATTGCAGCGTTTTTTTTATTTTATCATGTTGGTCAATTCCACAAATTCCTCGGGAAAAAGCTGTTCGGGACGAAGATTCCAGAAACGATGCGACATATCGACTTGGGGTGTGAGCATCGACTTGAGCGAATTGCGCAAAGTCTTGCGGCGTTGGTTGAAAGCCGTCTTCACAACCATAAAAAGTTTCTTCTCGTCAACACCCTCGATTGCCGAACGGTAGCGCACAAACCTTACTACCCCCGACTTTACCTTTGGCGGTGGATTGAAAACGTGCTCGTGAACGGTGAACAGATATTCGCACCTATAATATAATTGCATCAGCACACTCAAAATGCCATAGACCTTGCTGCCTTCCTTAGAAGCAATGCGCTCGGCGACTTCCTTTTGTATCATGCAGACAATTTCCGAAACCTTTTCCCTATTTTCCAATGCCTTGAAAAAAATCTGACTGGAAATGTTGTATGGGAAATTCCCGATTATGCACATTTCGGAATCACAAAAGGCAGCCAAGTCCATTTTCAGGAAATCGGCTTCGAGCAAATTAAACTTTGAATTATCAAAGTTATCCTTTAAATAATCAACAGATTCCGTATCAATCTCTACCAAAGTAAGATTACGGAAATTACGTTTTACAAGTTCGCGTGTAAGTACACCTGTACCAGGACCTATTTCAAGCACAGGAAGGTCGGATTCGTTATGCAAAGCCTCGGCAATACGTGCCGCAATACTCACATCGGTGAGAAAATGTTGTCCTAGATATTTTTTTGCTCTAACCATAGCGCAAAAGTCGGAATAAAAAATGATATATTTGCAAAAAATTTCCAGTATGAACAAAAAACTGAAAACTGCCATAAAAATTGCCTTGTTCATTGGCTTCGGCATAGCCATATTCATGCTGGTTTACAAGGACTTCGACTTTGGAAACTTCTTCGACACGATGTCGGCGATAAAATGGGGCTGGCTGGTTCCCGCCGCATTGATAAGCTTACTGAGCCACATCAGTCGCGCCCGCCGCTGGCAGCTTCTGCTCGAAACCACAGGCGAAAAGCCACGTTTCATAAATACATTTTTCGCCGTACTGAACGCCTATTTTGCCAACCTTGCAATCCCGCGTTTAGGCGAAGTTACACGCTGCGCACTCATTTCGCGCTACGAAAAGCAAGATTTCTCGAAAGTTCTCGGCACCGTAGTCAGCGAAAGACTTCTCGACCTTATACTCGTTGCAATACTTACCGTCGTCGCATTTGCAACCCAGGCCAACGTTTTCGGAGACTTTATAGCGCAACACCCCGAAATTAAGGACAATCTTGCAAAGATATTCTCCCCGCTGACAATAACGATACTTGCCATAATAGGAATTGCCGGACTCTGTCTGCTCATAGTAATCGCCAAGGGCAAACTCGACCGCTTCGTGATTTGCCAGAAAATCTCGAAGTTTATAAACGGCTTGTGGACAGGCATTCTTAGCTTGAAGAATGCCCAGCACAAAGCAGGCATTATCTTTCATTCGTTCCTGATATGGACATTGTACTTCCTGATGCTATATTTCTGCTTCTTTGCCTTCGAAGAACTAAGTGAACTTAACGTACTTGCCGCGCTAATGCTCTTTGTTGCTGGAAGTTTCGGCATGATAGTACCGTCACCTAACGGAATGGGATCGTACCACTTCATGATAATACAGACACTTATAATCTACGGCATCGCAAGCGAAACAGGAGCCGCATTTGCACTTGTAGCACATGGACTACAAACCCTGCTGATAATAGTGTTCGGACTGATTTCCACCATACTAATACCAGTTGTAAACAAAGACAAATAATGGACGGAAAGACGGCAAACCGATTAAAAATTGCAATCAAGGTTGCGATAGTCGTTCTCGCCTACGCGTATGCAGGCTACAGAATTGCCACTGCACCCGACATCTACCAGCTGCCTACATACTTTTCGGAAATGGGACTTTCGCGAAGCTTAGTCCTTGTTGCCATACTTCTGCTTATGCCAATAAACTGGACGATAGAAACCTGGAAATGGCAGATGCTTGTCAGAAGCTCCGAACCGAACATTGGTTTCGGCAGATGCCTAAAAGCCGTCATGTCTGGAGTAACCGTAGGCACGCTCACGCCTAACCGTGCAGGCGAATTTGCCGGCCGCATACTTTTCGTACAGAAGGAAAACAGGGCAAAAGTATCGTACCTCACCATCTTCGGCGACACCGCACAATTCTGCGCAACGGTAATTTTCGGCATTGTCGGGCTGCTAACGATTGGCAATTGCATCAGCGAAGCAATTCATTTCAATACACTTATGATTATCAGTGCAATATGCGGAATTGCAATTATCATTATTTTCATCGAGTTCGACAAAATAGTTAACGCAATAGGCAGAATAAAATTTGTAAAAAAGAAATTCGAGAAATACGTCCCGCAATGCGAAATAGGCACAAAAAGCAAACTTATAACATTGGGGCTTAGTATGGCAAGATATGCAGTCTTTTGCCTGCAATTCTACCTGTCGCTAAGATTTTTCGGGATTGACATTCCCGTGCAAAGTGCATTTGCAGCAATCTTTGCGACATACATCTGCACCTACCTCATTCCGAGCATTGCCGCCGCCGAATTAGGAATCAGAGTATCGTTTGCAATACTTTTCATTGGAATTTTCACCACTCAGGAAACCGCAATCGCACTTGCCTCGCTCCTGCTCTACCTCGTAAATGTCGGAATACCAATAGCCATAGGTGGAATATTCCTGCTCAAAGAAAAAAAATAAAATTTTCCTTGCCAATTAAACAAAAAGCAGTACCTTTGCAGTCGAAAATTTTGGCCCATTAGCTCAATTGGATTAGAGCATCTGACTACGGATCAGAAGGTTGAGGATTCGAATTCTTCATGGGTCACCGAAAAACTGCGAGCAAAACTTGCAGTTTTTTTTATTTATTGGCAATAAAATAACGTCTGGCAAGTTTTATTAGCATAACAAGACACCATGGAGCGAAAAGGATTCATCGGCAAAATAAAGTGGCTGACCGAACCACTAAACGATTATTGCATTGAATGCCTTTCCCTTATAAAAGCAATGTTCGCCGTCAGAATTGTCGAAAGCATAGCACTTCTTGCAACAGACTACGACGCCATGATCTCTGTCAACAACCTCATTGGCTTTGCCGTCGACGTGGCATACATTGGCTGGATAATTGCAGCATTTTTTATTATACACTTAATAATCAGCCGATTCTCTCAAAAAGCAGCCAACATCACGACTAGAATAATATTTGCAGCATACCTTTGCATATCAATGCTTCTTGTTGGCTACTTTGCATCGACACATATGCCACTCGACAGCATCATCACTGCTTATTCGCCACGCGAACTTTTTGTAACCATAAAGGCAAACAGTCCGTACAACATTCCGATTGTCATAGCAATAGTCATCGCTGCCATAACATTCGCAGCAATACCGAGGGAAAAAATAAGCATGCCAGCATGGGCAAAAATCACCATGATGGTAATATTTATTGGTTGTGCATTCTTCCCGGGGCTCGACAAGGAAAAATTCAGATACGACAAGGAATACTACATAATCGAAAGCAAAACCGTATACCTGTACAACAGCCTTCGCAACGGCGAATCAATAATCGAGTTCACCGACAGCGAACTAAAGGAAATGTCGGAAGAATTCGCCTCGTACTTTCCCGAATACCAATTTATCGACTACCACTACCCTTTTCTGCACAAGGACAACACAGCAGACGTACTTTCGCCATACTTTGAAAAGAGCGATACCAAGCCAAACATTGCAATAATTATAGTCGAAGGCCTATGCAAATACATTAGCGGCAAAAATAGCACCGTCACATCGGCAACACCCTTCCTCGACTCACTGTCGGAGCATGCGCTTGTATGGGAAAACTGCCTTTCGACATCGGAACGCACTTTTGGAGTTTTGCCGTCTGTACTTGGAGCCTTGCCTTTCGGAGAAAAAGGCTTCTTGTCGTACCGCCGCGATGCGCCCAATTGCAATACACTAGCCTCCATATTGCACGACAACGGCTACAAAAATACATTCTTCTACGGAGGATGGTACGGATTCGACAGCATGGACATATTTGCCGAAAACAACTCGATGGAAACGTACTACGACAAGCCCGAATTCGAAAATGTTGAAGCTAGAACCCAATGGGGACTATGCGACGAATATTTGCTCATACATTCGCTCGACAATGTAAAAGAGTCCGCAGATACACCTCGCCTCGACGTATACCTGACATTATCAACACACGATCCGTTCGACTATCCCGACAGGGAAAGACTAACCAGCATATACGATGCAAAACAATGTGGACAGCCAGACAAACTCAAAGTAAAAAAATATATCAGCAGTTATGCTTCATTCTTATACACCGACAATTGCCTGCGAAAATTCCTCGAGAAATACAAAGAATGCGAGTCGTATAGCAACACAATCTTTATCATAACAGGAGACCACAAGTTTATCCCATCAAACGACATGTATATTGTACCAGGAAGCGAGAATCCTATCGAAAATTTCAGAGTTCCGCTAATTATCTGGTCGCCAATGCTCAAGTCGGCACAAAGTTTTCAAGCACTAGCCACACATCGCGACATAACTCCAACACTGCTGGCTTATATAAAAAACAACCACGGAGCATGCATACCCGAAACCGAATCTTGGCTTAATGCAGGTCTCGACACTAGCAAAAACTTCGAAAGCCACGCATTCTCACCGCATTACAATGCTGGCCGCAATTGCAGCGGACTCACATACAAACTCAACTACATAACCGACGACGGAATATTCCTGTTCGACACAACAGAAAACAAGCTAACCATAAAACCTACTACAAACGATATTAAGCTCAGCAAATTACCCCAGCTATACAAAAAGCTCGAAAACTACATTATGAACAATAATGCGCTAATGAAAAGATGAGCCAAGCATTCGGAAAGTAGCCCACATTGTTTACACATCAAAATAGCAAACCAATTACCACTTCACATTTCTTTAAGATTTTTAAAATCTTTATAAGATAGTTTTGCAATAAATTTGATAATTTTGCAGTTTAGAAATAACAATGAAAGTCATGAGAAAGTTAGGCATTATAATCCTGGTTTTGACAGTATGCAGTTTCGTATCATTCGCACAGAAAAAAGGCAAGACTGCTAGCAGTAACTACAAGTATAACATCGAATTCACAATAAAAGGTGTTACCGACACTGTAATATATGTAGGCCATCACCTAGGTGAAAAGAAATATGTCATCGACACTATCAGCATGGACTCGAACGGGCATGGCATAATGAAAGGCAACAAGGACATCCACAAAGGAATATATATTGTCGTAATGCCATCGCGCAACATGAATTTCTTCGAATTCCTGATGGGTCCTGCCGGTCAGCGAAATTTCTCCATCGAAACCGATACCGCCAACTATGTAGGCAACATGAAGATAAAAGGCAGCCCCGAAAACGTTGCCTTCAACAACTACCAGCGTCACATGATCGATCTGCAGAAAGAACGCATGGACATCGAGAAAGCAATAAAGAATGCTGGCGACGACCAAAACGCAAAGGAGGTTCAGTACGAAAAAATGCGTAACCTGAACACCCGCCGTATCGAATACATGACCAAGGTCGAAAACGAAAACAAAGGCACTTTGTTCGGTTCAATTATGCGTTCGATGCACGAAATAGATATTCCCGATTTCCCACGCGACGAAAACGGCGTAATTACCGATTCAACTTTCCAGTACAGATACTACAAGGAACATTATTTCGACTACGTCGACTTCGAGGAAGAAGGTCTGGTACGCACTCCTATCTACGAATCGAAACTCAATTATTATTTCGAAAAAATGGTTGTTCCATCTCCCGACTCGCTTATTGTTGATGCACATAATGTCATCGAGATGTCATACGAAAAAGGTCTCAAGAAAGGCGACACTCTCATATACCAGTACACTCTTTCGCACCTGCTCAACTATTTCGAGGAATCGAAAATTATGGGCTACGACGCTGTATTTGTCGCAATCGCCGAAGACTGGTACCTTAGCGGAAAAGCTCAATGGGCCGACAGTACATTCATGTCGAAACTGAAAGAAAGAGTAGAGAAAATAACCCCAACTCGTCTTGGAAGCATCGCCTACAACCTCACAAGAATGCAAAGCGTCGACGACCGATACTACAACCTCCACGACATAAAGGCCGACTATACAATACTGATATTCTGGGAACCATCGTGCGGCCATTGCCAGAAGGAAGTGCCAAAACTGATAAAAGAATTCCGCGACACACTCAAGGACTTGAATGCTAAAGTTTTTGCCATCTATACACAATACGACAAAAAGGAATGGGAGGAATTCATCAACGACAAGAACATCAAGGACGATCATTGGATTAACGTTTGGGACGGACCTTACCCACATTCAAAGTTCCGCGACTACTACGACATCTACAGCACGCCTGTAATCTATGTCCTCGACAAAAACAAGAAGATTGTCGGCAAACGTCTGAACGTCGAGAACATCAAGGACCTTATTATGTTCGAAAAAAAGAGGGAAGAACATGAGAAGAACGCTCACTAAAATCCTTCTTACAATACTTACACTGCAAGCCTTTGTCGTTTCGGCAAAGGCTTACAGCATTAAAGTGGAGATACAGGGACTCCCAGACCAATACGTTTATCTCGCCCAGTACCATGGATTTTATGTCTACACGCTAGATTCTGTAAAATGCAAAAACGGAATCGCTGAATTCAAGGGAACAAACAATTTGCCACGAGGAATATACTACCTCTATATCTATACAGAAGAGAAAGACAGATGGACAAGAGGTGAAAAACTGTTCGATTTCCATTTTGCCAACAACAAAACACCGCTAATTCTTTCCACCGACAGCGATGACCCATTAAATCACCTGACTATAAGCGGCGACGAAACAAGTAAATCGTTCAACGAGGCACAGAAAAAAATACAACTATACAGAACTCAATTAGAAGAGAAATCAATATCGCTAAAATATGGCATATATTCAGGCAAAGACTCTCTTGGTTTGAAAAAAGAGATAGACAGCATAAATAGCCTCTACCTCGACTTCTTGCATCGTGAAATGAAAAGGCAGAAAAAAGGCGATTTCCTTTATAACCTTTATAAAATGACTTATGCCGCACAAATGTCTGACTGTAATCCAATAACCGACTTGGACTTCTCAAATCCAGAAATAATAAACACCCCTGAATATTCGTTCAGACGATTTATTGAAAAATACTGCGAAAAAAATATCGATGCCTACGCCGACAATGTTATGGTAGCCACATCATTCGCCGAACACCTTATTCTCAAAACCGCACCCAAGAGTGAATTAAGGGAACATATACTCGACCACCTAGTCATAAACTACCTATATGATTATTCTCCCGACCCAAGACTCGAGTATGTGGCATGCAGTCTGTTCGAACAATACTACAAAGAAAAACCGCAATGGTTGAGCGATTACGACTATTCGGTGCTGAAGTGGAGATACAACAACACAAAATCCAACATTATTGGAATGAAAGGCAAAGACATTGTGCTTCCCGACCAAAACGGAACCGACCGTTCGTTGTACGGACTGAAATCGAAATACAAAATTCTAGTTTTCTGGGATTCGGAATGCGAAGTCTGCATCGAGAAAGTTGGCTACCTACAAGCCGACTACCACACTCTGAAAACAATGGGCGCCGAAGTCTTTGCCGTATACACCGAAGCAGAGTACGACCAGTGGAAGCAATATGTTGCCGACAACGAACTCGACTGGATAAATGTGAGCGACCCTGAAACCGTCAGCACTTACGATGTCGATTACGGCACCTTCAAGTCGCCACGCTTATACCTGCTTGACGAAAACAACATTATCATCGACAAGGATTTCGAATCAGCAAAGATTATCGAAACAATCAGCAAGCACGAACAAAAACGATAAACATCACTTATTATCAAAGTATTACACAATTAAAACATGGAAGAATCGCAGATTTTTCCAAACAAAATCGGAGATTTTTTCGAAAAGAATCGCAGATTTTTTGAAAATAAATCGGAGATTTTTATTAACTTTGCGACGATAAAAATATATGGATATGATTAGGCGTTCGCAGACTGACATATTGATTCGCAGAATCGAAGAACCTCGGCATACAATACAGGTTGTTGCTGGTCCTCGGCAAGTAGGCAAGACTACATTGGTAAAGCAAGTGCTTAAAGAAGTATCTATGCCTTCGCTATTTTTCAATGCCGATGCTGTTGCTCACGACGACGGCAATTGGATTTCGGACAGGTGGGCAGAAGTCCGCGCAAGAATGGCATACAACGGAAGCAATGAATTTCTGCTTGTTTTCGATGAGATTCATAAGATAGACAACTGGAGCGAACAGGTAAAGAAAGAATGGGATGCCGACACTTTCAACGACCTTAACATAAAGGTCATACTGCTTGGCTCGTCACGTCTGCTACTGAAAAACGGCCTTACAGAATCGCTTGCAGGAAGATTTGAATTGCTATCAATGGGACATTGGTCGTACAAGGAGATGCACGATGCTTTTGGGTTGGATATAAACCAATATGTATATTTCGGCGGCTATCCTGGAAGTGCTACATACATAAACGATGAAAAACGCTGGCGCAGATATATGCGAGATTCAATTGTTGCGCCGGCAATAGAAAAGGATGTCCTGCTGACGACATACATATACAAGCCAGCACTTATGCATCAACTCTTCCATCTCGGATGCAGTTACTCTGGCGAATTACTTTCGTACAACAAAATGCTTGGCTCATTACAAGATGCTGGCAACGCAACAACGCTTGTCAACTACTTGGAAGTTCTTGGCGAAAGCAAACTTATTACCGGTTTGCAAAAGTATGCAGTTGACAAGTCGCGAAAATACAGGTCTATCCCAAAATTACAGGTGTTCAACAACGCCCTGCTCACTGTTATGACCGATGGCATGACTTACGAAAAGGCCTTCACCCACCCAGAAATATGGGGACGATGGGTTGAATCCGCTGTTGGCTGCTATCTGCTCGACAAAGCCGAAGAACTTGAATTTAATGTTTATTATTGGCGCGAGAACAACGAGGAAGTGGACTTTGTAATAACTCGTGGCGACAGCATTGTTGCAATAGAGGTCAAAAGTGGCAGAAGACAGCAAAATTCGGGAATGAATGTATTCGGAAACCTATACCATCCAAAATATTCTTTAGTTGTCGGTGGAGAAAACATTCCTTTGGAAACATTCTTCAATGGTGATATTGAAAATTTACTATAACACACCTACAATAACGACACTATATTCATTTTCAACACATTACAACATCAATCCAACTTAAAATCGCAGATTTTTCTAAATAAAATCGCAGATTTACAATAGACAAACAAACATTATAATCATTGTTTTCCGCCCAACAAATATCATTTATATTTTCCACTTACCACAAAAAAGCACTATCTTTGCACCTCTAAATTTATAAGTAAAAATGACAGAAAAAAGATTTAAACTGCTGAATAACATTACCGGATGGGTAGTATTCCTAGTAGCAGCAATCACTTATCTGCTTACTATCGAACCAACGGTAAGTTTTTGGGACTGCGGTGAATTCATTTCATCATCGAATAAAATGCAAATCGGACATCCGCCTGGAGCACCTTTCTTCATGATAATAGCAAGGTTCTTCGCAATGTTTGCATCAGGCCCCGAACAGGTGGCAATGATGATAAACTCGATGTCGGCTTTGGCTAGCGCATTCACAATATTGTTCCTTTTCTGGACAATAACTTTCCTTGCAAAGCACCTTATCGCAAAGGACGGCAAATATAACATTGGTAACACCATAGCAATATTGGCCTGCAGCACAATAGGTTCGCTGGCTTACACTTTCTCCGACACCTTCTGGTTCTCGGCTGTCGAAGGCGAAGTCTATGCCTTCTCGTCGTTCTTCACAGCAATAGTTTTCTGGGCTATAACAAAATGGTACGACTCCGATGTTGACGACCCGACATCAAGAAGATGGATTCTGCTCATCGGTCTTATGGAAGGTATGGCAATAGGTGTTCACCTGCTCAACTTGCTTACACTCCCAGCAATCGCTTTCGTTATATACTACCGTAAGTTCAAACCACAGACTAGCGCTCGCAGATTCTGGGGATTCATGCTTACAGGAATCATATCGTTGCTCGCTATTGCAGTGATTATGTGGGGAATTATACCTGGAGTTGCTGTTGTGGCATCAAAGTTCGAACTTCTGTTCACAAATTCATTCGGAGCCCCATTCAACACAGGTCTTATCGTTTGGACAATACTGACAATAGCCTGCTTGGTGCTCAGCATCTACTTCACACAGAAGAGCGACAACGTGATTCTCAACACAATTTTCCCGACTTTGGCGATGATACTTACCGGAGCTTTGCTTTTCACAGGAAACGCATTCTTCAACGTCCTGATAATTGCCGCAATGGTATTCTGCCTGATAAAGTTCATTGCCAAGAAACACAGGTCGCTGCTCAACACGGCAATGGTTTTCCTTACAATGATTATTATCGGCTACTCGAGCTACGCTATAATTATTATAAGGTCTAACGCCAACCCGCCAATGAACCAGAACAATCCCGAAGATATGTTCAACCTGCTCTCCTACCTCAACCGCGAGCAGTATGGCGACCGCCCGCTTCTGTACGGACAGGATTTTTCGGCGCAGTTCGAAAAATACGAGAATACCACCGAAATCTACACCAAGCGCGGCGACAAGTACGTTTGTGTAGGACATAGGTTCAAACCGGTATTCAAGAAGAACGGATGCCGCGTATTTCCTCGCATGTTCAGCCGCGAAGCAGAACACATCGCAGTTTACAAGGACTTCGGAGGAATGAAGGCATCGCAGAAGAAGCCGACAGGCCTCAACAACCTAAAGTTCTTCGTAAACTACCAGCTCAACTGGATGTACTGGCGCTATTTCCTATGGAATTTCTCTGGAAGACAGAATGATATTCAGGGACATGGCAACACCATCCACGGCAACTGGATCACAGGCTTCGACGCCTTGGACAATGCACGCCTCGGCGACCAGAGCCTCCTACCCGACTATCTGAAGAACAACAAAGGCCATAACCGTTACTTTATGCTTCCGCTTATACTCGGCCTCATCGGACTTGTATATCAGCTATGGAAGAACACAAAGGACTGGTGGATTGTCTCTTTGCTGTTCATACTCACTGGTATAGCAATCGTAGTTTACCTCAACCAGACGCCAATTCAGCCACGTGAGCGTGACTACGCCTACGCAGGGTCGTTCTATGCGTTCGCAATATGGATTGGACTTGGTGCAGCAGCAATCTACGAACTTTTCAAGAAGTTCACACCTGGTGCTGTTGCGGGAATCGTATCCTTGCTGATTTGCGTTCCCGTTCCGTACATTATGGCCGAACAAAACTGGGACGACCACGACCGCAGCAACCGCTATGCAGCACACGACTTTGCTCGCAACTATCTGGAAACCTGCGCTCCTAATGCAATCTTGTTCACCCACGGCGACAACGATACTTTCCCTGTTTGGTACGCACAAGAAGTCGAAGGCATAAGACCTGATGTTAAGATTTGCTGTCTGCCATACTTCGCATCCGACTGGTACATCGACCAGATGAAGTGCGCAAGCTACGATGCCAAGCCAATGCCGCTTTCTCTCGATCGTAGCAAGTACGAGCCAAATATGCGCGACCAACTTATGATTGACACTCGCCGCAAAGACAAGGGATTTATGCCTCTGCCCGAATTTATGGACTATATCAACGACGATAAAAATGTAGTAAAATCGGGCGAAGATCCGTTCTACCTATTCCCATCGAAGAAATTCTCGTTCAAGGCCGACCCGAAGAAAGTCATAGAGTACGGTTGTGTATATCCTGGTTTCTACAAGGAAACAGAAGAAGGTACTGAGATATATTTCGACACCGTTCTCAACATCGACCTCAACAGGGACTATCTGCTCAAGAACGAAATGATGATTCTCGACCTTCTGAACACCAACGACTGGGAACGCCCAATATACATCACATCGCTCGGTAGCCGTCATACGCTCAACCTCGACAACTATTTCCATAACGAGGGATTTGCATTCCGTCTTACCCCGATAAACAAGAAGGCAAAGGCACCAGAAGGCGTTGCAAGCAGCGACATTAACACCGACGTAATGTACAACAACCTCATGAACGTTTACACTTGGGGCAACATCAACGACCCGAACGTTTACATCGACCAGACCATACTTCGCACCACCAAGATTGTAAAAATCAGAAACAATTTCGGCGAACTTGCAAAGGCTCTTGTCAAGGAAGGCAAGACCGACAAGGCAAAAGAAGTCATGGCAAGATGCGACTCGATAATGCCACCGTCAATGTACCCCATTACTTATTTCGATTGCGATTATGCAGAAGGCTACTACCTCGCTGGTGAAGCAGAAATAGCCGACAGCATACTTATCGACGGCATCAACGTTGTACTTACAGAACTCACTTACTACAAGTCACTCGACAAGCAGAAACGTAACACCAACTCACAGGAAATTCAATTGAACATCGCAACTCTCGGCAAATTACTTACATTGTTGCAGAAGAACGAGAGAAACGAATTGTTCGAACAATACTATCCTATTTATCAGGAAAATGCAGCATGGTATGAAAGTCTGTAGCTTCCTGACCATAGCAATATTTACGATTTGCTGCACGACAATATCGTGCAGCAAATCTGTTTATATGCAAGAATCAAAAACCGAAGAAAAACATAGCGAATTGTGCCCCAACGCTGTAGAAGCGACATTAAAAGATCTCACTGGTCTCGATGGCTGCTCGTGGGTTCTCGAACTTGACAGCGGAAAAAAACTTGAGCCATCCAACCTTCAAAAATTCGACAATATTAAGCTAGAAGACGGCAAAAAGGTGTTTGTAGAATACAAAACCATACATAATGCCGCTAGCATTTGCATGGTCGGCACAATTATCGAAATTATCTGTATATCAGAAAAATAAGCTAATTTGGACAAAATCATGCAATAAGATATTAACAGGTATTGATAAATTGGTTTTGCATGATACGCAAGAAAAAAATACTTTTGCACCACAAAATTTTAAAGGAAAATGTCTATTAATTCTATTTTTTCACCACTGAAACCAAAGGAAAACAAGTTCTTTCCAATGATTAACAAAATTGGAGAGTTACTTGCAAAAGCAGCAAAGGAACAGGCAAATCTGATAAAAAACCCCACCTTTGAAGAAATGGAAAACGACTACAAGACAATAAAGGAATGCGAAAAGGAGTCGGACGAACAGATTGCCATCATATACGAAGAACTGAACAAATCATTCATCACACCTTTCGACAGGGAAGATATACACAGCTTGTGCGAAACCGTTGACGATACGCTCGACTTCATAAATTCCACATCGAAGCGAATATTGCTATTCAGGCCAAAGCACATTCCCGAAGTTTCGGTCAGAATGACTGAAATTATCAGTGAATGCTGCGACGCCATCAACATTTCGCTGCACGAACTCAAGACAATAAACAAAAACCCCGAACTGGCACTCAAGCAATGCGAATTGCTCCACGACCTTGAACAGGAAGCCGATGAGATATACGAAAACTTTGTAAAGAAACTCTTCGAGGAAGAAACAGACACAAAGGAAATCATCAAGAACAAGGAAATCGTTCAGCACATGGAGCGCACAACCGACATGGCAAAGCACGTAGGCAAAATCATCAAGACCATAATCGTAAAATACGCATAATATGGGTTTTCTGATTACGATTATAGTACTTGCAATCATCTTCGACTTCATAAACGGCTTCCACGATGCCGCCAACTCAATAGCGACCGTAGTTTCGACAAGAGTACTATCACCCACACAAGCTGTAATATGGTCGGCATTCTTCAACTTTGTGGCGTTCTTCATTGCCGAATACATATTAGGATTCAACATCGCCAATACAGTACAAAAGACTGTTGAAGAAGCATCGGTAACACTGCCGTTGCTAATAGCCGGACTTATTGCCGCAATAACATGGAGCCTTATAACATGGTGGAAAGGCATACCGTCTAGTTCGTCGCACACTCTTATCGGGGGACTTACAGGCGCAGCCATAGCCGCAAAAGGCTGGGACGCAGTACACTGGTCAACTGTTGGCTATATTGCCATGTTCATATTCTTTGCACCGCTTATCGGATTCATTGCCGGCAACCTTATTACAATACTATTATATTGGATTGCAAGAAAAGCCAAGCCACACAAAGCCGACAAATGGTTCAAGCGACTTCAGTTGCTGTCGTCGGCCTGCCTTAGTATCGGACACGGACTCAACGATTCGCAGAAGGAAATCGGTCTTATCGCCTGTGCAATGGTAGCCTACGGCACACAGTTTGGTTTCGAGGGGCTTAACGAATGGCTTTTGCCCGACACCATAACCAATGCTGGCACAAGCGCAAACCTCACAGGTGCGCCAAGTTGGATTCCAATTGCCTGCATAACTGCAATAGCAATAGGCACAATGTCGGGCGGATGGAAGATAATAAAGACAATGGGCAACCGCATTACAAAGATAACTCCAGTTGAGGGATTCTGCTCGCAGACAGCAGGAGCAATAACCCTTTTCATAACACAACATTTGGGAGTACCGGTAAGCACCACGCATGTAATTTCGGGAAGCATCATGGGCGTAGGATCAATAAAGCGACTTTCGGCAGTACGCTGGGGTGTTACACTTGAACTGATTGTAGCTTGGATTATCACGATTCCTATAAGTGCTGCAATAGGTATGATTGCGTACTATGCTATGGCGCTGTTCATGTAGGTGGCAGAATGTAAAAATTCATAGCTAACGGTTTGCCAACATTTTTCTCACAAAAACTTTTTCGCAAAAAAAGCGAAAGAATATTTCGTCAATTCAAAAATAAGTCGTACCTTTGCACTCGCAAAAATTTTAAAGTATTTTATTTATTAACAAATTGATTTTTAAAGATTATGATTAATCAGTACGAAACCGTTTTCATTGCAACTCCC
This sequence comes from uncultured Bacteroidia bacterium, assembly GCA_902800045.1. Taxonomy (GTDB): domain Bacteria; phylum Bacteroidota; class Bacteroidia; order Bacteroidales; family ML635J-15; genus Bact-19. The sequence continues at coordinate 555,991 of CADCCZ010000001.1, read as the reverse complement.
GTTTTGTCTGAGCCACAGATGAAGGAAACGGTTGAAAAATTCAAGAAGTACATCACCGATAATGGTGAGTTGGTACACGAAGAGGACTGGGGTCTTAGAAAAATGGCATACCCGATCCAGAAGAAAACTACAGGCTTCTACCACTTGTTCGAATTCAAGGCAGAAGGTGCATTCATCAACAAGCTCGAAACCGAGTACAGACGTGATGAAAAGATTATGCGCTTCCTTACCTTCAAGATGGACAAGCACGCAGTAGCTTACAGCGAGAAGAAGAGAAGAGAACAGGAAACTAAAAAGGTGGAGGAATAATTATGGCACAGAACAATTCAGAAATCAGATACTTGACTCCATTGGCAGTTGAAGTAAAGAAGAAAAAATATTGCCGCTTCCTCAGAAGCCGCATCAAATATGTTGACTACAAGGATCCTCAGTTCCTCAAGAAATTCTTGAACGAACAGGGTAAGATATTGCCGAGACGTTTGACCGGAACTTCGTTGAAGTACCACCGCAAAGTTGCTCAGGCAGTTAAGAGAGCTAGACACCTTGCATTGTTGCCATACGTAACCGACATGATGAAATAATTAAAGGAGGAATTGAAATGGAAATCATACTGAAACAAGACGTAGAAAACTTAGGTCACAGAGACGAAATAGTTAATGTAAAACCTGGATACGGAAGAAACTATCTCATTCCTCAAGGTTATGCTATCCTTGCTACCGAAACTGCAAAGAAGATTCATGCAGAAAACATGAAGCAAAGAGCACACAAGGAAGCTAAGCTCCGCGAAGAAGCTGAAGCTCTCGCAGCTAAGATGGAAGGACTCGAACTCACTATCGCTACCAAGACTTCTTCAACTGGTAAGATATTCGGTTCTATCAACACCATCATGCTTGCTGAAGCTCTCGCAGCAAAGGGATTCGAAATCGACCGCAAGAACATCCTCATGAAGGACAAGTCGATTAAGGAAGTTGGTAAGTACAATGCCGCTGTTCGCCTTTACAAGAACATCAAGGCTAACTTCAGCTTCAACGTTATCACCGAAGCAGAATAATTTTTTTCATAAAAATTCGAAAAAGGCAGCGACTTGTTCGTTGCCTTTTTTATTTGCCCATTATTCCAGCCAACCTTTTGACAAAGTTGATATTAACAGCTATTCATTACAATGTTAAAAAATATTGTAGCCTCAAGAATTGAAAATGCCAATAATAAACATAAATTTGCATCAATAAAATAATACGACTATGTTAGAAATTACAGAACAGAACTATGATGAAGTTATTGGCAAGACTAATTTGCCAGTAGTATTGGATTTCGGTGCAACTTGGTGCGGACCATGCCAGGTTATCAAACCATATATCGAAAAAATGGGCAACACTTACGAAGGAAAAGCAATCGTTGCTAAGGTTGATATCGACGAAGCTGGCGACCTGCCAATGAAGTTCGGTATTAGAAACGTGCCTACAGTTATCTACTTGAAGGACGGTAAGGTTGTTGACCGCGTTGTCGGTGCTGTTCCAGAATCACAGTTAATCGAAAAACTCGAAGCTATATTATAGTCCGAAAATGACAATAAATGAAATTCAAGACGGAATAATCGAAGATTTTTCCGTCTTTGAGGATTGGATGGACAAGTACGCCTACCTCATTGAGCTTGGTGGCGAACTTCCTGCATTCGACGAGGCTCACCGCACCGACAGCAACCTGATAAAAGGCTGCCAGTCGAAAGTATGGTTCAACGCCGAATTCGTCGATGGCAAAATTGTATTTACCGCCGACAGCGACGCAATTATTACAAAAGGTATTGCTTCGTTGCTAATTAAGGTCATGTCGAACCAGACACCCGAGGATATTCTCAATGCCGACCTATACTTCATAGAGAAGATTGGTCTAACGCAACACTTGTCCCCCACTCGCTCAAACGGACTCCTGTCGATGGTGAAACAGATAAAGATATATGCTTTGGCATACTCAAAAAAGTAAACAGATGAAAACTCGACTCGAATTACAACAGGACATAATTGCAGCATTGCGCACAGTAAAAGACCCAGAAATAAATGTAAACATTTACGAACTAGGACTTGTATACCGTATCGACATCAGCGACAACAACGATGTCGAAATAGATATGACAATGACTGCCCCCAATTGTCCAATGGCCGAAGATATGCTAATATGGACTCGCGATGCCGTAAAGCAAGTCGAAGGCGTAAAAGCTGTAAACATCAACCTCGTTTTCGACCCACCTTGGACAACCGAAATGCTAAGCGAAGAAGCAAAACTAGAATTGAATATGTTCTAACAAAAAAAGCGACTTTTGGTCGCTTTTTTTGTTATTTGATTTTTTGACGATTATTAAATTTAACTTAAGCAGAGCTAAAGGGTTCACTAACCAAGTATTACAGCCAAAAACTCGACATCTTCATCGGTATTATTTGTTATGCTATGACGGTTGCCATTCCCGGTAAACAAAGCATCGCCAGCATGCAACACTTCGGTCTTATCGTTGTCGGTAACAACGGCTTCTCCTTTCAAAATATAATACAGTTCAGCATCGTCGGTATGAGCATGGTCGCCAATGCTACTTCCTGCCGGAAGCACAATACGAGCAACCATACGGCCCTTACCGTACATTTCGGAGGCATTAACCATCATATTCTTGAAAATATGTCCTTTGCCACCCTGCGCTTTTTCAACCGATATAACCTCGGCTTCTTCCTTTCTTCGTATCATATTAGTAATACAGATTTATAGTTTTCAAACGCAAATACTTGTTAATCGAAAGCAATGTCGCAAATACACAAAGCAACACTCCGATAACAGCAACAGCTACAAACAGCAGAGCAATTATCCACGGATCGATTGAACCCATGATGTTTCCAAGCTGAGCATTTGCAAAATAAATAATTCCATACAGCAATGCTATTGCAATAAGCGAGCTTACAAGTCCCTGCAATGCTCCCGAAGCAATGAAAGGCCTACGTATAAAGTTCTTCTTTGCTCCAACGAGTTTCATTGTATTTATTACAAAACGCTTCGAATATATCTGCAGACGAATCGTATTGTTGAGCAATGCGAACGAAATAAGGAAGAACAATGCGCTCAAAACCAGCAAGACGATACTTACCTTATTTATATTATCATTGATAAGGTTCACAAGGTTCTGCTGATACGAAACTTCGTTCACAATATCCGACTTCGACATGAAGAAACTTTCGAGCTTTGCAATACTGTCTGGGCTTGCATAATCGGAGTTCAAGTAAACATTTATCGTCGGCGACAATGGATTGTAACCCAAAGTCTCGATAAAATCCTCGCCCAAATCCTCTTTCAGCTGTTCTGCAGCCTCGTCCTTGGTGATATACTCGGTCGACTTGATAAAATCGTGAGTATCGAGTGTCTTTTGGAACTGCTTGATATCCGGTTCGGAAGCATCGTTATTAATTATAAGAGAGAAGCACAAGTTCTCCTTTACATAGTCGGACATCTGCTTGGCGTTCAGCATCAACAAGCCGACAATACCGAGCAGCAATAAAACAAGCGAGATGCTTACTACCGAAGTAAAGTAAGCACCTCTGATTTTATTCTTGATATTTGAATTCTTCATTACCTATTTATTATAAGCTTGCTTACGCTTGAATTACCATCGCGATAAACTATTCTTACAAAATATGTAGCATCAACCATCGAAGCGACATCCATAGTGACAAATTCGGAATCAACGACTTCGGTCTTTACCAAACGGCCCATGATATCGAATATCTGAATTTGTGACATCGCTCCGTTAGAAGAAACTATGTTAACATGGTCGTTGGCTGGATTTGGATATACACTCAAAGATGGAATTGTCTCCTCTTCGATTCCTGCTTCGAGGAAATTGATAGTAAGCGTATCGCTTGCTGTACACATACCATTCGAAACTTCAATCCAGAAAGTATGCAAACCTATACCATATTCGCTACCTGCAACCGTCAACTTCGGTCCATTATAGCCAGTATTCCACATATACGACTGGAATATTGCAGGAACGCCAATTTCTACAATCGAATCTTCAGAAATTGTAATATCGTCACCAAGATTTATTTCGATTGCTTCACCGATAGTTACATTAACACCCGCAGAAGTTGTACATCCGTATCCGTCGCCATCGACAGTTACCATATAATAGCCATTCATTCCGACTGTTATAGAATTTGTAATATCGGTTGTACTCCACTGGTATTCGGCGGCACCTGCACCTGCATCAAGAACAAACTCGCCACAAGTAACAATTGGAGTTGAATCGAATGCAATGTTGAAATAGTCGTGATATACAACTCTTACTGTATCGCGGGCTACGCAGTTACCATGAGCCGAGTCTGAAACTTCGAGGAAATATGTACCACCAAGTGTAACTGTCAGCATTGGCTGATAGCCAAATGTTCCATGATTCCATGAATAATGAGCATATTCGGCATCGCCCTGAGGTTGGAGAACAACCGACTCACCACGGCAAGCATGGATATCTGGGCCTAAAGTCATATCAGGAGCATTGTTTACAGTAAGATGAGCATGTTCTGTCTGAATATCGGCACATGCATTGGATACAATGCAGTAGAAATCGCCGCTATTGTTTCTTGTTACATGAGCGATATGCAACGAATCGGTAGTTTGTCCAGGTATTGCAACACCGTTGTTGTACCACTGATAGTGGATACCGTCGCCTGAAGCTCTCATTCGAAGAGCATATTCAGACCCTTCGCAGATTGCCATTACTGCAGGAGTAGGCTGCCATGTAATTGCTGGTGTTGTTCCTACGCTTACAACAATGGTATCGGAATAAGCTGTGGGGCAGCCAAGTTCTGATGCTACAACACAATTGTAAAGTCCACCATATTCGGGTGCAACTGTTGGTGCAGTGTACGATGGAGCATTGTTTCCAATATAAACACCGTCACGATACCACGAATATCTAAGGTTATCGCCTTCGGCGGTAAGCGAAATCGTAAATGCTGGACCGCCTGTACAAACATCGATGTCTTGCGGCTGAACGGTAATTACAGGAGAATCGAGAACACTTACGAAAATAGGTCCTTCGGTTGTTGTTCCGCAAGAATTTGTAACATCACATACATAATATCCGTTGTCGCTATCCTGCAAACTTGCAAAATGCAATACTGGTTCTGCAGAAATGATTTCGGAGCTACCCTGACGGTGCCATGCAAAAGTAACACCTGCATCGTCAAACTCATCGGCATCAAGTGACAACGAACCTTCGTAAATATTATTGATAACACTTAACGAAGTATCAGCACCAGAACATGCGATAAACGATGATGGCAACGAAGGATATACAGTTATGTGCTGGTTTACATTAACAAATACAGTGTCGGTACGAACCGAACCGCATTCATTCGAAGCATAGCAGAAATAAAAATGCTCATGTATCTCGCTTGCAGGATTTATTACAAGCGTATTTGTGTGGACACCCGATACATTCTGCATGGTAATATCTGTAAAAGTAGGATCATCACCATTGTCCTTCAACCAAGTATAATTGATAGGATCTTCACCTACGATTTTCGAGAACAACTGAGTAGCATCGCCCTCACAAACAGACGTTTCCATTGGTTGATTTTCAACTACTGGAGGCATCTTTACTAATAATGAAGCTGATGTACTTGTAACAGAACCGCATCCATTTGTAAATCTGCAATAAAATTCACCGACATGAGCCGAGTCCATTGCAAAAGTTATCATATCAGTGGTAGCACCTTCAACAATTTGTCCGTTATGAAACCACTGATAAGTTAATGTGTCCATCGGGTAAGATGTTGTTGCATCGGCAGTAAGTGTCACCTCGGTACCACCGCAATATGTTCCCGATACAGGATTACCAACGACATTAGGCATTTCACTGATTATCGTACCTACACGTATAGAAGTAACAGTTGCACAAGAATTGGAAACTTGAACAGAGAAAGTACTTGCGTATGTAGTTGGATCGTGTTCTGCCTGAGCTATTGTAAGAGTATCGTTAGTATCGGAACCATTTGCTGCCGAATAAGGATCGTTGTTGTAGCACCACTGATATTGCAAGTTGCTTCCCGTAGCTTCTACTACAAAATGTAAGTCTTCGCCTTCGCATATACCAGCAGAACGAGGCTGTGTAACAATGCGCGGAAGTTCCACTACATTCAACGAGCCCGTGACCTCTGTCGAGCCACAAGCATTTGTTGCGACAAACCTATAATTGCCAGATTGAGATGGAGCTGCCGATGCTATATAATAAGAAGCACCGTACGCAACCGCTTCATCGCCATGATACCATACTCTCGACTGATGTCCAACAATGTTGTTGGCTTGAATATTTATAGGAGCACCTTCGCATACCGTATTTTCAGTTGCAAGAGAAATTGAACCAACTGTTGGTGCTGCAGAGACGACCTTTACTTGAATTCGTTCTGAATTTATTGAACTCAAATAATTATATCCGTAAAAGACTCTGCAAAAATAATAGCCAGCATTTCCTAATGTCGCATTAACCGAAACATTAGACAATGCTAAGACATCAGTAGTATCCCCATCCATTTCGGTCCAACCCGATTGGTTAGGCAATATCGCACTGCTGGAACTATAATACCACTGATAACGAAAATCTGTTATTTCGCCAAGGGTATCAACCACATAAACCTTCAGTTGCTGGCCATCACCTGCGCAAAGATTAACCTCACGACCGCTTGTAGTTACTACAATATCTTCGGCTTCTGCCATTACTCTTGCCGTTGAGGCAAACATGACCACAACCGCCAATAACAATTTGATAAAATTTCTCATCATACTAACATTATTTAGTTTTGACAAAGTTAATAAAAATATTTAACGCGTGTTAAATTTTTTAACAAAAACTTTATAAATCAGGCTCAACGCTTCCCATCCTGACTATTTCGGGCTCATCACCCGTACAATCGATCACCGTAGAAGCATACAAACCGCCCGAACCACCGTCGATTACAGCATCTACACGATTCTTATAGTCCTCGTAAATGAGTTCTGGGTCGGTGGGATATTCAACAATGTCGTCGTCGATACGCAACGACGTTGTAAGTATCGGATTCCCAAGCATCCGCACAATTTCTATTATGATTTTGTTGTCGGGAACACGAATACCGACAGTTTTTCTGTTCTGCTTTAAAATCTTTGGGACATTGTTGTTTGCCTCGAGAATAAATGTGAACGGTCCTGGCAGATTTCGCTTCATCATCTTGAAAATGGAATTGTCGATAGGCTTAGTATAGTCGGAAAGATGGCTCAAATTTTCGCAGATGAACGAGAAATTGGATTTTTCGACCTTTATTCCTTTAAGCTGAGCGACGCGTTCCACTGCTTTGGGCTTTGTTATATCACAACCAAGTCCGTAAACAGTATCGGTAGGATAAATTATCACCCCACCCTTTTGCAAAATCTCGACAGCCTGTCTCACGGTACGTTCGGCAGGGTTGTCGGGATGTATTCTTATGAGAACTGACATTTACTTGTTCAGTTTGTGATAGTCTTCGAGGAACTTCTGAAGACCAGCATCGGTAAGCGGGTGCTTCAAAAGACCGAGAATTGCATTGAGCGGACAAGTTGCCACGTCGGCACCCATCTGCATACTGCCGATGATGTGCATTGTGTGACGGATAGAAGCGGCAAGAACCTGAGTCTTAAATCCGTAGCGCTGGTACATGTCAACAATGTCGCCGATGAGCTGCAAGCCGTCGGTGCAGTTGTCGTCGAGACGACCAATGAACGGAGAAACGTAGGTTGCACCAGCTTTAGCAGCCAACAATGCCTGTCCTACGCTGAACACCAATGTGCAGTTTGTACGGATTCCCTTCGACGAGAAATACTTGATAGCCTTGATGCCGTCCTTGATAATAGGAACCTTGACAACAATCTGCGGATGCAAAGCTGCGAGCTCTTCACCTTCGCGGATTATACCTTCGTAGTCGGTAGAAATAACCTCTGCACTTACATCACCGTCAACTATTTCACATATCTTAAGATAGTGGTTCATAATGTTTTCCTTGCCGGCAATGCCTTCCTTTGCCATCAACGAAGGATTAGTAGTTACACCATCGAGAACGCCCAATGCCTGAGCTTCCTTTATCTGCTCCAAATTCGCAGTATCAATAAAAAACTTCATACGTAATAATAATTTTATTTTGCGACAAAATTACATCTTTTTTCTGTTGTCGAAAACATCATTTTTCAATTATAACAAACTACTTTTCAACAGATATAAAATAGCAATCTTAACCAAAGCTAACCTATAAAACACCAACAAAACACACGTCATCACAAAAAAATCAAGTATTTCGGGTCTCTCTTTTGCAACTTATTCCAAAACTTGAAAATAGAAACAAATCAACACACTACCATAACGATTTTTTTTGTAATTTTGCGCCCACATTTTTTTACACGATGGAAGATATTAGAAACATAGCAATCATTGCACACGTTGACCACGGCAAAACCACACTAGTTGACAGAATTTTGTATCAGGGAAAACTTTTCAGAGACAACCAGAAGGTTGGCGAACTCATTCTCGACAGCAACGAACTCGAACGCGAACGAGGCATTACAATCCTCTCGAAGAACGTTTCTGTAAGATACAAAGATGTAAAAATCAACATAATCGACACTCCTGGCCACTCCGACTTCGGCGGCGAGGTTGAACGAGTGCTGAATATGGCCGACGGCGTACTGCTGATAGTCGACGCATTCGAAGGTCCTATGCCGCAGACTCGATTTGTTTTGCAAAAGGCATTGGAATTGAAACTGAAGCCCATCGTTGTTGTAAATAAAGTCGACAAGCCAAACTGCAACCCCGAAGAAACCGTCGAAAAGGTCTTCGAACTTATGTGCAGTCTCGACGCCGACGACGATCAGCTCGACTTCCCAGTAGTTTACGGTTCGGCAAAGCAAGGTTGGATGGGACCGGACTTCAAGACACCGACCAACGATGTTTCGTACTTGCTCGACGTCATAATCGACACCATAAAGCCTCAGCAATACCCCGAAGGTTCACTGCAGATGCGAATCACCAGCCTCGACTACTCGTCATATACCGGCCGTATTGCAATCGGCAAGGTAACACGCGGAAGCATAAAGGCTGGCGACGTGGTTTCGGTAGCCAAGGGCGACGGAACCATCATAAAGTCAACCATCAAGGAACTTTACCGCTTCGAAGGTCTTGCAAAAGAAAAGACAAAGGAACCTGTCATGGCTGGCGAAATTTGCGCTCTGCTCGGACTTGAATCGTTCGACATCGGCGATACCGTATGCGACAACCTTGAACCCGAACCGCTGAGCACAATAAAGGTTGATGAACCGACAATGAGTATGCTCTTCGCAAGCAACGACTCTCCGTTCTTCGGCCGCGAAGGTAAATATGTAACTTCACGTCAGTTGCGCGAACGTCTTTACAAGGAAACCGAAAAGAACCTCGCACTGCGCGTCGAAGATACCGACTCGGCAGACAAGTTTACCGTTTTCGGACGAGGCATTCTGCACTTGTCGATTCTTGTTGAAACCATGCGCCGCGAAGGTTTTGAACTGCAACTCGGTCAGCCTCGCGTAATCATCAAGGAAATAAATGGTCAGAAATGCGAACCTGTTGAAGAACTCTCGATTCAGGTTCCCGACGACTTTGCAGGAAAGGTTATCGAAATAGTAACCCAGCGCAAGGGCGAAATCGTAAACATCGAAAGCCGCAACGACCGCAGCAATCTTGATTTCCGCATTCCTTCGCGCGGACTTATAGGTATGAGAAACGTCCTTCTTACCGCCACCGAGGGTGAAGCAGTAATGTCACACCGCTTCGATGCATTTGAACCTTGGAAGGGCGAACTCGGCATTCGTCGCAACGGTTCGCTTATCGCCATCGAAACAGGACAGGCAATCCCCTACTCCATCGACAAGTTGCAAGACCGCGGCAAATTCTTCATCTACCCTGGCGAAGAGGTTTACGAAGGTCAGATTATCGGTGAAAATACGCGCTACAACGACATTGGCGTAAACGTAACCAAGACCAAGAAACTTTCGAACGTACGTGCAGCCGGTTCCGACGAAAAGGTTCAGATTGCCCCGCCAGTGCGTTTCTCCCTCGAAGAAGCTATGGAATACATCAACGAGGACGAAATGATTGAGATCACACCTAAGTCGATGCGACTGAGAAAGATTATCCTCAACCAGCTCGAACGCAAACGTGCTGCAAGAGAAAAGGGAATCGAAGAAGAATAAATCGTGATTTATACAAAATAGAACCTACGTCATAAAATGGCGTAGGTTTATTTTTTACGTCTTATAAGCATCAAACCATCGCGAACAGGAAGAATAATCTTCTCGACATCGGCACGTTTAGAAATATATTCGTTAAACGCCTGTATGCCATGCGTCATGTGGTCGTTGGATGCTGTTTCACCAAAAATCTTGTCGTACCATATTACATTGTCGGCAATAATGGTTCCATTAGGTGCAAGTTTTGGCAAAACCGCATCGAAATACGAAATATATTCTCGCTTGTCGCCATCGATGAAAACCATGTCGAACTGACCTTCGAGAGTCGGAACAACCTTTGATGCATCGCCAACAATGGCCGTAATCTTGTCCTGCAAACCAGCCTTCTGGAAGTATTTCGACGAAAGCCATTCAATTTCATCGTCAACCTCAATTGTTACCAATTGTCCGTCGACCGGCAAAGCCCTTGCCATGCAAATTGCTGAATAACCCGAAAAAGTTCCAATTTCAAGTACACGTTTAGCTCCAGTCATTTCGATGAGCATCGCAAGCAAATGCCCTTGATAGCAACCCGAAATCATCTTTGGATGTATCTGAGTAAGAGCAGTTTCACGCTCAAGAGCACGAAGCAAGTCATCATCTGCACAACCAAAGCTTTCAATATATTCGAAACGCAATTCTTCTTGAGACATATAATTATAGGTATTTAATTGACGAAAAATCGTCGCGTACAAAAATCTCGTTTGACACCTCCATGACATCCTGCGCAGTTATAGCCTCGATAAGAGCGACAGTCTCCTTAAAAGTTTCTGCCTTTCCATAATTCATGAACGACTTAGCCGTTGGGAACAGCAGATTTGAATTGGAACTGCATTCTATTGCGACCTGACCAATCAATTGTTTTTTTGCCCGCGACAACTGCAAGGTTCCCAACTTGTTATTCCTCATGTTATCGAGTTCGCGGAAAATCATATCTACAGCAAAATCAACCTTTTCGTGATCGGAACTGAAGAAAATACTAAACAGGCCTGTGTCCTGATATGTTGTAAAGTTGGATTCAATATTATACGAAAGTCCATGGTGCTCACGAAGTTGCATATTCAGACGCGAATTCATTCCTGGTCCTGCCAATATATTGGAAACCAAAAACATAGGTACACGTTTCGGATCGCTGTAAGAATAACAGTAATTGCCTATAATCGTGTTAGCCTGAAGGCTTTTCTTTCGCACCACATTGTCGAACTTTGTCCTACCAGAAAATGGGACACGTTCAAAACCACGCAATTTAGCCGCATTCTGTCCAAAATGCTTTTCACAAAGATGAATCAACCTGCGGAAATCGATGTCGCCAATAGAACAGAAAACCATCTGGTCGGTGTTATACTTTTCCGACACGAAATCAAGAAAATCATTAGTTTTGAACTTCGACAACGACTTTTTAGTACCCAAGATATTATGTCCGAGCGTATGGTTTGCAAACATTGCCGACTCGAACTCATCGAAAATATTTTCGGAAGGATTGTCCTTATACGTATTTATTTCATCCACAATCACATCGCGTTCTTTTTCGATTTCGCGCTGCGGAAAAACCGAGCAGAAAATTATATCGTTTAAGAGTTCTATTGCCCTATCATAGAATTCAACCATAAAACTCGACGACACACAGGTTTCCTCTTTGGTTGTATATGCATCTACCTCACCACCAACCGATTCCATACGGTTGAGCAGATGATAAGCCTTGCGTTTCTGCGTTCCCTTGAAAAGCATGTGTTCGGTAAAATGTGCTATTCCCAGTTGACGTTCACTTTCGTCGCGGGTACCTGTGTTCATCAGCATGCAGCAATGTGCCACATCCGACTTCACTCGGTAGTGTATTATACGAATTCCGTTGCCTAATGTAATTGTCTCGTACACTTTGGTAAATTTTGTGCAAAAATAAAGTAAATTTACGATTTGGCAAACCCGAGCTAATGGTTACAAATGACGATTTTCGATTCTATTGCAACATTTTTATCATCAATTATTTTTCTTAATTCTTTGTATTACAATACACATACATCTATCTCTCAAAAAAATCAACATTTTTTGAAATAAAATTTTGTCAGTTCCAAAATTTGCCATACCTTTGCAACCGCAAAATTGACTGGTACCTTAGCTCAGTTGGTAGAGCACAGGACTGAAAATCCTGGTGTCCCTGGTTCAATTCCAGGAGGTACCACAACCAAGGTTGAAAATCAACAAGTTACAAATAGTCCGGACTAAAATCCGGACTATTTTGCTTTAGTTCCCCTACTTTCCAATCGCTTTCCATAACTGTTGTATCTGCGATTCATTCTCTGTAATTCGCTTGTCCATTGATGCCTGCTCGTTCTTAATATCTATCTGTTTCAGATTAAGTACAGACTGATTGAAATTGGCACTTTCTATTGACCGTTGAAGTTCTTGTTTCGTACTTTTCTGCTGGGCGTTATTCGCAGAAATCCTTTCAAAGTTATCCGCAATGGCAACTCCTAGATCAATTATCGAATGTGTAAATCCATCAATCCTGCTTTTCTTTTTCCTTACATTGCTAATCTCTATTGTCGGAGAGTTTTCATTGTTATAGGGACGCTTAACATTGACTATCCTGAAAGTACGCGCTGGCGTCATAAACGAACTGTCCTGTATCTTCAAGCATAGTCCGGAACTTAGTCCGCGATTGATTGTGTCGTGGTTGTTCATGAACTTGCCGTCAATATCTACCGAATAGGTTGTACCGTCTTCCTGATATTCCGCCAACTGCTTTACTGCCTCCTTGAATAAATTGATTTCTGCTTCTGTAACATACGATGTCGGCATTTCACAATTAACTATTACATAGTGGTCACCTACTGCTGGGTGCAATGTGGAATTTGGCAAGGTTTCTTCTCCTATCTCCTTGGGGACTATCTGGAGATTGCAATTATAGGTCGCCTGTGCCATACCGTAGATGTAGGCCAACACATAAGCAGATATTGTAGGACTAAATGCCGATGTAAGTTCTATAACTATATCATAACTTCCAGCAGTAAGACTAGTAGTAAGTCTAATGTCGTCATTATCGCTATCTGTTATGTGAAGTTCTGTATATGGTCCTATCTCATCTTCAACATATTCAAGATAATATGAATATCCTGCATACCAAGTATAAAGAGTTGTATTGCCTTTCTTTAAATAACATCTTGCATAAAAGTCACTAAGCTGATTAAATCTTCCAGTTATCAGTTCAAATTTTGGTTTGAAACTCAATAACACGTCGCTATCTTCTGAAAGAGTAAAACTCTTTACAACCTTTGAATATGTGTTGCTCAACTGTTGAACAAACTCTGTATTCGGAGTTGAATATGATGTAAAGATGTAACTTGAGGCTTCTCCATTTCTGCACTCAAATTCTATACCAGCCAATGCTCCGTCCTGAAAGATGATGGTTAACGGATCTGTGACGCCATCTGGAACATGGTATTCAGAATCTATTGCAGAATCAAAAATGCTGTATATTCCGTTGCTGTTGACAGATACTGAATTTACAGTACCTACCCTGCTTGGATATACATCTGGGAAACTAGCCGATTCCTCCCTGCCGTATGTGTTGTTAGTTCCGAGTTTCATTACCGACTTTCCAATGGCAGAAGCAACATATTCAGTATATCCAGACGGAACTGAATGTCCGTCATTCTCCCTATAGACACCAGTCGCTGGAAGAAAACTATCGCCATTGTAAAGTAAGATTGCCTTGTGTCCGTTAGTCGCTTTCGGCATGTGGAGCGTATCTGAATCGTAGTGATTGGCATTATTGCGGTCTATGATAAGATTCTTTTCAGAACCATTGACAAACAAAATATCTACAATATCTGAAACTCCAGTTGCCTTGATTGACTTCAAGCCATTGTTCTTGCCATACATTAAGGCTGTGTTATTCTCTGCCGTGTCCGAGTACAGCCTAAATCCATATTTGCCGCTCTGGTCAACCCAAGGCCTATTGAGAACGCCATTGGGAATATAGAAATAAGACAAGAACTCAAAGTTATAGTTGTAAGCGTGTCCGTATTGTTCCGACAACTGCTCAAGTGCATCCGCACAAGTCGTATTATCGTAGGAAATTGTCTTCATTTCTTCGCTTGCTTGCCAGAACGGTGTAGCATTCCAAGTGTCAGAACCCTGATAATTGGACTTATATGCTATTCCTGTGAACTGACCAAGATACACCTGCATCATCACATCGTCAATATTCCAGCCCGTGACAATACTCCTTATTATACATTCCAGATGTTGCAACTCTGTTCCAGTTAGAGAGAATGTAGTTTCTCTTGTCTGCGGATCCTTTACAAACCTTCGGAAGTATTTTTCGCGTTCTCCATTGTAAAACTTCAATGTGTATTCGTAATAGGTGTCAGAATGCTTTGTGAATGTAGGCTCTTCAAGTGTTACAATGTGGTCCATTGCACGATTGCCGTTTGATGCGCCACCAAGTCCATAGGTATTGTCTAGATGATGCTCCAACCGCGAATACTTCTTGAAGTCGTAGTAGTGGTCTAACTTGAAGTGCAACTCAATGAATGTGCTGTTCTGGTAGCTGTCCTGATAATAGGAACTATCGTCTGCTTCAATCTCTACTATTTCGTAGCCTTGCGGAAAAGTCGGCTCATTGTTCGCCATGCCAGTTTCCAAATACTTAGGCGGATAAATCTTTGTCATACTAAACTAATGTTGGTGTGTTATAAACTTTGAATGTCAACGAGAAATCCCAGTATATCTGAGTGTAATTGCCATTCTTCTGTATGTGGAATTTTTTGCTGTTGCACGATTCGTAGTAGCATTGGAGTTGCAAGGTCTTTTTATACCCTATGTCTAAACGAATATACTGCCAAAATCCGAACAGATTTTCCATTGTATCTCCGTCAGAAACTCCACCAGTATATTCTGTTGGAACTAAACCTCTGAACAACTCCCACAGCAAGGCTTGGTAGTTAATCCAGAAAATCAGTCGCGATGGTGCCCGTAGCAGGCAGTTGAGAGTTATCGAATAACCTGCCGTGCTTGTCAATGCCCTTATAGTCTGCCCTGCTGAAAATTCCGATGTGATGTCGTAGCTTGTTTTCAACGATGGCTTTCCCTGCACCGATAAACTTGTCCCTCGTAGCAAGCACACGCCATACCTCAACGAATTTATCAAGGCTACACCTCCATTAGTTACAGATCTGCCAATATAAAATGGCTGTCCGTTATACTTCAAGTGATTTCCTGTCTGCTGGTCTATTACATCGCTGTCGAGCCAAGCAGGATTTATGCTAAATGTTCGTATATATGCACTTCCATCCCAAGTGCAAGTTTGAACATTGACTGGTATGCTCGGCTTGTCAATAGTGAAAGTGTAGGTAATGGAATGCTGTGTGGCGAGTTCTTGAAATTCGCTAACATAGTTGACCTTTGGATTTACAATGCGCAATGTGATAGGCGGAAACGCATCCGTTGCCGAAGCACCAAAGTAGGTCAAGGTGTGAGTTGCACTTGCTGTCATAAATGAATGAAATGCCTCAAAGCTGTCGTACTGACTTTTCTTGCAGTAGAATGTCAGGTCGAATGTTTTGCTTGCAGGGAGCAAGACTCTGTTGAAATCAACATCAAGTCCGCTGTGTTCGTCCCATTCGTTGTACTGAACGCCCTTCGAGTTTGGGAACTGCAATATTTTGGCATAGCTGCCATCGGCAAGGTAAACGCCATATTCCTGCGCTATGTCGTAGCCGTCTATAAGTATTGCAGGAATATTCTCTGCCGGCAATACAGGAATTACAGGTCTGATTTCCTGTAGCAAATCCTGACTGCTGTCGTATATCGGGTAAATGTTAATAGCCGCCATATCAGTTCATTCTTATTCCATTGTTAACAATATCTTGCATATAACCATTCATCGAGTCAATCTTTCTGCTGATGTTCTCTTGGAATCCTCGTATGTCGGACACATCGCGCATTATGCTTGTGCTGTTCTGGTATAGCCTTTCAACCGAACCGCTAATGCTTGACGTGAACATCTGAACAGACAAGAACCTGCCGTTAAGTTCGTCTATGCTCTCTTGCGATGCCTTTGCAATTCCGCTTCCCTTCGTTCCTTCAAGCGCTATGTCGTTGGCAATGCCCATTGATTCCATCAGGCTGTTGTAGAACTCCTTTCCGTTCTCGGCAAGTTCTGTAATCTGGTTTCTGAAATTCTCCTGCTGTTCTTCCGAAATCATATTACCGCCATCTATCAAGTCGTAGTATTCGTTGAATATGCCCTCGAACTGCTTGCTCATAAAGTCGGACAGGAACTTCTGCTTTGCAAACTGCTTTATCATATCCTCCCAAGTGCCTAGTGCAGAATCTGCAGCACTCGTTCCATTCTCCCAAGCGCTTATGATTGCATCACCAAATGCTGTTACAGCTTCCGCACTATTGGAGTAGCCAGTAAGTTGCTCCATCTGCTTTTCTTTCTCTGCAGTAATAGCCTTCTCTGTTTCGTAGATTTGGTCGTCAATGTCTGCAATCTGCTCCTCTACCTGTTCCCTCTGCTCGTCTGTGAGATTGCTCTGTTCAAGGAGTTTCTGCAATTCTTCCTTCTGCCTTTCAAGAACTCGGATTTCCTTCTGGTAGTCCGTGACAATAACCCTTGACTTTATGTACTGCTCAATACCCACTACATTGTCGCGTGATTCGTTCAGTTCGTCAATATGCCTCTTTATCTTCTTGATGTTCACATCTGCGTAATGCTCCCATCCGTCAAGTGTGGCTTGGAACTTTGCCTTTGCAGCTCTCGTATTGCCTTCAAGTGTGTCTGTGATTATTGAGATTGCTGAAACTGCCGCACCTACATAGTTTTCACTTGCTATGTTGGCAACAACGCTTGCCATATCGCCGAGAATCTTCGAGCCTGTCTCCATATTGATAGCCTCTACATCGTTAAGGTCGCCCATTGCACCTATAAGCGATGTTATGGCATCATAAGCCTCCTTTACATTGTTGATGAACTCCTGCGGGTCTTTGCCGAAAACTCCTTCCATCAAAGTCTGGAGACCGCTTTTCTCCTCTGGAGTTTCTGTAATAGTCTGTATGAGTTTGTCGAGGGCGGCCTTCATCCGTTGTAGTTTCTCTGTCTTGTCGGAATCAGTAGTGTCCTTCAACTCCTCGCCGAGTTTCTTCGAAAGGTCAATCATCTGCTCAAGGCTCATCCCGAGCATACCGTTGAGAGTGTCTGTAAGTTCTTTCACCTGCTGTGGGTCAAGTCCTTCCGACAAAGCCTTCAATTGCTCGTCGTAGTCCTTGTTCACTGCATCAATGACAGACTGGTTTGCGCCCTTCTTCTCAAGGTTCTTCACTTTATCATTCTTCTCCTTGGTTAACTGGACATACTTGTCGGTAAAGGACTTGTATTTTTTCAGTTGCTCGTCCCAAAGTTTGGATTCATTGTCAAGAAGTTGCCTGTCATAATAGTTCTTTGCATCCTTGTTGAGATTTGCCTTACGTTCTTCAAGTTCTGACTTTCGTTCTTCACTCTTGGAATTTACATAACTGTCAATATCGTTTCTTGTTGCTTCTGGGTGCATGGCAGCATATTCAGCTCTGTCGCGCTCCTGTGCAATCTTTTCAAGTTCTTCAAGGTATTTGTCAATGTTTTCCTTTGTCTTTGCCAAGTCCTTTTCGTTCTGCTCCTTCATAAAGTTAATCTTTGCATCCAATGTAGATGCATCGCTTTCCATTATGAACTTCATTCTCATTTCGTCAATGCTGCTGTTCTTCTCGGCAAACCTCTTTGCAATGTCGCTACGCTTCTTGAGATATTCGTCGTTAATTTTAGTTTCGTCATTCAGCATTAGAGCAATGGTCTTCTTATGCTCGTTGTTAGTTTCGTTCTCGAGCATAGTGCGAAGTGCTTCCGATAACGAAGCAGCACCATATTTGGAAACAAACTCCTCGTACATAGTCCTACCTTCCTCCTGCAAGTCGCTGTCCGTCGATTGCATAAGAGAAAGGGCATCCTTGTAGAAGTTGGACATTGCTTTCAGTTCTTCGTTGAACTTGTCATCATTACCACCGCCATTGCTGGTGTTAATGTCGTAGTCTGCAATTTCCCTTGTAAGCCTAATGTATTCCTTTGCGTATGCCGCTTTCTTCTGCCTAAAGTCAGCAGCAGTCCTTTCTGTCTTTTCAAAGTTTTCTCGCAAGTCTGCCAATTCCTTTTCAAGCCTTTTCTTGCCAGTCAAAGCAGCATCATCACCGCCATCGCCAGTTCCTCCACCGCCTCCTGCTCCTACTGTGGAACCGCCGTAGCCGAGAGCCGAGAACTTCGATTTTATTTCATCAATATCTTTCCCTGCTTCTTCATAGTCATCAATAAACCCCGAAATATAAGAATCCAATGTCTTCCAATCCCAGAAATTTCGTGATATTAAATTTGTTGCATCCTCTTTGCTTATTTCCAATAAAGAAGATATTTGGTCTGCAAGCGATGACTTTGCTTTATTGTATTTATCAATTTTTGCTCCTTGTTCGAATCCGCTTTTAAGCGCTTCCCCTTGTGTGTTATAATAGTCTCTATATGCAGACATATTATTTTTGACATTCTCAACAAGCAATTTGGCCACTTCTGATTTTTGATTGTCAGTAAGTTTGGTTTTTTTGCCATTTACCGTAATCTCTCTATCCGAAAACTTACTTATTGCACCTTCAACAAGGTCAAGTTCTGCTTCTACTTGTCTTGAATATGCTTCTTCGAGAGCCTTCTGCTCTATCTTTAAAGCCATTTCTTCCCTGATACCAGCAATGACCTTATCTCTAGCTTCCTTGATGTTTCTAAGGTTTCCAACTTCGTCCAACTGGTCTTTGAGATATTGCGGATATTCCTTTTTCAGTTGAGCCAACGCCTTCTTGTAGGTTTCTGTCCCCTCGCCAGCCATTTCCATTTCGTTGAACAGCAACCGTGCATTTGCTTCCGCCTTTGATGTTTCTTCCTGGAACTCCTTCATCGCATCTTCGGCAGCAGTAGTGGCAGTCGCCATTTCGTAAATCTTCTTTATAAGGAGAATAATAGCGGCTGCAACAAGTGCGTATGGGTTGGACAGAACCGTCTTGTTTAATGCAGCAGTAACTTTCTGCAATCCTGCCTTTGCTGCAGTAAGCAATGTAGTTTTTGTTATCTCCGCACCAGTAGCAACCGTGCTTACTTGCTTTGCAGTTGCTTCTACTGTTTCTGCTGCTGCCAACTTGGTTGTGGCGGTTGCTGCCAAAGCCTTATGGGCATTATTTTTGGCGATTGCCGCATTTTGAAGTTCAATCTTGGCGTTTATCACGCCTATTCTTGCTGCCTGCTGTTCTTCTATCGTGCCAGTCTTTACAGCAATATCCATTTGAGACTGAGCAACAGCAAGGTTTTGCTTTGCAAGTAGGTGTTTCTGGGTTGCAGATTTATAACTTGCTTTTGCAGCCTTTTCTTCTGCCTGTGCCTGTGCCAGTGTCGCTTGTGCAGATTTTAACTTTTCCTGCATTGCTGCACGGAGAGATTGTATTTCTGCTGCTTCTGCCGCAGTGAGTTTCCCCTTGGCAACTGCTGCCGCCAAGTCTGCATCCATACTTGCATTCTTCGTTGTAAGGCTCGCTTCCAGTGCTGCCTTCTCCTGCATATACAACTGGTGTGAGATTGCCATTGCAACCTTGTAACTTCCATATATGGATATGAGCATCGTAAGGACTTCGCCAATCTCCTTGTAATGCTGTACAGCAGAGTTGGCAAACAGAAGAAGGTCCTTAATTGCTCCTTGCGACGATTCTCCAATTTCGTTGAACATCGCAGTTATGGAATCCTGCAACAGCCCAACTTGGTCGGAAAGCGAAGTTTCCATCTTCGCCTCCATAATTCCGTGATATAGTCCGCCCTCGCCAGTTATAGTCTCAATGGCTTTCTTCAAATCCTCGAACTTCAAGGTGGTTTCATCTACCTGCTCTCCGGCATCGGCAAGAACCTGAGCAACATCAATACCCATACCTTTGAGCGAAATGTTTGTCATTGAATCAATCTTGTCAACAGACTTGACCTTGTTCCAAACACTTACAAGCCTTTCCAGTTCAACACCAGTACCAGATGCAATATTCGATAACATATCAATGGTAGGAATTACATCCTCTACATTGTTCTTGAATGCAAGCAACTGCGCAGACTGTGCAGCCAAGTCCTTAAACTCAAAGGTGTTCCAGTATGCGTAATCTGAAAGTTGGCTCATAAATTCGGCAGCCTTCTGCTCGTTGCCAAGGAATACCTTGAACCTTGCTTCCGTGTCCTGAAATTCAGACCTTATATTGATTACCTGACCAAGGAACTGCTTTGCTGCTCCTACAGAGAATATTCCACCTACAACTGCTCCAACTTTGGAAAATGCAGAACTGATAACCTCGGCCTGCATTGTGGCTTCGTCTGATATTGACTTGAAAGCATCCCTTCCTGTGGTTTCAAGAGTGTTCATAGATGACTTTATCTTTGAAATGTCACCCTGCATCTTCTGTATGTCGAACTTAATTTCAAATATGAGTTCATTTGAATCTGCCATCTTCGTAATGTTTAAATTTCCCAACAAAAGTAAAAGGACGGTGCTTTAAAGTCAAACACTTTCAAAAATGACGGACGACACTAACAAAAGCATCGTCCGCCGTGATAATTATGGAGATACATCTACTGGTAAGAAAGCCGTATCAGTTGAACAGCGACAGGTACGCGCTACGGCCTTCCTCGCTGTCTATGTCAACGCTATCGTCATTGTCGTAATCGTAACTCGGCAACACCGATTCGTACAATATCAGATTGGCGTATGAAACTTCGTACAACGCATAGTCGAAACTTACATTGAACGACTTTACAAAGCCTGCGACTACTGCCCAGATACTGTCGTTTGGTTCGTCTTTTCGTCCACTTCCCTTCTTGCTTTTAGAAGATTTATTTCTATCAGGGAAGTGGTAGTGGCGAAAAAATGCTCTACCTGCATACCAACGAGAAGTGTCTTGAATGCCTGCGAGATTTCCAACTGTGTTGCCGTGTCTGTAATTATCCTTACAAGCCTTTCAAACCTTATCCTGTATAGCAGTCCCTTGTGCTTCTTTCCTCCGAGAACCATCACTGCAAACACTTTTGCTACCGATGAGCAGTCTGATGCTATTGCTATACTTGTGAATAATGGATTACTATTCTTGCCTTCTTCATCTTCATCGTCCTTGCCACCTTTAATCTGGAACTTTGGGAGTTCCGCAATGTACCTGCTTGCGTCTATCAGAGTTGCAAGTGTGGGATTGGCAACCTTATATTGTTTTCCGCCAAGTGTTACCGTACTGCGCTTTTGTAGTATGGCATTAGCCACCTTGCTTTCAAGTGTTTCTTTTTCCTTGTTGATTTCCTTTTGCATATTCGGTCATTTTTGATTTTTGAAATTGTAAAAATCTTGGGGATTGCTCCCCAAGACAAAATAATAGTTATGAGAAAAGAAGTACTCCTATTGAGTTCCACCAGCCGACTGTGTCACTTCGATGACAACCTTGCTTCCCCAACCGTCTTTTAGTACAAGTTTACCTGTACGCGGACTGGTTGACGAGTTGCCACCAGTGCCTGCTTTGGCTTTTGGCGTTACGCTGTTGGTCGAAATGGTGGCGTCGAGCCAGTCAGCAGTTTCTGATGTGTCAATTGAAACAGTACCTACTGCATCGCTCATAGTGATTGCCGAAGAAGCAGAAGAACCTGCAGCCGCCGCAACTTCTGCCGAGTATGCACTTGCACCCATAGCCTTGAACTTCTTCATCATAGTTCCAGTTGTTGGAACAAGAGCATCAAAGGTGTAGGTGGTGGTTGTACCGTCAGCAGCAGTAAAGTTGTCAGACGAAGAAACAGATGCGTTCTCGAAGATAAATCCAGGCAATGTACTGTCCTCTGGAACTATCCTGATGGCGTAGTTGTCAAGGATTACTCCGTCGTTGTCTGGAATTGGTTTTTCGAAATCTGCACCATAGTGGTAGATATCAAACGACAACGAATAGGTTGCCTTGCCGTGCTTGGTATCAACAACGGCTCCGCCCTCTTCCTTTGCCTCTGTCTTGTCACCTGCTGTGGTTGACAACTGAGTGCTACCTTCCTTTACCTTGTAGCTGTTGGAAATGTCAGTCCATACTGCGCTGCTCGATGGGTGCGTTTCAGTAGGTCCCAACTTCGTGATGAAAATTCCGGGCTTACCCCATGTTATTTTTGCCATAATTCTATAAATTTTAAGTTACTAAATCAAATTCTTGAATCTCAATTTCAACGAAACGAAATGCTGTTTTATCTCTTTCTCCTCAATGGTCATAATCATTCCGCTCTTTTCAAAACGCACATCGTTGCCGATATTCATTTTGCCAGGAAGCGAAATGAGAACCTGTTCAAGTTCCTTGCACCGTGCAGTGTCCTTGTAGAACATTCCATTGCCAGCCTTGATGTCTGGGACATAAACATTGACAACTACTGAACCCTGTTGCATCTGCTCCGATGTACCTGTGACGAATGCGACAACGCAGTCTTCCTGCTTGCTGTCGAGTGGTCTGGTATCGCGCTTGTAGCAGTCTCCACCGATTGCCGAGGCAAGTTCCGACCTTACCCTTGCAAATACCAAATCCTCTATCATCTGTCCTGTGTACTCCATAGCCTTATTCCTCCGTGTCCTTCAAGTCAATTGTCATACCGCCATTATTTAAGCCTTGCACAAGTCTCTTTGCAACTTCGGAAGCCTCTATTGATGCTCCTTCAATCACATCGTAGCCCCTGCGCTCAACTGCTGCCGCATAGTTCATTCCAGCGACAACGACAAGTACAAATGGTGCCGTCTCCTGCTGTGCAACCTTCTGTGCAAGAGCGAATCCGACTTCACCACCGTTGTAGGAGTATTTTCCGTTGCCTTCCACATTACGATAGCCCTGCTCGAAACTGCTTCTGTCTGCAAGTTGTCCGTTCTTGTATATGACATAGCCAATAGAAGAACGCAGATTGCCTGTCCTATCCTTATAGGTGTTGAGTGTCCTTGCATAAGCAACTGCACTTTCACCAGCATATTTCAGAACATTGAGAACCTTATTCTCAACATTCGTAACATACTGGAGAATTGCTTGCTCCACCTTGTCAGTTCCTTTCAGGTTGCACTCAATCATAATCAGATCCAAATTACTATCGTCCTTGTCAAGTCGTAGAACTCTATCCTTTGCACGGTAAACGAACCCAAGTCGCCTTTCCTGTCGTGAATTATGGAAATGTCGGTAGGTTTGAATTTCACTGGCACATCGTCATAGTCAAGACTGACCTCGTAACTTGCGTTTGTGTATCGCCCGTCATCATAGCGACCTTTCTTGTCTTCTGAAAGAGCATCTATGAAAACACGAACTTTGCGCAAATTGCCATCTTCCTTACGCATAGGATTACCATCAGCGTCAAAGGAGATTTCGCGGTCTGTTGACCTGCCGTAGTTCATTATGCCGTTTGTGAACAACTTCATACCTACCAAGTCTCCATAATTACTACTTTCGGAGAATTACCTTCTTCGCCAATCAAAGGTTCGCCATACTCTTCATATATGGCGTTGGCAGTGCCTTCAAGAGCCTTTACACTCGCCTGCGTGACACTTCCTCCCTGATTGAGATTTACCATCGTGAGTACATAGCGAAGCATATCAGCGTATGCAAGCCTATATGCACGGCTGTTGGCAATTTCCTCGGTAAAGTCTTCCTCCGTATCGGAAAATCCGCGAGCGATGAGACGCGATTCCGCATTCCCATCACTCAACGGATAATTGACCGAATATTTAAGGGCTTCAAGAATAGTCATTCCGTTCCGCTTTAATTATTACTATCCAGCCTGTTCAACTGTCAAGGTTGCAGTCTTTGTTCCAACGGTTACTGTGATGTCACCAGTACGCTTTGCAGAAGTGCCGTTTGCACCTACTGTTACGGTAACAGCTCCAGTTGTTTCATTGCGGCTTGCACTCAACCACGAAGAAGCTGCTGCTGCAACTGCTACGCTTGGAGTATTAGTCTTGTCGTTGGTACCAACTGTGAAAGTCTTGCCAGTAGCATCCGCACTAGCAGTGAACGACAACGAAGTTGGGTTCAATTCTGGCAGATATACAAGCGATGCAATCAAAGCATCCTTGCTCGACTTGTTCAGGCTGTTGATAGCCTTCTGCAAGTTGGCATCAGTAATGTCGTTTGCCAAAGTTGCGCCAGTTACGGCAGCGTAAGCTGTCATTACTTCGCTCTTTACATACTGGTGTCCGCCAAAGTCGAAGTTGCTGTCATTTTCAGTCTGCTCCGAACCATCAGTCATTGTAGCATCGAGAATATAGATTGCATCTACATTTTCGATTACTGGAAGTACGAGAGCCTGACCTGCTGTGATTTCTTCCATCGGGTCGGTGTTGCCGAAACGGCTGATGAGCTTGTACTGGTCAACTGTCTGGTAGATTACACCTTCTACAGGGTGGTTCATCTCTGCGAGAGTACCCCATACGAGCTTGCCGACATTCTTGCTAGGAATGAAGACCATTCTGTTGACATTGAACGGCTTCCAAGTTGTCTGCTGTCCGTTCTTCTCGCTGATTACCTGACGGTCAATCTCATCAATCTGGATTCCGTTGAACCTGTCGGCAAATGCTTCCTTGAAGATAGCAAGACCAGGAGTCTGCAACTGAGTTTCAGCCGTAAATGCCAAGCCTCTGTACGAAGCAACCATTTCCTGTGCCCATCTTTCGTGGCGGATCTTGTTCAGCAACGCCTTGCTTACTTCAACAAAAGCGAAAGAACGACCCTTTGCTTCTGCTGCGTCAATAATGCGCGAAATGTCATTCTCGCTGATATGACCTGCGGTTTCTACACCAAAGGTGTTTTCAGGACGATAGCCGAAGTCGATGCGAAGACCAGTTCCAGTATTGTTGCCGTCATCAACAAGGACAACACCATCGGACAATGCCTGCAGGAAGTTTGCCTCGTTCTTTTCGTCAATACCTACTGCTACCTTTACCGGGTCTTCTGCAAGTTTCGACACTATAGTAGTAAACGCATCGCCACGCGACCTCATAAGGTCAACTGCATTAAAGTCGCTTTCGGTCATTCTGCGCTTGCTACCAACCTTCGGCAACTTACCGCTTGCTACAGAGATTCTGTCGCGCTTCTTGATTGGAAGTGGAGAATCCATTGCAACTACATCTGCAGTAACATAGGTGGTGTCTGCGCTTCCGCTGTTCCACTTCTGGTCAACAGAATACTCCTTGGTCAACATCTGCTTGTGCAAATATACAGGGGCATTCGGTTTGCCATTGATTTTCTCAACAATGTTTCCAAGTGACGGAAACATCTTTTCGATATATTCGCTAAAAAGTGATTTTTGTGCCATAGTTCTTTTTCCTCCAATTAATCGTGTTCAAAAATTAAGGTTGGTACAGCAGACTTCAAAGCACTCTTGATGCTCGATACAGGATAAGGACCTGCAACCTCGTTGACGCTTCCTGCGGTCATAATGCCAGCGAATGGCTTCGATACTGGAATGTCGTTTACGAGAACACCAATGTACTCGTGATTTGCTGGTAGGGAATCGTAAGACGAGCCACTAATAGGCATCGGCTTGTAGGTGCCGTTTACGGTGTCGCGGATAATCACGTGACCTGCCTTGAGAGTGTCAAGTGAAACATTGTCGCAATCCAAAGTACGACCGCCCTTGATTCCATCTACATACTTTCTAATTACCACAGAACCAGAACCCATGTGCAGTTCTGTTCTTTCTTCGTTTAAATTTACAATCTTAGGCATAATTTTAGATTTAAGTTACACATTAGAAGTTGCCAGCAATCTGGTCAACTTCACCTTCTGATAATTTGTTGGTCGGTGCATTGTTGCTCCTTCCCATCGGTTTCATGCTCCCCAAACCTGCATCAGTACGCTCTTGCTTCCACGCATCAAGGTCAGTCTTGGTTTCGTTGAAGAATGAATCAAAATCTTCATCATCCTTGAACGACATACGTTCAAAAGCCTTTAAGGCACGAGTTCCGAACATACCGCTGTCCTTGACCAGTTCTTCAAGTTTCTGTTTACGGTTTGTGGAAGTCTTTTCTGCCGTCATAGCAGTCAGTTTCTCAATCAGAGCATTTGTCTTCTTGTTGTTTTCTTCCTTGTAAACCTTGAACCAGTCCGGCATTTCTGTCTGTTCGTTCTTCTTGCCTTCATCAGTTTTGGGTGGCTCATTTTTACCTGCACCAGCTCCAGCTTCTTCTGCTTTCTTCTGTTGCTTCTTTGCTTCTTCCTCAGCCGATTTCTTTGCCTTTTCGATTACCCTGTTTGCTGCTTTCTGGGACAATCCCAATACAGGCAACATAAGGTCAACCTTAGAGGTAATCTCTTCGTCTGTGGCTTCTGCATTGTTGATAAATGAGGCTATCGTTTTGGCAGCCTCTGATAATTCAGTTTCGCTAAAACCGAAAGCCGTCGCCTTCGTTTTCAGCATTGCTAAAATCTTTTCTTCCATTGAATTGAAATTTCGTTTATACTAATTTTGCAACAAAATTACACGGCTGATATTTAACAGTCAAACACTTTTATTATTCTATGAACCAGCCATCGTGAAGCATCTGTGCACGGCTGATGTTTTCAGCGAGCAGTTTGGACTCTAATTCCTTTCCACACCTGTCACAGAATCTTCTTTCAATTATATGATACCTGTAATGGCTGACCTTTACAGCAAATCTCTCGACATAAACCTTGTGTCCGAACCATCGGCAAACAAGTTCCTTTAATCTGTACTTCATATATATTATGGTTTTAATGAATAATTCCTACAATCATTCTCTTTGTCAAGAAACTGCGACCATTGCTCATATTCGCATTTGCAAAGGAACGGCTCACCGTTGCAGTCTAGTTCATGGAGACAATATGAGTGAACACAACTGCGGCAAGTCTGGTGTTTAGTTACTTGTGCTTGTGCTTTCCTGACCATTAACTGCTGTTGATGATTTTTTGTTTTCGTTGAGATATGCGAGGAAAGCAGTAAGATGTTCGGTTGTGTCCTTGTCCTTCAATAAGGTTTGAATCAGTTTGGCAGTTTCCTGCATCTTGGCTTTCTCTTTTTTGTCGTTTTTTTCCCAGACTGATTTCAGTTCGATGAAACAGGCGAAAATTGCGCCTACGAATGTGAATACAGGCAGGGTCGGCAGCATCGTTTCCGACTGCGTGTTCAGGCTCCAGATAGCAATCATCTGCACCAAGTCGATGATGGTTACAATCAGTAGCATATTGAAATATCGGCAAATCTTGTCGATAGTGCGGCGCAAGCCAGCCGATGAGCGATACTCGCCGCGCTTCTTTGCCTTGCGTACTCCCGACCATAAGTCGAGGAAGATGACCGCAAGCACAAGCACATATATCACGGCAACCATTATGAGTTGCGGACTGGCTAAAATGAAAAAATCCTTAAATTGTCCCATATCAAAATCTCCTATTCAAAACAAGTGTATTTGTCATTTTTCTTCTTAATCGTGGCAATGAAAGGCAGATTAGCCTCGTTGCGACATAACCTGTCCTTTACTGGCTCGCTTTTGGTTATGAAGTAGTGAAAATCCGTTTCCGCTTCTGGAAATGCGAATTTTACAACAACTTTTTCCTCTCCCTTTATCATTTCCTTCTTGTACTCGAAGAAAATAATCTCCTTGTCAATCAAATCGTTGATACTTATTCGCTTTTCTTTTGGCAGTCCAACGCCAAATTCGGCGGTCTTAATTTCGCTCAATCTCTTGTACTCCATTATTCTTTGCTTCTTTAATGTTTTCCAAAGGTGCTTGCAGTCGCCTATCTTGCACCAGCCCCAAAATGCAGCCATACCATCAAGCCAAGTTGCATCATCACCATTGCGCCTGTCTATCCTGTTTGATTTACGCTTCATATGTAGCTTTATGCGCTTGCGAAGCATAGTGTGCGTAGGGTAGAACTTGTAGCCTATGAAGTCTATTCCGTAGCCGAAAGGCGCAATCCTCGCACTCGGCTTTACCTCCAATTTCAGAGCCTCTATTCTGCTTTTAAGGTCGGCAAGTACACGGTGGGCATCTTCCTTTGTCGGTACGAAACAAACTATGTCGTCCATATAGCGGAAATACCATTTCAGGTGCAGTTGCTCCTTTGCGTAGTGGTCAACATCGGACAGCACCAAGTTGGCAATGTACTGGCTCGGATAAACACCTATGGCAAGCCCCTCGCTGTGGCGGTCGATAACCTTGCCGAACAGGTCGAGTATGCGCTTGTCCTTGAATACCCGTGCAACGGCTGCCTTTGCCACATCGTGGTCGATAGACTGGTAAAACTTGCGTACATCCAACTGAATGAAATACCAGTCGGCAAACTTGTTGCGGTTGTCGATAATCTTTTTTGCGCATTTGGTAAGTCCGCGCCCCTTTATGCTTCCGTAAGTGTCGTTGATGTACTTACTTATTATGTAAGGTTTTAGCACATCAATAAGCGCGTGGTGGACAATCTTGTCGGGATAGAAGTTGGGGCAATGTATGATGCGCTCCTTCGGTTCATACACCTTGAACTTGTGCAAGGGTGTGAACTCGAAAGAGCCGTCGAGGAGCTGACGCTGTATTTCGCGCAACTGCTCGTCGCGGTGCTGTGCGAAGTAACGCTTCTGGGCGTTGTCCCTTTGGACACGGAAAGCGGCATTGGCAGCCCTTTCGAGGTTGTCAATGCTTGTAATCCTGTCCCACAAATCTCCGCCGTACCGCTTCATTGTTATATTGTGTTTAATTAAAATTCCGTGTCCTAAATCCTTCAACTTTCGCCGTAGCTACTCGCAAAAATTCACATTCTTTATTTTCTGCGTTTCCGCAAGGCTTACCGTCAGGTATTGCTTTCATTAGGATTGTACCGCACACCCCGTTAACATACTGTGCATTGCCAACATTGTTCGCATTGTTGTTGTTGGTAGCACCCACGCCCCCGAGGTCGCTGCTAACGGAAAGCCTTTCAATATTTTCTAAAATCACCACCATTCTATTCCATTCCAAAGCCAATCACATCAATATTGCCGTCGTCCTTGCCTCTAAACTCCATACTTACCGAATGTACGAGTATATTATGCTCGTTGTGAAAATCAAACTCGCTCATTCCAAGACTTGACGAATGAACAAGTATGTTCTGCTCATCGTGGAAGTCAAATTCGCTCATTCCGAGGCTTGCCGAGTTTACGACAACAGGCAGCTTCTGCCATTCAGAACCATTGTAGCGGTAGTAGCAATTCTCCGAATAGGCAAACATCACTTCTCCGCCTACAGGCTCGTACATATATGAATCAAGTGTCCATACGCTGTTAGTTTCATCGTAATAGTACAGTCCGCAGTCGTCTGTTGCATAGCATACGCCTACACGCGCCTTTGAGCTTGCAGGCATATCTGCAACCGAACCATAAACCCTCGATACTGTAGCGTACAACTGCATAATCCTATTCTCCTATATTTTGTGACGATGTAGTCTGACCGTAATACTTTGCAAACAGGGCAAACTGAACATACACCTGATTGATGATGTTCTTTTTCAGACGGTCGGAATATCCGCCGTCAGCCGACGGTATGTGTGCAAGGTAGTTGCCCGAAGCCAGCGGAACGCCGTAGTCGTCGTGTTCGATTGCTCCAGATTTCTTTGAAACAAAGTATTCTCCGAATGTCTGCGCAGGAATCCACTCGGCAGACGGTACGCGCGTATCGTCGAACATTACCGCTATTGTCTGCGAACTGTCGTCGGAACAGGTAAACTTGTCGGTGGTGTTCATAGCGACAAAGCTCTCTCCCACGGCAATAGTGCGACTACGGTAAGTAATTGGATATTCGCCGTCGTTCAGATAAACGCCGCCAGTCTGCAAGTCGTCAGCCACGCCTACACGCGCATATACAGTCTGTCTGCATCGGCAATATAGCGTGTCCATAGTGTTTGGCTCTACCACAGGGATAAGCACCGAATTTTCGGCATTGTCTGTGAAAGTGGTATTTGCCGCAGTAACATAAATCACGCTCGAATCGGCAAACACAGTACCATTGTAGGTTACATTTCCGCGAACCCTGTACCAGCCAATCGGAAGAGTATTGCCAGCCGAAACCGCATTGGCAAAGTCAAGGAGCGATGTCAACGAAGTAAGTTTCATATCGAGCCTCTTGTACGGAAGCGTCGGCAATGAAAACAAGCCGTCAACCTGCACCTCGGACGGATTCAGCTTGACAATCTTCGACATCATTCGTCCTCCGTTCTCAATTTCCTGATAATTCACGCAGATATTGTCGTTCACAACCTCGAAACAGCCATCAATGCTCCTTTCGTCCCAAGTTCCTGCTACACCTGTGCTGTCGTCCATAATCGGCAGTGCGATTGCTGGAGGCATTGCACCGAGATACAGACATCCATTCGATGTGACAAGCGTTCTGATTGCTTCGCTTGTCGGACGAAGTGTGAAATCAAGATGTTCTGGATTGTTCATCAGCTCGTCGCTTGTCTTTGTCGAGAAAATACACCTTGTGAAAGTGACTGCCGATGTTCCCTTTGCTGCCATTGCCGCTTTCAGCGAAGCCTCGCGCTCCGCACTCGTTTCGCCCGTTATCACAAGTTCCACCGCCGCTGGCGTGTAGACAGCCGACGGGAACCAGTACCACTTGCAGTCAGCCGCAAAAATGCAGTCTGTGAACTTGGTGGTGTCGTTTGCAATCATTCCTGTTTTACCGAACAGCGAATTGATGACAAACGGATTGCCGTATATTGATTTTCTTCTGTTCTCGATGGGGATTCCATATATTGTGCATTGGTCTATCGAGGGGCTGTAGTTTCCGTTGCCAAGACCGACAAGATACGAACCGCATGCTGGAACAATCTTCGAGTACACGATATGCTTGCATTTTGAATGACCGCCTATCGTTCCCATATACAGGCACGAGTTATGAACAAGGACACGCGAACCGCACACCCCGTAAACATACTGTGCACGGCCAACACCGCTCGCAGCGTTGCTGTAGGCAGCACCCACGCCCCCGAGGGCGCTCGCTACGAGGGATAAGTCGTTCTTAATTATCATATTATTAAGCCACCAGCCATACACAGTGCCTGTAAGATTGCCGTCGAACACAGCAGCTCCATAGTAGTCGCCGTTTATGCTTTTTCCGCTGTTAAATCCGTTCTTGTTGACATTTTCGCTGAAATAGCCACGACAGATAATGCTCGCATCTGTTTTCTTGCTCAATGTTGCATAAGGCTTCGCCATAGAGCCGTTGCCAAAGACATTGCTGCCAAACTCGCTGTCAACATAAGTGTAGCCCGACGAGTATCTTGTTCTCCATTTCAAAGGTCTTGTTGCCATATCTCAATTCAAAAATTTGATGATTCGATAATTTGATTACAGTTCGTCAATAAATGCAGTAGCCGTGAAGCCCCAGTTTTCGCCGTTCCACAGCAGGGAGAGTATGCAACGCTGGTTTGCAGTACCAAGACCGAAATCGGTGTCGTTGTAGTTGTAAACCTTATTTGCCACTCCGTTGTGCGTAAAAGCCAGTGCGCGACCGCCAGTGCTGTCCTGCCGCAGTTCTATCTGCAAGCGGAAAGGCTTGTCGCCGCCGTCGGGAAGGTCGAGGGTAGTGTCGCCCTGCAAGGTTGCCACTATGGTATTGGCTACACCGTTCTCGATGTCGAGGCTTGCAGCACCGTTCCAACTGGCAGTGGCGCGTGTGCCGTAGTAAACGCCGCTGGTAGAAACGCCCTTTGCCGAGAATGTTACACCCGAACCAGCAAGGTTGCGAAGCGTATCAATAAGGTTTGGCGAATAGCAGATTGATACAGCTGAAGGTGCTATAGTAGAGCCAGTAAACTGCTCCGTACCCATATCGGATGCGGAATACTCCATAGTCATAGAGGTTTCGATGATTACTGCGCTTGCCAGTTCGTAGTAGAGGTATTTGCCAGCCTGTGCAATGTCGGAAGCGGAAACTACGGCTGTATCGCAGTTTGCCGATACAGTGCCGTCGGCAGCAACCGACCAAGTAAGCGATATGGCTGTTTCTACTTCCTCGACGGTCTTTTTAAGCGTGTCGCTGTCGATGTTGGGAGTGGAAGCCTTTATGAGCGAAGCCAGACCTGTAGTCTTGTAGCCTGTTTCGATGGTCATCGTTCCGCCTTGTCCGTCGTCAGCCTGATATGAATCGACAGTCCACTGCAACTGCGAAAGGTCTATCCGTGCAATGCGGCGTATATAGGTAACAGCACCCGATAGCGTGTCCTTCAGGAACTCGTCGGCACAGCCCACAATCTTTGGGCATCCCCATTCGTTCTGGTGTTCGATTGCGAACTGCGAGCGGTTATATTCGGTATCGAACTGCGACCAGTCGCTGTACGACCAGCACAGATGTACGAGCATACCGCTGATTTCGGCTGTAGGTGCAGAAATGCACAGCCAGCCGATTGACGGCGGCAGGTACTTTTCGCTCAATGCGGTAGTTTCAGAAAGCACCGTAAGAGCCGAGCCTTCCTGCGGTTCGGTTGCCGACCAAGCCACTTTGGGGGTGGTGGTTGTGCCTGTGATGCGGTAGCCGTTGTTGTCGCCAGCCACGCCCTGCAATGCGTATATCCACACGAGCGTACTGTCGGCATCGGCTACTACATTGCCGCTGCTGTCAATCTTATAGCCGACAAGACGGTGTGTTTCGTCGTCCTTGTCGAAAGCCTGAAATCCTACGGCAATGAACCTGTCTGCGCTGAAATGGCGCAAAACGCCGTTAGTACCGCGATATGTGTTACCTTTGAGCGACGATATGTAGGCATCGCTGTTTGAAGCAATGGAAGTAGAGCCAGCCGTAGAGCGGAACAGGAATCCAGTGGTTTCGTCCGACACCTCGTCGCCAGTGCGCGACAGAACCTCGATGGCACGACCAGCCGTCAGGTCTGGATAAGTGGCTGTCTCATTAAAGTTGTTTACCTGGGCCCCAGCTTCTATTCCTTCTAGTTTCTCCTTTAATGCAGTAGTGAAATTTTCAACAGACAACTGCTTTCC
Organism: uncultured Bacteroidia bacterium; assembly: GCA_902800045.1. Taxonomy (GTDB): domain Bacteria; phylum Bacteroidota; class Bacteroidia; order Bacteroidales; family ML635J-15; genus Bact-19. Next base: position 522,633 of record CADCCZ010000001.1, on the reverse strand, counting down.
AGTTTCTTTCTGAACGAACCTGTTGTCTGATTCTGTCTTATTGTAGTAGTTAGACAAATCAATGGTGGTGTCTCCTATCTTTGTGAGAACATTATTTGCATAAACATATTCTTCATACTTGTCTGCACCGCTACCTGTTGGACCTATCAAGTACAAAACATTAGATGCCGGCGTTACAATGCTTGAAGTATTAGCATATATTTCATAATGGAACTGCTCTATTGCTCCAATCAAAGAATTTACTTCTGTCTTTGAATACGATTCTTGTTTTGTGTAGTAATTTACAAGATTAGCAACGGTATTAACAATAAATCCAACATCATTATTAAAATCGCTTAGTTTAGTAGGTTTACCACTCAAACTACCATATTCGCCATTAAAATTACTTGTTCCGGCTCCTATGTTTTCTCTAGCATTTGCTTGTTCTTGCGAAGTAAGTCCTTGATTAGAAACAGTAGATACTGCCTTGAAGTTTCCGACATTTCCTAAACCTACTTCTTCTTTTGTATATGTGGGTTTTGTTGGTTGTTTTGCCCATTCTGGAACTGTTGGGTCTGATTCAGATTGCAATGCTGTCGAACCGGCAGCAGCACCTTGTCTTATTTCATTAAGGTCTGATATAGAATCTTGCTTTCCATTCCAAGCTTCTTTTTCCTGTTGAGTGACAACCTTGTTTGTATCACCGCTTTCAACAAAGTCAGCATTTATTTTGTGGCTGGAATTTATCTCTCTCTGGAATCCAATATGACCACATTCATCGAAACCAAGGTTGTTCATTTTGGAGTGGTCAAGATCAACACCAGCAACAACAGGAATTTCTACTGTGGCATGAATGTCGTAGAATCTAGGCTGTTCTACTGTTGCTTGAATATCTTCATATATGGTATTATCTTGTGCCATTATTCTGAAAGTTTTATGTTTATTTTTTCCGTTTTTGTACAAACATCCCACATTCCGTCATCAAAATCTTCATCTGCCTTACGAGTATAGCATTTGCAATATAGACTACCTACAACAAAGTCCCTTGTAGGAATAAGCAAACGCAAAATTCCTTCATCTGAATAATATACAGCGTTCTGTTCGTGCTGACCGTTCGGATCGTGAATGCAGATAAGTTCTGTACCATCGCTATCGGTAAATACAAACTTCAAGTAGTTTCTATCAAGAGGAACATCACTGCCATTAACATCAGTAACTTTATCAACTACTATTGCAATATCACTTGGAATTGCAATAGTAATCTTTGAGCCGTCAGGCAACAGAGGAATAATCAAACCAGCCATAATTACATACCTTTCAGTTTTCTGTAAAGTTTATACCCAAAGTATAGACAAGCTGCTAAGACCATAAATAGCAATACCCAGAAACCATTTTTCTGGAACCTTTGCCATGCGTTTAGTGGCTTCTGCACCTCTTTTATAGTCTCTTGATATTCCGTAATGGTATCTACCTTAATGTCCGTAAAATAGATTGTATCATGTACCTCTTTTAGGACATCTTTATACCTTACAGACCACCTTTCAACAAATACCGTGTCTCCATTGTCCTTGATAAACACACTATCGTGCTGATAGATGTATATGCTATCTAACTTTGTCTTATATACAATGCTGTCCCTGTACTCAATCCTTACTTCTGTCTTTCTGTGCTTCTCGATGAGCTTGCACGAGTTGAACACAAAAACAGAACAGAGTACCATCAGGACAAGACAGAAGGTCAGTCCCAGGCTTTGGAGGTTAATACTTGGCTTTCCGTTATGACCGTCATTTGATACTCTGTTCCGCATAGTAATGAATTTTAAAGACAGATAAGATTATTTCATAAAACCGACAATCAAGTTTGCTATTCTGAATGCAAGTTCTTCCCGTTTGGAAAAATACTTTTTGCAGTCGTTCTCATTGGTACAGAAACAAACCTCGAGAAGTACATTGGTTCCAGATATTCCTCCACCGCTTAACATTGCAAGTTTTGAATGATGTCCGCTACCTTCGCCCTTAACGCCTCTGCTAGATACACCAAGGGTAGTGCATACTTCCGACAGCAAATCATTAGCAAACTTGTTCTCTGATGTAGTAGCATTAAAAGGAACAAGAACCTCACAACCATTTGCAGTTTGGTTTCCGAATGCGTTAAAATGCAAGTCTATGCTTAGGTCCGATTCCTTGGCGTTCTGCTTCATAAATGCTACAACACTAGACAACTTTGTGTTATCTCCTATGCCAAGAGTTCCATCATCAAGTATATAATCGAAGAAGCCAAGTCTGGTCAAGTTCAAGCCAATGAGGTCACGAAGAACAATAGTTTCGCTACCCTCGTCAAGCCATTTAGAACTGGCACCAGTCCCTTTGCCGTTGTGTCCTGCTATTATGTATGCTTTTCTTGCCATTGACTTATCGTTTACAGGGACAAAAGTATTAGCACTATGTTTGAGTTGCAAACACTTTTATAAAAACAAAAAGCCCTGTCGTAATGACAAGGCTAAACACAAATTCAAACAAACTATTATGGAGTTCAGAAATTATAATCGTACCGCTTGTATGGAGATGCTTTGGGAACAAACTTGCAACTGTTGTTGGGCATATAGAAGTTCCCGTCTTTGTGCCGTCTTATTGTGATTACTGGATTGTCTTTGTTGCTTGTGAACCTCCATTCTTGCAGGCTGTTGTCGAAGTGTCCAAAGAATCCACCCGGCACGAAACTCTCTTTCAATTTCCTGCTCGCTTCTTCCGTGAGTTCACAATCGAGTTCGCGAACTTCCCACAGGTCTGGAGTTTTCATATTTACGACTTCGTATGCTTCAACATCCGAATACAGATACTTACTTACATACACTTGGTCTAATAACTCTACCTTTGTTCGACATATTTTTCGTTCCAAATCTTCTGCATTATCTTTCGTCTTCAAGTAAAGCCTAAAGCTATCCATAGTTTTGGTTCTCGACCATTCTGACAACAGCCTTTTGGCATCTTTTTGAAGGGCGGCAAGTTCTTCGCTACTTTTCTGAACAAACTCTTGGAGTTCAATCTTCCACCGTTTTACTGATTCACTCTGTTTCATATCTGTACTTTTTTATTCATCGTCATCTTTTTCTTCTTCTACTTCTGGGTTGTCGGATTTCCAGATTCTCCATGCCTTTGCCAATCTTCGTTTGTCGTATTTCAGGGCATCCTTTGCTTCATCTAGTCGGCAATCCCATTCGCTCAGGACTTCGTATGAGAATCCGTCACAGTCACTAAATGTTACAATACCGCCTTCATTCTTGTAGTTCCATAATCGACAGTCAGACCAACCATCAATAGTTCCGTCAATATAAGGCAACTGGAAGCCTCCAGAAACATCTGCATATTTCTTGAAATCCTCGTTGAACTTGTCAACCGTCTTGATAAACCTTTTTACCTGTGCATCCATAATTATCTTCATTCTAGTTTACACTTTCAATAAACTTCAACTCTTCGTTTTTCTTTTCCAGATACTTGTCAACCGAGAGGAGATTCTTTAAACTCTCCTCTGACGCATCGAACTCGATGTTGTCTCCATCATAATGGAATGGTCTCCTATAGCCTATCAGCAACTCTGCTGTCCTTGCTATAAAGTCTGTAACTCTCCAAGTCCTAATCTTGCTACCGCTTTCTTGGATTTCCGTCTTTTTACCTGTCGTATTCATTGTGTTTTATTTTTATAATCATTTCTGTAAAGTTAATCATAATAATTGAATTGACCAAATATTAACCCAATTATTTTCAGTATTTTACAAAGATTTTTTAAAGTAAATCCGAAAGTGCTTCATCGACATCTTCCAACCTGTTGTCGTATGGATAAAATGTGTTGGCAAGTGCATCAAAGAAGTCGGGCGACCTCTTTATTCGTTGCTTTATCTTTTCCTTTGGCTCAATCATTATTGAACCGTTGCTTTGAAAAAACCACCTTATGCTTGTGGCTTCTTCCATCAACTTTTCGCATGGCGGCAATGCCGCATTACAATTATTCTTTGGGTTGAGCCAATCTCTGATTGCCCAGAATAAATACGCTCTCATGTTAGCAAACCTATATTGCCCTGTTATGTCTGTAAGTCCCTTTGCGCCCTCCGAGAACTTACACGAATAGGCATTCTTCAATCCTAATTCTTGAAGCCTAGAATAAACGCCAGCTCCCTCACCGATTGTATCTATGAATGCCTTTACATGTCTATTCCTCTGCATTTCAGATGCTGCCTTTCCTGCTATGTGCATGTGGTCTGCCTTTCCACCAGATTGATATGAATCCAAGTCGCTAACATAGTTATCGTACCTTTTGCAGAACACACTAGAGTCTCTACCCATACCAGCGACATCTATACCCATTCTAACTTCTGCATCAGGCATAGGTGTATATTTGGATTCTTGGAGGTCTAGCCATCTTTTGTTAGCAGCCTCTATCCATTCGTAAGGTATAAGCACATCCTCCGATACCTTTGGGAACATGCCTAGAACTTTGACACGGAATAAGTCGTTAGGTCTATACAAATTACCTTCCCACTTAAAGTCACCTTCGACCTCACTGAAACTTTCTTCATCAATTGGATTGCACCATGTTTCAACTTTGTCCTTTACCCATTGGTAGTCCACCTGACCAGAAATGACAACTTCCTTCTTTATCACATTCTCTGCATTCAGGGAATTAAGCCTAAACTTCTTGAACCTTTCCGATACCATTGCCCGAGCAGCATACCCAGTTGTTATGTTAGGATTGAATACTATAAGCAACCGTGAATTGCCTTGCAGGTTACCCTCAATAGCATTAAAGGTAATTTCGCTAATACCAGATGCCTCTGTAACAACAAACATTGTGTTTGTGGCGTGGAAACCCGACCATGCTTCCGTTGCATCGTCTCCTGCCTTAAAGCCAGTCAAAAACCATTCTTCGTATTCCGTGCGAATATCACAGGCAACAGTTCTTCCCGGCAATATCTGTGCATTTCTGAATAGCCTGCGAATTTCTGGAGACATAATGTTATACACCTGTCGGCCAGTAGGAGCTGTCATTGCTACCTTGGTATTCTTTACGAGGTTTCCATTCCTGTCGAATCTAGGAGTGAGATACAAGAAGCACATTGCAGCACAGGCAGCAACATAATCCTTTCCTCTTGATGTTCCTGATGCGACAGCAACTAATGGATTATACTGAACCGCAGAAAGTATTTCCTGCTGTTCGTTGTCAAGTCTGGCTTTCAATACATCATAGGCGAAACGATTCCAGTCGTTCCGCCAAATTTCCATATACCGTATGCCTTTCTCGACATTATTCATCTACATCAGGCAAGTCTTTCATCAGTTGTTCAAATGGAGTGATAGAAACATTGTTCTCAACAGCTTCAACATATCCTCTCTTTTTGCCCTTGGTCTTTAAGTGGAAAATAATAGCAGTCAAGTTGCCGTCATTAATCTGCTCCAATAGTTTGCTTTCTGAAAAGTCAATAAGGCTTTCGTCTATTTCATCAAGCATTTGCGCAAGCCTTTCGTCATTCTCTCTCCATGAGTAAAATGTATTCCTGTCAATGCCCAAGGCAACGCAAGTGGCAGATATGTTTCCAGCCTTTTTGCCGTACACCTCTGCGACTTTCTTAAATGGAATCTTCTTATATCTTTTCATATTGTTGAATTTGTTTAAATTTTCTATATCGATGCCGAATCAATAACCATCTTCAAAGTATCTCTGTATGAAAGGTTTCTGGTCAGCAACATACTCTTTGCGAAGTGGTCTAATGGTCCAAGTCCAGGCATTGCATTTACATCAATTGCAAAGTATTGTCCGTAACAGTTCTTTCTAAAGTCTATTCTTGCATGGTGTTTCAGACCAACAAGCGAGAAAATTCTCTTCGCGATTTCGATTAATTTTTGACTTTCCCTTTCGCTCATAGGCTTGCATAATTCTTGATAACCGACCTTGCATTCTCTTGTCTGGACATTATCTCTTCCGTCTGTTTCTATCTCTATGGCACTTGCCACGAATGAATCGTAAAGGGAGTTGTAGGCACAAGACACAGTGCAGTCGATACCGATAATGAAATCCTCAATGACGGATTCCTGCAAGAGTTCCTTGCTTATTCTATCAACCTGTGTTTCCACTTCCTTTTTACTCCTGCAAATATTAGCATTGGAGATACCTTTGCTGTCGCTTCCATACCTAGGCTTTACAAAATAAACTTTTCCATCTGTGACTTCATCGATAGAGTATTGAAATGGGATTTTCACATCGTTCCGATTCAGGAATTTTCCCAGAACCGCTTTATCCTTTATGAACTCGTAGGACAAAAAATCTTCTGCCGTGCTTGTTATCCTTTTTCTCCGTATGGTGTCAATGAGATTCTTGTTTGCCGACCTCAATATTACTACATCTGAATTAGAAACGAAATCGAGGCTGTCTTTTTCATGGACAACTGCCAATTCTATATTGTTTGCGCCAATGGCTTCTCTGTAGAACTTGAATACAGGAGTAGTACCAAATCCTATCATCTCTTCATTTGTAACTAGTGACCAAATCATATTTTTATTCCATTTCTGTTAAACGTTCTTTTGCCAACTCTAATAACTTGGCAAATGTTATTGAGGGAGATTTAATATTGAACTTGTCTCCGATTTCCTTCTGTAGTCCTAGAAGCAGTTTTTCGTTAGGGTTCTGGTCTGCAAGCAGTATTATATCGCTTTTCTTGGACTGCTCCCTGATGTCCCCGAACAACTCATCGAGTGATTCAAAAGAATCTGGGTATAAGATTATGGTAAAAGTAAAAGTCTCCTTGTTTACAGATATGCTTATACCATTGGTGTCTATGGGACTTACCTCGTCAATGTTGATGTGAGCAAATACCTTATATTCAACCGACTGAATCTGCTCGAACAACTTCTTCAAGATACTCTTGTTATCCTGACCATGAAGCGAGTTGTGCGACAACTGGATTGCTATAATCTCGTCTTTGCTCAATTCACTTTCATCGCAGTATAAGATACCGATTTTCTTGTAGCGCAATTTCTTGCATGCCCTAAGCCTGTGATGGCCGCTTATCATACCAAACCTACCATCGCTCTTTCTGTAGCAGCATGGTACACTACTCAATCCGGACTTGTTGATATTGTCGCAGAGTGCGGAAAAGTCCTCGCTTGTCATTTCGTTTGCGTTGATTTCAGCCTCGTCGATAAGGTTGACATCAACCACTTCATATTTCCACCTATCCTCGTTTCCCATTTTCTAACAACTTATTATATTTAACAATTATATCATTATTACTCTCGTACAAACCTAGTTGACCGCAGTATGCAAGGTATGAAGATGTGCAATGCTCATCTACCTTTGTGTACACTCCCCTGTATTTCATACTTACAGGCTTGTGGGTATAGGCACAGCTTATGACTTTTTGAACAAGTTTGTGCATCCTTCTGCTCAACTCTCTCTGAACTCCTACCGTCTGTATGCAGTAAAGAATAAATTTGCTCAGTCTAGGGATTTCGTTATTGGTACAAAAGTCCGTGAGTTGGAACAAGTCATATCCCTTATGCTGTGGCAAGGTAAAACCGAAACCGCCAAGAGTGTATTTATCATACATAACAACAAAAGCATAAGTACACCTGCTCGTTTGGTCAACCTTCTTTATGTATTTTTTTTGAAGTCCATGCAGGTAGTCAGGATTTACCCTGATGATTTTAAGTCTGTCGGCATTGTCAATCTTCAAATCGTCTGGTGGCACAACTTCATTAATATCGACTACCGATGACTTGTAAGATGTACTGGCCTTGTTGTCCTTATTTGGTTTATTTGAGTAAAGGAATCTTCCTGCAGAGTTCCGTTCTCCGCCAGATGACCTAAAGACTGTGAGTTTGTGCATATTCCTCAAATATGGACTATTGCTGATGTAGTAGAAGTAAGTATCAGGTGGCAATGTCTCTACAAATTCGTAATATTCGTTTCTTACAGGACTGAGGTCTAGATTAAGGTCGCTGTTTTCAGAAATCAACTTGTAGGTCCTCTTTTGATTTTTATCCTTTCCGAAGTTGAAGAATATGACACTTTCGTTTGATGCAGCATCTTGCAGGGAGCCATAATGGTAATCACAGGTAGTCAACAGCTTTATCAGTTTCTCGCATGACTTTTCTGTTTCCTCGATTGATTCCTTGGCTTTCATTTTGATTGCTTCCTGTATAGCATCATTTCTTGCCGATTCACTCATGTAGTATTTTTGAAGTCCCTTTGCGTACAGAGCAAGAGCCAACTGCCTTTGTGGAGTGTTCATGTTGAACGTTTCCAGCCATGCAAGTTTCTTATCGTATGTGATTGTTGTCTTGCCATTTGCTATGAGGTACAACAGGTGGCAATATGGGTCTTGGCAATATATTGAAACATCAACCTTTCCAAAGAAAAACAACTCGTAGTAGTACATGAATCCGTTTACTATACAGATCCGTTTGTGGTCATTGTTCTTAATCGCCTCGTATAAGGTGGAAGCATATCTGGAATTATACGACAGTGATGAAGTGTAGAACGTCTCAATAGCACTATATGGATTTCCTTGGTATAGCAGAGGGACAAGTTCTTTTGGTGTCGAATACTTTAACTTTGTAACCCGCAGGAACTCGTCATACGAACTTATAGACTTGAAGCCATCTGTGGTATGATTTACAGCATAGTAAAATATTCTGTAAGCAGAATAAACGCAGTTCATTGCGGTATAAAAATCATCTGTTGCATGAAAGGTTCTGAACTCTATCGTCTTAGTCTTGAAGTAAGCCGATATGTTTACCGCATGACGAATAAATCCTTTCTTGGACTGGTTTGTAAATAGCTTCTGTATATCGTCAAAGGTTTCAGCATTCAATAGTCCGTGGTAATACTTTTCTGTTGGTAACGGTTTGCAGTTAAAAGCAAGTTCGTCCCAATCCGAAATGTTGGCGTACTTCTTAAAGTATGGGTAACAGATGTAGAAGAACAGATATACTTTCTTCAATTGGTCTGGTGTCAGGTCTCCAGAATAGATATGTATGTGAGTATCGATACTCCATTTCATTTTTCCGCCTGCATTAACCATCGATTCATACACACTTCTTAATTCGTGCAAATCTTTTGTGCATAGGTGTAGAGGTGGGGTGTTTACCTCACCGCCAAATTTCTTGTTGCTGGTTCCATCTGTGTTTACAATGTCTTCATCCTTACTCCACGAATAGCCAGCAGGCAAAATTACCTTCTGCCTGTCTAGGTTACACATTTCTATTTCGATACCAAAGGTACGAGTTCTAATATCGTTCAAGACATCCATAATTACTTCATTAATTCTTCAATGTATGATGTAGCACCTAGGCGCTCTATTGTCCTTCCTGTATTCCTGTAATCGCTTCCTAGCGCACTATCAGCAATGTAGATAAGTGCAGATGTTATCGGAGTTCTGATGCCGACTTTATTGGCTATGCTTTCCATCAGAACCAATCCCTGAGAAACATCTTCTGTTATGTATCTGGACTTGACAGATGTGGGACTAATTGCCCTGTCGTTGGATTCAGAATATGAAAAAAATCTTTCCATAGGATTGCCGAAGAATCCGGCAGCCTCAAATATGTCCACCTGCTTGCAGCAAAGTCGTTCCAGAACCTTTTTCTTTTCCCTGTCTAGACTTAGCATTATGTTCATAGTAGCACGGTTGTTCCTTGCGTATGCTTCCCTATACATACAGAAGTTTCCTTTGCTGTATTCTATTCTAGGAATACTCATTATCGAGCCTACTGTATGCAGAACCATATTGGGATTCAGTAAGGCGCTCTCTATTACAGAATACTCATCACTAAACCCCTTATATAGTTTTCTTATCTTTTCAAGGCATTCTGCCGACCTTTCTTTCTGGAATACGGACAATGGAGTTTTTGACAAGATGCATCCTACTCTGAAATAGACTACGCCAGTAGGCTTGTCTTCAATAAGCCGTCCTTCGATATATGGTCCAGTTGTCTCTGCTATTATTGGTAACTCTCGACAATACTTCTTAAAATAGAATGATGACATATAACTGCAAATACATATACAGATCTGGTTGCCATTAAGGTACGGTGCAATCTCCTGAATCAAATGTTCGTGATATGTACTATGTATTGTAACAATCACAATATCAGAACTTTCAATCCGTGACAGGTCGTGGGTAATATCCTTGATAACAGCCTTTTTTACAAAACCACAATATTTCATGTAAACAACATTGCCGTTGCTGATTATCTTGTCGCAAAGATTGTTGGTAGTGGTAGAAGTCTTTATCATAGTAACATCGTGACCTTTAAGAGTAAGGTCTGCTGCTATTGACACTCCAACATTGCCGCATCCAAGAACTGATATTTTCATGACATCTTTCATTAATAGAGCGCGAAGCATGATTCAAACATGCATCTTTGTACTGGAAGTACAATATTCTACTTTTAAACTATTCGCGCGTAATCTCCTAAAACAAAGTCGGCTCTTCTATCTTGACTTCTTTTTCATCCTCAAACTCATTCACTCCCAGATTTAGTTCCGTGTTCAAGAAATCTGCAAGCAGATGCCTGTGACAGAACTTTTCTGGAGTTTCGTAGCAACACAATGCTATATCCTTTCCGCCAGACAGACTTTTTATTTCCTGAAATATGTTACCTGCACCGCGGTTCTCCAGAATCTTCTTATACAATCTTATGTATTCTTCCCTTGAACAGGATTCCGACAACATATATGGAGTTGGAGCAACCGACAACATCATTTTGCCTTCATAGAACTTTGGCTTCCATCTTGAAATGGAAACTGGCTCTATGTTGCGTTCTCTCAACTTTTTAATCTTTCCGAAGTACGATGTATATATTCTCATCACTATATCTTATTTTTACAATGCAAAAGTAATATTTATACTTGATTTATGCAAACATTTATCAATATTTTTTTATCTCATCGAGTTCCTGAAAGCAGATTCCCTAACTTCTTCACTGTAGGCAACCTCGAAAGCAATCGGATCGTATCGCCTTAACATAGTCCCATAGTTACCTCTCCTTTGCTTTCCGTCTATTATCAAATCATCTTCCTTCACCGGCAATTCGTTGATCAGTTGCTCAAAATCCTTCTTTGTTATTCTGTTCTTCATATTCACTAACTTTTTAAAACCAATCTATATAAATGAAATCATTGTCCGAGAAATTCTCCTCTTTGCTCGATATGTCAATCCACGACTGGAACATATCAATAAGTTGCCCTGCGGTATATCCACAACTTTCCATCATGGGTTTAGGCTTAGCCTCCAGTTTCTTGATTAGTTCTTTCAGTTCGCTCTTTCTAATCTCCCAGTTAGGAACATTGTAGTAGTCCTCCTGCATAGTGTAGGCAGCGATGTGGCAATGCTTCTGGAGATAGTCGAACAAGTTCTCGCAGTCGTGGTTGAATAGAGGAATAGCCTTGTATTCCACTATGCTTTTCGTTCTGATTTTTGCTTGTTTGCTCATAGTCAAATCTTTTAATCTTCATCTTCGTTTTTGTACCAACAGCCGTTGAAATCACAGCCGTATTTCTCGTTGTTTTCTGCCGACCAATGATTTTCTATCTGGTCGTAATCCTCTGCTGTAAGATTGTAGTTTCTCTTTATCATAACTATTCCGTTTTACTTAATTCTTTACACAGTTTCCAAATACTCATTCTTGTGAGATAGTTATTTCCGCTTGTCGTGTAGATCCTTGTGCCAGTCCCGTGCATAACACTCTTATCCTTGCAGATTATCGAGTATTCCTCCTGTCGCATTTCTATTACCGCATCTTGATTTACCAATACTTGAACTGGTGCTTGTTCGTGGTAGTTTGGCAATGTTTTCTGCCACGAATCTTTAAGCGTCTCTATCATTATAAATGTTGCCATAGGTACTTTCTTTATATCTGTTCTTCTTTTACAATTTTCTCCAACTCTTCTGCCATATTCTTGCATGCCAACATATCGGAATACAGGTCATGGTAATCGTACGGCGCACCGTTTATCCCAACTCGTATAGGATAACCCTTTTCGTCATACTCGCCTGATTCCTTTGACCAAATCAATGCTTCCTCCACAGGATTATACGATTCAACAAATCCGTGTATAAGGTCAGCAAACGAAACCTTTTTATTGTTAATCGGCTGCAGGTACATTGCAAAGTCCTGCTCTGCTGGGGAATACTTCTGGCACTCAATGTCAAGCTCTCCGCACCTTGTTCCTTCTTCTTCATAGAGAGAAACATAGATGCTCCAGTCGTTGTCCTCTGCCAGTTTGATGAACTTCAAAAAATTACCTCTCATGTTGGGATTGTCAAGATAACACTTATCCCTGTCGTCTTGTTTCTTAATCATATCTTTAAAATTTTGGATTAAACATTACTTACTTTACTCTTTCATAATCATTCGTTCTAAGAAAATGAACAGCATCGTTTGGTGTCCAGTCGGTAGTGAAGTCTGCACCTTGTGGAAAACTCCGATATACCGAACACAACTTGCCGTTGTCATAATAAGTCTTGATTGTATAAGTCTTTTCTTTGGCATTTGCAGACATTGATAGGATTCTGCCTGATATTGTCTTCTGCTTGTTAAAAATTACCATCTCTATATCTTTTTAGGTTATCTACAACTTTTTATACACTTTCACTAATCTTGTTCCATCGTAGGTTACAAACTCGTCGATGATTTCCCTTGAATCATCCCTATCGCATTTTACCATTGGAGCATAATCACCTTTTACATAGGCTTCTTCCCGATATTCAACTTCCAGTTTCTGATTTTTTGCTTCTTGTACTTCCATAATTTGTGTTCTTTATTATTTGCTATAAAAGTAATATAAATATTTGATATATGCAAGAAAAATTTGCAATTTTTTACAAAAAAGTGTCTAACACTTAAACACTTGAATTATATTTGCAAAATCAAATCTTACATCATGAATTATCTTAAAAACCAGAAGAAAAACTACAAGAAGCTGAACGAAAGGCTTACTGCGTACATTGCACAACTGCATAAAATATACGAGATATACAACAAGGAGGCAAGTTCTATTGCATTAAGGACAAACTATACTGCAGATGATGATTTCGAGTTCAAGTTCTCCGACTTCCCAGAAACCAAATATGCAGTAGAGAGATTGCAACGAAATTTCTCGAACAGCCTTTCCGCTTTGGTCTATTCTGGAATATCAAAGGAGTGGAAGAACAGCAACGAAGCGCAGGACTTGATGGCTAATGAGATACTAAAAAAATACAATGCCAGAGTTAACGGAGAAAAGTACAAGATAATCTACCAGACAAATTCCGATGCACTGAAAGCGTTCTTGGAACGCAAAGACAAGGGATTCGGAATATCTGATAAGATTTGGAACCAGTCCGGCAACTACATCAAGTCACTCGAAGCTGCCATATCTACAGCAATAAGCAAAGGCACTTCTGCAGTAACTTTATCTAAGCAGATAAGCAAGTATCTCATCGACTTCAAGAAATTGCAGAAGGACTATAAGTCCAAGTTCGGACAGGCAACCGACATTCACGATTGCGAGTACAGATCTGCAAGGCTGGCTCGTTCCGAAATAAATATGGCATACCGAACAGCAGAACAGACGCGGTGGAATCAGATGGATTTTGTTCTTGGATACGAAATAGAATTATCAAATTCACACCCCAAACATGATATTTGCGACACGCTATCAGGTAGTTATCCAAAGGATTTCAAATGGACCGGCTGGCACCCAAACGACTTGTGCCATTGTGTTCCTATTCTTATGAGCGAAAGCGATTTTATCAAATGGAACAACGGAGAGCCTGTCGAGATTAAGGAAATCAAAGATGTTCCAGAAGCATTCAAGCAATGGGTGTTTGACAATCAGAATAAAATTGGTCAAACCGATAACAATAAGTTGCCTTATTGGGTAAGAGATAACAGGGACAGAATAGACACACTAAATGCCACCAGAAACAAAGAAGTGGAACGATATAACTCTAAGATATTTAGCGAAGAACAAATGGAAAACAACAGGCAAATATCTAAGATACTGAACATTCCACAAGGCAAAGCAATGAGCTTTACTGATGCCAATGGCGGAAAGGTAAATCCAGAGTTCAATTCTCCAGATGCTGAACTCAATGGGTATTATAACAATTGTCAGACCTGTACATTGGCATACGAATTACGAAGAAGAGGTTTCAATGTAGAGGCTCTTCCTAATAAGGATGACGAATTTTATAAAAAATGGTGCAAAGAAAACCAAACAAATATTTTTGAAAGATTCAAATTCAAGGACAGAAATGTAGGTGTATCTAGTTACGACTGGAAATACAATTTCAAAGATACTGACCAGAGAATCAATTTCATATATAACAGAACTACTGCAGTAGGAAGATATGAGGTTTTGTGTTCTTGGGAAGGTGGCGGTGGTCATGTTTTCATAGTTGAAAGACAAAAAAGGGGCAACCTGTTATGGTATGACCCTCAAACTGGGAGAAAGGGAGACTTCAATATTGAAGATATACAAAAAATGAAGTCTATCGGAATCCTAAAAATAGACAACCTATTAATAAACACTCTATTTCTCCAGCGGATTAAGCCTATCTAATATAGAGAAAACTCCTTTATCACCGCCTACAAATTTTGCCTTTCCTTCACTATATTCAATTAGCATTGGGTAACCCATCGGGAGAGCAATGCCTGTTTTTTTGTAAAACTCAACATTCTCATTATAATCTCCTCGATAGTAATCCTTGCAATCCAAAGAGCCTTTGTATTCTATAATATCATACTTTACTTTATTGGCTAAAGCAAACACTTCTTCGGGGATTATTTTTTTATCATCATTCATAAGAATTTTTTTTCGCAAATATAAGGCTTTTCTAATATTCTTCAACTAGTCCAGTTATTGACGATGATTCTTTTTCCTCCTTCTGTATCTGCTCGTAGGTAGCCTGCGGATTGTCACTTAAACCAGCAAGGCTGATAGAATCAATGTGACTAACCAATGGCTTTCCACCGTTGGCATTGAGCCACTTCTGAACCTCAGCAGCTTCATCGTTCTGAATAAACGGACTTATGACATGCTCGATATTAATATCGTCTATCTTGTCCGCCCATTCCTCGTGCATTCGCTTGAGATATGCCTTTACAACATTTGCCTCCCTATCGAAGAACTCCAAGAATGTACCTTTCTCGTCACCAACTTTCAGGTGGGCATCTGTAAGCAAGGTTTTTCTTGCTTCTCCAGAAACTGCACCAAGTCCCTTGATGTTTTCAAAGGACAGATCCGGCAACTGCATCTGCATCCAGATAAGACGAAGAATCATATTGACGTGGTCCTGGACTGCCTGTGTGGATTGCGACCACGATACATAGGAAACATCACCGCCATTCTGAACACGTATAACCCTCTGTGCCTTATCCTTGTCATCCTGTCCGATAAGGTCGCCTACAACCTTAATCATAGGAGCGGAATTGTATGCTATGACATCGGAATTGCGTGACAGAGTGAACTCCAATTCGTTGATAAGGTGCTGTACTCCGTCCCAGATAGGCTTTGGCCTGCAGGCATAGATAAATGGGATTTTGCCGAGTGGGTTTTCTGTGTCAACTACCTTTTTCCCGTTCTCAAATTTTAGGTGTCTTTTTGCAGTATAAGTCTCCAGACATATAACCTGATTGTCGATGTTCGATATTGTGTATTCTATCGACATCGCTATCATATCCCCATATTCATCGAACAGAGGATATAGGGAGTAGCCAGACATCGGCGAATAGGTACGCATACGCAACTTCTTGGAAGAACTAAATCCATAGACATTATGCTGCTCTGTCTGCACTGGAATCCATTGGGTACAAATCTCGCATGATGAGAAGTACTCCATTGCCCTCTTTAAGTTTTCGCTGTCAATTCTATTCTTGGTGTAGATTGTCTCAATGGCATTTGCAATTTTCTGCTTTGTCTCGTCTCCCTCTATTCCAGTAACAACCCTCTTTACTGGCAAGGCAAACATAAACTCGGTCATTCTCTGGGCGATAAGTTTTTCAAAGTCAAGGCGTATACGAGAAACATCTTCAAACTTTCCTCCAGAGATTTTTCTCATCTTCCTTTTGTTCTTATCCATAATGTCGTGTTGATGGCTGTCGTACTCCTTGAGGATGGCTATCCATGGCTTTACATTAACATCCTTATTCTTCAACTCGGTAATTATGTCCGAATCATTTCTGCTATCGTCCTGCAATAAGGCATTGAGTTCTTCTACATTCATTTTTATGAGAATTAAAACGACACAAAACTACTATCCTGATGTTTAACTTTCAAGCACTTTTAGCAATCTTGCGGAACATTTTTATATGATTATCCATTATGCTAAGAATTTCATCGTAATGAGCAGGAACTTGGTTGCATACACCTCTACACTGCAGAACCTTGAATTTAGATATATCATACTCAATGGTAGCAACCCTGTTTCCGTTTTCTGTGACAGACATAATCAACGAGTTTTTCTTTTTGTAGTATTCATTCGCAAAAACGCAATGATGCATCGCATTATTCTCGTCTATAAATTTTTTTACACTATCAAGAACCTTAATGCTCAATCCTTTGGCTTCTATTGCTATGGCAAACCATTTGCCCTTCTGCTTTTTGTATTCATCTTCATACTGCTTTGCTCTTTCATCGTCCTGCATCTTCTGTCTCTTGTCTTTAATCTTTTCCATTCTGTTAACCCAATAGTCGTGGGATTCTAGCAAGTTTTCTGGACAAACATTTTTGCCGTTGGAAATGTCTCCGCCACAATACTCTATCGCCTCTATCATATCTTTCCATATGTCAAAGTCGCTGACTATATAGTTGTTCCTAATACATATCTTGACTACGTTCCAATAATTGTCAATGAAGCCGTTTCTCTTATATTCGTTAAACAGCTCATATTGTTTTGCCTTTACCAGAGTTTCTGCATGGGGAAAATTCATTACCAGATAGAACACTCCGCTTATCGACAAGGATTTAAGGTTGCATACTTCTTTTACATTGTCGCCAAGGTTTCTCTTGATTATCGGTATCAAATTAATCTTCGGGTATGTAATGGACTCAGAAACGTGCCTTTTCGTTCTTATCTCCATATCAGACCACAAAGAATATATGTTATTGCTGTAATAGCTATTCATCAATGCCAGCCTTGCAACATAAGTAGGCTTTCCACCTTTTCCGTCAATCCATTCTTGAGCAACAGGAATGAACATACATTCTGAATGCTTCTTCCTGACCATGCTTCTTTTCACATAATAGTATCTTATTACTTGATACTTATTGCACTTGCTAACTATCGCATAATACCTTACCTCGGATTCTTTCCTTTTCTTTGTTTCTACAGTCAGGAGACTATTCTTGCAACAAGAACATTTCCCTTCTTCCAGTTCTTTTTTCGTCAATTTATTACCACACGTCATGCAATATGCCGCGTTGCCATTTTTGTACGCATAATGGTTAAACAAATACTTTTCTGCATATTCTATTTGCCTATTACTAATGGGAGTGAGTTTGGGAACCAAACTCATTATCTCACGTTGCTTTTTTGTCTTAGGTTTCATATTAGAACAAACTTAACACACCTTGCTGACAATCTTCATTACTACTCTTCTTCTGTGACTTCTTGGCTGTCATCTGCTTGTAAGCATCTTCCTGCGCTTTCTTAATAGCCTCGTCTTTAGCCTTTTGCTTTTCTTCTGGAGTCAACTCTACAACATGATTTACAACTACCCTGCAGCTGATATCCTTGATTTCTCCAAGATTATCCTCGTCATAATAATGCACTGCCATACCAAACACCTCGTCATCTGTGAAGCCATTGCAACCAGACTTTTGCACCTCATTGAGAATGAACATGCAACATTCTTTTACTGACTTCTTTTCGTTCGAGTACTTTTCCGCAAACAGCTTGTCGGTCTTTGCACGATTGTCAAGATAGAACTTGATTGCCTTTTCGAAATTTTCTGAATACTTATCCATATACTACTCTTTTATTAGGTTTCTTAAACTTTCCTCCTGTCTCTTGCTGAATATCCACCCTGCTCCGCAACTCAACCTTGCGTTGAATCTTCCGCCAAGTCTTTTCAGAGTGTCCTTTATACTTCTGGTGTCGCCGATTACCGCTATTGCCTTTTCCGAGTAGTCGATAATCTGGATGCCGTCTGCATTAACTTGGACTTGTTGCTGTGCAACAGGTTCTGCTGGTGTCAAATCCAGTCGTTCCAGAACTTGGTTGGCAAGACACCTTAAATTGCAGTCTCCAGTCGTATATCCAAAGGAATCCAACTCTATATCGAACAGCTTCGCTACTTCAAAGATTGCGTTTCTGTCGTATCTTTCCAAATCCTTGAATGCCTTTATCTTTTCTTCCGTTTCCTTAATCGTTTTCTCCGTAAACTCCCTATTTACAAATGTGTAGGTAAAACCGCCGAACAGGTTGTTGAACGGAGACGGATCATAATCCCAATAGTCGCCAGTATAGTCCGAGTGGGAATCCTGCCAAGCCTTTACTGCTGGTGCTACATCCTTGATTCGTGGGCCGTCATAATAGGTAACATACAGAGTATCTTCGCGCTCCTTTCTCACCGAGAACTTTACATTTGGGAACTTGTTCTTCAAGTACAGCCTTACATTTGCCGTTCTCTCCTTTGGTTCTGGATTCTGTTTCAGGAACGGATATTTCTGCTTCAAGTCTTCCTTGACCTTTGCAATGCGTTCCGCTTCTTTCCTTTCCTCTTCCTTGTCCTTTTCAATCTGTTCCTTGCAGTTCCTATACAACTGCTCCAGTTCTTCCTTTGGCTTGCGGTAGGTCTTTCCATCTTCGCTATCATCCCAATACAAACCTATTCCGAACTTCTTCGATATAGGTCTGCTATCTATCCCTACTTCCCAATTCTTGAATCTGTTACGACCACCATCTTCAACCATCAGTTGAATACCTCTTTCGTTTGGCTCTGAATAGACATAGAATATTCCGCTGTCGTTGAAACACATTCCGAGTTCTCCAAAAACTCTTTGACCAACCTCTAATTTTACCTGCGGTATCTCGACCATTTGCTTCAATTCAAAATCGTAATACATCGTAGGTCCCTTTTGAATCTTTACTTGTACATTTTCCATCTGTCTTTTTATTTAAAAGTTTATTATTTGCTGTAAAAGTAATATAAATATTTGATATAGCCAAATTTTAACTAATTTATTTTCAATGATTTTCAATATTTTTTATCACAAAATAATCCTTGCTAAAACTAAATTTATATACTACTTTTGCGAAAAAATTCATATCGTATGCTCGACATATTATCAGTAATAGAAAAATACGGCTACTCGAAACAGATGCTTGCAGACAAGATTGGCTGTTCCCATCAGTCGATAATGCAGATTGTAAATTCTGGCTCCAATCCTACATATAAGAAACTGCAACTTATTGCAGACGCCATTGGTGCCGACATCCGTGAGTTTTTCCCAAGTACCGAGGACATAAAGAAATCCAACGAAATCCGTGGCTCTTTCAACTGTCCTGTATGTGGAAAGCCGTTGCTGGTGTCTATTGACAGATACACCGAAGAAGTCAAGCCCGGCCCGAAGCCATCTAAAGAATCTTGTTGCCCTCACTGCAAAGAAACGATACTGGTCTCCATCGTGAAGAACCAGACAACTACCCGTTGCATACGCAGACAAGAAGTAGTCAGACAGAGAAAACTCCATAATACTAACAATCAGCCACAATAGGCTTATATCAATCCCTTGTCGTGGTATGAGAAGAAACCGCTATCTGAAATTATGATGTGGTCAAGGAACTCTATACCGCACACATCCAACGCTTTCTTTATTTCAGTCGTTACAGCATTGTCGTACCTTGACGGTTCCAAGTTTCCGCTTGGGTGGTTATGAATCAGGGCAACTCCTATGCTCATTGTATCAAACGCATATTTGATAACAACTCGCTTGTCAATCAGACAATGGTCTATTCCGCCAGTACTTATTCTGGCAAACCCTATTACCTTGTTGGCTCTATTGAGGAACAATGTTACGGAAGTTTCTATGACATGCATAGTATCATCGTATATCTTCATCGCATAATCATAAATATCCTGCGAGCTCCTGATAAAACCGCTTTCAATCAAAGTGTCATTCTTCATAACCTTGATTTTGTACTCCTTTAAAAATTCATCTACTTTCTTACCCATCTTACATTGTGTTTTATTTAATGATGTAAAGTTACTAATTTTCAATGAATTAAGCAAATTTTTATCAAAATATTTTTACAAAAAGAACTCCCTGCCAACGCGTAGCAGGGAGCAAATTTTCTGATAAATGGATAAACAAGTAAATTGGCACTAGAAACAGAACTCCACCGTTTTCTTTACAACTCCGATGAACTTTGTTGTCATCAGTTCCTGCGGTGTCGTTCTTAACAGTCGCCATCCCATTGCAGTAGCTGTATTGTATTTCTCCATATCTCCGAGAAAACCGTTTGCCCTGTTGTGGCGACCTTGAATCCAAACTCCACCCTCCACCTCGATAGCGATTTTCTTTGACGGTATGGCATAGTCGAAACGCCATTTCCTATACTCGTGGAACTTATACTCCTTTACGCAACTCTCACAACATATCTTTGCTATCGTCCTAGTGAACAGATCTTGTTCCGATGAGTGTTCTGGAGTTTGTTTCATAGCGCAAAGAAAACAACAATCTGATTAACTCTCAAACATTTTTGCATTATTTTACAATCCCATTTGGAGATTCTGCATATTAGGCCTAAATTTGCGATTCTTAACACCTAATAATATGAAACGGATAATTATTACAACTTTGGTGCTTATGATTGCAAGCATCGTCACTTGGGGACAAGAAACAGCAGTTACTTATTCGCAGATTGCAGAAGGGAAGACTGCAAAGGAACTCACAGGACATAATTCTGGAAGACTTATCCAGTCGTACACTGCAAGCAACGGAATTACCTATACAAAGGGAATGGAGATAGAACTTGGCGAGCCATCAGACGGAAACAAGTTCTACACAAGCGTAAAGTACTGTGTGGAGAATGTAAGATCCGACAACGGAACATCGCTTACAATAGACAAGGTGTATTGCCTACCTGCCAGGAAGTCAACTGGAAGCAGAATACGAATAGACTTTACCAATGGCGCATACATCGAGGACTTTGAACTGGCAATAGAGAAGCACGAACTCAACATAGCCGAAAGGATAATAACAGAGCAGCCAAAGCAGATTGGCATATCAGAGAATCAGTCTGTCGTGGAAACTGAAACACAAGACACGGCAGGAACAATAACAGTGTACCCTACCGCTTGGAGAAAGACAGTCATTGACTGCACCAACTTCACAGACGAAAAGAAGCCGTTTATGGTAAGCCGTGAACATTGGGAAGACTGGGATGCAGGAATGTTCCTTCACAGGGCGCAGAGTGCCAGATGGATTGGCGTAGGAACTGGAATGCTTCTGGGGACTGCTTCTGCTGTATGCTATGCTTTCGATGCCGCACCGGCAGGACAATGGTTTGCAATATCGTCTGGTGTGAGTGCTTTTGTGGGATTCATCATTAGCGAAGTGCGGATTCACGCAGCAAGCCACAAGATGAGCAGGATAGGTCTTAATCCGAACGGAATATCTGTTAGGCTGAACAAGTAGTCAATCATATCTCAACACACATAAATGAAAAATGTGGGTACTGGTTGCCCACATTTTTTTACTCTCAAAACTGGTGTTAGTCCTACTGGGAATTGAATTGGCGCTGATTATCAAACGGCAAGCAAAAAGACGGACTAAAACATGGACTAAACGGAGCGAAGTCCACCATTTCACTTGTTGGCGTTTGCATAGTCCCTGCACACATAACTTGTTGATTCCAAGATGTATGAATAGTGCTTTCTGCAATAGCAGGCATCTTTCGCCTCGACAGTCCCATCGTTTGGCTTATGGAACCAGCAGTTCCTGCAGCAATGTTTTACTTTTTCTCTCATTGGTTGTTTACTTTTTGTCATTATACCTACTTTCCACAAGATTCAGGATAAACAAAGCTTGTTCGTCAAGTTGGTAGGTCTCTTTTAATCTTTTTATTACATCACTAAAGCATTTGTCTTTCCATTGTGCCATTTTATAACAAGCATCTTCTATATTTTTACATCTTTCTCCTATTGTTATACACTTAAATTTGTTTGAAAGTTCTATTGATTTGTTCAAGTTGTTTTGAATTTCCATATAAATCCTCCAGCTGTTGTTATTTTTGATTTGTTTCCTGCTTTTGTAGTTATAACTCTATTTATACAACAAGAATATATATTGCTATTTGAAATTCCTGTTTTCCTTTCAGCTTCTATTGTAGACTCAAATTCAGCAATAAAATTATTTTGCAGGTCAAACTGACATACTGGTCTTTTGAATGCAGCTTGCTTCCTATTGAATCTAGAAAGTTCATAGTTACAATTTTC
Organism: uncultured Bacteroidia bacterium; assembly: GCA_902800045.1. Classification (GTDB taxonomy): domain Bacteria; phylum Bacteroidota; class Bacteroidia; order Bacteroidales; family ML635J-15; genus Bact-19. The sequence continues at coordinate 500,176 of CADCCZ010000001.1, read as the reverse complement.
TTTTCTACTACACATTCTCAAGTTTTCAATATTGTTATCGTCTCTAATTCCATTAATATGGTCGACATCCATAGAACTTGAATAATCTTCTAAAAACGCTTGTGCTACAAGTCTGTGTACAGCAAAAGAATGATTTTTATGTTCGTTGTCAAAAAGTATAACTCTCTGGTATCCTCCGTATGAGTTGTTAAGAGTCAGTAATTTAGATAGTATTTTCATTCCATTGTTTCCTCTATTAATAACTCTGGCACAAGAACGGATTCTACCTCTATTACTTACTTCATAAAGTCCTTCATATTGAAATATTGGTTTCCAAATTTCCTCGTTTGTTATTGTCCATCCCTTTCAGTATCTTCGTTTTTTAAAAATCTTTCCGCCGTGTCTAATGCCCTGCGAACTACCTCGATACTTTTCAAATTGTCAAATACCAATTGCACTTGTATGGGGTATTTAGGCGCGTCTTCTTCAAAATCTTCTCCACATTCAAGTTGTTTTTTCAGTTCTGAGAATGCAACAACTGCTTCTTTTTTATTAACACTATATCCGGACTGGACTGCTATTCCTCCGCCAAATACTACGACGGCAGAACCATTAATGTACGATGTTTTTTTCATTCTTACTTTATTAATCATTTACAAACCACGATTTTACTCTCAAAATTGTATTTACATACAGCCAATCGAAGCGGTCTTCCCATCTGTATTTTATTCTACGGAAAATTCTTTTAAAGTCATCTTTGAGGTTTTCGCGGTAATTCATGCGCAAATATTTATCATAACTGACTGATTCGCAAGCGTAACGAAAAGCCTTTTTATATGTATCGAAACTAGTATTTTCATACATCATTTCGCCCGTTGTGGTAACATTCGGCCAGCCTATTTCTTCGCATAACTCCTTTCTTATTCTCCCTTTGTCATAAATGTAAACAGTTGTTATATAGTCGCTAAAATCGTCTGCCTTTGTAACTATTCCCCTCAACTTGTCGGGATCGGCATCAAACTCTTGCATGTATCTACGCAATTCTTCATTACTTCTGCCATCGTCACGCCTTAATATTTTACCCTGCATATCAATCACAATAATGTCGTGTATGTAAGGAGAACCTATGCAAATAACCTTTCCTCCATACTTTTTTTCATCGTAAACTGCAACGATATGCTCGATGTTGTATTCCTTCTTTAAGCTCAAAAATCCCATAATTACTCTACCTCCCATTTATCGTCTAAATAATCCAACACTGCGTTAAGTTCGTTAGCCGTATCATTTGCCTGCTCATAATCTTCATACTCGCCCCAGACTTCTCCGTTTCTTACTACTTTGTACATATTACATATTTTTCATTAGTTCTTGATTATCGTACTTATTTCCAGCTACCGTGATGTCAAAATATTTTTCCATTTCTCGCATAAAATCTCCAAGAGTGTTTCCGCTTACAAACTCTGGATCCCTGTTGAGCCATTTTACCGCCCAGCATTTGCGTTCATCATCCCATAGTACAAGAAGATGATACGGCCCTTCTTCCTTGTGCAGGTCTTTCATACAGAGAATATCTCCGTCATAAATCTTATTAATTCTTGTGTCGGTGCAGTTTGTATATTGACCTACTGATTCCGGCCTTACCGTAACACTTTTATACGCAATCTTGCCATCATCGTTTGGATATGATACTATTATCTCTGGATAGTAACCTATGCGCTGAAACAAATCGCCGTATATCCATTCGCCAGTTTCTACATCTTTACCTCTAAATTCTATCGTTCTCATAACACATTATTTAATCAACTACTTTATAATCATATACTACCACCCACGGATTGCTTTCCCAAGTGCCCCTGCCCGAAACCTTGTCGATAAGAGCTGCAAAGGCTTTTCGTGGAGTATGGAAAAGCAAAGGCTTGTTGTTAACCTTTATTACATACTCTCCTGCAAACCCGATCATACATCTGTATTCCAAAACTCCCTCTGCCAAGCAATCTTCATCCGAAATGTCCTGCAATCGCTCTAAATCGATTCCAGTTATCTTGATATGGTGCTGAATAAGGTCAGCACGGACAAACATCTTATTGGTCCAGCCAGCCGTTTCTGTCATAAACTCAGTTCCGACCATCTCAAAATCTGCATCTGGGAAAATCTCTTTGTAACATTGCGCCACAGCTACCACTTCACCAACCTTGTATTGTGTAGGCATAACAAAACAATCGTCTGGGGTATCAACTGCAAGCAATCCATATCCGCCATTGCCAGCAGCAATTATCTTGGTTCTGCGAATTTCAAATGGCCTTCTGTTTTCCTCATAATCACTTATGAACTTTTGCATCTTCTTTTCCGCCCGTCTGGTCTTGTTCTTATAACCTTGCAGGGTCAATTCTGTAAGGTTGCACCTGTCGTTAAACATTATAATGTTCATAATACAATCTGTTTATCAATTCCACAAAGTTTTAAAGCATGCTGCAGTTCATGGACATACTCAATAGAAAACCAACCATTAAATTGTGGCGTATCATAAGAATCATTCATTCTCCCGATAGCAAAACCTTGCTTTTCTTGTGCAACAAGAAAACTACAATAACTCTTATTCTTATATATTTTTTTGTCACAATCTGGTTCAAAATCAAAATTCTTTTCCAAAATTTCAGCGGTTAGTGGAATCGGCATATAAACTTCTTCGCGATAATAAACATCACTTTCTGCTGTTTGCACAAATCGCTGGCCATTTCCTTCGTCTGTTATTGTAGTTACTTTTTCGTATCGTAGATTTCTTTCTTCAAAAAACTGCACATAATCACCAATCATTAATTCTGTTGCTTTCATAATATTATCTCCTTATCAATTTACAATATTTTTCCTTTAAACTCATGGGGGTGTGCAGCAAAATAAGGTTGTTCATATTCAATACCTGTTTCTGTATCAATACAATTAAACCTGTGATTCGTTTCTGCTAATATTGGATATTCTATGTAACAATCTGACAATATGCGCGAAGCATGACTTGGATGTCTTTCACCACGCGAACATTGGTCGAAGATTCCAGAATAACTTGGCAATGTATCAGCGCACAAATTCATAAACTTAACATACGCATTTGCAACTGCCGATTTGTCTTGCCGAACTGCAATGTTATAATCATTATTTCGCGGCCCTAATTCAGACATTACCACTTTTACTTTACCACAAAGTTCCTCATAAAGACTACACTCTTTTTCTGTGTTAAATCTTGTGCCATCGTCAGACACATATACAATAACTTTCTTCATTACTTTACCTCCTTATCTAAATCTTACATAACTTTTACAAACATACTCTCTCGAATTTACTATATGGGATTGCCAATGTAGACAGAAACAAGCATCTTTTTCAAGTACAACGCCTTTGCTGGTTTTATGGTGCCAACAATTCCGGCAACAAGCTTTTACTTGGTTCTTTTTTCTATTCTGTATATCCATCTTCAATAATTACTTTCGGCTCATCGCCATTCCACATAAGGTTCTCGATCTCTTTCCAATTTTCCTTTGGGTAGTAGTCAGAACTGAAAAACTCAAAGTTACCTACATGAGTATCGAAATACTCATCTTCCCAATGGAACATGTACTCTGTTTCTTGATTCTTGGCTGCTGTTACTATTGCTTCCTCTATTGAGTTTGCAGCAACTAGTATAACGCCACCGCTATAACCGTCAGTTCTTTTTGCTCCAAATACTTTCATAACTTATTCATCTTTAGGTTTCTCCAAAATATTCTCTGCTTCAATTCCGTAATAATCAAGAATCTCATCAAGGTTATTGACGAATATTGAGCCATCAAAACACAACTTCACTTCTGAAATTCCACCATCGTCAAATGCTGAATATCCAAGCATATCGCAAAACTCTTTCAACAGATACGATGGAATCCAGACATTTAATTTATCAATTTCTTTTTTGTTTTCCCAAAAAGTTTGCCATCTACATTCAAGATTATTTTCATGAATAAATTTATAAATCTGCAACTCTGTCATTGTCTATCCTCCTTTCTTATTCAAATTTATAATCCATATTAGACCAACCCCCAGAGGCTTTGACATTTGAAAATCTTTGCGCCAAAATAGTCGGTGGAATAACATCTACCATTTTGCCGTACTTGTAATCGAAATTGCCAAATCTCGTTCTAAAAGTTCCCCATTCACGCTTATATTTTGTCAAGACTTCCGAGACAAAACTACCTATCGTCTTACAATCGGTTACGACATCATAAGAGCGTGTTTCATCGCCACCTATATGACTACTTGCTTTTAATTCAATCATTTTTTAATCTACTTTCTAACTTTGTCTTGATTAAACTGCTCCAGAAATGTATCGACTTGGTGTTCCGTATCGTACTGCAAGGTGTCATCTATGAAACCTCGCTTCTCCAAGTATTTCATAAACTTGACAAGCGTTCTCTTGATTTCAGATCTATGCTTGGCATCCTTGAAGTCTCCCATTTCAATTGCTCCGTGATACAATCCAGAGTGATAGGTTGACTTGTTAAGCGAAATACCTTTGCTACACCTATTCGCTATCTTCTGAGCATTCAATATGTTCTGTTGTTTACTCACAACTAATTACACTTTTTAGTTTCCGTATTATTGTCTTGCAGCACCAGACAACAGTACCTTCGGCAAATCTGCTTCCTTTCACTTGCCCAACTATTTCTGCGAATTGCTCATTCTTATAGTCTGCCATTAAAGCAAGTACCCGTTCAACGTGCATTGCTGGTTCCTGTTTAAACCTGTCTGCAAGTTCTTTTATCTTTTCCTTGTCACTCATACTTGTACTATTCATTTTCAATCATCTTGTGTACCTCTTTCTTTTCGATTCCTTCACTCATCTTTATGGCGTTGATTATATTCCTAACTTCTTCTTCTGTATGCTCTCGTTCTGGTTCATCTGGTTTAGGTTTACAAAGCAAATCGTTCTTTCTGAAATACGCATACTTGAATACTTCTAACTGCCTGTCAAAATCTTCCTTGTAGACTGAAAATAATGCTTTTACTTCTAGAAATTCTGACTTTGTGCATTCTATTGCAGAATCTGCATCTTTATCGCCCCATCCATAACCAGCATACTCGTTTCTGTCTTTTTTAGGCATTTTCCGAATATCTTTAACCCACCTATCTTCTCACTTGTGCATTGACATATACACCTGTACGAACAACTGAGTGTTTCCACAAGTATTAATGAAATACAAATCTTTCTCATCGCTATACAAGTCAGATTCAGTAATTCCATACTTTTTCATCAAACTTTGGAGCAACTTGGTTGCATTGTTGCGCTCGCCAGATGCTCCACGCTCTGCAAGTGCTTTAACTTTCAAAATCTTGTCTATGATTTCACTCTTATCCATTTTACTTTTGTCTTTAAATTCTACACCGGCATATTGTGTATGGAATAGTAGCCATTGCTTTTGTCTTTTCGCTCGTCTGATGAGCAGGGAGCAAACAGGCATTCATCGTTGTCTGTCTGCTCGTCCTTGCGCTTCCACAACAGGCAATGCTTACAGCAGTCAGACCATTTGTCGCTTTTGGTCTGGAAAAAGGTAAGCATACCGAATTTCCTGCTGAAAAACTGGGACTCGTCGAAGTTCTCAAACAGATCCAACTGGCTACTGCTATGCAATACGCTTCCCATTGTCTTTAACTATCAAATCTTTAACACTTGGCTTGTTCATCTTGCTTTCAATAGTGAAGCATACATCTTCGCCTATCTGCCTTTGCATTCTTTCAAGCAAACCTGTCGAATACTGGTCCGAACTAATTCTTACTTCTATCATAACTCATAAATTTTAATTAATAACCAAATTCCTTGAACAGGCTCAACTGCCTGTCATCTACATTCTTGTAAACATACTTCACTTGCTTGGTGCATCGTCCGTTGTCACCATCTGGGAGTTCAGTCCATTCAGACCTTATCTGCACTCCTCTGGTCCTTAATGTGTGGACTATCGACGAAAGAGACCTTATTCCGTACTTGTCTATCGCTTCCCAGCAAGTAATACTGCCGTGAGTGCTGAAATGCTGCATTATCTGTCCTATCTTGCTCATCCTTGTTTCTCCTTTCTGCCGTCAAGCATATTATCCAATGGAATGCGGTAGTTGTCGCAGTCTTTGGAAAGTGCATTCATTTGCTCCTTGGTAATGTGCAACTGTGTACACAGAGTTTTCCAGAACACATCGAACGAATCTTCCATTAGCAGATTTGCCTTGTTGATTGCTAGGTTGGTATAGCCTGTGCTTTCTGCCAATTCAAGGGCATTCTCGAAGTACCCGATAGCAAGCGTAATGAGTACGAATCCCTTTGCATAACACTTGCCAGCATTTGCAAGAGCATTCTCTCTCATTGCTTCGTAGGCTGGATCTTCCTTTTGCTTCTGCGACAGAAAGTTGTTCAACCTCTGCCTCATACGGTTTAAGTCTCTTTCTATATCCGTCATTTTACATCCATTTTTTTGAAAACACGACCATCGTATTCTGTACATACCGCCTGTTGTGCTTCTGTGCATTTTCCTTCGAAACAACATCCGTCACACGAAGTCTGCACTTTCAGTTCGTACTTCTGCCCGTTGAACATTGCAATGTAGCGAACCATCTTCCCTTCCGATACCGCCCTATCCTTCCTTACGAAGTCTGTACAGGCCGGCTGGTTGTGGCCGCCAGAATACGGACATCTTTTAACTTTCTTGCAGTCAATACACTTCTCCATAGTCGTTGATTTTCTTGAAGATTACATTTTCTCCGTCACTCCTCAGTAGCGACTTGCAGTAGCCTACATCAGTCCTTGCCCGGCAGTCCTTTCCTTTTAACATAAAGTCGCAACCGCTGCAGGGACTTGTTATGCTGTGAGCCCTCTCAACCCTTACTATGTAGCGGTCGTAGTGGAACACACTTCCTATTGCCCGTCCTATTTCTCTACTTAATTCCATACTTCTTTAAATTCATTGTAAAAGTAGTGTAAATATTTGATATAGCAAAATTTTATAAACAAATTTTTACTACTTTTTCAAAAAAAAATTGGCTGACGGTATAGGCTACTGTTACCGCCAGCCTTTGAACCTCTACACCTTTATCGCGCCAAGGAAATGGAGTACTGCTTCCCGGCTCTTGTCGGTGTTAAGGAAACTACATTCTTGCGAATCACAACCGTGAGCCTTGCGGTAGGATTGAAGATGACGAAGAAAGTCAAGGAACTCGTCCTGCAACCTGTACTGCTCTGGTGTAAGATCGTCGCGCTTGCGCCTTGTGGTTCTACTAGAAACTATTCTTGTGCTACATACTGGTAATTCCACTGTTATTCTCTTCTTTGCTATTATGTTCGTTTCCATTGCTTTTAGTTTTTATCTGTTGAACCATCTGTTGAACTTCTCTTTCTGTTGTACTTTCCGTTGCGGAAGTCGTGCAGGAACTTGCGACCTTTTTCTGTCCATACGCTTATGGTGTTGGTGCCAATTGTGCCGTCGTTGTGATAGAACTGGTGTGTGCGCGTGCTCATCAATCCCATTCCCTGATACTTTGCCGTGAGCATCCAGCGTCCGGACTGCTGGAACAGGATTCCGCACTCGCGCAACTTGCGTGAGAATGTAACTGCCGAATATCCGAACTCCTTGGCAACTTCCGTCATCGTGTAGGTAGTGGTGCTCATCAGTACGGTATCGGTGTACTCTGCCTTGGGAGCCAGCTCGCCTATCTGCTTCTGCTGTTGCTCGGTCTGTCCCTCGAGTATCATCTTCTGCTGTTGCAGGTCGGCAATTCGTTTTTCTTTTCGTTCGATTGTTGCCTGAGCTATCTGCAACGCCTTCGCCATTATCTCCTCTGGAGTCTCTTCGGCTGTTGCCGATATGTAGCCGCCATTCTTCCTTATCGACGGAAGAACTTCTCCACATACCCAGTCTTGGAATGCCTCTGCCTGTGGCTTGTCGCTCCTCATTATAACCTTGTAGAGATTCTGCTCGTTGATGAAAGTTGCAACTTGTTCCCTGCCCAACTTGTCGATGAGTGGAATTAAATTCCATCCATTTTGTTTCAGTCTCTCTTTTACTTTATTGACCTGCAAATCTAATACTTTGCAGATGTCATTTAAACAAAACATTGGATTGTCCGCATCTCCTGCGGTTCTGATTAGCCCGAACTGGGCATTTTCAAAAATTTTAATTTTTTCGTCCATAGCTTACAATTTTTAGACGGTTAATAAAAAAGCACGGTGAGTGTTGTCTAAGTCTTGTAAGCTGGACTTTGCGGGCATCACTGCTAACGCACACTCTTTCCGTGCAGATATTTTTCCATTGTGGTACAAAAAAAGCCGACTTTCGCCAGCGGTCATCGTACCGCTTACAATTTTTAGACAATGCAAAACTAATGAAATTGTTTTGATTGACAAAATTTTTTGTACCATATTTTTATATTTTTTATTTACAACTTGCTGTTAATAATACACTTGCTCATTTCAATCCCTACTGTCAATCAATGATTTTATAACTATCGGCAACCACATTACCATACGCCATATAAAGCGCAGGACACCACGATACGTCGGCTTCCAACTTGTTTCAAGCGTATCGAGATACAACAGGAACTGAGCGAACAGCAGTCCCGCCAAAAGGTAAATGGAAGCCAGAATTATAATCAATATCTTCATAACCAGTAAGTATTATTCGTTAAACCATAGACTTTTCGTAAAAGAACTTGATACCGTCGATGTTGCACACTCCGAAGTCGGAAGCCTTGAACTTGGTTTCATTCACTTTGCAAAAATTCAACACCTCAGGCTTGATGTAAAGATGCACAACCCTGTCGAAGCAAAGGAACTTCTTGATGTCGAATGTCTGACAGGTGTCAATAAGGCACTCAGCCGCAGCGCGAAGCCTTTTTCCAGAGAATCCGCAGTTTACAGCCATCTTTATAGCGTTGGGTATTGTATCTTCTACTTCGTTTGGAAAAGCGCACGAAAGACGGTATGCAGTCGCCTTGATGTCGTCTTCCGTTGGTCCTCCGTCCGAATACCTCGACAATGCCGGGTAGCCTTCCTTTGTCGTAGTAATCAAATACTCTCGCTTGTTTATGTAAAGTGTCGCTTTCATTATTTCAATTTCCTATAGTCTGTTTCGTGCGACAGATTCACGCTGTTGAACAATGAGTGCATCCTGCTGATTATCCTGTCATCGTAACATTCGCTCAACCTTGCAACATTGGTGGTTGCAAATGTCAGCAACTTGGTTTCTGCACGATTGGCAAGTATTTCACTGACGACTGAACACTTGTTACCATAATTGCTAGACAACATAGGCTCGCTTCCCAAATCGTCTATGCAAAGCAATGGGATTCTTGAATATCTCGCTATAACATTCTCCTCGCTCTGCTGTGCGTACTCAAATGCAATGTTCCTTGCAGAAGCAATAGACATTTCAAGTCTGTACCTCTTGCCTCCAACAATGTACCAATGCGAATCATACTGCAGAAATTCTTTCATCGCGTACATTAGCAATGTTTTGCCTCGACCAGTCTCGCCTCTGATAAGGAAACCTTTTGTGCAGTCTATATCGTCAACGCTTGTGTTGTATGTCCAATGAACCAACTTGTTGATTATACTTGCTGTGTTTCTGCAGTCGTAGTCTTTTCCGCATATCGCAGAAGCCATACTTGCAAATAGGCTGTTAGCCGTATCGTACTTGTCAGGCTGCAAATAGGAAGAAATCCTTTTTAGTTCGTACCGCGACCTGATGTCACCGATAATTTCATTCAAATTTTCTATCATATCGTTAAAATTCAGTTTCGTTATAATTGTTACCTTCATTCCTGTAAAGCTGGTGCGACTGGTTTGCAGATCCACCATATTCACCGAACTTGTTGTTATTTGCCCATCTTGCAAGTCTACGAGCCGTGTCCCAAGTTGCTTGGAGTTCCCAGCGCATCTTTGTCCTTGACTTGTTCCACTCTGTCCAGTACTTGTAAAATTCGTTCAGCATATCCCTGCCGTACTGGTCAAGGAATGGGCGCAACATTTCTTGGAACTCTTTTTCTTTTTTTGCGCAACTTTTTTCTTTTTCTTCTTTGCGCTCTTCTGGTGTGAGTTTTGGTTTGGAATTTTCTCCGTTCAAAATTCCTTCTGGATTTTGTTCGTTATTTATGGGCGTGGGCGAAAAAACTTTTTCGCCACTATCTATTGAGTTATTTACATTATCATTTACATTATCATTTACATTATCATTTACATTATCATTTACATTATCATTTACATTATCATTTACATTAGGGGTTTCTTTGGGGTTTTCTTGGGGTTTTTCTGGGGTTTCATTAGGGGTTTTGTTAGGGGTTTCTTTGGGGTTTTTCTGGGGTTTTTCTGGGGTTTTGTTTTTCTCGTTTTGGGGTTTCCTAGGTCTGCCTCCTTTCTTTCCATGTTCAGCACCTTTCATTCCGTTGAGATACTTCCTGTTGTTTGCCTCCAACTGTGGCATTATCAGCACCATTATAGTCTTTGCAATTCCTTTCAACTCAATAAGATTCCCATTCAACGAGTACTCAGAAATAGCATCATAACATTGAAGCCTTATATCGTCAGGAAGGTCTTTTAATGCCTCATAAAAACTTCGGTAAAATATGTAGTTCTCCCGTTTCATAGCTTATAATTTTTTCAACTATTCTATGGCATAGTCACGCCAATTAAAAAAAAGCGACCCGCAGCCGTTTGCCGCCGGCCACAGGTCAAAGGAATTTGAAATTTATGTTTGCTTAATGAGTAATCAACTGTATTCTTCATCGTCGGCAACCGATTTATGTTCATTAATGATGTGGCAAAGATAGACATTTTTTTATAAATAGCAAAATTTATAAACATTTTTTTATCGTGCTTAATAAAAGATTGTAATACTTCTCTGTACATTCTGTTGTTACAGTACCTTTGCTACCTTTCTTCTTCGCTTTGATACGAACTATGGTATCTCCACCAATTTCACATAGCGGCTTTACTTCTATGTTGAAGAACTCATCGCTAGTAAGGATTTGGCGCACAGAAGGAGCCCTATTTTCTGCCCATTTTTTCATCGCTTATTATTTGTGTGCTTCAACTCTGCCACGCTTCATATATGCGTCTAAATCTTCCTTTGAAATCCAGATCTTACCACTTGGATTGGGACGGTAATACGACAGCCTTCCAGACCTTATCTCTGCGTAAACCATTGCATTCGATACTCCCAGATACTTGGCAACTTCCTTTACATTCATCATTTCATCCATATACTACTACTTTTTCGATTAAACATTTGTTTATAAATCACGACTAATATCCGCTCCTTGTAAGTTTCAACTCCTCCTTTGCAAAGGAAATCTGCGTCCTGATATTGTCTCCAATGTGGACACAGGCAGCATTCAGTCTGTCCAACCTGTTTACTAGGTAGTTAACCTCATACAGTTGCGATTCCACATACTTCTTTAATGCGCTTGCAGGAAGCTGCACGGCACCGTCAATATATTCGCGATATGCCCTATATGTACAGATGTCCTGCACCTGCTTCGCTTCTGCAAGCATTATTGCCGACCTTGCAAGCCACACATTAAGTTCAGACAATCTGACTACCAGTTCCTCCGGCTCGTTGCTTGTCGTTATCGAAAGGAACTCCTGCAGCTTGTAGCACTCCTTATCCAGTCTGTCAATAACTTCCTTCATAGTTAGAATGGTAAATCACCCATATCGTCTGCATCCATTTCTGGAAGTTCCTCAACCGCTTCTGGTGTATTGGGTGCTTCGGACTTGAACTCAAGCACCTTTCCTGCGCCAATATAGTTCTTGTCAGCCTTTGCCTCGCGTTCCTCCTTGGACTGCTGTACCCATACCGTTAATGAGTTCCCGAACTTGTCAGGTTCTTTCCTTTCTCTTACAACAATGTTCAGATACATCTTTCCGTTGCTTCCCTTCTTGATTTTCGTCTTGTCTATGTCCGACAAGCATAATGATAAAAGTTCCATTTCTATTACTTTTTAAAATTCTACAATTCCTTGTTAATCTCTATTTCAACTCCCTTCTTCGCCACACAGACCTTTCTGCCAGTATGAGACTCGACTGCCTTGCGGAACATATTTTCGTCTGCATTGTCGTCACTAAGATGCAACAGCACTATATTGTTTACAGCCGACAGGTCGTTGGCTTCAAGTGCCTCGATGCAGGTCTTTAGCGAGAAATGGCTCTGCCGAATGCGTTTCGACAAGACTGGATGAACTTTGCCAGACTTTACATTTCCATCAAGTATTCCATCGTCAAAATTGGCTTCAATCATTATGTTGGTCAACTTTGGAAATGTGTACTTCAAAAAAGCGGTGTCGGTGGCAAACAGAAGATTGCCAATCTCGTCGTGCCGTATCAGAAAGCCGAACGGCTCTTTGCTGTCGTGATGAACATCAAAGGGAATAACATAGAAACCGCCTATCCTTACCGTCTCCAACGGCTTCATCCTTACGATTCCGTGTTTGCCGTTATTCCTCGTTTCTTCTGCCGTTCCCTCCGACATGTACACAGGTGCAAACACAGAGTACTTCGATATATATTTTGCGTGGTCGCCGTGTCCGTGAGAAACTATGCTTCCTCGCAATTTCCTTATGTTGAAACCAAGCGCATTCTTCATTGCCATAACTGGCATACCGCACTCAATTACCAGTGCTTCACTATCATTCTGTAGCACATATCCGTTACCACTGCTTCCGCTTCCCAATACTGTCAGTCTCATTGCTAGTTTGCTTTAATGGAGGCAGGACTAATCCCGCCTCCGGTCTGTATAGATGAATAATTAAAAGGGCACTTCCTCCTTTTCCTTTTCTGCAGTTGGTTCTACCGATGGAGCTGGCTTTGGCTCTGGTTTAGGCTCCTGGTCCTGGACTGGGAACTGAACGCTGTTTGCCGTCTTCTCCTTTACTTCCTCAAATGGAACATCTTCAACTTCTCGTTCCTGCACTTCCTCCGACACATAGAGCGCACCCAACTTGGTAGGGAACGCCTCTCTCAACGCCTGTACCTTGGCTATCTTCGCAATCATTGTCTTTGGCATACTTTTCCAAGTAGCAGTACCCTTGTTGTACTCCTCGATATTAACCCTCGATACTGCTGGGTACTTCCTGTCCTTTCTGTAAACTACAGCCCATCCGCCTACAAGTTTTTCAGTAGCAAGGCAGAAGTTTCCTTCCCTCTCAACCATATTGCCGTCCTTGTCTGTCACTATGATACCTGCCTGATAGCCGTCATAATTCTCATCTGCTTCGGCTCTCTTGAAATAGGCTTCCTTGCTAGTGATTATCTGTGCTGGACTTCCTGCAAACTTAACCAAGTACGCTTCGTTCAGGAATGGATTCAACTGCTGGTACTTGCACACTGCCATAAACTGAACAATGTCCGTGTCAGATACCTTGTCGTTGCCCTTCGTGAGATAGTTCCTTACTATCTGCTTGCTGAGTTTAATTTCCTCGCCATTAGCGATGTAACTAACTCCGTTTCCGTCTTTCTGTGTTGCAGCCACTGCTGCTGTCGTCGTTGTTTCTGTTGCCATTTTCTTATATCTTTAAAATTAAACATTACATTATTCTTAAATCGCTGTTCTTGTCAACTTCAAGTGTTATCGTCTGCTGTCTGGTTCCGATCAGCACCGATACGCTTTCCTTGTTGTCAACGAATATAGGAACTTGAACACCAAGTGCTTCGCTGATACCGTTGATGATGTCAACACCAGCATTTACTCTCGATGCCGTATTTAAAAGTTCGTATGGGACACCGTCAACTATCGGCTGGCATATTTCCTTTTCTCCATCGTTTGTGAGATTCTGTTCGTACATCTTGAACCTTACTATCTTGAACAGGCTGTTTACTCTATTCTCAAGCATTATCATCTTGGCTTTCTTGAATAGCATAATATCATTCAGCATCTTCTCGCAGTCTGCAACCGCCTGTAACAGGTCTTTGTTTTCCTTTTCGAGTTCAAGTCTCTGCTTGTCGCACCTTTCGTTTGCCTGCTTCTGTGCAAGCTTGTCGCGAACTTCCTTCAATTTTCCTTCAAGTTCCTTTACACGAGCCTTGCGCGATTCGTTTTCATTCTTAATTTCATCGTTCTGACCGATAGAATTAACTTGCTGTTTCAACTCTTCCTGCTTTTCCGACAAGGACTTGTATTCCTCATTCTTCGATATTGCCGATTCGTATGTCTCGCACTTGGAAAGTCTTTCGTCACACTCCTTTATCGTAGTTCCATAGGATTCAAGTTTCTCGCGTTCCTGCTTTATGAGTTCGGCATTGCTTACCAACATTCTTTCGTGTTCTTCAATCTTCGCCTTTACCGATTTTGCTTCCGATTCTATCGAGCGAAGTGTAGATACCTTATCTCCATTAATCTTGTTCCTATATCCTTCCACCGCAATGTTTCTGCTGTTCTCCACCATTTCAACCGGCAGAGCCTGTCCACAGGTAGGACAAACAGTTGTAACATCGTCTGCGTGTTCCTTTGCCCATCGAGAGACTTCCTGTTCCGTGTCCCTGCTGTTGCACTCCTTCCATTCTGTACGGAGAGAGTTCAACTTGTTTTCCAGACCACCGTCACCGTGAATCTCCGAGTAGTACTGCTTTTCAAGGTTCTCCAAGGAAGTAATCTTTCCTTGTGATGTCTTGTAACTGATTTCAGCATTTGACTTCTTCGTGTTGATTTCCGATATTGCCCTGTTAACCTCGCTACGAACCTTGTCTTCCAGATTGCACATTTCCTTTGCAATAGCCGAGAGTTTCTTTCTCAATTCTTCCGACTTTTCAAGGTCACGGTCAACCGATGAACTTTCTATCTCGTGGCGGAGTGCAGATATTTCTGTGTCTATGGTATTGGCTTCCGCTTCAAGGGCATTGAAGTCGTATGCTACTTTCAGTTTCTCGTTCTGATCCATTCTGGCTGGCATTAATAGAAGGTCATTATCAGCCTTCTTCTTGCTCATCTTTGCCGTTACTGCAATGTCCTCAATGGTCTTGCCCTTTCTTAGTTCTGCAAGCAGCATTGGAAAATCTTTTGCCAAGTCTTCGTCACTTACTTCCAGAACAAGCTTCATCAATCGTCTGCGCCTGTCTTCCATCTTCATCGACATAAATGCCGAGATAGAGGATAACATAAACCAATCGTCAGTATTGAGCATTTCGTTCAGTCTGTTGCCAAACTCCTGAACTCCCAAAGGAACACCGTCAATGAACCTTTCCTGCTTGTAGCCTTTCAGTTTCTCAACAGTCTTTCCTGTTGGCTTCGACCAGTCCTCCGACTGCGTTCTCTTTACCGATACATCAACGCCATTGTTGTCAAGTATCAACTCGACACTGGTCTGAACCTTATGTATCGGCTCGTTGTTCTTGTCAAGCGGATATGCTACGAACTGGCT
Organism: uncultured Bacteroidia bacterium; assembly: GCA_902800045.1. Lineage (GTDB taxonomy): Bacteria > Bacteroidota > Bacteroidia > Bacteroidales > ML635J-15 > Bact-19. The sequence goes on along the minus strand of CADCCZ010000001.1, from coordinate 484,786 downwards.
TCCTTGTCCGTTCTTATTGAACAGGCACCAGAAGTAGGCATCCATTACTGACGACTTTCCGCTTCCGTTGCGACCCGAGATACATACTGCATCCCCGAAGTCTGCTTCAAGGCTCTTTATTCCCTTGAAGTTTTCAATCAAAATCTTTTTAATCTTCATCTTTACTTTACTTTAAAATTCACTGTGGCCAGACAAGGAATCGAACCCTGCACCCCCGAGGCTTTTATGCTTCCCCTACCCACTAGGAGAGTACTGGCCGAGATAAAACCTCGCACTATCATCACGACAGGACGAGGTTGGAAACCACTGAAAATTAACTTATGTATAGAATAAAGTATCATGCTTCTTCTTTCTTCGCTTCAACAAAATACATAACTGCGAATATCAGTTCAGGAACAAGCAGCCATAACTGGTGCAAAGCATCGTAAAAGATTGCTCCTGTGAGCGAACATATTGCCAATATGCTAAACAGCAAGGCGGTGAAATAACAAAACAGCTTTCTCATTTCTTTATCTTTTTTAAAACATTACTCATTTTAATCAACTCAAGCGCCCTCGACTTGTTTATCATTATCATTCTTCCATACTGACAAACTGCATCGTCAATCTTACCGCTTGACTTTATCTTGTTGGCTGTTCCGAGAGAACATCCCAGAAAATCTGCAAACTCCTGCAGTCCCCTGCACCAACCGCTATCCTGCGACACCTGATTGGTCTGAACCTGAATCTTTGCCAGTTCGCTGGCAATCAGTTGCTGTAACTCGCCAACATTCAGGTCTATTATTCTTGTATCTTCACTCATCTGCATTTTGATGTTGTTTTAATAATTGATGTAAAAATATACAATTTTTTACAAATAGCCAAATTTTATCAAAATATTTTTATCATATTTTCAAAAAAAAATTAGAACATCTTGTTCTTGTGGGCATAGTCCATAAACTCCGCCTTGCTGTGGACACCAAGTTTTACATAGCTGTTGCTTATGTGGTTGCGTATTGTGTATGGCGATCTGCACAGCCTGTCAGATATTTCATCAATGCTATATCCTTCAAACACAAGTTTAAGTACCTGCTTCTCCGTTTCGCTAACCTTTGAGTTAAAGGTGGGATTGCACACTACATTCTCGTACTTGCATTCACCTCGCAATGGGCATTGTACAAACTCGAAGTTTACACTTTCGTCATTGTCAATGTCAAGTTTCTGGTCTATAATCCCGAAGTTGCAACGGACAAACCTAGATACAATCCAGAACCGTTTCAGCCTGATGTTCTCAACCTTGACATATATCTTGCACAGGGCATTGTAGGCTTCCGTACATCTGTTTACAAGGAAGTTCATCATGTAGTCTATTATCTCGTCACTATTCTCGGTAAGCATTTCGTGCTTGCCAGAATACCTGTACCAGACTTCGCTGTTATACCTGTAAAATTCTACTCCTGCAATTCTCATAACTATATACCTATTTGTGTTCCAAAAACAACTCGTCTGCTGGTATGCCAGTTATTTCAGCAAGTGCGTTAAGATTGCTTTCGTTAGGCTTGCAGTCGAATTTGCTCCATAGCGTAAATGTGGAATAACCTATCGCTATTCCCTTGTTGCCATCCTTTAGGTTCTCTCTCCAGAACCGTACTTTCGGATAACCAAGACCGTTCAAAAAGTCCTTGAAATTTTGGTGCGTCTGCTTCATTTTTCAAAAATTTAATTAAACAAATATTGCCAATCCAATGAAACGAGTTACATTTGCATTGTTATTAACAATAATATTATTATTAATAATGGTGCAAAACTATACATTTTTTTATTATTGACAAAATTTTATAGACATTTTTTTACAAAGAAATATGAACGGATTGAAAAAGAGGATTTTAAGCGAGATTATGACCTACAAGGGATTCAGGAAACAAAGCCAGTTGGCGAAGTTCCTGGACATTTCTCCGCAAACTTTGAACAAGTGGTTTATGCGTGATACCTTCGATATGGAGATTCTGTTGAAGAAACTGCCAGAGATAAGCCTTGACTTCCTGTTGTACGGCCATCAGCCTATGCTAAAGAAATTCGTAAAGGTCGAACCCGACACAAAGGAGCAGGACAAGATGGTTCCAGCAGAAAGCTCTCAAAATTCCGAGATTGAATATTCGATGTATAAGGAACTCGACCAGAAGAACCTGCTTATCGACCAGCTCATAAAGCAGCAGGATAAACTTATTGAGGAAAACAAGGAAATGAGAAAGCAAATCGGAATGCTTCTTGAAAAACTGGTAACTAAACTTGATTAGCCATGAACCTGACACAGACAAGATACATTCTTGAAATGTACAAGCGAATAGCAACCGGCATGACCGTTGACATTGACGATGTGGATATGGAACTCATAAAAGCAACTCTGGAACGCGACAGACTGGTTGTCTCTGGTATCGACACCTGCGAAATAGACGAATACATATCTGAATTAGAAAACATACTGTACCATGATAATCAGCCAGTCAGGAATTGATATTACAAGGCGGTTCTTCGATGCCATTGACATCCTTGCGAGGGACGGCAAAATAAGAGGATTGCAGACCTTCACAAAGAAGCACGGCATCAACAGGTGGAATCTTATCACAGTAAAGAACAAACCCCAAAATACAATACTCAAATGCGAGTATGTGGCATATCTGTGCAACGACTATAACATATCTCCAAAGTGGATTCTGCTCGGAAAGGGAAACTTTTATGATACTTTACAGGATTAACTGGGTACAAGACAAAATCAATGCGACATCATTCCGTCTCCGTATGCGAGTAAAATGGAATGGCAGCAAGTGCATTGCTGCATTTGCACTCGGATATGCCATAGAAAGCAACAAGTATCTCAAAGACCAAAACCGCGCACGAATAAACACTACTCATGGACCAGACAAAATACCTGCAAGCGAGATCAACAGGAAAATGACACTCTTCGAGCAGACTGCCGAAGAAATATTCCAGCAGTTCTACAACAAAAGTCTAGTACCGACCGTTGACGAGTTCAAGCAGTCCTTTAATGCAACATTCGGAAAGATAGAAGTATCAGACATCCGTACCATACTTGACACATACGACACCTTTGTCAAGAAGATGAGCCTGCAGAACGAATGGCAGAGCGGAACAATAGCGGAGTTCAAACGGCTTCGCAACCTGCTAAATGATTTCTGCCCAAACATACAGGTAAACTCTATCACGGAAGACACTATGCTTGGTTTTCAGAAATACCTTATTGACAAAGGAAATCAAAACACAACGATTGCAAAGAACATAAAGTTATTCCTCTGGTTCCTGCGCTGGTGTTCAAAGAGTGGACTATATAACGGCAAGGCACACGAAAACTTCAAACCTCGCCTAAAGAAAGCGGATGCACCTATAATCTACCTTACTTGGGAGGAACTGCAAAGGCTTTACAATATGGATTTCGACAGAGTTAAGTATTCGCAGGCTCGCGATGTATTCTGCTTCTGCTGTTTCTCTGGACTTCGATACTCCGATGTTCGCAAGCTGCAGAAATCCGACATCGTTGACGGCAAGATAAAATTTACGACACAGAAAACAACCGACAGCCTTGAAGTGGAACTAAACAAATATTCAAAGGCAATACTCGACAAGTACGAAGATGTTCCTCTGCCAAATAACAAGGCTCTGCCTGTGTTCTGCAACCAAAAGGAAAACGAGCACCTAAAGACTATCTGCCGTATGGCTGAAATGAACGACAAGATTAAAATCGTCCAGTACAGCGGAAGCAAACGCGAAGAAAAAGTGTATGAGAAATGGCAACTTATCACAACGCACTGCGGAAGGAAAACTTTTGTCGTAAATTCTCTATACTTGGGAATACCAGCAGAAGTCATAATGCGATGGACTGGTCATTCAGATTACAACTCCATGAAACCTTACATCGACATTGTTGACGAACTCAAAAAAAAGGAGATGGACAAGTTCAACACGTTCGGAACGGACGGACTAAAAACGGACTAAAAGTCTTTCAGTTCATTAAATTTTGTTGTATTTAGATGAATTTTGAACCGTATATAAATTTACAAAATATATTCAGTTTCAGCGAATTAACTTTCGTTGAAAATATGACTATGGTTCAGGAGGTACCACACAAAGAGTTCGGATTTCCGAACTCTTTTGTTTTTAATAGCAGACAAATTCGAAACGCATGAAACTTGCAATAACATACCTTATAATAATAAATATCATTGCAACCATCCTTTTCTGTGCCGACAAGCGCAGAGCAAAAAAGGACAAGCGCCGCATCCCCGAATCCATTCTTCACCTGTTCGAACTCATGGGAGGCATCTTCTCGGTGATATTCCTCATGTTCACAATCAGGCACAAAAATCAGAAAATGTCCTACAAGCTAATAAGTTTCATAATACTTGCATTGTGGATATTTTTTATTGCTGTAGCCATCTATAACTATTGCTAAAATGATTAATTTTGCCAGCCGAATAATAAAATAGGTGTTTTTCAGTTATATGGACGGTAAAATATCGAAATGAAAGTACTCAAGTACATATTAACATTGCTCCTCGCAGTTGTAATCTTCTCAGCGACAAGCGCTCAGGAGAAAAAGCTCCGCCGTGCCGACGAAAGTTTCGAGGCTGAGGAATACTACAAGGCCATGGAGGAATACACCGCCATTCTGAAAAAAATCAAGAACAAGAACGACAAAATTGAAATCTACTACAAGATTGGCGAATGCTATTTCATGTCGGGATACTACAAAAAAGCACGTTCAAACTACAAGCGTGCCGCCAAATCCAAAGGTTTTGAAGTTCCTGCCAAGAACCGTCTTGCCGAAATAGAAATTCAGGAAGACAACTTCGAAACCGCAATTGAATACTACAATCAGGTTCTCGAAATTAAGCCCAACGACTCTGTTGCCCGCAAAGGCCTTGAGTCGGCAAACTGGGCTATCGAGCAAACCAAGAAGCCGACACGCTGGGTTATCGAAAAAGCAAAGCACCTTAATTCCAAGGCAAACGACTTCTGTCCAAGCATCGACGAAAAGGACGGTTTCGACCATATATATTTCAGCTCTACACGCGAGGAATCGAAAGGAAAGAAACTTAGCGGAATCACAGGCACCAAGTTCTCCGACCTTTTTGTCACCAAGCTCGACCGTCACGGCAAGTGGGAAGATGTAACTGCACTCGACTCGCTAAATACCCGTTTCGACGAAGGTTCGCCCTGCATTTTCGACCAGGGACGTAAGTTCTACTATACCTCGTGCATTGCCGAAAAAGGCAAGAACACTGGCTGCCAAATATATGAAGCACAGAAAGTTGAAGGCGAATGGATGAATCCTGCAAACCTCGGCATAGTTTCCGACTCATTGTCGATTGGTCACCCAACGGTTTCTCCCGACGGAAGCATAATCTACTTCTCGGCTCGTCTCGACGGCGGATACGGCGGTGCCGACATTTGGTACTCGGAAAAAGCAGGCTCTGATTGGTCGAAACCAAAGAACATGGGCCCTGCCATAAATTCAGCAGGCGACGAACTTTTCCCATACATGCGCAACGACACCACTTTGTTCTACTCCAGCACCAAGCACCCGACAATGGGCGGTCTCGACATTTTTGTCGCATACAAAGATGAAGACAACCACTGGCATTCGCAGAACATGGGCTACCCGTTCAGCAGCAACGGCAACGACTTCGGTATATACTACTACAAGAACGAGGACAAGGGTTATTTCACCACCGACCGCAAAGGTTCGAAAGGCGAAGACATATATTTCTTCGAGAAGCCACCATTAGAGTTCAATCTGAAAGGCACAGTACACGATGCCGACACTAAGGCTCTCATCGATTCCAGCCTCATAACACTCTATGGCAGCGATGGATCCATGTTCCGCGATACAATCATCGTAGCTAACAAGAAGGAAACTTTCGGATTCAAGCTGAAAGCCAAGACCGACTATGTGTTCGTAGTTACCAAAGACGGATATTTCAACGGTAGGTCTCGTTTCTCAACCGATTCGCTCGAGTTCAACAAGACTTTCGAGTACGACATTCTTCTCGAAACCCTCAACAAGACAATCGAAATTCCAAACATTGAGTTTGCTTTCGGCCGCTGGGAACTTACCGAACCATCTAAGGCAATCCTCGACAGCACAATCCGCATAATGGTCGAGAACCCGAACATTGTTATTGAGCTTTCGGCACACACCGATATGGTTGGCTCCGACCAGAGCAACATGGAACTCAGCCAGAAACGTGCAAATTCGGTTACCTCATATTTCGAGTCGAAAGGCATTCCTGCAGCACGCATGGTTGCAAAGGGATACGGCGAAAGCAAGCCGAAGGTCATAACCAAATACGACCCAACATATCCGTTCCTGCCCAAAGGCTCCGAACTGAACGAAAGTTTCATCAACTCGCTTACCAAGGAACAACAGGAAGTCGCCAACCAGCAAAACCGTAGAATAGAAATGAGAGTATTGTCAAACGACTACGTTCCAAGTTTGGATTAAGGACTAAAGCCGTTTGGAAGTTTCTAGTTTTTTATGGCCGCGCCGTTTCAGGTTTTACGTTCAACGTTTAATGTTTAATGTTCAAGGTTCAAAGATTCGATGATTTAAAAATTCAACAATTGTAGTAGCGACGCAATGCATTGCGTCGAGTCGAGATTCAAGGGTTCAAAAATTTGATAATTTTTTTCATCATCAAATAATAAAAGGGAAAAACCTCCGTTATACTCACAAACAAAAAACATATTCGCCTATGATGGATGTCTACACGTATTTTTACACAATTAACACCAACGCAAAGAACGAAACCGAAGAATACCTGCTGGACCTCAATGAGATAGCAGATTTTGACAGGTCATTGAAGTTTCTGCCGGACATTAGTCCAAGCGACAAATTGGTGAAAAAAATTTTGGAACTTGCGTAAAAGCGAATGATGGGAAAAAGTTCCGATTGTGAAGATGGCGAATTATCGCCATTCTTCATATATTTGCAAAAAATTTTCGAGTATGATACAAATGGTTGACTTAAAGTCGCAATACCTAAAAATAAAGGACGAAATCGACAGCGGTATTGCACGAGTGATAAACAACACCGAATTCATCAACGGTCAGGATGTCAAGGATTTCCGCAAGGAACTGGCTACCTATCTGAACGTTGGCAACGTGATAACCTGCGGAAACGGCACCGACGCTTTGCAAATTGCAATGATGGCTCTCGGACTGAAACCAGGCGACGAAGTTATCTCCACCGATTTCACATTCATCGCCACAGTCGAAACTATCGCGCTGCTGCAACTCACGCCTGTTATGGTCGATGTTGACCCTGAAACATATCTCATAAACCCCGACGAGATTGAAAAGGCTATCACTCCGCGCACAAAGGCAATAGTCCCCGTACATCTTTTCGGTCAGTGCGCCGATATGGAACGCATTATGGACATTGCACGCCGCCATAACCTTTATGTCATCGAAGACACCGCACAGGCAATCGGCAGCGACTACCATTTTTCGGACGGCACAGTGAAAAAGGCTGGAACAATCGGTCACATCGGCTGCACATCGTTCTTCCCGTCGAAAAACCTCGGTTGCTACGGCGACGGCGGAGCATTGTTCACCAACGATGCCGAACTTGCCGAAAAAATCTCATCCATCGTCAACCACGGCATGGAAATCCGCTACCACCACGACCGCATTGGAGTAAATTCACGTCTCGACACCATTCAGGCAGTAGTGCTCCGCGCAAAATTGCCACACTTGGACGAATACAACAACGCACGTCGCAAGGCTGCCGACTTCTACGACAAGGCTTTCGCCAACTGCACGAAAATCAGCACGCCAAAACGTGCCGACAAGACCACCCATACTTTCCACCAATATGTTGTTCGCCTCAATGGCGTTGACCGTACCGCACTAATGGAACACCTGAAAGCCAAAGGCATAGCATCTGCTGTGTACTACCCTATCCCATTACACAAACAAAAGGCATTCCAAGGATTCAAGTCAGACCCGAACGCATTCCCCGTCACCGACAAACTTTGCGAATCGGTAATGGCTCTGCCGATGAACACCGAACTCAACGAAGAAACACTGAAATACATAACCGATTCGGTTCTCGAATTCGTGAAATAAATTCATCACGATGAAAGTTGCAGTCAGAATATTACTAATCACTACAATAGCGGTATTTAGCTGCAATTTTTCGTTTTCGCAGTTCATCAAGATGGACGACCGTGTGATTATCGCAGGCTACGTTCTCGACGAAGAAACAGGCAAACCACTAATTTTCACCAACATATCCATCCGTCACCGACGCGAGGGCACAATAAGCGACACAGCGGGTTATTTTGCGTTGTCGGCAAAAATGTACGACACCATACGCTTCTCTATGCTCGGCTACGAGCGCAAGCACGTTGTAATCGACGAAAAAGCCGTTGACAGAACCGAACCGTTGATTGTCAAGATGAAAACCGAAGCCTACATGCTTCCGACCGTTGACATTTTCGAATGGCGATACAACCAGCTGAAATACGAAGTCACCACCATGAACCTGCCCGACGACGACTATGTATATGCCCAGCAGAACTTTCCTGCAAAACAAAAAGCTATCAATTTTTATAACAATACGCCAACTACAGGCGCAGGATTTACATTTAGTCCCATTACAGCGCTTTACGAAGCCTTCAGCAAGGAAGGAAAGGAACGAAGAAAGCTAGCAGAACTTCAGCAGAAAGACCACGTAAGCCAACTAATCGAGGAACGTATAACTACAGTACAAATTATGGAACTTACAGGCTTTACGGAACTTGAAACAATCAGGTTTCTCGATTGGTGCGATTTTTCAGCAGAGTTTATCAACAGCATGAACGCCTACAATTTCATTATGGTAGTAAAGCACAAGGCAGAGCAATACAAGAAATTGAACCGAAGCGACAAGAGCGGAAAGATTTACCTTGAATAATTGACAATGGACAATGAATAATGGACAATTTGTAGGGACGTAGCATGCCACGTCTCTACAATTGCCGAATTTATAAATCCAATCAAAAAAATCACAAATCCCCAATCGTAAATCCCAAATTTGTTTTATCTTTGTGCATTATTAACGTCAATTTTTTGTCTTATGAGAAGATTTTATTATTTAATTATCGCAACAGCAACAGCAATGCTGATGTCAATCACTGCAAATTCACAGCAGGTTGTAAACGAAAACTTTGAGTCTTACGATGCTGGCTCGTATATGTCAACCGTAGCAGCTCCACAATGGGAAATGTGGGGGACTGGCGTTCTTGGTGGACTTGTAAGCGAAGAACAGGCTCACAATGGTACAAAGTCGATGAAGGCATACATCAATGGCAACACCGAAACCGATGTTATCCTCAACATGAACGACCTTACCACAGGACGCTACAGAGTTGAATTCTACATGTATGTACCTGCAAACAAAACAGGTTACTACAATATTCTGCAGGATTTCAACGGTCAAAACTCACAATGGGGTATTCAGTTGACATTCAACGGAGGAACAATCACAATCGATGCCAACGGAAGTCAGTACACACATCCTTACACACCTGACTCATGGACCAAAATCCAGCATTTTGTTGACCTTGACAACGACTGGATTGACTTCTATCTGAACGACGAAGTTGTCCTCTCGTACCAGTGGAGCAAGGGAACAAACGGCGACGGCACAACATGCAAGCTCGATGCTATCGACTTCTACTCGCACACTGCAAACAACCAAGCTGGTCTTTATTACATCGACGACCTTGTAATTGAACAGGTTCCTGCTCCAGCAGCACCTACAAACCTCACGGCCACAGTTCAGAACGAAAACGATGTTGTCCTCAGCTGGACTGCAGTTGACAACGACAACCTTGTTTACTACTCAATTTCTCGCGAAGGAGAAGAAGTTGCAACCACAACTGGAACCACATATACCGACGAACACCTCTACCCAATGACATACAACTATCAGGTACGCGCATACTGCGGAACAGCAATTGGTTACTCGGCAGCGTCAAATACAGCACAGGCTGTTATCGAAGGCGGTGTTGAAAGACAAAATGTACTCGTTGAAGTATTCTCATACAGAGGTTGCGGCTACTGCCCATACGCAGCAAAAGCTCTCGACAACATGGAAGCTACTGGCAATTACGACATTATTGTTCTTGACCAACATATCTCAGACACATACGGTTATACCGAATCAGCCAACCGCTTCCAATACTGGGCAGGAAAAGATAACATGTACGGACAAAACTACGGATTCGATGGAACACCTTCTATGGTATTCGACGGCTACATCGGAATGGCAGGACTATATTCAACAACCATATCCGAAGAACAGCAATATATTACAACATTTTACAATTACGTCAAGGACATCAATTCTATTTACAACCTAAATGCAGAATTAGTACAAACAGAAGTTGGAAGCAAGACTTTCACTCTGAATGTTACCGCAGAAAAACTTTCGGAATACTTTGGCAACGACCAGATTGTGGTCATGGCAGCCCTTGCAGAAGACATCAACTACAACTGGGGTGTAGCAGGAAAGATTAACAATCTTGTCCGCGTTATGTACCCCAATGCAAACGGTACTGTAGCAACTTTCGACGGAAACAACCAGTTCAGCACTAGCTATACAATCACCGTCAGCGACGACTACGACATTACAAAGTGCAAGGTTGTCGTTTGGGTTGAAAACCACACTCAAGGCCGCGTAATGCAGTCGAAGAGATTCATGGTTAGCGACTACTATGTAGTTGATGTTGCTGAGGAAAATGTTGTAAACAGCATCTACCCCAACCCATCAGAAGGAATGTTCAACATCAGTGGCGAAAACATCGAAAGCATTGAAGTTTACGACATTACAGGCAAACTCGTAATGCAGCAGCAGGTTAATGCCAACAATACAACTATCGACCTAACAAACAAAGCAAAGGGCGTTTACACTTTGAAGTCGTACAACGGCAACAATGTTAGCGTCAGCAAACTTATTGTAGAATAAAAACTTTAAAATGAATTTTGACGTAAAAGAAATCAGGAAAGACTTCCCGATACTTTCAGAAAAGGTTCATAACAAGCCGCTTGTCTATTTCGACAATGCAGCAACATCACAAAAGCCGCGAATAGTAATCGACACGATAGCCGAATACTATTCGCGCTTCAATTCGAATATCCACCGCGGAGTACACTACCTCAGCAACTTCGCCACCGAAGCCAACGAGCGTGCCCGCGAAACCGTTCGGAAATTCATAAACGCTAGTTCCACCGAGGAAATAATCTTCACACGCGGAACTACCGAATCCATCAACCTCGTGGCATATTCGTTCGGCGAAACCTTCATCGGCGAAGGCGATGAAATCATCGTTTCCGAAATGGAACACCACTCCGACATCGTGCCGTGGCAACTCCTCTGCGACCGCAAAAAGTCCATTATCAAGGTCTTGCCATTCGATGACAACGGCGTTCTTGAAGTCGGAAAACTGGAATCGCTGATTACCGACCGCACAAAAATCGTTGCTGTAACGCAGATTTCCAACGTTCTCGGCACAGTAAACCCAATTAAGGAAATCATTGATACCGCCCACAAGCACAACATTCCCGTCCTAATCGACGGAGCACAGGGCGTCCAGCATACAAACGTCGATGTTCAGGCACTCGACTGCGACTTCTATGTGTTCTCGGGACACAAGACCTACGGTCCTACCGGCGTTGGCGTACTTTACGGCAAAAAATCGCTTCTCGAACAGATGGTTCCATATCAGGGTGGCGGCGAAATGATTGAAAGCGTAAGTTTTGCCAAGACAACCTACAATGTACTGCCCTTCAAATTCGAAGCAGGAACACCAAACTACATCGATGCAATTGCCCTCGAAAAAGCAATTCTATACATACAGAATATTGGCATTAAAGAAATTGAAGCTTACGAAAAACAGCTTCTTGACTACGCCACCGAACAAATTTCGCAGTTCGACTGGGTAAGAATCATTGGCACCGCGCCGAACAAGGCAAGCCTCATTTCGTTCGTAATGGACGGAATCCACTTCTCTGACGCTGGCATTCTCCTCGACCAACTCGGCATTGCAATACGTACAGGCACACATTGCGCCGAACCTGCAATGCAACATTTTGGAATCACAGGCACAGCACGCGCTTCGTTCGCCTTCTACAACACAATGGAAGAAATTGATGTCTTCATAAACGGACTAAAACGAATAAAAACAATGTTCTAATGGGCAACGAACTGTTTTTCATAGTAAATCCGAATTCGGGCAACGACAAAGGTAGAATCTGGAAGGAAATCCTAGCTTATCTTGACGAAAAAGGCATCCAATACGGTCATTATCTCACAAAATCTGCTGGCGATGCCATTGTCAATATTCCACGAATCCTCGCCGAAGGATACCGAAACCTTATTGTGCTTGGCGGCGACGGCACTACCAACGAGATTGTAAACGGAATTTTCTCGCAGACCGAAGTCCCCTACTCCGAAATCTGCCTCGGCTCAATCCCTATGGGCACAGCAAACGACTGGAACCGCTACTATGGCTGGGAAAACGACTACAAAGCTTCAATCGAGCGACTTCTTAAGCACAACATAACAAAACAGGACGTCGGCGTTGTAACATTTACGGAAAACGGAGAACGAAAGACGAGATATTTCATCAACAGCATTGGTTTTGGCTTTGACGCAGAGATTGTCAAGATGACAAACGAACTTTCGCACGAACAGCGAGGCAAGGAAATTACCTATTTGCTCAGTCTGCTCAAATGCCTGCTAAAATGCAAAAAGCGCAATGTCACAATCGAAGCCGAAGACTTTAAATTCAGCGGGAAAGTGCTTTCAATCAGCATTGCCAACGGAAAATTTTCCGGCGGTGGAATGCAACAGACACCCGATGCGGTCATAAACGACGGAGCATACGACATTTCCATCTTCGGCGACATCGGCAAGTTCTTTGTAATAAGGAATGTAAACCGTCTATACAACAGCACTATAAAGCAAATAAAAAACAATAATGTCGTTTTCGCTCGCACCGAAAACAGCATCAAGGTAACCTACGATTGCCCAACATTTGCCGAAACCGACGGTGAAATAATCGGCGACAGTCCCTACGAAATTTCAATGATAAAGGGTGGATTGAACGTAATAGACTGAATTACCGTTTCTTCATCCAGTCGTACCTTATATAATATCCCAACGTAATCCTTCCTGCCATCTGCCAACGACGATTGTTGTCAACAAGCTTGTCATCAACATTTATGTCGGAATAAGTTGGATTTGCCAAAACAATTTGCCGCGAATCTCTTGAAACGCAAAAATATCTTGCGCCAATATTCATATCAAACGAAATGATATTCTTTATATTTAGTTGATAACCAATCAACAACAACAGCGACAAATTGTCAAGTCTGACATTGGCCCTGTAGTAAGGATAATTCACGTTATGGTAAACCGAGCGCCCGTAATCGTAAATTTGCAAATCGTAAACCCACGAATGGCTGTAATCGACAATAGCCTCGTAGTACAAGCCAAACGGTGCTATCCAGTAGTAGCCTTTAAGTATTTCCGATTGAACCGTAATTAGATACATCCTTGCTCCCAAAGCCACTTCAAAACCGTTGAACTTCACCTTGCTTGGATAGCCAAACCAATCATTATCAAAGTATTGACCCTTGAGGCTACCATCATAAAAATTATCGAACTTACGATATGCAAGTTCTGATGTAATGCTGAACATTGAAGAAACAGGCTTTTCAAGTCCAATATTTGGGTTGAAAAAGAACTTGAACGGTCGGACTTTTACCAAAGTATTGTCAAAAAACTGGGTATATGCCATATTTACAGCACACACTAAAAGCAATATTGCAACCAGTTTTTTCACGAAATCCTATGTTTTTTGTTTCTTCTTCTTAGCAGCAGGGAAAAGCACATTGTTGAGAATCAGCCTGTAGCCCGGCGAATTCGGATAAAGCGACAAGTCGGTCTTTTCATCGCCAACATAATGCCTATAGTCCTCGGGGTCGTGACCGCCGTAGAAAGTCCACATTCCCTGTCCGTACTCACCGTGAATGTAGCGGGCTTCGTTCATCGACTTGTTCTCGCCCATTATCAACACATTAGGCTTTACCAAATCGCGTTTGAAGGCTGTGGTCTGTCCCATAAAGCCGTGAATGAGAGCCGCATGGTTCTGGCAAAGCATTGTCGGAACAGGGTCCCACTTGGCCGAAAACTCAAACAGCGAGAAATAATCCTCATTTGTACCTGAACGTTTCGACTGAGTTACATCAATATCGGAAAACTCGTACTCGTATGGATTTGTCTTTACCGTAAAGTTCTGAAAAGCAAGGCAGTTATCGTAGTCCAGCTTCTGCTGTGCATTAGGGTCCATGCCGTCGCCATCGAACATATATTCGCAAATGTCAGTATTGGCAGCGGCAAGTGCAATGTCGAAAGTATCTGTAGCGGCGCACATCGCAAACATAAAGCCTCCATTGAAAACATACTGCTTAATTGCCAACACCACAGCAAGTTTCAGTTTTGAAACTTTGCTGAAACCAAGGTTTGCGGCTTCCTCTTCGCTCAACTTCTGACGCTCCTGATACCACTGCATACGGGCATAAGAAGCATAGAACTTTCCATACTGACCTGTAAAGTCCTCGTGGTGAAGGTGAAGCCAGTCATACTCAGCAAGTTTGCCTTCAATTATTTCGGTATCATAAATCTTGTCATATGGAATTTCGGCGTATGTCAATGCCAAAGTCACGGCATCGTCCCAGGGCTGCGAAATAGGTGGCGTATAAACGGCAATTTTCGGTGCTTTTTCCAACTTTACAGCATCCTGATTGACCGATGGAGCCGAAATGTCGTTGAAAATGGCATTTTTCTGTGCATCGGCAATAATCTCGTACGACACATTACGCAAAATGCACTCGCGCTCAGCCTCTGACGAGAAGCCGATTATGAAACTTCCGCCACGGTAGTTAAGCAGCCACCACGCTTCAAGTCCCTGCTCCAGCGACCAGTAGGTAAGTCCGTAGGCCTTCAGATGGTCGGTCTGCGAATCGTCCATCGGAATGAGCATATAAGCGCAATTCCCTGACAGCGAGAACATAAGCATCAACAATATTACAACAAGCTTTTTCATTGCTTCATTCCGCCAATAAGTTCAGAAATATCCTTTACACCATATTTTTCGCAGTAAAGTTCGATTCCGTCAAGCACGCGCATTGTTGCATCGGGATACAGGAAATTGGCTGTTCCGACCTGAATGCACGAAGCACCGGCAAGCAAGAATTCTATTGCATCGTCGGCAGTAACAATTCCGCCAAGTCCGCAAACAGGAATCTTCACATTCTGAGCCACCTGCCATACCATACGCACGGCAATTGGCTTTATTGCAGGACCCGACATTCCGCCAGTTATGGTCGAAAGTTTCGGACGGCGAGTCCTTACATCGATTGCCATTCCCAAGAAGGTATTGACCAGCGAAACAGAATCGGCACCAGCATCTTCAACAGCCTTGGCTATTGATACAATGTTGGTTACATTTGGCGAAAGCTTTACCATCAAGTGCATTCCGTATGCCTTGCGCACAGCAGCAACAACTTCGCCAGCCGACTTCGGGTCGGTACCGAAAGCCATTCCGCCTTCCTTTACATTGGGACACGAAATGTTAAGCTCGATGGCTGGGATATTTGGCAGTTCCCCTACCCGACGCGCCGTTTCAACATAATCTTCAACGCACGAACCGCTTACATTTACAATGACATTGGTTTTCAAGTCCTTCAACTGCGGATAAGTCTCCTTGCAGAAATAGTCAACGCCCTTGTTCTGAAGTCCGACAGCGTTCAACATTCCCGAAGCGGTCTCGGCCATACGCGGATAAGGATTTCCCTCGCGATGATGCAAGGTCGTTCCCTTTACCACAAAGCCACCAAGTCGTTCAAGGTCAACGAAATCGGCATATTCCAATCCAAAGCCGAAAGTTCCCGATGCTGTCATCACGGGATTCTTCAGCTTCAATCCGTTAAAATCTACATTCAAGTTTACCATAGCAATTGTTTTACATTAAACACTGGTCCTTCGGTGCATACGCACTTGTGACCTTCCTTGGTATTCTGTACGCAACACAGGCAAGCACCGATTCCGCAAGCCATCTTGTTTTCGAGCGAAACCTCGCATTCGACATTGTGTTCCAGCGCCCATTTTGCAAGCGCACGCATCATTGGTTCCGGTCCGCAGGCAAGAATTTCGGTATATGGGAAATTCTCCGCCTTGAAAATCGAATGGTCCATTACGGTTCCCTTCTCGCCGAAGCTGCCGTCGTCGGTGGCATAGAACACATTGCCATACTGCTCGTAAACCTCCTTGCGCAAAATGTTCGACTTACTGCGGTAGCCGAGCAGAATGTCGGGACGGAAGCCAAACCTCTGCATATACCTTGCGGTGAACAGCAACGGAGCCACGCCAACACCACCACCAACGAGCAGCACCCTGCCCGACAGCGGCAACGCAAAAGTATTGCCAAGCGGGAAGACAACGCTTATCATATCGCCCAGCTTAGCATTGGCAAGTTTGCCAGTACCTTCGCCGGCGACCTTCACCAACAGCTTGATGGTCTGCTTGTCGTAATCGACATCGTGGATGCTTATTGGACGGCGGAGGAAAGTTCCAACCGAGTTGTCAATCTTGACTTCGGCAAACTGTGCCGGCATTATCACTGGCAGTGCGTCCTCGCTCTGCAAGGTGAGCATAAAGAACGAGCCTCCGATTTTTTCGTTTCCAACAACGCGCAAATCTCTGATTACCTTGTTGCTCATATATTATTCTCCTTTGTTTTCTGTTTTTTTACTAGGTCTTCTGTGACGATGCGGCTTGCGCGACTTTGCCTCGCCAGCAACACCATCAGCATTTTTTGACACCACTTTCTTTCGTCCCGGAAATTTTCGTCCGCCTCGATGCGAACCACCATGTCTGCGTCTCGAAGACTTTTTTCCCGGTTTATATTCAGGTGCTTCGCCAAAACCATCGGGCAAAGGCGACTTCTCCACCACGCGCTCAAGCAGTTTCTCTATCCGCGCAAAATGCTCAATTTCCTTCTCGCCGATGAAACTTATCGCCAGACCGTCCTTTCCTGCACGGGCAGTACGACCGATACGATGAACATAATCTTCGGCCTTGTGCGGAATGTCGTAGTTCAAAATCAGGTTCACATTGTCGATGTCGATGCCACGCGAAAGCAGGTTGGTCGTTACGATTATGCTAGTCTTTCCGCTCTTGAAATCGAGGACTGCATTTTCGCGTTCCTCCTGCGTAAAGTTTGAATTTATCGGTCGGTTAGGCAGACCGTTCATCCGCAGGAACGACGAAATCTCGCCTACGCTCTGCTTCTTGCCGACAAAAATTATGACTTTCTCGCCCTTGTGTTCCGCCAAAGTACGAAGCAAAAGCTTCATCTTGTCTTTTTCGTAAACCATATACACCTTCTGGTCGATTTCGGCGGCGGGCTTCGAGAAATTAAGGTCAACGAACTTGGGTTCCACCAGAATCTGCTCGGCAAGTTTCTTGATTTGAGGCGGCATTGTCGCGCTGAACATCAGCGACTGGCGTTTCTTGGGCATCTGGGCGACAATCTTCATAATATCGGGATAGAAGCCCATGTCGAGCATTTCGTCGGCCTCGTCGAGAACAAGGAAATCGAGTGTTGAAAAGTCGGCATAACCGAGGTTTAGGTGCGAAATCAAGCGTCCGGGGGTTGCGACAACGATGTCAACGCCATTTACAAGAGCATTTTTCTGGTCACCGAAGCCCTGCTGGTCGTTTCCGCCGTAGATTGCAATTGACGACTGGTTTGAAAAATATGCCAGACCTTCGATTTGCTCCTCTATTTGCAGGCAAAGTTCGCGTGTAGGTGCAATTATTAACGCCCTAATACCGCTTTTCGGAAATCGCAGCATCCGTTCCATAATCGGCAAAAGGAAGGCGACGGTCTTTCCCGAGCCAGTCTGCGAGCAGGCCATAACATCGTGACCTTCGACCACCGGAAGGAAAGTCTCCTCCTGTATTTTTGTAAGCTCGTCAAATCCAAACGATTCGACAGCCTCGTGAAGACAATCGTGCAATGTCAGTTCATCAAATCGCATAAGCAATTGAAAAAATTACGAGTAGCAAAGATAAGCATATATCACGCGCGACACATACACAAACAGGATATATTTATTAACAAAAAAAATGTAGCGGTGCAACACATTACACCGCTACAGATTATTGATTCAATTTTTCAAATAATTACAATACAAATTCAATACAACATTCCGAACATCCACAACGGAATACGATTTCCATCGCCAATCTCGGTGTCCGCCACAGCAAGGTAACTGTCTTTTATGCCAGCAATCTGAGAGAAATCCTTGCCTTTACCACCTACTTCGAACAGGATCTTACCGTCAACTGTAAAATCGCCGCCATCCGTAGGCAAAGTAACACTATGTTTTACTTCCAACTGGTTCATAAGGAATGTTTCCCGTAGTGTTCCAACATTGGCTTCTGGCGAAAATGCATACATCAGATTGGTATTGGCAAGATATATCTTCTGTGGATTTACCAAATGCTTGTAGTCTTTGGGAGTCTTTGTAAGCATCATAAGCAACCCAGCCCTATCAAGAGCATACAGAAGTTTAAGGCAAACATCCCTTGTTGTTTCAAGCTGGTCGCACAACTTGCTGATATTGGGTACAAGCGGAACATTCTGGGCAATGACCATAAGCAACCTTTTAGCCTTCTGTACGGTAGCGTATGTAACATCTTCCACTGCCGGCAAGTCGCTTTCGACAACCAAGTTTGCAACTTCTGCAAGCCTGATATGGAAATCGGTGCCTGCCTCCCGCGAAAACGGATAAACACCATTTCTAAGATATTTGTCAAAATACAACATCAACCCTTTGATTGCAGTTATATTCATCGCATGATAAATATGATTCGACAGAAGTTCATCAAGAGTTATAGCCTCATATTGCAGTATCTTATTGAATTCCAAATACTCCCTGAACGACATTCCTGCCATCGAGTACAAAGTCTGCCTCCGCGACAAATCAACTTTCGAGTTATCAATTTCAAGCATACTGCTGCCAGTATATACAATGTACAAATCTGAGTATGTGTCGTACAAATCCTTTACTATCTGACTCCACATCGGATATTTGTGAACTTCATCGAGATAAATGTGCCTTACGCCCCGACCATACAGCCATTGTACGAGTTCGACAAGGTTATGCGACTGGAACCAATAACTGTCAAGCGATACATAAAAGGCATCATCAGGATTCTTGAATGTCGTTTTTATGTGCTGCATAAGCAATGTTGTTTTCCCGACACCACGTGCCCCCTTTATGCCTATCAGCCTCGCATCCCAGTTAATCTTTTTATGTATATACCGTTTAAACAATAGCGAAGTATTTCTTAACCTTGTGATATACACATCTTTTATCTGCAAAAAATCGCCCTGTGTCATAACTTAAATCAATATTTCTTCGCAGCAAAGATACAAAAATTCACTTTTACAAAGATGAAATTTTAAATATTTTTCACTTTTGCAAAAGTGAATTATAGCAATATATTCACTTATCTAAAAGTGAATATTAGAATTCAAAACAATCCGAAACTGCCACAACTATAGTCTTCCTTCAATCACCTTCCAGTCGATGATGTCCCACAATGCTGCGAGATGGTCGGCACGACGGTTCTGGTAGTCTAGATAGTAGGCGTGTTCCCACACATCGAATGTGAGCAAGGGCTTCAGACCTTTGCGAACTGGATTTTCGGCATTAGGCTCCTGAGTAATGACAAGCTTGCCATCGGCATTCAGCGACAGCCAAACCCAACCCGAACCAAACAAGCCTACACCCTTTTGAGCAAACTCAGTCTTGAAAGCATCGAACGAACCGAAATCCCTTTCAATCAGCGACAAAAGTTTTCCTTCAGGCTTGTTGTTGTCGCGCTTTGCTGCAAATTGCTCGAAATACATGGTGTGGTTCAGAACCTGACCTGCATTGTTGAACATTCCGCCTTCGGCACGCTTCACAACCTCAACCAACGACAAGCCTTCGAATCCACTAGCAGGCAACAGTTTGTTCATATTGTCAACGTATGCTTTCAAGTGCTTTCCGTGATGGAACGACAAGGTTTCTGCGCTTATAATACCCTTTAATGCCGATGCTTCGAACGGCAATGCCGGCATTTCAAAAATTCCGTTTACTGGCATAATTTCTTTCATAAGTCAATCATTTATAATTAGTACTACAAATATACAATAATATTTTGGATTGACGATTTACCGTATAAAAAATTGTAGTCTCGCAACACACTGCAAGACTACATAATATCGTTAATTGTAAACTTTTAGCTCAAACAATTATTTATTGCCTATTGCATACAGGCCTTATCGACTGCCCGTACATGCGGTAATAGCTTGTCTCGCTAAACGAATTGGCATCGAAAAGGAATCCCCATGCAAACTGAGTATCGTCGGTATAGACAGAGTTGAGCCAGTAGAAACCGCACGAACCGCTTTCGTAGATGTTGCCATCGCCACGACCTCCAGATGCAGGCAGGAACATAGTGTTGCCATTAGTTCCTGTAACCAAATAACCGTTAACACCGCTACGTGTTGTCCAAGTCATTGTACAATAAGTGACTATTTCGTCAAAGTCTTCTCTAGAAGGCATGCGCCAACCATAACCCCAATTTGCTGCAGCTGCATCGTGGGCCTCATCAAGAGTAGGCAAGCTATCCAACTCAGAGCCAATGCTATAAGTGTTCCAATTGTACGAACTCTTAGTTGTGGTTTCACCCCATGCATAATATCCTCCGAATTCTTCCGGCTTGTCGGCACCCATGTTGCAAACCGACCAAAGAGTACCGCTCGGAAGTCCTAAATCGACATACATGTGTCCGCCCATATATGCCCACAATGTAAAGGAAACAATTATAGCACCGTCATCGACACCGATTGTCCTTGGTTCCGACTCTCCAGTAAGCCTTTCGTTTCCGATAACAGCATCGACATATATGCGGAAAGGAATTTCCCTACTCGCATATACAATTTCACTACGTGTGATATCGTAAATATAAGTACCATTGGACTTTTTAATAAATGTACATTGATATTCTGTAGTATCGTACTCGTATTCGACAAGAACTCGAGCCTCAAACTCAGGAACAGAAGCCTTGCTAATCATTTTGTTGCCATTAACAAGTTCCAAATCTATTTGTGCTACAGGATTGAGTTCAATCTCTTCCTTATGACACGATGTAGCAAGGAATGCGAGCAACATTCCTACAATTAAAATTCTTATATTATTTTTCATATTCATAACTTTACTCCTTTACAATTTTTTGTACTACTGGCAATATACCGTCTTCACTATACATTCTTACAAAATAAATACCAGAAACAAGTTCATCGATATTAATCTCAGCCTGATATGCATTGACTTCCCTTTGCAGAGCAAGCCGCCCAGCTAGCGAATAGAATTCGACAACTGATATGTAATTCTCAGACGATATGCTGATTATGCTTTTTGCAGGGTTTGGACTTATATCACATGATTTTGGCTCATCGAGTATGCGAAGGTTGAGGTTTACGATTGTATCGCAACCTATTTCGGATGGTCTTACATACGAAAACATTCCACTTGCATAAAACGTATGATTGTCAATTGTTAGGAAACTTGTTGCAGTTGTGTCAACTGATAAATGTGCGGTTCTACTGAATTCGGCAACATAGGTAATGTCGCTTGTTGCTGTAATTGTACGCGGGTTGTCGGTATTGCCATCGTCCCACTCTATGAAGCAGTACCTTGTGTTTGGTTCTGCAGTCAAGGTCACCTCTTCGCCCTCATCGAACGTACCACCTGCCGAGACCGTTCCATATTCATTGTTGTTTGCCAACACCGTGATGTTGTATATTGCCATGAAACTTGCCACAAAAGTGCTGTCACCATCAACAACTATTGTCCTTGGATTGTCGGTATTGTCGTCGTTCCACGACAAAAAGCGGTAACCGGCATTCGGCGAAGCAGTCAAGGTAGCTGTGGCTCCTGCATCGTATGTGCCGCCACCAATAACAGAGCCGTTGCTCGAATCTGCCGAAAGCACTGTGATTGTGTACTGATCTCGTTCAAAGTTGGCGACATAAGTTCTATTACCAATAACTCTGATTGTACGTGGGTTGGTAGTAGCATCATCGTCCCACGACACAAAGCGGTAGCCGTCGTTTGGCGTGGCCGAGATGACAGCATACGTGCCTTCCATATACTGGCCGCCTCCGCTGACAGTGCCATACTCGTCGTTGTTTGCCATCACTGTAAACGTATATAGCGGGATTGCCTCGAATATCACATTTAATGTATGGTCGGCATTTACATTGGTAAATGTGTAGACACCGTCCACAAGCTGGCTTGTAACATCCTGTCCGTCAACTATCACGCTTGACAGCTGGCTGCTGTCGGCAGCCGTAATTGTGAAACTCTGGCTGTCACCGCAGTTCACTTCTGCGTCACCGTCTTCATCGTTGTGGGTTACGAAGCCCTGACCGCTTATCGTTACGGAAATTGTGAATGCATGAATATCGAAACTTGCTACAACTGTATGGTTGGCCGTCACGTTTGTGAACGTATATGAGTTGTTCGCATCAAGTCTTACTGTAGCTCCGTCAACCCTAACATCCCCTATGTCATAGCAAGCGTCAGGAGAGAATGTAAATGTCTGGCTTCCGCCTTCAATAACGGTAACATCGCTGTTAGGCGATATTGTTCCATGGCTGGCGCCCAATACCGAAATCGTATATGTTGGTAACGCCTCGAATGTAGCCGCTATGGTATGGTCGCCCGCTACGTTCACAAATGTATATACGCCGTCGACAAGCTGTCCTGTGACATTGGACGAACCGTCAACCACTACGCTTACAAGGCGACAGTTTGTGTTCGGTGTAAATGTAAACGACTGGCTGCTACCTTCGGGCACCGAAACGTCGCCGCTGGGGCTGACTGTACCGTATTCGTTGGCTGTCGCTGTTATTGTATGAATAGGAATTTCCTCGAATTCCACTGCGATTGTGCGGTCGGTTGTTATATTGTCCAATGTATATACATTGTTGTAGACCTGTGCGGTAACATTGTTTGTCCCGTCAATTATCACACTGGCAATGCGGTAGCCTGAGTTTGGCAAGATTGTAAAAAGAAGGCTGGAGCCATCATCTACCGTTATGGCGCCGTTCGGATCTATCGAGCCATTCTCGCCGGCACTTGCTGTAACTGTATGTACGGCCTTGAAACTTGCGACATATGTTTTGTCGCCGCCAACAGTGATTGTCCTCGGATTGTCCTCGTTGCCGTCGTCCCACGAAAAGAAACGGTAGCCGTCGTTGGCAGTTGCAGTAAGTGTAACTTCTTCATCGCAGTGAAAACTTCCCTCACCGGTAACATCGCCCTTGTTTGCATCTTCGGTCTGAACTTCGATATTGAAAATGCTTGTATGTTCGTTCTGGATGTTGGCAAACTGTCCCCACTGGCTGTGATTTCGATAATCAGCGGCGGCAGGGCATGGTGTTGTTACCGTTGCGGCACCATATACAGTTGAAGTGAAGCTAGAGCCAGAATTCGGAGGTGTTATTGCCATTGTATTTATTTCTACGATGCCATCGCATAAATAAAAAGCATAATTTGGAATATTAGTTACATTTGCACCAATATTCAAGACAGACAACGCATTTGCCCCCTGCAGAGCAGGGAAATTATTACTACCCATGTAATCGCAGTTCACCGCATTGAAATCTACCGTCGTAATCCCCGAACAACCATAAAAAGCCCAAGTAGCAATGTTTGTTACATTTTCGGGAATTGTTAGTGATGTCAATCCTGTGCAACCATAAAAAGCGAACTGTCCTATTTCACGCAAAGAACTTGGCAGTGTTATCGAAGTAACTCCGCTACAACCATTAAATATATTTTCCGGAATGACCTCTACATTATCACCGATATTTATGGTTGTAATGTTGGAACATGAATAAAACGCAGCACCAGTACCACTACCGCCATGAGTACAGCTTGTCGCATTATAGTTGACAGTAGCCAATGAGCTGCAATTAGAAAATGCACGCTGCCCGATGTATGTTACCGACGACGGAATAGTAAGGGTAGTAATATAATAATGGCCGGAACATGCATATTCATAAATTGTTTTTATTCCTTCGGGTATAATACATTCTGAATAACTTGTACTGTTCGGTCCGCCATAAAAATAAGTATCTTCGTTATACACAGCCAATAGAGAGGTGCAACCACTAAATACATTAGAGCCCAAAGTTGTTACCGAAGTTGGCAAGGTAAGATTTCTCAAGTATACACAATCCTGAAATGCATAGCTGCCAATTTCTGTTACAGTGCTGGAAGCTTCCGCCGATGTAGCCGAAGCATAGCAGCCAGTTAATTTAGTCTTAGTATCGTCATAATATACCAGAGGAGACTCAACATAACCGTTATATGTCAGCGCGCCCCATCCGCCACCTTCAGCAGTACCGCTATATGCAACATTCTTGACCGACCCAAATGCGTTACTGCCAATGCTTGCAACTGAACTTGGAACATTAACAGTTTCCAACCTTGTACATCCAGCAAACGCATTTTCAGGAATATTGGTTACATTTTCTCCAATAATCAAGGTTGCAAGCGTCCTACAATAATTGAACACCTGATTACTTGCTGATCCCATATACGTGCAGTTGGTTGCATTGAAATAAACGGTGGTCATATTCATACAATATGAAAATGCCAAATCGTCAATGTATGTAACATTTTCCGGAATAGTAATTGAAGTCAGTCCTGTGCAATAATAAATCGCATTATTGCCAATTCTTGTTACTGTACTGGGAATTGTTAGAGATGTTATTTCTGTGCAAAAATCAAACGCATGATCTCCTATACATGTAACTGAATATGCTATAGAATTAAATGTAACAGATTCCGGTATTTCAATGCTGCCACTAGGTCCTCCATTATTCCAATATGGAGACGAAGTATTTTGGCTTGTTACCTCTACCGTAAAAGGGGCATTATCGGATGTTATGTTGTAGTACAATGTCTGTCCGGTGCTACATGTCGCAGAAAAATCGTATGCAAATAGATTATTTGTCACCATGCAAGCGACAAACAGAAGGAGTATTATATATAATTTCCTCATTGTTTTTAAACTCTATCTATATTGGGTGACAAAAATAATACATTTGATATAAACAAACAAATTTTTATTCCTTTACAAACCTTTGAACCGATGGCAGTCCTCCATCTTCGCCAAACAACCTTACAAAATAAACTCCCGACACAAGCCACTCGACGTTCACCTCTGCCCTATTTGCATTGATTTCCTTCTGCATGGCAAGCATTCCTGTTGTAGAATAAATCTCCACCAACGATATATAATTCTCCGACGATATGCTGATTATGCTCTTTGCTGGATTGGGACTGATGTCGAAGGCCTCTGGTTCATCGAGAACCTGGAGCGTAAGGTCGACAATAGTATCGCAGCCTAAATCCGACGGAATTACATACGAATAGACTCCGCTGGCATAAAATGTATGCTCGTCGAGAGTAAGGTAGCTTGTTACCGTGGTGTCGACTGCTCGATGTGCTGTCGCACTGAATTCGGCAACAAAAGTGCTATCGCCGGCTGCGACAAAGCTACGCGGATTGGCGAGGCTATCGTCGTCCCACGATATGAAGCAGTAGCCGATGTTCGGCGTTGCTGTAAGCACTACGGTATCGCCTATGGCATACTGTCCACCGCCTGTTACCGAACCAAAGTCGGAATCGGATGCGAGCACTGTTATAGTGCAAAGGTTTCTCTCGAAAGTGGCTACAAAAGTGCTGTCGCCAGTGACAATAAACGTGCGCGGATTGTCGGCATTGCCGTCGTTCCACGACACAAAGTGGCAGTTTTCGTTTGGCGTTGCCGTGATGCTTATTTCGGTTCCAGCATTGTATGTGCCACCGCCCGAAACCGAACCGAACTCGTCGTTGTTGGCAGCAACTTCGATCGTGTATGGAATAATCTCGAACGTTGCCGAAATCGTATGGTCTTCGGTTACGTTGGCAAAGGTATAGACGCCATCGACAAGCTGTGCGGTAACATCTGTCTGCCCGTCAACTATTACACTGGCAATACGATAGTATGTGTCTGGTGTTATTGTAAATGACTGGTCGGCAGCCTCATCGACAGTTACATCTCCACTTGGAGATATTGAACCATGTTCGCCTGCTGACGCCGTTATGGTATGTATAGCCCTGAAACTTGCAACAAAGGTACTGTCGCCACCTACAGTGATTGTCCTCGGATTGTCCTCGTTGCCGTCGTTCCACGACAGGAAACGGTAACCGTCGTTTGGTGTTGCTATAAGCTCCACTTCTGTGTCGCAGGTAAAACTGCCGTCTCCAGAAACATCGCCCATGTTAGCGTCAGCTGTTTGCACGGCTATATTATAAATGGTCGTTTGCTCGTTCCGGATGTTAGCGAATTGCCCCCATCGGCTGTCGTTTCTATAGTTTGTTGCAGCTGGACAAGGTGTCCACACTGTTGCATTTGAATACACTGCAGATTCGAAAACAGATGATGAAGCAATTGTTGGCGGCGTACTCGAATACACATTTATATCTATTATATTATCACAATTGCGAAACGCATCATATGGGATACTTGTCACATTTCCTCCAATATTCAAAGTCGATAAAGAGGTACAATTATAAAATACAGAGTAATTACCATCCCCCATCATCGAACAATTGATTGCATTAAAATTTACAGTAGTTAATCCACTGCAATCATAAAAAGCATGATCTCCAATACTTGAAATTGATTCAGGGAATGTTACTGTTGTAATGCTGGATATTCCATAAAATACAAAAGGCATTATCTCGAATACCGATTCTGGAATTATCAAATCTATAATGGGCTCTTCTCCTATATATTGATTCTGAGCCCAATAAAATGGATTTGCCGTAACATTTCCAATTGTAATTCCACACCATCCTGCAACATCGCCCATATAATGGCACTCAACAAGTCCACTGCATCCTGTAAATGCGCCATTATAAATATTGGTTACAGAACTAGGGATTGTAACCGACGATAGACTAGTACAATCTCTAAAGGCATATCGGCCAATGCTTGTCACTAAATTTGGTATTATCACTTCAGTCAGGCTATAACACTCATAAAATGCATTTGCAGGAATTTTTGTTACATTTTCTCCTATATTCAAAGTTGAAAAAGCATTGTTATTTACAAAAACATTAAGTGGCATATCTGCACAATTTATTGCATTGAAATTGACAGTTGTGAGAGAATCGCAATGAGAAAAAGCATATTCACCTATACTAGTGACCGAACTAGGAATTGTAACCTCAGTCAATCTATCACAATTACCAAATGCGCTATAACCAATACTAACAACCGAATTTGGTAATACTAATGCACCAACTATTGGACAATCCTGAAACGCTTTTTCAGGAATACTTTCGACATTATCACCAATATTCAAGGTTGATAACGAAGAACAATCATAAAATGCAGATACTGTTAGTCCAGCATACGTTGAAGTCATCGTCGAACAATTAGTTGCATTGTAGTTTATTGTAGCAACTCCGTCACATAAACGAAATGCATATTCGGGAATAAAGGTCACATTTTCACCGATATTCAAGGTTGACAACGAAGTACACTGCGAAAAAGGAGGCTGCCCAGAAGTTCCCATGTATGTGCAGTTAACTGCATTAAAATTGAGAGTCATCAGTCCATAACATTGATAAAATGCGAAAGTGCCAATATATGTTATGCCTTCATGAATTGTTACCTCAACCAAGCCACTGCATTTAGCAAATGCAGAATTACCAATACTTGTAACATTATCAGGAATTGTTAGCTCTGCAAGGCCACTACATCCATAAAATGCAAAAGGAGGAATACTAGTCACTCTTTCTCCAATATTCAAAGTCGCCAATGCAGTACAATAAGAAAATACAGGACTATCACCATATCCCATATATGTACAATTAGTTGCATTAAAGTTGACTGTTGTCAACCCGCTACAATAAGCAAAAGCTCCCTTGCCAATACTCGTCATATTTTCGTGAACTGTAATCTCTGTCAATCCTCTACACTCGGAAAATGCCCCCATGCCAATACTGTCAACAGAATAGGGAATTGTTAATTCAGATAATCCTGTACAATAATAAAATACCTTATCACCGATATTCGTCACAGAATTAGGGATTATTATTGATGTCATGTTACGGCAATAACAAAATGCAGAATCGCCTATACTTGTAACGGAGTATGTCATTTCGTTGTATTCAACAGATTCTGGAATTTCAACAACCCCAGTAAGCTCATTGGAATAGTAAGGATATGATGAAGTTTCTTTTGTAACTTCCACAGTATAAGGCAGAGTATCGGAAATGATATTATAAAACAAAGTCTGCCCATTGCTACATACCGCCGAAAAATCGTAGGCAATTGCACTACCGCAAAGTATAATGGAAAATATAAATAGCGCTATTTGCCTTTTCATACAATAAAACACTTCTTATATGATGGCAAAGATAAGAAAAAAGTTTAATAATTCAAGAACTTAAAGTTTTTTTTATTCCTTTACAAACCTTTGAACCGATGGCTGTCCTCCATCTTCGCCAAACAACCTTACAAAATAAACTCCCGACACAAGCCACTCTACGTTAATCTCGGCCATATTTGCATTAATTTCTTTCCGCAACACGAGTTTTCCCGTTGTAGAATAAATCTCTACAGAAGAAATATAATTCTCCGACGATATGCTGATCATGCTCTTCGCAGGATTTGGACTAATATTACAAGATTTGGGCTCGTCGAGTATGCGAAGATTGAGGCTTACGATTGTATCGCAACCTAATTCCGATGGTTTTACATACGAAAACATTCCGCTTGCATAAAACGTATGGTCGTCAATTGTAATATAGCTTGTCACCGTAGTATCGACTGTTCGGTATGCTGTCGCACTGAAATCGGCGACAAAGGTACTGTCGCTTGTAACGGTAATAGTACGCAAGGTGTCGGTGCTGGCATCGTTCCACTCAATGAAGCAGTAGCCGACATTCGGTGTTGCAGTTATAACAACCTCAGCCCCTTCGTCGTATATTCCGCTACCCGAAACCAAACCGCCCTCATCGTTGTTTGCAATTACGCTTATTGTGTATAATGCCCTGAAACTTGCAATGAATGTGCTGTCGCTATCGACAACAATAGTTCTTGGATTGTCATCGCTGTCGTCATTCCACGACAAGAAACGGTAACCAGCATTCGGAATTGCCGTCAAGGTAACCGTGGCTCCTACATCGTATGTTCCACCGCCCGACACAGAACCGAAGTTTGAATCGGAAGCAAGTGCGGTGATTGTGCTCTGGTCGCGGGCGAAAGTGGCGACAAAAGTATTGTCGTCCATAACCGTAAATGTGCGTGGATTCTCAGTTCTGCCATCGTCCCACGAAACAAAGTGATAGTTTTCGTTTGGTGTTGCGCTTATGGTAGCGTCGGTTCCCTCCATGTATTCGCCGCCGCCAGCAACCGAGCCATACTCGTCGTTGCTTGCAGACACGGTAATAGTATAAATCGGAATCTCCTCGAATGTCACATTTATTGTGTGATCTGCAGTCACATTGGTAAATGTGTAAACGCCATCCACAAGTTGACTTGTAACATCCTGCCCATCAACGATTACGCTTACTAGACGACAGCTATCGGCAGCCGTAATTGTGAAGCTCTGGCTGTCGCCGCAGTTCACTTCTGCATCGTCTTCGTTACCATCATGGGTTACGATGCCGTGCTCGCTTGCGGTTACGAAAATTGTGTATGTGAGAATAGCAAAGTTCGCTTCAACTGTATGGTTGGCTGTTACGTTTGTGAACGTATATGAGTTGTTCGCATCAAGTCTTACCGTGGCTCCGTCAACCCTTACATCCCCTATGTCATAGCAAGCATCTGGCGAGAATGTAAACGTCTGGCTTCCGCCCTCAATGATAGTAACATCGCTGCTTGGCGATATTGTACCATGATTGTCACCCGTCACCGAAATTGTATATGATGGGATTGCCTCAAATGTCTGCCTTCTGGCACAGAAACATCACCGCTAGGACTGACTGTACCGTATTCGTTAGCTGCCGCTGTAATTGTAAAAATTGGTATTTCCTCGAATTCCACTGCAATTGTGCGATTGGATGTAATATTGGTAAAGGTATATTCATTGTTGTATACCTGTGAGGTAATATTGTTTGTACCGTCAATTATCACACTGGCAATGCGATAGCCTGTATTTGGCAAGAATGTGAAACGAAGATTGTCTCCTTCTTCTACTGTTGTGGTGCCGCTTGGATCTATTGAACCGTTATCGCCCGCACTTGCCGTAACTGTATACACAGCCTTGAAACTTGCAACAAATGTGCTGTCGCCAGCGACTGTGATTGTCCTTGGATTGTCTTCGTTGCCGTCGTTCCACGACAGGAAACGATAGCCGTCGTTGGGGGTTGCTGTAAGGGTTACTTCCGTATCGCAGGTATAACTTCCGTCGCCAGAAACATCTCCCATGTTAGCATCGGCTGTTTGCACGGCTATGTTATATTGGGATGTTTGCTCGTTACGAATATTTGCAAAATTCCGCCAGCGGTTGGTACTTCTGTAAACAGCAGCTGTTGGACATGGAGTCCATACGGTTGCCGAAGAAAAAACTGATGCTGAAAAATTTTGAGGAGTGGATGTATAACCTTGAAGTGTCGGCGGTGTACTTGCAAGTATAT
The DNA here is from genome assembly GCA_902800045.1 of uncultured Bacteroidia bacterium. GTDB lineage: Bacteria > Bacteroidota > Bacteroidia > Bacteroidales > ML635J-15 > Bact-19. The sequence goes on along the minus strand of CADCCZ010000001.1, from coordinate 453,908 downwards.
TTATGGTAGTAATGTTATCGCAATTATAAAACGAATACTCACCTATGCCTTCCAGAGTACTTGGAAGCGTTACTTCAGTAATAGCGCTATTGAATTTAAACGCAGAACTTGCAATATATCTTATTCCTTCTTGTATAGTAATCGCAGCATCTAGGGTTCCTTTGTAAGCTATACACCAATCATCCAAATACATTATACCATCTGGTTGATTATCGTACCAGTCCGAATAAGTAAATGCATACTGACCAATACTAGTAAGCCCTGTGCCAAGTGAAATTGTTGTTGCTTTGGCACCATAGAATGCATAATCGCCAATACTAGTAACAGAATTGGGTATTATTACAGTTAATGGTCCTCCGTTTGTATATGCGTCATCTGCAATTGATGTAACAGTATTCGGAATAATTGTGTTTCTACTAGCTTGAATCAGTGTATTATTTGATGTTCTAATTAATGCGTTGCAATTTTCGCGCGAATCATAATAAGCATTGCCAGAGTCGACTGTAATAGTTTGCAGATTGTAGCAATTACAGAACACATCATCACCAATACTCGTAACCGAACTAGGAATTGTAAGCGATGTTAAGCAAGTTGCAGAATAAAAAGCATAATCACCAATCTCTTCAACGCCGTCAGGAATTACCAAATTGGTAAGCAACTCATTATTTATATATAAATTACGAGCCTTTCCAAGCGGATTTCCTTCACTGTTATAAAATGTAATTTCACACCAACCAGCAATATCTCCTGCATAATAAACGGCATAAAGGCCAGAACAATCATAAAACGCTCTATAACCAAAGTATGTAATGGATGTGGGAATTGTAACCGAACTCAATCCACTACATCCAGAAAAAGCATAACTATTAACGCTTGTAACAGAAAATATTGTATCGTTATATTCGACAGACTCAGGAAACACGAGATCGCCTGTAGGATTGGTCGTATAGTAAGGAGACGACGTATTTTCACTCACAATTTGCACCGTGAAAGGCTCCTCTCGGGATGTAATGGTATAAAACAAGGTTTGCCCGCTACTACATACAGCCGAGAAATCGTATGCCAATGCACAATTGGCAATACCGACAACAATGAGTAATAATATTAACAATTTCCTCATAGTCCGTAACTTCATCTACAATTTCCCTACAAAAATAATGCAAATGTATTGAATCACAAAAAAAAATGAGGGCTGATTTTTCCCAACCACATTTTTATTCCTTAACAAACCTTTGAACCGACGGCACATGCCCGCATTCGCCAAACAACCTTACAAAATACACGCCCGAAACAAGTCCTTCGACATTTATCTCTACACTATTGGCATTCACTTTCTTTTGCATAACTAGTCGTCCGCCAATGGTATAAAACTCAACATACGATATATAATTCTCCGACGATATGCTGATCATGCTCTTCGCTGGATTTGGACTTATGTCGTATGTCTCGGGCACATCGAGAACCTGTAGCGTAAGGTCGACAATAGTATCGCAGCCAATATCCGAAGGAATTACATACGAATAGATTCCACTAACATAAAATGTATGCTCGTCGAGAGTAAGGTAGCTTGTAACAGTGGTGTCGACTGCACGGTGGGCTGTCGCACTGAATTCGGCGACAAAAGTGCTGTCGCCAGCCGCAACAAAGCTACGCGGATTGGCGAGGCTGTCGTCGTCCCACGATATGAAGCAGTAGCCAATGCCAGGCGTTGCTGTAAGCACTACTGTATCGCCTATGGCATACTGTCCGCCGCCAGTTACAGTTCCGAAGTCAGAATCGGATGCAAGCACCGTAATCGTGCATAGGTTTCTCTCGAAAGTAGCGACAAAAGTATTGTCGTCCATGACCGTAAATGTACGAGGATTCTCTGTATTACCGTCGTTCCACGAAACGAAGTGGCAGTTTTCGCTTGGAGTGGCACTTATGGTAGCTTCTGTTCCCTCCATGTATTCGCCGCCGCCAGCAACCGAGCCATACTCGTCGTTGCTTGCCGACACGGTAACAGTATAAATCGGAATTTCCTCGAATGTCGCTGAAATTGTATGGTCTGCAGTCACATTGGCAAATGTGTAAACTCCATTGACAAGTTGACTGGTAACATTCACTCCGTCAACCATTACACTTACCAATCGGCAGCTGTCGTCTGCCACGATTGTGAAACTCTGGCTGTCGCCGCAGTTCACTACAACATCACCTTCTTCGTCGTTGTGGGTGACAGAGCCGTGCTCGCTCGACGTTACGGCAATTGTGTATGTGAGAATAACAAAGGTTGCTTCAACCGTATGGTCGGCTGTTACGTTTGTGAAAGTATATGAGTTGTTCGCATCAAGTCTTACCGAAGCTCCATCAACCATTACTTCTCCTATTTCAAAGCAAGCGTCCGGAGTGAATGTGAACGTCTGGTTTCCGCCTTCTAGAATAGTTACATCGGTGCTTGGCGATATTGTTCCATGACTGCCACCTGTCACCGAAATTGTATATGATGGGATAGCCTCAAATGTAGCCGTTATGGTATGGTCGGTCACTACATTCACGAATGTGTAAATGCCATCGACAAGCAGTCCTGTGACATCGTACGAACCATCAACTATTACGTTTACAAGACGATAGTTTGTATTTGGTGTAATTGTGAACGACTGGTCGGAGCCCTCGTCAATTGTCACTTCTCCGCTCGGTGATATTGTTCCGCCCGTACCTGCCGTAGCTGTTATCGTATGTAAAGCCCTGAAGCTTGCAACAAAGGTGCTGTCGCCAGCGACAGTGATTGTTCTCGGATTATCCTCGTTGCCGTCGTTCCACGCTACAAAACGATAGCCGTCGTTGGGCGTAGCCGTAAGGGTCACTTCTGTATCGCAGGTAAAACTTCCATCGCCTGCGACATCGCCCATGCTAGCATCGGCAGTTTGTACGGCTATATTAAAAATGGATGTTTGCTCGTTACTGATATTTACGAATTCACCCCATTGGCTGTCGCTTCTATAGGTTGCCGCGGCAGGACACGGAGTCCAAACTGTTGCATTGGAATATGCGGCAGATGTGAATGCTATACTGTTTTCAATTGTTGGCGGCGTACTCGAATACACATATATGTCGGTGATGTTTTCGCAATCAAAAAAAGCCAATCCTGGAATTTCGGTTACATTTTCGGCGATATGCAAGGTCGAAAATGACGGGCAACCACCAAACGCAGGATAACTGGATTCCCCCATGCTGGTGCAGTTCGTCGCATTGAAGTTGACTGTAGTCAGATTGCTGCAATCGGCAAACGCCCAATAGCCAATGCTTGTAACCGAATTCGGTATTGTAAGCGATGTCAAGCCGGTGCACACCCTAAAAGCACTATTACCAATGCTCGCAACCGAGTTGCCAATCACAATCTCCGACAATCCGCTACATCCGTAAAATGCCCATTCGTCAATACTTGTTACAGATTCTGGAATTGTTAATGTTCCTGTCAGGCCCAATTCGCGAAACGCATAATCTGGAATATTTGTTACATTTTCGCCTATAGTCAAGCTTGTCAACGATGTACAACCAGAAAAGCAAAAGCCCATTGCCGTACAGTTGGTCGCATTGAAAACAAGAGAAGTCAAACCTGTACAATTGGAAAACACACTATTCTCAAAGCTTGTAACCGATTCCGGTATTGTCAATGTCCCTGTATAACCGGTACATCCGGAGAATGCTCCATACCCTATACTTTCAAGCGAATCGGGCAATGTCAAGGTTCCAGTAAGGCCACTACAGTTATAAAACGCATATCCAGGAATGGTTTTTACATTTTCGGCGAAAGTCAGAGATGTCAAAGCGGAACCGAACATGGAATTTCTCGAAGAAAGACCCGCCACCGTACAATTTATTGCATTGTAGTTAACTGCAGTCAGGCTACTGCAATTCTTAAATGCCTCACTGCCTATATTAGTAAGCGATGGAACGATAGTAACAGATTCCAGACCACAACCATAAAATGCACGTTCACCTATTTCGCGCAAGGAATTTGGAAATGTTATCGAAGTAACTCCAGAGCAACTATGAAATATGTATTGCGGAATAACTTCTACATTTTCGCCGATATTTATAGTTGTAATGTTGGAACATGAACGAAACGCAGCTACCGGAGTGCCATCGCAGGTACAGTTTTGCGCATTATAGTTGACAGTAGTCAGGCTACTGCAATTAGTAAATGCACCATCGCCAATATTTGTGACAGAAGCAGGAATCGTTATTTCCGACAGGTTGGTACAATATGCAAAAGCATAATTGGGAATACGGGTTACATTTTCACCGATATTCAGGGTCGTAAGCGTACTAGTCCAATTGAATGCAAAAGCAGGTTGGGACTCAATACCCATATACGTGCAGTTTGTTGCATTAAAGTTGACAGTCGTCAGATTAGTGCAATTAGCAAATGCCCATTTCCCGATTGATGTTACGTTTTCCGGAATTGTTACCGACTGCAAACTTTCAAGAACATAAAACATCTGGTCAGGAATACTTGTTACATTTTCACCAATATTCACAGTTGTTACTGGACAATCGAGGAACATAACATAGAGATTAATACCAGAAATAGAGCAATTAGTTGCATTGAAGTTTACCGTTGTTAGTCCTGTGCATCTATAAAAAACGCCAGAACCCATGGATGTTATATTTTCCGGAATCGTTATCGATGTCAATCCTGTTTCTGAAAATGCACGCTCACCTATTTCACGCAAAGAATTGGGAAGAGTTATAGACGTAAGTCCGCTGCATGTTGCAAACATATATTGTGGAATAACTTCTACATTTTCGCCAATATTTATGGTTGTAACGTTATTACATGAAAAAAACGCAGAATACCCCTCGCTACCGCCGTGAATACAGTTCGGCACATTATAGTTTATAGTAGTCAATGCACTACAATATGAAAATGCATGCTGTCCAATATATGTTACCGATGAGGGTATAGTAACTGTAGTAAGATATTGGTTACTAGAGAATGCAAATTGGCAAATAGTTTTTATTCCGTCCGGTATGACATATTCACTATTAGGACCGCCATGAATAAAAGTATCTTCGTTATACACTGCCGAAAGATTGTTATTGCCATAAAATATATGACTACCAAAAGATGTTACAGAAGTCGGCACGGAAGCAGACCTCAAACCACAAAAATAAAAAGCGGCATCGCCAATTGACGTTACCGTATTGGGGACGATTACGGAAGTCAATGCATAATTTTGATAAAAAGCCGAATCGGCGATAGCCGTAACCGAATATACTATATCGTTATACTCAACCGATGCGGGAATTTCAAGGTCGCCCGACACATATTCGTCGCCCCTTACCAGCGCCACCGTGTATGGGATGGTATCGGAAGTAATAGTATACGATAGCGTTTGCCCTGTAACACAATCAGCCGTAAAATCGTAGGCCATAACTTTTGTGCAAAGCAGAAAAACAAAGAGGAAATATGCTAAGATCTTCTTCATGTTACTCCTTTATAAATCTTTGAACTGTGGGCTGTCCTTCATCATCGCCAAACAGCCTTACAAAATAAACTCCCGACACAAGCCATTCGACGTTAATCTCTGCCCTATTTGCATTGATTTCCTTCTGCAATACGAGTTTTCCCGTTGTAGAATAAATCTCTACAGAAGAAATATAATCCTCCGACGATATGCTGATCATGCTCTTCGCAGGGTTTGGACTTATATCACATGATTTTGGCTCATCGAGTATGCGAAGGTTGAGGTTTACGATTGTATCGCAACCTAATTCCGATGGTTTTACATACGAGAACATTCCGCTAGCATAAAATGTATGGTCGTCAATTGTAAGAAAACTTGTTGCAGTTGTGTCGATTGCTAAATGTGCAGTTCTACTGAATTCGGCAACATAGGTAATATCGCTTGTTGCGGTAATTGTACGCGGATTGTCGGTGTTGCCGTCGTTCCACTCTATAAAGCAGTACCTTATGTTTGGTTCGGCAGTCAAAGTCACCTCCTCACCTTCATCATATATTCCACCAGCCGACACCGTTCCGTATTCATTGTTGTTTGACAACACTGTGATGGTGTATATTGCCTTGAAACTTGCCACAAAAGAGCTATCACCCTCAACAACAATTGTACGAGGATTAATTTCCATGCCATCGTTCCACGACAAAAAGCGGTAACCAGCATTTGGCAAAGCCGTCAACACGACTTCCTCGCCTACATCGTATGTACCGCCACCAGTAACAGAACCGTTGCTTTGATCAGCCGAAATCGCAGTGATTGTGTGCTGGTTTCGTGCAAAGTTGGCGACATATGTTCCATTACCCATAACTGTGATTGTTCGCGGATTGTCGGTGTTATTGTCGTCCCACGACACAAAGTGATAGTCGTAGCTCGGTGTGGCTGTAATTGTAACATCAGTACCTTCCATATAAGTTCCGCTACCGGTTACCGAACCAAACTCATCGTTGTTTGCAGAAACGCTAATTGTATATAGCGGGGTTTCCTCGAATGTCGCCACTATGGTATGGTCAGCAGTTACATTTGAGAATGTGTAAACTCCATTGACAAGTTGATTGGTCACATTCACTCCGTCAACCATTACTCTTACCAATCTGCAGCTGTCGTCAGCCACGATTGTGAAACTCTGGCTGTCACCGCAGTTCACAACGGCATCACCTACTTCGTCGTTGTGGGTAACAGAGCCGTGTTCGCTTGCTGTTACGGAAATTGTGTAAGTGAGAATATCAAATGTAGCTTCAACTGTATGGTTGGCTGTTACGTTTGTGAACGTATATGTGTTGTTTTCGTCGAGCCTTACTGTTGCTCCGTCAACTCTTACATCCCCTATTTCGTAGCATGCGTCTGCTGAAAACGTAAATGTCTGGTTTCCGCCTTCCATGACAGTAACATTGGTGCTTGGCGATATTGTTCCATGGTTGCCTGCCGACACCGAAATTGTATATGATGGAATTGCCTCAAATGTAGCCGATATGGTATGGTCGGCCACTACATTCACTGCCTTCTGGCACAGAAACATCACCGCTAGGACTGACTGTACCGTATTCGTTAGCTGCCGCTGTAATTGTAAAAATTGGTATTTCCTCGAATTCCACTTCAATTGTGTGATTGGCTGTAATATTGGTCAAGGTATATTCATTGTTGTATACCTGTGAGGTAATATTGTTTGTACCGTCAATTATCACACTGGCAATGCGATAGCCCGTGTTTGGCAAGAAGGTTAAACGAAGGCTTGCACCATCATCTACTGTTATGGCTCCGCTCGGATCTATAGAACCGTTTTCGCCAGCAGTCGCCGTAACTGTATGCACAGCCTTAAAACTTGCTACAAATGAGCTGTCACCGGCGACTGTGATAGTCCTTGGATTGTCTTCGTTGCCGTCGTTCCACGACAGGAAACGATAGCCGTCGTTGGGGATTGCAGTAAGGGTAACTTCAGTATCGCAGGGAAAACCTCCGTCGCCAGAAACATCGCCCATGTTAGCATCGGCTGTTTGCACGGCTATATTATAAATGGTCGTTTGCTCGTTTTGAATATGCGTGAATCTGCTCCATTGGCTATTACTTCTGTATATTGAAGCCGATAGACATGGAGTCCAAACCGTTGCGGCATCATACAATGTTGATGGGAAGCTTAGGGAACTAATAGTCGGAGGTGTTATTGACATTGCATTTATTTCTGTGATGCTATCGCAAATTCTAAATGCATAATCGCCAATGTTTGGAGCTGAATTTATGGTTAGTTCTGTCAACATAATGCATCCACTAAATGCATAATCATCAATAGTAGCTACAGAATTACCCAAAGTAACAGAAGGCAGTGCACTACAACTGCCAAATGTTAGGTAACCAATGCGGGTTACCGAATTAGAAAATGTGACAGATGTCAGTTCGGTACATTTATAAAACAGATAATCAGGGATATTGGTTACATTTTCACCTATATTCACGGTCGTTAGCGCAGAACAATCTTTGAATATATATTGACTAGAACTGCCTGCAGAAGTACAGTTTATTGCATTGTAGTTAACTGTAGTAAGGTTTGTGCAACTCCAGAATGCAAGGCCTCCAATTTCTGTTACATTTTCTGGGATTGTTATTTCTGTAAGCCCGCTAGCCAGAAACGCTTTATTTCCAATAATTGTCGTACTTTCTGGAATTGTTAACGATTGCACATTTTGACATGCCCATAAAAATGAATTAGGAATACGGGTTACATTTTCACCGATAATCACGGTTGATAATGAGCTTCCGCCGAATATAGTAGCACTCGAAGAACCTTCAATTAAATCAGACGTACAATTTGTCGCATTGAAGTATAGAGTCGATAATCCAGTGCACTGACCGAACGCGCCTTCACCAATGTATGTTACATTTTCTGGAATTGTTATTGTCGAAGGTAATACGCAATTTAAAAATGCACATTTTCCAATGTATGTCAAACTATCAGGAAGTACTAAATCTACCAAATTAGAACAAAAAAGGCAGATAGAGTCAGATATACGAGTCACATTTGAGGCGAAATTCAGCGTAGTCAATGATTCTAGTGAAACAAAAGCACTAGTGGCATTGCAGTCTATCGCGTTAAAATTTACCGTTGACAAATTAGTACAATATCGAAATGAGTAAGAGCCAATATCTGTTACCGAAGACGGTATCGTAAGGGTACTTAGATTGTAATGATCTATAAATGCATCCCGATGTATCGTTTTTATTCCTTCAGGGACAGAAATTACCGACGACGAAAGATACGGCACATACATTAAAATGTTGTCATTATAAACAAGACCACGAATTCCTCTGCAATCATAAAATGCTCTTTCTCCTACACTTGTAACTGTATTAGGAACAGTTATCGAGGTTATCGAACTTTCGTGAAAAAACGCTGTATCGCCAATAGCAGTAACCGAATATACTATATCGTTATATTCGACCGATTCGGGAATTTCAATATCCCCCGACAAAGAAGCGTCACCTCTTACAAGCGACACTGTATAAGGCATGGTATCGGAAGTAATGGTGTATGCTAGTGTTTGTCCTGTAGCACAGATTGCCGTGAAGTCGTAGGCCTTTGCATTGAAGCCCAACAAACTAAAAAGAAGGAAAAATGTTAATATCTTCTTCATATTACTCTTTAATAAATTTTTGAACAACTTGCTGCCCACCTTCTTCACAGAACAACCTTACAAAATAAACTCCCGGAACAAGCCACTCAATGTTCACTTCTGCCATATTTGCATCAATTTGCTTCTGAATTACAAGCCTTCCTGCTGTTGAATAAATCTCAACCATCGAAATATAATCTTCCGACGAAATGTAGATTAAACTTTTCGCTGGATTAGGACTAATTTCGAAGACCTTCGGCTCGTCGAGTACCTGAAGCGTAAGGTTGACAATAGTATCGCAGCCTATATCCGACGGAATTATATACGAGTAAACCCCACTTACATAAAATGTATGCTCGTCGGCTGAGAGGTAGCTTGTAACCGTGGTGTCGACTGCACGATGCACGGTTGCACTGAATTCGGCTACAAATGTGCTATCTTGTACAACTTCAACCATTCGCGGATTGTCGGTATTGCCGTCGCTCCACGATATAAAGCAATAGCCGATGCTTGGAGTTGCTGTAAGCGTTGCAGTATCGCCTTCGGAATATGTTCCTCCTCCCATAACAGACCCGCCAGCAGGATCAGATGAAATCGCCGTGATTGCGAACTGGCTTCGTACAAATGTTGCAACAAACGTACTGTCGCTTGTGACTATCAATGTACGCGGATTGTCGGTATTGGCATCGTTCCACGAAACAAAGCGATAGCCGTCGTTGGGCGTTGCCGTGAGGCTTATTTCGGTTCCAGCATCGTATGTTCCGCCACCCGAAACCGAACCGAACTCGTCGTTGTTTGCCGATGCGTCGATTGTGTAAGTTATAATTTCGAATGTCACCGCAATAGTATGGTCGGCCGTTACATTGGCAAATGTGTAAACGCCGCCAACCAACTGACCGGTAACATCTTGTCCGTCAACTATTACGCTTAATATACGGTAATAGGTTTCGGGGGTAATTGTAAAGCTCTGGCTTGAGCCGCAGTTTACAACAGCATCACCATCGTTGCCTTCATGGGTTACTGTACCGTGTTCGCTTGCTGTTACGGAAATCGTGTATGTAAGCATCTCGAATATTGCCTCAATAGTATGGTCGGCGGTTACTCCCGTGAATGTGTAAACGCCACCTACCATCTCGTCGATAGCCTCTACCCCATCGACCAGCACGCTTGCGAGCCTATAGCAGTTTGCCGGAGCAATTGTGAACGACTGGTCGGCATCCTCATCGACTGTAATTTCGCCGCTCGGCGATATTGTTCCGCCAACACTTGCCGATGCCGTTATCGTATGTATAGCCCTGAAGCTTGCGACAAAAGTGCTATCACCGCCTACGACTATTGTCCTCGGATTGTCCTCGTTGCCGTCGCTCCACGACAGGAAGCGGTAGCCGTCGTTGGGCGTTGCAGTTAGAGTAACTTCCGTATCACAGGTAAAACTTCCGTCGCCAGCAACATCACCCATGTTAGCATCGGCAGTTTGCACGGCAATGTTATAAATTGTTGTTTGCTCGTTCTGTATGTTCGAAAAACGATTCCATGAGCTTGTGTTTCTGTATATTGCCGCAGCTGGACACGGAGTCCATACTGTTGCGTTTGAATACGTTGCCGATGCAAATGAATAAGTACTGTTTACGATTGTTGGCGGTGTACTCGAATACATATATATGTCGGTTATGCTTCCGCAATCATAAAAAGCGTACTCAGGAATTCTGGTTACATTTTCGGCAATATGTATGGTTGTCAATGACGTGCAACTAGAAAATATATAAGAACCGTAATCACCCATGCTTGTACAGTTGGTTGCATTATAGTTAACAGTAGTCAGATTACCGCAACTATAAAACGCATCTCTTCCAATGCTTGAAACAGAATTGGAAATTGTAACCGATGTCAAGCCACTACAAGAAAAAAATGCATAATCACCAATGGTTGTAACCGAGTTGCCAATCACAACTTCCGTCAATTCGTTACAGTCGTAAAATGCCCATTCGCCAATACTTGTTACAGACTCGGGAAATGTTAATGTACCTGTCAGGCCTAATTGGCGAAACGAATGATCAGGAATACGTGTTACATTTTCGCCAATAGTCAAGCTCGTTATCGATGTGCAATCAGTAAAGCAACTGCTCATTTCGGTACAATTGGTCGCATTGAAAACGATAGATGTCAAGCCGCTACAACCTGAAAACACAGCACTGGCAAAACTTGTAACCGATTCCGGTATTGTCAATGTACCTGTAAATCCGCTACAACCGGAAAATGCGCCATATCCTATACTTTCGAGCGAATCGGGCAATATCAAGGTTCCTGTAAGGCCGCTGCAGTTAGCAAATGCATAACTAGGAATGGTTTTTACTTTTTCTCCGATAGTCAGAGATGTCAAAGCGGAGCCAAACAATGGTCTTGTCGAAGAAATACCTTCAACTGTACAATTTATTGCATTATAGTTAACTGTAGCCAATTGTCTGCAATTCATAAATGCCTCTTCGCCGATATATGTTACGGAATCAGGGATTGTCACCTCTGTGAAATTACATAATTGGAATGCCCGTGGCGGAATAGATTTTACATTTTCACCGATATTCAAGGTTGTAAACGAAGAGCAGGAATTAAATGCCCAATAGTTACCAGGAGAGAACGATGTGCAGTTTTCGGCATTGTAGTTGAATGTTGTCATTGACGAGCATCCAGAAAAAGCCCAAGCGCCAACATCATCCACAGATTTACCTAAAGTAATCTCGGTAATTCCGCTGCACCAGGCAAAGGCCTCCTCACCAATATAGGTTACCGAATCGGGAATTACCAAAGGACCTGTCAGTCCGGTACAATCTATAAATGCATAATCCGGAATGCGTGTTACTCTTTCGCCTATAGTCAAGCTTGTCACCGCGTCACCAAACAAGGACATTGTCGTAGATAGACCCTCTGCCGTACAATTTATTGCATAAAAATTGACTGTGGTAAGATTATTACAATAATAAAAAGCCCTTTCGCCAATGGAAACAACAGATTCCGGAATCGTAATCGATGTCAATGACGCATTGTAATAAAAAGCCTCTTTGCCAATTGTGGTAACAGTATTTGGTATAGTAACGGCAGCCAGTCCGCTATTATATGCATAGAAAGCACCGCCAGCAATATGCTGTATTCCTTCAGGTATAGTGTATTCTGTTGCATAATTCTTAGGAAAATAAGCAAACCAGGTATCATTATACACGGGAACATTGCAACTACCCATAAACGCATAATCGCCGACACTAGTAACTGTATTGGGAAGAGAAATCTCCGACAACCCGGTACAATTGTAGAAGGCTCGCTCTCCAATTTCAGTTACCGAACTTGGTATTTCAACAGATGTGGCAGTAGCAATGCAACCAGTTATCTTGGTCTTTGTATTGTCGGAATATACAAGCGTCCCTTCTACATAACCATTAACCGTCAATGCACCCCAAGGGCTTCCTTCCGCACTACCGCCATATACTATATTCCTTACGTATTTAAACGCATCTGTACCAATAGTCTGAACCGTACTTGGGATAGCAACGGTTGACAGACTATGGCAATTATAAAAGGCATAAGCCGGAATATTGATAACATTATCGCCAATATTTAGGGTTGATAACGCCGAGCAATTGCCGAACGCATAATAACTCGAGGAACCAATATTCGTGCAGTTTGTCGCATTGAAATTTACAGTAGTAAGTTCGCGACAGTAAATAAATGCGCTTCTGCCAATACTTGTTACGTTTTCGGGAATAGTTATCGACGGACCCAATGCATAACAATAACTAATCGCGTAGTCGCCTATGGCAGTCAACGAATTGGGAAATGTTACGGATTGCAAAAGTTCACAACCATGAAATGCGTATGAACCAATAACAGTAACAGTATTGGGAATTATTACCGATGTAACATCTGAATCATAGAAAAACGCAGAATCGCCTACAGCCGTAACACTATATTCTATGCTGTTGCTCTCAACGGATTCCGGGATTTCTATGTCACCAGATACAGAAAAAATACTTCGAACCACCTTCACTGTATAAGGCAATGTATCGGAAGTTATGGTATAGCATAGCGTTTGCCCCGTAGCACAATCTGCATAAAAGTCGTATGCCTTTGCACTTGTTGCAAGCAAGCTTGAAAGGAACAATAGTATTATTGCATATATTTTCCTCATAAAAAAGACATTATCTACAAATTAATGGCACAAATATAATGCTTTTTAACATGGAAACAATAGAAAAAAAGTATTAGAATAAAAAAGTTGCTTTGCCGTATATGTAATACAGCAAAGCAACTTACTAAGATATATGTCCCTTGAGGGCTTTTATTCCAATCTTACAATAAAACCAGGGGCATTCCTTGGTCCGGCAGGAGTAGAGACCTTTATTCCAATGAACATTATATTGTCACCAGAACGTTTCTTTTTAATATCTTTCAGAAGTTCTTCAGTTAATTTATTTCCATTTACTACATGAGATGATGTTATACCATTCGCCTCTGTCATATATGAATATTGAGTTACAGTATATTCGACATCCTTGAACGGAAAGTTTACATCGTCGATTACAGCATCAAGCTGTGTGGAGTTCGTAAATACCGACTTAGGGATTTCATTCCCACTCCAATATTCTCCAATTTTGATTGTCGGCGTAGGAAGATTCAACACTCTAAACTGGGTTGAAACCTCTCCTACACTTATTGTCACCGACTTTACATCCGGGTCGGTTATTTCAACCACATACTGAGCATCGAAGCCAGGAACATTTCCTGAATAAATTTTTGCTCCACTTGAAATTGATGGTACGCCATCGTTTGAACAAGATACAATCGAAACAGGATTCTTTACGCCGCGATACAACACATCAAATGCACTGTTTTTGACTTGAACACTCTGCGCCTTTGCTATCATAAAGGAAATGCATAGCAACGACATTACCAAAATTACATTTTTTACTCTCATTTTATTATCAATTAAAGTTAAACTCCCATATCATCAATTCACTTTTTACAACAGATTTTACCTCTTAATTGTCACGCTTCCTTTGAGTGCAGGAAAATCTGATCCCAAATGAACTACATACCAATACGAATCGCTTGGCAATTTATATCCGCCATACATACCATCCCATTCGCAAACAGCGCCCTTCGACTCGAAAACCTGCTTTCCATATCTATCGTAAACGGCCACCTTCGAATCGGGATACATATACAGACCTGTTATTATCCACGTATCGTTGAAGCCATCGTTGTTTGGCGTAAAGAACGATGGAATACCGACAGAAGCATCGAGGAAAGTCTGCATCTGGTCTATACAATAGTTATTGTCTTGAACCATAATGTCGTAAAAATCGGAAGGCAAGTTATCGAATATGTTTGATGTCTGCCAAGTTTTTCCATCGGCCGAATAGTAATATGGCGGCACACCGCCTTCAACCTCGACAACGACAAGGCCCTTACCCGAAGTTATCTTTCTGATTTCGGGATAATTGTCGGTAAAACTTGCATTCATCGAAGTGCTTGCCGTACAACCATTTTCATTGGTAACACTAAGCGAATAATAACCGCCAGGATTAGCAACGTCGATGAAAGGATTTGTAGAACCGTTGTTCCAAGAATACGACGTGTATGTAGTATTAAGGTGCAAGCGACGCGATTCCAGTCCGCAGAACACAGTATCGTTGCCGAAGAACGGCTCAACTATATTATGCTTTACTGCATATACCTCATCGCTGATTGTACAACCATTTATATCGGTAACAGTCACCGAGAACACCTCGGAGTAATTTACATCTATTGTTGCTGTTGTCTCGCCAGTACTCCACTGGTACGATTCGAAGCTATTCACCGGAGCCAATGTCACATAATCGTCGCAATAATCAAGTACATCCGGCAATCCGATTGGAGGTACGCTTATTATATTAATATGTACAGTATCGGCGTTAGAGCATTCGTATTCGTTTGTCACACGCATCCAATAAGTACCAGTTTCTGATATATAAATCGCACTTGCCTCTTCTCCCGTATTCCATAAGAAACTGCAATTCGTATATGGTTCCGACGAACCGATTAGCACCTTTCCTTCGGTACAATATGTTGTATCGGGTCCCAAATTGACATTAGGGCTATTCCTTTTGCCAACATTTATCGAATCGGATGCCTTACATGAATTTGCATCGGAAGCTTCGAGGACAAGCTCGCCTTCGCTACTTACCCATATTGAGCGACCTTCGGCACCATTGCTCCACGAATATGCAGAATAACCATCAGGAGCTGTCACCAAGACACTATCACCTTCGCAGAAATATGTATCGGAACCGAGTTCTACCGATGGCCTGGGATACCTATGCGTTGTAATTGTATCGTAATAATAGCATATTCCATTGTAAGCACGCACCCAGAAAGTATATTCCACAGGTGTTTCAAATGTAGATGTTGACGAGCCATTCGACCAATAGTACGACAAAAATCCTGTTGCATTAATTACCAGAGATTCGTCGGGGCAGAAATAATAGTCTGTTTCGGGAAGCACATCAATGTTAGGATATTGAGAAACAGTAACAGAAGCCGATGTCGTACACGAATACTGTGCTGTTACCTCAACGGTGTAAACGCCTGGCGTATAAACCTGTATCGAACTTTCGGTAGATCCAGTATTCCAAAGATAAGATACCATACCTTCGGGAGCATTTATTGTTACCGTATCTGATGGGCACAATGTAGGAATGTTTGGCAATGTTATAGTTGGTGCCTGAGGTGCAGACAAGACATAAGTTTCGGTAATAAAGCAATGCGCATTATCAACGACAGTAAGGCTGTATGTACCGGCCGAAACACCATTAAGCGATTCGCTTGTAGAATTATTAGACCAATAATACGTATATGGAGCCTCACCGCCCATTACTTCTACGCTAATGCCCATATTGCTGGCATTACAGTTTTGACTAGTTATGTTTGCCTGTCCGAAACTCATATAGCGTTCGAACTTAATAACCAAAGCATCTGACGAACCGTTCGATGTTTCTGTATCGGAGCCCATTGTTATCGATGAAGTAAACGAACCGCCCACCACAACATTATTGGCATAGTCAAGAGCTAAGGTATTTATCGAATTTTGCGACAATTGGTTTCCATAAAAATGCATATTGGCAGCATTATCAGAGCCATATCTTACTATAAAATAGTCGCTACCGCTTCCTGTAGACGTCACGTATCCCTCTCCAAAATTTACAGAACCGGTATAATCTCCTGCTACATAAACATTACCGTAATAATCACAAAGCATATCGCCGATCGTCACAGAACTATTTTCTTGGATATTTAAAGTTATAACTGATCCAGTCCCAGCAGCTCCAGAAGAAGGATATACATTAATAACCGTTTGAAACGCTGTCTTAATTGCTATATATGCAATTCCTTCCGGAGTTACAGCCATTGCCCTTACGCTATCATTTCCAACAGCGCCAACCGTTTTAGACCACAGATAAGTTCCTGTCGAGGTATACTTTGCGAGATACACGTCTCTGTCATTAGCAGACATCGGCCCATATCCGCTTTGCGACATTGCCCCCTTGAATTCGCCAGCTACATACACATTGTTGGATGCATCACAAGCCACACGTCTGCCATAATCATACGAAGTTGATGCGTTAGTCATCGACCACACTACATCACCCGAGCCATCAAACTTGACAAGGAAAGAATCATCGCCACCTCTTGCCTCCTGATAGAAAGCCAAAGGACCAATCTGCAATGCGAAACTAAAATATCCAGTAACAATCACATTGTTGGCACCATCGACAGCAACATCGATGGCATTGTCATCCTGGAAAGAACCCAAAGTTCTCACATACACGTAGTTACCATCCGAATCTAACTTAAGCAAAAATCCGTCCTTCGAACCTCTCGAGGGGAAAGCGTTACCATCAAACGAAGTATTATCGTTGGAAACACCAACAACATACACGTTTGCGTTTGCGTCAACAGCTATTGCATTTCCCTGCTCCACAGCAGAACTACCGCCAGCCTTGAGCCAAACAACCGACCCCGATGGCGACATCTTCATAACGTAGAAATCGGTAGACCCTGCCGACACCAACGAATGCCCATCAATGGAAATAGACCCGGAGAATGTTCCTGTAACATATATGTTTCCATCATTGTCGACAACCATATCAGACACGTATTCGGAACTTGCATTGCCATAGCTCTTCATCCACGAATAACCAATCTGATCGCTACAGTCGACGCTATCGCCACGGTGCTGCGCAACTGCTGCTGCACAACATATAAACAATAATATAATAGACAACAATTTCTTCATCAGCATATACTAAAAGTCATAAACCATTGATGCAACATTATGCTTACCCAAGACAGTAAATTTATCACGATAGAACCGGTAGCCAATAGAAATCTGATGCGACCCATAATTGCACATCTGGATTCCAGTAAGGCTGATATCGCATAAGTAGGATATTGTAAAACCCTTGATGGCAAAACCGACCATGGGAGATATAGAGAGAGGACTAATATTACCGACGTCAAAAGTCTGCTTGTACAAAAGACCTATTATAACTTCGTTTTCATCCTTTGTATATACAGTTCTAACCTTTTTGCCCGACATCAACTTATATCTTACACCTATATCGATTTGGTTAAGGTTCTTAATATTAGTCTTATACACAAGCAAAGGGCATAACTGCATGTGATTTGTCAACCAGAATGTCTTCCCGACATGCAAATTCATGTTTAACCTTGGTGAACGTTCCAGAGCTTGATTATACGCAGGGCTTGTCCATTGCAACAAATTATTGACGCTAATTCCCGACAGGAAACCTCCGTGAGTCAGAAGCACTCCAAAATTTGCATCGTATCCAAAATAGTTTTTGCTACTATAATTTACAATCGGATCATAGATATCTCTTTCGAAATTAGTTTCATCGTAAGTGTGCATAAACACTGTTGCACCAAAGCCGAAGGAAAGAATAGTTCTTGTCTTCCTATTCGTACGTAGAAGGAACTGGAACGAACCATTAAGTTGCAATCCTGTCTGCGAATTTACAGCGTTACGATCATTGTATATAAAACCGCCAATACCTCCATTTCTGTCCTTCAACCTAGAACGAAACATCAGGAAAGTGGTATGTGGTGTATTTTCCGCCCCAAAACCAATCCACTGCTGACGATGAGCAGCCTTGACCTGAATTAGGTCGACAATGCCTACAAATGCCGGATTGAGCAAGGCATTATCAAACACATACTGCTCATACACAGGAGCATCCTGTGCAAAACACCGCAGTTCCACCAGCATTAACGGAAACAAAAATATCAATAATATACAGTGAGCCCTACGCATAAATTTACAAACTGTTGTAAAACGGCAAAATTACTACTTTATTTTCAAACAATCGTTTATTTATTAAAAATAATGGCGCGATTTTTTTCGTGCCACTACTTTTTATCGTATTTATCCTCTTACAAAATGAGGCATTTCTTCTGGTATAACTATCGAAAGTTCAACGAGTCCAGCAACTTTTCCGTCCTTATGCCACGGGCTTTGGTAGATTAGTTTCTTCTGACCATTTTTTAATATGGTATAAGCGTTTGTGCTACCGCTTGCGAGCATATTCTTAATCATTGCCGTTGCTCTTTCGCCGTGGCAGTCGTAAAGCGACTTGCCAACGAGCGATGCACCGCCACGAGCTTCCCATGTTGCAGCAGCCTTATCGTTCATATATACGATTATGCCATCGCTGTTGCAAACTGTTACAGCAAAAGGCGTTTCCTTCAAAAAGTCTTCTGTAATTTCCATGCTATTCAATATTTACCTTTAATGTCTGAACCCTGTCGGGGCCAACCGACAAGTACGAAATCTTCACACCAGTTTCCTTTGCAATAAATTTCAAGTAATCCTTGAGAGGCTTTGGCAAATCATCCTCGTTCTTGCACTTTGAAATATCTTGCTTCCAACCGTCGAATTCAACGTAAACAGGCTCTATATCATCTGTCATCTCGAAAGGAACATAATCGACTTCCTTACCGTTAATCTTGTATGCCACAGCAACCTTCAACTTATCAAAGTCGTTAAGCACATCGGCCTTAGTAATGATAATGTCTGTCAATCCATTGAGCATAACGGCATACTTGAGAGCCACGAGGTCGAGCCAGCCGCAACGACGCGAACGTCCGGTTGTTGCACCGTATTCGTTACCAATCTTGCGCAAAGTTTCGCCAGTAGCGTCGAAAAGTTCTGTCGGGAACGGACCGCTGCCTACACGGGTGCAATATGCCTTTACTATACCGTAAACCTTACCTATCTTCGATGGAGCCACGCCCAAGCCCGAGCATACTCCCGATGCCAAGGTATTCGACGAGGTAACAAATGGATAAGAACCATAATCGATATCGAGCATCGAGCCCTGAGCACCTTCTGCCAAAATCGACTTGCCATCGTTCAATGCCTTGTTGACATAAATTTCAGAATCTATGAAATTGAATGTCTTGAGATATTCGACAGCCTCGAACCATTGTTTTTCGTATTCCTCGTTGGTTTCGGTGAAGTTGTAGCCTTTCATCACTTTCAGGTGGTGAGCCTTTGTGGTGTTATACTTCTGCAAGAAGTCAGGCGAGAACATTTCACCCATACGCAAACCTATACGTGCCGTACGGTCGGTGTATGTCGGGCCAATACCTTTCTGCGTCGAGCCGATCTTGCTTGCGCCCTTGTATTCCTCGTACGCCTTGTCGAGCAGACGGTGCGACGGCATTATGAGATGAGCTTTCTTGCTGATTAACAAATTGTTGTGCAAATCGGCACCAAGTTTCATCGCCGACTCAATCTCCTCGCGTAAAATCACAGGGTCAACCACAACGCCACTACCAATGACGTTCATTGCCTTCGGACGGAAAATACCCGAAGGAATAGTATGGAGAACGTGCTTTATATTGTTGAATTCCAACGTATGTCCGGCATTCGGACCGCCCTGGAAACGGGCAATAATGTCATACTGCGGCGTAAGCACATCGACAATTTTTCCTTTGCCTTCGTCGCCCCACTGCATACCTAATAAGACATCTACTTTCATTGCTGTTTATTTTCTGTTTTTTAATTCTTTACAATTGCTACATATACCATAAATGGTAAGAAAATGGGAAACCACATCGAAATCATATTTCTGAAAAACCTCGTTCTTGACATCCTCGACTTTCGACAACGAAACCTCGTATATCTTTCCGCACTGGCGGCATATAAAATGGTCGTGCTTGATATTGTCCATTGTCTTCTCGTAGGTATTGCCCTTGTCGAACTGATGCTTTACCAGCAGCCCTGCGTTTATAAGAATGTCTATGTTGTTGTACAAAGTAGCAAGGCTGACGTGATAATTCTTATTCTTCATCGACTCGTACAAGGTCTCGATGTCGAAATGCCCCGAATTGGAGTAAATCTCGTCAAGTATAGCAAAACGTTCAGGAGTTTTCCTCAACGAATTGCTTTCAAGGTAGTTTTTCAATATGTCGTGCGGCGTAAGCCTTTTCTCGTCCATTTTCTAATAATAAAATTCGTCTCCTCGCTTAGGAATCTGAATATTGCTGTATCCCTTGCTCATAAGGTACTCACGATAGAACTTCTGAGCCTCGTAGTCGCCGTGAACAAGGAAAATGTTGCGCAACTTGTCGGGATTCTGGCACGAAATGAAATCGCCCATCTCGATGTAGTCGCCGTGACCGCTCAACGATTCAATCTTCTCAATATCAGCATTCAGCGGATGTACATTTCCGAAAATTGAAATTTCGTGCAGCCCTTTTTCCTGTATTCTTGCGCCCAATGTTTCGGGAGCACAGTAACCGACAAGCATTATGGTGTTACGCGAATCCTCGATACTGTTGGCAATATGATGCTTAACCCTACCAGCTTCAGCCATTCCCGATGCCGAAATTATTATACATGGCTTCTTGGTAGAGTTCAAGGCTTTCGATTCTTCAGCGCTTTTCACATAATGCAAAGTGTCGAAATAGAACGGATGCGGATCGTTCTTCATGGTTTCGATAATGCCATCGTTGTAGCACTCCTTGTGCATCTTGAAGATTTCGGTAGCATCGACCGACAGCGGACTATCGACATAAATATCGATTTTTGGCAGTATACCCTCGTTGTAGAAATTGTTGAGCATATACACAATTTCTTGGGTACGACCAACGCTGAACGACGGGATTATCAGTTTTCCACCACGCTGCACGCAAGTGTTGTTTATGACATTGTACAAATCGAGTTCGGTCTCCCTGTCCTGTTCGTGGATACGGTCACCATAAGTTGCCTCGGTGATAAGGATGTCGGCTTGCGGAAACGGTACTGGCGGCTTTACAATCCTGTTGTGCGGACGTCCTACGTCACCCGTATAAGCTACTTTTGTCACCTTGCCGTTTTCTTCGATAGTAACGTTTACTACAGCACTACCGAGCATGTGACCGCTATTTGTGAAACGAACAGTTATGCCTTCGTCAACCTTGTAATCCTCGTCGTATGGCACCGAAACGAAAATCTTCATGCACTGCTCGGCATCCATGTGGGTATAAATCGGATTCACCCGTGGAAGTCCCTGCTTGAAAAGTTTCTTGTTGTACCACTTGATATCAAGTTCCTGAATATAACCGGAATCGGGAAGCATAATGGAACACAAGTCCTTGGTTGCTGGCGTACATATAACCTTGCCAGTGAAACCATTCTTGTAAATATAAGGGATAAGTCCTGTATGGTCGATATGTGCATGCGACACAAGTACATAGTCAATTTCGGAAGGTTCAAATCCGAGGTCTCTGTTGGCAGCATCTGTTTCCATGCCTTTTCCTTGAAACATACCACAGTCGAGAAGTATTTTCTTTCCCGAATCAGTAATTATCAGATGTTTACTTCCTGTTACCTCGCGAGTAGCACCTATAAATTTTATCTTCATCTTCAATATTTTAACAAATGTCAGCTTCTCATTCAGAGCCAGACAAAAACAAGTTTCAAATTTACGGCTTTTTTACCTCATATATAGCATATATCATTTATTTTTTATGAACAACCGAAAACAATAAAAGCCACTGCAATTGGAGTTATATTGTTAATTGTAAACAAACAACTAGTCGAACCTCATCGAATCGGCTGGCGTAATCTTCGACACTATAAACGACGGCAGTATCATCATCACGACTATCACTACCAGCGTTCCTGCGTTCAGCAGCAGAATGTTCACTATGTCCAGATTTATCGGAACAGTTGAAACATAATACGATGCCGGGTCGAGATGTATAATGCCGAAATAATACTGCAGCACACAGAGCAGAATTCCAATCACATTGCCCAACAGCAACCCTTTGATTGTAAGGTATGAAGCAAAATACAGGAAAACTTTTCGTACCGAGACGTTGGTTGCCCCCATGCTTTTCAGAATGCCAATCATGTTCACCCTTTCGAGAATCAGCACCAACAGTCCCGAAATCATATTGAAGCCCGTAACGGCAACCATAAGTCCGAGAATTATCCACACGTTCATGTCGAGCAACGACAGCCAGTCGAAAATACCAGGATATTCCTGCCGTATGTTTGTGACTTTCAGAATCTCGCCATCGGGATTGTAGGAACAACAAGTTTTCGAAACCTTACGTTCCATCTCATCAAGCTGGTCTATGTCGTCAATCTTAACCTCGAAGCCAGAAACTTGTCCGTCCTTCCAATCGTTGAGCTTGCGCAAATGCTTGATGTCGGCAACGATATACATCTTGTCAAACTCCTCGAGCTGAGTATTGTATATTCCCTCAACTGTAAATTTCCTCATTCGTGGTGGATTCTGGATGAAATAAGCAGCAAACGAATCGCCTACCTTCAGATTTAATACATTTGCTATGCTTTGCGAAACAAGCACCCCGTTTGTCCGTGCTGTATCGTTTATTTTGAGCAGTTTTCCATCGACAAGGTATTCCTCGAAGAACGACCAGTTGTATTCTTCGTCAACGCCCTTGAACACAACGCCTTGAAGGTAGTCGGCAGTCTTTACGATTCCAGCCTTCACAATATAGCGGTCAACAGATTTCACCCCTTCCATCTCGCGTAGCGACGACACCCAAGTCTGCTCTCCCGAAATCGGAACAGTTTCGTAGGACGAATTGCTATCATAGTTAGTGACCCTTATGTGGGCTCCAAAGCCTATTACCTTGCGCGAAATTTCATTCTTGAAGCCTGTTACAATTGCGACCGAAACAAGCATCACAGCAAGTCCCACGGCAATTCCTGCCACAGCAATGCCAAGTATCGAACGGCTGAATCCGCCCGACCTGCGCTGCTTTAGCATCAGACGCTTTGCTATGAAAAACTCGTAGTTCACTTCTGTTCGCTTTCGTCCACTTCTTCGAAATCTACATATTCCTCATCCACGACATCTTTGCGCTGACTATCGTTTTGCGGAACGTGGTCAACCCTGATGTCGCCAAAGTCCTTTCCTTCACGACTTTGATTCTCCTGCTCAAAGTTCTGGAACTCACCACCAAACTCCTTCATCCTTTTTTGCACAAACCGCTTCAAAAGCCACGGTGCCAAGTAGCGGAACAGCAGTTTCGCCAGCAACATCGCAAGGACGAGGAATATTATTATGTTCAAAAATACTTCCATTCTAAAAAGATAAAGCCAAATAAAGCAAAGCTGGAACTGCAACACCTATTGCAAACCCCAGATGCACTTGCAAATTGTTATGTCTGCCAAGATACAAACGCGATGCCAGAACCAATCCGCTGGCAAGTATCGCCAATACCGACATAAGAAAACCATTCTCAAATATGTACGAATACTGGAAAAGCATCAGATATAGTGCAAATCCCCATCCGTATGCGTGAATGCTGAGCCGCCAAAAATTGTTTATCAGCAGACAACCTAGCGAAGCTATTGCGGTAAGCATCACTACAAGGCTCCACATCGGCGACTTGTAAACAAAGAATCCCAACATCGCGAACCCAACCACAACGGCCAATGCCATAGTACGGTTGCGCGTGGTTGCAAAGAAGCCTTCGAGCCGTTCGAACATATTGCCCGACATTTCGGCAACGTCCTCCTGCGAAAGCACGATTTCCCCACCCTGCACATTATTAGTCCGTTTGAAGTGCGAAACGGCAAACACAAGCAACATCACAAGGAACGGAAAAACAAACGTCATTCCTGCAACCATAATCGGATGTAAGCCATAAATGTCGTTTATAGTCAATGCAAAATATGTCGGCAATAGAATCGGATGCCCGATTACACTCACCACCTTGAAGAATATGTCAAGGATGCCGCGCATAATTATATTTTTCGTCTGAGACGTGCTACAGGAATACCCATCTGCTCACGGTACTTGGCAATGGTTCGACGTGCAATGATGTAGCCTCTGTCCTTCAAAATTTCGGAAAGGCGATCGTCGGTAAGCGGCTTTGCCGAATCCTCGGCATCAATGCATTCCTTCAGAATCTGTTTTACCTCGCGAGTGGAAACCTCTTCGCCCGAATCGGTCTGCATTGCCTCGCTGAAGAAGAACTTGAGCAGGAAATTGCCGTAAGGTGTTGCAACATACTTGCTGTTGGCGACACGCGAAACCGTAGAAATATCAAGGTTTGTCATCTCGGCAATGTCCTTCAGAATCATAGGTCGAATGTCGGCTTCGTCGCCTGTGAGGAAAAACTTGCGTTGGAACTGCACAATGGCTTCCATAGTGAACAGCAAGGTGCGCTTACGTTGCTCGATAGCATCGATAAACCACTTTGCATTGTCGATCTTCTGTTTTACGAAAGTTACAACTTCCTTGTTGCCAGCCTTGTCCGACGAGTATTCGTCCATCATCTTCGAGAACGACCTGCTTATGCGCAAATCGGGCGAGTTGCGGTTGTTGAGAGAAACAATAACATCATTATCCTCGACATCCACAATAAAATCAGGGATTATTGCTTGTATATTAGCCTTCTGCGGCTCACCGTACGAATTTCCTGGCTTAGGATTCAACTTTACAATAACATCAATTGCATCTTTCAAGTCCTGCTCAGTGATGTTACACCTCTGCATTATCTTCTCGTAGTGCTTCTTGGTAAATTCCTCGAAGCAGTCGGAAAGCACCATAATTGCAACCTTCACACCATGAGTCTGCTCCTCTTTCCTGCGAAGCTGAATAAGAAGACATTCTTGCAAACTACGCGCTCCGATGCCAGCAGGGTCTAGTTCCTGAATTACTTGAAGTACCTCTTCGAGTTCCTTTTCCGAAACCTCTATGTTCTGCGAAAAGGCAATGTCATCGGCTACAGCATCAAGGTCACGGCGAAGATATCCGTCCTCGTCGATGTTTCCGACAAGGAACGGAGCAATAAACTTCTGTCTTTCAGTAACATCTTTCAGAATAAACTGCTCGAAAAGATGCTCGTTGAACGACTTTGAGTCAGAATATGGCATTTCAACCCTATCGTCGTCCTTGGAAGTATTGTTTACTTCAAGGCGATAGTTTGGAATTTCATCGTCGTCGTTTGCACCGTAGTCATCGTCAAGCGAATAGTCATCTTCACGAGTGTATTCGTCATCCGAATTCTGCTCGCCATCGTCGCGTTCCTCTTCGTGAGTAAGAACATCGCTGTCGTTTTCAACTATGCTATCGCCATCATCGTAGTCACCTTCGCCGCCATCGTCGAGAGCAGGGTTCTCCTCAATCTCGTTCTTGATGCGTTCTTCGAGCTGCAAAGTATTCAGTTCCAACAGCTTTATCATTTGAATCTGCTGCGGAGCCAACTTCTGCGTAAGTTTCTGTTCGAGCGATGTCTTGAGCATAGTCAGAATTTTTAGAACTCAGCAGTTTTAGGTGTACGCGGGAACGGAATCACATCGCGGATGTTCGACATACCTGTTACGAAAAGTATAAGTCGTTCGAAACCTAGTCCGAAACCGCTGTGAGGTACTGTACCGAACTTGCGGGTTTCGAGATACCACCACATATCTTTCTTCGGAATATTGCGTTCTTCGATTGTTGCAAGAAGTTTTTCGTAGCTTTCCTCACGCTGCGAACCACCGATGATTTCGCCAATCTGCGGGAAAAGAACGTCCATTGCGCGAACAGTCTTTCCGTCCTCGTTCTGCTTCATATAGAAAGCCTTGATTTCCTTCGGGTAGTTGATAAGGATTACAGGACGCTTGTAGTGCTTTTCGACGAGGTAACGCTCATGCTCGCTCTGCAGGTCAACGCCCCACTTGTCAACCGGATATACGAACTTGCCGGTCTTGTTTGGCTTCGAGTTCATAAGTATGTCGATAGCCTCGGTGTAAGTTACACGAGCGAAATCGTTGTGCAAAACAAATTCGAGACGTTCGATAAGATTCATCTCATCGCGTTCGTTTGCAGGCTTCTGCTTCTGTTCTTCCTCGCGGCGCTTGCTGAGGAATTCGATATCGTCGCGGCAGTTGTCGAGAGCATACTTAACCAAATATTTCAACATTTCCTCGGCGAGGTTCATGTTGTCCTCGAGGTCGAAGAAAGCAACTTCGGGTTCAATCATCCAGAATTCGGCAAGGTGACGCGGAGTATTTGAATTTTCGGCACGGAAAGTAGGTCCGAAAGTGTAAATCTGCGACAATGCCGTTGCAGCAAGTTCGCCTTCGAGCTGACCAGAAACCGTCAGGTTGGTCGATTTGCCGAAGAAATCTTGCGAATAGTCAATCTTACCTTCTTCGGTACGTGGCAAGTTGTTCAAATCCAAAGTCGTAACTTGGAACATTTCGCCAGCACCCTCGCAGTCGGAACCAGTGATAAGTGGAGTGTGAACATTATAGAATCCTTTGCTGTTGAAGAAGTTGTGAATTGCAAATGTCATTGCATGACGGATGCGGAAAATTGCTCCGAAAGTATTGGTACGGAAACGCAAGTGAGCAATTTCGCGGAGGAATTCGAGGCTGTGGCGCTTTGGCTGCAGAGGATATTCGTCGGGATTTGCATCGCCGAAAACGGTAATGTCCTTTGCCTGCAGTTCCACCTTCTGTCCGCTACCCATCGACTCGACGGTCTTTCCGTCAACCGACAGAGCAGCACCAGTGTGAACACCAGCCAGTTTCTGTTCCAATTCGGGATTAACATCCAGCACCACCTGAAGGTTATTTATAGTAGAGCCATCGTTCAATGCGATGAAACATACGTTCTTGCTAACACGCTTAGTCCTAACCCAACCCATTACGGTTGTTTCTTTTCCAAATTCCGTGGAGTTCAGCACTTCACTAATCTTAGTTCTCTTCATATACGTTAAAAATTTCGTGCCACAAAATTACAAAAATTTCTTATTGGCATTGCAAGAGATTTCAAAAAGTCAATTCTGACTAATACAAAACAAAAAAAGTCGCCAAAGACGACTTTTCAGATAATTTATGAAAGTTACGTTGTTATCCTGACGTCGGCAATATAAATTCCGTATTTCATATCTGCATATTTTGAGTGCAAAAAATAAACAACATCAGAACTGATGCACAACCAGATGAAAGGAGCACAGATATAAGAAGAATTATTGCAATTAGCAGGCGTTTCTTCATTACCTACTGAACATTATAATTTCTCTTTCCGAATATTGTACTTCCAATCCTTACCATAGTCGAGCCTTCCTGAACGGCAATCTTCCAGTCGCTACTCATACCCATGCTTATCTCACGGAAATCCAAATCCTTCGCAAAATAGTTCTTCTTAACGAAGTCGAAAGTCTCTTTGAGCGAATGCATTTCCATACGAACCTTTTCAGTGTCGTCGGTATTGGAAGCCATGCCCATAAGTCCGCAAATTTTCACATTTTGCAACGACTTAAATTCTGGCGACTCAAGGATTTGCACAAGTTCGTCCCTATCGAGACCAAACTTTGTCTCCTCCGAGGCAATGTGCATCTCGAAAAGGCATTTTATCACGCGACCGTCCTTCTTGGCGTGCTTGTCTATTTCCGCCAACAGCTTCAGACTGTCAACGCTGTGAATCATATCGACATACGAAGTTATGTACTTCACCTTGTTGGTCTGCAAGTGACCGATAAGATGCCATTTTATGTCGGGGCAGGAATCCTTGAGAGCCTCGTGCTTCTGGTCCATTTCCTGCACCTTGTTTTCTCCAAAAATCCTCTGTCCGCAGCTATACGCCTCAACAATGTACTCCACGGGATGAGTCTTCGACACAGCCACCAATTCCACCGACATAGGCAGACGGGAGCGGATTCCTTCAATATTTTTTACAATTTCTACCATACCTATTAAGTCTAACAGTCTTGCAGTCTAACAGTCTGACAGACTGCATTAGCCTGCACATACTTTCTTTTTCGCAAAGGTAATAAATTTTATTCATCGTTGTCAAATAATTGGTTTTGAAATGAGAAAACAAAAAACTCGGCAGCCACATACGTAACTGCCAAGTTGATTATTTCCGGTTACTTCGTAGTAGGCAAGAACCTATGACAAGCGAGGGGGCGAAAAGACCGCTAGACTGTTCGCCTGTTTGCCTTCTACCCTTTTCTCAAATTTGCAATCGACAGCATAACTCCCAGAATCACGCCGAGCAATGCTGCAAACAGCACCTGCAAGTTGGCTGGAAGCAAGAAGGTTATTGTATGCGCCGGAAACCAGAACAGCGGTATGTACTTCTTGAAAACCAAATTCCACTGCGCCTTCCAGTTCAGTCCGACGATTATCTGTTCCATCTTTATGGGACGGAAGAAACCACGGAGTGTTCCACCATTGTTAAGTATATGAGTATCAGTAATCTTGTGCAAAGTCATAAATACTGGAGCGAAAATCGAGTTCATCGCCACACTGACAGCGAAAGCTACGCCGACCTTTCCCCACGACAGTTCGCCAGCAAGCAGACCAGCCATCGTGCCTTTTTCGCATCCACCGACAATGTCAAGGAATGTCGGTACACCCGACTTGAAGATTATCATTGCCATGCAGATTCCCATACCGAGTATTCCCCACACAATTGCGCGTGGCAGTACGCCGAAACCTTTCTGATTGTACACTCCTTTTGATATGCGCAAACCGAGCATCTCACCTACCGTCGCCAGTATGGCGAACTTGAAGAAGCCCATTATAAACGGATGAGTCGCCGTCCACAGGTTGAAATACTCGAGAAAGTGCGTCTGCGGAATGAAAAACGGTATCAGCACCACTATCACACAGATGATAAATATGAAATCTTGTTTTTTCATTATAATAAAATTTCGTTTTTGAACCGGTCGCATTTTGCGACCAGTTGGATGTCGCAAAATGCGACTTCCAATTTTTATCAAAAAAGCACAAGAACTTCCCAACAAAAGTCCCTGTGCCTATATGCCTTGAAAATATTACTTTTCAATTCTGATACGAGCGTCAACGGCAACGACATTACGCGGATTGCCAAGCAACGGGTTCAAGTCCATCTCGGCAATTTCGGGAGCAGCCATCACCAATGCGCTTACGCGTGCAACCTGGTCGGCATAAATGTCGATATTAACAGGTTCCTGACCGCGAACACCCTGCAAAATCTTGTAGCCACGCAACTTGGTGAGCATTTCCTTTGCTTCGGCAGCGGTGATTGGAGCAAGTGCGCTCTGAACATCCTTCAGCACCTCGATGAAAATACCTCCAAGTCCGAAGAATACCTGATGTCCGAACTTCGGGTCGCGGATAGCACCTATATATACATCGGTACCATCAAGCATCGGATACATTTCAACTGCGTAGGTATCCTGAATCTTAATAAGACGGTCGAATTCCTTTGCAACGGTGTCCATATCCTTTACGCCAAGTACAACACCACCAACATCAGACTTATGCAACGGACCTACAACCTTCATTACCAGCGGAACATCCTTGCTGCAACCTACTTCCTTTGCGAAAGCAAGCGCATCTTCCTTCTTGTCAACTTCTACCGATTTCTTACGGTTGATTCCTGCTGCATCGAGAAGCTCGTTGTAGTCGGCAATTTCCATGTAACCATTCTGTACGCGGTCGATGGTCTTGCGGATACGGGCAACATCAATCTTCGGAAGCTCAACATTTTCGGGCTGTGGCTTCGGAGTGTGGTAAATCTTGCACAATGCATTACCAAGCACGCATTCCTCCGGGAAGTTGATATGTCCCTTAGCAATGAAATCGTCAATATCGTCCTTAACATTTATAATGGATGGCAATACTGGGAAAATCGGCTTCTTGCAGGTCTTCATCTTTTCGCCAAGCAGGTCGTAAACCTCTCTGTTGCTGAACAATCCCGGAGAACCGAATATAACTACTGAGAAATCAATGTCTTCATATTCGTTTTCAACAGTGTCGATGATATAACCCAATTGTTCTGCAGTACCAGTAGCAAGGAAGTCGATAGGATTACCAACTGATGAACCACCGAAGAGCTTTGCAAGCAGTGGTGCGCTTGCTGGATGATCCTTCAGAGGAGGAACTTCCATACCGCCATTCGACAAAACATCGGTAAGCATTACAGCAGGACCACCAGCGTGGGTGATAACAGCGCAACGGTTACCCTTAATTTCAGGATGCATGAAAACAGCGCAAACTGTGGTCAGTTCCTGACGGTTGCTACAACGAACTATACCAGCCTTGCGGAAAAGAGCATCAACAGCGGCATCGTTTGTTGCCAAAGCGCCAGTGTGTGACGAAGCAGCACGGCTACCAGCGGCAGAACCGCCCGACTTAATGGCGGCAATGTGGCATCCCTTGTTGATGAGCGAGCGTGAATGCTTGAGCATCTTCTGCGGGTCGCCAATCTTTTCCATATAAAGCATGATTACGCGCGAACTCTTAACTGGGTCGAAAGTGTTGTCAAGGTGTTCGAGAACATCTTCAATACCAATCTGAGCCGAGTTTCCTACTGCCCATACGCTATTGAATTTCAAACCGTTGGAAATACCATATTCCTTAATGAACACTGCTGTTGCACCCGAACCGGTGATGAAATCAACACCGTGAGGGTCGAGCTGCGGGATTGGAGTATCGAAAGCGCCACAGTAGTTGCTGTTGAGGAAACCTGTGCAGTTAGGACCGATAAGGCTGCCGCCAACATTGTTGATATATTCAACAATCTGGCGTTCTATCTTTGCACCTTCCTCGTTTTCCTCACCGAAGCCAGCCGACAGTATGATGAAACCGCCAGTATTCTTGGTGTTTGCAAGAACATCGACAGCGTGAGCGCAGAACTTTGCTGCGATTGCAAGTACAGCGCAGTCAACTTCAGGCAATTCCTCTACCGTATGGTAGCTCTTTACGCCCTGAACTACATCCATCTTGGGATTAACAACATACACCTGACCTTTGAAAGGACTTGAAAGCAAATTCTTTAGCACCTTTCCTCCGGGCTTATGAACATCGTCGGAACCACCAACGATTACAACGCTTTTAGGATTTAATAGTTTTTCGTTTATCATTTCGTTTTATAATTTTCTTTTATGCGTGCAAAGATAAAATTTTATTATCAAACAAACAATCGGGATTTGGGAATATTATGAACAAGGAGAAAATGGCTAACAGGCTAGAAGGCTGAAAGGCTAACAGGCGAAAAGGCTGGAAGGCAGAAAGGCAGAAAGCCGTTTGTACAGACGTAAAATTTTGCGTCTCAACAAAACCCCAGAAACATAAAAACCATAAACAACATCAAACCATTTCAAACAACCATAAACAACATCAAACCATTTCAAACAACCATAAACAACATCAAACTTAGAACGGCGAAGCCATTGAACTACAGAAACTTTAAACAACTAGTTTAGTTTTCGCTTAACCATTTCGAGATACCAGTCGCGCATAACCTCGTTGTACGACAAGAAACTGCAATTATCGGCATACACGCCTGCTCTAACAAGTTCGTTGACCATCGGTGCGGTAAGTTCGCACTCACAAATATCATCGTGGAACGATACAAATTTACGAACGGCCGACTTAGGGAGAAATAGTTTGAGCCTATTCTTTATATGCTGACGCTTAATTGTTTTTCTGCTTGGCGCACACTTCGGAAAATCTACTCCAAATCTTGAAAAAACACATTTCGAGACATATTCGACATAAAGGCTACAATTCTCTAACCTTTTGTATGGCAGAGCCTTGAACAAATCAAGCAACTCAACATCCCAGAACGGCATCCTAACTTCGTGCCCGAAAAATTCGTACAAACGGGCAGAATTATTTATCTGATGCGCAAGCCTATTCTGCATAATAAACGACAAATAATTGGTATGCGCGGAAATACTTCGTCTGTTGTTGGCTTCAAAATAAGACTTTATTTCATTACGAACGTATGATGACCTGCGTCCATATTCGAAACTATCATTCATTATGGCACTGGTGAGATAACTAACAGAACTGTCTGGAGTAACAAGAGCCTTTATCAAATGACTTCCTGCAATAAAATCGGCAGAATGTCCGGGAACAAATACAGCATTCTTCTCAACAATATCGCTTTGTATCAACCATTTAACAGCAAAATACTCAAATATCCACAAAAAATTTCCCAGACCGCCTACAAAATGGCAATACCTTTGAAATTTAGGATCGCTGTAATAATCCGTCGAAACAAATTCTGCACTTGTATTGTCAATGAAATAATGTCTGTAACCTAATTTTTCGACAACTTTTCGTGCAATAATCAGCTCTGAATTTTCGGGACGACCAACGGTATAGCAAACAACATTCTCATAGCCAAGTCTTTTCAACATGCAAACAATTAGGCGAGAATCAAGTCCTCCGCTCAACGGCACGACTATCTGCCTGTCTTTTGCCGATTCGAGCATTCTTCGAAATGCAGACTCAAATTTAAAATCTAGTTGCTCAAACGAACAATCCTTCTCCTCGCCCACTTTAGTACGGTAATTCCAATATTCAAATTCTTTAGCATTACCATCCTCAAACACTATGAAATGGAACGGCTTTACTTGCATTATGCCTTCCACAAGAGTTTTTCCTGCAAAAACGGCTCCCGAACATAGGTATTCGTCAACAGAACGAGCATCAAGATGCGAATTTTTATTCAATAGTAGATATGGATTGTCGCAAACCGAAAAGTGTTCACCTTGTGAATAAAACAGCGGATATATTCTGCTTCCATCAATGGCAACAGCTTCAAAATCAGGCTTATTTATAACGACAGCAAAGATTCCGTTCGCGTCAGACAGCAAACCTCGCAAAGAAGTTTCGTCGCTTGCCGAGGCAAAATAATCGACTAAATCCTGTCCGCAATGCAAAATTCCGTGCGAATCATGACAATAGCCACGAGCCGAAACGCAACCATCAGAAAGCCAATTATATCCAGTAAGTTTTACGTTCATTTTCAATTAAAACTTTGCAAATATACAACTATTTATTGATGGATAGCATACAAAAAAAAGGTCGCTCCCTTTCGGAAGCGACCATTGTAAACCGATTAAAAGGATTTATAAAAATTAAAAATCTTACAAGTTATTCAAAATGTAATTGGTCATCTTTGTATATAGGTGATGACGCGTGTTGCCGCCGTAAATGCTGTGGTCCTTGTTTGGATAATACATCAGGTCGAACTGCACATCAGCTTCAATGAGCTTGTCTACCCAATCGACCGAATTCTGGAAATGAACATTGTCATCGGCAGTTCCGTGTACCAACAAGTATTTGCCCTTCATCTTCTTGGCGTGGTTGATTGGTGAATTGTCGTCGTAGCCAGCAGCATTGTCCTGTGGCAGACCATTGTAACGCTCGGTGTAAACCGAATCGTAGTATCTCCAAGTCGTTACAGGCGCAACTGCGATACCAACCTTGAAATAGTCGGCACCGACAGTCATACAAAGGCTCGACATATATCCGCCGTAGCTCCAACCGAAAATACCAATCCTATCCTTGTCAACATAATCGAGCGAGCCCAGATACTTGGCTGCCGAAATCTGGTCTTGTACTTCGTACTTGCCTAATTGTCCGTAAGTTGTCTGACGGAAATCGCGACCACGATAGCCAGTGCCACGATTGTCAACCGAAACGATTATGTAGCCCTTCTGAGCAAAAATCTGATACCAAGGCATTGAACCGTCCCAAACATCAGCAACCGTCTGCGAACCGGGACCACCGTAAACATACATAAATACCGGATATTTCTTCTTTGCATCGAAATTCTGCGGCTTTATCATCCAACCGTTCAGCTCATCGCCATTTTCAGTCTTGAAAGTGAAAAATTCCTTCTTCGTGAACTTGTAGTCGCCATTAATCTTGTCGGCAAGAGCCTTATTGTTTTCGAGTTCGCGGATAACCTTGCCGCTATTGTTGCAAAGTGTAATCACAGTTGGAGTGTTTGCATCGCTGAATTCATTAATGAAATACTTGAAGCCATTGCTGAAAGTTGCAGAGTTGGTTCCCTTTCCTTTGCTCAGTTCCTTGATTTTGCCCTTTTCGGCATCAACGCAGTAAATTTCACGACGGAGCGGAGAATTCTTTGCTGCCTGGAAATAAACAACACCATTATCGTCAACTCCGTAAACCTCAGTTACTTCCCACTGACCATCGGTAAGCTGACGAACAAGGTTTCCGTTCATATCGTACATATAAATATGGCGGTAACCATTTGATTCGTGCGAAGTTATGAAATGCTTATTGTCGGGAAGGAAAGTAAGGTCATCGTTGATTTCCAAGTAGTTCTTGTCGGTCAAGGTCTGGATTATCTTCGACGAACCGTTAGTTGCATTGATAAGGAAAAGTTCGTACTTGTTTTGCAAGCGGTTGAGTTTTACAGCAGAAAGCGTATTTGCATCGTTTGTGAATTTCAAGCGCGGAATGTACATGTCGTTGAGGTCGCCCATATCGGCAACGGTGATTTTACCGCTTTCAATATCAACAATATGCAGAGAAACTTTAGAGTTCTCCTCCCCAGCCTTCGGGTACTTGTACTCGTAGTTTTCGGGATAAAGTTCGCCGTACATTGTCATGCCGAACATCTTTACATTCGATTCGTCGGTACGCAGGAAAGCGATTTTCTTTCCGTCAGCCGACCAGTCGTAAGCCTTGTTGTAGCTGAATTCCTCCTCGTAAACCCAGTCGGGAGCACCATTTATGATTTTGTTCCATTCGCCGTCGGTTGTAAGCTGGACTTCCTTGGCATTCTTGTCGGTTATGTCCTTCACATACAGATTGTTCTTACGAACAAAAGCCACCTTCTTGCCATCGGGCGAGAACGAAGCCAACTGCTGTTTACCGTTTTCAGAAAGACGAGTTACCTCTTTGGTTTTCAAGTCGTAAATATAATACTCTGCAGTAAACGAGTGGCGGTAAATAGGCTCATATTTGGTTGAAAACATAATCTTCGATTCGTCGGGACTGAAAACATAGTCGAAAATGAAATCGAAGTTGTCGCCAAGTTTAAGGTCGGCAACCATCATCAAGGTTTCCTCCTTTTCGCCAGTCTTGTAGCTGTACTTCTCGATACCGTTGCGACGGATAGTAAGGTTGGTGTAATGTTCGCCATCCTTCATCGATTCGATTCCGTAAACGCCGTTCTGTCTGAACGTTCCATAATAGTAAAGGTCATCTACAGTGATTTCCTTTTGTGCATTTGCCGTAAAAGCCACAACTAGCAGCAAAATCACGGGCAAGTAAAATTTCTGAATATTCATATCAACAATTTTTTGATTGCAAATATAAGGAATTGTCGGCAAACAAAAAAGGATTGTCAGTTAGCAAATTGTTACAATAATGCTAAAAGTTATATTGCGGGGACACGACAAAGTGTACTACATTTTCATAAGCTTCTTCACATAATCCTCGAAGAAAGGTCGAATCTCAACAATTGCTTTTTCAAGCTTGGTCATTTCTTCTGCGAAGAACTTATGTACTGTACCCCAACACTCATTGCGGTAAATATCAACATTGTCAATCTGCTTATATAGCGCACAAACTGGTTTACCGTTTTCAAGCACAAGCATCTCGTCCCAGATCCAGCCCTCGCCGAGATAGTTGTTGAGCACTAGCTCGCATTCATGCAACTTGCAGAACACATCGAAGCGAATATCCTCGTTCTTGCACTCGACGGCAAGCATAACCCTTGCATACGAACGGTTTATGTCGAATTTGAGAACCAAATCCTTAATACCAGTGTTGTAAGTCATCCATTTCCCGTTTTTACCAAGATATGGACGCGAAAATTCGTCGAACTTAACCCAAAACTGCCGTCTTATCTGAGATGCCTCTGCCTTTGAATACATACCTTACTTTTTCTTTATGAAATCCATCCATTTGCGAATCTGCTCCTCCTTGGCATTTGGGGCTGGTTCGTAGAACTTTATATCGGTCAGCTTATCAGGAAGGTATTGCTGTTCAACGTAATGATTTTCGAAATTATGCGCGTATTTATAGTCGACACCGTAATTGAGTTTTTTCATCAAGTTTGTAGGCGCATTACGCAAATGTAAAGGCACAGGCAAATCGCCAGTTTCCTTAACCTTAGCCAACGCAGCATCTACTGCAAGATATGCCGAATTGCTCTTGGGACTCGTTGCCAGATATATTGTAGCCTCTGACAATGGAATACGCGCTTCGGGCATACCGATCTTGTCGATAGCATCGAAACAGGCATTTGCAATAAGCATAGCATTAGGATTTGCCAGACCGATATCCTCTGATGCCAGAATAATAAGACGACGCGCAATGAACTTAATGTCCTCGCCACCTTCGAGCATACGTGCAAGCCAATATACAGCGGCATCGGGGTCGGAACCACGAACCGACTTTATGAAAGCCGAAATAATGTCGTAGTGCTGTTCGCCCGACTTATCGTAGAAAGCCATATTCTCTTGCAAGCGACTGAGAACCATTTCGTTGGTTATCACAATTTCTTTCTCGTCGCCACTACAAACAAGCTCGAGAATATTGTACAGCTTTCGACCGTCGCCACCAGAGAAGCGATACAATGCATCGCGCTCCTTTATCTGTATGTTGAGTTTCGAAAGTTCCACATCGGTTGTTATTGCCTTGTCGATAAGCTTGTCCAAGTCGTTTTCGTCTAGATGCTTGAGCACATAAACCTGACAACGCGACAGCAAAGGCGAAATCACCTCGAACGATGGATTTTCGGTGGTAGCACCAATCAAGGTTATTGTTCCGTCTTCAACAGCACCAAGAAGCGAATCCTGCTGCGACTTGTTGAAACGATGGATTTCGTCGATGAACAAAATAGGATTGCCCTTTGAAAAAAGGTTTACCTTTTTTGCCTGTTCGATTACTTCACGCACTTCCTTTACACCGCTACTTACTGCGCTTAGAGTTATAAAGTTACGCTCGGTTATCTGTGAGATTACCGTTACCAGCGTCGTTTTGCCTACCCCTGGAGGTCCCCACAAAATCATCGACGGAATCCTGCCAGCCTCAATCGACTTGCGCAAAGGTGCATTCTTGCCGACAAGATGCTGCTGTCCGGCATAGTCGTCGAAACTATGCGGACGCATTCGTTCTGCCAATGGTTTGGAAGTAAGCATATTACCTGTAATTAGGATTTGATTCGAAAATATGTTTCATTATTGCCTTGTCGGTATCGGTAAATTCTACATGACGGCGAGCCATCACCCTTGCCATTACCTCGAAAGCCGTTTCCAACTTGTATTCTGTAAATCCCGATGCTCCGCCCCAAGAAAACGATGGCACATACTTGCTTGGAAATCCTGCGCCAAAGATATTTGCCGACACCCCGACAACAGTACCAGTATTGAACATTGTATTGATACCGCATTTTGAATGATCGCCAAAAATTAGACCACAGAACTGCAAACCAGTATTTTCGAAATTCTGTGTCTCATAACTCCAAAGCTTCACATCAGCGTAATTGTTTTTCAAATTGGAATTGTTGGAATCGGCGCCGAAATTACACCATTCTCCCACAACAGAATTTCCAAGAAAACCATCATGAGCTTTGTTTGAGTATCCGAAAAATACAACATTGCTTAGTTCGCCACCGACCTTGCACCACGGACCAACAGTAGTATCGCCGTACATCTTGGCACCCATCTTCAGCACAGAATGTTCGCACATTGCAAACGGACCTCTGATATTGGCACCTTCCATAACTTCGGAATTTGCACCTATATATATAGGTCCATCATTTGTGTTTAGGGTAGCACATTCTACAGTACAACCTTTTTCGACAAACAAAGGATATTTTCCAAACACAACATTGGTGCTACTTATTTTCTCCGTTAATCTTCCAGATGTAATAAGCTCGAAGTCCCTGACAATTTCCATTCCGTTGTACGAGAATATATCAGTCAGCGATTTAAGCATATAAACCTTGCCCTTATATTCCGCATCGGCAGACGATGACGTATTAGCCCCGACACTAGCCAAAACAAAGTCGTCCTTTACTAGTCGACCAGACTTCAGCGACTTAATTTCCTTTGCAAGATTATAATCGGGAAGCAAAACCGATGGAATAACAATACAATCTTCGTCATTAGCAAGATTGTATTTTGCCTGCAGGTATTGTTCAGTACGAACATACACCCTTTCGCCAAGGTATTTTTCCCATTTTTCGCGTATTGTAAGAATTCCTACGCGGAAATCGGCAATAGAACGAGTTAAACTCAAAGGTTTAAACCTGTCGTGAAAGCCATTGTCGGATAAAATGAAAGCCATACCTATTTATAAATAATCAATTACCTTTTCAAGATGAATACCACGCGAACCCTTTACAAGGAAAACCTTGCTTTTTTCGGGATTCGTAACGAAGTACTTGCACAACTCCTCTACCGATTCGAAAAACATATAGTTGTATTCATCCTTGAACTTAGCGAAATTCTTTCCGACAAAAAAAGCATATCCGTATCCGCTTTCCTTCACATGATCGAGGACAGCCTTGTGCTCGGCATCGCTTTCCTTTCCAAGTTCGAGCATATCGCCAAGAATCAACGACTTGTAGTCGTCGGTTATTGAGTTGTAGCTGTCGATAGCAGCCCTCATGCTTGTAGGATTTGCGTTATAGAGGTCGAGGATAAGCGTATTTCTCGAAGTTTTTGTCATCTGTGAACGGTTGTTCTTCGGGAAATAATCGGAAATAGCGCCATCGATTGCTGTTGGATGTATATCGAAGAAAGCGCCAACGGTTATTGCAGCCAATATGTTCTCGAAATTGTATGCGCCAATAAGATTTGACTTTGAAAATCCCGACAGAGAATCAGTCTTCCAAGTTACAGTTGTCTGGTAAGCATACTCCGAATATACGCCTCGGCAGAAACACTTATCGTTTTTACCATACTTTACGACTTTAAGATTATTGTGTCCTGAAAGCATTGTTCTAAGTCTTTCATTATCATAATTGACGAAAACAGTACCGCCATTTGCATCAAGGTAGTCGTACAATTCGGCCTTTGTTTTCATCACACCTTCGATAGAACCGAAGCCTTCGAGATGAGCCTTACCGACGTTTGTAATTATACCGTAGTTAGGTTCTACAATTTCGCACAAAGTCTTGATTTCTCCAGGATGGTTTGCACCCATCTCCACAACGCCCATATCGACCGTACGGTTCATAGAAAGAAGTGTCAGAGGTACGCCAATATGATTGTTCTTATTACCGCTGGTGTATGAAATTCTGAACTTTTTTGCCAAAACAGCAGAAGTCAATTCCTTGGTTGTTGTTTTTCCGTTTGTGCCTGTTATTGCAAGAATTGGAATATTTAGTTTCCTGCGGTGATAATTTGCCAGTTGCTGCAAGGTTTTCAAGGTATCCTTAACGACGAAAACGTTTTCGCGTCCCTTATACCTATTATCAGAAACTACAGCAGCAGCACAACCTGCCTCGAAGGCAGCATCGACAAACTGATTTCCATCGAAATTATCGCCCTTTATTGCAAAAAACAATGACGAAGGCGACACTGCTCTACTATCGGTCGATATGATTCTACACTTTTGAAAAACCTTGTAAATATCCTCAATCATATATTCTAAAATTAAATAGCCTCCCCGTAGGGAGGCTATACTTATCTACTTATACGTTATTATTTGCTCTGAGTAGGTGCGCCTATTCTAATCATTGCGCATCTGAAACCAATATCACAACGCGACTTGTTTTCATCCAAGAAACGTCTTGTTCCAGGAACCATCCAATATGCTCTATCCTTCCAAGAACCGCCCTTGAATACTCTAGATCTGTCGGTAATAAGAGAGGTCATCTTTTCACCCTTGTTCATCTTTGGATTAGTCGGGTTGTAATCGGCATTTCCCCATTCTGCAGTTCCGTCAGAACCCCATTTACCGGATTCATACATGCCATTGGTCTGGTTCAAAAAAATCTGGTCGGGATAAACCACGCTACCATCAGCAAGCTGGATCTTACCGTTTTCGAGAATCATAGAACCATCAGGCATTATAACATTACCTTCGGGAGTTCTTTCGTGACCGGTTGGCAATGTATATGTACGGTCTTCCATATTAATTCTTACACCACTTGGCAATAAGATTTCGTTACCACCGATAAGAGTTGCACCTGGGAACATTTCACCGATATAGTTTGCCAAAGTATCGAGATTTGTTTCGGTCAACATAGTCGAATCCATGAAATCCTTATATTCTCTTACATTTGACTGAGGTTTGAAACGTTCGTCCTTAACCCAGTATTCTGCCATTTCGCCCTGAGCCACCAAAGATTCGAGGTCACCATCGAGATAATTTCTGTTATCTGCAGTAGTGTAGTTTTCTCTATTGAAGCACGACTCGTCGCGTACCGGTTTTTTGAGGATTTTCCCTGTATAGTCGAAATAATTTTCAGCTTCAGGAGTCAATTCCATATCACCTGATCTTGGGTCAACGATTATCTGGTAATCTTCGAAGACATTACCTCTAAAAGGTCTGAATTCATCCATATCTTCGAAAGTGAGGTCACGGTAAACGTCCATAACCCATTCGTTTACGTTACCAGCCATACAATATAGACCATAGTCGTTTGGCCAGTAGCTTCTTACTGGAGCTGTGATATCGGCCTTATCGTTAAGAGCACCAGCAACACCCATAGCATCGCCACGACCTCTCATCGAGTTAGCCATCATACGACCACGTTCTTCACCCTTTGAGTCGTTACGGATATAATGTCCGTTCCAAGGATATAAGCGGCGTTCGAAAATTCTTTCCTTGTACTGGTTTCCAACGATAGCCAAAGCAGCGTATTCCCACTCAGCTTCGGTTGGGAGTCTGTAACGAGGCAGGAATATACCATCCTGAATGCCTATCCAACGTCTGTCGTCGCCTGTATTTGCGTTTCCGCCCTTTCTGCCTGCCTTGAGAACCGAAGGATCGACATAAAGGTTTTCGATCTTACCATCACGACCGCTCTTGCCAGTCTCGTCAACAGGAAGGTCAAGGTTATCTGCATAAAACATATAAGCATCGAGGTTGAAGTGCTTAGCCTGGTCCTGCGGTGCAAGATACTTGTCGATGATGCCTTCGCGGAGGAGAATAACTTCGTTAACACGGTCGGTTCTCCATTCGCAGTACTTCGAAGCCTGAGTCCACGAAACGTTTACTACAGGATATTCCTCGTATGCGGGATGACGCAGATAGAGTTCAA
This sequence comes from uncultured Bacteroidia bacterium, assembly GCA_902800045.1. Lineage (GTDB taxonomy): Bacteria > Bacteroidota > Bacteroidia > Bacteroidales > ML635J-15 > Bact-19. Next base: position 412,256 of record CADCCZ010000001.1, on the reverse strand, counting down.
CATAAGGTTCGTTGTATGCCATACGGCTTCTCCAGCCTGCCGTATCGGGCAAAGCCTGAGTATAGAGGAATCTATAGTCCGAAGCATAAACGTGCGACAACCAGTAAAGGTATTCGCAATAATCGAGATTTGTAACTTCAACTTCATCCATATAGAACGAAGAAACAGTTACACGTCTAGGGATATTGTTCCAGTCGCGCATCACATCCTGCTCTACACGTCCCATTGCGAAAGTACCGCCCTCGATGAAAACCAAACCAGGACCAGTTTCCTGCTCGTATCCGGGATGATTCTGGAATCCACCGAAATTCGGGTCGTTGTAGTTCCAGCCTGTGGTATTCGAAACTTCTTTCTTACAAGAAGCAAAAATCATTGCTGCTGCAAGAATTACCATTAAAATTAAACCATTCCTTTTCATAAAATCGATTTTTTATATTAGTACTAGAATGATGGACAACTTATTGTTGATATTTTCTTTGCCTTTTCGTGGCATCCGAAAGTATATGCCACCGAAACTTCATGAGCTCCGTATGTAGAATTGCTCAGCTTAGATATAGTAAGGTCGTAACTGTAAGCAACTCTGAACTTGTTATACTTGTAACCAACCATCATGACGAATGCATCGTACTGGAATTCGAAGGTCTGGCGGAACCAGAAACCAGCGAGGATTCCTCGTCTCGACACATACATACCCCAGTAGAACTGCTGGAAGAATGCGCCCTGCTGCTGGAAAAGTATCTGTGGAGCGATAAGCAAATCGCCTCTCTTGAACTTACTACTATTAATAGGTATCTCCGTTCCGAAGTGAGCTGTATACTTTCTTGGCAATACAGCATCGCTACCTCTAAGGAAGGATTCCGACGGTTCTGTAAGATGGTGTACAGCAACGCCGAAGAAAACCTTCTGGGTAAAACCTATAATACCAGCCGAAAAATCAACATAATTGCGTTTTGTATTGATAATATCGGGATTTTCGAGAGATGCATAAATAGGACCATACAACGGGTGTATCATGTTCGGGAACACAAAGTCCCAGTCGATACGCTTCATTGCAAACGATGCCTGGAATCCAGCAGCCATCGAAAAGTTTTTAGTTACCTGCAAAGTATACGAATACATCGCATTGATTGTAGCAACATTTATCTTTCCATCGCCACTTCCCTGGACATCGTCCATGAGGTAAATTCCAACGCCTCCTCTTAATGCATGCCAGTACTGGTCGTATGCTATATTATAGGTCACGTATGTCGACCCAAAAGCAGGCCATTGGTTCCTATAAGACAAAGAAAGTCGCGGACATCTCTCCGAACCAGCAAAAGCTGGATTCAAATACAAGGGGTTCGCATAGAACTGCGAGAACTGAGGATCCTGCGCCTTCAGTGCCCCGTAACTCCCTAATATTAAGAGAGCTAGAATTATTAAGAATCGTCTTACCATAATATTTTTACCATCTATTATTAGTGTATGACAAATATTTTTTATTCCTTAAATTAAAAATCACAATATTACATTATTTTTGTCGTTTGAAAAAATAAATGAACTTTTTTTTTTGTTTTTTTTTAACAGATGAAGAAAATAACTTGTATAATATTGATTATCAGCTTGTTCAAAATTGCTTTTTCTCAAACAATTTTTATCAGCGATTCGGTCTCAATAATAGGAAGTACCTATTTTTTCACTTCGGACAGCACCAAGGAAAAGGCAATTTTTTTACAAAACCGCGACAATAGAGATCAAGATTTCCTTCCCATATATAGATGCAGACGGAAAGTAAACGGTAATGGAACTATCAAGAATATAAATCTGACCAAAGCGACATACTCTTCTGTCGACCCTAATATATTAAAAGGTATAAGGGCAATTTCTAACATTGGCAGCGAACCTGAAATCAAAGCAAAAGTATGCATTGAAAGGAAGCAGGCCATAGTCGACTTCGAGCTTATGCCTTTGCGAAAGAATCCTACAACTGGAGAAATAGAGATTGTAAATTACTTTGAATGCGAAATAAACATCGCACCGACACGCGCATCTTCGCCCCGAAGCTATGCAAGCACATCGAAAATGGCATCGGGACGATGGTACAAGATAAAAGTGGCGCAATCGGGCATATACAAGCTAACGTACAGCCAGCTGGTCGAAATGGGCTTCAGCAACTTCTCTTCCATTGGCGTTTTCGGGTACGGAGGCTCCGAATCGAAAATAATACGCGACAACTCTCCCGAAATTTTTGCCGACAAATATATAGACGACCTGCCCGAGCGCAGCATATTGAAAGTTGATGTTAACGGCAACGGTTCGTTCGACTCCGGCGACTACCTACTTTTTTATGCCGACGGACCACACAACGTCAGATATAGAGCCGACCAGAATTCGGCACACGACTTCCACAACTATTCAGACTTCGCTTACTACTTTGTATCCGACAGGGGAACATGGAAAAATGCTACGCCTACGGCTTCTGAATCCACATCAAACGTATCGGTAAATACATACGACAAATATTCTTTCCTCGAAAAGGACTCCATTTCGATTGCAAAATCGGGCAGAACATTATTCTGGAGGAGTTTCAACTATTACACCAACATGACTGCCTCGATCTCAGAGAACTACATGACGTCTGACAGTGCATTGCTAGAAATACACTTAGCTGCAGCTTCGTTGGTAAACAGCTACTTCGACATTACCATAAACGGCGCAAATGCAAGAAGAGCAACCATACCGGCAACGGCTAACAGTGGCAACGATATTATTTTCACGACGAAATTCGTGCCTCGAGGAAATACGACTAACTTCGGCATAAACTACACAAAGACAACATCCACATCAAACGGATGGATAGACTACATTGCAATGAAATTTCGCAAATACCTGTACATTGAAAATGGATTTGTAAATTTCCGCGACACGAAATCGGTAGGTAGCGGCAACACTGCAGAATTCTCAATTTCAAACGCCAGTAGCAACACCATAGTCTGGGATATCAGCGACCGTATCGATGCAAAGGCCATATCGGGAACATTCTCTTCGAACACATACAAGTTCAAGGCTAAAACCGACACTCTGCACGAATATGTTGCCTTCACTCCGTCGTATTCTTTTCCTTCGCCAATATACAGCAACACCGAAAACGTAGGTGCTGTTGCCAATCAGAACTTGCATGGAGCAAATGATGCCGACCTAATAATAATAACACATCCAGACTTTCTGTCACAGGCAAACGAGATAAAACAAATACATGAAACCTACGACCATTATTCTGTTGTAATCGCAACACCAGAAAAAATATACAATGAATTTTCGTCTGGCACCCCCGACATTTGCGCCATGAGAAACTATATCAAGATGTTCTACGACAAATATGGCACCGGAAGCTCGGCAAAGAATGTACTTCTACTTGGCGATGGCAGTTTCGACAACAAGACCTCGGACGGAAGCGTTTCTAATTTCATACTTACATACCAGACGCTCAATTCGCTAACCAACACGCTCACAATAACCAGCGACGATTTCTTCGTATGCCTAGACGAAGGAGAAGGAGAAGTCCAGTCGTTGGAAAAAATGGATATGGGTATAGGACGCATGCCTGTAAAAAATGTAGAGGAAGCAAAAAATGCTGTTAATAAACTTCGTGGTTACTATTCGACAAGCAATTTTGGCAACTGGAAAAACAAAGCCACACTTATTGCCGACGATGCCGAAAACAACGAGACTGTGCATCAGGTCAATGCCGAGAACTTAATAGCTTCGCAACTGGAATTCAGCGCTCAATACCTTAATATTGAAAAAATATATCTCGACGACTACGAACAGGTCTACACATCTACCGGCAACGCATACCCCGATGTAAATAATGCCATTATCGACAACATAAACAACGGAACACTACTGCTTACGTGGGTCGGACACGGAAATCCAAAAGCATGGGCTCACGAAAATGTTTTTTCCAACAATTCGATCAACTCGTTACAAAACAAGAACAAATATCCGTTTATAGTAACAGCCACCTGCGACTATACCCCGTTCGACGACCACGAAATAATTTCGGGCGGCGAACTGCTGTTCCTTGCTCCAAACTCGGGTGCAATTGCTCTGCTTTCGACTGTAAGACAAGTATATTCCACTAAGAACGAACGCTTGGTAAAGAGCATATACAAATATATGTTCGAAAGCCATCTTGAAGAAAATGCCGGACAAAAGCCCAAAACAATAGGTGAAAGCGTGGCACTTGGCAAAAACGAAACCGCCGATTTCAACATGAGGTCGTTCGTCATCATAGGTGACCCGGCAATAACATTGTCACAACCGAGATACACCGTTAAAACAACAAAAATAAATGGTATTGCAGCCTCCGAGTTCCACGACACAATAGGCGCCACCGGACTCGTAACAATCGAAGGCATGGTATATGACGAGAACGACAACCCTGCCACCGACTTCAACGGAACAGTATATCCCTCGGTGTACGACAAGCGCAACACTTACACAACCAAAGGCAACGATGGATATGAACCTCTCACATACACAGCACAGCGAAATGTCATTTTCAACGGTCAGTCAACTATCAAGGACGGTAAGTTCAAATTCAGTTTTATAGTACCTATCGATATTGCATACTACTTCGACAAAGGCAAGATTAGTTACTATGCCAACAATATGACTGACAAGGAAGCAAGCGGATACGACAAGTCGATTATGATCGGAGGAACCGACAGCAATGGCATACACGACTCCGAAGGTCCTATTATCGAACTGTTCATGAACGACGAAAACTTCATCGATGGTGGAATTGTAAACGAAAATCCTCTGCTGCTTGCAAAAATAAACGATGAATCAGGTGTAAATACCGTTGGAAACGGCATCGGCCACGACATCACACTTACCATCGACGAAAACTCGACCGAAAAGATTGTTCTCAACAAGTTCTACGAATCGAACATGGACGACTATAAGTCGGGAAAGATAAATTACCCGAATTCGGGACTTACTCTTGGTCCTCACAGCATGACAATAAAGGCGTGGGACGTAATGAACAACAGCAGCGAAAAATCGATAGACTTCATTGTCACCAACTCGTCCGAGATGGTAATCGACAAGCTGTTCAACTACCCCAACCCATTCTCCACCCGCACATCGTTCTACTTCGGTCACAACCAACCATACGAAACACTAGAGGTGCTCATAAGCATTTTCACCGTATCGGGAAAACTCGTAAAGACACTCGAAGCAACAATGACCAACGACGGATACCTTAGCGCACCAATAGAATGGAATGGCCGCGACGAATACGGCGACAAACTTGGCAAGGGCGTTTACATCTACAAGGTTAAGGTTAGAAACTCTGTAGGTACTACCGTAGAGAAATTCGAAAAACTTGTTATTCTGAATTGATTTATAGGTTCAATGGCTTCGCCGTTTCAAAGTTTGAATGCCTGCGGCGTTTCTAATTATTTCTATGTGCTTCGCACGTTTGAATGGGCTAGGCCCGTTTCTGGGTTTAACTTCGTTGAGCTAAAGGTTGGCTTACGCCGAGCTAAAGGTTAACTTCGTTGAGCTAGAGGTTGGCTTACGCTGAGCTAAAGGTTAACTTTGCTGAGGGCTGCGCCGTTATGGGGTTCCCCTTACCTATTTTTCACATTCAATCCACTGACTATTGGATTTACATCGTCTTCTACTGGCAGATAATCGACAAAAATCTTCTGCATCGACTTGAAGATATTGTGCCGTGCATCGGGAAAACGTTTTTCGATGTCGGTAATTATTTCGCCCGACTGGCGACGCTTGGTCTTATCCTCGAAGGGGCATTTAGCCCTTTCGGTCGGGAAGCCCATGATATTTGCAAACTGGCGTATTTCGTTGTTAGTCAACAAGATTAACGGACGTATAAGTTCCACTCTACCATCAAACATCTGCAATTTTGCTGGCATAGAACTGATGCTGTTGTGGTAACACATATTTATCAGCAAGGTTTCCACGGCATCGTCGAGATGATGACCGAGAGCCAACTTATTGCAGTTGTGTTCGCGCGTAAGCTCGAACAGACGCTTGCGCCTATGCCATGAACATACGAAGCACTTCGACTTGCTAGGGTCTTTCTCGAAATCGACATTGATTTTTTCGTGGACGAACTCAACTCCATTATTACGGCAATAGTCGGCAATAAAATCAGTATCAGCAAGATATGGAACATTCTCTACATCAATGTGCACAGCCACCAAATCGTAGTTTTCCTTTCCAAACCTGCGACGAGTCGTCAAAGTAGCTAGCAACGACATCGAATCTTTGCCACCGCTTACGCCGACCATAATGCGGTCGCCGTCGGAAATAAGATTATACTTGTTTACCGCCTGCCCTATCTTGGAATATATGTGTTTTACTTTACGCTTGTCCGAAATTTCCGACATAATCAATTAACCCTAAATTCGACATTTAGAAAGATATACGACTTGGTAATATTTGTATTCAGCCGAGGCAACCAGCCCTGATAGTTGAGCGAAAGCCGCACATAGTCGACCACCTTCCAGTCGCAGCCCGCGACAAGAGCCATTCCGTCCTCCACAACTGTCCACGAGGGCACGAATCCAGGACTGCACGACGACGTAAGATAGTCGTACCTTGCAAAAAGATTCAGTCTGTCCTTAAGGAAACCATATATCAAATAGGCACTTGCGCCATGTTGCAATATATTTCGTGGCGAAAACTTGGCATTGTATTCGGCTCCGAAACGCAAATGTGGAATTATATTCCACCCGGCAAATGCACCTGCCGTAAACAGGTCATCGTTCTGGAATGAATATGTCGAGTGGATTTTCAGCTGCAACTCCTTCACTGGCGCATAATTGAGCGACAATGAATAATAGTACTTGCCGTACGAAACGCTATCATCCTTTATTGTTCCTGTCATCATGCCAAATTCGAGCGATAGGTTGTCCATAAAATTGTATCGTCCATTGAATCCAAGGTCGATAGCCGGGATAAAGCGATATTCGTCGAGGAACGACTTGAAAACATAACGTGCCCCCCAGAACTTCTGCTGAGTCATGTGCTGCATATTGTCGACCAAACCTGTATTAATAAGGAACTTACCTTTCTTCCACGAAATGTACATGGCACGCAGATACACGTTCACCATATTGTAGTTTTGTCCGAGTGGCTGGTTTGGACTTACGTCGAGACGGATTATCGAAGAAAAACCTTTTGGCACATGGAACTGGCACCCTAAGGTTGCACGCTTAATCTCGAAGTTAGGTTCGTGAGTATCGCCGCCTATGCCCTGATGGAAATTGGAGAACAACATTATTTCGGGCACGACCTTGTATCTTGCCGAATCGGGGCCACCTTCGAGCTGAGCAAAGGCAATCACGGACACCGACAACATCAGCAACACAGAAAGCAAATATTTTAAGAATCGTCTCATCAGAAAAAATCGATTGCAAATTTAGCATTTTTTTACCATTTTATTTACAGCAAGTTTCAAAACTTATGTATTTTTGCATCGTATATAAAACAGGAACAAATGAGACACATAATAACTACCATAATACTACTGCTTGTCAGTGCAATAGCATTCTCCCAAACGAAGTTGAGTCTCCTCGACGGCACTCAATACGATGCCAAGGAATACACATTCTTCAACGACAACGGCAGTTCGATGGAGATAAAACTAGAAAAAAAGAATGGCAAACTGAAGACCAAATACATAGACATCAACGAAATATGGACAATCGGTGATTCAGTTATATATATTCCTACGCAAGATGGAGAATATTCGGTAGACGACATGCGATACGTCGTCCTTGGAAAGCAAACTGCCAAGAATGAATTCAATGCATGGTGGGCTTATGCTGGAGGTTTTGCCGTCGGTGCTGGTTCGATATTATATTTCGGTGGATATAGAAATCAACCTCTTCTGAGTTTGGCCATACCAATTGCCTATGCAACAGGTATTTCGTTCACAAGACCGACCAAAAGGGGAATAATAAAACGCTACCCAGAATACCGCGACAACGAGTATTTTGTATATGGATACAAAAACAGGGCCAACAGAAAAATTTTCACCAACACTATTATAAGTACGCTCGGCGGAATGGTTGTCGGGGGAATAGTTTCTCTTGCAATAAAAGGCAACGAAACTACATACATTGTTCGTCCATAAGCACAAAAAACAATAATATGAAGGCTTTTATTTTTACACTGATATTTTTCGTCAGTGCGTCTTTGTTTTCACAGAATCTAAAAGGCACTTGGAACGGAAATCTGGACATAAACGGCATTTCTCTTGCAATAGTCATAAATATCAACGGTTTTTCTGCCGACAGCATTACAATGGACTCGCCAGAACAGTCGGCTTTCGGCATCAAAGTTGACAAAGCGGAGTTCAACGACAATGGCTTCAAACTTGAAATTATCAGTCTGAAAGCATCTCTTATTGGAGAAAATCCCGTTGGCGACAGCATAAATTGCGAGTTTACTCAATACGGGACAAGTTTTCCGCTTACACTGAAACGCGGCAATTATGTTCCGAAGCCCAAGAAGCAAGACCCGAAAGATTTTCCGTACATAGTCGAGGAAGTTGAAATTTTCAATCCCGAGACAAACGTGAAATTGGCAGGAACACTCACTGCACCATACGACTACAAGTGCAACAAAATTGTGATTCTTGTATCAGGTTCGGGACTACAGAACCGCGACGAGGAAATCCTCGGACACAAGCCCTTCCTTGTCCTCTCCGACTATCTCACGCGCAATGGAATCGCCGTCATCCGCTACGACGACCGTGGCTTCGCAAAATCGACAGGCGATGCAACCAACGCTACCACCTACGACCTTTCGCTTGATGCAGAATCGGTTGTAAAGTTCATCAAGAACGACAGCCGTCTAAAGGATATGAAAATAGGCATAATCGGTCACAGCGAAGGTGGAATGATAGCTCCGATGGTTGCAGCAAGAAACAGCGACGTCGATTTTGTGGTGATGCTTGCTGGTCCAGCCGTGAATATATGGCAACTGATGGCAAGGCAAAATTATGATGTGCTTAAATCGAACGGCATTACAGAAGATATTGCAAAGCAATACGCACAACTTGCCTCGAAAACATACAAAATCTTAAATGACAAAAAGTCGAGCATCGACGACAAGAAAGCAAAAGTCCGCGCCAACATGAACGAGATGGAAAAACTCGCCCCATCGGGCTACGACGAGGAAACTTTACAAGCAAACTTAGACGAGCTGTTCACACCTTGGATGTCATATTTCATCGACTTCAATCCGCAGGATTACCTTTGCAAGGTTAAAGTTCCTATACTTGCTCTCAATGGCGACAAGGACGTGCAGGTTTATAGCAAGGACAATCTTGCTGGCGTCGAAAAGGCTATGAAAAAGGCGAAAAACTCGAATTACAAAATACTGGAACTCAAAGGTTTGAACCATTTGTTTCAGAAATGTATTTTCGGCAGTCCAAACTTCTACGGACGAAACGAAGAAACATTCAATGAGGATGCAATGAAGACGATAGCGGAATGGATAAAAGGGATTTGATTTCACTCATTGTTGTCATTGATGTCTGGATTTGCAATCCAGACAACATGAATATAAGGATTTATAATCCGCCTACGCATTACAAATGCTGATACTCAAACCTTTCAGATTGTTGCCATTGGCAACGAGCTGAAGGTTGCTGCCTCTTGCTGCGAGCTAAAGGTTGCCTATAGGGCTAGCAAAAGATTGCAAATCCGAAAAACAACAAAAAATTTCATTATATACATCTATAAACAAAACGACAGCCGACTTTTTTCCGACTGCCGTAAATTGTATTTTGTAATTCCATTTAGTATTGAGGCGAACAAACAGGACGAACAGACAGTCCTGAACAGCGACGACTGCGGTTTACGCTACAACCACCCGAATAGAAATTAATATTCCAAGCACTATTGGGGCAACCAGTGTAGAGCGAACTCGAATAATATCCACCAGAAGAGCCGACTCCAACTAAACCACTATTGTAATAGTAACCAGCAGCGGGCAGGAAGATAGAGTTGCCATTCTGTCCTGTAAACAAGCGTCCGTTTACACCATTTAGTGTTGTCCAAGACATCGTACAATTAGTTCTCAATTCCGCCATTTCTGTATCTGTAGGCATTCTCCAGCCTGCGCCCCAGTTGGCGGTGGCGGCATCATCACATGCTTCAAGGAGTGTAAGAGTATCGGAAAAACTATTATTGCCGTATCTTGACTCGTTGCAGTACTTGGTAAGTTTTGGATCATCATCAGAAATCCCATTGGCATACATATATGCATCCCATGAATATTCATCTTTTGGAGATGTCTCACCCCATGCAAAATAATCGCCGTAATCTTCTGGATTTGTTGCACCAACATTGCAAGTTGCCCACTTGGTACCACTTGGCAAAGCCAAGTCAACCCATTCATATCCGTTTAGCATACCTGTAGGCTCTCCGACATTTTCTGTTGTAAACGACATCTCTTCACCATATGCAGTATCTACAATATTTGTTGCATAAGTTCTATAATAATATGTAGTAGCTGGATTTAACCTAATTGTTTTTGTAAAGGCTCCCGTACTATTACCACATTGCACAATTTCCGTAAGATTATCTGCACTGGTTCCATACATAAATCCGCGTGCAGTTACAAATGCACCGCCATCAGAGATTACATTACCTGAAAAGATTGCGCCATAGGCTGTTATATTTGATACAGCGTTTGTGATTACAGTCGGCAAAGAAATGGTAGTGCTATCATTATCATTACCGATATGACAAACAGGACGAACAGCCAATCCCCAACTACGGCTTATAACTACCAAGGAACTATTTTCATAGTCTCCTACAAGTCCCCATGCTCCAGTAGGATTATTCGTACTGAGTGAACTTGACCAATAATATGCGACATTAGGATTTACCATATCATTTTCGTTATATGGTTCCGCGCATGGCAAAAAAATAGAATTACCATTGGGTCCGACATACATATTGCCAGGCATTCCGTTCTGAGTAGTCCATATTACCGTACAATTAGTATTTAATTCGTCGAATTCTGTGTTTGTCGGCATACGCCAAACAGAACCCCAGTTTGCTGTAGCGGCATCGTCGCTTGCTTCCAAAGTGTTAAGAGCATCGGTAAAACCATTATTACCATAACTTGAATTACTGCAGTATTTCGTTAATGTATTACTACTTCTATTGCAGTAGCGATAGGTTGTCCAGTTATAAACCTGATTCTTAGTAGATAATTCGCCCCATGCATAGTGGTTGCCAGCCTCTAGGGGCAGGGTTGCTCCCAGATTGCAGGTTGCCCAAAGCGTACCAGAAGGAAGGCCAAGGTCAACATATCCATGTTCATTCATATAACCAGAAGGTAATGATGCAGGAGGGGTTGCGTCCGTTTCAAATGACCATACTTGACCATACCCAGTTCCCACACTATTTGTTGCGTATGCCTTGAAATAATAGGTAGAACCAGAAGAAAGTCCCGTTAGTTCGGCTGTATAACTACCAGTCCCCGAACCACTTTGTATGCTATTATATAGACTATCTCGATGTGTACCATATAAAAATCCTCGCTCTGTTACCATGTCATTCCCGCCATACGTAACATTAGCACTAATTGTTGCTGTATTATTTGTAACATTACTCAAATAATCTGTTGTTACTCTAGGAATTACCGGCTCACAGTCTGCAGAAATTGTTGCTTCCCAACCTGCTCTTGTTACACTTCCGTCGGAATGCCATACAATTGTCATTGCGCCACTATATGCAGTAACTGTTGATGGAATATTAGAACCAGTCGCATAATATATCAATCTTTGACCAGTAGCCTCATTATTATCATATACATCCATGTAATCTGAACTCCCAGTCTCAAAACTGGAGAAAGACAACGTTATACGCCCCTCAGATGTAAATGTTGCATTCATATTTTCACTATTCGAATACCCGCCATTAGATCCTCCAGAATCATAAAAGTCGAAAGCCTGCCCACATCCAACATTTAAAACAAGTCCATCAACCATAATGACAGCGCTATCAGTCGTAAAAGACAATATTTCGCCGTAAGCAGTTCCCTCAATATTGGTAGCATAGGCCTTATAATAATAAGTAGCGCCTACTTCTAACGAGTTAATAACCGCAGAAAAAGATGTTGACATAGAACTAGAAACAACCTCAAATTCAAGGCTATCTGGTGAATGTCCATAATAAAATCCACTTGCAGCTATCTCCGCTCCACCATCATTTGTTATTAAAGCGTTAATCTTTGCAGATGTGAGAGAAATCTCTGTTGCTGCCAATGTTTCAACACTCGGCCTTAAATAATATGTAAACTGCAATATAACGTCCTGACTCATAACAAGCGGTTGCGTAAACCTTTCACTCTCAATAGTTTCTCCATCTATATTGGCAAAACCAACATATTCAATGTTATCACCAAGAAAGAATTCATTTTCTGTATAAAATTTTGCCAAGACATCAGCCTTTCCACTATACCGTATTCCATCGCGACCACAACTACCAACATTTATCATTCGCACAGAATATGTTTTTGCGCCAGCAACAGCCTTCAAGATATACGCCTGCGGTTTCGATGCTATAATTTCAAACTTATGCGAACCTGCATTCAGAGCAACATTCAATTCCGCACACTGCTTTCCAGCGGCATCAAAAAGTTGCAACCTAACATTCTCGTCCTGCGGAACGGAAAGTTCAACCATAGTATGGCAGTCAAAAGGATTAGGCACATTCTGTTCAAAACCACCAGTTTTAAACTCATTATCAAGTACATCTACAGTAGCATTCAATACTATTATTGTGTCGGGATAAATTATCGTTTCCGACCATCCACGAGTCAAGTTCGTAAACCTAACGCTATCCATCCGCTGATAGTGCGCTCCATTGAGCCGCCCAATAAAACGAACCGTATAGTCATTCGCCATCTGTCCCATCACCGCTACGGACAGTAAAACAAACAATACTATAGAGAATAATCTTTTCATATACATACAATATTTCATCTATACATTTTACATAACGCGAAAAAGTTCAAATGGTTGCCTAAAATTAACAAAAAAAATAATACCATATTACATTTTTTTTCATTGTTGTCATTGCTGTCTGGCTTTATGCGCATTACAAATGCTAATATTCAAGCCTTTCGGATTGCAAATCCGAAAGGACAAAATGTAATCAAGCTTTTGCAAGCTAATAAAAAAGTTATATTTTTGCAAAATAATACATGGAAAAACTTAACGAAAATATGATAGGGAAAAATATGAATATCGAACATAAAAAAATGCGAATTTCTGCAATTTTATTAACCTGCTTTACATTTTGTTTAATATTGCTTTTTTCTCAAGACATTTATAGTCAGAACAAAGCTCAAACTAACTTACTTAACAAGGCTTATAAAAAACATTCACTACCACTACTATATAAGTTTTTTGACAAATGGTCTAATGAGATTTCATCAAACGAATCTGATGCTCCCAACAAATGGGTAAAAGAAGCACATAAAGTGTATATTTCCATTTATAATCCTTTACAACCTGACAAAATAGGTATACATTATAATTGTACAATAGATTCAACTGTATATCATAAGAATCTTTATTTTATTGTACAGAATACTCTAGCTTCAATTTCAGTAGCGGATAATATTCCATACACATGCGAAGATCTTCAATCATATTATATAAGTCGCATTAATCAACTATACACAGAAGATAGTATACGAGAAATTAATATCAAAAGAATACCGAATCTTTTTAGGATGGATGGATATAGTCCACATTTCGGAGAACATCCTTGGCCGTGGGTAAAAATTCACACTACAGAGATAGATTCAAATATAGTATTTCGCCCGCCAGTACATTTCCCAAATAAGAAAATTGTCTATCTGACCGATGAATACAAAAAAATATTAGACAACTTTTTAAAAGGAGAAAGAAATGACAGCAGCGCATTCATCCAAAATGCCTCGAAAATAATCTATGGACACTTTGGTGGTTATTGGCAATACATAACCTATCCACAAGTATATTCTATCATTTTCGACACACAAATGCGCAGAGCTTACGTTAGTTATCGTTTTATTTACCAGGGAGGATATATAATTTTAGAAAAACAGAATGGCGAATGGATAATCGTATCTACCCATATAACTTGGCAAGAATAAGATTTATATATATTTAAATTAGCTAACATATATTTATCAAGACTATCGTATTACAACCTTTAGCTCACTGCCATAGCAGTAATCCGCGTAAAACTATTCTTTCTACGCATTACAAATGCTGATATTCAAGCCTTTCGGATTACAAATCCGAAAAACTGAAATTTTTAGTCCACCTTATTCTCATCGTACCCCAACCTGCCTACAAGCATCAAATTTTCGTATGAATAGTTCACGCCAAGCTGACGCGGAATGTAAAGCGCATTTACAATCGTTTCGGCAGCTACATCCAAATTCACAAGATTTTCCTGTCGCGACTTCACCATAAACTTGAACACAGACTTTTCCGGAAGCTGCGAAACAAGACCATCGTCCATAAAGCCCAAATGCAGATAAACAGTCCTTATGCCATACTTCGAAAATTCGCCGCTTGCCGATGCCAGATAGCCGTGGAACGCACGTTTAGACGATGCCCACGCATTGTAATTCTCGTCAAAATTCAAGTCCTCCGCCCCATTTCCTACGGCAATAATACCTCGTGAAATTTTCTCCACAATACCATTTATAATCTCAATGGGCGCGTATAAGTTCACATCCATGCAATTTTCGGCAGTGCTTTCGGCAAGGTTTACAAGATAGTCGAACCTGACATCCAACGAGTTAACCTCATCGATAAAACCACGCACCGAAGCCTTGTCGCCCAAATTGCATTTCAGAATTTGCGCTTTCGGTATATTATTCAAACTTTCTGTATTAGAATTGCCTTGCAACCAGAGATTTGCACCACGCGAAGCCAGCTCCTTGCTAACCTCTGTTCCCAATTTGCCAGAAGCGCCAAGTACAAGCACATTCTTACCTGCAAGTTCGTCATTATGAAGCAAATAATTGGATTTTTCGGCATTAATCTTACGGTGCAAATATGCAAATCCTCCATAATTTCCGCCCACGCCGGCTGTTGCACTCAAGATTTTCTGTCCGTCGTACATCTTTCCTTCTTCGGCGAGCATTGCAAGTCCGAGCGGAACTGTCGAGCCAGAAACATTCCCGTAAAGATTCTGAGCCTTCAGGAAAACCTTGTCCATCGGGAAGTTAAGTTCGGTGGCCGCTTGTTTTACAATGACATTGCCAGTCTGATGCGGAACAAAAATATCGACATCACCAATTCCCCACCCCGCTTCCGACAGACATTCGCGCGAAGCCTTCGGAATGTTCACGCAAGCCCTGTCCTTGATAACAGAGTCGTCCATATAGAGATTCCAGTCGTCATCAACACCCACATAGTCAAGCATTTTCAAGTCCTGATAGTTGCAAATGGACAGGATTCCGAATTTCTCATCTGCCTGCACCCGCTCGACAATCACAGCAGCAGCAGCATCGCCAAAAGTTACAAACGGCACAAACTTCGTGCGCTTGTTCAGGAACGATGACATTGTCTCGGTGTGAGCTACAACTGCATACTTAGCCTCCTTATGCAAACGGAAATATTCGATGCACTTCTGCAAGTTCTGGTTGAAACCAGCGCAGCCCGACATAAGCGAAAATGCTGGCGTATAGTTCTTTGCATCGACAAAGAACGACTTTACCGAACCTGCGATTCCCGGTGCCTGCTGATGCGGAGAAACCGTGCTAACAAACCAAGCGTCAATATCGCCGGCCTGCACTTTGGCATCGAGCATGGCGTTTTTTACAGCCTTTACCGCCAGTTCCAACGACGACTCGACCTGCATACGGTTCACGCGTGGTGGAAACGGACGCACATAATGACGCTCGTAAAAGCCCATAATGTTACCGGCAAAATAGTCGAAAGGCGTATCATCGGGATGAGTTTCGCGATATTTCTCGAATTTTGCGCTTCCGCTAATCTTATCCTCTGCAAATCCCTCAAAGTAGCCTTTCTTCAGGGCATCGTAAATGTCGTTGTTGGTAATTGTAAACTTGCCAGCAGAATATCCGAATCCGGAAAATATGTAGTTTTCAAACATCATTCAATCAGTAGTTTAGGTAAACATCCTTTATCACCATAAGCTTTTCCTCGAACGAAATGCGGACATCGGAGACCTTTATTCGGCATACCGACAGCACCATCCTTTCGGCAATCTCATCCACATTTGTCAGAACCTTCTGGTTTACAGCCATCATCGAAGCCTGAATCTGCGATTCATCGAGTTTCGACACCATACCTGCACCGATAAGTCCCGGCAGATAATATATGCACTTGACACCATTTTCGTAAACCTTTCCTGCATACGAACGGGCAAATCCGCGCAAAGCACGCTTCGACACGACATAGGGTGCAGAACCAGCAAACTGGGCATCCTCGCCAACCGAACCAGTTATCAGCACAGCACGGCGCACATAATCCGACATCTTTTCGCACAAATACCTAATAGACTCGTAATTTATGCGAGCGACATCCTCAAATTCGGAAATTTCAACCTTCGTAGCACGAGCAAGTCCGCCAGTAACAGCATGTGTATTAATCAAATAATCAACTTTACCATACTTTTCGGCAATGCGTGACACTAATGCATCGACCTGCGACTTGTCGGACAAATCGACCTTTTCAATCGAAACTGGCACATTGCATTCGGCAGAGATTTTTTCTTTCAAGCTGTTGATTACCGCTACATTGGAATTGTATAACAATATAAGTTCCGCACCTTTGCGAGCTGCCGAAAGTGCAATTTCGCGACCTATGCCACCAGAAGCACCCGTAAGCATCAGCGTTCTGCCTTCCAACTCGCGCGATGGCGAAAATTTGAATTCGCGTGGTGGCATTATGTATGCAAAACCGCCAAATTCACCGCCAAGTCCAGCCACTGCCGTCAGAACCTTGTCGTTCGGCTTAAGCCTACCTTCCGACATAAGCACATCGAAACAAGCAGGAATAGAAGCACCTGAAAGGTTTCCGCAATTTATCTGCACATCCTGATAAACCATCGACTTGTCGATACCAAGGTTTTGTGCTACAGAATGTACGATTGCATTTCCTGTCTGGTGAGGAATAAATATTGCTAGATCGTCAATTGTCCAGCCGCACTGCTCAAGCAGTTTTTGTGCTGTAAATGTAATATTCGGCACTGCACGGCTTTTCACCATACGTGGCTCCATAAAAAGGTTGCCCAAATGGTCGGCGCCAAGGAAATCGAGCATTGCAATGTCCTCGTTATTGCGAACGGCAACTATGCCGCATTTTTCTTCGGTCTCTACCCTGCTAATCACCACAGCCGCAGCAGAATCGCCAAAAGTCGTAAAAGGTACAAAGTCGCGTTCCTCGAGCAAAAGCTCCGACATTACCTCGGAATGTGCAACAACTATATGTTTTGCATCGGAATGTGCATTGAAATAAGCCAACGCAGCCTCAATGTTTGAATTGAAGCCAACGCAGGCCGATGTGAGCGAGAACGACGGCGACTGTTTTTCCTCGGAGCTGAAGTAGGACTTCACGAACTCGGCAATTCCTGGAGCCTTCTGTGGAGCAGTTGCCGTTCCTACAAACCAAGCATCAATGTCGTTGCCCGAAAGTCCGCTTTTAGCAAGAGCCTTCTCCACTGCGCCTACGCACAAAGTAATTGTATCATCGGCATTCTTGTACTGCGAAGCAGCCGGTGGAAACGGCACCACATGGTAGCGCGTCTTGAAGCCCATCTTTGCCTCGGCCATATAGTCGAAAGCCGTTGCCTCGGGATTCTTTGCCTTGTATGCAGCGAAATTATCAGACTTCGCAGCACGTGACTCGTTAAAGCCGTCGAGATAACCAAGACGGATGTACTTCAATATGTCGCCATTTGTAACTTCGTACTTACCAAGCACAAAGCCAGTTCCGGAAAATATGAAACTTTCAGCCATTATTTCTTCTTTGAATCTTTAGTTTTCTTGGCTTTTTTTGTTTTCTCTGGCTTTTTGTCACTTTTATCATTCTGGGCAGTTGCCTCCGGTTTCTTTTCGTTGGCTTCTTCCTTGAGAACCGTCATCTTTATAATCTTCACATCTTCCACAGGACGATCGGCAACACCAGTCTCAACAGCTGCTATCTTATCGACAACACCAAGTCCTTCAACGACTTCGCCGAATACAGTATACTGGTTGTCGAGATGTGGAGTACCTCCTATAGTAGCATAGGCATCGCGTTCCTTTGTTGTAAAAGTTCTTCCCAAAGCCTTCTCATACTGGTCGAGTTTCATATCGGTATACGGCTGTCCCTGAACAATGTAGAACTGCGAACCAGAACTTCTGCGTTCGGGATTTACATTGTCGCCGGTACGGGCAGCTGCAAGAGCTCCTTTCTTATGGAAATGCTTAGGATATACGATTTCTGCAGGAATTGTGTAGCCCGGGTCGCCATTGCCAAGACGAGCATTCGGAGCCGCATCTTTCGACATTGGGTCACCGCCCTGAATCATAAAGTTCTTTATCACGCGGTGGAACAACAATCCTTCGTAGAAACCGCTTTCGGCGAGTTTCACAAAGTTGTCGCGATGCAATGGGGTATCATCGTATAGCACAACGGTAATATTTCCCTTTGTTGTCTCAATCAACACCTTGGTTGACTGCGAAAAAGCCATTGCCGACGTCAGCATCAAAGCAATCAGAAATGATATTTTTCTCATAAGTCAATAATTTTCGTTACTAATAATCTGCAAAGATAATAATTTTGACAGACAGCACAAAAATGGTATTGCAAATGGTGAGCCAAAGCAATCAGCAATCTGTAATGATCAGGAAAATCTATAATCTCATATTTTCATTCCACCCTACTGACCTATCTCCGAATCGGATTTGATAATCTTCATCTTCAGAATCCTAACATCAACTATAGGGCGGTCGTCCTTGTTTGTTTCTACTGCGGCAATCTCGTTTACGACATCCATACCATCCAAAACTTCACCAAATACAGTATATTGGGTATCGAGATGAGGAGTTCCACCAATAGTTTTGTAGTATTCACGAATTTCGGCAGGCATCTTTATTCCCAAACGCGCCTCGTACTTGTCGAGTTTTTCATCGGTAAAAGTTCTTCCCTGAACAATATAGAACTGAGAGCCAGAACTCCTACGCTCTGGATTTTCGTCATCACTGGTACGCGCAGCGGCAAGTGCACCCTTCTTGTGGAAATATTTTGGATATACAAACTCGGCTGGAATGGTGTAGTCGGTATCTGCATCGCCTAAAAGCACATCAGGCGCAGCATTCTTGGATGTCGGATCACCCGCCTGAATCATAAAGTCCTTTATCACTCGATGAAACAATATGCTATCGTAGAAATTGCTTTCGACAAGCTTTATGAAATTGTCGCGATGCAATGGAGTTTCATCGTACAACATTACCGTAATATTTCCCTTGGTTGTTTCAATCAACACCTTGGTCGACTGCGCAAAAACCATTGCCGAAATAAGCATCATGGCAATCAGAAATGATATTTTTCTCATAAGTCAAACGTTTTCGATAAATAATAAACAAATATAACTGATGTCACAAAAAAGCCCGCATTCACGGGCTTTCATATTTTTACCTACAATTTATTTCTTCAAGAAATCCCCAATCAGTTTTTCAGCCTTGGCAAAGGTCTCGTCAAGTTTGTCATTCACCAGCACGACATCGAACTTGTCGGAAAACGAAAGTTCGTAAACGGCCTTGTCGATACGGGTGCGGATGGCTTCCTCACTGTCGGTGGAACGGTCACGGAGACGCTTCTCGAGAATTTCGACTGATGGTGGCATAACGAACACGGCCAGAGCGTTTTCGCCATAATATTTCTTAATGTTCAGTCCGCCCTTCACATCAACATCAAAAACAACATTCTTGCCGGCAGCAGTAAGACGGTCGACTTCCGACTTGAGGCTACCGTAGAAATGGTCGGCATAAACCTCCTCCCACTCAAGGAAATCGTTGTTCTCTATCTTCTTACGGAACTCGTCAGCCGAAAGAAAATAATAGTCCTTGCCATCGACTTCGCCTTCACGCTTCTTACGCGAACAAGCCGAAATTGAAAAACTCATGTTAAACTCGGGCATAGCCAACAAATGTTTCACAACAGTGGTCTTGCCTGCACCGCTCGGTGCTGAAAATATTACGACTTTTGGCTTCATTACAAAATATTTAGCGATTGTTCCTTTATTTTTTCCAACTCATCCTTCATCATTACCACTATCTTCTGCATTTCGGCGTGATGAGCCTTCGAACCAAGAGTGTTTATCTCGCGTCCCATCTCCTGAGCGATGAATCCCAGCTTACGTCCAGCTGCATCTTCCGACTTTGCCGTCTCGATGAAATACTCGCAGTGCTTGCGCAGACGGACTTTCTCCTCGTTGATGTCGAGTTTTTCAAGATAGTAGATGATTTCCTGCTCGTAGCGATTTTCGCTATTGGAATCGTTGAGATTCAACTCGTTGAGCGCCTGACGGATTTTGTCCTTGATAACAGAGATGCGTTCAGCTTCGTACTGCGGCACGCGTTCGAGAAGCGACAGTATGGAGTCGATTTTTGCCAGCACATCCTTTTCGAGGATGCGGCCTTCCTCCTTGCGGTACTCGCAGCAACGGTCGATAGACTTTTGTATTGCCGACTCAACGGCAGCCCATTCCTCGTCGGTAAGTTCGTCGCTACCGTTCAGCTGAAGTTCGGGCATACGGATTAATGACGACAGCAGGCTATTGTCTGTTTCGGAAATCGGCACATTGTTTTTGCGGCAATCGTCAGCAAACGACTTGTAGGCGGCAATCACGGCGGCGGAATTAATGGGATTCACATTCTGCTCGTTTTCAACCGTTATTGTAAAATCAATCTTTCCGCGCTGCAATCCTTGCGAAAGCATACGGCGGATGTCGATGTCCTTTTCCTTGTATTGGTTAGGCAGACGGGTGGAAATGTCCGCCGATTTAGAATTCAGGGTTCTAATATCTATCGTAATCTTTTTTCCGTTGTATTCCAGAAGTTCCCTTCCGAATCCTGTCATTGAGTATATCATCAGCAATATCTTTTTTGTCGAAATGCAAAGATAAAATGTTTTATGCAAACGCGCTAATGATTTTAGATTTTTTCGTCAGAATCGCATTCCCATTGTGCGATATTGTTTTCGATGTATTCGGCAATGCTGTTCATTTCGGCGGTGTCGCGGATAATGCGGTCGTAGAATCGGGATTGCCAAGCGAAGGGAATGGCATTGGAATTGGCATATTTTGTAATGGATGATTTGATGCCACCAATCACAACAGACATCCATCCCTGCATATTTGCAATTTCCCGTGGTGACATATTGGATTGTTGGTTTTGTTCTTGTGGCGTCGTGGCGCGCCGCGACCCTACAGAATCAAAACCGACAATCCGTCGTTCGTATGGAATTTTATCATTGTCAATTATCACAATTGCATGAATGTGGTCTGGCATCACAACCCATAATGGAATTTCTGCATAGGGATAATGTTCTGTAACATTCTGGAATTGCTCATCTGCAAATTTCCCGACATATGTCAGACTCATTTTGCCATCCGATATTTCTCCCAAATAATGTTCCCTGTTCTTTGTGCAGAATGTCACAAAATACAATCCTCCATTGTAATTATGCCATTGTGCTCGGATATTTTTGGGAAATTGGGGCATAATAAATCTTTATAATAATTCATATCTAATACCCTGTGGCGTCGCGGCGCGCCGTATCAAAAATATTCTACACAATTCCCCCAATCACCAGCGACCCAATTGCCACCAGACCGATTCCCACTGGGGCAACAAATTTCACCAAGATGGAAATGAACTTTGCAAACTTGACATTGCCCTTTCCGCCGGCGGTAAGCTCCTCGATGAAATTTTTCCTGCCGAAGAACCATCCCACATAAATCACAATGAGCAATGCCCCGAATGTAAGCATAATGTTGGCGGTGGTGTAATCGAACAAATCGAAGATTGTCTTGCCGAAAATCGTAAAGTCGCTCAGCAAACCGAACGATAATGTACAGAACACACCTAAAAATATAATCACAGCCGATGACAGCAAAGTTGCCTTCTTTCGGCTCATCTTGAATTCATCGACAAGGAATGCCACAGGCACTTCGAGAAGCGAGATTGTGCTTGTAAGAGCTGCTACAGAGAGCAAAAGGAAGAATAGGATTGCAAAAATGTATCCGCCCGGCATTGCCTGGAATATTGCAGGCAAGGTAATAAATACAAGTCCCGGTCCGCCAGCCGATTCTGCACCGAGGAAAGCCAAGGTCGGGAAAACCATAATTGCGCCGAGCAAGGCCACAACCGTATCGCAGGTTGCAATCTCTATTGCCGTGGAAGCCAGCGGTGTATCCTTCCTTATGTACGAACCGTAGGTTATCATCGTTCCCATACCTATGCTGAGCGAGAATGCTGCCTGTCCGAGTGCCATAAGCACGCCCTTGAATGTCAAGCTGTTCCAGTCGGGTTTGAACAGGAACTCCAGGCCCTTCGAGGCATTTGGCAAAGTGACAGCACGCACGCAGATGGCGATTATCAGTACAAGAAGTATAGGCATAAGCACCTTGCTGACCTTCTCGATGCCCTTTTCCACACCGAAAAGTATCACCAGCGATGTCAGTGCGACAAATATAATCATCCAGACAGTCGGCATTAGTGGCTGTGATGTAAAGTCGCTAAAAGTCTGTGCCAATGCCGCAACATCCTGGCCAGCAAAGTCGTTGCAGATGGATTTTTTCACATATTCGAGAGTCCAGCCGGCTACAGTTCCGTAGAACGAGAAA
Organism: uncultured Bacteroidia bacterium; assembly: GCA_902800045.1. Classification (GTDB taxonomy): domain Bacteria; phylum Bacteroidota; class Bacteroidia; order Bacteroidales; family ML635J-15; genus Bact-19. Next base: position 389,352 of record CADCCZ010000001.1, on the reverse strand, counting down.
ATCATCACGGCAGCAAAAATCCCCATCAGTCCCACGAGCCACCAACCACCTTTTGGCGACAGTCGCTTGAAAGTTCCGTAGGCATTGCAACCAGCCCTGCGACCTATTGCGAATTCGGAAAGCATCACGGGCACACCTATTAGAAATACAAATATCAAATATACTATAAGGAATGCGCCGCCGCCGTTTTCGCCTGCTATGTATGGGAACCGCCAGATGTTGCCAAGTCCTACAGCAGAACCAGCTGCCACAGCAACCACGCCTAATTTTCCAGAGAAACTGCCTCTATTTTCTTTCATCGTCGTGAATTTTCGTAAAACAAAAGGATTTACAAAAATAAGTTTTTCTTAAAAAATAGCAAAACGACTTGACATCAGCAAATAAAATTTTCAGAAAATTGAAATTTGTTTCCAAAAATCACTATTTTTGCAGAGTTTTAGAAACAGAAACGATATGGACTTTTTGACATTCAGAGAACGGATGTTCCCGATGGGATGCTTCAACATCAATCAAGTATTGTTGTGGGAGAAGGATTTCGACCGCAACAACCTTACACGATGGTGTCGCAAGGGACTTATCGTGAAATTGCGCAACCAATATTACGCCTTCCCCGAATACAAGCGAGTGCCCGACTTTTCGCAGTACATCGCAAACCGCATTTATGCCCCCTCGTATATAAGTACTCAGAGTGCATTGTCGTTTTACGGAATGATTCCAGAAGAAGTAGTGCAGTTTACAAGTGTCAGCACACTAAAGACATCCAAGTTTGTGAACGATTTCGGAACATTCTTTTACCAGAATGTGAAAATTCCATTATTCTTCGGCTACGAGATAAAAACCTTGCAAAATGGTCGCGGACTAATGTTTGCAACGCCAGAAAAGGCCTTGCTCGACCTGCTCTACCTAAACCCGTTCTACAGGACGGAACAGGATATGGAAAACCTACGCCTCGATGAAGACTATATACAAAACGAATTGAACACTGCACGATTAAGCGAATACTTGTCAAGGTATGGAAGCAAGACATTGGAACAACGGGTTAATTGTTTAAAAAAGGTATATGAACTATGATAGACATTGAATACATACGCAGCTTTTTCCCTCCGACAATAGCCAGCCAAAGCCGATTCTACCGATATATGTTAAAGGAGTATCTGCAACTGCAAATACTTGACCATTTGTCAACGACCTCATACATAAATAAGATTTCATTTATTGGTGGCACCAATCTCAGAATAGTACAAGGGATTGATAGGTTTTCGGAATATTTGGACTTCGACTGCAAGGACTTGAGCGAAGAAGAATTTATGGCAATGACAGATAGTGTTGTTAATTACTTGCGAAACAGCAACATAGATGTCGAAACACGCGACAAGCCAAATCCAAGGCTTACGGCATTTAGACGCAACCTATATTTTCCGCAGATGCTTTTCAATTTGGGATTGACCGGACATCGCGACGAAAGACTTTTGTTGAAAGTTGAAACTCAGAATCAGGGTGTTGCATATCAACCTATAGTCGTAAACATAAATAAGATGGGCTTTTTCTTCAGTATTCAGGTGCCACCGTTGGATGTATTGTGCGCAATGAAGTTTTCTGCCATTCTTTCGCGTCAGAAGGGACGAGACTTTTACGACACGATTTTTCTGCTTTCAAAAACAAATCCCAATATGGATTTTCTACACGCAAAAACAGGAATCTCGACAATGAAAGAACTGAAAAATGCAATGAAAAATCGGCTCTTGGAAATTGATCTGAATGAAAAGAAACGCGATTTTGTCCATTTGTTATTTAACGAATCAAATGCGGAAAGGATATTGAAATTTGGTGAAATAATAAACGGTATGCAATAATTTTGAAAGTGCTTAATAAAAAATATTACTCCCTAAGATATTTTTTTGAAAAAAAATATTACTTTTGCGGTCGCTTGACAAATTGCAGAGAATTGTAAAAATTTAAATAACAACTTAAAACTAAACAAAATGCAGAAGAAAGGTAACAAATACGGTGTACACCGCGTATTAGAGCCGAAGGGCGTATTGCCACAGCCGGCAAACAAGCTTGACAACAATATGGATGAAATTTATGACAACGAAATCCTTATTGATGTTCAGACATTAAACATCGACTCCGCTTCGTTCACCGACATTCACAACTACGCTAAGCAGCAGGCAGGCGAAGGTGCAAGCCAGGAAAAAATCATGGAAGAAATAAAGAAGGAAATGCTTCTCAATGTTGAGTTGCAGGGTAAGCACCGTAACCGTCGTACTGGTTCGGGCGGTATGCTCCTCGGCCGCGTTGAAAAGATTGGCGACGCATTGAAGGGCAAGATTGACCTGAAGGAAGGCGACAAGATTGCTACTTTGGTTTCTTTGTCACTTACTCCTCTCCGCATCGACGAAATCCTCGAAATCCGTCCAGATGTTGACCAAGTTGACATCAAGGGTAAGGCTATCCTCTTCGAAAGCGGTATCTACGCTAAGATTCCGAACGACATGCCCGAAAAGCTCGCTTTGAGCGCATTGGATGTTGCTGGTGCTCCAGCTCAGACTGCAAAGCTCTGCCAGTACGGACAGAATGTTGTTATCCTCGGTGCAGGTGGAAAGAGCGGTATGCTCTGCTGCTACGAAGCTAAGAAGCGCGTTGGTGTAACCGGTAAGGTTATCGGTCTTGCTAACAGCCCGAAGTCAACCAACAGAATCAAGGACTTGGGATTCTGCGATGTTGTTGAAAGCGTTGCTGGAAAGACTCCAGTTGAAATTTACGAACTCGTTGAAAAGCTTACAAACGGCAAGATGGCTGATGTAACTATCAACTGCGTAAACGTTCCGGATCAGGAAATGACATCTGTTCTCTGCACAAAGGACGATGGTATCGTTTACTTCTTCTCAATGGCAACCAGCTTCACAAAGGCTGCTCTCGGTGCTGAAGGTATCGGTGCTGATGTTAACATGATCGTTGGTAACGGTTACACCAAGGGACACGCTGATTTCACTCTCCAGGAACTCCGCGAAAGCCCAGAATTGAGAAAGATTTTCGAAGAATTGTACGCATAACAAATTGTACATCAAATAAAAAGCCCGCAAATGCGGGCTTTTTTTATTTTATATTAGTGTCCTGTGGACAGAAATTGAACAAATCTTTTTCAAATTTATCAAACAGTCTCCAATACCATCTTATTTCTTGTACTTCACGGCAACACCTTCAAGATAAGGATAAAGACCTGCATAACCATACTTTGCATTAACAACAGCATCTGCACCAACTTCTTTCGCCTTTTTCTGCATCTTGTCCATAAGTCCACTGGGGGAAGAAAATATACTTCCAGACACTTCAATGTACTTAAACTCCTCATATTTTGCATCTGGACTACTAGTCATATACACAGGAACTTGACCTTCCGAATTAAATGTTGCAACTTGAACTGTAGCACAAGAGCATAACAACACCGCAAATAATGAAATAACAAAAATTACTCGTTTCATATTATATTTTTTTAAAGTTAGTACAATAATAACGAGTATTTTTAATTATTATTGTTCGGAATAAAAAAAACGCAATCCAGCACTCAACCGAATTGCGTAATTTTTCACAAAACCAATATTATCAATTTTTTGATTTCATATTTTACAATCCACCGTCAGCAATCCATATATGTTTATCGTTATCATTTCTCACAGCAATATGCCGATCCACAGTCTTGCCATCGGGATATGTAAGTGTGTAAAAGACGAATGTTCCTGAATAACTTTTGTCGCGACGCTCCTGAAAATTTGTAGCCCTGCAGCCTTTCATGTGCTTAATTAGGTCTGCAAGATTATTCTTGTAATAAATCAAAGCCTCGCTGGCATTGCTGGTGTTACCACTGATTATAGCTTGAATTATACGTTGCGCGGCTTGCGCTGCAGTCTCGTTTTGCAACTGACGGAGCCGATTTTCTGTCATTTCCACCATTTGTTCTGCGCAATCAACCCATTGAGCATCTGGAACTTGCACAAGACTAGCGCGACTCATCATAATATTGTACTGTATATTGTCGATGTACAACAAAAGAGTCTTCTTGCCTTTGTCAACAAGCCAGAGCTTTACAAAGCGTAACAATCCGTCGTTCTTTGAGAATACATTCTCCACTTCCACTTCGCAATCGCCCATCTTGCCGGTTTCCAGCAATTGCTGCAAGTCGCTGTTTTTATCCGTTCCTTTGAATGTTATGGTAATGGTAGAATCGGTTTCTGCGCGTATCACCTCGTTTTTCTCTGAGAAATAGATTGCAGAAATCTGCATCGATAGCAATCGTTCCGGATAAAGCAGGTTTACAAAATTTTCGAGGAAATTGACAGAACGAGAGCCTTTTATGTACAAGTTGTCTGGAATCCACATGTATTGTGAGGTTCCATCGCATACAATGCTGCGTCCGCCCTGCTTTTCCACGCGATAATAAACGCTATCGTTTTGTCGCATCAGAGCAATGTCGATTCCCACAAAGTCGGCTTTTGGATCAAAATAGGCAAAGTTCTCGTTAGGCAAAGTGCGTGCGAAGACTGTCATCTTGAAACTGCCAACATTCTGTACGCTACGGATTCCCTGTTCAAGATAGACAACTCGCGTGTCGGCGGCCACTGTTGGTGTCGAGAAGAAATGGTTCCACCCTATTACAACGCCGAGCAAGAATATTGCAGCGGCTGCAACAGGACGCCAAATGAAATGGCGCTTGACAGTAGTTTTTTGTTTTGTGGCTGCCGATTGCGGTTGCAGAGCCTTGAAAGTCTCTGACAATTCCTCGTAATAGGTTCTACATTCTGCACATTCAGCCATGTGCTGGTTACATTCAGCCTTTGTTTGCATATCGATGGTGGTATCGAAAAGATCAGCCACCTTGTTTTTAAATTCATCGCAATTCATAATAATTTTTCTTTTGGGGTTAATTAATTAGTTTGTTTCATAGCTCTGCGGATTTTCTCGAGACCATAAAGGAACCGGGATTTCACCGTTGGCAACGGTACCGATAAAATATCGGACACTTCGGCGAAACTATTGTCACCATATATTCTAAGACGAATGACCTCGGCTTGTTCTTCCGGAATCTCGTCAAGCAGCTTGACGATGCGTTTTAAGTCGTCCTCGTTGTTTTCCGATTGAATGTCGGCCATATCAAAGCGAGAATCCAATGGAACAGTTTCGAATCGTTTCGACTGTGAAAGTCTTGTTGTGCAGACATTTGACAGAGTGCGAAAAATGTAGTTTCTCAAGTTTTTTACATCTTTGCCTTCATCTGTTGTGAATTTGTCACAAAGCTTGTGACAAGTTTCCTGCAGAGCATCCTTCGCATCATCAGTGTCGCCAAGCCGATAACAGGCATACCTCATAAAATGAGGCTGTTCCCGTCGTAACAGTTCCGCGAATTCATTCATTGTTGTGTTGTTTTCTTTGTTCATCTTTTTTTAGTTTTAAAATTTAGATGCATCTGCAATAAAGACTCAGAAATGCAAAAAAAGATTTATTGAAAACAAAAAAAATGTAACGCTACCCCATACAGCATTACAACTATTATAAAAACTTTCTATTTCCCCAATATTTTCGCTATCCACATATTTTTCTCAAGCATAGGATAAGGCTCGTCCTTTGCTCCGAAGCCCTCATAGAAATTCCTTATGCTTTCGATTGCCGAGCCTTCGAAGTCGATAAGAAGCGACGAATTGGCATTACGCTCAACGATATCGTTCAGCAAAAAAGTCATCGACTGGCACTGCTTTCCCTGCTCGCTCGACACTGGCGACAGATAATACAACCGTCCGCCCCACCTTATAAAAAATACTGCAGCAAGAACATTATCCTGCACATCGCGGACAGACACCAACTCGGCACATCCAGCCGAAATGGCATTATCAATAAGCCTTGTCAAAACAGGAACCTGCACTTTTCCCATCCACTGTCCTGCATTTTCGCAAAGGAACGACAGATATTCATCCTTTAAAATTGTGGCAACCCGTTGCACAAAAGTCTTTGCCTTTTTCACATTGCGACGGCACTGCAACGAAAAGCCACCATTCAAAATCTCATAGTCGGCACTCAAATCCAGCACATAGTTTGGACGCAGTTTTTTTTCATTGAAAACATCTGCATTTCCGCTATTGAAACAAAGACGATACAGGAAAGGCAACTTTCCAACGAGTTCGCGAGCCTGAAGTTTCGAGAGCCACGACTTCGAGAAAATTCCCAGCTGCTGGCAGAACTGCGGTTGCAACGCATACACAAGTCCGAACTTCCGTTTCAGTGGCACAGGCATCACAACATCGTAGTCGCCAACCACATAGGCCGACCAATCGGGGAAAACCGCATCCAAGTACCACGACATTGCATACACTTTGCCTTGCATCGAGTTTTCAATGCATTCGTCATACTTGACAAAATCAATTTCGCTATGTGAGAGCAATCTTATCATCTTCAAACTACGGTGCGAAGATACAAATAATTTATTATTAGGCAATTCTAATTATTAAAATCGTGATACACAAAACAAAAAAATTGTTCTTTAATTTTTTTTCATTTTCTTTGTAACATTTTGTACTGCATGTACGTCATAAGAGGGAACAATGACACGAGAAGACTACAATATTATGGTTAACAAGTATGCGGACAACGTCTATCGCTTTGTGCTGTCGAACATTAAGGACAGCGAGCTTGCACAAGATATAGTGCAAGACAGTTTTGCAAAGCTGTGGACCAACCGCGATGAAGTCGACAACGCAAAGTCTTTTCTGTTCAAAGTTGCTTACAACAGGATGATAGACGTAACCAGACACGAAAAATTCAGCACGGCAGAAGATGCTATTGGAACCGGCTACGAACCTGGAGAATACGACAGCAACTCCGAACTGAAGGAAATTCTGGAAAATGCACTTGCAAAACTTCCGGAACAACAGCGTCAGCTCATCCTGCTCAGAGACTACGAAGGTTACTCCTACAACGAAATTGGAGAAATCACAGGTCTCAACGAAACACAAGTGAAAGTTTACATTTTCCGCGCAAGGAAAGTATTAAAGGACTATATCGTCAAAATGGAGAACGCGCTATGACAAGGATAGATCAAAGCAATATTGAAGAATTGTGGCAGAGGTTCCTCGATTGCCAGCTCTCCGAAACGGAAGAAGCCGAACTCATGGCATACCTCGAGAGTAATCCCGATGTCATGGCAATGCTCGAAAACAGCGACGTAGAAGATGCAAAATTCGAAGGAAAGGAATTGCTTTCGGTCGAAAGCATCACCGAAAGACTTCTCATCGAAAAGGTAGAAGGAGTAATTTCTGAAGAAGACGAAAGATACATTGACACCAAAATAAAAACCAATCAGAATGTAAACAAGTCGTACGAAGCATACAAGCTTACAATCCAAAAGCCTGACCTGAACGTACACTACCCCGACAAGGACGGCCTGAAGAAACGCGGAATAGTCATCTGGCTACGACCTGTTTCCATAGCAGCATCAATAGTACTAATTGCCGCATGTGGAATAATCCTATACAATGCCTTTGGAAACGGAGAAAACGTAATTTCCAATAATGGGCAGAACGACATTCTGCAAAACATTGGCAATAAAACAATTGCGGATGCTCAACCCGACAATATGACAGAAGAAATTGTCATCGGCAACACAGAACCCGACTTAAAGGAAGTGCTGAATTTCCAAAGAAAAGCCAAGGCTCATGAAAACAACAACGCACAGACCGAAACTTTGGCATTCAACACCGACACCATCGTCGAACCGTCGTTGTATGACAATCAGGACATTGCCGAAACAAAACCCGACAGTGTTGCAACCGAAGAGACATTGCCAGTTATCGACGAGAAAAATTACATCGCAGAACAAAATACCGAGAATGCAGATACTATCGAAAATATAGAACCAGAGAGCAATGCTTACAATGAAGATATGCTTGCATACCAGTCCCAAGACAATGGAGTTACAATAATTAAGGAAAGTAGATTCCGCACTTTTCTGCGCCGCAGCGCAAACAAAATTCGTTCAGCATTCATGAACAGCGAACCCGCTAATATGATAAGGGATATCGGAGATGAAATATGTTTGACAATAGCTAATAACAAAAAATAATTATAGTTATGAGATACTTTTTTTTAATAGGATTTGCACTTATGGTAGCCATACATGCAAATGAGATTACTAGGACAGAAGAAACATCTGTATGCACCCGCACTTTATCAAACGCCATGATAAAAGGAAAAGGTAAGGTAATAACAGAGACTCGAAAACTTGAAAGTTTCGAAAAAATATGCAATGCGGGTATTTTCAATATCAAAGTTGTACAGAGCGACGAATCCAAGGTTGTTGTCACCGTCCACGAAAACATAATGCGATATGTTGCAACCGAAGTAAAAGACGGAGTGTTATCGATATATTTTGACACCGACAGCAGCATCGACGAAGACAAGCACGACATTGTTGTATATACGCCCAATTGCAACATCATTGTCAACGAAGCCATAGGCTCAATATCGTGCGACAAGCTAACAGCCAGTTCGCTTACTATCCGCAATATTGGCATTGGCAAGGTAAAACTTACAAATGTCTTGGCTGACCAGATCGACATTACTAACGAAGGCATCGGCAAGACTGAAATACAAAACATTAAGGCCAACATAGTCACTGTAAAAAACGATGGCATCGGATCCATAGAGTTGTCGGGTACTGCCAACGAAGCATACTACGGCAACGAAGGCATTGGCAAAATCAAGGCTTCGAAACTGACAGCGAGTAAAATAGAAGCCTCAAATGAAGGTCTTGGTAAAATTGACGCTAGGAACAAATAATGAAATCTACTAACAAATAAAACACGAAAAAATGAAAAAATTAATCATTGTAACATTGGCATGTTTGGCTAGCATTATCGCGGTAGCACAAGACAGCAACGTAGCAATAGCCAACAAAACGGAATACACAACAGAGGAATTCCACAGAGTAGTAAACAAAAGTGTTGCCACCGTATTAGTAAATACAGGCGACAAGTATTCTATCAAATTCATTTGCGACGACAAGACGCTAAATCAAATTGGGTATTCGGTAAGCAACGGCACCCTCGAAATCTTCACGGAAGAAAATTCGTCATATTCGAACAACAACTTCTGCAAGATCGAGGTAACCACGACTTTGCTGAACGAATTTATAAACGAAGGCGTTGGCAAGGCCCAGGTCTACGTATCAGAAAATCCCGTCAAGATTGGCAACTTGGGGACAGGAAGTTGCGAGGTGACCGTCGATTGCCCATCAGTTTCGATCGACAACAGCGGCATTGGTGCAATTAAAATTTCCGGGTCATCAAAAAACACTCGCATAATCAATTCGGGAACAGGCAACATCAATGCAAAAAATCTTATATCCGACAACGCTTCGGTCGACAACAGCGGCATTGGAAATGTTGAAGTCTTTGCCGACTCGACAATATCTGTCAACAACGATGGAATCGGAAAGGTTACAGTATATGGCTCGCCTAAGACTCAAAAAATTGGCTCGGGTAGCATCAGCTTAAAGAAACTTCTATCAAAAGCATCGGAAGACGACAGCGACGCAGGGTTCGAGATCTACGGAAAATCGGCAACTTCCACCGATGACGATGGAAGCGGAACTGTTGTTATACACAGATCACCGGACAATAATACTACAAACGGTGAACCAGAATCAAACGCAACTCAAACAGACAGCAATACACCGACCAAAAAGAAGAAGATAAAAGACAACGTATACATAGGTGCAAAATGGGGCTTCAACAACTACCTCGAAAACGGCAAGTTCGCTCAAGGCATGTACAAAGTAAAACCTTGGGGATCATGGGAAGCTGGTATAAGTATCGGCAACGTAATCCGTTTCGGCAAATGGTTCCGCCTGCCAGCCGAAATTTCGTTCACCTGGTTCAACTTCAAGTTCAGCGAACCTTCGGTACGATACGCAACCGACTCGCTGCACCAGCCCTACCTCTACTACGACACCAATACCGACCTCTCCTACATGAAAAGCAAACTGTCGGCACCATACGTCAACTTCGAACTCTGCCCCACCTTTGTCATCATACCAAAACACCTTAGCATCGGCGTAGGCGGATATGTCGGATACAACATCGGAGGTCGCAACAAATACAAATACATCGAAAACGGAGAAAAATACAAGAACCACATCAAAGCCAGCTGTTTCGAAGCATTGCGCTACGGGGTAAAAGCAGAATTAAACCTTAGACTAATCTGTTTTTATGCTACCTACGACTTGTCGAAAGTTTATAGCAACCTAACAGCGGACAACAAGGTATTAAAAGTACATCCTATATGCTTCGGACTAAGGCTCCCTTTAATAAGCTTACGTCGATAACAAAAACATAAACTTACTACGAAAAAAGTCCCTGTCTCCCCGGCAAGGACTTTTTTTCAAACAGATATTTCGCTGGAATAAAATTTGGATTTCAAATCAAATCAACGAACCATTGAACCTCCGCAAGGCTTTGCGATGCAACATAAACTTTTCGAATCATAAATCGTAGATCACAAATAATCCTTATTTTTGCAAAAAATTTAATTCATAAGAAATGAGAAACTTTGTTATAGCAGCATTGGTTATGTGCGTGGCTCTTAGCTCGTGCAAGAAAATAGAAGGTGATGGCAACGTCGTTACTGAAACCTATAATATAAACGAATACTTTCAAGAAGTAAGAAATGAAACGCCATTTGACGTAACTATTATATTTTCAAACGAAAACAAGGTTGTCATAACTGGCGAATCGAACATCGTACAAAAGTTAACGGTATATACCAAACGTAAAAGATTGATAATTGCAAAAGACAAGAACAAATACCGTCTGCGCAACACATTGCCAGTGACTATTACCGTTTACATGAAGCGAATGGACTACATGTATTTCACCAACAATGCATCGGGCGACCTCTCGGTAGAGTCTCCATTATCAAAAAAGATAGAATTCGATAATACTGGTTCCGGCGACCTCTATGTTTTCAATTGCGAACACGAAGCCGTAGAAATCTCTAACAGTGGTTCGGGCGACGTGGTAGTCAACGGTGTTGCCAGCGAAGTAAAGATAACATGCAGTGGTTCGGGCGATGTAGATTGCTACAACCTCACATCTCAATATGTTGAAATACATAGCTCAGGCACTGGCCGTGTAGAAGCATACGCAACCGACGAAGGCGATGTTTGGCAGTCGGGTAATGGCGAAGTGTATGTGTATGGTACAGACCGCGTAAGATACCACTACGCAGAGTACGACGACGATTAAAATGCAATGTCGGGAATTTATGTCCACGTTCCGTTCTGCAAGTCGAAGTGTATCTACTGCGACTTCTACTCGATTGCAGTACAGTCGCTTATTGGTGATTATTGCAATGCACTGAAAAAAGAAATTGCATTTCGCAGCAACCAACTAACCGACAGGCATATACGCACGATATATTTCGGTGGTGGCACTCCGTCGATGCTCGAAATTGGAAAAATAGAAGGCATTTTGTCGGAAATCTACAATAATTATACTGTTGACAGCAATGCCGAAATCACACTTGAAGCCAATCCCGAAAACCTGAATGCAGAATATCTGTACCAGTTAAGGCAAATTGGCATCAACCGCTTAAGCATTGGCATCCAAAGTTTCGATGATGCAACGCTAAAATTTCTAAAACGCCGCCACACCGCAAAAGATGCCATCGAAAGCGTACTTGCAGCCCAGAAATGCGGCTTCTACAACATCAGCATCGACCTCATATATGGCATAACGGGCATCGAAAATAAAATGTGGGAAAAGCAACTCGACACGGCATTTTCGCTGCCGATAAGCCATCTTTCGTGCTACTGCCTCGGCATAGAGGACAATACATTGCTACATCGCTACACTGCAGAAGGCAAGTACTCTCCCACCGACGACGAAAGTTGTCTGCAGCAGTTCCTTGCATTCGACAGCAAAGTCAGCGAAAACGGTTTCGAGCACTACGAAATATCAAACGCCAGCAAACCTAACATGCACTCTCGGCACAACTCATCGTACTGGGATAGAACAGAATACCTAGGTTTTGGACCTGGAGCCCACTCATACTACAACGGCATTCGCGCGTGGAACATTGCAAACGTAAAGGAGTACATCAAAGGCATATCAGAAGGAAATATTTGTCTTACCACCGAAACGCTTTCCGAAACCGACATTTTTGAGGAAACCATAATGCTTGGACTAAGAACATCCGAAGGAATTAATCTTCGAGAAATCGAACAGCATTTCGGGAACGAGAAAGTTACAGAAATCCGCGCAGCAATAAGCAAATTACAACCAGACCTATACAAATGCAATGGTGACAACATTTCGCTCACACCAAAGGGAATGTTCGTATCGGACAGCATAATAGTGGAATTTATTGGGTGATAAATCTTGTCCACTACGACAAACTTCTCTCTGCAAAAGTTATCATCAATCATACAGACAAACTTGGAACGCAATACTGAGAACAAAAAAAGGCGAGAAACTCGCCTTTTTATATCTGTAACAGATCAAATTAATTTTTCACGCACCTTACACTGAATGCCCATCGTTGGGACTTTAGACCAGAATCGGGTCCGACACTTGTCGATTGTATCACGTACCTTTGTCCAGATGTACTACTTTGTGTAGACGTCCACCAGTTTGCTTCGCCTCCGACATTAAGGAAGTTACTACCACTATAATACCCACCGGGCTTTCCGTTGAATCCAGATGCATTATTATCCTCAGGCATATAACCAACTGTACACTCGCCAGCATTCGAAGACCACAAATCCTGCGAAGCCAATGCTTTAGCTACATTGGAAGAATTTCCAGAACAAACAAATTCAGGCTGAGTTCCAAGGTAATCAACCAAAGCATCCCACTCATCCTTTGTCGGCAAATGCCAGCCAGTAGGACAAGCGGTCTGAGCTGCAGCAAAGTTATACAAAGCACCATAATTATTGTATTCCGGTCTATTCATAGCAGCCAGCACATTAGAACCAGTATATCCATACACATAATATTTGGGGTCGTTAACACTTGCTGTATTATCAACTTGTGGCAAGTATCTCATGTTTTCGGTCATCCACACTTGATCGCCATATTCCATTGTACAATATGTATTACCATCTCGTGCATCGGTTACCAGTTCGTGATATACAAGATGCAGGGTAACGACACTATCGCAACCATTTGCGGCAGTATACGTATATGGGAAGTCGCCCGATTCCGAATAAGTCCTACCATCCCATAGATAGTCGCCACAGGTAGTATCATAAATTTCATGCTGTGAACCATACTTAATAGTCAGATTCAAGGTGACAATACTATCGCATCCGAGTTGCGTATGCAATGTCTTTGGGTAAGATCCGCTTGTTGTATAAGTATCACCCTCCCATTCGTACGAATCGCAAGCTACTTGAGAAACAGTCAGGTTGTAGGTCGGATTAATTGTAAGTTGCAATGTTACAACGCTATCGCAATGGTACCTGTTTTGAAGTGTCTTTGTATATGTTCCGCCAACCGAATAAGTATCGCCTTCCCATTCGTACGAACCGCATGCAGTCTGAACGTCGGTGATATCATAATTTGCCTCACCAATAAACAAATGCAATGTTACTGTACTATCGCAACCCACAAACGAACTATAATGCTTATCATAATTGCCAGTCTGCGTATATGTAGTACCATCCCAAGTGTATGAACCGCAAGCATATTCTGTAAACTCAGTTTCCACATTGTCCAATATATTAATATGGTATGTAACCACGCTGTCACAGCCGTTGGCAGCAACATAGGTACGCTCATAGTCATCGGAAACTGTTATGATTTCACCGTTTAGATCGTATGAACGGCAAGCATTTATCGTAACTTCATTTGATACGGAATGCTTAATTGTAAGGTACAAAGTCAGAACGCTATCACATCCGTGAGTAGTATACAAGGTTTCATGATAAGTACCAGATTCTGTATAAACCGTTCCGTTCCATTGATACGAGTCACAAGCGACTACCGTTTCTGAAGAACTGGAACCATGATAAATATCGAGATGAAGATGAATTATACTATCACATCCTGTAGGTGTTGTATAGTGGATATCATAAACATTAGACTGAGTATATGTATTTCCTCCGAAAGAATACGACTCACAAGCACTTTCGTAAATATCCTCTTCAACAGATTGAGTAATGTTTATATTCAAAGTAACAATGCTGTCGCAACCATTGGCAGTAGTAAGGTTCTGATCGTAAGATCCCGACTGTGTATATACAGTGCCATTGTATTCATATTGTCTGCATGCTGTTGCGTTAATTACATTTGAATGCGAATATGACATTGTCAGGTTGAGTGCTACTATACTATCACAGCCATAAATATTTGTAAGATGAACCGTATCGGTATTGTTGCTGGAGAAATAATTGCGACCATTCCAAGTATATGAATCGCAAGCATTGACAACATCTACTACATAATTTGTCAGATTGGTATAGTGGAGGTAAACAACGCTATCGCAACCATACGACCCAGGAAATGTCTGTTCGTATACTCCTGTTTCATCACATATCATACCATTCCACACGAAATCTCCGCATCCCGACTCGTATATATCGTTCGTTATACGATTCTGTCTAGTAAAATGCAGTGTGACAATACTATCGCATCCGCCATGGCTTTGCAGGTTTGCCGTATATGTACCTGTTGTTGCACAAGTCTGTCCATGCCAGTTTATAGGTTCGCAAGCAATAATATAATCTTCGGTCTGAACAGGATGGTCAATAGTTATATCAAGGAACACGATGCTATCGCATCCGCCAGCCGAAATAAGATTCATACGTGCTGCATTGTGGTCGGTTTCATAGTAAGTAACCCCATTTATCCAAGTAAACGATTCACAACCATATTCATAGCCAATATTCATCGTCCTTGTGCAATAGGGAATTAGAAAAAGCAAAGTTATATCCTCGCTATTTACCTGCGAACGGAAGTCAGAAGCGGTAAAAACCAAGCCATTATACGTTGTATATGCATAATAGTCCATCTGGTCGCCAAGCTCGAACACTCCGTCGATAAACGATTTTTGACTGATACCTTCGGCCGAACTAGACTTGAGCATAATCTTGTCGCCGCCACAACTGCCTGTATTAACCATTTTTATGGTATACTTAGCATCACTTGTTACCGCTGTAAGGAAATACGTCTGCGGCACCGACAAAGTTATTTCAAACATGTGCGAGCCTGCCGGCAAATTGCCCGAATAGCGGATACACTCACGCCCGCTTATATCGACAACAGCCAAAGTCACATCATCGTCATGACTTAAATTCAGTTCCACATCTGTCACACAATCAAACGGGTTTGGCACATTTTGTTCCAAACCAGCAGTCTTCACGTTGATGACAGGCACATCCGAAACATTCATAATGACTACAGTATCAGGATAATATATCATCCTCGACCATTGACGAGTAA
Source organism: uncultured Bacteroidia bacterium (assembly GCA_902800045.1). GTDB lineage: Bacteria > Bacteroidota > Bacteroidia > Bacteroidales > ML635J-15 > Bact-19. Next base: position 373,864 of record CADCCZ010000001.1, on the reverse strand, counting down.
CATTATGAACCAGCAAACTATCTATCTGCTGATAAGTTTCCTCTTCCTGTATTCCCCCTCTACCATGTCCCACAAACCTCAACGTCATTGTTTGCGAATACACAGCAACAACGGTCAACATCGAGGCCAACATCAAGAGTAATTTTTTCATGTATATACTTTTCCTATTCATAAATAACGGATGCAAACAACCAAAACAGTCAAAAACGCTTACAATCAAAAATGATACCAACGAGAACCGACATGCTTACATCTTGGCTATCAACATCTTAAAATTAGCAATTACAAATTTCAAAAATACAACCTTTTCTCCGAACCACAAAGAAAAATCGCATTTTTTATCAACACGCAGCCAAACAATAATTGCAGATAAAAAATTTTTCAAAATCAAATGCCGTTACAAAAAAAACATTATCTTTGCTTGACCTAAATTTAAGTAGTTATTAAACATAAAATCACAATATGAACAATACTCTGAATCTCGACTACATCTTCGAAGTAAGCTGGGAAGTTTGCAACAAGGTAGGTGGTATTCACACCGTAATTTCAACAAAATCATTGGCACTGTCGGAACGCTGCGGCGACCTCATCTTCATCGGCCCCGACACATACGGAACAAACGAAAACTCCGAGTTCATCGAGGAGCCTGCACTGTTTGCCGAGTGGAAACAATACGCTGCATCTAATGGTCTGCGCGTTCGTACCGGCCGCTGGAATATCTGCGGAAGTCCGAAGGTCATACTCATAAGTTTCACCGACTTCATCAACGAGAAGGACAGAATTTTCGCCGACTTCTGGGAAGACTACAAACTCGACTCGCTGTCGGGTCAGTGGGACTACATCGAACCTGCCCTGTTCGGATACACCGCCGGCAAGGTTATCGAAAGTTTCTGCGACTTCAACCTGTCGGCCGCCGACACAATTCTGGCTCAGTTCCACGAGTGGATGACTGGAACAGGTATCCTCTACCTCAAAAAGAACGCTCCGCACATCGCTACGGCTTTCACTACCCACGCAACAGCAATAGGCCGCTCCATAGCTGGAAACGGACTTCCTTTGTACAAGGACCTGTCAAACTACAACGGCGAGAATATGGCCCGCCAGTTCAACATCGTTTCGAAGCACAGCCTTGAGAAAATCAGCGCGCTGAACGCCGATGTATTCACCACTGTTAGCGAAATAACACAGGCCGAATGCACACAGCTCTTAACCAAGCCTGCCGATGTGGTTACGCCTAACGGCTTCGAGGACAATTTCATACCGAAAGCCGAGGAAGCTGAGAAAATCCGTCGTACCGCACGCGAAAAGATGATTGCCGTTGCCGAAAAACTGACATCATACAAGTTCAAGGAAGAACCGCTGATTATCGCAACTTCGGGACGCTACGAATACACCAACAAGGGCTACAACATCTTCGTTGACGCTCTCGACAAACTAAACCGCAATGCAAATGTAAACCGCGAAATATTGGCATACATCCTTGTTCCCGGCAACAACTACGGTCCGCAGAAGAGCCTCATCGCTGCACTCAACGGCGAAAACGCAAACATCGAGAACCGCAACCTCACCCACGGACTTCACGATGCCGAATACGACCCGATTCTCAACCAGTTGAAGCGTCTCGGCCTTACCAACGAAGCCTCCAACAAGGTAAAAGTCGTTTTCGTCCCCTCCTACCTCAACGGCGACGACGGCGTATTCAACATGAAATACTACGACATTCTGCAAGGCATCGACCTCACAGCTTTCGTTTCGTACTACGAACCATGGGGCTACACTCCGCTCGAGAGCATCGCATTCGGCGTTCCTACAATAACGACTTCGCTGTCGGGATTCGGAATGTGGTCGAAGCAAAACATCGACAAGTGCGACAACTGCGTAACCGTAATCGACCGTAACGAAGATAACAACGAGGAAGTTGCATCGAAACTTGCAGAAAAGATGGCTTTCTTCGCCGGACTCGACGCAGCAAGCCGCAAGCAGATTTCGGAAGCAGCAACTGCAGCCTCGAAGAAAGCATTGTGGAATTCGCTGGTAGAAAAATACATGGAAGCATACGCAATAGCAAAGGGCAAGATTGCAGAACGCACCGACGCTATCACCCGCAGAATGCAGCAGACCAAGATAGAACGCACCATAATGCCGAAGGAAACTTCACCAATCTGGCGTCAGGCAGAAATCAAGTCGGACATCCCGAAGAAATTCGAAGGTCTTACCGAACTGGCAAACAACCTCTGGTGGACATGGAACTACGAAGCTTCGGCAATGTTCAAGCGCATCGATGTTGATCTGTGGCGCGAAAAGAGGTACAACCCAAGAGTGTTCCTCGAAGAAATTTCCATCGACCGCATGAAGGAACTCGAGAACGACAACGAATTCTGCCAGCTCTACAACCGCGTTTACGGCAACTTCAAGAAATATATGGAGGCTGCAAAGGACAAGAAGGCTCCACAGATTGCTTATTTCAGCATGGAATACGGTCTGCACGACAACCTGAAGATTTTCTCGGGCGGCCTTGGAATCCTCGCAGGCGACTACCTAAAGGAAGCCAGCGACACCAACACCAACATGATTGGTATCGGTTTATTATATAGGTATGGATATTTCAAGCAGACAATTACCCTCGAAGGCAAACAACAGGCAAACTATATCGCACAGGATTTCAACAAGATACCAGTTGTACCTACACTTGACGAGGAAGGAAATCAGAAGCGCATCGTTGTACGCTTCCCTGGACGAAACGTTTATGTGAAGATTTGGAGAGCAAATGTTGGTCGTATTCCTCTGTACCTGCTTGATACCGACGATATTGACAACCAAGACCAAGACAAGCTGATAACCTCTCGTCTGTATGGTGGCGACTGGGAATTCCGTTTCAAGCAGGAAATGATTCTCGGCATCGGCGGTACCCGCGTACTTAAGGCTCTCGGCTTGAAACCGGACATCTACCATTGCAACGAAGGTCACGCTGCTTTCATCGGCTTCGAACGCCTCAACGACCTCATTTCGGCTCGCAACCTCAAGTTCGACGAAGCTCTGGAAATCGTAAGGGCATCGACCTTGTTCACAACCCACACGCCAGTTCCGGCAGGACACGACGCATTCGAGGAAAACATGCTGCGTACCTACATGTCACACTACCCCGACCGCCTCAAGATAACTTGGGACAAGATGATGTCGCTCGGCCGTCTCAACCCCAACGACAAGTTCTCGATGAGCTACCTTGCAGCAAACATTTCGCAGGAAGTAAACGGCGTTTCGTGGTTGCACGGAATAGTATCGCAAAAGATGTTCGCTCCGCTGTGGAACGGCTACTTCCCCGAAGAAAACCATGTGGGATATGTTACCAACGGCGTTCACTACCAGACATGGACATCGAAGACCTGGCAAAAACTTTACGAAACTACCTTCGGCGACGGCTTTATGTCGGACATGTCGAATCCGAAATACTGGGAAAAAATCAACAATGTTGACGATGCCGACATCTGGGACATCCGCAAGCTGCAACGCACACGCCTCATCAACTATGTGAAGAACCGCGTTCGCGAAAACTGGATACGCAGCTACGAATCGCCAAGCAATATGGTTACCGTACTCGAAAAGCTTGACGAAAAGGTACTTACAATCGGTTTTGCCCGTCGTTTTGCTACCTACAAGCGTGGCGACCTGCTGTTCCGCAACCCCGAAAGACTTGCCGCAATCCTCAACAATCCGAAGATGCCTGTACAAATCCTCTTTGCAGGAAAGGCTCACCCGAACGATGGCGCAGGACAAGACCTCATCAAGAGAATCGTTGAATTCTCGAAGCGTCCCGAATTCCTCGGCAAGATTTTGTTCATCGAGGACTACGACATAGGTCTGGCAAAGAAGCTCGTTCAGGGCGTTGATATCTGGATGAACACCCCTACCCGTCCGCTCGAAGCATCGGGAACAAGCGGAATGAAGGCCGTAATGAACGGCGCACTGCATTTCAGCGTACTCGACGGCTGGTGGGTTGAAGGCTACCGCGAAGGCGCAGGCTGGGCATTGCCACAGGAACGCGTTTACGAAAACCAGGATTTCCAGAACGAACTCGACACGCAGACAATCTACAATATGCTCGAAAACGAGATTGTACCGATGTTCTACGACTGCAGCGACGACGGTATTCCTCATCGTTGGGTTAAGTGCATTAAGAAGTCGATTGCCGAGATTGTACCTATGTTCACCACAAAGCGTATGATTGACGACTACAAGGACAGGTTCTACGGCAAGCTCTACAAGCGCTCGACCGAACTGGCAGAAAACGACTACGCAAAGGTATTCGAGATTGTAAACTGGAAGGAGAAGGCTGCACGCGCTTGGAACTTCATCGAAGTGCTGAAGATAGACTTCCACACCACCGAGTTCGAGAATCCGCAGGATGCCTACGGAGAGATTACCTTGAATCTCAACCGTTTGTCACCCAACGACATAGGTATCGAAGCAATAGCAGTTTCGAAGAAGCAGGACGGATCTATAGTCATCGACGAAAAGATGCCGTTCAAGCTGAAGGAATGCAACGGCAAGATTGCAGTATTCCGCATCGAAGGCGCACCGCACAAGACCGGTATCTACAACTACGCAATCCGCGCCTACGCAAAGAACGACCTTCTGCCGTACAAGCAGGATTCGAAGCTTATAATGTGGATATAAATTTTGGTTAAACAATTACTAGTGAAGGCTGTCTGAGATAATTTCGGACAGCCTTTTTTGTGTGGGGTACAAATGGCAAGGAACGGAATCCGCTGGGTGTTAAGCCGTAGCCGAAACAAGGTTCACGAAGTGAACACTGTAGAAGTAGTCCGTTTCTAGGTTTGAAAATTTGTAATATTAGGAAATTAAAAACAAAAAAAATATTAGTTATATCAAATAAATTAATTATTTTTGCAAAGAATTATTAGATATACACAATGGATATATATGCATTGACAGATAAGGCAATTCTTGTGCAAGTAGGATTGAAATTAAAGGAAATCCGCATCGAAAAGAACATTTCGCAGGGCGAACTGGCAAAGGCAAGCGGACTTTCCGCGTTTTCGATAAGCCAGATGGAAAACGGACACAACACATCAATCCTAAGCCTTGTAATGGTACTAAGAGCATTGAACAAGCTGGAAATTCTTGACGAGATACTGAAAGACAAGCCAATAAGTCCAATCGCACTATCCGAATATGCAAAAAAACATCCAAAGAAGAAACACGCATACAAATCTAAAAAGGCGGCAGAAACAACTGATTTCAACTGGGATAACGAGTAAAACAAAGTACTATGATAAATTTTGCTGATGTTTATATTTGGGGACAGCAAGTAGGGACTGTTGCATGGGACGCAAACCGACAGGCTGGAAGTTTCGAATATTCAAGTGCGTTTACAGGTACGGGACTAGAACTTTCACCATTGATGATGCCCGTGATATCAAATAATGTATACGTGTTTTCATCGCTCCCTACCGAAACATTCATCGGTTTGCCTGGTTTACTTGCCGATGCTTTGCCCGACACTTTCGGAAAGGCATTACTCGACCGTTGGCTGACAATGCAAGGCCGTTCGTTTGCAAATCCTATAGAACGACTATGCTATCAAGGTAAACGAAGTATGGGAGCATTGGAGTTTGTTCCTGCTTACGACAATTATCTGGAAGTTGAAACAAAAATAGAAATTGAGTCTCTTGTCGAAATTGCCCGCGAAGTGCTTGACACAAAAAAGAATTTGGATGTAAATCTCAACGAAGATACAAAAGAAGCTCTTGCCAACATAATCAGAGTTGGCACTTCTGCTGGAGGTCAAAGAGCGAAAGCCGTTATAGCATACAATGAATCAACCGGCGAAGTAAGAAGCGGCCAGCTTGACGCCCCAGACGGATTCAGCCATTGGCTGCTAAAACTCGACGGCGTAACAAATGCCGAACTTGGAGACCCAAAACATTACGGACAAATCGAATATGTGTATTACCTTATGGCTCGCGAAGCCGGCATCAATATGATGGAAAGCCGACTTTTGGAAGAAAACGGCCGTGCGCACTTTATGACACGCCGCTTCGACAGGACCGAGGGCAACAGCAAGATACACACACAGACCTTATGTGGCATTGCCCACTACGACTACAAGATGTTTCACGCATACAGCTACGAACAAGCATTTCAAGTAATGCGCAAATTGAGATTACCATACTCTCAAGCCGAAGAAATGTATCGCCGTATGGTTTTTAATGTCATTGCGCGAAATCAAGACGACCATACAAAAAATATATCTTTTATTATGGATAAGAATGGAAAATGGTCTCTATCACCAGCTTACGATATGTCGTGGGCATATAATCCGACTGGTGCATGGACTTCTGCGCATCAAATGTCAGTAAACAACAAATGGGACAATATTGACAAGAAAGACCTTATTGCGGTTGCAGAAAATGTGAACATCAAGCATGCAGGACAAATCGTAGAGCAAGTAGTTGATGCTGTCTCCAAATGGACAAAACTATCTGCCGAAAACGGAATACCCAAAGACATATCCCAAAGTATTGACAAGACATTGCTGTACAGAAATTTCTGAAAATCCATTTCCTCCCCCAAAAAACTTTTTTTTGCTCTGAATACTATTTGAATTATATTTGCCAAATCAAAACATAATTAACGGAAGATAATTTAAGACAGATAAACCACTAATTTTCTCAAGGAATTTTTATATCAACTATAACAACACAACAAATGAGAACATTTGACGACGACGAAACCCGCGGACCACGCAACAGCCGCGACCGCAGGGACAACAATAAACCCAAGTTCAACCGCAACCGCGACGACCGCAACTCGGCTCCGCGCGAACGCCGCAACTTCGACCGCGACGATGACTTCAAGCCGCGCAACAACAACAAGTTCAACCGCGACAGAAAACCGCGCTCGTTCGACGAGGACATGCGCAACCCCGACAACCGCAACTTCTCGGGCAAGAAGAAGGACAAGGCCTCGAAATACTACGACGCCCCCGATTACCAGAAGAAGCACCACGACGGACATCATGGCGGGAAGCCTGCCGGCAAGCCCGAAAGGTTCCGCACAAAGAACTACAAGGACTACGACAACTTTGACGAGTTCGACGACAACAACTACCAGGAAAGACGCATCCGCAGGTCGGAAAAGCCAAAGCCCGCAAAGAAGGACAACGACGAAGTCCGCCTCAACAAGTACATCGCCAACTCTGGCATCTGCTCGCGCCGCGAAGCCGATACCTACATTCAGGCTGGCGTAGTGACCATCAACGGCGAAGTCGTTACCGAACTGGGTACCAAGGTTAAGCCAGGCGACGAAGTGCGTTTCGGCGGAGAACTCATCAACCCCGAAAAGCTCGTCTATATCCTGCTCAACAAGCCCAAGAACTGCGTCACCACCCTCGACGACCCCGAGGAACGCCAGACGGTAATGGACCTGGTGAAGGATGCCTGCCCCGAAAGGATTTACCCCGTCGGCCGCCTCGACCGCAACACCACCGGTCTGCTTCTGCTCACCAACGACGGCGACCTAACCAAGAAACTCACCCACCCTTCGTACGAGAAGAAGAAAATATATCAGGTGGAGACCGACAAGAACATCAGCAAAGCCGACCTGCAGGCGCTTGCCGACGGTTTTGAACTCGAGGACGGATTCATTGCCGCCGATGCAGTAAGCTATGTCGGCGACAGCAAGAACATCATCGGCATCGAAATACACTCGGGCCGCAACAGGATTGTGCGCCGTATGCTCGAACATCTCGGCTATGAGGTGAAGCGCCTCGACCGCGTATATTTCGCCGGCCTCACCAAGCTCAACCTCCCCCGTGGCAAGTGGAGATTCCTAACAGAAAAGGAAATCACCATATTGAAGACGGGAATGTATGAATAGAAGATAGTAACCAGAAAAAAAAAATCGTCAGCAGGTTGTTGACGATTTTTTTATCCATCAGTCATGACCTTACGTCAGCTCAAAATTCCTTATTGCAATGAGATTTTATAACAATTTGTATTACCTTTGCAAAGCAACTAAAGGAGAAAATTGAAATTAAATGCTGACATATCAAGCGTTACTGGCAAACGACTTCTGCTACTGCTGATCATATACTTGCTTGCCCTCACCTCTTTCGCTCAGGGCAAGTTCGCAGGGCGCGTGACAGATGCCAAAACAAAGGAGCCGCTGGCTTTCGTCAACATAATATACAATGCCAAGAACCAAGGCACTTCAACCGACCTCGACGGATACTTCAAGATTGACGACTACTCGAAAATAGAATTCCTACGCATATCGTACCTCGGATACACAACCAAAATTGTAAGCAAGGACGAACTCGGCGGAAAACACTACATTGAACTCACCCTTGACGAAGATGTTACCAGCCTTGCCGAAGTAACGGTGCTTCCGGGCGAAAACCCCGCACACAGGATTGTAAACCTCGTAATTGCCAACGCAAACAGGAACAATCCAGAGAAAATGCGCTCGTTCTCGTACGTGTCGTACAACAAGATGTACTTCACCGCTGATGTGAAGCCATCCGATGACACCATAATAATAACACCGGCAAAAGACACGATAGAAACACTCAGTAAGATTCTTTCCAAACAGCACATTCTGCTCATAGAATCGGTTACGGAACGCATTTTCAGATACCCCGACAACAACAAGGAGAACGTCCTCGCCCACCGAATGTCGGGAATGAAAAATCCAGCATTCACCCTGCTTGCCACTCAGTTCCAGTCGATGTCGTTCTACAGCGACAATATCTCGCTGCTCGACAAGCGTTTCCTTAGCCCGATAAGCAAGGGAAGCACCTCGAAATACTTCTTCCAGATCGAGGACACGATGTACAACACAGCAATGGACACCGTATTTGTAATTTCGTTCGTTCCACTAAAAAACAAGGTGTTCGACGGACTGAAAGGCGTAATGAATATAAACACCAACGGCTACGCAATCGAAAGCATCACCGCCGAGCCATACGAACCGTCGGAAGTTTTCACCGTATCAATACAGCAGAAATACGAACTTGTTGACAGCATACAATGGTTCCCCGTACAGCTGAACACAAACCTAATTTTCAACATCCTGCAAGTACCCGACGGCACAAAGACAGCCGAAGGCGAGAGACAGACATATACGCCTATGGTCGGCATCGGCAAAAGCTACATTTCCGACATCAGCCTTAACCCCGACATCAAACGACGGGAGTTCATCAACCAGGGCGTGATGGTCAACGACAAGGCCACCAAGCAGGACGACGACTTCTGGAACCAGTACCGCAAGGATTCGCTCACAAGCAAAGACCTTGAAACATACCGCGTCATCGACAGCCTTGGCAAGGAAATTAACCTCGACAAAACGGTTGAAATCATGGAAATCCTTGCCGCAGGCTACATTCCGTGGAAATTCATCAACTTCGACCTCGGCTCTATAATCTGGTTCAACGAATACGAAAAAGTGCGCCTCGGTCTTGGCATCGAAACCAACGATAGGCTTACGAAATGGGTGACTTTGGGCGGCTACGGCGCATACGGATTCGGCGACAAGGCGTGGAAATACGGAGCGAAAGTTCAGTTCAACCTCTGGCCGAGCCACGACCTGAAACTAGGCGTCACCTACAAGCGCGATCTCGATTTCAGCGACGGAATGTCATTCAACAAGAGAACCCAGAAACTGTCGTCACAGTCGGTTTACGAATGGTTCCTCAGCGAGATGGACTCCATTTCGGAGCACAAGGCGTATGTCGAATTCAAGGCACTGCGATATCTGTCGGCACGCCTGCAATTCCGCCACTACACAAAGGACATCATCAACACCGACAGATACAATTTCACAGGCACAATCGACAAGCACTACACAGCCGCCGAAGCGGGCATTTACCTCCGTTACGCCTACAAGGAGAAATTCTTCCAGACACCGCGTGGAACAAAGGTCAGTCTCGGAACAAAGTACCCGATAATGTATTTCAACTTCATAAAGTCGGTGCCTGTAACTCCAAACGCCAACAACTACTACAAGCTTGAAGCGCAGATATACAAGCACTTTGTCATAAGGAAGGTCGGCGACACCTACCTGATTCTCACGGGCGGATATATCGGCGGAAATCCGCGCTACAGCGAACTGTACTACGCCTCGGGAACCGACTCGTGGCTCAACATCGACCACACCTTCAACACAATGCGTCCCAACGAGTTCATCTCCGACAGGTTCGTCACCTTCCATTTCATGCACGACTTCGGAAACGTACTCTACAAGAAGAAATTTTCGCGTCCGAGCATAGCCATCACCACAAGCCTCGGCTGGGGCGACTGCAAGCTTACGCAAGATGTTGACGGCAGCGACTATGCCCGCAAGATGAACAAGGGCTTCTTCGAATCGGGCATACAACTCAACAACCTGCTCTGCCTCTCGATTGAAGGCTTCGGTCTCGGTGTCTACTACCGCTACGGCCCCTACCGCTTCACCGACAAGGAAATAAACAACTGGGCATTCAAGCTGACGTGGACGATAACGCTATAAAAAAAATTGCACAAATAGAAAATATATTGTATATTTGCAACAATTTTTAACAATTTGAGATATGAGACTAAAATTATTATCCATACTAGTATTACTCACATCGTTATGTGCTTTGAAAGCACAAAATACTACCGTTCGATTCGTCGGGCAATCGCAAAACGGCTTTTATATGCAGTTGGATAGCGTTGCAATACGCGACAATTCTCGCCAATGGGAAATGACAATATATTATCCCGACACAGTAATGATTGCTCGGCTAACTGGCATTGAAAACCAGAAAAAACAAGACTTTTACGTTTCGCAGAACAACCCTAACCCATTCGACGGCACAACAGAAGTTACAATATCCATACCTTATGATGGCAATACTATAATCCGAATATATGACATTAACGGGAAATTGATCACTCAACATTCACAGGACCTTAATACAGGCACACATAAGTTCGAAATTAATCTTGCTTTTCCACAAACATACATTCTTTCCGCTAGTATAAATGGAAAAACTTCATCAATAAAAATGGTGAACACTGGTCATGGCAGTACAAACACAATATCGTACCTTGGGACAACACAGCAGAAAATCTATATGAACGGATTATTCGAACTTGGTGACGAAATGGTATATACAGGTTATGCGACATACGATGGCGGTTTGTGCGTAAGCGAACCTGTCACACGAATACAAAACAGCAGTGAAGTAATAACATTGCATTTTGCTGCAAACGTACAACACGCAATACCTACCGTTAACACATTACAGGCAACATCTATTAGTATTAATAGCGCGACCTTGAATGGCAATGCATCGTGCGAGTGCACTATGGAAGCAACTGGGTTCTACTACAGCAAATACGAGAACAACATTACAGCTCACACTGCAACTTCATCGCAAACAAGTGGAAATTTTTCGTGCCATCTCACAGGACTAGAACCCAACACGACATACTACTACAAGGCTTTTGCTATAAAGGGAGGACAGGCGTATACCGGACAAACGCTTACTTTTACGACTCAGGCACAAAGCAACAATTATGACATTAGAGTAACTTTCACCAGCAATGTCCGCAATACAGTACCAACGTATTATAATTACATGTACCTGCCACTAGACAGCGTCAAGGTCAATAACCTAACAAGACAATGGGAAACAACTCTGATATTTCCCGACACGACAATGAATATATTCCACAATAACGGAGCGAAGAATAACGTATACGAAAACTACAGCTATGGAGATAATATGTATTATACTGGCTATGTTTCATACAGAGGCACTGTATATACACAATATACACAGAGAACCCTACAAACATCAACAATACAATTCTTGTTCTATATTCCATTATGCGCCGACAAATATACAAATATAGACATATCGGATTGTGAACCTATAACCTACAACGGCGTCACATACACACATACGGGCAGATACGAAATAGGTCATTATCAAACAGTAGAAAGTTGCGACAGTTTTGTATATCTAAACGTTAACATAAACAATACAATTTTCAACAACATATACGTCACAACATGCAGCGACAGCTATACATGGGGGAATAACACATATACAGAAAGTGGAATTTACCAACAAACATATACCTCTGTCCACGGATGCGACAGTATGGTCACTTTGGGATTAACCCTTGGCAACGGCTTCACCGACGAGCGCGATGGCAACTCGTACTGCATAGTACAGATTGGAGACCAGATTTGGATGGCAGAGAATCTTAGATATCTGCCAAGCGTTTACCCAAGAACCGACGAATCGGGTTATTCGAACAGATACTACATATACAACTACACGGGCTACGACGTTGAAGCAGCTAAAGCCACCTACAATTATTCGGAGTACGGAGTTCTATACAATTACCCTGCTGCACAAACAGCCTGTCCTGCTGGATGGCACCTGCCAAGCGATAGCGAATGGACAGAACTCGAAATATATCTCCAAAACAACGGATACAACTTCGATGGTTATATCGACAACGACAACAATCGAGAGACTCACAATGTTATAGGAAAGGCTCTTGCCTCAACAACAGGCTGGACAACTTCCGACGTAAACAACTCTCCAGGATGCATTCCAGAAAAAAACAATTCCAGCGGATTAAATGTTAAACCTGCAGGATGGAAATCATTAAACAGCCAGTTCCGATGGATTAACGAAGAAGGTGGATTTTGGACATCTTCATTACAATCATCTTCACGCGGTTACGACAGATACGTTCATTTTGCAAGGACTCATGTTACAAGATCATACAACGAAAAATATTTAGGTATGAGCGTACGCTGCATACAGGACTAATAATACTTCTTTTTTGTAAACATATCTGTTTTTTTGTATTTTCGCATCAATTAAATACAACTATGATTAAGCATTAGTGTGTTGTGCTTTCATACTTAAAATTGACTACTAAGAAAATACAGCTATATGAAACAGATTTTCTTCTTATTCATCATCTCTGCAATGCTTACCGCTTGCGGAACCAAAATCGAAATATGCAACCTTACCGTCGAACAGCAGGACGGCACGAGGGCCTTAGCAACCAACCAGCCGCGTTTCAGCTGGCAGTACGAAAGCGAGTACGAAAATGTAATGCAGGTCAACTACCGCATCGTGGTCGCCACCACCGAGCAAAATGCCCGGAAAGGAATCGGCGACCTGTGGGATTCTGAAGTCGTCGAATCGAACCAGATGCTCTACATTGCATACCAAGGTCGGGAACTTAAAAGCCGCGACAAGGCATACTGGAAAGTATATACCACTGTGACATACGGAGAAAAGGAAAAGAAAGCCAGTCTGGAGAGCCCAGTAAAATCATTCGAGATAAGCCTGCTGAACCAGGACGACTGGCAAGCAAAATGGATTGGGCACGAATTCGACGAGGATGTCCTGTATGACAAAACTCGCATTACCGCACGCTATCTCCGCAAAACTTTCAACCTGAACAACGACATAAGCAAAGCACGCCTATACATCAGCGGACTGGGACAATACAGCGCATATATCAACGGAACCGAAGTCGCCGCCGATGAACTGCTGAAGCCCGCCATTTCCGACTACACTAAACGGGTGTATTTCAATGCTTACGATGTAACTTCACTGCTCGACAAAGGCGACAATGCAATCGGTGTCACACTCGAAGGCGGTCGCTTCACAACTATCCGCTACGACTCGCTTTATCTTGAATGGTGCGGAATAAGACATGCCATGCACTACGGAATGCCTCAACTCCTTCTGCAACTTGAAGTTACTTACAACGACGGCACCTCGGCAATGATATGTAGCGACGAAAGCTGGAAAATAACCAATAAGGGTCCTATCCGTACCGCAAACGAGTTTGACGGAGAAACCTACGATGCCAACAAGGAGCTTGGTGAATGGACAAAAATCGGATACTACGACAGCAACTGGCTGCCTGTAGAACTTGTAGAGGCGCCCAAAGGTGAACTCGTTGCACAGCCCAATCCCAACATCATGGTGCAGGACAAGATTCGTCCAGTGGCGATATTCAAAAAGAACGACTGCTGGATAGTTGATATGGGACAGAATATGGTTGGAGTGCTCGACATAAAAATGCACAACCAGAAGGCAGGAGATACTATCACCTTGCGTTTCGCAGAAACTCTAACTCCCGACAGCCTTATATACATCGACAACCTACGCAGTGCCGAAGCAACCGACCATTATATCATGAGCGGCAGCAATGCGCAATGGCATCCAATGTTTACCTACCATGGATTCCGCTATGTAGAAGTGAAAGGTCTGCGCGAAAAGCCTGTGGCTGACGACTTTGAAGGACTTGTTTTCTACGACGCAATGCCAACTACGGGTTCATTCGAGACATCCGACGAAATTATAAATGCGGTTTATCGCAACGCATACTGGGGAATTAGAGGAAACTACCGCAGCATGCCAACCGACTGTCCGCAACGCGACGAGCGCATGGGCTGGACTGGCGACCGCACAACAGGATGTTACGGAGAATCGTACATATTTGGAAATCACGAACTGTACTCAAAATGGCTCTGCGACCTCGACGACTCCCAATGGCCTAGCGGGTCAATATCGGATGTGGCACCTGCCTACTGGCGCAGATATACCGACAACATGACTTGGCCAGGGGCATTCATCTCGGCAGCCGATATGGTTTACACGCGCTTTGGCGACAGCGAACCAATACGCCAGCACTATGCTGCAATGAAACGCTGGATTGTCCACATGAAAGAAAGCTATTCGGAAGATGGCATAATCACACGCGACTGCTACGGCGATTGGTGCATGCCACCAGAATCGCCCGAAATGATACATTCGAAAGACACAAGCCGCATTACATCGGCAGCCGTAATATCAACACCTTTCTACTGCTACCTTGCTGGCAAAATGGCAAAATTCGCCGAGTTGCTTGGAATTCAAGAAGATGTTGCATATTTCAACAATGAGATTGCAGCAACAACCGCCTCATACAACGAAAAATACTTGAACAAAGAAACTGGTCGATACAGCAACAACACTGTGACCGCCAACATTTTGCCTCTATGGTTCGGAATGGTGCCAGCCGATATGGAAGACAAAGTCTTCGCCAATATCATCGACAAGACCGAAAAGGACTTTGGTGGGCATGTCTCTACTGGAGTAGTTGGCATACAGCAACTTATGCGTACACTTACCGAACGAGGCCGTGGCGACCTGGCATTGCGTCTGGCTACCATCGACAGCTATCCAAGCTGGGGCTACATGTATCGAAACGGAGCCACCACAATCTGGGAACTTTGGAACGGCAACACCGCCGACCCATCGATGAATTCAGGCAACCATGTAATGCTTCTGGGCGACCTTATACTTTGGGAATACGAATATCTCGGAGGCATCCGCGCTTTGGAGCCGGGATATAGCAAAATCCAACTGAAGCCATATCCAATCAAAGGTTTGGAATATGTAAACTGCTCCTATAAATCAGTTTCGGGACTAATCGAAAGCAATTGGAAAGTCAGTGGGAATCAGTTTGATTGGAACATTGTAATACCAGCGAACACAGCGGCAGAAGTTTGGTTGCCAACCGCCAATGGTTATGAAAAGCAGAACCTAGGTAGCGGAAAACATCACCTGACGTCCAATATCAACTAGGAATTTTATTAGTGTCAACTAATAAAATTTTTCCTTATCTTCGCATCAACAAAAAATTCTACTATGAAGAAGCATTTATTGATAGCGGCACTTTTGTGCGCAGCGATGATATTGTCAAACAAAATTTTCGCAACCGACTATATCGTAACAAATACTGCCGACAGCGGCGAAGGCTCTCTACGTCAGGCAATAACATCGGCATCAAGCAACTACATTGGCAGTTCGAACATATACTTCAACATCCCCACTACCGATGCAAACTACAATGCTGAGACTGGAACGTTTACCATAAATATTCTTAGCGAACTGCCCTACCTCATCATGGCAGGAAACATCAACATAGATGCCACCACGCAAACTAGCAACGTCGGCAACACAAATCCATACGGACCCGAAATAGTTCTTGATGGTGGCGACCGCAACCTTCAGACATGCTTTCGCCTTGCCAGCGCAAACAACAGCATAAAAGGTTTTGCAATTGGTGGATTCCAGTATGCAATTCTGTTCTTCGGTGCAAATGGCGGACATGTAAGCGACTGCCACATCGGCATCGACGCTATTGGTACTGAAGCTTTTCCTAACACTTACGGAATAGGCATTTCGGGCGGAAGCTACGGCTCATACGACCTCGGATATGCACGTAACATCAACATAACCGACAATATCATTTCGGGAAATACAATCGCGGGAATTGCCCTCATTGGCGTTGAAAACAATACAATAGCAGGCAACAAAATCGGCACCGACAGAACTGGAACTCTTTCTGTTCCAAACAATCAGGGAATATACATTTCGTCGGCATCGCACAACAATACCATCGGAGGAAACACCGAAAGCAAACGCAACATATTGTCGGGAAACACCAATGCGGCGATAGTCGTCGAAAGCAGCGGAAGCCGAAACAACATAGTGTCGGGCAACTACATCGGAACCGACATCACAGGCTCAAATCCGCTTAGCAACCACTATGGCATAATTGTAATGACAAATGCAAACGCCAACCGCATTGGAGGAACCATACCTGCCGAACGCAACATTATCTCCGCCAACACCGAAATTGGCATCTACATCGAATCGGCCGACAGCAATGTCGTTTGTGGTAACTATATCGGCACCGACGTTACGGGAACGCAAACCTTTGCTTTCGAGGGAACCGACTCGCTAATTCAAGCCAATGGCGTGGAAATCAACACGACAGGCAAATGCAACATCATTGGCGGACACACACCAGAAGAGCGTAACATCATTTCGGGAAACCGCGTCTATGGCTGCATCTACTACGGCAACTGCCATCACAACAACATCTGTGGCAACTACATTGGCACAGATGCAAGCGGAGAAATTGCACTTCCCAATGCAACGGGCATCTGCGTCGATGGTTCGTCGCACCAGAACATTATGGAAAACAACGTGTTGTCGGGCAACCGAAGCTACGGACTTTTCATAGTAACACGTGGTACCGACGAAAATATTTTTAGGGGCAACCTTGTCGGCACAAATGCCCAAGGGACATTGGCCCTACCCAACGATGTCGGACTTATGCTTGCTGCCGATGCCAAAGGCAATATTATCGGAGGCGATACCGAATCCGACAGAAATATTTTCTCGGGAAACAGATATGCTGGTATCGAAGTCACCGACCTCGGAACCGAAAACAACATTATCAATGGCAACTACATCGGTGTTGACATAAGCGGCAATTCAGCATTGCCAAACGAAAACGGCATAATCGTCAGCGCACTTGTCAAACATTTGGAAATAAACGGAAACATTATTTCCGCCAACAGTGATTTTGGCCTTGTGATTACCGACCAAGCCGACAGCATTTCGGTTATTGGCAACAAGATTGGCACTGGCAAGGACATTTCAGTTGACCTAGGCAATGGTGGCAGCGGAATCCTTATAGCTGGCGGTGCTTCAAACAATTTTATCGGAATGCCGGACTATGGCAATATCATAGCCAACAACGACTCGGCAGGCATTGTCCTGATGGACGAAACCACCATCAACAATCGCATTTCACAGAATTCGATTTTCAATAACCAATATGCAGGAATTGAGATATTTCCGCAAGGAATCAACGAAAATGACAATGGCGACACCGACAGCGGCTGCAACAACCTCATGAACCATCCTGTAATAACATCGGTAATACGGGACGTAAACAGCGGTCAAATCTGGATAAACGGAACTCTCGACACACAGAATCCGCATGACGCCACGGTTGAACTTTTCATCGCACACCAGCCTACTGGCTTAGGAATCCCACGTGAAGGTCACACTTACATTGGCAAAGCCACTCCACACGACAACGGCACATGGCTGGCTGTAATTGACGGAGAAATTGCCTCCGAGGAACACATAATTTCTACAGCTACCGACGCTGTGGGAAACACATCAGAATTCTCCGAATCGCATGGCATAGTTACCGAGATAGCATATGCCACAAACGAAGAAATATCAATTTATCCAAATCCTACAAACGGCATCTGCGAAATAAACGCAGATGGATTCGACACACTGCAAGTTTACGACACCAACGGACGGATGGTTACGCATACAGTCAACATGGACGGCACATTGGACCTGTCGAGGTTCACAAATGGAACATATTTTGTTATTCTTAATAACAAACAGCACGAAAGCAGATGCATAAAACTTGAAAAACGTTAGAAGCATGAAAAATAGCATACTTACAATATTATTTATTTTCAGTACAATTGTCGCAAGTTCTGCCACATATACAGTCACTACGACTGGCGACTCTGGTCCAAATACCTTACGCTATGCACTGCAGATGTGTATGAGTTCGGCTGGTCCTCACACCATAAATTTCAACATCCCGACAACCGATGCCAACTACAACCCAAGCACTGGTGTATGGATTATTATGCCATCAAGCGACCTGCCAATGATAATGCAATCAAACGTTACAATCGACGGCACTACGCAAACCACTTTTGCTGGCGATACCAATCCATACGGTCCCGAAATCGTAATCGACGGCAGCAATACCCGTGACTATGGTTTCCGATTCATGAATGCGCAGAATGCAACGTTGAAGGGACTCAACATCCGTCGTTTCACCAAGGGCGCTCAATTTTACGGGTCGGCCAACTCTGTTGTTTTGGGATGCTATATTGGCACCAACGAAACTGGCGACAGCATCATGGGCAACGACATTGGCCTTGAATTCATCTCCAACAGCGACTACTGCACAATCGGAGGAACGACAACCGCCGACAGAAACATAATTTCAGGCAATCTGCATATTGGAATCCGCCTACTCGACGTAAAATACTGTGCCGTAAAAGGGAACTATATCGGCACCAACCGCGAAGGCACAGATTCGTTGCCAAACTACGACGGCATGAGCATGGAAGGTGCTGTGCAGTTCTGCACCATAGGTGGAACTACCCCAGCCGAACGCAACATAATTTCGGGGAATACCGACTATGGTCTGCCACTATTTGGCGCTGGCGCAACCCAGAATGTAATCATTGGAAACTACATAGGCACAGACGTAACAGGAACGTTACCTATTGGCAATACTTATGGTGTTCTTTTCGACGACGGTTCGTTCAGCAACCGCGTAGGCGGAGATACCGACGCAGAGCGCAACATAATTTCGGGAAATGTAGGCTACGGTGTATTCTTCTACAACAACGGCACCAACAACAATCTCCTGAAGAACAATTTTATCGGCACCGACTATACTGGTCGTCATGCTATTGCCAATACTGCTGGAATCATAATCGACGGCATATCGTACAAGAACATTATGGACGGCAACATAATATCTGGCAACGAACAGGTAGGAATTGGCATAAACATCACGGCATCCGACAGCAACGTAATTGTACGCAACTATATAGGCACCGATGTTGACGGCAATCCCCTGCCCAACGGACTCGACGGCATAAGGATTTCGCAAGGTGTCCAGAAAACTATAATCGGTGGTTCGCCCGAAGAGGCAAACATAATAGCAAACAACGGCGGTTGTGGCGTTTACATTACCAACGACAACAGCAAATATAACCTTATAAGCTGCAATTCGTTCTACAACAACGGAGGGCTTGCTATCGACCTATTCGAGCCAGGCGTAAATCTTAACGACGATCTAGACGAAGATGAAGGGGCCAACAAAAAGTTAAATTTCCCTACCATCGATGAAATTACTTTCACAGACACAGCCATACGCATCAACGGCAATCTTGATGTCCTACGTCCTCAAACCTACAAGGTGGAAATATACAAAGCATCCCCCGACCCCAGCGGATATGGCGAAGGCATACAATATATTTGTACTGTAAATCCATGTGTTAGAGGAGCTTGGTCGGCATACATAACTGGATTTAGCGAAAACGACTTTTTCACGACACTGACTGTCGACCCCGAAAACAACACATCGGAATTTTCACCGACCTACGGAATCGGAGGTTTTGTTTCTAAGGAAAATATTTCTAGCGACGATTTCTGCATATATCCCAATCCAACAGACGGCAAGATAAAAATTGACCTTCTTTCAGGGCAAAGCTCAATAGTCGAGATTTTCGACATCAATGGTCGCCGTTGCGAAATAATAACTGTTAGTGGAAGCACCGAATTTGACATATCAAACTACAGCGCAGGGACTTACATTGTCAGAGCAAACGGCAGAAACAAAGTTGTCGTGAAAGAATAGCCTACTTCTGATATTTTCCGATATGCTTCATCGTGACGAAGAGCATCCAGTCGGGAGTATGCCTCAGCAAAGGCGTTGCAAGCCAGTTGATGAAGCCCGGAGTCGAAGCCTTCTTGCCACGGAACATCTTGCGCAAAGCCTTCTTAACCAGCTTTTCGGGTGTGATGCTTACCGTTAGGGCGACAGCCAGCTTGCGCAATTTCGGCGCAAGTCCGAACAAGGCCGTATCAACAGCGCCCGGAGCCATGGCAATTATGTTAACATCATGAGGCTTAAGCTCGTACCAGATTGATTTTGTAAAATTGTAGATGAACGCCTTGGTAGAATTGTAGGTCTGTATGCCAGGCATAGCCATCCAGGCCGACATCGACGACATGTTAAGGATATAACCTTTCTTGCGTCTTTTTCTACAAATTTTCTGGGCTTTCTCCTCTTCGGTCAACTGCCTGTTAATCATTGCTTCACCAAACAGACGGCACATTTTTGCGACCGTCATCACATGCAGGTTGAGCATCAGCTCGATGCGCTTCATGTTTGTTTCGCAGTACTGGTTGAAGAAGAAAACGCCAGCATCGTTTATCAGAATGTCAACCACCAAGTTGTTGTCCTGGCAGTATTTGAAAAGATTTTCGGCTGCATCGGTCTGACTAAGGTCGGCATAATGTGCTATAGTCTTTACGCCGTATTCCTTTGCCAGATTGTCGGCTACCTCCTGCAACTCTTTTTCCTGATTGCTTACCAGCAGAAGGTCGGTATGGTAGTCGCGAGCCAACTGCGTTGCATATTGCAATCCTATTCCTGAACTTGCACCTGTTACGAGAGAGAGCATAATTAAATTACTTTAGTTTTTCAAAAGTCTTTCCAATATTTGCTTGTTAAACTTTTCTTTTTGCAGATTTTCATCTTCGCGTTGCAAGAATTCCATTCCAAATTCATTTCCAGATTTACGGTTTTGACGAGGTTCCAATCCTTCAATTAGCAACGCTTCTATTGCATTGGCGAAGTTCTCAATTGTAAAATTATTTTTATCAAAATTCTT
The DNA here is from genome assembly GCA_902800045.1 of uncultured Bacteroidia bacterium. Classification (GTDB taxonomy): domain Bacteria; phylum Bacteroidota; class Bacteroidia; order Bacteroidales; family ML635J-15; genus Bact-19. The sequence goes on along the minus strand of CADCCZ010000001.1, from coordinate 352,483 downwards.
GACCAATTCACCTTCTTCATTTACACCATAAAAACCGAACCATGAAAAACGATCCCACCTGCCACTTAATCTATCTTTACAATGATCGGCTAGTCTTTTGCTAATTGGCTGTTTTATTGCCTGACCGACATAAATAACTTCACGCGCATCGTGCAACATGTATATTCCTACTTGCTCCTTAAAATTTACAGTTTTTGCATTCTCGGTTTGGGATCCTAACAAATTCATAGTTTTCCAATCGACATTGGTTCTACTCCAAAACATTCCAAAATTCTTTATCAGTAAGTCTCGTTGAAATTCATCAACTATTTTTGATATTTTTTGTTTCTCCGCTTTTGTCTCTGTCAATTTTTTTAATTCGGGTCTGGATCCAAGATTATTGTTAACTAATTTATATACTCCCTTATCAATCCTTTCAAAAAAAATTGGATTGGTACTTAATTGTGCGCTAACAGTTGCTTCAGGAGTAGCTCCAAGTTCATTAGCTTTTCTATATCCAAGTTCAATAATTTTATTTGCAATATCTAAATAATGCATAGGAGCATTTTCTGCTTGCAAAACTGCTATTATCGCATCAACCCACTTCATAATTGCTACATTTATTTCTTACTTTCTTCAACCGATTTCTTTGCCTTTGCTTCGAGTTTTGTGATTTCCTTCTGCAAGTTCTTTGGAATTGACTCGCCATCACGCATAACGCACTCGTGGCACTTCATATCAAGCGTGTACATACGGCCTACGCAGTAGTTGGAACGACCGCAACCTGCATGATAGTTGATGTTTTCCTCAACATGCTTTACAAAATCGGGATCCTTGATGAGCACATGTGCCAGTTGGAAAAGTTCAAAGCCTTCATCCATGATTCTCTGACAGTTAGCACCCGACTGCACACCACCGACATAAATCAGCGGCACATCCTTGATTTCCTTCTGGAAAATCTTGGCTTTCTCCATGAAATACAATTCCTTGAACGGCGATGTAGGTGTCATTATCGGACCTACACCCGGAATATGCAGTGCTGCCTTGAGCCACCACATCGACTTCGGCATATAGTGGGCCATAGTCTTGAGCGGCATTGCACCGCCAAGAATCGTCATAGGCGAAGCGCTTACAGTACCGCCCGACAACACTATGCCGTGAACCTTGTGTTTTGCGATTTCCTTAGCAACCTTGATGCCTTCCTCGATGGTTACACCTCGCCAGCAGTCGTCCCACATGTTGGTCTTTACCACAACTGCCATATCGTCCTTGGCGTGAAGCATTACCTCGTCAAGGATTTCGTTCATGAAGCGCACGCGGTTTTCGAACGAACCGCCGTACTCGTCGTGACGACGGTTGGTGCGCTTGCCAATGAACTGCGAAATAAGGTAGGAATGTCCTGCGTGAATCTCAACGCAGTCGAAGCCAGCCTCGCGGCAGAAGTCAACAGCCTTGCCGAAGTTCTTTACCAATTGTTTGATTTCCTCCACCTTCAGACGGCGGTGGAAAGTCGGCGAATACAAGTTGAAGCCGTTGGACGCACTTACAGGCGTGCAATGGCAGGTTGAGCGGTGAGTCATATTTCCGCAGTGACCGAGCTGAATGCTGGCCTTTGCGCCTTCAGCGTGAATAGCGTCGGTAAGTTTGCGCAATTCGGGCAGGCTTTCCTCGCGAACATAAAGCTGTCCGTTGAACGAAACGCCGGTAATATCGACAGCGCAGTAAGCCACGGTTGTCATTCCGACGCCACCGCGTGCTACGCTAACGTGGTAGTCCATCAATTCTTTTGTCGGCATGTTGTCGCGTGCCATGTTCTCGAAAGCCGCCGAGCGGATGAAGCGGTTACGGAGGGTAATGGGTCCCAATTGGTAAGGAGTAAAAAGTTTATTAGATTCCATATGTTTAATTTTCTACGTTGAGTCGCGCCGCGGCACGACTGTACAATATTTTTATTTTATAGTTTTTCTTTAGTTCCCTAAGCAAAGTTGAAGGAGCGGTATTGCGTTGTAAATCCAAATATCTAATTCTTCAAAAGTAGAAACCGTTGCCATAAATCTTCAAATCCTTCAAATTTTCAAATCTTCAAATCTTCTAATACACAAAAGGAATGATTCTCTTCAGTTTCTTCCTGTCAAACTCCTCAGCGAATTCATTCTCGTACTTGTGATAGATTGAATTTGCCCTCGGAACAAGGTTACAGCACGAGAACCAGAAGAACAAGGCTCCTGCCCAAGAATAGGTAAGGATTGCAAAGCCGAGCCATTCGGTAATTTCGCCAAAATAGTTGGCGCTGGTGACATACCTATACATACCTTTCTTTGGAAGGTAATGGTTGGTATCGCCGGGTTTGCGCAGATGGCGGATAACATGGTCGGAATTCAAGTTGATGAACATTCCGGTAAAGAAAATGATAGTTCCTGCGATAAACTGCCAGCTTGTGAGCCAGTCGGTAGAATACAGCACGCTATATGTTGGATTTGCAGGTGCAAGGTGGAACAGCCAGTAGCCCTGGATGTAGCCGTTTATCAGGTTCCAGATTACCGACATCGCCATTATCGCAATCGGCATCTTCGACTTGCCCTTGAGCAAGAACGGGAAGATGAACGAACGCTGGAAATAGTGCAGTTCGAAGAACAGGAAGAACAACAGGTACGGTGCGTTATACTTGATTTCGGGTGCGGCAGTCCACCAAAGGTATAGCACTATAAAAAATACAGGGCATTCCATCAGCATCCACCCCCACTTGTTTGGCATTGCGGGGCCCCACTTTGCCGAAATCATCTTGCCGTAGCCAGCATCAACAAAATAAAGTGAAATAAACACAACCAAACCAACGACTGCCATGATAATCAGCATCGTATTGAAAAATTCAGGCGTAAATATAGTTTCCATCCTATTTTCTCCTAACTAAAAAGTTCGCAAGTTTATAAAAAAAATGCCAAACGGATAGTTTTTTAACAGGAAAGGCAGCATAAATATGAACATATTTATACACAAAAACCAACTCAAAAATCCCGCAAAATAATTTCACAAAAATGAAAATGGCTCAAATAAAAATCTTATCTTTGCCCCAAATTTTTCAAAAAATTCATTAAAAACTTAAAGACATAACATAATGGAAGAAATCAAAACCACTGCCTTCACGCAGTTTCACATCGCACAGGGCGCACAGATGGCACCTTTCGCTGGCTTCAACATGCCAATCCAGTACACTAGCATAAACGACGAGCACATATTCTGCCGCGAACATATCGGCGTTTTCGATGTTTCTCACATGGGCGAATTCTGGGTAACCGGCGACAAGGCTTTCGACTTCGTACAGAAGGTTACTTCGAACAATGTTGCCGACCTCACCGACGGTAAGGTTCAGTACTCGTGCCTGCCTAACAACGACGGCGGTATCGTTGACGACCTCTTGGTTTACAGAATCAACGACAAGAAATATTTCCTCGTTGTAAACGCTGCCAATATCGACAAGGACTGGAACTGGTGCATCGCAATAGCAGAAAAGATGGGCTTGAAGGTCGGACAGGACATCGTAAACGCATCCGACGAATACTGCCAGCTCGCTGTTCAGGGTCCTTACGCTCTGAAGGCTATGCAGAAGCTCACTAAGGCTAATGTAATCGACATGGAATACTACACCAACAAGATTATCGAATTTGCTGGCATTCCAGAAGTTATCTTCTCGACAACTGGTTACACTGGTGCTGGTGGATGCGAAATCTACGCAAAGAACCCGTACGCCGACAAGCTGTTGAAGGCTGTCCTCGAAGCTGGTGAAGAATTCGGCATCAAGATGATAGGTCTTGGCGCACGCGACACTCTCCGCCTCGAAATGGGATTCTGCCTCTACGGACACGACATCAACGACACCACTTCGCCAATCGAAGCTGGTCTTGGCTGGATTACCAAGTTTGTCGATGGCAACGACTTCACCAACCGCGCATACCACGAGAAACTGAAAGCAGAAGGCACCAGCAAGATGTTGAAGGGCTTCATCCTCGTTGACCGTGGTATTCCGCGTCCCGAATACCTCGTTTACGATGCAGAAGGCAACGAGATTGGTCATGTTACCTCGGGAGCAATGTCGCCAATGATGAAGAAGGGTATCGGTATGGCATACCTCAACCGCGGCTTCTGGAAGGAAGGAACCGAAATCTACATCGACATCCGTGGCAAGAAGGTAAAGGCCGAAGTTAAGAAGACTCCGCTCTTCAAGGACCAGATGCCTCAGGTTAAGTAATGTAAACTATTAAACTATAAGAATCTCGGGACTTGGGTTCCGAGGTTCTTTTTTTGAAAAAATTGCACAGAATAAAAAAAATCTTTATCTAATTGATTATCAATTGTTAATTATCCATTGTCAATTATAATTCCATGGCAACCACCTCAAACTTTGTAGATTATGTAAAGATATACTGCCGGTCGGGAGCGGGCGGCGCAGGTTCGATGCACTTCCGCCACGAGAAATTCGTGGAGAAAGGCGGTCCCGACGGTGGCAACGGCGGACGCGGCGGACATATAATCCTGCACGGCACAACCAACGTGTGGACTCTGCTGCACCTCAAGTACAACCGTCACATATTCGCTGAGAACGGCACCAACGGTAGCGGTGCACTATGCACTGGCGCAAACGGCAAGGACATAACCCTCGATGTGCCGCTCGGAACTATCGCCCGTGACGAATACACCGGCGAAGTGCTCTGCGAAGTCACCGAGAACGACCAGGAAATCATCCTCCTCAAAGGCGGTCGCGGCGGACTTGGCAACGCCGAATTCAAGACGGCAACCAACCAGGCACCAAAATTCTCGCAGCCCGGCGAACCAGGAATCGAAAAGACCGTAATCCTCGAGTTGAAAGTGCTTGCCGATGTCGGTCTCGTAGGTTTCCCAAATGCTGGCAAATCAACATTACTGTCGGTTGTATCGGCAGCAAAGCCCGAAATTGCCGACTACCCTTTCACCACGCTCGTGCCTAACCTCGGCATCGTTGCCTACCACGACTACAAGTCGTTTGTAATGGCCGACATCCCAGGAATCATCGAGGGCGCAAGTCAAGGCAAAGGTCTAGGACTTAGGTTCTTGCGTCACATAGAGCGCAACTCTATACTGCTATTCATGGTTCCAGCCGACACCAAGGACATCCGCAACGAATACGAAGTGCTGCTCAACGAACTCACGCAGTACAACCCCGAACTGCTCGACAAGAAGCGCATCCTCGCTGTCACCAAGTGCGACCTCATCGACGATGAACTTCAGGAAATGCTCTCGAAGGAACTGCCCGAAAAGATTGAAACAGTCTTCATTTCTTCGGTGGCACACAAGAACATAGACAAACTTAAAGACCTAATCTGGAAGGCTCTTAACGAATAGCTGTATGATTGAAAGCCTTGAACTTATCGACCGCGAGATTCTGCTCTTCATCAACGGATTGCATGCCGACTGGCTCGACCCTATAATGTGGGCGATAAGCAGCAACTGGTTCTGGCTTCCAATGATTGCACTGTTCATCTTTATGACGGTGAAGCGTTTCGGAAAATGGTGCTGGATTCCTATACTGGCGGCTACGCTTTGCTTTGCCACTACCGATGTTGTTTCGCACAATGTGAAAGAATCGGTACAGCGCTACCGTCCAACGCACACACCCGAAATCCAGGAAGAAGTCCATATCGTAAACGACTATCGGGGCGGAATGTACGGTTTCTTTTCTGGTCACGCCGCCAACAGTTTCGGGCTTGCGCTAATCACAATGCTTTTCATCCGCCGAAAATGGTACACAATAACCGCACTATGCTGGGCTACAATCGTCTCATATTCACGAATGTACCTTGCCGTCCACTACCCTGCCGACATCTTTGTAGGATTCTGCTTCGGAATCTCGGTGGCGGTGGCATTTTTCATAGCGACAAAGGCGATTGTAAAAAGGACGGGATTCAATTTGCCGAGAGAGTAAATAAGAAGCACCCACAATCACAACATATAGTTAATTCCAACATCTCTTTTCATCATTTTTCGGGATTGCACACCTATCGCAACAGCTGTACTTTTGCAAAACCAAAGTAAATTTACATTTATTTACACAAACTCAAAAAACGATGAACAAACTTTCATTTCAATAAAAACTGAATTTATAAGGCATACAAAAATCATCGTAAAATTGGCTGTGTCGTGAGATACGGTCATTTTTTATAATCCTCCCCAAAAAAATAACTTAGGTTGGGATTGTAATCTTCAAATTTTCAAATTCTCAAACCATTCCTATACTCCCTTGGACTTACTCCCTCCGCCCTACGGAAATATGTCCCGAAATGGCTCTGATTTTGGAAGCCAAGCCGATCGGCAATCTGCTGCACGGGAAGCGCAGTCGTCTGCAACAGCGACTTAGCCTGCTTGACAAGATTCTGCGTTATACATTCGTAGGCAGTGCGCCCCGTAACCTGCTTCACCACATTGGCGATATATTTTGGAGACAGACACATTTCGTCAGCATACCACTCAATATTATGATGTTCGTGGCAATGCATTTCAACCAGCGAAAGGAAACGCCCAGCCAGTTCCTCAGAGCGAGAAAGCGTGTAAAGCTTTGTAAAAGACTTATCGTACAGCCCGTAAACAAAATACATCATCGAACGCACCAGGTCAAGCGCCACCTCACGGACATTGCTCACATCAGGAGACAACATAACCTCGCGCAACAAATCAAGGTAGTGCTGTACCACAAACATCTGCTTTTCTGTCAGCTGCATAAAAGGACGCATATATGCCCTAACATGAGCCTCGCCAGATAATTTCAGATTGAGTTCCTCGGCAAACGATGGCGAAAAACTCAAAATGTACTGCACCATATCATCACTCGCCTCAACGACACCTATAGACTGTCCGATAAGGATAGACGAAAAGCAAGGTGCATCTATCTCGTACAATTGATGGTTTATATGGGCGGTTATCTTGCCTCGGATATGGAGATTCAGCGCATAGACGGCAGTCTGGAAATACTCGGGTAATGGTGTTGACAACCCTTCTATGACGGCCAGACGCAAGTCGTTACCGAGATAAACATTGCTTTTAATGTTGTCTATATCATGCAGAACGGGCAAGTTTTTCGAAATAGCATCGTTTGTCATTGTGTGCGAATTTTAAAACAATTTTCAAGTGCAAAGTTACATCTTTTAGAAATATTTTCTCAACAAAAATATGGAAAATAGAACAATATTGGCAATGATTGGAATAATGCATAATGACATATAAACAATACCTTTGCAAACAAATTAAAAACAGATAAATTAATGAAAAGGCTTTTTACTATTTCTTTATTGGTGCTAATGTGCCTTTGCACTATTGCACAGGATGTTACCCTTACATTCACAGGTCGCGATGAGAACAACAGCTATTTGCAAATGAACCGCGTAGTTGTAACAAATTTCACAAAAGGTTGGCAGGAAAACATTTTATGGCCCGACACAACATTGACGGTGCAGATTGTTACCGCAAATAGAAACAATACCGAAAACTGCGGCTTGGAAATGTCGCAGAATTATCCGAATCCTTTCAGCGGAACAACCGAAGTAAACCTTTCGGTAGAAGAAGCAGGAAATGTAACTATTGAAATTGCCGATTTGAATGGTCGTGTCTTAAACACAATGACACAGAACTTGCAATCGGGCATCCACCAGTTCCGCGTATCAGTAGCCAACACTGGCACCTACATTATGTCTGCCATCAGAAACGGTGGCGTATCATCCGTTAAGATGGTATGCAACGGCAGTGGAAATGCCGACAGAATCGAATACCAAGGCATAGTAGGTGCTGTAAAGACGCAAAATTTTGCATCTCAGCATACCTACAACACAATCGGCCTTGGCGACCTTATGGAATATGTCGGCTACGCCAACATCAACGGCACCGAAATGGAAATCCGTGAGATTGCTATGGCAGATGGTGTTTCGCAAACTATCATCTTGCAGCAAGGTGCAGTATGTGCAAAAAAAGGTGAAATCGCACTTGACGACGATTTCCGTGTTGCTCTTTCACTCAGCCCCTTCTCGCTTAACCAGTTCGAAGATGGCTATTCCTTCAAAATTGGCGACAAGACCGCTTCTACACCAGCAGAATTGCAGGCCATCTACCGCGAACTTGGCTCTACCGAAATGTATGTCCGCATTGCAACCAAGCGCCACAAGACCGACGAGGATATTACCGACGGAGAAGAGGACGAAAACGCCAATGTCCACACTTTCGACCAGGGAATCCAACTTTGCCAGCTCGCTGCAGCATTGAATATTCCTATCAATCCAGAAATTATGTGCGCATACACCTATATGGACATGGATAAACAGCAGGCTCCGCGTTTCGAGGAATATCCCGAAATTTACGCTCTGCAAAACGGAAAAGCTTGGTCGGAACTTTCGCTCGATGAAATCTGCACTGTGCTTGAGGCTTACGGAGCATTTGTCGCCGAGGCTATTCTCAACACTGGTTGCACCGTAAACAACTGGAATCTTGGCAACGAGGCCAACTTCGGCTTTGCAGGAATAAGCATGGGACTCGAAACCGCAGTTAACCCCAAATTGAAGAAAGCCAAGAAGATGAAAAGATATACGGCACCTGTATTTGCCCCCGGATGGCTAAAGCGTAATGTATGGAAGTACGATGCAAAGGCTTACGCAGCAGTTAAGGCAGGCATTTTGAGCGCATACGCAAAATTGGGCATCGATGCTTCGAATGTTAAATTCTCCACTCACATTGCAACTGTTGTTTTCCCGCCAAAATGCAGTGCATCCTTCTTCAACTTCATGAAGGACAACAGCTACGCCATGGAGACCGCCGGCATTAGCTACTACCCTAGTGCTCCATCCATGTCGGCAAACAAGAAGAAACTCCTAAAAAAGACCGTAACCAAGATTAACGAAAAGTGCCACCTTAATGTTTTCATCGGTGAATTCTCCTATCCTTCGGGCAAGATGGAAGGTCCGTTTGCCGGATGGAACAAGAAGGTAAGAGGCTACAACAAGGACCAGCAGGGTCAGGCTGACATTTACTCCGATGTTATATCGTGGGGCAAAACACACGGAATGGCTGGTATCCGCTACTGGGCTCCCGACTACAAAGGCTGGTACGCAATGTCGATGTTTGAATTTTCAGATAAGGTCGGCACCGCCAAAAACATCCTGCAAAACCACAAGGAGATTATTGAGAAATAGTTTTTTGAATCTGAAAGTCCCGACTTAGGTCGGGATTTTTTTTGCCCCTATGGTAGCATTCCACAATACCATTTTTACCATGCACAAACTCAATCTCCAAAAATTTCAAAAAAAGTTAAAATAAAAACACCTACAATACGAATTTATTTCTTAACTTTGGCACTCGTATATAATTGTGTTTTTATGAAAAGACTTTTAATAACGATTGCTGCGATAATATTGTCAATTCAGGCATTCTCGCAAACTGTTCCAAACCAATACAACGAAACAGTAACGCTTACCGACTACAACGGGGAAACATACAATATCAACGAATTGCTTAACAACTGGAAATATGTTATTTTTGACTTTTTCTACACTACATGTGGACATTGCCAAGCAGAAGTTCCAGATGTTGTAAACCTGTACAATTCGTTTGGATGCAACAGCGGAGATGTAATCATAATAGGTCTTGAATGTGTGGACCACGATGCAGCGCATGATATTGACTGGTACATTACAGAATTTGGTGCCACCTACCCGATTGCCCCGTTGGCCAATAACCCTATAATCAACGAACTAGCCAACAACTGGGAAATAGATGGCACCCCGACCTACGTTCTCATACAGCCAAACCGCTCAATGAACGAGATGGACAGACCTATTAACACCATGCAACTTACAATGCTTGGCGCCCACGAAGCCACATGCCCCGACCAAAGACCGGTAGCAGACTTCGAAGCCGACAGAACATTTATTCCTGTTGGAGAATCAATAAACTTCACAAATCTTTCGGAAAGAGCCTCAGTATGGGCGTGGACATTCTCAGGAGGATCACCATCTACTTCCAATGAAGAAAATCCAGGACCAATTGTCTATAATACACCTGGAGACTACAGCGTTACCCTTACCGCAAGCAACCAATTGGGGGACGGAGACACAAAGACTCGCACCAACTACATCAAGGTTGTTCCGCTGCCTACAGAAGCACCAACAGCCTACTTTGCCGCAAACCAAGTAACTGTAATTGCTGGAAATACAATTAATTTCACAGACCTCTCACAAGGAGAACCATGGCAATGGACATGGAGTTTCGAAGGTGCAAACCCATCAGGTTCGACTGACCAAAACCCGCACAACATACGCTACAATAGTGTTGGTCATTACAATGTCACATTAATCGTTCAGAACCCACTTGGAAGCGACACTCTTACTCTCGAAAACTATATCAACGTAATACCATCGATAGGCGACGAAGTCCCGAAGGCAAAATTCTCGTGCAACAGCCGACTTGTACAAGTTAACACTCCTGTACGCTTTACCGACGAGTCGGAAGGTTACCCGATGTATTGGGAATGGGAATTTGAAGGAGGAAACCCTGCAACTTGTGAATACCAAGTTGTACAAAATGGCGTAACATACGAAAACTCCGGTATTTACGACGTCAAATTGGCCGTATCAAATCCTAACGGTGGAAACATTCTCAACAAGCGTGACTATATTGTTGTTTACGAAAACTACGTAGGTTCGTACTGCGACACACTTTGCAACTTACTCGACAACGAAACCGCAGTGAAACTTAGCGCACATGGACTTACAGGATACCTTGGCGGTCACAACAGCGACAGAATCACAACCTACGCCGACAAGTTCGAATATTACACTTTCAACGAAATTTCATCAATAATTGTTCCTATACTGAAGCTAGAATACACAAACGACAACGAATACATCACTTTCATCACATGGGACGGCAACGATCCTGTTCCGACAACAATACTTTCGGAACAAAAGGTTTATTTGAGAAACCTCAGCGAAAATTACTATCAGCAGATAAACTTTGCTACTCCTCTGAAAGTTGACGGACCATTCTACCTCGGATACAGGATAAAATACTCGGCCAACACAGATATCGTCATAGGTATGGCTAACAACCGCGGTTACGGACACAATAACACAATGTACGTTCTGAAAGATAGCACATGGCAAAGCCTTCCCGACGCATACGACGGAATTACCTCTTCAACAGGCATAAAGGTTGCCTCATGTCTTGTAGGAATAGAAGACGAAACGTTCACCGAGAACGTTGCCATTTTCCCAAATCCATGCAACAACATCCTGAACATTGAAAACGCATACGGCTTTGAGAAAAACGACTTCATTGAGATTTTCGACAACCTCGGACGACTTGTTTACTCAAACGACAGACCTAGTGGCAACAACATAGAGATAAATGTATCGTACCTGCCGGTTGGCACCTACATAACCCGAATGTTCACCCAGGGAAAGATAGCTGTGCAGAAATTCGATAAAATCGAATAATCACAGAATATAGACAATCAAAAAAAAGCAACAGAAATCTGTTGCTTTTTTGTTATATATCACAGCTTTAGCGCAAGCACGCGAACAAAAGCAATGCAGAAAAAACGCTATTAAAAATAAAAGTATTAAATTTGCGCGTTATTTTTGAAAAGGCAAAATGCGTGTTTAGCTGCAACATATTTTGCAGCAAAACATTAGCACTGCTTTTAATTAAGAACGACAATGAAAACTTTCAATAAGTACATCCGCAAGGACAGCACAGCGTTGATAACCGGAGCAAGTTCGGGAATGGGACTCGAATATGCAGACCAACTTGCAAAATCGGGATGCAACCTATTGATAGTAAGCAATGAGGAAGAAAAGCTTAAAGCAGTTGCCGAGCGGCTTCAAAACGAATATCATGTAAAGGTAACCTACAAATATCAGGACCTCGCCAAACAGGAAGCAGCAAACGAACTTTTCGACTTCTGCCAGCAGAACAACATACAGGTCGACATCCTTATCAACAATGCCGGCATATTCTTTTTCAAGGAATTGAACTATGCTACCGTCGAGAAGGCCAGCGCGATGCTAATGCTCCACGTCTACACCCCTACCCGTCTGTGCTCGATGTTTGGTGACGAAATGAAGAAACGCAGATACGGATACATACTTACAATATCGTCGGTAACATCGACAATGGCGATCCCCGGACTGACAATGTATGCTGCCACAAAGGCATATCTGAAGAGTTTCATGAAGTCACTATACCTTGAAACAAAGCAATATAACGTACACACAACAGTAGTTTGCCCCGGTGCAGTAGATACGCCTTTGTACAACATAAGCCCCAAGTACAACGGACTTATGAGGTTCGGAGTGAAAGTCCGCGCCGTATATCCACCACAACTGCTTGTCAACAAAGCTCTCAAAGCCATGTTCCGCAAACGTCGCTGCAAGACTCCAGGATTCATCAACTTGCTGTGGCCACCACTTGTCAATGCAATTCCAAAAGGCATAGTACACAAAATATGGCTTAAAATTTGTAAAAAAGATAACGAGAAAAAATAAATTATCAGAATATGAGAAATATCAGCAAATACGCAATGCTTCTATTGGTTATGGCAACAGCCATATCTGCAAACTCGCAGACGTATAAGAATGTACAATACGGCAACTTCGAAAGCTGGACTGTACGCGACATTGAAGAATCGCTTGTAATTGGCGGCAATACCAGACGCATATACGCCATTGGTCCGCGCGACACCATACGCGAAAACAAGGCACTGAACATCAAGTCGATATGGGCATCGTCGAACACTTACGCAAAGGTCGCTGGCATCTCGAAGACCAGTAACACGGTTTATCCCGAAAAGCGTGGAAACGGCTACTGTGCAAAACTTACTACCGAATATGCTGAATGCAAGGTTATCGGCATTATTAATATAAAGGTATTGGTTTCGGGTTCTATATACTGGGGCAAAGCCCACGAACCTATCGACGGCACAAGCAATCCGTATAGCAAGATGAGATGGGGCGTACCATTTACAAACAAGCCAAAGGCAGTCGTACTTGACTACAAGTCGGCAATGCCAAACAAAGGCACAATCACCACTTGCAAGACCTTGTCGTCGTCGAGCCGCGCAGGAAACGACGAACAGCAGATACTGTTCATCCTGCAGAACCGCTGGGAAGACGAGAAAGGCAATGTCTATGCAAAACGCGTGGGTACAGCCATATATCACGTAACAAGCCCCACAAAAGACTGGGTTAACGGATTCCGCATCCCTGTAATCTACGGCGACGCTACCAAATCACCCAACTACAAGCCATACATGAACCTTGGACCTCTGAAGGACAACTTCTACACAATAAACAGCAAGGGAAAGAATGTTGAAATACAAGAAGTTGGCTGGGGCGACGAAAGCACTCCTGTAACTCATGCAATTATGCTTATCAGCGCATCGTGCCAGGAAGCATTCTCGGGAACTATCGGCAACACTCTTTGGGTCGACAACATTAAGCTCGAATACTAATGGAAAGACCTCTCGGACAGATTTTCATCGAGGACATGGAATTCTTTGCTTTCCATGGGCACTACGATGAAGAAAAGTTTGCAGGAAACAGATTTTCTGTCAGTATATACTTGTGGACAGACACAAGCAAAGCCGAAAAATCCGACAATCTCGACGACGCCCTCAACTACCAAGTGGTTTATGCCATCATTAGCGACATAATGAAAAACACGAAGTCGAACCTTGTCGAAAACCTTGCTTCAAACATTCTCGATGCAATATTCCAACGCTTTCCAGAACTACAAAAAGCAAAAATCAGAATCGCAAAGATTAATCCTCCTATGGGTGGAAAAATTGGCAAGGTCGGCGTAGAAATAGAACACGAAAGATAACCTTCCGCAGAAGGTCTATCACATAGACAATAAATGACATATTGTCACAAAACAACAAAAGTGTAATGACAAAATTTCATTACACTTTTTCTTTTTACATAATTATTCTCCTAATTATCAAACAAATACACGCAACACCTCTTTTCTCGGCAAACTTATTGCAATACCGCACAGTGTTTAACTGAAAAAAATTGAAGAATTATGAATATAGAAGATTTTACAACGAAAGCCCAGAAGATAATCTCGAAGTCGCAGATTATCGCGAGCGAAAATGGACATCAGGCGATTGAGCCTGGGCATTTGCTTCTGGCACTGCTCAGCGAAGCACCCGATGTGATGAGCTACATGCTCAGCAAACTTGAGATTGACAAGCGTAACTTTGAACTTACCGTACAAAGCATCGTTTCGCGTTACGCAAAAGTTCAGGGCGGCGAACCCTACATCTCGCAGGACACCAACCGCATCCTCATCGCTGCCGACAAGAAGAAAACCGAAATGAACGACAAGTTCATCTCCGTCGAGCATCTTGTGATGGCTCTTGCCGAAAGCAAGGAAAGCATTGGTAAGATGATGCGCGATGCCGGTTTCAACAAAGAAAACCTGAAAAGCATTGTCCTCGAACTTAGGAAAGGCAGCACCGTCAATTCGCAGTCGGCAGAAGACACCTACGACGCACTTGGCAAGTACGCCATCAACCTGAACGAACGAGCAATGAACGGCAAACTCGACCCTGTTATCGGTCGTGACGACGAAATCCGTCGTATCCTGCAAATCCTTACCCGACGCACCAAGAACAATCCTATACTAATTGGTGAACCTGGTGTCGGTAAGACGGCAATCGCCGAAGGTCTTGCAGGGCGTATCGTCAAGGGCGATGTCCCCGACAACCTGAAATCCAAGAAAATCTACTCTCTTGATATGGGTCTTCTTATCGCTGGAGCAAAATATCAGGGAGAATTCGAGGAAAGGTTGAAGGCTGTGGTTAAGGAAGTTGTTGAAAGCAACGGCGAAATCGTGCTTTTCATTGATGAAATCCACACCTTGGTCGGCGCAGGAAAGTCTCAGGGCGCAATGGATGCTGCAAACATTTTGAAACCTGCACTTGCCCGTGGCGAACTTCGTGCCATAGGTGCCACAACCCTCGACGAGTACCAGAAGTATTTCGAAAAGGATAAGGCTCTTGAGCGTCGTTTCCAGACCGTTATGATTGACGAGCCTGACATTGCAAGTTCAGTTTCTATTCTGCGTGGTCTGAAGGAACGCTACGAAACCCACCACAAGGTGCGTATCCTCGACGAAGCAATTGTTGCCGCAGTAGAACTCTCGAACCGATACATTACCGAACGATTCCTGCCAGATAAGGCCATCGACCTTATTGATGAAGCCGCCTCGAAGTTGCGTATCGAAGTCAACTCGGTGCCTGAGGAAATCGATGTGCTGAACCGTAAAATCCAGCAGCTCGAAATCGAAAAGGAAGCCTTGAAACGCGAAAACGACACTTCGAAGGTTGCAGAAATAGAAAAGCAGCTTGCAGAACTTGGTTCGGAACGCAACTCATTGATGTCGAAGTGGAAAGAAGAAAAGCTTTTGGTTGACAAGATTCAAACCGAGAAGCAGAACATCGAGAACTACAAGCACGAAGCCGAAGTTGCCGAACGCAATGCCGACTACGGCAAGGTTGCAGAATTCCGCTACGGAAAAATCAAGGAGAGCGAGCGCAACATCGAGGAACTGAAAGGCAAACTGAAGAACATTCAAGGCGACAAGGGCTTGGTTGACGAAACCGTTGACGCCGAGGATATTGCAGAAATAGTTAGTCGTTGGACTGGCATTCCAGTAAGCCGTCTGGCAATGAGCGAGCGTTTCAAGCTTATGCACCTCGAAGACGAACTTCACAAGCGTGTTGTCGGTCAGGACGAGGCTATCGATGCTGTGGCAAATGCAGTTAGGCGTTCGCGTGCAGGACTGCAGGACGAAAAACGACCTATCGGTTCGTTCCTCTTCCTTGGCTCTACCGGTGTCGGTAAGACCGAACTGGCAAAGGCTCTGGCAGAATTCATGTTCGACGACGAGAATATGATGACGCGTATTGATATGAGTGAATATCAGGAGAAGCACAGCGTTTCGCGTCTGGTCGGAGCGCCTCCAGGATATGTTGGCTACGAAGAAGGCGGTCAGCTGACCGAAGCTGTAAGGCGTAAACCTTATTCGGTTGTTCTGCTCGACGAAATAGAAAAGGCACATCCCGACACATTCAACATCCTGCTACAAGTACTTGAGGATGGTCGTCTTACCGACAACAAGGGCCGTACTGTCAACTTCAAGAACACCATAATAATAATGACCTCAAACATCGGTTCGCAGTTCATTCAGGAGCAGATTGACAGCGGTCACTACGACGAGGAAAAGACGCGCCAGAACATAATGGCAACCTTGAAATCGTTTGTCCGCCCAGAGTTCCTCAACCGTATCGACGAGACCATAATCTTCAAGCCGTTGAGCAAAGATCAGATTATAGGCATCGTTAAGATACAGCTCGGACACTTGGTAAAGAAGATGGCCGACAACAACTACACTCTTGCCGTCAGCGACGAAGCCGTAAACTTCATTGCCGATAGTGCCTACGACCCGATTTACGGCGCAAGACCAGTAAAGCGTTACATACAGCACGAGCTTGAAAATCAAGTTGCCAAGATGATTATCGGCGACGAGGTTCACGAAGGCGATACAATAGAAGTCGCAGTGCAAAACAATGAACTGACATTCAAGAAAAAGTAAAGAATCTTTTCATAGTATAAGGAATCGGGCGGACAATTAAATGTCTGTCCGATTTTTATTTAGCAACTAACAGAAAAAAATCCCTATATTTGTCCCAATGAAGTTTCTGTTATAATGAAAAAACTGGCGAAAAAGCCGCCTGTTTTAAACGAATAATCAAACCATTTTGTTAAGATATATGGTATATTAATATACCATTATTTTCTGAGGATTTGTTAACTTTCCTTTGTATTTAAACGCGATCAAATACATACCTGAACGCAAATCCAAACGTCTTTCTTCAAAAGACTTTAGATTAAACGTTGACACTCGCGAACCTAAAACATTTGTTATCAAAACATCGCAACTGTCTTCTCCTGCAACCACGAGAATACCGCCATCGTTAATTACCATGGGTTCTACACATGAACCTTGCAAAATCCTATTGGGCAGTTCAACATCAACGCACTCAGGTTCGGGATAAAATAAGCTATCGCCAATCCACATTGCCCCCTGCCCTGGCAATGGACCACCACTCGGATTAAATACATCCACAGAATGCAAGTCATAACATGCTGTTGTTGTAGGGAATGAATCCACAACATAATAATAATTGAGACTTTCGCATACACTATCACAACCACAATTAGACAATATAAACCAGTTGCCATCTGGATTTAACCGTCTTATTAAAAATCCTACATTATGCTTTTCTGAACTTGTTGTCCATTCTATTAGAACATATCCGCCTTCGGTTGCCGAAATTGTGAACGATTCAATTTCAATTTCCGAACCATATACAGTATCGCATTGGCAATATGCTTGCAAAGAAAATAGCATAGTGGCCACAATAAATACTAGCTTCTTCATCTTTTCACACTTTTAATTACGCACAACATTCTCTTTCTATTATGACAACATAAATATCTATTTCGTTGCCTGGAACTTTTATTTTTTACAAAAAAATGGAGAACTATCGTCCGCGAGCATTTTTTAAGTCAAACCCATCTCCTACTTTCCGTTATACCTTGAACGACCTTCATCGTAAGAAATAACCTTGCCCTTTTCGATTGCAACAGGGAAAGCATCTGGAAAATCGTTTTTAGCATCCTTCAAGTATGTATTGGTGTATTTTGGATTCGAATGCGGATATAGGAAATATCTGTAGCGACCGTCGCTATGCAATTCTATTACATCGTTGTGCGACTTGAATTCGCGCGATGTCATGTCGGCCTTCGATGGCGACGACAATATCTGAATTGCAAAGTACAATCCTGTCTTGGTTTCTGCCTTCAATTCCTTCTGCAATTCCTTATGTGTATCTTCAAGGTCTTTTTCCTGCTGTTGCTTCATCCGATCAAAATCCTTTTCGGACAGATAGCCCTCGTCGGTCACATAATACGATTTTCCGCCAAATACACTCAAGTTGATGTACTTCTTAGGATGAATACGGATGTCGGTCAACAGCTTATCAAGATTCATAGCTGCATTTTCGACCTGCAAGGCCAGAGTATTGTCCTGAATAAGTTCGCCAAGCGTACCTTCGCCACGATTGACCTTGTCAACTATATTGTTTACCTTTGCAACAACGCTGTTGACTTCATTTACGGTCTTGGTCAGGTGCAAAGCGGTAAGAGTATCTGAGAATGTTGATATATTATTGATGAAATTATTAATATCGTCGGTGCTTGCTGCCAGCGAATCGCTCAAGGTCTTCACATTTGCAAGAATGTCAACAATATCATCTGTTTCCTTTGCCATAATATTGTCGATACGTCCAACAGAATGCTCGAGGTGTATCAATGAATTTCTCAACGAAGCAAAACTTTCCTCAAGATTTCTACGTGTATCCTCGTTGAAAACTCCCGAAACTATATCAATCACATCGGTAATTTCGACCATAAGGTCTTCTACAGCCTTCTTAACAGGAAGCACTTCGGCGCTTATCTGGTCCTTAAGGTTCTCCTGGGTCTGACCAACGAGGAAATCGCCAGCCTTATGATATGTAGTCTTATCGCTGAAACGCATCTCGATGCCCTTGGTTCCCATAATGTCGGTACTTACAATAGCTGCAATCGAAGAATCGGGAATCGGATAATCGTTCTGCAGTTCGAGAGTTACCAGCAGCTTGCAATCCTTATCGGGAAGCAATTCTATCTTCGCAACTTTACCTATCTTGTAGCCATTTACCTGCACAAGGCTCGAAGTATTAAGGCCATCGACGCGGTCGTAATAGACATAATATTCGCTTGTGTTCTTGAACAACTGGCTACCCTTCAGGAACCCTATTCCGAAATAAGTAACAACAAGAACAACGATTCCCAATATACCATATATCAAAAACTTCCTATTCTTCTTCTGCATAGTTCCTTTTACTTTTTATCACTTTGTTGCTTTTATTGCTTCGTTTAAATCCATTCTCTTGCCGTCCTTAAGCGCTATCACAAAACAGCCCGGATACGACGGCTTAACTTCGTGGAAAAACTTCAGTATCGCATTATAGTCCTTTTCGGCGCCGACGGTGTACTTGTAGCTGCCATCGTGCATATAGTACGATACCTTATCGTAATATTTTCCAAAATTCTTTTCGTTTACCTCGATTTCCTTAGGCGACATCCTTATCTGCACCTTAAATAAAATACCAGAGTTGTCGTCGGCCTTTGGAGCTGGCTCTTTAGGCTTGTCGGTCGAAACGTTTGTCTTGCCGCTTTCAGACTGAGCCTGAGCAACAGGCGTCTTGGCTGTATCGACTTCAGTTTTTTCGGGTTCTTTCGGCTGTGCCGACGCAGGACGGGTCGGAACTTTCTCCAAGTAAACAGACGAATTGTCGTACTGCGACTTATATTTTGCAAAGGCATTGTATAGCGACACAGCAAGTTCGGTCTGACCAGCGTCAGACTTCATATACTGTTCCTCTTCGGGATTGCTCATGAAACCAAGTTCGACAAGTACGCTAGGCATGGCGGTCTTCCAAAGCACAAGGAAACCGGCCTGCTTCACACCTCGGTCGTAACGCTTTATCGAAGTCTTGAACTCCTCCTCTATCGAAGCGGCAAGCAACAGACTCTGGTCGGAATAGGCATTCTGGAACAAGCTGAAGATAATGTTGCTCTCTGGGTCGTTGGGATCGAAGCCATCGTACTTCGACGAATAATTGTCCTCCTGCAAGATTACCGAGTTTTCGCGCTTTGCAACAGCGAGGTTCGCTTCGTTCTTATGCAAACCCATGACAAATGTCTCTGTTCCATGCGAAGATGTATTGCCATCAACCGAATTCGCATGTATAGATATAAAAAGGTCGGCATTGTTTCGATTTGCTATGTTGGCACGCTCGCCCAATTCCACAAACACATCCTTGTCGCGAGTATACAAAACCTTTACGTTGGGATAATTTTTCTTTATCAGGTTTCCTAGCTTCAGCGCGACTGCAAGCACGACATCCTTCTCTTTTGCGGTCTTTCCCAATGCACCCGGATCCTTTCCTCCATGTCCAGGGTCAATGACGACAACACTCAAGCCCTTTGCCTTAGCACCCTGTGCATCAGCGACATGCGGAAAGATTGCCATCATCAGAACAACCATTAATGCTATACTTATTTTTTGCAACATAAATTTTATCATATTTATTATCTTTGCACCAATTTTCACATGAAAACGGAGTATAACAAATTTTGTGCAAAAGTAAGAATTTCATATTACTAAAAAAAGTTTTGCATAAACTATTATTTACATTTTTTGCAATTTTCATTGCGAACTCCGTTGTGCTATCGCAAGTTACACCCTCTCAAGATAGTACTTCAACCAAACCTTCGAAAGTAGAGTCACCCGACTCGATACCAGCAGTAACCGACTCTATTTCAATGACATCCGACACACTAAAAGTCGACACAATAGCATTTCCAGACATAAAAAAGCAAAAGCATGGCACCTCCAAGGATTTCGACGTGCCAGTTTACTATAATTCAGACGATTCGCTGCTCAACGACATGAGAAACCGCAAGGCTTTCCTTTACGGAAACGCTGTCGTAAAGTACGAAGACATGACAATAAATGCCGCCTTCATCGAAGTTGACCTCGACAAGAAAGAAGTATATGCATACGGACGCACCGACGGCGATTCGATTGTCGGCAAGCCGGAATTCAACCAGGGCGACGAGACATTTGTCGCCGACACGATAAGGTACAACTTCAACTCCAAGAAAGGAATAATAAAGAACGTAACTACAGAATACGACGGTGCCTACCTCATCGGTGGGAAGACAAAACTGCACGAGAACAAGCATGTACACATGACTCATGGCAAGTTCACCACCTGCGACCTACCCGACCCGCACTTCTATTTCAACCTGTCGAAAGCAATCGTCATTCCCGACGACAAGATAATTTCGGGACCGGCAAACCTAGTAATCGAAGACATCCCGACGCCTATCGGCATTCCGTTCGGATTCTTCCCCAACAAGAAGGGTGGCACGTCGGGAATACTTATCCCCGAATTCGGCGACGAGGAAAACCGTGGTTTCTTCCTTCGCAACGGCGGCTACTACTGGGCAATCAACGACTATGTCGACCTTTCGTTGCTGGGCGACATATACTCGAAAGGCAGCTGGGGCGCAGGAATGATAATGAACTACAAGTTGCGATACAAGTTCAACGGATCGCTGAGTTTCAAATACAACCGCAACATATTTGGTTACAGAGGATTATCGAACTTCTCCGCGTCAAACCAGTATGCATTGAGATGGAAGTTCACACAGGATTCGAAAGCCAACCCCAACTCCACTTTCTCTGCCGACGTAAACATGAGCAGTACCGACTATGACAAATACAACTCGTACAACGTCAACAACTACATGACCTCGACCAAGCAGTCGAGTATTTCGTACAGCTACGTGTTCCCAAACACTCCGCTCAGCATGTCGGTAGCACTTAAGCATTCGCAAAACAGCAACACCGGAAGTATCGACCTCACCTTACCTGAATTTGCCTTCAATATGAGTCGTATTTACCCGTTCAAGCGCAAGAAATCTGTAGGAAAGAGCCGTTTCTACGAGAAAATTTCCATCGCCTACACAATGAACGCCACCAATAAGATTAGGACCAACGATGCCGACTTCTTCAACATACCATACGACAGTATTACCAACGGTATTGTTCACCGAATTCCAATAAACGCATCGTTCAAACTGTTCAAATACACCACATTAACTCCATCGTTCAACTACAACGAAAGATGGTATTTCAAGCGTTTTACAAAGGAGTGGAACCAAAGCGAGAACCTGCTAGAAACCGATTACGCATCAACCTTTGCCCGCGTATGGGACTACAACGCATCGCTGTCGTGGTCGACCACAATATACGGTATGTTCAACTTCCGAAAAGGCAAGGTTAAAGCACTGCGCCATGTATTCTCGCCCAGTGTAAGTTTCAACTATGTACCCGACTTCGGCAAAGAAAAATACAAGTACTATGGCTCGTATAACCGAGTAATGTACAACAACTCCACCGGTCAGTACGATACAGTATCGAATTTGTACTCTATGTTCGAGGGACTGCCCTACGGGACACCGAGCAAAGGCGGCTCAGGTTCGGTTAACATAACCCTTGGCAACAACCTCGAAATGAAACTCCGCAACCTGAAGGACACAACAAAGGATAATACCAAGATTAAACTGCTCGAAAGCTTCAACATATCGACGAACTACAACATATTCGCCGACAGCCTTCGCTGGGCGCCAATCAGCATTAGCGGACGAACAAGAATCAAGGTCGTTGACATTTCGTTCAACACCTCGCTTGACCCGTACGCCATTGCGCAGAACGAATACGGCAACTACCAACGTATAAACAAAGCCCTAGTAAAGGACAATGGTCACCTTGTCAGAATGACAATAGGCTATATTACAGCAGGTTTCTCTCTTAATTCGAAGGCACGCGACAAGAAAATCGAGGAGGCGCAACAAAGCATGTACGACATAATTTACGGATACCCAAACAGCTACGTCGATTTCAATGTGCCATGGAATTTGCGCGTAAGCTACACTTTCAGGTATACCAAGCCATACGATGAAGCCAAGATTACCCAAACGCTCAACTTCTCGGGAGAACTCAACATTACAAAGAAATGGAAGATTAGCGTGGCAACCGGTTACGACATCGAAGCAAAAAAGATGAGCCCGACCACAATCGACATATATCGCGACCTACACTGCTGGGAAATGAGCCTGCACGTTGTTCCGTTCGGACAGCACAAGTCGTATGCTTTCCAGATAAATGTTAAGGCCTCGATGCTACAGGATTTGAAACTCAACAAGCGCAGAAGCTGGTTCGACAATTTCTACAACTAAACATCAACGCCATGGAAGAATATTCAAAATTGTCGACAATTGCTGCCGATGACATCGACACAAGCAACTTTGCCACCGAGAGTTACAATCCCAATGCTCTTCATGCAGGATTTCCTTCACCAGCCCAAAACTACATGAACGGCACTATCGATCTGAACCGAGTGCTTGTTCGTCACCGCGAAACAACATTTTTCGCCCGCGTCGAAGGCGACACGATGAAGGACGCAGGAATCGGAAATGGAGACATGGTGGTTATCGACAAGTCGCTTGACGCAAAAGATGGAGATATTGTTGTCGCACACCTCGACGGAGAATTCGTCCTTCGTCGCCTTCAAATCGACAAGAAGCAAAAATGTGCCTGGCTACTGCCAGCCGACAGCAAATCGAAACCGACAAAGATTACCGACGGGAACGATCTTGTAATTTGGGGCGTTGTAACATACACAATAAAAAAGATACGATAACTCTTAGTACAGACGCAAAATTTTGCGTCTCAAACAACAACTTTTTGGAACTTTAAAACTTGAAACATTAATACTATCGCGACACGCCACGACCCAACAAGAAACTTAGGAACTTAGAAACAAAAAACAATAGTACTGTCGCGGCACGCCACGACCCAACAAGAAACCCAGAAACTTAGAAACAAAAAACACTAGTACTGTCGCGGCGCGCCACGACCCAACAAGAAACTCAAAAACTTAGAAACCAGAAACAAAAATAAACACATGCCTCTCTTTGGACTAGCCGACTGCAACAATTTCTTCGTCTCGTGCGAACGAGTTTTCCGTCCCGACCTCAACGGAAAGCCTGTGCTAGTGCTATCGAGCAACGACGGATGCGTAATCTCCCGTTCCAACGAAGCCAAGGCTCTCGGCATCAAAATGGGCGTTCCTCTGTTCCAGATACGCAAGGAAGTGGAGAAATACGAGATAGCATTGTTCTCGTCGAACTATGTTCTATATGGCGACATGAGCCGCCGTGTGATGTCGCTTCTCTCCTGCTACACGCCCAAGCTCGACCAGTATTCCATCGACGAGGCTTTCATCGACTTCTCCGACATGGGCGACAGCAAATATCTGCAGAAATATGGTCAGGAGATTGTAAAATCTGTAGCGAAAGGCACAGGAATCCCTATTTCGCTCGGCATAGCCCCCACACGCACTCTTGCCAAAGTTGCAAGCAAATTTGCCAAGAAATACAAAGGCTACCACGGCTGCTGCATTATCGACACCGACGAAAAACGGCAGAAAGCACTCGAACTTTTCGAAGTGGGCGACGTGTTTGGAATAGGACGCAAGATAAAGGAGCATTTGTCGAAATATGGAATACGCACGGCTGCCGACTTTGCCCGCCTCGACGGAGAATGGGTACGCTCAGCATTCAGCATCACAGGGTATCGTACATGGCGTGAACTGCATGGCGAAGCATGCATAAGCCTCGACGAACTTCCTGCCAAGAAGAGCATCTGTGTTAGCCGCAGTTTTGCTGGCGAGGGAATTTCCGACAGGCACGAACTAGAGGAAGCCATAGCCAACTTTGCATCCGACTGTGCACGCAAACTGCGCGAACAAAACACAATATGCCGCCAAATGACAGTCTTTGCATATACCAGCAGATTTCGCACCGACGTACCGCAAGATTTCATTAATCATAACATCCGCCTCGACATTGGCACAAACGAAACTTCCGAAATAATAAAGACTGCCATTGAAGGATTGCGCGAAAATTACCGCAATGGCAATTTCACATACAAAAAAGCAGGTGTCATACTATGGGACATTATACCTGCCAATGCCGTGCAAGGCAACCTTTTCGACCCTCGCAACCGCAGCAAGCTTTCGGCACTCCAGCAAACCATCGACGAGATAAACCGCCGAAACGGCCGTGGCACTGTCCGCAACGCCGTGCAAGGCGACAACAAGTTAAATATCAAACGAGAGCATCTATCGCCTCAATACACTACCAATTGGGACGAAATCCTAGTAGTAAAGGGATAACATTATTATGCATATATTTATTTCATAACAAATTCCAGTTTTCCTCCTGCCATAATCTGCTGATTTGTAATGCAAAGTTCCTTCAGCGGCTGCCCGTTGAGTTTAACCGACTTGACATGAATGCGTTCGGGAGTTTTGTTTGGGGCGCTGATAACAAAGTCATTGCCGTTTTCGAGATGCAAAACTGCTTTGGTAAACAACGGCGTGCCTATTACGTACTCTGCAGAACCTGCATGGAATGGATAGAAACCAAGAGCCGAGAAAATGTACCATGCCGACATCTGCCCGCAGTCGTCGTTACCTGCATAACCACACGGAGTTGCACGATAAAATTCACTACGAACCTGCTCAACAAGTTCCTGGGTTCGTTCCGGACGACCTGCATAATTATATAGGTAAACAGTATGGTGGCTTGGTTCGTTACCATGTGCATACTGCCCGATAAAACCGCTGGCATTGCCGTTAACCTCCCCACTTGTAGCTGTTAAGCTAAAGTTTTCGTCAAGTTTCTTCAGAAACTCTTTCTTACCGCCGAAAAGGTCGATAAGACCTTGCGGATCCTGCGGCACAAACCACATATACTGCCATGCGTTGCCCTCAACAAAGCAAGGTTGTTCATACGACAACGGATCGAAACCATCAATCCATGCTCCGTTTTCGTCCTTTGGACGGAAAAAACCAGTTTCTACGTCGAACAAATTGCGATAAAACAAACTACGTTTGTAGAACCGCTCGTAGTCGTCCATGCGACCGAGTTTCTTGGCAACAGCAGCCACGCAGGCATCATCGAAACTCTGTTCCATAGTTATGCTTACGCTCTCGTCCTGAAGGGTTTGAGGCATATAGCCGTATTTCTCCCATATCTCGAATGGTGAATTGTAGTGGCTTCGCGTACTGCTTTCTACCATAGCTTTGTATGCCTCCTCGACATCGATGCCTGGAAGTTCGGCAAGAATAGCATCGGCAAGCACCGGAATAGCATGGTTGCCAATCATGCAGTAATTGTCTTGCCCCCAAAGGTCCCATATTGGCAGATAACCGTATGTTTTGTGGTGCAAAATCATATCGCGGACAAACTGTGCTGCAACGCTTGGCACTAGCATAGTGTAGAGCGGGTGTGCGGCGCGGAAAGTGTCCCACAAGCTGAATGTACTATGATAAGTTTGCCCCGCAGGCATCTGAGCAATTTCGAAATTGGTGGTCATATAGCGACCATCGACGTCGCTCATTGTATTGGGTTGCATAAGGACATGGTACAAACCGGTGTAGAAGATTGTCTTCTGCTCGTCGGTACCTTCGATGTCAATACGATCGAGTTCACGCTGCCATGTATCGTGTGCAGATTGCACATAATTGTCGAAAACCCAGCTCGAGGCTTCTGCTTCCATGTTTTTGCGAGCACCTTCGATATCAACAGGCGAAATTGCCACTTTCACAATAAGTTCTTGACCATCAGCAGGATTGAAGCCAAGGGCAGCACGAAGCGTACGTCCATTAACGACATCGCTGTTGCCCACGTCGAGGCTACCATTCATAAGCAGATGCGTGCTAATTGGTCGCGAGAACTCGGCACGAAAATATATTTTACGCAATTTTGCCCAACCAGTTATTACACGGTAACCCTCGACAGTATGGTCATCTACTATACGTATCTGGCTCTGTATTACATCATAAGTCCGACGTTTTGAGTAATAAGCTTCTCCTCGGAAAGTACCCCTATCCATGTCAAGAACAATACACTGCGGCTGTCCAGCAGGAAAAGTATATCGATGAACACCAGTGCGGACAGTAGCCGAAAGTTCAACATTCACACCGCTTTCTTTCAGTAACACTTGGTAGTATCCAGGTTTTGCCGATTCCTTGTCGTGGCTATAGTGTTGTCCGAAATTGGCTGCCTTCAGCTGCGCGGAAGTCACGTTAGTGCTGACTGGCATCAGACTTACATCAATGAGGTCGGTGCAGCCAGTACCGCTAAGGTGAGTATGTGTGAA
The DNA here is from genome assembly GCA_902800045.1 of uncultured Bacteroidia bacterium. Lineage (GTDB taxonomy): Bacteria > Bacteroidota > Bacteroidia > Bacteroidales > ML635J-15 > Bact-19. Next base: position 325,522 of record CADCCZ010000001.1, on the reverse strand, counting down.
CCCGTAGATGACATCCTTGTTGTAGTCGTATCCGGAACAAGGATCCCATGTTACCATTTGTTCGGTTTCGGGACTAAGCTGCACCATACCCTGAGGCATAGTGGCACCAGGAAAAGTGCTTCCACTGAGAGCACCAGTTTCATCGGTTTGTGTTCCGATAAATGGATTAACGAACTTAGTGTAATCGTTTACACTTTGAGCGCACAAGAACAACGGCAGCAGCAATGCTGTCAAAAGTGATATATGTTTCATTTATTCCTCGTTTTGGGGGACAAAATTAATAATTTTGAAGGAAAGTTTAATACTATTTAGTAATTATCAAAACCTCATACTTTCGGTACTTCGCTAAACACCTTACGTTGCATATACAGGAATATAGCGGCCAATCCGGCGCCCAGCACATCGGAAATTGTACACGATGCCCAAATTCCATGAAGTCCAGCGCCACCTGCACTTTCGAAAATCAGAGGTACAATGTAGCACATCGGCAAGAGGAAAAGCAGTTGGCGCGACAGGCTTGTCACAATTGCAATCCACGGCTTATCGATCGACTGGAAAAAGTTGGAATTCACAATGGTAAAACCTATAAGCGGGAACATTAACATAATGTAGCGAGTAGCAGGTATTGCAATATCGACAAGGTCGGCATCGACAGTGAAAGCTCGCACCAAGTATCGTGGAATAGCAACACCCAGCACACTGCCGACAACACCAATCAGCACGCACACCTTCATGGTTAGCACATAAACAGATTTAAGCCTGTCGGGATGACCTGCGCCGTAGTTGTAGCCAGCAATAGGCTGCATACCCTGGCAAACGCCAAGAATCAGCATAACCATCAGCATTGCAAAAGTGTTTACAATTCCGTATGCACCAACGGCATAATCACCGCCATAGCGCAAAAGCTGTGCATTAAGCAATGCAACAACGCCAGCAGCAGTAATGTTCATGAGGAAAGGGCTCATACCTATCATGGTTATATTCCTTATGATATAGCCCTTTACAGCCCAGCAATGCAGTTTGTAGCGAATAAACGAACTTGGCTTCACAAAATGCAATACCGAAATTATTCCAGTAGTAGCCATCGATATGGTAGTTGCCCATGCAGCACCTGCAATGCCCCAGTCGAGGACAAAGATAAATATCGGGTCGAGAACAACATTGAGGATAGCACCGCCAGCGAGTATAATCATCGACTTCATAGGATAACCCGAAGCTCGAATAAGGCCAGTCAGATTGAATGTAAGCGTAGTGCAGAACATGCCGGGAAGCACTATATACATATATTCGCGTGCGTATCCAACGGTTTCGTCGGTAGCTCCGAAAGCCATCAGAATGTCATTCATGAAAATATAGCCGAACGACAAGAACAGCGCACCAAGTACAAAAGTAAAAATGGTGCTGTTGCCAAGAATCTTTTCTGCCCAGTTTATGTCCTTCTTTCCCAGAACTATCGACATTCGCGCCGACGAACCGACGCCCACCAGCGAACCAAAGGCATGTATAAGGTTCATTATAGGCATAGTTATTGCCAAACCAGCAATAGCCAGCGGACCTACACCCTGCCCGATAAATATTCTGTCGGCTATATTGTAGAGCGAAGCAATGATCTGGCTTATCACTGCTGGAAGAGCATATTTCCACAGCAATAGCTTTATATCTTTGGTTTCTAACTCTTTAGTCTTATCAATTTGTTCCAAGTGCGTATATTTTTTGAGGGCGCAAAATTACAAAATTTATCGTTAATTTCGACCATATACACTATCATCAAAAAAATATTTGGAATCAATTAAAAAAGGCTACTTTTGCAAAAAACAAAGTATGAACAATATATCGGGCAAGATAAAGCTTATTCTTACGGCAATAGTCCTGGCGGCAATAGCATTCATCTACACTGGATGCGAAAAAATGGACATGTCGGCACTTTCTACCAACGACTACTACATAGGCGACACCGAATACGGCAAATATATCATAAAGTTCGACTCCATTGGCGACAGCAAAATAACAGGGCACAGTTACAAAGTGGTGCAATCGCCAATAGCCGAAGAAAAAAGCCTTTCGGTAAAAGTCGGACACAAGAAATGCCTCGTCTCGGTGAACAATGTGGAACTTCCGATAAAAGCCTTCCCCGATAAAGTAGGTCCCGACAGCATTACTGGCGAATACACGGTTGGCAAAGAAAAAAAGTCTTTCTGCTTCTGCCGATACAAAAGTCCAGCATACAAGGAGGTTGAGCCTCAATTCCAAAAAGAAAAATACCAAGTCGAGGTAATTCGCGATGTAGTCTACGGCAATGCAAAAGGCTTCTGGAGCTACAATCCAGACAAGAACGAAACTTTTGCAAAAGCATATTGCGACAAACTTGGCGAGCTAATGAAATACAATCTTTCGCCACGCGACATCGACCTGAAAATGGACATTTACTTGCCCAAGGACGACACCAGCAAGCAGCGACCACTCATCATGCTAATACACGGTGGCGCCTTTTTCAATGGCGACAAGGCTTCGGAAGCATACGTAAAATGGAGCACACACTTTGCAAAAATGGGATTTGTTGTCGCCTCGATCAACTACCGCATGGGATTTCTGCCAAGTGCCGACCAGATTGACTGCGCAGGCTATCGCGCCGCACAAGATGCACACGCAGCAATGCGATACCTGGTTCACAATGCAGCAAAATATCGCATCAACACCAGCTGGATTTTTGCCGGCGGGACAAGTGCAGGAGCAATAACATCGCTAAACCTCGCATTCATGCGTAACCAGAACAGACCGAAATCGACAAAAGGGAGTCTGTTCAAGGACGACCTTGGCGACATAGAATCTGTTTCGCCGCAATACAAGGAAAAGTTCAACATTCTGGCAGTGGCCAACATGTGGGGAGCTGTGCACGACATCAACATGATTTCGAATGCAAAGACCTCGATAATCTCGTTCCACGGCGATGCCGACAACATTGTGCCATACGGCTACGACTATCCTTTCAACGACGTGCTCGATCCAATAAAGATAGCACTGCGCAACGACAACAGCAGCGAAGCGCAATCGGTAAAAAACATATTCTCGTTGCCACTCAACCGAGCTATGACAAACAAGATGTACGGCTCGTCGCTAGTTGACAAAATGGCAAAGGCAAAAGGCAACCGAAGCAAACTATTTACCTATCCGGGCGGAGGTCATAGCCTGCATGTCGACAAAAACAACAATCTAGTGCCATACTTCTATTTCATACAGGATTCGGTAACAGCATTTTTCATCGAGGAGCTCATCCCCGACCCCGTAAGCATCGAACGCGACAAAACAGACCAACTCTGCTACAAAATCAATGGCAGCAACACATCCGAAACTTTCTGGAAAGTAGAAAATGGAATCATCCTCGAAAGCAAGGGACGACAGGCTAGAATCATATTTCTACCATCAAAAACAGGAAGAAAAATTATAGTTTCAGGACATTACAGCAATGGTATCGGATTCTGCAAAGAAGTATCATACTGATAAACAACACACATCTTTATTATTTGAATAAAAGAATAAATAAACGCACCAACAAAAAAAATATTACTTTTGCAGTATTAACATTAAAATTTTAAATGATATGAGAAAGACTTTATTATTAATGGCAAGCGTAATTTTCGCTTTGGTAATGCTCTCATCATGCAAGAGCGAACCTAAAACTTTAACAAGCGGACAGTGGAGCATTGACTTCCTCGGCGATGTAAACACCTATCAGTTCAACGACGACATGACAGGAAAGTATATCTCATCTGCTGGCGAAGACAACAGCTACGATTTCACTTACGAAATTGTTGGTGATTCAATATTCATCAAACAGGTTTCGGATGCTATCTTCGACTTGGGTCCAGACAAATACGCATACAAGATTACAGGCAACGAACTTAACCTTAAAGGCGGTTTCTTTGGCTTGAGCGACATGACCTACAAATGGGAAGAAAGAAAATAACTAACTAAAATTTATAAACAAGATGAAAAAGACTTTAGTATTTTTGGCAAGTGCTTTATTTGTAGCACTTTTTGCAGCATCATGCAACAGCAACAATTCGACATCGACAGAAATCGACGGAATTGATGAACTTCTCGAAGAAGCAGTTGTTGAAGAAGAAGAACCAGAAGGAGACAGAACTCTTACCGAAGGTATCTGGGTAAACGACGACTGGGGAAGCAAAACCACCTACCAGTTTACCGAAGACGGCATCTGCACAGTAATCAGTCCTGATATTTTTGACGGTGGAACCGACACTATCAAATGGAACTACACCATCGACGGCGAAACAATGAAGCTCGAACAGAAGGGTGACGACTTCAGCATGTCAAAAGAAATGGGCTTCAAGATTAAAGGCAACAAGCTCACAATCACCGAAGCTGGCGTTCCAATGGACTACAAATGGCAAAAAGCCGAATAAAAAGATTAAATTTCTAACAAAAAAGGCCTCGCAAAACGAGGCTTTTTTGTTGTTAACTCTATGATTATTCAAGCCGTACAAATAATTCAAAAAAAAGGGACTAAAAACGACATATTCTTCAAAATTTGTATATATTTGCAATAGTTAAATTTAAACTTTATTTTAAAAATGAAAAAGACATTAGTATTTTTGGCAAGTGCTCTTTTCGTAGCACTTATGGCTGTTTCTTGCAACGACAAGCCAGCAGAAGCAACCGAAGAAGATCAGAACGCAGAAGCTACAGTTGAAGAAGCTGTTGAAGAACCAGCTGCTGAAGCTACAGAAACTGCTGCAGCTCCTACAACCAACACTGTTAACTTCGACCAGTACCTCGACGAATACGAAAAGTTCGTTAAGAGCTACGAAGAATTCGCTGACAATGGTGGTATCGACAAGGCAAAGGAAGTAAAGACCAATGCTGAAGCTGCAAAGGCTAAGATTAAAGAAGACCAGCTCAACGATGCTCAGTTGGCTCGCTTCAAAGCTTTGAACCAGAGAATGGCTGTTGCTTCTGAAAAGATCGCTAAGAAAACTGCAGAAGGCGCAAAAGACGCTGTAAACGCAGGTAAGGACGCTGCCAACAAACTCGGAATTGGTAAGAAGAACTAATCCCTGTCCGATTCAAAAACAAAAAAGGACTGGCAACAGTCCTTTTTTTTGTCTGCACCTATATTATAAATACAAATTTTATATCTTTGTCCCCTCTAGAATTAAGGGTTCAAAGTTTTAAGAGATTAAGGAATGAAACGGTTTTTGCTCACAATATTATATGTAGCAACGGCTTTGCTGTCGGCAAAATCGCAGACTCATTCCATTGCGTGTTCCTACAATAACGGCGCATATCTAATAGAATATTCTCTCGACCAATACAACATTTCGCAAAAAAATACCGCAAACGGCACTTTCAGCAAAATCGACTTTGCAAAATCGACATACATCGAAAAAAAAGGATGGCCAGAAATTCCATTTGCAAGCACAACCATAGATATTGGAACCGAAACGAAAATTACACCAGTTATCGAATCGATAAGCTACCGCGACACAGTACTGACATACCCGCTTTTGCCTTCGCGCGGAACAATTTTCCGCAATCAGAATCCCGATGAAATTCCATATACAATTGCACCAGAGTCATTCAACGGGCAATTCTTCCCACAAGAAATTACCATTGCCGACACACCGTTTGCTTTTGGCAAAAAAAGACAAGCCAACATTAGGATTTTTCCATTTCAATACAATTCATCAACAAATACTCTGCGCATATACGATAGGATTGTAATTCACATCGAAACCAATCACACAAGGACGAACACCCAGCTTGCACACTACGATTTCGGCGATATTCTTGTCCTCACTCCCGAAAAATACGATTCGGCAATTAGCCCATACATAGCGTGGAAACGCGAAATGGGCTACAATGTAACCGTCGTGCATTGCGACTCGGCCGAAAACGTCACCCAAAAGATAGCCCAGGCATACAGCCAGAATCCAAACCTCCTGTACGTTCAGCTTGTTGGCAATTGGAACGATATACGGTCGAACACTTTGGGCTCCGAAACCTGCTACGACTGCCCAACCGACCCTGCTCTTGGCTGCGTCGCTGGTGGTGACGTCTATCCCGACATCGCCATCGGCAGGTTCTCGTGTGCCAACGAAGAAGAACTTTCTGTACAGATACAGAAAAGCATCAACTACGAGAAAAATCCTAATAACAGCCGCGACTGGCGCGACCGCTTCATCGGAATAGGTTCGGGCGAAGGTCCCGGCGACGACGACGAACTCGATTACCAGCATGTCCGCAAAATATACGACAACAAGTTGTCGGACTTCACATACAATATTCATTCTCAGCACTATGACGAAGGCACAAGCACTTCGTCGAATATACTTACAGCAAGCATTAACCTCGGAGCATCGTCGATTGCATACTGCGGACACGGAAGCGGTTCGTATTGGCTGACAGGCGGTTATGGTTCGGCAAGCGTTACCAACAGCAGCAACGGCGACAAACTTCCGTTTGTCGTATCGGTAGCATGCCGAAACGGTGCATTCCACAGCAGCGACTGCTTTGCCGAAAAATGGCTTAATGCAAGACATGGCGGTGCAGTAGCAACTCTGATGTCGAGTATAAACCAGCCGTGGAATCCGCCAATGCGCGGACAAGACTACTTCTACGACATACTTTCGGGAGGATACAACTACGACAGTGACAGCACTAGCAACGGCTTGAGCAACAACGAACAACGCACACACTGGGGTTCAATTGTACTTAACGCATTCTATCTCATGCTATGCGAATCGGCACAGCAAAGCGACATCGAGACCGTGAAAACTTGGACTAGCTTCGGTGACGCATCGCTACAACTCAGAACAAAAGTTCCCGACAGAATAGAATCGTCGCAAAACATCATTATCGAAGGCTCGAACTACACAACACAAATCACAGCCAATGGACAGGCCGTAAAAAACGCACTCGTCTGCATTTCACAAGATGGTCATTACTACAAAGGATTCACAAATTCGCGAGGAAATGTCACTATCGGACACAACCTGCACAAAGGCAAGGCTTTATTGGTCGTAACAGCATTCAACACGACAACCATCTACGATAGCATTCCCGTAATAGAATCGGGCATGCCATACATTGAAATTGCCGACTACAATCCGAAATCCATTGGCGCAGGCTCAAGCACCAACCTGTCGATACTATTGCAAAACTATGGCACAATACAATCCGACAGCATAAGGTTCACAATCTCATCGGAGGACGAATTTTTAACGATTGTAACCGATTCCGCCCATTTTGCGCCAATAATGTCAAACGGGAATGCCGGAAACAATTCGATAGACATAAAAATATCGAGAGAAGCGCCATTTGGACACATCATCGACCTGATTGCAAGCATCGAATACAACGACACTGCCATCGAAAGACATCTACAAATATCGCTAAACGGTCAGGAATGCTATCCTCCAGACTCAATTGCCGCCGAATACACCAACGACAGTTGCATTCTGACATGGAACAACCATACCACAAAGCAATACACAATTTTCGACGACTTCGAAGACAACGACGCCTATCCCCCATTCGCCATAAACCCAGAAGGCAATGGCAATTGGTCGTACAACGATGCCGACAACTCGCAAACAGGCACAATTTCGGGCTACACTTTCCCAAATAACCGCGAAAAGATGGCATTCATTGCCTTCCGACCCGAATTGGCATATTCCGACAGCAGCAATCTTTTGTCACAGATACACCCACACTCGGGCAATCAATTCATAGCAAGCATGAGAAGTACTGCTGGCTCAACCGACGACTGGGTTTTCAGCAAGGAACTCGACTTCACAGGCGACTTCGAATTTTCGTTCTATGTACGCGGAAGCCACATCACGAGCTACTGGGAAACCATGGAAGTTTATTACCAGTCGGGCGACAGCCTGGTTAGAATCGATTCGTGCACAGTAAGAGGCGCATCAGATCCCGATGAATGGACATTAAAGTCGTATAACATCCCCGACACGGCAAACAAAGTTGCGATACGAAACATATCTCGCAACAAGAATTTCCTCTGCATCGACGACATTAAAATTTCTGGAGAAAAGGCTTACACTATCAATGCAATAGACGTTTACGACAACGGGAACATAGTTGCGGAAGGAAATTCTGCCGACACAATCATACTGACAAACCTTGCCGATGGTGAGCATTGCCTTACCGTTCGTCCAATCTGCGACGCAAATCTCTATACCGACACAACTATCTGCATCACAATACTTCATGAGCAATGCGACGCCCCCGATAATGCTATTTGCTACATTACAACTTACACCGATTCAATTGTTTGGACGTCGGTGCCAAATGCAAACTCCTACAACATATACGAATCGGGGCAACTCATCGGAAACACTTCCGACACAATATTTGTCACGCCTACCACAATCATCCCCGAAGGCAACTTCTACACGCTGTCGACGGTATGCAGCCACGGAGAATCGGAACGAATTGAAGTCCAGACAATTCTAGTCGGAGACAACAGCATAGCAGGCAATACCACAAAAATATTCCCCAACCCTTCGGACGGACAGTTCACAATAGAATACAACGGTGACAATGCCACATACACAATCAGCGACATTTGTGGTAAAAATATTGCACATGGAAAACTTTCGTTCGGACAAAACTCCCTAAATTTGCAAGGTTTTCCGAATGGCTTATACATTATAAGCATAAATTCGGGCGACGCCACATACAAGCAAAAGATTATCAAGCAGTAAAACCGCATGAACGCAGCAGTAAAGAACCCTTTGTCGGTCACCAACAAGGAAATATGGCAGATTTCGTACCCGATAATTTTCGGCAACCTTGCACAGACCATAATGGTGTTTGTCAATACAGTATTTATTGGTCACGTAGGCAACGTTGAACTTGGAGCTGTGATGCTTGGAGGAATCTATTACTTGGTTTTCACCGCACTGGCAATGGGATTTGCAATAGGTGTGCAAATCATTATTGCAAGGCGTTTTGGCGAGCAGAACTACAAGCAAATTGGCGTTGTGTTTGAACATGGACTGCTGTTTACCACAATCCTAGGTTTAACGCTTTGGGTTGTAATGCATTTCTTCTCCGACATTTTGCTCAATTTAATCATCGACTCACCAAACGTTTACGAAGCAGCCACCCAATTTATCAACTATAGGCACTACGGAATTGTAATCGTATGCATCAACTACCTGTTCCGTTCGCTGTACATTGGACTTTCAAACACAAAAATCATCACCTACACGACCATTCTTATGGCCGCGGTGAACATATTTCTCGACTATACGCTCATTTTCGGCAATCTCGGTTTTCCCGAAATGGGAATACGAGGAGCAGGACTATCGTCGGTTTGTGCAGAACTGTCGGCCATGCTGCTGTTCGTATTCCACACGCTCAAAATGATCCCTTTCAGGAAATACGGGCTGTTCGAATTCGGAAAAATTGAGTTTCCTCTGCTCAAATCGGTACTAAAACTGGCATTTCCGACAATGCTACAACGACTTATGTCGTTTGGACTATGGTTTATATTCTTCGCGATGATTGAGCATACCGGAGAAATGCCGATAGCAGTTTCGGGCATAGTGCGAAGCGTCTATATGCTGGTGACCATTCCCGTCTTTGCATTCAGTGCGACATCCAACACCCTCACGAGCAGACTGATAGGAGCCGGCAAGCAAGAAGAAATTCCGCGCACCTTGGTCAAGATTGCCAAGATGAGCCTAGCAACGATAATTCCGCTAGTAATAATCTGCGTATGTATTCCGCAGTACATAGCCCGCATCTACACCGACGACCTTGTTTTGGCACAGAACTCGGTGAACACCATATACGTAGTACTAGTTGCTACACTTGTTCTTGCACCCGCGATGATATATTTCGAGTTTATTTCGGGCACAGGAAACACACTTTCGGCATTACTTCTCGAAGCTGGAGTACTTGTTATTTATGTAATATATGTATATCTCAGCGCAAATGTTTGGAACCTTGATGTAGAATGGATCTGGTGCACCGAAGTAATCTACGGCTTCCTGATGTTCACCCACTCGTACGCCTACATGAAACTGGCGAAATGGAGAAAATAGACATTTGTCATACCAATTACCTTTTCATACTTCATTTTTTTTTCGTTAATTTGCATTTTTAAAAATTACACAAGATGTCAAACGATGCACTCATGGCTGTAAGTCCTATTGACGGACGCTACTACTCTAAGACAAAGGAACTTAGAGAATATTTTTCGGAATACGCACTGATAAGATACCGTGTAAGGATTGAAATAGAATATTTCATAGAACTTACAAAAAATGACATTCCTCAACTCAAAGGCTTCGATAAAAGCAACTACGAACTTCTGCGCAGTCTGTACAGAAATTTCACAGCCGAAGATGCCGAAAAGGTAAAAAACATAGAAAAGACAACTAACCACGACGTGAAGGCTGTCGAATATTTCATAAAGGAATACTTCGATGCACACAACCTGTCGCAGTACAAGGAGTTCATACACTTCGGACTCACTTCGCAGGACATCAACAACACAGCGACTCCTCTCCTACTTAAGGAAGCTGTTGAGAACGAGTATCTTCCTCGCCTCACAAACACCGTGGCTACAATTGCCAACCTCGCCGAGGAATGGAAAGACATACCGATGCTTGCTCGTACACACGGACAACCAGCATCGCCAACGCGTCTAGGCAAGGAAATGAACGTCTTTGTCGTCCGTCTCAACGAACAGATTCGCCAGCTGAAGCAGATCCCATTCAGCGCAAAGTTCGGCGGTGCAACTGGCAACTTCAATGCCCACAATGTAGCATTCCCGCACATCGACTGGATGGCTTTCGGCAACAAGTTCGTAAACGAAACCTTAGGTCTGCACCGCAGTTGCCCGACAACCCAAATCGAACACTACGACAACATTGCCTCCCTAATGCACTGCATGGCAAGAATCAACACCATATTCATCGATTTTGCCCGCGACATCTGGACATACGTCTCGATGGAATATTTCAAGCAAAAAATAAAAGCTGGCGAAGTCGGTTCGAGTGCAATGCCGCACAAGGTTAATCCTATCGATTTCGAGAATGCCGAAGGCAACCTCGGAATCGCCAACGCCATCTGCGAACATCTGGCTCGCAAACTGCCTATCAGCCGTCTGCAGCGCGACCTCACCGACTCGACCGTACTGCGCAACCTTGGAGTACCGATGGGACATATTTTCATAGCTCTGGCTTCTTTGGACAAGGGTATGTCGAAACTATTGCTCAACCGCGAAAAGATTGACGCCGACCTCGAAAACAACTGGATGGTCGTTGCCGAAGCAATTCAGACAATCCTTCGCCGCGAAAACTACCCCAACCCATACGAAGCACTCAAGGCTCTCACAAGGACAAACGCCAAAGTTACACATCAGACTTTCATCGACTTCATCGGCGGACTTAATGTAAGCGAAGATGTGAAGGCTGAACTAATGCAGATAACACCGTTCAACTACACAGGAATATGAAAGATTTCCTGAAGGTAACGAAATACATACTGCCATACAAGGGCTATGCACTGCTGAATATACTGTTCAACATTCTGTCGGCAGTGTTCAGTCTGTGCTCGTTCACTATGGTGATACCTTTCCTCGGAATACTTTTCAACACGCAAGAACCTGTGCGCGAGATGGTTGCAATGAGCATTACCGACATCGAATCGATGAAGCACAACTTCTACTACTGGCTCACAAGTATAATCGACAACCAAGGTAAATTCCAAGCTCTCGTAACCATAGCCATTATCGTGGTTATTGCAACATTCTTCAAGACGCTGACCATGTACCTTGCCAACCATTTTATGGTTCCGATACGCAACGGAGCTGTCAAGGACATACGCAACGCTTTGTTTAAAAGGACATTGTCGCTACCAATAGCATATTTTTCCGACGAACACAAGGGCAACATCATAGCCCGCATGACCAGCGACGTGCAGGAAATAGAATGGGGCATCATGAGTTCGCTCGAAATGATTTTCCGCGACCCTGTGAAAATCATCATTTACCTTGCCTCGATGATTATAATAAGTTGGCAGTTGACCGTATTTGCTTTCATACTTCTGCCTATTGTCGGACTGCTCATAGGCAAGACCGGCAGGTCGCTACGCAAGACCTCGATGGCTGGACAGGAAAAGATGGGTTCGTTGTTGTCGCAAATCGAAGAAATGATTGGTGGACTGCGTGTTATCAAGGCTTTCAACGCCGAAAACCACATAAACGAAAAATTTGAGAACGACAACGAAAGCTATACCAAACTGATGAACCGCATCAATAGGATACGTTTTCTTGCAAGTCCGTTAAGCGAATTTCTGGCGACTGTTGCTGTTGTTATAATATTGTGTTTCGGAGGAACAATGATACTCACCGAAAACAGCACATTCTCGTCCGAAGCGCTCATTGGCTACCTACTGATTTTCAGCCAGTTGATTCAACCAGCAAAATCGCTATCAACAGCTTGGTTCAACGTAAAGAAGGCTATGGCATCGGTTGACCGTGTAAACGAAATCCTCGATGCGGAGAACCCTATAGTGAACACTCAAGGCAACGAAGAAATTGCAGAATTCACAGGAGAAATCGAGTTCCGCAATGTAAGATTCTCGTACAATGCTGACACCGAAGTGCTTCACGGAATAAATTTCAAGGTAAAAAAAGGACAAACGATAGCACTTGTCGGACAGAGTGGCTCTGGTAAATCAACTATTGTTGACCTTATTCCGCGCTTCTACGATGTAACCGACGGAGAAATCCTCATCGACGGCAAGAACATTCGCGACTACAAACTCAAGCAACTTCGCAACCTTATGGGATACGTCAACCAAGTGCCAATTCTGTTCAACGATACCATTTACAACAACATAACGCTCGGGCAAGAAGGCATCTCGAAAGAAGACGTGGAACGTGCCGCAAGAATCGCCAACGCTTACGACTTCATCATGGAAACCGAAAAAGGTTTCGACACAAACATAGGCGATGGAGGCTGCAAACTCTCTGGTGGTCAGCGGCAAAGAATAAGCATAGCACGTGCATTGCTGAAAAACCCGCCAATTCTTATCCTCGACGAAGCCACATCGGCCCTCGACACTGAATCGGAACGCCTTGTGCAGGAAGCAATAGAACAACTGATGAAAAACAGAACTTCGGTTGTAGTAGCACACCGCTTGTCGACCATCAAGAATGCAGACCTTATAATAGTCCTCAACGAAGGCAAGATTGTAGAAACCGGCAAGCACGACGAACTTATTGCAAAACAGGGAACATATTACAGACTTCACACCTTACAAAACGCATAAGCAATGAAATTCAAGACTTTAGGATATATAATCATAATCGCAGCAGCAATGGTACTATCAGGCTGTAACAAGACACCTAAACCCAAAGGCAACAATGGCAACAAACCGACAAAGGAACTAAAAGTCAAGAAATATGACTTCGACAATCCGCCAGAGTTCCGCAAAGACGGCGAACTGCAGTTTATAAATGACAGCGACTCGATAATTTTCAACATTGACATAGAACTAGCAACAACCGAGGAAGAACACGCGCGTGGACTTATGTTCCGCAAGCAGATGGACGAAAATAAAGGTATGCTGTTCATGTTCTCCTACGAGGACTGGCGTTCGTTCTGGATGCGCAACACATTGATACCATTGGACATAATCTACGTCAATGCAAAACGCGAAGTCGTAAGCATCTGCAAAAATGCAAAGACATTGGACGAGACTTCCCTCCCATCCGAAGCACCAGCGATGTATGTAATCGAAATCAACGCAGGGCTTTGCGACAAGTACGGAATAGATAAGGGAACGGTGGTGAATTTTTAATTGTTTGTACATACCAACCAACCCAAAACTCAGAATCTTTCAAACAGCGAAGCGCAGAAACGACGTCTGCCTTAACACTCCCTTATTACTATGTTAAATTTAATATAAAACCTTTTGGTGCAATATTTCTGCAAAAAAATAGTTATATTTTTGCAACATAAAATAAAATATAGATATATGAAGCGGCTTATCACTTTAATATTATTCATATCAGCAATTTGCGTAGCAAGAATTTCAGCGCAAAACATTGAGATTTCTGGCAATCTCATTGAAGCTGATACTGGCGAAGAAGTACCTTTCGCAACCGTAATGCTTCTCAACGAAAGCGACTCAACCCTGCTCGAATATGCAATTTCGGGTTCGGATGGACATTTTGTGTTCAAGAATGTGAAAAACCGCGACTATCTGCTAAAGATTTCGCACATCACCTACACGCCCTACCAGAAGCACATAAAGAAGACCGACGGCAAGAGCATAAACCTCGGCAACCTCAAGTTGTCGCCCATTGCCGAAGTGCTGATGGAAGTAGTTGTACACGAAGCTCAGGCTCCGCTATTATTTAAAGGTGATACAGTGGAATACAACGCCGCAACTTTCAAGGTTGCACCTGGCTCGACCGTAGAAGACCTGCTGAAGAAACTTCCAGGCATCGAAGTTGATGCCGACGGCGGAATAAAGTCGATGGGCAAGGATGTCAGCAAGGTATATGTTGATGGAAAGAACTTCTTCGGTGATGACCCCAAGATGGTCACTCAGAACATTGATGCAGAAGCAGTTTCGAAGGTTCAGGTTTACAACGACAAGTCGGAGCAGGAAAAGCTTACCGGCGTAAAGGACGGCACTCAGAACAAGGTAATGAACCTTGAACTGAAGCAGGAATACAAGAAGGGCTACTTCGGCAAGGCTAGTGTTGGTGCTGGCTGGGGCGACGGCAACTTCATCCCGTGGCTTGCCAAGGGCAGTTTCAACCGCTTTAACGACAAGTACCAGCTTTCGGTTATCGGCTATGGCAACGATATCAACTCGACCCGTACCGACTGGGAAGACATGCAGGAATTCAAGGGTTCGAGCGCATTTACCCACGACAATGGCGACTTCGGATTCGGCAACGGCGGATGGTGGGGCGGATTCGGCAGCAACCTATATTGGGACGGCAACGGCTTCGCACAAAACTACGGCGGCGGTGTAAACTTCAACTACGACGACGGCAAGACTATTCTTTACACCAACTACACCTATAATCAGATTAATTCTACCGCCGACATTTTTGCCAACCAGAAGACAATGCTTACCGACACCTCGTACTTCAAGACCGACACTTCCTACAATGCCCATAAGATTTTTTCGCACTCGTTGTCGGCTCGCCTCGAGGAGAAAATAGACTCCCTCGACTACATAATCGGTAGAATCAATGTAAAGTTCACTGGAAACAGAAACAACGACAAAAATTTCGCCTTGTACCAAGGTGGCAATCTCGACCTTATTAATCAATATTCAGAAATCAGCGACTACAAAGTCAACAACATAAACACCAATGCACTTGTGATTTACAACCACAAGTTCATGAAACCCAAACGCTCTTTCTCCATCAGTGCCGAAAACAACAATACAATAGCGCTGGAAAAGGAAAACGAAGAGAATCTGAACGAATTCTTCAATGCCACAACACCAGACGAGCGCATAAAGGTTGCTTCGTCGCAGAACAAAAACACCAACAATCTGAAATCGAGCGTAATGTATGTTGAACCTATAGGCAAGCGATTCACATTCAGCACATTCTACAACTTCTCTATGAACACCGAAAAGCTTTCGCACGAAGCACAGGACGAACTTCAGTCTAATGCCGCCATTGATTCGCTGTCGCTAATTTCGCAGCGCGACCTCTTCTACAATCGTCTCGGAGTTGCATTTGCATATTCGTTCAACGGATTGTATATCAACGCAGGTGCAGCATACAAGAACTTACAGCAGAACGGCAAATACACCCGCGCAAATGTCGATGGCGACCCGCTCAGACGCAACTACGGAAGCGTTATCCCCTACTTCGAATTGAACTGGGAATCGCCAAACAACATCTGGATGTCATTTGATTACTCGTATGACATTGAAGAGCCAGATTTCACCTACTTGCAACCGATTTCAACCAATATGGACCCTCTGTATGTAGTAAATGGAAATCCAAACCTTTCATACACAAGTTCTCACAACACAAGTGCAATGTTCGGCTATCACAACAGAGCTTCATTTATGGGTGCATTCTTAAGTCTTGACTATTCGTACCAGCCAGACCTTATAACCTACAACCAAAAAATCGAATATGTGGATGGTCTTGGATACAGGAATGTTCGCACCCCGGAAATTGTACACGGTGGACACGAAGCAGGTGCAAACATACATCTGGAACTTCCTATCGTAAAGTCAAAATTTACAACCAGCTTAGGCTTCCGCTACGGCTACGACCAGAACCCGATTTTTATAAATGGTGTCGAAAACTTGTCACAGAGCAATTCGTTCTACCCGAATATCACTTTCCAGATAAACCTCTCGGACAAACTTACTTGGAGAATAAACGGTCGCTACGGCTACACAACTACAACCTACAAGTCGGAAAACTACTTCAACAACAACAAGACAACGAACTACAATGTCGGCACATCAATCAAGTGGCAGATGTTCGGTCGCACCTACTTGGAAGCCAACTACAAGTACAACAAATACTTGAACAACGAATTTACCAACAATCCCGACATGCACATCCTGAATGTTTCAATAAAGCAGTATCTCGGCAAGGGCAACAAGTTCGAACTTCGTCTCGCAGCCTGCGACCTTCTGAACCAGAGCGTTTCGATTGCCCAGTATGCATATTCCAACACTGTTTACTACCGCGAATCGCCAACCCTATCGAGATACTATATGCTTACCTTCTCATACAACATGAAGGGCTTCCAGGATAAAGGCAGACGCGGAGTTGACATGATGGATTTCTAAAAAAGGAGAAAAAGTAAAGAAATAGAAGTAAAGGACGATGCAGGCATCGTCCAAACCTAAAACAAAAAAAATATGAAACGAACAATCATACTTACAGCAATAATCGCACTTACAGCAAGCTTTGCAAGCGCACAGCAGACATCGGGCACAATCGTTTACGAAATCACCACCGATGTGGAAAAGATGATGCAGTGGTTTTCACCAGACAGGAAGATGGACACCTATTCGTGGAAAGATGAATGGAAATTCAGAAAATCAAAAGCTGAACTGAAATTCACATCTTCGGAAACGATTTACGAACCAATCGTAGAAGAAACCATGGACAGATGGGGAGGTGCAACCGAAGAGCACACAATCTACAGCAATAGAGACAAGAACAAGGTTTGCTATGTTATCCGCATGATGGGAAAGCTTAGCATAGTTGACGACAGCATCCCGAAGATGAAATGGAAAGTCACCAACGCAATGAAGGAAGTTGCCGGACACATCTGCATGAGCGCAACCTACAACGACACTATTATGGGTCAGGAAATTACCGCTTGGTTTGCCCTCGATATGCCTATCCCCTACGGTCCCGATGTATATCACGGACTTCCAGGCATGATTCTGCAGATTGACCTCTACGGCGGAGGACAGATTTATGCAGCAAAAACCATCACCATGAGCGACACGCCTGTGAAAATCGACAAGCCAAAGTACAAGAAGAAAACCAAGACAATGACCGTTGCCGAATATCAAGCACAGGTTTACAAGTTTATGCAGGATATGAAGAAACGCCCAGGCGGAATGATGTTTTAAATAGGCTAACAGGCGGAAAGGCTTGCAGGCTAAAAGCCATAGGAATAACAATCGCACGGTCGAGCCATGGCGCGACTCAACAATGAATCACAGACATAACCATACAAAGATTTTACTTGCCATATTGCTAATCTTTGCATTAGCAATTAGTTGTAAGCAAAAGCATACCTCAGAAACGCCACCGCCACCAGAAACGGATACCGTTGCGGAAGAAGTTCCTCCCAAAGACACCACATACCGCATCTCACTTTTATTTGCTGGCGACCTTATGCAACACGACAGCCAATTCAAGATGGCACTGCAAGATGACGGCACCTACGACTACAGCGAATGTT
Source organism: uncultured Bacteroidia bacterium (assembly GCA_902800045.1). GTDB lineage: Bacteria > Bacteroidota > Bacteroidia > Bacteroidales > ML635J-15 > Bact-19. The sequence goes on along the minus strand of CADCCZ010000001.1, from coordinate 307,541 downwards.
TCCAATATGTAAAGCACGAAATTGAATCGGCCGACATTGCCGTTGCCAATTTCGAGACGACACTTGCAGGTCCGCCCTACCACGGCTATCCTAATTTCTGCGCCCCCGACAAATACCTTGTCGATTGCAAAGCCGCTGGCTTCGACATTATGCTTACTGCCAACAACCACACCTGCGACAGACGGCAGCAAGGACTTGAACGCACCATACGCATGATGGATTCAGTTGGAATACAACACCTTGGAACATATTTAGACACAGCATCTTTCGAACGAAACTATCCCCTTCTGGTCGAGAAAAACGGATTCCGCATAGCCATGCTCAATTACACCTACGCAATAAATGGAGCAACAGTCCACGCACCAAACATAGTCAACCGCATCGACACTGCAAAGATTTCCATCGACATCGAAAAAGCCAAAAGCATGGAACCAGATGCAATAATAGCATTCATGCACTGGGGTGAAGAATATAAGTTACAGCCTATTAGTTCACAAAAGAAACTGGCTGACTGGCTTTTCAGCAAAGGCGTTACTCATATAATTGGCGGTCATCCACATGTTATCGAGCCCATAGAAATCCGTACTGACAGCATTACTGGCGAAAAGCACATTCTTGCCTACTCTCTCGGCAACTTCATTTCCAACAGCTCCAGAGAAAACACCTACTGTGGTATGACAATCCGCCTCGACTTGGAAAAAGACAGCACCGTACGCATCAGCAATTGCGACTACTCGCTATATTTTGTATCCAATCCGCCAAACAACGGACGCAAGCAATTCAGGATTTATCCAGTAAGCGTCCCCGACTCGCTACTAAATGCCTTCGAAAGCTACCGCAAACATATAGTTACCGACACAATCAGGGCGTTTCTGAACGAAAACAACAAAGGGATAAAAGAACGGCTGGTAGAATTTAGACAATACGGCGAATAGCTGTTACAAAATAGCCTCCCGAACACGTACCAACTTAACCAGCAAGTCTTCCAAAAGGTCAAGTCTCAGCATATTTGCACCATCGGACTTTGCTACGGCAGGATTCGGATGAGTTTCCATAAACAAACCGTCGGCACCAACAGCGACGCCAGCCTTTGCCATAGCCTCAATCATCTGCGGAAGTCCGCCAGTTACGCCACTTGTCTGGTTAGGCTGCTGAAGGCTATGGGTAACGTCGAGCACAACAGGATAACCGAGTTGCCTCATTGTCGGAATACCACGGAAGTCGATAACCAAGTCGGTATAGCCGAAAGTTGTGCCACGCTCAGTAAGCATCACATTGCTGTTGCCAGCATCGACAACCTTCTGCGCAGCAAATTTCATAGCTTCGGGCGAAAGGAACTGTCCCTTCTTGATATTCACGATCTTACCTGTTTTTGCAGCAGCAACAAGCAAGTCGGTCTGACGGCAAAGGAAAGCAGGAATCTGCACGATGTCGGCAACCTGCGCAGCAAAAGCGGCTTCCTCGGGCGCATGAATGTCGGTGCAAATCGGCACGTTGAGTTCGCGCTTAATCTTGGCAAGAATTTCAAGTGCAGCCTCGTCGCCTATTCCTGTAAACGAACTAATGCTGCTGCGGTTAGCCTTGCGGTACGATGACTTGAAAACAAACGGGATGTCAAGTTTCTCGCAGACTGCCTTCACCGTCTTGGCCGTTTCGTAGGTTATTTCAAGATTCTCGACCACACAAGGTCCTGCAATAAGGAAAAAGTTCCTATGTCCTGTCAAATCCGATAAGTTCATAATTTTAATTTTTGGCAAAAATAAATGATTTTCTCGAGATAACTTGTCCTAACAAAACAATTATATTTGCAACATATATGCCTTTATACAGATTATCATACGAATCGCCAATTGGAACGCTTGCCATATACAGCAATGGTCGAGCGCTTTGCCGCATAGAAATAGCTTCCAAGAATTTCATTTGCGACAGCCAAAACGAAGCACTCCCAATATTTGCAGAAACAAAACTCTGGCTCGACACCTACTTTTCGGGGGTAAGACCTGATTTTACACCACGACTCGACCTTAGCGGCACCGACTTTCAGAAAAAGGTATGGACGGAACTTCTTTCTTTACCATTTGGGCAAACTGCCACATACGGAGAAATTGCGAAGCGAATAGGATGCAAGTCGGCACAGGCGGTAGGACAAGCCGTCGGACAGAATCCCATACTGATAATAGTGCCATGTCACCGTGTAGTTGCAGCAGGCGGTAAACTTGGAGGATTCTCGGCTGGTATAGAAAGAAAAAAGTGGCTGTTAGAGAATGAGGGATTGGTGAATTTGAGGATTTGAAGATTTGAGAATTATCAATTGTACATTGTACATTGTTAATTATCAATTGCTAATTGTTCATTGTCAATTGTACATTGTTAATTATCTTTGCATTATGAAACTTTTGGTGCTAAACTACGAATATCCGCCTATTGGTGGTCAAGCTGGAGCTATCAGCAAGAACATTGCTGATGGGCTTGCCGTCCGCGGGCACGACATCACTGTGCTTACCACCTACTACGACGGCACAGAAGCCACAAGCGTCGAAAATGGAGTTCGAGTAATCAGGCTGAAATCGAAACGAAAGGACGCACGCCAGTCGAATATTCGAGAAATGATTTCATGGATGATTATGGCACGAAAGTTCCTGAAAAAGCACCTGCATACCGAAAAATACGACCTATGCGTTGCCAACTTTGCTCTTCCATGTGGTGAAATAGCTTATAGCATGAGAGAAATGTACCACCTGCCATACACCATTATCTCGCACGGTCCCGACATTCCATGGAACAATCCCAAACAAATGATGTGGTACCACGCAGCATGCTACCATTGGATTCGCAAGATATGCATGCAGGCAGAACGAAACTACGTCTGTTCGGACGAAATGCTAAGCAACATTAATGCATTCCTTGGTGGTACAAAAAACAAGAACAAGCTTATACACAACAACTTCGACAGCGAACACAACTGCTCAGATATAGCAAAGGAATACGAAGAGGATTTTGAGCGAATAATCGAAAGAGCAAGAATTAGCGGACGTACGCAGATTTTCTAACGTCTTACAAACAGGAGATACGCTTTCTTGTCGGACATGAATTTCAAGGTATCTTCTTTCATCGAATACGAATCAGCCATAAGTATATTCTCCATAAACACGACATTGTCGGTACTATCCGCAGAAACTGGGACATAATAAAATCCGGAAAATTCTATCTTATTTTTCTTTCGGATATTATATACCGACGAGAAAGTACTTTGCACCGACTCTCCAATCATCGAATTGTTTGTGAAGAAATGCAAGTTGAAACAAGTATCGGCATTAGGTCTCGGCAAACGATATTCGCCGTTGGCATTAATGCGCACCAAATGCCAGTCGCCGATAAAGCTATTGTATGTTTCGTCGTCAGCTTCGCAACTTGTCATTGCGGCAAACATTGCAACCATCGAAATAATTAGCAACACTTTTTTCATAAAATTCAATTTTTACATTTAACGTAATTTACTTGCCAAAATTATCTATTTCTGCAATTTCTTTTTCTGTCATACGTTCATAACAACCGATAGCATTCAGGTTATAATTTATTTGAGCCGTATTTTCAAGGACTTCCATCCTATCGAAAGCCTCAAACAAGTTTTTCCCGACAGTAATTGCGCCATGCTTTATCATAATTGCAGCATTGCACGACGACATAACCTTAGCACAAGCCTCTGCAAGTTCTGTCGAACCCATAAGATTATATCCGACAAGTCCTATATTACCAAGCATATAGCGAGCTTCGCCAGTAAGGGCCGAATCAACAGCTTCGCCTGACACCGCAAATGTAGAAGCATATACAGGATGCGAATGCACTATGGCCATCACATCGGGACGGCACTTGTAGATATTAAGGTGCATCTGTGTCTCCATGCTAGGTTTCAGTTTGGGAGTAAGGTTTTCGCCGTCGGGCGATATTACTATCACCTTGCGCATATCGATGCACGATTTGTCGCTCTGGCTTGCGGTAATAAAAACATAACCTTCTGCATTACGCTGACTAACATTTCCGCCACTGACAGTCGTCAAGCGTCGTTCGTACAGACGACGCATAGTCTCGGCAACTCTTATTCGTTCAAGTTCAAACATTAGAAAAGTTTTTTTAGTTCTGTCGGGGCGACAATGCCCTTTTCGGTTATTATTCCCGTTATCAGTTCGGCAGGTGTAACATCGAAAGCAGGATTCTTTGCGTGAGAAGTCGGGTTTGCCATGCGGAAAGTTTCAACTTTTCCGTTTTCCGACAGTCCCGAATACTTCAAAACCTCGTCCTCGTCGCGTTCCTCAATGTTGATATGCTTTCCGTCGGGAGTCCCCAGGTCGATTGTTGACAATGGAGCCGCCACATAAAACGGTATTCCATAATATTTTGCAGCAATAGCTTTCTCCATTGTGCCAATCTTGTTGGCGGTATCGCCGTTGGCAGCAATGCGGTCGGCACCAACGATGACCATATTAATCTTGCCGAGCGACATATAGTGAGCACCGGCATTGTCGGGGATAATTGCGTGGTCGATACCAGCCGAAGCAAGTTCCCATGCCGTAAGCCTTGCGCCCTGGTTGCGTGGACGGGTTTCGTCGGCATAGACGAAAATCTTTTTACCAGACGACTGTGCTGCATATATCGGAGCCAAAGCACTTCCGTAATCAACTAAAGCAAGCCAGCCAGCATTGCAATGCGTCTCAATGCCAAAACCATCCTTAATCAAGGTATTTCCGTATTCGCCAATCATACGTCCGGCCTCGGCACACTCGTCGGCTACAGCAAAAGCCTCGCTAATGGCAAATTCGCGCGAAACCTTAGCCGCCTTCAGAACCCTGTCGGTAGCATAAAAGAGATTTACAGCCGTCGGACGGGTTGAATCAATCTTCATTTTCGCAACAACAAGATTTTCGACAAGATTAGCATCATCGGAAGCACATATAGCCTGATACATTCCGTACGCAGCAGCAGCACCTATCGAACCAGCGCCGCGGGTAATCATTGTCTTGATAGCCATGCAGGTATCATCCAAAGTTTCGGCCTTAAAGATTTTGAAATCGAATGGCAAAAGGTTCTGTTCTATCATACAGACAGCAGTGCCTTCCATCCAGATTGCCCGGTAATGCACACCGTTTACTTTCATTGCAGTAACGAATGTTTTGAGAACAAATTAATAACAGACTCGGCGTATGTCTTCGAAACTGGAATTTCGGGCGCCTTGTCGAAATCAAGATCCAGGAACAAGCCCATCTTCTCTTTTCTCAGCACCTTGACCTTATTGAAATTAACGACATACGAGCGATGACAACGCACGAGGTCGCAATCGGAGAAGGTATCCTCAATGGATTTCAGCGTCGACCTTAGCATAAAGCGCGAGAACTTTCCCTTGTTGGAATAGTAAATATTAACATAATTGTCGGCCGACTCGATGTACAGCAGATTGTCAATGTCAACCGAAAGTTTCAACTGACCTTTATCGTCGCTAAAATTAACGATATTATGCTTTGTTTCAGGCTGTTCCTTCAGAAGAAGTTCGGTCTCGGAAATAGTCCTTGTCATATCCGACTTGCCATCGTCAGCATCATTAGCCTTCGACGACATTTCGTCACTATCCTCATGGTCCTTCTTTACCTTCAATGCCACATACATCCACGAAATGATATATGGAACCAGAAGCAACAGCGCGACATACATGAAGATTCTCGGGAAAATATCGAAATAACCTTGTCCTATATAGTTTGGATCGTACTCGTGAGCAAAATATGTATAGAAAGCCGACAATACAGCAAGTTCACCAGCAATCCATATCAAGAAGCTCCTAAAATTAAGAACCACTTTGTTGCGAAGAATGTACATAAGCGAACGGCTAGCAAGCAATACAAAGAAACCTATGCCCACTACCGACAAAACAGTTATAACATAGTCGTCGGTATCCTCCCAATCAATCCACGACTTCACATTAAACGGATTCACAAGGAAAATAAATCCGATAGCAAAAGCATAAACGAAAACCAGAAAGGCAGCAATGCTCCTTTTGCGGTTGAAATATTTTATTATCGTATTATTATTCAAATCAAATCCCTATTTCGAAATTAAGGTGCAAAGGTACACTTTTTTTGTCAAATCCAAGCCAATAAAATCAACACAAAGCAACAATTATACTAACACAATAATTCTTAATGAGTTAAACATCAAATAACTTTGAAAACACTAATTAGAATATTAACAATATTGGTTAATATAATTTAGAAATCAACTCCATTGTAATACAAAATTAATTACTTACTTTGTGCATTTATAAATGCTAAAAAAGGATTTAAGGAAATGGAAGTAACTAGACTATTTGACATACTCGACAGATACTTGCAAGAGTATCCGGAACAGAAGGTTGCTTTAGCAGGCAAAGTGAACACCGAATGGAAAGAATATAGTCCAAAGGAATACTACGACTTGGTTAACTGCGTCAGCTGCGGCTTGCTCGAAGACGGCATAAAGCCTGGCGATAAGGTTGCACTCATCAGCGGCAACAAGCCCGAATGGAACATGGTCGACATGGCCGTAATGCAGCTCGGTTGCATAATTGTGCCAGTTTATCCGACAATCTCGGCAGCCGACTACGAATACATACTCAACCACAGCGAAGCCAAGATCGCAATAGTCGAAGGCGCAAAGATTACAGAAAAAATCAAAGCTGTTTCGGCAAACTTACATCATCTGCAAAAGATGTACACCTTCAACCCTGTTGAAGGATATCCCGAATTCACCGAACTGGTTGAAAACGGCAGACAGCACCTCGACCTCGACAAGCTCAAGGAATTGAAGTCGGCTGTAAAACCCGAAGACTGCTCAACCATAATCTACACATCGGGTACTACAGGCACACCAAAGGGCGTAATGCTGTCGCACAAGAACATAGTACACCAGATTATGGGTATCATAATGACCCCGTCGCCTTGGTCGAAACGCGCATTCAGCTTCCTGCCGCTCTGCCACGCATACGAAAGACTTTTGGTATTCATGTACCAATACTTAGGAATGTCGGTTTACTACGCACAGAACCTCGGCACCATCGGCGAAAACCTCAAGGAGGTACATCCTACCATGATGACTGCCGTACCGCGCGTTTTGGAAAAGATGTTCGACAAAGTTCACAACTCGGGAAAGAAACTCTCGGGCTTGAAGAAGAAAATCTTCTACTGGGCAATCGACCTTGCACAACAATACAAAATTCAGGATTTTGAACGCTCGGCTTGGTACAACTTCAAGTTAAAAATTGCCGACAAGCTGGTTTACAAACAGATACGTGCAGGCATCGGTGCCGAACATTTCGACATTATAGTATCGGGAGCTGCAAGCATACAGCCTCGTATCGCTTCTTTCTTCTCTGCAATAAAAATGCCAGTGTTCGAAGGATACGGACTTACCGAAACTTCACCGGTTATTTCGGTTAGCTGCCGCAAGAAATACGGACGCGAAGTAGGTACTGTTGGTTTCCCGCTGCCAGGCATCGAAGTAAAGATAGACCCGAACACAAACGAGGTTATGTGCCGCGGCAACAACGTGATGATGGGTTACTACAAGAACCCAGAACTTACCAAGGAAGTTATCGACCCCGACGGCTGGTTCCACACCGGCGACTGCGGTTACCTCACCGAACACAACCAGCTTGTGCTTACAGGACGATTGAAAAACATCTTCAAGACCTCGTTCGGCAAGTACGTTAACCCGCAGGCTATTGAGAACAAGTTCGAAGAATCGCCGTTCATCGAAAACATGGTAGTATTTGGCGAAAACCAGAAGTTCCCTGCAGCTCTCATCTACCCCGACTTCTCGTTCCTGAAGCTCTGGTGCTCGCGCCACGATGTGGAATACACCGATGAAAAACGAATTATCACCGACCCGACGATAATTGCCCGTTTCAACCGCGAACTCGACAAGTACAACGCTTTCTTCGGCGATACCGAAAAAGTTAAGAAAATAAAACTCATCTCCGACGAATGGTCGCAGGCAACAGGAATCCTGACCCCGACATTAAAGGTCAAGAGAAGCGTTGTAGCCGAAAGATACAAGAAGGAAATCGAAGAACTTTTCGCATAAATAAAGCCTATGAGGAATATATTGCTAGTATTGCTAATCGCTACGCTTGGGATTGATGCTTTCGCGATAAATCCGCCAGGCACCAAAAAAGTAAAGATTGACAACACGACAATCTACGTTGACCAGGAAGAAATTAACGTTGCCGACTGGCTTGAATACATTCGATATCTAGAACACCAATACGGGAAAGGCTCGGATGAACTAAACGCCGCTTTTCCTGCTGGTATCACATCGAAGGAAATGATGGTAAAAATAAAGCTTACCAATCCTATCACTGGAATCACACACGAGCAAGCTCTACGTTATTGCCAGTGGCGTACCGACGTTGTGAATTCGGTAAACGAGGAAACTGGTCTTGGCAATGTAAAATACACCCTGCCGACCGAAACACAATTCGCACAGATTATCAAACTGTTCGGTTCGTACGAAATTCTTTCTACCCGCAACAAGACTGAACGTATAATAGGACTGCAAAGCAGTGTTCTTGAACTTACAGCCGAAGGAAGCGTCCTTAAGAACAACGGCACATTCTCGAAGGAGGAAAAAGTACCGAGCGAGAACATCGGGTTCAGATGCATTGCAACCGTAGAAAAACAGAAAAGATGAAGACTATCAGGCTTATTATAGTTGTATTTGCCGCAATGTTAATCGCAGGCAATGCATTCTCGCAAAGTCCCAAATGCGAAGCCCAGCAGAAAGCCTTCCTTGCCAACAAGGAACTGAAAAATGCTGCCGTTGGTCTGTACGCCGAAAATCTTACCACTGGAGACATTATCCTCGACTACAATTCGTGCGCATCGCTGACACCGGCATCCATACAGAAACTTTTCACCACGGCAATGGCAATGGAAGCTCTTGGCTCTGGCACTCGTTTCAAGACAAAAATTGCCTACAGCGGCACTCTCGAAGACAGCGTTGTAAATGGAGACCTATATATTATTGGAGGTGGTGACCCCTGCCTCGGTGCCGAACGCTACTCGAGCACATACAGCGCCGACATCTTCGACACATGGACCGAGAAAGTAAAGGAAGCCGGAATAAAGAAGATTAACGGCAATATCATCAGCGACGTTACATATTTTGGCTCTGTCCCGACGCCTGGCAAATGGGTATGGGAAGACCTCGGCTCGTATTATGGTTCGCGCGGATTCTCAATCAACTACATGGACAACACCTACGAATTGTATTACAATACCGGTAGCGACAAGGATACGGCAGTGCTTGTCAGGGTTGTCCCCGACGACCTTGAGCTTAACGTTGTAAACAAGGTAACCGCATCGTCGAGCGCAAGCGATGACAACACGGTGATATACCGCGGATACGGAGAGAACGACATCGTTGTTTGCGGCACACTTCCCTGCAACAAGACCGAATACAAGGTGAAGGGCGGTTTTCCAAATCCTCCGCACTACGTTGCCAGAACACTTTACTACCGACTTCGCAACAATGGCGTAGCCGTAACCGGCACCTACCTTGTAAGCGACAAGAAATACGAAGGCGAAAACGAACGTACTATAATACATACATTTTCGTCGCCAAGCGTTGGAACGATAGTAAACTACACCAACCTTGTGAGCTACAATCTATATGCCGAAGTGCTTGCTCTGCAGATTATGCGCAAGACTGGCAAATCGCTTGCCGACTATGGAAAGAAATTTCTAAGCGACAGAGGCATCGAAAGCGGAGGCTTCTACCCTGTAGATGGCAGCGGACTGAGCCATTTCGATGCTATTAATGCCAAGCAGACAGCACAACTGTTAAAGCACATCAGCAAAAGCAAATATGGCGAAAGTTTCATCTCGGGAATGGCGGTTGCAGGCAAAAGCGGAACGCTCAAAAGCTATAAGTGCAGTGCCGATGGCAGCATCAAGGTACAGGCCAAGACCGGCAGCATGACGCGTGTGCGTTCGCTCGCTGGCATCATAACCAACACCCGCAAGGAAAAGATTGTCTTCTGCATCATCATCAACAACTTCGAGGGCAAAAGTCCGCAGATTAGAACTGTAATCGATAATTTCATAAAGGCGGTGGGGCACAATGGATAATGGGCTGAAAGGTTAAAAGGCTAACAGGCTTGAAGGCTAAAAGCCATAAACAATTAATAATGGATAATAAAAATATTTAGGGGCAGGTTTGAACCTGCCCCTAAATATTTTACATACATCCGTTTTATTCCTTAATGAATTTCCGTTGGATTTCCGCACCTTGCGCTTCGCTTACTAAGCCCATCGAAGATTCGAAGGAACGGATTTTCACCACATACACTCCGCTAGCCAGCTCGCTCACATTGCAAGCCGCAGTATTTCCATTTACATCCATTCTACTTACAACCTGTCCCCTATCATTTACAATTTCGATTTCTGAAATTGTTTCCGACGAAGTGATTGTAAGCATATCGTTTACCGGATTAGGGAATACAAGAATATCATCGTCCGAAATCTCATCAATACCACTAACGGGCAATACGTTCACATACAAGGTTGTATCGTAGGTGCAACCGAAATTATCGGTTGCCGAGAATGTATATTCAAACTGTCCGAGAGCTGTGGGGATGGCAATATTGTTGGCGCCCATGCCCTCATACTGTAAAGCTTCGCCTTCCCACCACAATTCATTGCCGTAAGTGTTCTGGAAACTTATTGCTGGTCTGACATTGTCGGTAAAGTGAAGCTCAGTCTGGAATATTGTTCCATCATGCAAAGACAAGCAATCCTTTATTTTGATACACCACTCTCCGTTCAAAGGGCAGCCCATAAGGCTTGTCCAATCAACTCTGGCTCCATAATTACTGCTTGGATAATAATCACCCGCAGGGATATATTTATGGTCGGTATATGAATTACCTGCATTATCCGTATAACTATAAGTCGGTGGATTATAAGCCATATCTGGAATAGTGTAAGTTGCATCGGGAGTCCAGCAATAATGGTAAGGAACTCCAGGATTACAAGGATCATTATTATCGTCAACAGGCTCTCCCAAGAAACTATGATTACCACTTCCAACGCCCGGATTGACCTGATAACTGCCATAATAACTCAACAAGTCCATTCTATTTCCCGAGGGGCAAGTAATCCATATATCCAGGTCTCCTAAATACGCGTGTTCAATATCAACGCATATCGAAGCAATATCAGATGCTGACTGTATGGTTTGGTCGGGTGCAAATTCCGTAACGGAAAAACAGCTAGACCATATTTGTCCAGGAGAATCTGGCATACAAAACTGTTCATTATTAAATTCTTCAGGCATTGCAAGCGAGCACTCGGACGGAGGATTAACTACCCCATTTAGTGCGACTTCTGTTCCAGATGTTATTTCAGGAACTGCAGTTGTTCCTGCAAATGTCGGTGGCACCGATATGTAAACTTGAATATCTTCCAATGCAATCTGACATCCATTGGAATCGATTGTTGTCAGACTTATTAAATATATACCCGTTTCAAGCGGCACAGGTAGTTCTGACATACCTAAACCCTCGAATTCCCGTAAATTATTGTTGCTATAAACACGCCACAAGAATGTGATATTTTCAACAGTCTGCTCGTAGTTCTCGTTGTTGTTTGGAGTATAAATCTGAGCAGAAACCGTAGTTCCAGGACAACCAAGATAAACACCATCGGTCTCATTGTATTGTGCATCCGTGACTATAGATACCGCATAATCCTGACATGGAAATTCTCTTACGATTACAGTTAAGGTAGTATCGTAAGTACAACCATAATTATCGGTTGCCGAGAATGTATATTCCAGCTGTCCAATAGTTGTAGGAACTGCAATATTGTTGGCACCCATGCCCTCATACTGCAAAGCTTCGCCTTCCCACCACATTTCATTGCCGTAGGTACACTGCAACGAAATAAAATTGCTGTCTGCAGTATATAGACTATCAGCAAAATGAAGTTCGGTTCTAAATACTGTGCCATCATCAACACCCATGTTATCGACAAATATTACGCACCACTCTCCGTTTAATGGGCAACCAATCAAATTGCTAAAACTATCAACCGGTTGATAATTGCCTGCTGGTAATGGGATTGAAGGACCAGGACAGTTCGCAGACATAAGTCCATTGTTATTCTCTGCTGTCCAATAATAGTCATATCCTATACCAACCCATTCCGGACCATCGCAACTAGAATTGACACCTTGTACATCACAATCTATCGGCTCGCCAAAAAATGCGCGACTGCATGCTTGCTCGAACAATGTCATACGCTGTCCGTTTGGACATTGTATATATATATCAAGGTCTCCCATATAAGAATGCTCCAGTTGCAAACCTACCGATTCAATATCCGATGCCGACTGTATAGTCTGGTCGGGCTCAAATTCTGAATAGACAAAACAGACCGAATGTTGGTCGTTTATACATATCTGTTCATATAAAACTTGAGGCACAGTCTGATGCCATTCATCAGGTGGATTTACAACACCATTTAACTGCACTTCAGTTCCCAATAACGCTTCAGAAGGGACAACAGTTCCTTCAAATGTCGGGGCTCCTGATACAAAAACAGTTACAGTATTCGAAACGACTGAGCATCTATTATTGTCGGTAACTGTCAATGTATAGGAATATGCACCAGATGCAAGTGCTTCTGATAAATCTGGCATACCCAAACCAGCGAATGTTTGGTTTCCGCGATTGTCACGTACGCTCCATGAGAATGTTGATGTTTCTACCGACTGATGGTAATCGGCATCGTTGTTATTGAAGACAACATCTGAAGTTACTATTCCGCCAGAACATCCGAAATAAGCCCCTTCAATTGCGTCATACACAGCTTCCGGGGTAATCTCAACAGTAAAATCCTGACAAGGCGGTTTACATGAAATAGCAATCTGGAAACCAGCTCTTGTAACAGAAACATCGCTACGCCAATATATAGTAAGGCAGTTGCCTGGAGTCGACTCGTAAGGCTTTGCAAGAATAGTAGTTCCCCCTACCGTTCCCAAAAGAGAACCTTCTGTATTCGAACCATCATAAATCTTTAAATAGTCATAAGGTATTTCTGTATTCAAATATACTATTTCTGCAACAACTGCCCAGTTAGGATTTTCGGCGCAGAAAGTGATTCTATAAGTCTCACTGGATTGGTAATTGCCGTCTGGACCACCCGAATCATACAAAGTTGCACTGCATGTTGTGACTGTAGTACCATTTGTTTCTTCATTCAATATTATTTCCTGAGAAAATGCAGACAATCCCATCAAGATAGAAATCAGCATTATGCAGGCCCTCTTACTTGTCATACCTTTTACTTGTTACAATTTATTTTTCTACTCCTTTACAAACTTACGTTGCCAAACAACCGACCCTTCGACTACGCTCAGGGGGCGGCTCTGGGAGCGGTTATATATTCTTACCACATACACTCCACTATCCAGCTCGCTCACATTGCAAGCAGCAGTGTTTCCATTTACATCCATTCTCCTTACTATCTGTCCCTTATCATTCACAATTTCGATTTCTGAGATTGCTTCCGACGAAGTGATTGTCAGCATATTGTTCACAGGATTCGGAAATACAAGAATATCATCGTCCGATACCTCATCGATACCTGTAGCGGGCAATACGTTCACATACAAGGTTGTATCGTAGGTGCAACCGAAATTGTCGGTTGCCGAGAATGTATATTCAACCTGACCAACAGTTGTCGGTACTGCAAAATTGTTAGCCGCATAACCTTCATTCAATATGCTTTCGCCTTCCCACCACATTTCATTGCCGTAATTGTTCTGGAAACTTATTGTTGGTCTGATATTGTCGGCAAAATTCAATTCCGTTCTGAATACCGTACCATAACTAGCAAAATGATGGTTGACAAAAACTATACACCACTCGCCATTAATCGGACAACCAATCAATTCGCTGAAATTTCCAACTGGCTGATAACTACCAGAAGGCAACGGAACTGCATTAGCCGTACAATTTTCCGACATCAGCCCATTGTTTTCTCCTTCTGTCCAATAATAATCGTATCCAATGCCCACCCATCCGTCGTCGCAAGGATATGGTTCATCTAAGTCTGTCGGTTCACCGAAATAAGCACCACCACAAGATTGAGAAAACAATGAAACTCGCCGACCATTAGGACATTGCAAATACACATCAAGGTCATTCGTGTAAGAGTGGTTCATATTCACGCCTACCGATTGTATGTCGTCGGCAGATGTAATCGTCAGATTTGGAGCAAAACCAACAAAGTCGAAACAACTGGATTGTTCTACATTTGCATTCTCACCATTATTAAAACAAAAACGCTCGTTATTGACTGATACAGTGGACATATCAATCTGCCATTCATCCGCAGGTATAACAATGCCATTCAACTCAACCGTATCACCAAGATATACAGAATGCGTAACTGTCGTTCCTGTAAATGTCGGTGGCACTGATATGTATAGCACTAAAGTATCCGACAGCACCTGACATCCATTTGCATCAGTCGCAGCAAGTGTTACAAAATATACACCCTGTTCAAATGGTTCCGACAACTCATCCATGCCAAGTCCCGAAAAAACTTGCGTGCCATTACTGCCCAACACTTTCCACGAAAAATTAGTATTGTTGATTGTCTGCTCATAATTCTCATTATTGTGCTGAAAATTAATCTGAGCAGAAACCGTAGTACCATGACAACCTAGATATGCATTTTCCGATTCGTTGTACTGTGCATCTGTTGTAATGCCAACCGAATATTCTTGACACGGCATTTCATTTTCATCCCAAAGCGTTTCTTGCGAAAAAACTGCTGTTCCCAACAAAACAGAAACAAGCATCACAAATATCTTCTTGCTATTCATACATTTAATTCTTTGTTCAAATAACTAAACGCAAAATATACCCAATGGTTGCCTAAATCATTTATGTTTTTCAACATTCTTTCTCCATCTCCACTATCAGCATCGACAGTGCCGAAGCAGCAAACCTCTCAATGTTTATTGCCCTGTCCTTGCCAAAAACATACTTGCGACTCACAACTTTTGTTGGCGTAGCAACTGCAATCCATACAGTACCGACAGGCTTTTCGTCGCTGCCGCCAGTAGGTCCGGCAATGCCAGTTGTAGCAACTGCATAGTCAGTCTTCAGCAAATGGCGCACTCCCGTAGCCATCTGCTCGGCAACGGTACTGCTAACTGCTCCATACTTTTCCAAGTCGGCACGGCTTACGCCCAAGACATCAGCCTTTACCTCGTTGCAATACGAAACCACAGAGCCCTTGTAGTACTCCGAACTCCCCGACACCGAAGTTATCAGCGAAGCAACCTTGCCGCCTGTGCAACTTTCGGCTGTTGCAACCGTACAATGCCTGCCCTTTAGCAACTTACCGACAAGTTCCTCCAACTTTATGTCCTCGTATGCAATGATGTTTTCGGGCACAATCCTTTCCAATTCCTCGACCTTGGCATTTATGTAGCTTTCGGTGGTATCGTCGGGCTGGTAAACGCTCAGACGCAGACGAATGCTCGAATATGCAGGCAGATACGCCAATCGTACATTCTTTGCAAGAGAATCCTCCCAGTCGGAAATCTTTTCGGCAAGAATCGACTCAGCAATTCCAGTGAGCAGCAAGGTCTTATGAAATACCGGCTTCAGATTGTAGTGCTTCTTTATCAGCGGAATTATCTCGTGTTCCATCAGGTAGCGCATCTCGAAAGGAACGCCGGGCATTGAGAAAAGGAGTTTCCCATTTCTTTCCATCATAATTCCGGGAGCAGTACCGACTGCATTGTTAATCACCGTTGCAGTTGCAGGAACAAGTGCCTGACCACGATTGTTCTCGGTGAGAGCAATACCACGGCGACCAAGCATTTCGGCAACATTGGCAAGAACTTCTTCGTTCAGAACCAACTCGGTACCGAACTTTTCGCAGATAACCTTCTTGGTAATGTCATCCTTTGTTGGGCCAAGTCCGCCAGTCATAAACACCACATCGGCAACTTCCAGACACCTGTCAATGGCATCCGAAATCGACTTGCCATCGTCGCCAACGGTAATCACGGTCTCGGTACGGAAACCTATCTTGTTCATCTCACGCGAAATCCACGACGAGTTTATGTCAACAACCTGACCTATAAGGATTTCGTCACCTATAATTATGATTCCTGCATTCATATTACTGATATTTTGAGAAGTAACCGCCATTAAGGAATTCATCAACGGTTACCGATTCGAGTTTTCTATCGTCGAGAAGCCAAATATGGGAGCAATATTTTGCTGCAATTTCCAAATCGTGGCACGAGAAAATTATGCATCGGTTTTCCTCCGAGGCTATTTTCTTCAGGTCGGACAAAAGTTTGCGTTTAGCAAAGAAATCAAGAAAAGCAGTCGGTTCATCGAGCAGAATCACAGGCGTCTGCTGCACCATCGCTCGGCAAATCATTGCCTTCTGCCTTTCACCGTCGCTCACTTCGGTAATCATCGATGCGGCAATGTCCGACAAACCGAATTTCTGTATAAAATCCTCGATTATAGCCTCATCGACCTTCGTACGGCGGTCGAAAATGTTTGTATATGGACTTCTACCGACGGCAATCAGGTCGCGGATACGCATATTCAGCACAGCCTCCACCTTCGACGGCACAAAACTGATATAGCGCGACTTCTCCCTTGCCGAAATTCGGTCGAGTGGCACACCGCAGATGCTTATATGTCCTGCCAAAGGCTTCTTTACACCGATGAGCGTACTCAGCATTGTCGT
This sequence comes from uncultured Bacteroidia bacterium, assembly GCA_902800045.1. Lineage (GTDB taxonomy): Bacteria > Bacteroidota > Bacteroidia > Bacteroidales > ML635J-15 > Bact-19. Next base: position 290,727 of record CADCCZ010000001.1, on the reverse strand, counting down.
CTTTCCCGTGCCATTTCGTCCCACAAGGCAGATAAAATCGCCTGCACTTGCCGAAATATCAACTGCTTGCGACACCAACGGAGCCTTATGTCCGAAAACTAGTCCTTCAATATTCAGTACCACCTCTCCCATCATATCACTGTACGCTGATTTTTAAATACAATCCAAATAATAAATGGCGCACCGAGAATCGAAATCACCGCATTAATCGGCAGAACACCCTGAGAATAAAGCGTATGCGAAAGAATATCGCCGCATAGCAGGAAGGCTGCGCCAAGTATCATCGAAGCCGGCACAAGCACGAAATGGTCGGAAGTGTTGAAAATCCACCTCGAAATGTGCGGCACGGCAAGTCCGATGAAGCCTAACGGTCCGCAGAAAGCGGTAACGGCACCCGTAAGCACGCTTACACCTATAAATATAATAACGCGCAACCACTTTATGTTAAGTCCCATGCTCACGGCAAACTGCTCGCCAAGAAGCAGAATGTTGAGTTTCTTGGAAAACATATACAGCACGGCGCACATTATCAAGCACACGGGTATCAGTACAACCGAATCGTTGAACGACACCGAGTCGAGGCTGCCCATTGTCCACACGACATACGACTTTACATTTACCTCGTTGGAGAAAAACTGCATCACGTTTACCACCGAAGCCACCACGCCCGACACGAGAATACCCACGATAAGTATGCTCAGGATGTCTCTCACGCGCATACTCACTGCAAGAATCAGCATCAGCACGGCGGCGGCGCCAAGACCCGCAGCGACAAGTATTGCAAAGTTCGACACATCTGCCGACGGCAAAAACATACCGCTTCCAAGCACAATTACAGCAACGCCCAAACTGGCGCCATTGCTAATGCCAAGCACATACGGACCAGCAAGCGGATTTCGGAAAATTGTCTGCATCAGCAAGCCCGACACCGACAGCGCAGCACCAGCAATCATAGCCGTAATAAGTCGCGCCAAACGGAATTCACGGATAGTAAACTGGTAATCGACAGACATATCCGAACTGCCGAAAATGTAATCCATAATATCCGACAGCGGTATTGGATTGGAACCTGTACAAACATCGATAATTGCCAGTGCTATCAATGCGACAATTATCAAAACATACTTTATAATATATGATAGACTGCGGTTCAATGTTCAACAATTTTATATTTCAATGGCATCATCCTACCCGTCATTCCGTAAGACAAAGCGAACAGGCGCAAGAATGAGCCTTGTGAGCCTGTCTGTACGGAATCTCCTATTGAAATCGTTTTCTTAGGAGATTCCGCACAATTGAACAATATTACGCTCCCCGTTCCGTATCGCGTTATTGTTCTAACTTGCGGAATGACTGAATCATTTTGTTTTGTTATCCGGTAATACATAAATGCAAAAGTAGTTGAAAATTATAACTCAGCGAACTCTTACTCAAGTTTCCTATAATAATGAAGGCTATCGTCGTCCTCCGTGAAAATCTTGCGCAAATCCTGCAGGATTATGTCGGGATGCACAATGCCCGACTCCCAGAAGTCGCTTCCGCCGTATTCGCTGGTAATCTTGTTGTTATTGTAAATGCGTGCATTCTTGTAAGGAGCAAGGTTTTCAAGGCGCGAATCCACATCAAGTATCTGCGAACGCTTGGTCTTCTCGTTGGTATTGAGCCACACCTCGGCGTCGCTTGCCATAAGGAAAACCTGCTCGATTGAATACGGAAGGCTCTCGGTCGATTCGTTGTCGAAGACATACTGACCACCAGCCTCCTTCACAAAGTTTGCGAAGAAACTATTACCACCCGGCACCCACCAAGTTCCCTTCCACGGCAGACTTACAAGCACCTTCGGACTTTTATCGGTAGGCATAGCCTTTATTTCGTTGTAGCGGTTTTCAACGCTGTCGAAATAATGTTCAGCCAATTCAAGCTTGTCGTAGAAGCAACCGAAGAATTTCATCCATTCGGTCCTGCCCAACGGACGCGGCTCAAGATAGTCGTCAACAATGACAATCGGAATGCCTATCCTTTCTAGTTTCTGAAAACCAGAGATAGACTCATTGTCGATACCATACGCAAAGACAACGTCGGGTTTCAGCGAAATTATGCGTTCCATGTCGAGCTGCTTGTCGTAGCCGATTTCCTTAATTTTTCCATCGCGAATCATTTGCACAACAACAGGGTCGCAAACGTATTCCGTTCCGCTCAATCCCGTTATCGACGAAGCCTCGCCGAGCTGCGAGATGAAAGCTGTATGGGTTGTCGAGAAGCAAACGGCGCTGTGAATTGGAATTTGTATAGTTGAATCGGACTTCTCGCGCGAGAGATGCAAAACACGATTGTTTCGCGTAAGTGTAACGTCGTAGCCATCGTCGGTAGCCACAATTCCAAAGTTCTGCGAGTAGCGATTTCCCTCCACAACGCATTTTTCCTGTCTGTAATCCTTGCAGGAATACAGCACAGAAAATACCAACAATATGAATATCAACCTTTTCATAAAAAGAAACTTCCGACCACAAAGATAGTCGGAAGTTTCCAATTTTGCTTAATGTTTTATGTTATTTTGTCAACACAATCTTCTTGTTTGCGACAAATGCTGGAGTGCTAATCCTTACGATGTACAAGCCTTCGGGATAAGCCGAAATGTCCATTGAGTGATTATCGGATGCGCTTACATTCTCAGATGATACCAATCTGCCGAGAGCATCGTAGATTTCGACATTGCAAACGCCCATTTCAGCATTGCCGAACGAAATGTTGAGCAAACCGGTTGTCGGGTTCGGGAAGATAGAAATCGTATTCTCATCAGCCTCAACTTCTTCGATATCGGTCAAGCAAGCTACTGGTTCGATAGGCAATGCAGTGTTGAACGACAAGAATTCAGTAGTTGTGTACCATACATTGTTCTTCATTACCGACATGGTGTTCTGTCCATACGACGGTCTGTTGGTTACGATTGGAACAACGAAGAGGTCGTCGCTTATATCGTCGTTGTTTGCATCGGGATAATTAATCTTGAAACCTACATGGAACGGACCTGTAACAGGAATTGCCTCGTCGAAAGAGACAACATTAGTCTGACCTGCTGTAAGATTTCTGATATATACCTTCTTGTTACCAAGTTCTTCTCCGGGCTTACCATTATCGTCGGCCCATACACAGAATCTCACATACGAATCGTGAGCGCCATAAACTGCTTGAGTAACAGGAACAAGCAACTTACTAACTTGAGTAAATGTATGAGTATTGAAAAATTCGGCGTATGCCTTTATCTTCTTTCCGTTATGACCTGCGAGATATCCCCAAGTTCCGCCAGGCTGCTTAGCACCGATTACATCGCCAGTAGAAATATGGCTTATTGTATCGCAGAAAGCAGAAACTGCGCTATTGAATACATATATGTACCTTTCCTTGGTAATAGTTGAAGAACCACAAGAGTTAGATACAAACAATGTTACATCGTAAATGCCTGGTGTTGAATAAAGTATTCCGCTTGTTGGCGAGAACTGAGTTGAAGTTCGTGGTGCACCACCATCAAACGTCCACATCGAATAAGATACGTTACCAGTTGAAGTATTTTCGAACATGACTTCGGTTCCATAAGCAATGTTTCTGTTTGTGGCAACAAAATTAGCCTGTGGTGGTTCGGTACATGGATCTGCATTAGAAACCACAATGTACAATTCCTTAACAATTTCGTCGCTACCTATATTATTAGAAGCGGTCAACTTGACGGTATATGTGCCTTCGGCATTATAAACTATATTTGGATTAGGCAAAGTGCTAGCTGCCGGTGTTCCGCCTTGGAATTCCCAGTTCCATCTATATGGGTTACCTTGGCTAAGGTCGATAAAATGAACCGTTTCGCCGGGTCTCAACAAAACCTTGTCGGAAGTAAAATTAGCCGTTGGTCTACTGTCAGCCAAAGGAACAACCTTAATGTAATTTTCCTTCAGCTCGATATCCTGAACGCCATTCGACTTACGGCATCTAAGTTCGACATCATATGTACCGATTTCGGTATATGCAATTACTGGAGGCACTGAATCTGATACGTTCTCAGGAGTTCCGCCTTCGAAATGCCAAGCCCACTGGTTGAACGGACCATTCTGCGAAAGGTTTGTGAATCTTACAACACCGCCGACAGGTATTACAGTTACATTGGCTTCGAAATCGGCAATCGGCAACTGCGGATTGTTTTCAACGACTATGCAACCTTCGCATACCTTAGAATCGTAGTCACCATCAGCATTCTGAACATACAGTGTAACGTTGTATGTACCAGGAGTATTATAGCAGATATTAGTAGGATTCTGTACTGTCGAAGTTACAGTTTCTGCACCCTGGAAAGTCCAGTTCCACGAAGTCGGCGAACCTGACGAACGGTCGGTAAAGTTAATGCAGTCGCCGATTGTTATTGTATATGCCGAAGCAATGAAATCGGCATCGAGTTCACCAAGAGGATCTGGATCAGTACCTTGATTAACAGTTATATAATTGGTTTTTGTTTCAGTATCTTCGCCATCGGCATTTGATACTGTAAGAATAACGTTATAAGTACCTGCAGTAGAATACACAACGCTAGGATTCTGAGCTGTTGATGTTCCAGGATTTCCGCCGGGGAAAGTCCACGACCACGAAGTTGGGGTACCTGTTGAAGCATCGCGGAAAGCAACAGTGCCGCCAACATCTACGGTTGTAGGATTACCTGTGAAGTCAGCATTCAAATTGCCAGGACCTGGAGGTGTTGTTCCAGAATTCGGGTAACGTCCAGGGCAAGTTGTCGCACCAGTATTGCCCGGATCGAGCCATGGTTTCAGACGGTTTGCATCAGCTGTACCGCCATTTTCCCAGTGAAGGTCGAAACGACCATAAACATCGTACAACATACTTGCAGATGATGAGCAATCGTAATATGGACCACCTGACAAGGTTCCCATGACGAGCTTGTTAGCATCCCTGAACAATGGAGAACCAGAAGAACCGCCCTCGGTAAAGCCTGTAGATGCGTTCCAAGTTGTCCTCCAATGGCCATTTGGCGTATTGGTCTGACCGAAAGTACTCAATGTCAATTCGCTCGTAACTATAGATATTTTTTTAATATCGCCACTTGGATGGTGGATACCTGTTGAGTTAGGAGCAGCAACATCTGTTCTGTCCCAGCCATTATAATAAGCGCCGATAGTTTCAAGTTCGTCTTCGGTTGTATTCAACTCCAAAAGCAAGAAATCGGTTCCCGAAGCCTGTTCACCCGAAGGTCTTGCTTTTATTTGGCAACCGACAACGGTCTGATACTGAGGTTCCGATGTCGGATTTGTACAACCTGAAGCCTCGAAATTAAAATAAAATTCCCATTGCCCTACAGAGCCTGCTGCTTCAACTCCACCACAATGGTCTGCGGTCAAGAAATATGGAGTACCATCGTTAGAGGTATTGTTCACAAGTGTACCAGAACAGAAACCTCCACTCCAACCGCTAATTATAAATATTTCGGCAACGCCTTTCTTCTGATCTTGCCAGTTGGCACCTGCAGGGCAATTTATATTAACCTCACAATCGTAAGATTCGCCAAATCCCGTTTCACGTTTTTGTGCATAATATCCGACAAAAGCGCCAACGCCACGATAGAAATAAGCGAGCTGGTCGATATTAAATACCGGGGATCCTACAACCGATGCAGGCTGAACGTATTCCATATACAAAGCGCCACCCTGTATCATCTTCGGCGAATAATATGTTCCATACTTTGGGTTATTGCTTGCATCGAGACGAACAACCTGCTGTCTGTTTTCATTATACAGATACAACTCTGCGCCATTAGGAATATAAAATACACCGCACATCGCCTTCAAAGCCTTTGCGCCTTCGGAAGCAATACGCACGCGCCATACCTTTGTACCGTTGGCAAGGATATCGGTTGTACCGCAATTATCCATGTTCAAGTTGACATCGAGGATTCGAGCAACCTTATACAATTCGCCATTCTTCTCATCAGAGGCGTCCTCGTTCATTACCTGAACCATGTCGGGTGGAGTAACAACTACATTGTCTATTTCCGACAATAATTCTGGACTTTTGAAGCTAACTGGCTGATTCTGCGAATATACTGTAGCAGAAACCAGCAATGCAGCAACGCTTAAAACGAATATTACGATCTTCTTCATTTTAATAATTTTTACGTTAATAAAAAACGGTGCAATTTAAGAAAAATTTTTTACAAAGAAACTTTAACCGCTATTTTTTTAGACGTTTTTTTTACACAGAAGGTTGCCTGAAGTTTAGAGAAAAATCACACGCAACAATATAATTTTCAATTGCTTTTGTAGAATTTCCTTTTTAAGAATTAATTTTCAACAAAAAAATTTGCCATTATAATTTTTTACTGTAATTTTGCAGTCCCAAAACTACGGGAGGATTGACCAATTAGCTCAGCAGGTAGAGCACCTGCCTTTTAAGCAGGGGGTCTGGGGTTCAAGTCCCCAATTGGTCACAAAACCGCTTGAAAGTCAAGCGGTTTTTCTTTTTATATACCCACAAAGAAAAAGGGAAGTCGATGGCTTCCCTTTTCTTTATAATACATATAACAACTTTTACTTCTCCAGCTTTTTCTTCATATTCTCAAGTTGCGTTTGCATATCGTCAATATCCTTTCCCATTTTCTTCATTTCTTTCGGAAATTCTTCGACCTGCTTTATTTCCTTAAGAGCATTGTACTGAACCTTAAGATTTGTGAGAGCCTCATCGAAAGATTTTACCGGACGAAAGATATATTTTTCAAGCGTCTGCTCCAATGCTTCGCCACGAAGGTTCTTTGCAACAATAACACCATTGCCGTCGATAAGGAAATTGCAAGGAATGCTCGACACCTGATACATACGGCCAGCTTCGCAGTTCCAATACTGCAAGTCGCTCACATTTGTCCACGTAAGACCATCAGACTCAATAGCTTTCTTCCATTGTTCGGCTGCTTTATCGAGTGATACGCCATATACTGTAAAGCCATCACCTGCCTGGAAATACTTGTCCTTATATGCATTGTATGCCTTCACTACATTGGGGTTTTCCTTGCGGCATGGTCCGCACCACGATGCCCAGAAATCTATCAGAACCATTTTTCCTCGCAACGATGACAACTTAACTGTATCGCCATTGGGAGTTGGCAAGCTAATTTCTGGAGCAACATCCCCTACTCTGATTCCAACATTCTGTGCGCCAGCAACAAAAGATACAACAATGGCAAATGCCAAAAACAAAATTTTCTTCATATTATTAATAATTTATTCGTTCAATTTTTGCGCCCAGCTTGTTGAGGCGTACATCAATATTTTCGTACCCGCGGTCGATCTGCTCGATGTTTCTAATCAGGCTAGTACCCTGTGCCGACATCGCTGCGATAAGCAAAGCCATACCTGCACGGATATCAGGCGAGTTCATTGTGGTTCCTCTCAACCTTATCTGGTTGTCGAGACCAATTACAGTCGCACGGTGCGGATCGCAAAGTATAATCTGCGCACCCATATCTATAAGTTTATCGACGAAGAACAGACGGCTCTCGAACATCTTCTGGTGAATGAGAACACTACCTTTTGCCTGCGTAGCCACAACAAGGAATACACTAAGCAAGTCGGGAGTAAGTCCCGGCCAAATTGCATCCGAAATATTCATTATAGAACCATCGATGAAACTTTCGATCTGATAATGGTCGTGATGCGGTATATAAATGTCATCGTCGATATGTTCGAGCTTTATGCCCAAACGTCGGAACGAATCGGGAATAATACCCAGCATATCGTAGCGTACGTTCTTGATTGTCAACTCCGAGCCAGTCATTGCTGCCATACCTATGAAGCTACCGATTTCAATCATATCGGGCAAGATTGTATGCTCAGCGCCATGGAATTCGTCGACACCTTCGATATGAAGCAAATTGGAACCTATTCCTGTTATCTTTGCTCCCATGCGGTTCAACAGCTTGCACAACTGCTGGATATAAGGTTCGCATGCCGCATTATATATGGTAGTCTCTCCTTTTGCCTTCACTGCAGCCATGATAATGTTTGCAGTACCAGTTACCGAAGCCTCTTCGAGATGTATGTAAGTACCTTCAAGTTTTTCGGCTTCGAGAGAATAGAAATTTTCCTCGAAACTATAGTTAAACTTTGCGCCAAGCTTTTGGAAACCAATAAAATGAGTATCAAGACGACGGCGGCCAATCTTATCGCCACCCGGTTTTGGCATGAAAACCTTTCCGAAACGGGCCAACAGTGGACCGAGTATCATTATGGAGCCACGAAGAGCGGCGCCATCGGCTCTGAAAGCATCCGATTCGAGATAATCGAGGTTAACGGCATCGGCCTTGAAGGTATAAACGCCATTTCCATGACGGGTTACCTTGACTCCCATTGCAATAAGCAAGTCTATCAGCTTATTAACATCAAGAATATTAGGCACATTGCTTATTTTCACGCTTTCTTCGGTCAACAAAGTAGCGCAAATTACCTGCAAGGCCTCGTTTTTCGCTCCCTGAGGCACAATTTCGCCCTTCAACACATGTCCACCCTCAATCTTGAATGTTCCCATTTCTAATGATTTAATGTTTCTTTTTCTTCTTTTGCGGATTTCCAGTCGGCTGTGGCTGGGCTGGCTTTTTCTTTTTCTTCGGCTGCTGAGCAGGTGCTTGTGCCGACAAAAGAACGTCCTTATAGTCGCCCAACTTTATGTTTTCAGGTACCTGCACACGTCCTTCGGTCAGATATACGATTTCGCGGAATATAACATCATCCGGAATCAATTCCTTTTTCCACTGAATATAAGAACGTTTCATGTAGTTGGCTACATCCGAGAACAACATTCTCGAACGTTCTGGATCGGTCTCTTCCTCCAGCTTCTGGAGCATCGATTCGATTATCTTACCATAATGCCTAAACTTTATCGCGCCGTCGGAATAAGACAGACGTTCCGGCTTCTGCGACTTCACATCCTCCGTAATTACCGGATACGGCCAATCGATGTCGAGTTTAAAATTAGACAACTCCGACAATTGATCCCACAATTTTCTTTGATAGTCGGTCTCCTCCTTTATTTCAGGATTCATGTTTTCCATAATTCCGACAATCGTTCTAGCCGCCCTATTACGCTCTTCTCGGTCAGGAATCGAGCAACAATGATCAACCATCTGCTGGATTATTCGTCCATACTCAGGTATTCTCATTTTAGGCCTTTGTGTATTATAGTCCATCTTTCAATTTTTTAGTCGCAAAATTAGTCCAAGATTTGCAATTTAGCAAACTTTAATAATAATGTTTTAGTATCGCCGCTATCGAATTCGACAACGAGCTTTGTGTTTTCTCCTTCGCCCAGTCTGCTTACAATACGTCCTTCGCCAAACATTTTGTGCAGAATCCTCACACCTTCGACCAGAAGGCTTGCATCGGCGATTTCGCCCGATGGTGCCGATGTTGTTTTCTTCAACGGCACAAGTTTTCGTTGCTGAGGCTCTACAGGCTTCGATTCGGCAAACTTTGTAAACGAAGTAGGTCCGCTATATGTCTGCTTTCTCTCGAACCTTGTATATCCTTCGAACTCGTCGTCGAACGTTGCCAAAAACGGGCTTACCGACAATCCATGCCAGTCGACATAATTGGCATCTATGTCTTTCAGGAAACGGCTAGGTGCCATCGGGGTAAGCTTACCGAACCTAAAACGATTTTCAGCATAATAGAGCATTATTCTCTTCTTAGCCCTGGTGACAGCTACATAAAACAACCTGCGTTCCTCCTCTAGATCGCGTGGATCCATAACAGTTAATGCACCCGGGAACAAGTTCTCCTCCACGCCCGTAACAAATACGTTGTCGTATTCCAATCCTTTCGACGAATGTATTGTCATCAGCGACACTCTGTTAAGGTCGCCGTCGTCGGGTTCCTCGAGGTCGGTAAGCACCGATACATTCTCTAGATAGTTGATTATGCCCATCGGTTCGCCAGTCTCGCGACGCGTATCGCAAAACATCTTAACGCCGTTGAGAAGTTCCTGGACATTCTCGCGCCGTCCTTCCCCTTCGGGGGTCTTGTCGGCCTGCAAATCGGTAAGGATTCCCGACTCCTTAAGCATCTCATCTACAAAAGCATAAGCGTCGTAAGAATCAATCTTTTCGGCAAAGCCGTTTATCATCACCGCAAACTCCTTCAGTCGCATACGGGTTGGAGCATTCACGTCAAGCGGATACTTTTCGGGCGTGAAAATAATGTCCCAAACCGAAACCTGCATACTTTCTGCAGCAGCAACCACCTTGTCGATAGTCGTCTGCCCTATCTTTCGCGAGGGATAATTAACTATTCGCTTGAACGACTGCACATCGTTGTGGTTGACCGAGAATCTAACGTATGCCAGGGTATCCTTTATTTCCTTGCGCTGATAGAACGACATGCCACCGAAAACCTTATACGGTATTCCCTGGTTACGCATCGACTCCTCCAATATTCTCGACTGCGCATTAGTCCTGTAAAGCACAGCAATATCGGAATACTTAGCTCCCGAATCATGTAACTCCTGAATTTTCTTGGCGACAGTTACACCTTCCATATTGTCGGACACGGTCTTGTTTATCTGAACCTTTTCGCCAACCTCATTTTCGGAAAAGACCTGCTTGGGGATTTGTCCTTTATTCTTCTTTATCAACGAGTTGGCTGCATCAACGATATTCTGGGTACTGCGGTAATTCTGTTCCAGTTTGAATAGTTTGTAGTCGGGATAGTCGTTCTTGAAGTTCAGGATATTTTGAATTTCAGCACCGCGGAACGAATATATGCTCTGCGCATCGTCGCCCACGACAAACAACCGTCTGCACTTTTCCGACAACCGCTTAACAATAAGGTACTGTGCGAAGTTTGTATCCTGATACTCATCGACAAGGAAATAGTCGAACCGTTCCTGATACTTTGCCAAGGTCAATGGGTCAATCTTGAACAGTATGTTTGTATATAGCAGCAAATCATCGAAATCCATTACGTTCGACTTCTTGCACCTCTGGAAATACAACTTATATATGTTTCCGAATTCTGGGCGATGAGCAGTACGGTCTTCGGTCATATAGCCTGAGTTTGCAAGATATGAATCTGGAAGTATCAGTCGGTTCTTGCATGCCGATATCCGACCTGCAATGCTCTTATACTTATAGTTATCCTCATCGAGTTTCAGTTCCTTTATAATATCCTTCACAAAGTTCTGAGAATCGGCGGCGTCGTATATAGTATAACTGCTTGTAAAACCTATTTTTTCGGCTTCTATCCTCAGTATTTTTCCAAATATGGAATGGAAAGTTCCCATCCACAACGACTGCGAGGCATTATAGCCGAGCAAAGTATCGATTCGCTCCTTCATTTCTTCGGCGGCCTTGTTCGTAAACGTCAGAGCCATTATCCTATGAGGATCCATTCCATTCGAAATAAGGTATGCAATCTTATGCGTCAGGACTCTGGTTTTTCCAGAACCTGCACCAGCAATCACTAAACTCGGTCCGTCGCAATACAAGACGGAATCTTTCTGAGCTGGATTTAAGCCTTTTACAAAAACATTTTCTGCTTCCATCATCAATCTCTTCTGATGGCAAAAATAGTAATCAAATGGATTGCCAACCACATAGATTGGCACAACTTATTAACAAAATTACTCTGCACTTTTGCGCAGGCTGCGCCTATAGTCACGGTTCAATGTCGGATTGTATTTTTTTCCGAACTGGTATGCGATATACAACGACCACATAAAGCTGTGGGGTTGCTTGTACATTATTGTCAAAGGCCTATAATAGAAATCGAAAATTGTTCCGAGTTCAAAAGAGCTAACCCTCATTGCATCTTGAGAGAAATCGAAAGAGATATCAATCTTCACATAATTGCCCGGACATAGTTTTATTTCGCTCATACCCTTCGAATATGGAGACCTGGTCACAAGGTCAAACACCTGAGAAGAATAGTAGTCTTCGAACCTATGATGGCTTTTATAATAATAGGCGTGCGAATTTATCATTTCGGCGCTATCTATCATGACATAGTACATAGGTTTCTCGAATGCGAAGGTAAAACCCACATTTGTCTGCAGATGTATTGACACGCTGCCCTTGTCGCGCTTGTCGAACAACATCCAGTTGTAACCATAGCCAGCCCTAAGCAAATGCACCGAATTAACCTTTCCGAATACGAATTTCTTCATATCGCAACCGTATGTTTCGGCATTTGTGTTTATCATCTTTACTTCCTTAAGGTTCTTTAGGTAATCATATTCCACCTCGTAATTTCTCCTGAGACGATATTTTACCCTTTGGGCAAAAGTATACACTACACCGAAGCCGTCACTATTAACTTTCAGTCCGAACTGGTTGACGTTATATTTAGTTGTTTCCCTATTATCAGAAAATTCGCCTTGCGCCAATAATGATATTGGCAAACTGGCTATAAAAAAAAGCAGCACTATGAATTTTCTTACCGAAGACATAATACCGCAAAAATAATAAAAAAAATGTTCGCACAAAAATTAAGCGACATCCACAACTTCTTCTTCAAGTTGAGAAGCATCGCTATATGCTGGACAATTTTCTGCTGTCTTACAAGAACCTAATACAAGAGTTGCGAAAACAATCAATAACAATATTGCACCTATCCTTTTCATAATTTTGACATTTGATATTTTTTGCAAAATTAAGAACGATTTTTTTCAGGAACAAATAAAAAGTTACTTTTTATTAACAGCAAAAGTTTAATCATAAAAAAAGGAGCCGTATGGCTCCTTTTTTTATAAAATCTGAATATCAATTATTCAACAACAATCTTACGAGTTGCAACCTTATCGCCGGAGATTATTCTCAAGATATAAGTTCCAGTCGGCAATTCCCTATCGTAATCGACATATTCCTGATCGGTCAATGTCCTTTCGTCGATAGCTGCGCCGCTAGCGTTGAACAACTGAAGAGTAACTTCACCTTCGAATTCTGTTGACGAAACAGTGAACTTACCATTATTCGGGTTAGGATATACACTCAAGTCTGAGAATGCTTCCTCGTCAATTGAGTTCGGGAAGAATGCAATCTTAACGATATGGTCGGCCTGAACGTTGTGGAATATAATCTCGTTAGTTTCGCAGTTAGTTACCAAATTACCATCGATTTCCAACTGAGAGATATGATATCCACTGTTAGGAGTTACAATAAGAGTAACATCTGCACCATCAACAACTGTAGTGTCTCTTGGTGTTACATCGCCACCTGCAGATTCAACCTCAACATGGATGTTGTAATATGCTCTAATGTCTCTATAAGTTACTGTGATGTTGTGGTTTTCTGAAATGTTGGTCAATGTGTAAACATTATTGAATACATATCCAGAACCTTCAACCGGGTATCTTATAAATCCGTTATCCTTTACGGTGTCGATTGCATAGTTCTCGTCAGGAATAAATACCACATCGTATGTAGAGCCTGCATTAACAACTACTGTTCCGTTAGGTTCGACAGTACCATTGGAGCCTATTACAGATGCAGTAATAGTATAGAGTGTTTCACCAGAGATTTCAATTTCCTGGGTTGCAGTATTGATTACTGTCATGCTATCGCATACAGCATCCACTCTATCGTAATGGATCATACCATCACAAGCTTCGTATCTTGTTCCGATTGCAGTACCACCGTTTGCACATGTGTAGAGCGATACGTTGAACTGATATCTACCAGCAACCGAGAATACAGCATCGAAATCAATGTCTCTGTCTCTACCTGCACATTCGCTGTCGAACAAACCGAGAGTAAATGCGCTTACATCATAAGTATTGTTACCATACTGAGCTGTTGCATTCAACAAACCGCTGCCTGTACGGATGATATTCGAAGCTACAGTGGTATCTGTAATATTTACGCTATAGTTGAATACGCCATATCTTGTAGCATCGGCAACAACCGTACTAGTTGTATCGGTATTGTAGTACCTCAACTCATATCCAACTGCGCAAAGGTTATCAAGTACCCTGTTTGCATGAAGCTTAAGCTCGAAGTCGATTGTATCGCCAGAAGCATACGAGTTTTCAAGTCCTACAAACTCGACATACGGGCTCTCAGGAGGTATAATTACGAATGTTGCAGAAACAGTATGGTTGTCATGAATATTTGTAAGCATCAAGCTGTTTCCAGAAACATTTTCTGTTACATCTGTGCTATCCATTGTTACTGTAGCAATCTGGTATCCTGCAGCAGGAGTAAATACAACTTCATAGTCTGAACCGCAATCTACAGTAACTGTATCAGCAGCTACGCTACCATGTTCGCCAGCGAACATTGCGATAGTGTATGTGCTAGTTACATAAGCTACGTTAACGGTCAAGTCAGACTGAACGTTTTCAATTGTGTAGTGACCTTCGTCATCAGCTACCAATGCCTGTCCGTTTACACTTACAGAATCGATAGCTTCCTGGCAATCTGCAAGACCTTCGAGACCGAAGATGTAGTTTTCGCCACGCATTACAGTATCGCCATTAGCCGGCTCATATACTACGTGGGTATTGCCTTCAACAAGTCCTTCGAAAGTAATTACGTATGAAGGAATATTTACAAATGTTACATTGAGGACATGGTCAGCAACAATATTCATCAAGGTGTAAGTGCTATCAGCGAACTCAGCAGTTATATCCAAGCTGTCGAGCATTACGCTTTCTATTTCGTAGTTCTCGTTAGGAGTAATTACGATTACAGCACTATCGCCGCAAGTTATTGTTTCTGGAGTTACAACAACGGTACCGTTGTTATCAGCTGTTACATTGATTGCATAAGTTGCAACGCGGAATGTAACAGTTACAGTTGTATCGCTAACAACATTTTCGATAGTGTAGTTTCCGTTGTCATCTGCTGTCAATATCTGACCGCCAACATAAACGGTGTCGATTGCAGCCTGGCACTGAGCAAGGCCATTGATAGCAAATACATAGTTGTCGCCACGTCTTACAGTGTCGCCTGTAGCAGAAACAACTTCGTTTTCATCCTCAAGACCTACAAATGTTACAGTGTAGTAAGGAATCTGTGAGAATGTTACGGTTACTGTATGATCTGCAGTAACATTGTTGATTACATAATAAGTAGAAGTGCTGTCAACGACAAGATTTGCAGTTACATCAACGCTGTCGAGAACTACGCTTTCAATTTCGTAGTTATCATTTGGTGTGATGTAAACAACTGCACTGTCGCCGCAGTATACCGATTCTGGCATTGCCACTACAGTACCATTGTTATCGGCAACAGTTGCGATTGAGAAGTATCTGTGAACAAATGTTACAAGAACTGTTGTGTCGCTGACAACGTTTTCGATAGTGTAGCTACCGGCTTCGTTAGGAACCACTGCCAAACCGCCTACATATACTGTATCGATTGCGCTCTGGCATTCGGTAAGTTCGATACCAAATACATAGTTGTCGCCATGTCTTACGGTATCGGCAGTTTCGGAAACTACAGTGTTACCTTCTTCAAGACCTTCGAATGTTACGTGGTAGTAAGGACGTTCAACCTCGTTGAATGTTACGTATACGTCGTGAGCAGCAGTTACGTTGTTGATTACATATACGCCATCGGTTACGTTGGCTGTTACGTCGTCGCCATCAAGAGTTACGCTTGCAATTTCATAATATTCGTTCGGAGTGATGTAAACTGTTACCGAATCGCCGCACATTACGGTATCGGGTCTTGCTACTGCAGTACCATTGCCGTCGGTTTCGACATTGATTGCAAACGATGCGTAGTTGTAGGTTACATTAACTGTCATATCCGACTGAACATTTTCGATAGTGTAAACACCTTCTACTGCTTCGAGAACAGCGACGTCGGTTGCAACGCTTGCTATGCCTGTCTGGCATTCAGCAAGACCATCGAGAGTAAAGCTGTAGTTGTTACCCTGCATTACGGTATCGCCGTGAACAGTGTCAAGAGAAGCATAAGTGTTGCCTTCTGCAAGTCCTTCGAAAGTGATTATGTACGAAGGAACAACATTGATTGTGAATGTTGCAGTTGCCACAGAGTCAAGAGCAACAGCGTTAATAGCGATCTTGTCGTTGTGACGAACGCCGTGGCAGTCGGTGAAGGATGTTACGTTAGAAACCATTGCATTGGTTGTGTCGGCATCATAGAGTTTTACAGTTACTTCGTAAGTACCTATCGAGTCGAACTCTGCATGGAAGGTTACCGGACGGTTCCTGTTTGCACATGGGTTATTGTCGAAGATACCAACTGTGAATGCATCGATTTCGTAGTTTACGCCTTCGTATTCAACAGTTTCTGAGATGAATCCGCTACCAGCGGTTATGTCTCTGCTTATTTCGTTGTTACCTGCGAGACGTACCTTGTACGACATTGATCCGTAGTCGGCAATGTTACGAATCGGCTCGCCGTTGCGCTTGATAGTATATTCAAACTTGCACATGCGGTCGAAGTTTTCGTTCGAATTTACATGGCCAATAATGTCTGCTGGATAACCTGGAGCATATCTTTCTGCAAATTCGTCAACTGTGATAGTCGGAAGTGCATTGTTTCTGAAGCTTACGGTTACGTTATGTTCTGCAGTTACATTTTCGATTGTGAATGTTCCATCAACAACCGATGCTGTTACGTCATCACCATCAAGTGTTACGCTTGCAATTACATAGCTTGCATTCGGAGTGATAGTTACTTCTGCATTTTCGCCGCAAGTTACTGGGTTAGGTGTTGCAACAGCCTCACCGTTTCCATCAGTAGTGACATTGATTGCGAATGTTTCGTAGTTGTAAGTTACAACAACTGTCATATCCGACTGAACATTTTCGATAGTGTACTTGCCTTCAGCGTCTGCAGTGAGAGTTGCGCCATCGGCAGTAGCTACGCTTGCAATGCCGGTCTGGCATGCAGCTGTACCTTCGAGACTGAAGATGAAGTTGTCGCCCTGCATTATCGAATCGTTGATTGCTGGAGCATACGAAGTGTGAGTGTTACCTTCGGCAAGGCCTTCAAATGTTACCAAGTATGAAGGAACAACGTTAACGATCTGAGTAAGGCTAGCGATTTCGTTGGTTGCACGTGCGCTGATAGCGATCTTGTCGTTGTGAGATACACCGTTGCAATCGGTAAACGAACCTATTACATCAACAAGAGCATGAGTTGTATCAACGTCATACAACTTGATTGTTACGCTGTATTCGCCTATCGAGTCGAATGCTGCATGCAATTCTACCGGACGGTTTCTATTTACACAGGTGTTGTTATCGAAGATACCAACTGTGAATGCGTCGATGTAGTAAGTTGCACCTTCGTAGTCAACTCTTTCAGAAATGAAACCGTTTCCGTTTTCAATATCTCTGGTTATAGTATTTGTACCAGCAAGACGTACGCTGTATGACAATGTTCCATAGTCGGAAATTCGATCTACAGGCTGTCCGTTGCGTGTTACTTCGTAGCCAACCTTAACCATTCTGTCGGGATTACCTTCGGAGTTGATACGTCCGATTACATCAGCTGGGAAGCCAGGAGCATACTTTGGAGCGATGCTGTCGAAAGCAATAGTCGGGTAAACTATTTCGTTGAATGTTGCAACTATGTTGTGTGCTTCAACAACATTTACTAATGTATAGGTATTGTTTACAACCTGAGCGGTAACATCAACGTCGTTATCGGTTACGCTAGCAAGTTCGTAGCCGTCGTTTGCAGCAAAGGTTACTGTTGCGTTTTCGCCACAGGTTACTTCTGCGTTGTCAACGGTTGCTGTACCATTGGTTGCGCTTGCTGTGATTGCAAATGTCGGATAGGTGAAGGTTACGTTGACAACCTTGTTGGCATCAACATTGGCAATAGTGTACTTGCCTTCTGCATCGGCTGTGAGTTCTGCACCGTCAACCGTTACCTTGTCGATGCTTGCCTGGCAAGCTGTGGTTGCCTGTGCTACTTCAAGGCTGAAGATGTAGCTGTCGCCTTCCATTACGGTATCACCGTTTGCAGGTTCGTATGAGGTGTGTTCTGCAATACCTTCAAGACCTTCGAAGGTTACTACATACGATGGAACTACATGTACGCTGATTTCCTTGGTTGCAAGGACTGCGCCTGCGCTGGTGTTGTAGCCGATCATATCTTCGTGCTGTACACCGTTGCAGTCTGCATAGGTATTGATTGACGAAACCTGTCCGTCGGTGTAGTTTGCTTCGTACATTGTTATTACAACCTTGTAGTCGCCAACCTCGTTGAAGGTTGCATGGAAGTTCAACGGACGATGTCTGTTGAGGCAGTCGCTGCTGTCGAAGATACCTGCCGAGAATGCGTCGATGCTGTACGGCTGGTCGTTGTAGTTTACAACTTCCGATACGAAGCCACTACCTGTTACGATGTCTCTCGAGATCGGTTCGTTGCCAGCGAGACGTACGCTGTACGATGCTGTACCGAAATCGGATACTCTTTCAACTGTTTCACCGTTGCGGGTTATTGCATAGCCAATCTTGCAGATGCGGTCGTAGTTGCCATTGGTGTTGATGTGTGCAGTGATGTCTGCCGGGAAGCCAGGAGCATACTTTTCTGCTATTGTGCTTTCGTCAACAACAATTTCGGGAAGAACGATCGCTGTGAATGTTGCAACAACGTTGTGTGCTTCAACAACATTTACTAATGTATAGGTATTGTTTACAATCTGAGAGGTAACATCTGCATCATTGTCGGTTACGCTAGCAAGTTCGAAGCCGTCGTTTGCTGTGAAGGTTACTGTTGCGTTTTCGCCACAGGTTACTTCTGCATTGTCAACGGTTGCTGTACCATTGTTTGCACTTGCTGTGATTGCAAATGTCGGATAGGTGAAGGTTACGTTGACAACCTTGTTGGCATCAACATTGGCAATTGTGTACTTGCCTTCTGCATCGGCTGTGAGTTCTGCACCGTCAACCGTTACCTTGTCGATGCTTGCCTGGCAAGCTGTGGTTGCCTGTGCAACTTCGAGACTGAAGATGTAGTTGTCGCCTTCCATTATGGTGTCACCGTTTGCAGGTTCGTATGAGGTGTGTTCTGCAATACCTTCAAGACCTTCGAAGGTGATTACGTATGATGGAACTACAAGAACTGCGACTTCCTTCTGTGCAAGTACTGCACCTGCGCTGGTGTTGTAGCCGATCATATCCACGTGCTGTACGCCGTTGCAGTCTGCATAGGTATTGATTGCAGAAACCTGTCCGTCGGTGTAGTTTGCTTCATAAATGGTCGTAACAATCTTATAGGTACCAGGCTGTGTGAAAGTAGCATGGAAGGTTATCGGACGATTTCTGTTGAGGCAGTCGCTATTGTCGAAGATACCTGCCGAGAATGCGTCGATGCTATAAGGCTGGTTGTTGTAGTTTACAATTTCTGAGACGAATCCGCTTCCATTAATAAGATCTCTTGTTATTGGAGTTTCGCCCTGGAGACGTACACTGTACGATACTGTTCCGTAGTCTGCGATTCTCTCAATTGCTTCATCATTACGTGTGATTGTGTAGCCTACCTTGCAGATGCGGTCGTAGTTGCCGTGAGTATTGATACGAGCTACGACATCTGCCGGGAAGCCAGGAGCGTACTTTTCTGCTATTGTGCTTTCGTCAACAACAATTTCCGGAAGAATAATCGCTGTGAATGTAGCAACGATTTCGTGAGCTTCAGTTACACCATTTATTTTATAGGTATTGTTTTCGAATGCAACTGGCTGATTGTTGTCTGTAACAGAAGCAAGTTCGAAGCCATCGTTTGCTGTGAAAGTTATAATTGCGGTGTCGCCACAAGTAACATTTGCATTGTCAACGGTTGCAGTACCGTTTCCATCAGTTGTTGCTATAATTGCGAACGATTCGAGAGCGAATGTTACGTTTACAGTCTTGTTTTCGCGAACATCGGCAATAGTGTATTTGCCATTTTCTGCAGTGAGAGCATTACCATCAACTTCTACGCTTGCGATGCCAGTCTGGCAACCTACGAGACCATTGATAGCAAATACATAAGGATCGCCATACATTACCGAATCGGCATGAGCCGGTGCATCGGCAACCACCTCGTTACCATCTTCGAGACCTACGAAAGTGATCTTGAACGAAGGAACAACTTCTACCGAAACAGTTTCGGTTGCAATGAGCTGTCCTGCAGTAGCATTCAATGCAATCATATCGTTATGAGCGACATGGTTGCAATCCTCGTATGCATTAATGTTTGTAATATACTGAGGATCACATATTGCATCATAGAGATTAACAGTAACTTCGTAGTATCCTATTTCGGTGAACGAAGCCAAAATATTAAATGGACGATTTCTGTTAAGACATGCATAGTTGTCGAAAATACCTACCGAGAAAGCATCAATGCTATAAGTCTGCATTCCGCTTCCGTCTTCTGGATCATATTCGATTGTTTCTGCAACGAAACCGCTACCATTTGTAAGTTCGCGTGATATAGGATTGTTACCAGCGAGACGTACGCTGTACGAAACAGAACCGTAGTCGGAGATATTATTTACAACTCTACCGTTGCGCTTGATTATATATTCGACCTTGCACATTCTGTCGTAGTATCCGTTAGAATTGATACGTGCAACAGCCTCAACTGGGAAGTTCGGAGCATACTTTTCGCTTGCTAAAGGTTCGAAAATGATTGTCGGAATTGCATTAGCAACGAAAGTTGCAGTAACCGTATGGTCTGCTGTAACGTTCTCTATTGTATAGACTCCATTTACAACAGAAGCAGTAACATCGGTTGTACCATCCATTACAGTTTCTATAGAATAGTTGGCTGCAGGAGTTATTGTTACAACTGCATTTTCGCCGCAGGTAACAATAGAAGCATCAACTTCTACCGTACCGTTTTCGCCGGCATTTGCTGTAATTATATAAGAATGAGCCGAGAATGCAACATTGATGGTTATGTCTGAACGAACATCAGCGACAGTATATACACCGCCTTCTGGGAGAATTACGTTTTCATCAACTGTAACTCTCGAAACTTCGTCCTGGCAATCTACAAGGTTGATTCTGAACTTGTAGTCCTCGCCTTCCATGATGGAGTCGAGCTTAACCCTATTGTTATCGCCAACAAGTTCAACAGTATTACCATCGGCAAGACCGTTGAAAGTAATCTTATACGAAGGAACAACGTTTATTGTCTGAGTAAGTTCGTCAAGAACTGCAACCGATTCTGCATTTATACCGATTTTCTCATCGTGTACATTTCCATCGCAATCGGTAACCTGATGAATAGTTGACAAATACAATGGATCAGCATTAGGATTAGCAGACCACAATTTAACATTTACCTCGTATGTTCCAACCTCGTTGAATGTAGCGTGGAAGCTAATCGGTCTCTGATGGTTGAGGCAGTCGCTGTTATCGAAAATACTTACCGTAAATGCATCGATATTATAGTCGGTACCTTCATATTCAACAGTTTCCGATATGAAACCATGACCAGATACAAGATCTCTAGTTATATTGTTTGCTCCTGAAAGACGAACCGTATACGAAACAGTACCGAATTCAGAAATGTTATTGATAACACTGCCATTACGCTTGATTGTGTATTCAACCTTGCAAAGCTGGTCAAGGACAGCAGTCGATCCTGATACTGCATGCGAGTTAACTCGAGCAATCACATCAGCTGGGAAACCAGGAGCATACTTGTCGGCAACATCCTCGATCGAAATTGTCGGACGAGACAATTCGGTGAAGTTAACCATTATCTGATGGTTAGTTGTAATATTATTTATTGTATAGGTATTACCGTTTACAACAACTGGGCTACCATTATCTGTTACAGAAGCAATTTCATAGTTGGCATTAGGAGTTATTGTTATAACTGCATCTTCGCCGCACTCGAAAGAACCGCCTTCTGTTACAGAACCTGCATTATCGTCGTTTACCTGAGCGGCAACCACATACATCTGAGAAGCGAATGTAACGGTTACGGTCTTGTTCGACTGAACATTTGCGATTGTGTATTTACCATTTGCATCCGGGGTAAGTGTTGCACCATCGACGGTAACGCTTGTAATTGCGCTCTGGCAATCCATCAACGAAATACCGAATACATAGTCATCGCCCTGCATTACAGAATCGTTCTTTGCAGGAAGGTCTACGTTAAGAGAGTTTCCTTCTGCGAGACCGTTGAAGGTAATCTTATACGAAGGAACAACGTTTATAGTCTGGCTGATAGATGTGATAAGCGAACCTTTACGTGCATTCAGAGCAATCTTATCGCTATGAGTTACATGGTTGCAATCCTCATAGGTGTTGATATCTGAAATATATTCAGAATCAACCAATGCATCGTAAAGATTTACAGTAACTGTGTAAGTTCCCACCTGTGTGAAAGTAGCATGGAAATTGATAGGACGTGTTCTGTTAAGACAAGAGCTGTTATCGAAAATACTTGCCGAGAATGCATTTATATCATACAGAACTCCTTCGTAAGTTATTGTGTCGCCTACAATAGCCGTGCCTTGGGTAAGTTCTCTTGTTACATTAACGTTTCCAGCAAGACGAACAGAGAACTGAACGGTTCCAAAATCGTTGATATTTTCAATAAGTCGATCATTACGATAAATTTCGTACTCAACCACGCAAAGTCTGTCGTAGTCGCCATGCGAGTTGATGCGAGCAACAGCATCAGCTGGGAAACCAGGAGCATACTTGTCAGCGATATCCTCAAATGAGATTGTCGGATCTTCATGTCTTGTGTATGTCGCTGCTATTGTGTGGTTAGCCTGAACATTTTCAATAGTATAGGTATTGTTAACCAATGATGCTGTAACATCAACGCCATTGTCTGTAACCGTTTCTATTGCATAGTCGTCTGCAGGTCTTATAGTAACCACTGCATTTTCGCCGCAATTAACAGGCTGCGAAGGCACTATTATTTGAGGATCAGATGTGCTTATTGTGTATGTATCGCTTACAAATTCGACATTTACAGTCTTGTTGGAACGAACATTTTCAATTGTGTACTTGCCATTATTTGCAGTAAGGACATTTCCGTCAACTGTAACACTGGCAACTGAGTTCTGGCATTCCATAAGTTCGATGCTGAACACATAGTCGTCGCCCTGCATTACGTATTCATCACGGGCGGGAGCATAAACATCGATTGAATTATCGGCGCCAAGACCAACAAAGTTGATAACATACGAAGGAACAACGTTGACACTCTGGCTCAAAGTAGCGATAAGTTCGCCCTTTCTTGCGTTCATTGCTATTCTATCGTGACCAACAGCATTACCGTTGCAGGCATTTGTATAGGTTGTTCCCATATCCGACACCTGAATTTCGTTGTCGACAATTGCCTTGTAGAGGTTTACTGTAACTTCATAGTTTCCGATTTCGGTAAAAGAGGCCGTAAAAGTTATCGGACGCTGTCTGTTAAGGCAGGTGCTATTATCGAAGATACTTGCTGTGAAAGCATTGAGCTGGTAAATATGACCGTTGTACTCAACTTCTTCGTTTACCACACCAGTACCAGCAGTAAGTTCTCTTTCTATTTCGGTGTTGCCCTGAAGACGGACAGAGAATTTAACTGTTCCGTAATCGTTGAGGTTTGCAACTGGCTGTCCGTTGCGTGTAACAACATATTCGACCATGCAAAGCTGATCGAGATAGCCGTGCGAATTGATACGGGCGATAACTTCTGCCGGGAAACCGGGAGCATACCTGTCGGCTACATTATCGAACGACAATGTAGGATATTCGTATGTGCTATATGTTGCCGAAATAGTATGATTTTCCTGAACGTTAGGAATTGTATAAGTATTGTTAGTCAATGATACTGCATGGTCCTGACCACCATAATTATCGGTAACCGACACAACCTGCTCGTTTGCACCAGGTCTTATCGTAACCACAGCATCGGAACCGCAGTTTACCGATGCAGGAACCGATATACGCGAATCACCGCCATTGCTTATGGTATAAGTTGCATTCGACTGGAACTGTACATTAACGGTCTTGTCCGACTGAACATTGGCAATAGTATATTTGCCTGCTCCGTTTGCCGAAAGTGTATTTCCGTCAACAGATACCGTAACACCAGTCTGGCAAGCCACGCGCGAAATGCTGAAAACGTAGTCGTCGCCTTGCATTACAGAATCTCTATGAGCAGGAGCGTCGACAGTAACGGTATTGCCTGCGCCAAGGCCGACAAAGTTAACAGCATACGACGGAACGACATCAACTACTATTTGCTTGGTTGCAATCTGACGAGGATTAGAACTTGTCATAGCAATCATATCATTATGTACCGTAGCATCGTTGAGGCAACTGAAAGAACCAACTTGAGTAACGTATGGAGCTACTGCATCAACTTGGAACACATTTACATCAATCGAGTAAGTACCAATCTCTTCGAACGTAGCGACGATTTCGATTGGACGCCCCCTATTCACGCAGGAGTGTTCGAAAATACCAAGGGTAAACGATTCGATCACTACACGATTGCCATTATCCAGTGGCACCTCCTGTGTAATATAACCGCTACCTGTTGTTACTGGAGTCCAATCCGAATAAGCATTGCCAGCAAGGCGAATGCGATACGAAACGGTTCCATAATCGGCGATGTTTCCAATGACACGACCATCCTTCTTGATGGTAAATCCTACTTTGCAGTAAGAATCGATGTAGTCATTAGAAGCCACCCAAACATTTACGTCAGCGGGGAATCCCGGAGCGTACTTTTCTGCAAGCCCTGTCAAAGTAATCTCAGGCGGGGTTGACGTCTGAGCTGTTGTACATAGGGACAACAGGGTTGCGAGACAAATTAAAATAAAACTTCTTCTCATAACATTTTATTGACAATTCGAAGACACTTATCACAAAAACATCGCATGTGGTCTTCGTTTACATGCTAATATTTTTTCTATTTTTATATTTATATACAACTAACTATCTACAAATAAACAACCTACAAAATACAATTCAAAAAAACTAACACTATTTTCGAATACATACGTACATTTAGCACATACAACGGAAAAAGAGCCAACAAAGAAAACATATTATTTTTGAATAAAAAAATTTATTAACATAAATATGTAAATAAATTTATAAACCGCTTAAGTATTTTGTAAAAGAAGTAAAGCGACACGCCCCTGCTCACCGCTTTACTTCAATATCTCACCGACTACTTGTTAATAATAACCTTCTGGACGGAAGTAATATTTCCTGAATATATTCTCAAGTAGTACATACCAGGTTTCAGATCTGGAATATCAACATTTTCGACTTCAATTGTACGAATCAGGCGTCCTTCGGCGTCGAACATTTGCGCCTTGTCGAAATCAGGACCGACAATGTCGAATCTTCCGTCGCTTGGGTTCGGCACCACGGTCCACTCATAGACCTCAAACTCTGATACCGAGCTAGGATTCATTTCAATATGTACCGAAATTGTATCGACTGCCGAGCAACCATATTCAGAAGTTATTGTCAAGTTGTAATCGGCATCGAACGGCAGAGTCAACGAACCGCAGCTGATTGAAAGAATGCTTTCAGTGTCACCATTGCTCCAGAGATATGATTCGTAACCTGCGTTAGCCGAAATATTTACGATTGTATCGGCATTGGTGATTACATACGAATACTCAGCATTCAAACCGGATTCTGGAAGCGGTCTCTCAACGGCAACAACCTGGTCGTTGTAGTGGCATCCGTTTACATCGGCTGATACGGAATGAGTTCCTGCAATAAATATTTCGTGTGATGCTCCAGCATCATCGTTATCCCATACTATGTTGGTTGCGCCTTCGACAAGTGTAACTGTTACGGCAGAACCTTCGCAGAAGTCGACGGTTTCGGCAGCAATAAGATTTACATCTTCTGGTTCGGTGATTGTTGCGGTTGCGCTTGCCGAACATCCGTTGTGGTCGGTAATTGTCACGCTGTAATCGCCAGCGGCAACATTGGATATGTTCTGCGAAGTTCCCTGGTTACTCCATGCGTAAGAATAAGGAGCAGCACCGCCATTAGCGTTAGCCACGGCCATTGTCGTCTCACCTATGCAGTTGATTGTTCCTGCGATTATTGTAGCGGTAAGAGCCGTAGGCTCGGCAATTGCGACGACTTCGCTTGCAGTACAGCCGTTGTTATCTGTAACGGTAACCGAGTATGTTCCTGCTGCAAGGTTATCTATATTCTGAGTTGTTTCCTGACCGCCCCATACGAATGAATAAGGTTCGGTACC
The DNA here is from genome assembly GCA_902800045.1 of uncultured Bacteroidia bacterium. Taxonomy (GTDB): domain Bacteria; phylum Bacteroidota; class Bacteroidia; order Bacteroidales; family ML635J-15; genus Bact-19. Next base: position 264,524 of record CADCCZ010000001.1, on the reverse strand, counting down.
ACCAGTTACAACCGCTTCGGCTGTCGCTGTTCCACCGTTGCAACCGATTGTTCCTGCATTTATAGAAACCACAAGTGCCGATGGTTCTGTAATCGTTGCTGTTGCATTTGCAACACAAGAGTTAGCGTCGGTAACGGACACTATGTAGCTTCCTGACATTGCGGTAATATTCTGTGATGTTTCGCCGTTGCTCCATGCAAACGTATACGGTTCGGCTCCACCTGTAACAACCGCCTCGGCAGTAGTTGTTCCGCCATTGCAAGCGATAGTTCCTGCAGTTATTGAAACACTAAGCATTGCTGGCTCGGTAATTGCTACTTCTGCATTTGCTATACAAGAGTTAGCATCGGTAACGTTCACAATGTAACTTCCTGACATTGCATTTATGTTCTGTGAAGTTTCGCCGTTGCTCCATGCAAACGTATATGGTTCGGTTCCTCCTGTAACAACTGCCTCGGCAGTAGTCGTTCCGCCATTGCAAGCGATAGTTCCTGCATTTATTGAAACTACAAGTGCCGATGGTTCTGAAATCGTTGCCGTTGCATTTGCAACACAAGAGTTCGCGTCGGTAACTGTCACAATGTAACTACCAGCCATAGCGGCAATGTTCTGTGATGTTTCGCTGTTGCTCCACGCAAATGAGTATGGCTCTGCGCCACCAGTAACAACTGCTTCAATATTAGCCGTGCCACCGTTGCAACCGATAGTTCCTGCATTTATCGAAACGTTAAGTGCTACAGGTTCAACAACTACAACTGACGCATTTGCAGAACATCCGTTGCCATCTTCAACGGTTACGCTGTATGTTCCAGCTGCAGCAGAAATGGTCTGTGATGTTTCGCTGTTGCTCCATGCAAATGAGTATGGCTCTACACCACCATTTACGTTTGCTTCTGCAATTGCTGTTCCTCCGTTGCAGCCTATAGTTCCTGCAGTTGCCTCAACTACAAGTGCTGACGGCTCCGTAATTGTTACTGTTGCATTTGCATTACATTCATTACCATCGGTAACGGTCACAATGTAACTTCCTGACATTGCAGTAATATTCTGTGATGTTTCGCCGTTGCTCCATGCGAACGTATACGGTTCAGTTCCGCCAACGACAACAGACTCTGCTGTAGTTGTACCGCCGTTGCAATTTATTGTTCCTGCGTTTATTGAAACACTAAGCATTGCAGGCTCCGTAATTGTTACTGTTGCATTTGCATTACATTCATTACCATCGGTAACGGTCACAATGTAACTTTCTGACATTGCAGTAATATTCTGTGATGTTTCGCCGTTGCTCCACGCAAAAGTATACGGTTCAGTTCCACCAGCGACAACAGCCTCGGCAGTAGTTGTTCCGCCATTGCAAGCGATAGTTCCTGCATTTATTGAAACAACAAGTGCCGATGGTTCAGAAATCGTTGCTGTTGCATTTGCAACACAAGAGTTAGCGTCGGTAACTGTCACAATGTAACTACCAGCCATAGCGGCAATGTTCTGTGACATTTCGCCGTTGCTCCATGCAAATGCATAAGGTTCAGTTCCACCAGTAACAACAGCCCCAGCTGTTGTTGTTCCACCGTTGCAACCGATAGTTCCTGCATTTATTGAAACGCTAAGTGCTACAGGTTCAACAACTACAAGTGACGCATTTGCAGAACATCCGTTACCATCTTCAACGGTTACGCTGTATGTTCCAGCTGCAGCAGAAATGGTCTGTGATGTTTCGCTGTTGCTCCATGCAAATGCATACGGAGCAAGTCCGCCATTTACAACTGCCTGGGCAGTTGTTGTACCTCCATTGCAGCCTATTGATTCAGCAGAAATAGCGACTGAAAGTTCGGGAGCGATAGTAGCAACTATCTGGTCATTATAACGGCAGCCGTTATAATCTGCAGACACTGTATGAACACCTGCGGTATTTATTTCGAGAGAATTGCCGTTAAGTTCATCATTTCCGTCCCAAACTACATTCTGCGCACTTGTCGGGACACTGATTGTTGCTGTCGAACCATTGCAAATCAAGACATTTTCTTCAGAAATAAGGTCAAAGTACTGGGTTTCAATAGCTACAATCTGGTCGGTGTAATGGCAACCATTGACATCGGCCTCGACTGTATAAGTGCCAAGGTCAGAAATCACGAATGTTGTTTCGTTGAGGGATGGGTTGTTGTTCCATACAATATTCTCTGCATTTTCTGCCACAACTTCAAGAGTTACAGAGTTTCCGTAGCAGAACTGAATATTGTCGAACTGCAAGAGATTTACATTTTCGGTCTGGTTTGCAACAATCTGGTCGGTGTAAGTACAACCGTCAATCTTTGCCGATACATTATAGGTACCACCTTCGCCGATTACAAATGTCTGACCGTTGTTAGCTGCGTCGCCATTCCAAACTATTTCGGTTGCATTGTTTACTGCAAGTTCCAAAGTTTCGGTTGTGCCGTAGCAGAAGTTTACCGTTTCGTCAGTTATGAGGTTGACATTTTCGCTCTGGGTAGCAGTTATCTGGTCGGTAAAGGTACAGCCCTCAACCTTTGCAGAAACAGTGTATACACCAGGAGCGCTTATTTCGTATGTTGCAGCGTTGTTTGCAGGATTCTCTGACCAAACTATTTCGGTTGCATTGTTTACTGCAAGTTCCAAGGTTTCGGTTGTGCCGTAGCAGAAGTTAACCGTTTCGTCTGCAATCAAGTTAACAATTTCGCTCTGGGTTGCTACAATCTGGTCGGTGTAGGTACAGCCATCAACCTTTGCAGAAACTGTGTATACACCAGGAGCGCTTATTTCGTATGTTGCAGCGTTGTTCGCAGGATTCTCTGACCAAACGATTTCGGTTGCATTGTTAACTGCAAGTTCCAAGGTTTCGGTTGTGCCGTAGCAGAAGTTTACGGTTTCGTCTGCTATGAGGTTGACACTTTCGCTCTGGGTTGCTACAATTTGGTCGGTGTAGGTGCAGCCGTCGACTTTTGCTACAACCGGATATGTTCCGCTCTGGTCGATTACAAATGTCTGACCATTGTTTGCTGCGTCGTTGTTCCAAACGATGTCGGTTGCGTTAGCAACTGCAAGTTCCAAGGTTTCGGTTGTGCCGTAGCAGAAGTTAAGAGTTTCGTCTGCTATAAGGTTGACGTTTTCAGTCTGGGTGGCAACTATCTGGTCGGTATAGGTGCACTCGCCTATCTTTGCCGAAACTGTGTAGGTTCCGCCTTCTGCGATTACATAAGTTGACTCGTTGTTTGCGGCATTATTGTTCCAAACTATTTCGCTTGCATTGTTTACTGCAAGTTCGAGGGTTTCGGTTGTGCCGTAGCAGAATGTAACAGCATCGTCGGCTATTATATTATATATAGGTGCAGCCACTACGTTGAACGACCTTGAGAAATCGCAGCCGTTGTAAGTCATTGTAACAGAATAGTTACCAGGAGCTGTTACGGGAAGAGTCTGCGCTGTTGAACCGCTATTCCACTGATACGAATCGCACTCTGGCATAGTAAGGCTGACTGTGCTGTTAGCACAAAGGATATGGTTTGCAGGCACATCGACTTCGGGCACCTGCTTGTATGAGAGTGTGAACGAATCGTTGAACGTACAACCTTGATACTGAGCCGAAACGTTATATGTTCCAGGCTGTGTGAATGTCTTTGTTGCCTCGTTGCCAGAAGCAGCGCCACTCCATGCAATGTTCGAAAGTTCGTTGGCGTTGAGATTTACCTGATACGAATCGCCTTCGCATATCTGAACGGTTTCGTCGGCGATGAGTTCGTACTGCGGAGCAACAACTGTAACTTCATCGGTGAAAGCACAGCCATTTACGTTTGCCGAAACGGTATAAGTACCAGCTTCGGTTATAGCGAGCGAACTCAGGTTGAGTGCAGCATTGTTGTTCCAAACTATGTCGGTTGCATTTGCGACCGAAAGAGTTTCGGTTAGCTGATTGCCGGGGCAAAGAGTTTCGTTTGTATTGGCAATAAGGTCTATTTCGGGCAACTGCTGTACATTGAACGAATGAGCGGCAGAACAACCGTTTGAAGTCATTGTAACAGAATAAGTACCAGGAGTTGCTACTTGAAGTGTAGCATTTGTCGAGTTATCCGACCATCTGTATGCAGCACCAGCTGGCATAGTGAGGTCGAGAGTACCGTTGGGACATATGTACTGGTCGGCAGCAAGAGTAACTTCTGGCATTTGAGTTATTGTTATTACTGCATGTTCTGTCTCACGAGGTTCGCGCCCGTCATTGGTTACACAATAGTACTCTCCAGCTTCGGTTGCAACATAAGTATTTGTTGTTGCCCCATTTATAGACTCAGACACACCATTGTTCCACTTATACCACTGATATGTAATACCGTTGGAGAGACAAGTCTCAGCGGTAACAGACAAGGTCTTGCTTCCTCCCGGGCAAATTTCTCCGCCCTGAGGATGAGCAAGTATCTTGGTGGATACTACGCGCATAAACATATCGGTAGTGTATAAACAATTTGCCTTCGTGCATTTATTTTTATAATAATCGTAATGTGTTGTACCACTAGCACTACAACATTCTGCGCCATTACTTGTATAAGAAGTCGTTGATGGGAATGTAATCTGAGTTGGAGAATCTGAGCAAGTCCATATATTATAGCGCATCCTATATACACCATACTGGTTTAATTTATACGTAAAATTCAGAGGTCTATTTCTAGCAACACAATAATTATCAATAATACCTAAAGACAATGCTTTACAAGTAGCAAATAAGATTGAAAAACCTACCTGACCACTTCCTTGAGTTATTGTCACATCCGTAGTACTAGTACCTTGTGTCCTAATATTAAATTTTATAGAACCATAGGTAGACACAGAACCAACGGCAGTTTCAGAGGCATTCTCGTTTGCCTTATAATATGTATCATAATACACAGCGCACAACTGGTCCTCGAGTCCATGTGAATAAACACGTGCGACGAAAGTGTTTTCAGTAGAAGGATAAACTTCCGCAGCAAGACCTGTCATTACAACTTCGGGTATATTACAAGCAGACCTTGCACCGTCCACACGGTCAATTTCGGGCTCATCCAATCTCACATGATCGGGAGCATCGAGTATGTAACCTTTTGCATCTCGATAAAGCACTGGCTCATCTACTATCTGTGCCATTGAACTAAATGGCAAAACTAGCGCTAACACGAGAAGATTTAAAATTAGGGTTGTAAATTTTCTCATAAATTTTTGTTTTAAATTATTGATTATTATTTATTTCATTTCAAATGGTCATCGAAGTAACGTGTTATTGTTCGCATTAGGTGAACACGGTCGAGTCCGCGCACGTTGTGTTCATGGTTTGGATAAACAAAGTAATCAACAAGCACCTTGTTCTCGATGCACTTGTTGAGGAACTGGAGGCTGTGCTGCCATACCACTACCGGGTCGATGCATCCGTGGATAATCATGAGGCGGCCCTTTAGCTTGTCGGTCTTGTTGAGCAGACTAGCCTTTTCGTAACCATCGGGGTTTTCCTGCGGGGTGTCCATATAGCGTTCGCCATACATTACCTCATAGTATTTCCAGTCGATAACCGGTCCGCCAGCCACACCAACCTTGAAGATGTCGGCACAGTCGGTCATGAGCGTGGTGGTCATGAATCCGCCGAAGCTCCATCCGTGAACGCCAAGCCTGTCCATATCGACATAGCCAAGCGAGCGGAGGAACTCAACGCCAGTAAGCTGGTCGCGAGTCTCCACTGTGCCAAGCTGACGATGAATAATGCTCTCGAACTCGAAGCCACGGTTGGCAGATCCGCGGTTGTCGAGGGTGAACATTACATAGCCTTGCTGAGCCATATACATATCCCATCCTGCAGCACCGCCGAAACGCGAATTGGTAATCATTTGTGCATGAGGTCCACCATACACGTATACGATAGCAGGATATTTCTTGTTGGGGTCGAAATCGGGAGGCGTGATAAGACGGTAGTAAAGATCGGTCTTGCCGTCGTCGGCCTTGAGTGTTCCGATTTTCAGTGTCGGCATATTGAATTTGGCAAGAGGATTTTCGGCTGTGAGCAAGGTCGAGATCTTCTTTCCTGTAGATGTCTGGTAAAGCACATACTCGCGCGGAACGGTTGTTGATTCATACGAATCGACCAAATATTCGCCGTTGCTGGAAAGTATTGCGTCATGTTTTCCGCTATTACCCGAAATCAAAGTCATGTTGCCAGAGGCAATGTTGACCTTGTATATAGTAAAGTCGATTGGAGTTTCCTTGTTCGCATTGATAATCAAATCCTGATTCTTGTTTGCAAAGCCATATATTTCCTGTACCTCGAACTCCCCCTTAGTGATTTGCGAAATCTGAGTGCCATCTATATTATATAGGTATAGGTGCCAGAAACCGTCCTTGCGCGACCAGTAGATAAACTTGCTTGGATCGTCGGGGAGGAAAGTGAGCGGATGCTGAGGCTCCACATAGCGGTCGTTCTTCTCCTCAAAGAGAAGCTTCTCGAACTTTCCGCTGGTAGCATTGTAGCGTTGCATCTGCAAATGGTTCTGTTCGCGGTTGAGGACACCAACATAAATAGACTTCTCGTCGGGACTCCATGTTACCATAGTGAGGAACTGGTCCTTAGGTCCGTCGATGTTGAGATAGGTTATCTTCTGTGTTTTCATGTCGAACACACCTACTGTCACTTCTTCGCTGTCCATTCCGGCCATGCAGTACTTTTCGGGAACCATCTTAGCCACTCGCTCGTTGACATCGACGATAGGATAATCGGAAACCTTGGAATTGTCCTTACGATAGAAAGCGAGGTAGTTACCCTTAGGCGACCAGAATATTCCGCCGTCGATACCAAATTCGTTGCGGTGAACTGTCTGACCATAAACGATGTTGCGGTCGCTTTCGTCGCTTACCTTGACAACCTTGTCGCCAGTGCGGACAAGAAGATTGTTATCGATGGTATATGCGAAACTCGAGTTTGCAGCGCAGTAGGTTGCATTTTCGACATCATCGTCGCATTTGGCAGCCGAAGTGATTTTCTTCTTAGCAACGTCGAACAAACAAACCGAGTTACCTACGCGGATTTCCATTTCGTTTTTCGACAGCCAGGTGTAGTCGGGATACGACCTCGATGGAGCGATGTCGTTTTTCTTCAACTCAGTTACTATCTCTTCGAGAGTCAACAAAGTGGAAGATTTTTTCTGGTCGAACGAAAATTCCACAAGGTTACGACCATCCCACTTGGTACAAGTCTTTGTATCGGGACGAATCTGCAAACCATAAATCATCTCGGGATAATACTCGCGCCATACACCTACTACGGCGTCATCAATTGACAAGGTTTTCGTCTGAGCCGACGAAAACAAAGGCAATAGACCTGCTATTGCGACTAATAAAAAGACAAAACGTTTCACCTTATACATTTTTTAAGCGCGCAAAGATAAACATATTTATTATAGGTACAAAATAAATAAAAAATATTTTACCATAAGCACGAATAGACATAACAAGCTCGCATATCGCAAGATGTACGGACATCTACAGATTAACTACCAACCAAAGATAAAATATTTTTTCAACATTTTATTGTTAATTGAAATAAAACCATTACCTTTGCAGCGATTGTTTTTGAGTAAGAGTTTTGTGTATGGGTATTTGCTTGATGCCCATATATTTTTTTAGCACAACACGAAATGAAAGCAACAACGCACATACTGCTGGCAATCGCGATTACATTCGCAACTATCGTTGTGCATGCACAGGAAAGCGTCGACTCTCTGCGCATACTCATCACCAATGCCGAAGCCAGCATAATTCCGCCCAAGCACTTCGAATACGACAGCCTTACTAACAGGATAGTCCACGTTGGAACCATGTCGCAGATACAGGTATCCAAAGTAACCAACAGACCCTATAACAAGATAGCTGCCGCCATCACAAAGGAATACATGGCATCGCAAGGCTTCGAACTCATCGACAAACAGAACTGCAAAATGCAATCTGGAGGCGACGCTACAATTTTCAGAAGCAGATTCCTATCGAAAGACGAAAACGGCAACGACATGTATTTCATTCGCCTGATGCTATTTACGGGTAGCAAAAACACAATCTGGGTTACCGCCGATTTTCCAGAGTGCATAAGCAAGCAAATAGAAGAAGCCGTAAGAAACAGCATGCTGAGCGCGGAAGAAAGGGAATGAATAGAATCAAGGGTTCAAGGTTTAAGGTTCAACGTTTAAGGTTTAAAAACAACTTTACTAATTGATTATCAATACAATACCATCAGAATTTACAACAACAGAATAAATCATTAACATTTTTTTCATATTTTTTTTGCTTGTAAGGAAATTCTTATTAAATTTGCATTTGGGAGTAATGTCCTTAATTTGTTAGACTATGAGTAAAGAGTTTGCAATAAGAATTATAGTTGCCGTATCAATAATGATGCTGGCTAGCAGTGCGTTACTCGCACAGCAACTTCCTTTGTACAGCCAGTACATGATGAACGATTACTACATAAACCCTGCTATTGGAGGTACTAAAGATTATGCGCCAATCGTTCTTGGTGTTCACAAACAATGGGTAGGAATGAAAGAAGCTCCGTCAACGCAGACAGTTTCTGGACACACATCATTGTACCATCGCACCATGGGTCTGGGCGGTATTCTGTTCCACGACAAGTACGGTCCATCGAGCGAAATCGGCTTTATAGCAACATACTCATACATCTTCCAGATTACCAGACACGACAAGATTTCGTTAGGTATCGCAGGTCAATGCTACCAGTACAAGCTCGACCAAAGAAATTTTGACCCGACATGGTACGATGACCCATCTCTTACCTATCTCATCGAAAAGACAGTTATTCCAGACGCTACGTTTGGTGTGTATGCATACGGTAAACACTATTATGCAAGCTTAACCGCAGCTAACCTTTTCCAGTCGAAAATGAAAGTAAACCAGCACACTAAAGAAAACAAGATGGTTAGACACTACTTCTTGTTCGGTGGCTACCGCTTCGTTTTCGAAGGAAAGAAGGGTAAGAAAGCCCCAGATTTCGAACTTGAACCATCAATAATGATAAAGACTACCGAACTCACACTTCCTCAGTTCGATATCAACCTCAAGTTCTTCATCAAGCAGGACTACTGGTTTGGCGTTTCTGTTCGTCCAGGCGACTCGTTTATCGCAAACGTCGGCGTGAAGTACAAACAATACTATTTTGGATACGCATACGACATCACATTCAGCGACCTGTCAAACTACACTTGGGGATCTCAAGAATTTATATTCGGTGTTAACATAGGCGAAAATACTCGTAAGCACCGTAGCTTCTTCTAAACACGTTTTTCATAATAAAGTTTTGATTTATACACCAAAAAGGGACATCCGAAAGAATGTCCCTTTTTCATTTACTCTATTTTGCGATTACATATCCAACTGATTAATGATGTTCTGAATATAATCTAGAATCTCCTCCTGCCCCATTTTACTTACAGCAGAACTTACCAGCATATCGGGAAGATTTTCCCATGTCTGGGATAAATGCTCCTTGTATGCATCTACTTTAGCTTTCAACACATTAGTACCGATCTTGTCGGCCTTGGTAAAGATAATCGTAAAAGGCACCCGGCTGGCACCAAGCCAATTTATAAACTCCACATCAATATTTTGCGGTTCGAGCCTACTATCTACAAGCACAAAAAGATTTACAAGATTCTGGCGGTTTAGGATATAGCCATCAATCATATTCTTAAAAACGGCTCGTTGCGCTTTCGACACTTTAGCATAGCCGTAGCCTGGCAAATCGACCAGATACCAAGTATTGTTGATGACAAAATGATTTATTTTCTGCGTCTTGCCGGGACTTGCCGATGTTTTTGCCAGTTTCGAGTTGGATGTAAGCATATTTATAAGCGAAGACTTTCCAACGTTAGACCTTCCAATGAAAGCAAACTCGGGCTTGTCGGGCTTAGGGCACTTGCGGTAGTCGTCGTTCGACATCAAATATTCTGCGGTTCTTATCTGCATCAATAAAATAATTTATGGTTTAAAATTTAATCAAGTTCTCGACAGCCGAAAACAACTGCTCGCCGGTAATCGGTTTTGCAACAATATTCATATCTCTGTCAACAATAAACATTGAAGGTGTTGCATACACGGCATAGTCGAGAACAGCACGTCCCTCCCAACCCAACAAGTCGGAAGCCACCTTGAACGAAATGTTATTGTCCTTCACGTATTTCTTTATTTCCGTCTCATCCTCGTCGATACTTATTGCGAGAATATCAACCCCAGCACGCTTGAACAAAGAAATTGCCTCGTTGATACGCGGAATCTCCTCCTTGCAGTTTTCACACCAGGTTGCCCAGAAAATCACCAATGTATATTTCGATTTCATTTGCGAAAGCACAACATCTTCGCCTTCAATAGTTTCAATCTCAATATCGGGAGCTTTGGCTCCAACGCGAAGGTCGGTGTAACTCTTTACCCTGGTCTTGAGATTACCTTCCGACGAACATGAATTTCCATAAGCGGTGCTCAGTTCGTAAAGGTCGTCGTAGCGTTCCATCATTTCGAAGCCAGTGAGCATATAGTCGAATACGCACGAAAAGACTTCCTGGTTTCCAGTCTTCAAGTAATCAAGAATTTCGCGTGCAGCATTCAAATATTCCGAAGGTTCATATTTTTTTAGATACGATACAACAAAGTGGTGATAGGCATTGGAGTTAATAAGGTCAGGATCGTCCATAGGAAAATTACGATTGATATATGCCGTTTTTTTGTCGACAGGCTCCGATATATTCATATTTATTTCCTTGAAATATGACAGGTATCGACTTGCAAAAGTTCCGCTTTTCATTTTAATTGCCTTGCTGAGACATGTACTATTTATCGTCTTTTCCTTTTCTAGCTCCTTTTCTGCCGAAGAAAGGAACTTTCCTTCGGGATAAATCTTTACCAATTCTCTTAATATACCTATTTTATATTCCGAAAGCTCTGCGGGCGCAACATAAGCATATAACTGCTGATTTTCGACAGATTCCAAGACCTTCATCGAAGACTTCATGTTGCGGATATTTGTTTCGAGGCGTATGTCTTCGCCATTGTATATCACATCAAAATAGTCCTTATTGTCGGCATGTATGCGATACAACCCCACTTCCTTGCCCGCAAAGTTGAACATAAACACACCATTGGCATCGGTTGTCAATGTTGCAACTACTTTGCTATCGTCGCCGAACTGCTCGCATACATACAACCTTCCGAACGAATAGCCAGCCACCTTGCCGTTAAGTACGCCCTGCGACATCAAGCAGTGAGCCAACAGCATAAAGAACAACGAAATGAAGATATTTTTTTTCATAAAAAAAGAAAAAAGGAGACCATACTTATATAGTCTCCTTATTATTGATAGTACTAATTACTTTGCACAGGTTTCGCAATAAACCTTCTTTGCCTTTGTATTTACGAATGTCTGCTGCGAAAGCTTATCGGACTGGAACAAATCGCAGAAGAACTTAGGATCCATCTGCTTCAGGCGTTCCAAAGCCTTTACGAAGTTGTTCGAATGAATCTTGTATTCAACCTTCGAGCAAACGGTAACGTAAGTGCTTATGTAAACCAGCGGAACTCTTTCGTCTTCGATCCACGGTTCGAGCAGGTGAATTGCATATTCGTAGTCGGAGTGGTTGATGAAGATGCTGGCGAACTTAAGTGAGTTTTCCCAGGTGAGCTTGTCGAACTTGATGATTTCCTTCATCTTTTCGAGGCACTTTACTACTGTCGGGTGGTCGTAACCGCACGAATCCTTGTAGATATCCATTACCTGATACTGAAGTTCGATATTCAGCATATCAACCAAATCTACATTGATAGGAGTATTGTAAAGCTTGTCAACTCTTGCCTGGAGTTTTTCAACGTAAGGCTCGTTAGAAAGGTCGTTTACAGAGATTTCGCAAAGAACATCGTTGTAGTCAACATAGTTGTTTGCTGCGTCCTGCTGGTTGAGCTGATCGACTCTGTCGCGGTAATCTTCGTCGAGAGGATCGCTGTAGATGAACTGTGTTAACCATACCTTATTCATATTAAGACCTACGTAGTCGTAACCTTCGGGGATATTCATACCTGCAACAGCCTGGTCGTTGTAACGTCCCGAAACAACCTGCTTGAGGATGTACTTCTGGATTGACAAAGCGAGGTCGAGCTGCTTAGCTTCTACAGCCTTGTTGAACTGCTTGAGAACAAACTTCTGTTCCTTTGCTGCGTCTCTCAAGTCGTAGGTGATATCGATAGTAATATCTGCGTAGCGGGTCTGCTTCAAGTAAGGTTCGAGTTTCTTCTGGTTGGAGTTTACGTAGCTGATAGCCGAATTCATGTCCATGTCGCAGAGGCTTTCGAAAGAAGTTCCTCTTACTGCATCCTGCAAATCCTTGAGGTTAGCTGCGGTCTCGATAGAATCGATGATGCTTGCATTCTGGTTCTGCTCGAGAGCCTTAACGATGTTTTCGGCACGTTTCTGCTGCAATCTCTTGTTGGTTTCTTGCGAACCTTCGAGCGACGAGTAAGCGCGGATGAAAATCTTGTCGATGAAGAAATCTGGTTCGTCCAAAGCTGCGATTACATCACGCATTTCTTCGGGCTTGTAATCAGACTTGCCCTGTTCGAACATAAGCTTGAAGGTAAGTCTTTCCTTAATTGCCTTTGGCGAATATTCCTTCATGCCGCTAGCAAGAACAGTATCGGGAAGCAAGCCGATCTTTGGAACAAAGTCGTAGATTTTCTTGTCGACGTAAGACCTTGGAATGTTGGCGCAAACCGACTTTTCCTTGATAACCATAAGGTTCATTTCTACATCGTTGGGATTCAATGCAGGAGGGAACTGACCGAGAACAACCTCGAGCTTGGTAACCTTGTTGCGACGACCTTCGCCAGGAGCGAGGTTTTTCTTATAGATTTTCTTCGACCATACTCTCTTGGTCATGTAACCGATGTTGTTGCGCGAATAGTCGGCATAGTTTTCTTCGCCGCACTTGAACTGTTCGGGCTGAATGATATCAACTGCCAAAGCGTCCTTTGCTCCCTTCATGAAGCGTTTGAACTTCTTGAGGTCGTTGTACTTGAAAACGATTTCACCGTTGTCGTTGACCGAAAGTCCCGACTGGAGGTCCCACATGTTAGGCATCTTGCGGTACACCTTCTTACAAACCTTTTCGTCGTATGGCTTCAGACCGTACTTCTTGGTTGTAACCGGCAATGTGAGCGAAGCTGTTGGTGCGCTCTTGGTGTCGATTCTCAACGGGGTTATTGATGCATAGTTACCTACGAACATCGAAACGAAAATTTTCTTATCGGCAATCTTAGCGCCAACGCCAGCGAAGAAATACTTCTGTCCGGCCAGAATTTTCTGTGGCTTGCCAGCGCCCCAGCGCGAAACAAGCTGCGAAGCTATTTCGTCGTAAGTAATAAACTCGTTCGAAACCTTGATGGTTATTTTTCCTGCCACTTCGGCACCAATTCCCGTACCACCGGCATCAACGAGATACCTCTTATAATCGTCGGTCTTGGTATCCTGCTTTGCAACCATATACTCCACATGAGCCTTAGCCGGATCTACGAAAAATTCATTTTGTTCAAACCCCTCAAGGCCAAGTGAATCAAGGTATTCGTTAACCTTGTTAATCAGGACTTTTTCAAACAGTTTATCCTTAAAGTTTGATGGATTAACCTTGTCGGTGCTATACACTCCGTCCTCCATAAATTTTTCCTGTGCGAAAACATTGCTAGTCAAGCAAGTAAGAAGTAATGCGGAAGACAACAAAATAAAAAGTCTTTTCATTTGGAACATATTTTATCAGTTAATATTATTTTTGCCGAAAGTACAATTTTTTCATGAAACAGCGGCAAAAAATTTTAACACTCTTTTAAACAATTTCAAGCGATGGACGAAATTAGGATTGACAAATATTTATGGACCGTAAGAATCTATAAGACAAGAAGTTTAGCCACCGAAGAGTGCAAAAAAGGCCGTGTACTTATTAACAATTGCGAGGTCAAGCCGTCGCGAATTGTTAAAATCAACGAACGAATCGACGTTAAATGTCCTCCGATAATCAGAAGTTTTATCGTCACAGGCATATCTCCAAACAGGGTTTCGGCAACAATAGCCAAGACACTCGTCGAGGAAATTACTCCGCAGTCGGAACTCGACAAGCTAAAGATGATGCACAACACCTTCGAGCAACGCGACCGAGGCGCTGGACGTCCGACAAAGAAAGAACGCAGACTAATTGAAAAATTCAGGGAATTATGATAATTGCAGAACTAAAAAAGAAAGAAAATATTGTAGAATACATATTGTATATCAGGCAGTTGATGGACATAATGAGAGCCAATGGCATGGATATGTCCAAGATAGACGAACTTTTGGTTTCGAAATTCGAAGTGAGCGAAAAGGAGAAACTGAAAATCCACAACTGGTACCAGAACCTAATTGAAACGATGCGCAACGAAGGCGTGACCGAACATGGCGACATCAAGGAAATCAAGGACTTGATTGAAATGCTGAACAAAATACACCACGCCTTGCTCGACGACAAGGACGAATACCGCCACCACGAACTTTACAACTGGGCAAAACCCAACATCGACGAATACAAACGCCTGTCGAAAAGCCAGTCGGACAACGAAATCGAGATTTGTATAAATGCCATGCACGCTTTGCTCCTATTGAAATTGCAGGGCAAAAACATATCGGAAGAAACCGCTCAGGCAATGCAGACCTTCGGTTCGCTGCTTGCAAACCTGGCGGACGTTTATAAAAAAATGTACAATGGACAATGTACAATGGACAATTAATAATTAACAATTTGTAGCTGCGAGCCATGGCTCGCAGCTACAAATGATTGACCATTAAACATTATCAATTGTTAATTATCAATTTCACAATGTTTTCCACATGATGCGTATGTGGGAACATGTCAACTGGTTGAATGTCGGTCACCTTGTACATATCGGACAGAATGGCCACATCGCGAGCCTGCGTGGCTGGATTGCAGCTAACATACACAATCTTGCGTGGCGCCACCTTCTTTATCACATTGAGCACATTCTCGTGGACACCTGCGCGCGGCGGGTCGAGGATTACTGTATCGGGGCGACCATTTTCGGCGACAAAAGCCTCTGTCATAACATCTTTCATGTCGCCAACATAGAAAACAGTATTTTTTATGTTGTTCGTTTCCGAATTAATCCGCGCATCGGCAATAGCTTCGGGAACCGACTCTATACCAACGACTTTCCTACAGTGTCGTGCCACAAAATTGGCAATGGTTCCGGTGCCGGTATATAGGTCGTAGACAATCTCGTCGCTTTCCACACAGGCATACTCCACAGCCCTGCGGTACAACTTCAAGGTCTGCTCCGTATTGGTCTGGAAAAACGACTTCGCATTTATCTTGAATTTCAGTCCGTCCAGCTCCTCGTAGATGAAGTCGCGTCCCTTCCAGCAAACCACGTCGAGGTCGTATATCGTATCGTTAAATTTCTCGTTTACAACATATTGCAGCGATGTCAAATCGGGAAAAGCCTCATCAAGCTGCGTCATAAGCGACTCTATCAACGGCTTTTCGTTCTTGGCGAACACCACCACAGCCATAGTCTCACCTATCGTAGAAGTGCGCACCATAAGGTTACGCATCAAACCTTCGTGACTGCGACAGTTGTAATAGTTGTAGCCGTCGCGGCGGGTGAATTCGCGCAGCCAGTTGCGCAGCTCGTTCGACGGACTGCGTTGCAGCCAGCACTTATCGATGTCGATAACCCTGTCGAACATACCTTGCACATGAAAGCCAAGACCCTCGGCATCACGGCTTTGCTTATCGACTTCGACATCAGCGGAATCGAACCAGCGACGGTCGGAGAATGTATATTCGAGCTTGTTGCGGTAGAACTCGGTATTGTCTGCACCTATTATATTATTAATAGGCACGTCGTTTATTCCGCCGATGCGTGCAAACTGGTCGCACACCTGCTTCTGCTTGTAGAACAGTTGTTTCTCGTACGGGAGCATCTGCCACTTGCATCCCCCGCACTTGCCGAAGTGACGGCAGAACGGTTCCACGCGATCGGGCGAAGGCTTTACAATTTCGAGCAACTTCGACTCAGCATAATTCTTGCGTTTGCGTGTAAGCATCACGTTTACCACATCGCCAGGGACAACGCCGGCAACAAAAATCACATAATTGTCGTTGCGTCCCACAGCAACACCCTCGGCGGCCACTGCCGTAATCTCAAGGTTCTCTACTATTTCGTTTTTTTTCTTCGACACTTCCCTATTATTATCCTATGTTAGAAATCTTTTGAAGCTGCTCAAGGTTCAGCACTTTGATTTTTCGACCGTCGAGGTCGATGACGCCCTCGCTTGCGAAAGCCGACAATGTACGGATGGCATTGCTGGTTGTCATGTTGCTGAGGTTTGCAATGTTGTCGCGCGAGAACTGAGCCTTAAGAGTAATACCGTCGTCGCAAAAGCCATAGGTATCGATAAGGCAAAGCAGGGCTTCGGCCAGACGACCGCGAATGTGCTTCTGGGTAAGGTTAACAGTACGAGCGTTCGAAACGCCGAGTTCGGTAGCCAGCGACTTCAGTATAGCGAAAGTAAGGTTCGGATCGTTCTTCATCACATAGAAGAGCGCCGTCTTTTCGATTATGCAGGCCACCGACGGTTCCATAGCCACAGCCGAAGCGTGGTAGTTTTCGCCGGCGAACAAAGCGCGGTATCCGATGAATCCGCACGGACGCGACAGCCGTACAATCTGTTCGCGACCGCCCGCACCTTTTTTTATAATCTTCACCTTGCCGTCCGAAAGGCTTATGAGCCCGCTGGGCGTCGAGGCATCTACAAATACCATTTCGCCCTTGCGATACGATTTGCAGGTCGTATGTTCGCGCAGGAAATCCTTCGCTTCCTTCGACAAGCAATTGAAAATCGACTCGGGCGAATAAAAAAGTTTATCCTTTGCAATTTGCTCTGTATCCATGTCGTTGTTTTTTTCGCAAAGATAATCATTTATTTACAAAGCAAAAAATCACAAAAAATTGAGTTGCCAACAACAGAAAATAAAAAACTGATTAAAAAAAATTGAAAAATTATTTGGCAGTGTCGGAAAAAGCGAATAAATTCGCCTTGTTAATTTTAAATTTCAAAACGATGAAAAAACTTTATTTATTAGGTATTGCATTGCTTGCTGCAACATTCGCATTTGCACAGGCAAGCCAGGGAGTTAACACTCTCACAACCAAAGGTATCCAATACACTAAGGATGGATATGTAAAAGTTAATCCTCAGAAAAAACATTCTTCTATTGCAAAAGCCGCTGTTCTATCAGAAGGTTTTGACAGTGAAACTTTCCCTCCAGAAGGCTGGACAAAGGTCGACGGAACACAAAGTACCGATAGACAGCACTGGAATAGAGCAACCAACCTTACACTTGGTTCTTCAGGAACTTCCGTTCCGGGTCCTGTAGCATTTGTACATTACGCAAATGAAGCTAACCAGGCTCTTCCTCAGGATGAATGGTTGATTACTCCAGAAATTACCATTCCGGAAGATGCAGTTTTAAAATTCGAAATTTTCACATTGATGCGTTATATGGTAGCAGGTGCCGGTTCAGCTGCTGGTGATGGCGACTATGGTGATTTCAATGTAAAGGTTTCTACTGACAACGGTTCAAACTGGGTAGAAATTTGGAACGAAGACGACGCATACAATGCTGGCGGTCTTGAAAATCAGGATTGGAGCTATGTTAGCGTTGACATTTCAAATTATGCAGGACAAAATGTAAAGTTCGCTTTCCAATATGTTGGTGAAGATGCTTGCTGGTTTGTTCTTGACAACATTTCTGTAGACGTTCCTGTTGCAATGGACTACGCTCTTACAAACGCACTCGTTAGCATGAATCCACAGTACGTAAACTTTGGTTACAACGGTATGTTCAACAACTTCCCAAGAAACGAAATTAACCAATACTCAAGATGCACATTCCACGGTGTTGTTAACAACTATGGTTCAGAAGCTGCTAATGTAAACTTTGTTACAAAGGTATTCGGACCAGACAATACTGAAGTTTTCTCATTCACTCACCCGACTCGTACTGTACCTGCAGGCTCTTGGGTTAACGGAACTTTCGTTCCTGGTATCGATACTATCTCTTGCTATACTTATGATGCAGGAGAAGATTCTTATACTGCAATAGAAGGTGCATTAATGATGATGCAAGATGTTATGACCGCTAACGGAACTTACAGATTCGAAATTTCTTTGGAACCTGCTTCAGGAACATACGAAAATGTAAATTCAAGACCTTTGTCATACACTTATTACACTACAATTTCAGACGACTGCCTCTATGCAAGAGACGCTGCTCAATATGACGGAACAGGTGACTATTTCGAAGCTAACAATCCTAACTGGAACAACTTCACAGTATTCGGAACTCCATACCAACTCTGGAATCCTAACGACCAAGTAAATGCTATTGAAGCATACATTAGCGAAGCAGAAGAAGGTGCTTTGATCCATTTCGAACTTTACGGTGAATCTAGTGAAGGTGGTTATGTAGATGGTGTTTTGATTACTGAACAATACGAAGTTGGAGCAGATTTCACTCCTGGTTTCTTAAAATTGTATGCAGAAGACGTTTGGGATCTTTCAAACGATATCGATGCTGAAGGTTCTTATATTCCTGTACTTGCATGCGTTGTTGTTGAAAACGACAAGAGAGTAAGCGTTGCTATCGACGAATCAGTAGAGGGAACCGATTACATCAACAAGGCTAAGAATGCTGACAACTGGTACAACATCATCGGTGTAAACGGCGCCTTGATGATTAGACTTTACAACTGCGAACAAACTCCTGATCAGGGTGGTGCAGTTAATACTTCCCGAACCCAACAACTGGTATCGTTAACTTCAGCAATGTAGAAAACGCTACTATCGAAGTATTCAACATGATGGGACAGGTTGTTTCGCGCGTTGAAAATGCAAACGAAAACACCACTATCGACCTTTCAACTGTTGCTAATGGCAACTACGTTGTAAGAATCGTTATGAACGGTGAAGTTGCAACTTCGAAGCTCAACATCGCTAGATAATTTTATCTAACACATTATAAAAAAAGGTATCGCAATGCGGTACCTTTTTTTATATCCTAATCTGAGACCAACAAAAAAAATAAATCATTCATTTTTTTGAATCATAATTTAAATGTTTTGTTTACCTTTGTCCCATAATCACAAAAAAACAAATGACTATGAAAAGATTTTATTTAACTGTATTGGCAATGCTTGCAACTATGCTAGTTTTTGCTCAAAACAATCTTCCAGAAGTTGCTTATGCAAACGCAAGTTACTCAAGGATTATTGAACCATCAAAACACGCTCTCAGCACTTCTAAAGATGCTGTTCTCACTATGGACTTCGAAGATGAAGCATTTCCTCCTACAGGGTGGGATACTATCTGCGGTGCAGAAAGCCAAGGCAACCAGCACTGGTACAGAATGACTGGCGGACGTCCAGACAATGGCGGATACTTTGCAGCTATCCAAAGAACCGCATCTTCGACTGATGCAACTACCAGACCTCAGAACGAATGGTTGATTTCTCCATTTTTCACTGTTCCTAATGGTGGTGTCATTAGATTCGAATTCCATTCAAACTACTATTGGACAGTTACTCCAAACAACAACGCAGACGTAAGACTGAAAATTTCGGAAGACGGTGACAACTGGACAACAATCTGGAACGAAGACACCGCTTACTATGCAATCAACTGGCCATTTAGCGAATGGACACAGGTTTACGTTGACCTCAACACTTATGTAGGACGTGACGTAAAAATTGCATTCCAGTACGAAGGCGAAGCATCATGCTGGTTTGCTATCGACAACATCGCTGTTGAAGCTCTTGCTCCAGTTGACTATGCTCTTACAGATGGACGCGTAAGTATGAACGCTCTTTACGCAAACTACGGACACAATGGTATGTTCAACACTTTCCCAAGAAGCGAAATCAACTCTTACTCGAGATGCACATTCTATGGTGTTGTAACCAACTACGGTACCGATGCTACTCCAGTAAATCTTGTTGCTAAGGCTTATGGTCCAGACGATGCAGAAGTTTTCTCATTCACATTCCCGACAACCAATTTGACTCCTGGTGGTTTTGTTAACGGTAACTTTATTGCTGGTATCGATACCATCTCTTGCTATGTTCCTTCAGGTGAAGAAAACACTTACAACCTTGTTGAAGGTTCTTCGATGAATATGTCGGAAACTATGCTTACCAACGGCACATACAGATTCGAAATCTCATTGGAACCAGCAAATGGTACATACGACAATCCAAACCACAGAAACTTAAACTTCAACCGCTACACTACAATTACCGAAGATTGCTTGTATTCAAGAGATAACGCTCAGTTTGCACAAGGTGGTGACAATTTCGAAGCTAATAGCGCCGACTGGAACAACTTCTTCTTATTCGGAACACAGTACCAGCTCTGGAATCCAAGTGACAAGATAAATGCTATCGAAGCTTACATCTGCGAAGCCGAAGAAGGTGCAATCTTCCACTACGAACTTTACGGAGAGACCGAAACTGGCTATCAGGACGGAATCATGATAACCGAATCATACACTGTTGGTTCTGACTTCACTCCAGGCTTCTTGACTTTGTATGCAGAAGATATTTGGGATCTCGAAAACGAAATCGATCAGGAAGGTGCTTACATCCCAGTAGTTGCATGCGTTGTTGTTGAAAACGACAAGATGTTAAAGGTTGCTATCGACGAAACAGTACAGCCTGGTCTCGGCACCAACATGGCTAAGAACGCTGACAACTGGTACAACATCATTTCCCGAACCCAACAACTGGTATCGTTAACTTCAGCAATGTAGAAAACGCTACTATCGAAGTATTCAACATGATGGGACAGGTTGTTTCGCGCGTTGAAGATGCAAACGAAAACGCCACTATCGACCTTTCAGCTGTTGCTAACGGCAACTACGTTGTAAGAATCGTTAAGAACGGTGAAGTTGCAACTTCGAAGCTCAACATCGCTAGATAATAATTGCGAAAACACAATAAAAAAGAGCGGAAAAATTCCGCTCTTTTTTATTTTATTACCCAGAAACCTTCAAACGGCTTTAGCCATTCAAACGTGTGAAGCACATAGAAACGCGAAGCGAGAAACGGCGTAGCCTCTGAAACGCCGCAGGCATAGAAACGCGAAGCGAGAAACGGCGTAGCCACTGAAACGCCGCAGGCATAGAAACGCGAAGCGAGAAACGGCGTAGCCATTCAAACGTGCGAAGCACATAGAACCGGCTTTAGCCCTAAAAGAACTTTGCCCTCTTTATCAAATACGGCTTCAAAACCTCATCGACAGGCTTATTTATGTCGGCTTCGACGAAATCGATGCCAAACAGCCCACACTTGTATTTCAGTTCCGATACAAGGCTTGAGACCTTCTTCACATAGCCATCGCGCACCTCGGCAGGATTAAGCATCATAGTCGTGCCTGTCTCAAGGTCGACAAACTTGTAGGGACGGTTGGCAAAGGCAAACTCCTCCTCCATCTTGCGGTCGATGACATGGAAAATAATTATCTCGTGCTTACTATACTTCAGATGCTGCAATGCCGAGAACAAAGCCTCTGTATCGCCGTCAATAAACATATCGCTGAACAATATCACCAGCGAACGTTTGTGAATCATCTCGGCAATCTTATGCAAGGTGCCTGCCGTATCGGTACGCTTTTGCAACTGAATGCTTTCGGGACTCAAGAATTTGCGCATCTCGTTGTACATCACCGACAAATGCACCTGCGACGACTTGGCCTCAAGGTGAAATTTCACATCATCGTCGAAAAGCGTCAGTCCAACAGCATCGCGCTGACGGTGAAGCAGATAAACCAACGACGCAGCCGCATAAATGGAAAACTGAAGCTTGTTCATGCGTTTTTCCTTGTACGGAAACAGCATCGACGACGACACGTCAATTATTATCTGCCCACGCAAGTTGGTCTCCTCCTCGTAGCGCTTCACAAAAAGTTTGTCGGTGCGCGCATACAATTTCCAGTCGATATGCTTGGTACTTTCGCCCTTGTTGTAGAGCCTATGCTCGGCAAACTCTACCGAAAAACCATGGAACGGACTCTTGTGCAAACCCGTAATAAATCCCTCAACAACCTGACTTGCAAGAAATTCAAGATTGTCGTACTGCGGAAACAGCTCAAGGTTTACATCTTTGGCATCCATAGTTTTTTGTTTTGCGCACAAAAATAATAATAATTTACGATTGACGATTTTAGATTGTCATTTTCTATTCAAATCTTCAAATCATCAAATCTTTGAATCTTTAAATCATTGAATCATACAAAAAAAACAGGCGGGAACGAATCCCGCCCGCCAACAAAATATATAAAAGGAAAACAGAAGATTGTCTTAGGTAAGTTTACCGGCGCGGTACTGCAACACAAGGTACTCAAGCGTCTTGTCCGACACCTCAGAATCGTACGACTTCTTGAGGTTATTGCCGAACATGCATGCAAACAACTGACACGAACCGGCAAAAAATCCACCCTTCAAAGTCTTGATTACCTCGTAGGCTGTGCTTCCACATTCGCGGTCGAGCAACTTGACGAATATTATCGCCTGCGACAAGGTAAACCTGCTCATAATCGGCTTGTAATGGGCCATTATCTGCTCTTCGCGCATATCCATATATTCCTTGCGCTGACGCTTTGAATCCATGCGTGCAAGACTATCGTCAATCTGGCGGTACAAAGCCGAAACCTCCAAAACGTACGGATAAACCTTCTTAAAATTAAAGACAAGCTTGTCGAATTTCTTGTTTGCACGGGCTGCCTTGCGCTTGTTGGAATAAACTTTCACCTCGGGCAAAAGGATAAGGTGCTCGGTGGCTGAAATAAGACTGTCGACATTAATCTCCGAATAGTACGGCATATTTTTCTGTGCGAAAGTAGCCTCCGAAAATCCGATAAGGGCAACTATTATTATGAGACATAACTTTTTCATATCCGTAATATTTTTGATTCGAAAAATGGCTATGGCAAAATCCGTTCCAAAATGTGTCCAATAACATTTATTTAACATTTGCCGCAGCAATTAAACTCTATGTATCAATGATTTGATTAATTTATGAGACATCAAAATTGTTATTATTGTCGACAGCAAATCGGCAATCGGGAAGGCATACCAGATGGCATCGTCGCCCCAAAACGAAGAGCAATAGCGAGGCAATAGTATAACCAAAGGTATAAGGAAAATCATCTGCCGTGCTATGGAAAGGAAAAATGCCGGCTTTGCCTTGCCCAGTGCCTGAAACAGTCCGGAACCTATCACCTGGCAGCCCACGACCGGAATTGCAAGCACAAAAATCCGCAGTCCCCTCGCTCCTATTTCCACAAGTTCGCTGTCGTCGGTAAACATGGCAAGAAGCGGATGCGGAATCAGTTCAAACAAGACGAACGCCACAACGCATATCACTGTCGAGAAAATAATTCCGGCTTTCAGCGAGCCGATGACGCGACCATATTTCTCCGCACCATAATTATATCCTGCAATCGGCATAAAGCCTTGGTTGACGCCAAAAATCGGCATAAACACGAACATCGTCAAGCGGTTTATGATTCCATAGGCAGCAATCGACAGCGAACCGCCGACAAAAAGCAGAACATTGTTAACCACAATGGATGTTGACGAATGCGCAAGCTGCCGTCCGAACGATGCAGAGCCGAGAGCCAAGGTTTCGCCGACCACCTTACGTTCGGGCAGTCGGAAACAATCGCGGAACGACAAAGAAAGCACCCTTTTTTTACTCTGGCGGAAATACCATACTCCGAGCGCCGCACTCACAATCTGCGAAATGGAAGTCGCAATGGCTGCACCTTTCACTCCCCAACCGAAAATAAATATGAATATCGGGTCGAGCACAAGGTTGATTACGGCCGTCAGAATCTGGCACCACATTGCAAACTTTGTATTCCCCTCGGCACGGATTACATTGATGAAAACGAAGAATATGTTCATTGCGAAACTTCCTGGCAGACACCAAGTTGCATATTCAATCGAATAAGGCAAAATAGAATCGTCGGCGCCAAAAATCCGTAGCAAGTGTGGCAAAAACGCTATTACCAATCCGAACAACAGGACATTGAGGCATAGAATCATAAACACCAAGTTGTGAAGCACAAGCTCGGCAAATTCGCGTTTTCTTGCCCCCAACGCACGAGAAATGATTGATGCACCGCCAAGTCCTACCGCCTGCCCGAAGGTGTTGTTTATCACCAGCATCAACGGCAAAGTAACCGACAAGCCAGCGATAGCCTCCACGCCAACTGCCTGTCCCACAAAAATTGTATCGGCGACATTATATATGGTAATGGCGAGCATCCCCAGCACCGAGGGCAACGACAAACGCATAAGCAAGGTGCTTATCCGCTCAACTCCTAATCGTTCCGCATTATCCATACAAGATGCAAAAGTAAGCATTTTTTCTCACATCATAATTCGCATAATTTCATTTACTTTGCAAAAAAATCAAATGAGAAAATTATTAGTAATTGCAGTTTCGATATTCACACTTGTCGCCTGCACAAGCAAAACGGAAACAACAGAACCGAAAGAAGAGAACCCAACCCAGATTTCACAAGAACAGAATAAACCGTCGCAAGAAGCGGGATGCATCAAAGATTCGACAGGAAAAGGACTGAAAGTACTCCTAATAAACGGCAGTCCGCGAAAAAACGGGAATACCTATTTGGCTCTGATGGAAGCCGCCAAGCAGTTGGAACAGAACGGAATCGCCTCCGAACTTTTGCAGATTGGAACCGAACCAGCACAAGGATGTATCGCCTGCAACCATTGCAAAAAGACTGGCCGCTGCGTCTTCGAGGACGACCTATATAATCGCGCTTATAATCTTATGTCCGAATGCGATGCCATCATAGTCGGCTCCCCAACCTACTACGGTCAGCCTAACGGCACATTGCTTTGCCTCATACAGCGTCTATGTTATTCCGCATCAAATCTAATGCAGAACAAGCCTGCCGCAGCGGTGGCTGTTTGTCGTAGAGGAGGAGCAACTGCCGTATATCAGACACTGCTCATGCCATTCCAAATGCTGAATATGCCCATTGTCACCTCGCAGTACTGGAACATCGTATACGGTCGCGACGAAGGCGAGGCCGCATTGGACGAAGAGGGCTTGCAGACCATGCGCACAATGGCAAACAACATGGCGTGGATGCTCAAGAAAATTCACAATGACACTGAAACTCCCATAAGGGAAAAGGAACACAAAGTGACGAATTTTATCAAGTAGCGGAATTAGGTTACAGAAAAAGGTAAATAAAGCTTTTCGGATTAGTGTGCAAAATCATAAAGTAAAAAAAATGCATTCAACCGACTAAAACACTAATATTCAATTTATTAATACAACAAATCCGAAAACAAACTGGTATATAGACATACAAAAAACATAAGAATTTTCCATTATAATCAAAAAAAAACATAAGAATTTTCCATTATAACATAAAAATATATACATTTGCATCGTTTAAAAACGACAGAAGATGATAGAAAGAGAATTAAAACAATTGATACTTTCACATTTGTTTAAAGGGAAAGCGGTTATTGTTGTAGGACCTCGCCAAGTTGGCAAGACAACATTGTTACGTATGATAATGAATGATAGCGATAAGCGCATTTTATTCTGGAATTGTGACGAGCCAGACATAAGACAAAAACTTTCGTCACCAACTTCTACAGAATTGAAAGCGGATGTTGTGAATGCAGACATTATAATGATTGACGAAGCACAAAGAGTATCCAATATAGGAATAACTCTCAAGTTGCTTATCGATAGCTGTCCAGAAAAACAGGTAATCGTCACAGGTTCTTCTGCTCTCGAACTTTCAAACTCCATAAACGAACCTCTCACAGGCCGAAAATACGAATACACATTGCTCCCGTTTTCTACCAAAGAACTTATTAACGAACATGGAAGTTTGGACGAAAAAAGGCTTATTGAAAGACGGTTGATATATGGATCATATCCTGATGTAATAAACAACGAAGGTGAAGAACGCGAGATACTTACAAATCTTACAAACAGTTACCTTTTTAAAGATGTTTTTGCTTTTCAGGACATACGAAAGCCAGAAATAATCGAACAACTTCTTCAGGCACTTGCATTGCAAATAGGAAGCGAAGTTTCGTTCAACGAACTTGGCAATCTTGTTGGCATGAATTCGCAAACTGTGCAACGCTACATCGACCTACTTGAGAAATCTTTCATTGTCTTCCACCTGCGTTCATTTAGTCGCAATGTGCGCAATGAACTGAAGAAAAGTCGCAAAGTTTATTTTTATGACAATGGGGTACGTAATGCAATCATCGGGGATTTCAAACCGTTATCACTACGGCAAGACACTGGCGCATTATGGGAAAACTATCTCGTTAGCGAAAGAATAAAACATAATTTATACAGCCATTTCTATGGGAATAGCTATTTCTGGAGAACAATGCAACAACAAGAAATTGACTACATAGAAGAAACCGACGGGATTTTACATGCATACGAATTCAAATGGAGTACAGCAAAACTTCCTAAAATAAACAAAACATTTGCACAAAATTATCCTAAACATGACTATGCAGTTATATCTCCAGAAAATTACCAGGACTTTGTTTGTGGAAAATTGTGAATATTGATAACGTTCAATTTTAGCTTTTTGACAAAATTAAGCAGGACATCATGTCCACTGAAGTTCTGACAGATATGGAAGATATTTCTGACTTCATCATTGTAATAGTTGATCGAATTTTACATTCATCAATGATAACCTATTGAATATAGCAAGCTTTTTTCTCCTCAATTCGGTAGAAATTATTTACTTTGCAAAAAATTTGAATATGGAAAAGAAACTATTAATATCACTAATAATCGTAGCAATGTGCATTATGGCATTTATGGGATGCGACCATGGAATTTTTGCGACATTTAAGCCGAATGAAGAACTTTTTGAATATACTTGCTATGACAAAGGAAGTTATTGGGTTTATGAAGATTCTGCAACACACAAAATAGATAGTCTTTTAGTTATTACAAAACCTGTTAAGACGGTAACAAATGCAGAATATGGCAGCACAATCACTACAAAAACATTCAGTTTTCAATATTTTTACACCAGTGAAATAGCAAATGTTAAAGATACATTTATTTTTAAGCCTACAGTTCATGGGAATTTGCTACATTATACTAATTTAGGATGGAATCCAGAATGGTTTTACACCAATCCGTTTCATTCTAATGACAATAAAGGAAAAACTTTTCGTGGATCATATATTCTTGGGTATATAAATATGCCTACTCCTATTGATGATTCGGAAGGGAAAAGGCTCTGTGAAACAAATGCTTTGCCTTGGTGCGACAAATATTATCAGTCATATATGGTAGAAGGAAACGAATACGATGACGTTAAAAGGATGGTAGCAATAGGAATGTACAAATATCCATTTGATTCAATTGTTACATATTGGGCAAAAAATATTGGTGTAATACGCTATGAATATTATGATTCAATATCCTCGTCAATAATGAATCTGATAAAATATGATGTTAAAAATTTAAAGAAAAAAGAAGTACATAAAAAGTAAAACGAAAGTATTTAGTTTTCATTTACTTTGCAAAAAATTTGAATATGAAGCGAACCATATCAATCATACCGCTTATCCTGCTGTTAACCACAGCATTTGCACAGCAGCCCGACAAGGCAAAATATGCCACTTCGCCAGCGGGTTTCATGCAGAAGGAAATAATGAAGGATATCACCGGCAAGGAAGGCGAAGCGCCTAACAAGAAGTCGTTTGTAATGGACTTCGACGGCAAGTCCTACCCCACCGACCCAGCAAAATACACAACAGTATGGCACAACGAGCCTGTATCGCAAGGGCTTAGCGGAACTTGCTGGGCATACTCGGCAACCTCGTTCATCGAGAGCGAAGCCTACCGCAAGAGCGGACATCAGGTGAAACTGTCGGAAATGTTCACGGTTTACTGGGAATATGTAGCCCGCGCCGAAGAGTTTGTCCGCACTCGCGGCAATATCGAACTTGGCGAAGGTAGCGAGTCGAACGCCATAAAGCGCGTGATGTTCAACCACGGACTTATGCCCTACTCGGCTTACAACGGTCTGAAAGAAGGACAGAAATACAACAACCATGTGAAACTTTTCACCGAATTCAAGGCTTATCTCGACGAGGTTGCAAACAAGAACCTCTGGGACGACGATATCATTGGCAAGGTAAAGGAAATCCTCGACCGCAACATCTGCACACCTCCCGAAACATTCATCTACGAAGGCAAGACATACACACCGAAATCGTTCATGGAGGAATACCTGAAAGTCAAGCCGAACGACTATTTCAGCTTCATGTCGTTCAAGAAATACCCGTACAACCAGCGCCACGAACTCGAGGAACCCGACAACTGGTGGCACAGCAAAGAATACTACAACATTTCACTCGACGACTACATCTGGATTATCCGCAACGCCATCACAAACGGCTATTCAATTAGCCTCTGCGGTGACACCTCCGAACCCGGCTATGTGAAGGAAACCGAAGTCGGCATAATCCCCACTTTCGACATTCCTGCCAAGTACATCAATGCCGACTCGCGCGAAATGCGCCTCGAAAACGGTTGCACCACCGACGACCACTGCATACAGATTGTCGGTTACCAAAAGATTAAAAATCAGTACTGGTACTTGATAAAGGACTCTGGTTCGGGCGGAATGGACGGCGCTCACCGTGGCTACCGTTTCTACAGCGAGGATTACATCAAGCTGAAAATGATAAACATAATGGTAAATGTCGATGCCGCAAGGAAAATCCTTGACGGAATAATAAAATAACAACATGACAGACGAATTCATAAACTTACTCAAACAAGATAAAATTCCCGTACTCGAGGAATTCTACACCATACAGGGCGAAGGCTTCAACAGTGGAAAAGCCGCCTACTTTGTCCGCTTGGGCGGATGCGACCTAGCCTGCCGCTGGTGCGACTCCAAGGAATCGTGGGTTCCGCGCCTCGACCAGTTTGTAAAAATAAATGACATTATTGAGCGCGTAAAGCAGACCACCGCCGACACCATTGTCGTAACAGGCGGAGAACCATTAATTTACAACTTCAACCGTTTTACAGAACTTTCGCGTAAGGCAGGCATAACAACAATGATAGAAACCAGCGGAGCACACGAGTTCAGCGGTGTCTGGGACTGGATTTGCGTATCGCCCAAGAAACAGATGCCGCCATTGCCCGAGTTCTACCAGCTCGCCAACGAACTGAAAGTCGTAATTTTCGACGAAACCGACCTTGAATGGGCAGAGAAATGCTCGCAGAAGGTCAGCGGACGCTGTGAACTCTACCTCCAGCCAGAATGGAGCCAGTTCAAGCGCACCGGCGATATGGTTGTCGATTATGTGAAGAAAAATCCGAAGTGGAAGATTTCGGTGCAGATGCATAAGTTCTTGAGAATACCATAGTTCAATTGACAATTGATAATGGACAATGGACAATTGATAAATCCGCTCCGCATTATTCTATACCGCATTACAAATGCTAACGCGGTTCTTTCGGATTTGTAATCCGAAAGACATGAATATAAGGATTTATAATCCGCATTACAAATGCTAATATTCGCAAGTATCGGATTGCAAATCCGATACAACTGGTCACAAATCCGACATGGCTGTTACACAAACATTTACACCTATTTATTTTTGTTCAAAAAAATACACAAAATTATCTTCTGTTCCCAATAAAAAAGGTATATTTGCGAATTAACATTATTTGTAACAAATTTTATTAAATTCTTAAATAACAGACGTTTATGGCAGAAAAAAAATTCATGACATGTGATGGTAACTGCGCTGCAGCTCATGTTGCCTACATGTTTAGCGAAGTTGCCGCTATCTATCCTATCACCCCGTCGTCACCGATGGCTGAATACATCGACGAATGGAGTGCAGGCGGCAGAAAGAACATCTTCGGTGAAACAGTTAAAGTAGTTGAAATGCAGTCGGAAGCTGGTGCTGCCGGTGCTGTTCACGGTTCGTTGCAGGCTGGTGCCCTCACAACTACCTACACCGCATCGCAGGGCTTGCTGCTTATGATTCCGAACATGTACAAGATTTCAGGCGAATTGCTTCCTGGCGTTTTCCACGTTTCGGCTCGTGCTTTGGCAGCTCAGGCTTTGTCAATCTTCGGCGACCATGCCGACGTAATGAGCGCACGCCAGACTGGTTTCGCAATGCTTGCTACCAGCTCGGTACAGGAAATCATGGACCTCGCTCCAGTTGCTCACCTTGCAGCTATCGAAGGTCGCGTTCCTTTCCTCCACTTCTTCGACGGTTTCCGTACATCTCACGAAATCCAGAAGGTAGAAGCAGCTGACATGGAAAAGCTCCGCAAGCTCGTCAACTACAAGGCTTTGAAGGAATATCGCGACAGAGCTCTCAACCCAGAGCATCCTGTAACACGCGGTACTGCTCAGAACCCCGATATCTACTTCCAGACAAGAGAATTGCAGAACAAGTACTACGATGCTCTTCCCGACATTGTAGCTAAATACATGAAGCAGTTGAGCAAGATCACAGGTCGTGAATACGCTCCTTTCGTATACTACGGTGCAAAAGACGCTACCGACATCATCATCGCTATGGGTTCGGTTAACGACGTTATCAAGACCGTTATCGACAAGGAAAACAAGAACGGCAAGAAGCTCGGTCTCGTTACAGTTCACCTGTATCGTCCATTCTCAACCAAGTACTTGATGGCAATTATGCCTAAGACCGTTAAGAGAATCTGCGTTCTCGACAGAACCAAGGAACCAGGTGCAAACGGCGATCCTCTGTACCTCGATGTTGTTGAAGCATTCAAGGACAGCGCAAAGAAGCCGATGATCATCGGCGGACGCTACGGTTTGTCATCAAAGGACACTACTCCTGCTCAGATTCTTGCAGTTTACAAGAACCTCGCTTCAGACAAGCCAATGAACCAGTTCACAGTTGGTATCAAGGACGATGTTACCCGCAGATCACTCAAGGTTGGCAAGGAAATTTCAATCCTTCCTAAGGGCACATTCGAAGCTAAGTTCTACGGACTTGGTGCCGATGGTACTGTAGGTGCAAACAAGAACTCCATCAAGATTATCGGTGACAACACCAACAAGTACAGCCAGGCTTACTTCGACTACGACTCAAAGAAGTCGGGCGGTTACACCTGCTCGCACTTGCGTTTCGGCGACCAGCCAATACTTGCTCCGTATCTTGTAGGTACTCCTGATTTCGTAGCAGTTCATGTTCCTTCATACCTCCGCAAGTACGACTGCTTGCGCGGATTGAAGAAGAACGGTACATTCCTCTACAACTCACCGTGGAGCGTTGAAGAGACAAAGAAGCATCTTCCTGACTATGTTAAGAAGTACTTGGCTCTCAACAATATCAACATGTACATCATCGACGCTACTAAGATTGCAATGGAAATCGGTCTTGGCAACAGAACCAACACCATCCTCCAGAGCGCATTCTTCAAGATTTCGGGCGTTATTCCTTACGACCTCGCTGTTGAGCAGATGAAGAAGTTCATCGTTAAGTCGTACGGCAAGAAGGGTGAAGACATTGTAAACAAGAACTATGCAGCTGTTGACCGTGGTGGTGAAATCCAGAAGGTTGATATTCCTGCTAAGTGGGCTGACCTCAACTGCACAACCGAGTTCACATTCGAACACAACGACGATGATCCTGAATTCATCAACAAGGTTATGCGTCCTATGGTTGCACAGTGCGGTAACGACCTGCCTGTAAGCGCATTCAAGGAAATCGTTGACGGTACTTTCCCAGCAGGTACTACAGCATACGAAAAGCGTGGTGTTGCTACTATGGTTCCAGAATGGGACAACACAAAGTGTATCCAGTGCAACCAGTGCTCGCTCGTATGTCCTCACGCTGCAATCCGTCCGGTTGTAATGACCGATGCAGAACTCAAGAAGGCTCCGAAGTCGATGAAGACTGCCGACATCAAGATGCCGAAGGAATTTGCAGGTATGCATTTCCGTATGCAGGTATCGGCTATGGACTGCACAGGCTGCGGTAACTGCGCCGACGTATGTCCTGCTAAGGAAAAGGCATTGGTTATGAAGCCTTTCGAAAGCCAGCTTGGTGAAGTTGACAACTGGAACTACAGCCAGAAGAAGGTTACGTACAAGGACAACCTCATCGACAAGTACGCAAATGTTAAGAACAGCCAGTTCGCACAGCCGTTGTTCGAGTTCTCGGGAGCTTGCGCAGGTTGTGGTGAAACTCCTTATATCAAGACTATCACTCAGTTGTTCGGCGAAAGAATGCTCGTTGCAAACGCAACAGGTTGTTCGTCAATCTATGGTGGTTCGGCTCCTGCAACTCCATACTGCAAGAACTACCGTACTGGCAAGGGTGTTGCTTGGGCAAACAGCTTGTTCGAAGACAACGCTGAATTTGGCCTCGGTATGGCAACAGCAACCCGCCAGATGCGCGACCGCGTTGAACGCATCATGCGCGAAGCTATCGCTGAATGCGATTGCTGCAGCAAGGAAATCAAGGCTATGTTCCAGGAATGGATCGACAACCGCGAATGTGGTATCAAGACTGCTGAATTGGCAGACAAGATCGTTGCAGCATGCGAAAAGTGCGGTTGCGACTACTGCAAGCAGATCGTTGACCTCAAGGACCACCTTGTTAAGAAATCGCAGTGGATATTCGGTGGTGACGGCTGGGCATACGATATAGGTTTCGGCGGTCTCGACCATGTATTGGCTAGCGGCGAAGACGTTAACGTACTCGTTCTCGATACCGAAGTTTACTCGAACACCGGTGGACAGTCATCGAAGGCTACTCCAGCAGGTGCAGTTGCTAAGTTTGCTGCATCGGGCAAGAAGGTTCGCAAGAAAGACCTCGGTATGATTGCAAAGAGCTACGGTTATGTATATGTTGCACAGGTTGCAATGGGTGCAAGCCAGGCTCAGTACTTCAAGGCAATCAAGGAAGCTGAAGCATATCACGGACCATCATTGGTAATCTGCTACGCTCCATGTATCAACCACGGTATCAAGGTTGGTATGGGTCGCACACAGCACGAAGAAAAGCTTGCTGTTGACTGCGGTTACTGGCACTTGTGGCGTTTCAACCCTGCTGAGGAAGAAGCCGGACAGAACGGATTCCACCTCGACAGCAAGGAACCGGATTGGAGCAAGTTCCAGGACTTCATCATGGGCGAAGTTCGTTACAACTCGCTTCTCAAGACCTTCCCAGAAGAAGCTAAGGAATTGTTCGCTAAGACCGAGCAGTTTGCAAAGCTGAGATACGAAGGCTACAAGAAGCTGAGCGAAGGGAAATAATTTGAAGTAGGATTATTTCATAATACTGAACGTGCCTCAAATCTGGGGCACGTTCTTTTTTTTGCTGTATAAATTCTTTTTTACAGTTTCCGTTATTCTACCATCTGTCCATTGTTCTGTATGGCACACCGAAAGGCTTTTTGTTTGGAGCTTTTCTAAGATTCCCGTAAATTCTCTTGGCATATTCCTTAACAAAAGACTTAAAATTTGGTTGCATTTCTTCATAAAAATCCTGGTCTGATTTTATTGTAAAACTATCAAAATCAACATTATGCTCAGGGAAGTGATTGTAATCTTTAAACATATTGACAACCTTATCGAATGTTTCTTCTTCTGTAAGGCCATTGACCTGACAATTGTGCCAATTTATAGCCAGATTATCCAAGTCGCGGAAATTACCGTGAAATTTGTCTGCATTTTCCCGAATCCAATTAATAAATTTATGATTAGGCATTTTTTTACATTCTTTGTAACACATTTTTTTCCAAGTATTTTTAAAATCCCTGTCAATGTAGTTACTACATTCAGAAAAATCAGGAAGCTTTACAACAAAATTAGAAATGCGTCCGAAGAAATTAGGGACTAGCGGCGAACCTGCGTCACGTAATGAATCTATTTTATATGATGATGTAAATATAACCCTGCAAGCAATGTTTTTCTTAAAATAACCAAATTTGCCATGATCGGGGGACAATATTTCAAATAGAATAAACTGCGACCGTTCGTCAAGATGCTCCACATGGTCGAATACTATCAGTCCTCCTTCTGCTTCCGAAAAAGTGTCATTCCAAAAGTTTTCGTCCTTTCCTTTGCATATACAGCAGTTTATGTTTTTTATTTTGGTCATATAAAACTCTTGATCCTTTCCCATTTCTTTCAGGAAATTTGCTATTTTGTCAATCCAGTAAGTCTTGCCAACGCCATGCGAGCCCAACAGAAGAATACTAAATCTACCTTCATCTGTCATATAATTGTATAAACTACTTAACGCAGTTTTACGTTTTTGTGGTTCATCCTTTATAAGGACTGAAAAATCACATGATTTCTTTTTACTACATGCCATATAATTTGTTCTATTTATATTTTTTGCAAAAATAATATTTTTTTTATTTATACGCTATTTTGCGTAATTGATTTGATATTTTTACGTATTTATCTTTGGTATAAAACAATTACAGATATTTGCAGCGAAAAAGAAAGAAATATGAACACTATTTTGCAACAACTTAAAACCACAAACAACATCAGCGGCAGAAAGATTGCAGTTTTGATGCGACATGCAGAACGCGAAAGGATTCATCAAGGAGAATTTGGCAACGACTTTCCAATTACCGAAGGCGGAGCAAGAATGGCATTTGAATTCGGGACAAATATTTCCGGACTTAGCATTGCAAAAATTATTTCGAGCCCAATTCCACGTTGCGTCCAGACGGCAGAGGCAATAAGAAAAGGTATCGGTAGAGAAGTTGAAATCATCACCGACAACCATCTTGGCGATCCAGGGTTCCACATTTCCGATGCCGAGAAAGCAGGAAAGTATTACTTGGAATTCGGAGCAAAAGGAGTATCTGAAAAATTTGTCAATGGCGAAAGCATGGCGGGAATTAGCAGTGCAGAATATTTGAGGACAAAAGCATTTGACTGGCTGAAATCGCAGACTTATGACAATGGCATAATAATTTTAGTCACCCACGATGCACTTATTTCGCATTTCGCCTATGCAAACGGAATAAAAACATATTCAAAAGACAACTGGGTAAATTTTCTAGACGGAATTATTGTTGAATGTATATAAATGCGGATACCGAAAAGCATATAGAGTAGGTGTAACTAATAATAATTATTAAAAATGGGAAAAACCACTATTAAACCTGGAAATCCTGACCCAACAAGAATGCCAAGTACGACGGGCGAGAAGTCAGGCGGCAAAAGGACCAACAATCCACCGAAACACAGATCGTAACCTAAGTCTCAACAAGAGAAGGATCAAAAACAACAAGCGCATCCTTAGCCGATAGAGACTTTTGCCAATATGGGAATCCATATTGGCATTTAAACTGATTCAAGAACAAATAAAAATATGCGAATACTATTAATTATCCACGGTTATCCGCCTTACTACATGGCCGGTTCGGAAGTTTACACATATAACCTAGCCCAAGAACTGGCAAAAAGAAATGAAGTATTTGTCTTTCACAGGATTGAGGACAAGAACTTGCCGCTTTACGAGTGTTTCGACTCCGAAGACAATGGCGTAAAAATCCGTTGCATAAACAATTACGAACCAGAAAACGCGACATTCTACGACAAGTACCTTAACCCCAAGATTGACAACATGTTTCGCGACTACGTAAAGCTTGTAAAACCTGATGTCGTACATATCGGACACCTCTCCCATCTTTCCACGCAGATTCCGATTATTGCGAAAAGAGAATTCGGTTTGCCAGTACTGTTCACAATTCATGATTTCTGGATGTTCTGCCATCGCGGACAGTTGATTAACCCCGAAAATTGGAAGATATGCCCTCTGCCCAACACGAAGCAATGCACCCGTTGTGCCGCCTACCACTACCAAAATCCAGATTTTGCCTTCGAATTGATACGCGAACGCGAGGAACACATCAAGCAGGTAATAGATTGCATAGATGTATTTTTTGCACCATCACATACTTTAGAAAAGTTTTTCGTCGATATGGGCGTTGACAAAAGCAAGATATTCTACTCAAAATACGGATTCAATGTCTCCAAAATCTGCAAACGAACGAAACTTTTGCACGACACAATCACATTCGGATTCATGGGACGTATTATATACACTAAAGGCATCCATATTTTGTGCGAGGCCTTCAGCAAGCTGAATGGCAATTCACGTCTTGTCATTTGGGGCGATGCAGAAAACAACTACGGCAGAGAACTGAAGGAAAAATACCCCGACAATCGTATAGAATTCAAAGGTAGTTATCATACTGATGATTTACAGAAAGTTCTCGATTCATTCGACATCTTAGTTTGTCCGTCTATATGGCTTGAAAATGCGCCACTCGTAATACAGGAAGCACAATGCGCAGGGATTCCCATCTTGACGAGCGACAAAGGAGGCATGGCTGAACTTGTCCACAACGGCGAAGATGGCTATACTTTTGAACTTGGCAATGCAGACGACTTATGCTCAAAGATGCAGAACATAGTCAATAACCCGCAGAAACTCTTGTCGTTGAAACCGTCACTCGAACAAGTGCGCTCAATAAAGGAAGATGCAGAATTCTGCATGCAAAAGTACGAGAATCTTTCAAAAAAATCAGTAACCTATCCTCATCGTCCTGCACCATGGAGAATCACATTCATTACAAACCCAGACAAATGCAACCTGCACTGCAAAATGTGCGACACCTTTTCTGCCGAAAACAGACATCGTCTGAAGAATAACCATCGCCCCGAAATGGAATTGTCCGTTATTGAAAAGGCCATAAGCCTCTTAGCACCTCACGGACTCGAAGAGATAATTCCTTCGACAATGGGAGAGCCTTTACTTTATTCTCACTTCGAAGAACTTGTGGACATGTGCAAAAAAAATAACGTAAAAATGAACCTTACAACCAATGGCACCTTCCCTAAAGGCGTTGAATTTTGGGCGCCGAAACTTCTGGAAGTAATTTCAGACGTAAAGTTCAGCATAAATGGAATAAATCCGGAAATCAACGAAAAAATTATGTGCGGCATCAACACCGAGAAACAACTTCAGAATATCAAACACTACCTTAAACTTCGCAACCAGCTAGGCAAGAAAAGCACAGTTTCGCTTCAGTGTACTTTCATGAAGTCTAACCTTTACGAACTCAAAAACATCATTCTGTGGGCAATAGAAAATGGCATTGACAGGGTGAAAGGGCATCACTTGTGGAAAACATCGGACTCTCTGGACAATGAGATGCTACGCACAAAAGAGAATGCCCAACTATGGAACGATGTCTGCCGTGAATGCAACGATGTGGCAAAAGGCAAAATCAAACTGGAGAATTTCGTCCCGATAGACTTGGACGAACCCGACATTGACAGCAATGACACATTCTGCCAGTTCCTCGGAAAAGAACTATGGATAGAATACGACGGATCGTATCAGATTTGCTGCTGCCCGTCCGAAGTGCGCAAAGAATTCGGCGACTTTGGAAACATAAACGACCTATCTCCGCTTGAGATGTGGAACGGTGAACAATATCGCACATTCATAGAGAACTGGGGAGATAGTGAAAATTGCAGGAAATGTAACATGAGGAGGGAAAGAATATAAATTTACAAACACATAGCAAGAAAATCAAAATCATGAGCAAACTTACACTTATTTCTGGACTATACAAAAATATTCAAGGTGGGAAATTAGCATCATCCGATATAATCAAGCAGGAAGTATGCGATTCTATAACTCATAATCCGCACTACAGAAGTCAGCTTATATGCTATGCAGACAGCAAAGAATCTGCTGATTTTTTAAAAAATCAAGGATGCTATGTTCACAAAGTTTTTGA
This sequence comes from uncultured Bacteroidia bacterium, assembly GCA_902800045.1. GTDB lineage: Bacteria > Bacteroidota > Bacteroidia > Bacteroidales > ML635J-15 > Bact-19. The sequence continues at coordinate 226,508 of CADCCZ010000001.1, read as the reverse complement.
TGATGCGCCATCCGAAATTATATTCGACACAAAACACAAAATGAAACATTGGATTATGTACAACGCTGCAAATGAATTCGGGAACGTGCTTTGGATCGACTGGGACACATTCAACATTAAACCCATTGACGACAAGTTTGCAAACTATTGTCTTTCAACCCCACATCCAAAATTCACATGGATCAACAATTACTGGGCAATAGTAAATTGCGCCGTATATTATTTGAACGAAAGCTCGTTAGGAATTATGGAAGAAAGTTTTTCGGCAAAAGTTTCAGAACCAAACGATGAACTATTATGGGCATCTGTTTTACCGCCCAATATTCGAAACTTGAAAGAATATTGGCTTAATGATTTTGTGATAAACATTTGGCGTGAATCCGAATTCTCCGAAATTACGTCCAATACTTATTTCTTGCATTTAAAGGATTTTTCAATGTTAAACAGAAGATTCTTATGATTGAAACTTACATAGATAAGCAAAATGTGCTGCTAAACGGAAGACAAATGTTCGATGTTGAAATCACAACTATCTGCAACAAGCATTGCTACATTTGCCCACGTGAAAAATTTGAACGGATTAATCGCAAAATGACAAAAGAAACTTTTGATATTTTGTGCAACTGGCTTCCCTCCGACTGCGATGTATTTTTTGCTGGATTTGGAGAACCGCTAACTCATGAGCTATGCATCGAATTCATTCAGAAACTTCACAAATCAGGAAGAGGCACATCAATTATGACTAACGGCATCCTATTGAACAAAAACTTGATTTCTCAATTATTTGAAAACGGTCTTGACAAATTACAAATAAGCATTATTAAAAAATTAGAACTGACGCGCCTCCCTCATTTTTTCTCATTGATTGAAAACAAATACAAATCTCGTATTGTATTCAATATCATTACAGATACAAACGATGATGAACTACCAATAGATGTACAAGACAAACTTCAATATGGCGGATATAGGCATTACATAAAACACATTCACAAACGCGCTGGATTATTATATCCTCCAGACTTTAAATACAAACTAAAAACTTGTGCATCATTTTTTGTTGACACATACATTGACACAAATGGATTAATTCAAGTATGCTGCAACGACATTAATGGTCTCTACAATATCGGTTCAATAAGAAATATGAATTTCGATGATTTGGTAGAATACAAACGGCAATTTTTAGGCAACATACAAATCTGCAATCTTTGTCCTAATTGTACCGACGAGTATAGAATTAAACATTTCGAAAACATTAATAAAAAATAGACTGCAATCATGACAAAACCAACATTAGCCATATATGGCATCAAAGACCGCAACTGTGGAAAATATCCATATTTTGTCCACGACCACAACCTCTGCCTTATGCAGGACGGGAAAATCATACAATATCTACAACTCGAACGCTATACTCGTAGAAAGTATGACAATCGGCTCGACTTGTTCATCGAAGAACTTATCGATGGTAAGACTTTGGCGCTTCCCGACGAGTTTGACCTTGTGTGTGCAAACGATTATACTGGCAATTCCTTCATATCGCAAAGCGGACGGTTGCATTTCGAAGCAAACCATCAGGAACAACTTTCGACACAACTCATTCCTGCTCGGGCATATTATAATGATGCCGAAGGATGGAACGGAAAATATTTAAATGCTTTTTGCTGTCCGCACGAACTCGCGCATATTTTTTCATGTGTTCCATTTTACGGTACATTCAAGGAAAATAGCCTGCTTGTCTCATTTGACGGAGCTTCGAGCTTGGGAAACTACTCGGCATTTTTATTCCGCAATGGAAAAATATCACTAATAGAAAACAACTGGACAGACTTGGGATTCGCCTCAAAGTTCTTCAACGACAACAAACTGTCATTTTGCATGCTTGGGGCAAAACCATACGAGCATTGCTCAGTGCCAGGCAAACTGATGGGCTTTGCCAGCTGGGGAAAATATGATATGGATATTGAAAACTGGCTCAAGGAAAACAATTATTTCAACTTCTGCGGAAAATACAGCGGGACAGAAATACTCTCCTCAATAAAAGAACGCTTCGGCAACGTGTGCGAGGAATTTGACACTCACAACCAATTCTTGCAGGATTGTGCCGCCACCTTGCAGCGAATCTTTGAAAATGCTGTACTCGGAAAACTGGAAAGCTTACAGCAGAAATACAATTGCGACTACCTATACTATGGTGGCGGTTGCGCCTTAAACATTGTTACAAATTCCAAGATAATTGAAAGCGGTCTGTTCAAGGATGTCTTCATAGCACCATGCTGCAACGACAGCGGGTTGAGCATAGGCGCGGCAGCATTCTTGGAGATGGAAAAAGGAAACAAGATTCAGGTTCACAGTCCATACTTATGCAATGTCGGACTTTCGGAAAAAAACTGCGATGTCAGCGATTCCGCAATCAAAGCGACTGCCGATTTGCTGATGAAACATAAAATTGTCGGCATTTGTAACGGCATAGCTGAAGCTGGACCACGGGCCTTGGGCAACAGAAGCCTTGTAGCACTTGCCGACAGCAAGGAACTTTCAAAAAAAATCAGCATGGAAGTCAAAAAACGCGAATGGTACAGACCTGTAGCACCAATCATGCTTCTCGAAAACGCACGAAAGGTAACAGGACAAAAGATTAGCGAACTGTCTCGCTTTATGCTTCAGGATTTCACTGTGAAAAAGGAGTATCACGAAAAATTGGCAGGCGTAGTTCATGCAAACAATACGGCAAGAATACAGACAATTGCAAATGAAAACGATAATCCGTTCATGTTCCGCTTGCTTACATACATGAACAAAAAATATGGTGTTCTCGCACTTATCAACACTTCATTCAACGCTCAAGGCGAACCAATTGTACACACAAAAGAACAAGCTTACTCATCTGCACAACGCATGAATCTGGACGGAATTGTAATAAACGGTAAATTGGAGATATTAAAATGAACTGGAAAGAAATATATGCAAGCCAAGAAGAAAATCGGTTTTACCATCAAGGGAAACCATTGTTTAAAGAATTTAAGTCAATATTAAAGTTTCATGACCCAGGAATTGCACCTGTTGAAGACGAAACCGGATGGTATCACATTAACACACAAGGAGAACCAATTTACAAAGAACGTTACAAACGTGCATTTGGATATTATGATGGGTTATCTACTGTTACTGATTTTGAAGGCAACTGCTTTCATATAAATGCAAACGGACAGAGAGTTTACACTGAGAACTATGCATTCTGCGGGAATTTTCAAGAAGAAAAGTGCGTAGTAAGAGATTTTTCAAACAACTATTTCCACATTGACAAAAATGGGAATCAAATATATCCCGAAAAATATAAATATGTCGGCGATTTCAAAGATGGGTTCGCTTGCGTAAAGTTAACCAACGGGCACTGCAAACACATCGATTCAAAAGGCAAATTCTTGAATGACAAAGAATTTATGGACCTAGGAATTTTCCATAAGTCATTTGCCACAGCAAAAGATAACAACGGATGGTTTCATATTGACTTGCAGGGAAATGCTGTTTACAACGAACGATACTTAATGGTAGAACCATTCTACAATGGTTACGCCCTAGTAACAAACTTCAAAAACAAAAAGCTGATTATTAACGAAAAAGGAGAGATTATATTACGCATAGACTAGATAAAACTATTTTTTCATTCCCCATTTCCATACCTCATCTGCGACACCCTTAGCCACTTGAATTTGGTGCCCGTTCTTTTTTTACACATAAATTTTACATTGTTTCTTGAAAAAAAATACAATACCCATGTAATAAATCGTTTACCTTTGTTGTCTAACATGATGAACGTTGCAACGAAAACGAACAAATTAAAAGAATCATGAACAACGACAAAGAACATAAGTTTGAACTTCTGGTACGACAGCACAAACGAACCATCTACACGGTGTGCTACATGTTTTCGACCAACAAGGACGAGATCGACGACCTGTTCCAGGAAATCCTAATCCGACTTTGGAACGGCTTCGACCAATACGAAGGTCGCAGCAGCGCAGAGACCTGGATATACCGCGTAGCTCTGAACACAGCCATCAACCAAGACAAGAAGGAACGCCGCCGTCCCGAGACCGTCCCGCTGACAGTGAACATCGACCCCTACGAGGCCGACAATCCCCAAACACAGCAAATACGCGTCCTCTACGACCGCATCTCGCGCCTCGACCTCATCGACCGAAGCCTTATACTGCTTTGGCTCGAAGGCATAAGCTACGACGAAATCGGAGCCATTATCGGCATCTCGCCCAACAATGTTGGCGTAAGACTGGCACGTATCAAGGAAAAACTGGTAAAAATGTCGTAAAAAACGAAAGGGAATCATCATGGAAAATCAAGAAAACAATAATCTGAACGAACTCGACCAGCTGAAAGCGCAATACGAAGAACTGAAACAGCGCTTCGAACAGCAGGAAATCGTCAACGAGCGACTAATGAAGTCCACTATCCAGGACAATGCCAACTACTTCTCGCGATACAGGAAGACGGTCATGATAGCCTACCCTATCCTTGCAGTTCTGGGGTTTGCCTACTTTACATTTTTAGGAGAACTTCTGCCATTCGGACTTTCATTTCTGCTTCTGATGGTCTTTTCAATTGTATTCGAACTTTGGCTTACAAGGAATGTGAAACGACAGGCAATGGAAAATGCCGACTTGCTGACACTTTCAAAGAATATGCAGAAACTGAAGTCGGGATATGCCGTCTATACGGTTTTTATTATGACACTTGGCTTTATGTTTGTACTCGTACACATCCTGAAGAACAATGGTTACCTGACAAGTGCGATTGCCGAATATAATATGGTACCGAATTATAATGCAATCTGGTCGATTTGCTTTGTAGGGCTACTACTACTGACATTTGCTATTCTCGCTTATCGCAATTTTGTCGGCCATTGCAACGATGTAATCCGCCAAATCGAGTCCTACGACGGCAAACCGCAGCCAAAGAGTCTGCGCACATTTCTACTTTTCCTCGGCAGTATGATAGTTGTGTTTGGCATTGGAATTTTACTTGTCCACTTTGCTTTGCGCCCTACCACTTATGTCCGTGCAGAAAACGACTTCACGTCCGAAGGCAAACTGGAATTTTGGGAAGTTTATGCCGACACGATTGTTTCTCCAAACGACACAAAAATAGTTATGGAACAGTGGATGCAAAGTGATTCTATCGTTGTTATGAAAAGCGAGTTGCCTGCAGATGAGAATCAGCAAAACTCAAGAATTTTTGCATTGAAAAAGACAACATCACAAGGACCGGCCATCAGTTCCAATGTTATGGGAGGCAAGCCGATAATACAAAGTGTAGAAACATCTGGTTCCAGCCAGAACGAAGAAGACTATGTTCCAATTATTGTACGGCTGACACCAGATGCAAGCCAACTTTGGTCGCAGTTTACCAGAGAGATAGCAGGTCACAATACAGCACTTGTAATTAATGGTGTCGTTGTTCAGGAATGGTATGTCCAGTGCGAAATTAACAATGGACAATTATTCATAATGCAAAAACGCACTTCGGATGACGAACTGAAGGAGTTCTGCGAGATGCTGGTTAGACAATAGTAATAAAGTTCTGATAATTAAAATTGACAAAAAAGGCTTGCCCACGCAAGCCTTTTCTATTTCCTTTGGAATCCTTTACAACCCCAACCTTATTCTAAAGTCGCTCAAAATGTTCATGTAGTTGATAAATGCCTCGTAGGGCGAGCTGTACGGATTGAAATACTTGTGAACATCGCCATCGGAGAACCACTTGGTACACATGTAGTAGAAGTGGTCGCTCGTCTGAAGGTAGAGCCAGTCGCGCCATAGTTCGGGGTCGTCGAGTTCCTTCACGCGTTCAAAGAGTTTATACAGGTTCTCGAAAGCCTCGTTCTGCAGTTCATTGCCAAGCCATGCCGTAAGGTCACGCTCCTCGTCGGCCCACGAAATAGGATACGGAACATTAAGCACGCCAACCGGATTGTGTTTTGCCACAACCTCGCTCGGTGTATGGAACTGGTAGTCGGAATACTTGAAAACCTTCTCGGGCAAAGCACGCATAAAATCAAAGATTCCCGTTTCCTTCCACTGATGCTCGCCAAAGGTCTCGTAGTCCATGAAAAGGTTTACAACTTCCTCGTTCGGGTCGATTGCGTTAAGCCAAGCAACATACTTTTCGGCAGTAAGAGGATATTCGTCCCAAGCCGAGTTTGAGAAACGGAATGCAATATCATCGGACAATTTGAAGTTCTTCAGCAAAAGTTTCAACTTTGGATTCACCGCATTGCAGTACAGATAGTTCGGACTCTTCCAACCCATAATGTGACGTGCGCCTTCGGTAAGCATTCCCTCGTAGCCGAGTTTTGCCACCTTCTCGCCTATTTCGTCGGAATAAATTAGCTCTGTGTTACGGAAAATCTTAGGTTGCAAGCCGAAAAGTTCCTTCACTTTCTTTCTGTGACGGTTCACCTGATAGTCGAACACATCCTCGGGACGCAACGCCGACAACGAGTGCGAATAGGTCTCATCAAGAAGTTCGACCCTGCCCGTTGCGAAAAGTTTCTGGAAACTTTCGAGTACATCGGGAGCATACAACTCGAACTGGTCGATTACCGTACCCGAAAGCGAATATGCAATCTTGAAGTTGTCACCGTACTCGTTCACCAAGTCGAGCATCAACTGGTTGGCAGGCAAATAGCACTTTTCGGCCACCTTGCGCATAATGGTGCGGTTCTCGTAGTCGTTGTAGTAGCTATGGTCGTTGCCAATGTCGAAGAACCTATATTTTTTCAACCTAAATGGCTGATGTACTTGAAAATAGAAACAAATTGAACGCATATCTTATTTTTTAATATCCACAAACACTTTTATAAACCTCGTTAACATAATAAGCCGAATTTTCCCATCTGAGATTTTCAACTTCCTGCTTACCATACTTCTTGAACATCTGCGACAACGCATCGTAGTGCAACATTCCGTAAATCGAATCAGCCAGCTCGTCAACATCCCAGAAATCGACCTTGATGGCATGCTTAAGTACCTCTGCCACACCCGATTGCTTTGAAATAATTACCGGCACATCGGACATCATTGCCTCAAGCGGTGAAATTCCGAACGGCTCGCTCACCGACGGCATCACATACACATCGCTCATGCCAAACATTTCGTAAACCTCGTTGCCCCTCAAGAAGCCTGCGAAATGGAATTTTGTTGCAATTCCCAGCTGAGCCACACGGCGCACCATCTTGTTGAGCATATCGCCACTGCCAGCCATCACGAAACGCACATTCGGGTCGCGGTCGATGACCTTCTTTGCTGCCTCGATGAAATAATCAGGACCTTTCTGGAAAGTAACACGACCAAGGAAAGTTACAACCTTCTCGCGGAAGCCCTTGTGCAAGGTAAATTCGGGCAGCGACATCGGCTCCACCGAATTATGTACAGTCACAACCTTGTCGGGACTGATGCCGTAGCGGTTGATGACGATATTCCTTGTCAGGTTGCTGACGGCAATAACCCTGTCGGCAGCCTCCATGCCTGCACGCTCGATGTCGTAAACATGCTGGTTGACATGCTCGCCACTGCGGTCGAATTCGGTAGCATGAATATGCACCACCAAGGGCTTTCCCGAAACCTTCTTTGCAGCAACGCCGGCAAAATATGTCAGCCAGTCGTGCGCGTGAATGACATCGAAATCGTTGTGTGCCGCTATGTGTCCGGCAATCAGCGCGTAACGCGAAACCTCATCGTACAGGTTAGGACCATAAGAACCAGAGAATGTGTATTTGGTATTGAGGAAACTCTCGGAAATCTTAACCCCAGGAATGTTAGATTCGTACATCCTTGCAAAATCTTCGGGGTCCATATATGGCACAAGGCGCGAACCAACCTCGATGTAGCGGAAATTCTTCCACACCTTGGATTCCTTGACATCCTTTTCGGTAATTACTGCATCGCTGGCATTGCGTATCGAAACATAGTTCTGATCCTCGTCGCCGTAAGCCTTCGGGACAACGAATATTATTTCCGTGCCGAAATGCGAAAGACCCTTGGTCAAGCCGTAACAGGCCGTTCCAAGTCCACCGGTAATATGTGGGGGAAACTCCCAGCCGAACATCAAAACTTTCATTGGCGTATATTTTTTTACTTAATCAATTATATTCTTAATTCTAATTATTTTCAATTAATACAGGACGCACAGAAAAACCTATGAAACGGTTAAGCTGCCCCACTTCGCATTTGGGCGAAATGAAGTTAAGATACTTCGCTTGGCAAGGTTCGTCAACATATAGCGAACTCGACCAGTAGTAAGCACGAACACCAACATTGCTGAGACTGACAGAACTACGGAAGCCAGCGGCAGGCAGGAAGATTGAGTTGCCATTAGGTCCAGTAAACATTCGTCCGTTTACACCATTCTGTGTTGTCCATATTACAGTACAGTAGTCATTCAGTTCTTCCAGTTCGTTGCATTTCGGCATCCTCCAGTCAACACCCCAATTTACTGTTGCAACATCATCACTTGCTTCGAGTGTTGTAAGCTCGTCAGTAAAACCATTATAACCATAACTTCCATTGTTGCAATACTTGGTAAGATATCTTCTATCACCATTACAATATCTATATGTAGTCCAATCGTATTTTTCCTTTATGGCGGTTTCTCCCCACGCAAAATAATCTCCATAGTCTGTAGGATTTACTGCACCTACATTGCATGTTGCCCAAAGTGTACCCGAAGGCAAACCGAGATCTACATAATAATGTCCACCCTGCTGACCTGTAGGAATCATCCATTGTGCATACAGAGTAATGTTTTCTTCTATGGTTATTTCTTGCATTTCTGAATAGGTTGCTCCAGAACCATCTTGAACTGTATTCCAACCTAAAAAGATACAATTTTCTCGTGTAAACGAATTGGTAGACAAAGCTTGTGCTACACCTATTGTAAATGTCTGTGGTGTCATTTCGCCAGTACCACCATTAGCATTGAAAGTAACGATTGCTGTGTTTCTTTCCCACTGCGCATACAAGGTCATATCTGCTGTTGCTGTTATTGTCTGGCCATCGGTGTAAGATGCTCCGCTACCACTCTGAACGGTATTCCAGCCGCTAAATGTGTGACCATCGTAGGTAAACGCATTGCGTGTGAGTGCTTGTGCCTCGCCCTCGGTAAAGGTCTGCTCGGTCATTGTTCCGATTCCACCATTCGCATTAAAAGTTACGGTGTAAGTTTCCTTCTTCTTGCAACCGCTAATCACCATCAATCCCGCCAAAGTAACGACGGCGAGAACCATTAAGAAAAACTTTTTCATCTTTCAATACTTTTTTATTTGTCATACTTCTTAATCAATGCGAAGATTCGAAGCACCTCTGCCACGCTCCACGCCTGAGCAATTGCACCACGCGGATTGTATGGCGGGTCACCATCGTAAATTTCGGAAATGCTGCCGATACCTGCAATTGTCATATCCTCCTCGAAGCCGTATGCAATCTTCTTCACCAAAGGCAAAGCCTGCTTGTCGTAAACGCGGAGCAAACCTTCGCAGAAATGTCCTAGCAGCCATGGCCATACTGTTCCCTGATGGTAAGCAGAATCGCGTGTCTCCTGATTGCCGAAGTAAACGCCCTTGTAGTCCTTCGAATCGGGCGACAAAGTACGCAAGCCCTTAGGCGTAAGCAGCATCGACTTCACCTTTTCCAATGCCGATGCAGCCATATCGGTTGTAACCATAGTATATGGCAACGAGCAAGCGAAAATCTGGTTTGGACGCACCGAAAAATCGGCAGTTTCGTAGGTTGTAACATCGGCAAGATAACCAAGGTCGGCATTCCAGAACATCTGCAGGAACGAATTCTTAGTCCTTTCGGGAATATCTTTCCATCTTTCGATGAATTCGGCATCGCCACAAGCAGATGCCAGTTCCAGCGAGAACATTATCGCATTGTACCACAGAGCATTTATCTCAACAGCAAAGCCCATTCGCGGAGTTACAGGACGTCCGTTCACCACGGCGTCCATCCAAGTGAGAGCCTTTCCCTGAGTTCCCTGCCATACAAGGCCGTTGTCGTGCATCTTTATGTTGAAACTTGTGCCGCTGCGATAAGCATCAAGCACCGCTTTCATCTTTTTGCCGTAAAGCTGCCAAATCTGTTTGCGGTCTGGAAGCACATTGGCATACTCGTGCAAAGCCCAGAAGTACCACAACGGAGCATCAACAGAGTTGAGCGCAGCATCGTCGCCAGCACCAATATTCGGGAACAGACCGTTCTTCATTTCCGACGACATTGTATCAAGTACTTCGCGGCAAGCCTTTGCATTGCCGGCATGAATTGTCAAGCCCGGCAGCGAGATGAATGTATCGCGTCCCCAGCGACCGAACCACGGATAACCAGCTACGATTTCGGTCTTGCCGTTGCGCTTGCAGATAAACTGCTGGGCAGCACTGCGCAGACATTCCTCGTAGTTGTTGCGTGGAGAACGCTTTGCCAGTTCGGTATTGAACTTGCGCGATATGCTTGCAGGTGAAATTTCACTCAATGCAGCAGTGAAAATCACCGATTCGCCTTTCTTTATCGGCACTTCGAAATAGCCCGGCACATACAAATCCTCGCGATAGTCGTAGCCACGCTCCTGCTCCTCGATGTATTCGTTGTTGTAGTACCAGTCGGGCACATGTACATACTCGCATTTCTTCGACATCTGCATATACAAGTACTTGTACGAATCGTACATTCTCAACTTAATGCCGTTTTCTACAGGAATATACTTTGTATTGACAAAGAAATTGGCCTTGCTCAGCTTATGCACATTTCGAAAAGCGAGGAAAGGCTGGAAACGCAACTTTGTATCGGAATGAGCCTCAAGCAAAGTGTATTTCAGCATAATGCGGTCGTCGTCGCTGAGGATTCGTTCCATCTTAAGCAGCACACCGCCAACGCGATAAATGAAATACGGGATGGTTTCAATCTGGAAATCGCGCAAATACTTGTGTCCTTTGGGATAATACACACCATCGGGGTACTTGTGGACGCCAAGGTGGAACACCTCGTCGTGCTGCACAACCGAAAGGTCGAGCGATGATATAAGCACATGGTTATCGCCATCAATGTCCTCCATCGGGCAGATGAACAGACCATGATATTTTCTTGTGTTACAATTAATTATAGTAGAACTTGCGTATGCTCCGCTTCGACTGGTACGGATAAGTTCACGCTTGAGCGAATACTCGAGATTTACCAGTTGGTTCTTGTCAAAACTTATATATCCCATAAATCGAAAAAGTTACCCTACAAAGTTAATAAAAAACTTTTTATAGCCTACAAGTTTTTACAAAAATTTTTACTTGCTAAAAACATGGTATAGACGCAAAATTTCTACACAAACATAAGACTTGCCATCTCAACAAATTTATATAATTTTGCAGCCGTTTTTAAGAGTTTGAATTATATTAATGAAACGTCCGATATATTTGGCAATATTATGGTTAGCAATCTGCTCTGTTGCTTACATGGCGACTTCGTGTAATGCAAATACGCAAAGCAACGAAATCTCGGATGAAGTAGTCGCCACAACCGACAGCATTGTTCCGCCAGCAGAGCCTAAATTTCTCCCCGACACCGCGTTCCCATCGGTAGAAAGGCTGAAATACAGCATCACTATATTCGACAGCCTAACGCCCGGCGAACTTTTATACACCGATGATGTATATGCCGATGTACCAGGAATATTCACATTCAGAGGAAATCCTCTCCGAAATGCTTCATTCTGCGGCCACATCGACAGCGTTCCTACCGATATCGACATCGACTGGACATTCGAAACAGGATTCGACACCGTCAAAACCAGCTTCGGACAATGGGGCGGCGGAACAGGCTGGACAGGCCAACCACTCTATGTGGAATGGAGCGACAGCATGATGCAGGAATTCAGGCAAAAATCCGATTCACTTACCAGCAACTTCGACAGCAAGGAAATCATTGTCAGTTCGTTGTGCGGAAAACTATATTTCATAAACTACGAAACAGGCAAGGCATCGCGCAAGCCAATCGATGTACGCAACCCCATTAAGGGCACCGGCATGCTTGACCCCGCCCTCAACGGCAATTATTATATAGGACAAGGCATTCCGAAAAAACGACCGATTGGAGCATTGGTTGTAGACCTTTTCGAGCACAAAGTTTCCCACCTATTCCCCGAGGACCCGAATGCTTGGCGAAACTGGAGCGCATACGATGCCTCTCCGCTTATTGTCGGCGACTTCCTTTTCCGAATAGGTGAAAACGGAACCATTTACAAATACACACGCGAAAAAGGGAAAATCACCTTGCACTCAACTTTGCGCTATTCTAAAAAGGATGACAGCGCTGGCGGCATGGAATCGTCGATGGCTGTGTACAAAAACTATGGATACACTACCGACAATCATGGCAACATCTTGTGTATCAATCTCAACAACCTTGAACCCGTATGGCATTACGACAACCACGACGACACCGATGCCACTCCAATACTCGAACTCGAAGACGGCATACCTTACCTCTATTCGGGTTGCGAAATGGACCATCAAGGATACGACGGATTATCGTACCTGGTAAAACTCAACGGACTCACAGGCGAACGCATTTGGGAACAAAAAATCAACTGCAAGAAAATGACCCTCGGCGAAAAGCATTTCGATGGCGGAATGTATTCTACAATGCTCCTCGGTACTGGCGACTGTTCTGACCTAATTTTCACAAATATCTGCACCAACGATCCGCCGGCAGCCGGAAACTTCTATGCTATAAGCAAAGCCTCAGGCGAAATCGTATATTCGAAAAAACTTAACCACTACGCATGGTCGTCGCCTGTGGCAATCACCAACAACGATGGTAAAATGTTTGTCCTCACATTCGACTGCGTGGGACACGCATACATCATCGATGGCAAGACGGGTGAATTTCTAGTAACAAAACTAATCGGCATAAATTTTGAATCATCACCTATAATAATTGGCAACAAAGTAGTGATTGGTTCGAGAGGTACTAATATTTATAAACTTACAATACGATGAAAAAGATAATTATTGCAATATTACTCATAATCCCCTTCTACGCTAACTCGCAGAAGCTCATTGCAAACCGCGATTCGGTTCAAGGAGCATACAACTTCTGGGTTTATATTCCCGAATGCTACGATTCGGTTTCGAGCACCACTCCTACCGTGCTTTTCCTACACGGACGGAGCCTATGCGGACGCAACCTGTCGATGGTGCGCAAATACGGACCTCTTGATGCTCTTTTAATGGGTCGCAAGATAAACGCGGTTGTCGTTGCGCCACAAAATCCTGGCGATGCATGGAAGCCAGAAAAGATTATGAAGATCATTGACTGGACAACAGAAAAATATCACACCGACACCAACCGTCTGTATGTACTCGGAATGAGCCTGGGCGGATACGGCACAATCGACTTTGCGGGCACCTACCCCAACAAGGTTGCAGCAGCAATGGCCCTATGCGGTGGCGGCACACTGAAAGAATACTGCGGACTAAACGAAGTTCCGCTTTGGATAATGCACGGAACTGCCGACAAGGCCGTTGGCGTTAGCCAGTCGCAGGCAGTGGTTGACAAGATGATAGCATGTGGCGATACATCTCGCCTGATTTTCGACCGACTTAGCGGAGTAAACCACAGCCGTCTGGCACGTATGTTTTATCTGCCCGACACTTACGAATGGCTGTTCTCTCACTCCCTTGCCGACTCTGCACGTCAGGTAAACCGCAATGTCCCAATCGACAACGCCACAATGGAGCTTGCCTACAAGAACCTCGACAAAAGTAGCACCCATTTCAAGGTCGTGGACCCAAATCCACAGGCATACTCGTATGTTCCCGACGACCCTAACGCAACTTATTATGTGATAAAGAAAGGTGACACTCTGAGCCATGTAGCAAGAATGTACCACACAACAGTTGCAAAACTCTGCCAGATTAACCATCTGAGCGAAACCAGCATTCTGCAGATTGGACAGAAAATATATTTGAAATAAAGCACGATGGAAAGCAATGATGCTATAAAAAACAGCGGATCAACACTATCTGCATCGGACAAGAAGAGAGTGATGGATGCAGCCTACGAAGCTGGCACAATCCTGCTTGAAAACGGAGCCGAAATATCCAGCGTCGAGGAAACGATGAGCAGAATGGCATCGCATTTCGGCACGGAAGACGAAAATTTCTTTGTGCTGAGCAACGGCATCATGGCGACAGAAAAACACTACGCCCGCTCCAAATACATACCGATACTTGGCACCTGCCTCGAAAAAGTCGTCGAAGTAAACCAGTTGTCGCGCGATGTTGTTCAAGGCAAATGCGACATCGACGAAGTGGAACGCCGACTGAAACTTATACGCAACATGAAAGCTAAGCCTGCAATAGAACAGATTATGGGTTCGGCCGCAGGCAGCGCTGCCTTCTGCATAATATTCGGAGGCGGGATATTCGACAGCATAGCGGCTTTCATAACAGGCACGCTATTATGGACATTCATGTACTTCGTTGGATTCAGATATATGTCGAGAATCATGGGCAACTTTGTCGGCGGATTGCTAGCAGCAGGCATGTGCATAATAATGTATGCGCTTGGACTTGGCACTCACCTCAGCAACATGATTATCGGAGCGATAATACCATTAATCCCCGGAGTGCCATTTACCAACGGTATCCGCGACCTTGCCAACGAAGATTACATCGCAGGTGTCACCCGTCTGCTCGACGCCCTTCTGGCATTCTTCTGCATTTCGCTCGGCGTGGCGGCAGCATTTATGATTGACGCAGCAATTAACGGGCAGGTACAACCTTTGCAGGAACTTACCGCCGACCCCGACACTTCGGGACTCACAGTACAGCTTATATCGGCATTCATCGGCACGCTTGCATTCTCCATACTTTTCGGAGTACCTCGCCGACACTATATATACTGCGGAATAGCAGGAATGCTAGGCTGGCTTCTTTATCTTCTGCTTATGTGGGACACCGAAATTTCCCCTACAATTATAGTATTTCTCTCTACTGCGCTAGTAACTTTCGTCTCAATAATGATGTCTATACTGCGCAAATGCCCAGTAGCTGTTTTCCTTATCTGCGGAATATTTCCGCTCGTGCCTGGTGCCGGTGTATTCTGGACAACCTACAACATTGTAGCCAACCATATTCCAGCAGCAATGAGCAGCGGTTTCTTGGCTGTGAAAAACACCGTGGCCATTGCATTCGGTATTCTTATCATAAACGAACTGCGCGGGCAGAAAATAGCAAAGAGGATGCTGAGAAGGAGGATAAAGAAATAGTCTTACTCCCTACTATAACAGCAGACATTCGATGTCCAAAACTATATTTTTCAAAAAAAATAGGCACATATCGCTTTCATATATAGCGAAAAAACTATATTTGCAAGAAATAATTATTCCACATGAGAATTCTAAGCAAATTTATATACCATTTTTCTATATGCATTGACACAGCTGTCGCATTCATAGCACTTTCTTGCAGTACAGCATTTGCGCAAGCCGACACCACAGTCATATTCCACAAGGCAGACTCACTAATCAACCAAGGTAATGCATTGCTTGATGAAGAAAACCTAGAAGATGCAATAAAGCTATTTTCAGAAGCAGCGAACCTAACAAAAGAGGTTGAAAATGGCATAAATTTCTATTATGCGACAGCTATGGAAAATATCGGCATTGTATATTATTACACTAATGACTATATAAATGCTCTGAATTATTTTCTTCAAACGATTGGAATTTGGAAAGAAATTTATGGAGAAGACAATCTGGACTACTCTGCATCACTAAATAACATTGGTGTATTATATTCAAAAATAGGGGATTTCCAGAATGCATTAAAATTCTCTTTAGAATCAATGGAAATTGACAAGAGACTTCTTGGCGAAGAGCATCAGGACTACGCAAATACATTGAGCAATATAGGCAATTATTACAGGCAGGCAGGAGACTACGACAATGCACTGAAATATAATTTAAAAGCATTGAAAATAAAAGGGAAAGTTCTTGGCGAGGAGCACCCGAGCTACGCATTATCGTTGAGCAACATCGCTGCCGTATACAATAGCATCGGTGATTGGCAGAATGCAATAAAATACAACATGCAAGCTTTGGAAATAAGAGGAAAAGTTCTTGGCAAGGAACATCCGAACTATGCAATGTCGCTTAGTAATTTAGCCTCCGTGCTGGACAAAGCAGGAGACTATAGCAAAGCTTTAAAATATAACTTGCAAGCCTTAAAAATTAGAAAAGATGCTCTAGGAGAAGAGCATCCAAGCTACGCTATTTCACTAAATAATTTAGCTTCGGTGTACGAAAACATTGGCGACTACAGAAACGCTCTTATTTATAGTACCATGGCGGCTGAAATCCAAGAAAGGATAATAGGTGCCGAGCATCCGGACTATGCTTCCACAATAAGCAATATAGGCCATATATACTTAAAAATGCGCGACTATCAGAATGCACTGAAATACCATCTTCAAGCCCTGGAAATTAGAGAAAAAGTACTTGGGACCGGTCACCCCGACTATACTATATCAATTAACAATCTAAGCGTACTATACAACGATATGGGCGACTACAAAAATGCGCTGAAATACGGCTACCTGGCATTAAAGATGCAAAAAGAGAACAATGGCGAGGAACATCCGTATTATGCCACTACGCTTAACAATATCGGACACACATATTTTGAAATGAAAAACTATGAAAATGCGTTAAAATATCAAATTCAGGCAATGGAAATCCGCAAAAAGATATATGGGGAAAAGAATCCGGACTATGCTATTTCGGCAAGTAACATAGGATCAACTTATACACAAATGGGAGATTATGAAAATGCCATGAAATATGGAAGGCTAGCTGTAGATATTCAGAAAGAAATTCTTGGAGAAAATCACCCTTATTACGCAATATCTATGAACAATCTAGGCATGCTGTATTTGAAAATCGGGGACTACACAAACGCACTAAAATATTGCTCTCGGGCAAGCGAGATTCTGAAGGAAAACTTTGGAAACAATAATTTGGAATATGCAGAATTTTTAAATGCCAAGTCTGGGATATTTTTCAAAATGGGATACATAGAGGAGGCAATAAAAACAAATAGAATAGCATTCTACATACAGAAAAACAACCTAATACGTAATTTTTCGTTTATGACTTCAAAGGAACGTGAATATTATTGGAACATAAACAATGAATACTTTCATAATAATGCACGCTATTCAAGCCATAATACAAACGACACAATAGCCTCAAAGGTCTCATACAATTCCGAACTAGTTACCAAGGGTCTTCTTCTTGCATCGGAAATAAGCCTCACAAACACAATTATGGAAAGCGGTGACACTGCTTTGATTTCGGAATATGAAACGATGAAAATCATGCAAATGCAACTGAACAAGGAACTCGAGAGACCAATTGCTGAGCGCTTTTATAACTGCGATTCTTTGGAAAACGAAATAAAAAAGACAGAACGCCATATTATGGAAGCGAGCAAAGAGTTCGGTGATATTACACATTTCATAAAAATAGATTGGAATGATGTGCAAAGAGCGTTAAAAACGAATGATGTTGCAATAGAGTTTGCGAATTTTACCGAAAATGACACCACAAAATATATTGCGCTTGTACTCACAAAAAAAATGGAAGCTCCCGCTTGCGTTCCGCTGTTTAACCAATACGAAATTACAAATATACTTCGTGGCACAACCACAACAAAAGAAAATGTGCAAAACGGCCAGGACAACCGCGGCTCAACTTTGTTATCAGCAAAACGCCAAGGAATCTACGAATCGACAAACCTTTACAACGCTCTGTGGAAGCCTCTGGAAAAATACTTCACTGAAAATGCGCGCATTTATTTTGCACCATCGGGAGAACTACACCAGATAGCTGTTGAATATGCACCGGTTGACCAATACATGACAATTTCGGACAAGTACGAAATATACCGCATGTCATCAACACGCTTCCTTGCCATGGAATATATGCCTAAACCAATGAAAAATTCTGTACTTTATGGCGGTATCTTCTACGACAGCGACACAACTACCATGAAGCAGGAAAGCGATAGGTATTCTACGCGCAGTGTCAGCATTAGTTCGTTTTCCGACTTGAACAAGGAAGAAAACCACGGAAGCCTCAACTATCTCCCTGGCACAAAGACAGAGGTGGAAAACATTTATGTCAAACTGAAAAAGAAGAAAGTAAAAACCACCGTCTACGAAGGTTCAGCAGCAAACGAAGAATCATTCAAGGCATTGTCGGGCAAGGACATTGAAATGCTACATGTTGCAACCCATGGTTTTTTCCTACCGACCGACGAAAAACTGACGGGAGACCAGTCGCTTATACAGTCGGGACTATTGTTTTCAGGAGCAAACTATGCATGGCAAAATCAACCAGTACCCGAAGGCATTGAGGATGGTGTTCTTACCGCTAAGGAAATCAGTTTTATGGACCTGCGCAAAACAGATCTGGTTGTACTTTCTGCCTGCCAGACAGCTCTTGGTGAAATAACCGGCGAAGGCGTGTTCGGATTGCAACGTGGTTTCAAGAAAGCTGGAGCACGCACTATTATCATGAGCCTCTGGCCAGTGGATGACAATGCTACACTGCTGATGATGACCGAATTCTATACCAATCTCGCAAAAGGGATGTCGAAACGCGAAGCCTTCATTGCCGCACAAAACAAGGTAAAGACAAGCGCAGGATTCGAAAATCCGAGATTCTGGGCTGCGTTTATAATGCTGGACGGAAACAAATAAATGACATAAAGGCTAGCTGGCAAACAGGCAAAAAGTCTATTTCCCTTATTTATACAAAGGAGACTTCCGGCCTGTCAGCCTTTTCGACTGTCAGCCCATCAGAAAACATTCTTTTTTCCCTTGTCATATAAAATGTTAATTATAATTTCGCGGCAATAAATTTCATTGTCATGAAGATAGTTAGAACTGTTGATGAACTTACCGCCTTGAGAAACGACAACTCACTCAAAGGCAAGAGATTAGGTTTTGTTCCTACCATGGGAGCATTGCACGAGGGACACGCATCGCTTATACGCAGAAGCGTAGCTGAAAACGACTGCACAGTGGTTTCTGTGTTTGTAAACCCACGTCAATTCAACGACCCGAACGACTACAAGAACTACCCCATAACTACCGATGCCGACATAGCACTGCTCGAAAGCGTAAAATGTGACATCCTCTACCTACCTACCGCAGACGACATCTACAACGGCTACGAAGGTTGCAAGATGGACTTTCTCGGACTCGACAGAAAGTACGAAGGCGAATTCCGTCCAGGTCATTTCCAGGGTGTAGTCGACATCGTATATAGACTTTTCGACCTTGTAAAACCAGACTTCGCATATTTTGGAGAAAAGGATTTCCAGCAGGTTGCAATCATAAAGCTTATGGTAAAACAAAAGAATTTGCCTTTGACGATAGTCCCCTGCCCCATTGTCCGCGAAGAAAGCGGTCTGGCAAAAAGTTCACGCAACAAGCTTCTTACAACAGAACAGCTCGAAGTTGCTCCGCAAATCTACAGGATAATAACCGAAACATGCTCTGAAATTCCAGAAAGCCAGACACCGCAGGTTCTCATCGACACACTGAAATCAAAGATTGACAGCGTAAAATTCATGAAGATGGAATATGCAGCGTTCTGCAATTCAGAAACACTGGAACTTTTAAGCAAATTTGATAAAAAAATCGGCACAAGACTCTGTATTGCCGTTTGGTGTGGAAACATCAGATTAATTGACAATATTAATTGCATTGTTAAATAAGTTTTGATTAAATTTGCACCCGTTTTTTTACGACATCTGAAATGAACATAGAAGTAGTAAAATCGAAAATTCACAAGGTCACCGTCACCGAGGCCAACCTGCAGTATGTAGGTAGCATTACTATTGACGAGGACTTGATGGACGCTGCAAACATCATTGAAAACGAGAAAGTTCAAGTTGTAAACGTAAACAATGGTGAACGCCTTGAAACTTACGTTATTAAGGGCAAACGTGGCACTGGAGTAATTTGCCTCAACGGTCCTGCTGCACGCAAGGCTCAAGTCGGAGACATCGTCATTATTATTTCATACGCTTCGATGGATTTCGAAGAAGCTAAGAAATTCAAGCCGTCTTTCGTTTTCCCCGACACCAGAACCAACAAGATTATTTAATGGCAATCCTGTCGCAAATAAAATCGAAGATCGTTTGTTTGCCAAATGCCGCCGAATTAGTTTCCACATGGAAATCCGGCGGACAGAAAGTGGTATTCACAAATGGCTGCTTCGATGTATTGCACTACGGGCACGTATGTTACCTTGCCGAAGCCAAAGATCTAGGCGACAAGCTTGTTATCGGACTTAACTCCGATGCATCGGTCAGACGGCTCAAAGGAGAAACTCGCCCAGTAAACGGCCAGTACGAACGCGCCACTTTGCTTTCCTCCCTCTGTTTTGTCGATGCAGTTGTGATATTCGAAGAAGACACCCCCGAGAACCTTATAAAAACTGTGAAGCCGGACTTCCTTGTCAAAGGCGGCGACTACACTTTCGAAACTATTGTCGGTGCTGAATTCGTCAGTTCGTACGGAGGTTCTGTTAGGACAATTCCATTAGTTGAAAACTTTTCTACAACTAATATCTTAAAAAAAATTGTAAAACAAAAATATATATACTAAATTTGCAACCGATTTAAAAGCATAGTCTTATCATGAACAATAAGAACCTATTAATAATACTTTTAGCATGCACGATCCTTGTTGCAATGCCAAGTTGCAAAAAATTAGCCGATGAACTAAAAGGTACATGGGATATAATGACCTTCGACACAAAACCAGAAGGCACAATGCAAATTCATTTCGACGGCAACTCTACAGCCATTAGAATTCTGAATACAGAATCTGGAATGCTGATTGACAGTTGCACATACGAAGTAATCCAGAACCCATTCAAGAAACGTCTCATTTTCCGCGACAGCGACATGATTACCGGATTCGACGACCTTAATGGCGTTTATCGTATCGACAAGATGAAAAGCGATGTAATAGTTAGCACCAGAATCGGATACGAAAACGGAGAAAATGGCGGTTCATACTATAGGCTCGAACTAAAAAGAAAACATTGACATTTTTCATATTACTTATTTTTCATAACGACTGCCACTGACAGTCGTTATGTTTTTTAAAGAAACCCGATGGCCAAAAACAAAACAATATTCGTCTGCCAGAACTGCGGCTACGTTTCGCCCAAATGGGTAGGCAAATGCCCAAGTTGCAATAGCTGGAACTCCTTTACCGAAGAAATTGAGGAAAAGGAAACAAAAACGGCAAAGGCCTATACCGAAGCAATTGCAGGCTCTCCTGTACCTATTGCTGATATCAAACAGAAAGAATTGCACCGCATCGATATGCCATACTCGGAATTCAACCGCGTACTTGGTGGCGGACTTGTTCCCGGCTCGCTCGTTTTGCTTGGCGGAGAACCTGGCATCGGAAAGTCTACACTCATTCTGCAGTCGGCACTCAACATCAACAAGAAAGTGCTTTACATCTCGGGCGAGGAAAGCGACACACAAATAAGACTTCGCGCCGAACGTATAGGCATCAACAACCCCGACTGCCTTATCTACACCGAAATCGATATCGACAAGATTATTGCCACCCTTAAGGCCACCGAGCCAGAAATTGCAGTAATCGACTCGATACAGACAACCGCATCGGCCGACCTTACCTCATCACCAGGCACTGTTTCGCAGATAAGACATTGCGCACAAAAACTGCAGGAGTTTGCCAAGACATCGGGTACACCTATTATTATAATAGGACATATAAACAAGGACGGTGACATTGCCGGTCCTATGTCGCTCGAACACATCGTCGACGTTGTCGTACAATTCGAAGGCGACAACAACCACTTCTACCGTTTGCTCCGCCCCAAGAAGAATCGTTTCGGCTCTACCTACGAAATTGGCGTTTTCGAAATGATGAACTATGGTCTGAAAGAAGTTACCGACCCTGGCAAAATTCTTCTTTCGGGCGACAATGGAAATCTGAGCGGTGTAGCTTTCGGTGCTGTTAGCGAAGGTTCGCGCTCGCTGATGATTGAAATACAAGCACTTGTAGGAAATTCTGTTTACGGCACACCACAGCGCTCCTCGACAGGATTCGACAACCGCCGTTTCATGATGCTGCTGGCCGTAATTGAAAAACGATTAGGACTAAAGTTGAACGCAAAAGACGTATTCCTGAATATTGCCGGCGGCCTCAAGATAAACGACACCGCAGTTGACATTTCTGTTATTGCTGCCGTAATCTCCTCGTACATCGACAAGCCAATCCCCGACAATCACTGCTTTATCGGAGAAATTGGACTTTCTGGGCAAATTAAGCCCGTGTCATTTATTGAAAAGCGAGTAGCCGAAGCATCGAGGCTAGGATTTTCGACGATATTCATTCCGGCATCACAGAAATCGGAAATTAAAACAGAGACATCAAAGGTAATAGCCGTATCCGATGTCAGAGACTTTGCAACAAGGCTATTTAAAGGAGGGTCGCAGGAATCAGAATAAATTCCTAACCTCTTTCTTTAGCATTTCGATAGCCTCCTGAGTTGGAGACTTCTCCATCTCGATAAGTTTTTCGAATACAGCCTGACTGAAAACCATAGCATTATCCATCGAATTCAGACCATGGAGGCTCATATTCAGCAACTGAATTGTTCTCTCCTTTGCATTACGGGTAGCTTCCCATGCTTCAGACGAAACATACAACTGCTGTGACAAGTTGTGCTCAAATTCAGCCCTAATCGTAATTAGCATCTGCTTGTGCAGTTCCTGAACCGTCATATTTGGAGTCTGGAGACGAATAATCACACTGTTCGGCGATATACGTTCAAGGAAAAGTATTATCCTCTCGTATGCCTGCAGGCGCAAGGGAGTTATTGTTTTCTGGTTTTCGAGAATTATTTGTATCTTCTTGGCTTCCAAATCTTTTTTCAGCATTTGCCTGACTACCAATATTGCTGTGACAGCTACTACAACTGTCGGAATGGTTACGATGAGAATCTGTGAAATCATTTTATAAAACATCTTTTTTATGTTATGCAATATTACGAATTTTAATTTAAAATAGTTATCTTCGCAGACAATTTTTTTTTAATTCTAACACAATGGAAAGAGTATCAAATAGATTGGAAAAGATGGCAGTATCAGCCACTTTGGCTATGACTGCAAAGAGCCGCGAACTTCAGGCTCAAGGCATTGATGTTGTAAACCTCAGTATCGGCGAACCAGACTTCAACACTCCCGACTACATCAAGGAAGCAGCAAAGGAAGCTATCGACCAGAACTTCTCGCACTACCCGCCAGTTCCAGGTTACGAATCACTCAGAAAGGCTGTTTGCGCAAAACTGAAACGCGAAAACAACCTCGACTACGAACCTGCACAAATTGTAGTTTCGACAGGCGCAAAGCATTCGATCATGAATACCTTGCTTTCGATTGTTGACCCAGGCGAAGAAGTCATTATCCCTGCTCCATATTGGGTTAGCTACATCGAGATGGTTCGCTTCTGCGAAGGTGTTCCTGTAGTTGTAAAATGCAACATCGAATCAGATTTCAAGATGACAGCAGCTCAACTCGAAAAGGCTCTCACACCAAAGACAAGAGCCATCATCATCTGCTCGCCATCGAACCCGACAGGTAGCCTTTACAGCAAGGCAGAACTGAAGGCTATTGCCGATGTTCTTGCAAAGCATCCCGAAGTTATCGTAATTTCTGATGAAATTTACGAGCACATCAACTTCGTAGGAGAACACGAAAGCATCGCACAGTTTGACGACATCCGTCGCCGTTGCGTTATCATCAATGGTGTATCAAAGGGTTATGCAATGACAGGCTGGAGAATCGGTTTCATAGCAGCTCCTCTATGGATTGCAAAGGGCGTTACCAAGTTGCAGGGTCAGTTCACATCTGGAGCTTGCTCAATAGCTCAGAAGGCTGCAGAAGCAGCACTCAACGCTGGCAACAGCGAATGCAAAAAGATGACCAAGATTTTCAAGAGCCGTCGCGACCTAGTTCTCGGTCTTCTGAAGGAAATCCCAGGACTAAAGCTCAACACCCCGCAGGGCGCATTCTACATTTTCGCAGAAGTTTCCGCATTCTTGGGCAAGGAAGCCGAAGGTATGAAAATCAACACCTCCGACGACTTAGCAATGTACTTGCTTGAAAAGGGACATGTTGCAACTGTCGGTGGTATTTCGTTCGGTTCTCCCGAGTGCTTGCGTCTCTCCTACGCTACTAGCGACGACAGACTTATCGAAGCAGTTAAGCGCATGAAGGAAGCATTAGCAAAACTGAAGTAATATACTAAGAACATATAAACAAAAAAGGCTTCGGAATATCCGAAGCCTTTTTTGTTGTAGTAATTAAATTATTCGCATTTAATACCGCTCTTGATAGACTCATCGTAACCGGCATGGCTCTCATCGAAATATTTCTGGAGATCTGCGCAATTCTTGTGATCCTTACCCATTCCAACTTCAAATTCTTCTACAGAATCAACCTCGCCCAACATATAAGTTGTACAAGTACACTTCTTTGCACATGATGACATTGCAAACAACAAGCCTGCGGCTGCTAAAACTACTAATAATTTCTTCATCTTATTAAACTTTAAATTAAACAAATAAATTAACTGTACAAAAGTACACATTAAAACAACACAAACAAGCAAAAAAAATATTTTTTTATAAAAACAAAAAAAGCCTCGGTTTTTCCGAGGCTTTTTTATTTTTCTTAAAAATTTAGTGGCACTTAACTTCAGTCTTAACACCCAAAAGTTCAACTGTCGAATTCAAGTCCTTGCACTTTTCAAAACCAGCGCTTTCCAAATCTTCCTTTGAAACAGTGTTTTCATGCTTCATTTCACCATCAACATAAGTCTTGCACTTGCATTCTTTGCTGCATGACGACATAGCGAACAACATACCAGCTGCTGCCAAAATTACTAATACCTTCTTCATTTTCTTATTAAATTTAAATTAAACATCTAACAATTAGAGCCGCAAAAATACAAAAAAAATTAATAAATCATATTTTTGTCTTTCAAATACTATTCACACTTGATACCAGACTTTATTGTTTCGTCGTAACCAAGTCCTAGCCCATTGTAATAGTCATTCAGACCAGCACAATTCTTCACATTGAGCCTGCTGATTTCGTCCTGGGTATATACTACAGGATTAGTATCCGTATTCTTGCCATCTGTCCACATCGAGCAAGTACATTCCTTTGTGCACGAAGCAAATAACATTGTAGCTACTGCAATAAATAACAAAATCAAATACTTTTTCATCTTAAATATCTTTAAAAACATTATACGCATTTAGTTTCCCTTACCACACCATTTTCTGTTTCGACATATATGTCCATGTCGGAACAAGATTTTATTCCATCAGGCATATCGTCTACAGTTTCGCCTGTAATGACTCCGTCCTTATATGTCTTGCATGTGCATGTCCTCTCGCACGAGGCAAGTAAAATAACGCAAGCAAACAAACAAACCGCTACGATAAACTTTTTCATATTAAGCCTCCTTTACAACACGTATGCTCTTGCAAACATCAGAGTTATAAACTTTTATAACATACATTCCCTTAGGCTGACCGACAAAGGCATTCGACAAATTCAGTTGTCGCTCAGAATATTTCCCACTATATATCATACGACCCATAATGTCGAAGACTTCAACAGAATACTCTCCTGCAAACTCTTCAGCATCGACAAGCACCTCATCATAAAATGGGTTTGGATAAACCGACAAAGACGATTCGTTCTGCATTTCGACCGACAATGGCATATTCGATATCAAAACATCATCGATATAGATAGTATTTCCCGAAACGTTTGACGACTCGAACACCAGTCTAAAATTCTGACCTTTCAACTTAGCGGGTCTAACTTCAAAACTTATTGTTTTCCACTCATTATCGTCGGGGAAAAATACACTAGGATTATATTGATACGAAGTAATTAGGCGCGAACCTGAATATGTATGCAAAAATATCAGAGAATCGCCACATGTCGTCGAACCATAAACCTTCAGTACGTCGGAGAATTGCGAATCGGAATCCTTTGCTGCTGCAACTTTAAAAGAAACATATATACTGGCAGAATCGTTGTCGATCCTTACATTGGGCATATACAACTTGTTGCTTTTGGATGCTGCAAATGCATTACGTATCTTAGCACACTTCCCCGAATAGCCATGATCAGTCAGGAACCAACTCTCCTCATTCCATCCAAATTCGCTCCACTCATCAGGGTGGTTCGGATTATAGTTCTCGACATAAAAGTCGTTTGCCGGATTACCAGAAATCTGCGGGAAGGTCGGAGATTCGAATCCCTCGAAGTATGGCAGGCCATATCCATCGGCTTTGTCGTATACTCTAATCGACCTTTCTCGCCTGCACGTATTATCGTCAACTCCGTTTTCGACATGAAGTTCTGTTGCAAACGTACCACTAGTATTATACACAATAACCGGCATTTCATCGTTAGACCAATTTGGACTGCCGCCCTCAAAATTCCACAAACGGTAATCAATGGAGGTGGTATTATAGGTGTGATCGTTATATGTAACAGTTCCTCCTGTACATATCATTTTTTTGTTTTGATTGAAGTCGGCAATTGGAGAACACTCCTCGTCGATATGGTCATCGTCGGTTCCTGTTGCAAGGCGGTTCTCTGCTGTCCACAGATTGTCACGGTTCGATGCAGTAGCGTTCAGCGTAGCCCTCATTACCTCAGCCTGACCATTTGTAAACATACGGTAGCAATAGCTGTAGTCCATAAAGTTCTGCACATTGTCAAGACTTCCGCATGTTACAGCATTAAGAGCACACGTTGTATGGCCGATTGTATTTGGAGTATCCTCTATCCCATCATCAATTTCACAATTGTCGGCTTCACCAGGACTATTGGTGCTACCCCATGGATGCGGCAAACCCAGATAATGCCCTGCTTCATGCGTCAAAGCCCTGTCGATATAACTGTACAGCAAAATTATTCCGTCCACCTCGTCCGAAGCGGTCCCAGGATAATACGAATATCCAGCCACTCCGCTTCTGCTCATCGACTTTACCGTCCATACATTCAGATACTTGGAGTTGTCCCAGCTACCGGCAATATACTTTGTGCTTTCATCACCATGATTAGTCGACGACGAATATGTTCGCGTAACACCCATAGTGCAATTCCCGTTCGGATCCTTGCGAGCAAGACGGAACTCGATCTTGGTATCGGCAGCAATCGGCTTGAATTCTTCCTTGATACTTGACGTATCGGCACGCATCTTTCGATAATCCCTGTTCATCTGGTCAATTGCAGCCTGAATATATTCATACGATACATTCTCTACACCATATTCGTGTACGACATGGAAGACAACTGGAATCACATAGACTTCATCATCATTTCTTTTTGGATTGCGCTTGATATATTCGCGGACAAAATCGTTGAGTTTTGCTCTATTTAATGCAACTTGCGGATCTTGACGCACCAATTCTTCGTAAACGGAATCGGTTCCGCAACGGAACCACCCCTCGCCTTCTTCCTGAGAATAGGCAGGCTCGAACGACAAGAGCATGGTGATACCTATTATTAATAATATATAAATATGCTTCATTATTTTTTTTTGCAAAGGAACAAAAAATGATTGTAAGTACAAGTTTTTTTTCATTTACCTTTGCATCGCAAAGCGCAGACACAATATTTTGTGTCATAACAAAAAAAACTTGACATGGATTTCGACTTAATATCCGAATATAGACCCACAGGTGACCAGCCGCAGGCAATAATGCAGCTAACCAACGGCTTGCTAAACGGGCAGAAACACCAGACATTACTTGGCGTTACAGGTAGCGGCAAGACATTTACCATAGCAAATGTCATAAAGAACGCCGGCTGCCCGGTGCTCGTACTAAGCCACAACAAAACCCTTGCCGCACAATTGTATTCGGAATTCAAATCGTTTTTTCCCCGCAACGCAGTCGAATACTTCGTATCATATTACGACTACTACCAGCCCGAAGCATACCTGCCTACCACCGACACCTATATAGAAAAAGACCTTGCAATAAACGACGAGATTGAAAAGCTGAGGCTCAGTGCAACCAGCGCATTGCTGTCGGGACGCAACGATGTAATAGTTGTCTGCTCGGTGTCGTGCATCTACGGAATCGGAAATCCCGAAGACTTCCATGCAAACACAATTAAGGTTTCGCGTGGCGACAATATCGGGCGCGACAACCTGCTCAGAAAACTTGTTGACGGACTTTACTTCCGCAGCGACATCGAATTCAAACGCGGAGCGTTCAGGGTAAAGGGCGATACCGTTGACATTTTCCTTGCTCACCACGACATCGGACTGAGAATCATTTTCTGGGACGACGAAATCGAAGACATATATTCGTTCGAGCCATACTCTGGCGAGAAAATCGAAGAACTAGAAACCGCAAACATATATCCTGCCAATATTTTCGTCACTACAAAGGACAAAACCATTTCGGCAGTAAGGCAAATTCAAGATGACCTTGTCATTCAGGCCGAATACTTCCGGAAGGAAGGCAAAAATCTGGAAGCCAAACGACTAGAAGAAAGGGTAACCTACGACCTCGAAATGATAAAGGAACTCGGTTACTGCAGCGGTATCGAGAACTATTCGCGCTACTTCGACGGACGCAAGCCCGGAGGAAGGCCATTCTGCCTCATCGACTACTTTCCTAAGAATTTCATAACGGTAATCGACGAAAGCCATGTGACTATCCCGCAGATTGGAGCGATGATTGGAGGCGACAGATCGCGCAAGGAGAACCTTGTGAACTACGGTTTCCGTCTTCCTGCAGCAATCGACAACCGCCCGCTAACGCTTCCCGAATTCGAATCGCTGGTCGACCGTGTGATATATGTAAGCGCAACCCCAGCCGACTACGAACTGCAAAAGAGCGACGGCATCATTGTCGAACAGATTATCCGTCCGACCGGACTTCTCGACCCTGTAATTGAAGTCAGACCGACCGAAAACCAGATTGACGACCTCATGGAAGAAATCAGGGTGCGTGCGGAAAGGGACGAAAGGATTCTTGTCACCACATTGACAAAACGTATGGCCGAAGAGCTTACAAAATACTTCCACAAGTACGGCATACGTTGCGAATACATACATTCAGACGTGGAAACATTGGAACGAGTACGCATACTTTCCGACCTTCGCAACGGATTGTTCGACGTGCTAATCGGTGTAAACCTTCTCCGCGAAGGCCTAGACCTGCCCGAAGTTTCGCTTGTCGCTATCATCGATGCCGACAAGGAAGGCTTCCTGCGCTCGGAACGGTCCCTCACACAGACGGCAGGACGTGCAGCCCGAAATATCAACGGAAAAGTCATAATGTACGCCGACAAGATTACCGGTTCGATGCAGCGCACTATAGACCAGACAAACTATCGTCGCGAAAAGCAGATGAAGTACAACCAGGAGCATCACATAACACCAAAGCAGATAGTAAAATCCACTAATACCAATGCTTTGTCGGCTGGCAACACCAACTACGAGATACCCGACGAATACGGACACCAGATTGCAGCCGACCCAGTTGTCATGTACATGGACGACACTGCACTCCAGAAAGCAATCAAGAATGCAGAACGCCAGATGGAAGCAGCATCGGCAAGACTCGATTTTATCGAGGCTGCACGCTTTAGGGACGAAATGTTCGACTACAAAAAAGAATTGGAAAGAAGGCATAAAGGAAAGTAGATACAGCAATGTTTTTCAAAGCGTTACACAATCTATAAACCTAAGTTTGCAATAGCTGTTAATAAATTCGGCAAAAAATTTGTAAAAAATTTGACAACAAAAATTGCAGGTAAAAAAAAAGTAATATTTTTGCATAAATATTTAAAAACACAAATTGTTTCTTTATGAAAAGATTTAGTTTAGTGATAGCCATATTGTTAGCTTCACAATTTATCTTCGCGCAGGGAGCTTCAAAGACTGTATCTGAGAGAGAAGCATTGTCCTACGGAATGAATTACATTAAGGCACAATTCCCGACCAGAGCAAATGCTCGTGTTAGTTCATACGAATTGCTCAAGTCGGAAGAAACTGGTAAGGACTGCTACCACGTGTTCAATTTTGAAAACGGTGGTTTTGTCATAGTATGTGCAGACAGAAGAGGTACTCCTATCCTAGGATACTCGGACGAAGGAAGTTTTGTATTCGACGAAGTTGCTCCTGCAACTCAAGGCTGGCTCAACCAGTATATGCAGCAGCTCGACATCATCGAAGCAAAGAACATTGAAGTATCAGACGAAAATGTAGCCGCTTGGAATAAAACTTCTAACCGCGCTTACGTCAAAACTGTTGGTCCATTGTTGACTACAAAGTGGAATCAGAGCTATCCGTACAACATGCTTTGTCCGGAACACCAGCTCGGCGACCACGGTCATACATACACAGGATGCGTTGCTACAGCAATGGCACAAGTTATGAAATACTGGAACTACCCACAGAGCGGTACTGGCAAGATTTCATACTTCTGGGGACAGTGGGATACAATCAACCTAGCAGAAACTACCTATGACTGGGACAACATGCCAAACATGTACTTCAACTGGACTGATGAACAGAAAACAGCTGTTGCAACCCTTATGCTTCACTGCGGTGTTTCAATCAACATGGATTATGGTTACGAAGGTTCCGGAACTCAGACAGAATACACTGTTGACGCATTGAGATACAACTTCGGCTACAGAAATGGTGTTCACTATAAATTAAGAGACAACGGTAATCCAAACGAAGACGAATTCGAACACTACTGCGAAAACGACACCATCTGGACTAGATACCTTATGGAAGACCTCGACTTGCATAGACCTATTATATATAGTGGTCACCCAACATCTGGTGCAGGTCACGCTTGGGTTTGCGACGGTTACAGAATTGACGACCAGGGCAACAGAACATTCTCGATGAACTGGGGATGGGGTGGCACTGGAAATGGTTGGTTCTCAGTTGATAACCTCAACACTCACGCTGGTATTGATGACGCTAGCAATAATTTCAAATACGGACAAGGCGTAGTTCTCAACATTGCTGTTCCAAACAGCGATATCGCTCCTTTCTGCATGCAGCAAGAAACCAACGTATATGAAGAAGAACACTGGACTATCAACGACGGTAGTTATGCTAACTTCTACAAGAAGAATACCGACTGCGATTGGCTCATCAAGGTAAAGGACTATGCAACCGATACTGTAATATGCTTCTTCAACTACTTCGAATTGGAAGCTGGTGACGAACTGAAGATATATGCAGGCGAAGATGCAAATGGAACCTTGCTCTACACTTTCTACGATGGCAACGAACCAGTCGACACTATCTGGCATCTCGGAACTCCTCTATACTTGCACTTCACCACCGATGGTGAAAACCAGGCAAGAGGTTGGGAAATGCGCTATGAAGCTTTGAGATACCCCTTCACAGTTACATCTTCAATCGTAGGTACTGGCGGTCAGATCAGCCCGGAAGGCGCTACCCGCGTTATGAAGGAATCGAACCTCACCATTACAATGACTCCAGATCCAGGCATGAGAGTTACCGAATTCAAGGTTGACGGAAGCCTTATCGTTAAGAACACACTCGCAGACGAAACTATTGGTTACACTTTCACAAATATCAAAGCTAACCACACTATCGAAATTCAATTCGGTCCTGCTTCAGCAAATGAAGAAGAAATGTCTGGCATTGAAATTTACCCGAATCCAAACAATGGTAAATTCACCGTTAACTTCGGAGAACAAAACGTTCTGTCATATACCATTTACGACATGAGCGGACGTATCATCGAAGAAAACAATGTAAACGGAAATTCTTACGATTTCGACCTCAATCTTTCTGCTGGAACATATTTCATGAGACTGATTGCAGACGATAAAGTTGCAACTCATAAAATTACAATTGAATAATTGAAACTACAACAAAAAAGACGGCTTCTTTTCGAAGCCGTTTTTTTTTGACTTATGCACAATTAATTATTGGTAAGTAAACTAATTTTTTATTTAGCATAAGAACATTAAACTTAATTTTGCAAATAAAACAGATTCAACATGAATATTGCAGCGATAATTCCCGCAAGGTACGCATCGACAAGGTTTCCTGGGAAACCTTTGGTAAACATTAATGGCAAATCGATGATACACAACGTGTACATCCAAGCATCGAAAGTATTCGACTGCGTGTATGTAGCTACCGACGACGACCGTATAGCAAAGGAAATTGAAAGTTTCAAGGGCAAATACGTAATGACTTCGAAGAAGCACAAAAGTGGAACAGACCGCTGTGCCGAAGCCATATTAAAAGTGGAAGAAGCCGAAGGTAAAGAATTTGACGTTGTAATAAACATTCAGGGCGATGAGCCTTTCATCAAGACAGAACAGCTGACCGAAATAAAAAAATGCTTCAACAAAAAGCGTACACAGATTGCAACTTTGGTAAAACCAATAAACAACAAGGATGACATCTTTAACCCCAACAAGCCAAAAGTTGTAATCTCGACTGACAACGAAGCTATATACTTCAGCCGTTCCCCAATACCATATCTCCGTGGACACAAGGAAAGCACTTGGATTACAAAGCATTTATACTACAAGCACATCGGACTTTATGGCTATAGAAAGGATATTCTTCTTGAACTCACAAAGCTGAAACAAACCCCTCTCGAACTTGCAGAAAGCCTCGAACAGCTAAGATGGCTCGAAAACGGGTACAAAATAAAAGTTGCTTTTACCGAACACGAAACAATAAGCATCGACACTCCTAAAGACCTTGAAAAAATAAAGGAAATAGGACTACTATAGGATGAAAATTGCTGTCAACACACGACTCCTGCTAAAAGGCAAACTCGAAGGTATCGGATGGTTTACATACGAAACCCTCAAGCGTGTAACCACCCAACATCCCGAACACCAGTTCTTTTTCATTTTCGACAGGGAATATGACAAGGACTTTATCTTCTCTGACAACATTACACCGATTATCCTTCGCCCACCTACCAGACATCCGTTTCTTTGGATATTATGGTTCGAATACCGAATACCTAGACTACTGAAAAAAATCGGTGCCGACGTTTTCTTGTCAACCGACGGATATATTTCGCTTAGGACAGATATTCCGCAAATTGATGTAATACACGACATCAACTTCGTACACAACCCAGAACAGCTACCACGTCTAACAAGCTGGTACTACAACAAGTACTTCGTCAAATTCGCACATAAGGCCCACCATATAGGCACAGTATCGGAATTCTCGAAAAACGACATCCGCAACACATATAACATTCCAAAAGCAAAAGTAACAGTATGCTACAACGGAGCAAACAGCAGTTACAAACCCCTTACTGAAACGGAAAAGGAAGATGTTCGCAGAAAATATAGCAACGGAAAAAAATATTTCGTATTTGTAGGCGCTCTTAGTCCTCGCAAGAATGTAGATGGACTTTTGCGTGCCTTTGAAATATTCAAGGATAAATATGACATCGACATGAACTTGATAATAGTCGGTGGTTCGCTGCACAAGACCGAAGCCATAGAGAAGGTTTACAACGAAATGAAACATAAGGACAGTGTTGTATTTACTGGTAGGCAAGAAACAGATGATTTGTGCAAACTTGTCGCAGCAGCCGAATGCCTGACTTACATTCCTCATTTCGAAGGCTTTGGCATACCTCTTCTCGAAGCAATGTACGCCGAAACCGCAATAATATGCGGAAACAACAGTTCGCTTCCCGAAGTAGTCGGAGAAGCTGCACTTATATGCAATGGCGCCGACAGCAACGAAGTCGCCCAAAAGATGTACACTTTATGCACAAACGAAGAACTACGGCTGTCGCTTATTGAAAAAGGCAAGATACAGCGCACAAAATTCTCGTGGCAGCTTACCGCCGAAAGGCTTTGGTCGTGCATAGAAACTGCAATAAAATAAATCGCATGCTAAAACAATATTTCCAAGAAAACACCATAGAGTCTGGCTGCGACGAAGCAGGGCGCGGTTGCCTTGCTGGTCCTGTATACGCAGCTGCAGTTATACTCCCACCCGACTACACAAACGAAAAGCTTAACGATTCGAAGCAGCTATCTGAAAAAAAAAGAGACGAACTAAGGCTTGAAATAGAACACGATGCCATATCGTTCTGCGTAGCCTCTATGGATAACAACGAAATCGATGCTATTAACATCCTAAAAGCCTCATTACTATCGATGCACAAGGCGGTTGATGGACTGAAAATCAGACCACAACTGCTTCTTATCGACGGAAACAAGTTCATTCCATACAACGGAATTCCTCATAAGTGCATCATAAAGGGCGATGCCACATATATGTCGATAGCTGCGGCCTCAATACTAGCAAAGACGTACAGGGATGAGTTTATGTACAAAATCGCCAAAGAATTCCCCGAATATCACTGGGAACAAAACAAAGGTTACCCGACAAAAGCCCACCGGGCTGCAATCGAAAAATACGGACCTACAAAGTATCACCGAATGTCGTACAGACTATTAGATTCTCAATTATCATTATTCCAGTAATCAAAATAAAGATTATATTTGCATAAAAATATCATGATTATGAAAAGAATAGCAATATTGTTCGCATTTATAGCCTTGTGCACAATGACAATGGCACAAGCCGAAGTACACAGCCTGAACGATCCCAACTTCACTATGAAATGTAAGACTGGTCAATACTTAAAATATACCATAACATCAAACGAGAATCCATATACAGTAAAAGTAAACGGCATAAAAGGAGATACAGAGAATATCAAGAAACTAGAAATCCCTGCAACCATTACATATCGTAAAACCGAATATGCAGTAACGGTAATCAATGCAGGCGCTTTTGCAAACATAAGCACACTGACTTCGGTAACAATCCCGCAGACTGTAAAAACAATAAAAAAGGATGCCTTCAAGGATTGTTCCGCACTAAAATCTATAAAATTCGGTGGGACAATAGAGCATTGCGGAGAAAACGCATTCGATGGTACAGCCATAGCAATGCCTATCTACACAGGGAAAAACCTTATATACTACCCTGCCAGCATGACCGAATACAAAATTAGCGAAGGAACAGAAGCCATATTGGAATATGCTTTCGCCAACTGCAAGGAAATGACTGCAATAACAATTCCTGCATCTGTAAAAACAATATATACCACATCGTTTAACAACTGTGATAAACTGGCTAACATTATCATTTCCGAAGGAAACAAAACCTACGACAGCAGAAACAACTGCAACTCGATTGTTCTTACAGCAGAAAACAAAATCATAAGAGGCTGCAGCAATTCAACTATTCCAAACGGAATAACAAGCATTGGGAAAACAGCTTTCGCCAACATTCCCATACAGAAAATTGATATTCCGAACTCAATAACGACAATAGAAGATTCGGCATTTTACAACTGCGAACTATCTTCTGTAACAATCCCAGAATCTGTCAATGAAATCGGAGCTTCAGCATTTAATAGGAACAAGAAACTGGCAGTCGTAAATTTCAATGCAATCAATTGCAAAATGAACAAGGATTTTCCAGCATTTTCACAATGCATGTCGCTCATATCAGTAAACTTCGGTGAAAAAGTTACAGTGGCGCCAGCTTTCTCATTCATGAACTGCGAAGAATTGAGATATGCGACACTATCAAATTCAATAAAAGAAATTGGCGACAAGGCATTCTACGAATGCAAAATGCTTTCATATATCGAACTTCCCAACTCGGTAGAAACTGTAGGAATACAAGCATTTTACGAATCTGGCATTTCAGAACCAGTACATTCCAGCCACTTATTTGCATATTTTCCAAACAACTATGCAACAGAATACTCCATCCCCGAAGGAATCAAGACTATCGCCCAAAGAGCATTCCATTATGCCGGAAACATAAAATCTATAACTCTCCCAAACAGCGTAACAAAAATAGACCCGTTTGCATTTGCTGAATGCTACGAACTGGAAAATGTTACAATGTCAAATTCTATTGAAACAATCGGAAATAGAGCTTTTATGTATTGTACAAAACTGAAATCCATAACACTGCCTAACTCATTAAAGGCAATTGAAAATGAAGCATTTATTGGATGTGAAGTATTGGAAAACTTTGTATTCCCAAATTCAATCACTAGAATAAACAGCAGAATGTTCCTCGCATCAGGAGTAAAATACATTACCTTGCCTAAATCTATTACAGAAATCAAGGAAAATGCATTTGAAGGTTGCTCAAAATTAAAGATTATATATATTCCAAAGGAAACAATGTCACAATTCAAAAGACTACTCGGCTCTGAATATCATAGCATATTGAAAGAAAAATAGTCTGAGTCTCACTCAACCATCTCGGCAAGTTCGAGCCAGCGCATCTCCTTAGCGTCTATGCTATCGATAAGCTGCGAATACTCCGCCGACCTTGCAGCAATCTCAAACGGAGATAATCGACCAGAGTTCAACTCCTCCTCCATCGCTACGCGCTTGGCGTTCAGTTCCTCTATTTCCTTCTCAAGCATATCGTATTCGCGCTGGTCCTTGTACGAAAGTTTCTTCTTGGGTGCATTTACTGGCTTTCGAGGCTCTGCATTCGCTTCTTTTGCAGGCTTTTCCTCCTTAGGTTGCGTAGGTCCCAAATATCTTATGTAAGCATCAGAATCACGGAACTGCGTATAATTTCCCGGAAAATCAGAAATCTTACCATCGCCTTCGAACACAAACAGATGGTCAACAATCTTGTCCATAAAGAAACGGTCGTGCGAAACAATTATGACCGTTGCGTCAATCATCGTGAGATATTCTTCCAACACCTGCAAGGTTGTGATGTCCAAGTCGTTGGTAGGCTCGTCCATTATCAGCACATTGGGCTGCTGGATTAGCACCGTGCAAAGATACAACCTGCGTTTTTCGCCACCGCTGAGCTTGCGCACAAGCGTATGCTGCATATCGCCTGTGAACATAAAGTAGTTGAGCAGTCCCGATGCCGAGAAACTCTTGCCGTCGCGCAACTTCACATCATCGGAAATCTTGCGGACAATGTCGATGGGCTTGTCATCGTCGTTGAAAGCAATGCCTTCCTGAGTGTAGTAGGCAAATTTCACCGTCTGTCCGATTTCAATATGACCGCTGTCGGGAGCAAGATTCCCTGTAATCAAGTTCAGGAAAGTCGTCTTCCCCACTCCGTTGCGACCGACAATTCCAATTTTCTCGCCACGCGACACCTTGTACGAAAATTCACTGATAATCTTTTGGTTACCAAACGATTTCGACACATTATAGATATCAATGATTTTCTTTCCAAGGCGCTGGTTTGCAACATCGAGTTCAAGTTTTCGGTTGTCAATTCGCTGCGAAGCCCGAGCCTTCAGGTTCTCGAACTCGTCGATGCGGTATTTTGCCTTGTGAGAACGCGCCTTCGGCATACGGCGAATCCACTCCTGCTCAGTTCGCATTAGGTTTTGCGCCCGCTCGATGTTGGCCTGCAAATTCTCGATACGCTCGGCACGCTTTTCAACATAATAGGTGTAATTTCCTGAATATGAATATATGTTACCGCCATCCATCTCGATTATTGTGTCACAGATTCGGTCGAGGAAATAGCGGTCGTGCGTTACCATAAATATTGTAATATTGGCAACAGAAAGGTAATCCTCGAGCCATTCTATCACATTCAAGTCCAGCTGGTTAGTCGGCTCATCAAGGATTAGCAGCTGAGGCTCGCAAATAAGCAGTCCTGCAAGCGCCACGCGCTTTTTCTGACCGCCACTGAGAGTACCGATTTTCTTGTCGAGGTCGTGGATGTCGAGTTTGCCAAGAATTTGTTTGATGCGCGATTCGTAGTCCCAAGCATTTAGGGCGTCCATCTTGTCGAGCAGCGACGGCAGAACCTCGTGCGATTCGGAATAAAGACAGTCGTTGTACTGGCGGATAGTCTGAGTGATTTCGTTTTCAAGCACAAATACGGCATCAAGCACAGTGCGGTCTGGATTCATGTCAATTTCCTGCGGAAGATAGCCGATTCGCACATCGCGCCGACGGCTAAGGCTTCCACTATCAGGAGAATCGACGCCAGCAAGTATGTTCAGCAACGAGGTTTTTCCCGTGCCGTTCTTGGCGACAAGAGCTATTTTCTGCCCCTCGCCAATGCTAAGGCTGATGTTCTCGAACAGCAGTTTGTCGCCGTACCGCTTGCTAATGTTTTCTGCCTGAAGTAAACTTTCCATTGCCTAAAATATCTTCCAAATCTTCTCATCTGGAAACGGAGCTTCTATCACAATCTCCTCCTTTTTCACTGGATGGGTAAATGTTATTCTTGCCGCATGAAGATTGATTCCTCCGTTTTTATTCGAGCGCGGATAACCGTATTTCAAGTCTCCACGAATAGGACACCCCATGTTTGCCAACTGGCAGCGAATCTGGTGATGTCGTCCCGTATGCAAGTCTATTTCAAGAAGATAATATCTTTCTGAATGCCCAACAACCTTGTACGAAAGGCTAGACCGCTTGGCATCTGGATGCTTTTCGTCAACCACATACGACTTGTTCTGCTTGACATTGCGGTAAATGTAGTCCACAAGCGTATCACTATCCTTAGGTGGTTTGTTGCCGACAACTGCAAGATAAGTCTTATGGGCATCCTTTGTACGGAAGAGTTCGCTAAGTCGCGTCAACGCCTTGCTTGTCTTTGCAAACAACACCACACCGCTCACTGGTCTGTCGATACGATGCGGCACTCCAAGGAAAACATTTCCGGGTTTATGGTCGCGCTCCTTAATGTATGATTTCAGTATTTCGGACAAAGGCTTGTCGCCAGTGTTGTCGCCCTGCACAATCTGCCCTGCCTGCTTATTTACGGCAATAATATGGTTGTCTTCGTAAAGAATATCAACCGTCTGCGGACTTGTATTTCGAATTTCTGCCATGATGCGACAAAATTTGTCAGTACTGTTCCTGCTCGTTGGGGAAATCTCCCGACTTCACATCGCTGATGTAATTTGTTACAGCACCTGTTATCACAGCATCGAGGTCGGCATAGCGGCGAAGAAAACGCGGTGAAAATTCCTGCGTAATTCCCAGCATATCGTGCATTACAAGCACCTGACCGTCGGCAGCACCTGCACCAATGCCAATAATCGGAATTTTTATTTCGGAAACAATGCGCGAAGTAAGGCTTGCCGGAATTTTCTCAAGGACAATCGCAAAGCAGCCAAGTTCCTGCAACAGATAAGCATCTTCGACCAGACGCGAAGCCTCCTCGTCATCCCTTGCACGTACAGCGTATGTTCCAAACTTGTTTATACTCTGTGGGGTTAGTCCCAGATGTCCCATTATCGGGATTCCAGCCGAGAGGATTCTCTTTATCGATTCTTCCGACTCCAATCCGCCTTCGAGTTTCACAGCTCCAGCACCAGTTTCCTTCATGATGCGTATTGCCGACGACAAAGCCTCCTTTGAATTGCTCTGGTAAGTTCCAAACGGCAAATCGACAACAACCAAAGCCCTGTCGACAGCACGAACAACGCTTTTGGCATGGTAAATCATCTCGTCGAGAGTTATCGGCAAAGTCGTTTCGTAGCCAGCCATAACATTCGATGCCGAATCACCGACAAGGATGACATCAATGCCAGCCTTGTCGATAATTTTTGCCATACTGTAGTCGTAGGCAGTAAGCATCGAAATCTTTTCACCACGGTTCTTCATTTCCTGAAGAATGTGGGTGGTAACCTTCTTTATTTCCTTATGTACCGACATAATGGTATGTTTAATATTCGATTTAATGTCTAAAATGTCTGATTCCTGTAAATACCATCGGAATCTTGTTTTCGTTGCAGTAGTTTATCGTATCCTCGTCGCGGATAGAACCACCAGGCTGAATAACTGCCGAAATACCTTCCTTGTATGCGATTTCGATAGAATCGGCAAATGGGAAGAAAGCATCAGAAGCCATTACAGCACCTTCGAGTTCAAAGCCGAAGCTCTTGGCTTTTTCTATAGCCTGCTTCAAAGCATCGACACGTGAAGTCTGACCGGTTCCGCTAGCAAGAAGCTGCGCATTTTTAACCAATACAATTGCATTGGACTTAGTAGCTTTTACAACCTTGTTGGCAAAGAACAAATCCTGAATCTGAGCATCGGTAGGCTTTTCGTTGGTAACATATTTCAAGTCGTCCATGCCTTCGATACGAGTATCTCTTTCCTGCACCAAAACGCCATTTATTGCTGTACGCAAAACATGCTTCGAAACATTGTTGTGCTTCTGGACAAGGATAATACGGTTTTTCTTCTGCTCGAGCACTTCGAGAGCCTCCTTTGTAAAGTCGGGAGCAATTATTACCTCGAAGAAAATCTTGTTTATCTCCATGGCGACTTCGCGGTCAACAGGACGATTTGTAACAATAATTCCACCGTATGCCGAAACAGGATCGCAGGCAAGAGCATCTTTCCAAGCCTTTAACAAAGTGCTACGAGTGGCAATGCCGCATGCATTGTTATGCTTTAGGATGGCAACAGTAGTATCTTCGAACTCGCGTATAAGGTTGATGCCAGCATCGATATCGAGAATGTTGTTGTAGCTGACTTCCTTGCCGTGAAGTTTCTGGAACATATCGTCGAAATTGCCGAAGAACTTTGCTTCCTGATGAGGATTTTCGCCATAACGCAGAGGCATATATTCGCGTTGCGAAAGCTTAAGTTGCGACATTGAATTATTGTCGAACCAGTTGAAAATTGCCGAATCGTAGTTGGAGCTTATACCAAACGCCTCACGAGCAAATCTGCGACGAGTTTCGAGGTCGGTAGAGCATCCGTTCTCTTCGATGATATTGCAAAGTTCCTGATACTGACCTTTATGCGACACTATCAAGACATCCTTATAATTCTTTGCAGCAGCCCTTATCAACGAAATTCCACCTATGTCAATCTTCTCTATGATATCACTTTCCGATGCATTCGACTTCACTGTCTGCTCGAACGGATACAAGTCAACTATCACAAG
The DNA here is from genome assembly GCA_902800045.1 of uncultured Bacteroidia bacterium. Lineage (GTDB taxonomy): Bacteria > Bacteroidota > Bacteroidia > Bacteroidales > ML635J-15 > Bact-19. The sequence continues at coordinate 185,343 of CADCCZ010000001.1, read as the reverse complement.
GTCGATTTCTGGAATTTCGTACTGAGCCATCTGTTCCCTGTGGCTCTCCTCTTCGCGGATAGCAAGAATACCACCGAAAATTTTGGGATGCAAGGTCTTAACCCTGCCGTCGAGAATTGACGGATAACCAGTAATATCTTCCACCTTTGTAACTTCAACATCGAGCGAAGAAATGAAGTCGTAGGTTCCACCTGTAGAATAGATTTTTACACCATAGTTGTTCAGATTCTTTACAACCAAATCGAGATCGTGCTTATCGAACACGGAAATCAAAGCCGATTTAATAACCTTTTGCATATATTTTATCTTTTAATACTATTTAACATCATTTTTATTATTTGCACATTGCTGGCGCACCACCTCGTACACCAATACAGCAGTCGAAACCGAAACATTGAGAGATTCTGTCTTTCCGTACATCGGGATTTTTATAAGCTTGTCGGCACGTTTCTGCATAGGTTTCGACACGCCAACATCCTCGGCACCCATAATCAATGCCGTAGGCGACGAAAAATCCTCATCGTAAACATTTTTCTCCGCCTTCTCGGTTGCCGCGTACACCTTAAAGCCACTTTGTTGCAAAAACAATACCGTATCGACGAGATTCTTTTCGCGGCATACCGGGATATTGTACAGGGCTCCGGCCGAAGTCTTTATTGCATCCTCGGTAATCCTAGCCGAATTGGTTTCGGGAATAACTATTGCCGTCACGCCTGCACACTCGCAAGTACGAGCAATAGCGCCGAAGTTTCGCACATCGGTAATACCGTCGAGAATCACAACTATCGGAGACTTGCCCTCGTCGAAAGCAGACATCACCACGTTTTCGAGATTTGCATACGACACCGGAGAAATATAGGCCACAACTCCCTGATGATTGCGGTTTGTAATCTTGTCGAGTTTTTCGGCTGGAACATACTGTATGTTCAGTTTGTTTCTCCGCAATTCGGTCATAAGCTCAACCGAAAGGTCACCTGTCATATTCTGTCGGACAAGCACCTTGTCAATCTCTTTTCCTGCTCTTATAGCCTCGAGCACAGGCCTTATTCCAAAAATAAAATCACTCATTGTTCAATTTTGATACTGTAAATATTTTTCCAGACCGCCAGGTTGTTGTCACCTGCTGCCAGATTGACTGATATGTATTGGACCTCAGCAACGAAAAACCGTTACGAAGCCCAGAATAGTTTTCGAAAGTAAATACAACGCTCTGCTGTCCGCTACCATACGACCATTCCTCGCTTGTTGGCGTAATGTTAACCACCGTAGGAGGACCAAGCATAACATATATCATTCCTCTGTCGGTGCGCCAGCCTTCGGTGCTACTTGCAAACATCATATTTGCCAATGCAACTCGGCTATAAAAAACTCGAATCTGCTCCTTGGCGTTCTTTTCGTTCTTCGAAAGACCAAGCCAATATGCATCAACGGCCTTTTTGGTATTTGAAGACGAATCTATCAGCTCGTATTCGCGTCCTGTACATATAAGTTTCATTGGTTCGAGCATATCGGCAACCGTAGTAACATTCGGATAAGTGTGATTTTTGGTAACCACTATGCCAAATTTATCGTTTTTCGGAGTAGAACCCAAGGCATACAAGCCTGGAGCATCAAAACTTACAGTATCGCCGAACCTATAGCGGAAAACTGAATCTGGAATAGATGGCGACTTCACCGGAGAACTCCAATACGGAGACAGCGGAACGTATGGTTTTTGCGCATAATACTCGACATCAACAGTTTCCTTACCTAACGGACCCTGAATTTGTACGATCTGTCCCGCACGAACTACGTTAGTAAACAGCACCTCGCCAGACAAAGTCTTAACAATATAGCTATATTCGTGAAAGCCAGAAGTATTCTTTATATCGCACAAAAGCCGCTTGCGGACATTATAATGCACATTTACAAAATCGACCACCAATTTATAACGAATATTCTCCCTCAATACCAATTTGAACTTTCCGTACAAATATTCGCTATCGGTAATCTCGAAATTGAAATTCATGGAAGCAGTGTCGATAATATGGAAATCGTCGGCACTACGAAGGAAATACTTTACATAAAGCGGAAATTTCTTCTCGAGAGGATTCGCAACAGCATTCCTAATTTCCTGCGTCCTAAGCCTAAAGAAAACATCCGCCTCGTTTGGTGAAGGCACTACTGCTGTAATTTGCGGATTAACTGCCGAACTGCTTGGATTGTACATTGCCGAGAAATCGGAAGCGTTCGACTTCGGCTGGGGTGCATTAGATGCAGCATTATTCTGCGGCAAAGTAAAGCATCCGCCCAAGGAAGCAAGCACGACTATCAGCAATATGTACACAAACGTCCTAGTATTCACTTTCGGTATTTTGGAATTTCTTGTCCATATCCTTCTTAAACTTGTTCTTGTCGGCAGTACCTTCGAGCACTACTGAATAGTTTTCGAGCGGCTTCTCCTTTGAATCGGCAATAATTGAATTATATTTCTCCTCGCTCGAAATTGTCTTCAGCACTCCGTTCTTGTACATGAAATAGAACCATGTCTTGTCGTCGGGTTCGACAAGCATTTCGAAAGCCTCGGCGCCCTTTGTTTTCACGACTCTTATAAAGCCGCTTACATAACGCGACACGCGATGCTTTCCGAAGCTAACGAAACCAATAGGTCCACCGCAAACCATTCCTCTTGTCTGCGACTTGCGATCGTAAACGAACTTGAGGTCGGTTATTACGACTTTGTTTTCGACAAGTGCCTTTGGCAACTTGTCGTAGTTTCCGAAGCTTACATTGGTCATATACTTGTTGTACTCTGCAGTATCGAGGAACTGTTTCAAGGCGATATGGTACGACTCGTCGTTCTCGTCAACATATTCCGAACTTGTAGCAGGTATTGTCTTCGCCATGTATTCGTATGCCGCCGATGGCAAAGGCATATTTATAAACATTGTAGTATTGAATGTAGTAGTATCGGTTTCGACATTATAGTCGAATGTTCCGTACGAATTTACATTGAAGGTATAAGTAAGGTTCTTGCTGAATATAAACTGGCCTTCGCCCTTTATATTACATGTCGCCTCATCGATTGCCATGTAGTTGCCAGGCAGGTTATGTTCGTTGAGTTTCTCAAGCGACGATATTTCGTACCTGCTTGAATCGGCATTGTAATAAAGGTAACCGTTCACATCGAACAGAGCCTCGTCGGCAGTACCTCTACGTTTCGCAATAAATGCAGGATATACGGTATTGTTACCATACATAATTGCCGTACGCAAAACCAGATTGTTGATACTCTTGAAATCCTTATTGATAGGAATAAACGCAGCTTCAGGATTTACAAAAGCCTTGAACTTGAACCACTGCGGAGCTGTGTCGCACTCGTAATTGATGCGTGCTGCACCTACATACTCGAGCGAATCGATTCCAGCGTAAGCATTAACACTTCCCTGATATGCGAAATGGCTGGTTATATTGTAGTTGTCGGGCTCTGTAATTTCGCCATGGGCACGGGTTTCGCCATCGGCGACACCTATGTCGGTGAAGTGAATCTTCTGCGGCTGTTTGGTATCGTTGATGTAATCGTACGAAGCATCGGCAGTATAGTCGCGCTTTCCATTAATCTTGACCGTTGCGTCGTAGAACTTGTAGTACTCGCTTGTCACATTTGCTGTAATCTTAGCATTCCGCAAGGTATCCATCGCAGCATTATCCCTTATGATAACATCCTCGGATGGGAATATGGCAGCATCGGCAACTCTAATCACGCCAATATTCTTTCCTGTAATAACATGCTTGTTTCTAGTATAGCTATAAACTGCTTCCGGAACAAAAAACGCCAGTTTGTCCTGTCCTGCCATATACGACTCGAACCTCGAACTGCTCAGGAAAGCCGACTCCCACTTATCCCAATCCTGCTCAGGATCAATATTCTTTATATTGTCGAGGATCTCTTCCCTAGTTGTAAAGGCAAGTTCCTCCTTGTCCATATACCATATTGTCTTGTCGGCTTTACACTTATACTTGTTGTATGGGAAATCTTGTTCCGACATATCGCCGTTTGATGTAAAATCGCCCCTCTTAGCCAAAAAGTCGATATGAGCCTTCTGGCTTGTACCTCCAAATACACGGTCGGCAACGTTAGCTCCAAAAATGCTGAAATCGGAGGTATCGGCATCAAAGACATCCTTGTTATATACGAAATCTTGCGATTCGAGCATAGCCTTATCGATAAAGGTCGTTCCTTCGCCATGCAGTCCATTCGAGGTTATCACCAGATTGCCATCCAATTTAGCTTTGCCGTCGTACATAACGAAATCGGACGTATCCTTTTCTACACGGAACTTATCCTTACTAACTTTCCACGACAAAGAATTTTCGACACCCACAACTTTAGGAAACTCCACAGGTGATTTACGCGGTTCCATAAGCATATTTTTCGAATGTCCTTCCATTTCGTCGGGGAACAAGGTTACGTATGCATCGCTGAATGTTGTGCTAAGATAATTGATTGTTCCGTCTGCACGCAAACCCTTATTGCTCAAATCGATAACATTCTTAAAGGTTGCCTTTCCATTGTATATTGGCATTCCAGATGCAGGAGTCTTGTATTCGAAACCTAGCGACCAGTCGCTCTGGCGTACGACAAGCGTCTCGTTCAAGTCGGGAATTATACCGCCGCTAACAAGCACGCCGCTGAAATGTATGTTATCCTTGTTATAGCCTTCGATACTGTCGAGAACGAATGGGTCGACCTTGAAATAGAAATTGTCGCGCTCATATATTCCATTATATACCTGCTTGCTGTCGTAATATACATACGAATCCTTCTTGGACACGAGTTTCGGGTATTCCTTATAATCGGCAAATCCCGACTTATTGTTAGGATAATCTATAAAGAAATCTCCAGATAGATTTTCGAGTTTGTTTCTTACAATAGCAACCTTGGTCTGACCATTCTTGTCGAGGAAGCCCATTTCGGGAGTTGTCATTGCAACAATCTTCATCGAATCGCAGTTTGGCACATCTATTTTGAACAATCCGTAATCGAAACGGAAGCCCGAACCATACATATAGAACTGTCCAGCCTGAAGCAATCCGTCGAATATAAAGTTCCTGTTTTTCTGAATTGTCAACTTATTGTCTCTAGGATATACTGTAACATTCTGTGAATCGGACAGATGCACAGAAGGCACGCCGAACATTTTCAAGTCGAAATTTGCGAGGCTAAGCTTGGCGTTTGCCACGGTATCGTTACCTATTGCCCCTTGTACGACCTGCCTTGTTTCCTTGTCGACGGTTACCCCTTCGGCCGACTTAACCTTACTGTAGAACAGAATTACATCCGAATCGGCATCGCCCCTATGAGCGGCAAGGAAACGCCATGTTTCGTCGTGCACCTTAATTATTTCGGTTGACTGGTCGTACGAAATATAGCCCTTGTAAGTCAGCGAATACACAAGCTGCAGAGCCTGCTCACGTGCAACTTTCAAATAATTGCACAAGTCACCCAGTGTGAACTCGGGATAACCGCCAACATAACTTACCACAGAAGCAACAACTTCGAGAGGATTCCTAGCATCCTGTCTCTTCAGGGCCTTGTACTTGTCGTACGTATAATAATCGGCCGACTCGAAAACCACTTCGCTTGGAGTCCCCTGCGTATTTACTGTAGCAAGGTCGATTACCGGCTTGTCGATTACCCATTTCAAAGATGTAAAATCCATTGAAAGCTGATGGTAGGTATCGACAAAATTTATGTTTGAAAGGCCTTCCTTGGTCCTGATAATCTCCAAATAACCATTTTCCTTATAATCGTACTGCTTCTCGGCCTTACGGCTTCGTCCAGATTTTTCCTGCTGTTCCTTCTCAAATTTACGTTTCACAATCGAATACCTCATTATTACCGATGGATGGTAAATTGAATCCTGTGCCAGTCGGAATACCACTTCACAGTCGTCGGAAACGATTTTTTCGGGGTCGAAGACAAACGACTGGGCGTATGCACTAAACGAAACACTATCATTTTTTGTAATTCGAATTTCGGCCTTGTGTCCATCGGTTCCGCTACCGATAAAATTTCTACCTCTTACCGACAAACCACCGCGATAATCAACGTCCTTCACGATTCCCTTGATATCGAAATCCTGCGAATAACTTGTAAAGCGCGGATACGAAGACTTATATGGTTTCTCGCCATTTTGAGCTTTATCGATAAGGTCGCCCATCAAGTCCTGTGTAAAATAGTACTTGTTGTGGAACACTACGCTGTCGGCCTTCAATGAGATATCGGTCATATTGATGGAATAGTTGTCCATAGTAACGCTCATGCTGTCGAGCGGATAACCCACGCGTTCCCAGCCTAAGGTTCCGCCTTTTCCTACCCAAGTCTTCGCCACAGGATCGAGTACTCCCGACGTAGAATACAATTTCAGACTGTCCCTATCCTGATAACCGACAAGATCGACGCCATCAAATTTTATCACAAAATTGCCGCCATCGTTAACAATCAGGAAATTCATCTTGTCAACAGCCCACCTTGTACGCTGATTGTTGGCCACAATATTCTTGGTAAGCAACAAGTTCATATTCATAAGGAACTCCGAAAGGTCGTTCACCCTGACTTTTCTGCCAGCCGCCACCATATCCTGCACGGTCTTTTCGTATTTTTCGTACTGACCGTAATCGTATCCCTTGCGTTTGAACGACATCAGGATGTTTGTAAAACGCACAAAGTCGGGATATGGCTTGCAACCTTTCGACAGCAACATATTTATAGTTTTGATAAAACTGTCACGTTGTGGCGAAGTCAGCGTATCCGACTGCCAGAATGTAAGGAATTCCTTCTGCATGCCGGCTCCATCCTTTCGCATATCGCCGGTAAAGGCAAGCTGCTGTGCAAATTCCTTTCCGAACTTTGTGGGTTCCAAAGTAAACTGTGCCGATGCCCCCAAAGCAGCGAAACCTAAAACCAATATCGCAAATAATTTTTTCATACAATCTCTTTTACTTTTCGAAAACGCAAGCCGTCCACTCGTCCTGTGAAATACATCTGACAAAAGTCAAGCCACAATTTGCACAAACTTGTTTTATCTGGTCTATTTCGGTCAAGAAAAATCCACTTAGAAGCAATACTGCGCCATTCTTCATCAGGCGAGCATAGGTCGGGATCTGTTTTTTTAGTATATTGAGGTTAATGTTTGCAAACACAAAATCGTATTCCACCTCGGGAATATCTTCGACATCACCTTGCGATGCGACAATATTGCCGACTCCATTACGAGCCGCATTTTCCATTGTATTTTCGTATGCCCACTCATCAATGTCGATTGCATAAATTTTTGCAGCGCCGAGAATAGATGCATATATTGCAAGGATTCCAGTTCCGCAGCCCATGTCGAGACCAGTTTTTCCATTCAGGTCGAGTTCTGCTATCAGACGGCACATCATCGATGTTGTTGCATGATGTCCAGTCCCGAACGACATTTTAGGCTCTATCACAATCGTATGTTTTGTATCGAACGATTCGGAATGGAACGGAGCTTTTATAGCAAGATTATCATCGACCACTATCGGCGAGAAATTTTCTTCCCATTGTTTGTTCCAGTTCTCCTGCTGAATAACTTTTATCGATGCTTCGACGCCGAATTGTCCCAATATTTCATCAACATCGGCCTTTACGTACTTGTCCTCACCTACGTATGCCAAAAGTTTTCCGTTCTCCTCGCTAAAACTGTCGAAATTCTGCTCGGCCAAGAAAGCCACCAATATGTCGGAAAGTTCGGGTTTGCTGCGAGGTATCTCGATTGAAAGTTCCAAATAGTTCATAAACTTTATTTTTTGTCCTTTTGCATTATCAAAAAAGGCACGGGCAAGACAAAAGTCTTTCCCATGCCAGATATTTTGTTACTAGATAGCCTTAATTATGCTTATAAAATCGTTAGCCTTGAGCGATGCGCCGCCAACAAGTCCGCCGTCGATGTCGGGCTGAGCGAACAAGTTTGCTGCATTGCCAGCATTTACACTACCGCCGTAAAGAATAGTTGTATCGTCGGCAATCTGTGCATTATAAAGTTTTGCAATCAAGCCACGGATGAAAGCATGAATTTCTTCGGCCTGTTCAGGAGTTGCGGTTTTTCCTGTTCCGATAGCCCATACTGGTTCGTAAGCCACAATTGTATTCTTGAAGTTTTCGGGAGAAACATTCTTCAAAGCGTTACGCAACTGTGATTCAATAACCTCGAAATGCTTTCCAGCCTCACGTTCTTCCAACTTTTCGCCGCAGCAAAGTATTGGAGACAGACCGTTTGCATAGCACTGGTCGAGCTTGGTTGCGATAACTTCGTCGGTATCACCAAAATACTGGCGGCGTTCGCTATGTCCGATTATTGTATACTCGACGCCAAGGTCCTTGATCATATTTGCTGCCACCTCGCCGGTGTATGCACCTTTTTCGAACTGCGAGCAGTTCTGAGCTGCAACATGTATTTTCTTTGTATCGACAGCAGCAACACAAGTCGACAAATGAGTAAACGGAGTTCCGATAATCACAGTCTTGTTGGCTGGCATATCGTATGTCTTCATAAAAGCATTCAACTCTTCTGCCAAAGCCTTGCCCTGACTTACGAGAGTATTCATCTTCCAGTTTCCTGCTACAATTTTCTTTCTCATATCAAATCGTTTTTATCGTTAATATATCTGTTTTTCACAAGCCAATTATAAATCACCCTAATAACAGCCATTGCAAGTAATGCACCAAGTATCCACACAATGTAAAGCAATCTGTCGCGCTGGTTGTGCTGTGCCGTCATCGAATTTGCTGTCAGATCGTTTTTAAGATTTTCGACGTTAGGCAAATTGCCGTCGTGCCATTTTCCAAGTACTGTTCCCTTGCGGATAAGCAGAAGTCCAGGATTCGAACGGACAATTGTCTTAAGGGTAATCGGGTCGGTGTTGTAGAAATCGAACTTTGATTCGTGTTCTTCAACGAAACTTGTTATTGCCTCGGCATTCGATGATGTCATGCAGTAGAATCCCATATTGTTGCTTGCTGCGAAAGCGGCAATCGAATCGAATTCGGCCAGATGTTCCGTATCCATATCTTCGAGGCGCAAGGCAATCATAAGGAACGAATATCTTTCGTCGGCGAGAACCATAGGAGCGATATCGTTTGGACCACTTTCGTCGAGATATTCGGCATCGGCGAACTCGAGACCTTCGGGAGCCTCGTCAACACCTAGAACCACCGGATTACTTTCGGCATCGTTGTATATTATCCTTATCTTTGATACATCGACATCGCTTTCGCATTCTTCGCACATGTAGCGCTTGTATTTCCACGATGAATCGGGAACCGACGAAACATCGGCAAACATCTGTTCACCATCCTCGTTCTCATACACCAGTTCGATGCCATACACGTCTATCGGTGCTGCATCTTCGTTGACGAATGGTTTTGTCATTGTGAAATCGTGGATTGGCGGAACATATCCAGGATCGATTATATTGTGTTTTGCATCAACGAACTTCCATGTTGAATCGGGCAGATTGTCGACTGTGAATTCTTTCTGCTTGCCATCCTTCTCGTAAACGAAAAGGCTCTCGACCACAGGTTTTGGTGCATCTTCGGGAACAACCATTCCCTCGGCAATGTTTGCACCGATATGGTAAGGACGGAAGTCGATGATAGGCAAAGTCTTCAGGCAATACAAGCCAAGTCCCAATGATGCGAAGCCCACGACAAACATTATAACCCACTGTATTCCTGTATGGTAAGTGGTTTTCATCTTTTTACGCTGCCAGAACAGCAAAATTGCCATAGCCAGCAGCACAAGGTTCTTGAAGAATGTCTGCCAGTTGGTTATTACGAGTGCATCGCCGAAGCATCCGCAGTCGGATACCGGATTAGCAATTGCCAGCCAAAGTGTCAGCGGAGTGAAGAACACCATCATGAGCAATGCGCCCAAGGCTCCGAGCTTAGGCAGCTGATTGAAGAACAACGAAAAACCTATCACAAGTTCTAGCACCGAGAGTGCAATTGCCAATGGCAAAGCTGCACCGTCAATCGCCGAAAGATTCATTGCCTCGAGATAATCGGCAATTTTGTATCCGTAACCTAGCGGATCGATAACTTTCACAAAACCCGAGAACAAGAACGTTGCTCCGACAATCCATCTGAATAAATTCCTTATAATTACCATACTTAATTATTTTATAAAATTATGTTTTATCAATTCATTTACAATTTTTTTCGAAATGCTTTCGGCAGGAAGCATTTCGCCGTTGCACGAACAATCGATACGCACCAAGCGATCGTCTATTTCAGCAGCTCTCAAATAAGTCTCGCGAACTTTTTTCTGGAAATTCAAGTCGGCCTCATGAATATCGGTCTTTCCATTTAAGTATTCTCGGTCTTTGCCAGTACGGTTTTCGGCAAGACGTTTTTCGGTAAACGAAAAAGGCACGTCGAGGAAAATGTTGAGGTCGGGACGCGGAATTTTGAAATAACTGAATTCCAGATTTAAAATCCAGTCGAAAAGCTTACGTTTTTCGGATTCGTCGGCGATTTTTGCACACTGGAAACCAATGTTGGAATACACATACCTGTCGTTAATCACAAATTTGCCTTCCGACAACCACTGATTAATTTTAGGAGCCATGTTGTAGCGGTCACCGGCAAAGAGCAACGACACGAGATAAGGATTTACATCCGACAAGCCGCCGAACTCACCTCGCAGGAAACGATTTATCATGTCGCCGAAAATTTCGGAATCTCCCGTTGGGAAATGCACGTATTCGACCGTCTTTCCCTCTGACTTCAAATACTTTGAAAGCAGTTCCACCTGTGTGGATTTGCCTGCGCCATCAAGACCTTCTATCACGATAAAAGCCATTTCAATCCTCCGACATTAAAGTGCCAAAGTTACAAAAACTTTTACAAACACAAAATAGGTTTTGACATTGTTTTATTTAGTAGAAATAAACAGCTATACACACAAAAAAATGGCGTAAAGTTTACACTTAACGCCAGCAATAATATTTTCTAATAACGGCCATGCCATATCATGACACAGGCGTTCATCTTCGTCATATTAATTATACGGCTTATGCGTAATATAATAATTATCTGTCCATGGCTGGAATTTCAAGTTTTTGGTATGAATACCTCTTGCTAATGAATCAAGAGTTTCTGAACCGACAGCCTTAACCAACACCTCGGTATAACGCGATGCTATCAGTCCGTATGCTGTTCCAGAATTAAGTTTCGAATCCTTATCTATGTATATGTTTGTAAACATTGGTCTTTCCTGTGCAATTCCGCCAGAAGGCTTTGTTACCTGCATATAAGTGTACATATTCTCATCTGACGATGTTACAGCAAATGTAATAGACTGATTCTTATTGTTATGATCGGGATTCATCCTTACCAGTCGTTTTACAACAGTTTCGTCGTTTGCATTTATCTGCGCAGCGATAGAACTATAGAACGACGCAACACTAAACGCCTGTTCCACATTTGTGTACGGGCTAACATTAACCTTATATTCGGTATTGTTATACACCTCAATAGTCTTTGGTACAGTATCTCCAGTATTCAATACCTCAAGGTAGTGGAAATATACACAGGTTTGCACCAGGTTCGAATTTTTACCCAGGGTGTATACAACAGAGAAATCGTTACTATATTTTGCCAGTTCTATCTTAGGAGCTCTTTCGTCGGGAGTTTTGATTTTCACGCCTTCGACAATATTAGTCTCGCCCTTGGCGATTATCCTTCCATTGTCGATATTTACCTCCAACTCATACATATAGTCCGTTGATATATCGGGAGTTCCTACCCAAATTGTATTTCTATCGCTGGCGAAATATCCAGGTTCTTTTGGAATACTATCTACGGCTCTAAAATTCCATGATTTAAGAATAGAATTGCCTTGCTTTCGATTCAATTTTACTTGCACATCGCAATTATAGAACAGAGAATCGGACACCGAAGCCATTTCCGAAGCCGGCAATTTTCCAAGGAAACTCTTGTTTACTTTTACGTACTGCATGTTCTGCGACTTGTCGAGCACGCAAAAAACCACAGGAGAGTCGCTCCATTTATCGTTAACATCAAAATCGGAGTTGCATGCTGAAAAAAACAGCAAAAAACCCAAGATGCTTATTATCAATATTTTCCCTTTCATTTCAAAAACCTCTTACGCAAAGGGCAAAAATAAAGCAAAAAATTATTACATGCAAGCACATTGCAAAAAAAAAGGCTGTCCGATTAAGACAGCCTCTGATTTTGTACTATTTTTACAAATTACTTTGTGTATTCGTAGGTAGTTACATGAACATAAGTTCTCTTGTAGTTTACGCCAAGAATAGTTTCTTCGTCTTCGTCGGTGTAAGTAATCTTCGAAGGCATCTTACCGTCATATTCGTAAGCATATTCAGTTACAATAGTTCTTGTTTCGTTACCATCAACACGGCTTACAGTTTTCTTTATAACATTGTTCTTCGAGTAAGCAACGTCATAATCTTCGTCCATATTTGTATACATTCCCTTGAATGGATTAGCCTTACCGTCATATTCGTAGTTTGTAGTGTACTTGTAGCCGTTTTCGCCAGTAGTAACAACCTGCGAAATGTTCTTGCCGTCCCATTCAATGGTTGAATTATAAGTTGAAGAAACGGTTGCCTTCGAATGCATCTGTTCAGCCTCGATAGCTTCGCTGATATAGCTAGGAATAACGCTCTTTGCGAAAGTGCTGAGGTTCTTGAATGAGTATGAAGATACGGTCTTAACCGAAGCAGGAACCTTACCATCATAAGTGATTTCGATAGTCATAGTATAGTCGGGGCCGTCAGTAATCTTTATGCTCTGCAACTTCTTGTCGTCGTTGTAAACATATTCAGCCTTTTCGCTACCGCATGAGCTACCAGAAATTCTATTCTTATCATCGTAAGTGTAGCTTATAGTTTCAAGAACCTTTCCGTCCGAAGCCTTATTCAAAACGCTTGACAAAGTCTTGTCACCCCAAGTCCATTCCTGTGCTACGTAAGGATTCTGAACATCGGTAACAGTTCTAGAACCGCTTTCGTCGGTAGTAACAGTAGTAGTAGTCCATTCATTGTAAACCTTTGCGATTTTGTGTTTAGGGTTGTAAACACCGTCCTTCTGGCACGATACAAATGCAACTGCCATCAATGCAATTGCTGCAATTAACAAATTCTTTTTCATCTTTTATTTAATTTAAAGTTAGTAATGCAAATTAATACTTTTTTTAATCATTGATAGTTTTTTCAAGGGAATTATAATTTATGATGCATCTTTTTCGCCTTTGTCTCGAGATAAAACTTGTTGTACTCGTTTGGAGTGACCTTTATCGGTACAGTTTCTACCACCTCGAGTCCATAACCTTTAATTCCAGCAAGTTTACGCGGATTGTTGGTTATGAGGCGCATCTTAGTAACACCTATATGTCTGAGAATCTGTGCGCCAACGCCATAGTCACGTTCATCGTCCTTGAAGCCAAGATGCAAGTTTGCCTCTACGGTATCGTAGCCCTGTTCCTGCAACTTGTATGCGGCAATCTTGTTCATAAGGCCAATTCCTCGTCCTTCCTGATTGAGGTAAAGCAAAACGCCCTTGCCTTCCTTTTCGATCATCTTCATCGACTCGTGAAGCTGGGTTCCGCAGTCGCACTTTTTGGAACCGAAAATATCGCCGGTAGCGCAGCTCGAATGCACGCGCACAAGCACAGGCTCGTCGGGTTTCCATTCGCCCTTGATAAGAGCAACATGCTCTAGTCCGTTGCAATGCTGGCGGAATGGGATCACATCGAAGTTGCCGTATTCGGTAGGCAGGAATACGCGGTCGCCCATATCGACAAGGCTTTCGGTCTGCAAACGGTACTTTATGATGTCGGCAATGCAAATTATCTTCAGTCCGTACTTGTCGGCGACCTCGAAAAGCTGAGGCAGACGCGCCATAGTGCCGTCCTCGTTCATGATTTCGATAAGTGCCGCAGCAGGATATAAACCTGCAAGACGAGCCAAATCAATCGAAGCCTCGGTATGACCGGCACGACGAAGTACGCCCTTGCTCTTTGCATAAAGCGGGTTTATATGTCCGGGACGTCCAAAAGTTTCGGGCTTCGAATTCGGATCGGCCAAAGCGCGGATTGTAGCAGCACGGTCGTGAGCCGAAACGCCTGTGGTACAGCCTTCCAATTTATCTACGGTTACAGTAAACGGAGTTCCAAGCATCGAAGTGTTGTTCGAAACCTGATGTGCGAGTTCAAGTTCTTCGCAACGTTCCTCGGTAATAGGAGCGCACAATACACCACGACCATTATGCAACATAAAGTTTACTATCTCGGGGGTTATCTTTTCGGCGGCAACAATAAAATCGCCTTCATTCTCCCTATCCTCATCGTCAACAACTATAACGATTTTTCCCTGCCTGAAATCTTCAATGGCTTCCTCGACTGTATTCAACTTACGTCTATCTTCAATCATTTCCTTTTCCTTTCTAAGTTTTGGCCGCAACAAAAGGTTTTGGCTTCCTTATTTTTTTAAGGCCGCAAATTTACACAAAAAAAATGATTGGAATTCTTTATAAAAAGCTAAAACTTTATTCGGCTATTCCTGCTCGCCTTCCTGCTTCTTTTTCCTCCGCTTGAAAATGTTAAGTATCTTATTCAATACCCGAGGATTAATTCGCAATCTGTCGCTTGATACCGACACTACCAGATAAATTCCGAGAGGAAGCAAAAGCAGTGTGCTGAACCACATTCCCCATCCTGCAGGCATTACAAGTTCCTTTACGGTACTTTCTACTGTTGTAGAAACGATATAATACATAAGGAAAATGAATACCGACACCACCACCGAAAGGCCGAAACCGCCCTTTCGGATTATTGATCCGAGCGGTATCCCGATAAGGCAGAATAGCAGACAAGCCGCCGAGAGTGCATACTTGCGATACCACTCCATCTCATGCCTTACAATCCAGCGCCGAGTACCGCTTATTTCGTCCGAAACTATGTCAATATAAGTTTTCGCAGAACGTGAATAGTTCACTGCATAATCCAGCATTGCCGTACGTTGCGAACTGTTCATCCTCGCACATAATGAATCGACTCGAACCTTGTCGGCAACCGACTTGTCGTCGGCAACCTCTATCGATATCGGCAATGTTTTTGCAACATTATACGAGCCTGTACCATCGTATACGCCATTTATCCCCTTGAAAATCTGGAAGCGTTTGAAATTTCCACATATTTCCTGTTCTCTTGTCGACAATGCTTCGTTGAGCGAATCTATTGTAAAATTGAGCTGGGTATTGTCGAGCATCTCGTAGCCACCCTTGAAAAACTCCTCGTTATTTTTATCAATACCCGTTGCATCCAACTCCAAATAGGTAACCTGCCGCTCGAACTTGGAACTTTGATGCTGATATTTTCCGCCCTTAACATCTTCGTGGCGTGTACCGTTCCGCAACTCCATTATCATCATGGAATTGTCTTCGGTTACTAGCAAGTTACCCGTTGCTGCCATTGTAACATTGTTGGGCGTTGAGCTATTTCGATGATCGTATATCAGCACTCCGTTCAACTCGTTGGTTGTACGATTCTTGTTGTCGACCTTTATGCAAATGTCGTCTGCTGGCTCAACAAATATGCCGTTCTGTATTATCACTTCGGGACGTTGCTGCTGTATTCCAAAAAGCAACGATCTCATTTTCAGATTGGTATATGGCATTAAATTGTTTGAGAACAAAAAGGCCACCACACTAATAACCAAATTGAACAGTACTAAGGGCTGCATAATTCTATATAGTGAAACGCCACCCGACTTCATTGCAAAAAGTTCGTTGGTTTCGCCGAACTTTCCCATTGCCATAATCGATGCCAGAAGTCCCGAAAGTGGCAATGCCAAAGGCACCAACGAAAACGATGCATAAAACATCAGCTCCAATATTATCGAAAGGTCGAGTCCCTTGCCCACCAGGTCGTCGATATATCGCCAGAGGAATTGCATAAGCAGAATGAATACGCATAGCAGGAAGGTTATGAGCCATGGACCCACAAACGCCCTTAATATATACCTATGCAACCTCTTCATTCCGATGGATATTTTTTACAAAGATAATGCATTTTTTAGAAAATACTCCTCCACCGCCCTCTTGTCCTTTTCGAGCTGAGCCACCAATGCTTCTACTTCGGAAAACTTCTGTTCGCCACGCAGACGGGCCTCGAAACAAACCTTCACCTTCTCGCCATAAAGATTGTCATTGCAACCTAATACATGCAATTCAATGGTTTGTTTTTCACCGCCAAAAGTAGGACGGCAACCAATGTTAAGCATTGCCTTGTACGGCTTGTCTCCCAAGGTGGCCGACACGACATAAACTCCGTTCATTGGCAACATTTTGCTACTGTCGGAAAGCTCGATATTTGCAGTAGGGAATCCGATGGTATGGCCGATGCCCTGACCATGTACGACATTTCCCGATATGCAATATTTGTAGCCAAGATACCTGTTTGCCGTCGCCATATCGCCGTCCGAAAGCAGGCTGCGTATCGACGAAGAACTTATGTCATCGGAATAATCGAGATGAAACCTATCGAGGCGCGAAACAGGAATCTGTGCCGACGAAATTTCGGAAACACCATTCTCCTTATGCCCTATCGAATTGTTGTATCCAAGCAGCAGACGCGAAACCGCCAGCTGCGAAACCAGTATGTCGTCGATGAATTTTGTTCCCGACAAAGCTGCAATCTCCGAATTGAAATTAAGCACCAGCAAGTTTCGCACACCGAAGCGCTCGAACAAAGCAATTTTTTCGTCCATTGTCGAAAGGAGGCTTATTTTTCTACCGAAAAAACTTGCCGGGTGAGGATTCATCGTAATGACCAGTTCTTCGCAGCCCGAATTGTCGGCCATGTCTTGTATCTGCCGTATAATATATTGGTGTCCACGATGTACGCCATCGAAAACACCGACTGTTGCTACGCAGCCTCGTGGAATTTCGGATGATATTTCTCGAAATATTCTCAATTCTAATTTTTTTGCAAAAATACAATATTATTTACGATTTTAAATCTAAATTTTGAAACTAGAAAGGACGCTGTCATTGTACAGACGCAATTCATTGCGTCTCATAAGCCCCGCCCACCTCAAACGCTGCAAGCCATCAAACGCCAAAGGCATTCAAACGGCGTAGCCACAGAAACGCCGCAGGCATTCAAACGGCGTAGCCATTCAAACGGCGTAGCCACAGAAACGCCGTAGGCATAGAAACGGCGAAGCCATTGAAACGGGCGCAGCCCATTGAACGGCGAAGCCCTCAACGAAGTTAAACAGCGTAGCGATAAACGCCGAAGGCATTGAAACCTAGAAACGGGCGTAGCCACGAAACCAAATTTTTAATATTTTTGCGACATGTACGGACAACAAATAGAATACCAAAAACTGACCATCGAAAAGGAATCATCCGAACTTATGGCAAAGCTACCGAACCGAATTTTCATAAACGGACGGCTAGTAGGCATAATGCAGACGAAAAAGGTTTCTATAATGATTCCGGAAGGCAAATACAGCATCATGATACAAAGCCCAATCCCATTACTATACGCTACCGACGAAGTCGAAATCGAGAAAGGAGTGGAAAATGTTGTAACATTCAAGAACAGAGAACGAATTTGGGACATACTTTTCACAATCGACCTCGTGCTGTGGATTGCAGGCTTCTTTTTCAGTCTTCCAGAACCATGGGACCTTGTCTACGAAATATCCACAAATACATTCCTCGTCATCTGGCTGATATACGAGTTCTGCATCAGAAAGAAATACTACATGATACGACAGCACAAAAAAATGTTACGAGAATGTAACTAATCATTTGTACTGATTGCGAACATTTATAACGCTGTGATACTTTATATTCTTAACAACCTTGACACTGTCATTGCTGTACTCCTGCCTAACCAATCCTACATATTTTGCCCAATAACATACTATGGTATCCTGTGTCCAAGCATTGTTAAGGAATTCTATTTTCTTTACATCTTTATAATTATAACCATTTATATAGTAATTATCATAGAATGCCAAATATTTAATAGAAAAATCGGGCAGTCTAAAGACATCATACCCAGGAGTCCTAACTGTATTTGATACAATCGGTTTAGATAGATTTGTATATGCAAACATATATGGGCATCCGCTATAAAAATAGTGGGTATTTTCCAAATAATAATATTCATATTGATCCAATTCGACTTCTGAAAACTTTGGATTGGGATAATATACCATTGGATGCATGAACACAGAATATTCAGTTCCTCGACTCTGGTTTATCACATCATAATTCTGATAAAAAGTATTAATGAGGCCTTCGTATTTATGATGTTTTTCATCAACTACAATATCTGTACTGCAAGAAGTCTTATAAAAATCCAACACTACAACACTATCTATTTCATGAGTAGCCGAATCTTCGTAAAGCCAGTAACTAGACTCGTCAAAAGCGCAGTAGTCGTACAATTCATCGTTAGGCGTATAATTGTAAACTGTTTTATTAGCATCCGAACCGATTGGGCAACCTGAGAACAGAACTATACTGACGACAAAAATTATCAGCATTATTACCTTCTTTTTCATATTAAGATTTGTATTTTGTCCAACAGCAAATATATACTTTTTTTACTCTCATATAACAAACCAAGTATTTTTCATTTTAGCTGTTATGCATTACGAGAAAATAAAAAAGGCTGTCGAATCGACAGCCTTGTATTTTATCTTATCAATGTTACTGTACCTTGTTCGTTGTGAATTACCCCGTTCCAATCCTGGAATGAGCAGAACCACTGATAAATTCCTGGAGGACAAAGCGCATCGCCTTGGTTCCTATGTCCCCAGTCGGTTCCATCCCAAGCACCTTCGGCACACGATTCACAACCCACTGTCGGGTCGTACCAGTTGGATCTAAATACCAAACCACCCCAACGGTCGTAAATCACAAGCATAAAGTCGTTCCTTGTTATTCCATTGCCACAAATTCTGAAGCAATCGTTTATACCATCGCCATTAGGTGTGAACGATGTAGGAGCGTAGAATGCAAAATCGTTCTGTATTAGCAATGTACGAGTTGTAGTATCGCGGCAAAGGTTTTCCGATTCTGCAATAAGCATAATCTCGAACTCTCCCATACGACGATATACATGACGTGGCGACTCGAACAACGAGCTATCGTTGTCGCCGAAGAACCAGTAATACCTTTCTGCGCCAGTCGAATAATTTATAAACTTAACTTCCGAATCGAGCAGACCAGTAATAAGAGGATCGGTTTCGAACAGAGCCTTTGGCTTCGGATATACGGTAATCATGTCGTTGTAAGTCTTGTAGAAATGACATCCGAAGTAATCGACCATCTCGAGCGAAACATCGTATACACCTGGCTGAGTATACACATGTGTTGGAGCAAGGGCATCGGAGAATGCGTAGTCGCCGAATTCCCACAACGTCTGGTCAGCAGTATTGAATGGTGTGAATATGGTCTTCAACGGAGCACATCCCTCTATCACTTTTGCCGAGAACAATGAATCTGGTTTCGGTCTTACATTTATCAATATAGAATCGGACACTGGTGATGTTCCGCACATATCCGACAATGTAATATGTACCATTGTTGTAGTATCGAGGTTTATAGTAAACGGAGATGGCACAACCGAGCCATTGTCGATAGTGAGCGTATATGGGCCGCCGTTTCCACCTTCGACTTCGACATTAATGAGAGCGCCAGCACCCGGGCATATAGTATCGTAGCTTGTTGTAACAGCTCTGATGTTAAGTGGCGGATTAAGCGTAACCGTCACTGGTTGCGAAACGGCAGTACAGCCATTTGCATCGGTAACTGTCAATGTATAAGTAGAGTTTGCTGTCGGCGTAACCGTAAGCAGATTCGAATACGATACTACCGAATCCTGACTTGCCCACATATATGTATAGAACGGTGTTCCGCCAGAAACTTGTGTTGTTATTGTAGTTGTCTGTCCGTTACATATTGTCTGGTTAGACATAGGTAATATATATATAGGTGTAGGACCTTCAACGTTTATTGCTCTTTCGATACGGCATCCATGGTCGTCGGTAACAGTAACGACGTATTCGCCAGGAACAGCATTGATATTATGAGTTGTTTCTCCATTTGGCCACAAGTACGAATAAGGAGGCACGCCGCCCTGTACGTTTATCAAGGCAGTACCATCGTCGATGTTGCCGCACGAAGCCGGAGATGTCATGGTGTTTGCAATAATCTGTGTAGGCTGTTCAATTATAAAGTGAGTGTTGGTGTTACATCCGATTGCATCTACGACTGTTACTGTGTATAATCCAGCTCCCAATCCATTGTATATGTAATTTTCAGAACCCCACAAGTATTGGTATGGCTGCAAACCGCCATGCATTACTAGTTCGGCCCTACCGTCGTATGCACCGAAGCAACTATTGTGCGTAAGCATTACCGAATCGATTTCCATACGCGGGCTTACAGTAATAGTAAACGTCTCGGTATTGGAAACGCAATTATGTCCATCGGTAACATTTATCGAATAGCTTGTTGTTGAATGCAATGTAGTGGTAAATGTAGATGTATTACCGATATTGGCACCGCTGCTTATTGTCCAGTGATAGTTGTACGGCATAGTACCACCCGATGCGGTAGCCTGTATTACCGATTGAGTTCCCTCGCATATTGCACTGTTCTGGTCGGTTGTCACAATAAGCGGATTTGGCTGATTGATGACAAAATCGCGAGAGAGCGAGCAACCGTTTTCATCGACAACCGTCACACGGTATTCGCCTGCGGAGAGATTACGACGTGTAGCCGTTGCGCTTCCAATATCTGACCACAGATACGACAATCGGCCTGTGCCGCCATGAACTCTGAGAGAAATCTGTCCGTTGGCTGCATTGTAACAAGTAAGGTCGGTAGACGTAGCTGATTCAACAACCATCTCGTCGGGTTCTTCTATTTCGTAGTCGAAAACGACCTGGCAATTGTTGGCATCGCTTACTGTCACATGATATTCACCCACACAAAGGTTCACAATGGTATTCGTTGGAGAACCCCACGAATATGAATATGGGAGTGTACCTCCGGTAGCTGTTATGGTAGCCGAACCCTGGCAGTCGCGGAAACATACATTGTCGGTCTTGGTCAAAGTTGCATTCAGTCTCGAAGGATATACAATGTTTATGACCGTATCTTCCGACACGCAACCATTTGCTTCGATGTGCAAGCTTACTGGATGCGACGACCCGTCCTCGGTAAGCCAATGGATAGCGTATGGACCAGGACCAGATCCCGACTCAATTATAGCGCCATCGAAATCCCAGATATAATTTGCATTGTTGCCAACTGCACCTACCGATGTCATGTTACCGATATATGTCACAGTTGTATTTTCGCCATAGCAGTTGATTGGCAGATAAGTGAATGTACTTGTAGGCTGCGGGTAGAATTCGACAATCACATCGGAGTATGCCGAGCAATTGTCGTAATTGCCCAAATATGCCTCGGTCCATCTGAACTTATATGCGCCCCAAGCATCAACCACCACGTTGGTATTGGGTGAGTTGACAGCTGCTATAGCAGCAGCGCCGCCAGCAGGAGCCGACACAACCGACCATGTACCTTCGTTACCATCGGCAAGCGTAGCCATAAGCAAATAGCTGTTTCCGCAAACCGTAGCATGTTCGCCTGCGTATGGTGTCGGTCTGATACAGCAGCCCGGGTTATCGTAGGCGAGTACTGTAACAATCAATGTAGTATCGTAAGTACAACCGAAGTTATCGGTAGCATAGAATGTATATTCATGTTCACCAGGTGTTTCGGGCTGAGCAGTAGTATTGGATACGAGGTCCTGGAAAACATCATCACCACCCCACGACAATGATGTAGTGGTAGCCGACACATCAAAATCGGTCTGGTACGAAATAATGTTTTCGTCGGCAGGAACCATGTGGTCGGCAAAGTGCAACTCTACAGAGAACACTGTACCATCATCGGAACCTAAGTGGTCGCGGATATTGATGCACCATTCGCCATTTACAGGACATCCGACAAGGCTTGTCCAGTTGCCCAGCGGACGATAGTCTCCACCAGGAATATATTCGTGGCTTGAATATGAGTGTCCGCTATTATCTGTAAACGAATATGTCGGTGCACTTGCTGCAAACGCCTCAATTGTCTGCGATGCATTATGAGTCCAGCAATAATGGTAAGGAACGCCCTGTACGCAGGCCTCATTATCATAGTCAACCGGCTCGCCCATAAATTCCCACGAGCAGTTACTACTGTTATAACCATTGAACAAGTCCATTCTGTTACCAGAAGGACAAGTTATCCACACCTCAAGGTCGCCGATATAGGAGTGTTCCATATCGACACATATCGACTCGATATCGTTTACACTTTGAATAGTCTGACCAGGAGCGAATGCAGAGTGATTGAAACACATGGTCTGCGTATAGTTTGTAACATCCTGGAAGCAATGTTCCTCAATAAGAACTTCGGGTATTTCCATTACCCAAACATCAGGACGCTGTACGTGTCCGTCGAGAAGAGCTGCTTCGCCAGGGCAAATAGATGGCGTTACTGTTGTTCCGGGGAATGTTGGAGGCAATGATATGGCAACAAGGAAAGTATCGGGGTAATTGTAAGTACATCCGTTAATATCTGTTGCCCAAAGATTAATATAATAAGCACCCGGTTCAACGTCGGCATTGAATTCGTTTTCGCCTTCACCACCGAACTCGTGTCTTCCCGTAGCGTCAACCCAGCTCCACATCCAAGTAAGGTTTTCGTCGGACTGATGATAGCCCATAGGAGCATCGTTGTTGGGGAATACGCCGTGAGCACCAATACCAACAGGACCATTGGAGCAAGCTTCGTAACGACCAGTCTCTTCGTTCCATCGAGCTGTAATATCTGGGACAACGGTGAAGTCCTGGCATTCCATACCACAACTAATTTCGATTGCGAAACCAGAATAGCTGCATACAGAACCGTCGCTATGCCATACGAAAGTAGCACATGAAGAATTAAGCGAATACGAATTGGTATACGAAGAACCTCCGATTCGGTTTGCAATCATTGTCCCACTAGAACTTGTTCCTTCGTATATATACATATAGTCGAACGATGTGCTTTCTGTGTTCATCGAAACACTAATTTCCATTGGATAGCCAGTAGGCACACACACCGTTACCGTGTAGTCTTCTGAATTGCTGTAATTTCCACTTGCTCCACCTGAATCGTAAAGAATCGCAGAACAAGTAGTCATATTTACCGTCTGGTTATGATTCATTGTTATTGTCTGCTGTGCGAAAATTCCCGCAGCAAACAAACAGAACAATACAACAAAAAGGAGTCTTATATTATTCGTTTTCATGTTGCGTCCTCCTATATTCGTTAAAAAGCTTTGTCAGAGTCTCGCCCGAATAGAAAACCAAAAGTTTTCCCGTATTTCCGATAAGGTAGGCGCTGGATGACTTAGGATCAATTTCGAAATCATACTCCATAACATTGAAAGTTTCGGGATTGTACGCTGCAACTTCCGACCCAGCCATCTTGGTTTCCTTGTCCATATACCTCAGTTTCGGGAATGCCGACGTTTCGGGATTTCTAATTTCCTTTACAACGAAAGCATTTTCAACAAACCAGTTCATGTATTCGATGTCGGCCGGATTGTTGCTCTGAATTCTGAGCAAATCTTCTTCGGCATACTTTGCATACAGACGGCTGTCGATTGTAACGCTTTGAGAGTACGCTCCCATCACCATGAGAATCAACGACAAAAGCAATATATTTTTTTTCATAAACATAACATTTCGTTTATATTCCTATATACATGACGTAAAAACCTTTAAATGGTTGCCTGCTACAGCAAAAAAAATTTCACACCATGCATCAACGGGCAAAGTTAAATCTTTTATTCAAGACTGACAAGGGAAAGGACTGATTTTTTTTATATTTTTTTAGGGCTAGATTGCAAGAGGATGCTTTTAGTATCATCCCCCTGCAAACAGGCCATATTACCTTACCAAATTCACGACTCCTTGCTCCTTATGAAGATTTCCAAAAGTATCCTCAAAACTGCAGTACCACTGGTAAACTCCGTTTTCAAGCACCTTGTCTCCTTTGCGCTTGCTACCCATGTCGGTGCCGTCCCACGAGCCTTCGGAACAGGAATCACAACCTGCTTCGGGGAAGAAGTCGTCTGTCTGAAATACAAGTTCTCCCCAACGGTCGTAAACGACCAACAAAAAGTTGTTTCGAGAAATACCCTTGCCGCAGATGCGGAAGCAGTCGTTGATACCATCGCCATTGGGCGTGAACGAGGTCGGTGCATAGAATGTCATATCGTTGTAAACGTTTACCTTACGCGTAGTGGTATCGGTGCAGAAATGCTCGTTCTCGGCGACAAGAGTTACCTCGTACTCGCCCACCTGCGGGTAAACGTGGCGTGGACTTTCGAACATCGAACTGTCGTTGTCGCCAAAGAACCAGTAATACCTTACAGCATCGATAGATCGGTTGACGAAAAGAATTTCGGACGACAACGCCGAAACCATCTGCACATCGGCATCGAACAAAGCCTTTGGTCGTGGATAAACGTGTATCATATCGGACACAGTTCTCTCTACCCTGCAACCGTATTCGTTAATTGCCGACATTGTAACATCAAAATTGCCAGACATGTGGTACTCGTGAACTGGAGTTTTTGCTTCCGAAAAATCGTTGTCGCCAAACTGCCACATGTAGTTCGTACCATTGATGTTCAACGGCGAAAACGATACCGACAATGGTGCACATCCATACACTCCGCTGGCGACAAAGAGTTCGTCTGGCGATGGATATACATGAATTTCAATGGAGTCCATGACTGATGGAGTTCCGCACATATCGGACAATGTAATATAAAGCATTGTGGTTGTATCGGGACGTACAGCAAACGGTGATGCAACTACGCTCCTATCCTGAAGCGTAAGCATATAAGGACCTCCATTGCCGCCTTCAGCCTCGACATAAACAAGCACTTCGTCGCCACTGCAAACCGAATCGCGGTTCGGCAATACCGAAGTTATGCGCAGGTCGGGTTTTAGCGACACCGTTACTGGCGACAATTGCAACGAACATCCTTGCGAATCGGTAATTGTCAATGAATATGTAGTATTTTCAGTAGGAGAAACCGTGCATACCGAACCGTAATATTGGGTACCATCGGAACCCGACCATGCATAGTCGTAGAATGGTGTTCCGCCCGACACCTGCGTGGTAAGCGTAGTCGACTGTCCCTTGCAGATTGTAACATTGCTCATCGGCATAGCAAGCAATGGCAGAGGCTGTGGTATTTCAAATTCCTGAGTAAAGCGGCAGCCATAATCGTCGAGCACCGTAACTATGTATGTACCAGCCGACGTCACGAGTGTTTCGGTAGTTGTTCCATCGGGCCACAAGTACGAATACGGAGGAGTTGCCCCCGAAACAAATATCCTTGTCTCGCCATCATCGCCGCCATTGCAAGTCACAGGATTTACCGACGAGGAAACCACAAAATCGTTAGGTTGAGTAATTACAAATGTCTGTATCGCCGAACAACCTATACGGTCGGTTACGGTCACGGAATACATTCCGCCACAAATTCCTTCGTAAATGTAATTGTCAGAAGGCCAGCTATATTGCAATGGCGACAATCCGCCGCTAACAACCAGTTCTGCACGTCCGTTGC
Organism: uncultured Bacteroidia bacterium; assembly: GCA_902800045.1. Lineage (GTDB taxonomy): Bacteria > Bacteroidota > Bacteroidia > Bacteroidales > ML635J-15 > Bact-19. Next base: position 159,580 of record CADCCZ010000001.1, on the reverse strand, counting down.
AACTGCCGAAACATTTTACGTGCTGCAACAAAACGGTATCGATGGTCAACTTCGGACTTACTGTAATAGTCATAGTTTGCGTCTCGCTCACACATTCATGGGCATCGCGCACATATACAGAATAGTGTGTGGTAGTACCGAGGTTCGCCGAAACTTCGCTGCCAGCCATGAAACTGTTGGTTCCGTCGTTCCAGAAATACTCGTATGGGGCTGTACCACCGAACGCATCGACAGAAACTGGCGTCGGCTCGCCCTCGCACACTGCATAGTCGGAAGTCATTTGCAATACTAGAGGTTCGGGCTGGATTATGGAAGCAAATGCAGTCTGCATACATCCGTTGCCATCGGTTATAGTTACCGAATATTCACCTGCACGCAAATTGGTTCTGTTTGCCGGGCCTTCCCCTATATCCGACCAGAGATATTGCAAATTAGAACTACCGCCACCAGCAAGCAACGAAATTGCTCCATCGTTCGAACCATGGCATGTAAGGTTTGTTGTCGTTACCGTCTGTACGACGAGCTCGGGCGGTTCGTTCACAACAAAATTGCGTTGTGCCACACAACCGTTGGCATCGGTCAGCACCAGGCTATAATTCCCTGCACCGAGATTGAGCATTTCGTTTCCAGGAGCCGCCCACGAATATGTAATAGGCAAAGTTCCTCCATGATGCGTAACTATAGCCGAACCTCCATTGCTATGGTAGCACGGGTCATCGACAACCGAAATCGAATCAATCACAAGGCTTTCGGGCACCGAAATCGACACCGTTGTATCGTTCGACACGCAGCTGCCATTAGCTACAGAAAGACTAATCGCATGAGTTTCTGCATCGTTCCACGACACTAAATGCGGACCAAGCGGAGTATTTCCATACTGAACATACGCACCATCGAAATTCCAATTGAAAGCGGCATCGACGCCCATATTTCCTACATAAGAAACAGAAGATGTTTCTCCTGCACACATAATTGGCGTGTAGGTAAACGTTGGCGTAGGCTGCTCAACAAAAGTTATAGTGACATCGGCGAAATCTATACAATCGGGCAATTGCATATAATGCTCAGTCCAACGGAAAGTATAAGCACCCCAGCCGTTTACAACAACAGAAGTATTAGGCGAGTTTGGATTTGCGAAGGCAACAGAGTTGTTCACATTGTCGCCATTTGGGTATGCCACCACCGACCATTCGCCGGTATTTCCGCTCGGCAAAGCCTGAGCCGAAAGCATTGTGGTATTGGAGCATACGGTTCCCGATTGTGTCGTCATGGCCGTAGTAGGTGGAATACAGCATCTTGGATCATCGTATTCACGTACGGTAACTGTCAGTGTAGTATCGTACGTACAACCGAAATTGTCGGTTGCTGAGAATATATATTCGTGCTGTCCCGGAATATTAAGGATTGTAGTAAAATTCGCCAATGTATCAGAAGACAATTCTGTTCCAGTCCACCAAAGGTCTGACGAAGTTGCCGAAGTATCGTACTCTGTTTGGTACTGTATAAGCGACTCCTGAGGAATAATATTGTCTGCGAAATGAAGTTCTACAGAAAACACAATGCCATCATCATACGGTCTATGGTCTTCAATATTAATGCACCATTGTCCATTTATCGGGCAACCGACAAGACTAGACCAGCTTCCGGTAGGACGATAATCGCCTGCAGGTATATACTCGTGACTAGTATAATGATTGCCCACATGGTCTGTATAAGAATATATTGGTGCATCATAGGCGACTTGCTCAATAGTACTCGAAGCATTAGGGCTCCAAGTATAATGGAAAGGCGAACCAGGGACACATGGCTCAGACTCATCATCGACGGGGAAACCTAGGAATTGACTGGTCGAATTTCCATGATATCCATCGAAAAGTGTAAGACGATTGCCCGACGGGCATGTAATCCAAACCTCGAGATCGCCCAAATACGAATGTTCAATATCAATTGCAATCTGCTCAATGTCGTTTGGACTCATAATCGTTTGTCCAGGTGCAAATGCAGTATGGTCGAAGCACATAGACTGCACATAACCAGTTTCGTCAACAAAGCAATGCTGGTCGACAATGTGATCAGGAATCTGCATAGTCCATTCATCGGGCGGCTGCACATGCCCGTCGAACAATGCCACTTCGCCAGGGCACACCTCTGGCGTAAGATAAGTGTCGTCGAATATAGGAGGAAACGACACAACAACCAAAATCGGCTCACGCATAACCGACATACACCCAGCAGAATCTCGCGCCGAAACATTTATGTAATAAGCACCAGGTTCAAAATCTGCCAGCAGTATATTTTCGCCTACACCACCAAATTGATGCGTACCATCCTCATCAATCCAGCTCCATGTCCAATCAAGATTTTCATCAGATTGATGATAGCCATCTGGCATATCATTGTTCGGGAATACACCGTTTGCCGAAATTTCCAATGGCACATTAGAACAAGCCTCATACCATTCTTCCACATCGTTCCATCTCGCATTTACATTCGGCTCTATAGAAAACTCCTGACAATATTCGCCACAGTCCACAAAAATAGAAATACCTAAACCCGTAAACGACCCATCACTATGCCATACGAATGTTGCACACGACGAATACACATGAAAATTATGTGTATAAGTATAACCACTAATCCTATTTGCGACTATCATTCCATTTGTTCCAACGCCTTCATATATTGTAAGGTAATCACAGTTTGGTTCCGAATTTATCAGTACACTTAAGTACATCTGATACCCTTCTGGCAAACATATCGTAACCGTATAATCCTCATTATTGGAATACGAATTGGCAAGACATCCAGATGAAATAATTCTTGCCCGTGTGTGATATGTTTGACATCCTTCTAGATTAAAAACCCTGCCGTTGTTAGCAGAATTCATAACAATCGTGTCTACCTGCGCGACCCCAACGGATGCAAAAAGACACATCACCGCACATAGCAGCCCGAAACTAATTGTTTTCATAATGCAACCTCCTATATTTGTTGTACTTTTCTGTCAAATCCTTATTCGATAGCAACACAAGCGCCTTTCCTGTATTCCCTATTACATAGGCTGTAGCGTCGTTTCCACCAGCATCGAAAGCGTATTCCATTATATTGAAAGTAGCTTCATCGAAATCTGTAACTTCTGCGCCAACCTGCTTTGTTTCCCAATCAAAATACCTTAACTTCGGAAACTTATCCATTCCAGAAGGTCCGACATCCTTTATAATATACGAATTATCGAGAAACCATGTGAAATATTCCAAATCTTCAGGCAGATTCTGCTGCATATAAAGCAAATACTCATCGGAAAACCTCGCTCTAAGACGGTTATCTATAGAAGCTAACTGTTGCGAGAAAGAACTTAGCCCGACAAATAACAAGAAAACCAATATTAACAATCTTTTCATGTCACTAAAATTTAACGTTTCTATAACAAAGACGAAATTTTATGAAAAAGGTTGCCTTCGACAGGTGGAAAAAATTTTAAATATTTTTTCAAACTCAACTCAATCATTGGCAATTATCAATTATTTTTGTTGGCAGAAAATTTTAAACACATGAAAAGGAACTTTTTATTTTTAATCGTACTAACACTATCAATTATGGTAAGTTCGTGCAACAAGAAGACAGAAAACAAGGAGCAGGACAATCCGCTGCTTCAGGAATGGACAACCGAATATGGCGTTCCGCCGTTCGATAAAATCAAGACTGAACATTACATTCCCGCTTTCGAGGAAGCAATGAAGGTGAACAAGGAGGAAATTGATGCTATCGTCAACAATCCCGATGCTCCGACCTTTGAAAATACAATCGAAGCTCTCGAGGAAAGCGGTTCGTTGCTGACAAGAGTAGAAAGCATTTTCTTCAACCTTGCAGAATGCATCAACTCGCCCGAGATGGAACAGATTTCCGAAGAAATTCTCCCGAAACTTTCGCAACATGGCGATGACATAAGCCTCAACGCCAAGTTGTTCGAGCGCATCAAGGCTGTTTACGACCAGCGCGAATCGCTCAACCTTGAGCCAGTGCAGATGCGTCTTTTGGAAGAAACCTACAAGGGTTTTGTCCGTGGCGGCGCAAACGTTCCAGCCGAAAAGCAGGCTCGTTTCCGTGAAATCAACGAAAAACTGTCGCTCCTCACAATGAAGTTCGGCAACAATGTGCTTAAGGCTACCAACGACTACAAGCTTGTAGTTGACGATGTTGCCCGTCTCGAAGGTTGCACCGAAGGTCAGCTTGCCGCCGCTTTGGAACTCGGCAACGAATCGGAAGAAACAAAGGGCAAATATGTTTTCACAATCCACCTGCCGAGCATGGAGCCGTTCCTGATGAACTGCAAGGACCGTGAACTCCGCAAGGAACTCTGGACAGCATACTCTACCCGTTGCACATCGGGCGAAACCGACAACAGGGAAATCATCAACGAAATTGTAAACCTCCGCTTGGAAAAGGCTAACATCCTTGGTTACAAGTCGCACGCTGCATACGTCCTCGACGACAACATGGCAAAGACTCCCGAAGCTGTTGACGAACTGCTGATGCAGGTTTGGACTCCGGCACTTGCAAAGGCAAAGGAAGAAGCAGCCGAATACCAGAAGATGATTGATGCCGAAGGTGGAAACTTCAAGCTCGAACCTTGCGACTGGCGCTACTACAGCGAAACCCTTCGCAAGCAGAAATACGACCTCGACGACGATGTTATCCGTCCATACTTCTCGCTCGACAATGTTCGCGACGGAATGTTTATGGTTGCCAACAAGCTCTATGGCATCGAGTTCCGCGAAAACAAGAATATTCCAGTTTACCATCCCGATGCTGTTGTTTACGAAGTAACTGAAAACAACAATGTTATCGCAATACTCTACATGGACTTCTTCCCACGCGAGAGCAAGCGTAGCGGTGCTTGGATGACCAATTTCCGCGAACAGTCGTACACCAAGGACGGAAAGAAAATCATACCTTTAGTATCATTGGTATTGAACTTCACAAAACCGTCGGGCGACAAGCCTTCGCTGCTCAACTTCGACGAGACCTCTACCCTCTTCCACGAATTCGGACACGCACTTCACAGCATACTTACCGACTGCCGCTACGAGTCGCTGTCGGGAACAAATGTTTCGCGCGACTTTGTTGAACTGCCGTCGCAGGTTATGGAACAGTGGGCTGGCTATCCCGAAGTTATGAAGATGTATGCTAAGCACTACAAGACAGGCGAAGTTATTCCCGATTCGCTCATCAACAAGATTGAAGCGGCATCGACCTACGGACAGGGATTCATCAACACCGAACTCATTGCCGCTTCGTTGCTCGATATGGCTTACGCCAACATCAGCGAGCCGACCGAAATCAAGCTTCCCGACTTCGAGGATGCCGAAATGCAGAAAATAGGCTTGATTCCAGAAATCATCTCGCGCTACAGAAGCACCTACTTCCAGCATGTATTCTCGGGCGGATACAGCGCAGGCTACTACGGCTACACTTGGGCAGCAGTCCTCGACAACGATGCTTTCGAAGCCTTCAAGGAAAACGGAGTTTTCGACAAGAAGACCGCCGATGCATTCCGCTACAATGTCCTGCAGAATGGCAACACCGAAGACGCAATGGTTCTCTACAAGCGTTTCCGCGGTCAGGAACCATCAATCGAACCTTTGCTGAAGAACAGAGGATTGAAATAGAAAAACTCTAACAACGAACAAAGAAAAAGCCCGAATAATCGGGCTTTTTCTTTATCATATAAAATTTATTATTCGTTTCCTTTTTGCCGACTCTCTATCAACGCCTTTATCGGGGCAATGCCGAGGTGCGAATTCTGCTCAATTGCCTTCAAAACAGCACCACCGCCAGTAAAGATGTAGTAGTCCTTGCTATCGAGAGCCATAATGTAAAGACCTGGCAACAAACGTTTTAGTTCCTGCATTGTATCACCACCACCATACAACTTAACTGCCTGCGGATTCTGGTCGATAATGGTATCAAGAGCGATTGTACCCTCGTTGAAATGCGGAACAAAGCCCATAACTGCATTTACAAAGATTGTCTTTGCCGAGTGGAACACATCGATGATTTCTGGCTCGTCGTAGCAACGCGGGTCAACATCCATAACCCAGTTGAACTCCGTTCCTGGAGCTACCTTGCGAATGTCGTGGATACGGTACTTGCCCTCTATTCTCTCGCCGAAAACATCCGATTCGCAGATAATAGGCATCTCGACAATCTTTCCAGGATACTGCTTTGCATAATCGACAAATTCCTTTGCCAGCTTAACATCGTCTTCCTCAACGCCCTTAATCTTGAATCCATATTTTGCGCACAAGTATGCATTATAAATTACACCGCCGAGAACAAGCTTGTCCGCCTTCTTCAACAGAGCGTAAAGTGATTCAATCTTGGTATCGAACTTACTACCAGCCACAACTGCCACAAACGGGCTTTCGGCCTCAAAAATACGGTTCAAGTTCTCTATTTCGCGCTGCATAAGGAAACCAGCATACGACGGCAAGTACTTTGTTACGCCAACGGTTGATGCGTGAGCCTGCCAGCTGCCGAATGCATCGTTGACATAAATGTCGGCCAAACCTGCAAGCTGGTTTGCAAAGCGCTCCTGCTCCTCACCTTTTGCCTCCTCGCCAGTAAACCAACGGGTATTCGGCAAGTAAATCATATCGACATCGTGGTTGCGCAAACGGCGGATGCTATGGTTTACATTGGTTTCGATACTCAGGTAACCATTGTCTTCGTGCGAATAGAAGTCCGGCACTTCAATCTTTATGTGAAGCTTGTTCTCCAGATAATCAACTATCGGCTGTACCGATGTCTTGGCATCAATTGTAATCTTGCCAGTCTTCTTATCCTTCGGACGACCAACATGCGTCATGAGGATTATTTTTCCGCCCTTGGAAAGTATGTAGAACAAAGTTCCAAAAGTTGCATCAATTCTGTACGGGTCGTGAATTACACCCGACTTAACTACATTATGGTCAACTCTTACGAGTACTATTTTGCCTTTCAAATCGGCTTCTTGAATCAAAGGGAGTCTGTTATCCATATTATAAATTTGTTTTAAAGTTTGATGGCATAAATATAAACAAAAAAGCGATACAAAAAATTTTGCATCGCTTTTTTTTGATTATCGGATTAGCATTACCGTTCCTGTCTTTTCGTAATCAATTCCAAACATATCATGGAAATATATTCGCCATGTATATAAGCCCTCGGGGCATGGCCGTGTTCCATCTGTACCATCCCACTCTTCCTCGAAATCCGACGACTTGAACTGGATTGCACCCCAGCGGTCGTAAATGACGATTGAGTAGGTATACGGATCGATAGAAGTTCCGAAAATACGGAAGGTATCGTTGATTTCATCACCGTTTGGAGTAAATGCAGTAGGCGCAAAGATATTATGCTCGTTGTTGACCATAATGTCGACACCAGCCGTATCGGTACATCCATACAACGAAGTTGTAGTAAGCACCACATGGTAGGTTCCTGGCATTGTGTAAGTATGTACAGGGCTCGACGAGGTCGAAGTGTTATTATCGCCGAAATCCCATGAATTCCAGAATCCGCCGTTCGAATAGTTGGTAAAGTTGACTATCGGGCTTGACATTGAAATGTTTGCCCTATCGACTCTGAAATCGGCTTCAGGTATCGAGAATACAGTAACTGTGATTGTTGAATCGCGCTTGCAGCCATGTACCGATGTAACCTCCAAAGCAACATTGTAAACTCCCGAATTGTAGAAAGTATGTGTTGGACTCTTTGCAAACGACAAATTCTCGAAATCGCCATCATCGAAGTTCCACAAGTAAGTCTGTCCCACATTAGGAGTATTCTCGGAGAACGAAACTGTCAATGGAGCACAACCTTCGACAACATCCGACGACATAACAAGAGGCAATTCCTCGTAAGTACTTATACTTATAGGTATCACAACGCTGTCGAAATGGCAAATGTCGTACACTACAAAGTTGAACACAGTATCGCCCTCGACAACTGGTGAATATGGCATTGTTACAGTATCGCCGTTAACATATACAATATCTTCCTTTAATCCACCGCCTGTAATTTCGGCATTGAACATTGCCCTGCTTCCCGGGCATACAACAGAATCGGACATAAGTTCGATATTTACCGACAATGGCGGATTGACAGTAACGGTAACATCGGCTTCTGCGCTCGAGCAGTTTGCTGCATCGACAACCGAAGCATAATAGGTTGTTGTCTGCAGTGGTGAAACTGTTGTCGACATTCCACTTTCGCCGTTACTCCACAGGATTGTATACGGAGGCACTCCGCCCGACACGATACCAAGACCTACCTGCGTCGACATTCCGTAGCAGATTGTAAAGTCGTCCATTATCTGCAGGAAGAATGGTTCTGGCTCATTTACGACGTATGTATATTCTGCATGGCAGAAGTTGTCGTCGGTAACCGTTACAGTATAAGTTCCTGCTGGCACATTCGACAAATTCTGTTCCCACGAACCGTTCGACCATTCGTAGTGATATGGTTCGTAACCGCCATCGGCAGCAAAAGTAACATTTCCATCGGAATAGCCATTGCACGAAGCATCGGTTCCTGATATGTAGCCTGTGAGTGGGAATGGTGACTGATAAATGTGTGCAGTATCGCTAGATGTACATCCGTTTTCGTCCAAGACGGTCACCGAATAAAATCCTGGTACAAGATTATCAATATCCTCTGATATTGCGCCAGTATTCCATGTATAATAATAAGGTGGAGTACCGCCGAACACGTTAAGGTCGCAAACGCCGTTTCCTTCACCGTAGCATCTTACATTTGTAGGAGTAATTTCGGCATGGAGCGGCAATGCCGGCTGGTGGATTTCGGCCATTGCATATTCAACACAACCATGGTCATCGGTTACAGTTACAATATAGAAACCTGCATATAGTTCCGACAAGTCCTCGGTTGTTGCACCATTGCTCCACTCAATAGTATAAGGCTCGGTTCCTCCAGTTACTGTGAGGTCGATGCTTCCTGTATTACCAGCATAGCACCTGACGTCGTTAGCATCGATTGCAAGTTGCAACTGTTCTGGTTGCTCGATTTCATACGTCGATATCAAGAAGCAGCCATTTACATCTGTTATTGTTACCGTATATGAGCCTGCTGGAACATTGTGCAAATCCTGCACCGTCGCGCCATTAGACCAATAGTACGTGTACGAAGGAGTTCCGCCTTCCACTGATATATTTATATGGCCGTCGCGCAGACCATGGCACGATATATTCTGAGTTTCGACCTCGGTTATTCTTAGAGCCTCGTCTGGTTCGGTCACTACTGCCTGGTCTTCGTGAACACAACCTACAGCATCGGTTATTGTTACCGTATATATGCCAGCAGGAACTCCATATACATTCTGAGTAGTAGCATCGTTAGACCATATATAGCTATATGGAGGAACACCGCCATAAACACTTACATAAAGGTTACCTGTCGATTCTCCATGGCAAAGCACGTTTTCTACACGCGTTCTACTTTCGATAGGTGTATTGGCTTCGAGAATATTAGCCTCGCCAGCAACCGAACATCCATAGGTATCGGTAAGTGTTACATAGTAGTATCCGGCAGGAACATGTATTTCGTCGGTAGGAACATTAGTAATATTTGTAACACCGTTAGAATACATCCAAACATAATTTGCAGCGCCATTAATAGCATTGCAAGCAATTACACCGGAATCGTCGCCGTAGCAAATAACATTTGAGGTCTGAACATCCAGAGCCAATTGAGGACGCGGACGCAACCAAGTACCGGGGAAAGTAACATTATACTGGTTTGCCGGGAACTGAAGATCCCACTCTTGATTCAATCCGAGAAAATCGAGATCGACATCGAACAAGTCGAACGACTGGTCGATGAGAGCGCCGCAATCGGTTGGAATACATAAATCTATATCTCGCTCCAGTTCACGAGTGCGAGGTGCATCAGAATATCTTTCCACATCGATACCAGGCATTTCGTACGAAGAAGCGATTGCGTCTTCAGGATTTTCGTAGCCACCTTCTATATCAGGCAACTGGAAATCGGGGATTGTAACAACGCTGAACAAATTGCTAAGTCCAGGCACATTTACATGCAAATGCAAAACCTGCAAATCGAGTCCAAAGCGTAAATTATTATAGGTATGGTTTACAAACCCGCTATGGATATTGTAAGCCACATCATATACCTGCAACGAATCCCAACCATAGCACGGATATGTTATATACAAGTCGTTGTTGACTCTAAAAGTAACAATATCAGACTCTCCGTTCTGCATGATCTGGCCAGCAGTTGTACGTTCATAGTAACGTAGCGGTGTAGCGAAACGCAAGGTCGCATATATTTCGGGACAGAATGTAAACTCTTGGACAAGAGCCATAGTCATTTCAAGACTTGCATGAAGTATGTAATATTCAATTGTGATTACATAATCTTCGTATATAGGATATGATATTGTCTGGCCTTCAATAATATCTACTATTTCGCCCACCTCAGGATGACCTACAGCATTACCGATGAACCTGACGAACTGGAGCAAATTCCAATGCATTTCCATCCAGTCGTCCTGACCTTCGGCATAGAGGCACTGACCCTGCAAGCGGTCTTCGGTCTCGACGTATGGGATTGTAATGTCGGCAGTAATACCAATACCCATAGCATCGGGGATATGGATAACGAGTTCGTCGCCATTTCCTAAGAAACCAGTATTTATGTAAGGCATACCAGTTGTCTCATCAATCCACGGATAAGCATACTCGCCAGTTCCAGCATTGAGATATAGCACAGCAATCGAATCGTGCGGAACGGGGGTTGTAAATTCGGGATTGGCCGGGAATGAAAATTGAGGAATCAAATGAATCGGATCAACAACGACGTCGCCCAAAGCTTCGACCGAAACCGACAAGTCGGCGCCGAATCCGTATTCAAGGTCAAGAGAAATCGTTCCCGCAGTCGGGAAATGTGTATTGAGAGCCCAACCATCCTGTACGGTATATGTAGAATGAATCGGGACTGTTTGTCCATGGTCGAAACCATTGTTATCAGGAAAATCGAGAGTAATCTGTACAGGATAGTCTACACCAATGTAGCCGCTCGAAAATCCGTGCATGCTAAATGTAGAATTCAAATACATGAACATAGTAAAGTCGAGGTGTATTCCGACCAGGTCGGTACCGAACACCTCATGTATGCTCGGGTCGTTATCACAGCCCGGACCGACGCATAGGTCGAGCAGGTTGTAATCGAAATCGATAAAAGTGGCATCACCACCGCCCCACATGTCGACCGAATCAACATGGTAATTTATGTTATGCCTTAATATGTTCGTATCGTCTTGTGCCGAAACATCGTGGACGGCAAACAAGACAAGCAGAACCGCAAATGCTATATGTAGTTTTTTCATCATAGTCGATTATTCATAAATTTTAGAAGTCAAAATACTTTGCAGAATTACCGGTTTCAACTTTTGGCTCAACATTTTAATGTATCCGGCATTTATCCAAATTGTATAGTGATAGTCGCCCGACATGAGCACCAAACGTTCAAAAACAAAGCCCTTAAGTTTCATTTCGGCGGTATAAAGAATGCCTTCGCTACCGTCGTGCATTACTACCGGTTCGGAAGAAATCAACGTCATTCCCTGGGTTGCAAAATATGCAGAATCCATAGCAGCCGAAATAAGCAGATAGGAAGTACCTACGACCTCCTCAACCTGTATGCTGCTCATCGTTCCCACATGAACAAAGCCCGGAACAGATTCCGAAAACCTAAAATATTCGGGAGGCTGAATCCGTATATTGGTATTTGGGATGGACATCATCTTGCTCTCATCGAAAACAAATTCGCCGCCAACAGCCGAAATTCCGTTCAGAACAGAATCGATGCCAGCCGACAAAGTAGCCTGACTACCAGTCTGCTGGGCAACAATACGAAATGGGTTCATCACCAACAAAACAAAAAGCACGCCGATAACAATCCTATTCATAAAATACTTTTTTCCTTAATTTAAAAATCGCGTAAAGATACGTTTTTTATTTTAAACTACTACATCTATAAAACGTTTTTTTTTCAAAAGGCTGCCTATCAAACAAGATTTTTTTTGAAAAATTTTTCAATTAACTAATAATCAAGACATTACAATTATTACTTTTAAAATATAGAAAGCAGTAATAAAACTGCAAGATTTCATTAACATCATTTAACATAAATATTACAGAAATTATTTGCTCATTTTATTATTTTTGCGCCCCAAATAGATATTTTCAGTGTCCGACAACAAGTTTTACAACATTATTGCAAAAAGCAAAGTACTACGACACGTGATTGCAATTCTGATATTCTTTGGAATTTCAGGGTTCTACACAAACGCATATTTTGCGAATATAGAACAAAGCAGCACAGACGAGTGCATTACCCAAAGCAACTCACTATGGGACAATGCTTCTATGTCGGGTTGCCCGACTGTTTCGCACCGAAACATAACTGAAAGTAATCTATTTGCCGGAATAGTCGACTTTGTACAAAACGGACAATCATCCATTGCAATATTCTGCATAATGCTGGCATCATTAATCGGAATATACATCCTACTTAACACACTGAAAATAAGTCCAGCAAGCGCAATTATTGGTTCTATCTCATTCGGAATTTTCACATACGGAATTGCAGAATTGCAAGCGGGAGAATTCGCCGAAATGATTGCTATCGGCATGGTTCCATACATTATTTCTGGCATTGTTCTCATATTTAACAACCGAAAGGCAATCGGTTCATCAATACTACTGATAGCCAGTGCTCTGCAAGTTGCAACCTGCCATTACCAAATAGTGTACTACACGCTATTCATCGCTCTTGCATACATAATTTACGTATTCATTTCGAAACAAACAGAAAAAAAGGGAAAATTTACTGGAGTCGCGTTCACAATTGTAGCATTGGGAATTGCACTATTCACAAATAGCGAAACAATGTTTCAGGAGTACGAATACCAAAAGTACTCCGAAAAAACTGTTCCGAACTACGACATCAGCCAGCCATATTTCGACGATGGAGGCGAAACGCTTTCGCTTTTGCTTAGCGATATTAAAGGAGGAAAATCAAACGCCAGGCTAACATCAAAATCAGAAACATACAATCTGCTAAGCCCACTTTTTGGAGAAAAAAACGCACAGAAGATTGCCGACAAATCTCCCATGTATTTCGGAAAGAAATTCTTCAGCAATGGATCATCTTACATAGGCGCACTGACAATATTCCTTGCTTTGTTCGGTTGTATATGCAGCCGCAACAAAAAAAAATGGTGGATAATTGCAATCGTAGCAATATCAATAATCCTGTCATGCGGCAATATCGAATATTTTATAACCAAGGACATTCCCCTGTTCTACAATTTCGGCACATATTCGAACATTCTGATAATCGCCGCTTTGGGAATTACCATTCTAGCATCATTAGGAACAGAGGAACTCATTAACGATACCGAATCAAAACCTGCTAGAAGACGCATCTCATTGTATATATCAGCTGGAATTCCGGCCATAATACTTCTCACTTTTGTTGCATTTCCTGGAATTGCAGGCAACAGCAGCACCGACACACAAAACATGGCGGAGGTCGAAGTTGCGGAGAAACTCGCCTCATACATGCCACAAGGCATAGAATATGCCGAAGCAACCGCAGAATTTAAAACCGACTACGTAAACGCCATTCGCAGCGACAGGTTATCTTCGATAAGACGTAATGCAGCCAAGTCATTAATATTCATTATTCTTGGCGCAATTATTGTGTCTGCGGCAATTCGCAAAAAAGTAAACAGCAAAATCATAGTGGCAACCATCGCAATACTTGCAACAGCCGACCTAACACTTGCAAACATAAGCATCAGAGAAACTGCCACTGACGAGAATGAATCGGCATTATCAGGCATTGCAAAGAGCGAAATACAAGCCGACCTCGCCAAATTTAGAGTTGCCAACATAGGCTACGACCTCATACAAAACGACAAGACAACTTGCCTCAGCTACAACTCGTTGGGTGGCAACGGCTATTGTATAAAACGTTACAGCACATTCTGCGACTCGATTCTCAACAAGGAACTTGCGCTCACCCGGTACAGCATCTTGTCGTGGGCGCAGAGAGACGGAATGACACAAGACGAAATCCAAGAAGTATTTGCCAGCAAATACAAGTCCCCGATACTCGACATGCTAAACGTAAAGTACATAATACTTTCGGAAAGAGCAAAGCCTCTAACCAACACCCACGCTTCGGGGAATGTATGGCTTGCCGACAGCATACGATGGGCCGACTCGGAAATGCTGGAAATTGCACTACTCCAGCACGTCGACACAAGGTACACTGCCATAGTAAACGAAAAATACAAGTCCGAATTTGCCGACGTTGAATTCGCCATGGACAGTTCCGACTACATAAATTTGACCTATGCCGAAGGCGACACACTGAAATACACTTCGTCGAGCAAAGGCAACCGCATGGCCGTTTTCTCCGAAATTTTCTACCACAAAGGTTGGAAGGCATACATCGACGGACAGAAAACATCATTTTTCAGATGCAACTACATCCTGCGCGGAATGATTGTTCCAAGTGGCAACCACGAAATAGAATTCCGCTACGAGCCAAAGTCGGCAGAAATAGGACGAATCGTATCAACTACTTGTAACGCAACATTGCTAGCAATTATCGCAGTTATGTGCGTTCTCGGAATAATAAAAAGGACTAGACAAAACCACACAACGGAATGAAAATGAAATTCGAAAAATACCAGGGAGCCGGAAACGACTTCGTCATAATAGACAACACCGACAAGTCGATAACCTTGTTGCCAGAACAGATACAAGCATTATGCGACAGGCACTTCGGCATTGGAGCCGACGGACTGATAGAGCTTACAAGCAGTCAAGAAGCCGACTTTGCAATGAAATTCTACAATTCCGACGGCAAAACAGCAAATATGTGCGGAAATGGTGGCAGATGCATAGCAAAATACGCGTTCGACCATAATATTGCTGGGAAAAACATGAAATTCGTAGCCGATGATGGTATCCACGAAGCTAGCATAATTGATGACATGAATGTCAGAATCAAGATGATAGATGTAAAAGGCATAGCCACTTTCGACGATGGAATGTGGACAAACACTGGTGTTCAGCACTTTGTAAAATTTGTAGATGACATTGACAAGGTTGACATCGATAGCGAAGGCCGCAAACTTGCCGACGACAAGCGTTTCGCCCCCGACAGAACTAATGTAAATTTCATCGACAACAAAAACGGTTTCAGAATAAGGACATACGAACGAGGAGTAGAAGGCGAAACCTTGGCTTGCGGAACAGGGAACGTAGCTACCGCATTGTGCATCAATGCTAAATATGGAGAACTCTCCCCCATTTCGATAAAAGCAAAGGGCGGACAGTTAAAGGTTTTCTTCGAAAAAAATAACGACGGATACAAAAACATCTGGCTCGAAGGTCCTGCTCTGAAAGTTTTTGATGGAGAAACCACATAAACTAAACATAACAAACTGATTATAAACACAAACTGTATATTATACGACCTAATGGGAACAGCAAAATTTGATTTACATGTGCATACTACAGCTTCGGACGGAAGCTTAAATGCAAAGCAAATTATCGCAGAAGCAAAACGCATTGGACTGACAACCATAGCGATAACCGACCACGACACTATTGGCAATGTCGAAGAATGCATTGCTGAAGGCAAAAACAACGGCATTCGTGTTATTTCAGGCATAGAACTGAGTGCAACAACCGATAGCGGCAAGATGCATATACTAGGATTTGGAATCGACACCAACTGTTCAGAATTCAACTTAGTGATGAAAATACTACGCGAAGCCCGCGAAGAAAGAAACAAAAATATACTCGATGCTATAAAATGCATTTTCGGCATCAATATAAGCATGGAAAATGTAAAGAAATATGCCAAGGGCGATTCGGTAGGGAAACCTCACATTGCAGCAGCGATAGTCGAAACTGGATATTGCAACGACATTGAAACCGCATTCAAGAAAGTTTTAAGTTCGAAACGACTGGAATCGATAGAACGGAAAAAACTTCCGCCCAAGACTTGCATCGAATTGATACACAAAGCTGGTGGTCTCGCATTTCTTGCCCACCCTAAATCGCTGCAACTTTCACACGATGATACTTTTGCAAAAATAAAGTCATTGAAACTATACGGCCTCGACGGAATCGAAGTCTACCACAGCAGCCACTCTCAAAAGCAATGCGAAAAATATGCCAAGATAGCAAAGGAACTTGGACTTATGATTTCGTGCGGTAGCGATTTTCATGGACCAGAAGTCAAAAAAGATGTAAAACTCGGAACTGGCAACAACGAAAACCTGCCTACCGACAACGAAGAAATAATCGCTCCGCTTTTGAAAGCATTAAATATGTAACAAAATGGAAAACAAGGTTTTTGCACATGAAGTTAGAGTCGGCAACATTCCAATTGGAGGCGAAAACAAAATTGCCATCCAGAGCATGACCAATGTGCCTGTGGGTGACATTCAAGCATCTGTAAACCAATGCAAACAACTTTTCGACGCAGGAGCAGACCTAGTCAGGCTCTCTGTACCACGCACTCCCGACATCGAAAGTCTCAGACTTGTTAAAAAGCAACTCGAAGCCGACGGATACAAAAAACCGTTGGTCGCCGACGTGCATTTCAGCTCGCAAATTGCCGAAGAATGTGCCCGAATAGTCGAAAAAGTAAGAATAAACCCAGGCAACTATATTGACAAGCGAGCAAACTTCAAGGAACTGAACCTAAGCGACTACGAGTACAACCTTGAACTCGAGAAAATACACGACAGGCTGTTGCCGCTTATCAAGGTTTGCCGCGAATATGGCACAGCCATACGAATCGGCTCCAACCACGGCTCGCTGTCCGATAGGATTTTGTCGCGCTATGGCAACACGGCACGCGGAATGGTCGAAGCAGCAATGGAATTCATCAGCATTTTCGGAGCCGAAAACTTCCACAACCTTGTCATCTCGATGAAAGCCAGCAACGTAAAGGTCATGACCGAATCGTGCGAACTGCTCACACAACGAATGATTGAAACTGGCTACGTTTACCCTCAGCATCTTGGAGTTACCGAAGCTGGCGCTGGCAACGATGCAAGAATAAAGTCGTGCCTCGGCATCGCTTACTTATTAAATAAAGGCATCGGCGACACAATAAGGGTATCATTGACCGAAAATCCTGTAAATGAGATAACTTTCGCCAAGAAATTCATGTCTGCGTTTGGTGAAAAGAAAGCATACTCAACACAAAACGTAAATTCAAGCTATACTGGCATTGTCAACTTCTCACCCAAGGCTATAGATACCGAAACCGCCATTTCAGAAACCTGCATTTCGCTTGCTAATAGTCTAATAGACCGAAAGATAACCACTCTGCAAATAAACGGCAACATTGCAGGAATCGACAACAAGGATTTCGTTGCCGACATCATGCAGGCAGCAGGAATATGCATCAGCAAGGCCGAATTTATTTCGTGTCCTGGTTGCGGACGCACCAACTACGACTTGGAACGCATTTCGGAAGCTGTAAAACGCGAATTTTCGCACCTGAAAGGTTTGAAAATAGCCACAATGGGCTGTGTTGTCAACGGTCCTGGCGAAATGGCCGATGCCGATTACGGATGCGTTGGCAGCACTAAGGACCACGTCATAATATACAAGGGACAAACGCCTGTAATTCGCGACGTACCACAGGACAATGCAGTGGAAATGCTGAAAAAAGTCATTGCCGACAACGGCGACTGGAAGGAAAAGTAAGATGAAAAACCTATTGGAACGCGAATTTCACACGCAAAACCGTCGAAAACTGCTCGGGAACTTGGAAAACGGTGACACCGTAATATTGTTTTCGGCAAATCCGCAGTCGCGCAACGCAAACCAGTTTTTCCGCTACCGCCAGAATTCAGACATTCTGTACTACAGTGGAATCCGTCAAGAAGAAACCATACTGCTACTCCACAAAAAGAGCACTACCGAAGCCGAAGAATACGCCTTCGTTATTGAACCAACAGAGCATATTAACGTGTGGACAGGCATTAAACTTACAAAAGCCGAAATCGCTGATATATCGGGCATTACCAACGTAGAATACCTCGACAGCTTCGACAGCATAGCCGACGAAATCATAAATTCGAGCAAAGGCAGAGTTTACATTTCATTTGCCAACAACATCCGCAAGGCAGACTACATAAATTTCCGTCAGGAAGCATGGAAGAAGTTGCACAGCGATCTGGAATTCAACGACATCGACCCCATAACCACAACTTTGCGCCTACAAAAATCAGACTATGAAATCGGCTGCATACGCAAAGCCATAAGGATAACAAAAAATGCATTCGTCGAAGTCGCAAAGATTATTCGTCCAGGCATTTACGAATATGAAATCGAAGCCGAATTTTACCGACAAATCCGTGGTTGCGGCTGCGAAGGCTTTGCCTATCAGCCTGTTATTTCGTCGGGTAGCAACAACTGCATTTTGCAAAGCATAAATAATCAAGGTATTTGCCACGAAGGCGACCTGCTTATTATGGACGTTGGTGCCGAATACAAGGGTTATGCAGCCGACATTACACGCACGATTCCCGTAAACGGCAAATTTTCGCCACGTCAGCAGCAGGTTTACGACGAAATAATGTCGATCCAGCGACAAATAAAGCAATATTATGTCCCAGGCTCATCAATCGACCGCATACATTCCGAATTTGAAAAACTGATGCTCGAAGCTCTGCAAAGGCTCAATCTGGTCACAAAGGACGAAATTGCGCATCAGGAATCGGTACACGCAATCGTAAAACGATATTCGCCACACCTTTGTTCGCATTTCATCGGGCTTGACGTACACGATGTCGGAAATCGACACACAATATTGAAAAGCGGTATGGTAATGAGTTGCGAACCAGCCATCTACATTCCGGAAGAAGGCTTTGGAATCAGAATAGAAACCGATATACTTGTAGAGGAAACGCCAGTGGATTTGGGGGAAGAATAAAAAAACTATTGCATAAATATATCCAACCCATTATCTTTGTCGGACAGATTTTTAAACAACACGACAATGATAGTACTGACACTTGATGCTGGCGGAAGCAAATTCGTATTTTCGGCAATAAAGGACGGAAAATTCATAGGTGAATCGAAAAAAATTCCATCAAACGGACACGATTTGGACAAATGTCTGCTTGGAATGATTGACGGCTTCAAGCAACAGCAGAAAGCCGTTGGCGAACCGATAGACGCAATAAGCTTTGCATTCCCTGGACCAGCCAATTACCGAGAAGGAATAATCGGCAACACCGAGAACCTCAAGGGGTTCCGTGGTGGCGTTCCGCTGAAAGCCATGCTCGAAAACATCTTCAAGGTGCCAGTATTCATCAACAACGACGGCGACCTCTACACCTATGGCGAATCGCTTGCTGGTTCGCTTCCGCTCATCAATGCGCAGCTGCAGAAGGCAGGCAACAAGATGCAATATCGCAACGTCGTTGGACTGACAATTGGCTCGGGCTTCGGCGGAGGATTTGTTCACGACAAGTTACTAATTACCGGCGACAATGTCACAGCCTGCGAAATTTGGAAAATGTCGAACCGCCTCGACCCAGAACGCAACTGCGAGGAACTAATCGCAATTCGTTCGCTACGAAGATTTTATGCAGAATATGCAAAAATTCCGTTCGACGACACTCCTATGCCCCGCGAAATCTACCTCATCGGAATGGGAAAGGAAAAAGGCAACAAGACCGCTGCAAAAAAGGCTTTCTTCCACATGGGCGAATGCCTTGGCGACGCAGTTGCCAACATGATTACACTGTTCGACGGCATTGTTGTAATCGGCGGAGGCGTTTCGGGCGCCCGCGAACTTATTATCCCAGGCGTTGAAAAGGAACTTCAGCACAAATTTCTTTCACTTTCACGTGTTACACAGAATGTTTACTGCCTCAACAAGCCCGAACAACTAGCCGAATTCGTAAAGCCCGAAAGCAAGACTCTTAAAGTTCCGCTGTCGAACGAAACTGTTGAATATTCGTATATGCCCAAGTGCGGGTATCTGTTCTCATCATTCGACACCAGCATGATGATAAACATAGGTGCATACCACTTTGCAAAGGAAATGCTGAGGAAATAAGGCTATCTTAGGCAATTTGACAGATAATCCCGGCTTTCGGGACCTACATTGAATATCAAATCCAATACGCTGAGATTCGGCATGAAATCGAACCTATCACAAAAAACTTGTGTATAAGGTTTCGGGACAAAAGCCTCATCGGGACGGTTCTTCGAAGGCTTTGGACTTATGCTGTCGCGAAAATCGTCACAACCTGTTGAATCAAAAATATAATCTGTTGTATATAAATAATTTGCATCAATCTTAAGAACCGAGAATAACGTTTGCAAAACTATTTCGTTCAAATCGATAAGAAAGGTCTCTTTTCTCTCGAAAAACGGCTCAAATTTGTAAAAATAATAGTCATAGAAAGCCGAATTCTTGTATGCAGACTTCAAGGCTGTAAGGTGATTGCGCTGCCACATCTCCGAATAGTCGATGCGAATATCCTTCGTCAGAGTGTGAAAATTTTTCTGCACAGGCACCGACAAAGGTAAAACCCCATTGGCACTCAAAATGTTACAGCGGTTGCGATATGTCTGCTTGGGATAAGTCTCGTATTTCTCAATTACGACCTTTCCAGCAAGGAACTTGCTCATATACTGCACATTGGGAAAGAAAGCCGTTGAAAGCAAAGCCGTCATCTACCAAATAACCTTTCCTATAATATATTCCTGCGGTATCGGACCGTACATACGCGAATCGCGCTTATCGGTACGGTCATCGTTGAGTATGAAATAATACTCCTTATTAGGCACGAACTCACTTACTTCCTGCTGGTTTATGCGCACATGGTAAGTATCCGACTGGAAATCGTTGCCCTCAAAAAGCGTGATAATGTTTTTGTATATCGGAGCAATACGTGGATGAAGATTCAAAGTATCGCCTTGTTTTGGCAAATACATTGGTCCGAAATTGTCCTTGTTCCATGCGAAAAAGGCGCTCGATGGGAATACATCCACATCCTTCCAGTCGTCGCGGTCGATAATTTTGCGGCACGACGAAAACTCTTTCTCAGCAGCCTTAATTTTTTCAAATTCGGCTTCGGTGCAAACAAATTCACAAGCTTTGCCATCGTTGAGCACATCACCAACCCTGACATCATATTTTGAGAAGATTGCTGCGAAATCGACTTTAGCAGAATCAACCGAAGCGCGGTATCTGCAATACGTTGTGTAATCTTCGTCAACAGGCTTATTGTTTCTGTACAAATTGCCATCGTCGATGAGAATTATGTCGCCAGGAACGCCGACAACTCTCGATACATACACATCACGCGACGAAATTTTTGTATCGAATCCGAGCGGATACCTGTATGCAACCTCATCGCCAATTTCTATAGACCTTGTCTTGCGAACAAAAACGCTATTTTCGGTTCCGTCGGATGCCTTCACGCTATAGAATCCGAACATCATATAAAATGCCACTCCACCGCCAACTACGGCAAGCAGCAAAACTACAACCAATATCCTTTTAATCTTCATTGTGAACAATCTTTCCTATTCTGTTCCAGCGTATTCCGCCGTATTCCTTATCCATCGACAACCAGATGAGCCAAGCCTTACCCACTATGTGGTCTTCGGGTACGAAGCCCCAGTAGCGAGAGTCGGCAGAGTTGTGGCGATTGTCGCCCATCATCCAGTAGTAGTTCATCTTGAAAGTATATTCAGTAGCTGGCTGACCATTAATATAAGCCTTTCCATCTTTCACTTCGAGAGTATTGCCTTCGTAGTAACCGATAACGCGACCATAAAGGATAAGGTTTTCCTCGGTTAGCTGGATCTTGTCGCCAGCCTTCGGAATATATAGAGGACCAAACCAATCGACATTCCACGGGAACTTTTCATTGTGCGGGAAAATACGGAAACTGTCATCACCAGTAAAACCTTTTGCCACAGTATTCTTTGTAATAGACTGCACAAACGACATTTTCTTGAATTTCTCGTAGTTCTCTGCAGTAAGAGGAAGAACCTTATAAGTAATGCTGTCGGTACGCAAATCGTACACATCCGAAGAGTTTATCTCGTTCTGGCGCAAGGTCTTTTCGGGAATACTTGCTGTATTTATAGTAAGACGGTAATTGAACTGCTTGGTCGGGATTTCCTTCTGCGGTTTCCCGTTTACAAACACTTCACCATCGCGCACTTCCAATGTATCACCTGCGATTGCCACACAACGCTTGATATAGTTTTCGCGCTTATCTACTGGTCGCACTGTAAGGTCGTACATATCGCGTACTATCTGACGAGCCAGACGGTAATACTTGTCCATATCAGGAATAGCAGGATTTTCCTTGGCAAGTTTTGTCTCGTTTCCACGCAACTTGGCCGAAGCCTCGTTGATGAACGCATTAGTGTGTGCAGCATTTGTCATAGGGTTGAACAGCGAATATGCAAGATTCACATAATAGTCGTTGGTTTTCTGCGAAACATTTCCGACTACTATCTTTCTGTTCATCATAGTGGAATACTGCAAATCGAAGTCCGCCATACGGAACTGCGTTATCCTTATTATGTCGTAGTAGTCCTGTGCAGGAATCTGCAAAACTACGGTATCGCCAGTAGGATAGTTGAACACCACCATGTCGTCGCGCTTGATGTCGCCCCAGCCGGTCATACGGCGGTATTCGTTCTGTATCCACGTAACATACGAAGGTGTACTTTCGGTAAACGGCAGTGTGTGGTGAACAAACGGGAACGAAATAGGCGTCATCGGCACACGTGGACCGTAGGCCGTCTTGCTGACAAAAAGGTAGTCGCCCACCTGCAAGGTCTTTTCCATCGACGATGTTGGAATCGTAAATGCCTCGAAGAAGAAAATCCTGATAAACGAAGCAGCAATCACTGCAAAAATAAGTGCGTCAACCCATTCGAGAGTTTTGCGTTTTACCTTCGAGCAATTTTCGGGATTCTTTGGTTTCCAGAATGCCCAGCGCACGAACTTTGTGATGTAAATATCAATTATCAACAGTTCGCCAAGCAAGAACCAATAGTTTCCGAGCCAAATTACCCAGCCAATGTAGAAGATTGTCCACGCTGCAAACCATATCCAGTTGCGACGCGAAGGCATCTCGATGAACTTCTCGCACTTGCCGAGTTTTAGAGTCCAACCCTTTTTCGGCTCGTTGTTTGGCTTGTTGACAGCCACATTTTCTGTATTTTTTTTCTTTCCGAACATATTCTTATAATCCAAGTAAATCATTCATTGTAAACATACCGCATTTTCCTACAAGGAATTCTGCTGCAAGAACCGCGCCATTTGCCAGTCCGCGGCGGCTTTTCGCCGAATGTGCAATTGTGATGTCGTCGAACTCACTCGACCACAGCACGCTATGGTCACCGAAAACCTCACCTTCCCTAAACGAATCTATTTCAAGAATATTGTCTGCACCCTCATAGAGTTTCCAATCCAAATATCGCGGATTGTTGTCGATAATGCCTTTTGCAAGCGTTATTGCAGTACCACTAGGCTTGTCGAGCTTATGGATATGGTGGGTTTCTTCGATGCGAGCCGAATACTGCGGATAAGCAGCCAATTTCTGTGCCAGCATACGGTTGACAGCCATAAAAATATTCATTCCTATGCTGTAGTTCGACGAATAGAAAAACGCCGACGAATTTTCGCGGCACAACTTATCCATAGCGGCAGCGTCGAAAGTCCAGCCAGTAGTACCCGACACCACGCGTAGTCCGCCCTTCACACAAGCCATCACATTTTGTTCGGCCGTTTTAGGAGTTGAAAATTCGACAGCCACATCGCCTAGCGAAGCTATATCGCCGCATGAACGAATGTCGCGGTCTATGTCGAAAATTTCGGAGATGCGGTGCCCGTGCTCAACGGCAACTCGTTCAATCTCCTTTCCCATCTTTCCGTATCCAATAAGAACTATATCCATCAAATAAATCTTTGCAGTAAAAAGTTGCAAAGTTAGCAAAATTCCTCGACAAAAACAAAACAGCATTTTTTTGCACAAAAAACAAAAAATATACACTACTTTTGCGGTGGATTCAGGTTTCTACAGAATCAATAGGGAATCTTGTGAAAATCAAGAGCTATACCCGTAGCTGTAAGTCCTGCAAAAGGCTTCTAGCATTATGTCACTGGCGTAAGCCGGGAAGACGCTGGAAAGCTTGGACGAGCCAGAAGACCTGCCTGAAATCCGTAATTCGCAGCCTTCGGGAAAAAAGGTATGGGAACTTTGCCGGCACATGGTGTCGTTATATTATTGTTATATCTATTTGCCCCGACTGCATGAAATGATGCTATTAATGTAACTTTTTGTACTGATGAAAAAGAAATATCAAGCAGTGACGGCAGAAGAAGCCGTAAAGGTAATCAAGTCGGGCGACCATGTCCACATAAGTTCCGTATCGAACGTTCCGCAATGCCTGATTAAGGCGATGTGCGACCGAGGCAGAAACGGCGAATTGAAAAACGTATATATCCACCACCTACACACCGAAGGAGCCGCACCTTACGTAAATCCAGAATTTGAAGGAATTTTCCAGCATAACGCATTTTTTGTCGGTGCCAATGTAAGGGAGAGCGTACAAAAAGGGCTTGCCGACTACATTCCTGTTTTCCTCGGCGAAACATCGAAACTTTATCGCGAACGCTACATAAAGTGCAATGTGGCTATGATTCAAGTTTGTCCGCCCGACAAATTCGGCTACGTATCGCTCGGCACGTCGGTAGATGCAACGCTCGCCGCCATGGAATGCGCCGAATTCACAATCGCAGTCGTAAACAAGAATGTCCCGCGTTCGCTAGGCGATTCGCAGATACACATAAGCAATATCGACTACATAGTAGAGGACGACAGCCCGCTGCTGACCGTCGATTTTGCAAAACCTACCGAAATTGAGCGAACTATCGGTCGCTACTGCGCCGAACTTATCGAGGACGGCGCTTGCCTGCAAATGGGTATAGGCTCTATCCCGAATGCAATCCTTTCGTGCCTCAACAACCACAAGGATATTGGCATACACACCGAAATGTTTTCCGACGGCATTTTGCCACTAATAAAAAAAGGCATCATAACTGGAGCAAACAAGGGTCTCGACAAGGGAAAGATTGTTTCGACCTTCGTAATGGGTTCGCAAAAAATCTACAACTTTATCGACAGCAATCCTATGGTGCTCATGAAAGACGTGGAATACACCAACGACCCGTTCATCATTGCCCAGCAACCGAAAATGACTTCGATAAACTCGGCCATTCAGGTTGACCTGTCGGGGCAGGTATGCGCCGACTCGCTTGGCGACAAGATCTATTCGGGTGTCGGCGGACAGATTGACTTTGTGTATGGTTCCACCCGCGCCAAAGGCGGAAAAGCAATCATAGCCATGCCTTCGACAACAAAACGTGGAATCAACAAGATTGTTCCATCTCTTGACCTCGGGTCTGGAGCTGTAACTACAAGAAACCATATACACTGGTTCATAACCGAATACGGTGCAGTAAACCTATATGGAAAGTCGCTGCAGGAAAGGGCGAAACTGATAATTTCAATCGCAAATCCAAAATTTCAGGAGGAACTCGAAGAGGCCGCATTCAAGCGTTTCGGTCCTCATTATCATTATATATGTAAAAACAATGTAATTTAAACAATAAATTTATGGCAAATTTCAGCATCTGGGAAGTACTTTTTCTGCTATGTTTTGCAGTAAGTTGGCCCGTTTCAATCGCAAAGTCGCTTCGTACCAAAATGGTAATAGGCAAAAGCCCACTATTTATGTCGTTGATAATACTAGGTTACATTTTCGGCATTATTCATAAGTCGTTGTACAGCAACGATATTGTAATATGGCTTTATGTCTTCAATGCGGTTTTGGTTTCGTTCGACCTGACATTATACTTCATGTACATTGGCAAAAACAAACGTGATTTGAAAAAATAAATTAACGCAATTTCAATATTATAGACATGGAAGCTATCGGACAGTTTTTCGGTCAATTTGACTTCATCGAGGTTTTCAGCTCGTTCATTGTGATGTTCGCAATCATCGACATCCTTGGTTCAATTCCAATATTCTTGAGTCTCAAGGAAGGCGGCAAGCCGATAAAAGCTATGCAGGCCTGTCTGACGGCATTAGGCTTGTTCCTGCTGTTTTTCTTCGCAGGTGACGCACTTCTGAAACTATTCGGCATTGACAAGGCATCGTTCGCAGTGGCTGGTTCGTTCGTACTTTTTGTACTTGCTGTCGAAATGATTCTGGGCCGCGAAATCATCAAGAACGAAAACCTTGGAAGCGGAGCAAGCATTGTTCCAGTGGCATTTCCTCTGATTGCTGGTCCTGGTGCACTCACAGCATTGCTGTCGCTTCGAGCCGAATATGCAGTGCTCAACATCATTATCGGTCTGCTGCTTAACCTTGCACTCGACTATTTGGTCATCCGCCTGCTCGACAAGGTGAAAAATCTGCTCGGAGCAAACCTTATCTTCATCATCCGTAAGTTCTTCGGTGTAATTTTGCTTGCAATCGCAGTAAATATGTTCGTAAACAATATTTATGTGATAATTGCAAATGTTCCGACAATAAACTAGGGTCACCACAAGAAGCAAGGAAATGAACAAATACATACTTTTTGCAATTGGCGTCGTATTCCTGTCTTCCTGTACTTTTTATGGAATTACAAACGACTATGACAAACTGGCCGAAAAAGATCAAAAGACAATCATCAAACTGAATGATTTCAATGATATTGCCTACGGAAACATATATGAACTGAATGCAGAAATGCTAAAAAAGGAACTTGACAAATATCCCAAATCCATAGTTTATGTTTTCACAAATGGCTGTAGTTCAAATTCCTGCAAACCATTATCATATTATAAAACATATGCCGAAGGTCATGGTTATAAATTATTTTTTGTAATGAATGGCTACGCCAATTTATATAAGACTTTAGACCAAGATACTAGTTTGATATTTTTTTCAATCGATGCCGATTACTACAAAGAAAGGACAAGGTCGAAATATACAAGATACTTTGAAAACGAACTTATGGATTTGCCTACCAAGACAAAGCATAAAGAATTTCCAGGAAGCATTTTCTTTTTCGAAAATGGAAGATTCGTAAATGTATGCCGAGATTTTGATGAATAATCGGTAGCCTTGCGCCATGACACGACGCTACAATATAAATCAAAACGCAAAAAATATTTTTGCATATCCGAAAAAAGATATACTTTTGCACCACTTATTTATTAAGTGCCACTTTAGCTCAGCTGGTAGAGCGACGCATTCGTAATGCGTAGGTCGCGAGTTCAAGTCTCACAAGTGGCTCTTTTTTCATTTTTAGTCAAGACTAACGAATTAGAAAACAATATGTTTGAGAGTTTATCGGAAAGATTAGAGAGATCGTTCAAGATACTGAAGGGCGAAGGTAAGATTACCGAAATAAACGTTGCCGAAACACTTAAGGACGTCCGCAAGGCTTTGCTTGATGCCGACGTCAACTACAAGACAGCCAAGCAGTTCACCGAAACTGTAAAGGAAGTGGCAATGGGCCAGAATGTAATCAAGTCCATTAAGCCAAGCCAGTTGATGGTTAAGATTGCCCACGACGAACTGGCAAAGCTCATGGGCGAAACCGCCGTTGACATCAACACCAAGGGCAATCCTGCAATAATCCTTATGTCGGGTCTGCAAGGTTCTGGTAAGACAACCTTCAGCGGTAAGTTGGCAAACATGTTGAAGACTAAGCGCAGCAAGAAACCTTTGCTCGTTGCCTGCGACGTTTATCGTCCTGCTGCTATCGAACAGATTAAGGTTCTTGGCGAACAAATCAATGTTCCAGTTTACAGCGAGGATGGCAACAAAAACCCCGTGCAGATTGCCCAGAACGGTATAAAGCACGCCAAGACTTACGGCTACGATGTTGTAATCGTCGATACCGCCGGTCGTTTGGCTGTTGACGAGGAAATGATGAACGAAATCGAAAACATCAAGAAGGCAATCAATCCGCAGGAAATACTTTTCGTTGTTGACTCGATGACAGGTCAGGACGCTGTAAATACCGCCAAGGAATTCAACGACAGACTTGATTTTGATGGCGTAATACTTACCAAGCTCGACGGTGATACCCGTGGTGGTGCTGCAATTTCTATCCGCAGCGTCGTCAACAAGCCGATAAAGTTCGTCGGTACTGGCGAAAAGATGGATGCCATCGATGTTTTCCATCCGCAGCGTATGGCCGACAGAATCCTCGGCATGGGTGATATCCGTTCTCTCGTTGAACGCGCACAGGAGCAGTTCGATGAAGAGGAATCGCGCAAGTTGCAGAAGAAGATTGCAAAGAATACCTTTAATTTCAACGACTTCCTTGCCCAGATTCAGCAAATCAAGAAGATGGGTAACATTAAGGAACTTGCAAGCATGATTCCTGGACTTGGCAAGGCAATCAAGGACATCGACATAGATGACAATGCTTTCAAGAGCATTGAGGCAATAATCCATTCGATGACACCTGCCGAGCGCGAAAATCCGGAAATCATCAACGGAAGCCGCCGCAAGAGAATTGCCGACGGTAGCGGAACAAGCGTTGCCGAAGTCAACCGAATCCTGAAGCAATTCGATGACACTAAGAAGGTTATGCACACAATGTATGCCAACAAGGGCAAGCGTTTCGGAAGAAGATAATAGGATTAAATATCAATATGTACCCGTCTAAATGGCGGGTATTTTTTATGAATATGGCAAAGGAAATCGAACATAAATTCCTAGTAAAAGGCGATCAATACAAGTCACTTGCCACTCCCACGCTGTACAGGCAATGCTACATTCCCACCCAAAACGGAATGACGGTAAGAGTGCGCATTGCTGGCGAAAAAGGATTTCTGACGCTCAAGGACAAAACCGTTGGCATGAGCCGCAACGAATTTGAATACGAAATACCCGTGCAGGAAGCCAAGCAAATGCTCGACACCATGTGCGACAAGCCGCAGATTGAAAAATACCGCTATGTTATTCCTGCCGCCGAACAAGGTCTAAAATGGGAAGTTGACGAGTTTCTAGGCGACAATGCAGGACTTATCGTCGCCGAAATCGAAGTCCCGACCGAAGATACAAAATTCTCGCTTCCCGAATGGATTGGCAAGGAAGTAACTGGCGACAAGAAGTACAACAACTCGCAACTATGCAAGAAGCCGTATAAGGAGTGGAAGGAATAATATAGAATCATAAACTCGTCATACAAACCTATACGCAGTCGGCAAATCGTCGACTGCTTTTTTTCCAAAGAAAAAAATTTCACATTTTTATTTTTTGAATGTAATTTTTTTTATCTTTGCCCCTGATAACAAATTTATTAAGAATAATATGAGAACCTTTTCACACAAGTCGGCACTAGTGCTGGCAATCATCATTTTTCAGGCATCTGTTGCATTTGCACAGACATGGCTTTGGCCTATGGCTGGTCACAAGGCCAGCGAAAACATCATCAGTCAACCGAGTTCATATATTGGAAAAGAATACAATTGCTGCGACATATTCATAAGTGGTAAAGCCGGCGATTTTGTAATTTGCCCAGCCGATGGTACAATTATATATGCTGATATACTTTACAGGCAAAAACTTGGGCTTGAAGCTTCTTTTTATTATGATCCACAAAAAAAATGGGACGAGAATATCCAACGCATAGGCACTCCTGATAATGTTGACCCCCAATATTTATCGGGGAATTTATCAATAACCATCGCCGATGGTCGAAGAATAACTATTGATGGTCTGCGCGGAAACTATCGTTTCAAAAGTGGACAGAAAGTGGCTGCCGGCGACACTCTTGGACAATTAGGTTGGTCGTACAGGAAAATAAACCAACCGTCGTTGTGCATATCTGTCACAGCAAAAACTGGTATGGCAGATGATCCAATGACACCATTTGGATTGGAAAGCAAGTTTCACCTCGACATCATTGAACGCGAAGATCCAATCTCGCCAGAAAAGATGCGCGAAGACATTACCATACTGGAAAATGCCGTGAAGGAAATATATCCCTCGCTGAATGGACTGATGTCCGAAGATGAATACCATAAGGTTATGGAAGACTTGCGCCAATCGGTAAAAGATTCAATACCCTTGCGTCTGCCAGTACCCCTGATACGGTTCGTACATCAGATACACGACAGCCACTTGACACTTCTGCCCGACCAACAAGAAACAAATCCACACGACTTCTATGTTCCTGTATTCTTCTATATATGGTGCAACGACACATTGCGCGTGCTTGTAACAGGTCAAGGCTACGAACAATATGCAGGACGGGTAATAGCTAGCATAGATGGCGTTTCTGCACGCGATTATGCAAAAAAGGCATATCAATACATCGACTTATACGATCTAAATGTGCAAAGTCACATGGAAGAGACTAGTGTATTTTTGAGCATGTTCTCTGTACTAATGAACCAAGGCGCCACTGCAGATTCAAAAAGTCACATTGTCTTTGATAATGGCGAGGAAGTGGATATTCCGTTCAGCTTGCATCCTGGTCGTTTTATTGTAAAAGATACTCCAATAAACGAAATAATGAAATGGAAAACAATTAATACCATGCATGGCAGCGACAGCGTATATACAACGCGCCAGCTTAACGATTCAACAGCATATCTTTCCATCAGGACATTCGACATAAATAGCACCAAATTGGAACAGATTGTCCAATGGATAGGCGGATGCCAAGCAGCCAATATGATTATTGACCTGCGCAACAACGAGGGGGGCGACGTTGAAGTAACAAACCGACTGCTGTCATGCTTCGCGCAGCAACCAATGAATCGTCAACGTGGAAGCCATCTGTATGTAAACAAACAGGGAAATTTCGAATACTTAAGGTACGGTGATAATCACCAAGATGATGAAATAATTTTCCCTGAATACCAACGGATTGAAGGCAAGCCAGGCTACTATTGTTTCGACACAATTCAAACAAATTGTTGTGTTATGCCCGACAGCAGTCACCAGTATACAGGGCGAGTTTATGTGCTTACAAACGGCTGTTCCATGTCGGCAGCAACGATTTTCCCTGCGGTATTGGTACGCAACCGCCGCGGTGTAAGCGTTGGTCGCGAGACCGGTTCTGCATACCACTATATTACAGCTCTTGAGCGAGCCAACATTATATTGCCAAACTCTCTTAACACTGTCGCCATCCCTATGGTAAAAGTAGTTTTCGATACCACCGTTTGCGAGCGCACTCCGTGGGGACGCGGACTATTGCCCGACTACGAGTTACCGCTCTCCTACAACGAGATTACAATGGGCGCCGATGGCGAGACCGATGTTATGCTCGAATACGCACTGCAACTGATTGCCGAAGGCAAATATCTCAGCGATAAAGATCCGTTTGCCGAAATCGATGCACAAAAACCCGAAGAAAGTTCAGAAAAATGCAATTGCCTGTGGATATGGATTTTAGTAGCAATCGGCATTATATCTGTTGCAGGAATATTTATTGGATTCCGCTGTAGAAAGAATAGACAAAAAGCATAAGGCATCGAATGATGTGAAAATATTCTTCCATGACGAAATGGAAGTTGAGATAAAAATAATATTTTTGTCTCGAATTTGTACGCAACACAATGTAGTAAAGGTGTTAATTGTAAATGTATGCAACTGAATAATTTTGGATATAAAAGCGAAAGATTAATCAAAAATATAGTTACCGTAATTATATTTTTAGTCCTATTCTGTTTTCACTCCTTTTCCCAACTCCCCACCGTCTCAATCCTTGGTGACTCGTACAGTACTTTCGAAGGATACACGACACCACTTGAAAACGAACAGTGGTATTTCAAGACCAAACGCGACCGTACCGATGTGGAAAAAGTCGAGCAGACCTGGTGGTGGATTCTTTGCGAAGAATACGGACTGCAACTCGAAATCAATAACTCGTACAGTGGCTCAACAATCAGCTACAGCGGATACTACGGACGCGACTACAAGGACCGCTCTTTTATCACTCGCGCGCCAAACATCGGCAATCCCGACATAATCCTCGTCTTTGGCGCGACAAACGATGACTGGGCTGGAGCTCCGCTCGGAACGCTGAAATATGAAGGCTGGTCAGAAGAAGATTTGTACTCCTTCCGCCCGGCAATGACTTACCTGACCAACTACCTGACCGAAAATCATCCCAAAGCAAAAATCTATTTCATTGTAAACGACTGTCTTAAAGATGAAATCACATCAACAATCCGCGAAGTCTGCAATCATTATGGGATTTCGGTTGTCGAGTTGAAAAACATCGCCAAGAAAACCAGCCACCCGACAGTCGCGGGGATGAGGCAGATTGCCGAACAAGTTGGAAATGCTTTAAAACCAAAGGAGTAACAGATGCCAGAAATTGGTTCAAATACAGACACATGGAAGACATACTTTTATGTCCTTGCCGAAGCAATCGCCGACAATGCCATCGACGAAGCACAGGCAAGGCACAACTTTATGCAGTACAAGCTGTCGGCATTGTTCGACACGACACCGCGAGGCGTTGAAAGCTTCTCGGAGGACAACTTTCTTACCGAACTTAGACGGCTCGGACTTACACCCGTCGACTTCCCTTACGACAGCACACTGAACTGCTACAAAATCCACTTTGCAAACCATACTTTCTGTCTGTTCTGCACCGAATTCATAACATTTTTCTCGCAGAATGCCTACCACATTTCAACCGACGGCAACAAGGACGGAAGCGTAAACATTACCAGTTTTCCTACCGAACCCACAGCGCGGATACTGCACCAAGCCGACGGACTTTTCCCTGAATGGGAAAAGCAATGGCCCGACACATACCGCCTTGCAACCAAAGTTGCCAAGCAATTTGCCATCGACAGCCGTACAATCGATGCCATAGCAAATTCGTTCCTTGCGAGTTGCGGGAAATACAGCATCGAGCACCACATCGGCAAATCAACGCTTAAGGCTGGCGAGCAATCGTTCGGCCTTGACCATAGCACATTTGCCACCGATTATGCAAAAATTATGGGCGAAATAGCAATCTATATGAAAGAAAGGAATCAGAAATGCTGAAACGCCAGTACTACATAAACCGACTTGCCGAAGACATCAGGATTTGCCGCGAAAACGGCACCGACACCGCCGCCGAAATCCGCATCGGTCGAAGGAAATTCATCAGCAACTGCATTAGCCAACTGATGTACGAAAAGCCATACGCACACGAGGGTTTTTCCATTGAGCCAATGCTCGAACAACTGAAAAGACAAGGTGTAGCCGACGAAAAGATTACAATTAAACCACGCCGCGAATACGAAATTGATCTCGGAGACACGAAAATCGCAATAAAAATGCGTTTCGACACGCGCTACGGACAAGTTTCGAAAATGGTTTTGCAAGACCAGTTTGACGAAATTGGCATTTCGGACAAAAATCCAGACGACATTGCCGATATAATCGTTTCGATTGGCAACTCGTACGCCGAATGGAACCGCGAGTGGGACAGCATAGCAGACGAAGCCATGCGACTGTCGAAAACCCAGGATGTAGAACGCATGTCGCTCGAAACGCTCATCGCATCAAAGCTTAAAGGCAGCGGAATCGAGTATATGCTCGAACACAAGAAGACAAAATCGACGCTTACCGTAAATGTCGGAAACCGCAAGATAAGCATGGACATCAGCCATCGTAGGCTTGTCGAAACCTGCGTAAACCTTCTGCCGACATTACGCGATGCTATTGAAAAGCTGAATGCTATTCCCGATGAAATCAGCATCGAACCAGCAAGCACAAAGGAAATATGGACAAAATCGTAACCGCAATGCACTCACAGACCGACATAATATCCCAACTTGCCGAAGACCTTGAAATCGCTCGTCTTTGTGGCGACGATGAAACCGTAGCAAAAGTACATTTTGTGCAGCACAAGATGTCGGAAACCATATCGCCCACCACAGAAAAAGAATTCCACCTCGCAGCCGAACTGCTTGTCAGAAGACTTAAAGACAATGGTTTTGCAATTCAAGAGCTCTCCGCTGGCAACAGCATCATAAACATCGACCTTGGTACAATCTGCATCGAAGTGTATAGGCACGACTACATAGGAAACGGTTATTTTCGCTTCGTTATGAACGGGCAAAAGTCAGCGGAATACAAAATTTGCATCTCAACCGAGCAACTAGCCCAAACGATAACAGACTTGCCAGAACTCGTCGCCAACTGGCTCGAAATAGACTATGCCGAAGCCAAGGCAGAAGCGCACAAACTGACCAAACAACAGAAAATCAGCCGTTTGTCGGCTCAAACCTTGCTCGAAAACATACTCAAGAAATTGGACGTTTCGTACAGCATCGAGCACCTCTCCGACCGTAGCGAAATAAGTGTTGCTCTTGCAAACGACAAGCAACTGCACTTCTGCATAAATTACAACGATTTTGCCACCGAAATAGGGAAAATTTCAGAACTAGTAAGCACTGCAAGGGATTTTTCTTTGAAATTTGCGAATGCGACAATAACCAATAACACGAAATGACTCCCCAAGAATACACCACCATCCTCTCCGACCGCATAAGCGAATGCATTGCTCACGGTTACGACTACGCACCGATAGTGGAACGCGGCAAGGACGACTATATCAGCGAGAAGGTCGGAGAAATGATTTACCACTCGATATGGAAACGCAAGGACATTAGCATCGACTTGCTTGTAGAACACCTCGTGGAATTGGGTGTACCTACCGAAAACATTTATGAAAAGGACGGTGATATTGCCGTAAGAATGAGCAATGTAAACATCACAATCAAGAAATCGGAAGCTTATAGGCTAGGCGTAAAAATCGGTTTCTGCCTCGGAAATAACCTATTCGACGTCACACGCAACGAAGAAAACGCCATCGCACGAATTTTCGTCGAGATCGACCGCCAATATCCGCAATGGGAACAGGAATGGAACGAAATATTTGTCGAAATCAGCAAGCAGACAAAAAATATCGACATTTCAATACTTTCAATCGATGCTGTAGTACGCAACAAACTGAAAGGTAGCAACTTGCCTTTTCACATCGAACACTTTGCCAACGAATCGAAATTGTCGCTGCTCGTCGATGGCAACCGCCAGATTACAATCGGTATACCGCACGACAACATCGCCGCAACATTGGCATCACTTAACGAAACAATAAACCGCACAACCGAAATATTAAAGCAGTTACCACCTTCGGTAATTGTTTCGGAAAACTCGCACGACGACTGGGAAACAATATGAGAACCGCAATTGCCATATTGGGATTTCTGCTGCTTGTATCAGCCTCATCGTATGCTCAAATAGGCGAAAGAAACCGCCGAAACATAAAGGGCAATGTGGAATCGTACACCGAAAGCAAGTATAAGATTGTCTATTCGCTCGACGGCTATTCGAAAGGAGAATGCCTAAGCAGCAAAACTATCAGTTTCGACGACAATCGTTCCGACACACCCACCAACGACTTTACCTACGATTACGAAAATGGCGGACAAACGACAACCATCGTCTATAAGCCGACTGGCAGAATTACAATCAACGAGCGCAAACGCACTTTCACCATCGAACGCACCGATGCCAAGTTCGTTTGCACCTACAAACAAAGCATACACCAGCCCACATCGGCAAAATTCTATCCCTGCCGCGGCTGCCGCCGACAGGAAGGCCGAACAGCCATATTCAAGTACGACAAGCAAGGAAACATTCTGAAAATCAGCAACTACATTTCACAGATAGAAGTTAACGGCGACTACATATCGAGCACACGAAATTCCTCCTATAATTCCTCAACAAAGTACGAACTGACCTTCGAATACGAGTACGACCACCTAGGAAATTGGACAAGCCAAAAATGTTACAATGCACAAGGAATGCTAGTAGAATGGAAAGAAAGGGAATACAAATATAAATTTGAGGATTTGAAAATTTGAGGATTTGATGATTACATTGTGGCGATGCAATGCATTGCGTCGCACAAAAAACATCATGCGACAAATTTTGTCGCACCTTATTCATACCTTTGCCACGAAAATAATAAGAAACAATGTATGCAAAGTGCGTCAGATGGACTATCTTTGCAAACCTAAAAATTGAAAGGCACACACGATGGCAACAAACGTTAACACCAAGGAACTGAAGGAAATACTCGAGACTACACCCAGCAAGCAAAACATTATGCTAGTTGGAAAACATGGTATCGGCAAGTCGGAAATTCTCACAGATTTCTTCGAGAAGAAGGGCATGAAGGTTACCGCACTTTTCCTAGGACAGATGAGCGACCCAGGCGACCTGATTGGTCTTCCGCGTCTCGACGAAAGCACTGGCAAGACAATGTTCATGCCCCCTTACTGGTTTCCGACCGACGGCAAGCCTATCGTACTATTCCTCGACGAACTCAACCGTGCCCGTCCAGAAGTGCTACAAACAATCATGGACTTGGCGTTGAACCGCAAACTTGCAGGCAGAAGCCTTCCCGAAGGAAGTCGCCTGATTTCGGCAGTAAACGAAGGTGAAGAATATCAGCTCACCGACCTCGACCCTGCCCTTGTCTCGCGTTTCAACATCTACAACTTCCGTCCTACCGTTGCCGAATGGCTGTTGTGGGCTGCCGAACAGAAAGTTGACGAGCGCGTCATTACTTTCATTCAGGAAAATCCACGCTTCCTCGACACTAGTGACCGCGCCGCTGACGAAACAGGCCTCGACAAAACACCAGACCGCCGCGCTTGGAAAAAAGTTTCCGACTGCATCAAGGATTGCCCCGAACTAAAAGCAATTCACAAGAAAATAATTTCGGGAATCGTTGGCGCACAAGCAACTACGGCGTTTATGAGTTCAATATCGCAGAATAAAGTCCTTAGTGCAAAGGAAATCCTTATGAACTACGAAAAACACAAGGACAAGATTGAAAAATATATGTTGCACGAAACCGCTGTTGCCAACGAATCCATTTTCCGTTTCCTCGAAACTCAGGAATTTTCCGACGACGACAAGCCGACAATAGCCAAGAATCTTGCATTATATGTAAAAGGATTACAGTCACCTAAGAAAAAGGAAGAGTTTGCCCATTTTGTATCTATTTACGAAAAAGGCACTTACACACAGGCTATTGTCTTCATACTTACCGAAGCGCCCGAATTGTACACTCAAATGACCAGCTTCATCAAAAACCTGTAGAAATGGAAGAGCGGATTCGGAAGATAAGCGAACGGTGGTTCCTTGTCGAGCCTGCGCTGTTCTCGATTTACTGCACCCATCAGCTTGCGACAAACGTGCTGATGGACTGCCCCATCCGTTGCGGACAGGGAATGGTGGAATACAATCCGAACATCATGGGCACTTTCACCGATGCAGAACTCGAAGAAGCCTTGCGTTCCGAAATGATTCGCCTTTTCCTGAAACATCCATACGAACGACAGCCCGAAAATTCACTTCCCGAAGCGCTTTCGTTCGGCAGCGACATGGTTTTGGGACAGCACTACAAGTTCAAGACTCTGCATTTCATTTCCGCCGACAATTTCCAACTACCTACAGGAGAATGCTTTGAATGGTATGTGTACAAACTGAACGAAATTCTTCGTCAATCTTCCGCTACGCCCGAAAAAAGCGAAAACGACAGCGACGACAAGACCGACAGCGACAAACAGGACGAAAGCGAAGACGAAAACAACGATGGCGGAAACGGCAACGAAGGTGACGGAAATGATGGCGAAGGCAATTCCAACAATGGTGAAAACGACAACTCCGATGGAGGATGCGGTGAAAGCGACCAGAACGGCGAAGGTGCCGACAATGGCGACAACGAAGCTTCTGCCAGCGACGACGGGCAAAGCGAGTTCGGCAACGGACTAGGCGAAACAACCGACAACAACGGATTCACACAACAACAGCTTGACTCCGCCCGCGACCATTCGGCACTTTGGGAAGAAGACGAACTTAAACAACAAGAAATCAACGAGATAATTGCAAGCACAACCAACTGGGGAAGTATTCCCGGCGACATGGTCGAACAGATAAAGGCCTCGCTAACAGTGCACCTCGACTACCGCAAAGTGCTTTCCAGTTTCCACACCAGCATATTGTCAAGCCACAGACACTTAACGCGAATGCGTCCCAACCGCCGCAGCGGATTCGAACAGATGGGAAGCATCTACGAATTAGCGTCGAAACTGCTTATTGCTGTGGATGTTAGTGGCTCAGTGACAAGCAAAACCTTGCAAGCATTCTACTCGGTAATTGCGCGTTTCTTCAAATACGGCATCGAAACAATAGACACAATACAGTTCGACACAGAACTCAAGGAATTGGAAACTTTCAAGAAAGCTGCCAAAGAGGTAAAAGTCACGGGACGAGGCGGAACCAGTTTCCAGCCAATCTTCGACTATATACGCGAACATCGTCAGTACGACGGACTTATAATCCTCACCGACGGCTATGCACCTGCCCCTCAAGTCGATTTCCCAATGCGTACCAAGGTGCTATGGATTTGTCAGGGCGAACAAGAATACAACGAGCACAAGGACTGGATGAAAAAGACGGGAAAAGTCTGCTGGATAAAATTTTAGGCACAAAAAAAACGGCAACCATGGTTGCCGTTTTTTTATCTAATGTACAATTTTTATTCCGAAGCCTCGTTCATTTCGCCAATAGCGCCATAAACCTTAGAAAGAGCTGCCTCCATCTTAGGTTCGTATTCGAGCTGAATCTTTTCTGCCAATGCTTCCATTTCTTCGTCCGAAACGCAATTGCAATCGCCTTCAAGCGATTCCATCTTTTTGTTCTCTTCTTCGGTAAGCACATCATCCATTGCCTTGCCGCTAGTCAGGTTTTCAATGGTCTTCTCGTAAGTAAGCCGCAACATGGTTTCGTAAGTAGCCAATACGGCATCTTTGTTACCGTCCTTGCAATATGCGACCATTGCATCGATAGCATCGCCCAAAGTCTTGATTTCCTTTGTTGCACATTCGGTCTTTTCTGCCTCTTTACTTTCAGTTACGTTTTCAGTCTTCGACTTGCACGAACCGAGAACCAATACCATTGCCATTGCGCATGACAAAACCAATAAAATACTTCTTTTCATATTCACAAAATTTAACATTAATTACAAAAAATCTATTTCACAGCTCAACAGCTATGCCTCGTTAATACTCGGCTTCCACTTTTTCAGTAATTTCCTGAATGTCTTCACTAGAAATACAATCACAGTCGGAGAGAGCATCCAGCCTCTGTTCTTGTTCCTCCGTAAGTACCCTCTCACCCAACATGTATTCATTTGACTTTTTTATTGTCTTATCCAACGTCAACCTCAATATCGTTTCGTAGGCAGCCAACGCAGCATCCCGATTCTTCGACTTGCATGCAGCCTCCATATCGCCAATAGCTTTGTCCAAAGCTATGTTATTAGTCGATAATTCCTTTGCCTTTTCCGACTTAAAACTTTCAGATTTAGGCTCAGACTTGCACGATCCTAACGACAGCGATAAGGCCATCATCACAAATAACAAAATCTTCCCAAAAACTTTAGTCATATTGCATACCTTTCTGTTAACAAGGCAAAGATAGCAAAATTCTTTTAACCGCAATGAAAAATATCAAAAAATTTACTTTAATCAGTTTCACTTCTTGAATTAAACATTAACTTTGCGTACTGAAAAAAACAAACAGATATGCAACTAATTGACGGAAACAAAATTGCAAAGGAAATAAAGGCTGAAATCGCCGAATCGACCAAGAAACTTATTGAAAAAACTGGCAAAACGCCAAAACTGACAGCTATTCTCGTCGGACACGACGGAGGTAGCGAATCGTATGTTAGCTTCAAGATGAAGGATTGTCAGGAAGTTGGATTCATCTCCGACCTTATCCGCTTCGAGGACGATGTTACCGAAA
Source organism: uncultured Bacteroidia bacterium (assembly GCA_902800045.1). Taxonomy (GTDB): domain Bacteria; phylum Bacteroidota; class Bacteroidia; order Bacteroidales; family ML635J-15; genus Bact-19. The sequence continues at coordinate 119,547 of CADCCZ010000001.1, read as the reverse complement.
AGGAACTGCTCGACACCATCGAAAAGCTCAACAACGATGCGAGCGTAACTGGTTTCATCGTACAACTTCCATTGCCGAAGCACATAAACGAGCAGAAAGTTATCGAAGCCATAAATCCTGAAAAGGATGTTGACGGCTTCCACCCGACAAATGTCGGCAAGATGACAATCGGTCTGCCATCGTTCGTATCGGCAACCCCGATGGGTATCACGTTGCTGCTCAAGCGTTCGGGCATCGAAACCAGCGGAAAGAACTGCGTGGTGATAGGTCGCAGCAACATCGTGGGCCGACCGCTCAGCATACTTATGTCGCAGAAGGAAATGAACTGCACCGTTACCGTTTGCCACAGCGCGACCAAAAACATGAAGGAAATCTGCGCCAATGCCGACATCTTAATCTCGGCAATGGGCAAACCCAACTTCGTAACCGCCGATATGGTGAAGGAAGGTGCTGTTGTAATCGATGTCGGCACAACCCGTATGCCATCCACCGAAACAAAGAGCGGGTTCAAGCTCACCGGCGATGTCGACTTCAAGAATGTTGCCGACAAGTGCTCGTACATAACCCCCGTTCCTGGTGGCGTTGGTCCTATGACACGCCTTTCGCTTCTACTCAACACATTGAAGGCTGCAGAAAAGACTTTCTAATAATCTAAGGAGATCACGGACAGCTTGATTTTCACGATTCCGCTTCGCATCATCGTAAAATCATAGCTTCCGAGATGACTACAAACCGCAATACAAACTATGGAAGAAGAATTGCACCTTGTCAACGACCTCGCGCTGATACTCATTTCGGCTGGCGTAATGACATTGATATTCAAGAAACTGAAACAGCCGCTAGTACTTGGATACATAGTTGCCGGATTTCTAGTAGGACCGCATTTTGATTTCTTTCCAACTGTAATTGAAGAAGCAAGCGTCTCCGAATGGTCGGAAATCGGTATCATCTTCCTGCTTTTTGCCTTGGGACTCGAATTCAGTTTCAAGAAACTATTCTCGGTCGGAAGCACGGCTTTCATAACGGCAGGCTGCGAAATTCTACTTACATTCAGCATTGGAGCACTTACTGGCTACCTGCTCAACTGGAGCCTGATAGAATGCATATTCCTCGGTGGTATGCTGTCGATGTCGTCGACCACAATTGTCATAAAAGCTTTCGACGACCTAAAGCTGAAAGGCGAAAAGTTTGCCGACATTTCGCTGGTTGTACTTATCATTCAGGACCTTGTGGCAATCCTTATGCTCGTCTTGCTACCGACAATCGCAACTGGAAAGAACTTCGAAGGCAGTGAAATGATTTTCAGCATATTGAAGATGGTTTTCTTCCTTGTGTTGTGGTTCCTCATAGGTATTTATGTTTTCCCGACCTTCTTCAAGCGCTCAAAAAAACTGATGAACGATGAAACTCTGCTTATTATTTCGGTAGGCTTGTGCTTCGGTATGGTAACACTGGCTGTATTCACAGGCTTCTCATCGGCTTTCGGAGCGTTCATCATGGGATCTATCCTTGGCGAAACCGTCGAAGGTGAACACATAGAGCATAACCTCAAGAGCATCAAGGATTTGTTTGGTGCAATATTCTTTGTTTCGGTCGGCATGATGGTCGACCCGAAAATTCTTGCCGAGTACTGGTTGCCGATTTTAATTCTCTCATTGATAACGATTTTCGGCAAGACCTTGGTATCGGCTTTCGGTGTAATGATTGCTGGCAAAAACATCAAGACAGCCTTGCAGACAGGCTTCAGTCTGGCTCAGGTAGGCGAATTTGCGTTTATCATTGCCGGACTTGGAAACTCGCTAGGCGTAATGAACGCAAATATTTATCCAATAATTGTCGCCGTTTCGGTAATCACAACATTTACAACGCCATACGGAATACGTCTAGCCTCACCAATAGCCGATGCAATCGAAAAAAGGCTTCCGCAAAAAATAAAAGACAGACTTGACAACTACGCACAGCGTCAAAATTCGGTCAACCTCGAGAGCGACTGGAAAAAACTCATAAAATACTATTCTGTAAGAATCATAATCTACGGCATAATCCTCACCGCCATCTGGCTTGCTGCAGTAAAATGGTTCTATCCTTTTATGAACGACAAACTCAGTGAATGGAACCATATAGTAGTGGGAATCATCAACTTCCTTATTACAGCACTTGCAATGGCACCATTTCTGCGCGGGCTTATGGTACAGAAAAAGGACATCCGCCCCACAGTGCTCAAACTTTGGAACGACAGCCGTTTCAACCGTGGCGGAATCGTGGCTTTCACCCTGCTGCGCTACTTCATAGCAACCACATTCTTGACGCTGACACTTTTCAAGACTTTCAACTGGAATGCATGGGTTATAATCCTGATTGCCATTGCGTTGGTTATAATATTGATACTTTCGCAACGCACACTCAAACGATTCTCCCGCATCGAACAGCAGTTCATTAGCAACCTGAACTCAAAAGAAACCATCGATGAAGAACACAAGCCAATCCGCAAAGGGTTCAACGAGAATTTCAAGGAACACGACATCGACCTCACACCATACATTGTGCCTGTAGCTTCCGAAATTGTAGGATTCACAATAAAGGAACTCAACCTACGCCAACGCTTTGGAATTAATATTGTTAAGATTGACCGTGGCAAGAAGCACATCAACCTGCCGTCGGGCGACGAGCGCATTTTCCCGGGCGACAGAATCCTCACCATAGGCACCGACAAGCAGAACAAGGCTTTCGCAGAATTTATGCGTCAGCAGGAAAACCTTGAAAATGAACTGGAAAGCCACGAAGATGAAGATTTTGAAAACACCAAGGTTGCCCTTGAATCGTTTGTAGTGGAAGCCAATTCACCCATCAACGGCAAAAGCCTACGCGATTGCGGAGCAAGGGATTTGGGCTGCATGATTGTCGGCATCGACCGCGGAATGGACTCGATAATGAATCCCGACCCGTCGCTTGTATTCGAAACCGACGATGTTGTTTGGGTTGTAGGCAGCAAGGCAAACGTACAAAAACTCTGCTAAGATGAACCGACAGACGCTATCGTCGATACTGAAGCTGTTTGCAATCTCGGCAAACAAGCAAAACGACAGCGACATAACAAGCATCATATTGAAATTCAAGTCGTTCCTCGGCGAAACCATCGAAAGTTCCTACATTGACGAATACACCGCCGAATTTGAAAAGGCTCTCGAAGAATACGCTTCATTTTCGAACAAACGACTGTCGCTCAACTCGGTACGACTTATAAAAATTTGCAACGAAACTAGCCGCAACCTTTCACCCGACGACCGCATACAAGTGCTTTTCTACCTCGAAAAACTGCTTTTTCCTGCCACCGAGCAGTCGGAAGAATTCATGCAACTTGTTGCCGACATATACGAAACCGAAGAAAAGACGCTCAATCAGATAAAAAGCCTGCACTCCGAGAATAAAAACGATTGTCTCCCAATTATTTGTAACGAAGAAACCGCAGGTACATTTGTTGTATTTTCCGAAAATCTTGCAGCGATAAAATCGTTTGGCGAACTTTCGGTCAACGGACAGCAAATCGCCAATGGAGAGACAGAACTTATTGGCATAAACTCGGTTGTAAGTACCGCCGGCAATAGAAAATACTATCTGAAAGACCTGATTACACTCGCAGGAGCAATTAAGAATAGCAACAAGTTCAGTTTGATTATCAGTGATTTATGCATCAAACGAAAAGGTAGGACTTTTGTCCATCCCCTATCGTGCAAAATGCATAGCGGCGAACTTATCGGCATAATGGGAAGAAGCGGTTCGGGAAAAACCACTCTGCTAAAGGCAATTGCTGGTGCCGAAAAGTCGTATTCGGGACAAATATTCAAGCCGTCAGGAAGCGGCAACTACGATTTTTCACGTTCGTATCTTCCTCAGGCAAACGCACTTATTCCGCTTTTCACAGTAAGGGAACACCTTGAACAGCGTCTCGACTTCCTGCAGGAAAACGACAACCGCGACGACAAGATAAAACAGGCATTGGAAAGTGTAGAGCTTGAAGATTTTGCGAACAACATTGCAGCAAAATCGGATGGTTCGCCGTGGCAAATTTCGGGAGGACAACAGAAACGACTCGGCATAGCAATGGAAACGCTTGCTAATCCCGATGTTTTTATCCTCGACGAGCCGACAAGCGGACTTTCGTCAACCGATTCGCTGAAGATTGTCGCACTGCTACGCAAAATAGCCTCCGAAGGTAAAGTCGTAATTGCTTCGATTCACCAGCCCGACTACGAAACCTTCATGATGTTCGACAAGATTCTAATCATCGACGATGGTGGTTATCCCGTATTTTACGGAAAACCAAGCGAATCGGCTGAATATTTCCGTCGCCTCACAGGTCGCATCGACAAGGAATCGCAGCTCGAAACGCACTTCAACCCAGGAGTAATCCTAAACATCATTACCGAAACAGCACAAAACACAGAAAACGATACAAACCAACGTATTACATCGCCTGAAGATTGGTACGGTAAGTTTGTCGAAACCACCGAAAGCCTATCACCTCAAAGCGAAATAAATGAAGTCGCACAAAGAAAATTCAATCCGCTAAAATCGTTTTTCTCGCAACTGAAATTTTCGTTCCGCTGCGACTTTCGCAACAAGGTGCGCACGGCAATGCTTCTTGCAATCCCACCAGCAATGACCATTGCGATGTCGCTGATTACAAGATTCTCGCATTCAGACGAATACGCATATTTCTCGAATCCAAACATCCCTGCCTGGCTTATGATGATGCTCATCACAGCATTTTTCATCGGACTGGTACTCTCGGCGCACGAGTTCATATTCCTGCGGCAGTTTCATCGTAACGAACACATAATCAGTGACAAAAGAACCTCGCTAACACTGGCAAAAATCACAAAGTACATAGTGCATTCGGGCATAATTTCAGTCTTGATGACATTGCCAGCAACAGCCATTGAAGATTGTATCTTCCTATTTCCAAGCATGTTTGCAACGATTTGGCTGCTCACATTCTGCGGATGTATTACGTCAATGATATTATCAATGTTCTTCCGAAGCATTTCGACAGTCTATCTGCTGATACCTATTATTGTAATTCCACAAATGATCTTTTCTGGCGGACTTGTACAGTATGACAACTTCAACAAGCATTTTGTAAAGGACGACGGAATGCCGCTTTTTGCCGACCTTATGCCGATACGCTGGGCCGACGAAGCCTGCATGACCGAGGCCTACCTTGTCAATCCCGTGGAACAGGAAATCTTCGATGCAAAAGTTTCTCTTTACGAAACAGCAGAAAGACTTGAATGCACAACAGACCAGGAACTTATAGTTAAACTTCGCAAGCAAAAAAACGATGCCCAGACCGAAATAGACCGACGACTCGAGCGCATACAGAATCCCGACAGCGTTTACAAGCATTTCGGCAATATGTACATTTCGAAGATTGTAACTGCAACAAAATCAGGCAGCATCCCTCCTATTTACGCAACTCAGCAAAACGGGAAAACAATTTTCCTCTGCGGACACAAAATGCTTGCAGGAAAAACTCTGCGCACTTTTCAATACAATATCATTGTACTTTTGCTGATGAATTTAGGTCTATGCGTGTTTTTGATCTTTGCAGCAAAAAGGCATTGAAAAAAAAAGGGAACTATATACAAGCTGACTAAAGTATGTGCTACTGAACTGTCATTCCGCAAGTTAGAACAATAACGCGATACGGAACGTGGAGCGTAATATTGTTCAACTGTGCGGAATCTCCAATAGAAACGCGTTTTCAATTGGAGATTCCGCATAAACGAACTCACAAGCAACGTTCCTTATGCTGTTCGTTCTGTTTTACGGAATGACTCAGAGGGCATAGGACAAAAGCACATTGTGTCAACACGTATATAGCTACCAAAAAAAAATGCAGCCCCTTTAATTTGAGCTGCATTTATATTTAACATCTAATTATTATAGTGTTAATGTAATAGTACATTCTGCATAACCTGTGATCTTTTGTCCATTATCATCTGTGAATTCAACGTCAAAAGTATAGTTATTACCATTTTTTGTAACAACAACAGATCCAGAAATTGCACTTCTCTCAGAACCGTTGTCTGTGTCAAAATCATAATCAGTAAGAGTTTCTAACCAACCACAAGTCCCAAGTATAGGTGTTAAACTAGAATTATACCTATAGGTTCCTGCCTCAAGTGAAGTTGCATACAATTCAACTTCAAGCATATTACCTCTGCCCGTAAACCACTCTTCAGATGGATTGTAAATCAATTCATCCTTGTTGTAAAAATACAGATTATAATTTCTACCGTCAGGTAAATCTTCATACAAGGTCTTAACTGCGGTTATTGGATAATGAATATTGTTAACTACAAATTCATTATGCTTCTTGACAGTAATCGTCAAACTAGCAACAGAAGCATTTTTTTTGGTGTTAGCATGAAGATATACTGTATATGTTCCAGCCGCTTCATAAGTATGTTTTGGACTAAATTCTGTTGAGGATTTTCCATCCCCGAAATCCCAATAATATGTATCAGCATCTACAGAAGCATTTGTAAAAGTAACCTCATCGCCGACATAAACGACATCCTTATCCGCAGAAAATAAAGCCAATGGATCTTTGGCACATCCTGAAAAGAAAATAGCTGCTACAGCTAAAATCATTAAAAATTTAAAGTTTCTCATTACACTAATTTTATTAAATTTATAGTGCAAATATAACATTATCTGCAATTATAATGTAACAAAATTTACAATAATAATATAACATTTTTTACAAAAACATAATAACAAGTTGATTTCCAAAAGAATAACAGAAATAAGAAAACTCAAGAAAGTTACAGAAAAAGAATTATCAGAAGGCATCGGCATGAGCCTTACTGGATTCAGACAAGCACTTTCAAACGACGACTTCAAGATTCGCACATTACAAAGAATTGCGCAATACTTGAATGTAGATATTTCTGTTTTTCTAAAAGAAGCACAAATAGAAAACCTCGAACAAACTTCCCCAGAATGCCAGAATTGTAAAATAAAGGATAGCATTATCGAAAGCAAGAATCAAATTATCAAGGAACAAGAGACTCTAATCAAGCAAATGCAGAACTTTATTGAAAAGTCAGGCAAAACAGAAAGCAACTAAAAACGTGGTCACAAAATGCTTGCAGAAAAGGCATTCAGTACATTTGGCTACAATGTAATGGTGCTCGTGATAATGAATATCATACTTTGCCTTGCACTGGTCTTGCTAGCAAAAACAAAAAAGCTATAACCAATTGGATGCTATATTTATTGTAAAGGTTCTCCAATGACAATTTTGTTGCCGGAAGTGTCTGATGCAGTATCGGCAATTTCCCACATCGCATAAAGCGTCATATCTTCATAAATCTTTATTCTCTGCTTGTCGGCATACGCTTTTCCCGAACCGTCCTTTATCGTATTCCACCCGGCAAATTCGTATCCTCCGTTGGTAAAAACATTGGCAAGCAACTGCTTTAAAACGCCTTCGGTAAATAACTGATGGCTCATGGTACCTTCTCCACCATTTGCATCGAAAGTCACAGTATAAGTCCTTATTTCGGGTTCACAACCACAAATTGTCACCATTGAAGTGATGACAAGAACAAAAAATACTATTTTTCTCATTAAAACATTCATATACTTTTCGAATAAAACGCATCCACCGACTGGAATGCACCATATAATGAACTTTGATTGTTGAGACGCTTTACCGATTCGATCATCTTAGCGACAAAAGCCTCAAGTTTTACCATATATTCCTGCTCGCCAATTGTTCCGTCGGCGACCATCGAAAGGCCTTTCTCCCAACTTGCAGTCAGCTCGGCATTCAGCATCTGGCGTATTGACGCATTAATGACCTCGTACACGATTTCGCCAAGCCTGGTCGGGGTAATTATCTGCGTTTTCTTATTTAGGTTAAGGTACTCAATTTTAACCAATTTGCTCAATATTTCGGCACGGGTAGCACTTGTACCTATTCCGCTACCTTTTATTTGAGCACGAAGTTCCTCATCTTCAATCAACTGACCTGCATTTTCCATTGCAAGAATCAGCGAACCCGAATTGTATCGCTTGGGCGGAGTAGTTTCGCCTTCCTTTATTTCGTACCCCGCTACTGGCAAAGTCGAACCTTTGCGCAGTTTATTTACAAACTCGAAACTTCCAGAATCGACAACCTCGTCCTTGTCCTGCGACTGCTTGTCGTCGTCAGCCTTTGGCATGCCGGCAACCACAAGATAACCAGCATCTTCCAGAACCTTGAAATTTGCAAACAAATGTTCGGCACCAATCTGCATGTCAATCGAAACCTTGCGGTATTCGGCTGGCGGGAAGAATATTGCAAGGAAACGTCGAGCAATACGATCGTAAACCTTGCGAGCAATATCGGAACACGAAGTAAGATTGGACACTCCCTGTCCAGTTGGAATTATTGCATAGTGGTCGGTAATCTGCTTGTCGTCGACATAGCGGCTCTTGCCGATCTTAGCATAAAGCCCAAAGCCTTTTATCTGCTTCGTAAACTCCAAATATTCAGCCTGAGTGGCAAGTCCGTGCAAGTTTTTTGTAATCTCCTTTGCAACCGCCGACGACAGCACACGCGCATCGGTACGTGGATATGTAACAAGTTTTTTCTCGTATAAATCCTGAACAATATTCAAGGTTTCGTCGGGACTTATCTTGAACAACTTGGAGCACTCGTTCTGCAATTCGGCCAAATTGAACAGAAGCGGAGGATTTTTCTTTTCCTTTTTCTTTTCAATTCCAGCGATTTGGGCTGTTTTGCCTTCGGCTTTCATAATTTCTATGCAAGTTTCGGCATCGTCGCGCTTGCGGAAACCGTTTTCCTTGTATAAAAGCGGAGAATTAAAGAATTTTGAACCTTCAACGGCTTTCCATTCACCTTGGAACGAGCCTTCATCGTTGCCGAACTGACCCATTATGCGATAAAATGGCGTTTTTACAAACGAGCGAATTTCACGTTCGCGCCTTACAATCATGCCCAATACGCAAGTCATGACACGACCGACAGCGACAACGCAATTCTTGTCAAGCTTCATGAAGTTTTTCACATGATAGCCGTACTTCAAGGTCAGGATACGACTGAAATTTATACCCATAAGGTAGTCTTCCTTGGCGCGCAAATAAGCAGAATCGGACAATGCATCGTATGCCGACAGTGGCTTTGCCTCGCGTATTCCGCGCAGAATTTCCTCCTCTGTCTGTGAATCAATCCACACGCGACGACGCTGTTTCTCGGCAGGCACGCCAGCCATTCTATCTACTAACCTATATATATATTCACCCTCGCGGCCCGAGTCGGTGCAAACGTATATGCAATCGACATCGGCACGTGTGAGCAACGCCTTCACAATATCAAACTGCTTCTTGACGGCAGGAATTACCTCGTAGATATACTGCTTTGGCATGAAAGGCAAAGTTTCCATGCGCCACTGCTTCATAACAGGGTCGTAGGCTTCGGGGTAACTCATCGAAACCAAGTGACCGACACACCAGGTAACAATGCTAGTATTGCCCTCGAGGTAGCCGTCGTTGCGCGACATAGTCTCCTTGAGAGCCTTAGCGAATTCCCTCGCGACACTAGGCTTTTCGGCTATAAATAGATTCTTGCCCATTATTATGGTGGGGCTATGCTCCTATCACACGTCTAAGGTTAGCGATCTGAGTATTCCAAAGCTCAACAGCCTCGTCTTCCTCGTCGTCGATAACAAAATCGGTTACTATCAGAGCAACATCGTTGGTAAGTTCGTGCTCTTCGATTCTAAATTCAAAATACGAATCGTCGTCTTCCGACTCAACCCAATGGAAACGCACCATCGACTGGTCCTTCGAAGCGATGAGCTCAGCAGATTCTTCAACACCTTCCCATTCGAAAGTAAAAATATTGTCTTTTTCGGTAACCTTGTCGGCATACCACTCGTTCAATCCCGTCGGTGTACTCAGACGGTTATATAAGATTTTTACAGACGTGTTCAAAACAAACTCTAACTCTATCTTCTTCATAAGCAAGATATTTTTGTTATTTCGTGGTCAAAATTATACATATTTTTCATATAAAAAAATTTATAGAAATATTTTTTTTCAAAAAGATTTGCACATGTCCAAAAATACATATACTTTTGCAGTCCCATTTCCAAATAGAACTGGACGATGGCGAGGTAGCTCAGCTGGTTAGAGCGCATGATTCATAATCATGAGGTCGGCGGTTCAATCCCGCCTCTCGCTACGAAAGGCAAGCGGCTGATTAGCCGCTTTTTTTATTGGATAACCGCAAATCGAAATTCGTAAATTCCAAATCGTAAATTAATTTGCATTATATTTGCAGGTCTTTTTTGAAAAACATACGAAATGAACGAGAAATTCCATAGGATAATATTCATAATCATCGCAATAGCGATTGCTGCAGTAATGTTTTCGCTCGTCGGTGACTACGGAAGCAGCATTGCCGAGGACGAATACCAGATAACCCAATCCATACAATTGGACAGGTACTACAAAAGCTTTGGCAGCGACACCAGCATACTCGAAAGTACACATCCAATGTACAGCGGATGGTTCAACGCGCTTACGGTCACACTATCCGACGTTTTTACAAATTGTGAAATCCGCAGTGTACGCCATACGACGAATGCGATATTCGGATTCGTGGGAATACTTTTCGCAGCACTGCTCGCAAAACGCTGTCGCAACTGGCGCACGGCAAGTTTTACCATGTTGTTGCTCGGACTTTCACCTGTAATATTCGGTCATTCGATGTTCAACCTCGACGACATTCCCGTTTTTGCGACCTTTGCGGCATCGCTGTACTTTGCAAAACGTCTTGCCGACCACTTCCCCAAGCCCAAAATCATCGATGCTGTGTTTTTTGCTCTGACATCATCACTAAGCATAGCAGCAAATCCCGATAGTTCTCTCATCGTTGCTGTTGCACTTATTATATGCATAATAGGACTTGTCGCACAACGAAACCACGACGAGATAAAAAAGGCTGCTATCCGATACTCAATTTTTGCGGTTTGCTCTCTGGCAGTAATTTTCGGAATTGTCATACTGCTTATACCACAAGGAATTAGTGAATGGCATGGCTCGTTCTCGCCCAACGCTCCTACAAGAATACTCTTCGAAGGCAAGCTTGTCTGGACAGACCTCCTACCTTGGTATTACAACACCAAAATGCTGGTAATGACAATTCCGGCCGCAGTATTCGTCGGAATGCTTCTTGCTCTCGGCTTGTGCTTTGTAAAAAAGACAAACCGCGCAGAAATCATAACGTTTTTGGCAATATCGGTGCTTGCGGTTTTGCTTTTCTCACTGAAATCGGACACAACTGGAACCTGGCAGCATCTGCTTTACGCCGAAATTCCACTTTATATAGTTGCAGCCATAGGTTTCGACATGCTCGTAGAATCGTCACGCACAAAAGCCACACAGATTGCCGGCATTGCGATACCATTATTATTAATGGTTATGCCTGCAATACATATTTTCCGTTGCCATCCTTACAGCCACATATACTACAACGAATTCACTGGAGGCTTGAGCCATGCTTTTGGTCGCTACGAACTTGAAAACTATGGCACTAGCAATCGCGAAGCCGCGCAATGGGTTATCGACAACGGCAAGTACAACCTTTCGGGCAACCAGCTTTTCGTAGCCACGAGAAGCGAAAAGGCAGGCAAGCACTACTTCGGCGAATACAAGTACGAGGTTTCGATAGTAGAAACCCGCTGGGCAGAACGCGCAAACCATATCTGGGACTACGCCATTTTCCCCGTAACGGGAATCGAGCCCGAAATCCTCGCCAGCAAGTATTTCCCACCAAAAAATACTGTTGACACAATCAGCATCGACAACGTTCCGATTTGCCTTGTACTGCAGCGCACCGACACTTGCGACCTCTACGGACGCGGCTACCTTGCCAACAACGATGTGCCACACGCCATCGAACTGCTCGAAATGGCTGTTTACAACGATCCAACCAACGAATCGGCGATGATAAACCTCATAGATGCCAACCTACGCATAAACAACAAGGATGCGATGAAAAAGTGGATTGACCGGTTCCTCGAGATTGCACCACGCGACGACGTTGGAAACTACTATAATGCTTATTACCAAAACATTACTGGCAATAATGATGAAGCAGAACGCATAAGCAAAGAAATTATAGAGTACAATCCTCGTTTCAGCCTGGCATATCTGTTCCTGTCAATGGTTTACACACTGCAAAAACGATACGACGAAGCCGAAAGCATAATACTTTCAACCGTCGATTACGACATATACGACGAGCAGGCCGCACGTCAGCTAGTACGAGTTTACAACGCCCAGCAGAAGGACATCCGCGAGGCAGAACTATCGTATTACGATTACGCCTACAAGTCGTACGACCGACGTGGCAAAAAGGAACTTGCCGAAAAATATAAAAGGCTATACGAAGAAACGAAAAACAAACAATAGATAAATCATAAATGTCGCGGCATGCCACGACTCAACACTTCGACAAACTCAGCACATCGCAGAAACAAAGAAACCCAAAAACTTAGGAACTTAGAAACCCAAAAACATTGAAACCATCATGAACTATCTATCTCCATCCACACCGCTACCCAAAATAACAGGCTCGCTGATAAGCTATTTCAGCAACATGGTAAAGTTAAACGGCGGCACAAACCTAGCACAAGGCATCCCGGGATTCCGTCCCCCAGAGAAACTTCTTGAAATATTTTCACAAATTCTGCAACAAGACATACACCAGTACGCTCCAGGTTGCGGAAACAAAAAACTACTCGAACATCTTGACGCAAAATACAGCAACCGTCCTTCAACGGCAAGGATATTCATATCGAGCGGAGCAACCGAAGCTGTTTCTTTGATTTACACATATCTGCAAGGCAACAAAGGCAAAGATTTCAATGCAATGAGTTTTTCGCCAGCGTACGAATCGTATATCCATCTGCCACAGATTTTCGGAAACAACTTTTTCACCTACCCAACCGATCCCGAAATATACTTCGACAACGAAGATTTCCGCAAGTTTTTTGTTGAGAACAAGATAGACGTAATTTTTGTAGCATCGCCTGGCAATCCTTACGGCAAAACATTGAGCCGCGAAAAACTCGACTACCTCATCGACCTCTGCGAAGAATTTGGCTCATACCTTATAATAGATTCGGTTTACTGCGAACTTTACTTCAACAACGAACCGCCATACTATCCCATCGAACGTATTTCGCCAAATGTGTTTTACGTCAATAGTTTTTCAAAAAGATTTTCTATAACTGGTTGGCGCGTAGGTTATTTCATTTTTGACGAAAGCCATTTCGACAAGATAAGCTACATTCACGACTACATCGGACTCTCGTCGGCAGCGCCACAACAACAGGCCATTGCCGAATTCCTCGACACCAACGAATCTCGCACTTGCATTACCGAACTGCGAAACAAGATTCTCCACAACTTAGCCATTGGCAACGAAAGGCTGCAGAAAGCAGGATTCGTATGCCCGCAAAACGATGGCGGCTACTTTATCTGGGCAAAGCTACCAGAACCTTGGGACGACAGTCTGCGCTTTGGCCTTGCGCTATACGATGAAGTAAGAACTGCGGTAATTCCTGGCGTACATTTCGGCAAAGAATGGAACAACTACATAAGAATCAACATTGCCCGCGAGGAAGACGAATTTATAAGAGGTATCGACAACTTGATTGAATTCACAAAAAGGGCGAAGGCACAACAGTAAAAATTGTTAATAACATTCGCTACGAAAAATTAAAGATACCAATAAATATGTGTAATTTCGCAGTGTAAAAATATAAAGACTATGGATATTTCAGGAAAATTGATAAAGGTATTAGAACCCATAACTGGCACAGGAGCAAACGGAACGTGGAAAAAACAGTCATTTGTAATCGAATACGCCAGCGGACAGTTCCCCAAGAAAGCATGCTTTCAGGTATGGGGCGACAAGGTAAATCTTTCGTCGCTTGTCGAAGGCGAAGAAATACATGTATTTTTCGAGCCGGAAAGCCGCGAGTACAACAATAATTGGTACACCGACTTGCGTGCATGGAAAGTAGAATCAGCACAAAACCAGACCGGCAGTTTCTCGGCAATGCCGACACCTCCTCCCCCAACTGGAGCACCAATGCCTACCGAAGTTCCGAACTTCGTAGATGCTGGCAGCAATGCCGACGACGATTTGCCGTTCTAATGAAAAAAACTACAACATAACAATTATTTTTTGACGATTCTTTTGCTATGTCAAGAATAGTTGTTATGTTTGCAAAGTTCAGTTGCCCAAACCTATACATCTTGCAATTTAATGTGTATGAGGCGGTTAATGAACAGGTCGAGCAAGCGATCGAAAGAGTGTTGTCGGGCAACTCTTTTGAAAAGAAGTTAGAAATAACTTCTTTTTTATTTTCGTTCCCATACAATAGTCATTTTATCAAGGTCTTTGCTCCTTATCGCTCTAGTTGAAGTTATCATCCAAAAATTCTCTTCCGCGTAATAAGTCAAGCATATGGCTGCCATATGGTTTAGCCCGTCATTTTTTACAACAAGCACTAAAGAACACGGCTTATTCCCCAAACATATACGATTATAATTTGATGCTATATATTTAGCATAATCATCCATTCTCAATCCTAAATTATTTAATTGATCCTCAATTTCTTCAATATGCTGCCTATTATGCCTCAAAGCATTTTGCACTTTACAACGTATATTTCTTGCATCGCATCTAACAAAAAAGAACTTAGAAACACTCTTGATTGCCGAAACTAGAATTTTCCCCACAATAGGATATTCTTTGTTTAATTTAGTTTTGTTTTTATTTCGATTACCCATAATAAATTTGTTCGATTATACATACGGCACTTCTAAGCAAGAACGCATCCTCACCTTTTTCTTCCGCAATATGTATATACATTAAGATTATTCTGTTTTTCCTTGCTCTACTTCTTGCATTTTCTCCCCAAACGCCACACCCACCTTTAATTCATCGTACGAAAACTTTCCGTCTGCATCAGCAAAAAGTTGTGACATACTTTCATATTCGCCATGAGATTCTAAATAATCCATAACTTCAGCAAACCTCTCCTTGTTGCCAATAAGTTCCTCGGGCTGGATTTCGCCTGTGATTATAAATTTTGTCAAATGAGAAAAAATTGTTGATATAGCAAGCGAACGTTCTTTTGCAATATCCGCCACCGACATGCCCTGCCTAAACATTTCTAGAGACTTTCTGCTGCTGTCTACCTTGGGCGATTTTGGTTTCTTTTCCTTTTTCTTTTTTGGCTCCGACAATTTCTCAGGTTCTGGCGGCACCGCATCATCATCTATGCCATTTGTCTTGCAATAGTCGTTTATAATATTCAGGATATCATTGCCGTAGGCTGCGACTTTCTTCACACCAATGCCAGTTATCTTGCTCAGCGACTTTGCATTTCGAGGCAATTTATCCACTATTTCAACCAACGACTTCTGCGGCAAGACATAGTAAACCGGCATATCAAACTCATCGGCAACCGACTTTCGCCAAGCATTAAGGACACCGAATAGTTCCTTGTTCGTTTTCGGAACCGAATATGTAGAATGTGACTTGCGGCTGAAAGTTGGCACAAACTTGTCCTCGGTAATCGAAATTATCTTCAGATACATTTCGGTAGAAAATCCCTCTCGCAGTTTTTCAAAGACATTACGTTTCTTGCAATATTCAAGCTCAAGAGCCTCCAACGCCGACTTCATCTCTTCATCAATTTCCTTGTTGTCCGACTCGAGCAACATTTGCGAAAACGGCTCGCCAATAATATCGGCTAACTTTCCATAATAATACTCCGATGCCTTCCATAGCCGCTGCTGCAAAAACTCATCATCCTTCAGTTGCACATCTGGCGATGCCGAAAATATCTTCCACAACTGTACTACAAATTTCTTGTTAACATCAAAAATTTGCGAATCAAACTGCTGCACGACATCAATCAAGCGTTGCGAATATTCAGGATTAAATCTATTGAAGTTTGACATATACACCTTGCGCACTTCCGCCAACTGTCTCTGCAACGAGTTGAAATCGAATATTTTAAGCAATACATCGCGCTGATACGAAACTATGTATTTGTTGAGACT
Source organism: uncultured Bacteroidia bacterium (assembly GCA_902800045.1). Taxonomy (GTDB): domain Bacteria; phylum Bacteroidota; class Bacteroidia; order Bacteroidales; family ML635J-15; genus Bact-19. The sequence goes on along the minus strand of CADCCZ010000001.1, from coordinate 103,383 downwards.
CTGCTCGTCGGGTTGCTTCTGCCGGGCATTGTCGCAAAAAGTTACCACTTCGGTGTCGGACTTTATCATCTGCGACGAAATTGGCGTTTTCAACGTCAGTCCTTCCAACGACTTGCAACGGCTCAATGCAACATAAACCTGTCCGAACGCGAAAGCAGCATGCACATCAATAATCGCACGGTCGAACGTAAGTCCCTGACTTTTATGAACGGTTATCGCCCACGCAAGCCGCAATGGGTACTGTATGAACTCGCCGATCACATTCTGTTCAATCTCTTTTGTTTCATTGTTGACGACGTACTGGATGTTTTCCCATTTTTCCTCTTTTACCTCTATCGGAGAAAGGTCGCCCTTGCAGAGAACCATTATTTTCGTATCGTCAATCTCGGTTATCTTCCCTATTTTGCCGTTGTAGTACAACTTTGCGGGCGACGAATCATTTTTAATGAACATTACCTGCGCACCGACTTTCAGAGTAAGTGTTTCGTCGGCAGGATACATATATGGAGGGAAATTGTCGATGATGTCAGCCTCAAAATTGTATTCCTGACCTTCGAGAGCATCAAGCTTTGATGTGTTTATGCCATTGGCATCGTTATTGTGAGTGGTCAGACGGATATTCTGTTCGTCGTCGGCGGCGGTGTTTGTGGATACACGGCTGTTCAATACAGCCAACGACTCGCTTGTAAGTGTGTTTGTACGAATCTGGTTCAGTATCGAAATAAACACATCGTCCTGTTGGCGAAATATGTGCGTCAGTTCGACGGTCACATAATCGACTTTTTTCAATGCATTGCTATCGAAGAAATATGGCGAACGGTAAAATCGGCTTATTATCCGCCATTCCTCCTCCTTGACTACTGGTGTAAGCTGGTAAAGGTCGCCAATCATCAGCAACTGCACGCCACCGAACGGCAACGATGAACGGCGGTAATGTCGCAACACAGAATCAACAGCATCAAGCAAATCAGAACGTACCATACTTATTTCGTCGATAACAAGCAAGTCGAGCGAACGCAGAAGCTTAATCTTGTTACCACTCATACGGAATTGTTCGCGAACAGCATTGCCATCTTCATCTTTTGTAACAAACGAAACATCAGCACCTTCGGGAATGTATGGTGTAAACGGAAGCTGGAAAAACGAATGGATTGTAACGCCACCGGCATTGAGGGCTGCCACACCTGTCGGTGCGACAACTGCCATACGCTTGCGGGTAATGTTCGGCAGATTGCGCAGAAAAGTTGTCTTTCCTGTTCCTGCTTTTCCAGTGAGAAACACCGACTTACTTGTGAATTTCACAAGGTCGTGTGCGAGCTTTATGTTTTTGTCGATGGCTTCCATATTGTCGGCTTTGCCTTTGTCTGCAAAAGTAATGCTTTTCATCGAATCACTTTTGATGTCAATCATTTTCTTGTTAAATTCTTTTTGAATATTATTACACATAAAAATTTTGTTTATTTTGCATCGTCTTGTGCCTAGGCCCGTGCATCTCGCTTAATTGTGCAAAAGGGTGGCTAATAGATAGGTCTGAGCGAACGGATCTGAGAGGTGTGTAGGCAGCCTCTTTTTTTATTGTTTCCATATCTTGCTTTTCCATTATAATTATATTTTATAATTTTGCAGTTGCATACGTGACAGTGGTATGGAATACAAAAAGCCTCTGAAACTTAGCGGTGGACTGTTCACTCACTCGTATGTAAAGAGCTGCATTGTTGTTGCTCTTTTTTTGTATCCGAAAAATCGGCAGCCGCCATCTGGCGACCACCGAAAATTGGAACTACGCTCGGTCTGGCTTGCTGAATAGTATCGTATCGGCTACAACCTCGTATGTACACTGTTCGTTTCCGTTCTTGTCGGTATAGCGGTTCTGCTTCAGGCAACCATCAACAACAACCTCATAGCCCTTAACTATTTTCTCTTTTACCATATCGGCAAGATTGCCCCACGCAATTACATTGTGCCACTGTGTTTCCTTAACAACGCGGTCACTTTTTCTGAAGAAATCGGAAGTCGCTACCGATAACTTAGCCATTTTTGTTCCACTTGGAAATTCATAATACTTGGGGTCACCACCAAGATTTCCAATCAATTGTACACGATTCTTTAAATTCATAATCTTTAATTTTTTGTCAGTTAATAATTTATTACTACTTTTGCATTGTGTTTCGCTTTGGCACCAAGATCGCGCCACTCGTTTCGGGAAGCCGGCATTTGTCTCGGAATGATGCGTGGAAGCCTCCTATGTTGGGGGACCAAACAGGCTGAGTGAAACATTTTTTTCTATCTATTGGAATAAAACGATTTAAAAATATTTCCTTTCCTGACGACCTTTACTGCTATCGTAAATTTTATTTTACCCCGAAACTTTTCCATACTATAAATAATATGATTTTCATCAGATTCCTTACAACCACTGCGTACTACATCCATCAAATTTAGAATTTCCAAAGCAGTAACAGTTCCACGATTTGTCTTATAATGCTTGAGTAAAACATGCTGTGTGCCTTCATTCTCATCGTCGGAGGGAAACATTATTGTAACCAGTTCACCATTATTATCAGTAGTGCAGATTCGTTTTAGTTTTCCTTTTGTCCGACAAAAAGTTTCATAAACCCTATTCTGCTCTTCGGTTAGTTCCCTATCGCCAACCTCTGCACGAAACTGCGCTATCCTATCGTCGATGAGTGCCATATTGCAATGGATAATTAGCGATGCAACTATTCTGCTTTTTCCTTTAACGACGATTCACAAATAACCTCATTAGCAACCACTTCCGTTATATATCGCTTAATATTGTTCGCATCCTCGTAACTGCGCGAAGTCAACCTGCCAACGATGGTAACATGCGTTCCTTTTGTGCACCGCTCCGACACCTTATCGGCATTTGCTCCCCAAACAACAATGTTGTGCCACTCTGTACGACTTGCCGGCTTGCCGTTTTCATAATAATTCTCGGAAGTTGCCAGCGAAAACCTTGCAACCTTTCCATTTCTTGTCTCGTTTACCTTTGGGTCAGCGCCCATATTGCCGACCAACATTACAAAATTTCTAATTTCCATGTCTTTAAATTTTTGTCAGTTAATAATTTAATTTCTTGTTATATATTGTGGAAGTGGTTCTCCATTACAGTCAACTTTGCCTTTGACTTTTTCAGAATTTTCTTTTGCCATATCAAAAAAATCCAATAACTTTGTATCAACCTTTCGGTTGAAAACCGACTTTGCACATATTGATGCCGAAGTATTTTCTTCCAAAGGGAACCATTTACGGTCACTCTCGTCCGAGTAGTTATCGGTAGCGACAAACCTATATGGTTCATAAAGAGCAATATTGGTCACAAAAAATGAATGTGTGCCACATTGCTCTTTTTGCTTAGCAACAGTAAAGTTAACGAAGTAGATGCATTCTCCAACTTTTGCCTTTCCAATATAATTTCTGTACTCAATAATGTTTGGGTGTGGCTTATGAATTGTTCCATCAGGCCTTATAATCCCAGCTAACGAGTCTGGACTTGAAAACAGAAATACAGATTTTTCCAAAACAATGTTCAACTGTGGTACAAGAACAGCAAAAAGTCCATTTTCCTTGTATGTTTTCTTAAATGCAGAACGGAAGAATACGATTGTTTCATCGTCCTTCTTTACTTCAGGCAACATCTTAAAAATTTTGAAAAGGTTCTCTTTTGAATGGTTCCTAATCTCAATTTCTACAGGAGAAAGATTCCATATTGCTTCTACCCGTGCTACGATTTCCCAGTCGCCAAAATTCTTCTTGAATTCTACAGACCTAACAATTCGCCATTGCTCGTTACTAAGATTCGATATTTTTCCATTGGGTGCCAACATTTCCACCTATCAATTACATCAACAACCTACGCGATATTTTTCTCCACCTTCGAACCGGCACGTTTGATGTGCCTTACCATAATACTGTCGGCAACAATCTCCGAAACCTTGCGTTCGCGGCCTTCGCGATCGGTAAACTTTGTGCTTACCACACTACCTATTACAATAACTTCACTACCTGTGGATACCTCGCGGTCCTGCAGGACTTCTGCAATGCGGTTCCAAGCTGTAACGCTGTGCCACTGCGTGTCACGCACATATTTACCTTCTTTTTTATAAACATCGGTAGTTGCGAGCGAGAAGCGTGCGAGTTTCCTACCATTTTCAAATTCCCTAATCTGTGGTTCCGAACCAAGATTTCCAATCAGTTGTACGCGATTTCTTAAATTCATAATCGTAAATTTTAAACGTTAAACATTTTGTTCGGACTTCGTTTTGAAATCCGCTGCAAAAGTCGGGTGATTTGAAAATACGAGTCGGTTTTTAAACGTTTACTTTCGTTTATTAGTCGTTTCTTGTCGTTTATACACGGATATGATACTAATTACCAACAAACTAAACAGTGCTCTATTGCCATTTCTATAGCTTCGGCTTTGCTTATCGCCTTGACATTTATTACTTTCTCAGTTGTACCGCCTTCTTCCATTATCTTGGCGGCGCGTTCGTTGATAAGTTCTACAATGGTACTCATATATTGTTTATTTATTCGTTTTCGGCACTGTCGGCCGTTTCTTTTTCTTTCTTGTCGTCTTTCTCGGACGAAATTTCCATATTGCCGTACTTTACTTTAATATCCTGCCCTGCCAGAATGATATGGACGGCACTGTATAAGGTCGGGAACAGGAACATTTCGCCCACTGCTGTAAGTACGCTTCCGTCGATTACGCCCATAGGTGGGCAGAAGAATCCACCGATCATAAGGCTAAAAGCCACAGTCTGAGTAGTGTAGAATGCTACCTTCCAGCCCTTCGGCGATTCACGGAAACGCTTTTTTACTTCGCGGATGCTCATTGCTATTTTCCTTTTTTTACTACCTTTAACCAAAAATCGAAGCAATTAAGTTTGATAATCTGGTCTTTCATATAGTAGTGGTCGATAATACGACATTTTAACTGCTTGAGTTGTTTGTCCTTGTAGATTAGCATATTGTTTCCGTCTCTTACTCCATATAGAGTAATCAGAGAAAGTTTTTTCTTTGTTGTTGCCATTTTTTTTAAAATTTTTGGTTTATTTATTTGTTAGTTAAAAATTTTCGTTATATTTGCGGTGTCCATGTTGCGCGGAGGTGTTATGAACGGCAGGCTCAACTTAACACCTATCTAATTGGAACGGTTGCCGTTGCCGCTTGGATAGCGTTTCGCACTATCCCATACAAGAGCCTTTTTTTCTACGGTCGAGCTCATCATATTATAAAAATTGCAACAAAAAAAAGAGGAAACTCCACTGGAATTTCCTCTTTCATATTCGAGTAATAACAATTAAATCTTGTGGATTGCCAAGCCTGAACGAAGTTTCGGTTCGAACCAAGTGGTCTTCGGAGGCATGATGTTGCCAGAGTCAGCAATGTTGATGAGCTGCTGCATCGAAACTGGATACAAAGCAAATGCAACTACCATTTCACCCGAGTCAACACGGCGCTTCAGTTCGCCAAGACCACGGATACCGCCAACAAAGTCGATACGATTGCTGGTGCGGAGGTCTGCAATACCAAGGATGTCGTTGAGGACGTGCTTCGAGAGGATGTTTACGTCCAATACACCAAGTGGAGTGTTGTCGTAAGTTCCCTGCTTTGCGTTCATCTTGTACCAGTGACCGTCGAGATACATGCTGAATTCGTGCAACGAAGCCGGCTTATAGATTTCGGTACCCATATCCTGAACCACGAAATTCTCAACTACCTTGTTCAAGAAATCTTCCTTGCTCAATCCGTTCAAGTCCTTTACTACGCGGTTGTAGTCGATAATCTTGAGCTGGTTGTCTGGAAAGTGAACTGCCATGAAGAAGTTGTATTCTTCCTTGCCAGTGTGGTTAGGATTCTTGCTTGCATATTCCTTACCAATGCGGCTAGCAGCTGCTGTACGATGGTGACCATCGGCAACGTAGGTATAAGGAACCTTGGTTGCAAAGAGTTCTTCGATGCGCTTGTTGGTAGCGTCGTCGTTGATAACCCAGAAGTGATGACCGAAGCCGTCTTCTGCTACGAAATCGTATTCAGCAGGCTGGTTCTTTACGATATTTTCAACTATAGCGTCGATTTCGGGAACTGCCTTGTACGAGAAGAATACTGGTTCGAGGTTAGCGTTGACGTAACGAGTGAGAACCATACGGTCTTCTTCCTTTTCGATACGGGTAAGCTCGTGCTTCTTGATAACGCCGTTGAAGTAGTCTTCAGACGAAGCGCAACCAACGATACCATACTGTGTACGACCGTCCATTGTCTGGGCGTAGATGTAGAATTTCGGCTTTTCGTCTTCAACGAGCCATCCTTCCTTCTGCATCTTTGCAAAATTCTCGACAGCCTTGTTGTAAACTATTTCGCTGTGAAGATCGGTTCCCTTTGGAAGGTCGATTTCAGCGCGTGTAACGTGGAGGAGTGATTCCTTCTTGCCTTCTGCCATCTGAGCGGCTTCTTCCGAGTTCATAACATCGTATGGAAGGCACGATACCTTCTCTACCAAATTCTTTGGAGGACGTAGGCCTCTGAAAGGTTTTACTATTGCCATTTCTTATGTTTTTTAATTAGTTATACTTTTGAAAAATAATTCCGCAAAGATAACTTTTTTATCAGTCGGAAAAATTTTAATCAAATATTTATTTCAACACAAAAAAATCTTAAAATTCACAATGCACAATTTACGCATCAGATAAAGTTATTACCTTTGCATTAAAATAAAAAACGTATAAGAATGAACATAACAAAGACATCGAACCCCACTTTGGGTAAAAACGCCTTCACAAGCGAAGCAAGCAACCATAATATGGGCACTAGCACTGCTTTTGGATCAAACATAGCAACCGATGGCAATGTAATGACATTGAAAGGTGCAATAAACAAGACCATAATACTTTTTGCAATATTGCTGGTTACTGGAATAATTTCCTGGAAAATGACATGGTCGGGACAGATTGCAACTCCTATATTATTAATAGGTGGAACAATAGGCGGTTTAATATTAGGTCTTGTGACAAGCTTCGCCAAGAAAGCCGCCCCCATAACAGCACCAATATACGCAGCATTCGAAGGCGTTGTACTAGGCTCAATATCATCGATGTTCGAAGCAGCATACAGCGGAATAGTATTCCAGGCTGTAGCGCTCACATTGCTTGTTTTCGGGCTTATGCTTTTCATGTACAAAACAGGCATACTTAAGGCTTCGGGGAAATTTATGAAGGGCGTATTCATCGCAACTGCCGCAATTGGCATTTTTTACCTTGTAAGTTTTATTGTTGGTTTATTCACGCCAGCATTCAGCGAATTTCTTTTTGCAAATCCGCTAATCGGAATCGTAATCAGCGTAATCATTGTTGCAGTTGCTGCGCTCAACCTTATCCTTGACTTCAGCACCATCGAGAATGGAGCCAATTCGGGAGCACCAAAATACATGGAATGGTACGCAGGATTCGGTCTTATGGTAACTTTGGTATGGCTCTACATCGAAATACTGAGACTGTTGTCGTACCTTAGAAGAGATTAAAAGGTTTTTCATAATACAGACGGCTTGCATTTTGCGAGCCGTTTTTTTATGCCCTTGCAAGCACAGCAATGCTCAGCCGCAACCCATCCACCGACAGCAATGCAGTCCCGCACGATTCGGTGGTTGCACCAGTTGTCAGCACATCATCGACAAGAAGCACATGCTTATCCTTCAGCACTTCGCTATCCGTCAGCACAAACTTTCCCGACACATTCTGCCAACGCTCGTCTTTGTTCATCTTGGTCTGCGTCTTTGTGTCGGTATTCCTTACAAGCACACCTGTCAGTACTGGTATTTTTGTTACAGCCGAAATGCCCGATGCAATACGTTCGCTCTGATTGTAGCCACGTTTTTTTTCACGATTAGGATGCAAGGGCACTGGAATTATATAGTCGATGTCGGAAAAGTTTCCCGATGCAAGCATTTCGGCTCCAAGTTCCTTGCCCAACAAAACGCCAATTTCCGGTTTATGCCTATACTTTAGCGAATGAAGCAACTTCCTGAACTTGCTACCTTTCTGGAAAGAGAACAAAGCAGTCGCCTTCTCAACCCTTATACGACCATCGAACAATTGCAATATTGGATTGTCAAGTTCCTTGCAGTAATGAGTCCGCGGAAGTTCGTACAGACAATCGAAGCACAAGACCTCCTCGCCCCGCGATAAAGCACGACCACATGCTTCACAGTTCTTGGGAAACAGCAAAAACCAGAAATCTGACAAATATTCTAGAAACTTGTTCATACAAGGTGCAAATGTAATCATTTTTAATGGATTGTCACAAAGACTGACATGAATAAAAAAAACATGACAAAATTTCATAAAAATGTCTTACCTTTGTAAACTTATTTTCGTAACGAAATGGAATTGAGTTTAGAAGACATTCAGAAAATAAAGACTAGCAGCGGAATAATAGGCAATTCGGCTGGACTAAACCGTGCAATAAACGTTGCGGTTCAGGTTGCAGTAACCGACTTATCGGTACTTGTACTTGGAGAAAGCGGTGCTGGCAAGGAAAAAATTCCGCAGATAATACATCGCAACAGTCGCCGTGCCGGCAAGACATACATAGCCGTCAACTGCGGCGCAATCCCCGAAGGCACAATCGATTCAGAACTTTTTGGTCACGTAAAAGGCGCTTTTACCAATGCAATAACCGAACGCAAAGGCTACTTCGAAGAAGCCAATGGCGGCACAATATTCCTCGACGAAGTCGCCGAACTGCCTATGCCTACACAGGCACGACTGCTAAGAGTGCTCGAATCTGGAGAATTCATGAAGGTCGGCTCATCGAAAGTGGAAAAGACCGATGTAAGAATCATTGCTGCCACTAACGTGAACCTGCAAGAGCGTATCAACGACGGCAAGTTCCGCGAAGACCTTTTCTATCGTCTCAACACCGTACCTATTATTATACCGCCTCTGCGCGAACGCAAGGAAGACATACATCTGCTTTTCAGAAAATTCGCCCGCGACTTTGCCGACAAGTACAATATGCCAGCAATATCGCTCACTCCAGAGGCAACCGCTCTACTCGAAAACTACAGATGGCCAGGTAATGTCCGCGAACTAAAGCACGTAGCCGACCAGATTTCTATAATCGAGAAAGAACGCACAATATCCGCCGACACACTTAAGCGATACCTTATAGATATACATTCGACATCGCTGCCAGCAATAATCAATGCAGGAAACCAGCCTAACGACTTCTCCACCGAACGTGAAATTCTATACAAGGTGTTGTTCGACCTGAAAAAGGAAATGGACGAAATGAAAATCCTTCTCAACGACATAATCGACCAGAACCCAAACATCAGGTACTCGCTCAACAACAACGACAACCAAATAATAACCGACCTTTCGAACACACTGAAAATAAACACACAAGTTACACAAGTGTACAACGATCAAATGCAATATCACCCGCAAGGCCAACCGTCTGGCGATGAAATTGTCGAAGAAGTGCTATCTCTTGCAGACCAAGAAAAAGACCTGATTCTAAAGGCATTGGCAAAAAACAATAACAAAAGGAAACTTGCTGCCGAAGAACTTGGCATTTCGGAAAGAACTCTATATAGAAAAATAAAAGAATACGGAATAGCGAAATAAAGTTGAAAATTAGAAGAATACATATTATATTAATAATCGCTTCGTGCATAGCATTTGCGTCATGCAAGGGCGGATACTCGTTTACCGGAGCCGACATAAGCCCCGACACCAAGACTTTCACCGTCGAACTTTTCCCTAACCATGCAAGCCTTGTACAACCTACGCTTAGTAATGTGTTCACAGAGACGCTCAAGGACAAGTTCCTGTCAGCCACAAGTCTGCATCTTGTCAACGACAACGGCGACCTATATTTCGAAGGCGAAATCACAAACTACAACGTGACGGCTCAGGCATACCAAGGCAACGAAACCTCGGCGCTTACCCGACTTACGATAAGCGTAAAGGTGAAATTTACAAACAACATCGAGCCGACGAAAAGCTTCGAATCATCATTCTCAAGATACGCCGACTTCGAAAGCTCGCAGAACCTTTCTGCCGTCGAAGGCGATCTCATGCAGCAAATATGCGACGAACTGGTAGATGATATTTTTAATAAATCCGTAGCTAACTGGTAATATGAACAAGGAAACATTTGCAAAATACATCAGCGACCTTTCGCTTCTAAACAACGACACATTGCCCGAAATAAAGGCAATGCTCGACGAATTCCCATATTTTCAGTCGGCATGGGTATTGTATATTAAAAATTTACACACCATAAAGGACATCCGGTACGAAAGCAAGCTGAAAACAGCCTGCGCTTTCGTATCCGACCGCAAACATCTACACGACCTCCTGAAAGGAACATATATTCCTACAATCGCACCCGTACAGACGCAATTCATTGCGTCTCCACAAGAGCCCGAACAGCCACAATCCAACGATACAAATACAGATACCGTTGAGCCACAAAACCTTGTGGCTCAATCCGAATCACAAGAAGAAGATTGCACCCCCGTACAGACGCAATTCATTGCGTCTCATCAAGAAAATCCCGAACAGCCACAATCAGACGATACAAACCCGTACATCGTAGAGCCACAAAACCTTGTGGCTCAACCAGAAACCCAAGAGGAAGATTGCCCACCCGTACAGACGCAATCCATTGCGTCTCCACAAGAGCCCGAACAGCCACAATCCGACGATGCAAATCTAGACATCGTAGAGCCACAAAACCTTGTGGCTCAATCCGAATCACAAGAAGAAGAATGCACACCCGTACAGACGCAATTCATTGCGTCTCCCCAAGAACCAGAGCCAACCGCCCCCCTCAGCATTGCCGACAGGATTTTAATACAAATGGAGGAAATGCGCAAAGCGAAAGCCGCTGCCGCATCTGCCGAAAACCAAAATTCAGAATCCCCCGTAGAGACACAAAACCTTGTGTCTCAATCCGAATCGCAAGAAGAATACACACCCGTACAGACGCAATCCATTGCGTCTCCCCAAGAAGCCGAACAGCCACAAAACAACGATACAAATATAGAGCCACAAAATATTGTGGCTCAATCCGATTCCGAAGAAAACGTACAGACACAATTCATTGCATCACAAAAAGAAGAACCAAAACAATACGATGATGCAAATCCGGAAGAAATAATTGTAGAGCCACAAAACCTTGTGGCTCAATCCGAATCACAAGAAGACGTACAGACACAATCCATTCCATCTCCGCAAGAAGAAAATGTACCCACGCCTAAACCAGAAATTTCCCAGCAACAAATAAAAGAAGCCATCGAAAAGCAATTGCAATCTCTTGGCATAAATGCAAACATCACATTCACAGATGGCAATGCCAACATTCAATTCGAGAATTTTGATGTAAATGCAGAAAAAGAGACCTCATCGACAGAAGAAAATATCGTTGAACCAATCGGTGAGACTACAAAAACTGCCGAAAAACCACACGAAGATAAGCCTGCAAACACATCAAACAAACGGAAGAAAATGGAACTTATCGACCAGTTCCTAGTATCTGAAGCGAAGATAGTCCCGATAAAGAACTACCACAGCGACAGCACTTTATCTACTGAATCACTGATAGAAGACGAGGAACTTTTCAGCGAAAAACTTGCAAAGATATACATCAAACAGGGACACTTTGAAAAGGCGTTGACAACTTATGAAAAATTATATTTGAAATATCCCGAAAAAAGTATTTACTTTGCGACCCAAATTGAATATGTTAAACGTTTAATAAATAAATAAAAAGTTATGTATAGTTTTTTCTCTGTAATGATTCTAATATGCGCAGTATTGCTGATATTAGTAGTGTTAATACAGAACAGCAAAGGCGGCGGTCTGGCATCCAATTTCAGCCAGGGCAATCAGGTAATGGGCGTTAAGAAGACCACCGATTTTCTGGAAAAAGCAACTTGGACTTTGGCTATAAGCCTCGCAGTTTTCTGCCTTGCAGCTAGCTTCACTATTCCTCACGAGAAAAAGGACGTTCCTAAGACAGAACAGACTCAGGAAGCAGAAGCAGAAGATGCAGCTTCAGAAAACGCAGCTAATGCAGAAGCAGAAGCCACTGCCGAATAATTGCGACCAAAGAGACACATTTCTTAAAAATGCCTGCTTCCGACCAATTTGTTGGGGGTAGGCTCTTTTTGTTAATGTAAATTTATCTGATTATGAAACCGATAGTTAGCATCATCATGGGATCGGCATCCGACTGGAAGGTTATGGAAAAGGCCGCCAACCAACTCAACGAATTCAAAATTCCATTCGAGATAAACGCATTGTCGGCTCACCGCACCCCCGACGAAGTTGAAAAATTCGCACGCGAAGCCGCACCACGCGGAATCAAGGTCATAATTGCAGGCGCAGGAATGGCCGCCCACCTTTGCGGTGTCATTGCCGCCGTAACTCCTATTCCTGTCATCGGCGTTCCAATTAACGCCAGTTTCGACGGAATGGACGCACTTCTTGCAATTGTCCAGATGCCTCCAGGAATCCCCGTTGCAACCGTAGCTGTAAACGGTGCTCAAAATGCAGCAATTCTCGCTGCTCAGATGCTCGCGACAGGCGATACCGAAATCGCTCAGAAACTTGTCGAATTCAAGGAAAACCTGAAACAGAAAATCGTCAAGGCCAACAAGGAACTCGAAGAATACAAGTTCGAATACCGCGTAATATAATGAAATTCAAGGTTGCCATATTGACATTGCTTGCTATAGCTATCTCAGTTTTCGCCTCGGCGCAAATCGAGACCAACAACGCAGGCGCTCGCAGTGCCGGCATAGGCAACACATCTACAACAATACGCGACACTTGGGCTGTCTTCAATAACCCTGCAGCAACCTGCCGACTGAACAAAATCAGTGCTGGCTTATACTACGAAAACCGCTTCCTGCTGAAACAAACCGGCTACGGCGCACTTGCATTCCAGATGCCAGTACACAAATCGGGAAACATTTCGCTAGGCGTATGCCACTACGGCTACAAATACTACCAATACAGCCGCGCCACCATCGGATATTCGCAGCAATTGTTCACTAACCTGTATATGGGTTTGAACATCAACTACCTGCATCTATCGCAAGCCGAATACTACGGCAATGCAAACGGTATGACCTTCGAACTTGGACTTTATTCACAGCCAGTGAAAAACTTCGCAATCGGCGTATATGTTTTCAACCCTGTAAATGTTTCGTTCTTCGAAAACAGAGACCTGAAAATGCCAGTAACCATGAAGTTAGGTCTCTCATACCTCTTCAGCGACGCATTGCTTCTTGCCGTTGAAACAGGAAAGTCGATAAACGGCTACACCCCGATTTTCAAGGGCGGAATCGAATACACACTCCGCAAGCATTTCTCGTTCCGCGCCGGCATTTCGATGCTACCGATTGAATATTCATTCGGTCTTGGCTACAAAATTGCAGGCGCCACAATCGACCTCGCATTCGCATACCATCAGATACTTGGGCTAAGTCCAAAAATATCGGTGCAATATGAATTCTAAGTCACTGCTGAAATATTTCGCAGCCATTGCATTCATTTTCTGCACGGCAAACTTGTCGGCTCAGGTCGAAAACTCCATCGCATTACAGGACATAGTTGAAGAAATCGCCGAAAATACCGATGACGAACTCGACTACACTACGCTTTTCAACAACCTTGAAATCCTTGCCGAAAATCCTCTCGACCTTAACACTGCCACTGCTGAAGAATTTCGCGAAATTTTGTTCCTAAACGAATATCAAATCTATTCAATAATCAGATACAGAACAAAATACAACGGATTCAAGACAATATACGAATTGGCATTCGTCGAAGGTCTCGACGAACTTACAATGAAGTACCTCTACCCTTTCGTCACAATTGGCACAGAAAAGCCAAAGGCGAAAACCAATTGGAAAAAAATATTTACCTACGGACACCACACGGTTCTTGGTCGTTACCAGCGAACATTGCAAAAAAAGGCCGGCTACAACATATCCGACAGCATTCTTGCAATAAAACCCGATAAATCAAGATATTTGGGTTCGCCAGACAAGTATTACCTAAAATACAACTATTCGTACAAGAAAAATATTTCCTACGGTTTTACCGCCGAAAAGGATGAAGGCGAACAATTCTTCCGTGGCGCACAAAAATACGGCTTCGACTTTTATTCGGCGCATTTTATGCTTGGCGACATCGGCATCTTGAAAAAAGTTATCGTCGGCGACTATGTTGCACAGTTCGGTCAGGGACTTACAATGTGGACTGGCATGAGTTTCGGCAAAGGCTCTGGCGTTGAAGGCGTAATAAAGAAGCCTCGTCTGGTTGACAAGTACTCGTCGGCAAACGAGTCGGCATTTATGCGCGGAGAGGCTGCAACAATAAAACTCAAGGACTTCACAATCACCGAATTCGTGTCGTACAAGTCGCTTGATGCAGGAATCGCCGAAGCCGACACGCTTACCGAGGAAGAGGACCTTGTTACAAGTTTCCTCGAAACAGGCTACCATCGCACTCCAAACGAAGTTGCCAAGCGACACACCATCAAGGAATTTGTAACAGGCGGAAATGTAACCTGGCAAGGCAACAAACTGAAAATCGGTGCCACTGGCGTTTATTACTCCTACTCCAACCCATTGAACACCAACGACAGAGCCTACGAATATTTCAACTTCAACGGCAAATCTAATTTCAACCTTGGAGTTGACTACCTGCTCAACTTACACAAAATCAACATCTTTGGAGAAACATCAATGAGTCCAAACGGTGGCATCGCTACGGTTGACGGCGCAACTATAGACTTTGTCCCCGAATTCAAGATGTCGGCACTATACCGCTACTACAGCCCCAAATACCAGAACATGTATGCACAAGGCTTCTCGGAAGGCAACAAGACCTACAACGAATCGGGCTTGTACATTGGAGCCGAAATACTTCCCGTAAAGCATCTGCGTCTTAACATCTACTTTGACAGTTGGAAATTCCCGTGGTTGAAATACGGAGTAAACGCCCCATCGACAGGACACGAATGGACTGCCGAAGCCACCTATACACCAAAGCGCAACATCGAAATGATACTTCGTGCAAAATACGAAACCAAGCAGAAAAATTCCACCGACGACACCAATATTAAGGAGCTAATCGACTATAACACATCTAAATACAGGTATCAGCTCAACATTACGCCCAATGACGAATGGAAACTGAAAAGCCGCATAGAAGTTTCTCGCTACCATCGTCCCGACAGCACAAGCTGGGGCTTTCTCGTCTGCGAAGACATCCAATACAAGCCGGCAAAACTTCCGCTCACATTCACAGCACGAATCGCATTATTCGACACACAAGACTATAATTCACGCATTTACGCATACGAGCAGGATGTGCTTTACGCATTTACAGTTCCAATGTTCTACGGTCGCGGCACACGCTTGGCACTTGTCGTAAAATACGACGTCACCGACAACATCGACCTGTGGTTCAGAATTGCCAACTCATATTATGCCGACAAGACCGTACTTGGCTCAGGACTAGATGAAATCCAAGGGCCAAACAGAACCGAAGTAAAACTGCAATTCAGACTGAAATTCTAACCATGCAGATAAGCACCAAGGAAGAACATATTGATTTTCTGAACGGAATACTAAACCAAGCGAAAAGTCTTGTCGCAGAAGGACATACCGCTGTCGCAACACTTGTAATGTCGCAACTTATTGAAATTATGGGCAGTTATTTCGACGCAAAGCCTGTACGTTCGCGCGAACAGTCGGCAAACCGCTTCAACACAGCCATTTACAAGCTGTTCCCAATAAAATACTCGAAAGCAAACCGTAAAAGTTTCCTCTATTACCAACTGCGCACATCAATAGTTCACACATTGACACCGACATGCAGCGTTGCTTTAAAAAGTGGCACATCTGACCAACATCTCGTTGAAAAAGAAGAAATTACAAATATATACGTTGGCAATCTCCTCAACGACACCGAAAAAGCAGTTGGAATCCTCACCCGTCTCATCAACGAGGACAAGGTAAAACTGAAAAAATTAGCAGCTGGAGAAATAAACTAATCCTTGAACGCCTTTGCAATCCTTTCCAAAGCCTCATTAAGTATCGACCTTGGGCAACCGATGTTCATGCGGAAGAATCCTGCATAATCGTCACCGCCAAATGTACGGCCGTCGTTCAATGCAACTTTTGCCTTGTTTATTAACCTATCCTGCAATTCGTTGTGCGACAAACCCAAACCATTAAAATCGAGCCATAGCAGGTACGAAGCTTCAGGCAGCACAGCCTTTACTTCTGGCAACTTTCGTCGAAAATAATCGTCAGCAAAAGCTATATTCTCGACTAAATAATTCTTTAGTTGCGACAACCATTCTTCGCCACCACGGAAAGCTGCCTCGGCTCCTATATATGCAAAAATATTGCCGTTTGCAAACTCCGAAGCTTCAAGGTATTCGAAATAAGTGTCGCGTATCGTTTTTTCGGGAATGTAGGCGACAGAACTCGACAAGCCGGCAATGTTGAAAGTCTTGCTAGGTGCAATGAAAGTTATGCAGTTAGACTTGGCCTCGGCGGAAACTGTTGAAAATGAAGTATGTTTGTATTTTGGTAAAGTAAGGTCTGCATGTATCTCGTCGGAAATGACAAGTACACCATTGCGCTTGCAAATTTCTGCAATACGTTGCAAATCGGCCTTCGACCAGACGGTTCCGCCTGGATTGTGAGGATTCGACAAAAGCATCATCTTGCAACCAGCGGCCTTACGTTCCAAATCGTCGAAATCGATTTCGAATCGACCGTTCTTCAGAATCAACTTGTTGGTTACCAACTCGCGACCATTATTTATTGGCAAGTTCACAAACGGAGGATACACAGGTGTGTTTATAAGAATCTTATCGCCAGGCTTGGTAAATGCCTGAATGCAAAAAGCAATTCCAACTACAATTCCCGGAATGTAATGCAATTCACGTTTTTCGGCTTTGATTGCATAATGTTTGTCAAACCAGTCGATTACAGCGCCAAAATAAGAATCATCGCCAAAAGTATAGCCAAGAAAACCTTGGTCGCAACGCTTCCTTATTGCATCGAGCACACATTCGGGCGCTTTGAAATCCATGTCAGCAACCCACATAGGCAACAAGTCGTCGGTTCCAAAAAACGGTTTCATCAAATCGTGTTTCACACTTGCACTTCCCTTTCGAGGGAAAACTTCGTCAAAATTGTATTTCATTGCTTTGCTGTTTTTTTCGTTCTAAATGCATAAATCACCAACACTATTCCGCACACAATGGCAGGAATGCTCAGTATCTGTCCCATATTCAAAGACATTCCTTCCTCGAATGCTTCTTGATTCTGTTTAAAGAATTCGATAAAGAAACGAGCCGTGAACACCATAATCAGAAACGCCCCAAGCATAAGACCATGCTTTTTGGCAAAATTTTTCCTTTTATAAAGCAAAATCAGCACAGCCGAGACAATAATATAACACAATGCCTCGTAGATCTGTGTAGGATGACACGGAAGAGTATCGCCGTTACGGACAAACAGGAATCCCCACGGCAAGTCGGTAGGATAACCGTAGATTTCGGAGTTCATAAGGTTGCCAAAACGAATCAGTGCACCGACAAAACCTATGGGAATCACCAACTTGTCGGTTATTGAAAGAAAACCATCCTGCTTCGACTTGAACTTGAATATGAATACGGCCACAAGAACTCCTATTGCTCCGCCATGACTTGCAAGTCCCTGAAAACCTGTAAATTTGAACGGGCTGAATGAAAACGGAAGTATCATTTCCATCCAATGCTTAGATGTTAGGAAATATGAAGGTTCGTAAAATATGCAATGTCCTAGGCGCGCTCCGATAATTCCGCCTAGCACTACAAAAATTGTCAAACGGTCAAGTTCCTTCTGCGGAATGTTTTCTTTGCGATAATAATGTTTGATTATAAAATATGCCAATATAAACCCAATAGCAAAGAATGCGCTATAATAACGCAACGAAAATCCACCGATGGTGAATATTTCTGGGCTTACATTCCATGTTACATAGTTGAGCATCCGCGAATTTTTTCACAAAAGTAATCATGTTTTTGCGTTGTAGCAAGCACAAAAACAACTTACTTTAATCCTTTGTAATATTCCGCAACTTTTTGGCAATAGGCTTTTGTTCGCCACTTGAAATCGTCGGAAACCATATCTGGATAGAATTTATCGACATCACCGGCATACCAAACCGACTCGCCACCAACGACGAAAGAATAGCCTCGACCGCACGACGAAAAAGCCGTAGGGCAACATCTACCAAAAATATCTTCGCTAAAATTGAATTCGTCGTGGCTAACACCTAGAGCCGAAAGCAATGTCGACGAAATGTCGGCCTGGTCGCAAGGCAAATCGCAGACAAATGATTCGTTGACCACCCCACCAAGCCACTGCATTACGATATGGCTCTTGTTGAGGCTCTGCCAATTCTGTGACTTAAATAACTTTCCATGGTCCGACACCAAAATTATCAGAGATTTGTCCCACAGCGACGAGTTTTGCATACGTGTAAGAAAATTGTTGAGGCACGAATCGGTATAATAATAGGCGTTCATGCTGAGCGCAAGTTCGTCGCCGGTGCCGTATGGAGCGATAGGCACATCGTAAGGTTCGTGGCTGTTGAGCGTAAATAAAATAGATACAGAACCTTTGTCAACGTCTTGCAAATGACTGTAGAACTCATCAAACATACACTCGTCGTCGTAGCCCCACCTCGAAGTTCTGCAATCCAGGTCCAAATTGTTCTGAGACAGCACCTCTGCTCCATTCTGGCGCAAATACGAATTCATGTTAGCAAAATTTGCATCACCGCCATAATGGAACGTCACATCGGCATAACCATTGTCGGCAAGTTTGCGCAAAAGCGAAGGCAACTGCTGCGACTTTTCGGGAGTTTTCACAATCGAATACTCGGGCAACGAAGGCACTCCACTGAAAACCGAAGCAAGTCCTCGCACGCTACGATCGCCCGATGCATAGCAGTTGCTGAAAAAAATGCCTTTGTCGCGCCATGTCAGAAGTCTTGGCGTCACACTCTCCGACGGGTTGTCGTAGCACATTGCTGTCCAGGTGAAACTTTCGAGCAGGACAAAGACTATATGCTCGGGATTTTTCTTGAAAATTTTCTTGCCAGAATAAGGATTGCTTGTTGTATCTACCGGAATTTCAGCAACTTCATCAAAATATATGAACTTACTGAAATCCGATTCATTGGCAAAAAAGTAACTACCGAAATTCCAGCAGACATTTATTGCAGAATGGTTTGCAAACAGATTGTCGCAAAAATACGCCGAGCCCGCATTTATAGGCACAATGCCAATTCCACCTCGTGCCGGAATCACAAGGACAGCCGCCAACGGAACGAAAAGCAACGAATAAAACTTCTCCTGCTCTAACGAATCGAATAGTTTACGTGTAAATAATTTGTATAGGAAGAACAATGCAACCGATACAACTACAACCATAAAAATGAGAAGAACAATCCTCGATACCGGTGTTGACGCAAAAACAAGTTCTGGATTACTAAAATACTGCAGCACAGAAGCATCGATTCGAAACTGCCACGAACGATACACTTCGGCATCGCCCACAACTATCAGCGAACCGACAACGAGCAATATCAATGTAAGCACATCCATAAAAATCTTGAATGCACGCTGCGACTTTACAAACGCAAATACAATGAAAAAGGGTATGGTAAAAATACCGATGTAGGCCATCATTGCCGAATCGAGGCTCAAGCCATGCCATAAAGCTCCGAAGAATTCCGATGCCGAACACGAAAAGCCGTTTGCGAGATTAAACAGCATGAAGAAAATGCGCATCGACTCGAATGCCACTATCCAGAAAAGAAGATATACTATAAATAATATGCCTCGTCTGAACTTTTTCATGGTCGCAAAACTATTTGTTTTTTTATAATAAAACAAACACCGAGCCAAAGATATATCACTAATAATCAAACAAATAAAAGAGAATCACAACAATAAAAACTTAAAATGTTAGTGTTCAAGGCAATAAAACCAGACGGGCAAACGTTCATTTAACAAATTTATGTTGATAAAAATCAATTTTCAAAGGGATTTGTAAATTTTTAGGTAATACTTTTGCATTCGATAATTTAAATTAAAGTCAAAAGAATATGTTGTTATTGGATGAAGTAATGAATATGCCAGCAGTAAGCGATTCTGTTGCAAAGGTAGCAGAAAAGGGTGCTGCAGCAAGCCAGTCGTACTGGGACTTGGCCGTACAAGGCGGATGGATTATGATAGTTCTCGCTGTTCTTTCTGTACTTGCCATATACATTTTTATTGACAAGTATTTGGCAGTAAAGAAGGCTGGCAAGAATCAAGACGGATTCATGCAGAACATCAAGAATTACATCAAGGAAGGTAGAATTGACAACGCAATTGACAGTTGCCGCAACAACAACAGCCCTATTTCGAGAATGATTGAAAAGGGTCTGCAACGCATTGGTCGTCCACTCAACGACGTAAACACTGCTATCGAAAACGTAGGTAAGCAGGAAATTGCAAAACTCGAAAAAGGTCTTGCTCTTCTCGCAACAATAGCCGGTGGCGCCCCGATGATCGGTTTCTTCGGAACTGTAACCGGTATGGTGCAGTCGTTCTCTTCGATGGCAGCAGCAGGAAATGCACTTGAAATTACCGATTTGGCTGGCGGTATCGAAACAGCACTAGTAACAACTGTCGGTGGTCTGTTCGTTGGTATCATTGCCTACTTCGCTTACAACATTTTGGTTGCAAAGGTCAACAACCTTGTTAACGACCTCGAAGCAAAGACAACAGAATTTATGGACGTATTGAACGAACCTGCATAAAACCGAATAACCATGAGCCTAAGGTCGAGAAATAAAATAAGTTCGGAATTCAGCATGTCGTCAATGACCGACATCGTATTCCTCTTGCTTATCTTCTTCATGGTGACATCAACAATGATTGCTCCGAACGCGCTGAAGCTTCTGTTGCCGTCGAGCAACAACCAGACACAGGCAAGCCCGCTGGCATCGGTTTCAATCAAGGATAACCAGAACGGCACTTACACCTATGCAGTAGGAACAACCATAATGCCTTTCGAGAATCTCGAAACTGCACTTGTAAAAGAAATGGCAGAAAAGAGCGACGAAGCTTACGTTTCGCTACATGTCGACAAGTCGGTTCCGATGGAAGAAGTGGTTAAAATCATGAACATCGCAAAGAAACACGAATACAAACTCATACTGGCAACACAACCTGGAGAATAATGAACTATTTCATGCAACATAAGGAAGCTTTTATCGGTTCGGCAATATTTATTGCTGCGGTACTTCTATTCTTGTTGCTCTGCGGGCTCAAAATGCCAGATCCGCCCTTAGTGGAGGAATGCATACTATTAGACTTTTCAACTCCCACAGAGGAGTCAACATTACTTGATACCAGAGGTGGCGGCGGAAATCCCAACGCAGGAGCATCGACCGCTAATGCAACTACAAGCAATCAAAATACCTCTACACAAAACTCAAATTCAAACTCAAACTCAAATCCCAGCGTCGAATCTCAGGCCTTCGAGGATGCTGCGCCCCTCCCATCAGGTAATGATAGTAAAGGTGAAACAAAAGAAAATGTAGAACCAACCCCGACTTCAAAAGCCGAAGGTCGTGTAAACTTCGGCGGACTTGCAGGCGGAAACGCTTCGGGCAATGGCGGAAGCGGCTCGGGTAGCGGCAACCCTGGATGGGGTGGCGGAAGCGGCTCCGGCGGAGGTAGCGGAACTGGCCCAGGTGGGATCGGAGGAAGCATCGGAAACCGCAAGGTTACCAAGGTTTTGCCCGAAAACAAGGACAATATGACTGGTACGGTCAAACTTAAGATAACTGTCAACGAAAAAGGAATCGTAGAAACTGCTGAACCTGCAAGCGGAACAACCTGCAGCGAATGTGTTCCATTCGCAATCAAGGCTGTAAAGCAGTGGAAATACGAGGCAAAACCAGGTAGCGGTACCCAGACAGGAATCGTCACAGTTGAATTTAAACTGAAGTAATCCAATGAAAATAAAGCAGCTAATAATTATTATCGCCTTGATAATAAGTGCTTTGTCATTTTATTCTTGTGATGACAAAAACGAAATCTCAATAAAAGGACAAATTACCGACTGCAAAGGCTGCAAAATTCAACTGGAACGCCTCTCTCCGATAAAAGTTGATACGATTGCAAGCGTTAGCTCTGGATTAGACGGAAGCTTTGACATTTTCTTCAACGATAGCATACGCCACTTGTATCGTCTGAAGTTTGAAAACAGACCACCTATACATCTAAGTCTGGTCAATGGAGAAAGCATTGAAATCTCAATAAATACAAATGGCTATGAAATTTCAGGCTCAAACGATTGTGCAGAACTGAAACGCCTCAACGACCGCATGACCGAAAGTACTCAAAAAATCGAGGAACTGCGCAGCAAAGTAAGCCAACAATTCAACATCGACAAGGCAAGCCTTGAGGAAAGCAACCGCATAGCCGACAGCCTATATCAATCCGACAAAGACTTCATCTCAAATTTTATCAAGCAAAACCACACATCTCCAATAATTTACCTTGCTCTGCACCAATATGTTTCCACAACGCAAATAATGCAACTTCCCAACGACTACGACACTTACAAGTATGTCCTCGAGGAGATGAAAGCCTACAATCCCGACCTCGAAGAGACTAGGTTCCTTGAATCAACAGTCAAAAAATTCGAGTTGCAACAAGAACAACAAAATCGTCAATATGTGAACATAGCCGAAGGTTCTGCCGCTCCCGACTTTTCTATGCCCGATGAAAATGGAATCAAGTGCACACTCACAGACTTCAAAGGCAAAGAAATAACATTATGCTTCTGGGCTTCGTGGGATAAGAAATCGGTGAAAGCAGTACAAAAATACTTATCGGAAAGCCCTGCCCGACAAATAATCCTTATTTCGCTCGACAGTAACCGCGAACAATGGCTTCAGTCAATAAAATTCAATCATCTCGAACCGACAATCAACCTATGCGACTTCAAGTCGTGGGAAGGGATTACAGCAAAACTCTATGGCATAAAGACAATTCCTACTTTTGTAGAAATATCGGGGGAACAAAAAATCGAAACAATTCGATGATTAGAATTGCGACTACACCTTTCAAATCCTTCAAATATTCAAATCAAAGATAAAGAGGAGAACACGAATTTGTAATTCTTAAATCGTAAAATTCATTATCTTTGGCACGCAGATTGCCAATATATGTGACTTGATAAAAAATTAAAGAATAAGTGCCATTTTGACATATTGTTTATGAATTTATTTGACGAATATAAGATGATGTCTGACATGGAAGAAGGTGAAAATGTTATTCCTATTTTTACAGACATAATAAAGAAGACAGACGAAATCAAGGACTTACCCGAATTCCTGCCAATACTTCCGTTAAGAAATTCGGTTTTGTTTCCAGGCGTAGTGTTTCCAATAAACATCGGACGACAGAAATCGTTCAAGTTAATCCGTGAAATACAACGTACAACACGTATCTTTGGTGCACTTTCGCAGATTGATGCCGAAGTTGAAGACCCGCAGTTTTCCGACATGCACAAGGTTGGAACAGTGGCCGAAATCCTCAAGGTTATCGAAATGCCCGACAATACGATTTCTGTCATAATACAAGGTAAATCAAGGTTTGAAGTGCTGGAATACACTGGCAGCGAACCGTATTTTATGGCAAGGGTACGTTACCTTAAAGAACCTGTCGAGCCAAAGAACGACCACGATATGGATGCAATCTTGTCATCCATCAAGGATATTGCCATTAAAATCGTGAGAATGAGCCAGAACGCTCCAGGAGAACTGTCGTTTGCACTAAAGAACATCGACAATCCTACTTTCCTCGTCAATTACATTGCAACAAACTGCAACTGCACCAACGACGAAAAGCAAACCCTTCTGGAAGCCAACGAGTTGAAACAACGCGCCATAGGACTTCTGCGCTACCTCAACGAGCAAAAGCAGTTCCTCGACCTGAAGAACGAAATTCAAGGCAAGGTTAAGAAGGATATGGACAAGCAACAGCGCGAATACTTTCTTAACCAGCAGATTAAGACCATACAAGAGGAACTTGGCGGTTCTCCTTACGAAAAGGAAATTGACGAACTCCGCGAAAAGGGAAAGAAGAAAAAATGGAGCAAGGAAATCGCCGAAGTGTATGAGGCTGAGATAAAAAAGCTCGAGCAACTGAATCCTATGTCGGCCGAATTTTCGGTGCAAATGAACTATATGCACGTTTTCGTAGATTTGCCGTGGAACGAGTACACCAAGGACAATTTCAATCTGAAACACGCACAAAAAGTCCTCGACCGCGACCATTTTGGTCTCGACGAGGTAAAAGATAGAATTCTCGAACACCTTGCAGTTCTGAAACTTAAAGGCGATTTGAAGTCTCCTATTCTTTGTCTGTATGGCCCTCCGGGAGTTGGTAAGACATCGCTCGGAAAGAGCATTGCCGATGCACTTGGCAGAAAATATGTCAGAATGTCACTTGGCGGACTGCACGACGAATCGGAAATTCGCGGACACCGCCGTACATATATAGGTGCTATGCCTGGTAGAATTTTGCAGAACATCAACAAGGCAAAATCGTCGAACCCTGTGTTCATCCTCGACGAAATCGACAAGGTAGGCAACGACTATCGTGGTGACCCATCATCAGCATTGCTAGAAGTACTTGACCCTGAACAAAATACCGAATTCCACGATAATTTCATCGACCAAGAATACGACTTGTCGAAAGTGATGTTCATTGCCACTGCCAACAACATTTCCACAATAAATCCCGCCCTGCGCGACAGGATGGAAATGATAGAAATCAGCGGTTATGTCACCGAAGAAAAGTTGGAAATTGCCAAACGACACCTAATTCCAAAGGAATTTGACAACCACGGAATCAAGAAGTACAAAATCAAGGTTGACGATTCGGCAATTCTGAAAATTATCGAAGACTACACCCGCGAATCGGGCGTTCGTTCGCTCGACAAGCAGATTGCAAAACTGGCTCGTCGTCTTGCAAAGGCAATCGGTATGGACGAGGAATATCCAAAAGTCATCACAGCCGAGAACCTTGAAACATTCATCGGCAAGCCCCTATTCCACCGCGATATGTACGAGGAACAGGAATTTGCCGGCGTTGTCACAGGATTGGCATGGACGGCTGTCGGTGGTGAAATCCTATACATCGAAACAAGCCTTTCGGCTGGCGACGGCAAGATGACCCTCACGGGCAACCTCGGCGATGTGATGAAGGAATCGGCAAAACTGGCTATGGAATACGTAAAGGCTCACGCCGACAAGCTTGGCATAAAGCCCGAAGTTTTCGACAAGTGGAATATCCACCTGCATGTTCCCGAAGGCGCAATCCCTAAGGACGGTCCGTCGGCTGGTATTACAATGGCAACAGCTATTGCTTCTGCTTTCACTCAACGTAAAGTAAAGTCGCACATTGCAATGACAGGCGAAATCACCCTGCGCGGAAAAGTTCTGCCCGTTGGTGGAATCAAGGAAAAGATTCTTGCCGCCAAACGTGCTGGAATCACCGAAATCATACTTTCGCGCGAAAACGAAAAGGATATCAACGACATAAAGCCTATTTACCTCGAAGGCGTTCAGTTCCACTACGTTGACACCGTTTCAGACGTATTCGAACTCGCCATTACCGACAAAAAGGTCAAGAACGCTAAAAAACTTACAGACAAATAATGCAACGTAAACGTACCGACATAGACCTGATGGCACCAGTTGGCTCCTACGAGTCGCTGATGGCTGCAATACAGGCAGGAAGCAATTCCATATACTTTGGCATAGAACAACTTAACATGCGTGCCCGTTCGTCGAACAACTTCACATTCGACGACTTGCGCAACATAGTCTCGATTTGCGAAGAGCACAACGTAAAGACATACCTCACCGTAAATACCATTATCTACGACGAGGAAATGGAAAAGATGCATAAGGTTGTGGATGCTGCCGCAGAAAATCACGTGACCGCCATTATTGCCTCCGACATTGCAGTTATGCAGTATGCCCGAAGCAAAGGCGTTGAGGTTCATGCTTCTACGCAGTTAAACATTTCCAACATCGAGGCTGTTGCATTTTTTGCACAGTTCTGCGACGTGATGGTAACAGCACGCGAACTATCTCTCGAACAAGTGAAATACATCACCGAGCAAATCCGCCAGCGTGACATCCGCGGACCAAAGGGCGAACTTGTTAAGATTGAAATCTTCTGCCATGGTGCCTTGTGTATGGCGGTTTCGGGCAAATGTTACCTCAGCCTCCACGAATACAATCACTCGGCAAACCGTGGTGCTTGTCTGCAAGCCTGCCGCAGGGCTTATCGCGTGACCGACATCGAAAGTGGCGACGAACTCGAAATCGACAACAAGTACATTATGTCGCCAAAAGACCTGTGTACAATTGGGTTCATAAACAAAATCATCGATGCTGGCGTAAGCGTACTGAAGATTGAAGGTCGCGCCCGCTCGTGCGAATACGTAAAAACCGTTGTGGAATGCTACGATGATGCCTTAAATTCCTGTTTTGATGGAACATACAACCGTGAAAAGATTGACGGTTGGAAAAAACGTCTCGAAACAGTATTCAACCGTGGCTTCTGGGACGGCTATTATATGGGACAACGACTTGGCGAGTGGTCGGAAGTTTATGGTTCCCGTGCAACCAAGACTAAAGTTTATCTCGGCAAGGTGCTCAATTTCTTCTCGAAAATCAATGTTGCAGAAATCAAGCTTGAAACCGCCGAGGAACTTTCTGTTGGCGACGAAATCCTAATTACAGGTACGACTACTGGTGCAGTCCAGCAGATTGCCGACGAAATCCGCGAAGACTTGAAACCGGTACCAAAGGTTGTGCAAGGCTCGTTGTTCTCGATAAAGACTGGCGAAGTCGTCCGCCGTGGCGATAAGCTGTACAAGATTGTTGACACACAATTTGCAAGTTGCGAGTGATGGAAATCTGCCTCCACAACCTTTGGAACGAATACGAACTCATTGACTGCGGCAATGGTCGCAAACTTGAGCGTTTCGGTGAAATTACCCTCATACGTCCCGAAATAACAGCCACAGGCAAACCGCATCTTTCCGAAGCACAATGGAAGGAAATGGCCAATGCCGAATTTGTTGAGACATCAAAAAATTCTGGCAGATGGGATATTTTCAAGCCAATTCCTGAAACGTGGAGGATGGAATACACTTCCCGCTCCCATAAGCGCCCCCTGAGCGTTAGTCGAAGGGAAGCAGATGGAATGTCAACAGCGAGTCAAAGGGAAGAAACTCATATCACCGCAGAACTATCGCTGACCACCTCCAAACACATTGGCATATTCCCCGAACAAGTCATCAACTGGCAGTTCATCGAACGCGAAAGTGCCAGCTATGGACACGAAAGTTTCCTTAACCTGTTCGGTTACACCGGGCTATCCACTGTTTTTGCTTCAAACTTCTTCGACAAGGCAACCCACATCGATTCTATTCGCAAGGTCGTGGAATGGACTCGCCGCAACGCCGAAAACTCAGGCAGAAACAACATACGTCTCATAACCGAAGATGCTCAGAAGTTTGTGGAACGCGAAATCAAGCGTGGCAACAAGTACGACGGCATTATCCTCGACCCGCCAGCCATTGGCAGCGGAGCAAAGAACGAAAAATGGATTTTCGACGAGATGATTGAAAACCTGCTCTCCAATGTAAACCAAATTGCAAAGCGCAAATCATTCATTATAATGAACTTGTATTCCCATTCCGTTTTTGGAATGGAAATCAGAGAACTCCTGCACAAAAGCTTTCCAAATCACAATATTGAAATGTGCGAGGAAGTGAAAGGCTTATCAAAATTCGGCGGAAAAATCAGCCACGGAATGTTTGTGTGGATGAAATCGTAAAATCTTCTACTCCTTTTCCTTTGCTTCTACCACAGGGATTCTCTCGCCATTGTAGAATGCAACCACAAAAGCATCGGTTACGCCCATAGAACGGGCATTTTCAACCGCAGCTTTCACATCATCAAATTTCTTGAACGCGCCTACCCTATAATTAGTAAACTTACCATTCTGCACTGTCGAAAGTCTAGAACCACTTGTCGTTGCAATTGCACGGAAAGTCGCCATACTACGAGTATCAGGCGTATGAACAAATGCACCAAGCTGCACAAAATACTCGACTCCGCCATTTGCCTGCTGCAAAGTTTCGGCGGGGACAACCGGCTTAGGTTCTGCATTTGACGTTGGCTGGATAGTTTGCGATGATTTCTGCCCAACATTATTATTTATAGTTTCGCCAGAATTACCTTCAATTTGCCTTACCGCATTCTGCAGACGTATTGCCTCGGAACTAGAAATCTGTTCCTCACCCTTGAACGCCACAATGAAAGCATCGACAATGCCGAACGAACGAGCCTCTGCCAATGTGTTCTGAGCTTCTTCGTACGAATTGAAAACGCCTATACGGTAAACCTGCAAACCTTCGCGCGGGAACTTCACATGAATCTTGTCGCCTGCAACCTTCGAGAATACCGATAGAATTTCCGGATCGGGCGACTTCGAGAATGCACCTATCTGGACGTAATACGAAATGCCTTCCTTGTTGTTCTCTTCGGTGCCAGTATTCAAGTTCAAAGGTGCATATTCCACATTCGACAAGTTTTCTTCGCTTGAAACAACACCTTGCGTCTTCGGTGTTGTATTTTCGGCATTTGCTTCAGCTATAACTCTGCTCTCCAACGACTTCTGATATTCGATAGCTTCCGAGAAACTTACCTTGCGACCATCGATGTAAGCAATCACAAAGGCATCCGAAATTCCCTGACGGCGTATGTTCGCCTGCGAAGCCCTTGCTTGGTCGTAATTGCCGAAACGTCCTGAAGTATGACGGATGTACCCGTTCGGCATAGTCTCGTAGTCAATCGGTGAAACGCCTTTCATTTGCGATGGCTGACGCCTATCCTTGTAAACGCCAATCTGCACTGCATAATAAACTCCCTTCGATGGAATTTCGTGAGAATCTAATGCTATTCCACCCTGAGAATCAACGACATTGCCCGAAGAAACAATCTGACCGTTTACTGCCACATTTTCGGAATAAACTGCAGAATTTTCCTCTGTGACACTCTGGCTACTTATAGAATTATTTGCAACAGACGCTCCATTTTCGACATTTGCAATAGTCTCTGTCTTTGTCTGCGAACTTGCAATAATCGATTCTGGCTCAACATAATCTGCCGGAGCTTCGTGACGGATTACAATAGGAATCTCTTCGTTTTCCTCGGCATTCTGCAAAGCTTCGAGCCTACGGGCTTCGCCTATCGAAATTCGCTTGCCATTGTAATAAGCAACAATGAACGCGTCGCTGAAACCGAGTCCCCTTACCTTAGGCAAATCCTCACGAGCCGAAACATACCTGTAATATTCGCCCGTCATATAACGGATAATATTCGTATTAGGAATCTGCTCGGTAAATATCAGCGACAAGCCGTTAAAATACGGCATCCTATACTTTACATTGGCGGCAACTATCTGAATTCGATAGTACAATCCCATGTTAATTTTGGGCTTCTCGAAAATTCCGTACGAATCAGCAGAGAAGCCTGACATTGATTTCTTCTTAGGTGTAACAACTGTTGAATCAACCGATGCGAGTATTGTCGAGTTAGAATCAGGAATATTCAAGGAAACGCTATCGCGTTTTTCTGCCACATTGCTATTTGTAGAAGCATTATTTACTGTATTTTCCACGATAACATAATCAACAACCACCTTGTATCTCCTCAAGGTCGAGTTATTGGCTTCCATCCTGCCAATCATATTATCGACAACTGTCTTGGTTTCGCCGGTAGCAACTTGCGACATCTGCTGCAAGAGCTTGTATTCCTGGATTTCAGAATCACTGTAAATCTTATTAGCCACGGACATATCATAGAACCCAAGACCTATCTTCATGGTTCTCAATGTTTCATCATACGAATCGTAGGCTAACTTGTACTCCTGACGAGCAGAATCGGACAAGGTTGGCAGAATTGTTTCCAACGACGAATTCAGTTCCGAATAGAACTTAGATTTTTCAACAGCAAGTTTTTGTATGTCATCAAGTTTCTGACTTTCTTCGCGAGCAATATCATCAGCGATACGTCGTTGCTCCGACTTCTTCGCAACTTCCTTGCGCTGTTCGAGACGCTCAATTTCCTTTGTGGAAATTTCTATATTGCGAACCATCTGCTCCTGAAGAGTCATTGAGCGAGAATATGTTTCGGGAACAACACCTGCAATCTCTACACCTCCTGTTGTACCATACTTAGCCTCGAGACCGTTGTAAACTGGCAACAATATTGATTTGGTTTCAGAATCAGCATTAGGTATTATCGTTTGCAAAAGTGTGTATTCCGCCTTTTCTGCTTCCGCAAGTTTCTGCGACATATCAGCACCAGACTGTTCAGCATTTGCCAAATTATGGAGTGACTGACGATATGTAGCATAACGATTTGTGTATTCCGAGGAAACATCGCTCTTTACAATGGCATCGTGTACCGATTTGTCTATTTCGGCATAAAAATTCTGTTTTTCTTCGCTCAACGAACGGACATTGCTATTGCGCTGGGCCGTTATTTCTCCAAGCTCGTTTTGCAAACGTTGCTTATCGCTGCCAGCCGATGCTGCAATAACGCCTTCGATTGCACTAATTTCACTGGCATTGATTGTTATACGGTTAGAAATTTCACTTTGCCGAACCACCGAAGCTTTCAGTTGCTGTGAATCTACTGAAGTTGTAATCGCACTATTATCGTCAAGTTCTTTGGCTACACCATTCTGCTGAGAATTTTGTGCTGTAGCATCATTACCAGTCACTTCTATTCCGCTCTGAGGATAGGTTGAGTCGTCTCCGCTCTGCAGGTTGGTTGAAGTTGACGACGAAGCCAAGTTTCCGTATTTTGCATCAAGACTGTTGTAAATAGGCATCAGGACTGACTTCGTCTCGGCATCGACGTTCGGTATTATTGTCTGCAGAAGCGCGTACTCCGACTTTTCGGCGTCAGCGAGCCTTTCTGTCATGTCGGCGGATGAAAGATCGGCGTTCGTCAGACTGTACAGCGACTGACGATAGTCGGCGTAACGGTTGGTGTAGTCGGTTGACGCACTGGTCTTTGCAATATCATCATGCTTTGCCTTGTCAAGCTCGGCATAGAAACGCTGCTTTTCCTCGCCTAGCGTACGTACATTGTCGTTACGTTCAGCTGTGACTTCGCCAAGGAAGGTCTCAAGACGCTTCTTCTCGCCGCGGTCGGCAGTTGCCATGTTAGTGGCGATGGTGGTTATGTCGTCGTTGTTGGTGGAGATGCGCTTGGTAAGGTCGGCCTGCAAAGTGACGGAATGCTGGAGCGACTGTGATGAAGAAATGGTATTTCCGTTATCCTTCACTTCTACTCCGCTCTGCTGGTTGGTCGAAGTTGACGCAGCCAAGTTACCATATTTTTCATCAAGCCCGTTGTAAATCGGCATCAAGACCGACTTCGTCTCGGTATCCACATTCGGGATTATGGTCTGCAGAAGCGCGTACTCAGACTTTTCGGCTTCAGCGAACTTTTCTGACATGTCGGCGGATGACGGGTCGGCATTCGTCAAACTGTACAGCGACTGACGATAGTCGGCGTAACGGTTGGTATAGTCGGCTGATGCACTGGTTTTTGCAATATCGTCGTGCTTCGACTTGTCGAGCTCAGCATAGAAGCGCTGTTTCTCCTCGCCAAGCGTACGGACATTGTCGTTACGTTCGGCGGTGACTTCACCGAGGAAGGTCTGGAGACGCTTCTTCTCGCCGCGGTCGGCTGTTGCCATGTTGGTGGCAATTGTGGTTATGTCGTCGTTGTTGGTGGAGATGCGCTTCGTAAGGTCGGTCTGCAGGGTGACAGAATGCTGGAGTGACTGTGATGAAGAAGTGGTATTTCCGTTATCCTTCGCTTCTACTCCGTTCTGCTGGTTGATAGAAGTTGCAGACGCCAAGTTTCCGTATTTTTCATCAAGTCCGTTGTAAATCGGCATCAGAACCGACTTCGTCTCTGCATCCACATTCGGGATTATTGTCTGCAGAAGCGCGTACTCCGACTTTTCGGCTTCAGCGAACTTTTCGGTCATGTCGGCGGATGACGGGTCGGCATTCGTCAGACTGTACAGCAACTGACGATAGTCGGCATAACGGTTGGTGTAGTCGGCTGATGCACTGGTTTTTGCAATATCGTCGTGCTTCGACTTGTCGAGTTCAGCATAGAAGCGCTGCTTTTCCTCGCCAAGCGTACGGACATTGTCGTTGCGTTCTGCGGTGACTTCCCCGAGGAAGGTATGGAGACGCTTCTTCTCGCCGCGGTCGGCTGTAGCCATGTTGGTGGCAATGGTGGTTATGTCATCGTTGTTGGTGGAGATGCGCTTGGTAAGGTCGGTCTGCAATGTGACGGAATGCTGGAGTGACTGGGATGAGGATGCCGCATTTGAAACATTGTCGGATTCGGCGTTCTCGCCACTCTGCTGGTTGGTAGAAGTTGCAGATGCCAAGTTTCCGTATTTTGCATCAAGTCCGTTGTAAATCGGCATCAAGACCGACTTCGTCTCTGCTTCGACATTTGGTATGATTGTCTGCAGAAGCGCGTACTCCGACTTTTCGGCGTCGGCGAGCTTTTCGGTCATGTCGGCGGATGACGGATCGGCGTTCGTCAGAGTGTACAGTGACTGGCGGTAGTCGGCGTATCGGTTGGTATAGTCGGCCGATGCACTGGTCTTTGCTATATCGTCGTGCTTTGCCTTGTCGAGCTCGGCATAGAAGCGCTGCTTTTCCTCGCCAAGCGTACGGACATTGCCGTTACGTTCTGCGGTGACTTCCCCGAGGAAGGCCTCAAGACGCTTCTTCTCGCCACGGTCGGCAGTTGCCATGTTGGTGGCAATGGTGGTTATGTCGTCGTTGTTGGTGGAGATGCGCTTCGTAAGGTCGGTCTGCAAGGTAACTGAATGCTGGAGTGACTGGGATGAAGATGTAGCATTTGAAGCATCATCAGTTCCAGAGGCTAGACCATTCTGCGAATCGTTAGCATTTCTGTTATTCGCAACATCGTTTTTACCTTCATTTGAATTACTATTATGCGAAGCTACAGCAACATTCTTTTGTTCTTGTATTTCATTGTACAAATTCAGAATTGATTCTGTAACCTCATCGTTAGTGCTAGTTTCTGATTTTGTTTCGGGAGAAATCGCTTGCATAAGTGCAGAATTTGCCGATTTCATTTTTTTGTTAGCTTCGGACAAATATCTCATTCTAGCAACATCATCCATCTCGGCATCTGCCTGTTGCTTATCCTCCAATGCCGAATAATAAACGACATCGGCCTGCTGGCGCTGCCTATCACTTGATTTTGATGTGCTATATTTTTCGCTAAGAACATTATATACACGACTTTCTGCATCATATTCTTCGTTTAGAATAGCAATACGCTTCACAATAGTACCATCAAGAATATTTTCTGCCTCATCAAGATTAGAACTTGAAGTTTCGTGCTTCGATGCCTCTATTTTTTTCGAAACAGAACTGATATCCTTCATCACATCTGCCGATACAGACTTGTCCTGCGCCGACGATCTTATCTTCGAAACCTCACGGTTCATATCGGCAATATCCTTTTTGGCCTGCTGCGCCGTCACAATATCATGCATCTCGGCAACATTTTCAACAATCTGATTATCAATATCAGACTTAACCTTTCCTAATAGTTTCGCCTTATCGACACCAGCAGACGAATTTTTCTGTTCCGACATCCGTTCCGACAAATCCTTTGACTTTTCTATCAAATTCTGTGTCGAAGACAACAATTCCGACCAAGTTTCACTTTCTACCTTATTCTTACTTACTACGCCAAAGTCTTGAATTGCATTAGCTACAGATGGATTCTCATCGTAATTCAAATTCGACTCTATTTCCTTTTCATTTCCTGCTATTTGCTTATGCGTAGTATTTATACGGTTCAACAGCTCGGTTTTCTCCTCATCTGTTTCGGCAACATCAAATTGAGACTCCAATCTCGATTTTTCAGAGTAAAGAGAGTCTGTCTCAGCCATTTTCTTCACGACAGCCAAAGTTGACGACGACATATAATCTTCCAATGATAGCACATCGTCGGTAACAAGCTTGAGATCACTTTCCGTCTGAGTTCCAATAGATTCATAATCAATCAATTCCGAATACAAGCTTTCATCTTCCTCGACAGCCTTTTCAAACTCTGCGGTTACCTTTTCCTCCTCTTCGCTGATGAAATCCTTCAACTCGGTAATGTCTTCCGAAGCGACGCCACCATTTTCTTCTTCCTCAAGGTTGTTCAAATCTATATTAGCAATAAGATCTTCAATACCTTGTAGCATCCTTATCGATTCGTCGGCCTTTTCAATCATCATATTCAGGCGTTTTGCTTCCACCTGCATATTTTTCATGCCATTAATTGCATCGACCTTCGAATTCTCAAGGGACTTATGCTCGTTAACATACCTTTCGCGTAATTTTGGATCAGTCTCCTTCTGAATCAACTGCATAACCGACTCAAGCTTATCGTTGATATCGCGGAGATTTTTCCTATCTTTCACCATATTTCGGCTTAATTTCTTAAGAGCATCATCAGCCTGCTTTCGCTCTTTTTTCTTTTCGGCAATCATTACCTCCAACGGTGATTTTGCATTTATTTTTCCGACAGAAACACTTATATTATGCAATTTAAACTGATATTCGCCACTATTGGGATCAAGAGTCTCAAGATTTTCCATGTCCTTGACACATCGATCGAGAGTTGGCGTTGCGGTTGTGTACACCGAATTAAACTTCTGAGCCAAATCGTAAAACGTTACCACCGAATTTGCCATCCTCGAAATTTCAGCCTGCGACATTCCAGCATTTGCACCACTAGCCCTTGCGTTTCTAATCTTATTGGAAGTCATTTTTGCGTAAGCATTCAATTTCTTCGAATATTCATCGTAATTTGACACAGCCGCCACTTTCTCGTCAAGCATTGTCTTAGTTGAGACAAACAAATCGGTGGTATCAATTTCGTGTTTAATTTCTTCCTTCTCAGGCGTACTATCCTTTACCTCAGGCGAAACTGCAGGTTCATGCAAGATTCTTTCGTACTCCGCTTCGGCACCAGGTGTAACCTGCAATTCGGCCTGCTCTGCAAAATCCTCTTCGGTCTTTATAATAATCTTTTCGACAACTGGCTCAACAACATAACGGCATACCATAACCTGACCCTCCTTCGACGACCTGTCGGACGCAAAGAATGCCGATTTGCCATTAGACTCAATGGCAAACATAAAATCATCGTAAGGTGTATTTATCGGGAAGCCAAGATTTTCGGGCATGCCCCACTGTCCCGACGAAGCATCGTACTCCGACTTAAAAATATCGTAACCTCCGATGCTATTATGGCCTTTCGATGCAAAATATAAGGTTCCGTCCGACGATAAGAAAGGAAAAGCTTCGTCGAAATCGGTATTTACCTTTCCTGGCAGAAGTTGCAACGGAGCCCAGCCTTCCTCTGTCTTATACGAAATGTACAAGTCGAGACCAGTTTTCATATCGTTGCCATACGAACTTACCAATGCGATAGTATCAAGGACATAAACCAGGTCGATATCCTTGTTATTCTTGTCGTTACGCAGCCTAAAGAAGTCTGGCTTCACAACAATGCTTCCATTGAAAAGCTTGCGTCCGTACGAAAAATGGAAATTTCCACGTTTCACCTTGCTGTTCGACATAACCTTCAGCACGTAGGATTCTTGACCAAGATTGTTTGCCATTCGCGCCTTTCGAATCAAATCGTCAACCTGAGCAATCAAAGGTGAACGTCCCTTGGTTGTAGCAACAAGATATTCACGGTATCGGCTATAGAAGGTTATTGACTTGGTAAACAAATATTTGCGGTTGTATGCCAGACCAAGGTAATAATCGGCTTCCTTCAGATCGTTATCATAAGCCAGGGTAAGATATTTTATAGCCTTGTCGTACTCGTTGCGCAACATCACCATCGATGCACCACAATAATAGTTGAATACTGGGTCGTTGGCATACCAGCTATGCAATTGTGAAAATCCCATGTAGGCGTTTGTGTAGTCAGCTGCCTCAAAATAAGCCACGCTGGCGTTGAACAACGACAGTTCGGTCTTCGAATACTTCTTGACATCGACAAGCTTTGCATATTGCGCCGACAAATTGCCGACACATAACACAAGCACGAATGCCATTGCGACGAATATTTTCTCTAACTCTTTCAACAAGTTACACTTCAGCCATAATAGCCTATAATACACTGCAAAACTATTGAAATAAATTTAATTATCAACAAGTTTTCAACATTTTTTCAACAAGAAAATTCGGAGGCTACATTCATGAGTATAGCACATGACATAAAGTGCAAACATTGCAAAAAAAAGCAACCTTAAAGAGGTTGCTTTAATTTAAACAATATCAATATCGGATAATTCTATTTTCCTTTGCCAGACTTCACTTCTATCTTCAGTCGCTTGCCCATGAACCTACGGTTCTTGAATACCCTGATGACCTTTTCCTGCAAATCTGAATCGACCTCGAAGAAAGTATGTCCTGGAAGTATCTCAATCTTGCCGACTTCAGCGCCAGCAAGCAGATCGCTCGAATTGATGACATCCATCAGCTTCATCTTGGTAAGACCGTCCTTTTCGCCTACCGTTATGAAAAATTTCGTGTATTTCATCTTGCGGCTGCGCTTGTCAAACTTGTCGTCGCCAGGACGACGCGAACCGCCTTTCTTGTCATCCTGCTTGCGGCCTTTGCCCTTCTTATCCTTGTCGTAGATATTTATGTCGGCGGCTCCCTTGTAATAGTTGAGGAAGCGGTTAAACTCTGTGGAGACAAACCTCTTTATCAGTTCTTCCCTGTCAAGCGACTGCAACCTAAGCATTATTGCAGGAAGGAATTCCTTTATCTGACCATCTATTGTTTCAATTGCCATCACCTTGTCAATCATCGACATAAGTTGGATCATGCAGATTTCCTTTCCATCTGGAATTTTCTTGCGGACAATCTCCTTCTTGAGCAACTTTTCGATTTCACGAATCTTGTGTTCCTCGCGCGTATGAACAATTGTAATGCACATTCCACGCTTGCCAGCACGGCCAGTACGACCGCTACGATGGATATAAGTTTCGCGTTCGTCGGGAAGGTTGTAATTGATGATATGCGTGAGGTCGTTGACATCGATTCCGCGTGCTGCCACGTCGGTAGCAACAAGAATCTGCAAATGCTTGGAGCGGAACTTCGCCATCACCATGTCGCGCTGCGCCTGCGACAAGTCGCCGTGCAGCGAATCGGCATTGTAACCGTCCTGTATAAGCTTGTCGGCAACTTCCTGAGTTTCCTTGCGCGTACGGCAGAAGACAATGCCGTAAATGTTCGGATTGATGTCAACTACACGTTTCAGTGCAAGATAGCGGTTCTTGGCGCTCACAAGGTAATAAACGTGGTCAACGTTTTCGGCACCGGAATTCCTCTTTCCAACCGAAATTTCCATTGGCTGCATCATATAGTCCTCGGCTATGCGGCGAATATCGTCGGGCATAGTAGCCGAAAACAGAAGCGTCTGCTTGAAGTCGGGTGTTGACGACAGGATATTGTCCAAATCCTCCTTGAAGCCCATATCGAGCATTTCGTCGGCTTCGTCGAGAACCAATGTTTTTATCTTGCCTATTTTCAATGCTTTGCGTTCAATCAAATCCATAACGCGGCCTGGCGTTCCTACTACGATATGCGCCCCTGCCTTCAGCGACTTTATCTGCGGTTCGATTGAAGCGCCACCGTAAACGGCAACAATCTTCACCTCGGGCAAAAATTCGGCAAACGAAACCAAATCCTTAGCAATCTGAACGCAAAGTTCGCGCGTTGGCGAAAGGATTATAGCCTGCGTCTGGTTTAAATTTGCATCAATGCGTTCTATTATCGGAAGACCAAAAGCAGCGGTCTTTCCTGTACCAGTCTGCGCCAGTCCTATAATATCCTTCTCGGACGACAACAACTGCGGTATAACTTTTTCCTGTATGGGTGTTGGATTCTCAAAACCGCGCTTCTTTATTGCGGCCAATAATTTTTCGTTTAGTCCAAAATCTTCGAATGATGACATAAAAATAATTTTGGCGCAAAGGTACAACTTTATTTACGATTGACGAAATGTCAGCGTAAAGCTAAAGGTTGCCAGACATGATGCAGGGAATTTCAAGTTACGATTGAAGATTCTATTCTTCAAAAAAAATTCAATCAAAAAATCGTCAATCCAAAGTCGTAAATATTACTTATCTTTGCCGAAAATAAAAAAGCGAAACATTAATAAAATTTAAAACACAATTTGAAATGAAAAAGGTTTTAGTAGCAACCGACAAACCGTTTGCTAAAGAAGCAGTTGACGGCATCCAGGCAAAGGCAAAAGCCGCTGGATACGAAGTTATTTTACTCGAAAAGTACGGAACCAAAGACAAACTTTTGGCTGCTGTAGCTGATGTTGACGCAATGATTATCAGAAGCGATGTTGCCGACAAGGAAGTCATTGAAGCTGGCAAGAACCTCAAGATAATCGTTAGAGCTGGTGCAGGTTTCGACAACATCGACCTCAACGCAGCAACAGCATGCAATGTAGTTGCAATGAACACCCCTGGTCAGAACTCGAACGCAGTTGCTGAACTCGCTATCGGTCTCATGATTATGGCTGCAAGAAACAACTACAATGGAAAGTCAGGTTCGGAAATCCACGGAAAGAAGCTCGGTATCTACGGTTACGGAAACGTAGGTCGTCTCCTTGGCAAGTACGCTATGGGATTCGGCATGGAAGTAGTTGCATACGACCCGTTCCTCACAAAGGAACAGATTGAATCGACTGGCGCAAAGCAGTGCACCAACCTCGACGACTTGTTTGGCACCTGCCACTACATTTCGCTCCACTGCCCGGCAAACGACGAAACAAAGAAGTCGATTAACATGAGCAAAATCGGTAAGATGCCTAAGGGTGCAACTCTTATCAACACTGCCCGCAAGGAAGTCATCGACGAAGACGACCTCAAGAAGGTTCTCGCTGAAAGACCAGACTTCAAGTATATGGCAGACGTTGCTCCAGAATGTGCAGCTGAACTCAAGGAAAACTATGCTGACCGTGTATTCTTCACACCGAAGAAACTTGGTGCTCAGACCGAAGAAGCAAACGTTAACGCAGGTATCGCAGCAATCAACCAGATAGTTGATTACTTCGAGAATGGCAACGAAAGATTCAGACTTAACAAGTAATCTTTGAATTGTTGACAATAAAAAAGCCGCTCGTAAGCGGCTTTTTTTATGACTATTATCAGGTTTTATCTAGCCAGAACTACAGTTCCTTGTTCGCGATGCGATATACCATAAGCATCTTCGAACTGGCAGTACCACTGGTATATTCCATTTTCGAGAAGTTTATCGCCCTTGCGCTTGCTACCCATATCGGTACCGTCCCAAGAGCCATCGGAACAAGCATCGCAACTAGCCGTCGGATCGAAACGTGTTGTCTTGAACACCAATGCTCCCCAACGGTCGTATACAGTGAGCAGGAAGTTATTGTTGGTTATTCCGTTTCCACAAATACGGAAGCAGTCGTTGATACCATCGCCATTAGGAGTAAATGATGTTGGCGCATAGAAAGAGAACTCGTTGTAAACCGTTATATACCTTATTGTAGTATCAGTACAATAGTGGTCACTTTGAGCTACAAGCATTACTTCGTATTCTCCCATTTCGGAGTAGGTATGTCTTGGGCTTTCGTAAGTAGAACTATCTTGGTCACCAAAGAACCAGAAATATCTGTTTGCATCGATAGACCTATTTACAAACAGCACCTCAGCAGAGAGAACTGATACAGCCTGCATATCGGCATCGAACAAAGCTCTAGGACGAGGATATACATGTACCATATCGGGAACTGTCTTCACAATCTTGCAACCATGATCGCTCCATACCGTCATTGTTACATCGTAGGTTCCAGGATTCTTATATGTATGATCAACAATACCTTCCTCCGAGTAATCGTTATCGCCGAACTGCCACATATACTGAGAACCTTCAATTGTCAAAGGTGCAAACGAGACAGTAAGTGGAGCACAACCCTCGACATGACTTGCTGTAAACAATTCGTCGGGATAACCATAAACGAATATTTCGATTGAATCCATTACAGCAGGAGTTCCGCACATATCTGTCAACGAGATGTAGAACATTGTTGTAGTATCGGGTCTAACGGTAAATGGGGATGGAACAACTCTACCGTCCTGCAGTGTTATTGTATATGGACCGCCATTTCCACCGTCGGCTTCGACATATATCAGAGCCTCGTCGCCACGGCATATAGTATCGTTGCTAGTAACTACCGACGCAATGCGCAGATCGGGATTAACCGAAACTGTCACAGGTGGCACCGCTACCGAACATCCGTGCGAATCGTATATTGTTAATGTATATGTAGACGTTTCCATCGGTGATACTTCGTAGCGCAAACCATTGTACTGCACGCTATCTGGACCCATCCACCTATAATCGTAATACGGAGTACCTCCTGTTACAGCAGTAGTAAGCAAAGCAGACTGCCCCTTGCATATAGTCAGGTTGTTCATTGGCAAAGCGATTATAGGATTAGGTTCCGGGATGACAAACTCTTCGGTATAGCGGCAACCATTGCTATCGTGAACAGTTACATTATATGCGCCAGCCGAAGCAGTCAAAATATCGGTTGTATTTCCATTTGGCCACATATAGGTATATGGAGGAGTTGCGCCATCGACAAAGATTCGAGCTTCACCATCGTTACCGCCATGGCACGATACCGAATCCATCGATCTTGAGATAATAAAGTCGTCGGGTTGAGTAATAACGAAGCTTCCGATTACCGAGCACCCGATAAGGTCGCTTACAGTAACTGTGTATGCGCCACTGCAAATACCATCATATATATAGGTATCGGATGGCCAGCTATACTGCAATGGAGCCAGACCGCCTCTCATTGCGAGTTCTGCTCTACCGTCGCAATGTCCGTAACATTTAATCTGACGGAGCAATATGCTGTCGATTACCATCTTGGGGCTTACGGTTATTGTCATCGATTCCACATTGCTTGTACAGCCATGAGCATCCCTAACGTAAGCCGTATAGTGTGTTGTTGCGCTCAATTGACTAGACAATTCGTTGTTTGCTTCGAATTCGCCAGAACCGGTATTCCAAATATGATGGTACGGGGTAGTTCCTCCGAATGCATCTACACGCACGGGAGTTGGCTCGCCTTCGCACACAGCGTAGTCGGTTGTCATAGTAATGAACAAGCGTTCGGGCTGTGTAATAGAAACATAGATATCGCTACTGCAATTATTGTCATCAACAACGGTTAGGTAGTATTCGCCAGCAGCCAAACCAACTCTTTCGGTAGCACCGAGTCCCATATCGGACCAAATGTAACGCAAATCACCAGTACCGCCACCTGCGAGCACCGAGATGGCACCATCTTGAGATGCGAAGCAAGTCAAATTGGTTGTCTGCACCGACGATATAACAACTTCGGTAGGCTCATGTATTGTAAAGTTTGCGCTTGTTCTACAGCCATTAGCATCGGTAATTGAGAGCGAATAGTTTCCTGCTCCAACATTTAACAGTTCTGTTCCAGGAGCTGCCCACGAATATGTGATAGGCAATGTTCCACCATGATGTGTAACTACTGCAGAACCACCATTGCTATGGAAACAAGGATCGTCGACAACCGAAATTGAATCTATTATCAATTGTTCGGGAGTTAATATCGACACCAAAGTATCGGAAGTTACACAGCCGCCATTTTCTACAGTTAGAGTAACAGCATGTGTTCCTGCAGTCTGCCACGAAACCTGATGTGGTCCCAATGGGGTAGCGCCCTGCTGAACGAAAGCGCCCTCGAATCCCCATGTAAATGTAGCGCTTGCATCCATATTTCCAGCGTACGTAATCGTCGTTTCGTCGCCGAAACAAGCAATTGGAGTATACACAAAAGTATTTGTAGGCTGCTGCCTGAAGGTTGTTGTTATTTCTGTAAATGCCATACAATCGTCACGACCAAGATATCTCTCTGTCCAACGGAAGGTATATGTACCCCAACCATTTACAACAACCTGAGTATTAGGCGCGTTTGGATTATTGAATGTTACCGAATTGTTTACGTCGTCACCATTTGGATAAGCCGAAACTGTCCATTCACCTATATTACTATTCGAGAAATTATGTACCGACAAGTTTGTTCTGTTAGAGCAGATAAGGCCAGGGATACTTGCGATTTCTGGAGTAGGAGTTATACAGCATTCTGAATTGGTCGGTTCCAAAACGGTAACATACAATGTAGTATCGTAAGTACAACCGAAATTATCGGTAGCCGAGAAAGTATATGGAATCTGGCCCGAAATTGTTGGATTTGCTGTGTTAGTCAATCCAGGATCGGCACTTGCAACTTCGGCACCATCCCACGAAAAACCAGTATCTTCGTAAGTATTCTGGAATGAAATGATATTATCACCAGCAGGGATAAGGTAATCGGCAAAGTGAAGCTCAGTCTGGAATACAGTTCCATCATCAATACCCATGTTATCGACAAATATTACGCACCATTCACCATTTATAGGACAACCAACGAGAGTGTTGAAATTATCAACAGGTTGATAGTTTCCTGCTGGTAACGGGTTACTATAACTTGGGCAATTTGCCGACATAAGACCATTGTTATTACTTGCAGTCCAATAGTAGTCATAGCCGACACCAACCCATTGCGGACCATCGTTGCAAGAGTTTTGTCCTTGAGTATCATAATCGACAGCTTCACCAAAATAACCACCGCCACAAGCTTGCTCGAACAAAGTCATACGCTGTCCGTTTGGACATTGTATATATATATCGAGGTCGCCCATATACGAGTGTTCCATTCGCATACCGATCGATTCGATGTCATTTACCGAGGTAATCATCTGACCAGGAGCGAATGCTGCGTATGTAAAACAGCTAATCTGTTCTTCGTCGATATGGTCATCGTCGAAGCAATGCTGCTCGGGGTTTACTTCGGGAATTGTCATCTGCCATTCGTCTGGTGGATTCAAGACACCATTAAGCTGAGCAGTAGCACCCGGGCAAATTTCGGTGGTTACATTGGATCCAACAAATGTTGGAGGCACTGATATGTAAACAGTAACTGTATTTGATACAGCTGTACACAAATTGTTATCAGTAACGGTCAATGTATAGAAATATGCGCCAGGAGCGAGAGGTTCTGCAAGTTCTGACATGCCCATTCCCATAAATGTCTGTGTACCTTGGTCGCTAAGTGCATTCCAGAAGAATGTCGAAGTTTCAACCGACTGATGGTATTCGACATCGTTGTTATTGAAGTTAACTTCAGAAGTTACTATTCCGCCTGAACAACCGAGATAAGCCTCTTCGATTGCGCTATATACAGCCTCTGGGGTAATCTCAACAGTAAAATCCTGGCAAGGAGCCCTACACGAAATAGCAATCTGGAAACCAGC
This sequence comes from uncultured Bacteroidia bacterium, assembly GCA_902800045.1. Taxonomy (GTDB): domain Bacteria; phylum Bacteroidota; class Bacteroidia; order Bacteroidales; family ML635J-15; genus Bact-19. The sequence goes on along the minus strand of CADCCZ010000001.1, from coordinate 59,643 downwards.
TCTTGTAACAGAACCATCGCTACGCCAATATATAGTAAGGCAGTTGCCAGGAGTCGACTCGTAAGTTTGAACTGGTACGGTTGTTCCACTCACCTCTCCAAGCATAGTTCCTCCAGTATTCGAACCGTCATAAAATCTCAGATAGTCGAAACTAGATTCGGTATTCAATGCTAAAATTTCGGCCACGACTGCTGAGTTTGGATTTACAGCACAGAAAGTTATCGTATAAGTTTCACTACTTTGATAGTCGCCATTGGGACCTCCCGAATCGAACAGAGTAGCGTTACAAGTAGTTACTGTTGTACCATTTGTGGTACCATTCATACGAAGTGTCTGCGACATTGCGACTGTTCCGCAAAGCAACAGCAACGTCGGCATTAATATGTATATAATCTTTCTCATTTTCATCTTCCTAAAAATTTATTGTAATTAGAAACAAGCTTAGCCGACGAATATATGCCCACCACATATCCGGTATCGCCGATCCTGTACATATTTGACTTATCATTAAATATCTCGAATGCGTATGCCATTATGTTGAAGCTTGCTTCGTCGTATGCAACTTCGTCCTCTCCTGCGGTCTTAGTATCCTTATCGAAAAACTTCAAAGGTGGATACTTATGTGCAATCTCCGGCGTTGTATGCTTTACGACAAAACCGTTGTTCAGGAACCAATTCCAGTACTCAATTTCTTGAGGAGACAGAGCCAACATATTATCAATATCTTCGCTCTGGAATCTGGAATACAGTCTGTTATCCGGGACAACAACCGCCTGCTGCTGGGCAAAAACATTTGCTGCAGCAACAAGAATAATAAGCATCATCAATATCTTTTTCATGTTTCAGAAATATTTAATCAACAATAAGACGTAAAAAATGATAAAAGGTTGCCTCGAAATCGAAAAAAAATTTTCACACTAGACACAATACACTTTTTACAACTTGCAAAGATATTAAAAAAGTTTTCACAACAAAAAAAAAGGGACTGAAATTTCAGTCCCTTTTTTTATCGGTCAAAAGCAAGTCTAGTAACCCATGTCCTGACGGGCTGAGTAATTGATTTTCAATGCACTTGCCTTTCTTAATTCTTGTTTGATATCGGTTATGATACCCATTTTAGTGTCCTTGTGAACCTTGAGCGAAGTAGTCATAAACGGAACTTCGGCCTCATCTCTTTCAGCACGTTCTGCGAGAATATACTCGTAGATGTCGGAAAGTTCTGCGAACGAAGAGTTCAACTGAATCTTCGGCTCTGTACCATAGGTCCTCTGATACTGCTGCAATGGTTTACCTACATAGATGTAGCTTACCAATGATTTCTTCTCCAGTTTCTTGATTTCCGTTGCAGTAGGAAGGTCGGAACCCTTGAGTTCGATCAACAATTCCACTTCGCGCATGGTAGTAGAAACCATGAAGAAGAACAGAATCATGAATACAATATCAGGCAACGATGCAGTAGATATCGCACCTAAGGTTTTCTTTTTCTTTTTACCCATTACTGCCATGATTACTTTCCTCCATAATTTTTAGGTTCAGCTTCAGAGATACGCTGAGGATAGATCTTCCTGATTGCTTCCTGCTGTTCATCGTTTAGCTCGTCGTAGGGCTTATTGAAGTACTTGCGGGCAGCTTCGTTACGTATCTCGTTGTAAGCGGCAACCAATTCGTTCTGAACTTCGATGTATCTTCCGTAGGTAGTACCGCGGTCGTTCTGCAAAGAGATAATTCCCTTCGAAGTCTTGACCGGACCTTTTATTCCCTCTACGGTTATTTCCTCCATTTCTGGGAGGGTCGGATCGTCGGCTCTATCGCAGTTGATGAATTTCTTGGCATCTTCGCGGAGCTTATCCAAATCCATCCAACTATGATTTACCTGTATATTACCCCTTGAGTTAACATTCACCACGTAAACGTTACGCTCATTGACCTCCACATCGGTCTTCTGGTCCTTTTCAGGAATAGGTGGCAACTGGCGCTGGATACCGGTATCAACATCCATTGTAGTTGTCACAAGGAAGAATATGAGGAGCAGGAAAGCGATATCCGCCATGGAGCTTGCGTTAATTTCCGGGGTTGATCTTTTTGCCATAATAATACCCTTTTAAAAATTAACAAATTACTTCCACAATCTTGAAATTGCACCATAAACAAGTGCCAAAATTGCTGCTGCACCAGCGATGTAGGTCATCCACAAACCAGCCTCAGCAAGTTTGATATCGCCATACACATCGCCAGGCGTATATCCTGCCTTCTGGATACCTATAGTATGCGGAGCGATACCGTCGGCCAATCCCCATGATATGATAACAACAACAACGATAGCAACAATAGCTATAGCTGGCTTAATCAACGACTTAGGAGAAGCGACTCCGTCGGCAATAACGCCACCGATTTCGAATATAACAAACATAGCAGCACACAAGAGTGCCAAAATTTCGCAGGCGTACATTATAAAACCGCCCCAATTGGTCGCAGCTGCATCAACGCCCTCGATCTTTTCGGCGCCGGTTGCTCCGTCGAGAGCATCCATGGCAGCCTGCATTTCGGGAGCCTCGTTCGGCAGCAAGAAGAACAGCACAGATATAACTGCTGCCGCTCCTAATACGACCCAACCTAATATTTTAACTACTTTCTCTAACATCTCTGTAAGTTTTTTAATGTCAACAATTAGTTATTAGCCTTTCTTTCGTAATCAACGAGGATGTCGACGAGTGAAATCGAGGCATCTTCCATTGTGTTAACCAAAGTATCGATCTTACCAAGAATATAGTTGTAGAACACCTGAAGGATCATAGCACCGATCAAACCGCCTACGGTAGTGATAAGAGCGACCTTGATACCACCAGCAACAACTGCAGGGTTGATATCACCAGCAGCTTCGATAGCATCGAATGCGCCGATCATACCGATAACCGTACCCATGAATCCCAACATAGGAAGAAGAGCGATGAACAACGAAATCCAAGTCAAGCCCTTTTCCATCTGGCCCATCTGAACCGAACCGTATGAAACAACCGACTTTTCAACCATGTCGATGCCATCCGGGTATCTTGAAAGTCCCTGATAGAAGATGCTAGCTACAGGACCACGAGTGTTACGGCAAACTTCCATTGCTGCTTCAACACCGCCTTCGTTCAAAGCGTTTTCTATCTTAGTCAATAACTTCTTTGTATTTACAGTAGCGAGGTTCAAGTAGATGATTCTTTCGAAAGCGATAGCCAAACCGAGAATCAAAGCTACGAGCAAGAAGCCCATGAATATAGGACCACCTTCGATAATCTTTATCTTCAACTGCTGATGGAACGGCTTTTCTTCTGTTGCTTCGGGAACTGCTTCGTCGCCTGCAACAGGTTCATCCTGTGCTACAGCTTCGGTCTGTGCTGGAGCTGCCTGTTCTTCTGTCTTTTCGTCTTGTGCAAATGTAGCAGTTGCAAAAGTCAGCAAACCTGCCAATGTAAGTAACGAGATTAACTTTTTCATGACTAAATTCTGTTTTTAATTAATTCTAATTCTTTTATTTACTTTATATTCAAAAATTTAAAAATTCAACCATTCAAATCCAATCCTAAATAAGCCATACTTGGCGGAGAGAGTGGGATTCGAACCCACGATACGGCTTCACGCCGCATACACACTTTCCAGGCGTGCGCCTTCAACCGCTCGGCCATCTCTCCAGTGCGCCTAAATTGGACTTGCAAAGTAAAGAATTATTTGAGTGAAATAAAAATTTTTAACGATTTTTTTTCACGTCACAATACAAATATTGGGGAAAAAAGCTCATAATTACCATGCAACAATTTGACAAACAAACATATACTGCTATGCTATTCCAAAAAGTTTTTTTGCATTCTCCGATGTAATTTCACAAACTTTATCGTAGTCGACAGCCAAAAGCGTCGACAATTTTTCGGCCACAGAGGCTACAAAAGACGACTCGTTACGCTTTCCGCGATGCGGAACTGGCGCAAGATACGGCGAATCGGTCTCAAGAAGAATGCTTGACAAGGGAATTTTTGTCACCACATCGGGCAAAGTCGACTTCTTGTAAGTTAGCACACCTCCTACACCTATATAATAACCTAGGTCAATTACCTTGCATGCCGATTCGTAATCCTCCAAAAAGCAATGGAACACACCGGTAAGCCCGCTCCCCTTATATGCCGACACAACATCTATTATATTCGAAAAAGCGTTTCGGCAATGAATGATAACCGGCAACTTGTTGTTTAACGCATAATCAAGTTGGAAAGCAAACGCCTGCTTCTGTTCATTGATATAAGTATCGTCCCAGTACAAATCCATGCCGATTTCCCCTATCGCTACCACATTGGACAATGATGCAAATGTTGAATCAGAAAAAATGACCTCCAACTCCTTTTTGAAATCGGCATTTACCGATGTTGGATGCAGCCCATTGGCAACATAGAAATAGTTTGTATCGGATTTTGCCAACGAGGCGAGACGTTCCAAAGAAGAACAATCTATATTTGGAAGAATTATTTTCTCCACGCCAGCATTCTTTGCCCTTTCGACAACTTCCGTCCTATCGTCGTCGAACTCTTCGGAATAAATATGCGAATGGGTGTCTATCAACATGCAACCTAACGCTTTAATGAGAAAATTTTTCCCGGCAACGACACTATTGCACCTTTCATTTCGAGTTGCAGCAAAATAAGGCTCAGCTCGTTAGGAGTCGTTTCGGTCTGACGGCGCAGGTTGTCGATATCGAGGAATTCGTACTTTGCCAGCACATCGGTAACTTTTTTCTCGTCGGCTGTCAACTCGAACTGGAAGTCGAGCGTCGGCATTTTACTTTGCGAACGCGATGTCCAGTTCATTATGTACTCGAAATCGTCGAACGATTCGCAAAGATTGGCTCGATTTGTCTTGATTAGCTTGTTGCAACCGCGACTATACGTCGATGTTACATTTCCTGGCAACGCGAACACATCCTTGTTGTAGTTGTTGGCAATGTTGGCTGTTATGATAGAGCCGCCCTTCTCTCCCGACTCCACCACGAGCAAGGCGTCGCATAGTCCTGCCACGATTCGGTTGCGTCTGACAAAGTTAGACGGGTCGATTTTTGTTCCATGCGGAAAATCGGAAATCAAGGCACCGTTACTCTCAAGCATTTTGTCGGCGACCTTCTTGTGCAACGACGGGTATATTGTTTCGAGGCTATGTCCGAGCACAGCCCATGTTTTCAAGTTATTCTTTAGAGCGGCCTTGTGAGCCGTTACATCTATGCCGTAAGCAAGTCCGCTTACGACTACCGCATCGGGATACCTGCTGGCAAGCTCAGCTACAAACTCATTGCAGAACTCCACACCATATTTTGTAGCATTTCTTGTCCCTACAATGCTTACTATATGCCTAGCCGAAAAATCGGGTATACCTTTATAATATAATATAGCGGGAGAGTCGGCGCATTCGCGCAAACGTTCGGGATATGCATCGTCGGCAAAGGTGACAAAACCTATATCATTGGCGTACACATATTTGAGTTCTTCTTCGGCAGCGACTAGTGCCGACTCGAAATTGGAATACAGGCGCGATGCCACCACTTCGCCAATTCCTTGCACCGACTTAAGCTGCTTGTACGACGAATGGAACATATTTTTGGCCGAGCCAAAATAGGAAATCAATTTCTTGGCGTTTATGTCGCCTATTCCATGAACGAACGTTACGGCGACGTCGTAGAGTCTGTCGTCGTCGAACATACTTATCTTTTAATTGAATCCAAATCAGACATCATTTCCTGCAGTTCACTTTGCGACATAACAGAAACGCTTATCGGCTTGAACTTGCCGGTTCCGTTTGGTGTCCGCACATATATGACCGCCATCGTACGCAGTCCCATGTACGACTTTTCCAGTTCGATACCCACAAAATCCTTCTTGGGAATCTCCAGTTTGAAATTTCCTGCCGAGAATAAGCTTAACGACGTGTATTTCAATATTATCTTGAACCCATCCGAATTATAATAGATATAATTGAACTTTTTGGTAAACAAATATATCTCGAGCAGCACAAATAAACCTATACAAACATAATCGAGTATATGATTTGGCACCCATGTATAAATAAGATCAAGCACAACAACAGCCACAAGAACCAGTATCACCAGCATGTAACCGAGCTTTATTCGCGACGAAATCTCCTTAGTATCAATAACCATAGCTATAAATTTTGTGAAGTACAAAGGTAATGCTATTTTTCGGAACTGGGACATTGTCACACAAATAAAACCATTATATTTTTTTTTCTAAAAAAAGAACAAAAAAATTTTGTTGATAAAAATATTTGTGTTTACTTTGCCGTCTGTATCATTAGAAGTCTTATTTAGAATTGTAAAGTATGAATACAAAAAGATTATTGGGCTACATGGTTGCCGTCTTAATGTTGGCACTTCCGTTAATATTCTCGGGTTGTGGTAGAGGAGATGGAGACCCATTTTTGTCATTCCGTAGCAGAAAGGCTAGGCTTTGTGGAACATGGACTGTATCTAGTCTCAATTCTGAGGTAGTTAGAAAAGAAAACAACATAAGCACCAAAACCACAACAACAGTGGAAGGTGATTCTTGGAAACAGGTTATAACTATTCCGAGTTCCGACAGTACAAGAACCTTGACAGGAAAGATTGCAATTGATCCAGGACAGGAAGAAGGCACATTCACATTCTTTTTCGACAAGAACGGAAAAGCAAAGATGGTATATAAATATGAATTCGACGAAGACCAGTCAGGCGAAGACGATGACGTAGCTGTAATACACAGAACAGAAGTTACCGAAGAAATGTCTGGCGACTGGGAATTCCTAACTGGTATCGACAACGAATACAAGAACAAGGAAAGAATAGCATTCATCATCGAAGAAGAAAAGACAACCACAAAGGTATCTGAAATAATTTCGAGCGACGATGAAGGCGGTGCAGTTATACCTCGCACAATAAGCACCAACATTGCTAGCGACAGATATGCAAAAGGCGAATACAGCGTAGTATACAACCTTGTTGAATTGAGAAACAAGGAAATTAAACTGCATCAGGATATTAATAGATTCCACCTTAGCGCACAGAACGCAGCAAGCGAATCATATCAGGAAGTTGGTGAAGAAAACATCACTTTGAAATTGAGAAAATAAGAATAACAGATAAAAATAAAAAAGGCTCGGAAATCCGAGCCTTTTTTATTTTCCACTCTTACTATTTTACAATAACATAGTTGCGGTATTGCCCAACATGCAATCCCATCTTTTCGAAAAACGCTTTCATCTTATCCTTGAAAGTTGTTCGGTTGCACGACAAGTCGTAATCGAACTTCCAATTTAAACGTGCAATCCTGTCAAGCATGACCTGAGGATGAGTTCCGTCAAACTTACTAAGGGAATCAATGTTTGAATAGTCGAACTGGTCGGCCTTCTGCACGTTCTCCTCTATCCACTTCTCGTCGTGCCACAACTTGTTGAAGTCTTCCTGCTTGCGCTGCATTGCAAAGGGGTCCTTAACCCAGCCGTAGTGGAAAACGTACGCATCAATCGGCTTTACATTCAACTTCTTGTCATCGTCCTTGCGGAAGCCCTGGGCATCGCGGTACGAATAAATATTCTTGTTGTTGCGCACAATTCGGATTTCGTTCCTGTACCAATGGTACGAAGTCCCCACATAATCGTACGAGCCGTAGAAATGCTTGTACTTGAACAACAGACCATCAACCCTTGAGTCGTTCAAATTCTGTTCCATAGCCGCCTTGATTGCTGGCAGATACTTCTCGTGCACAACCTCGTCGCCTTGTATGTAGAAGCACCAGTCGTAGCTATCGTCAATCGCACGAAAAGCCTTGTTGGTCTCCACGGCAAGGACTTTCCCACCTTCGCGAAGAGAGTCATCCCATACGGTATCAACTATTTCGATCTTTTCGGGACAGATTTTTTCTATCAGTTCTCGCGTGCCATCTTCCGAATTTCCTACAGCAACGACAAACTTGTCACACAATGGCAAAATTGAAGTAATTGCCTCAACAACAGGGTAATCGTACTTTATCGCATTGCGAATAAATGTAAAACCACAAACTTTCATTTCAAAATTTCGTTAAGGTTGCAAAGGTAATCGTATTTCCACACAGAATCGTATGATATACCAGAAAAATTCACTTTCGGCAATTCGTTTTGTGCAAATACAACGAATCCGAACTTCTCCCCGAACCTTGCGGCAAGATACTCCTGCTCGGGCTGGTGCGGCGTTGGTACAAGCACTGCTCGCCGTCCCAATGCTGCCAAATCGCATAATGTGCTATATCCGCTTCGGCAAAATATTCGCCGTGCCGACACAATAAGCGTCGCAATCCTATCGTCGGAAGGATTGTTTTCGTAAGTAAAATTTTCGGGCAACGAAAGCTGACCATCGGCAACGCCTCTTACTATATGCAAGCGGGAATCTGGCATTGATGAATACTTTTCGATGAAAATATTTTCGAGCATAGAGCGTTGTGGTTCAATGCCGGAAAGCAGCAGCAAATCAAAATTACCATCTATTTTTTGCGGAGCTTTCTCGTAAAAACGAGACAGCGGCCCCAGATGCCTTGCTTCAATTTCAGAATCCGACAATTTTCCCGACAACGACAAGTCGCCTTCAGCATCGGGGACAAGGCAATACCTATATTTATTTATATAATGCAAATGTATACGTTTCATCATGCGTGCCAAAAAACGATTCAGGAAACCGTTGTCGAAATTTAGTTGGTGTGTCATATAAAACGACGGCACCGAGTCGGAATACAGGCCCAATCTATTGTCAGACAATACACAATCAACCGATTTTTCGGCGACTAACTGTTCCAATATCCGATGCTCCCTACGTATATTCCGTGCAAAGCGTAACATAGATATGACAAATGGCAACGATATCATTCCTCGTCGTCCGTAGTTCATCTTTGCCGACGGCAATACAACGTACTCAAGTTCAGGAAAACGTTCGCGCAGATAGTCCAACGAATCGCCACTACCGCCAATTATCACGCAAAAGCCCTGTTCTACAAGGAATTTCACTATTGGCACGCAGCGGGAAGCATGCCCTAATCCCCAATCGAGAGGTGCAACCAATATTTTGCTTCCTGCTTTCAAGTTACGGAGTTACAAGCACATTGAAACCCAAAGAGCGAATTTTCGCTCCAATTTTCTCAAGCTCGTCGGGAAAAACCTTCTGCAATCCCGAAAGCGGAGTTTCGCGGGCAATGGAATACACCATAACCTGCGAAGGATTAAGGCGTTTCAACGTCTCGAAATATACACGGAGCGAATCGTCTGTTGTGTTGTCGAAGAAAGTTCCATTGATATTTCCACGCATGAACATTGTCTGGATTATAGGATGCTCGAAATTGTCTGCAATATTGTCCACAATCTTAGCAATTGACAATCCAGCAGCTGGCTGGTTAATCAATTCAAAATCGTGCTGGATAAAAGTATCGACCTTAAGTATTGGCTCGTCAATCATTTTTAGTGCTGCAACAACTTTTTCGTTTCCAAGATTCGAGGCATTTGTAAGCACCGAAATCTTCACATTGGGCATATATTTGTTGCGCAAGCGAATCGTTTCGGCTACAATTTCGGGGAAATCGGGATTAATTGTCGGTTCGCCGTTTCCAGCAAAAGTGATAACATCAAGTGGCTGAGTATTTTCGGAGAAATACTTTTCCATAGCAGGAACTATGTCGGCAAGTCGTGGAAGTTCAATCTTTACACCTTTGCTATTCCAACCGCATTCGCAATATACGCAGTTGAACGTACAGAACTTTGCATTTACAGGCAACAGGTTTACACCCAACGAATTGCCTAAGCGACGCGAGCGCACTGGCCCGAAAATTATGTTGTCGAAAAGAAATGTTGACATAACTAAATATTATTTACTGCAAAGATAATTAGTTTTTTATTGGTGTCGACAAAAGTTTTGAATAACTATAATATGTCATGGCTCCTTCGTTTGAAGACTAAATACATCCTCTGAGTCACGCTGTACCTCAATGCATTGTGGCTGCGTATATGTCAAACAATAACTATCAATATCATTACAACAACTTTTCTAGTCAAAATAAAGATACGTATTTCAAAAATCATTATATTTGCGCCATAATCGGCATTTCATCATTGACGGCAGAATAAGCGCAGGAACAGCAACCGACTAAAAGAGGATACGATTATGAAAGTAAAACTTCAAGAGGGATTTCTATTGGAATGAAGCATAGGATTCGTAATATACTCATATTTGCATTCATAATGCTCTGCCATTTCACTTCAATGGCAGCAGACTCAAAGAACCCAAAGCTTTTCATAAAGCGAATACACAAAATAGCAACCGGTGATACTCCGTCGCGCACACTTGCCGACAGTCTCACAAGACTACTTACAACAAAACAGAAAACAGGGGCCGACATATTGTGCGATTTTTCAAACCTGCCCCAAAGCAATTCCAAACCCGACAGCCTATATATAGGCGACTTGCTCACAATAATACCAAACCATATCGAACAAAAGGAGCGCGACAAGCTATTGTCGTACCTTGAAAATGGCATAAGCCGCAAATACGTATGCAACTATATCATCAACAGCGAAAGTTTCCATAGCCTGTGCGCCAAGCATGGAATTGAAAGTGGAAATGCTGGTGTCTTGGAAAATAGGGACAGAAATGCCGAACTGACAATGCTGGCACAACGTGTATTCTCGTTCACCAACAGCAGAAAAGCCTCAGCCGAAGAACTCAACCTCCTGCTCGACGACAATGCCACGGCTACATCAGTCACCGACAATATAGTATGCAACAGCCAAATAATGAACACATTAAACGACTCTCTTTATGTAGAATGCCTTGTATCGGCGCTCGCCATAAATCTTAGAGGTCGGGAAAGAGAACATTATATCGGCTTGCTTTCGCAGAACTACACACGCCGTGCAATACTCCGCCTGCTCGTCAACAGTGAAGATTTCGACAGCTACTGCAAGGAACTCGGAATAGAACGCGGACAACTGCACATTGGTGGTTGGAAGAACAACGAAGACGGACTGACATTCATCGACCACATTTCTGGAGCGGAAGTCACAGGATACTTCTCGGCCGACGGCGAGATGTGCTACTTCGACGAAAACGGGATACTGCGCACAAACTGGAACAAAGTCGAATGGGTGACCGATACTATAAGCGAACTTTACTCATACGACAAGCTATGTGCCGACATTAAAAGGCTGGCGAAGCAATACCCATCGCTTCTCACAATCGACACCTTAGGTGCAACCGCCGACGGAAGGTTTGTTTTCGACCTCGTAATCGGCAAGGACAAATCAAGCAGACAAGTCATCGTACAGGCCACATCACACGCACGCGAATACATGTGCAGCCAACTTGCGATGTGCCAGACAGAGCATTTCCTACAAAACTTCTGGTCGGGAACATTTGAAGGCGCAAGCTATTCGGAACTGACCGAAGACTGCCAGCTTCATATAATCCCGATGCTCAACCCCGATGGAGTGTGCATATCTCAATTCGGACTCGACAGCATCCGCGACCCGCATATCCGTGACAACATAATGAAAATATACTATACAGAAAACCCCAAGGCCCGCAATCGACCAGAACTGAACTCATTCCTAAGAATGTGGAAGAGCAACGCCCTCGGAGTTGACTTAAATAGGAACTTCGATGTCAACCGTCATATCAAGACATTTTTGAAGTCGCCACGCAGTTCAAACTACCGAGGTTCCAACGGGCATTCAGAACTCGAGACGCAGGCTTTGGTCGGGCTTGTGGAATCGCTTGGAAACATAGTGACTATGATAAGCTATCATTCGGCTGGTGAGGAAATTTTCTGGGCATACGGACAGAAGGGCGATTTCCGTCAGCAATGCCAGAACCTTGCAGAAGGACTTAAGGACGTCACCAACTACGAATATCATTCAGAGGAGGATTTCGGCACAGGATGCAGCAACTGGGCTACATCTAAGGGCATAAAGGCCGCCACTATCGAAATCGGCTTGGGGACATCACCCCTGCCTATATCCCAATTCCAGAAAATATGGAACGACAACAAGGATGTGCTACCGTTTCTGATGAAAAGCAGATAAGAACTGGTTGGATGCTAAAAGCAAAACGCTATTCTTCATGGAAATAAGAGGTGGAAAAACAAAAAATCCCGCTGTTGCGGGATTTTTGTCGGTCCGGAGGGGCTCGAACCCTCGACACCCTGATTAAGAGTCAGGTGCTCTACCAGCTGAGCTACGGACCGCTTTGCTGATTTTGCGAGTGCAAAGGTAATGCTTTATTACAAACCGACAAAACATTTTTTGAATATTTTTATTATTTTACTTATTTCATTGATTTACAATCATCTATACTTACATTTCAAAGATCATTAAGTGCCACACAAAAATCTTTTTTAGGCTAAAGGGAGGGTAATACAAGCAAGGTGCAGTCAGAAATTTATATTTTTCCTAACATATTGGTATTGCACATTGACTGCAGAAACACGATATTTGCACCGCAATTTAAAGGCATGGAGAAACTACGGAAAATATTATGCGCAGTGTTTCTGACATTGTTCGTAGGAATGTTCCTAAGCAACACAATATTCCCTCACAGTCACACCGTTAGGGGAATAATAATAGTGCATTCGCACCCGTACAATCCATTCTCTCCAGAAAAACACCAGCACAACGACGATGAAATAAACCTCATCGCATTTCTGGCAAATTGCCCAGTTATCGGAAGCGAGACTCAAGAATTTTCCCAAATATTTCTAACACCAACACCTTTCGTACAAAAGGAATACATTCCTGGTCATGCTCAAAACGAAAAGGTGCTGTTTTCTCGTCCTCGCGACCCTCCTATCGCCACCTTGCTCTCGTAGCAAGTGATAATCAATGCATTTAATGGCAAAACGATAGGAAATTTAACAAAAAAACAAAATGAAAAGATATATTTTGTTAGCGTTATCGCTAACTATAGGTATATGCCTAATGGCACAGACCGACAAGAGAACCGATGCAAACATTTTCGGACATGTAGTTGACAAGCAGAGCGGCGAACATCTGCCGTACATCAACATAATGGTTAAAGGCACATCGATAGGCACCGCCACCGATGCTACCGGACATTTCCACCTCAACAACCTTCCAACGGGAAAACTTACCATCGTTGCACAAAGCGTCGGCTACATGCCTCAGGAAAAGGTTGTTGATGTAGAAAAAGGCAAAATGATTGAGCTGAACTTCGAAATAGAGGAAGATGCGATAATGCTCAACGATGTCGTAGTTTCGGCGAACAAGAACCAGACAAGCAGAATGGAAGCACCTGTGGTCGTTGGAGTTATATCGCCAAAGACATTCGAAAACACCAATTCGGTATGTCTTGCCGAAGGGCTTAACTTCCAGCCTGGACTAAGATTGGAAACCAACTGCCAGAACTGCGGATTCCAGCAGGTAAGAATAAACGGACTCGAAGGCTCGTATTCGCAGATTCTCATCGATGGTAGAGCCGTAAGCAGCGCATTGTCGCAGGTTTATGGCTTGGAGCAAATTCCAGTGAACATGATCGAAAAAGTGGAAGTTATTCGCGGTGGCGGCTCGGCAATTTTCGGATCGAACGCTGTTGCAGGAACGATAAACATACTTACACGCGAACCACAGTTCAACAGTCTTTCGCTCGGCAACACCACCACGCTTGTAGGAATGAAAAAAGCCGATGTAAACACCACCTTCAACGCATCTGTGGTTTCTAACGACAACAAGGCTGGAATCACAATCTTCGCAGCAGCACGACAGCGAAGCCCATTCGACTACGATGGCGACGGCTTTACCGAAATCGGCAAGATAAACTCCAAGAACATCGGTTTCCGCGGATACTTGAAAACAACCGACTACACCAAACTGACGGTAGAATACCACACCTTGGACGAGTTCCGTCGCGGCGGAAACAACCTGAATCTACCCGCCCACGAAGCCGACATTACAGAGCAAACCGACCACAACATACATTGTGCCAGCGCGAAGTACGACATCTTCTCGAAAAACAGCAAGCACTGGTTCCAAATTTACTCATCGCTGCAGAATATCAAGCGTAGCAGCTACTATGGCACAGGCCAAGATCCTAATGCTTATGGCAATACAAAAGATTTTGCATCGGTCAGCGGATTCCAGTATGTATTCTATATGGACAGATTCCTATTCATGCCAGCCACACTCACAACTGGCATCGAATACAACTACAACTCGCTATACGACGAATCTCTTGGTTATAATAGGATTATCGAGCAAAAAATAAACATTTACAGTGCCTTCATTCAGAACGAATGGAAAAAGGAAAAGCTATCATTTCTCATCGGTGGACGAATCGACAAGCACAACATGATAAAAAATCCGATAATCAGTCCGCGTTGCAACATAAGGTACTCGCCACTTAAGTGGATGTCGATGCGTGCAGGCTATGCAATGGGCTTCCGTGCACCGCAGGCATTCAACGAAGACCTACACATTGCAGCTGTTGGCGGCGAAGTTTCGCTCATAAGCATCGACCCTGCATTAAGACCAGAAAAGTCGCACTCTGCAAACGCATCCATCGACTTCAATACAAAATGGTCACGCTCGGCAATCGATTTCCTTGTCGAAGGTTTCTACACAGTTCTCAACGATGTGTTTATACTCGAGGAAAATGGTCACGACGCAAGCGGTAACCTATTGTTAACCAGAACAAACGGAAGCGGAGCAATAGTTGCGGGTGCAAATTTTGAATTGAAATACATTCCGACTAAAAAAGTTGAAATACAGGCTGGATTCACCTACCAGCAAAGCCGCTACAAACAACCCGAGCAATGGAGCGAAACCGTTGTGGCACAAAGACGTATGTTCCGCACCCCCGACACCTACGGCTTCATTACAACATACTACAGTCCGTTGAGAAACTTCGACATAGCACTTTCGGGTACATACACCGGCAAGATGCTTATCCAGCATTTTGCAGGATACATCAGCGAGGACGCCGAAACCATCAGCAAGCCGTTCTTCGACATGAACCTGAAACTCTCGTACACCTTTAAGATAAAGGACGAGATGAACCTTGAAACAAGCCTTGGCATGAAAAACATTTTCAACAGCTACCAGCGCGACTTCGACCAGGGCGAACTCCGCGATGCTGGCTACATATACGGACCAAGCCTACCGAGAAGCATATATTTCGGGCTGAAGATTTCGCTGTAAGTGGCGCAATGCATTGCGCTACTACAAATTATCCATTATTCATTATCAATTATCCATTCAAAAAAATCCCAACAAATAGCGATTGCAC
The DNA here is from genome assembly GCA_902800045.1 of uncultured Bacteroidia bacterium. Taxonomy (GTDB): domain Bacteria; phylum Bacteroidota; class Bacteroidia; order Bacteroidales; family ML635J-15; genus Bact-19. The sequence continues at coordinate 44,321 of CADCCZ010000001.1, read as the reverse complement.
ACATTATTTTTCCACAATACTTTTGCAGCGTAAATTGGAATTGTAATGAAACTATCGGAACTGCACAATGGAGAATCGGCCGTAATCGTCAAGGTTTCGGGACACGGCGGATTCAGGAAAAGGATAATGGAGATGGGATTTGTGCGTGGTCGCAAGGTTACATCGGTAATAGATGCACCTCTCAACGACCCGATAAAATACACCATAATGGGCTACGATGTGCTTTTGCGCCGCAGCGAAGCCCAACTAATCGAGGTACTTCCCGAAGAGGAAGCAAACGCAATGCTCTCCGCCGAGGATGCTAAGGCTCCCAATTTCTTCGCCTGCACCGACTGCGACTCCTGCGGTCTGTCGTGCAACTACAAACGCACCAAGACCACACAGCGAAACATCATAAACATCGCCTTCGTAGGCAACCCTAACAGCGGAAAGACTTCGCTGTTCAACGCACTGTCGGGCGGACACGAACATGTAGGCAACTACAGCGGCGTAACCGTGGATGTAAAGACCGGACACTTCAACTATAAGGGCTACCACTTCAATATTACCGACCTACCGGGAACCTACTCGCTGTCGGCATACTCGCCCGAAGAAGTCTTTGTTCGTCGCAACCTGCTCGAAGCTATGCCCGATGTTATTGTAAATGTCGTCGTAGCCTCGAACCTCGAACGCAACCTCTACCTCACGACCGAACTAATCGACCTAAGCCAGCGCGTTGTTGTTGCTCTCAACATGTACGACGAACTCGATGCCACAGGAGCGAAACTCGACTACGAAAAACTCGGCTCGATGATTGGTATCCCGATGGTGCCAACCGTAGCAAAGACAGGCAAAGGTCTCGACAAACTGCTCGACACAATCATAGAAATGTTCGAGGGAGCCAACAAGTCGGCTCGCCATGTACATATTAATTATGGTACGGTTCTCGAACCCGAAATTTCACAGCTCGCCGACATTCTCCACGAAACAGAAGACTATCCGCAGCAGTTTCCAGCCCGCTACTGGGCAATAAAGATGATTGAGAACGACAAGGAAGTCCACAATCTACTGAAAGACAGCAAGTCGTACGAAAAACTGAAGAAGCAGGCAGAAATTTCGTCGGAGAAAATCATCAAGCAATTAGAGATTGATGCCGAAACTGCCATCAGCGATGCAAAATATGGCTTCATCTCGGGCGCACTGCACGAAACCTATACCGAAGGCAAGAAGGAAGCCAACAAGCGCACCCGCAAGCTCGACAAGCTGATTGTAAACAAATGGCTTGGTTTCCCGTTGTTCATACTGCTTATGTGGCTGATGTTCAGCGTAACATTCTGGCTCGGCGCATATCCGCAGGAATGGATTGCGATGGGATTCGATGCTCTTGGAAACCTATTCAACGGAATTATTCCCGAAGGCGCTTGGCGTTCGCTGGTTGTCGATGGAATCATCGGCGGTGTGGGCGCAGTTGCCGAATTTTTACCAAACATCATACTGCTCTATATGTTCATCTCGCTGATGGAAGACTCGGGCTACATGTCGCGAGCCGCCTTCCTGATGGACAAGATGATGCACGGAATGGGACTTCACGGCAAGTCGTTCATACCAATGATTATGGGCTTTGGCTGCAACGTACCGGCAATAATGGCAACACGTTCAATCGAAAGCAAGAGCAGCCGTCTGATAACCATACTTGTAGTACCGTTTATGTCGTGCAGCGCACGCCTGCCGATATACCTGCTTCTGGCAGGAGCTTTCTTCCCCAAATACGCAGCAACAGTAATGATTTGCCTGTATCTGCTCGGCATAATCGTGGCGGTACTTACGGCAAAACTTCTGCGACTGACGGCATTCAAGCAGGACGAAACTCCATTTGTAATGGAACTTCCACCCTATCGTTGGCCTACTTTGCGTGCAACGCTGAAACATATCTGGGAAAAATGCTACCAGTACATAAAGAAAATTGGAACAGTAATCCTTTTGGCATCAGTAATCATTTGGGTATTAAGTTACTATCCACATACTGACCTTTCGGAGACCGAACTTGCACAAACCGAAGAAATTACGGAAGCAGAAGCCAACGAAATACAATACGAAAACTCCTGTCTCGGTATGATAGGCAAGTTCGTTGCGCCAGTGATGTCGCCAATGGGCTTCGACTGGAAGATAAGCGTGGCAGTGCTATCGAGTATTCCTGCAAAGGAAATAGTTGTAAGTACACTCGGCGTGCTGTACGCCAGCGAAGAGGACGACCTTGGCGAAGCTATCCAGAAATCGGGCGACCTTACAACCGCCTCTGCATTGGCACTGATGGTATTTATGTTGCTGTTCTTCCCTTGCATAGCTACAATTGGCGCGGTCGCAAGCGAAACCAGAAAGATAAAATGGGCATTCTTCTCGGTCTTCTACAACACGGCGGTCGCGTGGGTGCTGGCATACGTCACCTACCTCATCGCCAACCTATTCTAAGTTCACTGATTTATACGCCATAAACGCTAATTCGGACAGTGTAAAAGCTGTCCGAATTATTTTAGATTCATTCAAAATAACTATATTTGCAAAAACTATTACACAAATGAACAGAATCCATACATTCACGGCGAAGACAAAAATGGCCGAAATTATTACCGACTACTCGCTGCTTACAATCATCGACAGACTCAACATAAAGTTGGGATTCGGCGAAGCCAGCATCGACGAAATTTGCCGTCGGCACAACCTCTCGACCGACCTTTTCCTGATGATATGCCGCGTGTACGCCATCGACGGATTTTCTCCAGAAATTGGCAACCTAACAAACAGCGACATTCCAAAACTTATCGGCTATCTGCAACGCACGCATAAATACTGGATTGAGAGTTTCTTTCCAAACCTGCACACCAACATACACACTATGCTCGAGTCGTGCGACGAAAGAAGCGCAAAGATTCTCAACAAGTTCTACGACGATTACGACGACGAAGTACAGAAGCACCTCGACTACGAAGAAAATACAGTTTTTCCGTATATTAATTCGCTTGTAAGCGGTAACAAAGGCAACAAGTTCCGCATCAAGGACTTCGAGGAAAACCACAGCAACATCGAGGAAAAATTGCACGATCTGAAAAACATAGTCATAAAGTATCTTCCCGAAAATGCTTCGCAGCAGTCGCGCATAAACGTACTGAACGAGATTTTCAAGATTGAGAACGATCTCAACAAGCATTCGATAATCGAAAACAAGATACTCATTCCGTTGGTTTCAAAATACGAATAACATGAGCGGGAAAGTCAAGATAACAATAATAGAGCCGTCGGAGATTGTCGTTACAGGGCTGAAACGACTAATCGAACAGAACGTCAGTTTCCATGTCGTGAAAACATTCTGCTCTGTGCACGAATACAACACGATGCCAAACGGAAATCCAGACATCATAATAGTCAACCCACTGACAACGGCCGACGACAGTTCTGATCTTAGGAGCCTACTGCAAGCCAGCAGCAATACCGCAATACTGGCAATAAACTATGGTCCGTACGACGAGGAAGCATTACGCGACTACGACGGTATAATCGGCATATTCAACACCCACGAGCAAATAGAGAAAAAGTTGTCGGCAGCCATAAAGAACACTTCCGACAAGGAAACATACGACAACAGCAACGAACTTTCGACACGCGAATGCGAAATACTGACAGCTGTTGCCAAAGGCAAGACAAACAAAGAGATAGCCGACGAGTTCAACCTGTCGATTCACACGGTGATTTCGCACCGCAAAAACATATCGCACAAATTAGGCATCAACAGTATTGCCGGCTTGACAATATATGCGGTTATGAACAAACTGCTCGATGTCGAGGATTTTTAACACACCCTTATCCACATTATCAAATCAGGGATTCCCTCTTATATCGCAAAAGAAGACTATTTTACCTTAATGTCCTTCAGCCAATTGCAATTCATGAAATCCGGCATTGCTAGGCATCGGTCTTCTGCAGCCCTCATAACCTCCTGGTCTTCCGGTGTCTTATCCTTATAACCCAGCATGTGAAGTACGCCGTGAATAATCACCCTAAAAATCTCGGTAGTTTCGGTTGAATACGTCTTTGCGTTCTCGGCAACCCTGTCAACGCTAATATAAATCTCACCCGAAATCTTGTCGCCCTCGGTATTGTCAAACGTAATAACATCTGTGAAATAGTCATGATTCAGATACTGCTTGTTCATGTCCAACAGATAGTTATCGGAACAAAAAACGTAGGAAATCTTCCCGACTTTCTTCTCGTGCGTTTCAACCACGTCTTTTATCCACTTCTTTAGCGCTATGTACTTTACCCTCGGCTTTTCTACATCAGCACAAAAAAACTCTATTGCCATATTATTTATCCTTTAAATTTTTTAAATATTCCTTATATTTCGTTTTGTAATAGTCTCTTAACTTCAAATTGGAGACCTGCAACAATTCGTTAAACCTTATTTCACTTTCTTTTTCTTCGAATGCCTTGTCGGGATTGCTTAGCTTGTATTCCTTAGCCTCGTGCGACTGACGTTTCTGCTCAGTTTCGCGTTCGTTCTGGCTATTCTCGGCCTGAAGCAACCGTGTAATTATCTGCTCCTGACGGTTTATAGTCTGCTGAGTAACATTGCGGTTCACCAAATCCCTAATGTTCTGCTCAATCATCTTGTTGGCTTCCTTCAGATACTTGGCTGCATCGGGGCTGAGTTCGCCGTTCATCATATCGTTCATCATCTTCTGCATCATTTCCTGCTGCATAAGCATTTTGGCAAGTTGTTCGCCATTCTGGCCCTGCTGACCGCTCTTCTTCATCTGGTCGAGCATCTGTTGCATCTGCTGTTTCAACTGCTGCTGCATATCGCGCATCTGCCCCATCTGCTTCTGCTGTGGCTGTCCCTGTCCCTTGTTCTTGCACTTGTTGCAACTCGAATTTGAACTATTGTTGCTGTTCATCTGCTGCTGTTGCATCTGGTCGAGCAATTCAGAAAGCAACAAAGCTAGGTTGTTGGCCGATGTCAACACCTTCTGCTGGGATGTCTGCGCCTGATACTTCTGCGTGTTTCCCAAGTAGTCCATTACCGACGACAAGCCTTTTCGTATCTCCATCACATCCTTCGACACCATCGAAGCCATACCCGGCACCCGCCCTGCCAATGCATTGATAGAATCCCTGATTACAGCAAAGTTGTCGGTTATATTCTTCTGGCGGACAACAAAATCCTTGTACTGCGGCGACTTGTACGACAAAGGCTTCATTCCCGACATTATGTCCTCCTGGTCGAACGAAAAAGTGAGCACATTTTCGAGCAACTGCCTTACGTTCTCCATATTTTCGCCGTTCTCCTCCATCTCCATCTGCGCCATCATCGAGTTCATCTTCTCCGACAACTGCTGCATCTTCTGCGAACTGCTCTTCTGCTTGTCCGATGCCTTGTTGTTCTTGTTGTCGTTAAGGTCGTCGCTGGACTGTTGCATTTCGTTTGAAATGTCGTTCATCTCCTGCTTGAAATCCGACAAGGGCATAGGTTCCTTCAAACCGGAATTCTTGTCCAAAGTCTTTTCGTACTCTTCCTTCAACTTGTCGAACTGCTCATTCAGTTCGCTTTGCTCCTTCTTGAGTTCTTCCTGCGACTTGCTCTTATCCTTGGTTTCCTCGGCAAGTTTCTTTTCCTTTTCGGCAAGGTTTTCCATCTGGTCGGCAATGCTCTTGACACGTTCCTCGACTTCGGAGCGCTTCAGCAGTTCGAGAGTATTGTCCATATTCTGCTCCATCTCCTCGACCGACATCTTGAACTCCTCCGACTTCTTGAAAAAGTCGTCCTTGTTGAAATCCTCCATCAATTTCTTCATCTCCTCAATCATCTGGCGCATCTCGTCGGTCATGAGGTTTTCCATTAGGGCGTTTATTTCGGCCTGCTTCTTCAGAAGCTCCTCGCTCTTCGAGAACTGCTCCTTTGCTTGCTGCAACTGGTTCTGCTCCTGCTTTATCTGCTCCATGAGCTGTTCGAGCTGGTCTTCCTTCTCAATGATGTCCTGCATAAGTTGCGAACGGTCGTAAGGCGAAAGGCTTTCGTTGACGAGCTTACGTTTCAACTCATCGATGCTCTTCTTGATGTCCTCGCTGATTTTCTTTGCCTCATCAACCTTGTTCTCAGTTTCGCTGTTGGTCTGGTCGCTCATATCCTGCAAGTCCTGAGCCGACGGAATATTGAATTCCATAACCTTTGAGCGAGCAGTCTTAGGTCCGCTGTAACCGTCATTGTCGGCAACCTCGAAATAGTATGTAAGTTTGTTGCCATTATGCTCAACCGACGCAAAATCAAACGCATAGTAGAAATCCTGCGAACTCAGCCTCTGCGAGAACTGCACTGGCGACTTTGAAATTTCCTTGTCGCCGTCGAAACAATGGAAAGTCAGGCGAGTAAAACCATAGTCGTCATCAATTGCCCCCTTGAAATACACGATTGCAGGATTGGTGCTGTCCTTCGCCTCGTTAACGACAATTGCCGGATAAAGGTCTGGAATTACGCGGATGCGATACTTTATGTCAACAAGTTCGCTGAAATAGTCGTTGGCTACAAACAGCGAATAGTCGCTGCTAGCGGTAATGCGTTTGCTCAACTTGTACTCGCTGTTGTTCTTTTCGGTCTGCAGAACGGTGCTATCCATCACAATCACAAGCGAATCGAGGTTTGCCGTACCGAAAGTCCACACCACATTGGAGCCAATCGGCACTTCCATATCGCCAGAGTTCTTTATTTCAATGGCATCGAGCCCAGTGTAAGCCATCGGCGTAATGTTCACCTTGAAATCCAAGATTATAGGAGCTGGCAAAACGCTTACCTCGTAATCCTTCGACTCTACATCTTGTGCCGTGAAGTAGAACTTGAACGAATTATTGAGCGTCTTGAAGTCGTACTTGAATGTCGATGCCGACAGCTTTTCCATATAGAAGGCATTTCCGCCAAAGTTTATCATCACCTGTTCGGGAACGTAGTCGCCATTTACAGAAAGATTTACTGTAAAATCATCGCCTTGCCTTACCTGCAACGAATCGTTTTCCAAATAGAATGCAAACGGTGCTGGCATCTCGAAATGCTCGTCGTACTTCACGATTCTCTCGGTGCCTTCGGTAACGATTGCCGGCTTAAACGAGATTATCAGCACGAAAACCAGCACGACAGGGGCAAGATACACAAGGTACTTGGCATTTTTCTTAATCTTTATTGCCGACAGGAACGGAATTGGCGAAAGTTTCTCTATTCTCTGCGAGATACTTGCATAAATAAGGTCGCGAGTTTCGGTATTTGCATCAAGCAATGAGTTGAGTTCCAAAGTGTTCTGCAACTTGTCGGCAACTTCGGGGAAATGTTTGCCAAGAATGCGACTAGCCTCGGAATACGACAGGCGTTTGCCGATTTTCATAAGCTTCAGCAACGGCCAAAGTATCATAGTTACAAAGACAATCGCATAGAGCGTTATCGACGAGACAAACAGTGCGGTACGGAAAGTCGACGAAAACCTGCCGTAGTATTCCGCTATCACAATAATGAGATACCACAGACCTGAAATGGCGAGCGCAAGTATAACACCCTTTACTATCTTATTCAGATAGTATTTCCTGATAAACTTATCAAGTTTGGAAATCAGTATGTTATACTTTTCGTCCATCACAATTATTCTAAACCTACAAAATTAATAAAAAGAATGAATATCTCAAAATTAAAAATAATATGCTTGCAAAGTAAATACATGCAATAAGCTTGCCATTGTTCGCCATAATGTTTCTGCCACAAGTTATTGGCAACATTCGTCAACAAAACGTGCGAGATATGCAAAATATTCGTCACAAAAATGTGTGAGCAAAGCAAAATTTTCGTCAACATTTTTGGCAAATTACTGAAAACCAGAACAAAAAAAAGCCGATAGAAATTCTACCGGCTTTGTATTTTTTAAGGGAACCTTTTATCTCTTAATGTCCATTTCCCTAATAAGGTTCTGAGCATTTGCGTACTTGTCGATGATGAACAAAGCATACCTTACATCCAAGCAGATGCACCTCTGCAAGTTTTCCTCGAAGTCGATGTCGCCCGACATTGCCTCGCTGTTGCCGTCGAATGCAAGACCGATAAGTTCACCGTTGCCATTGATAACAGGGCTGCCCGAATTACCGCCGGTAATATCGTTGTTGGTAATGAAGCAAGTAGGAACATCACCATTCTTGTTTACATACGGACCGAAATTCTTGTCCTTGTAAAGCTGTTTCAACTTTTCGGGAACAATAAATTCATAGCTGTCAGGATTTTCCTTTTCCATCACGCCCTTCAAGGTAGTATAGTAGTCGTAGAAAACGCCATCACGAGGTTCGTAGCTCTTGACATTTCCGTAAGTCATTCTTATTGTCGAGTTTGCATCGGGAGCAAAGTTCTTGCTGGGGTTCATTGCAAGTACTCCTTCGATGAAAATACGGTTATTGCGTTCAAGGTCAGACGACAAGTCGTTGTATGCAATCGAAACATTTCTGTAAACATCAATTATGTCGTTACCCATCTGCAAAACAGGGTCCTTAGTGAAAGCAGAAGCCGATGGCTTGTCGAGGAATGCGTTAAACTTTGCTTCGGTCGAGAAAATTGACTTCGAGAAAGCATCATCAACATATTTTTCTACATCGCCCTTGTACTTAGACTGAATAGTCTTGAAGAATTCTGGATAGAATTCGGGGCTCATCTCGTTATATGCCTTTCTGAACAAAGCCTTCATAAGTGCGCGTTCGGTTTCGGGGTCATAGTCCTTGTAGAATTCCTTTGCAGGCTCTCTCATATCGCTTACTGCCGAATTTATTTCAGCAATTTCCTTCGAAGCGAAAGCTGTTGCCAACGACCTGCAGCCAAATGCAAAATATGGCAATTCGCTACCGAGAAGACCTTCTGTGATATACATTCTTGCTACTGCATGATTTCTCCTTGAACTATAGATTTTCTGCAAAGCATTCAAAGCGTCACGGTACTTCGATTCGCCCTTTGCATCGGCCCACTTGCACAAGTCAGCCTCAATCTGCTTTTTGATTCCCATTGTGTTGAGGTGAGCCAAAGCCTTGTTCTGCTCGTTGGAGTACTTCCAGTAGTTTGAGCAGGAAGCATATTTCGAAGCATACTGAATCTTTACCTTCGGGTCGGCGTTCATCTTCTTACGCAACTCGTTGACCTTCACATCTCTGATTTCGTATCTCAGCTTGTTTGTAACCTGCATAACCTCTTCGAGTCCGTACGAAGTGACATTGCGGTTGGTTGTACCTGGGAAGCCCATAACCATTGCAAAGTCGCCATCTTCGATTCCCTTTGCGCTAACAGGCAGGAAATGCTTCGGTTTCAGAGGAACATTTTTCTTTGAATATTTTGCCGGCGAACCATCGGGAGCTGTGTAAATCCTGAACATCGAGAAGTCGGCAGTATGGCGCGGCCACATCCAGTTGTCGGTATCGCCACCGAACTTACCCATCGATGAAGGAGGAGCACCAACAAGGCGAACATCCTGATAAGTAACATATACCAACAGGAAATACTGGTTTCCACCGAACATATCCTTTACCTGAGCCTTGTAGTTGGTTCCAGCAACAGCATTGTCGATTATGGTCTTCGAAGCCTTTTTCAATGCAATGTTGCGGTCCTTTTCGGACATGTCCTTCTTAAAAGACTTTTCAATTTCGGCGGTAACATCCTCAATCCTAACAAGAATCGAAGCGGTAATACCTGGATTTGAAAGTTCCTCTTCTTTTGAGTATGCCCAGAAACCATCCTTCAGATAGTCGTGTTCTACTGTCGAATGGGTCTGAATCATTGAATATCCGCAGTGGTGGTTGGTGAACATAAGGCCTTCGCCAGAAACGATTTCGCCCGTGCAGAAATGCCAGAAAGGAGAACCTTCCCTACCCAAACCAACAACTGCATCCTTGATACAACCTTTGTTTACGCTGTAAATATCTTCGGGTGTCAGCTTGAAACCCTGCTTCTTCATATCGTCGTAGTTCTTGCCAATCATCGACAATAGCCACATACCTTCGTCAGCCCTTGCAGTGAAACCAAGTGCAAAGACAAACACGAACAAAATTGCTGCAAATCTTCTCATAAATCCAATTTTATACATTTATATATTTCTACTTTTTATAATTCTTCAATCCTTCGTTAAGGAACTCAGTAAATTCCTCAACATTAGTATTGTACGACATAGGTTTCGTAAGCACCTGACCTTCGGGACTTACAACCACATAGTACGGCTGGGTGTTGCACTGGAAGTTGACAATCTGGATGTCGGCGTTAACCTCGCCCAAAGTCTTCTTCACCTTGCCGTCGTTCGATGACGTAAACTGCTCTTCTACAGGCACTTCAACCGATTTCTCATCTACATACAAGGCTGTCATAACAAACTCGTTGTTGAACTTTTCGGCAATCGACTTGTTTGCCCAGATTTCTGCCTGCATCTTCTTGCAGTTTGCACACGAATGTCCTGTAAAATAAAGGATTATCGGCTTGTTCTGAGCCTTTGCGCACTCGAATGCCTGCTTGTAGTCGAAATATGCATTTACGCCGTATGCAGTATGCATCGACTCAGAATACTTTGGCGTTCCGCACAAAGCGCCTTCGGAAGCAGCTCCGCCATCATCGGCAAGGTTGAAGTTCTGAGTTGTCATCGGCGGAAGCAATCCCGATACCGACGAAAGGTTTGCACCAAACATTCCAGGGAACAAATAGAGCGCGAAAACAAAGAACGCCGATGCCAAAATCATACGGAAGAAACCGACAGTCTTAACCTCGCTGTCCATTTTGAAACGAATCTTGCCAAGTAGGTAAAGTCCGCACAAAACACTGATTACAATCCATATAGCAATGTAAAGTTCGCGGCTCATAATGTCGAGGTGGTAGTTCTGGTCGATGTTTGAGAAGTACTTGAGCGAGAATGCCAACAGGCAGAAGCCCATGACAACCTTCACCGAGTTCATCCATCCACCCGACTTCGGCAACTTCTTGAGCCAGTTCGGTGCTATTGCCAAGATTGTGAACGGCAATGCAAAGCCAAGTCCGAAACCAAGCATACCTATTGTCGGTTCAAGTACATTTCCACTAGCAGCCTTTACCAACAAAGCACCGACAATTGGTCCGGTACAGCTGAAACTTACGATAACCGTTGTGAGTGCGAGGAAGAACGATGCGAAAATACCGCCCTTGTCAACCTGCTTGTCGCTCTTGTTTGCCAGCGAAGTCGGGAGAATAATCTCGAACAAGCCGAACAGAGAAGCAGCGAATGCGACGAACAGCAGGAAGAATATCAAGTTCGGAATCCAGTGCGTGCTAAGCACGGTGGTAAGTCCTGCACCAGCATTCGTAAGCGAGACGATTACACCTATTAAAGTATAAAGCAATGTTATTGAAACACCGAAAATCAGTGCCTTGAGTATCGAATTGAACTTGCTAGAATCGCCCTGCATGAAGAAACTGATCGTCATTGGAATCATCGGGAACACGCAAGGTGTGAGGATGCCCAGGATACCGAACAGCAGCGACAGGAAGAAGAACGACCACAGAGAACCGTCCTCTTCTGTTTCTTCAACAAATTCGTTCTGCGAAACAATGCGCGGAGTTCCGCCCTTGTCCGACTGTACGGGCTCAGCAACGGCTTCTGTGGAGTCGGCAGCAGGTTCTTCCTCAGCGACAACTGCATCGGCAGGTTCGTTTGCTTTTTCGGTTGTTTCAACCTTATTTTCAGCCGTTTTTTCAGGTTCTGCAGTTTCTTTCTTTGGCAAGTCGATGTTGAACTTTGCATCGGCGCTTACCGGCAGGCACTGACCGTCCTCGAAGCAAGCCTGTCCGTTCAGTTCGGCCTTTACCGAGAATGAAGCATCTGTCAAAACTTCAATTTTCTGCTTGAAAGTCGCCTTCTTGGTGAAATACTTGACATTTACCATGAAAACATCGTCGTACTCGGCTGTAGGAGCCGGCGACTCGGTAGTTTGTCCGACGGTTTTGTACTTGTCCGACTTTGTGTAAGTAATAACAAGAGGCATAGGTCCGCCCGCGTCGAAATGCTGTGAATAGAGGTGCCATTTGTCCTCGATTGTTGCCGTCATTACAAGGTTGTATTCCTTGTCGGAAATCTTTTCGGTCGAGAATTTCCACTTAACAGGTTCGGCCATCTGCGCAAAAAGCATTGAGAATGCGAACATCGCAGTTGCCAGTAAAAAGATTTTTCGCATAAAGTTCATATACACTATTTTTTGTAAACTGCAAATATACAAAAAATATCCAGCCAAACAAATCTACAATTCATATTGTAAATCAAAAATCCGAAACACAACAAAACCTCTGATTATCAAAACAATAAACGCAACTAAAACATTGCATTCGAAAAAAAGTTTCTGCACAAGGATATTTTTTTGCCCACTTAAAGAAAAAGATATATTTTTGCATTCACTTACGATCTGTTAGCTCAGTTGGTTTAGAGCGCTTGCTTGACAGGCAAGAGGTCACAAGTTCAAATCTTGTACAGATCACTTTTTTTATTTGATTAGGTCTGTTAGCTCAGTTGGTTCAGAGCGCTTCCTTCACACGGAAGAGGTCAACAGTTCGAATCTGCTACAGACCACGGAACCGCCTCTGGCGGTTTTTATTTTTTCCTTGCACAATATGCCACAACAAATATATTGAAGCTACTATCATCCTATAAATGTGGGGATTAACACTACATCAATTCTTCGTCGAACTCATCGAAGAAATGATATTCCATATAAGTGTAAGCCATCATCGGCAACACTTCAATCTTGCAGCCGTACAATTTCTGCCACTGCTTACGCATCGACCTGAAAACACCTTTGTTTATATATGCCTCGACAAACGGATGAGTCTTTATTACAACCTTATCGACATTATTCTTCTTGAGGATATATTTTAACTGGTTCTCGATTTCATCGGTGAGGTTAATGCTTGCCTGAATCTTACCGGTACCATTGCAGCACGGGCAGGTCTCGGCTGTTTTCTTGTCGGTTTCGGGACGTACACGCTGACGAGTTATCTCCATCAAGCAGAAACGGCTCAACTGAGTAAGATGGTACTTTGCACGGTCGTTTGCCATGCACTCCTTCATCTTCTCGTATATAGCCTTCTTGCTCTCGTTGCTGTGTACATCAATAAAGTCGACCACGATTATTCCGCCCATATCGCGCAAACGAAGCTGTCTTGCTATTTCCTCGGCTGCAATAAGATTTACCTCCAAGGCATTAGTTTCCTGGTCATTCTTCGAGTTTGCCCTATTTCCAGAATTCACATCGATTACATGTCCGGCCTCGGTATGGTCGATTACAATATATGCACCCGAACGCATAGGAACCGTACGTCCAAATGCTGTTTTTATCTGCTTTTCGATTCCATAATAGTCGAAAATAGGAGTACGATCGTTGTAAAGCTTTACAATTTTAGTCTTTTCGGGGGCGATTTCAGTAATGAACTTCCTTACCTCGTTGTAAAGGTCCTCATCGTTGACGACAATCTGATGGAACGACGAATTAAGCATATCGCGGAGGAAGGCGGTTGTCCTGTTCATCTCGCCGAGAACTACGTTTGGCGGCTCCACAACAGAAAGCTGGTGATACAACTCTTTCCACTTGTCGAGCAACGAGGTAAGTTCCTTGTCGAGTTCGGTCAACGGCTTATCCTGCGCTACAGTACGCACGATAACGCCAAAATTCTTTGGTACAAGGCTTTCGAGCCATCCGCGCAGACGTTTCCGTGTTTCACTGGATTTTATTTTCTGGCTTACAGATATTCGGTTGTTGAACGGCAAAAGAACCAGATTGCGGCCTGCAATTGATATTTCGCAGGTCAGGCGTGGACCTTTCGACGAAATAGGTTCCTTGGCAATCTGTACAAGCACGTACTCACCCACCTTGAGCAGGTCGGCAATCTTTCCACGCTTGTCGATATCGGGTTCAACCTTGATGTTGGTGAGGCCATTGGGATTTTTGGTCATCCCCATGCGGACGAACTTTTTTAGAGTCATGAAACCGGAACCGAGGTCGAGATAATGCAGGAATGCATCTTTTCTATATCCGACATCGATAAACGCAGCGTTCAACCCTGGCATAAGCTTGTTGACTCTTCCCAGATAAATGTCTCCTACCGAAAAGTCCACATTGCTGTATTCGGTGCTAAGCTCTACCAGTCGCTTATTATTTAGCAGTGCTATATTGACTTCGGAACTTCTGACATCCAAAAACAACTCGCTACATACCTCTAATTTCTCGTCGTCCACGTTCTCCTCTCCTACAATGTTTTTGCAAAAAATCAAACCTTCGGAATAGTCTCCGAAGGTTTGAATAATTTTTTTAACTCAAAAAAAAGAAAATACTATTTTTTCTTTTTATGTCTGTTCTTACGAAGACGTTTTTTCCTCTTGTGAGTAGACATTTTATGTCTTTTTCTCTTCTTTCCGCTTGGCATAGCTCTAATTATTTAACCTTGTTATTATCCTTTACTTCTGACACGAAAGACTTTGCCGGCTTGAAAGCAGGAATATTGTGAGCTGGAATAGTTATTGTTGTGTTCTTAGCCATATCCCTTGCAGTCTTTTCTGCTCTCTTCTTAACAACAAAACTTCCAAAACCTCTTAAAAATACGTCTTCACCATTGATCAAAGAACCCTTTACAGATTCCATGAAAGCTTCAACAGTCTTCTGAACTACCATTTTTTCGATTCCGGTATTTTCGGAAATTGCATTTACAATGTCTGCTTTAGTCATTTTCTTAATATTTAATTGTTTATAAATAATTTATCATTACTAATCCCAGCATTTTTTTGGGAGTGCAAATGTAATAACTTTTTTTTACAGGACAAAAGAAATTTTATTTTTTTTCTAATTCTCAGCATTTTCCTACAATCCCTTGCCAAGAAAGACTATTTTTACCGTATATATTAGGATTTTTATGTCCATAAGCAACGAACGGTTCTCAATATACAAAATATCGAACTTCAACCTTTCCACCATCTGGTCGACATTCTCGGCATAACCGTATTTCACTTGTCCCCACGATGTTATACCAGGTCGCACAGACAACAGATGAAGATAATGCGGAGCCTTCTCCACAATCTGCTTGATGTAGAACTCGCGCTCGGGACGTGGTCCTACCAGGCTCATGTCGCCACGCAACACATTGTAGAACTGCGGGATCTCATCCATACGCGTCTTTCTCATAATCTTGCCGATGCGTGTAATACGAGGGTCATCCTTCTTGCTGAGCGCTGGTCCATTCTGCTCGGAGCCGACATACATCGAACGGAACTTGTATATCTTGAACGGCTTGTGGTATCGTCCGATACGTTCATGACTATATATTATAGGTCCGGGAGAACTAATTTTCACAGCGATTGCCAGCACCAGATACAAGGGCGACAACAATATCATTGCCAATATGCTAAGGACTATATCGAAGAAACGTTTCGCAAAGAGCTGCCATACAGGCATTACATTCTGGTTTATCTCGATAAGCGGCATACCTATTATAGATGTTATGCGCACCTTGCCAATAAGCATGTCGTACATATCGGGAATCACTTTCACAGAAACACGCAGACCGTACAACTTATTGATTATATGCGTTATCTTATTGTGCTCGCTCGACTCAATTGCAATCACAATCTCTTCTATCTTGTACTTGTCAACAATCTCCCTTATATCCTCAACGCTACCGAAATTGGGCACATACTTCTCCATCTGATACGTCTCCTGCTTATCGACGTATACGAAACCGATAAAATTCAACCCAGAAGAAATATTTTGAGACTCAAGCTCCCGATACAATTCAACGGCTTTGTCGTTGCTACCGACCATAAGCGTATTGAAGCGCAATCGACGGTTGTGAACCCGCTTGTTGGTAACCGTAGTTATTATCAAACGCGGTATGTAAGTAAATGTGAACTGCATGAAAAGAAGCAGTCCGAACATACTATAATACTGCTTGTAGTCTCCGACCCAGTCATCAAGCACAAAGGCAAAAAACAATATCACAACGCCTATGACCGTAACTATGGCTGTTGTACCTAGTTCGTGTACCCTCGACTTACGGAAAGGTGTGCGATAATAATCGCTCATAAGATGCAACAGCAACCAGAACAATGGTATTGCAACCATCGAAACATAAAACTTCCAATCGAGCTCAATTGGAATAGAATAGCCAAGACGCAAAGGCTCAATCTCTAGCTTGCGGTAACAATAGAACAAGCCCCAGGTGACTGCAGCCGCAAGATAATCGAACAGTATATATTTAAAATTCTGCCTTGCCTTATGCATAATTTGCTTTTTTTAAAGATGCAACAACTTCACATTGTCGATGTATATTTCAGTATTTTCATCCACCGGACTTATCGTATCGTTCCTTATAGCAGAAAAGAACGGCTGGTGCTGTCCGCAGTTTGAACTGGAATTCTGAAGCGCCGTATTTAGATTTATATATACCCGGTGCCATTCTCCATTGGTAGGATAAAACACATAAATATTTTTACGCACTCCTGTAGTCGTAGTTGCAGTTTCCACGACATCGAACATGCCAAAACAGAATGCATCGTTGCTCTTATAGCTTACTTCCAAGAAAGTCTGATCATTACCCGAGAGAGCATACACGTCAGAAGTTCGGCATTCAAAATAACCGGAATAGTCGTCCTTTGGAATTTCAACCTTCATAGCATAACCCTCGGTGCTTTCATCTTGCGACAATTCGAATCCGTACTTACTCGAATCGGCTTTTTCAAATTTCGAACCTATATGGTCAAAATTTTCCATCAGGACAAAATTAACACCCTGCCTATACGAATAGTGCGGGGTCAGCTTCATTGTAGTATTTGGAGTAAGGACAGTATCAATAGTGTAATTCGTGAGCATCGAATAGACAATTCTTTCCGCATCACGTCCAGAATTCTTTATTCCCGGTTCAATGTCTATGCTTACCCTGCCAGAAGCTAGCACTGGAACCTCGAATGGAATCTCAAAAATGCCAATTGTCGATACGCTAGTTTCTCCTACAGCCAACCAACAGTCGCATATATTGTGAGTTGCCGTGCCCTGCGACGGATCAACGATATCAATTACCGCCTCGTCGACACGAATATATGCAGGCACTCCTTCCATGGGATCCTTTTCTTTGCACGAACAGAAAGCCAATGCAAACATGAACGCCAATAACAATATTCTCTTCATCTGTCAACTATTCATTAGTTATAAGTTGGCAAAGGTAAACAAAATTTCCGACTGCTAGACAAAGATTCAAATAAATTTCACGATCTAAGGCTAAATGGCTGAAAGGCTCGAAGGCTAAAAGTCTAAAAGCCGAATACTCTATAAGGCTGATATCTGCAAGTCTGTTAGACTGTCAGTCCGTTAGCCTGCAAGGCTGTTAGCCTGTTAGCCTTCAAGATATTTATTCCTTCTTCGGCAACATTACAAACTCCGAAACCTTAAACAATTCTACAGGCTTTGTACTATCTGGATAAATTGCCATGATAGTCGGCTTGAAATTTTCAACATCGGCCATAAAATTTGCGATGTAAAGGAAAGTTCCGTCATCAAGCCATGCCATCGAAGGTCCTTCATCATACGAAAGGTCAGTACCATCCAATACCATCTGGTATTTTCCGTCGAGACTAGCAATGCAATATGGTCCATGTGGAAAATCGCCCCAGCCAGTAACAGCGCCAAAGACAACCCTGTCGCCTTTGGGTGAAATACCGCTAAAATTGAATTCTTCTGGAGTCGATTCAAACTTCATCTTGTTGGTAAGGCAAACTCCGCCTTCTCCCTCCGATCCGTAATAGTAGTTATACGACGAGCCTTCACTTTCTTCATCGTCATCATCAGCACCAGCCTCGTAAAAACTGGAGTAAGTAATTATTTCATCATCTTCGTCTTCCTCATCGCTTGACGAACTTTCAAAATAACGATACAGTTTTTCTATATTCTGAGATGTCACAAACTTATGCGATTCATTGTCATACACCTTTATCTTGGTAAACCAGTAACCATCCCAGCTGAAATCGTAGTTCACACCGAAATATCTGCCGTCATCGCTCACCCTCAGCGCCGAATATGTGCCGTATGTCTCGGTTATGCAACTATCGCAAGGCAAGCCCCAGTTGACAATATGCTTAGGAGTAGGCTCTTCCGAATCGAAATCGATATATTTTAACACCATCATACTATCCTTGCATACCGAATAATACAAGCCAAGAGTACCTGGCACAAAACTGTAATTTACAATTTCATCTGTTTCGCCTTCATACACTACCGAATCCATGCGTTCTACACAGAAAAAGCAGAACTTACTACCCCTAAAATACATAATATCGCAATCAGCAATCTTCAGCGAAGTATCTTCCTCTATGCTGTCTTCGGCAATGCTGTCGGCAACAACCTTATCCTCCTTTGGCGTTTCGGTCTTGTCCTTCGACTTGCACGAAAACGAAACGACAGACATCATCAGCACTGCACCGAACAAAAAACCGCTTACCAGATATTTTTCAAAATTCTTTATCATACCTATTTATTATTAATCAAACAATGTTTAAATATTTTTGCAAAAATACAATATTATTTACGATTGGGGATTTACGATTTTCGATTTAAATTTAAAATCTTGAAAAAACTTGAACGGCGAAGCCATCAACGAAGTTAAAAAATTAGAAACGCTGCAGGCATTCAAACGGCGAAGCCATAGAAACCTAGAAACAATTAGAAACGCCGCAGGCATTCAAACGGCGAAGCGAAAAACGGCGTAACCACAGAAACGGGCGAAGCCCTAGAACCCTATTTTTATCTTTTCCTTGATTTTCTTCACCACCTCGTAGGTCTTGAGGATGGTATCAACATTGACTTCGGGCGATTTATTGTAAAGAATTGATTTTGCGAACGATGTGAACTCGTCGTAATAAACATTGTTGGGCTTTACCATAATCTGCTCGACGCTCAAATCGCCTACCGACTGGCTGAAAAAAGAAGGATCGTCAACCTCTCCGCGCTTTTTCACCAGCGATGCCTTGTTGTTGAGCATGTCGATATTTGTATAGCTGTCACGACAATAGAATGTCATCTTGTGCGAATCGTCCTCGGCAATGCGGCTTGCCACGAAATGCGCTACACAGCCATTGTAAAACTCGATGCGTGCATTAATTACATCCGGCGTCACCGATGGCATCTGTGTAATGGCCGAAGCACTTGCATAGATATTCTTCACATTCGACTTCACAACGCTTAGCACAATATCGACATCGTTTATGAGCATATCCATCAGCACCGAGCAATATTCGCTTTTAGAATTGAAACGCCTATAGTTCAACGACTGTATGAAGCGCGGCATCACAATGAACGGCTTTGCCGAAAGGAAAGTATTATTGAAACGATGGTGGAAACCAGCCTGCACCTTTACATTTGCCTCATCGACTATGCTCGACAGTTTGGTGACATCGGTACTGCAATACGACGATGCCGGTTCGAAAAACACATGCTTCGACGACTTTACCAATGTTTTTATTTCTTCCAAGCTTGTTGCAGGCGAAACAGCGATTACAGCATCTACATTGTTGAGAAACGCACCCTCCTCATCGAACTCACGCAGGTGCAACTTGGTGTCGCCATGCTCAGTTTTAGCTGAATATATGCCAACGACATCAAGTTCGGCCACATCGAGAATATTCTCGACCATGCCTACCGTGGTGGAATCTATGCTGCCGTAAACGCCTGTCCTTATCATTCTTAAAATTTGATGCACAAAAATATCCAGCCTTTCATTCTCATTTTCAACCTTCCGACAACTTTTTTCAACTATATGATGTTAAAGGTCAAACAAGAACAAATCGGTGAAAACAAAAAAAGTCAAAAAATTATTTGTCACTTCGGCAAAAAGCAGTACTTTTGCAGTCCGAAAAGGATGGTCCAGTAGCTCAGCTGGATAGAGCAACGGCCTTCTAAGCCGTAGGCCACAGGTTCGAATCCTGTCTGGATCACAAAAGCACTGGGGACAGTGCTTTTTTTGTTAAACGAATGACAAAAGGTAAATATGCTGCCCAAGTTTCAGGAAATAGCAAAGGGTATCGGAATCGACCTCGACAGCTACGAAAAACTGCTTGCCGACACAATCGGTGCAGACAGCAGCAACTTCAAATACCTGATTGACAAAATATTCGCAACAAAAGGCAAACGCATACGCCCAATGCTCGTATATCTGTCGGCAAAGATTTTCGGCAAGGCAAACATCCACACAGACAGGGCTGCGCTGATAGTCGAAATCCTTCACAACGCCACGCTTATCCACGACGACATTGTCGATGAAGCCGAACTGCGTCGCAATACCCCCACCATCAACGCCACACAAGGCAACAAGGTGGCCGTGCTCACTGGCGACTATCTAATGGCAAAAGCAATAGGTATGGCTGCAGCTAACGGCGAACACACAATCATCGATATGCTTATGCCAACCGTATGCACAATGAGCGAAGGCGAACTCCTTCAGCTCGACACAGCCGACTTCAGCACCGACGAAAGCCGCTACTTCGACATCATTTTCCGAAAGACAGTTTCGCTCATAGCATCGTGCATGAAAATCGGTGCCTACACAGCTGGGGCAAACGAACAACAAATCGCTGCAATAGGCAAAATCGGCGAAAAAATCGGCTACATCTTCCAGATAAAAGATGATATGCTCGACTATTCCGCCAACGGCAAAACCGGCAAGGAAAGCGGTAACGACATCAAGGAAAACAAGGTTACAATGCCGCTCATCTGTGCATGGAACAACATGACTGACAACGAACAAGCCGATTTTAAGCAACTTTGGAAAAGTCAACGCACAGCCGAAAACATTGAGCAGATTCGCAAGACAGTCGTCGCGAAGGGCGGAATGGAAGGCTGCCAGAAACGGACAAACGAAATCAAGGAAGAAGTTTTCTCTCTTATCGGCACTTTGCCACAAAGCGACTACTGCACCTACCTGAAGCAAATTACAGAATACATCATCGAACGCGAAAATTAAAACGCCATGAAGCAAGTTGAGATAACCCACGCAAAGAACGGATTCGGCAAAGCACTGGCCGACCTTGCCGACACCGACAAGCGAATCGTATGCCTCGGACTCGACATTACCAATTCCGTCGGCATGAACTTTTTCAAGGAACGCCATCCCGAAAGGTTCTTCTCGATGGGCATTGCCGAACAGAACGCCGCAGCAACAGCAGCAGGACTTGCACTTTCGGGAAAAATTCCAGCATTTTCGACCTACGCGGTATTCTCGGCGCTCAGAAGTATCGACCAGATACGCGTCTCGGTGTGCTACAACAACCTTCATGTAATTATCGGTGGCGCACATGCTGGAATCTCAGTCGGACCCGACGGCGCAACACATCAGGCTCTCGAAGACCTTGCCATAATGCGTGCGATGCCAAACATGACAGTCCTCAGTCCCTGCGACGAGAACCAGACCTACCTTGCCACAGTTGCTGCCGTAAAGCAGTTGAACACACCTTGTTACATCCGCTACGGACGCGAGGCTGTTCCGAACTTCACCGACAAGAACGATAAATTTGAAATCGGCAAGGCTCAGTGGCTCCGACACGGCAAGGATGTCGGACTGATAGCTACAGGTTCGATGGTTTGGACAGCTCTAGAAACAGCAGAACGCCTTGAAGCAAACGGAATTTCAGCCGCCGTGATGAATATTCATACATTGAAGCCAATCGACAAGCAGGCGATTGTGGAAATTGCAAACGAAACTGGCAGGATCGTCACCATCGAGGAACACCAGATTACCGGCGGACTTGGTGGTGCAATTGCCGAAGTCCTTGGCGAACACCGCCCCACCCCAATGAAAATAATCGGTATGCCCGACTGCTTTGGTGAATCTGGAAAGCCAGCCGACCTGCTTCACAAGTTCGGCCTTGATGCAGAAGCCATTACAGCAAAGACATTGGAATTCATCCACAAATAACCCACGACCATGTGCAAGATAATAGTTAACGACCTTAGCGAACTGCGCGATGCAGCCAAGCGTTTTCTCGAAATAGTTGGTGATGCGAAGATTTTTGCATTCTATGGAGAAATGGGTGTAGGCAAGACCACATTCATGAAGGAACTTTGCCGCGAAATGGAAGTCGAGGACGAAATCACCAGCCCCACCTTTGCCATCGTAAACGAATATTATTCAAAGAAATACGGACAGATTTTCCATTTTGACTTCTACCGCATCGACGACCTTCGCGAGGTTTACGACATGGGCTTCGAGGAATACCTTGAAAGCGGAGCCTACATCTTCATGGAATGGTCCGAAAAAATCGACCATATCCTCCCCGACGGTATAACCAAAGTGTTTATCACACAAGACGATAAGCAGGTTAGGACAATAGAAGTGATTTTCAATTGATAATTAACAATTATGTCGTTTCGGATTTATAATCCGAAACGCCCGAATATCAGCATTTGCAATGCAGATTACTGCTATGGCAGTGAGCTAAAGGTTTAAAATCCTTATATCCAAATCGTCTGGATTGTTGCCGTTGGCAACGAGCTGAAGGTTGCAAATCCAGACAACATCGCATTGCCCCCCCCCTATTTCGAATACATATTGTCGAAAATCAAACAATAAAATCATCGCATTGAAATATTTTTTCTAATTTTGGCGATGTAAAATAAATTTGGACACTACACGGCTACAATGGTAGAAACAAACCGCATAGAATTCAAAAGCCAATTGACTGATGACCTTGATATTGAGAAGGAAGTCATTTCTTTTCTTAATTATCGGGAAGGCGGTATCATATATATCGGCATTGATAAAGATGGTCATCCTATTGGTGTGGACAACATTGACGCTGCCGTTCTGAAGATTAAGGACAGGATTCGTCAGAATGTTATGCCGTCGCCTATGGGTTTGTTTGATGTTCTGGTCGAGAATATTGATGGTGTCGATGTGATTAAAATTTTCTTGGCATCGGGAACGGAAAAGCCATACTACAAAACAAAGTATGGCATGAGTACGCGTGGTTGCTACATTCGCGTGGGAACTGCTGCCGAACCAATGCCGACGGCTATGATTGAAGATCTTTTCGCTCACAGGGTACGCAATTCGCTGAGAAATATTCCGTCACCACGGCAAAAACTGACATTCCGCCAACTTCATATCTATTATGATTCGAAGGGCTTAGTGCTGAACAATGCATTTGAACAGACATTGGACCTTCTTACCGATGATGGTAGATACAATTATGTAGCGTTTCTTTTGGCCGACGAAAACAATGTTTCGATAAAAGTTGCCAAATATTCGGGAACCGAGCGTTTTGATTTGATTTCGAACAACGAATACGGGTATTGCAGTTTGCTCAAGGCTACCGATTTGGTTCTAGATAAATTAAATACCGAAAACTACATATTCACCCGAAAAACCGAAAAATTCAGGGTTGACACACCTATGTGGGACAAGCTGGCTGTTCGTGAGGCCGTGATAAACGCCATTGTACACAACGACTACACTAACGAGGTTGCTCCCAAGTTTGAGATTTTTTCCGATCGGCTTGAGATAACCTCATACGGAACAATTCCTATTGGCTTGACTAAAGATGAATTTTTTAGTGGGGTAAGCATTCCGCGCAACAAGGAACTGATGCGAGTTTTCCGTGATGTTGAAATGGTAGAGGCGTTGGGTTCGGGCATGCCGGTTATACTGCGAAAGTATGGCCGTGAAGCATACGAATTTTCGGAACATTTCATTCATTTGGTAATGCCAGCGAATGAAAATGTCCCTAAAAATGTCCCTAAAAATGAGCCTAAAAATGAGCCTAAAAATGAGCCTAAAAATGAGCCTAAAAATGAGCCCAAAAATGATACCAAAAAACGGCGCGAACTCATTGTAAATCTGATAAAAGCAGATAATAAGATACCATTGACAGCGATTGCAAAAAAAATGGGACTTGGACGGGAAACCATAAAGCGAGAACTTGCCGAGATGCGGCACATAGTTCAGCATGTAGGACCAACCCGTGGCGGACATTGGGAATTTTTATAATATTGACTGAAAAATACGAAATTGAGAATATTTGAAACAAAACAATTAACTAAATGAAGTAAAGAAATTTAAATGATATAGACAACTTAAAATATTAACATTCTGAGCTTTACGCTCTTATTCTCATTACGGTAAAATCGCCAAATTTATACGAACACGAGAATAGGTTAGCGAAATGTTCACGTCCTAAGGCGTGAGTTGTTTCGGGCTTATTAGTGTTCAAGGTGTTTGGCGATACCTTCCGTAAATGATAAGCATTAAAAACGAAATGGCTTACGCTTTTTTATGGACACGACCTACGAAATACATATAGGGAAACTAATACGGCAAGTTCTTGACAAACAAGGACGGACAATAACATGGCTTGCAAAAGAAATCGGATGTTCGCGCGAAAACCTATACAAAATATTTAAACGCGAATGGATTCATACAGACATGCTACAGAAAATCAGCTTGGCACTTGGCTACGATTTCTTCAAGGTGTATACAGAATGGTATGAACGACAAAAAAATCAATGATTCAATTGTATGTAGCGGCGCAATGCATTGCGCCGCTACATATTTATCCATTATACATTGTTAATTATCCATTGTTAATTCGATTTGTTAACCAAATTTCCAATCTATTATACCAAAAATCAACAAAAGTTGGTACAACTAGCACCACCTAAGCAACAAACATTATGGATGGCTTTTTGTTAATTTGTAAAGGTAAATTTTGTTAAATTAAAACAGTATAGTATATGTATTTTTCGGATGATGAAATTGAGAAAATCAAAGAGATTCTAAAGACAAAAGAAGAGTTAAATGGTTTTTCTTTGAATGACAGACTTTACGAAGAAAAAGATTGCATCATATTGATTTACGACAAACACCCTCTAAGGCTTCCTCTAATTATATCAAAAGACGAAACAATTAAAAGTAATAATATAGATAGCTATACTAAAAAATATGGGAATCGCTCAATTTCCGATATTGGACATATCCAATATTTAGGTTCGTCAATATCTGATATAAGCCTTGAAGAATATTCTATCAAACCTACACCTGAATACAAGAAAGAGAGAACGCTATTCAAAAACCTAAAATAAATAATCTATTAAACATAACTAAATCTGAATAATAAATGTAATTGTCATGAAAAAATTTTTATTAATTATTGCTTTGCTAATTAGCGCAAGCGCGCTTTGGGCTTACGATTTTTCTGCAGTGTGCGGTAGCGGACAAACCCTATACTACAATATCACATCTTCCATTTCACCTTATACGGTAGAAGTAACTAAAGAAAACGCATCATCGCCTTATTATAATACATTTCCCACAGGCAGCCTTACAATCCCATCGGCTGTAACATACAATGGTAATACATATTATGTCACAAGCATTGGAGGGAATGCGTTTCGTGAATGCAGTGGTTTGACATCGGTTACAATTTCCAATTCTGTTACGAGCATTGGCATTTGTGCATTTGATGGTTGCAGTGGTTTGACTTCGGTTACAATCCCCAATTCCGTAAAAGAAATTTTACGTCTAGCATTTTATAATAGCGGCTTAACTTCAATTAATATTCCAAGTTCTGTTACTTACATTGGTGAAGGTGCATTTCAAAATACTAGATGGTTCAATAATCGGCCTAATGGAATATTGTATTCGAGTGACTGGTGTCTTGGATATAAAGGAGACGAACCGACTGGAGCATTAGTTATAAATGAAGGGACAAAGGGAATTGCCGCACGCACATTTCATAATTGCATTGGAATTACATCGGTAGTAATACCCAATTCTGTCACTAGCATTGGTGAATATGCTTTTTCCAACTGTAGTATATCAGAACCTGTTTACAATGATAATTGTTTTGCATATTTTCCATGCGGATATGCTACAGAATACACAATTCCAGATGGAATTAAACAAATTTCAGGAGGCGCTTTTAGTGCTTGCTCTGACTTAATATCTGTAACAATACCAAATTCTGTAACAAGTATTGATTACGCTGCATTTTTTCAATGCACAGGATTAGCATCTTTAACCTTGCCTGATTCGCTAAAGGATATAGGTTATGATGCATTTAAGGGCTGCAACGGAATTAGAGGAGCATTAATTATTCCCAATTCTGTTACAAGCATCGGCCCTAGGGCTTTTAGCGGTTGTAGCGGTTTTACTGGAACTTTGACAATTCCCGAATCTGTTACTAAAATTGAAGAACAAGCATTTAAAGGCTGTAGCGGTTTTACTGGGACATTGATTATTCCCAATTCGTTAACGAGTATAAGTAATTCTGCATTTTCTCATTGCGAAGGACTTACATCAATTGTTATTCCTAATTCTGTTATAAGCATAGGCAGTGCTACTTTTTCAACTTGCATCGGTATTACATCGATTGTCATTCCAAACTCTATTACAAGTATTGGATATTCCGCTTTTAAAGATTGTCCGTTAACAAATATATATTCCAATCCAATTGTACCACCAAGTAGAATTGAAAGTTCATCAGAAACCTTAACTATATTTACTAATTACGATGCAACTTTATGGGTTCCCTGCGGCTCTATTAATGCTTACGCAACTACTGGAGAGTGGGCAAGTTTCGATGATATACGCGAACACTTTGCATATGAATTAAGCGTATCAAGCACCAATCCGCAATGTGGAAACGCGAGTATAATACAGCAACCAGATTGTAATAATAACGGTACTGCAATAATAACGGCTACTCCAACCGAAGAATGCCGTTTTGTACAATGGAACGATGGCAATAATGACAATCCGCGTACAGTGATTGTAACCGAAGACATTACCTATACTGCTTTTTTCGAGTTTAAAGACGGAATAGGTGAAAACAATATCGAATCGAATTTTAATATATTTCCAAATCCCACAAACGATATTCTCAACATCACATCTTCGGAAACAATTTCGGAAATCGAGATTGTAAATGTTATGGGACAGGTTGTTAAGAGAATGGAAATTAATAGTGATAATGCTGTTTGTAATCTGGAAGATTTGACAAGTGGCATATATGTGGTAAACATCCACTCCATGAGTTTGTCGAAGGGAGCGATTGTTGTACGGCAGAAATTTAGAAAGGAATAACTCACTTAATAATTAATAAATGTAATCGTCATGAAAAAGTTTTTAGTAATCTTGGCAGTGCTTGCAACTGCAGCAGTATTTTTCTCATCGTGCGGTAAAGGGTGCAAATGCACATACAAGGAAGATGGAAAGAAAATTTATGTCCGCGAATCGGATTATCGCTATTTTGATAAGCTTGATTACAAGGACGAATGCGTTGGAAATTCTGACCATGGAACTACATGGGATGGTGTTTCTTGGGAATTAGACTGCAAGTAATCTTTTAATGTAAATAAGGCAATAGGCTGCAATGCGGTCTATTGCCTTATTGTGTGATATTGAAATTTAAAGACAAACGGCAAAATATAAGAATATGAAAATTAAAGTGCTATTAAGAATTGTAGTTGTAACTGCATTGGGAATTTGTGCATTGTGCGGATGCAATAGGCGCGAAACATACATTGTATTTTTTGATGCTAATGGTGGAACAGGAACAATGCGTTCGCAAGTGTTTGAGGAAAGAGAAGCGCAAGCTCTTAGGCAAAACACATTTACACGTGACGGCTACTCATTCTCTGGATGGAACACCTCCCAAAGCGGTAGCGGAACGGCATATAGCAACGGACAGACAATTACTGTTAGTTCTGATATGACATTATATGCACAATGGACCAACAATAGTTCTTCTCAAGGGGGTAACGGTTCTGGAAGTGGAAGCGGGACTGGAGACGACCCAGGAAATGGTAGTGGAACACAAGGTGGTGGCAATGGCACTCATAATGGACATGATTACGTTGACCTCGGTTTGCGAAGCGGAACCTTATGGGCAACGTGTAATGTTGGTGCTAATACCCCTGAAGGCAGTGGCGATTTGTTTGCTTGGGCTGAGACTTCACCCAAAGAATCTTACACACAATCAAATTATAAATATTATTGTGATGATGGCACAGATAGAGGCTACACAAAATATGTTCGCCACTATCAAAATGGTTATCCAAATTTCTTTTCAGATGGGTTACGTATTCTTGAAGCTTGCGATGACGCCGCTACGTTCAATTGGGGAAGCGGATGGCAAACTCCATCCCCATCTCAAGTCGAAGAACTTTTTTATGATTGTCAACATGTTGAAACTGCGCAAAATGGTGTTCCAGGGAACCTGTTCAGAGGACCTAACGGAAACACTATTTTTATTCCTTCTATAATTGAATATGATAATAAGAGTTACTACTATTGGACTAATTCATTACGCCAACGCTATAATCAATACTTTGTTGAATTATCTGTTGATATAGAAGTTATAGCTTTTTGTAAAAGTGATTTTAACAATTTAAGAGATAGATATTTTTGTGCACTTGTCCGTCCTGTTCGCGGTTCGGCAACACTAACACCGACAGCCCCATCTGTAATTACAAATTCGGCAACAAATATAACCCCTTATAGCGCTACTCTTAATGGGAATATTACATCAGCTGGTGGAGCAAACGTAACAGAAAAGGGATTTGTATATGGAACAAATCCAAATAATCTTTCAGGACGAACTCAGAGTGGGGGGGCTTCTTCCATTTATAACGAAACTATTACAGGATTATCTCAGGGCACTATCTATTATTATAAAGCATATGCTACAAATAGTGCAGGAACTACCTATGGCGACATTCTGACATTCACTACTAATGGTATATTGAACGAGCATATTTGGGTTGACCTCGGTTTGCCGTCTGGCACAAAGTGGGCTAATTGTAATATAGGAGCAACCTCACCAGAAGATTATGGTGAATATTTCGCATGGGGAGAAACATCCCCAAAGTATATTTACGAATGGAATAACTACCGTTGGTGCGACGGGGTATATACTAAACTTACAAAATATTGCAATTATGCCCAATATGGCAACAATGGTTTTACAGACAACCTTACAACCCTTGAAGCCTCCGACGACGCTGCCACAGCCAACTGGGGTTCGGGCTGGAGAATGCCGACTGAAACAGAAATGAGAGAACTTAAAGATAATTGCATTGTAACTTGGACAACACAGAACGGCAAAAGGGGACGCTTGTTTACCGGATCTAACGGCAATTTCATATTCCTGCCCGCTGCCGGCTACCACCGCTACGGTAGCGAGCTCGGCAGCGTTGGCTTCGACGGCTACTACTGGTCGAGTTCGCTCAGCTCGGACTATACGGTCCGCGCGTGGTACCTCAACTTCGATTCGGACAATTACGGCATGAGTAACCTAAATGGGGAGCGCTACCGTGGACTATCTGTGCGTCCTGTATGTCAATAAACATAACTTTATAAAATAATAGAAGAACTATAAAATGAGTAATAATACAAACAATGCTAGCAACAGTATGAACACGAGCGATGATAATATTAATATGGATATGTTTTGTGATAAATTCTTGGATATTGAAATTGACGATGTAAGTGATAACGATAATTTTTTTGTTGCCACAAAAAATATTGCCAACCCATGCATAAATAGGCAAATGGGAATAAAAGAATTTTTATTGCCAGAATCTTTCTGCCACGCATCATTCATGCTAATGAAAGAAATAGAAAAGCATAATAACGACAACTTGTGCCTTGACGGTTACATATATCCTGCATTGTATTGCTTCCGCCAGTATCTTGAATTGACAATGAAAGAATCAATAAGACGATACAAAATAAACTATTGCAATGCAAACCCAAAAGAGGTGCAATTCAAGTCAATACATAACCTTGTGGAATTATTCAAAGAACTTAAAGAATGTAAAGATATAATAAGAGATTTCCCCTCGGCAACAATAAATAATGTTTCGAGAATCATTAAAGAAATACAGGTCTTTGAGAATAAGGTAGATTTTAGGTATCCATTTGATTATATGAAAAATGGAGAAAAGCCAGATCCTTCAGATAGAGTCGTTTATAATAACCTATCTCAATTATACGATATGGATAATATGAAGGTTATGATGCAAAAACTATATAAGTTCTTTGATGGCATTTCAAATTTAGCATATATCGAACCGCAATATGATTAAATCGACTTTTTCGGTCGTTGGTCGTGCCGGGTTTGTTCTTCTAAACGATAGTAGTCGGAATCGCGAAAAAAAAGTGCGATTCCGACTATGATGGTTTAATGGCAAAATATACTTGCCATATTTTTTACCTATGTTTTGAAACAAAATTCGCCACATTTTACCTATGTTTTGAAACAATTTTACCCAAATTTCACCTATGTTTTGAAACAAAATTTATTAAAATTTACCTATGTTTTGAAACAAATTATTATCATCATTAAGCGATTAATGCTTGATATACAAACACTTACACAAATAAAGAAATATATCATGAAAATGAGGGCAAAAAAAAGAAGAAAATATGCCCGCTTTCTGATGCGGAAAACACAAATGTCCAGCTTGTGTTGTGGCGGATTTGCAATCCGAAACGCCCGAATATCAGCATTTGCAATGCGGATTACTGCTATGGCAGTGAGCTAAAGGTTTAAAATCCTTATATTCATATAGTCTGGATTTCAAATCCAGACAACATTGCATTGTCCCAAAACTCAACTCACATTAAATCGTCATAGCATAGCGTAATTGTTTGTAAATGAACAATAAATAAGTACCATTACTATCATCTCCATTCCCCATAGAAAAAAATCACCAAGATTGAATTTCCTATCGAAAAAAATTGTATCTTTGCGCCGCAATTCGCGGATGTGGCGTAATTGGTAGCCGCGCTAGACTTAGGATCTAGTGCCGAAAGGCGTGGGGGTTCGAGTCCCTTCATCCGTACAACCGACCGCATGACATTTTTAGTGCGGTTTTTTAGATTATATGATTTTGTAATTTAGTAATTTTTCAAAAAAAACGACCTAATGGAAGTTGTAAAAAACCAAATTGACGATTTAAACCTTACGCTGAATATCACCGTAAGCAAGGAAGACATTGAAGAAAGCGTAGAAAAGACCTTGAAAGCTTATCGCCAGAAAGCAGAAATCAAAGGTTTCAGAAAAGGTAACGCCCCGATGGGACTGATTAGAAAAATGTACGCTCAGGCAGTATTGGCTGACGAACTCAACAAGTTCGTTGGAAAGACCCTCAGCGAATACATCGAAAACGAAAAGCTTAACATCCTCGGCGAACCATTGCCAAACGAAGGTACAAAGACCATCGACCTCGCAAAGGACGAAAAGTTCGAGTTTGCATTCGACCTCGGTATTGCTCCCGAATTCGAAATCAAGCTTTCGAAGAGAGACAAGCTCAACAAGTACATCGTAAAGGCAGAAGACAAGGACGTTGAAAAGTACATCGAAAACTACAGAAACCAGTACGGAAAGTACGAGGACGTTAAGAAGGCAACTGCAAAGTCGCTCATTACCGGTAGCTTGACACAGATTGCTGAAGACGGTTCGGAAATCGAAGGCGGCATCAAGAACGAAGAGGCTAACCTCGCTATCGAATTCATAAAGGACGCTAAAATTAAGAAACAGTTCACTGGCGCTACCGTTGACACTATCATCGACTTCGACATCAAGAAGGCATTCGAGGAAGAAGGCAAGATAGCTGTTATGCTCAAGGCAAAGAAGGAAGAAGTTGCCAACATGACTCCTAACTTCCGCCTCGTAGTTAAGACCGTAAAGGAATACAAGCAGGCTGCTGTTAACCAGGAATTGTTCGACAAGTGCTTCGGCAAGGACGTTGTAAAGACTGAAGAAGAATTCCGTACTCGCATCGCCGAAGACATCACTGCTTCGTTCAAGCGCGAAAGCAAGTACAAGATGATGCTCGACATCAAGGAAAAGCTCCTCAAGAAACTCGACATCAAGCTTCCAGAAGAATTCTTGAAACGCTGGGTTAAGGTTACCAACGAAAAGCTCACCGAAGAAGAAATCAACAACGAATTCCCGAAGTTCCTCGACGACCTCCGTTGGACTCTCATCAAGACCAAGGTTGCTAAGACAAACGACATAAAGGTTGAAAAGGAAGAACTCGAAAAGGCTGCACAGGAAATGGTTGCCGCTCAGTTCGCACAGTACGGAATGGCTTATGTTCCGAACGAATACGTAGAAAAGTATGCTAAGGAACTCCTCCAGAAGGAAGACGAAGTTCGCCGCATCTACGAACACGAACTCGAAGACAAGGTTGTCGACTTCCTCGCTGAACAGGTTAAGCTCGAAGACAGCGAAATCTCTATCGACGAATTCATGAAGTTGTTCAAGTAAACTTCATTACATACGCAATAAAAAAGGTCTCAAAATGAGACCTTTTTTGTTTTCAGCATATTGGGTGTTACATCTTCATAAATTTGGTTCTCATTACTTTACCATCATCCATAACCAAATTCAGCAGATATTGCCCATGCGACAGCATCGACACATCAACAAAACCGACAATATTTTTCTTCGAAAGCAGCAATCTGCCGTTAACATCATAAATTTCAAGCGAAGAAAAATGCTTATCGCTACCGATAAACAATTTGTCGACAACAGGATTTGGATACAACGAGATTGCCTCATCGTTGCTATCAATAATCGTCTCGGGGTCGTAACCTTGTACAAGCTGTACATCGAGAGGCAAAGCTTCCCCGTCGGCAATATCTACAGCAATGGTCTTGTGTATATAGCCATCTGCATAGAACGAAACATTATAGTGTCCCGCCTTCAAATAACGGTAATATTCGCCAGTGGGGAGGAATGAATAAACATGTGAGTTGAAATAATCGTGTCCGTTAACAAAAACCATAGCCCGCAACGGTTCGCCAGTTAGCGAATCGGTTACGAATCCACGTAAACCTTTGGTTGCTCGATTCATATATGCCATCATCGGAGGAAGGTTACGCGATGTGTAGCTTGGCAACAAGTTGTTGGGGAGTTGCTTTTCGATGCTGAGTTCCAGAGTCACCTCGCGGCAATGCTTGAAGTAATTCATATAATCCTGACGGCTACCAGTAATTCTATACCATGCATATCCATTTGTATATCCGCTCGAATAGTCGGAAGTCATATATTCCGGATCGTTGCAAGCCTGCCTTGCCAATGCCACATATTCCGACGAAACCATCTGCCACCATGCATCGTCGGCAGGAAGCGCCTCTTCGGTATCGAATGGATAATTGACAAGTTCGGCTCCACTATGCAGGTTTGCCGACATCACAAAATTATGCTCGTCAGCATATTGCATGAAAGCCTCTGTTTCAATAGAATATACATTTCCATCGGGATGTTCTCCATCAATGGCATCCGGGAAATTACGGTTTATGTCGATGAAATCATCATAACCATCACCAATGCGAGTATAACGACTCGCATAATCCATATTGCTGCCACCTGCAAAATATGTCCCTTCGGGATTCGACAGCGGATTTATGAAGATTTCCATATTATTTACAAGGTTGGCAACTTCCGAATTGGTGCCATACTCGCTCAAGAGCTTATGAATAAGCCTTAGGCAAACCATTCCGCCAATCAACTCATCACCGTGCATCTGACCACCGAGGAAAAATTCGGGTTCTGCTTCATCCGCGTTAACATTGTCGGATATTTTTACCGCGAGCAACTTGTATCCGGAATATGATGTACCAATAGTGTCCAACTTACAAATTTCTGGATAGGTTGTGGCAAAATATTGCATCATTTCAAAATAAATGCTATAAGTAGGATACACATTCCACGAAAACATGTCATTAAGCGACTCAGCCATTTGCAACTCGTCCTTAGCTTCATAATATTCGCGCACAGGCTCACAGTCGATTCCCAACTTTCGAAATTCGGCAAACTCACGCGCATTAGCGTAGGCATAGCAAATACCATTGCGATAACCGTCAATTGACACAATTCTCGAAATCTCATTTAGTCTCTCTGGTGCTATCTGAAACCTGAAATACACTTCGCCACGTTGCATAAGAATACTTTTTGCATCCATCTGCGAAAAGGCCAGCAACGGGAACATCAGTACGACAATTACAAAAAACAACCTATTCATACAATATTATATTTGAAGGCAAATTTAATAAAAAGACATATTGCGCAACAAGTTTTTTTAGAAGCAAACAAAAAAGGGAAACACCTGAAAAAACAGATGCATCCCCCAAATATCAAATTATAGGATATGCGAACTACTTGGTTAGTATTATGCTTTTTTCCTCGACAAGCCTACGCAAATTCATTATGGCATATCTCATTCTACCTAGAGCAGTATTTATGCTCACATTGGTAGCGTCTGCAATTTCCTTGAAACTCATGCCGCCATAATGTCTAAGCATTATTACTTCCTTCTGCTCTTCGGGCAAATAATCGAGCAATTTCCTGACATCGGAAAATATCTGCTCCTCTACTATCCTATCCTCAACCGTAGAATCAGACAAACTAGTAGAATTAAGAACATATTCGTTCTCGTCGCTCGAGGTCATGCCATTATTCCTATCGTACCTGAAATAGTCGATTACAAGATTGTGAGCTATACGCATTACCCACGGCAGGAACTTGCCTTCCTCGGAATATGAGCGCGAACGCAACGAAGACATAACCTTCAGAAAGGTGTCCTGAAAAATATCGTCTGCAATTGTTGGATTCTTGACATTTAACAAAATATAAGAATAAACCTTGTCCTTATACCTGTCAATAAGAACTCCTATGCACTTTTTATCCCCTGAAACAAATGCGTCAATGAGCATTTGATCCGAAAACTTGTCGTATGCCATATTTCTATATTACAATAAGTTAAGGATAAAAGTGTATCTTATAGGCGTTCTTCCTTTCTATTTTTTAATGTCAATAATTATAGTTTCTCGGTGCGAATTTAAAATAAATTTTTGTAACAGCTGCAAAAAAATCTATTATTTTTTTCGCGCCACATACAGAATCTCCTTTTTATCAAGGCGATAGCATTCGATTTTTTCTGCTGGTAATTTTTCCTTAATGTCGAACTCCTCTACTTCAAAACCTACCGACCTAAGCCTGTCGGGGTAGTCGAGACCATGCCAGCGCACATGGTCGTACTGACCGAAATGCTTCTCGCGTTCGAGGGGATCGGTAATGCTAGCATCCTCGTAAGTTTCCTTGAAATCGGTATTTATCGGCACTTGCAAAATGGCTGTTCCACCGCTTTTGAGTACGCGGAAAATCTCCTTCATGGCTGTAATGTCGTTGGGTACATGCTCGAGCACATGGTTACAGATGACATAGTCGTACGACTCGTCCTTCAAAGGAATCTGCATAATATCGAAATGCAAATCGGCAATAGGCGACACAAGGTCGGCTGTTGTATATTCCAGATTCTCAGCTTTTTTGAATCTCTTTATAAACGGTTGCTCGGGAGCAATATGCAGAACCGATTTCTTTGTTTTGAAGAAATCGGAATATTCGGTCCAATACAACCACATGAGGCGATGTCTCTCGAGCGAAAGGCACTTGGGACACAAACGGTTATCGCTACCGCTTTTGCCGTATGGCAAAAACTTGCGGAACGACTTGCCGCAAACCGGACAGGTAACATTATGGCCAATGTAAAATGGTCGCACAAGTATCGAAAACAATCCCGAAAATCTTATCAGAATCGGACGAGGAATCTTTCTTACCAAAAACCTTATAAGTTTTTTCATATTAATTATTCATATTTATGGTTTCAGTTTTTTCTAACGAATCGACCTTAACCAGTTCGTTTCTAAAATAATACCAAATATATGCCGAAACTTTCATCCCCGCATACTGCTTCATTTCGGAGATTAGCTCTGCATAATGGAGAACCTGCTTAGCATAGGTCCTGTTATGCGTTTCTTCGCCAAACTTATAGTCGAGAATAACGACCTCGTCGGGAAATACCATAACGCGGTCTGGTCGCTTCAGCTTGTTATCGGATGCCTCCGGGTCTATTATATTGAACTCATTGTAAACCTTGCTTGTTCCATCGAACCATTTGACAATGGGTTCGCACGACAATGCAGCGCCGAGTTCTCCGACAAGATTCTTGTACGTATAGCTGTCAATCTCACCACTATTGAACATTTGAGCAACCGCCGGTTCTACATCATCGATAGTAATTATATGCTCAAATATTGCATGGTACTTGGTTCCCCTTACCCGTGCCGACCAGTCGCCATCAACATTTTCGCGGATATGATGCACAATACCCATCTGCGGACTTTCGCAAACCGGATATTCTGTTATGAAACTATCATCGTTTTTCTGCTTGTCATCGCCTTTTACTTCAGTAAGCTTACCCTTTGTATATAATCTAGTCTTTATATTATCGGCTCCAGCTTCTACTTGATCAAAATCCCAGCCATCCCTACGTTTCCTTAATAATTCTTTTTTAGTTGGGCTAACTATATCCTTGTCTAAACTTTCGTCAGAGAAATAGTCGGCAAGGAATTGTGAGACACGCGACAAACTCTTATCCCGCTTATTGTCGTCTTTAGCTGTGGCTTCCTTTTCGTATGCCGACACATAAAGTCCGTATTTAGCCCTCGTGAAAGCGACATACAGCAGATTGTACGACTCAATAACCTTACGATAGTTATTTGCCTTGTATTCCGATGCAAGACTAGTTTTTGCAAGGAATGAATTATTGGCCACTGGAACCAGAAATTCTCCATTGTCGATAGGATCGGGAACAAACATATATTCGGTTCCTATATTCTTGACAAATTCCCAATTACAAAACGGTATAAAAATATAATCGGCTTCAAGGCCTTTCGACTTATGTATGGTTATAACCTGCATTGCATTCTGGCTTTCAGGAATCTTCAATGTTTCCATAAAACCTCGTTCGTCCCAATAGTCGATAAACGCCTGAAGCGCAGTCGACCTTTCGGAAAAATTGTGCACCACATTCCTAAATGCAATCAAAAACGGGACATTACTCTTATTTGTATTTAGCTTAAGCCTATCGATCATAATTTCAACAATCTCGAAAGACTGCTTGTCCGACAAACTTTCGTACGACCCCAAAACATTGACAAAAGAATCTACCATATCCTTCTTGTTGAATTCGGAGCCAGTTATACCTTTATTTTTCTCAAGAAAATATAAATACGATGCTACCACTAACGATATTTTATCGTTGCTATTAAGAATGTGGCGCATGAATGCCAATATAATTTTTACTGCGCGATTAGATGCAAGATACAAGGCCTCGTTGGACACAACATCGTAACGCACCCTTTTTTTTCTGTCAGCTTCAGCAATTCCAAGAAAACTATTGGCGACAAAACTAGCCTCGCTTGTCTCGCGGACAAGTATCTTTATCTTGCTCGGTGGAACATGATACTCTTGCTGCAATTTTTCTATTTCGGCAACCATGTCATCGAACGAACGTTTCATCGCAACCTCATCCGATATCTTATACGGTCCGCTGTAGAGCCTTATCTTTATTTCCGAACCAGTATTATCAGTCACATTTTGCCAAACATCGTCGTACAGCGACAAAAATTGCGAATCAATGGCGGTGTCGCCAAATAAACTTTCGTTATTCTTGTATTCGTAGTAGAAAAAATCGTTGTTAAATTCGACTATATCCTTTGCCGTCCTGTAGTTTTCACCAAGATTCTTCAATTCGCAGAAATTTGACAGGATTTCATCACTATCCTTATTTGCCAACTTCGAAAGAATACGCCAGTCGCCACCTCTCCACGAATAAATCGACTGCTTTATATCGCCCACGACAATACTCTCGTTCCCCTGCGACAATGCATCGTGCAACATCGTCTGGAAAATATCCCACTGCTGCCTACTTGTATCCTGAAATTCGTCAATCATGAAATTATTGTACTTGGTGCCAATACTTTCAAATACAAAAGGCATTACCGACACATTACCACTGTCGTCCGACGACCTTTTGATTATCTCGGACAACAACGAAGGCACATCAGAAAGCAGGAACAATGAATCTCGATTAAGTGTTTCGTACAGTATTTCGGTTGCTTTGCCTAATAAACGCAGAAGATTCATATTTTTCTTCAGCACATAGGCAGTACAAAACCTTTCGTAATCCGAATCCAGGTTACTTATTTCATCAGCTAGCGACTTGAATTGGCTTGCTAGACCTGCATTCTTCGATCCCTTTTTAAACCAATCATCTTTTAAGAAACTTGCTGGCGAAAATTTCTCTGCTACAATATCAACGTACTTAGATTTTTTTGAATCTAAATCGGAAAATTGCTTGTATTTGCTATATATACCACCATTGGCATGCGAAAAATCATCATCATTTAAACCATTAGCATTTATCAAGCTTCTTATCGAATCTATTTTAGTCCTGAATTTAGTACAAAAATCACTGATTATTTTATCAATTTTTTCCTCATAAGCATTAACATTGCAGCCTAATTCGTTGACATTTGCTTCAACGGCTTTCTTTATAAAGCCTTTTATAGCAGCCTTAGGCGACCATTTCTTATCAGCTTCGATATTTTCCTCAATCATCGACGATATGCTTTTATTCAAATCGTCATCGCCCTCAGCCAACAACATAATATCGTCGACAAGCTGCGATATGACAAGGTCGGTGTTAAGTTCTGGCTCGTAATTCTGCTGCAAGTCTAGTTCGTAGGTCAGATTCCTGATGATTTTCTGAAAGAACTTATCGATTGTATATACCGAGAAAAACGAATAGTCGTGTATAATCTGAGTAAAAAAACTTCGGGAACGCTTGATTATAAAATCTTCGGATAGACCAGTTTTTTCTTTTATTTTACCAATAATGCCTTCGGTTTTCTTCTTTAAGCTGCCTGTTGCCTTGTCGATGTTTGAAATCAAAAATAGGTTAAGAACTATTCGCGACTTCATTTCGTCACAAGCCTTATTTGTAAATGTCACAGCAAGAATATTACGGAATGTAGTATCGCTTACCGCGCTGAGCATCATCGAAATATACTCGTACGCGATAGTGTATGTCTTGCCCGACCCTGCCGAAGCCGAATATATAGAAAGATTTCTCTGCACCTATATACTACCTTACAATATATTCCACTGTATCACACTCGATTACATTAACCGTCGTATCCCAAATATTTGGATATTTAATTACATTTATGTCGTATTGACCAACTGGCTTAATGATAGTGCGAACTTTCTGATTATCAATTTCACCAATTTTTTCGCTGTTCACTCTAAGCTCTACAGTAGAAGCAGTTCTATTAATAACAGCAATAGTTCCCAAATGATTTACTTCGCACGAATTACGAACACGGCAAGATATTGCAGCCAGCGACATTATTATTACAACAAATAAAGCTATCTTTTTCATCTGTATTTTTTTTGCCAAAGGTAATAATTATTTCTATTCAAAACAATGCTAAATGTCTTGCTGTCTGACAGGCTAACAGGCTGACAGCCTTACATACTGACAGGCCAGTCTTCTGATAGACTGTTAACCCTTATAATTCCGCCCCTGATACATCCCGTTTTTCTTCATATAGGCATTCGCAATATGCGACACCTCGAAATTTTTCCGTCCGTTCCAATCTGGATACAGCACCATCTCGCGTGGCGATTCGCTAGTGAGGCGTTCCACAATTATTTCGGGATTAAGGATGTCCATAAAATTGGCAACCATGCGCACATAGTTTTCCAGCGACAAGTCGGCAAAAATACTTGGTTTTTCGACATACAACTTTTCCAAACGCGTCCCCCTAAGCACCTGCATCTGATGAAGTTTCAGAGTTGAGATTGGCAAATGGGAAATTTTCTCGGCATGAAGGTAAAAATCGTCCTCGTTTTCATACGGCAAGCCCAAAATAAGATGCACGCCCGACATTAACCCGTACTTATGCGCAAGCATAATAGCATCAACAGCCTGCTCGTAGGTATGACCTCGATTTATAAATTCAAGAGTTGAATTTTTTGTCGATTCAAGACCAAATTCTATTTCCACATACTTTTCTTTTGCAAAATCGGCAAGAAGACGCATAATTTCATCGTCGACGCAATCGGGACGAGTGGAAATTACCAATCCAATAACACCATCAACCGACAGCGCTTCGTCATATTTTTGCCTGAGCGTATCTAAATCGTCATAAGTATTGGTATAAGTCTGAAAATAAGCAAGATACTTCTGCGCATTGTACTTTGGGCTGAAAAAATCTATTCCCTTGCGAAGCTGCTCCGAAATGGAGTCGTCCGAATTGCAATAAAACGGCGAGAAACTTTTGTTGGTGCAATAAATGCAGCCCTCGGTGCTTATCTTCCCATCGCGGTTTGGACAGGTAAAACCAGCATTCACAGAAATCTTCTGCACTCGCTGACCAAAAGTCCTGCGTATGTACGACGAATAGTCGTTCCATTGCAATATGCCGCTATCATTTGTCATTATTTTTACCGCTCTTATAATGGTACTTTATTTCATAATCCGAATCGTCGAGCGTAGAATCGTAGTCATAGTCATCATCGACTTCCTCATCATCAAACATTTCTGTTTTTTCAACCTCTACAGGGAAAATAAATGCGCATACTAGTCCAGTAACAGCTCCCGCGAGGTGTCCTTCCCAGCTTATGCCAGTATTCTGCGGATAAAGTCCCCACACCATACTGCCGTAAAGGAAAACTATTATTAGCGACACCGCCATATTGCGTATGTTTCCGCTCCTTACTCCAACCGTGAAAATGTAAGCTGCGAAGGCATAAATCATTCCGCTCGCACCTATGTGTACACCACCCGACGCAATAAGCCAGGTAAGTATACCAGAAAAGAAATATGATATAAGGAAAACTCGCAGCGCCTTTTCAGGATAGAAATAGAACAGCATGGTTCCCAGCACTATAAAACTGACTGTATTCGCAAAAATGTGAGAAAGTCCGCCATGAAGGAAGGGCATTGTGAGGACTCCAAACCAATGTGAAATTTCACGTGGCATTAGTCCGTATTGCGACAAACTGACATCCAACAGACCTTCGGCGGCAAACATCAGCCAAGCCAACGCCATAAAGAAGGCAGGGATTACCGATGCAGAGAAAAGCCGCTTCAATTCTATTTTGCCGTCGTTACTCATTCATAAACTTCTTAACTACAGACGAAAATTCCTTAAATATCAGAGCATTTGTCGCAACCATTTCTCCGCCGAACAGATAATTGTCACCACACGAGAAATCGCAGACCTTACCTCCTGCCTCCTGCAAAATGATTATACCGGCCGCCACATCGTAGGGTTTCAGGTCGTACTCGTAGAATGCATCGAAGCGTCCTGCAGCAACATATGCCATGTCCACAGCAGCCGAACCTAACCGTCTAACACCCTGTGCATTAGTAACGAAATACTTCAGCAAGTCGATGTATGGATTTATGATTTCGAACCTGTTGTACGGAAATCCAGTTGCAACAAAGGCGTTTGAAACTGAATTTACCTTTGAGACGGAAATTTTCTCACCGTTAAGCCAGGCTCCACCATTCTTGTAGGCATAGAAGCATTCCTTCAAACCCACTTCGTACACCACGCCGACAATAATCTCATCGTTCTGCTTCAGTGCAATGCTTACCGAACAAGGATAAATCCCATGAATAAAATTGGACGTACCGTCAATCGGGTCTACTATCCAGTTGAAAATCTCGCCAACCTTCAACGATGATTTTTCCTCGGCAATAAAGCCAGCCTCAGGCAATATCCGTTGCAACTCATCAACGATGAATTTCTCAGTTTTCTTATCTATTTCGGTAACAAAATCGTTCTTGCCCTTTGCATCAATTTTGTAGTCGGCACTATTGATGTGGCTACGAATGATTTCGGCAGCATTCTCGGCCACAAATATAGTTTTCTTACAGATATCTTCTAGGTTCATAATTATAAATTCATTGCATTTATCAAAACAAAAGTAGGGAATTATTTGATGTGAGACAAAAAAAATCGTAGGTGCGGTTTTTTCCGCACCTACGATTTACTCTAAACATTTGTATTATTCCTTAATAAATTTTCGAACAACTCGAGCACTTCGGCTATGTTCAGCGTGCGAATTGGCATATATTCTAACCACATACAGCCCGTTGGGCAAATCCTCAACATTGCAGGCTACATTGTATGCATTCACGTCCACGCGCTTTACAACCTTTCCCAAAGTATTTACTATTTCTATTTCCGAAATTGTTTCGGGTGAGTAAATATTTATAATGTCATGAACTGGATTGGGAATAATGGAGATTTCTTCTGTAAGTTCTGTCTCATTCATAGTTATCGTTGAATCGCAATCTTCGTACATTGCAGGCTTAACGTGTACTATAATAGTGGTGTCGTATGTACACCCAAAGTTGTCAGTTGCTGTGAATGTGTATGGAATTTCTCTCCAATTGCTTGTATCGCTATTATGGACTATGGCTGTTGCATAGCTATCTCCGTTCATTCCTGTTTGCAACCCCTCGCCACTCCACGAAAAACTGCTTTCTAGATAAGTGTTGCTGTATGACCACAAATAATCATAATTAATCTCTTCGTTGAAAAAAATGCCCCATTCAAAAACAAATCCGTTATCATAATTAAGATGGTCGCATACATATAAAGTCCACAATCCATTGAGAGGACAGCCTACCAATGAAGACATACTCTCGTATGAAGCATAATCGCCTGGGTTTAGGACATAGCTTGTTTCTGTGTTACCGCAAGGGTCGGTATATGATATGCTGGTAATATTTGGATTGCTGGCAGAAGAAGTACTTCCACCCATAGGTTGAGTAGCGCTAGGGGTAAAATTGTATGAATAGCCTTCACCTGCTGTATAGTAGCAAGCGGTGCCAGAGCTTGGGTCTGGGGCAAGACCAAGATGAATGATATTACCACCATATGAATCAGGATTATTTACCGTAGTAATTGACCAACCAGGAGCTATTGTAGGAGTGCCCGAATTATATGCTTTTAGCAAGCAACTTTGACCATTAGGACATTTTACTAAAATACTTAAATCGCCAAGGTAGGAGTGTTCCATGTTGATATATATACGTTCTATATCATCTATAGAATTAATAATTGCAGTATCAGGGTATATCTGAGAATACAAATGAAAAGGATAACAAGCGTAGTCATCGTAACAGATTGAT
The DNA here is from genome assembly GCA_902800045.1 of uncultured Bacteroidia bacterium. Taxonomy (GTDB): domain Bacteria; phylum Bacteroidota; class Bacteroidia; order Bacteroidales; family ML635J-15; genus Bact-19. The sequence goes on along the minus strand of CADCCZ010000001.1, from coordinate 1,187 downwards.
ATAACATTAAAAATGTCAGGATTAAAATTTATCCATGGTTCCACATACGGATCTCCGACCATTGTAATCTGCGTTCCTGTGCATACGGAATCTGGGAAGAAACTCACCGATTCCGGAACAGGGTGCAAGGAAACACGAACTTTTTTCGTGTTTATATTTCTGTTGATACAACCATTAGAATCAACAGCATTGCAGAATATATAGTAGCCGCCTCCTTGATGGAATGCATAGCTAAAAGTATTTCCACCAACACCAGTATGAGTCAATATGGTATCGCCCATATAAACAACTCCCCAAGTATAATCGAGAGTACTATCGCTTTGTGCATACAGATTGTTGTTATTGGGGAAATCTGAATTTGCGGTAAACGACACCTCCTCATCATGGCAAACACCGTAGTAAATTTCTGATATACCAGTCTGTGGATCACCCTCATATGTCTGGGCAACACTAGATACGATTGTTGTTGAAAATACTTGACACATTGAACCACACCATACTTTTGCCTTGAAGCCAGGACCACCCGTAGCACCAGATGACCAAATGAACTGCAAGGCTCCTCGATTTGAGGTAATTGTCTGCCCGTTTAGCGATGTCCCTGTAGCATTTGAAACAAGAATTTGCTGTGAAATAGCATCCTTGATAGTTAAGAAAGTACCTAAGGCAAGATTGAACTGGGTAAACTTAATGCTTATTGAACCTCCATTTGTGGAAGAAATGTTCCTTCTATAACTCTCGTTTGGTCTATATGTTCCGCTACCACCACTATCAAAAAAATAGACACTTGTAGAATATTCAGAATTTGCATTGTCACAATTAATTATAAATGTGTTATCGACATCTCCTTCATCAGAAATTCTTATATTCTGAGCAAGGCAATTTGTCAGCAAAGCAATTGTCAAAAATAAATACGCCAAAATTCTCCTCATAATATTATTCATAATTTTCACTAAAGTTAATAATACAATATTCTATTTCATAACTTAAATAAATAATAGATATAAAAAAATTATATTGCAAAATTAACTAATTTTCTAACATTAACAAAATAATTATTTGTGTATAAACAAAAAAAGATCCCGACTTGTTAGTCGGGACCTTGAAGGACGGCGGCGACCTACTCTCCCACAATACGCAGTACCATCGGCGCTGGTGAGCTTAGCTTCCGAGTTCGGAATGGGATCGGG